>OZ251578.1:0-3175414 GCA_965243835.1 Candidatus Spongiisociaceae bacterium
TTCGGTCAAAACCGGTTTCACCGACGTCACCGGACGACGGATCGACGCCCTGTATGTGAAAGGGTCCGGGTGGGATATGGCCTCCATCGCCGAGGCGGGATTCGCCCCGTTGCCCTTGGAGCGCCTGGCGGAACTGCTGTCGTTGGATTCCCTGTCGGATATGGAGATGATGCGGGAGTTGGCCGCCGCCCGGCTGGACCCGGCCGCCCCCATGCCTTCGGTGGAAACCCTGTTGCACGCCCTGTTGCCCCATCCGGCTGTGCAGCACAGTCACGCCGACGTCATCGTTACCTTGACCAACACTCCCGACGGCCGCCGGTTGACTGAGGAGGTGTTCGGCGGGCAGGCGGCGATCGTCCCCTATGTGATGCCCGGCTTCGATTTGGCCAAGGAAACCTCCCGGATGTGGCCGGATTTCCCCCCGGATATCACCGGCCTGGTTCTGCTCAACCACGGCCTGTTCACCTTCGGCCCCGATGCCCGCACCGCCTACCGGCGGCACGTCGACCTGATCGCCCGCGCCGAGGAATGGTTGGAGCGGACCGCCCCCGTCCGGTCGACTCCGGTGGCCGGTTTGCCGACCGTTCCCCGCACCGTCTTGGCCGATTTGCGGTTGCGCCTTTCGCAGGCGGCGGGACGGGCGATGGTGATGCGCCGCCATGCCGACCCGGACATCGCCCGCTTCGTTTCCCGCCCAGACCTGGCGGATTTGGCCCGCCGGGGCCCGCTCACCCCCGATCATGTGATTCGCACCAAACCCCGTCCGCTGGTGGGTCGGGATGTGGAGTCGTTCGCGGCCGGTTACCGGGACTACTTCGCGGCGCACCGGAGACGGGCTCGCACCGAGCCGATAATGCTGGACCCCGCCCCCCGGGTGGTCCTGGACCCGGAGTTGGGGATGTTGACCGCGGGGGAGACGGCGTCGGCGACTGCGGTGGCCGCCGACATTTACCGCCATACGATTCCGGTCCTGGAGCGGGCGGAGGATCATCTGGGCGGTTACGTTCCGCTGGCTCCGGGGGACCTGTTCGAGGTGGAGTATTGGGATTTGGAGCAGGCCAAACTGCGCCGGGCGGGGCCTCCGGCGGAGATGGCGGGGGCGGTGGCGGTGGTGACCGGGGCCGCTTCTGGCATCGGCCGGGCTTGCGCGGCCGAGTTGCTGAAACGGGGGTGCGCGGTGGCCGGTTTGGATAGGGAGCCGTCGGTGGAGGGGATGTTCGACGGGGAGGCCTGGCTGGGTTTGCTGGCGGACGTGACCGACCGCGCCGCCGGCGAACGGGCCTTGGACAGGGTGGTGGAACGCTTCGGCGGGGTGGACATGGCGGTGGCCGCGGCCGGGATGTTCGGCTCCGCCGCCCCTCTCGCCGAGCTGGACCCGGAGCAGTGGCGGGCGGTGATGGAAGTGAACGTTGATGCGGTAGCCCACCTGTTCGCCGGGGTGCATCCCCTGCTGGCCCGATCGCCCATCGGGGGGAGGGCGGTGGTGATCGCCTCCCGCAACGTCCCCGCCCCCGGCCGGGGAGCCGCCCCCTATTCGGCTTCCAAAGCGGCATTGACCCAGCTGGCCCGGGTGGCCGCCTTGGAGTGGGCGGCGGACGGCATCCGGGTGAATGTCGTTCATCCCGACGCCGTGTTCGACACCGGCTTGTGGAACGAGGAGTTGCTAGCCGCCCGCGCCGCCGAATACGGGATGACGGTCGCCGAGTACAAGACCCGCAACCTCCTGGGCCGGGAAATCACCTCCGCCGACGTAGCCCGGGCGGTGGCCGAGCTGTGCGGAGACGCCTTCCCCGCCACCACCGCCGCCCAAATCCCCATCGACGGCGGCCACCCCCGCGCCATCTAATCCCGCCCGCGAAGCGGGTGTGCGTTGTGGATATAGAATCGGCGGATCGTGAAGTCCCGGTTCAAGTCAGACCGGGTACCCGGGTGGAAATAGCGGGAGGGCGGCTATGAAGGCGGTTGCAGTTAAGGAGAGGGCTGACCTTCAGGACTGGTTTGAGGCGGTCGGCGAGGGCCGGGGGCTGAAAACCCTGGTGCTGGAAGCGCATCGGGAGGGCTTGGGCGCCGCCGACGCGGTGGAGGCGTTGGCGACCCTGTTCCCGGGCCATCCTGTTCGCCCGACCGAGGACGGTAGCCTGCAACGGCTCGTCGGCGACGAGGAGTTTGTGGTGGACAGTCTGGATCGCCGGTTTTGGAGTTTCCACACCCCTGACGCGTCGGGTTCCGCCCGGGCGTTTCTCGACAGGGCGGTGAGCTCTTCCCGCCATCTGGACAGAATGTGGTTGCCTTGGGAGCATTTGCGCAACATCCAACCCGATGCCGATTCTCCCTCCCGGGCCAGTTTCAAGGCGAGTCAGGTTGCAACCGGCAAACAGGCCGCGGTCTCTTTTAACAAGATGGGTAGGGAGGAACACGATATCTTGCAGATATTCTACGAACATAATTATAGTTTAGTCTATGATAACGTTTTGTTTGAAATTTGCAATCCTGATTATGGCCGTTTTCAGGAAAAACTGACCGGAGACGGCACTTTCACTACTATTGGTGATACTTTTCATGGGCATGAGAGTTTCGTCGGCGACGTGGTCGGGCGTTATCGTCGGTTGATTGAGGGGGTGGAGGGCAACGCTTTGCGATGGGAGCTGTCGGAGTCGGGCGTCCGGCCGTTGGGGAAGCCGATTTTCATAGAGTTCGAACGACCTTTTCCCGACCGCGGGCGCCTTTATCAAGATATGTTTTCCTGCCGGATGCCCTTCCGGTTGTGGGCGGCGGCTTCCCCGGACCGGGCGTCCGTCCCGGCTGGGGAAGTTATTTCGGCGGAGGCGGTGGATTTGCACGTCGGGCAACGGCTCACGATCGAGATGGGTGATGACTGGGTTCGGGTGTACGTGCGAGAAGGCAACTGCGGAAACACCGTGGCCCGGCTGATCGCCAATCTGCAAATGTACGCCAACGCCCCCCTCCGGTTGGCGGACCCCGGTCTCCAAGAGACTTTGGACCAAACGTTGTCCTACTCCGCCGCGCCGCAGGGGGCTTTGGCTTTGGCCTGATCCCCGGACTCGCTGAAAAGCGGGAGGATGGCTCTCAGAAATTGGGAAAAATTGGGAATAAAGTCCGGGAGGCTCTTGTTATACAGGTTGGCGGAGGGCATTAATCAACCTGGATTAGGAGGTCAGGATGAAGGATGATTTTGAATGGCGTTGCCCCGAGTGCGGCGGCGAAGTGGAGGGTATCCCGTACCCGCCGGGCTACAGGTGCGTGTGGCCCCCGCAAGTCCAATGCGTCGACTGCGGGCTGGGAATGTCCGCGGAGGTTTTCTATCGCCATCGGGACGGAGAGCCGTGGCGGCACTTGGTCTGGCGCGAAGGCGGTTCCCGACCCGACCTCGCCGGCGCCGCATTCATCGTGACCCCGGAGCCGTTGCAGGATTGGCCGTCGCAGGATTGATCGTGGGCCGCAACCGCCTTTGCCCGCGGGTCCGCTAGTTCCGGCTAGTCGCCCAGGGTGACGGCGAGGGCGGTTTCGTAGACGGCGGCGTTGGCTTTGTCCAGGGCATGTTGTTGTCCGGGGGTGAGCGGGTCCAGAAAACTCCGGTTGTCGTCCAACTGGTCCCACACGACCAGCAGTCCGACGGCGGCGAACCCGAAACGGAGGGCCACCGCATACAGGGTGGCCGTTTCCATGTCCACCGACCCGTATCCCAACTCCCGCCATTCGTCGATCATCGCCCCGCTTTGGGCGAAGATGGAATACCAGGTTAGGTGCAACGGGTCGCGCACCCGTATCCCGCCCGCTCGCAACTCCTCCCGGGCCCGTTCCGCCAGTAGCGGGTCGGCCCGCACCAGGTCACCCGCCCCGTACAGCCGGGCCACCCCTTCCCGGGCCACCGCCGCCGACGGCACCGCTACGTCCCCCGGTTCCAGTTCCGGGTCCAGTCCGCCGCAGGTTCCGATCATCGCCATCCGCCGGGTTCCGAGCGCTCCGAACAGATGGGCCAACTCCACCGCCCGCGCCGCTCCGTACACGCACGAATAAACCACCGGCCGCCCCCGCCAACGCCCCCAAAACATATCGGGGAAAGCCAACTCCCGCACCTCGTCCAGGTATCCCAGCCGCCAAGCGGTGCGTTGCTCCCGCCACCAGGAGCCCTCCAGGACGACCGCCTCCGGTACGTCCTCCTCCGCTATTCCCAGCGCGCTCCGCCATTCCTCCCGGGTCAGATCCATCACCGCCCGATGCCCGGCCATCATCCCTCCGGGAGGCGGGTTACGCACCGGAACCCCAAGTGGCCGGAGCTGGTGTCGACGGTCTGCGGTTGGCGGGCGGCGGGCCGGTAGCGGAAACAGTATTGGATGCTGCACAGATACGACCCGCCTTTGATGACCTTCATCGGAGCCGTCTCCCCGGCCGTTCCGTATTCCCCGCCCGGCGCGCAACGTATTCCTATGGCGCCCGGCGCCGCATAGTCGTCGGCGGTCCATTCCCACACGTTGCCGATCAAGTCGCACAGGCCGTATCCGTTGGGGGGATACCAGCCCACCGGACTGGTGCGCGCCCATCCGTGCGGGTCGGCGTTCTCGTAGGGGAAGCGGCCCTGCCAGGTGTTGGCCGCCGGGCGGGCGGTCTGCTGATGGTCGCGGTCGCCCCACGCAAACTCCGCCCCCTCCAGTCCCCCCCGGGCGGCGTATTCCCATTCGGTTTCGGTGGGCAGGCTCTTTCCCGCCCACTGCGCATAGGCCGCCGCGTCGATGAACGAGACGTGCGTCACCGGATGGTCCTCCAGTCCGTCCAGGTCCGACCCGGGTCCGGCGGGATGCCGCCAGTCGGCCCCCGGCGTCCACGCCCACCAGTTGCGGCAGTCCCCCAGGTTGACCGGGCCGGGGGTCGGAAAAAACACTAACGACCCCGCCTCCGCCTCCGGATACAGATCGGAGGGGGGAGGGGTTTCGGCGCCGGTCACATAGCCGGCAGCGGCCGCGAACTCGGCGAATTCCCGATTGGTGACCGGATGGACATCCATCAGAAAAGCCTCCGTCGACGCTTCCCGGGCGGGGCGTTCCTCCTCGTAATGATGGTCCGACCCCATCATAAACCGGCCCGCCGGTATGAGAATTTGCTCCGGCCCCGCCCGTCGCCGGTTGCCGGCAGGCGAGGTTGCGTTCGGCTGAGAGTGGGAGGCGGAGGTCATAACGTCCTACCAGGCTAGATGTAGATGGCCACTAGGTTGTCGACAGTCTGCTGGTTGGCGGGTTTCCTCCCGGGTTGCTACGGGGTCGGTGGTTGTCGATTAACGGCCGGGCGCGTTTTAGGGGGAGCTAAGGCGTTTTTTCCAGCAGGGGCGGGAGGCGGTGGCTCCAGGGGCGGGCGTTTTCCAGTTGGGAGGCGAGGCGGAACAGCAGGGACTCTTCTCCGTAGCGGGCGGTGAACTGCACTCCCACCGGCAGGCCGTCCTCCCAGTGGAGCGGTACGCTCATCGCGGGTTGGCCGGTGGCGTTCCACAAGGGGGTGTTCGGGATGTGGTCCAGGGAACGGGCGGCCGCCTTCGCTACGGCCAGGTTGACCGCCGCCCGGCCCGGCGCCCGGCCCAGCGTCCGCAGGGCCCGCAACTGGCGCGGCGACGGGTCCATCGCTCCGCTCAGCGGGGGCGCCCCGGCGATGGTCGCTTCCACCAGAATGTCGTAGTCGTCGAAAAACGGGGCGATGCTCCGGCCCGCGTTCTTGACGTGTTCAATCGCTTCGGCCAAGGCGGGGGCGCTCAGGCGCCGGCCCAGTTTGGCCAGCGCCCAGTTGGCCGGATCGAACATTTCTTCGGTAGGTTTGCGCCCCGCCTCCCGCCCGGCGGCGGTGATGTTCCGGGCCAGGTCGGCCGCTACCATCACCGTCATCGCCCGCCGCAACGGGCCCGCCTCCGCCGCCGGTCGGGCCTCCGCCACCCGATGTCCCAGGTCCTCCAAAAGTTGGGCGGTTTTCTCCACCGCCCGCCTGCCCTCCGGATGCAGTTTGGAGGCCAGCATCGCCCCGGTGGAAACCGCGATCCGCAACGTTCCCAGCGGCCGGCTCGCCTCTTCCAGGAACGGACGGGACGGAGGCGGCGCAAAATAGGGGGCTCCCGGGTCGGGTCCGGCGGCGATGTCCAGCAGGGCGGCGCTGTCGCGCACGGTGCGGGTCAGGACGTGATCGACGGACAAACCGAACCACCCTTCCGCGGCGCGGGGGCCCTTCGGGGTGCGGGCCCGGGTCGGTTTCAGGCCGAACAGCCCGCACATAGCGGCCGGAATGCGGATGGAACCGCCCCCGTCGCTGCCGTGGGCGGCCGGAACGTAACGGGCCGCCACCGCCGCCCCGGAACCGCCGCTGGAACCGCCGGGGGAGCGGGCCGTATCCCACGGGTTGCGGGCGGCGCCGTGCAGGGGGGAGCGGGTATCGGCGGACGCCCCGAACTCCGGAACGTTGGTTTGCCCGACGATCAACAGCCCGGCCGCCTGGTAGCGGGCCACTAGGGCGGAATCCCGCTCGGCGATCACATCCCGCCGCATCGGGGATCCCAACGTGTGCGGCATCCCGGCCACCGTCTGCCCCATATCCTTGATCAGAAAAGGAACCCCGGCCAACGGCGAGGCGGGCAGGGGACGCTCCGCCTCCCGCAAGGCTTGCTCGTAGCGCCGCGCGCAGACCGCGTTCAAGTCCGGTTCGTAGCGTTCGATCTGCCCCATAACCGTCGTCACCGCCTCCCGCGGATGTATGGCCCGGGAGGCGATCATTTCCCCGAGGCCGACCGCGTCCGCCGCCAAAACCTCCGGCAGGTGCGTTTGCGTCATAGGATGATATTAGAGCGCGCCGTCGCCCGTTCCGCTGTTCGCCCTTCCCGGTTCGGGCGCCCAAATCGCGTCCCCGTCTCCCGGTCCGGGCGTCCCCCGGTACTGGTACGATGAGGATGTGCAGTATCAGGCCCTATATCGCAAGTACCGGCCGCAACGGTTCGCCCAAGTGGTCGGCCAAGAGCATGTGACCCGTACCCTGCTCAAGGAAATCACGGAGGGCCGGGTGGCCCACGCCTACCTTTTCGCCGGGCCGCGGGGCACCGGCAAAACCACCACCGCCCGATTGCTGGCCAAAGCCCTCAACTGCCCGGACCGCTTACCGGCCGGGGAGCCGTGCGACGACTGCGTTTCCTGCCGGTCGGTGGCGGCCTCCTCCTCGCTGGACGTGATCGAGTTGGACGCCGCCTCCCACAACAAGGTGGAGGACATCCGCGATCTGCGCTCCGGGGTGTCCACCGTCGCCTCGGTGGGAGGAGCGAAGAGGGTGTTCATCCTGGACGAGGCGCACATGCTCACCAAGGCGGCCGGCAACGCCCTTTTGAAAACCCTGGAGGAACCCCCGGAGGGGGTGCATTTTGTGTTGGCTACCACCGAGCCCTACCGCCTGCTGGACACCATCCGCTCCCGCAGCCAGCGGTTTGACTTTCACCTGGTTTCCATCGACCAATTGCTCAAGCACTTGAGGGAGGTATCGGCCGACGAGGGCTTCCAGACCACCACGGAGGGATTGACGGCGGTGGCCCGCCGGGCGGCCGGTTCGGTGCGGGACGCGCTGAGCCTGCTGGAACAGGCGGCGGCCGCCGACGGAACCGTCACCGAGGAGGGACTTTCCAAGGCCTTGGGGGTGGCCGGCCGGGAAGCTTTCCGCACCCTGGTAAAGGCGATATCCGACCAGGACGCGGGGGCCGCCCTGGGACTGGTGTCCGACTTGGCCGCCGCCGGCGCCGACATGCGCCGTTTCGCGGCCGATTCCATAGAGTTTTTCCGGGGGGTTTTCCTGATGCAATACGCCCCGACGGCCGCCCCCGAAACCGGCCATGCTCCGGAGGCGGCGGACGACTGGGCGCAAGCCGCCGAACTTATGCCCCGGGCCGCGGTACGTCGGGCTTTGGAGCAGTTGGGGGAAGTGTTGGTAGCCTTGCGCGAAGGCCGGGAGGAGCGGATAACGGTGGAGTTGGCCCTGCTTAAGCTGACCCGCCCCGAACTGGACGACGATCCGGCGGCCCTGGTTTCCCGGATCGAGCGATTGGAACGGGGCCGTCCCGCTCCCGCCCCGTCGGTTCCCACCGTCTCCGCAACCGCAACGGCCCCCTCCGCCGAAGTAGCCGCCCCCGTTGCCGCGCCGCCCGCTCCCGTTGCGCCGGAGGTGGCCCCGGAGCCGGGCGCGCCCCCCGGGGAAACCGCCGCCCCGCCCGCGCCGGAAGAGCCGACGGGCGAGTTGTCCCTGGCCGCCCTGGATCGCATTTGGCCGCAACTGGTGGCCGCGGTGCGGGACCGGATGGGTCCGCGGCGGGAGGCGCTGTTTCGGGACGCCGCGCCCCATCGGGTGGAAAACGGAACCATCTATTTGGCCGTTCCCTCCGAGTTTTTCCTGAACAGCCTGGAAAACGACGACAACCTGAAAGCTTTTGCGGCGGAACAGGCCACCGCCTTGCTGGGGACCGAGGCCGGATTGGCGTTTGAGTTGAGCGGAGGTTCCCCGCCGCCCCCCGCCCCTCCTCCGGCCGAGACATCTCCGGCAACATCCTCCTCCCCATCGTCTTCCCCCGCCCCCGCCCGGCCGCCGGCCGCCGCCCCCCCCGCTACGGACGAAACGTCTGCCGCAACCCCTCCGGTTTCCCCCTCGGGTTCCCCGCAGGCGAACGCCGAATCCGTCTCCGCGCCCGCCTCCAAGCCCATGACTACGGAGCAACTTATGGAGGAGTTCCGGGCGGTCGAAGTTAAAGAAGACTGAGCGCCGTTGGCGGGTCGGGAACCGAAAACAGGACGGAGCGACGCCCGACGCCGGAGCGACTTGCCGAACGGTTTGGGGGCGGTTGAGACCCGGTAAGCCCGACCGGCGCCGGATGCTCATAAGACCGAAAAAGTCGCACCGGGCGGCTACCCTGCGGGCGGAATGTTTGAACGTCCCGTCCAGCGACTGATCGATGAACTTTCCCGATTGCCCGGGATCGGAAACAAGTCCGCCCAGCGCCTGGCTTTCCATCTGCTGAACGTGGAGGAAACCGACGCCCGCCGGCTGGCGGAGGCGATAGTGGAGCTCCGGGAGCGGACTTCTTTCTGCGTGCGCTGTTTCAACGTGACCGCCGGTCGGGAGTGCTCCATCTGCCTGGACCAGCGCCGGGACCCGTCGTTGGTGTGCGTGGTGGAGCGGCCGCAGGACATCGCCGTGATCGAACGCACCCGGGAGTTCGACGGCCGTTATCACGTGTTGGGCGGGGCACTGTCCCCCATCGAGGGGGTGGGCCCGGAGCGGTTGCGCATCCGGGAGTTGCGCCTGCGCATTCCCGAGGAGTCCATAGCCGAGTTGATCGTGGCCACCAACCCCACCATGGAGGGCGACACCACCGCTATGTACCTGGCGCAGGAGCTGAAACCGTTGGGGGTGACCGTCACCCGGCTGGCCAGCGGACTTCCGGTGGGCGGGGATATGGACTACGCCGACGAAATCACCCTGGGCCGGGCCCTGGTCGGTCGCCGCCCGCTGTAACCGGCCCCGGCGGACCGCCCCCGCGTCGCCGGATTAGGTGTGGATTTCGATGCGGTCGCCGTCGGACAGGACGAAGCTCCGGCCGATGCGGCGGGGGGGCGCGCCGTCCCGGAACAGGCGGGCGAACTTCAGATCCCGGGCCAGGTCCTTGTGGATCATCGTCGCCACCTCCCCCGCCGTCTGGCCGCGGCGGATGGTGTAGGGGCGGTCGTCCCTTTTTTTAGCGGCCGATTCGGTGTAGACCCGCACCACCCCCAACTCCCGGAACAGCCAAGGCCCGATATGCCCGACGTCCCCGTTCGGCGCCGAGGCCGACAGTTTGGGAAGTCGCAGACCCACCAGTTCCTCCAGCGCCTCCAGCTCTTCCTGCGCCGATTCCGCCCGGCCCCGGTCGGCGGCCACCCAGGCCGCGGGCAACAGATTGGCGAACGGATCATCGGGGTCGGACGGCCCCTCCGCCCCCCGGGGCCATTCCCCGACCAGACGCACCCGCCGCTCTTCCAACAGCTCCAGGGCTTCCGCCACCCCGGCC
Source organism: Candidatus Spongiisociaceae bacterium (assembly GCA_965243835.1). GTDB lineage: Bacteria > Actinomycetota > Acidimicrobiia > Spongiisociales > Spongiisociaceae. Next base: position 10,067 of record OZ251578.1, read on the forward strand.
GCGCATCCGGGGCGGGACAAGTCCACTACCAGCAAGGCCCCATCCGCCGGACCCAGGGCGTTGCCGATCCAGGGTATGGGATGCCGGCGGGCGACCGGCGGCAGATCCACCAGTTGGATGCCCACGTCCTCCACCGCCGTCATCCCCGGTTGCGGGTGCAGGGTGGTGAACGGGTAGGGGCCGACCGCCGCTCCGGAACCGGTGAGAGCGTGATGCAGGGAGGATTTGCCGCTGTTGGGCGGTCCCAAGAGGGCCACCTGCCCCGCCCCCTCCGGGCGGATGGTCAAGGCCGGCCCGCCCCGCGCCCCGCCCTTCTTGGGCCCGGTCAGTTCCTCGGTCAGTTCCTTGATTTTGGTTTTGATCCCGGCCTGCAGATGCTCGGTTCCCTTGTGCTTGGGTATGGTGCGCAACATTTCCCGCAGGCACGCCAAGCGTTCCCGCGGCTCCCGGGCCGTCTTGTATTCGGCTTCCGCTTTCTTGTATTCGGGGCTCACGTTGGTGGGCATAACCTATAAAATACCGGCCCTTCCCGCCCGTCGCCGTCCCGCCATCGCCCTCGCCGGCGGGAGCCCCGAACAAGGGTCTGGAAAAACTCTTCCGGATGGGGCATATTGGAAGTATGGGCGTCCTGTTCATCGACATCGACGGAATAAGGGACTTGGCGGCCGACCTGCGGCGGGCCGAGGTCCGGCTGGAGTCCCTGCAACGGCAGGGGCTGGGCCAACTGGCGCGGACGGGGGATGCGAACCTGGGCCTGTTCTTGGCGCACACCGGTGAGGGGCGGGACATTCTGGCGGCGACGGCCGCCGATCTGGCCGTCCGGGCGGACGGGTTTGCGGAAGCGGAACGGGTACTGTCCGTTTCCGACCGGTTTCCGCCGCCGTTGCTCGGGGAATACTGCGCCGCCCCGTCGCCGCAGGAGATCGAGCCGATTCTGGAACGGTTGCGGGAGTTGCTGGCCGAAGGAGGGTTCTGGTCGTTCCTGGGATGGGGCGCCAAGGTGTCTCCGCAAGAAGTGGCGGAGACGGCCCGCATACTGCTCGACCTGCCCGCCCATCAACGGCAGGCGGTTCTGGAATACATGGACGAGGAGACGCTGACCCGTTGGCTGTCCCACGCCTCCCGGGCCGCCGCCCACCCCGACCAGCGCCGGCTCTTCGACCTGTTGGCGCAAACCCAGCCGGCGTCGGTGTTGTCCCGACTGTTGCGGGCCGCCCCTCCGCCGCTGGCCGACCGGTTGTTGGAGGGGGTGGCCGGGTCGTCGCCGGCGCGGACGATAGCCGTCTTCCAATACTGGGCGACGCACCCCGACGAGGAGGGATGGGGTCCCCGCTTGGCGGCCGATTTGGCGGGACGAATGGGCTTCTACGCCCTGCCCGCTTTGCAGTGGTTGGCCGCCTCCGGCCGGTTGGAACGGTTCACCGGCTCCCTGCTGAGGAGCGAAGTGGAGTTTTTTACCGAAAACCCCATGCACCCCAAAATGTTTATCTACCACGACTACCACACCGGGCCGGTGCGGTCCATGGCCCGGACCCTGGCCGACTTGGGGGACCCCGATCTTTCCGCCCGGTTTTTCACGGCCGCGATGAAAAACCTGGAGGTTCCCCTGTGGCAAGCCGCCGAGGTGGACGGCAACTTCGGGCAGTTCATGGAAATCCACGACTTTGACGACCGTCCCGCCCTGATGGGGTCGCTGGCCGGATTGCTCTTGTCCGACCCGCAGGGCATTTTCGAGTCCCTGCGTCTGCAATACGACATCTACGGGGAGTCGGCCCGGATTTTCTTCCGGGAGGCGCATCGGCCCGTCAATCGGACCGGTCGGGCCCGGGATGGGGCTTTCTCGGAATGGGGAGCGGGGGTGACCAACCGGATTTTGACCGCTTCCCTCGGTCCCGGCCTGGACCCGCAGTCCCGGGCGCAGTATTTCCAGGCCCGCACCCGCACCGCGGGCGGTTCCCGCGACTACGCCAACGCGGCCCGCCTCGGTTTCATCGTCGGTTCGGTTTCCCGGGGTTTGGAAGACCTGCAGTCGACCGTCCAGAACCAGTGGCAGGCGGTGGAGATTATTTTGGGAGCGGCCAAAGTGGTGGATCCCACGGCGGTCACCTCCCTGATCGCCTTGGGGGCGACCGCCGTAACCCCGGTGGTCGCCATGGCCGAAGCCGACCATCTGGCCAAAATGCGGGCTGAGCAACAGGACTACGAAAAAGCCCTGGTGGAGAGCGTCCTGCCCCGGGAAAACGGCCGCATCTACGATGGGGACGCGGCCGACGAGTTTTTCAACTCCTACGATCGCGTGGGGGGAGAGGTGCAACCCTCCGGCGCCTGGGATCCGGACAACCTGGAGGCGCCGGGGGACGACTAACGAAAGTCCTGATGCACCCGGGAGGGAGTGGGCCCTTGTTGCCCCTGGTATTTGGAACCTGCCGCCCCCGACCCGTAGGGATGGTCGGCGGGGCTGGTCATCCGGTAGAAACTGACCTGGCCGATTTTCATCTCCGGGTAGATGGCGATGGGCAGGTTGGACACGTTGGCCAACTCCAGGGTCAGGTAGCCGTTCCATCCGGGGTCCACGAAGCCGGCGGTGGAATGAATCAGCAACCCCAGCCGCCCCAGGCTGGATTTGCCTTCCAGCCGGGCCACCACATCCTCCGCCAGCCGCACCCTCTCGAAAGTGGAGCCCAGCACGAACTCGCCGGGATGCAGGACGAACTTCCCGCCCGGTCCCACTTCTTTGGCCACGGTCAGGTCCGGTTGATGCTCCTTGGGGTCGATCAGGGGATACAGATGGTTCTGGAACACCCGGAACACCTTGTCCACCCGCAGGTCCACCGAGGAGGGTTGCACGTGTTCGGGAACGTAGGGGTCGATTTCGATCCGGCCCTCGGCTACGGCCTGTTTGATGTCCCGGTCAGAAAAAATCATCGCCCCTCCGGTCGGTCGCGTCGGCAACGGCGCCGGGGCCGCGCCGTTCGGGAGCGGGTGAGGAGAATCGAACTCCCGTTCTCAGCTTGGGAAGCTGATGTTCTGCCACTGAACTACACCCGCAGGGTGGTACCTGCCATAATAGCGGATGAGGAACGCGGCGCCGGCGAGAGGGGACGGGGCGTTTACGTCACCAGTCCGGCCGCCGCCCAAATGGTGATCAAAGCCCCGGTCGCCAGCAGGAACCAGGCCCGCCCCGGACGGTAGGCTCCCCGCCCGCCCGCCGGGGGCCGCCCCCGGGCGTTGCGCCATATCGCGAACCCGTTGCCGATGACCATGGCCAAGCCCAGGGCCAGCATCAGCTGCGCCAGCAGGACGTCCAAACCCAAAATGTCCGCCACGGGCGCCACCCTACCCGGATGACGGGCAAAGCCCCCGCCCGGCGATTACAATCCAGCCCTATGGCCGCCTCTGGTTCCCGGATTGCGGTGTTGGCCGCCCTGTTCGCCAACTCGCTCATCGCTATCGCCAAGTTCGCCGCCGCCGCTGTCACCGGTTCGGCGGCGATGGCGGCCGAGGGCATTCATTCGGTGGCCGACTCCGGCAACCAGGGGATGTTGCTGTGGGGGATTTCCGCTTCCCGGCGCCGGGGGGGCGACCGTTACCCGTTCGGGCGGGGCAAGGAGGTCTACTTCTGGAGTTTCATGGTGGCGGTGATGCTGTTCGCGGGCGGCGCGGTGTACTCCGTCTATCGGGGCGCAACCTCCCTGATGAACCCGCACGAGTTGCACAACATCGCCGTTTCCGTGTGGGTCCTGGCCGGGTCGATAGCGGTGGAGTCGGTGTCGTTCGCGGTGGCCATCCGGGAGTTCAACCGGGCCCGGGGCTCCCGTTCGGTGTGGCGTTCCATCCGGGAGACCAAAGACGCCGCCCTGTTGGTGGTGCTCTTGGAGGACCTGGCCGCCATGGCCGGTTTGGTGGCCGCCTTGGCGGGAGTATCGCTGTCCGCGATTACCGGCGACCCGGTGTGGGACGCCGTGTCTTCCCTGGTCATCGGAGCGTTGCTGGCGGTGGTGGCGGCCCTGTTGGCGGTGGAAACCAAGGCCCTGCTGGTGGGGGAGGCGGCGGGGCGGCGGGACCGGGCCGAGATCCGGGCCTCGCTCTTGGCCCATTCCAACGTGGTGGAAGTGGAGCGGTTGCTGACCATGCATTTGGGGCCGGAGGACATTTTGGTCAACGTGGATGTGCGACTGGCGGGCGGCCTGACCGGGGAGGAAGTGACGCAAACCATTTTGGACGTGGAGCGGTCCATCAGGGCCGCCAACCCGGCCGCCCGCAACATTTTTGTGGAGACGGTCGGCGACTGAGGTCCGTGTTCACCGCCTCCGTACCCGCCTCCTCCGCCAACCTGGGTCCGGGGTTCGACACCCTGGCCTTGGCTTTGGACCTGCGTTGCGAAGTGCGGGCCGCAACCTCCGGGGAATGGTCCGTCAGCCACAGCGGCCCCCGGCCCTACACCGGCCCCGCCGCCGGGGACGCGGTGTTGGCCGCGGCCCGCCGGGTATGCGAACGTCCCTTGCGGTTGGAGGTGTCCAACCGGATCCCGCTGGGGTGCGGGATGGGGTCCAGCGCCGCCGCCTACGCGGCCGGGGCCCTGGCCGGGTTGCGGGCCTCCGGGGAGGACCCCGACCACGACCGCCTGTTCTCATATGTGAAAGACCTGGAGGGCCATCCCGACAACGCGGCGGCGGCGGTGTACGGCGGGCTGGTGGCGGTGGTGGCCGGTTCGGTGGTGCCTCTCACGTTGTCCCCGGAGCTGGTTCCGGTGCTGGCCTCCCCCGGTTTCGAGATTCCCACCCCCGACGCCCGCAAAGTCATCCCCTCCGAGGTGGGGGTGGAAACGGTGGTGCGCACCCTGGGCCGGGTAACCGCCCTGGTGGAGGGGTTGCGCACCGGCTCCCCCCGGCTCCTGGATTTGGCCCGGGGGGACGAGTTGCACGAGCGGCCGCGGGCGGCCCTCAACCCGGGAGTGGCCCGGTTGACGGAAGCGGCGGCGGCGGCCGGGGCCCGCTACGTGTGCTGGTCGGGGGCCGGCCCCTCCATCCTGGCCTTGACCCACCGGGCGGACGCGGCGCGCACCGCGTCCGCCATCGAGGGGTCCATGACCGGTTCCGGCCGGGTGATGATCCTGGAACCGGACGCCGCCGGCGCCCGCTAGTTGCGGCAGCCGCCGCCGGCCGGGCGGCGAACGGGGATAAAGCGGTATCTTGTCGCACCGCCCGGCTAATATGAGGCTAGGTCGCCGCGCCGGTGGTCGGCGGGCGGCTCCGTAAAACTTGGCAACAACACGGCAAACTATCTGATGCGGCGGGGCGCGCGGCCTTGCCTCATATCCGACGACAGGAGGGTAGGGAAGTGAAAATTCGTTCTGGGAAGACGGGCGTTCCGGCGGTCCTGTTGGCCTTGGTTTTGGCGGCCGCCGCTTGCGGCGGGGACGCCGACGAACCGGCGACCACGACCACCGCCGCCCCGGCGGCCACGGACGCCGTTGCCACCACCGTCGCCACCACCGCCCCGCCGGAGACGATGGCCCCCGGCGAAGAGTTCGAGGCCGGACCTTTAGGAGCGGTGGAAGTGGCCCCGGGCGATGATATCCAGATCAGGTCGCTGGAGGCGATTTCGGGGGATGTGGCCTTTTTGGGCATTCCCAATCAGCGGGGCGTCAAAATGGCGATTGAGGATTTCGGCCAGATCAAGGGGCATGACGTGACTTTCGGGGTCGGTTTGGATGACCTGTGTTCGCCGGACGGCGGGCAGGCGGCCGCCCAGCAGATCGTGGCCGACCCGCAGGTGGTGGGGGTGATCGGAACCTCCTGCTCGGGGGCGGCGGTGGCCGCCTCCCCCCTCATTTCCAATGCGGGAATGGTAATGATTTCGGCTTCCAACACCTCCCCGGCCCTCACCTCGAATTTGGAGGGCACCCCGGGAACCTCCTATCAGAAGGGTTACTACCGGGTGGCGCACAACGACCTGTTCCAGGGGCGGGCGGTGGCCGAGTTCATCTACAACTCCTTGGGGTTGAACCGGGCGGCGGCCGTTCACGACGGCGACCCGTACACGCAGGGCTTGGCCGTCGCTTTTGCGGATGCCTACGAGTCCTTGGGGGGTACTGTTACCGTGGTGGCGGCGGTGAATAAGGGGGATACGGATATGACGCCGGTGTTGACGGAGGTGGCGGCCGGTTCCCCGCAGGCGCTGTTCTTCCCGATTTTCCCGCCGGAAGGGGGTTTTATCGCCCAGCAGGTGGGGAGCGTGTCCGGTATGGATGATGTGGTGTTGGTGGGCGCGGACGGTTTGCTGGTGGACAATCATATGGAGTTGCCGGAGTCGGAGGGGATGTATTTCTCCGGCCCGGACCTGCGTTACGGGTCCAACCAGAACACCGTTACCGGCAAGTCGGCGGACGAGTTCCTGGCCCAGTACCAGTCGGAGTACGGGGAGGCCCCCTCGGCCGCCTTCTGGGCGCACGCCTACGACGCCACCGTCATGTTGCTGTCCGCCATCTCCCGGGCCTCGGTGGACCAGGACGGGACGTTGTGGATCGACCGGCAACTCCTGCGGGATGCCCTGGATTCTACGAACTTCCTCGGGATCATCGGCTCCGTTTCCTGCGATCAGTACGGGGATTGCGGGGCGGGGAAAATCACGGTGGTGCATCACACCGACTCGGGCGACATCGAGGCGGGCAAGCAGAACGTAGTGTTCAGCTACTCCCCGGCGGCGGCCACCGGCGCCGGTTTCGTTCCCGGCTCCTTGGGGGTAGTGGAAGTGGCTCCCGGTGATGATATTCAGATTCGGTCTTTGCAGGCCATTTCGGGGGACGTTGCTTTCTTGGGCGTTCCCGATCAGCGGGCTACCAAGATGGCGATTGAGGATTACGGTCAGATCAAGGGGCATGACGTGACTTTCGGGGTCGGTTTGGATGACCTGTGTTCGCCGGACGGCGGGCAGGCGGCCGCCCAGCAGATCGTGGCCGACCCGCAGGTGGTGGGGGTGATCGGAACCTCCTGTTCGGGAGCGGCCACCGCCGCTTCGCCCCTGATTTCGGCGGCCGGGATGGTGATGATTTCCTCTTCCAACACCTCGCCCGCCCTGACTTCGGATTTGGCGGGCACGCCGGGTCCTTCGTGGAACAAGGGTTACTACCGGGTGGCGCACAACGACCTGTTCCAGGGCGCAGCCGTGGCCGAGTTCATCAAAGAAGAGTTGAACCTGGATACGGCGGCCACCATTCACGACGGCGACCCCTACACCCAGGGTCTGGCTACCGCCTTCGCCAACGCCTACCAGGCTCTGGGGGGCACGGTTACGGTGGTGGCGGCGGTGAATAAGGGGGATACGGATATGACGCCGGTGTTGACGGAGGTGGCGGCCGGTTCCCCGCAGGCGCTGTTCTTCCCGATTTTCCCGCCGGAAGGGGGCTTTATCGCGCAACAGGTGGGGAGCGTGTCCGGTATGGAGGATGTGGTGCTGGTGGGCGCGGACGGTTTGTTGGTGGACAATCATATGGAGTTGCCGGAGTCGGAGGGGATGTATTTCTCCGGCCCGGATCTGCGTTACGGTTCCAACCGGAACGAGATTACCGGCAAGTCGGCGAATGAGTTCCTGGCCCAGTACGAGTCGGAGTACGGGGAGCCCCCTTCGGCCGCTTTCTGGGCGCATGCCTACGACGCCACCACCATGTTGCTGTCCGCCATCGACGAAGCTTCCGTCGACGAGGGCGGGACGTTGCTGATCGACCGGGCGGCGTTGCGGGCGGCGGTGGACGCCACCATGTTCGACGGGATCATCGGCCCCGTTTCCTGCGACGCGTACGGGGACTGCGGTGCGGGGAAGATCACGGTGGTGCATCACACCGACTCGGGCGACATCGAGGCGGGCAAGCAGAACGTGATATTCAGCTTCTCCCCCTGAGGCCCACCGGTCGCGGTCAACCGGCTCCGCCGATGCCGTCCCGGTTGCACTAGGTACAGCTAGCTTGGGCAAGACCGTCGAATAGGGAAAACCGAAGATGAAGATGCGCACCGCCGTCGCGTTGGTGATGGCCGTCGCTGTTCTGGGGGCGGGAGGAGTGTGGGCCGCCGAAGGGTGGTTTTCCGATGTCCCCGACGATCACCGGCGGATAGAGGCCATCCGCTACGCCAAAGACGAGGGGTTGTTCCAAGGTTTCCCGGACGGGAACCTGCGCCCGGACGATGAGTTGTCGGAGGGGCAGTTCGTAAAGGTGGCGGAACGCCTGTACGACCGGTACGATGTTTGGACGCGGGCCGATTGGGCGCAGGTGATGTACGCGGGCCTGCCTTCCCTGACCGCGGCCGCCGATGCCGGTTTCGCCCCCGGTTCGTTGGGGATGGTGGAAGTGGTCCCCGGCGATGACATTCAGATCCGGTCGCTGGAGGCGATTTCGGGGGATGTGGCTTACTTGGGCGTTCCCAATCAGCGGGCTACCAAGATGGCGATTGAGGATTACGGTCCGATCAAGGGTCATGATGTGACTTTCGGGGTCGGTTTGGACGACTTGTGTTCGCCGGACGGCGGGCGGGTGGCCGCCCGGCGGATCGCGGCCGACCCGCAGGTGGCGGGGGTGATCGGAACTTCCTGCTCGTCGGCGGCGGTGGCCGCCTCCCCCCTGATTTCGGCGGCCGGTTTGGTGATGATTTCCTCTACCAACACCTCGCCCGCCCTGACTTCGGATTTGGCGGGCACGCCGGGTCCTTCGTGGAACAAGGGTTACTATCGGGTGGTCCACAACGACCTGTTCCAAGGGAAGGCGGTGGCCGCGTTCATCTACAACGCTCTGGGGTTGAACCGGGCGGCCGCCATTCACGACGGAGACCCCTACACGCGGGGCCTGGCTACCGCCTTCGCCGACGCCTATCGGGCGTTGGGGGGCGCGGTTACGGCGGTGGCGGCGGTGAATAAGGGGGATACGGATATGACGCCGGTGTTGACGGAGGTGGCGGCCGGTTCCCCGCAGGCGTTGTTCTTCCCGATTTTCCCGCCGGAAGGGGGTTACATCGCGCAACAGGCGGGGAGCGTGTCCGGCATGGAGGATGTGGTGTTGGCGGGGGCGGGCGGGTTGTTGGTGGACAATCATATGGAGTTGCCGGAGTCGGAGGGGATGTATTTCTCCGGCCCCGATTTGCGTTACGGGTCCAACCGGAACGAGATTACCGGCAAGTCGGCGGACGAGTTCCTGGCCCAGTACCAGTCGGAGTACGGGGAGCCTCCTTCGGCCGCTTTCTGGGCGCATGCCTACGACGCCACCGTCATGTTGCTGTCCGCCATCGACGAAGTCTCCGTCGACGAGGGCGGGACGTTGCTGATCGACCGGGCGGCGTTGCGGGCGGCGGTGGATGCCACCATGTTCGACGGGATCATCGGCCCCGTTTCCTGCGACGCGTACGGGGACTGCGGTGCGGGGAAGATCACGGTGGTGCATCACACCGACTCGGGCGACATCGAGGCGGGCAAGCAAAACGTGGTATTCAGCTTCTCTCCTGAGGCTCACGGGTAGCGGTCAACCGGCCTCGCCGGACGGCAAGAGAGCCGGGAGAAAAATTAATCCGGGAATATAACCGGCGGCGGAGCGGTTACAAGTAAGCGCATGTCCAGCACTCGGCCGCTCGCCAAGCGCGGAGATGCGTAGTACGAAGGACCGTCCCGTCCCCGGATACCAAGGCGGCGGTTGGCGGGTTTCACGCTAAGAGAATGGAGGGAACACATGGCGACTACCGGCAAAATAGGTACGATCGACAAAGATGGGCCCCGGTTGGGATACTTGGAAGATTGCGACCATCCGCACTGGGGCGTTATGGCCGTCCCCATCAGCGCCATACCCGGCCTCGCGGAGGAGAAGTGGCGGGTGTGGTTTTGCCCGCATGCCGAAGCCCGGATGCGGTCGGCCTGGTGGCTCTGGTCCGCCATGGGATCCGTCGGGGTTTTCTCCAAGCGATGGGATGCCGAGTACGAGGCTTTCCGGTTGCGGCGCGCCCTGGTTACGAACTCATGGCCCCGATGCATAAGAGTTGTCTCGCTGGAGCCTCTGCCGGAACGCGGACCATGGTGGTGCGGTTGCGCCGTTTGCTTGGAAGAGTCGGCTAGTTGCGGAGAAACCGGCTAGGAGATACGCGGCGTTCCGGCGGTAGGCGCAACGACCGGGCTGAATTTCCGCGGTGGTTGCCCGTCCGGCCGGGGCGGATCCTATAGAGTAGTTACCCGTGACAACCTCAGCGGATGTGCGCCGACGATGGCGGGTCCCCAACTGGGTGGACTCGTTTCTTTGGTTCCTGCGCCTGGCCGCCATCTTGGTGTTGATCTGGGGGGTCACCGGAACCGTCGTGCGCGGCATAAACGGGGAGGGCCCCACCGGCGAGGCGTGGCGGGATCTGGTTATAGCCGGCGTCGCCCAAGGGGCGATGTACGGGTTGATCGCCCTGGGATACTCCATGGTGTACGGAGTACTGGGGTTCATCAACTTCGCCCATGGGGAAGTTTTTATGTCCGGAGCGATGGTGGGCTTCTTCGTAGCCAACTACCTGTTCGACGCCGGCTTGTGGGAGTCCAACTTCGTTGCGGCCCTGCTGTTGGTGTTGCTCACCTCCATCCTCACCTCCGCCCTGGTGGCGGTGATCGTGGAACGAATCGCCTACCGGCCGTTGCGCAACGCCCCCCGCCTGATTCCCCTTATCACCTCCATCGGCATTTCCTTCTTCCTGCAGTACACATTCGCCGGGCTGTTCGGGGTGGCGGTGAACAGCTACCCCCCTCCCCCCGATGGACTGCGGGAGCGGGTCAACCTGCTGGGGCTGGAAATCGAAGGTGTGAAACTGCTGGTCATCGCGGTGGCGGTCGTATCGATGATCGGCCTCTACCTGTTCGTGGAGCGCACCCGCATCGGGCGGGCCATCCGGGCGGTGGCCGAGGACAAGGAAATCGCCGCCCTGATGGGAATCAACGTCAACCGCACCATCGTGGCCACCTTTGCGGTGGGGGGGGCGATGGCGGGGGTGGCGGGCACCCTGTGGGCTCTCCTGTTCCGGGGGGTGTCGTTCATCACCGGCTTCCTCCCCGGGATTAAGGCTTTCACCGCGGCCGTGCTGGGGGGAATCGGAAACCTGGTGGGGGCGATGACCGGCGGCCTGCTGTTGGGAGTGTTCGAAGGGGTGATACCGCAGTTGGTGCTGGGCGGACTGGGCATCCCGGGAGTGGCGCAACTCAAGGATGTGGTGGCTTTCACCGCCCTGGTGCTGGTGCTGGTTTTCCGTCCCACCGGGCTTTTGGGCGAACGGCTGGCGGTGGAGGACCGGACATGACGCAACCGCCTGATCCGGCCGCCGCCGGCCTGCGCCAAGCGTTGCGCTGGGGATTGACGGGCGGGGTGATCATGGTGTTCGCCGCCGCGGTGGGAATGGTGCAGGTGTTCGACGAGGCCCGCATCGTCATCCACCCGGTGTTGAGCATGGGCTACCTGTCCCTGTTCTGGTTCGTGCCCCTGGCCGGATACCTGGCCACCAAGGTCAAGGTTCTGGAAGGGATGACCGCCCCGCCGACGGGCCTGCGCAACGTGATGCTGGGGGCCTTGTCCGGTCTGATCGGCTGGGGAATGCTGGCCGTCTTCACCCTGCTTATCAACGCCTTCAACCTACGGGATATTTTCGTAAAACTGTCCCCCAAACTGGTCATACTGCTCACCTTCGGCCGGGGCTTGGGGGCCGGGTTGGCCTTGATGGCCCTGGCGGTGGTCCTGCTGGGGGCGGCGGGCGGGGCCCTCCATTTGCTGTCCCGCCCCTGGCGGCGGGCGGTGATCCTGGCCGTGGAATGGACGGCGATCATCGCCCTGCTGGAAAGCGTGTTCACCCAGGTGTTGCGCCAGCTGGGCCTGATCCGGGTGGGAAGGGCCGTGTTCGACGAGGGAGGCGTCCACTGGTGGGCGGCCCTGCTCATCGCCGTCCTGGCCGGGGGCCTTTCCCTGGCCGGGTCCAAGCGGAGCGGACCCCGCCGCAACCGCCTCCGGGAATTTTTAGCCCCGGCCGACTCCCGCCGCCGCACCCGCAACTCGGTCCTGGCCGCGCTGGCGGTGCTGGTCCTGCTCGTCGCCCTCCCGCAACTTATGGGGTCGCTCCTGTCCGACCTGCTGGCCAACGTGGGGCTGTTTCTGTTAATGGGGCTGGGGCTGAATATCGTGGTCGGGTTGGCGGGGATGCTGGATCTGGGATACGTGGCTTTCTTTGCGGTAGGGGCCTACACGGTGGGGGTGCTGACCTCCCCGGTTTCCCCCCGTTTCGACTTGGGATGGTCCTGGTGGGCGGCCCTGCCGGTGGCCCTGGTGGTGTCGGCCATCGCCGGCATACTGGTAGGCACCCCGGTGATCCGCATGCGGGGCGACTACCTGGCCATCGTCACCCTCGGCTTCGGGGAGATCGTGCGCATCCTGTTCCTCTCCGACTGGCTGGCCCCCACCTTCGGCGGCGCCCAAGGAGTGCTGAACATCCCCGGCATCCCGCTCGGTTTCACCGAAGTGCGGGGCACCAACCCCCAGGCCATCCTCTACTTCGCGGCGGCCCTGGTGATCATCGCCGCCTGGGTGTCGTGGGCTTTGCAGGAGTCCCGGATCGGCCGGGCTTGGACGGCGTTGCGGGAGGACGAAACGGTGGCGGCGGCCATGGGCATCAACACGGTGCGGGCCAAACTGAACGCTTTTATAGTGGGGGCGATTCTGGCCGGGATGGGAGGGGCCCTGTTCTCGGCCAAGATCGGATCGGTATTCCCCAAATCCTTCGAACTGTTGGTGTCGATGATCATCCTGGTGGTGGTGATCGTAGGCGGGATGGGGAACATAACCGGGGTGGCGGTGGGGGCGGTGGTGCTGATCGGGGTGCTGGGCGGACCCCGCCAGCCCGGCCTGTTGCAGGAGTTCGGCGAGTTCAAACTGCTCATCTACGGGGCCCTGTTGGTGTTTATGATGCTCCGCCGTCCGGAAGGTTTGGTCCCCAGCGTCCGCCGCTCCCGGGAGTTGCACGCCGATGAACTTACCCAGGACGCCTGGCTGGACAAGGAAGGCCGGTTCACCGCCCCCGCCCCCGACCCAGCCCGGCCCGGCGGGGAGGCCTCCTGATGGCCCTGTTGGAAATCCGCGGACTGCACAAGTCCTTCGGGGGGGTGCAGGCACTGGCCGGGGTGGACTTTCACGTGGACCGGGACGAGATCGTGTCGGTCATCGGTCCCAACGGCGCGGGCAAAACCTCCTTTTTCAACGCGGTGACCGGCATCTTCCCGCCCGACCGGGGGGAGTTGCTCTTCAAAGACCGCAACCTGGCCGGTTTGGAACCGAGCGACATCACCGCCTTGGGCATCGCCCGCACTTTCCAGACGGTGCGCCTCTTCCCCAATATGACCGTGCTGGAAAACGTGATGGTGGCCCAGCACTGCCGCACCAAAGCCGGGTCGTTCCGGGCCATCTTCCGCACCCCCGCCTTCCGTCGGGAGGAGGCCCAAATTGCGGAGAACGCCCGCAACATACTGTCCTTTTTCGGCTCCCGGCTGGTCGGATACCGCTTCGACCAGCCCGCCTTTTCCCTGTCCTACGCCAACCGGCGCCGGTTGGAAATCGCCCGGGCCATGGCCGCCGAACCCGATTTGCTGCTGTTGGACGAGCCGGTGGCGGGGATGAACCCGCAGGAAACCGCGGAGCTGATCGGGCTCATCCGCCGCCTGCGCGACGAGAAGGGTTTCACGGTGGTGGTTATCGAACACGACATGGGGGTGGTGCGGGAAGTGAGCGACCGGGTGGCGGTCCTGGACCACGGCGTTAAAATCGCCGAAGGCTCCTATGAGCAGGTAGCCGCCGACCCTGATGTGATCGAAGCCTATTTGGGCCGACCGGCGGCGGCGGGATGAGCGCCCCCTCCGCCGCCGCGGCTCCCCCTCCCGCCTTGGAGATGCGGGGGGTGCACACCCACTACGGCCCGGTGCACATTCTCAAAGATGTAAACCTGACCGTCCGCTCCGGACAGATTGTGTGCCTGCTGGGCGGCAACGCCTCCGGCAAGACCACCACCCTCAAAACCATTTTGGGAATGGTGCAACCCACTTCCGGGGAGGTGATGGTGGACGGGGAGGAGGTCACCGGTTGGCCCACGGCCCGCATTGTGAAGCGGGGCGTGTCCATGGTGCCGGAGAACCGCCGCCTGTTCAAACGGATGACGGTGCGGGAAAACCTGGAAATCGGGGCCTATCTGCGTTCCGATGACCTGTCCGCCGACTACGACCGCATCTTCGCCATGTTCCCCCGCCTGAAAGAGCGGATAGGCCAGAAAGCGGGCACCCTGTCCGGGGGCGAGCAACAGATGGTGGCGGTGGGGAGGGCCCTTATGGCCCGCCCCAAAGTGTTGCTGATGGACGAGCCGTCCATGGGGCTGGCCCCGGTATTGGTGGCCCAGAACTTCGAAATCATCCAGCAGATCAACCAGGCGGGGGCCACCGTGCTGGTGGTGGAGCAGAACGCCAACATGGCCCTGTCCATCGCCGACTACGGCTTCGTGCTCCAGACCGGGCAGGTGGTGCTGGCCGACACCGCCGCCCGCCTGCTTCAAAACCCCGAGATGCGCCGCGCCTACCTGGGCGGCGCGGAGTAACCCGTGTTCGCTCAAACAAAGGATTCCCGTGATGCGAAGTTCCGTTAGATGCCGTGGCCGGGCGTTGTTGACGTCGGTTCTGGTTTTGGCGGTCGTCGCCTGCGGAGGCGAAGCGGTCCGGGACGACTCGACCACCGCCGCAACCGCGACCACCGCCGCTCCCCCGGAGACGACTACCGCCGCGCCGGAGGAGACCGCCGCCGCGACCACCGCCGTCCCCGAGCCGGCGCCGCCGGAGTCGGCGGCGGGTCCGTTGGGGGCGGTGCGGGTGGCGCCCGGCGGGGAAATCCAGATACGTTCCCTGGAGGACTTGAGCGGGCCGGGGATGATATGGGGCGTCCCCAACCGGAACGGCGTAACCATGGCGGTGGAGCACTACGGGCCGATTATGGGCCGCACCGTCAACGTGGAGTTTTTAGACGAAGGGTGCGCCCCGGAGGGGGGGCGGGCCGGCGCAGAGCGCATAGCGGCCGACCCGCAAGTAGCGGGGGTGATCGGCGCTTCTTGCTCCCCCGCGACCGCGGCCGCCTCCCCCGTAATTTCCGAGGCGGGGATGGTAATGATCTCGGCGGCCGGCAACGACCCCGGACTGACCTCGGATTTGAAGGGGAATCCGGGGGAGCATTGGCGGCCGGGTTATTACCGGGTGGCGCACAACGATTTGCATCAGAGTTTCGCGGCGGCCGACTTTGCAATCAACGCCTTGGGGTTGAACCGGGCGGCGGTCCTCCGCGATAGCGACGCCGCCGCCGCGGGCTTGGCAACCGCCTTCGTCGACTCTTTCACCGCCCGGGGAGGCGAGATAACCTACGACAATCAAGTCGACCGCGGGGATGCGGATCTGGTTCCCCTGCTGACCGAAGCGGCCGCCGGGGACCCGCAGGCGCTGTTCATGGCCCTGCGGCCGCCGGAGGCCATGCACGTCGCCCGGCAAATCGGAGAAGTCCCCGGTCTCAAAAACGCCATCGTCATCGGAACCAACGGACTGCGCACCGCGGACGACCTGTTGAGTTTGCCCGAAACCGGGGGATGGTATTTTTCCGGCCCCGATCTGCGTCCGCAGGACCGGCGCAATCAATATACCGGCAAGTCGACGGAGGAGTTGCTCGCCGAATACGAAGCCGAATTCGGCATTGCGCCGGATCCGCCTTCTTGGTTGTTCGCGTACGACGCCGCGACCATGTTGCTGGCGGCCCTCGAGGAGGCGGCCGCGGAGCGGGACGGTGAGTTGCATATCGACCGGGCGGCGGTGCGGGAGGCTTTGGACTCCGCCCGCTTCAACGGGGCGGCGGGCGAGATACATTGCCGGGAGTTCGGTGATTGCGGGGCGGAGTTGTTTGACATTATCCATCACACCGACCCCTCTGATTTGGCCGCCGGTCGGGGGAACGCGGTGTTCGTCTACGACCCCTTCCACGAGATTCCGGGCCGGATGGTTCCGGGGGGATTCGGGTTGGTGGAAATCCCGCCCGGCGGGGAAATCCAGATCCGGGCCATGCTTTCCGTGAGCGGCGATCTGGCTTTCCTGGGAATTCCCAACTATCGGATCGCCCGGTTGGCCGTCGACGACTACGGCCCCATCGGGGGCCATTCCGTCCACTTGGGCGAGGCTTTGGACAGCATGTGCGCACCGGAGGGCGGGGCGGCGGCCGCGGCCGCGGTCGTCGCCGACCCGCAAGTGGCGGGGGTGTTGGGCACCTCCTGTTCGGGGGCGGCCGCGGCGGCCATGCCCGCCCTTTCCGAGGCGGGTCTTTCCATGGTTTCTTCGGGCAACACTTCCCCCACCCTGACCTCCGACTTGGCGGGTGCCATCGGGTCCGACCACTTCCGGGGCTACTACCGGGCATCGCACAACGACCTGCATCAGGGGTTGGCGGTGGCCGAATTCGTCAACCGCGAGTTGCAACTGGACACGGCCGCCGTCATTCATGAGGGAGACGTTTATTCGCGGGGCATAGTCACCGCCTTCGCCGACGCCTTCGCCGGGTTGGGAGGGGAGGTGACCGCCTCCGCGCTGGCCGAGGGCGACCCCGGCGATGTGCGTCCGGTGTTGGAGGAGATAGCCGCCTCCTCCCCCGGGGCCCTTTTCTTTCCCTACTATGCCCCCCGCGGGAACGCCTTCGTGCAACAGGCGCAAGGCATGGCCGGTCTGCGGGACACCGTCTTCATCGGCTACGGCTCCGGGGTGGGGGAAGAATACGACATTCCCCCCGGGCGCGCTTTGTACCTGTCCCTTCCCGAGCAACGGTTCGGGGACAACCGCAACGAAATCACCGGCCGCTCGGCCAACGAGATTCTGTACGCCTACCTGAACCTGTACGGGGAGACCCCCGGCGAAGCCTTCTGGGCGCACGCCTACGACGCGGCGGTGATGCTGTTGCATTCCATAGACGCGGCGGCCGTGCGACAGGGAGATTCGCTTTTCATCAACCGGACGGGGTTGCGGGCCGCTTTGGATGCGGTCAATTTTCAGGGGATTACCGGGCGTCTGGACTGCGACGCCTACGGGGACTGCGCCTCCCCCCGCATTATCGTGGCGGACGCCCGGCTTTCCGGCTCCGACGCTTTTCTGGACGACGTAGTTTTCTCCTACCGGCCCTGAGCGGGCCGGGTCGGTGGGGCCGGGCGGCCGGGAGCGTTAGAATGGGCCGGGCCCGCCGGGTTAGCTCAGCGGCAGAGCGCTTCTCTTGTAAAGAAGACGTCACCGGTTCGAATCCGGTACCCGGCTCCGGCGCCTTGCCGCCATTTTCGGGCGTTGTCCCGTTAGCCTGACGGGTATGCCAGGCAGGCACGCCTCCGATGACACCTCCCGGTTCCGTCGCGACCTCTTCCGGATGTCGCTGTTGGGGGTGTTGGCGGTGGCCGCCATCGCGGCGGTGACGGTCGGACTGCAAGTGTTGCTGGGGGGCGACGATTCCCCTCCGCCGACTACGGCCCCCGCCTCCACCACCACTTCCACTTCCACCACGACCACCACCGCTCCGCCTACGACCGCCACCTCCACCACTACCACGACTACTACTACCACCACCACCCTGCCCACGACTACGACCACCACTTTGCCGCCGCCTTTGGAACCGGGGGAGTTGACCGTGCTGGTTTTGAACTCCACCCGCCGCACCGGGTTGGCGGGGCGCACCACGCAACGGATCTCCGAGCAGGGCTATCGGACTTTGCCAGCCGACAACTATTCCCCGACTTTGGACACTTCTCTCGTCCGCTACGCGCCGGGACTGGAACGGGAGGCGGAGACCCTGGCGGCGCTGATACCGGACGCCAACCTGGAACTGTCCCCCGAGGACGACCCGCCCGCCCAACTGGTGGTGATTCTCGGCTTGAGCTTCGCAGAGTGACGGGCCGCCGGACCGGTGGATAGTGTCCGGGTGGATAGGTTCGCCGGGCTCCGAAAAGCGGGCGGCCGCCCCGCTGGCTCTGTGGGCGGCGACCGCGCTGTCGGTGATCGTGCTGGCCGCCTTGACCGCCCGCGACCTGCTGTTGGACGCCTTGTGGCTGGACTTGGCCTCGTGGTGGCCGGTGTGGGCGACGGCGGGATGGTGGTGGTGGATGGGGATGCGGCGCCGGGCGGGGGGATGGCGCTCCCGGGCCGGGAAGGGCTCCCCCCTGCTGGTCCTGGCGGGCTTGGGCTTGGCTTTGGTCCTGCATTTGGCCGGGTGGAGCCCCCTCCCTTCTTCAGCCGCCGACGTGTCCGGCCCCCTGTCCCCGCCCGGGGAAGGGCCGGCGGTGATCAGCGTCGCCTTGGGGGGCGAATTGCGGTTGGGGACGGCGGCGGACGGGTTCTACAGGGTGCGGCTGTTGCGCCGGGGAGGTACGGCGGCCCCCCCGCAGGTTTCGACGACGGAGGGGGACGGGGTTGTCCGGTTGGAGATGGGGGAGCGGGAGGACCCCGGTTGGTTCCGCTCCTCCGGCTGGGAGGCGACGGTTTCCCCGGAGGTTCCCTGGGGGGTGGAGGCGGCGGCGGCCACCGTGCAGGGCGACCTGTCCGGGGCGAGGTTGACCGCCTTGTCCCTGGTGGGGGACGGGCGGCTGCGGGTGGGGGAGCCGTTCGGGCAGGTGCCGGTGCGGGTGGAGGGGGAGATGCTCCTGGAAGTGCCGGCCCGGGCTTCGGTGGAGGTGATCGGCCGGGCGGAAGTGGGCCCGGGATGGGATTTCACCGCCGACGGCCGCCGCTTCGTCGGGGACGGCCCCGGCTCCTATGTCATCGTGACGGGCGGCGACGCCCGCCTGCAGGTGCGACAATGGGAACCGGAACCGGCTCCGGAGACGAGGTGAAACATGGTGCCTGAAGACAGTTCGCTCTACGACCGATTGCGGAGAATGGGGGTGGGGGCGTGGAGCATTATCGGCCTGCTGGGGCTGGTGGCCATCCTGGTCTGGGCGGCGATTCGGTTGCGCATCATTTGGCCGCCCCTCATTTTCGCCATCATCATCATTTATCTGCTGAAGCCGTTGGTGGATCTGCTGAGGCGCATGAAAATCCCCCGGGTGGTGGGGTCGTTCATCGCTTACCTGCTGTTCGGGGGCTTGGCGCTGTTCCTGATCGGCATGGCGGCTCCCCTGGTCGGCGACCAATGGGCCGACCTGGTGGACCGCCTCCCGGAGGCGGTGGACAGCATCAACAACTACATCACCAACGTTTTGTCCTTTTTCAACATTTCCTTCAACTTCGAAGGGCTGGATTCGCTGGTGGACCGGGCCCGGGAGTGGCTGGCCGACCCGGCCAACCGGGACGTGATCCTGAACAGCCTGGGATGGGTGTGGAACTTCGCCCGGGGGGTGATCCATGTGGTGGCGGTGGCGGTGCTGGCCCCGGTGCTGGCCTTCTACATCTTGGTGGACGCCCCCAACCTGCACCGGGCCGCGCACCGCATGTTGCCCGCCGCCCATCGGGAGGAAATGCTCTACCTGTTCCGGCAAATCGGCCGCACGGTGGGCGGGTTCATACGGGGGCAGTTGCTGGTGGCCCTGATCGTGGGGGTGTTTTCCAGCATCACGTTGTGGGCTTTGAACCTGCCGTTTTGGCTGATTGTGGGGATGATGGCCGGGCTGTTGAACATTATCCCGTTCATCGGCCCCTGGGTGGGCGGCGTGCTGGGGGTGTCCACCGCCCTCGTCGTGGGAGAGCCGGTGAAGGCCTTGTGGGTGGGGCTGGCTTTCTTCCTGATTCAGCAGGTGGACAACCACCTGATCAGCCCGCTGGTGTTGCGGGTGGCGGTGCATCTGAGCCCGGCCACGATCGTGCTGTCGCTACTGGCGGGCGGTTCCCTGGGCGGGGTGTTCGGGGTGCTGATCGCGGTTCCGTTCACCGGGGTTTTGAAGGTGGTGGCCGGCCATCTGTGGCGCACCCGGGGGTTGGGAGAGCCCTGGGATCAGGCTTTGACCGGAATCGTGGTGGAACGGGAGACGGAGCCCATCAAACAACGGGTGCGCCGAGTGTCGGACCGACTAACCGGCGAGTCCCCGGCGGTCGGCGAAGGGCCGGGCGCGGACGAATGGTCGGAGGACGAGAACCCGGCGGCGGGGGAAACTTCATCTCCGGGGTAATCCTTTAATGAGTGAGGTTTCGCCGTCGACCGGCCAAGAGGGCGTTGCGCGCGGTTGGTTTCCCTCCTCCATTGCGCGAGCGGCGGCCGGGCGTATGCGGGCAACGCCGGGTTTGGGGGAGTTGCGGATTCGACTTGATCCTGGATCGCGGGCTTCCAACGGACGCAACGGACGCCGGTTTGTTCGTTGGGCGGCTTCTCCGCCGGAGCGCGCTCGACGGCGATGGGCGGGCCCCGGTTTTCCCGGTGCGGGTTGGCCGGGCAGGGGATTCTCGTCCGTAACCGGAGTTACGACCGAGTGCTTGGCCGAACGGGGTTGCGGGGGAGCCGTGTCGATGGAACGGCGCGTTTCGGGCACTTCGTCAGGGAAGGGTTCCTATCCGGCGGTTCGGTGTATGTCGGCGGCGCGGAGGCGGATTTCCCCTTGGGCCGGGATTGCCGTTCGGCATGGGCCGCCCAGCGCCGGGGTGGTCGCCGAGTGGTCGGCCGGGCGGCGCTCAGGTGCCTCGTCGGCGGTGTCGCAGGTTGGATTGGGGTTTGTCGGTTGGTCGGGTTGCGGGTGTTGGGTGGTTGGTTTGGCGGTTGCGCAGGGGAGGGGTTGGCGTGTTTGGTCCAGCGATGGGCGCCGATGGTGTCCATCCGTACCCGGTTTTCCCGGTGCGGGTTGGCCGGGCAGGGGGTTCTCGTCCGTAACCGGAGTACGAGAGGGTTTGGCCGGATGGGTTGCGGGGGAGCCTTGTCGGTGGAACGACGTGTTGCGGTTCCTTCGTCGGGGGAGGGTTTCTATTCGGCGGTTGGGCGTTTGTCGGCGGCGCGGAGACGGATTTCCCCTCGGGTCGGGATTGCGGTTCGGCTTGGGCCGGATGGGAGGTTTTCGCCCGTTGCCGGGGTGGTCGCCGCGGGGTTGGCCGGGCGGCGCTCGGGTGCTTCGTCGGGGCGTTGCAGGTTGGGTTGGGGTTCGCCGGTTGGTTGGTTTGGCGGTTGTACATGGGAGGGGATGGCGTGTTTGGTCCAGCGGCGGGTGACAATGGTGTCCATCCGTTGTTTTCCCCGACGGCCGGGGCGCGGGGGTTTCGCCGGCGACGCGGGGGTCCGTTCGGGATGGTTTGTCGGCGGGCCGATGGTTGTCGGGGTACGGCGGCGGTTCGGTTTCGCCGGAGGCGGTTGGGTAATGGTTGCGATTCGGCGTTGGTTGGGAAGGGAGGCGAGGGGGCTCCGAACGCGGTCGTTGGCGGTACGGCGGGCGGGAGGGTTTCTTTGTTCGGGGCGGTGCGGCGATGATCGTTGATTTGGCGTTGGCGGGTTTGGGGGCGCTCGCCCTCTACCGGGGCTATCGCCGGGGTTTTGTGCGGGGGGCGGCGGTGTTGGCGGCGGCGGTGGTCGGCGTCTATCTGGCTTTCCGCCTCAGCGGGGCCGGGGGAGAGTTGGTGCGTTCCTGGACGAACATCAGCCCGCTGGCCGCCCGGGCGGCGGCGGGGACGGCGTTGTTTACGGCGGCGTTGGCGGCGGGGGCCGTTCTGTCGGCCTGGTTGGTGAAGTTCCTAGGGCCGTTGCGTTTGCTGGACCGGATTGCGGGGATGGCGGTGGCCTTGGCCTTGTTTTTGGTGATGTCGGTTTTGTTTCTGCTGTCGGCCACCGCCCTGTCGGTGAACCCCACTCTGGACCGATGGCTGGCCGATTCCACCGCCGCCCGCCTGGTAACCGACCAGGGGGCGCGGGTCAAGGCGTGGGTGAGCGACCTGGCGGGCGACCGGGTGTTGGAGTCGCTGGTGAACCTGCGTAGGCTGCTGGGTTCCGAGTCGGTGGTGCTGGAAGGGTCGGCGGTACGGGAAATCCCGCAGGCGACCGGTGATGACCTAGCGGCGGACCCCGAGGCGGCCCGGGAGTTGTTCGACTTGGCCAACCTGTCCCGGGTGGAGGAGGGGGTGCGCACGCTGTCCTGGTCGCCCGCGTTGGCGGAGGTGGCTTCCGCCCACGGCCGGGAAATGTACGAGGAAGGATATTTTTCCCACACCTCGCCGCAGACCGGTTCGGTTGCGGACCGGGTAACCGGGGCGGGCATTCCGTTCGGGTTGGTGGGGGAGAACCTGGCTTTGGCCCCCACCCCGGCGGTGGTTCACCAGGGCCTGTTGGAGTCGCCCTCCCATCGGGAGACCATGCTGGATCCCCGGCTGGTGCGGGTGGGAATAGCGGTGTGGGAGGGCCCGCTGGGGTTGATGACCGTGCAAGTGTTCACCGGATGAGCGGCGGGGAAACGGCGGCGGCGGTGCGGGCGGCGTTTGCGTCCGCCTACGAGCCCTACGTCCGTTCCCGGTTGGAGGAGCGGTGGGCTGGGTCGGGCGCGGCAACGGGTTCGCAAGCCCGGGAGGAGCTGTTGCGGGAAGGTTTGGACGATGCGCTCAGGCGGGGCCGGTCGTGGTTGGAGGAGCGGTTGCGGGAGTTTCTGGAGACGCCGTTCGCCGAACAGACCCGGGGCCCGTTGGAGCTGTTTCAGGAGGCGATGAGGTTCCCCACCGAAGTCTTGGCCGCGGCCGGAGTTCCGATACCGGAGCGGGACGCGGTGGCGGCCAACGCCCTGCCGGGCGACCTCTACGACCTGGCCCCCGCTGCTTCCCGGGACCTGGGCGAGGAGGCGTGGACGGCGCACCTGGCTTGGGGCGCGGCCAAAGCCAGGTCCATGCGCCCGCCCGTAGTGGGCGTGCTGTCCCGCAACCTGATGGACCGCTCCAAGTTGGAGAGTTCCCTGCGCGCCGCCGGAATGCAACCCGCCCTGCTAGGCAGCCCCGGCGACTTGCCCGATGACCTATCAGCGATCTTGGCGGACTTGGAACACCCCGCGGCACAGGAGACAGTAGAGCGGGCAACGGAGGCGGGAGTCCCCTGCGCCGCTTTCGGCCCCCATGTAAACAAGGAAGCCTTGTCGGCGGCCGCGATCTGGGGAGCGCAGGAGTCGGTTCCCCGCTCGGTAGCCTTCCGCGACCCCGCCGCCCTGGTACGGAGGGTATTGGGCGGGTCGGTAACCCCGCCCAATAATTAACCCCTCCGCCGGGTGAGGACAATCCCCACCCCGGTCGCCGTTGCTACCTTGGGCGCCGGCGCACCCGCACGCGCCGCTCGATACGTACGCGTCTCCGAATCGTAATCTTACGACCCATGGGATCCTCCTTTCCGTGATTAGGGCTGTGGCCGATTTGACGCCCCAGCCACCTTCGGCTATGCTCAACTTGTGCATAGGTTTACCTTACCATAAGGGCTCCCTCTGCTCAAGTTACGCACAAGTTTAGCAGGTTTCCAGACCATTGGCTAACGAAAGGAGGAACGCAATGGCCGAGCCGCTGTCCCTGCCCGCCCCGCCGGACGAGAAACTGGCGCGGTCGCCGTTGCGCCTCGTGGTGTGCCAAGTGCGTCACGAGCCCATGGTTGCGGTGGCCGATGTAAGTCAGGCATTGGTGGTTCACCGAGCAGTGCAGGGCATATTCCCTCACATCGAGCAAATCACCGAAGAGAAGATAGATGTTATGGTCGGATCGGGGAGCAGTGAGGCGAAGTGGGCCGACCCGCGACAGGGATGGCGGTTTCAGTCGGAGGACAAAAACTGGACCGCGGTCATAAGCCAAGAATATTTTAGTGTGGAGACGAGGGCCTACGATCGGTGGGCAGGGTTCAAGGACAGGCTAGCGAGACTCGCCCGCTCGGTCGCCGAGGTGTTCGCCCCAAAACTGGAAAATCGGCTAGGCCTGCGTATGATCGACCAGATAGAAAATCCCAATCCGAACGCTCCTATAGGATTTCGGGGATTAATTGTTGACGAAATCCTGGGGCCCATTACCAGTGCCGATCTTTCATCTTCGGTCAAGTCTTGCCAGAGTATAATAGAATTAGAGGGTCCAGATGGAGCGACCTTCAATCTGCAACACGGCTGTCAACTTTTTGACGAAAAGTACAATTATATTTTCGACCATGACTGCTTCCGTCAGATTGGCAGACCCTTCAATGTGGAAGGAATTTTAGATACGGTAGACAAATTTCATAAGCTAACCAAACAGGTTTTTAGATCTGTAATTACCGATAACCTGTATGAATATTTTCGAGGAGAGAGGCAATGATCACTCAGTTCGCTCCCATTATGCAGAAGCCCGAAGATAGTGTTTATGATATCTTTGATGATACTACTCTGTCAAAAAATCGAGAGATGAATAGTGATCCGCCGACTGACTCTAGTGGTGCGGATTTAGTTTTGCCCAAGTCATTTCTCATTTTTTCTATATCGCCAAAGGCGAATGTTGTATACTACGGTCTGGTTATGGTTGCTAATTCTGGTTTGGAGTTAGATATTAGAGACCGAATGCAAAATTGGCTGGTAATGCTTAATGCTGATTATCCATCCCGTTCTACCGGTTCTGTAGCACTAGAGGCAGTAGAATATATAAAAACCCTGCTGGGAATGTCGGAGATTAAGGTAGCGGATTTAGTAGATATTTCACGTAATACTATCCGTAACTGGCGTAACGGACAGGGAGCGTATCCATCTACTGTAAGAAAACTTTTTCAAGTTAAACATCTGATTTCCGCCCTTGATAGTACCATGACGCAAAATCAGTTATCTGGTTGGTTAAACGGAGAAGATGATAATGATCCTCGTTTGTCTCGGCTGGATAGACTGGCTCAGCCGGATGGTCCAGCGTTGGTTGCGCGACAGGCTTCTTCCTTTCTTTTTCCACCGCCACCAGGAAATTTACCCCCGCCTGCGGTTCTTCATCGGGAACTGGAGCGCATAGAGTTGGAGGAGAAAGGATGGATGGAAGATGAGGATACTCCTCGTCAGTATTCTGCTCGTCCTAGACGTCAACGCCCGGCACAAGGAGCAGATCGATGATTTTTGCCGGTATACCCCGTAGTAGAGAGAAATGGCCAAGCGGTGTTTTGGAGCACCTTGAATTATTTCGTCAGGGTGACGTTGTTGAAGGGTTCCCACTATCGTATATTGGGGACCCGGAAGTTCCCGTACACTCTCAAACAGCGGCATACCATAATATGGGTTCAGGAACGATCGAGTTCGAGAACGATTTCCCGTATGGGATGATAATAACCCAGACTTGTGATATTCGCGAAGAAGATAGTAATCAGCCAATCCGACCGTGGGTGCAAATGGTGCCGGTCTATGATGGCGAGCAAAAATACGAACCTACCCTTGGCTCAACAAAACAACGTTCTTTCCTTCCGAGTAATATTCGTCAGTTCATTCAGGAAGGTCGAGTTCCACAGTATTTAATGCGTTTGCCAGGGTTTCCTAAGAGCGGGTTTTGGATTGCTGATTTCCGTATAAGCGTATCCGTAGATAAGGGATGGTTGCTACGACGCGATCCTATTTCTATTTTCGAATCCGAAGAAGATCGTAGAAATGTTGGTAAGAGAGTAGCAATGCTCGCAGATCGTCCGGCTTTTGATGGTAAATTCGAGAGGGCAGTACGTATTCCGCTGATAAGGGGGCTAGGTTCTCTGGAGGGCACTCAACTTGAACGAGACATTTATCGCGAAGTAGTAGAATTTCGAATTAATGCTGATGATAATATCAGTATGGATAGGGTTGAGATATGGGTTTTTTCGGAGCTCTCTCTTTCTGAACCTGTCAGAAAATGGTTTGATGAGCAGGCCGTTTATTGGGCAGAACAAGCAGATAAGGAAGGCCTTGTTCTACTTCCGATACAATACAGCCGACTTGAAGAAATTAACGCCAAGACGTATCGTTCCCTGACGATGATGTCTTTGCACAATTTAACGCCTAACCCTCCGTGGTACCATAATTGAGCCTATCAGCGGCCTCTCCATATCCTTACCCATTCTGAAGGAGCTGGGGTTCGCTTGCCGGAAGGGTGTAAGTTGGATGAGTATGTGAAGTGGGAGATTCTGTAGGGCCGCGGCCCGGGGGTTAGGGGGCGGGGGCGTGGGTTGCTATTTCCAGGCCTATCTTTTGGGCGGTGCGCAGGAACATTCCGGCGGGGTCGGCGGGGCGGCCCGGGCCGGGGGGATAAGCTCCCCGGGCGGCGGACAGGGCGGCGGCCGCCAGGAAAATTCCCCGTAGGAAACCGGCGTCGTCGGCTACCGCCATCTGTTGGCCGTCCACATCGGCCAGCAGGCCCATCCAGGAGTCGTCGACGGGGGCGGCCAGGTAGGCGACCTGTCCCGGCAGGGAGGAACCTTGGGTCCGGCCCGCCCAGCGCGGCCCGGCCGGGGGAGGGAAATTCACCGCTTCCCCGCCTCCCAGGGGCGGCCCGGGCACCGTCCAGGCCAGACGGGTCTCCCGCGCCTCCGTAGTCCAACCGGCCCGTTCCGCCAAGGCGGCGGCCAGGTTTTCCCCGGCCAGAACCCCGCCCACCGTCGCCGCCTCCGGCGATGGATTCCGGTCTTCGGCGGGGTGCAAAGGGGAGGCGAAGACTGCGGGGATCCCGCCTTCCCGGGCCTGCTCCCGCCAAGGGCGGGAATCCGGGGACGATTTCTCCAAGGCCAAGGCGTCCCAACCGCCGGCGGACGGGCGCCCGGCTTCCAGCAGTTCCACCTCCATGTTCGGCTCGGCGGTCAAGGCGCGGCAGGTGCGCCATTGCAACTCGCCTGCGGCCCACAGGCCGATGCGGATGCTCATACCTCCCCGGTCGCCGTCGGGCGCGGCAAAGGAACCCACCGACCCGGCTCCGGAGCGGGCGGGGCGGGGCGGGGCGACCTGCGGGAGGCCCACACCACCGCCGCCGCTACCGCGACCGCAACGGCGAGCAAAGTAACTTTCATAGCCCGCAGTGTAGGGGAAAGCGGCCCCGGTGCGCTAAAAGTCGATTCCTTTCATGGCCGCCAACCCGGACTGGTAGGCGTGCTTTACGGAGGTCATTTCGGTGACCGTGTCCGCGGCCGCCATCAGCTCCGGGGAGGCGTCCCGTCCGGTGGCCACCACGTTCACCTTCGGGGGGCGGCCCGCGATCACCTCCACCACCTCGGCCGCGTCGATCCATCCCCAGTTCATGGCGTAGGTGATCTCGTCCAACACCACCAGCCGGTATTCGCCCCCGGTGATGCGTTCCCGGGCCAGGCGCCAGGCGGAGCGGGCCACCGCCTCCGACTCCCCCAAGTCCCCGCTGTCCCAGGAGAAACCGTCCCCCACCGTGTCCCATTCCACTCCCAGGCGGCGGGCGGCCTTTTCCTCTCCCGTCTTCCAGTCGCCTGATTTGATGAACTGCACCACCGCGCACCGCCACCCCCGGGCCGCGGCCCGCATCAGGATTCCCATGGCGGCGGTGGTTTTGCCTTTGCCGTCGCCGGTGTTGACCACCACCAGCGACGGCGCCCGGCGCAACCTCTCCGGCCGGGGGTCTTCGGTGGGGGGAACGTCCGCCATCACGGGCCCGCCCGCACCGGTACGATCGCCACTCCGTTGTTCATCGTCAGCACCTCCACGTTCGCTTGGTAATAGTCGCGTATGCATTCCGGGGTAAGCACCTCCGCCGCCGGCCCCTGGGCCGCCACCCGCCCTTCGCTGAGCAGGGCCAGATGATCGGAGAACTGCCCGGCCAGGGTCAGGTCATGCATGGCGGTGACGATCGTCATCGGATGCATTTCCCGCAACGAACCGATCAACTCCAAGGCGTTCTGACCCTGGCCTATGTCCAAGGCGCTGGTCGGCTCGTCCAACAGCAACAGGCCCGGTTCCTGGGCCAAAGCCCGGGCCAGGGCGGCCCGGCGCCGCTCCCCGCCGCTCAGATGGGACAGGGGCCGCTCCGCCAGCCGTTCCAGGTTCAGCATCCGCATGGCCCGGCGGGCGCACCGCACGTCCCGGCGGGTTTCCCAGCCCAGAAGGGAAAGGTAGGGGGTGCGGCCCAACAGCACGTATTCGGCGACGCTCATGCCCTCCGGCATTACCGGTTCCTGCGGGACGAAGGCCACCTCCCGGGCCCGCTCCCGACGGGGCAGGGCGGCCGGGTCCCGCCCGTTCACCCGGATGATTCCCCGGTGTTCCACCAGTCCGGCGATGGCCCGCAACAGGGTGGACTTGCCCGCCCCGTTGGGCCCCAACAGGCCCAGCCACTGGCCCGGGCCCGCCCCCAAAGTAACGTTGTCCAGGGCCGGGCGACCCGCCTCGTAGGACGCCGAAACCCCTTCCACTACCAGGCTCATAGCGCATATCCCCGGTTGGTGCGCAACACCACCATGAAAAACGGGGCCCCCACGAAGGCGGTTACCACCCCGATGGGCAACTCCGCCGGGCTGACGATGGTGCGGGCGGCCAGGTCGGCCAAAATCATAAAAGCCGCCCCCGCCGTCGCCGACAGCGGAATCAGCGAGCGGTAGCTGGTTCCGGCCAGCAGGCGCACCGTGTGCGGAACCACGATCCCCACGAAGGCGATCAGGCCCGCCATGGCCACCGCCGCCGCCGTGCCCAAAGTGGCGAACACCACCACCGCCGCCCGCACCCCGGAGGCGGAAATCCCCAGGCCGGCCGCCTCCGCGTCCCCCACGCTCATCACGTCCAGCAGGCGGCGCAGGGCGAACAAGGCCCCCCCGCACACGACGAAGTAGGGCAAGAGGGTCATGACCTCCTCCCAGCCGTTGGTGGTGAGCCGGCCCAGGATCCAGGAGTAAACCTGGCGGATGGCGTCCGCGTTGCGTTGCTGGATGTAGGTTTGCACGGCGGTGAAAAAGGCCGCCACCGCCACCCCGGCCAAAATTAAGGATACGGCGCTGCGCCCCCCCGCCGACCGCCCCGTAACGTAGGTGATGGCGGCCGCCGCCAGCCCCCCTATGAAAGCGGCCGGGGGCAACAGGCCGGAGGCCGAGGCCGGAAACAGGGCTATGACCGCCGTCGCCCCCAACCCGCCCCCCGCCGCCACCCCCAGCAGATAAGGGTCGGCCAGCGGATTGCGGAACACCCCCTGGTAGGCCGCCCCGGCCAAAGCCAGCAAAGCCCCCACCAGGCCGCCCAGTATCACCCGCGGCACCCGGATTTGCCACAGGATTGCCTGCTGGACGTCGGTCAGGTCCGGGGAGGAGTCCAACAAGGCCAGACCGCTTATTTGGCGCAGAACCTGTCCCGGGTCGATGCGGGCCGGGCCGAACAGGCAACCCGCCGTCGCCGCTCCCAGCAGGACCGCCAACGCCGCCGTCATCCATCCCCACCGCATCCGGGCGGGGGCGGCGACGGCGTCGGAGGATAGAGAAGTCAGGGCGGGCAACGGGTCAGCCCCGGGCCGCGGACAGGGCCTCGCCGACCAGTTCCACGAACTCCGCCAAGCGCGGGCCCCAGCGGCCGGCCAAGTCGGGATCCATCTCGATGACGGCCCCGTCCCGCACCGCCCCGATGGAATCCCAGCCTTCCCGGGCGGAGATGGTTGCGGAGGTGGTGTCGCAAAAGTCCCCGCATCCGAAGAAAATCAAGTCCGGGTTGCTTTCCACGATGTATTCGGCGGACAGTTGCGGATAAGATCCGGCCCCCTCCGGCATGGCGTCGGCGATGTTCTCCAGTCCGAACAAAGCGAACACCTGCCCGGCGATGGTGGAGGAAGTTACCGAGAAGAAAGTGTCGTCCAGCTCGTAGTAGAAGGAACGGCCCACTCCCAACGGACCGTACCGTTCCGCCAACTCCTCGATCCGGGAGCGCATGCTTTCCGCGAGGACCTCCGTTTCTTCGGCGTTTCCGGTGGCCGCCCCCAGTTGCCGCAACTGTTCGTACACCCCGTCCAAGTCTTCGGCGGGACCCTGGATGATGACCGGGATGTCCAACGATTCCAGGGAATCCCGCACGCCGCCGGGGTCGAAGGAGATGATTACCAGGTCCGGCTCATAGCCGGCGATGGCCTCCACGTTGGGTTCCCAGCCGCTCAGGTCGGTGACCGGAACCCCCGGCGGGTAGTCGGACTGGTCGTCCACCGCGATCACCTGGTCGCCCGCCCCGATGGCGAACAGCATTTCAGTGGCGGTGGGGGACAGGGAAACCACCGCCTCCGGCCGCTCCTCCAAGGTGACGGAGAACCCCTCCCCGGTTACCGTCGCCGGAAAGTCGGGTTCCGCCGGCGGGGGGATGGAGCGGCCCACCATCGCCACGAAGTCCACCAGGCGCGGTCCCCAGCGGCTGGCCAAGTCGGCGTCCATCTCGATGATGTGGCCGTTGCGCACCGCCCCGATGGAACCCCAGCCGTCGCGGGCGGCGATGGTTTCTGCCGTGGTCCCGCAGGAGGGGCCGCATCCGAAGAAGATAATGTCCGGGTCCCGCTCCACGATGTACTCGGCGGACAGTTGCGGATAGAAGCCGGATGCTTCCTGCAACGGGTCGGCGATGTTGTTCAGGCCGAAGATGGCCGCCGCCTCTCCCTGAACGGTGTCGGAAGTGACCGAGTAGAGGTTTTCGTCCAACTCGTAGTAGTAGGTGCGGCTCTCGCCGGGGATCAGGTACCGGTCGCTCAGGATTTCGATCTCTTCCCGCATCCGGTCGGAGAGGGCGATCGCTTCCGTTTCATAACCGGTGGCGATCCCCAGTTGCAACATCTGGTCGTAGGCCTGGTCGATGCTGGGGGCGGGGCCCTGGATGATGACCGGGATGCCCAACCCTTCCAGCGACTCCTGCACATCGCCGGGGTCGAAGGAGATGATTACCAGGTCCGGCTCAAAGGCGGCGATGGCCTCCACGTTGGGCTCCCACCCGCTCAGATCGGTCACCGGGGCCGCGGCCGGGTAGTCGGACTGGTCGTCCACAGCGATCACCTGGTCGCCCGCTCCGATGGCGAACAGGATTTCGGTGGCGGTGGGGGACAGGGAAATGATCGCCTCCGGCCGCTCCTCCAGGTAAATGCGGAACCCCGCCCCTTCCAGGGAGGCCGGAAAATCGGGGAGGGCGGTGGTGACGGGCGAGTCGTCAGCGCGGGCAGGGCCGGGCGTTGTCGCCTCCGTCGTTTCCGTCGCTCCGGTCGGGGCGGACGCAGGGGCGTCTCCGCTTTCGGGTGCGGCGGAACCGCAGGCGGCGGCCAAGGCCGCCAAAATCGCTAACAGGGAGATTTTTCTCCGCATGAACATCCTCCGAGCGTTTCGGGGATGAAGAGAGATCGGCGTGGTCCCGCGGACCGGCACGACCAACCCTTCGTCCGAGAGCTGATACGCGACCGCAGGCGCAGGCGTCCTGGCTTATCCTCCGCTAGCGGCTAGCGGGAGGCTTGACAGTTGCGGGACAGCGCCGGGCTTGCACCGGACTTCGCTGTCACCTGCGGCGCCCGGTTGTTTCTCCGGGCCGTTTCGCCACTATAGCGCCCTCCGCCACCGGGTTGCGGATTGGGGCGGGCTAATGGTGTAATATGGAACCGTCGGGCCCGTAGCTCAGTCTGGTTAGAGCGCATCCCTGATAAGGATGAGGTCCCTGGTTCAAATCCAGGTGGGCCCACCGGCAAGCCCCCGTTGCCGACGTTCATAGTCCGTACAATGAAAACCGGGGGGTGTAGCTCAGCTGGGAAGAGCGTCTGGTTTGCAACCAGGAGGCCGTCGGTTCGAGTCCGATCACCTCCACGTAAAGAGCCCCGTAGAGACCCGTAGGAGGAGAAGATGCACAGCGCAGTGATAGTGGACGCGGTGAGGACGCCGGTCGGCAGGCGGGACGGCAAGCTGTCGGGATGCCATCCGGTGGATCTGGCCGCCGGGACTTTGGCCGCGTTGGCGGAACGCAACGACCTGGATCCGGGGTTGGTGGAGGACGTGATTATGGGGTGCGTGATGCAGACCGGGGAGCAGAGCGTCAACGTGGGCCGCAACGCCGCCCTGGCCGCCGGGTTCCCGGAGACGGTGGTGGGAACCACCGTGGACCGCCAGTGCGGTTCCGGTCAGCAGGCCGCCCACTTCGCCGCTCAAGGGGTGATGGCGGGGGCCTATGAGGTGGTGGTGGCGGCCGGGGTGGAGTCCATGACGCGGGTGCCGATGGGGGTCACCGCCCAGCAGGGGCCGGGCAAGCCGTTCGGGCCCATGATGCGGGATCGCTACCAGCGGGGACTGGTGCCCCAGGGCATTTCCGCCGAGCTGATAGCCGAAAAGTGGGGGCTTTCCCGCCAGGCTTTGGACAAGATCGCCTGCGACTCCCACATGCGGGCGGCGCGGGCTACCGAAGAGGCCCGGTTCGAGCGGGAGATCACCCCGGTGAAGATCACCTTGGAGGACGGCTCCGCCGAGGTTATGACCAGGGACGAGGGGATCCGCCCCGGAACCACCATGGAAGTGTTGGCCGGCCTGCGGCCCGTGTTCAAGCAGGACGGGGTGGTCACCGCCGGCAACTCCTCCCAGATTTCGGACGGCGCGGCCGCCGTTTTGATCATGTCCGAGGAGCGGGCGGAGCGCTTGGGAATGCAGCCGATGGCCCGCTTCGCGGGCTTCGCCATGGCCGGGGTGGACCCGGTTACCATGCTCACCGGTCCCATTCCCGTCACCTCCAAAGTGTTGGAACGCACCGGCCTGAGCCCGGACGACATCGACCTGTTTGAAGTCAACGAGGCCTTCGCCTCCGTGATCGGGGCTTGGCTGGCCGAGCACGGCGGCAACGATCCGGACGGGCTGTGGGAACGCACCAACGTCAACGGGGGGGCCATTTCCATCGGGCATCCGCTGGGTTGCTCGGGGGCCAAGCTGACCGCCACCCTGGTGCACGAGATGGAACGCAGCGGCGCCCGCTACGGCCTGCAGACGATGTGCGAGGGGGGCGGGATGGCCAACGGGATGATCCTGGAGAGGATATAACCGCACCCCGGTTTTCCGGCGCCCGCCCCGTTCGGCGGGGGGAGTCCGGATGAACCCCTTGCACATTCTGATTGCGGTGGCGATCGGGGTGGTCATCTGGAAGTTGTGCATGGCGGTGTTGCGGGCGGTGGCCAACCCCCCGCCCGACCTGGACCCGGAGGACACGGTAGACGCCCGGCTCCGCTTCCGGTGTTCGGTGTGCGGGGCGGAGGCGACGATGACCGCCGTCAACCGGAGCGAAGCGCAACCCCCCCGTCACTGCCGGGAGGAAATGGACGAAAAACCGGCATAAGCGCGGGGCCGCGCCTCCCGTTCGGAGGCCGGAGGGAAGGGGATCAGCGGGGAGGTTGGGGCGCCGCTAGTGGTAGTTGATGGTCATTATGAAGCCAGCCCCCATTGCGGCCAGGCCCGCCAACACCATCCATCCCGAAAGCTCCAAAACGTAGCGGAGCACCACCAGCAACACGCCCGCCGCCATCAGGCCGAACATTATTCCCTGATAGGTCTTGGACGACTCCTTGGCCTTTTTGCCGCCGTACGCCTTTTTGGGCGGCGTGGGGCGATTGACCGTCTTGGATTTGCGGCGTCCTTTGGATTGAGGCATGCGGTCATTGTACAGGCTCCGGGCCGGGCGTGCGTCGCTTTCCGGGCGGGGGGGCGCGGAGCGGGTAGGCTGGCGGTCATGCGGGTCCTGGTATTGGACAACTACGACAGTTTCACATTCAACCTGGTTCAGTATTTGGGCGAGCTGGGGGCCGAGCCCACCGTGGTGCGCAACGACCAGTTGGATTCCGGGCAGGCGGCCCGCCTGCGCCCGGAGCGGCTGGTGGTCTCCCCAGGTCCCGGAACTCCGGAGGAGGCCGGGCATTCCATTGATTACATTCGCTGTTTCTCCGGTGAAATACCGGTGCTGGGAGTGTGTTTGGGGCATCAGGCGATCGTGTCCGCCTTCGGAGGCCGGATCGAGCGGGCCCCCCGGGTAATGCACGGCAAGACCTCCGCCGTCCGCCACGACGGGCGGGGGATTTTCTCCGGCCTTTCCAACCCGTTCACCGCCACCCGCTACCACTCCCTGGCCGCCGCCTCCCTCCCCCCGGTTTTGGAACCCTGCGCGTGGAGCGAGGACGACGTGATTCAGGGGGTGCGCCATCTGGACCTGCCGGTGCATGGGGTGCAGTTCCACCCGGAGAGCGTGCTCACCGCCGAGGGGATGGACATGTTGCGCAACTTCCTGGACGGATAACCGCACGCGCCCGCGGGTTGCGGTCCGTCAGTGGTGGCCGTGCTCGTCGGGGCGGTGATGGACGTCGGCCGGGTCCGGTTCCAGATGGATGGAGCGCTCGCGGGAGCGGGAGGGGTCGGCCTGCTGGTGATGGGAGTCGTCCAACAGGTGATGTCCGGGGGCTACCTCCACCAGTTCCCGTTGGTAGGCGGCCGCCATGTTTTCCACCGTCAACGTCCGGCGGGGAGGCCCGACGGCCACTACCCGGCCGGCGAGCAGGATCACGTTGTCGGCCGCCCGGGCTTCGTCCAGGTGGTGGGTGGCGAATACCACCGTGACCCCCCGCTCCGTTTCCTGCCGCATCACTTCCCGGATAGCGGCCAGGGACTGCATATCCAGGCCCGCTCCGGGCTCGTCCAGCAACAGGAGGTCCAGGCCGGCGGCCAGCCCCTGGGCCAACAGGACGCGTTGGCGTTCCCCGCCCGAAAGACGGGAAAAAGGCCGGCGGGCGAGATGGGCCACGCCGGTCCGTTCCATCGCCTCCGTCGCCGCCTTCCGGTCCCGGTCTCCGGCCCGCCGCCAGGTAATACAGCCGGAGTAGCGGCCCATCTGCACCACCTCCCGCACCGTCACCGGCAGGGCCTCGTTGGCTTTGACGTTCTGCAACACGTAGGCCGCCCGCCGTCGGGCCCCCGGGCGGTGATGGACGGTCACCTTTCCCGAATGGGGGGCGATCAGCCCGGCGATGCCGTTCAGCAGGGTGCTCTTGCCCGCTCCGTTGGGTCCGAGCAGGGCGGTGGCCGACCCGCGGAGCAGGCTCACCGACACTTCCCGCAAGACGACGGTCGGGCCGTAACGGAACTCGGCGTCGGTGATGGTCACCGCCGCTTCCGGCAGGGGGGCGGTCACTGTTCCTCCGGGACGGACGGCGCGGGGTCCGCCTCCCCCGTTTCCCCGGCGGGTTCCTCCGGCGTCTCCTCCGGCGTCTCCTCCGGCGTCTCCTCGGGCGGCGGCTCGTAGGTCCCCAAGGAGACGGCGACCACCTCGCCCCTGTTCAATTGCGCGTCCGGGGCGGGGGTCTGTTCCACCACCGTGTCGGCCAAAGCCGGGTCCGTCACCGGGGCCGTTCCCACGGCCTCCACGCTCAGCCCCAGCATCTCCAACTGTTCGGCGGCTTCCTGCAAAGTCAGGCCCCGCACCTCCGGCACGGTGGCCAGTCCGGGCCCGATCGACTCCACCAATATCACCGTATCGCCCAAGGCGACGTCGGAGTCGGCGGGCGGTTCGGTGCGGATCACCTGCCCCGCCCCCACCTCGGGATGGTTCTCCTCGATCACCTCCACCTCCAAGCCCAACTCGGTAAGGGCCGCCGCGGCCGCGACCGCCGAGCTGTCGGCCAGCTCGGGGATGGAAACGGCGGTCCGCCCCTGCGAAACAACGATTTCCACCCGCGAGCCGGGGGGGGATTCGGAATCAGCCGCCGGGTTCTGCGCGGCCACCAGTCCCTCCTCCACCTGGTCGGAGGTTTCCCTCCGGACCTCCACCTCGAACCCTTGTCCCTCCAAGAGGCCGATGGCGCGTTCCTCGGTCAGGCCGAACACCGAGGGGATCACCGCCGGCACCGGACCGATGGACACGGTGAGGGTTATGACCGTCCCCGGCGGCGCGTCGGTTCCGGCGGGCGGGGATTGGGAGATCACCTCCCCCACCCCCGCCTCGGAGTTGGCCGTCTCCACTTCCAAGGCGAACCCTTGGCCGCGCAACTGGGTGGCCGCCCGTTGCTGTGTGGAGCCGACCACGTTGGGCACCGTGGCCAGGTTGGGCCCGGAGGAGGCCACTATGGAGATCACCGCCCCCTCTTCCGTTTCCAGTCCGGCGCGGGGTTCGGTGCGGATCACCAGGCCCGACCGCACCGCCTCGCTTGGTTCGGATACCGGAGCGACCCGGAACCCGATTTCCTGCAACTGCAGGCGGGCATCCTCTTCGGCCAGGCCGGTCACATCCGGCACCCGCAACGAAACCGGCGGGGGCAAGGTGGTGACGGCGGGCTCGGTTTCGGCGGACAAGTTGTTGAGCAACAGGTAGATGCCGAACACCAGGGCGGCCGCCACCGCGATGGAGCCGACGACGGCCGGCAGGTTGGCGGAGCGGCGACGGGGCGGGGACATGCGACGGTAGGCCTCCTCCGGGGAAACGGTGGGAGGGGGGAGGTCGGTGTAGGAACGACGGGAGGCGGCCCCCGCTCCCGGCTCCAACACCCGGGCCGGACCCTCGGCGGCCGGCTCCGGCGCCGGGACGGGGGCGGGAGGGGCTTCCCCCCGCAGGAACAGGAGCAGGTCCCGTCGGATATCGTTCGCCGACTGGTAGCGATGGTCGGGGGTTTTCTGCAGGGCCTTGCCGACGATGGCGTCCAACTCCGCCGGAACGTCCGGGTTGAGCGAGCTGGGCGCGGGCGGATCGGTCGCCACATGCTGGTAAGCCACCGAAACCGGGGTCTCCCCGCTGAACGGCGGGCGCCCGGTCAGCATCTCGTACAGCACCACGCCCAGGCTGTAAATGTCGGAACGTCCGTCCGCCGCCTCCCCCCGGGCTTGCTCGGGGCTGAAATAGGTGGCGGTTCCGATCACGGAACCGGTGCGGGTCAGCTCCTGCGAGTCGTCCCAGGCCCGGGCCACTCCGAAGTCGGTCACCTTCACCGTCCCGTCCGCCGCCAGCAAAATATTGCCCGGTTTGTTGTCCCGGTGGATGACCCGGTTGCGGTGGGCGACTTCCAAGGCGGAGGCCACTTCCACCGCGATTTCCGCCGCCCGGCGGGGCAACAGAACCCCCTCCGATTTGAGAATGTCCCGCAACGATCGGCCCTTGATCAGTTCCATTACGATGAAATAGGTTTCGTTGTCCTCCCCCCAGTCGTAGATGGACACGATGTTGGGATGGGACAGGTTGGCCGCCGCTTGGGCTTCTTTGCGGAAGCGGGCCACGAAGGTTTCGGTGCTCGCGAACTGCCGATGCAGGATTTTCACGGCCACCCGCCGGTCCAGCATCAAGTCGTTGGCCTCGAACACTTCGGCCATGCCGCCGCGGGCGACATGCGCCGTCAGCTCATAGCGGCCTGCCAGTTTTTTTGATGGTGCCATCTGATAACTCCAAAATCTAGTGGGGGCGGGCGGCGACGGGGAACATCCCGCCCTCCGCCGGGTTTCCCCGGCCGGTCAACCGGGGCTTCCCCGCAACCAGAATTCCATCACCCGGGCCGCGATGGGGGCGGCCGCCGACCCGCCGGGGGCGGCCTCCGCCTCCCCGCCTCCCGGTTCCGCTATCACCGCCACCGCGATGGCCGGGGCGCCGGCCGGTGCGAATCCGATGAACCAGTTTCCGCTCTCCCCGGAGCCGGACGCGCCGGCTGTTCGCACCCCCGGGATGCGGGCCCGCACCCCCGTTCCCCGGGCCACCGCCCTTTCCATCATCGCCGCCGCGGCCAAGGCGGCCTCCGGTCCCATGGCTTCGGAGTAGAGGGAAGGCGCCGCCTCGTAACTTACCGTCGAGTCGGAGTCGAAAATGCGGGCCACCAGTTGCGGTTCCATTAGCAGTCCTTCGTTGGCCACCGCCGCCGCCACCAGGGCCATCTGCAGGACGGTGGCCTCCGCGCCTCCCCGTCCGAGAGCCAGTTGCGCCGGGGTCGGGGGCAGGGGGGAGGCGACCGTCGGGATGTCCAAGGGGAGGGTCCGTCCCCAACCGAACCGTTCCGCCGCCGCCACCAGGGCCGGCCCGCCCGCCAGCTCCCCCAGCCGGGCGAACACCGCCCCGCACGATTGGGCGAAGGCGTCCTCCAGGGTGATTTCCGCCCGCTCGGAGGGGGGGCACGACGGCCCCTCCGGATGCGCCGGATTGGGAAAGCGGGAGTCGGGGGAGGCGATGCCCAGCTCCAAGGCGGCGGCCGCCGTTACCGCGTAGAAGGCGGAGCCGGGGGGGTAGGTGCGGCCCACGGCCCGGTTTACAAGGGGGCGGGACGGGTCCCCCTCCAACTCCTCCCGCGCCCCGGCCGCCTCCGGACCGAGCAGGACGTTGGGATCGAACCGGGGAGAGGAAACCAAAGCCAGAACCGCCCCGGTGCGGGGATTCAGGGCCGCTACCGCGCCCGCCCGTCCCCCCAAGGCCTCGGCCGCGGTCCGGGTTAAACCGTGATGGAGGGTGAGTTGCATGGAGCGGGCCCGCAGGTCTTCGCCGAGCAGGGCGTTCAGCACCCCGGACACGGTGAAATCCCGGCCCGAAACCAGCTCCTCGGCGTAGGCCGATTCCAGACCGGAGTCGCCGAACAGGAGAGAGGAGAACCCCACCGTATGGGCGTACAAATCGCCCTCCGGGTAGCGGCGGCGGAAACGGCGGACATCGTCCGGGGAGCTGACCGATTCGGCCAACACCCGGCCCTCGGCGGAAACGATCCACCCCCGTTGCCGTCCGGTGCGGGTAAGCAGGGTGCGGGTGTTGCGGGGATGGTCCCGCATACGGTCGGCGGCCAACACCTGCCAATAGGTGACGTCCGCCACCAGGACCAGGAAGGCGGCCAGCAGAACCAGGGCGGTGCGGCGGATCGGTCCGTTCATACCCGTTCCTCGTGACTGATCCGGGCCAACAAGGCGATCAGCAACAGGCCCGCTGGCAGGGAAGCGGGTCCGTAGGACATGAAAGGAGTGGGCAGGCCCGTGGCGGGCAGGAGCCGCGCAATGCCGGCCAGCGCCAGGAAAACCTGCAGGCCCAGGCTTAAGGACAGCCCGGCGGCCAACATTTTGCGGAACGGGTCGCGCGCCCGCACCGCCGTCCCGAACCCGGCCGCCGTCAGCAGGGCGAAGGCGGAGATGACGGCCACCGACCCGGCCAGGCCGGTTTCCTCCGCTACGGCCGCAAACACGTATTCGGAGGCGGCGTTCGGTATCAGGTCGGGGCGGCCCAGCCCCAGACCCGCCCCCGACAGGCTCCCGGCCCCCAGGGCGAACAGCCCCTGCGCGGTTTGAAACCCGGCCCCGGCGAAGTCGGCCCACGGGTTCAACCAAGTGGAGAACCGCAACCGGATGCCGGGGAAGGCGAAATAGGCCAAGGCCGTTCCCGCCCCGAACAAGGCCGCCCCCGCCGCCGGGTAGACCGGGCGGCCCGCGGCGATGTACAGCATCAGCCCCCATGTCCCGAACAGGAGCAGGGCCGCCGCCGGATCTTGCTGCCAGGCCAAAATCGCGACCGCGATCGCCCCCGCCGCGGCCGCCGGGGCCAGTTGGCGGGCCCCGGGGAGGCCC
Organism: Candidatus Spongiisociaceae bacterium; assembly: GCA_965243835.1. Lineage (GTDB taxonomy): Bacteria > Actinomycetota > Acidimicrobiia > Spongiisociales > Spongiisociaceae. Next base: position 49,506 of record OZ251578.1, read on the forward strand.
AGGCGGCCCGGGCCGGATTCGGCCAGCCGGGTTCCCCGCTCCGCCAGGTAGGCGGCCAGCAGGATCACCAACAGCAGTTTGGCCGGCTCGCCCGGTTGGAAGCGCACCGCCAGGCCGATGTCCCATTCCACCCACAGCCGGGAGCCGTACGCCTCCCGGCCGTGCATGGGCAACGGTCCGGCGGCGGGCAACAGCGGCGCGGCCAACAGCAGGAGGGCCGCCGGGACCAGGTAGCGGTAACGGACCAGCAGGCGCAAGCCGCCGTTCCGCAGGCCGTACAGGAGCAAGGCGGCGGCGCCGGCCCCGATCAGCAGCCACCAACGTTGCAAGCCGGCCAGGTCGCGGTCCAGACGGTATACGGTCACGAACCCGACTGCGGTCAGGACGGCCGCCAGCGGAACCAGTAAGGGGATCGCGGCCGGAGTCCAGAGGCGCACCGCCGCCGACAGCCCCCCGAAGGCGATGGCGAACACCAGAAAAGCCAGGGCGGCCTGGGCGTCCACTCCGCCCCCCTCCGCAAAATTGACCAGTGCCGTCCCGAACCCGGCCAGGCCCGCCGCGGCCGCCGTCAGGGAGGCCTCCGCCAGCCGGCTCACGCGTTTACGGAGACGACCACCGCCGACACGTTGTCGCGCCCCCCGGCCCCGTTGGCCGCCTCCACCAGGCTCCACACCGCCTCCGACGGCGGACCTTCCGCCAATAACAGGGAGATTTCGTCTTTAGGGAGCATCCTGTTCAGTCCGTCCGAACAGACCAGCAGGCGGTCGCCCGGTTGCAAGCGGACCCGGTGCACGTCCACCTCCACGGTGCGGGCCATTCCCAAAACGCGGAGCAGATGCGCCCGCTTGGGGTGCGTTTTAGCCTGTTCGGGGGTAAGGCGGCCCGCCTTGATCTCCCGACCGACGTAGGTGTGGTCCACCGTCAGTTGCGTCAAGTCCCCCGCCCGCAACAGATAGGCGCGGCTGTCCCCCACATGTCCGATTTGCAGTTTTCCGTTGGGGTTGAAGTCCGCCAAGGTGAGGGTGGAGCCGATCCCGGCCAGGTGCGGATTCCGGTAGACCTTCTCCAGGATGGCCTCGTTGGCCGACCGGATGCGACGGGCCGGTTTTCCGGCGGCGCTCACCGCGGCCTCGATGGCGACCCGGCTGGCGACTTCCCCCCCTTTAGGTACGCTCATGCCGTCCGCCACCGCCGCGATCAGTCCCTGGTCGGTGCGTCCGTCCGCTTCGGGGTACACGCTGTCCTGATTAACTTTGCGCACCCTGCCGACGTGGGTGGCGCTGGCCCAGATGAAGTTCACGTGACCTCCAACACGGTGGTCCCGATCTGCACCGAGTCGCCCCGGTTCAGTTGCTGGGAGGCGGTCACCCGCCGCCCGTTGACGTAGGTGCCGTTGGTGCTGCCCAGGTCCAGCAGGGAAAGCGCCCCGGACTGGTTGGTGATCCGGGCATGGAATTCGGAGGCGTAGGCGTCCTCGATCACCAGGTCGGCGCCCTCGTCGCGGCCGATAACCACCGAGTCGCGTACTTCCACCGACTCCCCGGCCCGGGATTCGCTGCGCACCACGGTCAGTTCCGCCCCCGGCCGGGTCCGGGCCGGGGAGCGTCCGGTTCCCACCGCGACGATCACCGCCTTGGCTATTTGCCACACGAACAGGTAGAGATAGGCGATGAAAATAATCTTCAAGGCCACCAGGATGATTACCGGCATGGGATCACCTCGCCTCCAACCGGTATTCAAGAGTCCCGAAGGCGATTTGGCCGCCGACGGGCAGGGCGGTGCGTCCCGTTATTCGCCGCCCGTCCACAAATGTGCCCCGGGCGGAGTCCCGATCCTCGGCCCATATCCCGCCCCCCTCCTGCCAGAGCAGGGCGTGGATGCCGCTGACCGCGCGGTGGGGGATGGTCAGGTCGGCGGCGCCGCTCCGTCCGATCAGGCAACGATTGACGGTGAGGGGCAGGCGCTGCTCCGGTCGGCGGAGGACCGCCCAAGGCGGGCGCCGTCCCGGACGCACCGCCGAGGTCACTTCCATGGTTGCGGGGGGCAGGGACGGGTCGGTTTCCATGCGCACCCGGGCCGGGCCCATCAACCGCCATCCTCTTTCCCGGGCCGTCTCCTCCACCGACTGCTCCAAAACCCGGCGCAGTTGCTGGTCGCGGGGAAGGGAGCGCAGGGAGCCCGTCGGCAGGCGCACCGCGAAGCGGTTGGGGGAGACGGGGCCGCCCGGTCCGGCGCGGCAGGCTAATCCGGCCTCCCGCGTGATGCGGGCCGCAATCTCGGCGGGATGGACGGCGCCCGGGGCTGGCCGCTCGTCGACCTTCTCCTCCGTCAGCCGCCGTAGCCGCGTCTGCAAGTCCGGCTCCCAGCTCACAATGCGGTCATTCTAAAAGCAACCAGCCGGGGAAACCCGGTTCAGTAAATGGATTCTCCCTCTTTCGGCTCCGTCTCTTCCCCGGAGACCAGCCGGCGGGCCTCGGCCGCGGACCGGGACAGAAGCGTCCGCAGGGCCGAGAGATCGGAGATGACGGTGATCATTTGAAACCCCCGTTCCCAGCGGTCCCGCACCAGGGAGGGAGTGGCCTGGATGCCCGGAACCACCCCGTGCCGCCGGCACCCCTCCACTATGGCGTCCAAGGCGTCCCACAGGCCCTGGGTTTCGTCGCCGAGGGGGAGGCCCAGGGAAATGGCCAGGTCGGAGGGTCCCACGTAGACGGCTTCCACTCCCGGCACGGACAAGATGTTGTCTAAATCATGGAGGGCGGCCCGGGTTTCCACCATCGGTATGCACAGCACGTCCCGGTTGGCACGCTCGAAATAGTCCGCTCCCTCCACCGGCCCCACCCGGGAGGGTCCGTAGCTGCGATGCCCGTCCGGGGGGTAGCGGCAGGACGCCACCGCGGCCGCCGCCTCCTCCGCCGAATTCACCAAGGGGACGATCACCGCCATCGCCCCCGCGTCCAGGGCGGTGGAGATGGCGGCCGGGGTGTTTTCCGGCGTCCGCACCACCGGGGTGGGTCCGCGCCCGGTGACGGCCGCCAGCATTCCCACCGTATCGGCGAAACCGACCGGACCGTGTTGACGGTCCACGACCGCGTAGTCCAGACCGCAGGCGGCCATGGCCTCGGCGGTCACCGGGGAGGGTATGGACATCCATCCGCCCAAGGCGGTTTGGCCGGTGCGGAATTTTTCAAGCAGGGGATTGGGTAACATTCCCCTACCTTACCGGTTCGTCGGGGCAGGCGATGATCCCGGACGCCTGCAATCGGTCCAGCTCCTCCTCGTCCAGGCCCGTTTCCGCCAGCGCGGCCCGGGTGTCCGCCCCCAAAAGCGGAGCGGGGGCGGCGGGCGGGCGTGGGACTCCCGCAAAGTCCAGCGGCGTAGCCGGTGAAGGCAAATCCCCGACGCCCGGTTGCCGGACGATGCTCCACATCGGATTGCGCTCCGGGTCCAGCCGGGGGTCTTCTTCCGCCAGTTGGCGGACGGTGCGGTACTGCCCCCAGCACGCCCCATGCCGGTCCAGAACCGTTCCCGCCTCCTCCCGGGTGCGGGCGGCGAACCAGGGGGCGAGCAGATCCGAGATGCGCTCCCGGGCGGCGAAGCGGGCCCCTTCCTCCCGGAAGTCGGCCCCCGTCTCCTCCTCCAGGCGCGCCAGGGCCGGGCCGGTTTCGGTGGCTTCCAAAAGCGCCGTCCACTGCCGGGGGGTGAGGGCGACCACCATCAGCCGGCCCCCGTCGGCGGTGGGGAAGTCCCTGCCGTAGGAGCCGAACAGGTAGTTGCCGTAGCGGGGGCGGTCCCCTCCGCCGACGACCGCCTCCCCGATTTGCCCCAAGTGGGCTACGGTGGCGAAGGCCGCATCGGACAGGGACAGGTTGACCAGGGTTCCCTCCCCGGTGCGGGAGCGCCGTCGCTCGGCGGCCAACACCGCGGTGGCGATCATATGCCCCGCGATCACGTCCCAGGCGGGAAAGACGTGGTTGACCGGCTCGGGCCCCGGACCGGTCAGGGCCGGGTAGCCGGCGGCGGCGTTGACGGTGTAGTCCACCGCCCGGGAGCCGTCCGGGTTGCCGGACAAGGCGACCATTATCAAGTCGGGGCGGTCCTGTTGCAGAGCACGGTAGTCCAACCAGCGGGGGGAGAGGTTGGTGATCAGTATTCCGGCCTGCGGGCCGGGGGCGGCGATCAGTCGCCGGATGAGGCGGCGTCCCTCCGCGACGGACGGGTCGATGGCGACCGATCGCTTGCCCTTGTTTAAACCCGCCCAGTACAAGCTGACCCCGTCCGCGGTGACCGGCCAGCGGTGAAAGTCGGGGCCCCCGCCGGGAGGGTCCACCCTGATGACCTCCGCCCCCAGTTGGGCCAGGGTCATCCCCCCCAGGGGCGCGGCTACGAAAGCCGAGATTTCCACCACCCGCAACCCGTCCAGAATCCCCGCGTTCCGATTTGCCGTCATCCCGCCCATTTTACGCCCGGAAGAAGATGTCCGCCCCGCCCGACGCACCCGGCCGGCAGGGTTGACCACTGCCACGCACATGCGGGGGGCTAGCCGCATTTCGGGGCGTACGCGTAACTGGCGGCGAGGCTAGTCGAGAGTATGCCTGGGGGAAGGCGGAGCAAATCCTTCGGCAGGGTGCGCTAATAACACTCATTGACCTAAACCGCCCCAGCCCCGGCCGCAAAATCAGGTGGGCGACGGGACAGGAAGCGTTGGATGCCGGTTGAGGTTCCCGGCCAAACTTGGCTGATCGCCCCCAGTTATAATCGAGGGCGGCAATCGCCTGCTCAGTTGTAGGGCGGAAGAGTTGGAAAGGAGCCCGACCGTGGGAGTAGATAAAGAGAAGGTAAAGGCGTCGTTCGACGCCGGGTGGAAAGAGGGTTACGACCACGCCTGCGACGGGGGCACGGATGACATCTACTTGGAGACCGTCCCCGATGGGTTTATATCGTACCCGTTCGGCGAGGGCTATAAAGCCGGCTGGAAGAAAGGCCAGGGGGAGTTACGGGAGGCCACCAAAGAGCTGAACCCGGAGGAATGGTGACGGCCAGAGAGCCGCGTCGCCTACGGGGGTGCCCCTAGATGAAGAGATAACCGCCGCCCTGGAACGGATCGACAAGGTGGATGCCCTTCTCCATATACGGGACACGCACCTGGTGGAGGTCACAGCCCAGTGCTCTCCCGTGCCGAACGGATTTGGTCTCCGGGGGCTCCGATGGTGATTTCTAGGCCGCGGCGACCCCGCCGGATAGCCGCCGCCGAATGGATTCCCCTATGGAATACCGGCGACCTGCGAAATGCTCGTCCCCGCTGGCCGCCCCTATTCCGACTAACAGGTTTCGGTTTTCATCCCGGGTCTGACAGGGCAGGGTTATCCGCCCGGACTGACATTCGGATAATATCGGAAACGACCGAAAGGAGACGCGACCGATGACCTCATGCCTGACCCGCACCGCCGACCCGGCCGGGGACGACCTGTCCGCCGTTGTCCGCCAACTGAACGACCGGATGGCCGCCGAAGCCGACCGGTATTCCCGGTGGGCGGACGAAATGGCCGCCGACGGCCTGCCCGTTGGTGCCGAACTAGCCCGCCGCATGGCCGACCATCTGGAATTAATAGTCGGTGAGTGCCAACCGAATAGGAGAACTCGCCGCCGATGACCTACCCGCCCGACCGGCGTACGTTGCCAATAAAGCGGCCGGATTACTAGCCGACTGCGACCAACGACTAGCGGGATTTGGTGACGACGTTTGTTCCGCCGGTCTGATACGGAACCGGGTAGAAACGGCGGAACGGGACTGGAAAGGGATAGCCGTCCAATGGGAGGCAATACCAGGACCACGGGACTTGCTGACTATCGCCGAACGGGTGCGGGTGGCGGCAGGTGCGGCTCGGGCCGGGGGGTGCGGGTTCGCTTCCACATCCAGGATCGGCACTGCGTTGCCGGTTGTGTTCGGTTACAGGTTGGGCCGGTTCTTTCGTAGTTCCCGCCGTTCGGTCGGGTCGGTCATCGGCGGGTTACTCCGCTGGCCGGTTGTAGTTGCGGACGATTATTTCGTAGTCGTCCGCCCGGCGACGGGCTAATTCGGCGGCGGCGGGAAGCCCGTCGGCGGCGTAATCATCCGCTAGCCGGGAATACCGGTCGGCTTCGGTTGCGAACCGGTCCTCCAGTTGGCGGACGGCGGCGATTAGGTCGTCCCGGTCCGGGTCGGCGGTTAGGTCGGCGGGGCGGGTTGGGTCGGTCATGCGGGCGGGGTTCCCCTTTCGGTTGTCTTCGTCCGGTCGCTTCCGAACGCCGTTCCGTTCGCACATTACCGGCCCGGCGGTCATCGGCGGGAAATCCGTATTTACCGGTCGGCGGTCCCGGACGAATGAAACGCCGTCCGCCGTTTCCCCGCGGGCGATAGCAGCGGTTGTCTAACGGACGGCGTTAACCTGTAGGGCGGAGAGGAGGGGCAATGCCCGAGATACTGCGGGAAGGGAAGTTCGACACGGATGGGTTCGCCGAGGAGCTGGCGGCGGCCCCCGGCAATCATCATGTCGGCAGCCGCCTGCTTTTAGAGAACGAGCGGGTACGGGTGTGGGAGGTGCGGCTGGGGCCGGGGGAGCGGGTCCCCTTCCACATCCACGACCGGCCCTATTTGTGGACGGTGGCGGAGGCGGGGGTGGGCCGCCAGCGGAGCGCCGACGGCTCCTACGTCGTCCGCCGCTACGAGACGGGCGACTCCTGGTTCGGGAGTTTCTCCGCCGACCGGGCGATGATTCACGATTTTGAGAACTGCGGCGAGGAGGAGATACGGTTCGTCACGGTCGAGTTGTCCGACTGAGGGCGGGACGGTGAGCAGCGACCCGGCCGCGGCGGTGATGAGGGGATTGGCGGGCGCGGGGGCCGATGTGATGTGGGGGATGCCGGGGGGCGGAAGCCTGGCCAAAATCAGGGCCGGCCGGGAGGAGGGAATGCGGTTCGTCCTCACCCATGGGGAGACCGCGGCCTGCGTAGCGGCGGCCGTTTACGGACGGCTGACCGACACTCCGGGGACGGCCCTGGTCACCCTGGGGCCGGGGGTGGCGTCGGCGGTGAACGGTTTGGCCTGCGCCACCCTGGACCGCTTCCCGTTGGTTTTGCTGAGCGAAACGGTTCCCGCCGACCAGCGCGACTGGGCCGCCCACCAGCGGTTGGACCAGATCGCCCTGACCGGGGCGGCCACCAAGTGGAGCGGAACCGCGGGCCGCAACCAGCCGCAGGCGGCGGCCGCCGCGGCCGCGCGACTGGCCCGGGCCGGGCCCATGGGAGCGGTCCACCTGGATTGCGACCCGTCCGCCCCCGGCGATGCCCCTCCCTCTCCCCCTCCCCCCGCCCTTCCCGACCCGCAGGCTGTGCGGGCGGCCCGCAAGTTGGCGGCCGGGGCGGCGCGCCCGGTGTTTTTGGTTGGAGCGGAGGCCGTTCCCTGGGCGGCGCGGGTGCGGGCCTTGGCGGAAGGTTTGGGGGCCCCGGCGTTGGTCTCCTACCAGGCGAAAGGGGTCATCCCCGATCATTCGCCCAGCTACGGCGGGCTGTTCACCAACTCTTCCCTGGAACGTCCCCTGGTGGAAGAAGCCGACCTGATTGCGGTGCTGGGTTTGGACGCGGTGGAGCCGTTATCCCGGCCCTGGCCTTACCTGGCCCCGGTACTGCGGTTGCATCCCTGGCCGGACCCGGACCGGTTTTTCCCGGCCGTCGCGCAAGTGACCGGCCCCCTGGATGCGGCCTTGGACGGGATGGCGGGGGCGTGGCGCAGCGAATGGCCGCCCGGAGCCGGGGCCGACCACAACCGCCGGGGGCTGGATGCGGTGCGCGTCGACGGACCCGGGTTCACCCCCTTCGCGTTGCTGGAGGCGGTGTTGGAGGCGAGCCCGGCCGATTCGCTGTTGACGGTGGACGCCGGGGCCCATTTTCTGGTGGTGATGCCCTTCGCGCCCGCCCGTCGCCCGCTGGACATCCTGATTTCCAACGGGCTGGCCACTATGGGGTTCGCCCTGCCTGCCGCCTTGGGGACGGCCCTGGCCCGTCCCGGGCGCCCGGTGACGGCGATGACCGGGGACGGCGGGCTGGGCATGACGTTGGCCGAGTTGGAAACCCTGGCCCGGTTGCGCCTGCCGGTGACGGTGGTGGTGTGGAACGACTCCGCCCTCAGCCTGATCGGATTGAAGGGGGACGGCTCGGCGGACGATGCCCCGGCGGTGCGTTATCAACCGGTTGATTATGCGGCGGCCGCCCGCGCCCTGGGGGTGCCCGCTTATACGGCCGCGAACGGGGAGGAGGTGCGTCGGGCCCTGTCCGCGCCGTCCGGGGGAGGACCGCGTCTGGTCGACGCCCTCATTGATCCCGGGACCTATTCCCATGTCATCGCGGCCCTGCGCGGCTAGCATTCCCCCTCCGGGAACCATCAGGTTTTTAGGCGCGCCGGATACGCAAAGGGTAAAGTAACAGCTTACAAGTTTGTCCTGCGGGGCGATCGCCTCCAGCGAACAAGGAGAAGAACGATGAAACTAATTAAGATTCTGGGGGCGGCTCTGGCCTTGACGCTGATCGCCGTCGCCTGCGGCGGCGATGATACGGCGGATGAGCCGACCACCACCCAGGCTCCCGCCACCACCCAGGCCCCGACTACCACCCAGGCTCCTACCACCACCGCCATGGAGGAAGATATGGCGGAGGACATGGAGGATATGGCGGAAGAGACCACGACCACCGCCGCCCCCACTACTACGGCCGCTCCCACTACCACCGCGGCCGCGCCCGAGACCACGGCCCCGCCGGAGCCGCGGCAGGTGGCCTACCTGTCGGCCTCTTCGGCCAACACCTGGTTGGCCGCTTCCCGCACCGCCATGGAGGAAGTGGCCGCGGCCAACAACATCAATATGATCGAGTTCGACGCCCAGTTCACCTTCGACCGGCAGGTGGCGCAGTTTCAGGATGTGGTCGCCACCGGCTCTTACGACGGGATCATCATCACCGCCTTGGGCGGAGCCGCCCACATTCCCGACATCCTGGACGCCTTGGACGCGGGCATCAAGGTGGTGGGCCTCAACCAGGTGATCGGGACGGACTTCACCACCGTGGAACCGCAGGTACCCGGTATGTCGGCCATGGTGTTCGAGCCCCCCTACCAACGGGGCGTCCGGCTGGGGGAGTTGACCCTGCAGGCCTGCGGGGAATCCGACCCCTGCAACATCGTGTATTTCTACGGGATCAAAGGCATCCCGCTGGATGTGGCGGTGCGGCAAGGCTGGGACGACACGGTGGCCGGGTCCACGGTGACCGAGGTGGCCGAGGCCGAAGGCCAGTATCTGGGTCCGGATGTCGGCTTGGCCGCCATGCAGGACATCATCGTGCGCACTCCCGACATCGACCTGGTGATCGGGGCCGACCAGTCCATGCAGGGAGCGGAGATCGCCCTGCAGGAGGCCGGAATGACCGATGTTCGCATCCTCGGTTTCGGGGGCAGTCGGGCCGGGGTGACCGCAGTCAAGGAAGGCCGCTGGTGGGGCGATCTGTACGGCGCGCCCTACACCGAGGGCAAACTGGCCATGGAGGCCATGGTGGCCGCCTTGGACGGGACCGACACCGGGGGAGTGGACCCCGCGCAGAGCGTTCCCAACCGGGGCTTGATGACCCAGGACAACGCCGACGAGTTCGACGCCCAGTGGGATGGATGAGGCGGGCGGCTCCCTGAGCGTCCCGCACATCGAGGTTCGCGGCGTCTCCAAAAGATTCGGAGGCGCCGTGGCCCTGCAGGCGGTGGATACGGCGGTGCAGGCCGGGACGGTGCACGCCTTGGTGGGGGAAAATGGGGCAGGCAAAAGCACCTTGGGCAAAATCATGGCCGGGGCGCTCACCCCCGACGAGGGCCAAGTGGAGGTTTACGGGCGGCCGGTGGAGTTGCGTTCCCCGCGCCAGGCCTTGGAGATGGGCATCACCATGGTGGCCCAGGAGCTGTCCCTGGTTCCGCATCGCTCCGCTCGCGACAACGTCTTTTTGGGGATGGAAAGCGTGCGGGGACCGTTGGTGGACGAGGCCCGGGATCGGGCGCGGGTGGCCCGTTTGGTGGAGGAGTACGGAATCGAAGTGGATCCCGACCAGCTGGTGGGGCGGATGTCGGTGGCCGATCAGCAAAAGGTGGAGATTCTCCGCTCCCTGGCCCGCGACGCCCAGCTGATCGTCATGGACGAGCCCACCGCCCGCCTGTCCTCGGCCGAAGCCCGGGGATTGCGGGGAATGGTGCGGCAGTTGGCGGACGGGGGAGTGACCGTAGTGTACGTTTCCCACTTTTTGGAAGAGGTGCTGGCCATCGCCGACCGGGTGACGATTATGCGGGACGGGGAGGTGGTGCGCACCTCGCCCGCCGCCTCCGAAACCCGCTCTTCCCTGATCGAGGGGATCGTGGGGCGCAAGCTGGAAGCGGTTTTCCCGGCCCGCCGCCCTCCCCCGTCCGAGGCCCGGCCGGTGCTGGAGGTGAAGGGCCTGGGACGGGAGGGCGTTTTTTCGGAAGTGGATTTCACCATTCGGGAAGGGGAGATCGTAACCCTGGCCGGTTTGGTCGGATCGGGCCGGTCGGAGACGGCGCGGGCTATTTTCGGGGCGGATCGGGCCACCGCCGGGCGCATGACGCTGGACGGCGCCCCCTACGCTCCCCGCTCCCCGCGGGACGCCATCCGGGCCGGGGTGGCCATGGTCCCCGAATCCCGCTCCGCGCAGGGGCTCCTGGGGAGGATGACGGTGCGGGCCAACACCACCCTGGCCCATCTTTCCCTGTTCGCCCTGCCGGGCGGTTTTCTCCGCTCCCGCCCGGAAACGGAGGCGGCCCAAGAGGCGACCAGCACCGTGCGCCTCACCGGGGCCACCATCGACTCCGTGATCACCGAGTTGTCGGGGGGCAACCAGCAGAAAACCCTGTTCGGCCGTTGGCTGGTGTCCCGTCCCCGGCTCTTCATCGCCGATGAACCCACCCGGGGGGTGGACGTGGGGGCCAAGCGCGGCATCTACGATCTGCTGACCGGTTTGGCCGCGGCCGGCATGGCGGTGTTGATCGTGTCGTCCGAGTTGGAGGAGGTGCTGGGGTTGTCGCACCGGGTGCTGGTGATGAGCGACGGCCGGTTGGCCGGGGAAGTGGCGGGCGCCGACGCTACGGAAACCTCGGTGATGGAGCTGGCTTTCGGAGGGGCGCAGGCATGACGTTGGCAACCCGATCCCGGAGGGCGCGGGGGTGGTCGCTTCTCACCGACTACGGCATTATCTGGGCCACGTTGCTGGTTTTCCTCCTGCTGTTCCTTACCGCCGACAACTTCTTAACCCCCGCCAACCTGCGCAACATCCTGGACCAACAAGCATTTTTCCTGATCGCTGGCTCGGCTGTGACACTGACCCTGATCGGCGGCAACTTCGACATTTCCCTTTCCGCCTGTTTCATCAACGCCACCATCGCCACCGCCCTCACCATGAACGCCACCGGCTCTTGGCAGTTGGCCTTGCTGGCCGGCATCGCGATCAGCTCCCTGTTCGGGGCCGTCAACGGGGCCATCGTGGCCTGGGCCCGCATCAACTCCTTCATCGCCACCCTGGCCACCTCCTTCGTCTTCTACGGGGTGGCTTTTTTGATGAGCAACCGCAGCATCGTCCGGGTGACCGAGATCGATTTTTCCAATATCGCCCGCGGGCGGATTTGGGGCATAACCAAGGCCACCTGGATAGCGGCGGTGGTGGTGGCCGTTTTCTGGGTTTTGCTGTCCCGCACCCGCTTCGGACGGCACGTGTACGCCACGGGCGGCAACCCGGAGGCGGCCCACCTGGCCGGAATCCGGGTGAAAATCGTGACCCTGCTCACCTTCGTGCTGACCGGGGCGGCCACCGGCTTGGCCGGGGCCCTGTCCGCCTCCCGCACCCTGGTGGGCCAGCCCCACGACGATTTCACTTTCGTGTTCTCGGTGTTGACGGCGGTGATCGTGGGGGGCACTTCCATCGCCGGGGGGGAGGGGGCCGTCTGGCGCACCCTGTTCGGAGCCTTTTTCATCGCTTTGGTCATCAACGGGTTCAACCTGTTGCAAATTGACCCGATTATCCAACGTTTGATACAAGGAGGTGTGATAGTGCTGGCCGTGGCCGCCGACAACTGGACGAGAAGCCGGAGGATGTGATGCGGGAGTTGACCCTGGACCAAGTAGACGACCTGGCCCTGGGGGCCACCCTGCTGGGCACGGGCGGAGGGGGCGACCCGTACGTGGCCCGGCTGATGTTGCGCGGGGCCATCGAACGTTACGGGCCGGTATCGGTGGTAGAGCCCTCCGAGTTGCCCCCCGACGGGTTGGTGATGACCACCGCCGTCGTCGGCGCCCCCACCGTGCTCTTGGAGAAAATTCCATCGGGGGCCGAGTTCACCGCCTCCGTCACCGCCCTGTCCTCCTACCTGGGCCGGGAGCCGGTGGCGTTGATGCCCATCGAGGTGGGCGGATTGAACACGTTGCTTCCTTTGGCCACCGCCGTGGAGATGGGGCTGCCGGTGGTGGACGCGGACGGAATGCGCCGGGCCTTCCCCCAGATCGAGATGACCATTTTCACCCTGGCCGGCATTTCCGCCTCCCCGATGGCGGTGGCGGACGAGAAGGGCAACCTGTGCGTGTTTGAAACCAACACCAACCAGCTGGGCGAAATACTGGTGCGGGGGGCGGTGATGTCGCTCACCTTGGCCAACGCCATGGCCTCCTACACCATGACCGCCGCCCAGGTAGCCGAGCATGCCATCCTCGGGTCCGTTACCTACTGCACCGAGTTGGGACGATTGTTGAACGCCGTGCAACGGGGGGAGGCGGGGGCGTACGACCGGTTCTTGGAGTTCGCCGAAGGCTCCATTATTTTCTCGGGCACGATTACGGACGTGGAGCGGCGCACCACCGAAGGGTTCGCCAAAGGCACGGTGACCATCGAAGCCCGGGACGGGTCGGAGCGCGCCATGCAGATCGGAATCCAAAACGAGTTCCTGGCGGCTTTCGAGGACGGCTCCCCGGTGGTTACCGCCCCCGACCTGATCTGCATCCTGGACGCGGAAACCGCCACCCCCATCACCACCGAAACCCTCACCTACGGGCAACGGGTGAACGTGGTGGCCATGCCGTGCGCTCCGCAATGGCACCGGGAGGGGATGTTGGAAGTAGTAGGGCCGCGGGCGTTTGGATACGACCACGAATACAGAAGGCTTGGTGCGTAATGTTGCGAATGGGAATCGACGTGGGGGGGACCAACACCGACGCGGTGCTGGTGGACTCCGTGGGCCGGGTGCTGGCCATGCACAAGGCCCCCACCACCGAGGATCCGCTGGACGGGATCAGCGCCGCCATGGCCGCGGTGGGGAGGGAAGCGGAACTGTCGGAGGTGGGCAAAGCCATGCTGGGCACTACCCATTCCGCCAACGCCATCATCCAGCGCCGCGGCTTGGGCCGGGTGGGGGTGTTGCGACTGGCCGCCCCCTCCTCGCTGGCGGTCCCCCCCGGAGCGGACTGGCCGGACGACCTGCGCCGCGCGGTGATCGCCGTCGAAGAAATCATCGAGGGGGGTTATGAATACGACGGGCGGGTGATCGCCGAGCTGGACGAGGCGGCCGTGCGCCGGTTCGCGGAGGCCGCCGCCGGCCAAGCGGAGGCGGTGGCCGTCTCCTGCGCCTTCAGCCCCGCCAACTTCGAGCAGGAACTGCGGGCCGCCGAAATCCTGGCCGAGGAGTTGGGGGACGAGATGCCGGTTTCCCTCAGCCACCGGGTGGGCACCCTGGGTTTGCTGGAGCGGGAGAACGCCACCATGCTCAACGCCTCCCTGCTGGGGGTGGCCCGGCGGGTGGTGGACGGGTTCCGCCGGGCCTTGCGCGAGCACGGCGTCGACGCACAGGCTTACATCACCCAGAACGATGGAACCTTGATGACCGCCGACCGCGCCTTGGAGATGCCGGTGCTGTCTTTGGGGTCGGGCCCCACCAATTCCATGCGGGGGGCCTGTTCGCTGGCCGGGCTGGCCGACGCCCTGGTGGTGGACGTCGGGGGAACTTCCACCGACATCGGCATCTTGGTGGACGGCTTCCCCCGGGAGTCGGCCACCGCCGTCTACGTGGGCGGGGTGCGCACCAACTTCCGCATGCCGGATCTGATTTCCATCGGCTTGGGCGGGGGGACCATCGTCCGTCCCGGGCCGGATGGGGTGTCGGTGGGTCCCGATTCGGTGGGCTACCGGGTGACCGAAGAGGCCCTGGTGTGCGGCGGGGGGACGCTCACCCTGTCCGATGTTTCGGCAGCGGGGGGGCGATTGTCCGGCTTCGGCGATCCCGGCCGGGTGGCCGACTTGGACGGCGAGGTCGTCTCCGGGGCCCTGCGGTGGGTGGACGAGCAGTTGGCCGCCCGTTGCGAACGAATGAAAGCCAGCCGGGACCCCATGCCGCTGTTGGCGGTGGGGGGAGGGGCGCATCTGGCTCCGGAGCGGGTGACGGGGGCCTCCGAAGTCATCCGCCCCGACCACTATCCGGTGGCCAACGCCTTCGGAGCGGCCATAGCCGAAGCCTCGGGAACGGTGGACCGGGTGTATCAGTACGACTCCTCCAGCCGGGAGGAATGCCTGGAGTCGGCCCGCGCCGAGGCCGAGCAGGCCGCGGTGACGGCGGGGGCCGACCCCGGGTCGGTGCGGGTCACCTCGGTGGTGGAAGTGCCCATGACCTATGTTCCGGGAGGCGGGTGCCGGGTGCAGGTAAAAGCCGCCGGACCGCTGGGGTCCTGAATAATGGTTGCGCTCCCCTTCCCGGTAGCCGACGCCCACAACGATTTGCTGTTGGCGGTGGAGCACCAGCGCCGGCGCGGCTTCGCCGACCCGTTCGGCGATTTCTGGTTGCCGCAACTGCGGGCGGGCGGGGTGGTTCTGCAGGTGCTCCCCATCTACACCGAGGAAGAGTTCGTGGGCGGCGACGCCCTGCGCCGGTCGATGGTGATCATGGAGACCGCCCGCTGGATGGCGGACCGGCATGCCTCCGATGTGGCCATCGTCGAAACCGGAACCGAAATCCGGGACGTGATCGCCTCCGGTCGCATCGCCCTGGTGCTGGCACTGGAAGGGGGCGAGCCCTTCGGAGCGGATCTGGGGATGGTGGACGGCATGGCCCGGCTGGGGATACGCATCGCATCGCTGACCTGGAACCGCCGCACCATGCTGGCGGACGGGGTGGGGGAGCGGGACACCGGAGGCGGACTGACCTCCCTGGGACGGCGGGCGGTAACCGAATTTGAGCGGTGCGGGATAGTGCTGGACATCAGCCATCTCTCCGACGCCGGACTGCGCGATGTGCTGGCTACGGCCCGGGCCCCGCTGATGGCCACCCATTCTTCCTGCCGGGTTCTGTACGACCATCCCCGCAACCTGCCCGACGACGGGTTGCGGAGGGTGGACGACGCCGGGGGGATGGTATGCGTCAACGCCTTCGGCGGTTTCCTGAGCGATGCGCCGGGCCTGCCCGACTACGTTCGTCACATCGAGCATGCGGCGGAGGTCATCGGAGAGGACGCAGTCGGCTTGGGGGCGGATTTCATCGACGACTTGATGCCGATCGTGGACCCCATCAGCGAAGGGTTTCTGGTGGAGGAGATACCGGTAATCCCGGAGTTGCGCTCGGCCCGCGATTATCCGGCGGTGGGGGAGGCGTTGGCGGCGCGCTTGGGCGAGGAGACGACCCGCAAGGTAATGGGCGGCAACCTGATCCGGTTTTTGACCGAACGTCTGGGATCGTGACCCTCGCCCCGGGCTGCGGGAGGCCGCATGGATATTGAACTTTCCGCCTTGGGGCGCAACGTGAGCCGTCTGCGCAACGCCCGGGGAATGCGGCTCATCGACTTGGCGGAGGCCGCCGGTTACACCGCCTCCCACATTTCCCAGATCGAACGGGGGGCCTACGTGCCCTCGCTGACCGCCCTGGCCATGGTGGCCATGGCCCTGGAAGTGGAAATGACCACCCTGCTGGACACCTCCCCCGGGCCGGTGGTGCATATAACCCGGGCCGGGGAGGGGACGGAGTTGCGCCTGTCCGATGACCGGTCGTTCCAAATCGTGGGAAGCCACGGCTCGGGAGGGGCCTACTCGGCGTTTGTCTTGCAGTTGAACGACGCCCCCACCACCTACCGTCATTTCGGGGAGCGGTTCCTGCTGGTGCTGTCGGGGGAAGTCACCTTCCGGTTCGGTTCCGACCGCTACCGCCTGGGTCCGGGCGGTTCCCTGCACTACGCCTCCCACGAGCCGCACGAGGTCGTATGCGAGGGGAACGAGCCGGTTCTGGCCCTGATCGTCACCTGCCCGGCGCTGATATGACCCTGGCCGCCGACGCGGAAGCCGGGCGCTTGCCCGCCAAACTTTCCCAAGAGGTGGGGTCCAAACTGCGGGAGCGCCGCACCCGCCTGTCCCTGACCCTGCGCCAAGTGGCGGAGGCGGCCCACATTTCCGCCGCCCATTTGAGCGATGTCGAAAAAGGCCGCACCCATCCTTCCCTGCCGGTGCTGTTGCGCATCGGCAAAGCCCTGGACCTGCCTTTGTCCCAGTTGTTGCCCCGCCTGGGCGGCCATCACGTGCGACCGGGCTCGGCGGCCTTCTCCGATCAGCCGGAGATCCCCCTTTCCGACCCCGATCTGCAGTTGCGGGCCGCGGTGGTCCACCTGGTTCCGGAGCGGGTGTGGGAAATGGAGGCGGCCCCGGAGGAGGATGTGCTGATCTTCATAGTTTCCGGGGAGTGCGCGGTGGAGGTCGACGGGACCTCCTACCGGGCGGGGGAGCGGGACTGCCTGGATGTGGAGCACGCCCGCCGCATCAGGATGCGGGCCGCCGCCCCCGCTTCGGCGCTGGTGTGCCGGGGGCCGCGCCCGCCGTTGGGAAGATGAGGGGTGGGCGAGAGAGGACTCGAACCTCCACGGGCAAAAAAGCCCACTGGGTCCTGAACCCAGCGCGTCTACCAAATTCCGCCACTCGCCCCCGGCAGGGGTCGCCCCCTGGGGCCTCATTATAGCCCGCTCCGCTATGTTAGTTTTCCGGGCCCGCCTATTCTCTAATGCCATGGCCCGCCCACCGCTCCTCCCCGATTTGGCACAAGCCCGGCGCGGTTGCCCGTCGGCCGGGGCCGCCCGCCGCCGGCTTCCGCCCGGCCGCCTTCGGCAATGCGTAACCCGGATGGACGAGGCCCGGTGTCCGGATACCCGCGCCCGGCGCATGCGGCGGGCGGTGGAAATGCCGTCCGGCGGCGGTTGAACGGGCCGGGAATCCGCCGATGTTCCATCACTACCGCCGGCGCCGGCGTTGGCTGTGGTGGGTGATTCCGGGGGTGATCGGGGTGGTGATCCTGGCCTTGCTCACCGGGGTGATACGCACCGACAACCGGCGCCTGGCCGCCTACTTCGACCAAGCCCGGCCTCTCCTCCAGGACACCGCCGCCGCCGCTGATTCTTTCAGCAACCTGGTCCGCAACCAGTTCGGGACCATCACCCGGGACGACTTCGACAGCCTGATGGCGCGGCTTCATTCGCAGGTGACCGACAACCGGGAGGACTTCGCCCGGCTGGAACGGACCGATTCGGTGCGGGCCTCCGCCGACCTGCAGTCCCTGGCTTTCCGTTCCTGGGCTTCGGGCCTGGACCAGTTTCGGGCCTCGGTCCTGCAACTGGTGGACGACCCGTTGGCTACCGCCCCGGTGGACAACCTGGCGGCGGCCATCGCCGATATGCGGGTGGCCGACCTGCTCTACGAACTGTCCCACGACGGCGCCCGGGCCCTCATCGACCGGTTGGACGTAACCGTCGGGGGGTTGCCGGAGGTGGCCTTCGTTTCCTCCGACCCGGTGTTGCTCAACGCCGACATCCTGGCCCGGGCGGTGCGCAACAGCACCGCCATGGCCATGCGCAGCGACGTGGGGGTGTTGCAGGTGGTGTTCGATCCGCTTCCCACCGGCGCCCAGGGAGAGACGGGGGAGATGATTTTCCCGGCCGCCGACAAGTTGCGGTTCAGCGCCGTAATCGGCAACCGGGGCAACGTGGATCAGAAGAGCCTGTTCCTGTCCGCCAACTTCCGCAACGAAGAGGAGGTGATTTCCACCCAGGACAGCCGGGGAATCGACTTGGCGGCGGGGGAAAACCGGTCGGTGCTGTTTGATGCGGTCCCGGTGGAGCCGGGACGGGCCTATTCGCTTTCCTTCAACCTGACGGTGGTGGACGAGGAGGTGAACACGACGGACAACACCTGGGAGTCGGGGATCAGGTTCAACCCCGCCGGTTAGGCGGGCGGTTTATGCGGACGGACCGCGCGCTTCCGGGGGCAGGGCCTTGTCGGCGTATTTTTCCCAGTTGGTCTGCAACATGTCGATCAGCTGGCGGACGAACAGCGGCGACATGTTGATGCGGGCCACCAAAGGCCCGGTGGCCCCGCCCCGGGAGAAATCCCGGCGGAAGAAGTCCAAGGTGAACTCGAACGGCGAGTGGTTTACGGCCGCGAAGTTGGCGTACACCCCGGCTAGCATTTCCGGGGTGGCCCCCTCGATGTTGAACTTTTGCGTTTCCGCTTCGGCCATCGGTCCCTCCCGTGCTCTCGTCCGCCGCCCCCGATCTTACCGGGCGCGGGCGCGGCGGGGGGCCCGGGGAATGTACCATCAGCCGGGATGATAGACATTCGGATACTTCGCAACGACCCCGCCGACCTGCGGGAGGCCCTCCGCCGGCGCGGGCTGAGCCTGGATGTGGAGGGAATGGCCGACCTGGATCGGGAACGGCGCCGGGTGCGGGCCGGGGCGGAGGAAATACGTTCCCGTCAACGCCGGGAGGGGAAACGCATTTCCGCCCTGCAGGGGGAGGAGAAGAAGGAGGCCATCCGGGAGGCCTCGCAACTGGCCGAGCAATACAGGGAGGACTTGGCCCGGGCGGACCGTCTGGACGAGGAGTTTCAGAAAATGTGGGTGCGGGTTCCCAACCTGGCCCATCCCACCGCCGCCCCCGGTTTCACCGAGGAGGACGGCCTGGAGTTGCGCAAGTGGGGGGAGATCCCGCCCTCGCCGGGGCCGGTGCGCGATCATCGGGAGCTGGGGGCGGCCTTGGGGATGATCGACATGGAGCGGGCGGCCAAAGTGTCGGGGGCCCGCTTCGGCTATTTGACCGGCCCCGCCGTCCTGATGGAGTTCGGCTTGGTGCGGATGACCCTGGAGATGCTGGGCGGACATGGCTTCACTCCGGTGGTGCCGCCGGTGTTGGTGCGGGAGGAGGCCCTGTTCGGCACCGGGTTCTTCCCCGACGACGACCAGCAGGTTTATGAAATCCCCAAGGACGACCTGTATCTGATCGGCACCTCGGAGGTGGCCCTGGCCGCCTACCATGCCCATGAGATACTCGACGAGGGGGACCTGCCCTTGCGCTACGCCGGGTTCTCCACCTGTTTCCGGCGGGAGGCGGGGGCCCACGGCAAAGACACGGCCGGGATTTTCCGGGTGCACCAGTTCGACAAGGTGGAAATGTTTTCTTTCTGCCATCCGGAACGCTCCTGGCCCGAGCACGAGTTTCTGCTGTCCGTCGAAGAGGAAATCGCGCAGAGCCTGGAGATCCCGTACCGGGTGGTGAACGTGGCCGCGGGCGACCTGGGTTCCTCGGCCGCCAAGAAATACGATGTGGAGGCCTGGATTCCGTCCCAGGGCCGCTACCGGGAAATCACTTCCTGCTCCAACACCACCGACTTCCAAGCCCGCCGGCTGTCCATCCGGTTTCGGTCGGAGGAGGGCCCGCGTTTTGCGCACACCCTGAACGGCACCGCGGTGGCGGTGGGGAGAATGCTGATCGCCCTTATGGAAAACCATCAACGCCCGGACGGCTCCATCGTCATCCCGGAGTCCCTGCGGCCCTATGTCGGATTCGACCGGGTAGGCCCCGGGCGGTGAGCGGCGGGACCGCGGCTCCCTCCCGCGCCCCGGACGCGGTTTTCGCCAAGATCGCCGACCGTTACGACCGGCTCAACCGGATTCTTTCCCTGGGCCGGGACCAGGCGTGGCGGCGGGCGGTGACGGAGCGCTTGCCAGCGGGGCGGCTCCTGGATCTGGGATCGGGCACCGGAGCGGCCCTCCCCTTGTTCGGCGACCGCCCCGCAGTCGCCCTGGATCCGGTGCCGGAGATGCTGGAGCGCAACTCGGCCCCTTGGCGGGTGGAGGGGATGGGGGAGCGGTTGCCCTTCGCCGACGGGTCGTTCGACGCCGTGTTTTCGGCTTTTACGGTGCGCAACCTGGATTCGTTGCCGGAAACCTTGGAGGAGACGGCCCGGGTGTTGCGGCCGGGCGGGGCGGCGGGAATTGTGGACCTGGGCCGCCCTCCGGGCCGGATAGCGGCCGCCCTGCACCGGGCGGGCACGGCCCTCCTCCTGCCCATGGCGGGGGCGGCTATCGGGGCGGGGCGGGAATACCGGTACCTGCATCGGTCGTTGGACGACCTCCCCCCGCCGGAGGAACTGTACGCCGGGGGTCCGTTGCGGGCGGCGGAGATGTGGCGGATGGGGCCGCTCGGCTTCGTGTACGGGGTGATTTTGACCCGCCCCTGACCTCCGCGGCGGCGCCGCCTGATTTCGGCGCCTAATATCAAGGAGCCGGGAGGGATCGCATAGTCCGGCCTAGTGCGCACGCCTGGAAAGCGTGTTGGCGTTATCCGCGCCTCGTGGGTTCAAATCCCACTCCCTCCGCTCCACCGGATCCGCCCCCGCCGGGGCGCCGGTGAAAGGTTGTCCGCGGGAGCGTGTAAAGTAGGGGGCGTACCGTGCTACGCGGGGCGCTAGGGGTGCCCTGTAGCCCGAAACCCTCTTAGGCGGGGCGGAATGCCCGCCGAAGGGTGTGCGGTGCGACGGCAGGCGGGCGGTGCGCAGTGTTGACTGTCGGGTCCCACGCGGCGGCGTCTACGCGAACCGGGTCAGGTCCGGGAGGAAGCAGCCCTAAGCGTTGTTCGCCGGGCGCCGTGGGGTCGCCTGGCTCGAGCCGGCGGCCTCTCCGCTCCGGCGCATCGGCATTCGACGGCGGGCGGCACGGTTCTAAGCGAAGGGGAAAGCAGAGGCCGTCCGGCGATGTCCTGGGTCGAACATATGAACACGGCCCTGGCGCAGGCCCGGGAAGCGGCCGGCCGGGGCGAGGTCCCGGTGGGGGCGGTCCTGGTCGGTCCGGACGGCGCGCCCGCGGCCGCCGACCGCAACCGCCGCGAGAGCCTCGGAGACCCGACCGCCCACGCCGAAGTCCTGGTTCTGTCGGCGGCCGCCCGCGCCCGGGGCGGGTGGCGGCTGGGGGGCCATACCCTGGTGGTTACCTTGGAGCCGTGTCCGATGTGCGCCGGGGCGGCCGTCAACGCCCGGCTGGAGCGCATCGTCTACGGCGTCGCCGACCCCAAAGCGGGGGCGGCTTGGAGCTTGTACAACATTCCCGGGGACCGCCGCCTCAACCACAGGATGGAGATCGTGGCCGGGGTAATGGAGGACGAATGCCGCCGGGTGCTGGAAGATTTTTTCCGGGAGCGCCGGTCGGAGCCGGATTGAACCAAGCCGCCGGGTACAATCAGGGAAACACGGAGGGGTCGCATAGTCCGGTCTAGTGCGCGGCACTCGAAATGCCGTAGGGGCTCCGCCCCTCGTGGGTTCGAATCCCACCCCCTCCGCCCGCCATCCGAAATTTAATATATTACGCGTTGATTTGCCGGGTTTCGTCCTTGAAGGGTCGTATTCCCTTTGGGTTTGGAGGAGCGGTTTTTGTCGTACGCCGACCAGTCGGCCGGGGCTTTGGGCTCTGGCCTGTTGGATTAATTTGACAAATTGGGGGGGGGGGTAGCGTATTTGCGTGTGGGCCTCGGTTGGGGTCCGGTTTGGCTAGTTGAGAGAGGAGGTGGGTGATGGGGCGGGTGTTGCGGTTGGGGGTGGTGTTGGGGTTGGTGGGCGGTTTGTTGTCGGCGCCGTCTCCGGCGTCGGGGCAGACGACGGCTATTACGCTTAGTTATATTAATCTTTTGGGGAATACGCCGATTTCTAGTATTGCTGAGGGTCATTCTTCGTTTGCCGCGGCGGTGCAGGTGTCGGTGGCTTCGCCGGTGTCGGCGGCGGTTACGGTGCGGGTTACTTTGGGGGCGTCGGGGACGACGGCTACCAAGGGGACTTGCAGTTCGTCGGGGTTCATCATTGCGCTATGGTCTTGCACCAATGATTGGGGCGATACTACTAATGCGTCCACTGTGGATGTGACCATCGCTAGCGGAGCTACGTCTGGTCAGACGGGGGTTCAGTTGCTTGTCGTTGATGATACGGTGACGGAGGGTCCGGAGATTATTCGTTTGTCGGGTACGGCTCCGTCGGGGTATTCGGTGGGGACGTTTGATATTACGGTGGATGACGGGGATGATGGGTTGTCGTTGTCGGTGGATCCGGGGTTTGTGGCGGAGGGGGCGGGGGCGAGGCCGGTGACGGTGTCGGCCCGGTTCGGGGGCGCGACGTCGGCGCTGGCGGCGGCGACGGAGGTGACGGTGACGGTGGCGGGCGGGACGGCTACGTTGGGCGCGGCGGGGGATTTCACGGTTTCGGGGTTGACGAACAACCGGTTTACGTTGTCTATCCCGGCCCGGTCGGTGTCGTCGGGGTCGGGCTCTTTCACTTTGACCGCTCGGGAGGATAATATGGTGGAGGCTGCGGGTGCGGGGGAGACGGTTTCCCTATCGGCGGCGGCGACGGTGGGGGGGAGCGCGGTGTCGGGGTCGGGGACTTTGCGGATTTACGACGCCGGGGAGGTGGTCACCCTCAGTTTGGTGAAGCCGTCGAATACCGCTGCGGAGATATCGGAGGTGGGGGAAGACGAGGGGGCGCAGACCTTGCGGGTGAAAGCCACCCTCGGGGCGTCGGATACCAGCGCTATTACGGTAAACGTGACGATGGGAGCGGCGGGCAGCACCGCCGCGCGGGGGGCTGCGGGGGATTACACTCTGAGTGCGTCGACTACCTCTGTGACTATCAACGCCGGCGAAACGGAGGGGTTTTCTCCTGATTTTACGTTTACTACTTTTAGCGACAGGGTTACCGAGGAGCATGTGAGAGTCCTGTTCACGGGCACGGCGACCGGACACCGGGTGGCGGCGGCCGGTTTGCAGATCACGGATCAGGATCGGGTGTTGCGGTTGACGGCGGCGGGTAATGAGACGGATCCGAAGAAGACGGCTTTGACGAGGATTGAGAATCATCGGCATGAGAACTTTTGGGTTTATGTGAGGGGTGATTTGGGGGGTGTTTCCGATGGGGTGTTTACGGCTTCGACTGGTAACACGTATGGTTCGCAGTTGGAAGCGGTGTTTAAATTCCATGACGGAACTGCTAGCGGTATGGATGGTTCTAGTGCTATTCTAGGTAATGATTGGGCTTCTGATCATCATACTTCTAATATAACGAATAGTGGTAGGATTACTATTCCGGCTGGCGGTCTTGGGGCGGATGTGTTTGCGGTTGCAAATAGTAAAAACTTGGTTGTTAATATTGCTAATGATAGCGTGGCGGAGGGGGATGAGGTGTTTTACGCGGGGTTGAAGGCAAACCCGGCGGGTTTTACGCATCTTCGGGTGCCGATTACGATTTTGGATGATGATACGCGGGTGGCGTTGACGATAGACGCCGACAGCGGGGAGGATGGGAATCAGACTATGTTGACGGAGGGCGACGACGGGTCGGGGGTGACGGTGTCGGGTCGTTTGTCGGGTGCGTCGTCGGTAATTGGGTCGGCGACGGAGGTGACTGTGTCGGCGACGGGGGCGGCGTCGCCGAGTGCGGGGCAGGCGGGGACGGATGATTTGTCGTATGCGCCGTCGTCGCCGAATACGATTACCTTCCCGGCCCGGTCGCTGACGTCGGGGACGGCTACGTTGGCGGGGTTGACGATTACCGATGATGATGTGGTGGAGGATGCGGAGACGTTTCGGGTGGGGGTTTCTTCGGTGTTGGGCTCCAACGGCGGCGCGACGATGACTATTGTGGATAATGATACGGATATTACGTTGTCGGTGGATAAGGGGGCGGTGGAGGAGGGGGCGGGCGCGGAGAGCGTTACGGTGTCGGCCCGATTTGCGGGGTCGTCGTCGACGATGTCGTCGGCGACGGATGTGTCGGTTGCGTTGGCGGGCGCGGGCGGGGCCGTAGCCGGTGATTTTACGGCGTCGGGGTCGGGGGTGTCGAATAATGCGTTTACGATTAGGATCCCGGCGGGGAGCTTAGAGGGGAGCAGGACTATTTCGTTGACGGCGGTGTCCGATACGGATAGTTCGGAGGCGGGAGAGGGGGTGGCGGTGTCGGGTTCGGCTACCGTAGGGGGCCGTAGCGTGGACGTGACGGGGACGCAGGTTGAGATTATTGATGCGGGCGGGCTGATTACGCTCGGTTTTGAGGATGCGGGCGGGTCGGCTTTGACGGGGGTGGGGGAGGACGGCGGGGCGCAGACGGTGCGGGTCACGGCGTCGGTCGCTTCAGCCCCTGCGTCTAGTGTGTCGGTAGCGGTGAACGTGGGCGCGGCGGGCGGCACCGCCACGTTGGGACCGGCGGGTGATTACACGCGCGGCGCGGGGACGGTTGCGGTGACGATCAGCGGGGGTTCCACCAGCGGGGGGGCTGATGTTGTGATCACCCCGCGCAGTGATACGATTACCGAAGACCATGAGACGATTCGTTTTACGGGGTCGGCCGCTGGTTATACGGTGCGGTCGGCTTCGTTGCCGATTATGGACGGGGATCGGACTATTCGGTTGACTGGACCTAATGTTCAGGGGCTGGAGGGGGAGGCTAAAGGAGCATCCGGGAATAATATTTTTAGGGCTGATTTAGGCAGCGGGGAGAGCCGGGATGCCTTCGTTGCTTCTACTTCTTCCACATACAGCAACGCTATTAGACCGCGGCTTCACGCGCGGCCGAAGACTGCCAGTTGGTCTGATTTTCAGTTTAGTACCGGCACGGGAAGGTTCATCCAGATTAATTCGGGTGTTGTTTCTTCGAATAGAATCGTTGATAATCAGGGCGGATATGCCTCGAATATACGGGTAGCCTTTCACATGCCGTATCATACGGATACTGTAGCGGAGGGGAATAAAACACTTGAAATATATTTTGGCGTCCCGGCCGGGTTCACCGGGTTGGCGCAGGAGTTCGTCCTGCTGGATGATGGTGATGATGATATTAGTTTGTCGGTGGACACCAGTGGGGATAGCGGGGTTCAGACGACGTTGGCGGAGGGCGCGGACGGGTCGGGGGTGACGGTGTCGGCGAGTTTCCCGTCGGCGACGACTAGTTCTGCGATTCCGGTGGATACGGTAGTGGAGTTGTCGGCGGCGGGGGCCGTTGCCCCGGCGGCGGGGGAGGCGGGGATGGATGATTTGTCTTATGCTCCGTCGTCGCCGAATACTATTACCTTCCCGGCCCGGTCTTTGACCCCGTCGGGGACGGCCACGTTGACGGGATTGAGTATCGCCGATGATGAGGTGGTGGAGGGCCCGGAGACGTTCACGGTGGGCGGGTCTTCGGCGTTGGGAACGGCCGCGGGGGCGACTATTACGATCGCCGATGACGATGCTGACATTACGTTGTCGGTGAGTCCGGGCGCGGTGGCGGAGGGCGCGGGCGCGACATCGGTGGAGGTAACGGCCCGGTTCGCGGGGTCGTCGTCGGTGTTGACAACGGATACGGACGTGGCGGTTACGTTGGCGGCCGCGGCTACGGGCGGTGCTACTCCGGGGACGGACTTCACAGCGACCGGGACGGGGGTGACCAACGATAGCCGGTTCACGATTACTATCCCGGCGCGGAGCGTCACGGGTAGCAAAACGATTCGGATAACGGCCCCCGACGATTCGGATAACACGGAAGATTCGGAGACGGTGACGGTGGGAGGGTCGGCGATGGTGGGCGGGTCGGCGGTGACCGTAACCGGGACGGAGATATTAGTTGTGGATCCGGATCGGGCGATAACGTTGACTACGCATTCTGCGGAAACCGGCGGGACGGCGTTGCCCGCGGTCCGCGAGGAGGGCGGGGAGCAGACGGTGTGGGTGAGAGCCGCGGCCGGGGGGGCGGTGTCATCGGACACGGTAGTTACCGTAACCGTGGGAGCGGTGGGCGGGACGGCGGTGTTGGGAGCGGCGGGTGACTATGTTCGCAGCGCGGAGACGGTGGAGGTAACCATCACCAGCGGGAACACCGTCGGTGCGGCGGAGGTGAAGATAACTCCCCGGAACGACGGGACGGCGGAGGGTCCGGAGACTATACGTCTGAGCGGGGTGGCAACCGGGTACGTGGTGGTGGGAGCCAGTCTGGAAATCCGGGAAACCATAACCCTGACGTTGACCGGGGGCGCGGTGGGCGAGGGAGACGCGGATGGGGACGCGGGGGCGGTCTCGGTTACCGCCGCTTTCGCGGGCGCATCGTCCTCCGACTTGGCCGGGGCTACGGAGGTGACGTTGTCGTTCGCGGCGGGCGCCAACACGGAAGCGGATGATTTCACCGCGGGGACGGCGGTTGTGTTGAGCATCCCGGCGGGAAGTACGTCTAGCAACGCGGCGGCGCTGTCGGGGTTGACGATCAAGGGTGACGATATCGCGGAGGGCGCGGAATCCATTGCGGTGGGCGGCTCCGCTACCGGGTTTTCGGTTACGGGAGCGACGCTGGAGATTACTGATGATGATTTGGATGTGACGCTGACCGCGGACACCGACAGCGCTACCACGACCGTTTTTGAGGATGAGTTGTCGGAGGGGGAAACCCCGGCGGTACAGGTGCGGGCCGCGTTCACATCCGCGACATCCAACGACCTGAGCGCGGGTTTGGCGGTGTCGGTCACGGCCGGGGAGGCGTCGCCGCAGTCGGCGAGGGGGGGCGGGGTTGATTTCACCGCCCCGGGGTCGTCGGTGACGGTTACTATCCCCGCTGGTTCTTCGACGACGCTTATGAGCGGGTGGGCGTCGCTGACCGGGCTGGGTGTAGAAGACGATAAGGTGACCGAGGATGCGGAGACGTTTTGGGTTACCGGTACCGTCCCGGGCGGGGTGGTTGCTCCTGATACGTTGACGATCGCGGCCAGCGACAATGAGTTGGAGGTGTCGGTGTCGCCGGGGGTGGTGGTGGAGCAGGCGGCGGCGCATCCGATTACGGTGGTGGCCGGGTTCGCGGGGGCTTCTAGTTCGGCGTTGGCGTCGGCGACGACGGTGAACGTGACGGTAGCGGCCGGGGACACCAACGGGGCTACTATGGCGGCGTCCTGCCCGCCGACTACCGAGGACGCGTGCGCGGATGCGGCTATGTTTGATATTGTCATTCCGGCTGGGCAGGTTTCGGAGAGCGGAACGTTTAACCTGAGCGCCCGCGACGACAACGACGCGGAGATGGGCGGGGAAACGGTGAAGGTTACCGGAACGGAAATGGGGGCTTCCAATTCGGATTCGGATACGGTGCTTTTGGTGGATGATGGGATAGAGGTGGCGTTTTTGAACCCGGCTGACGACACCGCGCTGGCTTCGCTGGGGGAGGGGGACGGAACCGTCCAGGTGCGGGTGCGGGTGACCATGCCCGCCTCGGACACCGCGCGCAGAGTGGTGGGCCTGAACATTGCCGGCGGGACCGCCACTGAAGACGACGGGGACGGCTCCTTTGCGATCAGGGAGGACTTCCGGGTGAGCGGCTTGGCTACCCCGTCCGGCACCCCCGACGGGCACGAGCTGGGGGTGGAGGTAGCGGCCGGTCAGACAACGGGGACGGCGGACTTCAATATCATTATCAACGATGACAACGTAGACGAAGAAGACAAAACCATCCTGGCGTCGGGCGGCGACGTGGGTTCGTTGCCGGTGGCGGGAACCAGTTTGACGATCACCGACAACGACGCTCCTCCTACCAACATTGACTTGGCCGTGTCCTTCGCTAAACCGGACGGAACCCCCCTGACAAATGTCCGGGAGGACGGCAGCAACACGACCGGCGGCGCTACCAAGGTGGAGGTGCGCGCTTCCTACCAGGGCGACGCGGTGTTGCCCCGGGGGACGACCGTTCCCATAACGGTGGGTAAAGCCACCGGGGAAGCCACCCCCGGAACCGACTACCAAACGGTAGCCGGCTTCAACGTTCTCATCCCCGCCTATCAATCCCGCGGCAGCACCGTATTCGACCTGATAATCGGCAACGCGGAAAACGACGACGACCCGGAAGGGCCGGAAACGGTGACCATCGTCGCCGGAGTGGTGACCGGTTTCACCGTGCCGGATACCTCTTTTGAGATCATCGACGACGACGTAACCATCACCCTGCAACTACTGGACGCTTCCGCTCAGCCCCCAACCGGGCTGACCGAAATACGGGAAGGGGAATCCAAATCCGTGACCGTGCGCGCCTCCTACCCCGGGGCGGTCACCCTGTCCGAGGCGCATACCATACGAATCGGCGTAGGAGGGGGAACCGCCTCCGCTTCCGACTACCGGGCTACTTTCCCCGCGGACCCGTTTGAAATCACCATCGGTGCCGGGGACGGCAGCGCCGACGGGACTTTCACCCTCGCCGTGAACGGAGCCAACGACGACAACATCGCCGAAGGAGATGAAACCCTGCAAGTAACCGGCGCCCTCGACGCCCTCGACGTCATCCCCGCCGCCCTGACCATCATCGACAACGACAACCCGCCCACCCGCATCGAAATGGTTGCGTCCTCCTCCTCAAGACAAGTCCCCGAAGGACAAACCGCCCGGGTAACAGTCCGATTCCCAACCGGGTACGCCGCCCTCCCCACCGCCACCCCCGTCGCCATCGCCACAAGCGGCAGCACGGCGGCATCCTCCGATTACACCATATCCCCCCGCAACGTTTCCATCCCCGCCGGAGGCACCCAAGTCGTCTTCACCGTGAGCATCATCGACGACACCTCCCAAGAATCGAATGAAACCATCCGCCTCACCGCCCGAACCGACGACTACGGCAACGCCGTCCTCACCCTCACCATCCCCGCCAACGACCAACGCGACCCCGACCCCGCCCCCGGCGGCGGTGGCGGCGGAGGAGGAGCCCCGCCCCCCAGCGGCGGCGGAGGAGGCGGCGGAGCTCCACCCCCCGCCGGACCCCCCGCCGGGCCGCCCGCCCCGCCCCCGCCCCCGGCGGAACCCGCATGTCAAGGCAGGTTCTGCGACGAGGACGGTAGCGTCCACCAAACCAACATCGAACAAATCGCCATCTGGGAAATCACCCTGGGATGCGACGCCGACGACCCCACCAAATTCTGCCCATCCGCCCAAATCACCAGAAGGCAAATGGCCGCCTTCCTCTACCGCGCCGTCAACCGACTCGGGCCCATCCCACCCCCCGCCGGCATAGAAATCACCGACGTCCCCACAGACGCCTGGTACCGCACCTTCGCCGACTGGGTAGTCTCCACCGGAGCCTTCGCCGCCCCCGACGGAGAATTCAACCCCGGCGGAGTCGTAACCCGGGCGGATATGGCGGTGATGATGATCGCCTCCTTCCCCAACATAAACGCCGTCGACGAACCCGAGGGACTATTCAACGACGTAGCGGGCGTGGACCCGGCGGTGGTACGGGCGGTGGAAGGAATGTACCACACCGGCGTCACCAAAGGTTGCAGCACAACCCCCCTCAACTACTGCCCCAACCAACCCGTAACCAGAGCGCAAATGGCATCCTTCTTCGTCCGCGCCGTCAACTACACCCCCGCCCCCGACACCGGCTAAACTGATACACACCCCAACAACCACCCGGCTCCCCCGCCCAACACCCCGGGGGGGCCGGGCCTTTTCCCACAGAGCATCGCCGCACCCCGGCCGCCCCGCTTTGGAGGCAGGCGGTGAATGAGGTGTTGGCGGTTCGGATGCGCCCGGAGCGGGAGAGCTGTTGGAGGCGGCGGGGTTGGGACGAAACGTTGGCTGGCTAAGCGGGTAATTAGAAGGCAACAATTTTCAGCCGTTTAGCCTTACCATATGCCGTGATTTGAGAGTGGGGGTGGTTGGTCGGCAACAGGTGATCTGTTAGTAGGGTAAAGGCCCGGTCAGGCCGTATCCACATTTTCGCCCGACGATAGTTCTGACGGTCCGTCCGTATTTCAATTTCACCAAGGATCACTGATTTATTTTTCCCTTTGAGCTGGGTAGGAAAAATCACCTTTTGCGCAGGAGTCTGGGTTCTATTATATTGTTTCGAATTGTCAGCAATAGTATTAGCACAGATTGTTTTAATAACCTCGTCAGAATCAAATACGTGAAAATATTTTTCCGCCATTTTAGCAGTGGAAGGGTCGAAAGTAGGTGGAAGGATACCAAGATATTCTACCTCGCCGTTAAATAGCGCTTTATGCCAGAAAGCATTGAATATACTCTCTTTTTGCAGTTCAGCAGAAAGTTCCCGCATGGGTTTTTGGAGAGCCTGCTTGTAATATTCACGATTAGAGATCATTGTCTCGCGAGTGTCTGGAAAAACCCGTAGACAGTTTCCAAGCAGAGTTGCAACATTACCGATTCCTTGGAGTATGGTGTTGCTGTTTAAACGAGATTCAGCATAAAGGAACACCTGCCATGATCTTTTGCCTGATTTGACTGAATGGCGGCCATCATAAGAGTCGACTACATCGGTTTTACCCGTGTGAGATCCACGTGTTACACGGCCACCTATAATGTGGGCATAGTCTTCCTCGTTGGTGTGTCCCGCTACCTTTTTCATTTGAGCTTCGTCGGACTCCATACCTTTATAGCCAGCAGGTTTCATTATCTACCTTCTTTAATGATCAGAAGCTCGTGAGAGTTTTTGACATGGTTATAACTTCCGTTTACGATTCTATTTTTACCAATTCTAGTTTCTCCTTGGCCTAATGTATATTGCCACTTTACTTCAACAATCAGGAATTTACTATACCATTCCCTGATTTGACCACAATCGTTGTAAGACAGAATAAATCCGCCTGGATGCGCATAGAGCAAATCTCGCAACATTTCATGATCAAAGCCATTATGGTGTACCGGAAAATTGCGTTGCGGGTAAATACCTTTGAACATGCGACTATCGCCATCCAGATAATATGGAGGGTCACAATACAGGAAATCATCTTTGTGGTTGGGAATGGTTTTTTCAAATAAGCCCGTTGCAACTTTAAGTCGCGGGCACCGGAAGGAATGGACTTTATGGACCAGCCGCTTGAAGCGTACAGGATCTTCATATATCTTTGACATCCAACCGAGAAATCCCGGCCCATAGCTCAAATTGTGGTTGAACCAATAGTGAGCAGCTAAAGATAGACGTTCGTCAATGATGGCGGTTCCTTCCCAATGCGCTCGGAGGCGTTTTTTTACTAGCGAATAAGTAGACTTATCTGGCGTCCAGTCCAAGATACGCTCCGCCAATTTCAAGGGAGAATAGAGCTGGATCTGCCAGTAATTTGTTAAAATGTCGAAGACATCGTATCCTTGTACGTGGATGCCCAGTTCTTTGGCGCATGCAATTTCTACCGACCCGCCGCCGAAAAACGGCGACACGAGGCGATCCACGCCGTCTGGCAGATGTTCGATGATATGGCCCACGGCAAGGCTCTTTCCGCCTGCATAGCGGAGGGGTAGGCCGTTGTAACGCTTATAGCGATAGCGGCCTCGGCTCCGTAGCCGTTGGAGGAAATCCTGTTTTGTAAGCATGGTCTGCCCAAAGAGCGTAGCAGACTCGGTTCCCCTAGAGGGTAAATTGAGGTAGGTCTTTCCCGTCCCCTTGTCTAGGCGGCCCTCGGCCAGCGGCGTTCTTCTTTGGTTCGTAGCCATTCTGCTCCCATCTAGCTGTTGCAACAGAGGATAAAATGTTGCTGTGACATTTTTGAGTTTCGGGCCGGGGCGCGGGTCAGGGGTCACGGGGGAAGAGGGCGGAGATGGCGGGACCGCATTCGGCGCCGGACTCCGGGTTAGGCGAAGGGGTCCGGCAAGGCGGGTCGGGGTTGCCTGGTGCGGGAGCGCAACTTCCGCAACCGGGGCCCGGCGGTGTAGCGGCGGCCTCTCCTTTCGCCATGGGCGGTCAGCAACCCGGCCTCGGTCAAGCGGCGCAGATCGTTGGTAGCCACCCGTTCGCTCACTTCGCTGTAGCTGATGTAGTCCGCCCGCCGGACGGTTATGTCCTGCGCCGCGTCGTACAGGATGTCCAGCGTTCGTCCGTCCAAGCCGGCCGCTCGCCGGTATTCGTCCAGCGCCCCCCACAACTCCTCCGCCTCCCGGGTCCTCTGTTCTTGTAACGTTGCTTGCCGGAGGTGGGCGGTCAGGACGAACCTGATCCAGGGCCGGGAGTCGCGGCCCGGATCCCAAACGGCCCCTCCCGCTTCCTGTAGCACCTGGTAGTAGGCGGGGGTTTCCCTCCCCAGATACTCTTCAATGCTGGAAAAAACGGGGGACAGGATTTGCCGTCGGGCCAAAGTCAGGGTTTGCAACACCCGGGACATCCGTCCGTTTCCATCCGCAAAAGGGTGAATCATGATCAGATTCAAATGGGCCATCGCTCCCCGCACCAGCTCGTGTCCCTGCTCCCCGTTCAGGTCCTCCGCCAACTCGTCCACCAGGGCGGGGACCTCTGCGGCCGGGGCCCCCTCGTAACGGAAAGCCCCGGTGGAGGCGTCTTGAACATAGATGGGGCCGGTGCGATAGCGTCCCGGCCCCGCGGGGCGGTCGTCTTTCATCATCAGGTAATGAAGGCCTCGGATAAGGGCCCCGTCGTAGCGGAAATGGGGATCGTCGGCCAGGCTTATCACGTAGTCCAGCGCATTGCGGTATCCCAGCACCGCCCGCCAGTCGTCCGCGTCGGCCGTATGCGGCTCGCCGTCATCGACCGCCGCCGCCGCATCGTCCAGGCTGACGATATGCCCTTCGATGGAGACGGACCCCCGGATACTGCGGGCGGCTATGATTTTCCGCAAGGAGCCGAACCAACGGCCGGGTTTGCCCAAGGTGAATTCCAGCTGTCGCCGAATTTCATCGCAACGGTTGATCACTTCCTGTTCATCCTGCGTCAGCGGCGGAGCCTGAAATAACACTTCCGTTATTCCTTTACATAGGGAAGATTTTCCTTTATATAGAGAATAACCGTAGCGGACAGGAGCGGTCAAGTCCATCCCCGGAACAAGCATCCGGACAAGCAACGGAGGGGGAAGCAGGAGAGGTCGGCGGGCGCGGCGCGGGGAGGCCGGGGGTCGGGAATCATCGAGCCGTTTTCCGCGGTCCGGGGGGCCGGGGGACGGGGCGGGACCGGCCGGGGGAGCACCCGGGAATAAGCCCCGGGAATAATTTGACAGCGGGGGAGGTTATACCGCTATAATGCCACTCTTGTGCGTGCCGATTACGCAACGCGCAGGGACAGGAAAGGAACCTCACAAACAAATGGACCTCTCCAAGGTGCCTGGAACTTGGCGTAGGGGTTATCCGCTGGAAAAGCCGGAACTTCCACCCCCCCCCCCCCATCAAGGTTGCGTTAATCGCCCTATGAGCCCGTCTATGCCTGGAAACGGGCGGCGTCTGGCCGCGTGCGGGTTGGCCGCCTTGTTGGTGATTTCCACATGGGCGGCGGCGCCGGGGGAAGCCGTCCCCGTCGAATCCGAAACGATTGCGGACCCGGCCGAAGATCCGCGATGTAGGTGGGAAACGCCGCTCTCGGAACTGCCCGAATGGTGCTTGGCGCAAGTCACCGGCCCCTCCCTGATTACCGCAATTCCCGACCCCCGGCCTTCCGCGGCCGATGAGCCGTCGGGAGACGATGAGCCCGGCGGCCAAGGCCAAGGCGAGCAGGCAAGCCGCCCCGACCCCGTCATTTTGAAGTCGCAACCCCCGCAACCCTCTCCGCTCCCGGACCGGATCGGCTCCGGGCAGGCCGACCCGGCCGTGACCGTCAACCTGACCGTGGACGCGCAGGCCGCCTCCGGGGATCAAGACTATGTGGAGGAAGGCGAAACCCGCACGGTGACGCTCAAGGCCGCCCTCCCGAACGGGGCGTCCCCCCTGACCGCGGCGGCCGCGTTCACGGTTTCCATCGCGGCCGACACGGCCGAGAGCTCCGACTTCACGGCCCCGGCCACGGCGGCGGTGACCATCAACGCCGGACAGACCAGCGGTTCCGCCACATTTAGTTTCACGGCCGCCGCCGACACCATCCTGGAGGGGTTGGAAACCGTGTCCCTGACCTCTTCCCTGGCCGGCTATTCGGTCAACCCGGCCTCCCTGACCATCCGGGACGCAGACGCCCGTTTCACCGTGTCCGCCAACCCGACCGCGATAAGCGAAGACGCGGGGGCCACCTCCGTCGCCCTTACGGTGGCATTTCCCGATGCGCTCACCTCCGAGTTGACATCTGAAACCAGGGTGGCGTTCGCCGTTACCGGAGCGGGGGCGGTCGCCGGGGACGACTTCGCCGACATCTCCGACTTTACGGTGGCGGTGGCGGTCGGGGCGGTCCGCGGGTCCGGGTCGGTCACCCTCGCCCCCGTCGACGACGTGGTTGACGAAACCTCCGTCGAGCAGGTCCTGTTCACCGGTTCGGCCTGGGGGCGCACCGCCTCCGCCGCCGTGACCATCACCGACGACGACGTCGCCCCCGCCGCCGTCGACCTGGCCGTGGACGTCAGCTCCGATCCCGGACTGCAGACCGTTCTCGCCGAAGATGCGGGGCGGACTACGATCACCGTGAGCGCCGAGTTCGCCTCCGGGACGGCGGTGGAGCAAGACACCACCCTCACCTTGCGCATGTCCAGCCTGTTCACTTCCAATTTCACGTTGACCATCCCCAAAAACGCGGTGCGCGGCGCCGCCTACCTCAACATCACCCCGCAAGACAACAATGTGGCGGGCGAAGCCCCCGCGGTGGTGTCCGTATCCCTGTCGGGAACCTCCACGTATACGGTTCGCCCGGCGGAGTTCACCATCGAAGACGATGAGGAGGCGGTCATCAACCTGCATCCCATCCGATGCCAGGATGCCAATGCGACGGCGATCTACGAGCAAACCCCGAACGCCGATGGATGTTGGCACATAAAAGGGGCTCCGGCCCCCGGCTCCGTTACGTCCGCGGGGGTGCTGGTGCGGAATCTGACTTTCTCCCGGGGTTCCGCTACGCTCAATACCGATTTCAACGTGGTTTTCCCCACCGAGCCCTCCCTGCTTGATTTCATAAGGTTCGACGCCGGCGGCGACACGCCCCAGCAGTTCGCCGTCATCCGCTTAGCGGCGATTGACGACGGGGAGCGGAACGAAGGGGTGGAAACGATTGTGATCGAAGGCGAGGCCGACCGGGGATTCCGGGTGCGCCCGGCCGCCATCCGAATCTACGACAACGACAATTCGACAGGCCGGATCAACCTGACGGTGGACGCCTCCTCCACCCTCCCCGGCGTTCAGCCGAGCGTGGGAGAAAGTTCCGGGACGCAACAGGTGACGGTAACGGCCGCGTACGCGGACGGGGCGACCCGCGCTTGGGCCACCGCGGTCACGGTGTCCGTGGCCGGGGCGGGAGGAACCTACGGCGCCGAGGCCGAAGACTTCGCGGCGGTGGACAATTTCACCGTAACCATCGCCGCCAACGCTTCCTCGGGGAGCGCCACTTTCAACTTGACGCCCGCGGAGGACGAGTTGCTGGAAGGTCCCGAAGATATAGCCCTGTCCGGCGTTGCCGCCCCTTTCATTGTCAACCGGGCCCTGGTGACCATCGACGACGACGAAACAATTCCGGTCGTCAACCTGATCGTGGACGCCCAACCCGATAACGGGGTGCAGGGTTATGTGAACGAGGGCGACTCCCGGACGGTGAATTTGACGGCCTCCGTGCCCCAAGGGGCGGCGGCCCTCACCGAGGCCGCCACTTTCACGGTGACTATCGCCGCCGACACCGCCGAGGCGGCCGATTTCACCGCCCCGTCTACGGTGAATTTAACCATCGCCGCCGGCCAGCACTCCGATACGGCGACTTTCAGTTTCAGCGCCGCGGCCGATACGGTTCTGGAAGGGCTGGAAACGGTGTCCGTGACCTCGTCCCTGGACGGATACATCGTCAACCCGACCGCCTTGACCATCCGCGACGAGGACTCCCGCTACCGGCTGGGCCTGAGCCGAACCTCCGTGAACGAGAACGGCGGCGCCGCCTCCATAAACGTGGCCGTTGAATTCCCGACCGCCCTCACCTCCGAGTTGGCTTCGGAAATTCGGGTGCCGGTTTCCGTAACCGGGGACGGAGCGACGGCCGGAGTCGACTTCGCCGACATCCCCGACTTTACGGTGCCGATAGCAGCCGGGGCCCGGCGCGGTTCCGTTACGGTCACCCTCACTCCCACCGACGACTCCATCGACGAGACGGCGTTGGAAAGGGCGCTGTTCACCGCCGCCGTGTTCGGCCAGCGGGCCCGCGTCTATGTAACCATCGTCGACGACGATTCCGCCCCCACGGCGGTCAACTTGACGGCGGATGTCAGTTCCGACCCCGGGGTGCAGACTTCCATCGCCGAGGATGCGGGTATTACTACCGTAACCGTGACCGCCGAGTTCGCCTCCGGCGCCAGGGATGTCGACACCGCGTTGCGTCTGTTTGTGCAAGGGGAAACGGCCTCAATTCCGGTACCGGCACTGCTTAATCCCGGTGATTACACAGTAAAAACTACAGCGGATATCCGGGTAACTATCCCCAAAAACCAGGTCCGTGGTACCGCCACTTTTCAGATTACCCCCGTAAACGATGACATTATTGAAGGTCCGGAAACCGTGGAAGTCGATCTGCATTATCTAGTTAGGTCTTCCCCCTACACGTTCCGCAGAGCCCTGATCACGATCGAAGACAATGAGCCGGCCGTTGTCAACCTGCGCGCCGACGCCGTCAATTGCCAAACCACCGGAGACGATCCCGCCACCATGAGCAAACTGGGGGAAGGGGATGGGATGACTTGCTTTGAAATTTCCGGGTCCTTTCCCTCCGGAGTTTTCCCGGCTGAAAATGTAACGGTGCGGGATCTGACTTTCACCGGCGGCACCGCTACTCTCGGCTCCGATTTCACCGCCGCTTTCCCCGTCGTCGGGCGAAATACTGTAACGCTCGCGACTGGTAATCCCACCACTGTCACCTCGGCCCGGGTGGACATTACGGCCCTCGACGACAACATAATGGATGAAGGGTTTGAGACGATAGTGATCGAAGGGCGGGCGCCTGGTTACACGGTGCGTCCCACGGCCATTTTATTGGCCGACAACGACCTCTCCGTCAAACACATCTATCTGACGGTGGACGCCGACGGGGGGTTGGCGGGCAATCAGCCCAGCCTTGGAGAAGGGGCGACGGGTCAGACGGTGACGGTCACCGCCCAATATGCCTTTACCAGCGGCATCGTCCGCAGAACCGCCGCCCCGATCACCGTGTCGGTGGCCGCGGCCGGGGGAACCCGCGCCGCCGAGGCCGATGACTTCACCGCCGTCTCCAATTTCACTCTCACCATTCCCGATGGACAACACTTAGCCACCGGGACCTTCTCCCTGACCACCGCCGACGACCAGCGGGTGGAAGGGGCCGAGGATCTGCTCATTTCCGGGACCGCCTCCGGGTTCACCGTCATCGGGGCCCGGCTGACCATCGACGATGACGACGCCCCGCCCGCCATCGTCCTCAGCGCCGATGCGGACGACGCAACCGCCGGGATGCAAACCAGCCTGGGGGAAGCCGCGGCCGCTACCGCGGCCCGCGTGACGGCCACCGTGCCGGGCGGCAAAACATTCGAGTCGGCGGTGGATGTCACGGTGTCGGCGGAGGGGCCCGGAGGGGAAGGGGAGGCGGAGGCGGCCGACTTCGCGGAGGTGGAGAATTTCACGATCACCATCCCCGCCGGCCAAAGCTCCGGTTCGGCTACTTTCACACTGGACCCCGTCGATGACAATTACGCGGAAGGGACGGAGGAAATCATCCTGTCCGGCGTTTCCAATACGGCCGGGGTGCGGGTAACCGGCGCCGTATTGGAGATCGCCGACAACGATGACCCGCCGGCCGCGGCGGCCCTCAGCGTGGATTTGGACGGCTCAACCAACGGGGATCAGAACACGATCGGGGAGGGGGACGCGGCCGCGACGGTCACCGTGGCCGCCCGCTTCCCGGCCGGCTCCAGCGTCTTTGAGACGGATACGGCGGTGACGGTGACGGTGACCGGGGAGGGAACCGCCGGCAAGGCGGAAGCATCCGATTTCACCACCGATCTGACCAACTCCGAATTGCGGCTGACCATCCCGGCCGGGGCGCGGGAAGCTACGGGGTCGTTCACCCTCACCATCACCGATGACGAGGTGGGGGACATCATCCCGGAAACCATTACCGTGGCCGGTTCCTCCGCCCGCTCCGGCCTGACGGTCACCTCTACCGCGATCACCATCAACTCCGACAACGAAACCCGGCCCGCCTCCACCACCATCGTCCTCAGCGCCGACTTGGACGACTCCACCTTGCCGGTGGAAACCGCCATCGCCGAAGGGGAATCGTCCACCGTCCGGGTGACGGCTTCCCTCCCGGACGAGTCGACGCCGGCGGAGACCGACACCGTGGTTTCGGCGACGCTCAGTTCCGCCGGGGCGGCCACCTCCGAAGCGGGTGATTTTTCCACCGACTTGACCAACGGGACGTTGGCGGTGACCATCCCCGCCGGCTCCCGCTCCGGGTCGGCCACTTTCACCCTCACCGCCGCCGATGACAATGTAGGCGGCGAAGGGGCGGAAACCGTTCTGATAACCGGTTCCACCTCCGCCGCCGGGTTCGCAACCCCCACCCCCTCCTCCTTCACCATCACCGACGCCGACGAGATGATGGTGATCCTGGATTTCGATATGGATACGTCCACTCCCAGCCGGGAGGTGTCCGCGTCCGAGGGAGGCGGCCCCTATTCGGGAGTGCAGGTGCGGGCCCGGATAGCCCTGCCTTCGGAGCCGAGCGACCCGCAGGAGCATTTTGAGTCGGACGCTGTCCTGACCGTGCTGATCACCGACGCCGGGGAAGCCACCGCCGAGGCGGACGATTTTTCCACCGACCTGGCCAACAACGCGTTGCGGTTGACCATCCCGGCCGGCCAAACCTTAAGCACCGGGACTTTCACGTTGACGGTGGCGGAAGATAACCTGTTCGAGGGGACGGAAACCATCGCCCTGTCCGGTTCCACCGCCGTCCCCGGAGTCACGTTTCTGTACGGGCAAAATTCCAAGATCAGCATCGTCGACAACGAAACCCGTCCCGTTATCACCTTGACGGTGGACACCGACCCCGAGGTGTTGGGAGACCAGAACTACATTCCCGAGGGGGTGAGCAACCGGAAAATTACCGTGACCGCCTCCGTTCCGGCCGGTTCGGCGGAACGGGAGTCCGATACGGTGATCACCATATCGACGAGTGCGGTCACCGCCTCCATGTCAGGCGACTACGACTTATTCGCTTGGGGAGAGGGCGGGTTGATGCAACTGACCCTTCCCCGGACGGCGGAGCGGGCGACGGGAGACTTTACGTTGACCGTGGAGGCCGATTCCCATGTGGAGGGGAGCGAAACCTTTCAGATTATCGGGTCTGCGGCCGATTTCATGGTCTCCGACGTGAGTACCATCCAACCCGCTACGGTCATCATCGACGACGGCGACAACCCCTCCGTGGTTTATCTGCGGGTGGATACGGACGGGGGGACGGCCGGGGCTCAGAAAACCGTGGCCGAGGGAGCCACCGCCGTGGTGTCCGTCACCCTCACCCTTCCCAACAACGCCGTATTGTCGGCGGACCGCACGGTGACGGTTTCGTTGGCTAGCGCGGGCCAGCCGGGAGGCGCGGAAGCCTCCGACTTTACCGCCGTCGCCCCTTTTGCGGTCTCCCTTATCACCGGCTCCTACACCGGCTCCGGAACTTTCAACCTGGAGGTGTTGGACGACACGGTGGCCGATGTGTTGCCGGAGTTGCTTTCCGTCTCCGGTTCCTCCTCGGGGCGGACGGTGCGCGGCGACTACATCAGCATCAACGAAGACAACGAAACCTTTCCCACCGTCAACCTGAGCGCAGGCCCGAGTTCCGTGACCGAAGGGGCGTCGGGCGCGGCGGCCACGGTGTCGGTTACCGCCTCCCTTACCGGCGCCGCGGGGTTGGAGGGCGACCTGCCGGT
Source organism: Candidatus Spongiisociaceae bacterium (assembly GCA_965243835.1). GTDB lineage: Bacteria > Actinomycetota > Acidimicrobiia > Spongiisociales > Spongiisociaceae. The sequence continues at coordinate 89,695 of OZ251578.1, forward strand.
GACGGTGTCGGTGACGGCAAACGGGGGAAGCGGGATGGCCTCGGCTGCCGATTTTGAGCCGGTACCCGATTTCACGCTCACCATCTCCAAAGACACCCGCACCGGGTCGGCCACCTTCCGCTTGGACGACACCGATGACAATGTGGCCGGGGAAGGGCCGGAGAAAATTTTGATAACCGGAACCGGCCCCTCGGGAGTGACGGTGACGGGGAGCGAAGTCTCCATCGCCGACGGGGATCAGCCCCCGACGATCATCAATCTGGGCGTGGACGCCGATGACTCCGCCACGGGCGTCCAGTCGTCGGTGACGGAGGGGGCGGCGAGCGCTACGGCCCGGGTTACGGCTTCTTTCCCGCAGGGTGCGCCGGTGCTGACCACCGCCACCACGGTGCCGGTGACGATTACGGGGGGCGGGGGGAGCGGGCAGGCGGAGGCGGCCGACTTCGCGCCCGTGACCGGATTTGACGTGATAATCCCGGCCGGGGCCTCCTCCGGATCGGCCGTTTTCACTTTGGCCACCGTCCAGGATGACTATGCGGAGGGGGCGGAGACGATCACTGTCGCGGGGATACTGGCCGGGTTCACGGTCAACAGCGGATCGGTGACCATCGACGACGACGACGCGGCCCCCACCGTCATCAACCTGGGCGTCGATGTCGATTCGGGGACGACCGGGGAGCAGACGGCGATAGCCGAAGCGGCCGCGGCCACCGAAGTGACGGTCACCGCCGGATGGGACGGCGCGGCCGTTTTGAATACGGACACGGTGGTGGCGGTGTCGGTCACCGGGGGCGGGGGGAGCGGCGAAGCGGAGGCGGCGGATTTCACCGCGGTGCCCAACTTCAACATCACCATCCCGGCCGGGAGCTCCTCCGCCGCCGGGACCTTTACTTTGACGTTGCTCGACGACAGCCTCGCCGAAGGGGCCGAAAACCTGACCGTGTCCGGAACCACCGCCGCCGCCGGTTTCACGACGGTGAACAGCGCCTCCATTTCCATTACCGACGACGAAACCCCTCCCACCTCCATCGCCCTCACCCTCAACCCATCCAGCGTCAACGAGGGCGACGGGGCCACCAGCGTCGACGTAACCGCCGCCTTCCCGGTCGGTTCCAAGGCCTTGGAGTCCGCCACCGCCGTGTCGGTGTCGGTATCCGGTTCCACCGCCGTCGCCGGCAGCGATTTCGGGGCGGTGAGCTCCTTTACGGTCACCATCCCGGCCGGGTCGGTGAGCGGAATGGGGACGTTCACCTTTACGCCCGTCGACGACACGGTGGCCGGGGAAGGGTCGGAGACGGTAACCGTGTCCGGGTCGGCGACCGGATTCACCGTCTCCGACGCTTCCCTGACCATCGCCGACAACGATGTCAAACCGACCAACATCGCTCTCGCCGTGGATGTGGACGGCGGGACTACCGGCGACCAAACCAGTTTGGCCGAGAACGCCGGCTCCGTCGCCGTATCGGTTACCGTCTCCCTGCCCACCGGCTCCCCCACCTTGGCCGCGGCCACCGCCGTCACCGTAAAATTGGTCGGAGAGCCCTTCTGGGATACGTCGAACGATGACGACCTAGTGTTCGGATTGGCGAGGGGGACGGTCTGGTACATCTACGACTATTCCACCAACCAGACGGACGATACTTTCACCATCACCATCCCCGCTGGCTCGGCCTCCGCCACCGGCTCGTTCACCCTAACCGTGGTGGACGACTCCCTCAGCGAAGGGCCGGAAACCTTTCAAGTAACCGGCGCGGCCACCGGGTTTACTATTAACTCTCCCCAGGTGACCATAACCGACAACGATACTACCGGAATCACCTTGTTTTTTAGTAACAGCAACGGCGTAAAGCAACCGTTTCCTCAAACCGAACTGTTGCGGGAAGGGTTTGATACCGATCCCACCTCCGTTTATTATTTTAACGGTAATCCGTTTAACATTCCTTTCGCCATGTATATGACTGTGGGCGCGGCCGTCGGGCAACAGTTCGTCGACATAACCGTGGAAAGGTCCGGGACGGCCGTGGAAGGCGCCCAAACAGATACTTCCCGCGATTACGACCTGACTTGGTCGCATAACACTCCCGACGGGGTTTTCCGGTTCGGGCAAAACCAGAAGATTTTCCTAAGCGGCCATCAATGCGATCCGGTCAGGGAAGATTCAAGGACATGCCCGGCCCCCGCCCAGGGCCTTTATATAAACGATGACAATGTCGCTGAAGGGCCCGAGACCCTCATCTTCACCGCCCGCAGTTCCATCGGGGTCAGCAACTCCCTTACCCTGACCATCGCCGACAACGATGTCGCCCCCACCGTCATCAACCTGGCGGTGGATACTGACACTTCCACCACCGCCACCAGCGAAACCTCCTTGATGGAAGGGGATTCCGCCACCGAGATTATGGTTACGGCCTCCTTCCCGGACGGGTCGGCGGTGCTCCCCACCCCCACTACGGTGGCGGTGTCGGTTATGGACAACACCGCCACCTCCCGCGACCACTTGGCGGTCCCCTCCTTCAACGTGACCATCCCCGCCCTGGCCACCTCCGGATCGGCCAAGTTCACCCTCACCCTGGTGGACGATGCCATCGCGGAAGATTCGGAAACCCTGGATGTGGGCGGGACGTTGGCGGGGTTCACCGTCAACCCGGCGATGATTACCATCTCCGACAACGAAACCATCACCTTGACGGTGGACACGGACGGAACCGAAGACGGGGCGCAGAGCGCGGTGGACGAGGGGGAAACCGATCATACGGTTACCGTCACCGCCACCCTGGACGCCGACTCCACCGTGCTGGCCGCGGACAAGGTGGTGACGGTGTCGGTGGCGGAAGGGGGGAGCGACCCGGCCGACGCCGCCGATTACACGGACGTGTCCGATTTCACCATCACCATCCCCACAGGCGATCTGTCCGCCTCCTCCGATTTCGACCTGACCACGGCCACCGACAATATCGCCGGGGAAGGGTCGGAAACCCTGAGCGTATCCGGGTCCCTCACCGGCTATAAGTTCAACGACGCCGAAATTTCCATCACCGACCTGACGGCCGCCCCCGACCGGTTGCTGTTCGCGGTGGACGCCGACACCTCCACCGGCGGCTCCCAGACCAGCATCGGGGAAGGAATTACCGGCCGGACGGTGCAGGTTTCCGCCTCCTTCCCGACCGGCTCCACCGTGTGGGAAAACTCCCTGACCATCCCGTCCGCGGTGGGGGCGGGCACCGCCGAAAACTCCGATTACTCGGTGAGCGGCGGCTCTTTCAACCTGACCATCCCCGCCCTGGGCACCGCCTCCGACGTTCAAACTTTCACCCTCACCACCGTCGACGATGATGTGGCGGGGGAAACCGACGCCCTGTCCATAGGCTCCGCGTTGACCGGATACACCGTCACCCCCGCTTCTTTGACCATCACCGACGGCGACGCCCGGCCTACGCAGATAACGTTAAGCGCCGTCACCGATCACGCCACCGCCAACGATTCGGTGGATGAGGGGAGCGACGGCGAGGTGACGGTCACCGCTGCCCTGTCCGGGTCCATCGTGTTGGAAACCGCGCTGACGGTGCCGGTGGTCATCGCTCCCGGGACCAGCGAAGGGGCGGCGGATTACACCGCCTCCTCCGCTTCCTTTAACATAACCATTCCCGCCTTGGCCTCTTCGGGTTCGGCCAACTTCACACTCACCGCCGTCGACGACGCGGTGGCCGGTGAAACCGATGCGGTGGATGTCGACGGGGGGACTTTGTCCGGTTACTCCATCACCGGAACCAAAGTGAAACTGATCGACAAGGACGCCGCTCCCACCGGGATCTCCCTCCTGCTGGACGCCGACCCCGATACCGGGGGCGATCAGACCAGCGTCGGGGAGGGAGTTACGGGCCGGACGGTGGCGGTGCGTGCGGAGTGGGTAAACAGCGCGGTGCAGTTGGAGAACAGCCTGGTCATCCCGGTGACGGTGTCGGCCGGGACGGCGGAAAGCGGCGACTACTCGGTTACCGGCTCCTCCTTCAACGTCACCCTCCCCGGAGCGGGGGCCTCCGCCTCTTCCTCGTCCTTTACCCTCACCGTCAACGATGACAACGTGGCCGGGGAAACCGATGCCCTGTCGGTGGGCGGAACCCTGTCCGGATACACGATCACCGCCGCTTCGCTGACCCTGGGCGACTCCGATTCCAAACCGACCGCTATTGCGTTAAGCATCGCCACCGACCATCAGACGGCCAACGATTCGGTGGCGGAGGGAACCGACGGCGCGGTGACGGTTACCGCTTCCTTCCCCGCTACCGGGGCGGTGCTGGAAACGGCCCTGTCCGTTCCGGTAGTCATCGGGCAGGGGACCACCGACGGCGCGGATGACTACACGGTTTCCTCGTCCTCCTTCAACGTTTCCATCCCCGCCGGCTCCCACTCCGGTACGGCCGATTTCACCTTGACCGCCAAAGACGATGAGGTGGCCGACGGTGCGGAGACGGTTTCCGTAGGGGGCGGGACGCTGGCCGGATACGCCATTACCGCAACCAAGGTAAAAATCATCGATACCGACGTCGCCCCGTCCGTGATCAACTTGACGATTGACACATCCTCGGCGTCGGGCGTCCAGACCAGCGTGGGGGAGGGGGTGAGCGGTCGTTCGGTGCGGGTGTGGGCGGCTTTCCCGGACGGGTCGGCGGTTTTGGAGTCGGCGGTGACGGTGCCGGTGGTGGTGCGGCGGGGCACGGCCGAGGCCTCCGACTATTCCGTGGACGACGCTACTTTTAACGTGACCATCGGGGCGGGAACCCGTCGCTCGGCCACCGCCGGAACCTTCTCGCTGACCACGGAGGACGATGATGTCTCCGCGGAGACGGACGCCCTGTCGGTGGGGGGCGGGACTTTGTCCGGATACGCCATCAACCCGGCTTCCCTGACCATCACCGACGGCGATGTCGCCCCCACCTCAGTCACCCTGACGGTGGACGCTGACTCCAACACCTCCGGCAACCAGACCAGCGTGGGGGAGGGGGTGAGCGGTCGTTCGGTGCGGGTGTGGGCGGCTTTCCCGGACGCTTCCGTCCCCCGGGAGGGGGCGGTGACCATCCCGGTGACGGTGAGCGCGGGCACGGCCGAGGCTTCCGACTATTCGGTGGACGACGCCACGTTTGATGTGACCATTGGGGCGGGAACCCTGACTTCCGCCGCCCCCGGCTCGTTTTCCCTGCGGGTGAACGATGACAATGTGGCGGGCGAGTCGGACAAGTTGTCGGTGGGCGGGGCCTTGTCCGGTTATACGATTACTCCCGCTGGTTTGACGTTGGGGGATTCCGATACCAAGCCGTCGGGGATTAAGTTGACGGTTAATCCGACGAGTTCGGCGGAGGATGGGGTGGGGCGGTCGGTGTCGGTGTGGGCGGAGTTCCCGGCGGCGGGTGCGGTGTTGGAGGGTTCGTTGGCGGTGCCGGTGGTGGTGTCGGCGGGGACGGCGGAGGCTTCCGATTATTCGGTGGATGACGCTACGTTTGAGGTGACGATCGGGGCGGGGACGCACAAGTCGGCCACCGCCGGTACCTTCTCTTTGACGGTGAACAACGATGATGTGGCGGGGGAGTCGGATGCGTTGTCGGTGGGCGGGGGCGCTTTGTCCGGTTATACGATCACCCCCGCTACTTTGACTTTGGGGGATGCCGATACCGCTCCCACCGCCGTCGCCCTGACGATTGATACGGATTCGGGTGCGACCGGCGAGCAGACCAGCGTCGGGGAGGGGGTGAGCGGTCGTTCGGTGCGGGTGTGGGCGGCTTTCCCGAATGGTTCGGTGGTTCGGGAGGGGGATGTCACGGTTCCGGTGACGGTGGCGGCGGGCACGGCCGAGGGTTCCGATTATTCGATTATCGACAACACGTTTGATGTGACGATCGGGGCGGGGACGCTCAAGTCGGCGACGGCGGGGACTTTCTCGTTGACGGTCAACGATGACAATGTGGCGGGGGAGTCGGATGCGTTGTCGGTGGGCGGTGCCTTGTCCGGTTATACGATTACGCCCGCCGATTTAACCTTGGGGGATTCCGATGCCAAGCCGTCGGGGATTAAGTTGACGGTTAATCCGACGAGTTCGGCGGAGGATGGGGTGGGGCGGTCGGTGTCGGTGTGGGCGGAGCTCCCGGCGGCGGGTGCGGTGTTGGAGGGTTCGTTGGCGGTGCCGGTGGTGGTGTCGGCGGGGACGGCGGAGGCTTCCGATTATACGGTGGATGATGCCGATTTCGAGGTGACGATCGGGGCCGGGACGCACAAGTCGGCCACCGCCGGAAGTTTTACTTTGACGGTCAACGAAGATGACGTGGCGGGTGAGTCGGATGCGTTGTCGGTGGGCGGGGGAACCCTGTCCGGTTATACGATCACTCCCGCTTCCCTGACCCTGGGGGACGCCGACTCCGCTCCCACAGCTGTTACTTTGACGATTGATACGGATTCGGGTGCGACCGGCGAGCAGACCAGCGTCGGGGAGGGGGTGAGCGGTCGTTCGGTACGGGTGTGGGCGGCTTTCCCGAATGGTTCGGTTGTTCGGGAGGGGGACGTGACGGTTCCGGTGACGGTGGCGGCGGGCACGGCGGAGGGTTCCGACTATTCGATTGTCGATAACACGTTTGATGTGACGATTGGGGCGGGGACGCTCAAGTCGGCGACGGCGGGGACTTTCTCGTTGACGGTCAACGATGACAATGTGGCGGGCGAGTCGGATAAGTTGTCGGTGGGCGGAACCTTGTCCGGTTATACGATTACTCCCGCCGACTTGACCCTGGGGGATTCCGATGCCAAGCCGTCTGGTATTAAGTTGACGGTTAATCCGACGAGTTCGGTGGAGGACGGGACGCCGCGGTCGGTGTCGGTGTGGGCGGAGTTTCCGGCGGCGGGTGCGGTGTTGGAGGGTTCGCTGGCGGTTCCGGTGGTGGTGTCGGCGGGGACGGCCGAGGCCTCTGATTATACGGTGGATGACGCCGATTTTGAAGTGACGATCGGGGCGGGAACGCACAAGTCGGCCACCGCCGGAAGTTTTACCTTGACGGTCAACGACGATGACGTGTCGGGGGAGTCGGACGCGTTGTCGGTGGGCGGGGGAACCCTGTCCGGTTACACGATCACTCCCGCCGACCTGACCTTGGACGACGCCGACGCCGCTCCCACCGCCGTCACCCTGACGATTGATGCGGATTCGGGTACGGACGGCGCGCAGACCAGCGTTGGGGAGGGAGTGTCTGGCCGGTCGGTGTCGGTGTGGGCGGCTTTCCCGGATGGTTCCGTCCCCCGGGAGTCGGATGTCAAAGTCCCGGTAACGGTTAGCGCGGGCACGGCCGAGGCTGCCGATTATCAGATAGACGACAACACGTTTGAGGTGACGATCGGGGCGGGAACGCTCACCTCGGCCGCGGCCGGGACTTTCTCTTTGACGGTCAACGACGATGACGTGTCGGCGGAGTCGGACAAGTTGTCGGTGGGCGGGACTTTGAACGGTTATTTGATTTCCGCTGCCGATTTGACCCTGGGCGACGCCGATGTCGCTCCTACCGCGGTTACTTTGACGGTGGACGCGGATGGCAACGCGAACGGCGCGCAGACCAGCGTTGGGGAGGGAGTGTCTGGCCGGTCGGTGTCGGTGTGGGCGGCTTTCCCGGATAGTTCCGTTCCCCGGGAGGGGGATGTCACGGTTCCGGTGACGGTGGCGGCGGGGACGGCCGAGGGCTCCGATTATTCGATTGTCGATAACACGTTTGAGGTGACGATTGGGGCGGGGACGCTCAAGTCGGCGACGGCGGGGACTTTCTCTTTGATGGTGAACGATGACAATGTGGCGGGTGAGTCGGATGCGTTGTCGGTGGGCGGGACTTTGAACGGTTATACGATTACTCCCGCTTCCGTGACTTTGGGGGATTCCGATGTCGAGCCGTCGGGTATTACGTTGACGGTTAATCCGACTAGTTCGGCGGAGGATGGGGTGGCGCGGTCGGTGTCGGTGTGGGCGGAGTTCCCGGCGGCGGGTGCGGTGTTGGAGGGTTCGTTGGCGGTGCCGGTGGTGGTGTCGGCGGGGACGGCCGAGGCTTCCGATTATTCGGTGGATGACGCCGATTTCGAGGTGACGATTGGGGCGGGGACGCATAAGTCGGCCACCGCCGGAAGTTTTACTGTGACGGTGAACGACGATGACGTGTCGGGTGAGTCGGACGCGTTGTCGGTGGGCGGCGGAACCCTGTCCGGTTACACGATCACTCCCGCCGACCTGACCCTGGGCGACGCCGACGCCGCTCCTACGGCCGTCACCCTGACGATTGACACGGATTCGGGCGCGAACGGCGAGCAAACCAGCGTTGGGGAGGGAGTGTCTGGCCGGTCGGTGTCGGTGTGGGCGGCTTTCCCGGACAGTTCCATCCCCCGGGAGGGGGATGTCACGGTTCCGGTGATGGTGGCGGCGGGCACGGCGGAGGGTTCCGATTATTCGATTGTCGATAATACGTTTGAGGTGACGATCGGGGCGGGGACGCTCAAGTCGGCGACGGCGGGGACTTTCTCGTTGACGGTGGACGATGACAATGTGGCGGGCGAGTCGGATGCGTTGTCGGTGGGCGGGGCTTTGAACGGTTATACGATTACTCCCGCCGGTTTGACCCTGGGGGATTCCGATGTCAAGCCGTCCGCTATCACGTTGACGGTTAATCCGACGAGTTCGGCGGAGGATGGGGCGGCGCGGTCGGTGTCGGTGTGGGCGGAGTTCCCGGCGGCGGGTGCGGTGTTGGAGGGTTCGTTGGCGGTGCCGGTGGTAGTGGGCGCGGGGACGGCGGAGGGTTCCGATTATTCGATTGTCGATAATACGTTTGAGGTGACGATCGGGGCGGGGACGCTCAAGTCGGCCACCGCCGGAAGCTTTACCTTGACGGTCAACAACGATGATGTGGCGGGTGAGTCGGATGCGTTGTCGGTGGGCGGCGGAACCTTGTCCGGTTACACGATCACTCCCGCCGACCTGACACTGGGGGACGCCGACACCGCCCCCGACTCAGTCATCCTGACGATTGACACGGATTCGGGTGCGACCGGCGAGCAGACCAGCGTGGGGGAGGGAGTAAGCAGCCGGTCGGTGCGGGTGTGGGCGGCTTTCCCGAATGGTTCGGTGGTTCGGGAGGGGCATGTCACGGTTCCGGTGACGGTGGCGGCGGGGACGGCGGAGGGTTCCGATTATTCGATTGTCGATAATACGTTTGAGGTGACGATCGGGGCGGGGACGCTCAAGTCGGCGACGGCGGGGACTTTCTCGCTGACGGTCAATGATGACAATGTGGCGGGAGAGTCGGACCAGTTGTCGGTGGGCGGGGCCTTGTCCGGTTATACGATCACTCCCGCCGATTTGACCCTGGGTGATTCCGACGCCAAGCCGTCGGGTATCACTGTGACGGTCAACCCGACGAACGCCGCGGAAGACGGGACGCCGCGGTCGGTGTCGGTGTGGGCGGAGTTCCCGGCGGCGGGTGCGGTGTTGGAGGGTTCGCTGGCGGTGCCGGTGGTAGTGGGCGCGGGCACGGCGGAGGCTTCCGACTATTCGGTGGATGACGCCGACTTTACGGTGACGATCGGGGCGGGGACGCATAAGTCGGCCGTTGCCGGGACTTTCTCTTTGACGGTCAACAACGATGACATGGCGGGTGAGTCGGATGCGTTGTCGGTCGGCGGCGGAACCCTGTCCGGTTACACGATCACTCCCGCCAACCTGACCCTGGGCGACGCCGATGCCGCTCCCACCCAAATTACCCTCTCCGCCAACCCGTCCGCCGTGCCCGAAGGGAGCGCCAACCGGTCGGTGTCGGTTACCGCCGCCTGGTCGGGTTCGGTGACGTTGGAGTCGGCCCTGACCATTCCGGTGACCATCGGGGCGGGTACCGCCGAGCAGTCCGACTACGCCATCGCCGACAACACTTTCGATGTGACGATCGGCGGCGGAGCGGCTTCCGGTTCCGCCTCCTTCACGGTGACGGTCCGCGATGACAACGTGGCGGGGGAGTCGGACAAGTTGCGGGTGGCCGGCGTCAAAGCGGGTTACGACATCGCCGCCGCCGGGGTGACCCTGGGCGACTCCGACTCCAAGCCCGCCCAAATCACCATGTCGGTGGACGCCGACCCCGATACGGACGGCTCCCAGACCGACGTGCCGGAGGGGGTGAGCGGCCGGTCGGTGTCGGTGTGGGCCGGGTTCCCGGCGATGGGCGCGGTGTTGGAGTCGGATGTGACTGTGGACGTGTCGGTGGGGGCGGGCACGGCGCAGGCGGCCGATTATTCGACCTCGGGAACCTCCGGGCTGACCGTGACCATCGGGGCGGGAACCCACAAGTCGGCCTCCGCCGCTTCTTTCACCCTGGACACCACCGCCGATTCCATCGCCGGCGAGAGCAACGAGGCCCTTTCCATCAGCGGGTCGGTGGCGGGCGATTCATCCTATTCGTTCACCGCCGCTTCCCTGAGCATCACCGACAGAGACAGCCAGCCCGCCCGCATTCTCCTGACGGTGGACGCCGACCCCGGAACCTCCGGCGCCCAGACCAGCGTGGCGGAGGGCGTCGCCAACCGGACGGTGAGGGTTACCGCCGCTTTCCCGGCCGGTTCCGCCGCTTTGACCGAAGACCTGCAGGTGCCGGTGACGGTGGCGGCGGGCACCGCCGAGGCTTCCGACTATTCGGTTTCCGGGGCTTCTTTCACCATTACCATCGCCGCCGCCCAAACGTCCGGGACGGGAACTTTCACCCTTACCGTAAACGACGACGACGTATCCGGGGAGTCGGACGCCCTGGAGATTAAAGGCGGAACCCTGAACGACTACACGATCACCTCCGCTTCCTTGACGCTGGGGGACGCCGACTCCGCCCCCACCGCCATCACGTTGACGGTGGACGCCGATTCGGAGACGACGGGGGAACAGACCAGCGTGGCGGAGGGAGTAACTTCCCGGACGGTTTCGGTAACCGCCGCTTTCCCGGACGACGCCGTCCCCCGGGAGGGCGCGGCCACGGTGGCGGTCACGGTGACGGCCGGCTCCGCCGAGGCGGGGGACTACGCCATTGACGACAACACTTTTTCCGTGACCATCGGCGCGGGAACCCTCTCTTCGGCCACCAAGGGAACTTTCTCGCTGACCGTTCACGATGACAACGTGGCCGGGGAAACCGACGCCTTGGCGATAAACGGTTCTGTGACCGGTTATCTCGTCACCGGGACTTCCCTGACTTTGGGCGATAGCGACCCCTCCCCCGACTCCGTTACTTTGACTGCTTCCCCGTCCCAAGCCGCCGAGGACGGGGCGGCGCGCTCGGTGTCGGTGTGGGCGGAGTTGCCAGCGGCGGGTCCGGTGTTGGAAGGGTCGTTGGCGGTGCCGGTGGAGGTGGCGGCCGGGACGGCGGAAGCCTCCGATTACTCGGTGGACGATGCCGACTTTACGGTGACGATCGGGGCGGGCGTCCACAAGTCGGCTACGGCCGGGAGTTTCTCGCTGACGGTGAAGAACGACAACGTGGCCGGGGAGTTGGACGCCCTGCAGATTCAGGGCGGAACCCTGGCCGGCTACACCATCACCCCCGCTTCCTTGACGCTGGGGGATGCCGACGCCGCTCCCACCGCCATCACCCTGTCGGCCAACCCGTCCTCCGTGTCCGAAGGGAGCGCCAACCGGTCGGTGTCGGTCACCGCCGCCTGGTCGGGTGCGACGACGTTGGAGTCGGCCGTGACCGTTCCGGTGACGGTGGCGAAGGGCACCGCCGAGCAGTCCGACTACGTGATCGTCGACAACACTTTCGATGTGATCATAGGAGCCGGGGCGGCTTCCGGTTCCGCCTCCTTTACGTTGACGGTGCACGATGACAACGTGTCCGGCGAGTCGGACGAGTTGCAAGTGTCCGGCGTCAAAGCGGGTTACAGCATCGCCGACGCCGGGGTGACCCTGGGCGACTCCGATACCGCCCCCACCGCCATCACCGTGACGGTGGACGCCGACTCCGACCGGGAGGGCAGGCAGTCGGCGGTGGCGGAAGGGGCGTCGGGACGCACGGTGAAAATATGGGCCGCTTTCCCGGCCGGCTCCGCCCCCCGGGAGGGGGATGTTACGGTAACGCTGACGGTGGGGGACGGCACCACCAACGGCGCGGCCGATTATTCCGCCACCGGAACTTCCGCCTTGTCGGTAACCATCGGGGCCGGGGACCTGGAGTCCGCTACCCCGGCGTCTTTCACTTTGACGACGGAGGACGATGATATTTCGGGCGAGACGAACGAGGCGCTGGCGGTGGACGGTTCCGTGTCCGGCGGCGCGGTTTATACGGTTACCGGGGCGCAACTGCGGATAACCGACGGGGACACCCCGCCCGACCGGGTGCTCCTGACGGTGGACGTAGACGGCGAAGCCAGCGGGGATCAGAACACGGTGGACGAGGGGATCTCCGACCGGACGGTTACCGTCACCGCCGCTTTCCCGGACGGCTCGCCCTCCCTGCCCTCCCCCTTGCCGGTGCCGGTGCTGGTGGCGGACGGCACCGCCGAAGATGCCGACTATTCGGTTTCCAGTGATTTTTTCACCATTACCATCGCCGCCGGCGCCTCGTCCGGGACGGCGACTTTCGATCTCACCGTCGCAGACGACAACGTGGCGGGCGAAACGGACGCCATCGAGGTCAAGGGCGGCTCTTTGGACGATTACACGATCGAGAAAGCCGATATTTCCATCACCGACGCCGATGTCGCCCCGACCAGGATCATTTTGAGCGTGGACGACACCGAGGTGCCGGAAGGAGCCAGTGAGACCATCACCATCACCGCCGCCTTCCCGGCCGGTTCGGCGGTGTTGGAAACCGGGGTGCGGGCGACGGCGGCGGTCACCGCCGGGGGTTCCACCTCCATCGCCGACTATGAAGCTTCTCCCGCTAATTTCAACATTGACATCGCGGCCGGCGCTTCGTCCGGTCAGGGTTCTTTCCGGCTCCGCGCCGCCGATGATGACATTGCCGGGGAGCACGATCATGTGAAAGTGACCGGTTCCGCAACCGGCTTCACCTTGAACGACCCGGTGACGGTGAACATCAAGGACACCGATCCCGACCCGGCCGGCATCCTGTTGGACGTGAACAAAAACCAGGTGTTGGAGGGGACCGATGAGGAAGTAACGGTGACCGCCGTCTTTGACGGGGCCAAGTGGGACGCCAACACGATGGTTGAGATAAAAGTGGAGGCGGGCACCGCCGAGGAAGACGACTTTCAGGTTGACGATAACAAATTCACGGTGACCATCTACAAGGAAACCAGCTCCGCATCCAGCAGTTTCCAGCTGACCGCCAACCGGGATGCCGATCGGGATAATGAGGAAATCACCATCACCGGCCTGGAAAAGGGCGGGACATTCGCAGTCGTCCAGGCCAAGGTGACCATCACCGACACCAGTCCCGCGCCGGGCAGGGAAGATCCCGGGGAGGAGGATCCGCCGGAGGATCCTCCGGTGGTTCCTCCCGACCAGCCCGGCCCGCCGGTGGTCATTCCCCCCGCTCCCCCCGCTCCCCCCGCTCCGCCTGGTCCCCCTGGTCCGCCTGCGCCCGGCGAAACTTCCCCGGCCCCGGCGCGGGTTTTGTCTTCGGATGCTTCCCTGCGCAGTTTGCGGGCCTCACCCGGTTCGTTGAGTCCGGCGTTCGCGCCCGCCGCGTTGCGTTACGAGTTGGCGGTGTCGGCCAATGTGTGGACGGTGCAGGTGGATCCGGTTCCCAATCACGAACGGGCCCGGGTGACGATCGACGGGACGGCGGTGTCCGGCGCCCACCGCGTGTTCCTGGGTACGGATCGCGCTTCCATCGAGGTGGTGGTGACCGCCGAGGACGGCACCGTGCAGGTCTACCGGTTGGCGATTACCCGGGGCACCGGCCCCGGCTTCGCCGATGCGTTGCCCGCGCTTACCGCTTGTACGGGGGAGGCGTTGCGCCCGGCGGGGTTTGAGGATGTGGCCGGTTGGTTCTCCGAAGACGACATTAACTGCATCGGTTACTACGGGATCACCCTGGGGCGCTCCCCGACCCGGTTCGCCCCCTCGGAGGTGGTGCCCCGCTGGCAGATGGCCTTGTTCCTGTTCCGGGCGGCCGGCCCGGCCGGCATAAGTCTGCCGGAGCCGCAAGATCAAGGTTTCACTGACATCTCCGGCCTGTCGCAGGAGGCGAAAGCGGCCGCCAACATGATGGCCCAGTTGGGCGTAATGCCCGGCTCCGACGGCAAGTTCGACCCGCAGGGCAAGATTTCCCGGGCGTTGATGGCCATGATGCTGGACGCTTTCCTGGGCCTGGTGACGGTGGGGGAGGGGGGCGTAGCCCGGGACAGCGTAGAACCCGACCTTACCTTGTTCGCCGACATCGACGACTTGCCGGAGGCGGGCCAGTTGGCCATCCGCCGCATCTTTGAGATGGGAGTGACCCGGGGCACGTCGCAGACCGCTTTCAAACCCGGCAATCCGGTAACGCGCGGCCAGATGGCCCAGTTCATCGCCCGCACCCTGGCCCACACCATCGCCCGCCCCATCGGGGTCAGCATCCAGACCGATCCGTCCACCCGCGCCGGGGAACGGGTGGACGTGGTGGTTTCGGTGCGCGACGAAGACTTCCGCCCGGTGACGGGCGCGCCGGTGGACCTGTTCACCGCTTCCGACCCGGCGGCCGCCCTCACCGCCGCCGGTTCCTGCGCACCCGGCCGCATCGCCCAAGCCGGTCCCGGCTCGACCCCGTGCGCCATCGACGCCCGCGACCCGGCCACCGGCCGCACCGGCGACCTGCGGGCGGCGACCACCCGCACCCCCGGAACCGCCATCTGGGCCTGGACCGCCCCCCAAGGAGCTAAATTAAACGACTCCCACACCCCCGCCCGTCTCGACTTCAGATAATACCCCCCTTCCCCTTTCCGGCCCGGAACGGGTGCTACGCGTAACAGGCCGGAAATCATTCACCAAGCCCGCGCCGGGCGCAATCTGACGCCAAGGCCTGGTACCTTGACAGACCACCTGGGCATCTGGCAGAATGCTGATGACAGACCTACAGACGAAAGGCGCGCAAATTCCATGACGTACTCTGACAGGCAGACGCAAGCCTTGCCAATGTCTGACGCCGACCTTGCGCCCGCGACAACGGACTTGGCGGCATACTTGCCGCAAGTTGCCGCAGAAGCGGTGGCGAAGGTAGAAGACGCAGACCTTGACAAGGTTAATGACCTATACAATGACCGCGTGCGGTATGTCGCAAGGCAAACCCTTGCCGAACTACGCGAATATTCAGGCAAGTACGGTACAATAACAGGGTTTGCCTATTCTGAGACTGCTCTGAAATTCGCGTGGTCGTACAAACGAACAGAAGGCAGACAGACAGTCATACTGCCTGACCCGACAGACGCAGGCCTGACAGATATTTTAAATGTCATATATACCGCAAGGCAAGGGGCTGATCTGACTTTGCGGGCAATGGCGAATTGCCTTGAATACCTTGACATTCACCCTGATATACCTGATACAGCGATTGCCGCTATAAGGCAAGTATGGAATCCTGTCAAAGGAGAACTTGACAATATCAATCACAAGGCGGACCTGTTTGAAATGGCAATAACCAGATACGGTACTGATATTGACAACCTTATTGACCTGATACAGAAAGGCAATGACAATGACTGATTATTACAAAAACCAAGTAGCATTTTATGGAGAGATAGTGTTCGGTAACCGATTTTTCAACGCCCTGTGGATCCGCTAAATAGGTCAATTGTCCAATAGCCAAGCCAGGAAGGCGGCGGGGACCGCCGCAACTTCGGGGTCCTTCAAGTCGAGCAAGCCGCGGGTGGCGACGATGCCCTCCCAGGGGGAAGCTTTCAGGGTTCGCAACGTTCCCCTCCGCCAGCCGTAGTCGTCCACGTACTTGGATTCGATGGCCACCCCGCCGAAGTCCGGACCCACGAAGTCGATCTCGGCCCCGGCCTCGGTGCGGTGATATAAAACCCTCTCGGAATCAATGTATCTACCCGGAAAACTCCGTTCCAGATTGCGCAACAGTACCATTCCCAGTTGTTGCTCGGACAAGACGCTCAAATCAAGCCAGTCGTCGTCAACTAGGCGCGCGTAGGCCGGGTCGGTGAAATATATTTTGAACCGGGCCCGGAGTTGGGCATGTCCCCGACGCTCCCGATGGGCGGGCCAAATCACAAACGATTCCCGCAGTTCGTCAAGTCGTTGCTTCATGGTGTCGCTCATCACATCCAACTCCCGGGCCAGGTCGGCTACGTTGGCGGGCGAGCATAGGCCTTCGGTCAGTAGTTGCAACAGAATACGGGACTGCAGATCGGAAATCCGCGCCCAACGGAAGGCCCCTCTGCTGATAATACGAAAAAGCTCGTCGGACAACCGGGTGGGGGAGCTTCCCAGGTAACCCGCAACCCCTTCCGGGAATCCGCCCACCTGGAGATATATTTCCCAAGCCTGCGTCAGATCATTAAACCAGGGAACCAACCCATAAGCATTCTCTTCCAGATACGGGCGACGCAGATCGGATATGCGCAGGGGGCCCGCATCATCCGGCATGTTGCGGCCCATCCCAATCTGGGCGGCAAAGGAACGGAACCCCATAGGCAACAGCGCCCGATACGGATCGGAGGCGGTACCGTGCCTGCCCGCCAACACTCCCATCGCCATACGCAGGTCAGAAGAAGAGGAACCGGTGAGGACCACCGTGTCGTCGCCAAAACCGGGGTAGTTGTCGCGTAGCCATTTGATACGGTACGGCCATTTACCCAGCACTCCCGTGATCTCGTCTATGAACCAGTAGCGCCTCCCCTTCCAGGGGCTCACCTGTTGCACGCTGTCCGCCAAATCGGGCAAGTCGTCCACCCGCCATCCGTCAACCGACATATGAGCGATGGACGCCGGATGCACGCCTTCGTCCAGCAGTCTCTTAATGGTTTGCTTGACGGCCACCGATTTGCCGACCCGCCGCGGTCCGCTCAACGTATACAGGCCTCCGGGGGTCAGATTGTCCAGCACCCCCGCCGTGTAGCGAAAAGGAGCCCGGGAGGCCCGGTTCAGATCTTCATCGTCCCGGGTCCAGGTTGCGATATCCCTCCACCACCGATTGGTGCGGAGCAGTTCTTTCTGTATGTGTCCTGCCTTCATGGGTAATTACCTCCCGCTTCCCTAAAAAGGTTGTCGCTGATGGCAATTTTCACCTTTTTCTCTAGTATACCCCCTTGTTTTTATTAAAAATTTCAGGTATGACCAGGGAGTTTTTGGATTTACGGCTCGGCGAGTGATAGTTTGCGCTAAATGAGGACGCTAATCAGGCTTCGGCGGGGACCGCCGCAACTTGCCTTTTTCAAGATTTATTTTCAGAAAACCATAGTTTTTTGAAGATATTTCTTCAAATTTGGCATATTACGGATAAAGGTGCACCGGTTGCGGCAAGTGCCAACCCGGGATGTCCCGCCCGGCCCAACGGAAATCAGGCGACGGCGCGGGGCGGGATCCGCGGCGGGGGGAGGGGACGGGCGGGCGGCGGTTGTCAATCCGGAGGTGCGGTTTGTTCGGACTCCGCGTGGGTCGCCCCCGCGCCGCTTTCCGCGGTCTCCATCATGGACCGGGCGTAATCGCGAAGGGCCGACGAAAGGCTGATGGCGGATTTTGTCACCGCGTAGGCATCTCTCTGCTCGGCGTTGGCTCCGGAGGCCAGCTCCCGTGCGTGTTCAACGGCGCGCCCTGCCTCGTTCGCGGCGGCTTTCAGACTGGCGGCCGATATCGGCCGACCCTCGTCGGACAGTGCTTTTTCCCAGACGCGCAGGTCATGCAGGAATATTTTCGTCCGCTCGCGCCGGGCGACGAAAGGGGACAATTGCCGCAACGCCTCCTCCGCCTCGGCCACGGCCTGCGCGGCCCGTTCGACGGTCGCTGCGCAATGTTCGTCGGTTGTCATTATCTCTCCTTTCGGTCGCCTACCCGCCGAGAATAGGGGACGGCGGCGACAAGACATTCAAATCTATATACAAAAGCCAAAAAAGCAAGAATTGGGGGACGCTGCCCGTGCGTTAGGCGAGGGCGGCGGCCAGGGCTTCCAGCAGGGCGTCGACATCGTCATCGTTCACATCCAGGTGGGTGACGATGCGGATGCGGCGCTCGCCCAGGACCGAAATGGATATTCCCGCTCGGCGCAGGGTTTCCGCCAAGCGGGGGGCGGTCATTTCCGGGTAGGCCAAGTCGGCCACCGCGATGTTGGTTTCCACCGGGGCCGTCTCCGCCGCCAGCCGCATTCCGGCCAGGGCCCGCCCGATGCGGGCCGCCCGCCGGTGGTCGTCGGCCAGCCGTTCCACGTTGTTATCCAGGGCGTACAGCCCCATGGCGGCCAGCACCCCCGACTGGCGCATGGCCCCTCCCCACTGCTGTTTCCACCGCCAGGCCCGTTCGATGAACTCCCGCGACCCGGCCAGCACCGCCCCCACCGGACATCCCAGGCCTTTGGTGAGGTCCAGCCACACGCTGTCCGCATCCCGGGCCTGGCGGGCGGCGGAAACCCCGGACGCCACCGCCGCGTTCAACAGCCGGGCCCCGTCCATGTGGACGGCCAAACCCGCCTCCCGGCCCACGGCCGCTACCTCGTCCAGCATTTCCAACGGCCACACCGACCCGCCCGCCAGGTTGGCGGTCTGCTCCACCGCCACCAGCCGGGAGCGGGGCATGTAACGGGAGGCGGGGCGCAACGCGGCCCGCACCTGGTCGGCGGTGAACATCCCCCGCTCCCCGTCCAGGGCGTGGATCATCACCCCCGACAGGGCGGCCGGGCCCCCGCCTTCCATCACCACGATGTGGCTGGAACGTTCGCAAATCACCTCGTCCCCCGGTTGGGTGTGTGCCCGGATGGCGATCTCGTTGCACATCGTGCCGGTGGGCAGGAACACGGCCGCTTCCTTCCCCAGCAGGGCGGCGCTCCGCTCCTCCAGCCGCCGGGTGGTGGGGTCGGCGAACTGCTGCTCGTCCCCCACCTCCGCCTCCAGGACCGCGGCCAGCATCCCCGGCGTGGGGCGGGTTTGGGTGTCGGAGTAGAAGTTGCGCCGCACCGGGCTCTCCGTTTGCATGCTTTCGCCTCCCGTTCCGCCTGGTTACGACCTGGTGATAACCTGGTCCCGTTCCTGCCCCACCGACACCCAGTTTATCGGGACGGAGACCTCTTCTTCGATGAAGCGCACGTAGTCGCGGGCGGCGGGGGGCAGGGCCGCAAAGTCGGTGATCCCGGAAATGTCCTCCTCCCAGCCCGGCAACTCCTCGTAGCGGGGGGCGCATTCGTACAAAGTCCGTTGCTGGCGGGGAAACTCCCGATGGACGGTTTCCCCGGCGGTGTAGGCGACGGCGATCCGCAACGGGTGAATCCCGGACAGCACGTCCAGTTTGGTGAGGAACAGCCCGGTGAGGGAGTTGACCCGGCGCGCGTAGCGCAGGGCCACCAGGTCCAGCCAGCCGCACCGCCGGCGCCGGCCGGTGACCGTGCCGAACTCGCCTCCCGCGGTCACCATCCGCTCCCCGGTTTCATCGTCCAGTTCGGTGGGGAAAGGACCGCTCCCCACCCGGGAAATGTAGGCCTTGGCTACCCCCACCACCCGGTCGACGGCCTTGGGTCCGATCCCCACACCCACCGGCCCGCCGCCCGCGGTGGGGTTGGAGGAGGTCACGAACGGATAGGTGCCGTGGTCCACATCCAGCAACGTCCCCTGCGCCCCCTCCAACAGCACTTCTTTTCCCTGCTCCAGGGCGGACCAGATCAGATAGGAGACATCGTCCGCCATCGGGATCAACCGGGGGGCGTATTGCAGGTATTCGTCGGCGATGGCGGCGGCGGCCATCGGCAACTGGTTGTAGACCCGGGTGAGAATCCGGTTTTTCTCCACCAGGGCGGCCTCCAGTTTGTCCCGGAAAATTTTCGGATCGAACAGGTCCTGCACCCGGATGCCGCTCCGGGCGTACTTGTCGGTGTAGGCGGGGCCGATGCCGCGCCGGGTGGTGCCGATCCGGTTGCGGCCCAGGTACCGTTCCATCACCGCGTCCAGCCGCCGGTGGTAGGGCATTATCAGATGGGCGTTGCCGGAGATGCGCAACCGGGAGGGGTCCACCCCCCGGCTTTCCAGCATTTCCAACTCGGACAGCAAAACGGCCGGGTCGATGACCATCCCGGAGGCGATGACCGGCGTCGTGTCCGGATACATCACCCCGGAGGGGACCAGCGACAGGGCGAACCGCTCGTCGCCGACCACGATGGTGTGTCCGGCGTTGTTGCCGCCCTGGTAGCGAACCGCGTATGCGGCGTTTTGGGCGAGCAGGTCGGTTACCCGGCCTTTGCCTTCATCGCCCCATTGCGTTCCTACCACGATCGTGGCGGGCATCGTCGGACCTCCCCGCTAACTGTAGATAGACGCCAACCGGCGCCCGCCGAGAATAGCCTACCGCCCGCCCACCCGGGCGGAAGGGGCTAACCTGTGGTATGCCCCGGATACGCGCCGGCACCATCGCCGAGCACAGAAGCCAAACCCGATCGCAGATTCTGCGGGCCGCCCAGGTCCTGTTCGCCCGCTGGGGTTACGAGCGGGTCACCTTCGCCGAGGTGGCGGAGGAATGCGGGTTGGGGCGCACCACCCTCTACGACTATTTCAAGGACAAGCACGACCTGTTGGCCTGCCTGGTGGAGGAAACCCTGCCCTTGGCCATCCGGGAAATAACGGCTTCGGCCCCCGCCCATCCTCCCGCCGACCGACTGCGTTCCCTGGTGGAATCCATGGTGAAGTTCGTGGTGATCGAACCCACTCTGGGACTGCTCCTGCACCGGGAGGTCCCCAAACTGCCCTCCTCCGCCGCGGAGCGGGTGGCGGCCGTCCATCGGGAACTGTCCGCGGAGTTGATGGAGGCGTACCGGTCGGGGACGGAGGAAGGGGCTTTCAAGCCGTTGCCGCCCCGGTTGGCCCAAGGGTTCCTGTACAACCTGATAATGTCCGCCGCCCGCTCCCTGATAGACTCCGATGATCCGCAACGGGACCTGCCCGGGGTAGTGAAAACGGCGGCCGACCTGCTGTTCACCGGGGTGGAAGCCCGACCGGCGGCGCCGGAATAGGCAAGGGGCGGGCGAATGGCCAGGAAATATTTCGACAACGCCCTGTCCTGGCTGGCCTTTGCGCGCCGGGTGGCGGCCCAGGCGGAGAACGAGAACACGCCGCTTCTGGAACGGGTCAACTATCTGGCCATCGTCAGCGAACTTTTGGACGAGTTTTTCCAGGTGCGCATCGCCGGGTTGGAGGAACGGCAGGAAGCGGGGATGAGGGGCTTGCCGGTGGAAACGGGCGGGGCCCGGCGCCTGCTGGCCGAGGTGCGGGCCGGGGTGGAGGAAATTTACGCCCGGCAGAGCGAAGTTTTCCGCGGCGTCATCCAACCGGCCTTGCGGGAAATCGGCAAACCCATCCGGCTGTGGGATTCCCTGGACGAGCGGGACCGCAAAATAATGGGGGACGTTTTTCATCAGCAGTTGTTCCCGGTGTTGACCCCGTTGGCGGTGGACCCCGCCCATCCTTTCCCGTTTATCTCCAACCTGTCCCTCAACTTGGCGGTGATGGTGCGGGAGCCCGCCTCCCCCGCCGACCCCGCCGGCGGCGCCGAACGCACGGAACGTTTCGCCCGGGTGAAAGTGCCCCCGGTGTTGCGCCGGTTCGTGGAGTTGCCGGACGGGGACGGCCATGTCCCCTTGGAGCAGGTCATCACCGCCCACTTGGACGAGTTGTTTCCCGGGTTGGAAATAACCCGGTGCCACCCCTTCCGGGTGACCCGTTACAACGACCTGGAAGTGCCCGACATGCAGGTGGACGACCTGATGGAGGCCATCCGCTCCGAATTGGGGAGAAGCCGTTTCGGCCGGGTGGCCCGACTGGAGGTGGAGCGCGACATCGACCCGGACGTTCTGGAGTTGCTGATGCGGGAAATGGAGATCGAGGACCGGCACGTCTACCGGGTGTCGGGGCTGATCGGTTTGGGCAGCCTGAGCAGTCAGGCGGGGATGGACTTCCCCAAGCACCGCTGGCCGCCTTTCCAGCCGGTCACCCCGCTCCGGGTGGCCGCCGGCCGCGACCTGTTCGAGGTGATCCGGCGGGGGGACCTGCTGGTGCATCATCCCTACGAGTCCTTTGCGGCCACCACCGGCGAGTTCCTGCGCCAGGCGGCCGACGACCCGCAGGTGCTGGCCGTCAAGCAAACCCTGTACCGGGCTTCCCCCGATTCTTCCATCGTCAGCTCCCTGATCGCGGCCGCCGAGCGGGGCAAGCAGGTGGTGGCGCTGGTGGAGTTGAAAGCCCGCTTCGAGGAGGCCCGCAACATCGAGCGGGCGGTGGCCCTGGAGGAGGCGGGAGCGCATGTGGTGTACGGGTTGGTGGGGTTGAAAACCCATGCCAAGCTGTGCCTGGTGGTGCGCCGGGAAGGATCCGACTTGGTGCGCTACGTGCACACTTCCACCGGCAACTACAACGAGCGCACCGCCCGCCTCTACGAGGACATCGGGTTTTTCACCCGCGACCCGGAGATAGGGGCCGATGTGAGCGAGCTGTTCAACCATCTGACCGGATACGGCTCCCGCCGCTCCTACGGCAAACTGCTGGTGGCCCCGGCCGAGTTGCGCGACCGGTTGTTGGAGATGATCGAAGAGGAATCCTCCCACGAGGACGGCCACATCGTGGCCAAGATGAACTCCCTGGTGGACCAGCCGATGATCGACGCCCTGTACCGGGCCTCGCAGGCCGGAACCCGCATCGACCTGATCGTGCGGGGCATTTGCCGTCTCCGTCCGGGAATGGAGGGGTTGAGCGAGAACATAACGGTACGTTCCATCGTGGGGCGCTTTCTGGAACATTCCCGCATTGTCCGTTTCGGACGGCCCGACCGGGGTTTTACCTACTACATCGGGTCCGCCGACTGGATGCCCCGCAACCTGGACCGGCGGGTGGAGTCCCTGACCCCCATCGAAGACCCGGCCTTGCAGGAACGGCTGGAGGAGATACTGGACTTGTGCCGGGCCGACGACCACCTGTCCTGGCTCCTGCAGGCGGACGGCTCCTATGCGCGCCGGGGGGGAACGGGGGAGGTGGACTTGCACCAGTCGTTGATGGAACGGGCCCTGCGGCGCTCCTCCCTCTCCGGCGCGGGCTGAAACCGGCGCGCCCCGCCGGTTGCGCCGCCGCCCTGGTTGCGGTCCGTTTTGGAAGGGCCGGCCCCGCGCTCCGGTAACCGCCTGGTTGACTTGGCGCCGGTTGTCAGATGCCGATTCGGGTGGGCTATATTTTCAGAAGGGGGCACGGTTCTGCGGTTAAACCGCCCCGGCTCGGCGGTCCGGGTCGGTCGTCATCGCTCGGAAGTCGTATGGCGAGGCTGTTGTCCATGGCGTCGATCTGTCTTTGACACCGGTCGTCATCGCCCGGAGGCCGGCTTTGATGTCGGCGGTCGTTTTGTCGATCTTGCGTTCGAGGTCAGCCCAAGCCGAGGGTGGCTGTGAACATTGCGACAATGAGCGTAGTTTCCACGGTTTTCCTAACTCTTTCCGCAGGCCGTTGGTTGCGCTTCGGTCGGACGGGCCCTCTCCGGCGGGAGCGGCTGGAGGAGATGCCGGGTTTGCGCCGGGCGGACGGCTGTTCGCGTCGGGGGGAGCGGGCCCTGGGGCGCTCCCCCCTTGGCGGGGGTTGTTAGGCGAGGGTCGGGTTTTCCGGGGGCGACGCGCGGAATTTCATACCCAGTTCGCCTTCGGCGTAGGAGACGCGTTGTTCGTAGTGGCCGATCCGTTTTTCCAGGCGGTCCACATTTTCCGCCACCTCCCGGATTTCCTCGCGCAGTCGGGTTTCCGATTTGTCGATCCGGTCCGTCAGTTCGGTCTTGGCGGTTTCCACCGTTTTGTTGATCCGGCCTGTCAGTTCGGTCCGGAGGTCGTCGATGCGGTCCGATTGTTTGTCGATCCGGCCCGTCAGTTCGGTGTGGTTGGACCGCATCTCCCCGCGCAGTCGGGTTTCCGATTTGTCGATGCGGTCCGATTGTTTGTCGATCCGGCCCGTCAGTTCGGTCCTGGTGTCCGTCAGTTCGGTTCTGACGATCCGGATCTCGCCGCGCAGGTCGGTGGCTGATTTGTCGATCGTGCGGGTGAGGCGCCAGCCCAAGCCGAGGATAGCCGTGAAGATGGCGACAATGATGGCTGTGGTTTCCACGATTTCCATCCTACCCTTTCTGCCAGGCCGTTGGTTACGTTCGGTCGGACGGGCCGGCGGCGTCCTCCTACTATCCAATATATGCATTTTCTAAAAAAATTCAAGGGGGTTTTTTCGCGACTTTTTCCGGAGGCTGAAAAGCCTGGTCAACCCCTGTTTTCAGCGGACGGAACTCCCTCCGGCGGGGCGTTTCGGAGGCGGGCGAGGTCCCGCGCAGGTCCCGCGGTTGACTAGTGCTTGAAGGTCGCCGGGAGGTCGGCGAGGGGGCTGTTCCGCGTCCTTGCCCAGCGCGCCCGGAGGGGCGGGTAGAATGGGAGGCGGCCCGCTCCGGCCGGGCTTCCCGAAGCGCCGCCCCGAAACGATTTGGAAACCGTAATTTCCCACACCGACCAACCTCCGCCCGCCGCCCCGGTGCTGGACCGCATTCGCTCCCCCCGCGACCTGCGCGCCTTGGGGGGGGAGGAGTTGACCCGCTTGGCCGCCGAGCTCCGTTCGGTGATCGTGGCCACCGTCAACGCCAACGGAGGCCATTTGGGTTCCAACCTGGGGATCGTGGAGCTGACCATCGCCCTGCACCGGGTGTACGATTCCCCCCGGGACGTGATCCTGTTCGACACCGGCCATCAGACCTACCCCCACAAGTTGCTCACCGGACGGCGGGGGGCTTTCGCCAGCCTGCGCCGGCCGGGCGGCCTGTCCGGCTACCCGAACCGGCTGGAGTCCCCGCACGACTGGATTGAAAACAGCCACGCCTCCACCGCCCTCTCCTACGCCCATGGCTTGGCGGCCGCTTTTGCGGCGGCGGGGAGCCGGCGGCGGGTGGCGGCGGTGGTGGGGGACGGGTCGCTCACCGGCGGGATGGCCTTTGAGGGTTTGAACAACCTGGGTCATTCCCAATCCAACGTGACCATCGTGCTCAACGACAACGGCCGCTCCTACGCCCCCACCGTTTCCCGCCTGTCCGAAAGCCTGGTCAAGATACGCTCCAATCCGGTGTACCGGCGGCGGCAACGGGCCTTGGAGTCCATCGCCGAGTCGGTGCCGTGGGTGGGGGATATGTTACGCCGGGGGATCGACGCCACCAAGGCCGCGGTGCGGCAGATGTGGGAGCCGCCCGCCTTTTTCGAGCAACTGGGCGTCAGCTACATGGGCCCCTACAACGGACACGACATCGCCGAGTTGGAGCGGGCCCTGTCCAACGTGGAGCAGATGGAGGGGCCGACCGTGGTGCATGTCATCACCTCCAAAGGGCGGGGTTACGCCCCGGCGGAGGCCGACACCATCAAGAACCTGCACGACATGTCCTCCATTCGGGAGGGTTCCTACACGGCCGCTTTCTCGCAGGCCCTGTTGGATTTGGGGCGGCGCCGGCCGGAGGTGGCGGCCATCACCGCCGCTATGCCCGACTCCACCGGGTTGCTTCCTTTTATGGAGGAGTTCCCGGAGCGGAGCTTCGACGTGGGCATCGCCGAACAGCACGCGGTGACCATGGCCGCCGGGATGACGATGGGCGGGATGCGCCCGGTGGTGGCCGTCTACTCCACTTTCCTGACCCGGGCTTTGGACCAGATCAACCTGGACGCGGCCATGCATGATTGCCCGGTGGTGTTCTGCGTGGACCGGGCGGGGGTTACCGGCGACGACGGCCCCTCCCATCACGGGGTTCTGGATCTGGTGTTGCTGTCCAAAATCCCCGGAATGACCATTTTCGCCCCGTCTTCCTACGAGGAGGTGGGGGTGATGTTGGAGGAGGCGTTGAATATCACCGCCGGGCCGTCCGCCCTGCGCTGGTCCAAAACCCCCGCTCCCCGGGCCGCTCCGGGGGAGGCGGGTTCCGGCCTGTCCGCCCGGTGCGTCGCCTCCGGGTCGGAGGTGTGTTTGATCGGGGTGGGGAAGATGCTGGCCGCGGCCCGGGAGGCGGCGGAGTTGCTGGAGGCGGAGGGGGTGAGCTGTTCGGTGTGGGACCCGCGGGTGGTGAAACCCCTGGACCCGGTGATGATCGCCGACGCGGTGCGCCACCGGCTGGTGGTCACCATCGAGGACGGTTTGCGGGAGGGGGGGATCGGGGCCGCGATTCGGGATCAGGTTTCCGCCGCCACCGAGACCCCGGTGGTTACCCTGGGGTTGCCCGCCGTCCACATTCCCCATGGGGACGTGGAGGAGATTTTGAGCATGTTCTCCCTGGACGCCGAGGGCATAGCGGCCGCAGTGCGCAAACACATCCAGCCGGTTTCCGTCCCCGCCCCGTCCGTCGGGTAAAACGCCGGGAGAGGATCGGGGCGGCGGGTCGGGGTCGGGTTTGTTCTTGCCTCCCGTTTGTCGGGTAGAATGCCGCGGGTTGGCTCCGGGTGGTCCGCCGAGCCCGTCTGAGGAGGAGAAGCCATGCGCAAAACGGGAACCGCCTTGTTGGTTTTGGGGATGGTGTTCGCCATCGCCGGCGCCCCGGCGGCCCAGACCGAATCGGGGGGGACTTTGGCCGAAGTGCAGGCCCGGGGGTCGTTGCGGTGCGGGGTGGCCTCCGCCGCCATCGGGTTTGCGGTCCCCACCGGCGAAGGTTCCTACCAGGGGTTCGACGCCGACTTTTGCCGGGCGGTGGCGGCCGCCGTACTCGGCGACGCCGACGCGGTGGAGTTCGTGGGGGTGGAGGCCAACCGGTTCATCGTGCTGGCCACCGGCGGCATCGACGTTATTTTCCGCAACACCACTTGGAGCCAGACCCGGGATGCGGAGTTGGGAACCGACTTCGGGCCGGTGACTTTTTACGACGGCCAGCAGGTGATGGGCCGGGCCGCAGACGGGTTCACCGCCGATTCCGTCCTGGCCGACATCGACGGGGCCCGGGTGTGCACCAACGCCGGCACCACCACCGAAAAAAACATGGCGGAGGGGGCCCGGGCCGCCGGGGCGGAGATCAATCTGGTGACCTCCGAGTCCCTCACCGAAGCCCTGGAGTCTTTTAAGGCCGCGTCCTGCGACCTGTTCACCACCGACAATTCGGTGCTGGCCGGGGAGCGTTACGCGGCCGTAGCAGGGGGGGAGATCGCCGAGGGGGAGTGGGTGATTTTCCCCCGCACCCCGTTTTCCAAGGAGCCGCTGGGCCCGGTTTACCGGCAGAACGACAGCCAATGGGCCGACGTCGTCAACTGGACGGTGTTCGCCCTCATCATCGCCGACGAGAAAGGGGTGACCTCGGCCAACGTGGACGCCATGGCCGCCGATCCCCCCGACCCGGAGACCGGGCGCCTGCTGGGCTCGGACGCCGGGGAGAAGCAGTCCGCCCTGGGCTTGTCCCCGGACGCGTTCGCAACCGCCGTCCGGCAGGTCGGCAACTACAACGAGATTTACGATCGCAGCCTGGGGGCTCTCGGGTTCACGAGGGCCGGCACCGCCAACGCCCGCTGGACGGAAGGGGGCCTGATTTACGCCCCGCCCGCCCGCTGACCGGGAAGCGTTTCGCGGCCGCAGTTCGGGGGCTTTGAGGTTCGTCGGGGCGGGTGACGCCAAATGCCCGTTGCATGGAGGGGGTTTGGCAAACGCTCCGGTTGATTGCTAAAACCGAGATCGGGAGCGGGGGGCGGGCGGGCCGTTTCCAAAATTTCTTCCGCCGGATTTTTATAATTTGGGGAGGGTGTGGCATAATGTCGGGGACAAAGGCTTGCCCGCTGGGGCGAACCTTGGAACAAAGGGGAGGTAGAAACCTACTATGAAAATTAAACTTTTGGCTGTTGCGGCCGCCTTGGCGTTGCTGGCTGTTGCCTGCGGCGGCGGCGACTCCGCCGAGGAGACGACCACTACCGCCGCGCAGGAGACCACCGCCGCTACGCAGGCGGAGGCGACCACCACGGCGGCGGCCCCCGAAACGACCGAGACGGCCACCACGGTAACCGTGGACCCGACGCAGGGCGGAAGCACTTTGCAGGCGGTGATGGATCGGGGATCGTTGCGGTGCGGCGTTTCCACCGGGGCCATCGGCTTCTCCGAGCCGCAGGAGGATGGTTCCTCCTCCGGTTTCGACGCCGACTTCTGCCGGGCGGTGGCCGCCGCCGTATTAGGCGACTCGGGCGCGGTGGAGTTCGTGGGGTTGACCGCCGCCGAGCGGTTCAACGCCCTCAGCGCGGGCGATGTGGACGTGCTGTTCCGCAACACCACCTGGACGCAGAGCCGCGACACGGAGCTGGGCGGCGACTTCGGTCCCACCACGTTTTACGACGGCCAGCAGATCATGGGCAAGTCCGAGTTCGGCTTCGACGACTCCTCCGGCTTGGGCGACGTAGACGGGGCCCGGTTGTGCACCAACGCCGGAACCACCACCGAGAAGAACATCACCGAAGGCGCCCGTTCCGTGGGGGCCGCAATCGAGCTGGTGACGGTGGAAGCTTTCCCGGAGGCGATGGAACTGTTCCGGGCCGGCTCCTGCGACCTGGTGACCACCGACGGCTCCGGCTTGTTCGGCCAGCGTTATTCGGCCATCCAAAACGGCGAGATCAGCGAAGGGGATTGGATTATTTTCCCCACCACGCCCATCTCCAAGGAGCCGTTGGGCCCGATGTACCGGCAGAACGACAGCGCTTGGGGGGACGTGATCAACTGGACGGTGTTCGCTCTCATCATCGCCGATGAGAAAGGGGTGACATCCTCCAACGTGGACGCCATGTCCGCCGACCCGCCCGACCCGGAAGTGGGGCGCTTGCTGGGTTCGGACGGAGAGGAGAAGCAGACCGCGCTGGGCTTGAGCGCCGACGCCTTCGCCAACGCCATCCGGCAAGTGGGCAACTACGACGAAATCTACACCCGCAACCTGGGCCCGCTCGGGTTCGCGCGCATCGGTTCCGCCAACGCCCGCTGGACGGACGGGGGACTGGTGTACGCCCCTCCGGCCCGGTAACCAACGGGAGCGGCGCAGCGAAAAGCAAGCCGTAAAGCAAAGTCGATAAACGGAGGGGACGCCGCCCGGCGCCCCCTCCGTTTGCTATTGTCGCCCTATGAGCGCCACGCGGAATAACACGGGGGAGGGGAGGCGGTGACCGCGCCCGTCGCCAAGCCGGCCAAGTCCGCCGAGCATGCCCGGCCCCCTTTCTGGCGCAACGCCCTCATTCTGAAATGGGTGGCGCAAATCGTTTTTTTGACGGGGTTCGCCTGGCTGTTGTGGATTCTGGTCACGCAGGCCACCGCCAACCTGCGGGCCACCGGCATTTCTTTTTCCTGGGATTTTCTGGGGGAGCCGGTCGGAATAAAACTGGGGGAAGGTTTCAACACCGACCCGGCCACTTCCCTGGAGGCCTTGACGGTGGGGATGGTGAACATGTTGCGCGTCACCTGGAGCGGGATCATCGTGGCCACCCTGCTGGGGGCCCTGATCGGGATCGCCCGCCTGTCCTCCAACTGGATCGTGTCCCGCATCGCCAACGCCTACATCGAGTTTTTCCGCAACATTCCGTTGCTGGTGCAAGTGTTTTTCTGGTTGGCCCTCATCATCACCGCCCCCCCCGACTTGACCCGGGAGCAGGAAGGAACCGGCTGGTTTTTCGCCAGTCCGAAGGGGGTGGCCTTTCCCTGGCTCACCCCGCAGGCCGGGCGCTGGCAGTATTTGACGTTGCTGATCATCGGGCTGGTCGCCGCCCGCTGGGTTTACAAACGCCGGGTGGGTTTGTTGGAGAGGCAGGGGCGGGAAACCTACGCTTTCACCTGGGCCACCGGGGTGGTGGTGATATTCCTTTTGGCGGGCTGGTTCCTGCATCCGGTTTTGGGGGTTTTGGGGTGGGTGTTCGCCGCCTTGGCCTGGGCGATGGGGACGATTCCGGTGGTCGCCTTCCAGATAGCGCTGGCGCTGCTCGCCTTGGGCGGTGGTTTCTTCTACATCAGGCGCTATCTGGCCCGGTTGCGCACCCCGGCCGGGCTGGCCAAACTCACCGACGAGGACTATTTCCGGATGGCGGTGGCGGGGGTCGTCTGCCTGGGGGCGGCCGTGTTGTTCATCAGCGGTCCGGGAAGCGCCATCGTGGAGCGCCTGCTGGGACGGAGCGACTTCTTCAAAATGAACTGGGGGTTGGAACCGGTGTTCGACTTTCTGGCCGCCAAGTTCGACTTCTCCGCCGGATCCCCGTTTCGCTTCACCCGCCCGGAGGTGGTGGTTCCCACCCGGTTCCCCCAGTATTCGCAGGAGACGGGCCATTCCCTCACCCCCGGTTTCCTGGCCATCTGGCTGGGCGTTACCTTGTATACCGCGGCTTTCATCGGCGAGATCGTGCGGGCCGGGATCATGGGAGTGCCCAAAGGACAGGGCGAAGCCGCGGCCGCGTTGGGCATGCACCGGGGACGGTCCCTGCGGCTGGTGGTGCTTCCCCAGGCTTCCCGCATTATCCTGCCCCCGCTGGGGTCGCAGTATCTGAACCTGGCTAAAAACACTTCGCTGGGGATTGCGGTGGCCTACGCCGAGATCGTGCAGGTGGGCCAGACCATTTTCAACCAGACCGGCCAGGCCTTGGCCGTGTTTATTATCTGGATGGCCTTTTTCTCCGCGGTCAGCCTCAGCCTGGCCTCGGTGGTCAACTACTACAACCGCAAGATGAAACTGGTGGAGCGTTAAAATGGACGAGGGACGCCGCCCCGGACGCGTAATCCTGGAGCCGCCCTCCTCCGCCCCGCCGCCGGAGCCGCCGCCCGCCGGTCCGTGGCGGTGGATACGCCGCAACCTGTTCTCGGGGGAAACCTGGCCGCAGATCGCGGGCAACGCTTTGCTGACCGTCGCTTTTCTGCTCATCGGGCTGAACCTGCTCCGCTTCATCACCACCTACACCTTCGACCCGGAGCGCAAATGGTCGGCGGTCACCTACAACATGAAACTGCTGATGGTGCAGGCTTTCCCGCAGGACGACATGGCGCGCATCTGGATTTCCATCGGAATTGTGGCCTCGTTGGCCGCCTTCTCCCTGCGTTCCTGGGAGGTGGGGGGGCGCATGCCGCTCCACCGGCTACTGTCCATGTTTCGCTCCGCCGGGGTGTTGGTCGCGGCGGCGGCGGTTATGCATCACGGGGCGGAGGCCGGCGTTTGGGGGCCGCCGTTGCTTCAAATAGACAACCCGGCCGACTGGAGCGGGGTCCGGCTGTGGATTTTCCCGGTCGCGGTGGCGGTCGCCGTCGCCTCCCATCTGGCCCGGAGCCGATTGCGGGAGGCGGCCCGCCTCCGTCCCGGGGCCCCCGAGCCGGCCCTTCCCACCCTGCTGGTTCCGGCAGCGGCCATGGCGGCGGTCTCCGCGTTTTTGTGGACGGCCCGCCTGCCGGTGGTGGAAGGCCAGTTCGACGAAACCACCGCCCCCATCGCCGCCACCACCGCCCGTCCCTGGACCATCCTGTTCGCGGTAACCATCGCCGCCTATCTCCTGGCCGTCCCCTGGCACCGCCGTTTCCCGGGCGGCCTGCGCCGTTTTCTGCGCATCGCCTGGATTTTCTCCTATCCGGTGATCATTATGGTCATCCAGCGCAAGCCGGTTCTGGACTGGTCGGAGATTTTCGGTTTCGGAGGCTCCGTATCTTTCTTCGCCTCCGACCTGGGAATCCTGCTCGTCGCCGGAGCGGTGGGCGGCGCTGTCTTGTGGGAGTTGGCCCTGCCCCGCTCCCGGGGGCGGGTGGCGGCCGCGGCGGCCGGGATCGGGGCGTGCCTGGTGGGCGGAGCCTTGTTGATCGGCGACCCTCCGGCCTGGTTGGCCGGCATTCTCCCGCTGGGCGGCCTCACCGACTTGCTGTTGGCGGCGGTCCTGACGGCGGTGATGATGCTCGGCGTGTGGCGGGTCCCCGACCGGGTGGAGGCGGTGCGGGTCATCGGGGCCTGCCTGGCCCCGGCCGCCCTGCTGGTGTGGGTGTTGCCCATGCCGTTTCTGTTCCGGGCCCTGGTAACCGCCTTCGCCCTGCTGGTTCTGGGGGCTCCCACCTTCGGGGGGGCCCCGGCCGGGCGCCGCAACCTGGTGGTGGGCTGGGTGATCGCCGTCGCCCTGCTGGTGATCGCCTTCCGGCTGGGGAAAGCGGAAACCGGCCTGGAGTTTCAAAGCACCACTTTCCTGGGCGGGTTCAACCTGACCATCCTCCTGACCATCACCGGCATCGCCCTGTCCTTCCCGCTGGGAGTGTTGCTGGCCTTGGGACGCAACTCTTCCCTGTCCATTTTCCGGATGATCTGCACCGGCTACATCGAGCTGGTGCGCAGCGTCCCCCTCATCACCTGGCTGTTCTTCGGGGCTTCCATGCTGGTGGCTTTCCTGCCGCAGGGAGTAGAGTTCGACGAGCTGGTGGGGGTGATCGGGGCTTTGGCTATTTTCAGCTCCGCCTATGTGGCGGTCAACATCCAGGGCGGGTTGCAGGCGGTGGGGAAAGGCCAGTACGAGGCGGCGCAGGCGGTGGGGCTGTCCACCGTGCAGTCCACCTCGCTGGTCATTCTGCCGCAGGCCATCCGCACCGTAATTCCGGCCTTGGTCAGCCACATCATCGTTTCCTTCAAGGACACTTCCCTGGTGGCCATCATCGGCTTGACCGATGTGCTGTTGATCGCCCGCTCGGCCATCCCCCAGCAGAGCAACCCCAGTTTTCAGGGCGTCATCACCCAGATGATGTTCTTTATGGCCCTGTTCTACTGGGTGTTCACCTACGCCTTTTCCAAAATGAGCAGACGTTACGAACACAGCGTCGGGTTGGGGGAGCGATGACCCCCCGCCGCCCGGCCGCCGCCCGCGACCAAGGAGCCGCCCTATGACCGGAAACGACCCCTCCGAGGACCGGACCCCCGCCATCGTCTGCGAGGACGTCGGCAAATGGTTCGGCGATTTTCAGGCGTTGCGAGAGGTGACGGTAACCATCGACCAGGGGGAGGTGGTGGTGGTGATCGGTCCCTCCGGTTCCGGGAAGTCCACGTTCATCCGGTGCATTAACCATCTGGAAGCCCATCAGCAGGGGCGAATCGTGGTGGACGGGATCGAGTTGACCAACGACCTGCGCAACATCGACGCCATCCGCCGCGAGGTGGGGATGGTGTTTCAGCAGTTCAACCTGTTCCCCCATTTGACGGTGCTGGATAACATCACGCTGGCTCCCATCTGGGTGCGCAACCAGACCCGCACCGCGGCCGAGAAGGCGGCGATGGAGTTGCTGGAGCGGGTGGGCATTCCCGAGCAGGCCGACAAGTTCCCCGGCCAGCTGTCGGGCGGGCAGCAACAGCGGGTGGCCATCGCCCGGGCGCTGGCCATGAACCCCAAGGTGATGCTGTTCGACGAGCCGACTTCGGCCCTGGACCCGGAGATGATCAAAGAAGTGCTGGACGTGATGCGGGAGCTGGCGGGAACCGGGATGACGATGATCGTGGTCACCCACGAAATGGGGTTCGCCCGGGAGGTGGCGGACCGGGTGCTGTTTTTCGACTACGGCTCCATCGTGGAAGAGGGCACCCCCGAGCATTTCTTCACCAACCCCCGGCACGACCGCACCAAACTTTTCCTGGACCAGATTCTGTAATCCGGCCGGATGAGGCCCGCCGACTGCGATGTACTGGTAATCGGAGGGGGCGTTACCGGGTGCGCGGCCGCGTGGCATCTGGCCGGATACGGGGCGCGGGTGATCCTGCTGGAAGAGTTCGACCTGAACACGCAGGCCTCGGGGCGCAACGCGGGCAGCCTGCATGGGCAGATCCAGTTCCCCTCTTTTGCGGAACGGGGGGAGGAGTGGGGGCGCAGTTTCCTGCCCGCGCTCCGCTTCCTGCGAGAGTCGTTGCGCATGTGGGACACCCTGGGTGAAGAGCTGGGGGCCGACTTGGAGGTTTCCCGGGGCGGCGGGATCTTGGCGGCCGACTCCCCCGGGCAGATGCGCCTCATCGAGCGTAAAGCGGCCCTGGAAAAATCGGCCGGGGTGGAATCGGATATTCTGGACGGGGACGACCTGCGCCGGGCCGCCCCCTATTTGTCCCCGGCGCTGGCGGGGGGGCAACTGTGCCCGGGGGAAGGCAAGGCCAATCCGCTGTTGGCCGCCCCCGCCTTGGCCCGGGCCGCCCGGGAGCGGGGGGCGGACATCCGCACCAACCTTCCGGTCCTCGGTTTGGAGCATGCCGGGGGACGGTTCACGGCCCGCACCGGACGCGGACCGGTGACGGCCCGCCGGGTGATCGCGGCCATGGGCAACCGCCTGAACCGCTTCTCCCGCCTGTGGGGGCGGCCCCTCCCGGTCGTCGACGAACCGGCGCAACTGGCCGTCACCGAGCCGCTGGCCCCCTTCGTCAAGTTCCTGATTTACTTCGCCGGGGACAAGTTGACCCTCAAGCAGGCCGCGGCCGGCAACGTGCTGATCGGCGGCGGATGGGCGGCCCACCCCGCCCCGGACTCCGGTGCCCCCCGGGTCAATCCCGTTTCCCTGGTCGGCAATGTCCGGGCCGCGTTGCGGGTGGTTCCCTCCCTGGGCGGCGCCCGCCTGTTTCGGACCTGGGCGGGGACGGGGCTGGCCACCCCCGACCTGCGCCCGGTCATCGGCGCTCCGGGCCCGCCCGGCCTGTGGGCGGGGGTCTACCCCCATATGGGACTGACGGCCGGGCCGTTATTGGGTCGGACATTGGCCCGGCTGGCCCTGGACCTCCCTCCCGAGATGGACTTGGAGCCGTTCTCCCCTCATCGTTTTTGAGGGCCCAATTTGACAGAATGGGGGGGGGGGGTAAGCTCCGGCGAATTAGTGATCGTTTGATCATCGACCAATGTGAAAGGGTTGGGTCGTGAGAAAAGCCTGGAGCGCAGTTCTGGCCGTAGGGTTGGCGTTGAGCATCCTGCCGGTCGCGCCCTCTCCGGCGGAGGCGCAGACGCAAATTAGACTCAGCGCCAACTTCGTGAATGCGCAGGGCAATGAAATATATCGACCCTCATTTAACGAGGACGACGGTTTACAAACGGTAAGACTTAAATTTACGGCTGATAGGGCTCCCACCGCCAACGCGAGGCTGAGGATACAGCCGGGTTTCATAAATTCCAGTGTTGTAAACGCTACCGAGGGTATTTGTACCGGATCGGCATCCTCTTCTACCTGTACCGGGGATTACGGTATTATGGTCGGCACCTCTTTTCTCACCGCTACTAATTCAACATTCGACATTACTCTCTCGAGAGGGCAGACTGCCGTTACCACCGATTTTAAGATCAAAACAAAAAATGACAGGATAACGGAACCAAGGGAGTTTGTCTATTTCACTGTCACTGCACCTCAAGGGTTCAATTCTCCGTCGATAGACCCCATATTTATCACGGATTCAGATCGCTATATTCGGATGTCGGTTTCCCCGGCCGAGATTACGGAGGGCACCGCTAACGTTTCCCGTAACATTACTATAACCGGTACGTTGGGTAGTTGGGACGGATCGCGCTTCACCCCCTCCACATCTTCCACGCTCACCAGTAATCAACCTATAAGTAATAGGCCACTAATTAGATCGGCCGATGATACGGCTTCCTCAGGTAGTGATTATTCTTACAACGATTTCGTTGATAACCCTAATTATAGGTTGACCATACCTACGGGAAGTCTTTCCGGAACCGTCTTTTTAGACGCGCCGGGTGATGATAATAATCGAGCAGATTTTAGAAGGTTGAATATTTTACCGGATAGCGTAGCGGAGCCGGATGAAACTATTCGGTTTCTAATACGAAACGTTTCCGTTCCCGGCGGCGATGTCGGTTTCAACGTGCTTCCCGCGGTTTTGACTATCAAGGACGACGACGACTCACAGGTAGTTTTGACCCCGGGCGCGACGGCGGTGACCGAGTCGGAGATCGACTTCACGCCGGGCATCAGCGCCGCGGCCGGGTTCGGGACGGGGGTTACTTCGTCGCAGATCAGTTCTGATACCGTGGTTACGTTGTCGGTAGTGGACGGGACGGCGCGCAGTCCCGGTGATTACGCGTATTCGCCGGGGACGCCCAATACGGTGACCATTCCCGCTAACGCCACCAGCAGTACCGCCAACGGGTCCTGGACCGGCTTGACGATCAAGGGAGATGACGTGGTGGAGGGGCCGGAGACCGTGACGTTGCGCGGAACGTACAATTTGGGAGGCAACCAGACGGTTGACAAAACCTTGACCATCCACGATGACGATGACGACATAGTGTTGTCGGTGTCCCCGGCGGGGGTGGTGGAGAGCGGGTTTGCGGAAGATATTACCGTTACCGCCCGGTTCAAGGGTACGTCGTCGGTTCTGACCACCCCCACCACGGTGACGGTCAACCTGGCCGCGGCTTCTGTCAACGGGGCTACTCCGGGAACGGGCCCGGGAGGCGACTTCACCGTCTCCGGGACGGGGGTGACCAACAACTCGTTTGAGATTTCCATCCCGGCCCGGGCGACCAGCGGCAGCAAAACCATCAACCTGACCGCTCCGGAGGACGACACCGCGGAGACGACCGCGGAGGAGGTGGCTATCACCGGGTCGGCCATGGTGGCCGGTCAGGCCGTGACCGTGGATGCCGCCGCGCTGAGCATCTACGATGCGGACCAGGCCATCTCCCTTTCGTTCGAGGATAGCAATGGCGAGACGCTCACCGCTCTCGGGGAGGACGGGGGAGCGCAGACGGTGTATGTGAGAGCTACCTCCCCGACGCCGGTGCCTTCCAGCACGGATCTGACCGTTCACATCGGGACTACAGGCGATACCGCCGGTTCCGGTGATTACTCGGCGGCGTCGTCGGTGACGATTAACATCCCGGCGTCAGGGAGCAGCGGAACCGCGGGTGCAACCATCACGCCCACTAACGATACGGTAACCGAGGATCACGAAACGATTCGGTTCGTTTATAACGACTCCAACTACATAGTGGGCGAGCTTTTGGAGATCACCGACGCCGATCGGGATATTACGGTCACCCTCAGCGACGCTACCGTCGCGGAACCCGCTACCGGTACGGAAAACCACACCAGCACGGTGACCGCCTCCTTGAGCGGGGCCACCTCCACCTACAGCGGCAATTTGCGTATGCGGGTGCTGATCGAGGACGGCACGGCGGAGGCGAGTACCGGGGATTACACCCATCAGCATGCTACGGGGGGCAACCCCCTGCACGCCTCCATCAATGCCGGGGCGGTCTCCGCCACGGCCGTTGATTCCGCAATGTCGAGCACGATGACGGTGAGCGTGGCGGCGGATGATATAGCGGAGGTGGAGGAGACGGTGCGGGTGTCGGTGGAGGAGCCGGCCGGTTTTACGGCGCTCCCGGCCGAGATAACGATCGCGGATCCCGATTCGCAGTTGGCGTTGTCTATCGACGCCGATACCTCCGACCCGGGCGTTCAAAATACCTTGGTCGAGAACGGGGGCGGGGATGGTTCGGGGGTGGCGGTGTCGGCCGGGTTCGGGACGGGGGTGACCTCATCGGAGATCGAGTCGGCCACGGCGGTGGTTTTGACGGTGGCGGACGGAACCGCCGTTACCCCCGCTGATTATAGGTACGAGGCGTCGCCGGTTAATGATGTGACCGTTCCCGCCAACGCCATCGCCTCGACCGCGGCCGGGTCGTTGCGGGGGTTGCGAGTGGTCAACGACCAGGTGGTGGAAGGGCCGGAAACAATTCAGGTACGGGGGTCGTCCCCGTTGGGAACGCCCGCCCCGGCCGATATAACCATCGTGGACGATGACGCCGATATTGTGCTGTCGGTTTCCCCGGCGGGCGTACGGGAGCAGGCGTTGGCGCACACCCTTACGGTTACGGCCCGCTTCCGGGGCACGTCTTCGGTGTTGACTTCGCCGACCGTGGTGAGGGTGAACATCGCTTCCGCGGATGTGAACGGGGCCGAGTTGGGGGCCGCCATCCCCACCCCGTCCGGTGATTTCTGGACGAATCAGATGAACAATACGTTTGATATCACCATCGACCCCGGGATGACCAGCGGCAGCGCCCAATTCTTTTTGACGGCCCGGGACGACAACGAAGCGGAGACCGTTCCGGAGAAGGTGGCTATAAGGGGGACGGCGGCCGTGGGCTCCTGGGCGGTGGCGGTGGAGCCGGCGTTGGTGACCATTTTCAGCCCGGATCAGGTAATCGACCTCACTTTCCACGAAGCCGCAATGGGCGACCCGGCGTTGGACGGGTTGGAGGAGGACGGAGGGGCGCAGACGGTGCGGGTAAAGGCTACGGCCCCGGGCCCGACGACGGCTGATACGACTATTACGTTGCGGGTGGGGGCGGGTTCGGCGACGGAGGGGGCTTGTTCGGGGAGCGGCGAGACCAGGATGTGCACGGGTGATTTCACCGCGGTGGCGGATCCGGTTACGTTAACCATCCGGGCGGGGGAGACCTCCGCCGCGGCCGATATTTCGATCACCCCCCACCCGGATACGGTTACCGAAGACAACGAGACCATTCGGTTCTCCGGTTCCTCCGCCGATTATTTGATAACCCCCGCCGACTTGGCGATCACCGACGCCGATCGCGACATTACCATCACTTTGAGCGCTTCCTCCATTGCCGAAAGTACCGATACCGGCTCCTCGGCCGCTATTGCGCAACGCATGACCGCCGCCGTGAGCGGGGAAACCTCAACGTTAAGCTCCGTCTTGCGGCTGGCGGTGAATATTACGGCGGGGACGGCCACGTACGGTTCCACCGGGGATTACACGCACGACCCGGTAACTTCCGCCTTTATAGACATCGCCGCCGGCGACCGGTCCGGGTACTACGATGTGGGCAACTTGATGACAGTAGGAGACGACGTCGCCGAGCTGGACGAAACCGTCGCTTTTACGGTAAGCGATGTGGCGGGGTGGACGATAACGGGGGCGGAGATGACGATTACCGACGACGACGCGGCGCTGAATTTGGCGTTGGACACCGACTCGGATGCGCTGGGTGCGCAGACCACGATCAGGGAAGATGCGGTCGGGAACGGTTCGGGGTTTACGGTTACGGGCTCTTTCCCGGAAGCAACGAGTTCCGTTATCCTATTGACCACGGTGCTTGCCTTGTCGGTGGAGGAGAAAGCGTCTCCGGTGCTGGGGGAAGCGGGAGGGGACGATTTTGATTACGCCCCGTCTACGCCCAACCAGATTACTTTCCCGGCCGGCTCCGTCGCCGACGCCACGGCTACCCTGGCCGGTTTGAGCATCACCGATGATGATTTTGTGGAAGGCACGGAAACCTTAAAAGTGATTGGCGGGACCACGCACTTGCCGGCGCCGGAGGTTACCTTGACGGTGATCGACGATGACGCCGATATCGACCTGACCTTGTCCACGGCGGGGGTGGCGGAGCGGGCGGACGCATACCAGGTGACGGTTACCGCCGCCTTCCGGGGTACCTCCTCGGTGTTGCTTACGGGCACCGATGTGACGGTAACGGTAGCCGGGGCCGGGGGGACGGATGGGGCCGTGTTGGGATCGAGCGCCGACTTCACCGTTTCCGGGGAGGGGGTGTCGAACAATCAGTTCACGATCACCATCCCGGCCGGGGAGCTGAGCGCCGCGGGGACGTTCCAGATAACGGCCCGGGAGGATGGCGTCACCGAGTCCGCGGCGGAGAAGGTGGCGGTGACCGGGGCGGCTGACATAGGCGGGCGGGCGGTTACGGTAGAGGCGGCGGAACTGCTGATTTACGACACCGGTAATTTAATCACCCTGAGATTGAGCTCGTCGAGGTTGGACGAAGACCGCGGGGCGAGAGCGGTGCGGGTGACGGCCACCGCCCAAGCCGCGGTGTCCGCGAGCACGGACGTGACGGTAACGGTGGGGGCGGCGGGGAGCGAAGCGGCGGCCGAGTCGTGCACCGGGAGCGGTCAGACGCGGACTTGCACCGGCGACTACCGGGGCTTGGGCGTGGTAGTGGTGACCATCGATTCGGGGGCAACCAGTGGATTCGCAGATGTGACTATAACGCCTATTAACGACCGGGTGACCGAAGATAATGAGACCATACTCTTCACGGGTTCCGTCGCCGGCTTTTACGTGGTGGGGACCAGTTTGACGATCACCGATAAGGACCGGAGAATCTTGCCCGGTCTGGAAGATATAAACTTTCCGGAAACGGACTCTATCGGTCCGTACTATACCATTAGTCGGACTTTGACCGCCACTCTTGGCAGCTGGGGTAGAAACTTTGGCGACCCCTTTGTTCCCAGCCTGTCTTCTACCTACAGCGATCCTATAAAACTCAAAACATTTGTCAGTGCGAGAGGATGGGCTACCGACGCTACTTTCGGGTCTAGCGGGGATTTACTTCATCTCGAGCAGACCTTTAATATTCCGGTAGGTTCCGTTTCCGGGAACGGTACTATTCAACTCAGGATTTACAAAAATGATGAGGCGGAGTGGCCGGAGGGCTTCCAGATTCAAACGATACAAGATAGTGATAACCGACGAAGCAGATATGATTTGTTTCAGTCTAATTACCTACATGCGTTTGTTGTGGATGATGATGCGGCCCCGGTATTGACGATGACTCCGGCGTCGGTGGCTGAAAATGGGGGGGTGAGCGGGTCGACGATCAGCGTGGCGGCCGGTTACAAGACCGAGGTGACTTCCTCTAACATTCCCGGAGTGACCCAAATTACGCTCTCCGCGGAGGAGTACGCCTCCCCGGAGGAGGGAGTGGCGGGGGATGCCGATTTTGACTACAGCCCGATGTCGGCGGCGACGGTGGACATTCCCGCCAATGTCATCGCCAGCACCTCCTCGGCGAACTTGGCCGGCTTGAGCATCATCGATGATGATGTGGTGGAAGGCCCGGAGACGGTGCATCTGGGCGGATCCTCTTGGGTGATCGCCGGCGACGGGAATCAGCGGAGGGTGCAGTTGGGTGATGCGTATGGGGAGCTGACCATCGTAGACGACGATGCGGTCATTGACCTGCGGGTGTCCCCCGTCTCGGTGATCGAGCGGGCGGCGGCGCACACCATAGCGGTCACGGCCCGGTTCCGAGGCTCGTCTTCCGTCCTGACCGAAGACACGGAGGTGACGGTTACCGTCGCGGGCGGCTCCGGGGGGGACGGGGCGACGCTGGGTACCGATTTCACCACTTCCGGGGTCGGTGTTTCCAGCAACTCGTTCGTGGTCACCATTCCCGCCGGGGAGTTGAGCGGGACGGCTACTTTCGACTTGTCGGCCTTGACGGACGCGACGACGGAATCCTCACCGGAGAAAGTGATCGTGTCGGGGACGGCCACGGTGCGGACGGCGCTGGATGTAGAGGAGGCCGAGATCCTCCTGTACGATGCCGCCGCCCCCACCATCACCTTGAGCATCACCGACGATCAGGCTTCTCCCGCGGCGGTTACGGCGGTGGGCGAGGACGGAGCCGCGCAGACGATACGGGTGAAAGCGGTAGCTTCCCAGGCTCCCTCTATCTCCGGGGCGCTGTCCGTGACCGTAGGGGCGCTCGGCGGTACGGCGACTTTGGGTTCGTGCACGGGGGAGGGCGCCGAGAAGGTATGCACCGGTGATTACACCCTCGATTCCACCTCCGCCGCTATCAGCCTCTCCCCCACGGTAACGGAGGGTTCCACGGGTGATTTTACGGTTACGCCCCTCAGCGATACGATAACGGAAGACCACGAGACCGTCCGCATTACCGCCGCTTACACCAACGACGATTATTACGTGACCGTGGCTGATTTGGAGATAACCGACGCCGACCGGACCATTGATGTCAGCCTGGACGACGCCGGGCTCCGGGAGTTGCAAGGCGTTGACAACACCGACGTCTCCAAGAGGGTCACCGCTACTTTGAGCGGGGAAACCTCCACCTTGAGCGAGCATATGGGCTTGCAGGTATTAATATACGACGGCGGGGCCGACGCCGCCGATTACTCCCACTCCCATGATCAAGTCGCCGACTACCGCTACATCAACCTCCGGTCCGGTTCCATCACCGCCTCCGCCGACATTGCGGTTACGGTGGCCGCGGATGATGTGGCGGAAGATCCCGAGACCATTAATGTGTCGGTGTACGGACCGTTCGGATTCACGGTCAACGGGACCCAGTTGACCATCACCGACGAGGTGGACACGGCGGTGGTGCTGAGGGCGGACGCCGATCCGGTCGCCGATGGAAACCAGAGCGCAGTAGCCGAAGGTGCGGCCGGAGACGGTTCGGGAATCAGCGTGTCGGCCGGTTTCCCGGACGGGGTTACTTCCTCCACGATCAGCACGCCCACGGCGGTAACCATTTCGGTGGAGGAGAAAGCCTCCCCGGCCGCGGGGGAGGCGGGGGACGCCGACATCGACTACGCGCCGAATGTGCCGAACACGGTTACCATTCCCGCCCGCAGCATCATCAGTACCACCCCGGCCACGCTCCGGGGGTTGACCGTGACGGACGACGACGTCGTGGAGGGGCCGGAGACCTTGGCGTTGGGCGGGATCTCCACCCGGCCGGTTTCGGGTTCGCTGACCATTAACGACGACGACGCCGAGCTGGAGTTGTCGGTTTCGCCGGTGACGGTGGTGGAGCGGCCCGACTATCACCTGGTATCGGTCTCCGCCGGCTTCGCCGGGACTTCCTCTACGTTGGCGCAGGACACGCCGGTGGCGGTGACGGTGACCGGCGGCGGAATGAACCCGGCCGCCCGGGGAGCGGACGCCGATTACACCCTTTCCGGGGCGGGCGTGGCCGGCAACCGGTTCACGCTTACCATCCCCGCCGGGAGTACCAGCGCCAACGGCGCTTTCCGGCTTACCGCCCGCAGAGACGGGGAGGTCGAGGGGGCGGAAACCGTGCAGGTGTCCGGGTCGGCCGATGTGCGGGGACAGCGGGTGACGGACTCGGCGGAGATGACGATCGTGGACAGCGGCATTCGCCTTTCCCTATCCGACAGCGGCGGAACGGAACTGACCGCGGTGGCCGAAAACAGCGGATCCACCACGGTGCGGGTGACGGCCCGGTTGCCAACGGGGATTACCGCCCCGGTGGGCGGGACCACGGTGGGGTTGAACGTGGCAGGGGGAACGGCGGTGTTGGACGCGGACGGCTCCGCCTTTGCGTCGGGCCAGGACTTTCAGGTGACCTACCCGTCCGGTTCTCCCCCGGCGGGGTTTTCATTGGGGGTGAGCATCCCCGCCGGGGCTTCGTTGGGGACGGCCGCCTTTACCTTGGCGGTCAACGACGACGATGTCGCGGAAGGGGCGACCGCCGAAACCATTCAGGTTCAGGGCGGAAACGTTTCCGTCGGGGATGCTACGTTGTCGGTGTTGGAAACCAGTCTGGGGATAACCGACGACGATTCGGATATTACCCTCAGTTTCGGCACCACCGTCGCCTCGGAGAGCGACGGCAACGCCGGGGACGCCACGGTTACCGCCTCCTTCTCGGAGGCGACATCTTCCGTTATCAGTGCCCCCACCGAAGTGGAACTTACGTTTACCGCCGGCGCGGGCACCGAAGCGGCGGACTTTACGGTCCCCTCCACGCCCATCACGGTCGCCATCCCCGCCGCCTCCACCAGCGGAACGCAATCCCTGTCCGCTTTGACTATTGCCAATGACAACATAGCCGAAGTAGCGGAAACCATTACCGTGGGAGGGCGATTAGCCGGATACGCCATCAACGCCGCTACCTTGTCCATCGTCGACGACGAGTCGGTGGTCATCCTGAGCATTCCTGGCAACACGGCGGTAAGCGAAGGGGGGACCGGTTCGGGGGTGGCGGTTTCAGCCGCTTTTCAGCCCAACACCACCGCTGCCGACATAGGCACGGCCACCACAGTTACCCTCTCGGTTGCGGACGGGAGCGCCGGCGCCGCCGATTACTCCTACGCCGCTCCCGATCCCGCCGACACCGTGACCATCCCCAACGGTTCCACCTCTTCTTCCACTCCGGGGACGTTGTCCGGGTTGACCGTCCAACATGATACGGTGACCGAAGGGCCGGAAACGGTGAATATAGCCGGGTCCTCCTTTTTGGGGAACGCAACCCCCGTTTCCTTATCGGTAACCGACGCCGACGCCGGACTGGAGGTGACGTTGTCTCCGGTACGGGTGGTGGAGCAGGCCGGGGCGCAGACGGTTACGGTCACCGCCGGGTTCGCCGGCGCGGACTCTTCCACCCGCACCGCGCCCGTCACGGTGACGGTTACCGTGGCCGGTGGCTCCGGCTCCGACAAAGCCGAGCTGGGGACGGGCAAGGATTTCACCGTTTCCGGTACCGGCGTGACCAACAACCGGTTCAGTATCACCATTCCCGCCGGGAGCGTCAGCGCCGCGGGAAGCTTTCAAATCACCGTTCCCGATGACGATGCCGACGAAGGAACCGAAAAAGCGGTCGTGTCGGCTACGGCCCGGGTGGACGGAGCGCAGAGGAGC
Source organism: Candidatus Spongiisociaceae bacterium (assembly GCA_965243835.1). GTDB lineage: Bacteria > Actinomycetota > Acidimicrobiia > Spongiisociales > Spongiisociaceae. The sequence goes on from OZ251578.1 coordinate 134,255, forward strand.
GCCTCCGCCGACCTGGACGTTTTAGACAACGGCATCCGGGTCTCCTTGAGCGATCCGGTCACCGGGGAGGCGGTGACCGGGCTGGGGGAGGGCGCCGGAGAAAGCACGGTACGGGTAACGGCCACCCTGCCCACCGCCGCTCCCAACACGCTGTTCGTGGGCCTGAACGTCGTCGGCGGAACCGCCATGTTGGACGCCGACGCCGCCCCCTTTGCGGCCGGGGAGGACTTCCGGGTGTCCTATCCCGCCAAACCGGCGGGGGCCCCCGCCGAATACCCGCTCGGCGTCCGCATCGCGGTGGGGAGCCGGGAAGGGTACGCCGACATAACCGTGACGGTGAACGACGACGACCGGGTGGAGGGACCGGTCGCCGAAACCATCCTCGTGCAGGGCGGCGACACCCGGGTCGGCCAGCGGACGCTCAAGGTGTTCGAAACCGGTTTGGGCATCGCCGACAACGACCTGACCATCAACCTCAACCTCACGGGAACGGCCGTGGAGGCGAACGGCAACGGCGGGGACGCGCAAATATCCGCCGCCTTCGCCGCCGCCCACTCCGACCTGACGGCCGCCGTCGAAATCGAGTTGTCGTTCGCGGCCGCCGCCGGCACCGAAGCCGCCGACTTCACCCCTCCCGCCCCGGCCATCACCGTCGCCATCCCCGCCGGCGCCGCTTCCGGTCCCAATACGGCCCTTACCGCCCTGGGCGTCACCGACGACAAAATCGCCGAGGTGGCTGAAACCATCACGGTGGGCGGAGAAGCCGACGGATACACGGTGAACGGGGTCCCTCTTCCCATTACCGACGACGAGTCGGTGGTGGTGTTGAGCGTTCCCGACGACGCCGCCGCGGCCGAAGGGGGCGACGGTTCGGGGGTGGCGGTGTCGGCCCGCTTCCAAACCGACGCCGTCTCCTCCGATATCACCGCTGACACCACCATTACCCTGTCGGCGGCGGACGGAACCGCTACCAGCCCCGACGACTACTCCTACACCGCTCCCCAGACTCCCGACACGGTGGTCATCGCCGGCGGAACCCTGGCCAGTTCTTCCTCCGGGTCGCTGGACGGGTTGTCGGTCAAGGACGACGCGGTCACCGAAGGACCGGAAACGATCGCGATACGCGGTTCCTCGTCGCTGGGGCCGGACGCGGTGGGGACGACCTTGCCGGTGACCGACGCCGACACCGGCATCGAGATATCGGTTTCCCCGACGGAGGTGGCGGAACGGCCCGACCCGCACACGGTGACGGTCACCGCCGGTTTCGCCGGGGTGGATTCTTCCACCCGCACCTCCCCCACCCGGGTGACGGTGACCGCGGCCAGCGGCGACGGGGCCAGCGGGGCTACTTTGGGGCCCGCCCCCAGCGGGGATTTCACCACCGGCGGCCCGGGGGTGGTCGACAACTCGTTCTTCGTCGACATTCCGGGCGGGAGCGTCAGCGCCGCCGGAACCTTTCAAATAACCGCCCGCCTCGACGGCGACAGCAGTGAAGGGACCGAGCAGGCCAAGTTGACCGGGACCGCCTCCGTGGACGGAAGCTCCGTTTCCCATTCCGCCCTTTTGGACATCGTGAACGGCATTCTTCTCTCTCTGACCGACCCGGCGGACGACTCGGCGATTACCAGCCTGGGGGAGGCCGTGGGAACGCAAACGGTGCGCATCACGGCCACCCTGCCCGACAACGCCGCCGCAGAGGTGGTGGTGGGGTTGAACCTGACCGGCGTCACCGCCGTTCTGGACGCGGACGGCGCCGCCCCCTTCGCGGCCGGGGAGGACTTGCGGGTTTCCTATCCGGCCTTGGCGGCCGGGACTCCGGGGGGTCACAAGCTGGGAATTGCCATCCCGTCCGGCTCCAACAGCGCGTACGCCGACGTAACCCTGGTGATAAACGATGACGCGACGGCGGAGGGGACGACGGCCGAGACCCTTTCGGTAAGCGGGGGGAACGTGACGGTGGACGGCGACTCCTTGCCGGTGATAACCGTTTCCCTGGGCATCGACGACAACGATTCCGTCATCGAGCTGAGCGTTACCGGGACGGCGGAGGAGTCGGACGGCCACGCCGGCGACGCCTCCGTGACCGCTACTTTCGCCGGGGCCGACTCTTCCGCTATCGCCTCCGATGCGGTGGTTGCCTTGTCGTTCCTCCCCGCCGCCGGCGCCGAAGACGCCGACTTCGCCGACCCGGGGTCTTCCATTTCGGTTACCATCGGCGCCGGTTCGGTAAGCGGCGCGCAGGCCTTGTCCGCGTTGACGATTACGGACGACAAGATCGCGGAGGTGACGGAGAACATCACCGTGCGGGGGACCGCCGCCGGTTACACGGTGCGCCCCACCTCCCTGTCCATCACCGACGACGAATCGCTGGTCACCTTGAGTTACGACTCCTCCGGCGCCTCTTCGGTAACGGAAGGCGGGGACGGCTCCGGCGTAAAAATCGAGGCTTCGTTCGCGGACGACACCGTCTCCACCGACATCGGGGCCGCCACCGTCGTGACCTTGACGGTGGGGGACGGAACCGCCGTTTCCCCCGCTGATTACTCCTATACGGCCGCGTTGGACACGGTGAGCATTCCCGACGGTTCCACTTCTTCTTCCTCCTCGGGGACGCTGTCCGGGTTGACCGTCAAAGACGATACGGTGACCGAGGGGCGGGAGACGGCGCTGGTGTCGGGAACTTCGTCGCTGGGGCCGGAAACGTCCAACGAGTTGACGCTGGGCGTGAACGACGCCGACACCGGCATCGAAATCTCGGTCGACAAACCGACGGTGGCGGAACGGACCGCTCCCCACCTGGTTACGGTAACCGCCGCGTTCGCCGGGGCGGACTCCTCCACCCGCAGCGAGGCGGTAACGGTGACGGTGGTTATCGCGGGCGGCGACGGGGCGGACGGGGCGGTCCTCGGCTCTCCGCCCTCCACCCCGGATTTCTGGACGGACAAAACCATGAACAGGTTCACGATCGAGATACCCGCCGGCTCCGTCAGCGCTACCGGCACTTTCAACCTGACCGCCTACCGGGACGGAGACGACTCTGAAGACGAGGAGAAAGTGAAACTGACCGGGTCCGCCGTCGTGGACGGAACATCGGTTTCCCATTCCGCCACGATGGACATCGTGAACGGGGTGCGGGTGACCGTGACCGACCCGGTAACCGGGACCGCCGTCTCCAGCCTGGGGGAAGGGAGCGGGACCACCACGGTGCGGGTTACGGTCCTCGCTCCGGAGCGGGTGACGGCGCAGGCGGTGGTGGGGTTGAACGTGACCGGCGGCACGGCCGTTTTGGACGCGGACAGGGCTCCGTTTGCGGCCGGGGAGGACTTCCGGGTGACCTACCCGTCCCTGCCGGCCGGAACCCCGGGCGGGCACCTGTTGGGGATCGTCATTCCGGCGGGGGCTCTTTCCGCCTACGCCGATATTGACTTGACGGTCAACGATGACGCAGCGGCGGAGGGGACGGCGGCCCAGACCGTCTCGGTAAGCGGGGGGGAGGTGACGGTGGACGGCGCTCCCTATCCGGTGGAAACCGTTACCATCGGCATAGACGACAACGATTCGGAGATCCAACTCGGCTTCGGCGACACTTCCATCTCCGAGGAGGACGGCGACGGTAGCGACGCCACCGTTACCGCCTCCTACAAGGGGGCCTCCACCTCCGATATCGCCTCCGCCGTTACCGTAACCTTGTCCTTTACCGCCGACGCCGGCACCGAAGCCGCCGACTTCACCGATCCGGGATCGACGATAACGGTTGCCATCCCCGCGGGTTCGGTAAGCGGTTCGCTGGCTTTGTCCGCCTTGACGGTCACCGACGACAAGATCGCGGAGGCGGCGGAGACCATTACGGTGGGCGGGGAGGCTCCCGGAGGGGACGATCCCGATTACACGGTGCATCCGGCTACCCTGTCCATCATCGACGACGAGTCGGTGGTTACCCTGTCTTTCGCCGCCGATACGGAGGTATCCGAAGGGGGGAGCGGCTCCGCGGTTACGGTGTCGGCCAGTTTCGCGGGCGACACCGCCTCCACCGATATCGCGACGGCCACCGTCGTGACCTTGACGGTGGCGGACGGAACCGCCGCCTCCGCCGATTACTCTTACACGGCCGGGTCGGGCGCGGTGAGCATCCCCGCCGGTTCCACTTCCTCCGCCGTCTCGGGGACGCTGTCCGGGTTGAGCATCAACGACGACTCGGTGACCGAAGGGCCGGAAACGTTGCTGGTGGGGGGATCCTCGTCGCTGGGGCAGGCGGTGGCCGATTTGACGCTGACGGTGAACGACGCCGACACCGGGATAGAAATCTCGGTGGACAAAGCGACGGTGGCGGAGCGCACCAGCCCATATTCCATTACGATAACGGCCGCTTTCGCCGGGGTGGATTCCTCCACCCGCACCGGGGCGGCGACGGTGAGCGTGGTCATCGCGGGCGGCGACGGGGCGGACGGCGCGCAACTGGGGTCATCGGCTACGCCGTCTCCGGGGGATGACTTCTGGACCGACGCCGCCAGTCATACCGTGTCTATCGAAATTCCCGCCGGCTCCGTCAGCGCCGCCGGAACGTTCAACATCACCGCCCACCCGGACGGCGACGACAGCGAAAGCACGGAAAAAGTGAAACTGACCGGGTCCGCCACCGTGGACGGGGCATCGGTTTCCCATTCCATAGAAATGAACATCGTGAACGGCATCGTCATCACGGTCACCGACCCGACGGACGACTCGGCGGTGACCAGCCTGGGGGAGGGGAGCGGGACCACCACGGTGCGGGTTACGGCCATTTTGCCCTCCGACGTCTCCGCGGAGGTGGTGGTGGGGCTGAACGTGACGGCGGGGACGGCTTCCTTGGACGCGGACGATGCCCCGTTTGCGGCCGGGGAGGACCTGCGGGTGATCTACCCGTCCTTGGCGGCCGGAACTCCGGAGGGTCACAAGTTGGGAATTGCCATCCCGGTCGGCTCCAGCTCCGCCTCCGTTGATCTCGACTTGACGGTCAACGATGACGCGATCGCGGAAGGGACGACGGCCGAGACCTTTACGGTGGGGGGCGGCAACGTTACGGTGGGCGGCGATTCGTTGCCGATAACGGACTTGTCGCTGGGCATCGACGACGACGATTCGACCATCGCCCTCCGGATCAGCGGAACGGCCTCCGAGTCGGGCGGGAGCGCGCCTACCGTCACCGCCGCCTACGACGGGGCGGACTCCTCCGTCATCGCCTCCGACGTCGCCGTTTCCTTGACGTTCACCGCCGGGGCCGGGGCGGAACCGGAGGACTTCACCGACCCCGGTACCATTTCCGTCACTATCGCCATGGGGATGGTGAGCGGCTCGCAGGCGCTGACCGCCCTCACCGTCGCCGACGATGACATCGCCGAAGAGCCGGAGACCATTGCGGTGAGCGGAACCGTTACCGGTTACACGGTCAACGGGGCGTCATTGACCATCGCCGACGACGATGCGGTGGTGGAGCTGTCGGTGGGGAACGATACGGTGCCGGAAGGCGGGGACGGCTCCGGGGTGAGCGTGTCGGCCGCTTTCCCGGCCCGGGTGACCAGTTCGGATATTTCCACGCCCACGGTGGTCGCCCTGTCGGTGGCGGACGGGACCGCCGGCTCCGCTGATTACTCCTACACGGCGGGGTCGGACACGGTGACCATTCCCGCCCGGATGACTTCTTCTTCCACATCGGGGACGCTGTCCGGGTTGGCGGTGGCCCACGACGATGTGACGGAAGGGACGGAGACGGTGGCGGTGGGCGGCTCCTCTCCCACGTTGGGGGCGGCCACCGCGGTCAACCTGCCCATCACCGACGCCGACACCGGCCTGGAGCTGTCGGTGGACCGGCGGACGGTGGTGGAAGACAACGACGGCCAAACCATCGCCGTTACCGCGGCTTTCGCCGGGGTGACTTCTTCCACCCGCACCGACCCGGTTGCCGTTACCGTTACCGTGGGGGAAGGATCCGGCGTCGACAAGGCCCTGTTGGGGGCCACCGCCGCCGACGGTGATTTCTGGACCGACCAAACCGGCCACTCCTTTACCATCGACATTGCGTCCGGGACGGTAAGCGCCTCCGGCTCCTTCAAGTTGACCGCCTGGGAAGACGGCGCCGATGAAAACCAGGAGAAGGTAGCGCTGTCCGGGTCGGCGACGGTGGACGGAAACACTGTTTCCGCGTCGGCGGAGATGAACATCGCGGATGTGGGGGTTACTTTGTCTTTTACCAACTCCGACAACTCCCCCTTGCCGCATCTGGAGGAGGGGACAGGTAGCGCGCAGGTGCGGATAACGGCCGCTTTGCAGGTCGCGCCCGGCGCTCCGGTAACGGTGGGCTTGAACCTGGCGGGGGCCGGGGCCGTCCTGGACGGCGACGGTTCCGACTTCGCCGCCGGGGAGGATTTTCAAGTCGCCTACCCGACGGGTTCCCCTCCCGACGGCCACCGGTTGGGAATAACCATCCCCGCCGGGGATACGTCCGCTTCGGAGGTGGTGACGGTGCGGGTGAATGACGACGACCTCGCCGAAGGGACGGAGAACATTTTGGCGTCGGGCGCCGAAGTGGATGTGGACGGGTCCCCGTTGCCGGTGGTGGAAGGGTATTTGGGCATCGCCGATGACGATGCGACGATCACGCTGGTGGTTTCGGGGGCGGCGGAGGAAGCGGACGGCCACGCCGGGGACGCGGCCATTACCGCCCGGTTTGCGGACGCCGCCGGCTCGGAAATCGCGGAGGCCGTGCAAGTGTCCTTGGCATTTGCCGCTGATACGGGAACCGAGGCGGACGATTTCACCAATCAAACGATTACGGTCGGCATTCCGGCTTTGTCCTTGAGCGGGGCCGGCGTGCACCTGTCCGATTTGGCGATCAACGATGATACCCGGGCCGAGCCGATGGAAACCCTGGCGGTGACCGGGACGGCCGCCGGATTTGCGGTTACCCCGGCGGTTTTGTCGATTATCGACGATGAGTCGGCGGTTACCTTGACCTTCTCCGGCGACTCTTCGGTGGCGGAGGGCGGGGACGGTTCGGGGGTGATGGTCAGCGCCGCCTTTGCGGACAACACGACCGTCTCGGAGATAGCCGCCGATACCGAGATTACTTTGACGGTGCGCGACGGAACCGCCGACTCCGACGACTATTCCTACGGCGGGTCGGGCACGGTGACCATTCCCGGCGGGATGACTTCTTCCACCGCGTCGGGGACGCTGTCCGGGTTGGATGTCAACGATGACGACGTGACGGAAGGGACGGAGACGGTGCTGGTGGGCGGGTCGTCGCCGGCGGTTTCGGTACACTTCACCGAGCTGTCCGTTACCGACGCCGATTCCGGCATTAGCCTGTCGGCGACTCCGGGGACGGTGGCGGAGGCGGCGGCCGCGCATGCCATCACGGTGACGGCCGCTTTCACCGGGGCGGACGCCTCCACCCGCTCCTCGCCGGTTACGGTGTCGGTGACCGTGGACGCGGGGGATACGAACGGGGCCGCGTTGGGGTCGGAGGGGCCGCCCGCGGACGGGGATTTCTGGACCGACCAGACCGGTTCCCCGCCCGGGTTCGACATCGTCATCCCGGCCGGGGCGGCCCGTCATTCCCAAACGTTCCAACTGACCGCCCGCGCGGACGGGGAGACGGAAGCCACCCCGGAGAAGGTGAAAGTGTCCGGGTCCGCCACCGTGGACGGAGCGTCGGTTGCCATCTCCGACGTGGAGTTGACCATCGTGGACGAGGGGGTGTCCATCGACCTGCGGGACCCGGACACGGACGATCCGGTCACCGCCCTGCCCGAGAGGGGCGACACCCGGGTGCGGGTGCGGGTCCAGTTGCCGTCCGGGACTACCGCTCCGGCGGGCGGAGCGGTGGTGGCGCTGAACGTGACCGGCGGAACCGCCGTTATGGACCCGGATTCCGAAGACTGGGAGAAGGGGGAGGACTTTCGGGCGGCCTACCCGGACGGAACCAACCCTCCCGAGGGCTACCGGCTGGCCATCACCATCCCCGAATCGGCCACCTTCGCCTCCGCCGTCGTCACCTTGTCGGTGAACGATGACCAGACGGCGGAAGGATCCGTTCCGGAAACGATTTTGGTTACCGGCGGCGCCGTAACCATCGGCGACGGTTCCCTGCCGGTGCTCGGAGCCAGCCTGGGCATCACCGACGACGACTCCGACCCCGCGACCATCAACCTGGCCCTGCGGGGAAGCGACGGCTCCGCCCTGAGCGAGATAGGCGAAGACAGCGGGACCACCCGGGTGCGGGTGCGGGCTTCCTACGCGGGGGACGCCGCCCTGCCCCGGGCGGTCGTTGTCCCGCTGGGGGTGGGCAAAGCCGGGGATACCGCGCAATCCGGGAGCGACTATCAAGCCGTCCCCCATCCGCCGCGGGTGGTTATCCCCGCCTATTCCGCGTCGGGCGCCGTTGAGTTCGACCTGGTTATCGGAGACCGGCGCAACGACCGGCGGGCGGAGGGCCCGGAGACCCTGACCATAGTGGGCGACCCGTCCGACGCCCTGGGTTCGTTTATGGTGGGGGACGCCGGGTTGACCATCGTGGACGATGATACCGCCATCACCCTCACCCTGGTGGATGCGGACGGCGACCCGGTGCGGGAAGTGAACGAGGGGGCGCAGGCGGAGGTGAAAGTGCGCGCCTCCTATCCCGCCGGGGCCAGCTTGCCCGACGCCCACTCGGTGTCCGTCACCGTGGGGGCCGCCGGGGACGGGGCCGTCTCCGGAACCGACTACGCCTCCGTGGCCGGCTTCTCCCTGGAAATCCCGGCCAACGACTCCGGCATCCTAAGCGACTCCTTCACCCTGGACCTGACCGGGGCCGCCGACGACAACCGCTACGAAGGGGACGAAACCCTGTCCATCGCCGGCCAACTGTCCGGGTTCGCCGTCCATCCCGTCGCCCTTACCGTACGGGACAATGAGGATCGTCCCTCCGGAATTGAAATGAGCGTCCCCGCCCGCCTGTCCATCGTCGAAGGCGGCGTCAGGGATATTTTCGTCCGTTTCCCCACCGGTTCTTCCCCCCGGGACGTAGACACCCGGGTGACCCTGCGGGTATCCGGCGCTTCCGCCTCCGACTACCGCCTGTCCGCGGGTGAGGTAACCATCCCCGCCGGGGCCGTCGCCGCCCCCTCGTTCCGGATAACCATCAACGACGACACCGCCCAAGAGGGCGCTGAACGGATTACCCTCACCGCCGCCTCCGACGGCTTCGGCTCCGCGGTCGCCGTCATTACCATCCCCGCCAACGACCAACCCGACCCCGAACCGCCCCCCAATAATCCACCCCCCGCCGGCGGCGGAGGCGGCGGGGGTGGAGGAGGCGGCGGAGGAGCCCCGCCCCCCAGCGGCGGCGGTGGTGGAGGGGGCGGCGGAGGAGGCGCTCCGCCCCCGCCCGCCGGGCCGGTTGCGCCCCCGCCGCCCCCGGCGGAGCCGGCGTGCGCGGGCCGGTTCTGCGATGAGGACGGCAGCGTCCACGAAGCCAACATCGAACGCATCGCCGGTTGGGAAATCACCCTGGGTTGCGACGCCGACGACGCCACCAAGTACTGCCCGTCGGCGCAGATCACCCGCCGGCAGATGGCGGCGTTCCTGTATCGGGCGGTTTCGCAACGTTGGGACATCGCGGCCCCGGAGGGAGTGGAAATATCGGATGTGCCCGCCGACGCCTGGTACCGCGGTTTTGCGGACTGGGTGGTGTCCATCGAGGCTTTCGCCGCCCCGGACGGCGCGTTCAACCCGGGCGGGGTGGTTACCCGGGCCGATATGGCGGTGATGATGATCGCCGCCTTCCCCCACCTGGCTTCCGTAGACGAACCCGAGGGGCTGTTTAACGACGTGGCGGGCCTGGACCCGGCCATCGTACGGGCCATCGAAGGGATGTACGGAGTGGGAGTGACCAAAGGCTGCACCACCGAGCCCTTGAACTACTGCCCCGACAAACCGGTAACCAGAGCGCAGATGGCCTCCTTCTTCGTCCGCGCCATCGACCTGGTCCCCGCTGCCCCGCCCGCCCCCGAAGACGGCGGCTAGACCCAACTAGCCCCCGCCCTGCGACTTTCCCGACCATCGGCAAACGCTGGTTATATTTGGGGCATTGTCAAGCCTACGCCGCGTCCGCGTCGCGCTGGGACACACCTAAGAGGAGGGAAAAAAGACATGGCGGTTATAGTATTTGGGGTAGTCATAATTGCCATGCTGACCGTTGTGGGCGGCATGGTCTGATACCTGATCAAGCAGAACTCCGCCGCCAGGCGCGCCTACCAGGAGGCCATGGAGTCGCATCGGGCGTTGTTGGAAAGGACACTGGAGTCGTTTCGGGCGTCGATGGGTACGGCCGTGGAGCCGTTTCGGGTGTCGATAGATACCGCCTTGGCTGGTATCCGGGCCGATATGGTGTCGCATCGGGAGGGGGTGGATACGTCCCTATATCCCGAGGTCGACTGTTCCTCTACAGTGAAGAGGCTTCGGAGGGCTCCGAGCGTCCGCGTTCCCGGTCTGGCGACGCATCCACCGGCTTCGGGGGCCATCCCCACCTCCGTCCCGGCCAGTCTGTTAATCGCCAGTTGGCCCACCCGGCCGGGTCGCCCGTCCCCATGCCCCTCTTTCCCGACCATCGGGAAACGTTTTTAGGCTGTTAACGGTATTCTACGATACCGAATCTGGTTGCTAAGGAAACGTTTCGCGTTCTTGCCGCTGTTGCGGGTGTATCCCGGCGTTCCAGTCCAGCCCGTTCGGAAACGTCCGAATACGGCTATCTAGCGGGCGGGTTATTCGGCTGGTCGCTTTAGCAGTCGCCGGATTTCGTCCCGGTCGTCCGCTAGCCGTTTCAGGTCTTCTCGTAATCCGGCCATCCGGAAATCCTCTAATACCTTTTCGGACATCGCCACCGATAGTATCCGGTATCCGTCCCGGCGTTTCTCGGCTACCGCCCGCAGGTCGGCTAATAGTGATCGGTCGTCGGGCGGTCGGCCGTCCCGGTTTCGTAGGGTATCCCATTCGGCGGTTAGCCCGTTCCAAGTCGTTTCCGCCGCCGCTAGCCGTTCCCGTATCGGGTCGGCGGTAGCCATCATCCGTTCGTATTCCCGTCGTTGCACGTCATGGGCGGTGTTTATTCGGGCTAGGTCGTTTCGTAGTTCCCGGATTTCCCGGTAGGTCAAGTCGGCCATCGGTATTTATCCAGTCTCGCCTCGAACGATTAGGTTATAGTCGTCCGCCCTTTGCCGGGCTAGGTCGGCGGCGGCGGGAAACCCGGTTTTATCCAGTTCGTCCGCCCACCGGGAATACCGGTCGGCTTCGGCGGCGAACGTGTCGTCCAGTTCCCGAACGGCGGCTAGCAGGTCGTCCACATCCGACCGGTCGGCGGGTAGTGGGTCGGCGACTACCTCTAACCGGGGGGCGGCGGGTAGCGGGGCGGTAGGCATTAGGGCGGTCATTAGGTCGTTTCCCTTCCGGTTAGGCATGTCGGTGTTCCGGTCGGCGTCCCGTCCGGCACGGCTAACTCTAGCAGGATATATGACGAAATGTCCAACAGGATGTCGTCCCGGTCGGCGGCGGGAACATCGGGCTGGTCGCTTAGAGCGGCGGTAGCGGTAGCGGGGGTCATTGTTTATTTGGAATAGGCAGCCCCGTCGACGGAAACGGCTTTGGTCGGTATCCGGGCCGAGATGGTGTCGCATCGGGAGGGGGTGGATACGTCCCGTATCCCGGGGTCGCCTGTTCATCTCCGACGAAGAGGCGCCGGAGGGCTCCGAGGCGTCCCGCACCCCCGGTCCGGCGGCGCAAGCGACGGCTTCGGAGGCCGTTCCGACCTCCGTCCCGGCCAGTCTGTAACCGCCAGTCGGCCCACCCGGCCGGATCGCCCGCCCCCCCGCGCCCCTCTTCCCGACCATCGGCAAATGCTTTTAGGCTGTTAAACGGTATTCTACGATACCAATTCGGGTTGCTAAGGAAATGTTTCGCGTTCTTGAAAAAAGGGGTTGTTTTTTTCGGAAAATGGGTTACACTGGAATAGTGGCAAGCCTACGGCGCGTCCATGTCGCGGTAGGAATACACAGAGGAGGAGGAAAAAACATGGAGGTCACACCCTTTGGGGGCGCCGTATTTGCCATGCTGACCTTGGTGGGCGGCATGGTCGGGTTCCTTATTAAGCAGAGCTTCACCGGTTTGCGCGCCAACCGGGAGGACTTGGAGTCGCATCGCACGTCGATGGAGACGGCCTTGGAGTCGCATCGGACGTCGGTGGAGACGGCCATGGAGACACTCCGGACGTCGGTGGATACGGCCTTGGAGTCGCATCGGGCGTCGGTGGAGACGGCTTTGGCCGGTATCCGGACGGAGATGGCTACGCATCGGGCGTCGGTGGATACGGCTTTGGCGGGTATCCGGACGGAGATGGCTACGCTCCGGGCGTCGGTGGATACGTCCCTGGCCGGTATCCGGGCCGAGATGGTTGCACATCGGGAGGGGGTGGATACGTCCCTGGCCGGTATCCGGGCCGAGATGGTGTCGCATCGGGAGGGGGTGGATACGGCTTTGGCCGGTATTCGGACGGAGATGGCGGGGCTTCGGACGGAGATGGCTACGCATCGGGCGTCGGTGGATACGTCCCTGGCCGGTATTCGGACGGAGATGACGGAAATGCGCGGCGAACTGAAGGAGGAGATCGGCAAGGTGGATGGCAAGGTGGAGTATCTGACCCGCCGGGTGGACGGCCTGCAGTCGGATGTTTCGTATGTCCGGGGTCGCCTGTTCATCTCCGATGAAGAGTTGCCGGATGCCTCCCAGGAGTCCCGTACCCCCGCTCCGGCGGCGCAACCGATGGCTTCGGAGGCCGTCCCGACCTCCGTCCCGGCCAGCCTGTAACCGGTAGTAGGGTAACCGGTCGGGCCGTTGCCCCGCGACTCTCTTGCGAGGGCGCGCTTCCGGGCGGTCGACGAACGGGCCGGGCTGGGCGTAGAGGCACTTGAAAGGGGCGTACGATGACGATATCCGAACTGGAAAAAGCGGTAGCGGAGAGAACCGAGGAAGAGAAAGCGGCGACCGCGGAAGCGGAACAAGCGGCGCGGGCGGAAGAGGCGGCCGCGGAGGCGTCGGCGGAAGCAACGGAGGCGGCGGAGGCGGCGGAGGTTAAAAGAGCGGAGGCCTTGAAAGAGGCGGAAGAAGCGGACAAGGCTAAAATGATGGCGGACGCTGAAGTGGCGGCGGCAACGGCTACAGTGATAGAGCGGCGAGAAGCGGCGGCGGATGCGGTTGCTAAACATTCGGCCGTGGCGGAATGGAAGGCGGTAACGGTGGCGGAAGCGGATAAAGCAAAACAGGCTAAAGTAGAGGCGACGGAAGCCTTGGATGAAGCGATAGCGGCGGAGGAACGGGGAGACGACCCGCCCGGCGGGACGGCGGCGGACGGTTGACCGGGGGAGCGTCGTTGCCCTGTTGACCGGATTACGGCGGCTAAAGTTATAATATAAGACAGGGAACAGACAATTGATCGGAAACCGGAAAGGGGACAAAGATGACTAGTGAACGGCTAGCGGCGGCCCGGGCGGCCACGGCGGCGGCGAAAGCGGAAGCGGCGGCTTCGGCAAAGGCGGTGGAAGCGGCGGCCCGGGGGGCGGAAGAAGCGAAAGCGGCTTACCGGGAGGCGGTGGAAGCGGCGGAACGGGCGGCGGCGGAAGGGGCCGAAATTGAAATGGCGATGAAACTATCCGATTATATCGGAGGGGGGTTGGAAAGAAGACGGCAGATTGTCCGGGAAGCTGGACTGCTCCAGGTGGGTGTCAAAACCCCCCCAACCCGGTAGCGGGCAGTTCCGGTGCCGTTTACGCCCGCTCGTTGAAAGGGGACAAAGATGACTAGCGAACGGCTAGCGGCGGCCCGGGCGGCCACGGCGGCGGCGAAAGCGGAAGCGGCGGCTTCGGCAAAGGCGGTGGAAGCGGCGGCCCGGGGGGCGGAAGAAGCGAAAGCGGCGGCCCGGGCGGCAAGGGAAGCGGCGGAGCGGGCGGCGGTGGAGGCGGCCGAAATTGAAATGGCGATGAAACTATCCGATTATATCGGAGGGGGGTTGGAAAAAAGACGGCGGATTGTTCGGGAAGCCGGATTACTCCAAGTGGGTGGCAAAACTCCCCCAACCCGGTAGCGGTCAGGCCGGGCGCCGTTTACGCCCGCGCGTCGGCAATAATCCAGCGACAGCGACATCGGCGGTGCTTCACGGATCTGGTCCTGGAACCTCCGCAGCTCCGACATCGCCAAGGTTTTGTCCACCCCCGACGCCCTAGCGCGGCGGGCGTTCAGGGCTTGGAGAGCCGTCGCCACGGCAGACGGCGGTTAAGCGGCGCCGGCCGCTTTGCGCCCGCCATTCCCCAACCGTTAAAGCCCCAGCCGGGCGGCGTTAATCCCGGTATCGACCCACGGCTCGAGGGGGAGAAGGGGGTTTTTCCATGTTCCGCAATCCGCCGATATGCCCGGGCGCGGGTAGAGAGCGGGGCGGGTTAATTTGACAAATTGGGGGGGGGGGGGGGGGGGTAGCGTTTTTCTGACATCGGTCGGTTGGCCTGATGGTGAACATTTGCGAGTTCGGTGTTTGGACCGAAAAGGGAGGCTTTGATGCGGCGGGTGTTGGTTGCGGTTTCGGCGTTGGGTTTGGCGTCGGCCCTTCTGTCCGCTCCGGTTCCGGCGACGGGTCAGTCGGCGACGATTACCCTCAGTTTGGTGGATTCGTCCAATACCTCGACGACGGTGACGGCGATCGGGGAAGACGGGGGTCAGCAGACTTTGAAGGTGAAGGCCGTCGCCTCGGCGGCGCCGGGAAGCAGTGTAACCGTGTCGGTGACGGTAGGGGCGACGGGCGGCGCCAATCCCGCTACCCTTACTACTGATTATACACGGAGCCCAGGTTCGACTTCGGTGACGATCAGTTCGGGGGCTACGGAGGGGTTGTCTGCCGATGTTACGATCACGCCGGTTAGCGATAAGGTTACCGAGGAGCATGAGACGATCCGGTTTACGGGCACGGCGTCCGGGTATGCGGATTCGTCGGTTGATTTGGCGATCACGGATCAAGACCGGGTGATTAATATGACGGTCGCCGCCAACGATTATACGATCAACGAGCCGCGTAGCGGAGCCCCAAACTATAATGTGGATGGTTTAGGAGCCACTTTGGGCGGGGTGTCGGGCGGGGTGTTTACGGCTTCTACCAGTTCGACGTACGGATCTACCGTGAGTCTGAGGGCCTATCTCGAGCGGGGTGGTACTGCCGGTATCTTCGATGTTGGTATTCCGTATGACGGTAAGGATGATAGTACAATGAGGGCCTCGATTGCAGCTGGTGCTCTATCTACGTCGAGTTTTCAGGATAGCTTTAGCGCCAATTATATGATAGCTGAAGTTTCCAGTGATAACGTGGCGGAGGGGGATGAAGTGTTTTATGTGGAAACGGATACGCCAGCGGGTTTTAGCATGCGGCGGGCGGTGATTACGATCAAGGACATTGATGATTCACAGGTGGCGCTGTCGGTGGATACCAGCGGGGATGCCGGTGTTCAGTCAACGTTGGCGGAGGGGGCGAGCGGGTCGGGAGCGACCGTGTCGGCGAGTTTCCCGTCGGGGGTGATTAGTTCGAGCATCGGGTCGGCGACGGTGGTGACGTTGTCGGCGGCGGGGGCGGCTTCCCCGAATGCGGGGCAGGCGGGTACCAATGATTTGTCGTATTCTCCGTCGTCGCCGAATACGATTTCTTTCCCGGCTAATTCGCTGACGGCGTCGGGTACGGCCACGTTGGCGGGTTTGACGATTACCGATGACACTGTGGTGGAAGGCCCGGAGACGTTTACGGTGACCGGTTCTTCAGCGTTGGGAACGGCCACCGGGGCGACGGTGACCATTGTCGACGACGACGCGGATATTGCGTTGACGGTGGATACGGATAGGGTGGCGGAGTCGGGGGGTGCGGTGGAGGTGACGGTTACGGCCTCGTTTGAGGGGTCGTCGTCGGTTTTGTCGTCGGCGACGGATGTGGCGGTGACGGTGGGGGCGGCCGCTGGCAATGGCGCTACCCCGGGGACGGATTTCAATACGTCGGGGTCGGGGGTGACGAATAATGCGTTCACGGTTAGCATTCCGGCGGGGGATACGGAGGCTAGCAAGGCTTTTACATTGACGCCCACGGCGGATAATTCCGCGGAGGGGACGGAGACGGTGGCGGTTTCCGGGACGGCGACGGTAGGGAACGCGGTTGCGGTTACTTCGGCGGAGATTGACCTTCTGGAACCGAACAGCCTGATTACTTTGAGTTTCCATGAGGCGGCTAGCGGCGATCCGGCGTTGTCGGCGGTCAGCGAGCGCGGGGGGGCGCAGACGGTACGGGTGAAGGCCGCCGCCGGGTCGGCGGTGTCGTCTGAAACGACCGTTACGGTTACCGTGGGCGCGGCGGGCGGGACGGCCACCCTGGGGGCTGGGGGTGATTACACGCGGGGTGCGGAGACGGTGGATATTACTATCGCGAACGGGGATACCGATGGTGCGGCGGATGTGACGATCACGCCTCGGGATGACGGGGTGGCGGAGGGTGCGGAGACGGTCCGGTTCACCGGGGCGGGTAGCGGGATTTTGGTGACGGATGCTGATTTGGAGATTAGGGAAACGATCGAACTTACGTTGAGCGGCGGGACCGCGGTGGGTGAAGGGGATGGGGATGCGGGGGCGGTGTCGGTTACCGCTGCCTTCGCGGGGGCGTCTGGTTCGAGTTTGACGGGGGCGACGGATGTGGTGTTGTCGTTTGCGGCGGGTACTAACGCGGAGGCCGCGGATTTTTCCGCGCCGGGGTCGGCGGTGACGGTGAGCATCCCGGCCAATATGACCTCTGGCAACGCGGTTGCGTTGTCGGGGTTGGGTATTACGCAGGACACGATTGCGGAGGGAGCCGAGTCGATCGCGGTAGGCGGGGCCGTTACGGGGTTTGTGGTCAGTGGGGCGGAGTTTGGTATTACTGATGATGATTTGAATGTGGTGTTGGAGGCGGATACTGATGTTTCTACCCCGAACTCGCCGTTTGAGAAAACCTTGTCGGAGGGCGCCGCGGCGGCGGTGCGGGTGCGGGCCGTGTTGGCGTCGGGGGTGACGAATGATTTGAGCGAGGGTTTGGCGGTGTCGGTCACCGCCGGGGAGGCGTCGCCGGCGTCGGCGGAGGAGGGGGATGATTTCACCGCCCCGGCTTCTCCGATAGCGGTGACGATCCCCACCGGTTCAGGTACCGAAAGTCCGTGGGCGAACCTTACCGGTTTGGCGGCGCCCGAGGATACGGTGGCGGAGGGGGATGAGACGTTTCTGATTACCGGCACGGTTCCCGGCGGGACGGTCACTGCGGATACGTTGACGATCGGGGCTAACGATAAGGGGTTGGAGGTGTCGGTGTCGCCGGAGACGGTCGCGGAGCATGCGGATCCGCAGACGATTACGGTGACGGCCGGGTTCGCGGGGGCGTCCGCTTCGGAGTTGACGGCGGCCACGACGGTGAATGTGGCGGTGGCGACCGGGGGCAACGGCGAGGCTACTTTGGCTACGTCTTGCCCGGATACCACCAGTCAGGATGCTTGCACGAATAACGCTGCGTTTACGATCAGCATTCCCGCCGGGGATACTTCGGGCAACGGCACGTTCGCCTTGACCGCCCGGGACGACGGCGACGCGGAGTCTGTGGAGACGTTGAGGGTTACCGTTACCGACGCCGGGGATTCTACGAATACGGCGTCGGCTACGTTGAACGTCGTGGACTCCGGCATAAGAGTGGAGTTGCTTGACTCGGACGACAACCCGCTGGCATCCTTGGGGGAAGACAGCGGCGCCTCGCAGGTGAAAGTAAAAGTGACGATGCCCACGGCGGCGGCCTCCGAGACGGTGGTGGGACTCAACATAGGCAGCGATTCCGCCATCGAGGACACCGATAATGCTTGGACGATACGGGAGGACTATCGGATAAGCGGCCTGACCGCGCCGTCCGGGACCCCCGCCAACCACGAGCTGGGGGTAGTGGTGGCGGCTAACGAAACAACCGGGGAAGCGACTTTCACGATCGAGGTTCAAGACGACAACGCAGACGAAGACGACAACGAACCCATACGAGTTACAGGCGCCGCGGTTAACTCATTGCCCGTACTGGGAGCCGCTCTCTCCATAACGGACAACGACGACCCCCCCAACGTTACCCTGGCGTTGGAAACCCCCGTCGGCGGCGCCCTGACTGAAGTCAATGAAGACGACAGCCTCAGCACGACGGTGCAAGTGCGGGCCACCTATCAGGGAGGGGCCCTGTCCGGTAAAAGGGTGACTATCCCGATAACGGTCGGGAAAACCGCCGACGGGGAGGCCACCGCCGGGACCGACTACGAGGCGGCGCCCGCGTTCAACGTAGCTATAGACCCCTATGAAACCACCGGGACGCAGACGTTCCAGCTGATAATAGACAGCGAGAACGACGCGGACGCGGAAGGGCCGGAAACGGTGACCGTCATCGGAGACGACTCCGCGACCACCGTAGGGACGGTAGGGGAAGCGCAGTTGACGATCATCGACGATGACGCCGCCATTACCTTGTCGTTCCTGAACGCCGCCGACGAACCGCTGGCGTCGCTGGAGGAAGGAACCGGAGCCGCCGCCATTAAGGTACGGGCCTCCTACCCCGGTAGCAACGACTTGGAAGACGCGCAGACGATACCGATCGCCTTGGAGTCGGGAACCGCTTCCGCGTCCGACTACCAAACGTCGAACGTTCCCGACCCGTTCCAGATCACCATTCCCGCCAGCCAGAACAGCGCCACTGCCGACTTCACCCTCGACCTGAGCGGAACCCGCGATGACAACATCGACGAGCCAGCCGAAACCCTGCGCGTAACCGGCGCGTTGGCCGGTTTCATCGTCAACTCCGGCGCCTTGGAGATCACCGACAACGATGACCCGCCCACCGGGATCACTCTGACGATAAGCCCGAACACGGTGGCTGAGAACCGGGGAAGCAGTCCTCTGAGAGTAACCGTCACCGCCGCTCTGGTGGGCAACCGGAGCTCTCGGCCCACCCAGGTGCGGGTAACGGTCGGCGCCCCGGGAAGCACCGCCGTCCGGGGCAGCGATTACCGCAATCAGGGATCGTCTTCTTTGACTATCACCATCCCCGCCGAAGCGCCAAGTGCTACGGGCGATTTCCGGGTGGTCATTCTCAGCGACGACCTATCCGAGTCAACGGAACGCATCAGGATATCCGCCTCCAGCGACTACGGCGGCGCCAACGCCGACTTCCGTATCACCAACGTGAGCCCCGCCGACCCCGGAGGAGGCGGAGGAGGAGCCCCGCCCCCCAGCGGCGGCGGAGGGGGAGGGGGCGGTGGAGGAGGAGGTGGGGGCGCGCCTCCCCCCGCCGGGCCGCCAGCCCCGCCCCCGCCCCCGGCGGAGCCGGTATGCCAAGGGCGGTTCTGCGATGAGGACGGCAGCGTTCACCAGGCCAACATTGAACAAATCGCCGCCTGGGAAATCACCTTGGGATGCGACGCCGACGACGCCACCAAGTTCTGCCCGTCGGCGCAGATCACCAGAAGGCAAATGGCCGCCTTCCTCTACCGGGCCGTCAGCCGACTCGGGACCATCCCACCCCCCACCGGCATAGAAATATCGGATGTCCCCGCCGATGCCTGGTACCGCACATTCGCCGACTGGGTGGTTTCCACCGGGGCCTTCGCCGCCCCCGACGGGGTGTTCAATCCCGGAGGGGTGGTAACCCGGGCGGATATGGCGGTGATGATGATCGCTTCCTTCCCCGACATAAACGCCGTAGAAGAGTCCGAAGGCCTGTTCAACGACGTGGCGGGCGCGGACCCGGAGGTGGTGCGGGCGGTGGAGGGGATGTACCACACCGGAGTAACCAGGGGATGCAGCGCCGAGCCTCTCAACTACTGCCCCGACCAGCCGGTCACCCGGGCGCAGATGGCCTCTTTCTTTGTCCGCGCCGTCAACTACACCCCCCCGACCGATAACTAAAATCAACGCGCCTAAGTTTGACCGGATAGAAACCCGGCCCTTCGGGCATTTCCGGTCGTCGGGACAATATTCTGAACAGGCTAACGCCATTTTACGTTACTGAAATCTGGTTGCTAAGGAAAAGTTTCGCGTTCTTGGAAAAAGGGGATTATTTTTTCCAGAAAATTGGTTATACTGAATATGACAAGTCCGGTTGCCCATCCGCGTCGCGGCCGGATACGCTGAAGAGGAGGGAAAAAACAATGGTCACAACCGCTCTCGTCGTTTTGGGGAGCGTCTTCATGGCCATGCTGACCGCGGTGGGCGGCATGGTCGGATACCTTATTAAACAGAACCTCACCTCCGGGCGCGCCAACCAGGACGCCATGGAGAAGCATCGGACATCGCTGGAGACGGCTCTGGAGAAGCATCGGACGTCGACGGAGACGGCTCTGGAGAAGCATCGGACATCAGTGGAGACGGCTCTGGAGAAGCAGCAGGCGTCGACGGATAAGGCACTGGCCGGTATCCGGACGGAGATGACGACGCTCCGGACCGAGATGACGACGCTTCGGACGTCGGTGGATGCGTCCCTGGCCGGTATCCGGACGGAGATGACGGAAATGCGCGCCGAACTGAAGGAGGAGATCGGCAAGGTGGACGGCAAGGTGGAGTACCTGAACCGCCGGGTGAACGGATTGCAGTCGGATGTTTCGTATATTCGGGGTCGGCTATTCGTCACCGATGAGGAGTTGCCGGAAGGCTCTAAGGCGTCCCGCACCTCCGGCCTGGCCAGCCTGTAACCGCCGGTCAAGTAATTCGACCGGGACGTTTACCCCGCGTCCCTCTTCCGGCGGGCGGCGGACGATGGATATTTCCGAACTGAAAGCGGCGGTGGAAGCAACGGCGGCGGCGGTAGCGGAAATAGAACCGAAGGCGGTTGCGGCGGAAGCGGAAGCCGGGCAAGCGGCGGCGGAGGAGCGGACGGCGGGGGAGAGGCTATCGGCGGCGATAGAGGCTAGAGACGAGGCGGTATCGGAAGAAGATGCGGCTTCCGTCGTTTTACGGACGGCGCTTGATAATTACCAGGCAACGGCGAATCGGCGGGCGGTAGCGACGGAAGAAGCTGAAGAAGCGGGGGAAGCCTATGCGATAGCGGCGGTGAAATCCCGGCTAGCGGCTAAAACGGCGGCTAAGACGGCGGCGGAAGCGGCTGGAAAAAGGAAGGCTAAAGCGGTAGCGGAAAGGCGGCTAGCGGAAGCGGCGGAAGCCGCCGGGTAATTCGTCTTCCGTCGGCAGGCTCTCCGGATGGCGGGGGATACGGCGCTTTCTACAGGCCGAGGGGTAAAATAAGGGCGGCGATGACGCCGGAAAGGGATGAATAATGACTACCGAAATTGTAGCGGCGGCGGAAGCGGCGGCGGCGGCGGCGGAAGCGGCGGCGGCGGCGGCGGCGGTCCGGGCGGCGGAAGCGGAGGCTAAAGCGGCGGCGGCGGAAGAAACCCGGCGGCGGCTATCGGCGGAAGCCGCAGATGCGAAAGCGGCGGCGGGGATTTCCGCCGCTATCGGGGCGGCGGTCGAAGAACTGCTAAATAGCCGGGAAGCCTCTAATCGGCTCCGGTAATCGTTTTCCCTTTCCAACGGTTTCCCCGTTACGGCGCAACGGGCGGGCGGGGCGGCGTTTACTCCGGTGCGTTGGCAAAAATCAATTAATCCCTGAATATCCCGGGACGGGGGACGGGATCTGCCCTGACCGGTTTTGTTCGTAAAATCCGCCCTCCTCCGGGAAAGGACGTTCCCCGCCCGGTCCGCCGGCGACCCGGCTAGGCTGGACCGGGATACGCTAGCGCGTTGGGCAACGCGGGAGGGCAGGGCAAACCATGGGCGCTCGGGTCGCCATCGACATCGGCGGGACTTTCACGGATCTGGTTCTGGAAACCCCCCGCGGCTCCTCCATCGCCAAGGTTCTGTCCACCCCCGACGATCTGGTGCGGGGGGTGACCGGGGCCTTGGAGGAGGCGGATGTCGACCTGCCGGAAACGGAACTGTTCATTCACGGCACCACCGTCGGCCTGAACACTTTTCTGGAACGTTCCGGGGGGCGGGTGGCCCTGGTCACCACCCGCGGTTATCGGGACGTTTATCTGATCGGGCGGGGGCACCGGGCGGAAATGTACGATCTGCGCTATCGCAAGCCCGCCCCGCTCCTGGAACGGGATTCCATTTTCGAGGTGGAGGAGCGCATTTCCGCCTCCGGGGAGGTGATCAGCCCCCTGGACCCGAACTCGGTGGAGATAGCGGGCAAGGCCATCGCCGAAGGGAACTACGGGGCGGTGGCGGTGTGTCTGATCCACTCCTATGTGGACCCGTTGCACGAACTGGAGGTGCGGGACCGGTTGCGGGAAATGCTACCCGGGGTTCCGATTGCGCTCAGCCACGAGATCGCCCCCGAATGGCGGGAGTACGAGCGCACTTCCACTACCGTCGCCTCGGCGTACATCACTCCGGCGGTGCGCGGTTATCTGCAACGGCTGGAGGCCGCCCTGTCCGAGGGGGGATTGTCGGCCCCTTTGCTTATCACCGGTTCCAACGGGGGGGCGATGACCGCCGAGCGGGCCGCCGACCGGGCCGTTCTCACCATGTATTCGGGTCCGGTGGGCGGGGTGATCGGCAGCCGCGAGGCGGGCCGCCGCGCCGGTTTTCCCAACCTGATCTGCATTGACGTAGGCGGGACCTCCTTCGATGTGAGCCTGGTGCGAGACGGACGGGTGGGCATGCAGTCCGAGTTCGAGTTGCAGGGTCTGCCGGTGCTGGCCCCGGCGGTGGAGCTGGTCAGCATCGGAGCCGGGGGCGGCAGCCTCATCTACGAGCGGGACGGCGGGTTGCGGGTGGGGCCGGAGTCGGCCGGGTCGGTTCCGGGGCCGGCCTGTTACGGGCGGGGCGGAGAGCGTCCCACCGTTTCCGACGCCAACGTGGTCCTGGGCCGGTTGCCCGCCTCCCGGAAACTGGCCGGCTCCCACTCCCTGGATCGGGAGGCGGCCCGCCGGGCGCTGCAGTCGGCGGCCGGGGCCTTCGGCCTGTCGGCGGAGGAACTGGCCGAACAGGCCCTGGAAGTGACCCATTTCGCGATGGCCGAAGCCATTCGGGAGTTGACGGTGGAACGGGGACTGCACCCGCGGGATTTCACCATCGCCGCCTTCGGCGGGGCGGGGCCGTTGCACGCCGCTTTTCTGGCCGAAGAACTGGAGGTGGAGCGGGTGATGGTGCCCGCCGACCCGGGCGTGTTCTCCGCTTGGGGAATGTTGCAGGGCGATATCCGCCACGACGCCGCGTTGACTTTTTACCGCCGCTTGGACGACTCCGGGTTGGACTTGTCCGCCCCGTTGGCGCAACTGCGGGACCGGGCCTGCCGGGAAATGCGGGCCGACGCCGCCGCCCGGGAGAGGATGCGCTTCGAGGTCAACGTGGAACTGCGTTACACCGGTCAGGAATATTCCCTGCCGGTTCCCCTGCCGGGAAATACGGCCGACCGCGCCCTGCGCGACTCTTTCCATGCCCGTTACCAGCTCCGTTACGGCCACTCCAACCCCGCCGCCCCCATCGAACTGGTGGCGATCCGACTGACCTGCATCCTGGAGTGGGAGCGGACGGAGGAGGCGGGGGCCGACGGGGGGGCGGAGGGGGAGGAGCCGGGCCGGGAGCGGGTGATATTCGCCGGCCGGGAAGTCGACGCCCCGGTGATTCCCCGGCGGCTGGCGGGCCGGGAACTGGTCGGCCCGGCCATAGTGACGGAGACTTCCGCCACCACCGTCGTCCCCCCCGGTTGGCGGGCTTCCGCCGCCCCCGCCGGTCATCTCGTCCTAGAAAGAAACGGGGCCTCGTGACCGCCCCCGCCGCGCCTTCTCCCGCCACCGTGGAGGTGGTGCGCCACGCCTTCATTTCCGGGGCGGAGCAGATGCGCCGCAACCTGTACCGCAGCGCCCACAGTCCGGTCATCTACGAGATGAAAGACTGTTCGGTGGGAATCTACGATGCGCAGGGGCGGTTGTTGGGACAGGCCCCCGGACTTCCTTTTTTCCTGGGCAGCCTGGGGGGCACCTTGCGGGCGGTGATCGCCCTACGGGGGCATGAGGCGTTTGCGGAGGGGGATGTGTGGATCGTCAACGATTCCACTATTTGCGGCAGCCACCTGAACGACGTGACCGTGTTCGCGCCCATTTTCGCCGACGGGGTCCTGCGCGGGTTTTCGGCCGCCAAAGCCCACTGGAACGACATCGGGGCCAAAGAGGCGGGCTACGTGGGGGACACGGTGGACATTTTTCAGGAGGGGTTGCGCATCGGCCCCACCTGCCTGATCCGGGAGGGGGTTCTGGATCAGCAGATACTGGATCTGATCGCCCTCAACTCCCGTCTCCCCACCGCCCTGGTGGGGGATCTGATGGCCGAAATCAGCGCCTGCCGCACCGGGGTGGAAAGGTTCCGCTCCATCGTGGAGCGCTTCGGATGGGAGCAGGTGAGCCTTTCCGTGGAAGCCATTTTCGCCCAGGCGGAAATTCAGGACCGCCGGGCGGTGGAAGACATCCCCGACGGGACCTACTCGGCCGCCGGACGGTTGGACAACGACGGGGTGACCGAAGGTCCGGTGCGAGTGCGGGTGGCGGTGACGGTGGCGGGCGACCGGATGACGGTGGACCTGTCGGGTTCCAACGAGCAGTGCGTAGGGAGCACCAACAGCGGAATTGTCCAGACCCGCTCCGCCATTGAGCAGGCTTTCAAGTTCATCACCAACCCCCATTCCCCGGTTTCGGGTGGGAACTTCCAAAATTTGGAAGTAATCGCCCCGGCGGGCTCCTGCTTCAACCCGTCCGAGACCGCCCCCTGTCTGCATTACGGACCGCATCTGATGCTGGCCATGGACCTCATGGTGCGGGCCTTGAGCGAGGCCGTCCCGGAGCGGTGCGCGGCCGGGCATGTGGGGGATTCCTGGAATGTCATCTTCGTGGGGGAGGATGCGGGCGGGATGTTTCTGTCCGGGGAGTCGCTGACCGGGGGGTGGGGGGCGTACGACGGCGGGGACGGGGAGTCGGCCTTGATCCATTCCGCGGCGGGCGACTTCAAGAACTTCCCCATCGAGACGATGGAGCATCGTTATCCGTTGCGCCTTCTGTCCCACGGCCTGCGCAACGGCTCCGGGGGGGCGGGCCGCTGGCGGGGAGGGCTGGGGATCGTGCGGGAATACGAGGTGTTGTCCCCGTGCACGGTGCAACTCTGGTTTGAGCGGTCGGCGCAACCGTCGTGGGGTTTGTTCGGGGGCGGGGACGGGGCCCCGCCGGAAGTGTGGGTGACCCGGCCCGGGCGGCCGACGGAGAACATTTTGAAAGCCAACAACCTGCGGGTGGAGACGGGAACCAAAATTCTGGTCAAGACCGGCGGCGGCGGCGGTTGGGGCGATCCCGCCCTGCGTTCCGCGGAGGACCGGACCCGGGACCGCCGCTTGGAACTGGCGTAAGGGACCGGTGCGGAGGGCGCCGATGGCTGATCCGGATCGGGAGGTGCGGGAGCTGGGCGGCGAGTTTTGGGAATGGCGGATCGATTCCGCATTTCGCAGCGCCGATGATATTCCCCGGATGGATCATCCCCCGGATTGGATGCCCCGCTTCGACCGGGCGTCGGCGGCGGAGCGATTGCGGCGGGCGGAGAACTTTTTGCGGAGGTGGCGCGACTTGGACGTTGCCGACGCCCCGGTTGCCGCGCAGGTGGATTACCGGCTGGTCGGGTCGGCCATTCACAGGGTGGATTGGGAAGTGGGGATATTGCGGGGTTGGGAGCGGGACGCGGTTATGCAGATGCATCAAGCCCTGGGGCCGGCCTATGACTTGATGTTGCCCCCCCCGCCCTTCGACCGGGACCGGCAAGAGGGGATTCTGCACCGTTTGGGTTATGTGGGTTCGCAGTTGGAAACAGCCCGGGAGAACCTGACGCGGGCGGGCGTCCGGGATATGGCGGAGGCGGCGGTGCGGCTTTTGCGGAACATCGACTCCGACCTGCCCCGGGCCCTGGAAAGCCTGTCCGGGTTCTTCGCCCCCGCCACCCGCCCGGAGTTGGCCGCCCGGGGGGAGGCCGCCGCCCGGGAGTTGACCGGATTCCGGGAGTGGCTGTCCGGGTTTTTGCCGGGGATGCCCCCCGTCCACCCGGTGGGCCGGGAGGCGTTTGTTTGGTATCTGCGCAACGTCGCCCTTCTGCCCTATTCGCCGGAGGCGCTCATGGAGGACGCATACCGGGAGTTGGATCGGGCGGCGGCGTGGGAGGAGGTGACGGCCAACCGCAACCGGTTGCGGGAAGGGCCGGTGCGCGCTTCCTCCGCCGCCGAGCAGGTGGAAACGCAGATTCGCAACGAGCGGGAGGTGCGGGATTTCTGCGAGCGGCACAACCTGCTTTCCGCGCCGCAGGACAGGGGGCGGTATCTAACGGCGGTGATGCCGCCCTATGTGGAAAGGTTGCGCTGGCTGGGGGTGTTCAACGACTTGACCTCCGACCTGCGCCTGGACCAGGACGGCGTTTCCTACACCATTTCCCCGGAGGGCG
The DNA here is from genome assembly GCA_965243835.1 of Candidatus Spongiisociaceae bacterium. Lineage (GTDB taxonomy): Bacteria > Actinomycetota > Acidimicrobiia > Spongiisociales > Spongiisociaceae. The sequence continues at coordinate 160,856 of OZ251578.1, forward strand.
ACCTGCAGTACTTCGCCTACGCCAACGCCCACGACCCCCGTCTGGGGATCGTGCACGAAGGGGCCCACTACCGGCAGTTGACCGCCTCCTGGGCGCATCCCGACCCGCTCCGGCGCCGTTACTACGATTCCATCCCCAACGAGGGGATCGCTTTTTACAACGAAGAGTTGATGTTGCACGCCGGCCTGTTCGAGGACTCTCCCTTCTCCGAGCAGACGATTCACAACATGAACCGGTTGCGGTGCCTGCGCACCATCGTGGACATAGGACTGGTGACGGGCAAGATGACCCCGGCCGAGGCGGCGCGCCAGTTCGTGGAGAAGATTCCCATCGATGAGCAGACCGCCTTGGAGGAGACCGCCCTGTACGCGGCCAGCCCGGGCCTGGCGATGAGCTACCTGGTCGGCAAACTGGAGATTTTGCGCCTGCTCCACGACGCCAAGCAGAAGCAGGGGAAAGATTTCTCCTTGCGGGCCTTTCACGATTTCCTGTGGCGGAACGGCAACGTCCCGCTGTCCCTGCTCCGCTGGGAGCTGTTAAACGACCAAAGCGACATCCTGGCCATAGACCAATAGCCCACCACCGGGCATATTCCGAATAGTCGCAACCCGCCCGTCTTTCCGGGCAGCCATTTTCCGGCAGGCGAGCCGGGCGGCTATTTGGCGCCGGACCCTGTTATTGTTTGGTATTCGGGGACGACCTGGACCCAGATGGGAGAAGATAAAGAATGCCACGCCCCAAGCGGAAAGAACTCGCCGACTTCATCAAGACGCTCCAAGGAGCGCCCGTACCGGAAAATGAGACCGCCGTCGAGTACAAGGTGGCCGGTCCGGTACTGGAGCTCTTGGGTTGGGACGTTTACAGCAACCTGCAGTGGCGACGGCAGATCGGGTCGCGTCGCACCGCCGGGGGTGGTGGACGTGGCATTGCTGGACGAAGAAGGCGCTCCGCAGGCGCTCATCGAAGCCAAAGCCCCTGATGAGTCTTTGGATAAACACCTGGATCAGCTGTTGAAATACGCTTTTCATGAGACCGCCCAAATATGCGTGCTGACCAACGGGATGGAGTGGTGGTTTTATCTTCCCCGGGCGGCGGGGGAGGCGCGGGAGCGCCGGTTTGCGCAAGTCGACTTTCGGGCCGATATCGGAGAGGCCGTGGATCGGATGGTGCGCTTTTTGGCCGCGGACCGGGTGTTGTCCGGAAAGGCGGCGGAGAATGCCGCCACGGAACTTCAAAAAGTGTTGGCCCGGCGCAAAGCGACGAATGCGTTGCCCGAAGTATGGCGGAGGATGCGGGAGGAGCCCGACCGGGCGCTGGTGCGCCTGGTAACGTCCCGCGTGGAAAATGAAATCGGACATTCCCCCGACCCGTCCGATGTGGCCGACCTGCTCCTGGCGGCGCAGGCTCCCCTGTCCGGCGTGGCGGTGTATCCCAAAGCCCAGGGCAAAGACGACAGGCCCGAAAAGAAAAAACGCAAAACTTTAAGCAAGCCCCAAACAATGATCGACGACGCGGGACAGGAGACGGAAATCGATTCTTGGCAGGGGGCGATGGCGGAAGTCGTGGGCATCCTGGCCCGCGCTCATCCCGGGCAAGGGACCGTTTGGGCCGGATTCGGATTCTGCGGCTCGGAGCCCTACAAGCATGGGCGGAGCCCCGCCATACCCGGCATCGGCCTCTTCGCTGATACGCATGGGTCGTCTCCGAAGATACGCGCCCGGTGCGTTGAGATGATTACCGCCTTTGGACGCAACCCCGCCCAGTGGAGAGTCCGACTGAAAGACGGGACCGAAGTCAACCTGGCGGATTAGTTGCAGACGGCGGTTCGTCCGCCCGCCGTTCATGCCGGGCGGCCTGCCTGCGGCAGGTTCGTCCGGTCGGATTACCGGTTCGCCGTCGCCGAACTATCCCGTCGCATGGCCGACTTGCTAACGGCGGTTGTTCGGGACCGCCAACCGGATTTCGTATTGGCGGAGGGGCGTGCCATAATTCGGCGTGTAGGAATAGGCTATGGGGAGGAGCAACCCGTCGTGACGAATAACCCGTCAGTGTCAGATAGCCGACCGGAACGGGAAACCCGTCGGGCGGACCGGGAGATCTATGTCCGCATGGACCCGGATATTATCCGGGCGGCCGAAGCCGCCGAACGGATAATTGCTAACCAGGACGCTATTATCCGCCGTTCCGTCCGGTCGGAGCGATGAACGATACCCCGACCAATATTCGGAATTTTCGTAACGATATTTGGGTATTCGGTGAGTTGATTAGATGGGCGGCGGCGGTTATTATCCTACCGAAAGCGGTGGCTATAATGGGACGAATAGCGTCCGAATGCCGGAAGACATTATACGGCTATCTAATAAACCTTATCCCGGTGTGGAATACCAGAATAAAGTAATACGGTTGGCTTCGGCGGTGAACTGTTTTGTTCAGTTGGCGGACGGCGTTGCGGCCTGTCGGATACCGGATTAGCCGGGCGGGTCGTCCGTTTCCTCGAGCCGTTGTCCGATTTCGTATAGGTCGTAGGCCAGTTTATTCATGCCGTTTTCCAACCGGGCGATGCGGAAATCTATTTCTACCTGTTCGGTCATCGCCGTCGCTAGTTCGTTATATATCCCCCGCCGTCCGTAGGCTACCCGTTCCCGGTCGGATAACACCCATCCCCATTCGGCGATAGTCCCCCCGTTTTGGGGTTTCCGTATTTCATCCCATTCGGCGGTTATTCGTTTCCAGTTCCGTTCCGCCGACGCTACCCGATATTTTACAGTGTCGGCGGAAACCCTAGTGTCGCGGTATTCCGCTTGTTGTTGTTCTAACTCGGCCAGCAACCGGGTCCATTCGTTCCGCAGATCCCGTCGGTCGGACGGGTAGGTCATCGGCGGACGGTCCCCGCCGATTGGCCGTAGTTCCGGACGATGGCCTTTAGATGGTCGGCCCGGCGGCGGGATAGTTCGGCGGCGACGGGCAGGTCGGCATCGTCCAGGTCTTTCGCCTCGCGGTAAAACCGGTCGGCTTCGGCGGTGAAATGTTCGTTCAGGCGGCGGACGGCGTTGCGGTCGTTCCCGCCGCCGGTCGGGTCGGCGGGTCGGGTTAGGGTATCCATTTGGTTGCTCCCCTTTCGGTCGTTCCCGTTCGATCGTTCCCAAACGGGCCAGCTGATTATATTGTATATACGGTTTGGGACTGGTATAGCCAACGGGGCCGTTCCGGCCCTACCGGTAGCCTAAACGGTAGGTAAAAGAGCGGCCCCCGGCAGGCGAGTGCTAGGTGCAGCACCTGGGGGGAAATTGCCATCTGATTGTTCGTCATACCACTTTCATGATCATACGGCGGCCGGGGGCGGTGCGCACCCGCCGGTAGCCGAGCAGGGCCGGGTCGGGTTCCTCCGTTCCCAGGTCCGTCCGTAACACGGGCGGGTCCAGGAGGCGGAGTTTCTCCTCGCCGGCCAGGATCAGCACGTTGCTTTCCCCCACCCGCCTGATCACCTCCGGGCTGATTTGCTGGTTGCCCCGTCCCAGCAGGAAACCTTGGCCTCCGATCACCCCCAGCACGATGGCCGCCTCCCGCCCCGGCGTCAACAGTTCCAGCAAACGGGCCGCGGAGGCGTCGCCCGCTACCAGCCGTCCGTTCTGCACCGCATCCACTCCCGAAATCGTCCCCGCGCCTAGGTGGTTCTTGATTCTGCCCACGGTGGTTCCCGGCCCCAGGATGTACAGGCGGCCCGCCTCCATTTCCCGGGCTATCTCCGCGCACAGCAGGTCCAGGTCGCCCTCGTCCGCCGCCGACATCGCCGCCTTGCCGGACTGCAGGAGCCCCCTCGCGTAGGGAACCCGGGCCGTCAGAAAACTTTCCACCCCGCCGCTCCCCGGCGCCGCGTCCAGCACTTCCCGGGCCCGCAACGGGGTCCGCTCCGGATCCAGCAGGAACCGGGCCGCCGTCTCGCCCGCCGCCTCCGGGGTGGCCCCGAACACCGCGGAATGCATTTTCACCCCGGTGGGAATTCCCAACAGGGGCGTTCCTTCCCCGACCGCGGCCGCGATATCGCGGGCGGTTCCGTCACCACCGGCGAAGAGTATCAAATCCGCTTCCGCGTCCCGCATGGCCCGCGCCGCCGCTTGCGTGTCGGCCCGGGTGGTGGGGGACGCCGGGACTTCCCCGACCGTCGTCGCCTCCCGCCCCAGGGAGCGGACCGCGTCCGCTCCCATCTCCCCGGCGGCCGCCCATATTCTCAGTTGCGGAGCGGGAACGGCGGACAATTTACGCAATCCCCGCGCCGCCCGTTGGGGGGCGATGGGGACCGCTCCCCGGGCCAGCGCCCGCCGATGGCGATCCCCGTCGGTTCCGTGCAGTCCGACCGCGCCGCCCATGCCCGCGATCGGGTTGATGATCACCCCCAGTTTCCTCTGGCCCATGCCGTCAGGTTAATCCGGTTCGCCCCGCCCGCCGCCCGGCCTTTGACATTCAAATTGCCCCACACGGCCCCGCGCCGGCGCCGGACGCTGTACGATGTGGGCGGCGACCCCGCATCCCGCCCGGCGGCGGCAAGGAGGACGATGAGCAAAGCCCACCCCTATATGGCCAACTCCGCCGCGCAGGCCAAGCGCCGCATGTTGGAGGCGGTGGGGGCCTCCGATGTAGAGCAACTGTTCGAGCAGATCCCCGCCGACCATCTCACTTCCCGGGATTTCGGGTTGCCCGCCCCCCTGGTCTCCGAAGTGGAGCTGAACCGCCATATGAGCGATCTGCTCGGCCGCAACCGGACCTGCGAAGACCATCTCAACTTTCTGGGGGCGGGCGTCTGGAACCATTACGTGCCCGCCGTGTGCGATGAGATCTGGACCCGCAGCGAGTTCCTAACCTCCGTGTGGGGCACCCCCTCCTCCGACCTGGGCCGCAACCAGGCCTGGTTCGAGTTCGCCAGCCAGCTGGGGGAGTTGCTGGGAATGGAGTTCGTCGGGCTTCCCGTCTACAGCTGGGGGGCGGCGGCGGGGCACGCCCTGCGCATGGCGGCCCGCATCACCGGCCGCAACCGGGTACTGGTCCCCGACCTGTGGGACCCCCGGCGCCGGTCGGTGGTCCGCGCCTACGGCGGCTTCCCGGAGTTGCCGGGCCATCTGGAGTTGGTCCCGGTGGCCTCCGACTGGGCCGACGGCCGCCTGGACCTGGCCGATTTGGAGCGGAAACTGGACGAGACCGTAGCCGCCGTCTATTTTGAAAACCCCTCCTGCTTGGGCGTGATCGAAGATCAGGCGGCCGCCATCGCCGGCGCGGCCCGCCGGGCCGGGGCGGAAACCGTAGTTGGGGCGGACCCGGCCTCGCTGGGGGTTTTGGCCCCGCCCGCCGACTACGGGGCCGACATCGCCATCGGATCCACCCAGCCGCTCGGCGTCCGCATGAACGGGGGCGGCGGAGTGGGCGGTTTCATCGCCACCCGGGACGAGGAGCGCTACGCCCGCCAGTACCCGACCTTGCAGGTCAGCGTCACCGACACCGTCGTTCCGGGGGAGCGGGGTTTCGGACTGGCCCTTTTTTCCCAGAGTTCCTACGGGTCCCGGGAGGCGGGCAAAGACTGGACCGGCAACTCGGTTTACCTGTGGACGATCGCCAACGCGGTGTATATGTCGCTCTTGGGCCGGGAAGGATTCCGGGAGCTGGGCCGCGCCATCTTGCAACGCAGCCATTACGCGGCCCGTCTCCTGGACGAACTCCCCGGCGTTTCCGTCCGGTGGCCATCCGGTTTCTTCAAGGAGTTAGTGGTCGGTTTCGATGAAAGCGGCCGTTCCGTCGCGGAAATAAACCGGGCCTTGCTCCGCCGCAAAATTTTCGGCGGCAAGGACCTGAGCGCCGACTTTCCCCGCCTCGGCCAAAGCGCCCTGTATTGCGTGACCGAAGTGCATGCCAAGGCCGACCTGGACCGTTTGGCCGAGGCCCTGGCGGAGGCGATCGGCTGATGGCGCGGGACGGCCTGCGCCGCTACCACGCCGCGGTGTGGGACGAGCCGCTGGTGATGGAAATGGGGGCCCCGGGGCGCCGGGGGGTGATTTTCCCCGAGGCCGAGGCGGAAATTCGGGAAGCGGTCGGGGAGGCGGAGGACCTTATTCCGCCCGCCCTCCGCCGGGAGAGCCCCCCGGAGTTGCCGGAGCTGTCGGAGCCGGAGGTTCTGCGGCATTATCTGCACCTGTCCCAGCAGGTGCTGGGGATGATGGGGATCAGCCTGTTCGGAACCTGCACCATGAAATACAACCCCCGGGCGGCGGAGGCCGTCGCCCGCCGGCCGTGGGTGGCGGACACCCATCCCGACCAGGACCCCGCCACCTTGCAAGGCACCCTGGCGGTCGTCCACGGGTTGGACATGATGATGCGGGATTTGACGGGGATGGACCAGTTCGTGTTCCAGCCGGGCGGGGGGGCGGACGCCGCCTTTTTGCACGCAACGGTTACCCGGGCCTACCACCGGGCCCGCGGGCAACTGGAGCAGAGAACGGAGATCATCACCACCGCCCAGGCCCATCCCTGCAATCCGGCCACCGCCGCCGCCGCCGGGTTCGAGGTGATCACCCTGCCGTTGGAGGAAGAGGGCTACGCCTCGGTGGAGGCTCTGCGGGCGGCGACTTCGGAGAAGACCGCGGCCCTCATGGTCAACAACCCGGACGACATCGGCGTCTACAACCCGCATATCCGGGAGTGGGTGGAGACGGTGCACCGGGCGGGGGGGCTGTGTTTCTACGATCACGCCAATTTCAACGGGGTGATGGGGCGCGTCCGGGCCGCGGAGCTGGGCTTCGACGCGTGCATGATGATGTTGCATAAAACCTTCGGAGCCCCCAAGGCGGGGGGCGGCCCGGCGGTGGGGGCCTATGGCTGCGTCTCCGGGTTGATCCCCTACCTGACTTCCCCGGTGGTGGAGCCGGGGGAGGACGGTTACCGGGTCCGCATTCCGGGGCCGGAGGCCCGCACCGGGGTCAGGGAGTTTCTGGGCAACATTCCGGTGATCGTCAAAGCCTATTCGTGGTTGCGGGCCATGGGGGCGGAGGGGGTGCGGGAGGCGGCTGATTTATCGCTGTTGGCCAACCAATACATGGAGAAGCGCCTGTTGGCCATTCCCGGCGTGTCCAAGGCCCTGCCCCATCTGACCAAGCGCCGGATGGAGATGACCCGCTACAGCCTGGGGGAGCTGACCGAGGAAACCGGGGTCACCGTCCTCGACGTGCAGAACCGGATGACGGACTACGGGGTGGACGCTTTTTGGCTGAGTCATGAGCCGTGGTTCGTCCCCGAGCCGTTCACGCCCGAGGCGGGGGAGATGTGGCCGTTGGAGGACCTGGATTACTGGGTGGACGTCATCGCCCAAATTTGCGAAGAGGCCCGCACCGACCCGGAACTGGTGAAAACCGCCCCCCATAATCATCCCATCCACCGGGTGGCGGGAAGCAACCTGGACGACCCGGACGGCTGGGCCACTACTTGGCGGGCCTGGCGGCGCAAACACGGCCCGGACTGACCCCGGTGCGGGTGAAAGTACCGGGGGTGGGGAGCCCGGAGGGGAAGGTGCGGCTGACTTTCGCGGGCCGGGAAGTGGAGGCCTTTCCCGGTCAGACGTTGGCCGCCGCCCTGCTGGAAGCCGGGCTCCCGGAGTTGGGGGAGGCGGGGGACGGGCGGGGGAGGGGCGTGTTCTGCGGGATGGGGGCGTGCGGGGAATGCGCGGTGACGGCGGACGGAGAGCACGGGCGCCTGGCGTGCCTGAGCGGGGTGCGGGAGGGAATGAGGGTGGAACCCGGGCCGGCCCGCCCCCCGGCGCCCGGCCCGCTCCCCGCGGTGCGGGAAAACCGGGAGATCGCCCCCCCGGTGTTGGTGGTGGGCGGCGGCCCGGCCGGTTTGACGACCGCGGCCGTGGTGGCCGAGGCGGGGGTTGAGGCGGCGCTGGTGGACGAGCGCTCCTATCCCGGCGGCCAGTTCTACAAGCAACCGTCCCCGGCCTGCCCCTTGGACGAGGCCCGCTTGGACTCCCAGTACCGGCGGGGGAGGGAGTTGCTGGAACGGGTGCGTCGGGCGGGGGTGCGCGTTATCAGCGGAGTGCACGTGTGGGGGGCGTTCGCGCCCGACCTGTTGCTGGCGCACGGCGGGGGGGTTGCGTGGACTTTGCGCCCGCAACGGCTGGCGTTGGCGGCGGGGGCCCGGGAGAGGGCGGTTCCCATTCCGGGATGGACCCTGCCGGGGGTGATGACCACCGGGGCCGCCCAGTCCCTGTTGCGTTCCAGCCAGACCGCCCCCGGGCGGCGGGTGGTCCTGTCCGGCAACGGCCCGCTTAACATGCAGGCGGCGGCCGAGTTGGTCCGGGGCGGGGCGGCGGTGGCGGCGGTGGCGGAACAGGCCGACTTGCGTTGGGCGCGCAACCTGTTGGCGGGGGCCGGGATGCTGGCCGCCTCCCCGGGGCTGGTCGGCAAAGGATTTTCCTATCGGGCGGCCCTGGCCCGGCGCCGCGTTCCGGTGCTGGACCGGAGTTCGGTGGTGGAAATCCGGGGCGAGGGACGGGCGGAAGCGGCGGTGATCGCCCGTTTGGACGGGGCGGGGCGCCCGGTTCCCGGAACGGAACGGGAATACGAGGCGGATGCGGTGTGCCTGGGCTACGGGTTCGTTCCCGCCTCCGAGATGGCCCGGGCCCTGGGTTGCCGGCACCGGGCGGATCCGGAAACCGGGGTGCTGGTCGCGGTGCGCACCCCGGCCGGCCGCGCCTCCGGGCCGGCGGTGTGGGTGGTGGGGGACGCCGGGGGAATCGACGGGGCGCAGGCGGCGGAGGCCATGGGGGAGGCGGCCGGGTGGGACATCCTGGACGACTTGGGGGCGGTCCCTTCCGGGGCGGCTGCGGCCGGGAGGCGCCGGGCGGAGCGGCGGTTGCGGCGACGGCGGGCTTTTCAGCGAAGCCTGCGCCGCCTGTACCGGGCGCCGCCGTTGACTACGCAGTTGGCCGATGACCGGACCATTGTTTGCCGGTGCGAGTCGGTGCGGCTGGCCGAGTTACGGGAATCCTTCGCCGGGCCGGAGGGGGCGGGGTCGGCGGGGGCCGCCAAACGTCTCACCCGGGTCGGGATGGGGCAGTGCCAGGGCCGGTGGTGCGGCGCGGCGGCGGAGGTTTTGGCGGAGCGGTCCGGGGCCTCGCCCCGGGGCGAGTTTTCCGGTTTCGCCCCCGCCTCGCCGGTGCGCCCGGCGGCCTTGGCGGACATAGCGTCCGCCTCCCCGCCCCCCTCCCGGTAGCCGGGGGGCGCGGAATTATCGGGGCGCGGGCCGCCTCTCCGTCCGCCGTCCGGTAGGTTTCCAATGTTCGGGACGCATCCGGGAGGACGGGAGGGAAAATGACCAAAGAGTTCCGCGGCAGTTACACGGTTTCGGTGACCCCTTTTACGGAGGACGGGTCGGCCGTCGATTTGGGGCTCCTCCGCGACTTTCTGGACTGGCAACTGGAGGTCGGGGCGCCGGGGATTATCGCCTTGGGCAGCACCGGCGAGTTCTTGACGGTCGACGACGAGGAGCGGCGACGACTGGTGGAAACCTATGTGCAACATATCGACGGGCGCATTCCGGTGCTGGTGGGGACGATGAACGCCCACACTCCCAACGCGGTGCGTTACAGCCGCTGGGCCGAGGAGGCGGGGGCGGACGGCCTGATGATCATCCCCCCCTACTACTACACCCCCACCGAGGACGAGATTTTCAACTACTACGCGGCCGTCGACCAGGCGGTTTCCCTCCCGGTGATGCTGTACAACAATCCGGTCACCTCCAACGTCGACATGTCGGCCGCGCTGGTGGCCCGGTTGTGCCGGGAGCTGGAAAGCGTGCAGTACATCAAGGAGTCCAGCCTGGATCTGGCCCGGGTGCGGGACGTGATCGAAGCCTCCGAGGGGAGGATGAAGGTGTTCGCCGGGGAAAGGATCGTGGACTCTTTCCTGTTGGGGGCCATCGGATACGTCAACCCCTACGGAAACTACATTCCGGCCGCTTCCCATCGCATTTTCGACCTGCTGTGGGAGGGGCGCATCGCGGACGCGTTGGCGGTGCAACGGCTCATCGACCGGATCGACCACATCATCGCCGCCGGGCATCCCACCTACGGCCACCAGTGCTACTCCAAGGCGTTGGCGGCGGAGGCCGGCTACCCGATGGGCGATGTGCGGGCCCCGCTCACACGTTTCCCGGAGTTGGGGGAGGAGGGGCGGCGGCGGGTGGCGGAGATTAAAGAGGTGATGGAGGAGCTGGACCGGTTGCTGGTTTCCCTGGGCATCGGCTGAGCGCGCCGGCGGAGCGGATGGGGACCGCTTGCCGGCTTACAGCCGCGATTCGTAGTCGGCCAGGGCCTCCTCGATAATGTCCAGGGCTTGTCCGAGGTGCTCCATGGACACGTTGAGGGGAGGTATGAACCGGATGACGTTGCCGTCGGTTCCGCACGGCAGGAAAAACAGGCCCTCCCGGAAGGATCGTTGATACACCGCCTCCAGGGCCGCTTTGTCGGGCCGTCCCTCCCCGTCCACCAGCTCCACCCCGATCATCAACCCCAGCCCCCGCACATCCCCCACGGTCCGGTAGCGGTCCGCCATTTCCCGGAAACGGTTCCAGGCCAGCCCGGCCCGTTCCGCCACCCCGGGGAGGACCGTCCGCAACGCGTCCACGACGGCGGAGGCGGCCGCGCAAGCCACCGGGTTGCCGCTGTAGGTGGTTCCGTGCGCGCCGTACGGCCAGCCGGAGAAGGTTTCTTTGGAAGCCCCGATGGCCGACAGGGGCAGTCCGTTGGCGATCGCCTTGCCCATCACCACCACGTCCGGTTCCCAGTCCAGCGTTTGGGAAGCGAACCAATCCCCGGTGCGCCCGAACCCGGTTTGCACCTCGTCGGCGATGACCAGTATCCCGTGCCGGTCGGCCGCCTCCCGCAACCCGGCCAGGAAGCCGGGGGAGGCCGGGTAATATCCGCCTTCCCCCTGCACCGGTTCGATCAGGAAAGCCGCCGTCTCCTCCGGGGGGATTTCGTGCCGGAAAATACGATGCAGGTCCGCCAGGGCCCTTTCCCCGGCTTCCCGCTCCCCCGTTCCCCAGGCGAACGGGTGGGGGAAGGGGGCGACGTAGGTTCCGGAGGGCAACGGCTGATAGCCGCGGCGGTAGGCGGCGGAGGAGGTGGTGTAAGAGACCGAACCCAGGGTGCGTCCGTGAAACCCCCCCCGGAAAACGATGATCCCCGGGCGGTTGCGGGTGCGGCGGGCCAGTTTCACCGCTCCCTCCACCGCCTCCGCCCCCGAGTTCATGAACAGCACCTGTTCCACCCGGTCGGGGGCCACCTGCGTGATTTTCTCGGCCGCTTCCACCAGCGGCCGGTGCGGGTAGGTGGCGAACCCGGCATGCCACAGACGGTCCAGTTGCTCCCGGGCCGCCCGGACCACCTGCGGATGGTTGTGTCCCAGGTTGAGGCAGGCGATCCCGGTGGAAAAATCGAGGTAGCGGCGCCCGTCGGCGGCGGTGATGACGGTCCCCTCGCCCCGCGTTACCTCCATCGGGGCGCGGAACGACACCAAAGGGGGAATGACCTCCCGCGCCCGGCTCAGAAAATCGGTCACCGGGGCCCTCCCCGCCGGGCGGCGCCCCTCACAGGGAGGCGGCCCGCACCTGGGCTTCCGCTATGTGCAGGGCGGTCAGAACCGGATCCAGGCACAGGGCGTCGATTTTGGGGGCGGCTTCGCCGATCATCCCGCCCCAGATGGTGCATGCGAACAGGATGGCGTCCACCGGCTCCCGCTCGATCATCGCCTGGGCGGCCGCTACCCCCGCGGTGCGCAACTGGCGGCGGAAGCGCCGCAACACCTCCTCCAACTCCGCCGCCTGCGGTCCCACAAGGGTGGCTTCGCCCTCCACATGCATGGGCACGAACTCCACCGCCCCCACCGCGTCCGCCATCCCGTAGGCCCGCAGGTTGCGCCGGATCCAGTTGGCGGTTACGTGCCAGGCATGCTCGTCGGGGCACAGCACCCCCAGGTTTTTGCCCCGGGAAGCGGCCAAAGCGACCGCCGCCTGCAAGGGGCCCACCACCGGAATGGCCGCGGTGCGTTGCGCCTCCATCAGCCCCGGGTCGGAACAACAGCCGATGATGGCCGCGTCCGCCCCTTCCTGTTCGGCGGCGATGATCTCGGACAGCAACTCGTTCAGATAGAGGGGGACCACCGGCAACATGGGGCCGGTCAACTCCGGGGGCAGGCGCAGATGGCGCACCTCCACCGTCGTCCCCGGCGAAGCCCCCTTCTCCAAAACGGCGCGGGTGTGGGCGCTGTAAATGTCCACCCCGATCGGTTCTATGTAGACGATCTTCATCGGTTCTCCTCTCCGGCGGATCGCGGGCAATGCTACCCGCCCGCTCCGGTCGGGGCGGGCCGGGCTAGGTTTCAGCCGTCCGTTATTCAGGAGGGAGGGGAGCGATGCGTATTTCTTTGGAGGGCAAAACGGTGTTGGTGACCGGGGCCTCGCGGGGCATCGGGTGGCACATCGCCCGCGCCGCCGGGGAGGCGGGGGCGGCCGTCATCGCCCACTACCGCAGTCATCGGGCGGGGGCGGAGGAGGCCCTGGCCGACTTGCCGGAGCGCCGCAAACTGCTCCTGCGGCGGGACTTCCGCAACCAGGGGGCGGGCCGGGCCTTGTGGGAACGGGCGGTGGAATGGGGGGGACGGGTGGATGTGCTGGTCAACAACGCGGGCGTGTTGCCGGAGGTGGATTGGGAGGCCTCCGACGAACAATGGGACCGTGCCTGGAATACGGCCTGGCAGGTGAACGTGGTCGCCCCGGTCAACCTGGCCCGGGAGGCGGTGCGCCACTTCGCCGAGCGGGGGGGCGGCGTCCTGATCACCCTGTCCAGCTGGCTGGCCTACCTGGCGGGCGGGGCGCACACGGTCGCCTACAGCGCCTCCAAGGGGGCCGTCACCGCCTTCACCAAAACGGTGGCCGCCGAATACGCCCGGCGGGGGGTGACCGCCTTCAATATCGCCCCGGGAACGGTGCGCACCGACATGTCCCACGCGGCGGCCGCCGCGCGAGGCGGCGAGGAGGTCACCGCGCAAAAGTTGGCCATGGGGGAGTGGATACCCCCGGAGGAGATCGGACGGCTGGCGGTGTTCCTGGCGGGCGGGGGGTGCCGTCACCTGTCCGGGGCCACCATCGACGTCAACGGGGCCAGTTATATGCGTTAGCAGGCGCCGGGCGGGGCGCGGAAAATTTCCGGGTTTCCCGGGCGGGCGGGCCTGTATACGGTATACTCTTTCTCCTAACGCATTCAGTACCCAAGCGAGGAGGCGGAGGATGTTCAAGAAAGCAGTTAGGGGCAAATGGGCGGTGGGGGTGATGCTGATCATGGCGTTGGCGGCCGCGGCCTGCGGCGGCGACGACGCGACCACCACCACGGTTCCGCCGGCTACGACCGAGGCGGCTCCGGCGACTACGGAGGCGGCTCCGGCTACGACCGAGGCGGCTCCGGCGACTACGGAGGCGGCCCCCGCTACGACCGCGGCCGCTCCCGATGACTCCGCGCGCACCTTGCGCATCGCCATCCCCGATGACGTGGAAACCCTGGACCCGGCGTTCGGGCAGGCCACCCTCACCAACCTGGTGCTGAAGAACATCTATCTGCAACCGGTGCAGTATCTTCCCGGAGCGTCCGAGGGAGGGTTCGCCTACGCCGACACCACCTCCTTCGAGGGGCAGTCGGTGGAGTCTTGGGAGTTCAGCGACGGCGGGGAAACCATCACCTTTAAACTTCGCCAGGGTTTGACCTTTCCCGCCTCCGGCAATCCGGTGACCGCCGACGACTTCGTCTGGACGGTGGAACGGGCTTTGGGAACCGCCTCCGGTCCGGCCTGGGTGTGGGGCAACATCGGGGTGACCGACCTGGGACAGGTGGAGAAGGTGGACGAGGAAACCATCCGCATCACCGGCGCCCGGCCGTCGGCCATCGTGCTCCCGTTGTTGCGCGACCAGACGATGGGGCTCTTGGACAGCCAGGCCATTCAGGAGCAGATCACCGAAGAAGAGCCCTGGGCCAAGAACTGGCTGTCCCAGAACTACGCCGGCAACGGCCGCTATGTGCTGGACAGCTGGGAGCGTGGTTCCAAGATGACCTTGACAGCCAACCCCACTTGGCCCAACGCCCCCTACTTCTCCACCGTGGAGTTGCTGGTGGTGCCCGAGTCGTCCAACCGGCTGGGTCTTCTGCAGAACGGCGACGTGGATATCGCCCTGGACTTGTCCGCCCAGGAACTGGACCGGGCCGAGGAGTCGGCGGGGGTGGACGTGCTGTCCATTCCCGACCGGGCCGCTTTCAACGTGATCCTCAACCTGCGCGCGCCGCCTTTTGACAGCCTGGCCCTGCGCCAGGCCCTGGCCTACGCCTCGCCCTACAACGGCATAGTGGAGGGCGTATTGCGGGGCCGGGCGGTCCCCTCGCAGGGGCCGATGTCGGTCAACTCGCGTTTCTTCGACCTGTACGACTTGGGCGACCTGTGGCCGCCCTATGAGACCGATCTGGATCGGGCCCGGGAACTGCTGGCCGAAGCGGGCTATGCGGACGGATTCCAGTTTGACTTGACCATCCCCCAGGCCCTGCCCTACGTGGAGGCGTCGGCCGCCAACCTGAAGGCCGCCTACGCCGAGATCGGGGTGGACATGACCATCGTGCCCGTTTCGGCGGCCGCCATGGCCGAGCAGTTGGCCAACCGCGATTTCACCGCCGTGTTGCGCGGTTATTTGACCGACTTCGTAGACGACCCCTTCTACCACTTTTTCCTGTGGTGGGGCACGGACACGGTCATCAACTGGACCGGTTACAGCGACCCGGTGGTGGACCGGGTGCTGGAAGAGACCGGCCCGGTGGTGGACGATGACGCCCGGCGGGAACCCTACCGGGAGGCGATCGGCCGCATCATCGAAGCCTCGCCCATGCTGTGGCTGGCCAACGCCGACTTCTCGTTGGCGGTGCGGGAGGACATCGGCGGCTACACGCATCATCCCGACCAGTTGCTGTGGTTCGCCACCCTGAACCGCAACTAGCGGCGAAGGGGGAGGCGGGCCGGGGCGGGTAATGCCCACCGCGGAGGAGAGGCCGCGGTGGGCGGGCGCCCGCAGTTGGGGGTGGTTTCTGGCGCGGCGCCTGGGGTTGCTGGTCCTGGTGCTGTGCGCGGTGTGCGTGCTCACCTTCACGGTGACCCGTTTCACCGGCACCCCCCTCTACGCCTCCATCGGACAGCAGGCCACCCCGGAGATGATCGAGGCCCGGGCCGAGGTTCTGGGACTGAACGATCCGGTCTGGGTGCAGTTCCGGACCTACTTTTTCAACCTGTTACGCGGGGATTTGGGCACCTCCCGGCGCACTTTCGTGCCGGTGGCGCAGGAAATCGGGGACCGGTTGCCCGCCACCGGCGAGTTGGTGGTCCTGGCCACCTTTTTCATCGTGTTGTGGACGGTTCCGCTGGGGGTGCGGGCCGGGTTGAAAGGGGGCGGGGCGGCGGCCCGCATCGGGGAGGGAATCAGCCAGTTCGGAGTGAGCGTGCCCGCCTTCTGGCTGGGTCTGTTGCTGATTTTCCTGCTGGTTTTCCTGTGGCCGATTTTCCCTCCCCCGTTGGGGCGGCTGAGCGGGGCCGACCCGCCGGCCGCCGTCACCGGCCTGTATACGGTGGACGCGCTTCTGGCCGGGGACTTCGGGCTTTCCCTGCGGGCCCTGTGGCATCTGACTTTGCCCGCCGTCACCCTGGCGGTGACCAGCGGGCCGCCGGTGTTCCGGGTCACCCGCTCCGCGGTGGCGGCGGTGGCTTCCAGCCCCTATGTGGAGGCCGCCCGCAGCTACGGGTTGCCCCGCCGGTTGATTATGCGCCGGGATATTGCGCGCAACGCCTTCCCCCCGGTGCTGAACCTGGTGGCGATGACCTTCGGCTACCTGATCGGGGGGGCGGTGCTGGTGGAGGTGGTGTTCTCCTGGCCGGGCATCGGCCACTATGCGGTGCGGGCCATGGACTTCTCCGACTACGACGCGGTGCTGGGGGTGGTGCTGGTCTCGGCCGCCATTTACGTGTTCCTGTATTTCATCGTGGATCTGGCGCAGTACGCGCTGGACCCCCGGTTGCGGGATTAGGGCGTGGCTTCCCGCCCTCTGGCCGAGCGGCGCCCTCGCCCCCGGATCGGGCGGACGGGCCGGGCGCGCCGGGTTCGGCAAGGGGTTTTTTTGGCGTTGCTGGCCATGGCGGTGGTCGGGCCGTGGATCGTCCCCTACGACCCGCTCCGCCCTGATCCGTTCGCGCCGTTGTCCCCCCCCTCGGCCGAGCACTGGTTCGGAACCAACCACTTGGGAATGGACGTGTTTTCCCGGGTGATCGCCGCCGCCCGGGTGGATTTCACCCTGGCCCTGTTGGGGGTGTTGATCGGAGGGGGGCTGGGGTCGGTGATGGGAGCCTGGGCGGCCTACCGGCGCGGGTGGGCGGACACCGTCCTGCTAAGGGTGGTGGAGGTTCTGCAGTCTTTTCCGGTGCTCCTGTTCGGGATTATGCTGTTTGCGGCCCTGGGCGGGGGATACGCGGTTTTGATAGCGGCCATCGCCTCCGTCAACTTCCCCCTGTATCTGCGGCAGGTGCGGAGCGTGCTCATCCCCCTGACCGACGCCGGGTACGTGCAGGCCGCCAAATGCAGCGGGCTGGGGGGGTGGGGGGTGGTGTGGCATCATTTTCTGCCCAACGCCCGCGGGCAGATACTGGCCCTGTTCGCCCTCACCTGCGCGTACGCCATCCAGATCATCGCCGGTCTCAGCTTCATCGGGTTGGGGATCGAGCCGCCCAACCCGGAATGGGGGTCGATGATCAACGCCGGGGCGTCCCTGATTATGCAAGGGGCGTGGTGGCCGTCCCTGTTTCCCGGATTGGCGATCGTGCTGTCCGTGTACTCCCTGACCGGGTTCAGCCGGGATGCGGTCCGCCCTCTCGGACCGGGGGGAGGGGCCTAGTGGACGCTCCGTTGCTGTCCGTTTCCGGCTTGGAGGTCGTCATCGACAACCGGGCCGACCCGCCCGTGATTCCCCTGCAGGGGGTGGACCTGGAGATTTTTCCGGGGGAGACGGTGGGGCTGGTGGGGGAAAGCGGGTCGGGCAAGAGCATGACCCTGCGCTCCGTGTTGCGCATCCTCCCCCCGGGCGGTTCCGTGACCGGGGGCGGGCTCAGCTGGCGGGGCCGTTCCATCCCGGATATGGGAGCGGAGGAGCTGCAGGCTTTCCGGGGGGCGGAGGCGGCGATGATCTACCAGAATCCGGCGGCGGCCCTGGATCCGGTGCTCACCGTCCGCCGCCAGATCGCGGACGCTTACCGGGCCAACCGGCCCGGCGCGGACTCCGACCCCGACCGTTTTGCGGTTTCCGTGTTGCGGGAGCTGGAGTTCGGAAACCCGGGGGAGATTCTGAACCGCTATCCGCATCAGCTGAGCGGAGGCATGGCGCAACGGGTCAACATCGCCTTGGCCCTGGCTTGCGGGCCCGCCTTGTTAATGGCCGACGAGCCCACCACCGGATTGGATACCACCACCGGGTTGCGGGTGCTGGACCTGTTGGAGGAGCAGGTGCGGGTCAACAACGCCGCCTTGCTGTTCATTTCCCACGACCTGCGGGCGGTGGCCCGGGTGGCGCGGCGCATCGGGGTTATGTACGCGGGCCGGATCGTGGAAGCCGGAACGCGGGAGGAGTTGCTGTCCGCCCCCGCCCATCCCTATACGCGGGCCCTGATCGAGTGCATGGAGTTGCGGAGCGACCAGCCGCCCCGTTCCATACCCGGGGCCGTGCCCACCATGACCGAACGGCATGTGCTGTGCGCCTTCCGGGAACGGTGCCGTTCCCGGAAGGAGGCCTGCGACGCGGAGGCGGCCCCGTTGCGTTTGCCGGGCGGGGGGCGGGCGGTTCTGTGTCATCTCGGAGACGGCGATGGGTGAGCCACCCGTCCTGGAAGTGCGGGGCTTGTCCAAAACCTACCGGGTGCGGCGCTCGGTGGGCCGGACGGAGTGGGTGCGGGCGGTGGAGGACATCTCCTTTACGGTGGAACGGGCCCGGTCGGTGGGGATCGTGGGGGAAAGCGGTTCCGGGAAAACCACCATCGCCCGTTGCCTGCTGGGGTTGACCGAACCCACCGCGGGCGAGATCCGGCTCAACGGGCGCCCGCTGACCGGGCTGTCCGTCCGGCGCATGCGTCCCCACCGCCGCCATCTGCAGATGGTGTTCCAGATGCCGCAGTCGTCCTTTGATCCGACCGACTCCATCCGCCGCGCCGTGCGCCGGCCCCTGCGCCGCTTGCGGCCGGACCTGTCCCGTTCGCAACAGGAGGAGCGGTTGCGGGAAGTGCTGGGGGCGGTCGGTTTGGCCGAGGAACTGCGGGACCGGCGGCCGGCCGCGCTGAGCGGAGGCCAGTTGCAACGGGCGGCCATCGCCCGGGCCCTGGCCCCCGACCCGGACCTGGTGGTCCTGGACGAACCGACTTCTTCTTTGGACCTGAGCGTGCGGGGCGGGATACTGTCCCTGTTGCAGGAATTGCAGGGGCGCCAGTCGGCGGCCTTCGTGTTCATCTCGCATGATTTGGAGGTGGTGCGGGCCTGCGCCGATGAACTGATCGTTATGTACCTGGGGCAGATAGCGGAACGGGGTCCGGCGGAGGAAGTTTTTGCGCGCCCCCGCCACCCGTACACGCAGGCCCTGGTGGCCGCCAGCCGGTTCGCCCCCGACGGCCCGCAACTGGGCCCCAAAGGCGAGCGGGACCCGGCGGAGGGGTGCCGGCTGGCCCCCCGTTGTCCCCTGGCCGAGGGGGAGTGCGCGGCCGAGCAGACGTTGCTCCCCGGAGGCCCGGGCCGCCT
Source organism: Candidatus Spongiisociaceae bacterium (assembly GCA_965243835.1). Classification (GTDB taxonomy): domain Bacteria; phylum Actinomycetota; class Acidimicrobiia; order Spongiisociales; family Spongiisociaceae. Next base: position 179,747 of record OZ251578.1, read on the forward strand.
GGTTCGGTGCTGGAAAGCGGGCGCTCCCGTTTGAGCCGGCGCCGGGCGGCGGCGCTCCGTTCCGGGAGCGGGTTTTGGATTAGGGCGGGGGCGGGCTAGGATGAGGGTATGTTTTCCGCGTCTCTCCGTCGATGTCGAACGGCTCCCCCGGGAGGCGGGTAGGCGGCAATAACCGGAGGGGGACGGAGCGCGGGAAGGCAAATGGGCGAGAGCATCGGGTCCGTACAGACCCAATTTTTCACATTCGGGAGCGAACGGGAACCGTTCCTTTTTGCGGGCGGGGGATCCCTGTCCGAAGTCACCTTGGCTTATGAAGTTTACGGGGAGCTGAACGCCGCCCGCGACAACGCCATCCTGCTCTTCCACGCCCTTACCGGCAGTCACCACGCCGCCGGTTGCAACCCGGCGGTCCCCGGCGCCGAGGAGCGCTGGACCGGAGAGTTGCACACCGGCTGGTGGGATGACTTCATCGGCCCCGGCCGTTCCCTCAACACCGACAAGTTCGCGGTGATCTGCGTCAACTGGGTGGGCCACTGCTACGGTTCCACCGGTCCCGCCTCCCGCAACCCGGCCACCGGCCGCCCCTACGGGGCCGCTTTCCCGCAGGTGACGGTGGGCGACATCGTCCGCTCCCAGTTCCGGCTGTTGGATCAGCTGGGCGTGGAACGGTTGCACGCGGTGGTGGGGGCCAGCGTGGGGGGGATGATGTGCCTGGACGCCGCCGTCCGTTTCCCGGAGCGGGTGCGTTTCATAACCCCCATCGCGGCCGGGTTGCGGGCCACCGACCTGCAGATCATCCACAACTTCGAACAGATCAACGCCATCCGCAACGACCCGCATTGGAACGGGGGCGACTTCTACGACGGCCCCCCTCCCAACGCCGGGTTGGCCCTGGCCCGTATGATCGGCCACAAGACTTTCGTGTCGCTGGAGCAGATGCAAGCCCGGGCCCGGGCCGAGGTGGACATGGACGAAGAGCGGGTGCGCTTGCCCCTGGAAAGTTACATGTGGCATCAGGGGCGGAAGTTCGTGCGCCGCTTCGACGCCAACGCCTATCTGCGGGCCATGCTGGCCTGGCAGGATTTCGACCTGTACGCCGAGGCGGAGCGACGGGGGACGACCCTGCCGGAAATGCTGTCCGGCGGGGCCCACCAGTACCTGGTGTTTTCCATCGACTCCGATGTGTGCTTCTACCACGAGGAGCAACGGGAAATGGTGGAGGCCTTGAAAGCGGCGGCCGTTCCCCTCAACTGGATCACCGTCCACTCCGAAAACGGGCACGATGCGTTCCTATTGGAGCCGCACCTGTTCGAACCGCATCTGCGTTACCACTTCGAGTCGGAGGATCTGTGCTGATGGCGGACCGCGAATTCGGGTTCGACACCCGCTCCATCCACGCCGGACAGCGCCCCGACCCGGAGTCGGGGGCGCGGGCCATGCCCATCTACCAGACCACCTCCTACGTGTTCGAAGACCCGCAACAGGCGGCCGACCTGTTCGCCTTGCAGAGTTTCGGCAACATTTACACCCGGATCGGCAACCCCACCACCGCCGCCCTGGAGGTGCGGCTGGCTTCCCTGGAAGGCGGCTTGGGCGGGTTGGCGGCCGCTTCCGGGATGGCGGCCCAGTTGACGGCCATCCTCACCGTGTGCCGGGCGGGCGACAACCTGATCGCCGGCCGGGCCCTGTACGGGGGGACTTTCACCCAGTTGGACGTGACCCTGCGCCGGATGGGAATAACCGCCAAGTTCACGGACGTCAACGACCTCGAGGCCATCCACCGGGCCGTCGACGACCGCACCCGTCTCGTCTACGGGGAGACGATCGGCAATCCGGGCGGCGACATTTTGGATATCGGGGCCGTGTCCGGGGCGGCCCACGCCCACGGGCTCCCCCTGTTCGTGGACAACACGTTCGCCACCCCCGCCCTGTGCCGCCCCATCGAACACGGGGCGGACGTGGTGCTTCATTCCGCCACCAAATTCATCGGCGGACACGGGGCGGCCATCGCCGGGGCGCTGGTGGAAAACGGGCGGTTCCCCTGGGACAACGGGCGGTTCCCGGCCATAACCGAACCCTCCGACGCTTACCACGGCCTTACTTTTTGGGAAAACTTCCGGGAGTACGGGTATCTGATGAAAGCCCGGATGGAAACCATGCGGGACGTAGGGGCGGTCATTTCCCCCTTCAACTCCTTTCTGTTGCTTCTGGGGCTGGAAACCCTTTCCCTGCGGATGGAGCGGCACGTGGCCAACGCCCGGGCAGTGGCCGAGTTTCTGGAAAACGACCGGCGGGTGTCCTGGGTTTCCTACCCCGGCCTTCCCTCCCACCCCCATTGCGACTTGGCCGCCCGTTATCTGCCGGACGGTCCGGGGGCGGTGTTCACCTTCGGGGCGGCGGGCGGCTACCAGGCGGGGGTGTCGTTCATCAAACGGGCCGAGTTGGCCAGCCACTTGGCCAACGTGGGGGACGCCAAAACCCTGATCATTCACCCGGCCAGCACCACCCATCAGCAGGTGCCGCCCGGGGAACGGGAAGCGGCGGGGGTGGGCGACGACATGATCCGCATTTCGGTAGGCTTGGAGGACATCGACGACATCCTGTGGGATTTGGACCAGGCGCTGGGAGGAACATGACCGAAGCCGAAACCCCGTTGCGGGAGGAGCGGGAACAGCCCGTAGAGGCGGACGCCAAAACCCGCTTGCGCATCATCCGGGAGGCCCGCTCGGCGGCCCTGGTGGGCGTGTCCGGCAACGAACTGCGTTCCTCCAACTTCGTGGCCTCCTACCTGGTGCGCACCCATCTGCGGGTGTATCCGGTGAACCCGATGTACGAGGAGGTGCTGGGGCTGAAATGCTATCCGTCCCTGGCCGACCTGCCGGAGGTTCCTGATATCGTGGACGTCTTCCGCCGACACTCGGAGTTGGCGGGGGTGGTGGAGGAGGCGATCGCGGCAGGGGCGAAGACGGTTTGGTTTCAGCTGGGTTTGCGGGACGACGCCGCGGCCCGCACGGCCCGGGAGGCCGGTTTGGAAGTGGTGCAAAACCGCTGTTTGAAAATCGAGCACGCCCGTTTTGCGGGCCGCCTCAACCTGGCCGGGTTCGACACCGGCGTGATCTCCGGCCGCCGCCGCCGGGAAATATAGACGGCTTCCCCGGTGTTCGGCGGGCGTCTGCTAGGAGGGGCGGTTTTGCCCGCCGCCGTTAATAATCGGAAATAAACCTGCGGGGCGGGGGCAAATGTGGTATCCTGCGCTTATGGCTGGTAGAAAAGGAGGCACTTTGCTAGCTGGCAACGGCGGCTCGGGTCGGCGCGTTTTGCCCCGCCCGATTTTCATAGGGGCGGTTATAGGGGTTTTGGCCGCGGTCGCACTGTTGCCGGCCTTGCCGTCGGTGCGGGGGCAGGAGGGGACTCCCACCACCGGCATCATTCTGGAAGCCACTCCGGCCAGCTTGTCCGAAGGGGCCTCCAGCGTCACTTTCAACATTACCGTCCGTTACGCCAGCGGGACCGGCATTCAAAACCTGCCTATTAATTACACCATCGCCTTTCCGAGCGGGATCACCCCCAATCCCAATACCCTCACCGGGTCGGTAACCATCCCCGCCGGAGGCTCCAGTGCTTCCGTCTCCCATACCGCCCTGTCCTTGTCCGGAATGGACAACAACGTGATTGACGCTTCCCCCCGTAACATCACCATCAGCGGCGCGGCGCAGGTGTCGCCCAACCCCCCCACGGTTCACTCCGAAACCATTCCCATCACCGACAATGACAACACGGTTTCCCTGGCCCTCAGCGCAGGCGGCTCCGCCCTGTCGCAAGTGGACGAGCGCTCCGTTACCGAGGTGACGGTCACCGCTTCCCTGCCCGCGGGAACCACCGCTCCTTCCACGGCGTCGACCCTGACCATCGCCGTGGGCGGCGCCATGGGCGACACCGCCGTCTCGGGAACCGATTTCACCGCCTCCCCTTCCTCGTTCACTTTGACGATTCCCGCAAACTCATTAAGCGGAACCGCCACTTTTAATTTGACCGCCGCCGGCGCCATCCCCGACGGAGGTTCCAAAACCCTGACCGTGTCCGGCTCCGCCTCCGGGTTTATTTTCACCAACGCCATGTTGACCATCGCCGACGCCCCGCTCGCCCCCGTCGGTCCGAGGGAGACGGCCGAGCCGATCGGGCCCGCTCCGCCCGGCCCGTCCCTTCCGCCGCCCCCCCGCCCGCCGGATCCGTTTTCGTCGACCGTCCCCACCTTGGCGGAGCTCCTGCCCGGTTGGTCGGCCTGCCTGGGCGCGGCGTCGGTGGCCACCCGGTTCACCGACGTGGCGGATTGGGACGCCGACCCGGCCATCCGTTGCGTCACCTATTACCGGATAACCAAGGGCCGCACCCCCACCCGGTTCTCCCCCGTCGAGTTGCTTCCCCGCTGGCAGATGGCGCTGTTCCTGTACCGGGCGGCCGTCCCGGCCGGGGCGGGCCTGCCGCCGGAGCCGGCCGAACAGGGATTCACCGACATCGGCGGCTTGTCGGAAGAGGCGCGCAACGCGGCCAACGCTTTAGCCGGCGCCGGAATTATGCCCGGAACGGCGGAGGGGAGGTTCGATCCGCAGGGTTTGGTTTCCCGCCGTTCCATGGCCCTCATCCTGTATGAGTTTCTGCAGGCCGCCACCCTGCAACAGGGGGTTTCGGCGACGGGCGCTTCCGGACCTACCGGTTTCAACGACTTGGACGAGCTGTCGCCGGCCGAACGGCAGGCGGTGGGGCGGTTGTTCGCCTTGGGGATCGTCCGGGGGGCGGCCCCCGGGTCTTTCGCTCCCGAGGACACCGTCACCCGGGTGCAGATGGTGCGGTTCATCGCCCGGGCGTTGGCTTACACCATCACCCGCCCGGCCGGGGTGACCATTCAAGCCGATCGGTCCACCGCCTCCGGCCACGCGGTGGACCTGGTGGCGTCGGTGCGGGACGAGGACTTTCGACCGGTGACATCGGTCCCGGTGGACTTGTTCAAGTCGAGCGCTTCCGGGGAGGTGTTCACCGACGACGGCCGTTGCCGGTCCACGGTGGAGCTGGTGCCCGTGGCGGGCTCGCATGCGTGCCGGGTGGACGACGACGACCCGGTTACGGGACCCACCGGCGATGTGCGGTTGCGGGTGGAGGGGGCGGCCTCCGGCCAACGGGTGTGGGCCTGGACCGGAGCGGTGGGCGACGTGATGAGCGACCGGTTCCGCTTCGGCCATTTGATGTTCGTCCTGTAGTCCGCATCGCCCCCGGCTTGCCCGCCGTCCGGCGGCGGGACGGCTAGGCTGGAGGCGATGGAAACCGACCGCGAACCGATTGACTACATCGCCCTGACCCGGGAAACCTACGACCTGCTGGGCTATGAGCCGTACCGCTGGGCCCGCAATCCGGAGCCGCCCCCGTTGGTCCCCCTGCGCAAGCCGCTGTCGGAGTGCCGGCTGGGCCTGATAGCCTCCGGGGGGGTGTACCAGCGCGGGCAGGTGGCCTTCCACCACCGCGACGACCTCACCCACCGGGAAGTGCCCGCCGACACCGGGACGGACCAGTTGCGGGTCACCCATTTCGCCTTCGACCAGACTAACGCCCGCTCCGACCCGAACGTTATTTTCCCGATCGATGTGTTGCGCGCCCTGGTGGCGGAGGGGACGATCGGCTCGTTGACCTCCCATGCCTTGACGTTTATGGGCGGCATTTACTCCCAGCGCCGGTTGCGGGAGCAGTTGATCCCCAAACTGACGGAACGTACCCTGGAGTTGGAGGCGGATGCGGTGTTGCTGGTTCCGGTGTGACCGGTGTGCCATCAGTCAGTTGGGCTGATCAGTCGGGAAATCGAAGCGCGGGGCATCCCCACCCTGTCCATGACCAGTGCCTGGTCCATCACCGCCTCCGCCTACCCGCCCCGGGCCGCTTTCACCGATTTCCCGCTGGGCCATACCTGCGGCCCTCCCCGCCGCCCCGACCGCCAACGAGACATCATGCGCCAAGCCTTGGCCGCGTTCACGGCCATTAACCGTCCGGGGACGATCGTGGACCTGGGCCAGACGTGGGACGAGGAGTGGAAGGCGGAAGCCCGCCGCCCCGTCGACCACCGCTCCCCCCGCTACGACGCCCCCCAATACCAAACCGAGGACGACCGCCGGGCGGCGACGGCCGCCCATGGCCGGGAAGCGGCCTGCGGCGCATGTTCCGTCCCGGCCGCGGTATAAGAGGCGGCCATGGCGGAAATCAAGATGTACACCGCCGACTGGTGCGGCTGGTGCCTTCGCGCCAAACGGTTGCTGGCCGGTCACGGCTACCCCGCCATTACCGAAGTGAACATCGACGAATGGGATCCCGACCGGGAGAAACTGAAGTCCCTGACCGGCCAGGAGACCATCCCCCAGATTTTCATAGGCGACCGCTACGTAGGCGGCTACCCGGAACTGGTGGAACTAATCAAACAAGACCGCCTCCACCCCCTGGCCCGCTCCTAACCCCGCCCCCTGGCAATTCGCAGGCCGCCGCCTGCCCGTCAACCGTAGCCGACCCAGGCTTCTCGTCCCCCGCCCGCTTCTCACGGGGCGTCCGCAACACCCCCCTGGTTTTTCAAAGAAAAACCCCTTAAGCTGTGGGCGGGAGGGCGGGGGGCGGGCGGGTCCCCCGTGCGAAAAATTTTTTCCTGAGAACGCGAAAAAATTCTTAAGCCGAAAAAGCCGATTTCTGGCATTAGGGGGGAGCAGGAGTTTGGGGGCGGCGGGTTGCGTTTGGTTGTGGGGTGCGCTCTTCCATAATCGGGGAAGCGGTTAAGGCGTTGCGAAGGTGAGGCGTTTGCCTGGGCGGCCGCGGCTGCGGGGGTCCCATTCCCTGTCCGTTCCTGATGCCGCTCCGGTATTTTCCCTGTCCCGCGTTCTACCAGCTCCCCCGTAACGGCCCCCTGGTTTTTCGGCGAAAAATCCCATAAGCTGTGGGCGGGAGGGCGGGGGGCGGGCGGGACCCCGTGTGAAAATTTTTTTCGGAGAACGCGAAAAAATTCTTTAGCCGCGCGGTTGCGTTTTGGTTGCCGCAGGGCGGGTCTTTGGGTTTGGCAAGCGGGGGGAAGCGAGGGCCCAACGGCCGGCCCGGTTCGTTGGAAAGCGGGGGGAGGGAGCGCAACGGCCGGGGACGCGGTACAGTTTGGGGGATGACTACCGAACAAGTTTCCGCAATCTTCGATCCCGACGCCTGGCGGCGGGTGGACGGGTTCGAATTCACGGACCTCACCTACCACCGGGCGGTGGAGCAGGGGGCGGTGCGCATCGCCTTCAACCGGCCGGAGGTGCGCAACGCTTTCCGTCCCCGCACGGTGGACGAGTTGATCGCCGCTTTGGAGCACGCCTATCAGTGGACCGATGTGGGGGCGGTGTTGCTTACCGGCAACGGTCCCTCCCCCAAAGACGGAGGGTGGGCTTTCTGCTCCGGCGGCGATCAGCGCATCCGGGGCGCGGACGGCTACCAGTATGAAGACGGGTCCGCCGGGCCGGGCCGCCTGCATGTGATGGAAGCCCAGCGCCTGATCCGGTTTATGCCCAAAGCGGTTATAGCGGTGGTACCCGGCTGGGCGGTGGGGGGCGGGCACAGCCTGCATGTGGTGTGCGACCTCACCCTGGCTTCCCGTCAGCACGCCGTCTTCAAACAGACCGACGCCGACGTGGCCAGCTTCGACGCCGGATACGGCTCCGCCTACCTGACCCGGCAGATCGGCCAGAAGCGGGCCCGGGAAATCTTTTTCCGGGGGGCGGACTATTCGGCGGAGGAAGCGTACCGGATGGGGATGGTGAACGAGGTGGCGGACCATGCCGACTTGGAAAAGAGGGCTTTGGAATGGGCGGGGGAAATCAACGGAAAAAGCCCCATGTCCATCCGGATGCTGAAATACGCCTTCAACCTGATCGACGACGGCCTCGTCGGCCAGCAGGTGTTCGCCGCCGAAGCCACCCGCCTCGGCTATATGACCGAAGAAGCCCGGGAAGGCCGGGACGCCTTCGTGGAAAAACGCCCCCGGGATTTCACCCGCTTCCCCTGGCATTATTAGGCGCATAATTAGCAGTCCGATCCCCGCCAGCTTTGATATAACCCGCCGAAACCGCTAGTTTCGGAGGCGGGGAGGGGCGCGAGAGCCGCAACCAAGGAAAGGGAAGCCCGTATGGACGCTGATATCTGGCGGTGGATATGGACCATTTTCGCGGCGGTGATGCTGGTGGGCGAAATCATCAGCCTGGGTTTTTTCCTGCTTCCTTTCGGGGTGGGCGGGGGGTTGGCGGCCGTGGCCGCCTGGATCGGGTGGAATCCGGGGGTGCAGTGGCTGATTTTCTTCGTCGGCACCGGGGCGGCTTTTCTGGTGGTGCGCTGGTTCATCCGCGAGCAGGACGAAGAGGAGGGCCTGCTGATCGGCCCGGAGCGTTACGTAGGGGAGCGGGGATTGGTTTTGGAGACGGTGGATATGGAAGCCAACACCGGTCAGGTGCGGGTGCATGCCGACGAGTGGCGGGCCATCACCGACGGAGAACCCATTGCGGAGGGGGAGGAAGTGGTAGTGGCGGAGGTGCGCGGCACCCGGCTGGTGGTGGCCCCGGCGACCGGCGGTGCGGAGCCGCCCGGCGCAAACCCGGTAGACTAATCCGACAAGCGACCTGACAATCAGGACCGGAAAATTTAGGAGAGGACAATGGCAACGACGGGCATCATTCTGTTAGCGGTCATCACCGCTGTTCTGTTAATAATTGCGATCACCGGGTTTCGCATCATACGCCCCTACGAGCAGGGGTTGGTAGAGTTGCTGGGCAAGTACCGGAATATGGTTTCCCCCGGCTTGCGGTTCGTCATCCCGTTCCTGCAACGGTTGCTGAAGGTGGATATGCGGGAGCAGGTGGTGGATGTGCCGCCCCAGGAGGTGATCACCAAGGACAATGTGGTGGTGACCGTGGACGCGGTCATTTATTACGAGGCCACCGATCCGGTGAAACTGAAGTACGCGGTGGGCAATTTCATTCTCGCCATCACCAAACTGGCGCAGACCAACCTGCGGAACGTGGTCGGGGATTTGCAGTTGGATGAGGCGCTGGTGTCCCGGGAGCTGATCAACAGCAAACTGCGGCAGATACTGGACGACGCCACCGACAAGTGGGGGACGCGGGTGGTGCGGGTGGAGATACAGCGCATTGAACCGCCGCCCGATGTCACCGACGCCATGCACCGCCAGATGAAAGCCGAACGGGACCGGAGGGCGGCGGTGACCGAGGCGGAGGGCGACAAGCGGTCAGCCATCCTCACCGCGGAAGGGGTGAAAGCCTCCGCCATTCTGCGGGCGGAAGGCGAAGCGGAAGCCATCAAACGGGTGGCCGACGCCGACAAGTACCAGAAGCTGACCGTGGCCGAAGGGGAAGGCCAGGCCATCGAGCGGGTGTTCGCCGCCATCCACAACGGGGACCCCACCGAAGATTTGATCGCCATCAAATACCTGGAGGCGTTGCAGGAGGTGGCCAACGGTCAGGCCACCAAGATTTTCCTGCCTTTGGACACCTCCGGGGTGCTGGGCGCGGTGGCGGCCATGGGCGAGATGTGGAAGGAGCGGGCCGGCGCCTCCGCATCCGAATAAATCCCTCCCCGCCCGGCGGGGGGTTCAGACCGGGGCGCGGTCGGAGTGGGCCAGGTTGGCGAACCGGGTGTAGTCCTCCTGGAAAGCCACCCGCACCGTGCCGGTCGGCCCCGACCGGTGCTTGGCGACTAACAACTGGGCGATGCCCCGCTCGTCGCTTTCATCGTTGTAGCGTTCGTCGCGGTGGATGAGAATCACCACGTCCGCGTCCTGTTCGATGGCCCCCGATTCCCGCAGGTCGCTTAACTGGGGGCGTTTGTCGGAGCGGGTTTCCAGTTGCCGGTTCAGCTGGGAGACGGCTATCACCGGAATGTCCAGCTCCTGGGCCAGTCCTTTCAGGGAGCGGCTGATCTCGGCTATTTCGGTCTGCCGGTTCTCCGGGTTGCGCCGTCCGTGCATCAGTTGCAGGTAGTCGACGATCACCAGTTGCAGGCCCTTGCTGCGTTGCAACCGGCGGCATTTGGCCCGGATTTCCATTACCGAGGCCCCGCCCGCCTCGTCCACGTACAAGGGCAGATCGTATAAAACCCCGGCCGCCCGGGTCAGGGCTTCCCACTTCTCGCCCACCTGTCCCGTTTTCAACTTCAGGGAGTTGATGCTCCCCTGGGAGCAGAGGATGCGTTGCGCCACTTCCCGCCGCGACATTTCCAGGCTGAACAGGGCCACCGGGCCGTGATGGAGTCCGACGTGGACGGCGATAGTGGTGGCCAGGGCGCTTTTGCCCATGGAGGTGCGCCCGGCGATTATCACCAGGTTTCCCTGTTGCAGGCCGGCCAGCATCTTGTCCAGGTCGATAAGACCGGTGGCCGCTCCGGTGATGGCGGAGGCGCTGGCCTCCAGTTCCTCCAACTTTTCGAAAACCGGGTTGAACTGTTTTCCCACTTGTTCCAGGCCGTCCCCCAAGCGCCGTTCGGCCACGTTCAGCACTTCCCGCTCCGCCAGGTCCAGCATGGTGTCGATCTCGATGTCCAGGGAGGCGGCCAGCTGGTTGATCTCGGTCCCGGCCCGCATCATGGAGCGGCGGCTGGCGTGCTCGGCCACCACCCCGGCGTAGTAGTCCACGTTGGCCGCCGAGGGAACCGAGTCCAGCAGGTCGCTCAGGAACAGGGCCCCGCCGATTCGCTCGCCTTCTCCGCTGCGTTGCAGGACGTCGCTGATGGTCACCGGGTCGATCGGAAGCCGACTTTCGTAGAGGTCGGTGATGGCCCGGAAGACGATCTGATGGGCGGGCGCGTAGAAGTCCTCCGGGGACAAGGTAGCGATCACGTCGTCGGCCGCGCCCGCCGAGCGCAGAATCGCCCCCAGCACCGACTTTTCGGCTTCCAGGCTGTGCGGCGGGGCCCCGTTGGGACGGGGGCGTTCGGTTACCGCCGTATCGCCCTGATATTCGTATTCCGGCATCATCCGCGTTCTCCCTTGTCGGCGAGGTTCATTGTGGCAGGGGGGTGTGACAAGCGGCGCGGCGCGTCTTACAACCTGTCGCAGGGGGAAGGACGGGGTGAGGTTGCGTTGCGGGGGAGCCGCCGGTCATGCGTCCCGCGGGGAAGGCCCGCCCAGGGGAGAGGCGGCATTCGGAAATATAGGCGTTACCCCGGCGGCCAGAGCCGGATCGGGAAATAATTTTTTCCCGTCTTGCGTAAGTTTTTCCCACTCTCGGTCCCGGGAGGGACGGCGGAGGGAAGGGCGGGTCGGAGTTTCCTTCCGACCGCTTACGCGATTTCGGGTTCTCCTTTCCCAGGCAAAACGGTCGGTTATTCGTACCAGGGGAAGTCGTTGCACGGACTGCCCAGGGCGCCGTCCGCCCGCCGTCGGATGTCATTATCCAAGTCCAAGTAGGGGGTGGCGAGCCATTCGTTCAGACTCCCGCCCCGCTCGTCCAGGTAAAGGTTGTAGTCGAAGACCATCTGGTTGGCAACGCAACGGCGCATCAGCTGATTGCCTCCGGCGTTGGCGACCCGCCGAATCGCTACTGTGAGCGGCCCGCCGGCTTCTTCGGCCAGCGTTTGGAAGCGGGCGTCGGCGTCGTATCCGTAGTCGGCGGCGTAGGCGAGGGAAACAACATCTTGCACCACCGACCTAATCGGCCGCGGCGCCCTCTTGGTGGTCGTAGTCGCGGCCGGGTCGGGGCGGGGGCATATCCGCTCCGCCGCTCTCCGCACCTTCTCCCCTGTTTCCGGCCCCCGTATCCCATCAACCGCCGCCCCCACCGTCGCCTGCACCTCCCGAATCTCGTCCGCCGAACGGTCCCGTAGCCGCTCCACGGCGATAGCGTCGCCCCGGGGGCCGCACATGTAGATGACAACGCTCCCCCGCCGCCAGCGGCCTTGGTCGGAGAGCTCCCAGCTTGTCGGCCCGGTCGTGGTGGTCGTCTTCGGAACGGGCGCCCGCGGCCGCTCCCCAGGCCTTGTCGTCGTTGCCGGTGCGGTCGTCGGTGCGGTTGCCTAGGGGGGCAGGGTTCGCGTTCGGCGAGGGGGCGGGGAGGGTCGGTCGGTCAGTCGGGGATTACTTCTATCGCCAGCGGGAACCGCACTTCTTTGTGGGCGACGATGGTCACCTCGTGCGAGCCGATGGTTTTGATGGGTTCCTCCAGTTGCACCGCGTTGCGTTCGATGGTTACCGAGGTTATGCCTTTCACCGCGTTGACCACCTCGGTGACGCCGATGGACCCGAACAGTTTACCTTCGTCGCTGGCCCGGGCCGCGATTACGATGCGGGTGTCGGACAACTTCGCGGCCGTTTCCCGGGCCGCTTCCAGTTCCCGCTGCCGGATGGCCTCTTGCGCCCGCAGGGCTTCCTCCATCTGGCGCAGGGCCCCGGAGGAGGCTTTCACCGCCAACCGTTGCGGCAGAAGGTAGTTGCGTCCGTAGCCGGTGGACACGTTCACCACCGCCCCTTTGGCCCCCAGCCCCTCTACATCGGAGGTCAGGATCAGTTTCATCGTCCGGGCCCGACGTAGGGGAGCAGGGCCATCTCGCGGGCGTTTTTGATGGCGATCGACACCCGCCGCTGGTATTGGGCGCAGGCCCCGGTAACCCGCCGGGGGCGGATTTTGCCCCGGTCGGACATAAACCTGCGCAAAGAGGCCACGTCCTTGTAATCCACGTAGGGCACCCGGGTGTTGTCGCACTTCATCTGACGGCAACCGGGACACGGCTTCTTGCGGTAGGTCCGGTGCATGGGGGGGCGCCTCCGCCGGGAGGCGGGGCCTTTACGCGCCATCGGTCATTTCCTCCATTTCGTTTTTCGTTTGTCGTCCCGGGTTGGTCGCCCGGGGTTTGGCCGGGGACGGTCCGCGTTGCCTAGAAGGCGTCGTCGTCGCGTCGGTGGTTGCCGCCGCGCCCGCTTCCCACGCTGGCCGGTTGCCGGTTGCCGTCCGAACGGTATTCGTTGGCGTCCCGGCGGAAAGTGCGGGTCACTTGGGCGGTGGCCCATTTCAAACTGGGCGCGATTTCCTCGATGCGCACTTCGATCATCGAACGGCGCTCGCCTTGCTCGTTTTCCCAGTTGCGCTGTTGCAACGTGCCGGAGATCACGACCCGCATCCCCTTCTCCAGGGACTCGGCCACGTTTTCGGCCATCTCCGCCCAGCAGGTGCCGCTGAAGAAGCTGGCCTCCTCCTGAAATTCGTTGCTGCTCTTGTCGAACCAGCGGCGGTTGACCGCCAGCCGCACCTTGGCCATCGCGTGCCCGTTGGGGGTGAACCGCAGTTCCGGATCCTCAACGAGGTTCCCCACCAGCGTTACCGAATTTTCGCCTGCCATTTCCTGCTCCTTGCTCTGATGTAGGTTGGTTTGCTTTTTTGCCGTTGCGGGAAGTGGGGGAAGGTTTGTTTAGTGGTGCCATTGTGCCGCTCTACTGTGACATTTGCGCCTCCTCGGGCTCCGGGGCCTCCGCCGGGGCGGGCCCGGCTCCTTCATCGACCCTGATTATCTTGTGACGCAACACGGAATCGGCCAGGGACAGGTTGCGGTCCAGGACGGCCACATGCTCCGCCTCGCCCCGGAAGGCGATCACCGCGTAGCAACCCTCGCGGCAGTGGTCGATCTCGTAGGCCAGATTGCGCCGCCCCCAAAAGTCCAGCATCACATTGTCCGCTCCGGCTTCGGTCAGCGAGGCCGCCAAACCGTCCGCCGCCGCCCCGGCTTCCTCGTCGGACAGTTCAGGGCGGTATATTGTCATCAGTTCATAGGTACGCGTCATCGGCGTACGCACCTCCTTTGGACGACCCGGCCGTTCCGAAGAGGCGGCCCGGGAAGGCTCCCCGGGCTCCCGGGGGAGCAGGATATCCGGCGTTTCTTTAACCGGAAGCCTACCACGTTTTTCGAGGCCCGCGCGCCGCCCGGTTTCCGCCCTCCGGAGGGGGTCAGGGGTCGGGGACCATCTCCGCCAGGAACAGGTTGGGCCATAGCTTGCCGGTCAGGTAGAAGCGGTCTTGGTCGGGACGGTAGGCGATCCCGTTCAACACGTCGATGCCCTCCCGGTCGTCCAACAGCCCGGTCAGGCCCGAGCAGTCGACGAGGGCGGTGACCGCTCCCGTGTCCGGGTCGATGACCGCGATGGAGTCGGTCAGCCAGATGTTGGCGTAGACCAAGCCGCCCGCGCACTCCAACTCGTTCAGGCGGGCAACCGGCTCCCCGTTGCGGGCCACCCGCACCGACCCCAGCGGCGCAAAGGTTTCCAGGTGGCGGAAGGTGAGGACATCGCTTCCGTCGCTCATCACGAACCGGTCGGCCTGCGCGCACAGGCCCCAGCCCTCTCCCTGGTAGGAGAAGGTTCCCAGGGGGGCCAGGGTTTCCGTCTCCCAGATAAACGCCGTCTCCTCCCGCCAGGTCAACTGCACCACCCGGTCGCCGACCACTTCCAGGCCCTCCCCGAAATACCGGTCGGGAAGGGGTTGTTCCTTGATGACTTCTCCGGTGGCGGGGTCCACGATACGCACCGAGGATTTCCCGTAGAGGCCGGCGCTTTCGTAGAACACCCCCTGCCGCCACGCCAAGCCCTGGGTGAAGGATGTCCGGTCGTGGGGCAGGATTTCCACCGGTTGCGGACGGTAACGCCGGGGGGCCCCCGTTTCCGACGGGACGGTGGTGGTAGTAGCGGGGTTGGTGGGCGGGTCGGTTGCGGGCGTCGTTGGAGGGATAGCGGCGGGTACGGTGGTGGTGGTGGCGATAGCGGCGGGCGCGGCGGCGGTGGTTGCGGTGGGTTCGGGGTTGACGGCGGCGTCGGTTTGGGTCGGGCCGGCTATGGGCGCGGTCGGGGCGGTGGTGGTGGCGGAAGGCGCAGGGGGAGCGGGTTTGGCGGCGGCGTCGGTTTTGGCCGGGTCGGCGACTGGGTCGGCGTCCGCGGTTGGGGCGGCGGCGGTGGTAGTGGGTTTGGCGGGGGGGTTGGTTGCGGACGTCGTCGGAGGGACAGCGGTGGGCGCGGTGGTGGTTGCGGTCGGGACAGTGGAGGCGGCGGGTGCGGGCGTGGTTGCGGCGTCGGTTTGGGTCGGGTCGGGTATGGAGGCGGTATCCGTAGTCGGCGCGGCGGCGACGGCGGTTGCGGGTTTGGCGGGGGGGTCGGTTGTGGACGTCGTCGGAGGGATAGCGGTGGTTGCGGGTGTGGTTGCGGTCGGGACGGCGGTGGTGGTTGCGGTGGTTGCGGGTGTGGTTGCGGTCGGGACGGCGGTGGTGGTTGCGGTGGTTGCGGTTGCGGCGGCGGGTGCGGGTAGTGCGGTGGTTGTGGTTGCGGTATCAGTTTGGGTCGGGGCGGCGGCGGTTGCGGTGGTAGTGGAAGCGGCGGCGGTTGCGGGGCCGGAGGAGGGCGTCGCAACCGTAGTGGATGTGGTCGGGGCGGCGGTTATGGCGGGGGCGGCGTCCCGGCCGGGGTCCGTTTCCGGGGGGGCGGCGGAGCCGGCGCAGGCGGCCAAGGCCAAGGCCAAGCAGGAAGCTTTCCAGAGGCGGGGCGGCATGGGCCCGGACGGGTCAGGGACGGTCCAGCAGACGGTCCAGGCCGGCCGAACGCACCCGCTCGATGTCCTCCTCGTATTTGAGTATCACCCCCAGAGTGTCGGAGGCCGCCTGCGGGGAAAGGGCTTCCACTCCCAGCACCTGCAGGGCCGTCGCCCAGTCCAGGGTTTCGGCCACCCCCGGCGGCTTGAACAGGTCGATGTCGCGCAACTTTTCCATGGCCCGGGCCAGTTCCCCGGCCAGCTCCCGGTCGATTCCCGGAACCTTGTTGAGCACTATTTCCACTTCCCGATCGAAGGCCGGGTAGTCGATCCAGTGATACAGGCAACGGCGTTTTAGGGCGTCGTGTATTTCCCGGGTGCGGTTGCAGGTGATGACCACCACCGGCGGATGTTCGGCGGAGATGGTGCCCACCTCGGGGATGGTGATCTGAAAGTCGGACAGCACTTCCAGCAGGTAGGCCTCGAATTCTTCGTCGGCCCGGTCCAACTCGTCGATCAGCAATACCGGGCGGGCCCCGTTGGCGGCCAGTTCGATGGCTTCCAGCAAGGGCCGGGCGATCAGGTAATCGCGGGTCATTATCCCGGCCAGGTCGGCGCTTTCCCGCTCGCCCCGGGCTTCGATAAGTCGGATGGCCAGCATCTGCCGGGCGTAATCCCATTCGTAGATGGCGTGTCCGGCGTCCAGGCCTTCATAGCATTGCAGGCGGATGAGCGGTTCCCCGAGGGCCGCCGACAGCACTTTGGCCAACTCGGTTTTGCCCACCCCCGCTTCCCCTTCCAGAAACAGGGGGCGGCCCAGTTGCAACGCCAGATGGGCGGCCACCGCCAAGGAACGGTCGGCCACATACCGGTGTTCGGACAGGACGGAGGCTACTTCTTCAACTGTTGCGGGGACCATCCCCGCCAGGCTACACGACCGGCCGGGACGGGAGGGGTTCACGGAGCGGGAAAGGGGGTTTCCGCCACTCCGGTTGCCCCCGGTTCGTACACCAGGATGGTTCCGCATCGGGGGCCGGGGGGGTTTCCGCCTTTGCGGGCGGTGGTTGCGAACAGGAGACGCAGGTCCGCGCCCCCGAAGGCGGGGCAAGTGGGACGGGGGGCGGGGGTTTCGATCACCCGGTCGATCCGCCCGTCGGGGCGGTAGCGGGTGAGGCGGCCGGAGCCCCATTCGGCGTTCCACAGCATGCCCGCCGCGTCGACGACGGAGCCGTCCGGGGCGCCTC
Source organism: Candidatus Spongiisociaceae bacterium (assembly GCA_965243835.1). Lineage (GTDB taxonomy): Bacteria > Actinomycetota > Acidimicrobiia > Spongiisociales > Spongiisociaceae. The sequence continues at coordinate 196,551 of OZ251578.1, forward strand.
CGGTTTCCACGGCCGCGAAGGGGGCGAAAGGGCCGGGCCGGCCGGTTTCCGGGTCGTAGGGGGCGCGCTCGATGCGACGCTCCCAGGAGTCGGCCACGTACATTACGTCGCCCTCCGGCGAGAAGCAGATGCTGTTGGGCACGCCCATCCCCTGGCGGTGGCTGGTGAGGACGCGGCCCTCGTCCAGCCGGTACAGGGAGCCCCGCCGTTCCGTTTCGGCGTCGTCCATGGTTCCCGTCCAGAAGCGCCCGGCGCGGTCGGTGCGCCCGTCGTTGAACCGGTTGCCGGGTTGGCCGGTTTCCGGGTCGGCGAGGAACTCCCGGTTGCGGAACCCGTCATCGTCCATGTCCGCTATCCACAGTCCGTCTTGGGCGGCGATCAGCAACCGCCCGGGGAGGGAAGTGAGGGCGATCGACCCCAAGCGCCGTCCGGTGGGCCAGGCGTCCCATTTCCCGGAGTCGATTTCCCAGCGCCCGATCCGCTCCCCATGTATGTCCAACCAGTAGAGAACCCCCAACCGCCCGTCCCACAGCGGGCATTCCCCCAGCGTATCCCCCGTTTCCAGTATCTCCACCGGTTGCAACGGCGCCTCCTCGTCCGCTCCCATTCTATCATCCCCCGCTCCGTGTTTAGGATAGGAGGGAACGGTTCCGGAGCAACGTCGGCAGGGAGGAAGGATGTCCTGGTACAAACGGCAGTTGAGGGGGATGCTTGAGGCTATCGCCGCTGATATTTCCACTCCCGAGGTGCCGGTGAGCATAGGGGAGGTAACTCCCTATTTGGGCGGGGAGGTGGGGGTTGTGGTATTCGCCGGCATCGCCTCGCGTCGTATCAAATTGTCCACCGCGGGCAACACCGCCCAGTTTCGGGAGGAGGCGCGGATGGAGATCGCGGCTTTGGCGGCGGAAGAGTCTTGATTCCGGTGCGCGGGGGGCGGGCCGACGGGTGATAATGGGGGCATGGGCAGGCGGAAGAAAAAAACGGAGATTTCGTTTCGGTATTTCCATCTGTTCGCTTTCGGGAGCGATGCGGAACTGGCGGAGGCGTTCGGCGACTTGGGGCGGGCCGAGGCGGAATGGCGGTCGGTGCGGGAGCCCTTTCTGGAACGGTGGAACATGTGGGGCATGCCCTCCGCCTGGTGGCGATTCGAACCGGGGGTGCCCGACGACCTCCGTTCCGGCCCGCACGCCATCATCACCGAGGGGGATATGGCCGAATGGGAGCGGATCGAAGCCGCCCGTCGCCGCTACTTGACGGAACTCGGAATGGGCGGTGATCCGCCCCGCCCCCGCGCTCCGTCCGGCGATGCGTAAATAGCGGAGTCCGTACAAACCGGCGCCCCCCGTTGGGGGGGCGCCGGCAGGAGGAGGGAGAGAGGGTTTTAACTGGACATGGTCGGCCTCCCTTCACTCTGTTCCATCCGGTTTATCAGGTTGGCGATGTCGTCGGCCTGGGCCTGGGTGATGACTCCGTCGGCGACGGCGGCGGCGAGCAGGTCGCTTGGGTCGTCGTAGTTTTCCAGGGTTGGTCCTTGGGTTTTGAGCCATTGGGCGATGGCGGGGATTTGGTCCTGGTCGACGACGCCCGCGGCGGCCAGTTCTTGCAGCAAGCCCTCCGGTCCGTCCTCATCCGGTCCGCAGCCTTCTTCGCCTTCCATCTGTTTCATTTGGGCGATGAGGTTGGCGATGTCGTCGGCTTGGGTTTGGGTGATGACTCCGTCGGTTACGGCGGCGGCGAGCAGGTCGCTTGGGTCGTCGTAGTTTTCCAGGGTTGGTCCTTGGGTTTTGAGCCATTGGGCGATGGCGGGGATTTGGTCCTGGTTGATGACGCCTTGGGCGGCCAGTTCTTGCAGCGGGCATTCCGGTCCGTTTTCATCGGGTCCGTAGCCTTCTTCGCTTTCCGCCTGTTTCATTTGGGCGATGAGGTTGGCGATGTCGTCGGCTTGGGTTTGGGTGATGACTCCGTCGGTTACGGCGGCGGCGAGCAGGTCGCTTGGGTCGTCGTAGTTTTCCAGGGTTGGTCCTTGGGTTTTGAGCCATTGGGCGATGGCGGGGATTTGGTCCTGGTTGATGACGCCTTGGGCGGCCAGTTCTTGCAGCGGGCATTCCGGTCCGTTTTCATCGGGTCCGTAGCCTTCTTCGCTTTCCGCCTGTTTCATTTGGGTGATGAGGTTGGCGATGTCGTCGGCTTGGGTTTGGGTGATGACTCCGTCGGTTACGGCGGCGGCGAGCAGGTCGCTTGGGTCGTCGTAGTTTTCCAGGGTTGGTCCTTGGGTTTTGAGCCATTGGGCGATGGCGGGGATTTGGTCCTGGTTGATGACGCCTTGGGCGGCCAGTTCTTGCAGCGGGCATTCCGGTCCGTTTTCATCGGGTCCGTAGCCTTCTTCGCTTTCCGCCTGTTTCATTTGGGTGATGAGGTTGGCGATGTCGTCGGCTTGGGTTTGGGTGATGACTCCGTCGGTTACGGCGGCGGCGAGCAGGTCGCTTGGGTCGTCGTAGTTTTCCAGGGTTGGTCCTTGGGTTTTGAGCCATTGGGCGATGGCGGGGATTTGGTCCTGGTTGATGACGCCCGCGGCGGCCAGCTCTTTCAGCAAGGCCTCCGGGCCGGGCTCATCGCGCTCGCACCATTCCCCTTTTTCCCAGGTCCCCTCTGCGGGGGCCCCGGCGTCGGTCCCGTCTTCCGCCCCGCCGTCCCGGCCGTCGGCGTCCCCGCCGTCCCGGTCGGGGGCGGCGGTCGCCTCGGCCGCCGCCGTTGTCTCCGCCGGGGCGGCCGGGCCGTCATCCCGGGCCGCGGCCACCACGGCCAGCAGGGCGATGGCGGTCAACAGACCGACCATCATGCTCAGTATCTTTTTCATTGGCTTTCCTTTCGTTGGTTCACGACCGGCTTTCGATCGTGCGCCCAGCATCCACCGCCTACATTGGAATAACCTGAGAGCCGTTTAAACATCAGATAAGAAATCCGGTTGCGAGGGGCGTCCGCCGCCGAATGAGCGCCTTTGGCCGCCGGGCGGGACTACAATGGGGAAATGTTTAGAAACTCCATAGCTTTGGCTAAATCGTCCTGGCAGGTGCTGAAAGCCGACAAGGAACTCATGCTGTTGCCGGTGCTGTCCGGCGCGGCTTCCCTGGCGGTGGTGGCCCTGTTCGTCATTCCCGTGTTCGTAACGGCTTCCGGAGCGCAAGGGGGTTTGAGCGCCTCCGGCTACGTGTTGCTGTTCGTGATGTACTTCGTGCTGGCCTACATCACCATTTTTTTCAACGCCGCCCTGATCAGCGCCGCCCATGAACGGCTGTCGGGCGGCGACCCGACGGTGCGGAGCGCCCTGCGGGGGGCGGCCCGGCGGGCGGGACGGATACTGCCCTGGGCCTTGGTGACCGCCACCGTGTCCATCATCCTGCGGGCCATTGAAGAACGGGTGGGCTTCGTGGGGCAGATCATCGTCTCTTTGGTCGGTCTGGCGTGGGCGGTGGTCACTTTTCTGGTGTTGCCCGCCATTGTGATCGAAGGGGTGGGGGTGCGGGACGCCTTCCGCAAATCCACCGGGCTGTTGCGCAACACTTGGGGCGAGAACCTGGCGGGCCAGGCCGGTTTCGGCTTGTTGGGTTTCCTGCTCATCCTGCCGGGGGTGGCGATAGCGGTGTTGGCCGCGCTGGCCGGAGGGGTCGTCATGGCGGCGGGGATCGCGGCGGCCGCTGTGTGGATGGCGCTGGTAGCGGTGACGCTGGCCGCCCTGTCCGGCATTTACCAGACCGCCCTCTACCATTTTGCGGTGGACGGCCAGGTCCCGTCCCATTACTTCGACAACAGCGTGATGCAGGCCGCGTTCAAAACCCGTCGCTCCCGCGGCTCCCCCGGCATAGCCGGTTTTTAACCCGCCCTCCGGCTGTTTATAGGTCTTTAATCCGTTTATAGCGTTTTTGCTATAAGTGGGTTTAATTTGTTATACTTTCCGGGCTATGGGAGGCGGGAAGCCTCCGGGGGGCGGGGTTAGGGGGTTATCAGGTAGATGCGGTGGGGGACTACCGCTTCGGCGGACAGAACTTGGCCGGAGCTGTGGTCGATGGTGGTGCCCCAGCCGAACCGTATCCAGCGACGGGGGGCCAGTTGTTGAACCGAGTCGGGGGCGGAGGCGGTCCAGCCCCCGGCGGGGCGCGTGAAAATGTGCACCGGTTCCCGCAGGTGATCATCGTCCAGCGGGCGGGCCGCCCGGGAACTGGCGATGACCCTGCCGTCGTCGCTGATATCCACGTACTGGCCGAAATCCTCCGCCCCTTCGCTGAGCGGTTCCCCGGAGGGAGCGGACAAAGCGGCGGTCGGTTGGCCGGAGTCCGCCCAGCCGGCGGCGGGCCGCGCGTAAATCAAGGCCCGGCTTTCCTGATGGTCGGTGGCGTGGGCTCCGGAGACCACAATGGAGCCGTCGGCGGAAACCCCCACCGACCAGCCCAGCCACTCGCCCCGCTCGGCTGCGGCCTCGGTCAGTTTGGCGACGGACTGATTGGCGGCCGTCGTGTTCCATCCGCCGTCCGGCTCGGTGAAGACGTACACCGCCCCCGCTTCGGCGGCTCCCGTAGCCCCGGGCAGGGAGTAGGCCCCGGCCGCCACCGTGGAACCGTCCTCGGAGACGGACAGCATCGCCCCCGGACCGCCGGTGGCGAACGCCCGCCGGTGCTGGTTGGAGTAGCTGGAGCCGTCGGCGGGAACCAGAACCGGAACGCCGGAGCCGTCCCGGTTGGAGACGTCGGGACCGGAGATGGTGAAGATGTAGGCCCGTTTGCGGCCGGGAGCGGCCGTCGCCATTTTGGTCCCGTCTTCGGACAGGGCCACCGACCGGCCGAACTCGTAGTTGGCGGAGGAGGCGGGGCCCACCGCATTGGACAAGTCGTGCCATACGGAGGAGGAGTCGGAGTCGGCCCATCCCCCCGCCGGTTTGGTGAACACCTCCACCACGCCCGCGCCGGTTCCGCCCCCGCCGGGGTGCCCGATCGCGATTACGTCCCCCCGAACGTCCACCGAGTAACCGAACCTGCCCATTCCGGTCGGGGAGGAGCTGGTCAGCCGGGCCGGAGAGTCGTCATTCGGCCCCTCATACACGTACACCGCCCCCGCTCCCTCCTGAAGCGTCCCGCCGGAGTCGACATCGTCGTTGGGGGAGCCGACCGCGATCACCCCGTTGTCGGAGGCGAACGCGAACGCGTAATCATCGTGTTCGGCCTGGTCGGGGATGGTTAGCTGCGGCCAACGGTTGCGCAGGGTCAGGGCGCTCACCCCGCTCTCCTGGTCGGCGTAGGAGCGGACCGCGATGTGGGCGATCTGCTCTTCTTCCAGGGCTTTTTCGAACCCTGCCAAGTCGGTGGGGCCGTCCGGCTTGCTCAACTGGTCGTTGCCGTCGTAGGAGATCAACCAGGCTTCGTTGCTCAACAAGGCCAACTGGTTGTTTTCCGGGTCGGCTTTCACCAGCCGGGCGGTGAAACGGGCTCCCAGGTCGGGCTCCACCGTCCAGTAGTGATACAGCCGTTCGGTGGAAAGGTCATCGGAGTCGTCGGCCGCGTTCGCCCCCCGGTAGAGGGCGGTGATGGTTTCCACCCCGCTGTCGTCGCTGTCCCGCTGGTAGCTGAGGACGGCCGTCCCGGAACGGCCGGTGACCCGCTGGCGACGGGGGCTTCCGTCGGGGGCGGTTCCGATGCCGTCCGGATCGTTGGATGCGAAAAAGACGGTTTTGCGGCGGACCGGTTCTCCGTACTGGTCGGCGAGAACGGCGGTAACCGAGTGGCGCGCCCCCGGGCCGGCGTCGGAGGCGGGCGTGAACTCTCGCTCCTGGCTGACGGCCAGGGTGGTTTCCACCGGCGGGTCGTCCGACCACGTCGCCTGATAGCGTCCGTCCGCATCCGTTCCGTTGGTGGTTTTGTCGTTCACCGGAAAATCGGTTCCGCCGATGATGAGGGCCACGGAGGCGTCCGGGCCGTCCCGGGCGGCGTCCGCATCGGTTTGGATGTAGGAAAACCGTATTCCTCCGGCGGCGTCGGTCCGGTAGATGCGTCCTCCCTGGTTGACGGAGCCGTCGGCGCCGGTGACGATTTGGGTGACGGCGACCGCCTGGTTTTCTTCCGGGATCGGGTTTTCGTTCACGTCCGCCACCTGGATGGTGAAAGTAACGGTCTCCCCGAAATGCATTTTCTCCTGATGCTCATCCAAATCGTCGGTGATGAGCAGTTGGCTGGCTTCCTTGACCGTATTGACGTCCAACGAACCCGCTCCCGCCGTATCCGCATCGTATCGATCCCCCGGTCCGCCGCTCCAGGCCCGCACGGTGAGGGTCTGCGCCGCTTCCACTTCCACCAACAGGAACCCGGCGGCGTCGGTCCGTTCATCGTTTTGGTCGATCTGACAGGTCCGGGACCCGCCCTCTCCCCGTACCTGGCCGGCGATGCAAGAACCGTCGTCCGCAAAGGAGGAGTCCCCGGAGAAAGTGAAAACGTCCACCGGCGCATTCGGCGCCGGGTTGAAGTTCGCGTCCCGCACCGTCACCGCCAGCTGGACGACATCCAGTTCGGTGACGGTAATCGGGTCGGCGCCGGTGGAAGGGGCCTGCACCGTCACTCCGGCGGGACGGGCGATGGTGTGTCCCAAGGCGCGGGTTATGAAGTGGGCCATCTGTCCCCGCGTTACCGGGTCGAAAGGCGCAAAACGGGAGCCGCCCACCCCCCGGGTAATCCCCAACTCGTACACCCGGCGGATGGCGTCGTAGGAGTTGCGCGACACTGTGTTAATGTCGGTGAAAACCGCATCGTCCGGCCGCACGTTCGCCGGGGCGGTACCGCCGGTTCCGATCACCGCCCGGCGCAGAAAAGCGTCCAGGATAGTTGCCATCGACTCCCGGGTTACCGGCTGATTGGGGTCGAAATGACCCGGGGAAGTCCCGGGCATTACGCCCGCCTGCGCTATTCGGTTCACGTTGGCGCGGGTGGCGTCGGATAGACCGTCGAGGTCGGTGAAACCCTGGTCGGCGGGGGCGGTCGCCAAGGTTATGCCGGCCAGGCGGGCTGCCCGGGCCAAAAAGAGGGCCATCTGCCAGCGGGTTACCGTCTCGCCGGGGGCGAAAAGGTTCCCGTTGCGCCCCCGTGCTATGCCGTAATAGGAAAGGCAGTCGACGGCCGACTCCAGGGAAGTTCCGGTCACATCCTCAAAATCGGCGTCGGCGAGAGCCGCTCCCACGCAAGCTGAATATTCGGCCAAGTTATCGGATTTGCCGGGCGCGGCGGGAGCCCGGTCGGCGCCGGGTCCCGACAAACCGGCCGCCATGCCCGCAACAACCAGCCCGATCATCCAAAACTTCTTCGACAAAGGCAAAACCGTCACCTGTTTATCGGCTCCTTGGCGTCAATTTTCCAATTCGGAAAGGGTGCAACCGTTATGGAGGGGGGTCCGTCCGCTTCCCCGTTCCCAACCATAGCGTCGGCAGTTTAGCGCACGGAATGGGGGCCGGTCGGGTGCGGGGAAGATTAAATCGGTGCCTCCCGTTAACGATTGATGCGGAACACGTCTAGGTAGCGGTTGGGGGCTTTTTCTTCCCGCCCGGTTGCGTACAAAGTGCCGTTGGTGCGGTCATAGGCGACGGTCCAGCCCAGTTGCTTGTCGGGGGCCGCCCCCAGGTATTCTTCGTCGAGGCCGGTTTGGGACGCCCAGGCGGCGCCGTCCCGCTTGAAAATCGCCACCGAGCCGCGCCAGTCCCCTTCTTGCCGAAAATGTCGTCCGGCCGCCACCTCCGATCCGTCGCCGGTCACGGCCACGGATCGGCCCAACGCGTCGTCCGCCCGGCCCCGCCCGGCTTTCAGGATCGCGGGCGGGATGCCGTCCGTCCAGCCCCCGGCGGGTTTGCCGAACACGTAGACGACGCCCGCCTGGTCGGTTTGGCCGGGGTCGAAATGACCGGAGGCGACTACGGTGGCCCCGTCCGACGACACGGCCACGCTTTCCCCCATTTTCTGGTGGGAGGAGGCGACGGGGGCTTTCAGGGTGGCGTCGGCGTCGGCGGCCGAAGCCCAGCCGGTCATCGGTTCGACGAACACCCCCGCCGACCCGGCGTCCGGCGCGGCCGGACTCCAGTTGGGGGATCCGATCACGATCGTGGAACCGTCATGGGAGATAGCCACCGAACGGTCCCGCCACAAACCCAGGTCATCGTCCCGCAACAGGGGGTTGTCGGCGGCGTCGGCGTCGTCGGCCCAGCCGGAGCCCGGTTTCTCGTACACCACCACCGCGTTCTGCGCGGGGGCGGTTCCGTTCCAGGGCATAGTTACCGCGATTACCGACCCGTCCCCGGAAACGGCCACCCCCGTTCCGTAGAGGGAGGAGGCGGCGGCGGGAACCCCGGCCCCGGAGCCCGGGGACAAGGCAGCGGCGGGCGCGGTCGGCCAAACTCCGTCATCGCCGCGCACGTATACGTAAACTTTCCGGGCCCCCGGCTCCCCGATTACCAGCGTGTTCCCGGCGATGTCCGCATCAAACCCGAAGAGACCGTCGGCGGCGGGGGAGGGAGCGGCCAACTCAACCACCCGGGCGGCGGGGGTGGCGATGCCTGCGGGATGCACGTAGACTTTTCCAGCCCGGGCCGCGGTGACGTCATCGGCGGGGTCGGGGGTGTCCCGGTCGTCGGCGATATCCTCGTAACCGGCTCCTATTACCAGCACGTTGCCGTCGGCGGCGACGACTTGGCCGAACCGGGCCGCCCCGCCCGCTTCCCGTCCGGAGGGATGCTGACGATCGGCCCACTCGGAGCCCAGGGTGAAGGAGCTGACCCGGAGGGTGTCACCGGAGTAGGCGTTGATCCGCAGGTGGGCGGCGTCGGGGGAGTCCTCCCCGGACAAGGCTTTTTCGAAGTCGGCGAAGGTCGCCGGTTCCCCGTCGGCGGCGTTGAACTGGTCGTTGCCGTCGTATTCGACCAGCAACGTCCGCTCGGGAGCGGCTATCACCAACTGGTTCCGGACGGTGTCTTTTTCCAGGATGCGGCCCAGCGCCTTCCCGCTCCCGGGGGTCTCGGTCCAGTGGTGGTAGATGCGCTCCGCGGTCAACGCAATATCGTCCCCGTCGCCTGCGGGCCGGTCGTCGGCGCCGTCGGGCGTTCCCACCACTTCGTTGTAAGCGGCCCAGATGGTTTCGATGCCGCTCTCGTCGGCGTCCCGGAAGTAGGAGAAGGCGGCTTCGCCCCGGCTGTTGGTGGTGCGCGTATAGCGGGCGGCGCTCCCCGCCGCCGGGATCCTCTTTCCGTCCGCTTCCGTAAAGAGCAACCCCCGCAGGTCGGAGAGGGGAGTGGAGGAGGTTTCCCCCGCCCGGTATCCGCCCAGGCCCAGCCGGTCGTCGGAGAAGAGCCGTATGCGCTTGCCCCGGATGGGGACTCCGTACTGGTCGGTGAGGCGGGCGGTGACCCTGTTCACCGCTCCCCGGCCTTCGTCGGAGGCGGCGGTATGGGAGGTGCGTTGCGTAATGGTTAATTTTCCGGGGGCGGACGGCGCCTCCGACCACTCGGCTACGTACTTGCCCCGGTCCGGGTGGGGATCCGGGTCGGAATCGGCGTCGTCCCCGTCGGCGGTGACGGCGTCTGTCGGGATGCGCCGGTTGGTGGTTTTGTCCACCACGGGCAGGGAAGGTTGTCCGCGGCGGGTGGCGACGTCGCTTACCTGCAGGGTGGCGCGGGCGGTTTCGCCGGCGGCGGAGGTCCCCGACTGCCGGAACGCAAACCGGATTTGACCGGAACCGTCCGTCCGGTAGACGCGGGTGAGGGAGGAGAAGTCCCCTCCCGCCCCGGTCTCGGCGGCGGCGACGGTCACCTCCCAGTCCCGCTCCTCCACCGGGTCCCCGTCGGCGTCGGCGATTTGCAGAACGAAGGTGACGGTCTGTCCCAGTTTCAGTTTTTCCTGGTTGGGAGCCAGGTCATCGGTGACCAGCATCTGGGTAGGCGCCGGAACGTATCCCAACTCCAGGCTTTGGGAGGCGGTCGTATCATCGTCAAAGCGGCTCTGCAACTCCCCGGTCCACGCCCAGAGGGTGGTGGCCGCTACGGGGGCGTGGCCGACGCCGACGATATCCCCAAACTCGTCGGTCAGCGGATCCCCGTAATCGATCACGCACGGGCGCCCCCCCTCCACCGCCGTCACCCGGGCCGTGTTGCAAGTTCCGTCGGAGCGGAAAGCCGCCCCCGGCTCGTCGGAGTAGAACAGGTCCACCGCGGCGTCCGTCACCGGCCCGAAACTCTGGTCGCGCACCGAAACCAGCAACTCCACGGCCCCCTCCGAGCCGGATACCTCGTCCGCCGAGGACTGCATGGACAGCCCCGCCGGACGGGCGATGGTATGGGACAGGGTGCGGGCCAGGAAAGCCGCCATTTGCGCCCGGGTTACCAACCCCTCCGGCGCGAATCGGGTTTCGGTTTGCCCGGTGGTGATGCCCAACTCGTAAATCCGCCGAATGGCGTTGTAGGTGTGAAAAGACACCCGGTCCAGATCGGTGAACACATCGTCGTCGGGAACGATCTTCTCCGGGTCCCATCCCCCCTCCCCGATGACGGCTTCGGTCAGGAAGGCGTCTAACAGGTCGGCCATGGAGGCCCGGGTTATCCCCCGGTTGGGCTCGAAGGAGACGGCGGACGCGCCGGGCATTATTCCCGCTCCCGCCAGGGCGTTTATCGCCCACTGCGCTTCCCGGGACAGCCCCCCGATGTCCCGAAACCCCTCCGGGCGCGGGGAGGCGGGCAGAACTATCCCCGCCGGTCGCGCGCCCCGGGCCAAAAACAATGCCATCTGCCAGCGGGTGATGGTCTCCCCGGCGGAAAACCGGTCGGCGGTGCGGCCCCTGGTGATTCCGTAGTGGAAGATGCAGTTGATTTCATCCTCGGCGAAGGAACCCGCCGCGTCCCGGAAGCCGGCCGATTCAACGGCGGGGCCCACGCAGGCCGAATACAGGGGAGGAAAATCCGGTTTGCCGCTTTCGGCGCGGGCCGGCTCCGCTCCGGCGCCCAAGAGGACGGCCGTCAAGCTCAGCGCCGTCCAACCAATCAACCAAGCCCGGTGGCGCAAGACCGTCATTTGTCACTCCTCGCTAACGAACCGTCCCGGTCCGCCCGCAAATTTCATATTAGGGCGTCCGTTGGCCGGAACGCAAGCCGCAGGGTCGGAGCGCGCCGGACTGCGGGCGCCCCTCGGCGGAGGAGCGGGCCGCTAACGCCGCTTCTTGTGCCGGTTGGCCTTGATGCGCTTGCGGTATTTGTGCTTGCTCATCTTCTTGCGGCGCTTTTTAATCAGCGAGCCCATTCATCTCCTTTGGTTAAGTCGGGTGCGGATGGCATACTACTTGATAATACTTGACCGCCGGACGAAATTCGGCAAGCCCGGCCCCGTTTCATGTCGAGGACGGGTCCTGCAGGAACCGTTCGATGTCCTCCACCATCCGTCGGGAGTCCCGGGGGGTGATGGTCAGATGGTCGGCTTCCTCCTCCAGTTGCCGTACGTATTCGTTGAAGTCGGAGGAGTCTTCCACCGCCGCCCGGATGCTTTCCTGGTAACGCTCCTCATCCTTTTCCAAATCGCCCGGCTTCAGATGCCACCCGATCACCTCGCCCAGTTTGTGGAGCAACGCCCGGACGGTGGTGGGGCTGGGGTTGGCGGCCAGGTAGTGGGGGACGCCCGCCCACAGGCTGTGCGCTTCCATCCCCTCTTCCTCCAAAAAGTTGTGCAACACCCCGGTTATGCCGATGGGGCCTTCGTAGTCGGAGGGATGAACGTTCATTTTCACGGCGAAGTCCGGGTCGGTGGACAGTCCGAAAATCTGGACCGGCAGGGTGTGGGGAATCTGGCCGAGGAAGGCCCCCAGGGTGACGGCCTTGTCCACCCCGAAGCGGCGCAACGCGGCCGTCACCTGCCCGCAGTATTTGCGCCAGTAATGATGCGGCTCATCTCCGAGCACGACCACCAGATCGTGTTCGTGGTCGGGCAGGTTTACGCCCATGAACCGGGTGGCGGGCCAGTTGATGGTGCGTTTCCCGTTTTTAATCTCCAAGCGGGGGCGCAGATCCTGGTAGTTGGCGTACTCCTCCACATGCAGGCGGGCCAAAACGCGCTCGCCGTGGTGGGCGAGCAGGTGATGCAGTACCCCGCTGCTGGCGTCGGCGGCGTCGTTCCACCCTTCGTAGGCTATTACCGCCACCGGCCGCCGCAAGGACGGATTCTTCTCCAACCATTCAATGTTGTCGTAGGTTGCGGCCATGTCCGACAGGCTAGCGGCCCGGCGCGCTTATGACCGCGCCCCGGGACGGGACGCCGGGGACCAGTTGCGTATGCGCAGGCTGTTGGCCACCACCGACACGCTGGACAGGGCCATGGCCGCCGCGGCCGCCATGGGGTTGAGCAACCCGGCGGCGGCCAGCGGGAGGGCGGCCGCGTTGTAGAAGAAGGCCCATCCCAGGTTCCAGCGGATGCCGCGCAGGGCCCGGTCGGCCAGGTCCAGGGCGTGGATCACCTGCGCCGGGTTGCCGGACATCAACGTCACCGGGGCCGCTTCCACCGCCATCCCGGTCCCGGTTCCCACCCCCATCCCCACTTGGGCGGCGGCCAGGGCGGGGGCGTCGTTGATGCCGTCTCCCACGTAGGCGACGGCCCGGCCCTGCGCCCGCCACTGCTCGATCATGCGGGCTTTGTCCTCCGGCAGGAGGCGGGCGTGCACCTTCTCCACGCCCAGTTCCCCGGCCACCCGGCGGGCGGGGAGCGGGTGGTCGCCGGTCAGCATGGCCGTTTCCATTCCCCTCTCCCGCAAGGCGGCCAGGACCCGGTCCGCTCCGGGACGGGGCCGGTCCCGCACCGCGGCCACCCCCCGCACTTTCCCCTCCCAGGCCCCGGCGAAGGCGGTTTCCCCCCGTCGGCGGGCGGATTCCAGGACTTCCTTCCAGCGGTCGCCGACGACGATTCCCCGTTGCTCCATAAATTCCGGCGAGCCCACCGTCACCCGCCGTCCCTCCACCGTTCCCTCCGCTCCCAGACCGGGGAAGGCGGTTACGTCTTGCGCCGCGGCCGGGACCACTCCCCGTTGGCGGGCTCCTTCCGCCACCGCCGCTCCGATGGGATGTCCGGCGGCCTGTTCCACTCCCGCGGTCGCGGCCAGGAAGTCGGGGTGGGCGGGATCATGTTCCACTGCGGTCAGGGTCATGCGGCCGGTGGTGAGGGTTCCGGTTTTGTCAAAGGCTGTCAAGTCCAGTTTCTGCATGCGTTCCAACACTTCGGCGGAGCGGAAGATGATCCCCAGCTCCGCCCCCCGTCCGCAGACGGCCGTAATAGCGGCCGGGGTGGCCAGGCCCAAGGCGCACGGGCAGGCGATGATCAGCACCGCGGTCGCGTTGCGCACCGCCGTGGCCGGGTCGGCCCGCAACATCCACCACAGCAACGTGAGGGAAGCCAATCCGATCACCACCGGAATGAACACCGCCGACACCCGGTCCGCCAGCCGTTGCACGGGGGCTTTGGAGGCGCGGGCCTCGTCCACGAGGCGGGCGATGCGGGCCGCGGTGGAGTCTTCGCCGACCGCGGTCGCTTCCACCACCAGCCGGCCGGCGTGGTTTACGGACCCGCCGATCACCGGGTCCCCCACGGTGCGCGGCACGGGACGGCTTTCGCCGGTCAGCATGGACTCGTCCACCTCTCCGGAACCTTCGATGACGGTTCCGTCCACCGGAATCCGGGCTCCGGGGGACACCGACGTTTTGTCGCCCACCCGGATCAGGCGGCTGGGCAGGGAGCGCCATTCTCCATCGCGCAGGACCAGGGCGTCCCGGGTTCCCCACTCCACCAGGCTCTCCACCGCCTGCGCGGCGCGGGCTTTGACCCGGGCTTCCAGGTAGCGGCCCAGCAACACGAAGGCGACAATGACGGCCGCCGTCTCGAAGAACACCGGTTCCCCGGAGGGGGCCCGCGCCGCCGAGTAGAACCAGGCGGCGGAGGAGCCCAGGGTGATGAGGGCGTCCATGCCGACGCCGCCCCGGCGCAGGCGCGTCCAGGTCGTTTTGTGGAAGACGAGCCCGGTCCCCCACACCGCCGCGCCGGACAGGACGGCCTGCGCGGCCCGCGACCATGCCGGGTCGGGCAAGAACATTCCCAGAAGGGCCGTGGGGACGGCCAAGGCGGCCGCCGCGGCGAACAGCCGGCCGTAGCGGCGCCGTTCCCTCCGGTCCCGGGCGTGCGGAGACGACGGCCCGTCCTTCCGTTGGCGCAGGGTGAGGGGATAGCCCGCCCCGGCCGCGGCTTCCATCAGGGCGCGGGCCGGGTCCGCCGCCGGCGGGCGGCGCGCTAGGCGCACCCGGGCGGTGCGGGTGAGCAGGTCCGCCGACGCCTCCGTGACTGCCGGCTGGGCGGTCAAGGTTTTCTCCACCCGCGTCACGCAGGAAGCGCAGTGCATGCCCTCCACGTCGAATACCAGGGTATGTCCGGCGGCGTCTTCCTTGTACATTCCGCCCCCCAGACTATTACCGCCGCCGGGGAACGGCGGACGGGGGCGGTGCGGGAACAGGGGCGGGAATAAAAAGGCCGGTGCGCCGGTTTTATTCGATACGGAACCCGAATCAAGGAGCGGTCAGTGACCGAACCCATGGAAACCATTATGGGGGCGCAACCGAAGCGGGTGCGCCGGCCCCGCACTTACAAACCGGGGCGGGTGTGCGCCCGGGCGGGGTGCCCGACCAAGCTGTCCGTCTACAACCGGCGGGAGTTCTGCGACACCCACGCTCCGCTTCGGTTCCCCCGGGTGCGGGGCCGGGTCGCTTCCGAAGGGGCCTAGTCCCCCTCGTCCCCGAGCAAGCCCAGGTTTCGCAAAAAGGCTTCTTGGCCGGGGGCCCTGCCCAGGAAATCCCGCACCATCAGTTCGGCGTCCCGGCTTCCTCCCGGTTCCAACACCTTGCGCCGGTACTCCATTCCCACCTTGGCCGACAAGACCCCCTCTTCGACGAACCGGCTGAACATGTCGTGGCCGAATACCTGCGACCACAGGTAGCCGTAGTAGGCGGCGTCGTAACCGCCCAACAGGTGGCCGAACGAGGCTAGAAAAAAAGTCCCTTCCTGAAAGGGGAGCAGGGAAGTGGACGCCCGGCGGCGCAACAGGTCTTCGCAGTCGGTCGGCGGACGGGCGGCGTGCAGGTCCAGGTCGATCTGGCCCAGCATTATCTGACGCAGGTTATGCAGGCCCGCATTCAGGTTTTTGGCCGCCGCCAGCCGTTCCACCAACTCCCCGGGGATGGGGCGGCCGGTTTGATAATGGCGGGCGAAGGAACCCAGAACGGAGGGTTCCCAACACCAGTTTTCCATTATCTGGGAGGGGGCTTCCACGAAGTCCCGTTCGGTGTTGGCGGAAGCGAACCGGGCGTAATCGGTCTCCGCCAGCGACATATGCAAAACATGCCCGAACTCGTGGAACAAGGTCACCACCTCGTCGTGCAACAGCAGGGAGGGGCGGTCGGGGGAGGGGCGGGTGAAGTTGGCGACGATGGCGCACGCCGGCCGCCTCCGCACTCCGTCCCGGTCCCGTCCGCAGGGGATGAGCGGGAACACGGCCGCATGCCCGAACTTGCCCGGGCGCGGGTGCAGATCCATATAGAAATTGGCCAGCAATCGCCCGTCGGCGGCGTCCGTCATTTCCCAGGCGCGAACTTCCGGATGCCAGACCGGGGCCTCGGGCAGAAGCCGGTAACGCAACCCGAACACCGTTTGCGTGATTTCAAACAAGCCGTCCACGACCGCCTGCAACGGGAAATAGGCGGCCGCTTGCAACGGGTCCACTCCGTATTCCCGTTCCAGTTGCCGGGTGTGGCACCAAGCGCGGTCCCAAGGGGAGACGGGCGGATTATGTCCCTGATCGACCAGCAGGGTTTCCATCTTTTCCCGTTCCCGCCGCCCGGCTTCGGTCAAGGGGCCGAGCAACGACCCGTAGAACTCCTCCACCGCCTCCGGACGGGCGGCCATTTTCTCCCGCATGACGTGGTGCGCCCAGGACGGGGCGCCGAACCGGTCGGCGATTTCCGCCCGCAGGCGCAGGGCCTCCTCCAGCAACGGGGTGTTGGACTCCCGGGCCCGGTTGCCGAATTTGAAAGACAGGGCTTCCCGCAGGTCGCGGCGGGGCGAGTTCTCCATAAACGGGATCACGTCCGGGTAGTCCATCGTGATCCGGTAACTTCCGGGGGAGTCCCCGGCGGCCAAGCGGTCGACGTAGTCGGACGGCAACCCCTCCAGGTCGGCGGCGGTTACTTGCAACCCGTCATCGTATTCGGCCAGGTTGGCCGCGAAAGCCACTCCGATTTCCACCAGTCGGGAGCGTTTGCGTCGCACCTCCTCCCGATCCTCGTCGGACAGTTCGTGACCCGCCATCCGGAAGTCGCGCCGGGCGTGCTCCAGAACCCGGGCCTGTTCCCCCTCCAGGCCCGCCGCCTCCTCGGTTGCGGCGTACTCCGACACGGCCCGGAACAGGTCGCGGCGGGACGTCATCTCCAAGGACCACTTCCCCAGTCGCTCCTCGGCCCGCCGGGCTGCCCGCCTGGTTTCCTCATCGGGGGAAACCTGTCCCAGAAAGGGCCCTTTGCCGTAGGCGATCGCCAACAGCCGCCCCGCCTCCTCCAAGGGGGCCAAGGTGTCGGCGAAGGTGCGGGGGCCGGAGACGCCCGCCGCCTCGTCCGCCAGGGTTCGGCATCGGTCGATGGCCTCGTCCGCCGCGCCGGTAACGCTCCCGGGGCCGACCGCGGAATAATCGTACGGCATCCGGGCTAATCTAGCCCGCCCCCCGGGGTTGTCATCCACCCATCAGGGGCGCCGACTGGGAGAACCGGGTCTGCCGGCCGGGGTTTGCCGTCAAGCCCGTAACCGGCTACGGGCGGAACTGATACGATATCGCCGGCCGCCGGCGAAGAGAACCTTCCGGATCCGGCGGGGAGGGCTAATCGTATTCGGGATGACATTGTTCGTATTGTCCGGGTAAAATGGTTTCCAGCCGGTTAGATGGCCGTCGCTCCGCCTCAGCTCAGTCGGATTTTTGCTGAGAGGCGGAGAGCGGCCGTCGCCCGTTATAAACCAAGGCGTCGCCAAACCTTCCCCCGATCGGCCCGGTGGTTACATCAGTTGGTGGAAGGTCTCCCAGGTTTCGTCCGGTTGCAACGTCGCCTCGTACACGGCCGGGAGACGGGCGGCCGCTTCCCGCACCTCCGGCGCCGCCTCCGGGGTGATGTAGGCGTAGAGGACCGTGTAATCCAGATAGTAGGCCCGGGCGAAAAACATTCCGCGCCCGCCGAGGACGCGGGACAACTCCCGTTCCGCGGCGGCGGCCGTGCCCGACCGGTCCGGATCGGGGGTTTCAATGTTGATCACCGCCAGCACCGGCATCTCCAAATGGTCCAGCCGTTTGGCGGCCCGGTTGATGTGCAGGTCGTTGCTCCAGTCTTCGCCGTCGAATTCGGGGATGATCTCCCATTTTTCACCGGCCGCGGCCGCCGCCAGCGCCTCCGCCCGGTGCGCCGTTTCCGGAAAGGGGAGGGCCGGCCCGGGGGGGCGGGGGGCGGTTTCCACCGCTCCCACCCATTTGTCGGCGTCGTCTTCCCCCAACAGGTCGTCCAGCAACCGGAAGGCGGCTTGCAACTGCAGGGTTTCGTCCATCCCGGCGAATCCGGGATGGCAGATGACCAATTCCAGGGTTTCGGAGCCGGAATCCACCGTGATGCACGCCACGGCGTCCTCCGGGTCGATTTCCAACTCGCCGATGACGATTTTTTCCAAGGGGACGGGGATGCGGGCCGGATGGAACTCCCAGGATTTGTCCGGCGGGGGAGCGGCCCGCAACCAGCGTTCGGTGATTCCCCGCAATCCCAAGTCGGCGGCGGCGCTCAGGCACAGGGCGTGCCGGGAGCTCCGGCCGGGCATCACTTCCCACTCCAGTCCCGGATGGACGGCCTCCGTCAGTCGGGCGAGCAAATCGGCGCCCGCTCCATGTTCCCCGGCGGCCAAGTCGGCTTCCAGCCCCGGGGCCAGCTCCGGCCACCGCGCCCAGAAGTCCGCTATTCCCCGCTCCGCGGCGCGCAGGGTCTCCGTCAGACGGGACAGGTCGTCGATCGGTGTCGGGTCCCCGGGTCGGAAATCGTAGACGGGAAGTTCGGGAAATGTCATGGCCGCAGATGATCCGGACAGAGGGAACGTATCAGGTCGATGAACTCGTCGGCTATCTCCCGGTTGGCCAGGATAAAAGTATGGGAGTCCACTCCCGCCGGCCGGGAGCGGAGGTCGGCGGTCACCCCGCCCGCTTCGGACACCAGCAGCAACCCGGCGGCCGCGTCCCAGGGATGGAGGCCGAACTCCCAGAAGCCGTCGCACCGCCCGCACGCCACCCAGGCGAAGTCCAAGGCGGCCGCCCCCATGCGCCGCACGTCCCGCACCCGGGTTATCACCTCCCCCATCACCGCCGCGTACTCCGGCGCCCATTGCCAACGGTCGTAGGGGAATCCGGTGGTTATCAGGCACTCGCGCAGGCGGGAGCGGGAGGAAACCCGGATGGGCCGGCCGTCCAGTTGGGCCCCCTCCCCGGCGGCGGCGCTGAACACTTCCCCCCGCGTTACGTCCACCACGGCGGCCGCCAACGGGACGGGGCCGTCCCACAGTCCCACCGAAACCGCCGCCTGCGGGACGCCGTGCACGAAGTTGACCGTCCCGTCCAGCGGGTCGATGATCCACCGCCGCCCCGCGGCCGTCGCGTCGCCTCCGCTTTCTTCGGCCAGAATGGCGTCCCGGGGCCGCATCTCGCCCAGAACTTTCAGGATGGCGGCTTCCGCTTCCCGGTCGGCGGCGGTCACCGGATCGACCGGTCCTTTCATTTCCGGGGCCAGCCCCCGGCCGAAGTAGCCGCGCGCCACCTCCGCTCCGGCCAGGGCGGCGGCCACCGCCACCCGCCGGTCGTCGGCGCCGGGTCCCGGACGCCCTAGATCGGATTCCGCAAAGATGATTTCCGCCCTCGCACAATGCCATTGTAAAACGGTCCGGCGGATTTAGGGCGGAGTTGGGTCGCGCCCCGCGTCGGGCGGGCTTGTAGGTAGGATGGAGCAGGCGGCGGCGAGGAGGTCGCATGGAAGCTGAAACGTTCGCGTTGTTGATCCTGCGAGTGTGGCTGGGCGGAATGATCATCGCGCATGGGGTGAACCATCTGCGCAACCGGGAGGGAACGGCCCGCTGGTTCGCCGCCCGGGGGTGGCGCGCCCCTCGTTATCAAGCTTTCTTGTCCGGGGCGGGGGAGACGGCGGCGGGCGCGGGGCTGGTTTTGGGATGGCTGACCCCGGCGGCGGCGGCCGGCGTGGTTGCCATAATGTTCGCCGCCTATTTCACCCATCATCGCCGCAACGGGTTCTTCATTTTCAACCGGGGCGAAGGTTACGAATACGTAGCGACGGCGGCGGTAGCGGCCCTCGCCGTAGCCGCCTTGGGCCCCGGGGAATGGTCGGCGGACGCGGCCCTGCTGGAGACGGCCCCCACCGGTTGGGCGGGCGTGTGGTTCGTCATCGCCGGAGTATTCCTGTCCGCCGTCCACATGGCCGTCTTCTGGCGCCGTCCCGCCGGGTAAACCGGAGTACCGGATGCGCTGCAACCGGTTCCGGGCGGGGAATAGGGGAGCGTCGGCGTGTTGGAAATAGAGGTTCGGCGGCCCTCCGCCGCGCGGTAACCGCCGGTTTCAGAGCATCGGTTCCGGCTGATAGGCGGCGGCCTCCGGGAAGCGCCGGACGACTTCCCCCACTTGGGCGACGACCGCGTCCACCTGTTCGGCGGCCCGCCCCGTACCCGTCCGGCGGGCCGCTTCCCGGATGTCGAGGGGGGTGAGCGGGAAATCGGGGTCGTTTCCCAACTCTTCCCGCCAATCGTAAGTTTCCCCGGAGCGGCGGGCGGCCAGGGCGCGGGCGGTGTAGGAGCTGATGATGCGGTGGGCGTCCTGCCGCCCCATCCCCGCCGCCGTGGCCGCCGTCAGTACTCCGGAGGCGGTCAGGTAGGATTCTTCCGCCTCTATTTCCGCCGCCAGCGCGCCGGGGAAGACCTGCAACCCGTCCAGCACATGCAGGGTCGCTTCCAGCAGGCCGTCGCAGGCGAAGAAAGCATCGGGGAAGATCACCCGGCGCACCACCGAGTCGCTCACGTCCCCCTCGTTCCACTGCCCGCCCGCCAGGCCGCCCGCCATGGTCAGGTGGCCTTTGAGCACCACCCCCAGGCCGTTGACGCGCTCGCAAGTGCGCATATTGGTCTTGTGGGGCATGGCCGAAGAACCCACCTGCCCCTCCTGCGCCCCTTCCGCCACCAGCCCGTGTCCGGCCATCAGCCGCAGGGTGGTAGCCAGACTGGACGGTCCGGCGGCTGCCAGGTTCAAAACCGAAATGGTTTCCAGGTCCAGGGAGCGGGGATAAACCTGCCCGACGGCGGTCATGGTTTGGGAAAACCCCAAGGCGCGGGCGATGCGCCGTTCCAGGGAATCTACTTTTTCGGGGTCTCCGCCCAGCAGGTCCAGCAGGTCCTGGCCGGTCCCCACCGCCCCTTTCAAGCCCCGGAGCGGGTAGTCGGCCAGCAGGCTTTCCAGACGCCGGTGGGCGAGGAGGGTTTCCGCGGCGGCGGACGCCAGCCGCTTTCCGAAAGTGACGGGCTGGGCGGGCACGTTGTGGGTGCGGCCCGCCGCAAGCCGGTCCCGGTGCTCGGCGGCCCGGTCGGCCAGCCGGGCCAGCACGGCCGCCGTTTTGTCCCGGAGGACGCCCAGCGAACGGTGAATGAGCATCTGCTCCGTGTTTTCGGTGACGTCCCGGGAGGTGAGGCCGCGGTGGACGGCCTGATAGCCGGCCAGGGCGTTGAACTCCTCCAAGCGGGCCGCCAGGTCGTGGCGGGTGATGCGCTCCCGGGCGCGGATGGAGTCAAGATCGACCCGGTCGCAGGCCGCCCGATAGGCCTCCGTCGCCCCTTCGGGGACCGGAACCCCCAGCCCGGCTTGGGCTTCTAGTACCGTCGTCCACAGTTCCCGCTCGGCCGTTATCCGCCGGTGCGGGGACCACAACTCCCGCAAGGCGGAGGAGGCGTAGCGGGCGGCGAGGACATTGGGCGGGGGAGGGGGGCTCACAATCCCCGAATGCTACCCCGCCGCCCGCCCGGTCCCGACCGGTCCGGTCCCTTGCTAAAATTTAGGGACGGAAAGGAGGGCGCGATGACAGCCCCGATAGTGGCGGAACGGATGGACCGCCTGCATCAAATGTGCGAACGTTACCGGGTGGAGCGCCTGTACCTGTTCGGGTCGGCCGCCAACGGCGGGATGTGTCCGAGCAGCGACGTGGACTTCCTGGTGGAGTTCCGGGAGGACGCGCGCCATTTTGTCCGCAACCCGCATCTGCAGATGGCCATGGAACTAGATGACCTGTTCGGTCTGGAGGTGGACCTGGTTGATTACAATGCGATCAAAAATCCCTATTTTCGGGAAGAGGTGGAAGAAACCAGAAAGTTGATCTATGAGTGGGAAAATCAAAAAATACCTGTATGACATCCACTATTCCGCGCAGGCCATAGGTCGGTACGCGGCCGGTAAAACCGAGGAAGATTACCTGACCGACGAGGGGTTGCGCGACCAGATAGAGCGTAGATTGTCTATTATCTGCGAGGCGATGCGGGAGCTGGATCGCACCAACCCGAAAGTATCCTCACGGTTTACTAACTATCGCGATATAATACGTTTCCGTACCTTTTTGGTGCATCTCTATGACCAAATAGATGACCAAAATACTTGGAAAACCGTGCAAGAGGATATTCCATTGTTGGAGGAGGAAGCGGAGCGGTTGCTCCAAGAATCCGGTTAGTCCCCGGAGGGGGAATCCCATTCCATTCCGGCCAAGCGGGCCAAACCGAGGATCAGGGAATGGGTGCCTTTTTGTCCCAATCCCTGCGCCTGCAACGCCACGTACAACTCGTGGGCCAAGGCCAAGCCGGGGACGGGCAGGTTCATCGCCGCCGCCTCCCGCCGGGCGATGCCCATGTCCTTTACGAAGTGGTCGACGAAAAATCCGGGCCGGAAATCGCCGTCCAGCATGCGGGGGCCGTAGTTGGACAACGACCAGGAACCGGCCGCCCCGCCGCTCACCGACTCCATCACCTTGTCCAAATCCAACCCGGCCCGCCGTCCGTAGAGCAGGGCTTCCGACACGCCGATCATTCCGGTGGCGATCAGAATCTGGTTGACGGCTTTGGCGTGCTGGCCCGCCCCCGGCCCGCCCTGATGGACGATGGTTTTGCCCATCGTCTCCAACACGGGACGCACCCGCTCCACAGTTTCTTCCGCTCCGCCCACCATTATGGAGAGGGTTGCGTTGCGGGCCCCGATGTCCCCGCCGCTGACCGGGGCGTCCACCGCCCCCGCCCCCGCCTCCCCGGCCGCGTCGGCGATTTCCACCGCCAGGCTCGGTTCGGAGGTGGTCATATCCACCACCGCATCCCCCGCCGTCGCCCCGGCCAGCAACCCCTGCGGTCCCAGGAACACTTCCCGCACATCCCGCGGGTAGCCGACGATGGCGAAGGAAACATCGGAGGCGGCCGCCGCCTCGGCCGGAGTGTCCGCCCATGCCGCTCCCGCCTCCAGCGCCGGCCGGGCTTTGGCGGCGGTGCGGGAGGTGACCGTCACCGGGTAGCCGGCCGCCAAAACATGACCGCACATCGCCGCCCCCATCACGCCGCATCCCACCCACCCGATGCGGGGCAAGCCGTCGCTCACGGGTTGGCCCCCTTGATGACCAGTTTGCCCATATGGTCGCCCGCCTCCATCCGGGCCAGGGCCTCCGGCAACTCCTCGAACTCATACACCTTGTCCACTAACACCGGCAACCGCCCCCCGGTTACCCATTCGGTGATGCGGGCGAAGTCATCGTGGTCGTACATCGTGGAGCCGATGATCTCCAAGTGGCGGAAGAAAAGGGCGGGGATGGTGATTTCCGCTTTCACCCCGCCGGTGGCCCCGCAGGTGACCAGCCGGCCGCCCGGACGCAGGCTGCGCATGGACTGGCTCCAAGTGGCGGCCCCCACGTTTTCCAACACCACGTCGGCCTGCCGCCCGGCCGCTTCCCGCAGTTGCTTGCCGAACTCTCCCGCCGAGTCGAATCCCCCGGCCGCCCCCAGCTCCGCCGCCCGTTGGATCTTGTCCGGGCTGCGGGAGGTGACGTAGACTTCCGCTCCCATAATCCGCCCCAACAGCAACCCGGCGGAGGAAACCCCGCCCCCCGCTCCCACCACCAGCAACAGGTCGCCTTCGCCCAAGCGGGCCCGGCGCAACATCCGGTAGGCGGTGCCGGTCGCCAGCCCGTAGGCGGCCGCCTCCGGCCATCCCAGATGCTCCGGCTTGGGGAGGACGTTGCGGGCGGGGACGATCACGTATTCGGCCAGGGTTCCCGGGGCGTGTTCGCCCAATACCCCCAAGTTTCCGTCGAAGGGGATGTGGGAGGTGGTGGGGGAGTAGCCCAAGCCGGGGTTGATGATGACTTCCCGCCCGGGGTCGACCTGCGCGCCTTCCCCAACCTCGTCTACTACCCCCGCTCCGTCCCCGCCTGCGATATGCGGGAAATGTTTGGGGGCGGGCAACCCCATCGACATCCACAGGTCCAGCCGGTTGAGGGCCGAGGCGGCCAACCGCACCCGCACTTCCCCCGGGCCCGGATGGGGGTCCTCCGCCTCCCCCAACCGGTAGGAGGAGGGGCCGTTGGTTTCATTCAGCATCCAAGTTCGCATAGGTCAATGGTAGCAAGACCGGGTTGGGAGTACCCCCCGAGGCGGGTAGTTTGGAGGATATGCGCCGCCGCCGGTCCGCCATCAACGTTCGTTTCTACGAACTGGACCCCTACAACCATCTCAATCACACCGTCTACCTGGCCTACTGCGAGACGGCCCGGGTGGAGGCCCTGGCCGAGTGGGGGGTGAGCCTGGCCGAACTGGATCAGATGGGGTACCGGATTTTGGTGGTGGAAATGAAGGCCCGGTTCATCGCCCCCGCGGTGGCGGACGACCGGGTGGAGATACTGACCGAGGTGACGGCGGTGCGCCGGGCCTCCCACGAGTGGCGGCAGAGGATGGAGAAGGAGGGACGGACGCTGTTCACTCTGGAGTTGCGGGCGGCGATGTCCGACTCGCAGGGCCGCCCGGTGCGGGTACCCGATTTTCTGCGGGAAATACTGGAAGCCTGACCCGGCCGCCCGGGCCGTTGCGTCTAGCGCGTCCGCCGTTGCGCGCGCCGGGCCGCTTTGGCCGCCTCTTCTTCCCGGTTCTTGGGCGGGGCGCTGGTGGTCAGCGAGTCGATCAGCACGCGGGTGGAGGCGCTGATTTCGGCCACCGCCCGGAGGACGGCCTCCCGGTTGCGGAGGGAAGGGTTGCGGGAGCCCGACACTTTGCGCACGAACTGCGCAACCGCCGCCTCCACTTCCGCATCGGTGGCGGGCGGGTGGAAGTTGTTCAACGGTCTAATGTTTCGGCACATCGTTCCCCGCAAGATAACAGACCGGCGGGCTAGGCGTAACGGGCTAGGCGGGGGCGAAGGGGATGACCCGGTGACCGGACTCGTCGACCGCTATTAAGATCCGTTGTCCTTCGGTTTGGTCCAGGATGGCGATTATTTCCTCCGCCGACGCCGTCCCGGCTTGCGGGCTGTCCCACACCCACATCCGCACCCCGGTTTGTTTCTCCACCTCCCGGGCCGCGGTTGCGCCGGCCGCGGAGACCAGCACCGCCATCATCACCCCCGGGTGCGGTTCCTCCGGGGCGCGCAGGCGGTCGGAGCGGCGCACCAGCTGGTGGTAGCGGGCCGCCGCCCCCGCCGTCAGCAGGACGGCCAGGGAGGTGCGGGTGCGATCCAGGGTCCCCCACCCTCCCAGGCCGTTCGCAATATCGTCCACCGCCGGGAAAACGGCGGTCAGCAGGCTCCCCAGGGCCGCCAACCCGCCCGCCCCGCAGAGAGCCGTCACGTACGCCCGTCGCACCGGGGAGGACAGTTCCAAGTCGGGGTTTTTAGCCCGGCGGCGCTGGGCCCGGGACCAGAACCGGAGCCACAGGGGAACGGCGACCGCCAACAGGCCCATTCCCCCCGCCAGGCCCAGCCGCCAATCGCCCTCCATCGCCCCCCCGGGCAGGGCCCACTGCGCCAGGGCGGACAGCCCGATGGCCGCCCCGGCTACGGTCCCGGCGCAACCGAGGCCCGCCCCCGCGTAGTCGTACAGCCGGTCGGCCTCGTCCCGCCGGCGGCCGGGGCGGGCGGCCCGTCCCGCGTACAACCAGACGGCGGTTCCGACTATCACCAGGGAGAGGGCTCCCGGGACCGGCGCAAAATGCCGCCCCGTTTCGGCGGCGGCCGCCCCCAACAGCCATTCCAGGCCCAGGGTCGTCAGGCGCCCCGCTCCGGCCAGGGCCGTTGCCAGACCGGCCAGGGTCCCCCCCAGGAGCGCCGCCCCCCGCCATATCCGATCCCGTTCCCACCCGGATACGATGGTTGCCCAGTATCTGACCCAGATCAACCCTCCGATCACCATCGCGAACGCCGCTCGCAGGACGCTTTCCCGCAGGTCGGCCGCCGGGACCGTTCCGCCCGCTTCCCGATAGAGGAGGCCGAGCAATTGCTCCGCCATCCGCCAGGCCCCCCATCCCGTTATCCACAACCCGGCCCAGGCCCCGAGGAACGCCCCCGCCCGCAACGGTCCGGCATGCCGGGCGCGGGCCGCGATCCGGAAATGGAGCAACCACACCGTCCCCCATACCGCCAGGTTGGTCGCGTCCGCGGGCCGGAAGCCGGCCAGGCCGGTGGCCGCCTCCGCCAAGCGGTAGGCGCCGTAGGCGGCGACCCCCAAGCCGGTCAGGCTCATCCCGATCAGGTAGACGTTGGGGGCGGCCGCGGAACGTTCCCGCGGACTGCGCACGGTGCGGCGCACCCACGCCCCGACCGCCGCCAAGAGCGGCAGGCCGATGATGACCTGCGCCGTCGCCCGGGCCAGGCGGGACTGACCGGAGGGTTCCGCAACGCGGGGAGCGGCCGGCCACCACTCGGCCAAGAGCAGGCTTATCCCTTCCCCGACCACCGCCGCCGCGTAAAACAGCAAAGCGTATTGGAAAAAACGGCGAACGGAGGCGGGGCCGTCCCCCGCCCGGCGGCGATTGCGCGTCACTAGCCGCACCGCCATCCCGATTATCGCCGCCGGGGTCAGCAACAACAGGGCCGACAAGTAGGCCGGGATCATCGGTTTCTCCTAACGCCGTCGGGTCGGTTCCGGCGCGGGCGGCGGCGGGCGGGTATGGTCGGGGTTTATGGAACAACTTTACAATCACCTGCTCGGCCTGCGGGCCATCCGCCAGTTCGAGGAGCGTCCCCTGGCGGAAGACCACCTGCGCCGGATACTGGAAGCGGCCCGCTGGACGGGCAGTTCCAAAAACCGGCAGAACTGGTCGGTGATAGCGGTGCGGGACCCCGCCCTGAGGGAGCGGCTGGCCGAATGCGGCGATTTCACCTCGCCGGTGCGGGCCGCCCCCCTCACCCTGGCCTTGGTGCGGGAACCGGAAGGCTACGAGTTCGACACCGGCCGCATGGCCCAAAACATAATGTTGGCCGCCTCCTCGTTGGGGGTGGCGTCCTGTCCCATCACACTGCACCGGGAAGACGACGCGGCCCGGACGCTGGAGCTTCCCGAAGGGCGCCGATGCCGGTACGCGGTGGCCCTGGGTTACCCGTCCCCCGCCGCCCGCCCGGCCCGCTTCGGCGGCCGCAAACCCCTCGCCGACCTGCTCCACGCCGACCGCTACCAACCGGACGGCTGATATGTCACATCACGGGATACTCTCGGCCCACCGGCGGCCCGAAGCCTATTTCTTCGTGAAAGTTTTCCTTGGTTAATCCGGCTAGCAACTCCTCGATCGCGCCCGGCTTTTTTTGCGTATGTTCCGCTTCCGGCGCGGTCTGGTCCAGTTGCGATCCGAGAAAGGCGAGGGCTTCTTTCACCTGCCCGTTGTCGACGAGGAACGCGTCGGAGAAATGGTCGGCGGTCATGCCCCCCGAGGCCAGATTCGCGAACAGGGCGTAAACGGGCACGCGCGTTCCGGCAAACACCCATTTCCCTCCGAAGACGCCGGGTCGGGATTCAACCGCCGGGCACAGAGACCAATCAACCTTCGGCCAATAGCCCACTACGAACCTCCTCCCGGTCGTTTCCCATTCCAGTCTAGGGGAGCATTAAATGCCCGGAAAGACGGGGCGCGGGAAAGGCTAGGATGGGGGCGTGACTGATTTGCCGGCCAAAGCCCGGGAGATGGCCCCCTTTGCGATCGAGATGCGGCGCGACCTGCACCGTTGCCCGGAAATCGGCAACCATCTGCCCGACACCCGGGCCCGGGTGTTGGAAGCCTTGGACGGGGCGCCGCTGGAAATTCACCTGCATGAAGGCACCAGCGGCATCGTGGCCGTCCTGCGGGGGGCCCGTCCCGGCCCCGCCATCATCCTGCGGGGCGATATGGACGCCTTGCCGCTCACCGAAGAGTCCGGGTTGCCGTTCGCCAGCGAGCGGGAAGGGGTGATGCACGCCTGCGGACACGACATGCACACCGCCATGTTGGCGGGGGCGGCCCGGTTGCTGTCCGATCTGCGGGACGACTTGCCCGGCTCCGTGATTTTTATGTTCCAACCCGGGGAGGAAGGGTTTTTCGGAGCCCGGTGCATGCTGGAAGAAGGCCTTTTGGAGGCGGCCGGGGAGCGGCCCACCGGGGCGTTCGCCATCCACGTCACCGGCTGGTTCCCTTCCGGGACCGTTCATCTCCGCCCCGGTACGCAACTGGCCTCCGCCGACGAGACGCACATTACGGTCACGGGCAAAGGCGGCCACGCCTCCATGCCCTCCGTGTCCCTGGACCCGGTTCCGGTGGCGGCGGAGATCGTGCTGGCGGTGGAAACGGCCATCACCCGCCGCATCAACGTGTTCGATCCGGGCGTGATCACCTTCGGCTCCCTCCACGCCGGAACCACCCACAACATCATCCCCGAAACCGCCGAAATCAAGGGCACCATCCGCGCCCTGTCCGCCGCTACCCGCGAGCAGTTGCACGCCCTGTTGCGCCGGGTGGTCCCCAACATCGCCGCCGCCCACGGTCTGGAGGCCGAGGTGGAAATCAAGCCCGGATATCCGGTCACCGTCAACGATCCGGCCTTCACCCGGCTGGTTTTCAAAACCGCGGCCGGTTTGCTGGGAGAGGAGGCGGTGCGGGAGATGGAATCCCCGTTGATGGGCGGCGAAGACTGGAGTTACGTTTTGGCCGAAGTCCCGGGCGCGATGGCCTTTCTGGGGGCCTGCCCGCCCGACCGCACCCCGGGACAAGCCCCTTCCAACCATTCCAACCGGGTGGTATACGACGAGGAGGCGATGACGGCGGGGATGGCCCTGCATGCGGCGGTGGCTTTGTCCCACCTGGCCGGTTGACCGGCCCCGATGAGCCAGGGGCGGAGCGCCGCTAGGCAAAAGCCGGCCCGGCCCGCCCGCAACCTGGCCATGTTGCGCCGGCAGTTGCGTCGGGCCCGACCGCAGTTCGCCCTCGGCTTCGCCGCCACCA
This sequence comes from Candidatus Spongiisociaceae bacterium, assembly GCA_965243835.1. Taxonomy (GTDB): domain Bacteria; phylum Actinomycetota; class Acidimicrobiia; order Spongiisociales; family Spongiisociaceae. The sequence continues at coordinate 225,179 of OZ251578.1, forward strand.
TCGTCTTCGCCGTCGCCACCGTGGTTTCCTCCTACGCCGTCGGCTGGGCCGTCGACGCGGTGTTGATACCCGCCGCCGAACAGGGCGATGTCGCCCTCGCCTCCCTGGTGGGGGTTGCGGCGGTCCTGACCGCGGTGGGGATCATCCGGGGGGTGAGCATCGGATTTCGCCGCTACGGGGCTTTTTTGGCTATGTACCGGTTGGAGAAACGGGACCGCCTCGAGGTCACCGACCGGTATTTGGATCTGCCATGGGAATGGTTCCGCCGTCATCCCGCCGGACGACTCCTGTCCAATGTGGGGGCGGATGTGGAGGCGGCCGCCCACATTGCGGCTCCGTTGCCGATGGCGTTGGGGGTGGCGGTCATGTTGCTGATCGCCATCGTCCTGTTGCTGGCGACGGATCCGTTTCTGGCCCTGGTCGGGTTGGCGGTGGGGCCGGCCATTATGGCCAACAACCTGTTCTACCAGCGGAAAATGACGGCGGCCGCCGCCCGCGCCCAGCGGTTGCGGGCGGAAGTGGCGGAAGTGGCCCACGAGTCGTTCGACGCCGCCCTAGTGGTGAAAACCCTGGGACGGGAAAACGCCGAGGTTTCCCGGTTCGGGGCGCTGTCGGACGACCTGCGCAACCGCATGGTGGAAGTGGGGAGGTTGCGGGCGGCGTTCGACCCGGTGATGGAGGCCCTGCCCACCCTGGGGGTGCTGGCGGTGGTGGGAGTGGGGGCATGGCGGGTGGATCAGGGGTTGATGACGGCCGGGGCTTTGGTGACTTTCGCCTACCTGTTTCGCCTGATAACCGTCCCCATGCGCATTTTCGCCTGGTTGCTGGGGCAAATGCCGTTGGCGGCCGCGGGCTGGGAGCGGGTGGAGGCGGTGCTGGCCGAGCGGGGACGGGTCGCCTACGGGGAGGCCCGCCCCTCCGGGAAGGGGGGCGCGGAGGTGGCGGCGGAGGCCGTTTCCTACCTGTATTCGGAAACGGAAGCGTCCGATCTGGCGTCCGGCCCCGCTTCCGTCCGTCCCGCCCCGGACGGGCCGGAGGAAGAGGAGCGACGGGGGGTGGAGGGGATTTCCTTCCGGGCGGTTACGGGCGGCGTCACCGCCCTGGTCGGCCCCACCGGTTCCGGCAAGTCCACGGTGGCCGCCATGCTGGCCCGCCTGTTCGATCCGCAGTCGGGGACGATACGGCTGGACGGGAGGCCGTTGCCGGAGTGGGAGCGGACGGCTTTGGCGGAGGCGACGGCGCTGGTGTTCCAGGAGCCGTTCCTGTTCGACGATACGGTGCGCAACAACATCACCCTGGGGGGTGATTTCACGGCGTCGGAAGTGGAGGAGGCCGCCCGGTTGGCCGCGGCCGGGGATTTCATAGCCGGGTTGCCGGACGGCTATGAAACGGTAGTGGGGGAGCGGGGGGCGACCCTGTCCGGAGGCCAGCGGCAACGCATCGCCCTGGCCCGGGCCCTGGTCCGCCGTCCCCGGTTGCTGGTTTTGGACGACGCCACGTCGGCGGTGGATCCGGCGGTGGAGCGCGACATTCTGGCCGGGTTGGCCGGGCTGGAGGCCACGGTGGTGATGACCGCTTATCGGCGCGCTTCCATCGCCGGGGCCGACTACGTGGTGTACATAGAAGGGGGCCGGGTGGCGGGATGGGGGACGCACGAGCAGTTGTACGCCGCCCGGCCCGGTTATAAGGAGTTGGTGGACGCCTACGAGGAGACCGGCCCGGCGCCGTCGGAGGGGGGCGGGCGGTGACGGCGGAGGCCGTCTCCCGGACCGGGCGGGAGGGCTCCGGGGCGTGGCGGACGATACGACGGGGATTGTCCCTGTCTCCCGAGTTGGGGGCGGGGTTGGCCGCCACCCTGCTGTTGGCTTTGGCGGCCACCGCCGGCAGGGTGATCATACCGGTGGCCATTCAGCAGGTGATCGACCGCGGCTTGGCCCCGGGCCGGGTGGATATGCGGGCGGTGGCGGTCCTGCTCGGCATGGCGACGGCGGCTTTGCTGGTCACCGCCGTCGCCACCGGGTTGATGCACATCCGGCTGGCCAAAGTGTCGGAGGCGGCCCTGTCCGGGTTGCGCATCCGGGCTTTCCGCCGCATTCACGACTTGTCCATGTTGCATCAGGCGGCTGAGCAACGGGGGGCGCTGGTGTCCCGGGTCACCTCGGACGTGGATCAGATCAGCCGGTTTATGCAGTGGGCGGGGTTGATGATGATCGTCAACACCGGCCAGGCCCTGGCCGCGCTGGCGGTGATGGCCGCCTACTCGTTGCCCCTGTTCGCGGTGACGGCCGCCTCCCTTCCCGTAATTCTGCTGGTTGTCAAATGGTTCCAAACCCGGTTGGAGTTCGCCTATCTGACGGTGCGGGTGAAAATGGGGGAGATGCTGGGAACCCTGGCGGAGGCGGTGGCCGGGTTTCCGGTGATCAGGGCCTACCGGATAGAAGACCGGGTGCGGGCGAAAATAAACCGGGCGGTGTCCGGGCATCGGGCGGCGGCCGTCCGGGCGGGCGGGCTGGCCTCCTCCCTGTCCGGGGCCGGCGAAGCCCTGACGGTGGGGACGGTGGCGGCGGTGGTGGCGGTCGGGTCGGCGCTGGCCGCCACCGGCGGGGTTACGGTGGGGACGGTGGTGGCCTTCCTGTTTCTGGTGCAGTTGTTCATCCAGCCGGTGCAGGTGTTCGGCGAGGCCGTCAACGAGGCCCAGACGGCGGTGGCCGGATGGCGGAGGGTGTTGGACGTTCTGGATTTGGAGCCGGATGTGGCCGACCCCGGCCCGGAGGGGGAGGATTTGCCCGCCGGTCCCCTGGATATCCGCTTTGAGGGAGTTTCCTTCGTCTATCCGGGTTCGGGGGAGGGGGAGGTCCCCGCCCTGCGGGGGGTGGAGGCGGAGATCACGGCCCGCACCAACGTGGCGGTGGTGGGGGAGACCGGGTCCGGCAAAACCACATTCGCCAAGTTGCTGACCCGGCTGATGGACCCCACCGCGGGCCGGGTGTCGCTGGGCGGGACCGATGTTTCCCGGGTGCGTTTCGCTTCACTGCGGGAGCGGGTGGTGATGGTTCCCCAGGAAGGGGCGATGTTTCGGGGGTCCATTCTGGACAACGTGCGGATGGGGAAACCGGACGCCTCCCCGGCCGAGGTGGAGCGGACTTTTATCAGGCTGGATATAGCGGAGTGGTTGGAGGAGTTGGGGGCCGGCTTGGATACGCAAGTGGGGGAGCGGGGGTCGGCCTTGTCGGTGGGGGAGCGTCAGTTGGTAACCCTGGTGCGGGCGGCTATCGCCGACCCGGAGATTTTGGTGTTGGACGAAGCCACATCGGCGGTGGACCCGGCCACCGAGGCGCACATTTCCCGGGCGTTGCGGGAGCTGGCCGTCGGCAGGACGGTGGTGACCGTCGCCCACCGGATTTCCACCGCCGAAGCCGCCGATCGGGTGTTGGTATTCGACAACGCCCGGCTGGTCCAGGACGGAACCCACTGTCATCTGGTAGCGGAAGGCGGAGCGTACGGCCGGTTGCACGAGGCGTGGCGGGCGGGAGCGGCCCGCGCGGGGAGTTAGCGGGAGGTTAGCGGGGGGCCATGCGGATGCCGCCGTCCATGCGGATGGATTCGCCGTTCATGTAGTCGTGCCGGATCAGGAACACGGCCAGCTCGGCGTACTCCTCGGGGGTTCCCAGTCGTTTGGGGTGCAGCACCTGTTGCCCCAGCGACTCCTTGGCGGGTTCGGGCAGGCCGGCCAAAAGGGGCGTGTCGATGATGCCGGGGGCGATGGTGTTTACCCGGATGCCCGCCGAGGAAAGGTCGCGGGCGATGGGCAACGTCATGCCCACGATGCCGCCTTTGGAGGCCGAGTAGGCGGCTTGCCCGATCTGCCCGTCGTAGGCGGCCACCGAAGCGGTGTTGATGATCGCCCCCCGGCAGTTGTCCGGGCCGGGGGCGTTGCCGGCCATGGCGGCGGCCGCCCAGCGGATGGTATTAAATGTTCCGGTCAGGTTGATGTCGATCACTTTTTGAAAATGCCGCAACGGGTGGGGAGTTCCGTCCCGGCCCACGGTGCGGGCGGGCGGGCCGATGCCGGCGCAGTTCACCGTCGCCCGGATATCAGCCATTTCCGCCGCGGCCGCCACCCCGGCCTCCACCTCTTCCTCGTTGGTGACATCGCAACGCACGAAGGCCCCGCCCGTCTCGTCCGCTACCTGTTCGCCCAGTTCCTCGTTGATGTCCAGGACGGCCACCCTCATCCCCTCCGCCGCCAAGGCCCGGGCGGTGGCCGCCCCCAGCCCCGAGGCTCCTCCGGTAACTATCGCCGCCGCTCCCTTGATGTTCATTTCGGTTCCTCTCTCGTCGGCCCGGTTCGCCGGGGTTTCCGTGGTCGATTTCGATAATACCATCGTCCCGCTCTCTCCGCTAAGTATTTTTTTCGCGTGTTGGGCGATTTTTGGAATAAAGATATTGTTTTTTGCGTTTTTCCCTGTGCGATCGGTAAATGCGTTAGGCGCGGTCTGCCGGTCGTGTATACTAGACAGCGAAAGGAGCAAGCCTTGAACGGCGATATCTTGAACCTGCTTTACCCGATGGCGGGGATGTTCGCGGCCCTGACCGCCGTCATATGGCGGTTGCATGCTTCGAGCCAGAAGGTTTGGGAAGCCAACCGGAGGGAAGACCAAGCCCGATGGGAGACGGCATGGGCGGTTAACGAAGCCCGGTGGGAGGCGGTTGATGGCCGGTTGGGGGGTTTGGAGGAGCAGGTCAAGGGGGTGGGCGAGCGGGTGGATAAGTTGGATGATCGGGTGCGGAAGTTGGAGCCGGTTATCGCCGTCCTCGCCGACCGCGCGAATATCGCAACCGGAGGCGGGCCCGTCGCGGGCGGGTCCGGGTCGGGGCAGGACGGTGGTGAGGGTGTCGAGGGGCCGGTTTCGGTTTCTGCGGAGCGCGAACCGGGCGGGACGGCCACCGCGTGAAATTGGGTGCGTCGTCTAAGACCCGGGTGTGACCGCCCCCCGGTCCTGAGGCTTCGCCGATCTCGTCGGGGGTTCCGTAGTGGTCATTTCCGATATGCCATCGTCCCGCTCTCCCCGCTAAGGATTTTTTTCGCGTGTTGGGCGATTTTTGGAATAAAGATATTGTTTTTTGAGTTTTTCCTTGTGCGATCGGTAAATGCGTTAGGCGCGGTCTGCCGGTCGTGTATACTAGACAGCGAAAGGAGCAAGCCTTGAACGGCGACATCTTGAACCTGCTTTACCCGATGGCGGGGATGTTCGCGGCGCTGACCGCGGTCATGTGGCGGTTGCATGCTTCGAGCCAGAAGGTTTGGGAAGCGAGCCAGAAGGTTTGGGAAGCCAACCGGAGGGAAGACCGAGCCCGGTGGGAGACGGCATGGGCGGCTAATGAGGCCCGGTGGGAGGCGGTTGATGGCCGGTTGGGGGGTTTGGAGGAGCAGGTCAAGGGGGTGGGCGAGCGGGTGGATAGGTTGGATGATCGGGTGCGGAAGTTGGAGCCGGTTATCGCCGTCCTCGCCGACCGCGCGAATATCGCAACCGGAGGCGGGCCCGTCGCGGGCGGGTCCGGGTCGGGGCAGGACGGTGGTGAGGGTGTCGAGGGGCCGGTTTCGGTTTCTGCGGAGCGCGAACCGGGCGGGACGGCCACCGCGTGAAATTGGGTGCGTCGTCTAAGACCCGGGTGTGACCGCGTACCGCTCTCTCCGCTAAGTATTTCTTTCGCGCATTGGATGATTTTTGGAATAAAGATATTGTTTTTTGAGTTGTTTCATGTGGGGTTGGTAAATGCGTTGCGGCCTGCCGGTCGTGTATACTAGACAGCGAAAGGAGCAAGCCTTGAACGGCGATATCTTGAACCTGCTTTACCCGATGGCGGGGATGTTCGCGGCGCTGACTGCGGTGATATGGCGGTTGCATGCTTCATGGCAGAAGGTCCAGGAAGCGAGCCAGAAGGTTTGGGAAGCCAACCGGAGGGAAGACCGAGCCCGGTGGGAGACGGCATGGGCGGCTAACGAGGCCCGGTGGGAGGAGGCGCGGCGGACTGACGACCTTCGGTGGGCGGTTAATGAGGCCCGGTGGGAGGCGGTTGATGATCGGTTGGGGGGTTTGGAGGAGCAGGTCAAGGGGGTGGGCGAGCGGGTGGATAAGTTGGATGATCGGGTGCGGAAGTTGGAGCCGGTTATCGCCGTCCTCGCCGACCGCGCGCATGTCGCAACCTGGGGCGGGTCCGTCGCGGGCGGGTCCGAATCGGGGCAGGACGGTCGTGCCGGCGTCGAGGGGGCGGCGTAGGTTGCTGTGGAGCGTGAGCAGGGTTTGGGCGCCGTCGCTCCGGCCGGGCGTGCGTCGGGTGCGGGTTATCTGAGCAAGCCATGAACGGCGACATCTTGAACCTGCTCTATCCGATGGCGGGGATGTTCGCGGCGCTGACCTAGATCATGTGGCGGTTGCATGCTTCGAGCCCGAAGGTTTGGGAAGCCAACCGGAGGGAAGACCAAGCTTGGTGGGAGACGGCGTGGGCGGCGGTTGATGACCGGTTGGGGGGTTTGGAGGAGCAGGTCAAGGGGGTGGGTGAGCGAGTGGATAGATTGCCATTCGCCGCCCGCCGTCGCTATCCGGATTTTTATTAGTTCGGCGGTTTCCGCCGCCCGCAAGTCGGTGGGCGATCGGTCGCCTGGTTTGTTCGGAAACGGCGTAATACGGGCTATACGGTCGGCTACGGGATTATTCGGTTGGCGTATCCGGTTCGTCTAACCGCCGACCGATTTCATATATTTCCACTACTAGGTTATTCAGGGCGATGTCTAACCGGGCTAACCGGAAATCTAGTAATAACATTTCTAGCGTCGCCGCCGCTAGTTCCGGGTATATTCGTAGTCGTTCGGCGACTACCCGTTCCCGGTCGGATAATATCGGGACATTCCCGGTTATAGTCCCCCCGTCCAGCGGTTTATCCAGGTCGTCATTTTCGGCGGATATTCGTTTCCCTTCGCCATCCGCCGTCGCTATCCGAATTTTTATTAGTTCGGCGGTTTCCGCCGCCTCATCGTATTCCGCTAGTAATCGGGTTCGTTCGTTCCGTAGCGTCCGCCGTTCGTCCGGGTCGGTCATCGGCGCCGGGTTTCCTCCGTCCAGTCGTTTCCCGGACGGCCGCCGCATAGATGTCGGCCTGTCGGCGGGCTATCCCGGCGGCGGCGGAACGACCGGCGTTTTCCAAGTCGTCCGCCCGGCGATAGAATCGGTCGGCGTCGGCGGCGAACATGTCGTTCAGTCGGCGTACGGCGTTTTGGTCGTCCCCGTCGGCGGCTAGGTGCGGGGCGGTCATTTTATTTCCCCTTTCGGCCGTTCCTATATTCCCGTCGCCGATTATAGCGGCCAAGCCGTGAACGGCGACATTTTGAACCTGCTCTACCCAATGGCGGGGCTGTTGGCGGCCCTGACCGCGATTATATGGCGGTTGATTGCTTCGAGCCAGAAGGTTTGGGGAAGCTAGCCGGAGGGAAGACCAAGCCCGGTGGGAGACGGCATGGGCGGCTAATGAGGCCCGGTGGGAGGCGGTTGATGGCCGGTTGGGGGGTTTGGAGGAGCAGGTCAAGGGGGCGGGCGAGCGGGTGGAAAGGTTGGATGATCGGGGGCGGATGCTGGAGCCGGTCATCGCCGTTCTCGCCGACCGCGCGTTAACGACCTGGGCGGTCCCCCTCTCTGCTTCGCCTAGGCCCGGGCGGCGGCCGCCCCCCGGTTCTTAGGCGCCGACGGTCTCGTTGGGACAATCCGCCGAGGTTCCGTAGTGGTCGCTTCTGATGATTAACCATCGTCCCGCATGCCCGCTAAGGATTTTTTTCGCGTATTGGGCGATTTTTGGAATAAAAATATTGTTTTTTGCGTTTTTCCATGCGCGGTTGGTAAATGCGTTAGGCGCGGCCAGCCAGTCGTGTATACTAAACAGCGAAAGGAGCAAGCCATGAACGGCGACATCTTGAACCTGCTTTACCCGATAGCGGGGATGTTCGCGGCGCTGACCGCGGTCATATGGCGGTTGCATGCTTCAGGGCAGAAGGTCCAGGAAGCGAGCCAGAAGGTTTGGGAAGCCAACCGGCGCGAAGACCAAGCCCGGTGGGAGACGGCATGGGCGGCTAACGAGGCCCGGTGGGAGGAGGCGCGGCGGACTGACGACCTTCGGTGGGCGGCTAACGAGGCCCGGTGGGAGGAGGCGCGGCGGACTGACGAGGCCCGGTGGGAGGAGGCGCGGCGGACTGACGACCTTCGGTGGGAGGCGGTTGATGATCGGTTGGGGGGTTTGGAGGAGCAGGTCAAGGGGGTGGGTGAGCGGGTGGATAGGTTGGATGATCGGGTGCGGAAGTTGGAGCCGGTTATCGCTGTCCTCGCCGACCGCGCGAATATCGTAGCTGTCGGCGGGCCCGTCGCGGGCGGGTCCGAGTCGGGGCAGGACGGTCGTGCCGGCGTCGAGGGGGCGGCGTAGGTTGCTGTGGAGCGTGAGCAGGGTTTGGGCGCCGCCGCGCTGGCCGGGTGTGCGTCGGGTGCGGGTTATCGGAGCAGGCCATGAACGGCGATATCTTGAACCTGCTTTACCCGATAGCGGGGATGTTCGCGGCGCTGACCGCGGTCATATGGCGGTTGCATGCTTCGGGGCAGAAGGTCCAGGAAGCGAGCCAGAAGGTTTGGGAAGCCAACCGGCGCGAAGACCAAGCCCGGTGGGAGACGGCGTGGGCGGCTAATGAGGCCCGGTGGGAGGAGGCGCGGCGGACTGACGAGGCCCGGTGGGAGGAGGCGCGGCGGACTGACGACCTTCGGTGGGAGGCGGTTGATGATCGGTTGGGGGGTTTGGAGGAGCAGGTCAAGGGGGTGGGTGAGCGGGTGGATAGGTTGGATGATCGGGTGCGGAAGTTGGAGCCGGTTATCGCTGTCCTCGCCGACCGCGCGCATGTCGCAACCTGGGGCGGGTCCGTCGCGGGCGGGTCCGAATCGGCATCTGCTGGCGGTGAGGGCGTGGAGGCGGCGATTTAGGTTTCTGCGGAGCGCGAGCCGGATTGGCGGCCACTGTTCCGGCCGGGTGTGCGTCGGGTGCGGGTTATCGGAGCAGGCCATGAACGGCGACACATTTGTAATGCTGTATATGTGCGGTGGGTTTTTGCGGCCTTTACGGCGGTAGCGCGGCGATTGCACGTCTCGTTCCATATCGGCGGGGCGGAAGAGGAGGGTTAAGGGGGCGGGAGAGCGGGTGCGTAGGTTGGGGCAAGGGCGGGCGGGGAGCCCTGGATGAGGGAAATCCTGAATGATATCCGGAGCGCGCCGTAGCCGGGCGCGGGGCTGTTCGTCATGCTGAGGGCGGCCTTGGCGATTTCAGCGCCGTGGGTCTTTTTGGGGCTGACTTGACAGGAATGGGGGGGGGGGGGTAGGATGCCAAGTTTGCCCGACAAGGTGTCGGGGTTTCGTCCTCGGCGGCGCCGGCGCGGCGGGGGCGGGTTGGAGAGCGACAGCTGGTTGGAAAGGTTGGATTGGCAATGAGAAGGACTTTGGCGGGGGCGTTGACGTTGGGATTGGCGGTGGTTGCTCTGCCGCTGGTTTCGGCGCCGGCGGCGGCGCAGACCCCTACGGTTACGCTCAGCCTGGTTGATCGCGCGGGAAATACGGTTACGTCAATAGGGGAGGATAGCGGCGAGACGCGGTTGCGGGTTAAGGCGGTGCTGTCTTCGGCCCCGACTTCCTATCTGAGGGTATATTTCGGTATCGGTACCGATAACATCGGTACGGCTACCAAGGGGAGATGCTATATCGACTGGGTCGTATACAGGAACATATGCGAAGGCGGCGACTATGCTATCCCTTACGATTATGGTAATATATATATCCGCGCCGGTACGACTACCGGCCTTTCCGGTTATATTAAGTTTACTGCTATCGGTGACAGAATTACGGAGGATCATGAGACAATAACTTTCCCCGCTCGAGCCTCCGGATACACCGTGAATAATCTTTCCTTGACTATCACCGACCAGGACCGAACCCTGCGGGTAACAACCCCGAAGTCGTCGGGCGACGAGTGCGCTATGGCGGAGGGACCGGATGGCAGATGCTCTAATAATTTAAATCTTGCTTGGGCGCGGGTTACCCTGGGGGGTATGACCGGGGGATCGTTCACCGCCTCCACCTCGTCTACTTACAGCCAAGCGATGAGGTTGCGGATCGACCCTGGTCCCCCGGGCAACGTTAGCAGTAATAATGAAATTGAGCATAGTTTATATCTAGCAGATGATCCGATGTACGTTGACATCGCCGCCGGAGGGCTGACCGCCCTCGCCGTCGATAGCTTTAATGAAAACGTAGTGGCCATGCAGAGCCGTCGCGTGGATAATATAGCGGAACCGGACGAGACCTTTAATATCACGCTGACGGATATTCCGTCCGGGTTCACCGTAGTTCCGGCGACGATGACCATTCGGGACCCGCATGATAGGCAGGCGGTGCTGGGATTGGATTCTGATAGCAATACGGATGGCAATCAGAGCGTGGTGGCGGAGAGTGCCGGGACCGGGGCGGGGGTGAATGTGTCAGCGGGTTTTCCGTCGGGGGTTACGTCGTCGGTGATCGGGTCGGCGACGACGATTAGTTTGTCGGCGTCGGCGGAGACGCCGACGGGGGCGGGGAAGGCGACCAGCGCCGATTTTAGTTATTCGTCAACGCCGGGTACGGTGTCTATTCCCGCTCAGGCTATCGCCAGCTCCACTGCGGGAACATTGGCCGGCTTGACGTTGGTTGATGATGATGTGGTGGAAGGGCCGGAGACATTGCAGGTAGGCGGGTCTTCTACTTACGGGGACGCTACCGCGGCTACCTTGACCATTTTGGATGACGATGCCGATATTGAGTTGGAGGTATCCCCGACGGAGTTCTTTGAGATTGCGGTCGCGCAGGAGTTTACGGTCACCGCCCGGTTTAAGGGTTCTTCTTCCATTCTGTCGACGGCTACGGACGTGACGGTGAGTATTGCCAGCGCGGCGGTTAACGGTGCTACGTTGGGGGTGGGCGGCCAAACCCCCACCGGAGATTTTTTCACTGATCAGACTAATAATCAGTTGACGGTTCGCATCGGAGCGGGGGAGTTGAGCGGGAGCGGGACTTTTGAGTTGACGGCCAACGCGGATAGCGTTGCGGACAGCGGGGAGCGGGTGTCCGTCTCCGGGTCGGCGACGGTGGGCGGCACGGCGGTAGCGGTAAGCGACGTGGAGATTCCCATTTTCGAGCCGGGGCGGATAATTGATTTGAGTGTTGTGGACACGGGGTCAACCCCGGCGGCTGTTTCCGCTACCGGTGAAGATGACGGCGCGTTGACGTTTCGGGTGACGGCTACGGCTACCAGTACGTTGGCGGTGAACAGGGAGGTGACGGTGACGGTGGGAGGCCGGGGCAGTACGGCCACCCGGGGGGATGATTACACCGGATCGGTTACCACTACGATGACTTTGTTGGCCAACCAGACTACCGTTACGTCGGGTAATCTGACGATTACGCCGGTGAGCGATACGGTGACCGAGGATCATGAGATTATTAAGATCACGGGGAGGGCGGTGCCTGATTTGGTGAGAGGGGCTGATTTGGAGATTACCGATGCGGATCGGCTGATTAAAGTGAGCGTTAGCGATGATAAGGGTCCGGAAACTTATTCGGATAGTCAGCAACATACGTTTAGTGTGACGGCGACGGTGAGTGGGACTACCTCTACGTTTAGCGAGAGTTTGGCGTTGCCGGTTTCGTTTCCTGGGACTGTGCCTAGTAACGAGCGACCTCCCGGAATCGGTAACGTGTTTCCCACTACCTTGATTCCTCAAGATTATCATCATGATCATGCTGTAACACCTGATAACTTGCAACATGTGTTGACGGCTACCATCGCGGCTGGTTCCCGTTCCGCAGTGGCGGCAACTCCTACTAATTCTACTTTGGCGACGATTACTTTGGTAGGGGATCATGCGGTGGAGGGGGAAGAGCATTATTGGGCGACGGTGATGCCTCCCGAAGGGTGGACGGTGCAGGCGGCGTTGATTAAAATCGAGGACCTTGAGGGGCGGGTGTATTTTAAACCGGACAAGGAGATCGCCGAGGGTGGAACGGGGGCGAGTGTAAATATTAAGGCTGCTTTCCCGCCGGAGGCTACCTCCTCGGATTTGACCTCGGCGGTAACGGCTACGTTTACCAATGTGTTGCCGGGAACGGGCGGGGAGTACGCACCGCCTCCGAACCCGTACTTGAATCATTATTGGCCTTATTTGTCGACGGCAAGTCGCGCGCGTGCTCAGGCCGGGACTGCGGACAGCAATGATTTCTCTTTCACTCTGCCCACTCCGGCGCCGGGCGCGTTGACTATCACCGGGGGGACTTTGGAGAGTACCGGTTCGGTGACTTTGGACGGGTTAACCATAACCGATGACGATGTGGTGGAGGGCCCGGAAACCCTGGACTTGGGCGGTACGTTTACCAGCACGGCCATATTAGGCGATCCCATTGGGTGGGTGACGATAGATGACGACGATGCCGACATCGACTTGGAGGTGTCCACTACCAAGTTGGTGGAGCAGGCGGCGGCGCAACCGATAACGGTCACCGCCCGCTTCCGGGGCTCCACCTCGGTCTTGGCCGTCGACACCACTGTGACGGTCACCGTCGCCGCCGGGACGGGAACGAAAGGGGCCACCCTGGGGGCGATGGGGGATTTCACCACCGACCTGACCAACAACCAGCTGACGATTACCATCCGGGCCGGGCAGGTCAGCGGCTCCGGCTCTTTCAACATCACCGTCCGGGATGACAACGACGACACCGAAGACGTAGAAACCGCGCTTGTTTCGGGGTCGGCGTCGGTGGGGGGGCAGGCGGTGACGGTAACCGGGGCGGTGTTGAGCTTATTCGACCCGGACTGGGCGATTAACCTCAGCGTCACCGACGCCGGGGGCGCGACCATCACGGAAGTAGGGGAAGACGGCGGAGCGCAGACCGTGCGAGTGAAAGCCACCGCTCCGGCTGCGGTCACCGCCGACACCGTTGTTCGAGTGGAACTGGGAGGTACGGGCGGCTCCGCTACCCGCGGCGCCGCCGGTGATTATACACTGGGGGCGACGACGGCTACGATAACCATACCCAACGGTCAGATCAGCGCCTCCTCCGGCGACATTACCGTCACTACCGTAAGCGACACGATAACGGAGGAGCAGGAGAGCATCCGCATCACCGGCGAAACCGACGACGCCTTCTTCGTGAATCCGACCGATCTCGCTATTGCGGATCAGGACCGAACCCTGCGGGTAACAACCCCGAAGTCGTCGGGCGATGAATGCGCCATGGCGGAGGGGCCGGATGGCAGATGCTCTAATAATTTAAATCTTGCTTGGGCGCGGGTTACCTTGGGAGGCATGGCCGGGGAGGTGTTCACCCCCTCTACTTCGTCCACCTATACGCAAGCGATGAGGTTGCGGATGGACCATCTTCCCTTGAACAACGTTAGCGGTAATAATGAAGTTGAGCATAGTCTAGACTTGGTAGACGATCCTATGTACGTTGACATCGCCGCCGGAGGGCTGACCGCTCTCGCCGTCGATAGCACGAATTCAAACGAAGTAGGCATACAGAGCCGTCGCACGGACGACATAGCGGAAGCGGACGAGACCTTTAATATCACGTTCGTGAATGTTCCGGCCGGGTTCACCGTAGCCCCCGCCACTATGACCATCCGCGACCCGCATGACGCCCATATAGTGCTAACGAGCACCGCCGCGATTGCCGAAGGGGGAACCGGGGCCGCGGCCGCCGTGTCAGCCGGTTTCCCATCCGGTGTAACCTCCTCAACGATCGGTACCGCCACCGAAGTTACCTTGTCGGCGGTCGACAATATGCACCCCAGCCTGGGGGAAGCGGGACGCGACGACTTTACATATTCGCCGTCAACGCCGAACACGGTCTCCGTTCCCGCCAACACCATCAGCAGTACCACCGCGGGATTGCTGGCCGGGCTGACCATCGCCGATGACAACATCGTGGAAGGACCCGAGACCCTGCAAATCGGCGGAACGTCCTCCCTCGGGGAAGCCACCCCCGCTACGGTGACCATCACCGACGACGACGCCGACATCGAGCTATTGGTCTCCCCGGCGGGTGTGTTGGAACAGGCGGCCGCGCATGAGATAACGGTTACCGCCCGCTTCAAAGGGTCGGTGTCGGTCTTGACCGTCGCCACCGACGTAACGGTCACCATCGCCGGGGCCGCCTCCAACGGGGCCACCCTGGGGTCGTCGAGCAACGGGGATTTCTATACCGATCAGACAATGAACAAATTGACGATCACCATCCCCGCCGGGCAACTCACCGCCAACGGAACTTTCAACCTGACGGCCCGGGCCGACGGCGAATCCGAATCCACTCCGGAGGGGGTGTCGTTGACGGGGGCGGCGTCGGTGGGCGGGACGGCGGTGACGGTGGACGCGGCCGCCGTCGACATTTACGATCCCGGCTCCCGGACCATCACCCTCAGATTCACCGACGACGCCGCCTCGCCGGCGGCGGTCACGGCCGTCGCCGAGGACGGCGGGGCGCAGACGGTGCGGGTGAAAGCCACCGCCTCGCAGGCGGTAACCGCCGACACCACCGTGACCGTAAACATCGGAGGTACGGGCAGTACCGCCGTCCGGGGCGCCGCCGGCGATTACACCCTGGGGGCGACGACGGCTACGATAACCATACTCAACGGACAAACCAGCGCCTCTTCCGGTGACATTACCGTCACTGCCAACAGTGATAAGATCACCGAGGACCACGAAACCATCCGTTTCTCGGGTGCCGCCACCTTGTATTTGGTGAACCCGGGCGACCTGGCCATCACCGACCAGGACCGGGTGATTAGATTGAGTATAACCAACTCGGAGGTGGTGGAGGCTAATAGGCATGTGGCTAATGCCGGGAGCGGTACTTTGGGCGGGGTATCGAACGGGGTGTTTACGGCTTCTACCAGTTCTACGTACAGCGGTAATTTATCCGGTAATTCGAGTCCGCAAGTTAGCTGGAGTTTTGGAACCGCTAATTGGACAGATGTGGAATCTCCTGATTATAATCAGCTTGGTAGGCGGGCTTGGTTGTCGTTTCCCGCTGGTTCAGTTTCCGGTACGTTAAGTACCGTTTTTTCCAGTAATCTTCTGAGAGCCGACGTGAAAGATGATGCTATAGCGGAGCCGGACGAATTTTATGGGTGGAATGTGCATGCGCCAGCGGGATTTCAGGCTCGTAACGCGAGTGTGAGAATCATTGATACTACGGATACGATTGTTTACATGAGGGTGGACACCGACGGTAATACGGATGGCAATCAGAGCGTGATTTCCGAGGATGCCGGGACCGGGTCCGGGGTGAGCGTGTCGGCGACTTACTCACGATGGGTTACTTCTTCGGTAATCGGGTCGGATAGGGAGGTTACGTGGACTGTGGATGATAACTCGAGTCCCGGCATCGGGGAGGCGGGAGCAGACGACTTTTCGTATTCGTCTTCGTCGAACACGTTGACTATATCCGCCAATATGCTTAGTAGTTCATCCTCGGGGAATTTGTCCGGCTTGACCCTGGTCGACGATGATGTGGTGGAGGGCCCCGAGACTTTGACAATAAGCGGAACGGTCGGGTCGGATGACGCCACCCCCGCGACGGTGACGATCGGAGACGACGACGCCGACATCGAGTTGCTGGTGTCTCCGGCAGGGGTGTTGGAGCAGGCGGCGGCGCATGAAATTACGGTCACGGCCCGCTTTAAGGGCTCAACCTCCGTTTTGACCGCGGCTACGGAGGTGGCGGTGACCATCGCCGGGGCGACCGGCGGCGCCACTTTGGGGGCGGCGGGGCCTCCCCCCACCGGGGATTTCTACACTGACGCCGCCGATAAGAACTCGGCGCTTAACAAGTTGACGATTACCATCCCGGCGGGAAAGGTGAGCGCCGCCGCCACCTTTAACTTGACGGCCCGGGAGGACGGCGTAACCGAGTCCGCCCCGGAGGGGGTGTCGTTGACGGGGGCGGCGTCGGTGGGCGGGGCGGCGGTGACCGTGGATGCGGCCGCCATCAACATTTTCGATACCGGATCCCGCACTATCACGCTCAGTTTCACCGACAACGCGGCCTCGCCGGCGGCGGTCACGGCCGTGGCCGAGGACGGCGGGGCGCAGACGGTGCGAGTGAAAGCCACCGCTTCGTCGGCCGTCACCGCCGACACCGACGTAACCGTTACTATCGGGGTGGGCGGCACCGCCGTCCAAGGTTCCGCCGGTGACTACGCCGTCGATTCCACAACCGCCGCGATTACCATTCTCAACGGCCAGACTACCGGCTCCTCCGGCGATATTGTCATAACTCCCCGCAGTGACACGATAACGGAAGATCACGAGACCATCCGCTTCTCCGGTTCCGCGCCGGTGTATCTGGTGCTCTTCGCCGAACTGGAAATCACCGATCAGGACCGGGTGATTAGGGTGGATATAAGCAATACGGAGGTGGTGGAGGCCGCTAATAATAATGTGAATAATGGAGGGGGCGCTACTTTGGGCGGGGTGTCGAACGGGGTGTTTACCGCTTCTACCAGTTCTACGTACAGCGGTAATTTATCCGGCAATTCAGCCCCGCGGGTTTCTTTCGGATATGGGACTGCTACTTCATCGGATGCGGATTCTGCTGATTACAATACTAATAGCAGGGTTGCCTGGGTGACGTTTCCCGCCAGTTCGGTTTCCGGTACGTTGGGAACATCATTAACTTATGACTATCTGAAGGCTGAGATTACAGATGATTCTGTAGCGGAGCCGGACGAATTTTATTGGTGGAACGTGGATGCGCCAGCGGGATTCCAGGCTCGTAACGGGCGGGTGACGATCGTTGACACTGCGGATACGCAGGTATACATGACGGTGGACACCGACGGAATCGCTCCCGGAAATCAGGGTAGAATTTCCGAGGATGTGGGGAGCGCAGTGGGGATAAGCACCTCGGCCGGGTTCGGAAGCGGGGTGACTTCTTCCGTGATCGGGTCCGCAATCTCCGTTACGGTGGACATGGAAGAAGGCAGCGGGGCGGGGGCGGCTAGTTCGGCTGACTATTCTTATGCGCCGGTTTCCCCGCTGGTACTCACCATCCCCGCCAACTCGCTGGTCGCCTCTTCCGCCACTGTGACCGGTTTTAGCATCACCGACGACGATATCGTGGAAGGCCCCGAGACGTTGACGGTGGGCGGGACGTCATCGTGGAACCTGACCGGTTCTACGTTGACCATCGACGACGATGACGCCAACATTCTGCTGTCGGTGTCACCGTCCACGGTGGCGGAACGCGCCGCCGCGCAGACGATTGCGGTTACCGCCCGCTTCGACGGTTCTTCCTCGGTTTTGACCACGGCGACCGAGGTGACGGTAAACATCGCGGGCGGGTCCGGCGATAACGGAGCCGTCCTCGGTGATTTCACTACGGATGTGCCCGGAAACCGGTTCACGATCACCATCCCGGCCGGCTCTACCAGCGGAAGCCATACTTTCAAGATCACCGCACCGGTCGACCAAAATACCGAAACCACTCCGGAGATTGTCACCTTGGCGGGCTCGGCGACGGTGGGCGGGGCGGCGGTGACGGTGACCGCCGCTGATATATCGATCGTGGACGGCGGCGTCTCGTTGTCGGTGGCGGACAGCGGCGGCAGTGCGGTGAGCAGTCTGGGGGAGGATAGCGGTTCCACGCAGTTGCGGGTGACGGCCACCCTGCCGGTAGCGACCGTTTTGGACGCGGTGGTGGGGGTTAACTTACGGAGCGGAACCGCCCTGTTGGGAACCGGAGCCTCCTTTGCGGAAGGGGAGGACTTCCGGGTGTCCTATCCGTCCAAGCCGGTGGGTACGCCGGCCGGTTATTCGTTGGGAATCAGCATTCCCGCCGGGTCTTCCTCCGGATCCGCGGACATAACGTTGACGGTCAACGATGACAACGTAGCGGAAGGGATTACCGCCGAAACTATCGAGTTGCGGGGCGGCGACGTGACCATTAACAGCGCGGCTTGGTCGGTGTTGACCAGCTCGTTGGAGATCGTCGACAACGACTCGGCCATTACCCTCCTGTTCAGTCCGGCGACGGCGGAGGAGGCGGACGGCAACGCCGGGGACGCTATGATCACCGCCGTTTTCACGGGGGCTTCCTCCAGTATCAGTTCGGCTACCGCTGTGGAGTTGTCGTTTACGGCTGATACGGGTACGGAGGCGGCCGATTTCACCGCTCCCGCCTCGGGCAGCGAGATCACGGTGACCATTCCGGCCGGTTCGGTCAGCAGCGCGGCTACGGCCCTGAGCGGGTTGGCGATCACCGACGACGCCATCGCCGAAGAGTCGGAGACCATTGCCGTCAGCGGAACCGCTACGGGTTACACGGTGACGGGGGCGACCTTGACGATCGCCGACGATGACGCCGCGGTGGAACTGTCGACGGCGGGGGGAACCACGGTGGCGGAAGGGGGGGACGGCTCGACGGTTGCGGTGTCGGCCGCCTTCGTTTCGGGGACGACCAGCTCCGACATTTCCACGGCCACGGTGATTACCCTGTCGGCGGCGGACGGAACCGCCCTCTCCCCGGCTGATTACGGTTACGCGCCGGTGTCCCCGAATACGGTAACCATCCCCGCCGGGGCGACGGCCGGTGCCGCGTCCGGGTCGTTGGCCGGCTTGACCGTCGCCGACGACGACATCACCGAGGGGGCGGAGACGATAGCGGTAGGGGGGTCCTCCCCGGTAGGCGACGTCACCGGGTTTGATTTGACGGTGACCGACGCCGACTCCGGGATTGAACTGTCGGCGTCGCCGGGGACGGTGGTGGAACAGGCCGGGGCGCATACCATTGCGGTGGTGGCCCGGTTCGCCGGAGTTGATTCTTCCGCCCGGACCTCCGATGTTACGGTAACGGTGACCGTCGCCGGCGGGGCCGGGACGGACGGGGCCGTTCTGGGAACCGGAACCGGTAAGGATTTCACCACCGACCAGACCGGAAACTCCTTTACCGTTATCATCCCCGCCGGGCAGACCAGCGGGCGGGCCTCCTTCAAGTTGACGGCGGCGGCGGACGGCTCCGACGAGGGGGCGGAGAAGGTGGCGTTGTCCGCGGCGGCCACCGTGGACGGAACGTCGGTTTCCGCCTCCGCCGAGTTGGTCATAGTGGACACCGGCATCAAGCTGTCTTTCCGCGACGGGGACGGCGACCCGCTGACCGGCGTAGCGGAGGGCGACGGGTCCGCTACCGTACGGGTGACCGCCACCCTGCCCACCACCGCCGCGTACAGCGTGGTAGTGGGGCTGAACGCGGCGGGCGGCACCGCTACCGCGGATGACGGGTCTTCTTTCGGGGCGGGGGAGGACTATCGGGTGTCCTACCCGGCGAAGCCGGCTGGTACGCCTGCTGATCATTCATTGGGGATCAGTATCGCGGCCGGGGAAATCAGCGGATACGCCGACCTCACCTTGGCGGTCAACGACGACTCGGCGGCGGAAGGGGAGGAGACGGTGGTGGTGAGCGGCGCGGACGTGACCGTGAACGCCAGCCCGTTGCCGGTGGCGTCCGCCGTCTTGCCGATAGCCGACGACGACGCGGACATCACCCTCGGTTTTGGTTCGGCGCCGGCGGAGGAGGCGGACGGCAACGCCGGGGACGCTATGCTGACCGCCCGCTTCGCGGGGGCGGTCACCTCGCAGATCGCCTCCGCGGTGTCGGTGGAGCTGTCTTTCACCGCGGGCCCCGATACGGAGGCGGCGGACTTCACCGCTCCCGCCGCGGGCAGTGAAATCACGGTCACCATCCCGGCCGGTTCGGTGGCCGGTGCCGCCGTCGCCCTGACCGGTTTGACTATCGCCGATGACGCCATCGCCGAGGCGGGGGAGACCATAACCGTGGACGGGACCGCCGCCGGTTACGCGGTGACCGGTACGACCTTGTCCATCGCCGATGACGATGCGGTGGTGCATTTGAGCGTCGGGGACGGGGCGGCGGCCGCCGAAGGCGGGGACGGATCGGGGGTGGGGGTGTCGGCTTCCTTCCCTTCGGGGACCACCTCCTCGGATATTTCCACGGCCACGGTGGTCGCCTTGTCGGTAGCGGACGGAACCGCCGGTTCCGCCGACTACGGATATTCGGGAGGGGATACGGTGACCATCCCCGCCGGGATGGTGCGCAGCAGCGCGGCCGGGTCGCTGGACGGCCTGACGGTGTCCGACGATTCCGTCACCGAGGGGGAAGAAAACGTTCAGATAAACGGAACCTCCTCCCTGGGAGACGCCGAGGGAACTACGTTGGCGGTGGCCGACGCCGATACGGGCATTGAAATTTCGGTTGCACCGGAGACGGTGGTGGAAAGGACGGAGGCCCATAGCGTGGATGTCACCGCCCGTTTCTCCGGGGTTTCCTCCTCCACCCGCACCGCCGCTACGCCGGTGACGGTGACCATCGCCGGCGGCGACACGGACGGGGCCGCCCTCGGAGCCGGCGCCGACTTTGTCACCGATCAGCCCGGCAACTCCTTTGTGGTCACCATCCCCGCCGGACAGGTGGAAGCCAAGGAGACTTTCCGGCTCACCGCCGCCGATGACGGCGACGACAGCGAAGGGGCCGAGAACGTGAAAGTTTCCGGGACGGCCGTCGTAGACGGGTCGGGGGTCGTCATAGCCGATGCGGGGATGACGATTGTGGACAACGGCATTACCCTCGCCCTGTCCAGCGGCGGGAGCGCGCTGACCAGCCTGGCCGAAGACAGCGGGTCCACCCAGGTGACCATTACCGCCACCCTGCCCGTGGCCGCTACCGCCCCGGTGGTGGTCCCCCTGCGGATTACGAGCGGAACGGCTTTGTTGGACGACGACTCCGTTTGGGCGGCGGGAGAGGACTTCCGGGTGTCCTACCCGTCCGATCCCGCTCCCGACGACGGGTACCCGCTGGGGATCAGTATCGCCGGCGGAACCACCGGGACGGCCGTCGTCACCCTGGTGGTAAACGACGACGAGATAGCGGAAGGAAGGACGGCGGAGACCATCCGGGTGCAAGGCGGTACGGTGACCATCGGCGGCGCCGCGTTGCCGGTGGTGGAACAAGACTTGGGAATCGCCGACGACGATTTGGGCATCGACCTGACGCTCAGCCGCAACACGGTGAACGAGTCGGACGGCAACGCGGGAGCGGTGACGGTCGCCGCCGCGTTCGACGCCGACTCCTCCGTCCTCCACACCCCCACCGAGGTGGAGATCACGTTCACCGCCGCCGCCGGTACGGAAGGGGCCGACTTCACCGCCCCGGGGACGGGCAGTGAAATAACCCTCACCATTCCGGCCGGTTCCACGACCGGGGCCGCGGTCGCCCTCACCGGCCTGGGCGTCGCCGACGACACCCGGGCCGAACCGTCGGAAACCATCACCGTGGGCGGGACCGCCGCCGGTTACACCGTGACCGGGGCGGACCTGGCCATTGTCGACGACGACTCGGTGGCGACCTTGTCCATACCCGTCGGGACGGCGGTGACGGAAGGCGGGAACGGGTCCGGGGTGGCGGTGTCGGCCGCTTTTGCGACGGGGACCACCCATTCGGAATTCACCGCTCCGGTGGAGATCACCTTGTCGGTGGCGGACGGCAGCGCCGCCTCCGCGGACTACGACTATTCCCCCGGCTCCCCCAATACGGTAACCATCGCCGCCGGGGCTCTCGGCAGCGCCGCCGCCGGGTCGTTGACCGGCCTCTCCATCACCGACGACGCCATTACCGAAGGGCCGGAAACTTTGCTGGTAACCGGCTCCTCGGCGGTGGAGGTCGCCGGGCCGGAGTTGACGATAACCGATGCCGACACCGCCTTGGACATAACCGCTTCGCCGGAGACGGTAGTGGAAGCCGCTACCGCCCACACCGTGGCCGTCACCGTCCAATTCTCCGGGGTTTCTTCCTCCACCCGCACCGCCGATGTTCCGGTGACGGTGACCGTCGCCGGCGGCGACACCGACGGGGCCACTCTCGGAGCCGGCGGGGACTTCACCACCGACCAAACCGGTAATTCTTTCGTCATCACCATCCCCGCCGGACAGATCAGCCACTCCGGAACTTTCCGGCTCACCGCCCGCGACGACGGCGCCAACGAAGGGGAGGAGAAAGTGAAAGTGTCCGGGGCGGCCACCGTGGATGGGGGAGCGGTCTCCGACGACGCCGAGATGACCATTGTGGACAGCGGCATCGTCCTCTCCCTGGCCAGCGGCGGAAATCCGTTAACCGCCTTGGCGGAGAGCAGCGGAACCACCACCGTGAACGTAACCGCCACCCTGCCCGTGAACGCTCCGGCGGGCGGGACGGTAGTGGGGGTGAACGTAGCGGGCGGAACGGCCCGACTGGACGACGATTCCGCGTTTGCGGCCAATGAGGACGTCCGGGTGTCCTACCCATCCGGGACCAACCCCCCCGCCGGACACTCGTTGGGGATCAGCATCGCCGCCGGGTCCCGAACCGGCTCCTCCGCTATCACCCTGGTGATAAACGATGACAACGTAGCGGAAGGGTCCGTTGGGGAAACCATCCTGGTGCAAGGCGGCAACGTGGAAGTGAGCTCCAACTCCCTGCCGGTGGTGGCGGCCACCCTGGAGATCACCGACAACGACGCCGCTCCCACCGCCATCGGACTCACCCTGTTGGAGGATGACGACGGGGAACCCGGGGAGACCCTGAACGGGGCTCCCGAAGGTGAAACCACCACGGTGTGGGTGAGGGCCTCCTACGCCGGTAGCAATACCCTGCCCCGGGCGGTGATCGTGGCGCTGGGAGTGGGCCTCGGCGGCGACGAAGCGGAAGACGGAACCGACTACCGGAGCATCGCCAGCCCGCCTCAGATCACCATCCCCGCCTACGCCCGTTCCGCGACCGGGAAGTTCGACCTGGCGATCGACGGAGCCGCGGACGACAACCTGATCGAAGGGCCGGAAACGCTGACCGTGGAAGGCGACCCGGCCGACTTGCTCAGCGGGTTCACGGTGGGGGACGCGCAACTGACCATTATCGACGACGACGCCGCCGTGGAACTGTCTTTGCTCCAACCGGGCTCCGACGGCGTCGCCCTGCGGGAAGTGACCGAGGGGGATATGTTGACCACCCTGAAGGTGAAAGCCGCTTACACCAACGGAGTTACGTTGTCCTCGGACAACACGGTTCCGGTAACCGTGCGGGCCGCCGACCAGCGAGGAGCCGAACCCGGAAGCGACTACCAGCGGGTGCCCTCCTTCAACATTATGATCCCCAAAGGGGTCAACTCGGGCTCCGGCACTTTTACCCTCAAGCTGGACGGAACCTACGACGACGACATCGTAGAAGGCGATGAAACCCTGCAAGTAGCGGGCGGAACGGCCTCTTTTGACATCACCCCCGCCTCCCTGACCGTACGGGACAGCGCCGATGACGTAGCCCCCACCGCCATAACCCTGCAGGTTTCCCCGACCTCCTTGGGGGAGAACGCCGGGACTTCCGCCGTAAACGCGACCGTCGCCTTGGTTGGCTCCAAAGTGCTATCCGCCTCCACCGCGGTGAGCATAACGGTTCGCGGCGACCGGGGCGCCGCCCTTGGTTCCGACTACCGAATCGCGTCCGCCCCCGCCGTTACCATCGATGCCGAGGCCCGGCAAGGGTCGGGAACGGTCACCCTGACCATCGTCGACGACAACGATGACGACGACAACGAACGAATCGCGGTAACGGCTACTGCCCCCTCTCTAAGCGGGGCCGCCGCTACCCAATACATAACCATCACCGACAACGACGACCCGCCGCAACCCCAACCGCAGCCGCAACCGCAGCCCCAACCCCAACCCCAACCTCCATCCGGTGGTGGTGGTGGTGGTGGGGCTCCTCCTCCCGCGGGCGGTGGTGGAGGGGGAGGCGGTGGTGGGGCTCCTCCTCCTGCGGGCGGCGGTGGAGGGGGCGGCGGTGGTGGGGCTCCTCCTCCTGCCGGCGGCGGGGCTCCTCCGCCCGCGGGGCCGGTTGCGCCTCCGCCCCCGGCGGAAGAGGCGTGCGCGGGGCGGTTCTGCGATGAGGACGGCAGCGTCCACGAAGCCAACATCGAACGCATCGCCGCCTGGGAGATCACCTTGGGTTGCGACGCCGACGACCCCACCAAGTACTGCCCGTCGGCGCAAATCACCCGCAGGCAAATGGCCGCGTTCCTCTACCGGGCCGTCTCCCAGCTGTCGACCATCGCAACCCCGGAGGGGATCGAATTATCGGATGTGCCCGCCGACGCCTGGTACCGCTCTTTCGCCGACTGGGTGGTTTCCATCGGGGCCTTCGCCGCTCCGGAGGGAGTGTTCAACCCCGGCGGAGTGGTTACCCGGGCCGATATGGCGGTGATGATGATCGCCGCCTTCCCCCATTTGGAGGCAGTGGCGGCGGCGGAGGGCCTGTTCGGCGACGTAGCGGATGTGGACGATTCGGTGGTGCGCGCCATCGAAGGAATGTACGGAAGCGGGGTCACCAAAGGGTGCACCACCGAACCTCTCAACTACTGTCCGGGCAACCCCGTCACCCGGGCGCAGATGGCCTCCTTCTTCGTGCGGGCCATCGACCTGGTTCCCGCCCCCGCCGGGACGGAAGACGGAGGGGGCGGCGAGGGCTCCTAAACCCTCCTCGGCCCGCCGCTCGCCGGCCAACCCCGGCGCGCCGCCCGGGAACTCCATTTGACTAACGAACGTTCGTTCGTCTAAAGTGCCGGGCATGGCGGAGTCAACCGGCGGCGACCGGCGGGAAACAGGGGGCGGGGAGCGGTTTGCGGCCTTGCTGGCCGCCGACCGGAAAGTGGAACCCAAGGACTGGATGCCGGAGGGATACCGCCGCACCCTCATCCGTCAGATGGCCCAGCATGCCCACTCGGAAGTGATCGGGATGCAACCGGAGGGAAACTGGATCACCCGCGCTCCCTCCCTGCAGCGCAAAGCCATCCTGATAGCCAAGGTGCAGGACGAGGCGGGCCACGGCCTCTACTTGTACTCGGCGGCCGAAACCCTGGGCGTTACCCGCGACCAGATGGTGGAAATGCTGCACGCCGGCCGCCACAAGTACTCTTCCATCTTCAACTATCCCACCCCCACCTGGGCGGACATAGGGGCCATCGGCTGGCTGGTAGACGGGGCGGCCATCGTCAACCAGTTGATGCTCACCCGTTGCTCCTACGGTCCCTACGCCCGGGCGATGATCCGCATCTGCACCGAAGAGTCGTTTCACCAGCGGCAGGGCTATCAGATAATGCTCACCCTCAGCCGGGGAACCCCCGGGCAACGGGAGATGGCCCAGGACGCCCTGGACCGCTGGTGGTGGCCGTCGCTTATGATGTTCGGCCCGCACGACGCCGACTCCGCCCATTCCCAACAGTCCATGGAATGGAACATTAAACGCCGCTCCAACGACGAGTTGCGACAGGAGTTCGTGGATATGACCGTCCCCCAGGCCGACTTCCTGGGGTTGCGCATCCCCGATCCCGACCTGGCCTGGAACCCGGAGCGGGGCGGATACGACTTCGGCGAGATCGACTGGGAAGAGTTTTGGGCGGTGGTGTCCGGCGACGGTCCGCTCAACCGGGAGCGCATCGCCCGCAAGGTGTCCGCCTGGGAGGAGGGGGCCTGGGTGCGGGAAGCGGCCGCCGCCTACGCCGCCCGGCGCGGGTCCGGCCGCGCCGGGGCCGCCTGATGGTTTACGAGGCGCATGTCCCGCCCGGCGCCTCCCCGTCGGAGGAACCCCCGGAGAAGGGGCCCGCCCGGCCTCCGTTGGGATGGCCGTTGTGGGAAGTGTTCGTGCGGCAACGGAGGGGATTGCATCATGTGCACGCCGGAAGCCTGCACGCCCCCGACGCGGCAACCGCCTTGCGCAACGCCCGCGACGTTTACGTGCGCCGGGCGGAAGGGGCCTCCATTTGGGTGGCGGCCTCGGCGCAGATAACCGCCTCCGACCCGGAAGCGGCCCCGGAATGGTTCGATCCTCTCGCCGACAAGCCCTACCGTCATCCCACTTTTTACGACCTGCCCGAGGAGGTGGGCCATATCTGACGCCGCCGCCTTTGAATACGTCCTGCGGCTGGGCGACGACAACCTGATTATCGCCCAGCGCCTGTCGGAGTGGGCGGCCCGGGCCCACGACCTGGAGGAGGACATCGCCCTGTCCAACATCGCCCTGGACCACTTGGGGCAGGCCCGCGCTCTGCTGACCTACGCCGGGGAAAGGGAAGGGGCGGGACGGGACGAAGACGACTTGGCTTTCCACCGGGGGGAGCGGGAGTTCGTCAACCTGCTTTTGGTCGAACACCCCAATCGGGATTTTGCCCACACCGTGGTCCGGCAACTGCTGTTCTCCTGCTATCAGGAGCTTCTGTGGGAGGAGATAGCCGCCTCCGCCGACCGCCGTTTGGCCGGCATCGCGGGCAAAGCGCTCAAAGAATCCCGCTATCACCAGGAGCACGCCGCCGCCTGGACCGTCCGGTTGGGGGACGGCAACGAAGAGTCGCACCGCCGGATGACGGCGGCTCTGTCCGCCCTGTGGCCGTGCATAGACGAGCCGTTTGCGATGGACGACCTGGACCGGGAGATGATCGCAGCCGGCTATGGGGCGGATATGGCCGGTTGGCGACCCGTCTGGACGGAGCGGGTGGGAGGGGTGTTGGCGGAGGCCGGGCTGGAAGAACCCGCCGACCCCTACCGGAAGTTCGGCGGGAGGCGGGGCATGCACGGTCCGGAGTTCGGTTTCCTGCTGGCCGAAATGCAGTATCTGCCCCGGGCCATGCCGGATGCGAAATGGTGACCGCCGACCGCGGTTGCGACGCCGCTTGGCGCGCGGGGAGCCGATGGAGCTTTTTAGGTGTTTTCCCGGCGCTTGCCTGCCGCCTTGCGGAAGTCCTGCGGGAGGAGCGGGGGCGGGGGGCGTGCGGGGGCATCGTTGGCGCGGTGTTATCTCCGGTTGTGCGGGGATGTTCGGCGGGGGCGGGTGATGGCGGACAGCGATTTGGGGCCGGCGTTTGATGCGGGCGCGGCGCGTGCGGGTCCCGTTGGGCGCCGGTGGGCGGAGCGTCGTTTGCGTTGTCGGAGCGGCGGGCGGGGGTTGTTCGGCGGGGGCGGGTGATGGCGGGTAGCGATTTGGGCGGCGGCTTGGCGCGCCGGGTTCGGGAGACGTTGGCGGCCATTCCCGATCCGGAGTTGCCGGTCATCACCATCGGCGAGTTGGGGATCCTGCGGGACGTTCAGTTGCTGGAGGGCCGGGTGCGGGTGGTGATAACCCCCACCTATTCGGGATGTCCGGCTATGGAAGCCATCCGGGAGGACATTGAGCGGGCGGTGCGGGCGGAGGGGCTGCAGGCGACGGTGGAAACCAGCTACTCCCCGGCCTGGACCACCGACTGGATGACCGGGGAGGCCAAAGCCAAGTTGCTCGCCCACGGGATCGCCCCTCCCGCCGCCCGGGCGGACCACCCCTCCCCGCCCCCGGTGCGCTGCCCCCGATGCTCGGCCGCCGGGGCCCGGACGGTGAGCCGGTTCGGTTCCACCGCCTGCCAGGCCCTTTTGGCGTGCGGGGAATGCGGGGAGCCGTTCCCCTATTTCAAGACCCACTGATGCCGGCTCCGGTTTTCCATCGGTTGCGGGTGGCCGAAGTAGAACCCTTGACCCCGGAGGCGGTCGCCGTCTCCTTGGAGGTGCCCGACCGGCTCGCCGACCGGTTCTCCTATCTGCCCGGCCAGCATGTGACCATCCGGGCGGAGATCGACGGGCGGGATGTGCGCCGTTCCTATTCCATCTGCGCCAACGCCAACACCGGCCGGTTGCGGGTGGGGGTGAAGCGGCTACCGGGCGGGGCGTTTTCCACTTGGGCCACTACGCGTCTGCGGGCCGGGGACGAGGTGCAGGTGATGCCCCCGGTGGGGGAGTTCACCATCCGCCCCGACCCGGGTCGGGCCCGCCATTACCTGGCCATGGCCGCCGGGAGCGGCATCACCCCGGTGTTCTCCCATCTCTCCACCGTGTTGGAGACGGAACCCGCCAGCCGTTTCACCCTTCTCTACGGCAACCGGGAAACCCGCACCATAATGTTCCTGGAAGAGTTGGCGGGGTGCAAAGACCGGTATCCGGACCGTTTGCATGTGGTTCATTTCCTCAGCCGGGAGCCGCAACCGGCGGAACTGTTTTCCGGGCGGATCGACCCCGGCCGACTGGAGCGCCTGTTCAACGGGGTAGTGGACGCTTGCACGGTGGACTACTGGTTTCTGTGCGGCCCGCGGCGGATGGTGGACGAAGTGCGTTCCTACCTGCGGGAGCGGGGGGCGGCCCCGGAGAACATCCATGACGAATTGTTTTACGAGGGGGAGGCGCCCCCGCCCCCTCCGCCCCCGGCGGACGCCGCCGGCCTGGCCCGGGTGGAGTTCACCCTGGACGGGCGGGCCTCGACGACGCTGGTGGACCCGGACGGGCCCTCCATCCTGGACCACGCCTTGGCGGTGCGCCCCGAGCTGCCCTTCGCCTGCAAGGGCGGAGTGTGCGCCACCTGCAAGGCGGGCGTGACGACCGGCGAGGTGCGAATGGACAAGAACTGGGCCCTGACCGCCCCGGAAGTGGAGCGGGGCCTGGTTCTCACCTGCCAGGCGCATCCCGTATCGGAGCGGGTGGTTTTGGACTACGACGTATGAACACCCGCGCGGACGTAGTGGCCGCCGCCGGGCGGATGTTCGCCCGCTACGGCTACCACGGCGCCTCCATGCGGAAGTTGGGTCGGGAGGTGGGGCTGTTGGCGTCTTCCCTGTACTCCCATATCGGTTCCAAACAGGATCTGCTGGTGGAAGTGGTGGCGCGGGGGGAGGAGTTGTTCGGGGCGTCGGCTAGCCGGGCGGCGACCTCCGGAGACGGCCGGGAACGCCTGCGGGAACTGGTGGCGGGCCATATCGACGTGGTGTTGGACCATCGGGACGAGGTGCGCACTTTTCTGAACGAGGCCCGTGCGTTGGACGCGCCGCGCCGGGCGCGGGTGGTGGAAGCCCGCAACCGCTATGAGGAAAGTTTCCGGGCGGCCGTCCGGGACGGAATGGAAGACGGCTCCCTCCCGCCGGGGACGGACCCGGCCCTGACCTCCATTTTTTTGCTTTCCATTCTGAATGCGCTGGAACGCTGGTTTACGGAACCGGGCCGCCTCGACCGACGGGAGTTGGCGGAGGCGGTAATGTCCTTCGCTTCCCTGTAGCGGACGGAGGGTCGTAATGTCGGAGCGGACGGTTGTTTACACGGACGGGGCCTGTTCGGGCAATCCCGGGCCGGGGGGCTGGGCGTGGGTGATTCCGGGGGGTCCCTACGCCAGCGGCGCCTGCCGGAAAACTACCAACCAGCGCATGGAGTTGACCGCCGCCTTGCGGGCGCGGCGGGAGTTGTCCGGGCCGTTGCGGATCGTGAGCGACTCCGCCTACCTGGTCAACTGCTTCCGGGACGGATGGTGGGAGGGATGGCTGCGCCGGGAATGGCGCAACTCGCACCGCCGGCCGGTAGCCAACCGGGACCTGTGGGAGCCGCTGGTCGCATTTTACCGGGAGGGGGAAGTGGAGTTCTCGTGGGTGCGGGGGCATGGGGGCGACCGGTGGAACGAAGCGGCCGACCGGTTGGCGGTGCGGGCCGCGGCCGCGGGGCGGGGAATGTCGGGGGCCGGGTGGCCGCCGCCCGGTTTCTCCGACCTCCGGCCGTAACGCATACCGAAGCGCCCGCGGTTTCCCGCGGGCGCTCCGGCGGAAGGAGGGAGGTATGAACTTATGTTTCTTCCCCGTCCTCGGCGTCATCGTCGCCGGATGATTCCGTTTGCCGGTGTCCTGCTTCCCCGTCCTGCTCGTCGGGGTCTTCTTCGCGGTCGGCGTCGTCGGAGTCGTCGGCGTCGGA
The DNA here is from genome assembly GCA_965243835.1 of Candidatus Spongiisociaceae bacterium. Lineage (GTDB taxonomy): Bacteria > Actinomycetota > Acidimicrobiia > Spongiisociales > Spongiisociaceae. The sequence continues at coordinate 255,129 of OZ251578.1, forward strand.
TGGTTCCGTGTGTCGGTAGCCGTCTTTGTCCGGTTTCATCCCTTGGTAAGGAAAGAAAAAGTCGGTTATGGAGTCGGCTTGTTCTTGGGTGATTACTTCGTCGGCGACCAGGGCCGCTAGCAACTGCGCCGGGTCGTCGAAGTCGGTGTCCGCGTCCGTTATCCAGGCGGTGAGGGCCGGGATTTGGTCTTGGTTGATGATGCCCATTGCCGCCAGCATGCGGAATTTGCGGGATACGACCTCTTCGTAGGCGTCGTCCGTGTTCCAGGCGGCGGCGGCCTTGCGCGCTTCGTCCCGGTCCAGGTCGTCGGGATCTTCCCCGTCGTCTTGGTCTTCCCCGTCGTCGGCAGGGTCGTCCCCATCGTCGTCGGAGTCGTCGGCGTCGGATGGTTGCGTGTGTCGGTAGCCGTCTTTGTCCGGTTTCATCCCTTCGTATGGGTTGAAAAAGTCGGTTATGGAGTCGGCTTGTTTTTGGGTGATTACTTCGTCGGCGACCAAGGCTGCTAGCAGTTCCGCCGGGTCGTCGAAGTTGGTGTCCGTGTCCGTTATCCAGGCGGTGAGGGCCGGGATTTGGTCTTGGTTGATGATGCCCATTGCCGCCAGCATGCGGAACTTGCGAGCCGTGACTTCTGCGTAGGCGTCGTCCGTGTTCCAGGCGGCGGCGGCCTTGCGCGCTTGGTCCCGGTCCAGGTCGTCGGGGTCTTCCCCGTCGTCCTGGTCTTCTCCGTCCTGGTCCAACCGGTTGCGGTCTTTTCCGTCATGGTCGGCGGAATCGTCGTCGCCCTCGCGGTCGTCGTGGTCGGAGTCGTCGGCGTCGGATGGTTGCGTGTGTCGGTAGCCGTCTTGGTCCGGTTTCATCCCTTGGTAAGGGAAGAAGAAGTCGGTTATGGAGTCGGCTTGTTTTTGGGTGATTACTTCGTCGGCGACCAGGGCTGCTAGCAACTGCGCCGGGTTGTCGAAGTCGGTGTCCGCTTCGGTTATCCAGGCGGTGAGGGCCGGGATTTGGTCTTGGTTGATGATGCCCATTGCCGCCAGCATGCGGAACTTGCGGGACGAGACCTCTTCGTAGTCCCGGTCCGTGTTCCACACGGCAACGGCCTTGCGCGCTTGGTCCCGGTCCAGGTCGTCGGGGTCTTCCCCGTCGTCCTGGTCGGCGTCGTCCCGGTCGGCTCCGTCCTGGTCCAACCGTTCACGGTCTTCCCCGCCTTGGGCGGCGTCGTCCTGGTCCAACCGGTTGCGGTCGGCGCCGTCCCGATCACCTTCGGTCGCCTCCTCGCCCGAGGCGACCGCCGTCGCCGTCCGGGTGTCGGCGTCCGCGTCGGCGTCCCCGTTGCGGGCCGCGGCCACCACCGCGAACAAGGCGATCACGGTCAGCAGGCCGAGCGCCATGGTCAGTATCTTCCTCATTGCGGTTTCCTTTCTATACGCCGATCGATTTCTTCGATCGTGCGCCCAGCATCCTCCCCCTATCTTTAAAAAGTATGAGAGGAATCTAAGAGGGGGCTAAGAAAAACCGGCCCCCGGCCTGAAAAGGCGGAAATTTCACCCGGGAACGCCGGGCAAGGGCGGGAAACGGTTCCCAAAGTGTAGGATGCGGGCATGGCGCAGGCCGATGTGGAACGGATCATCACCGCCGCCGAATCCCGGCTGGCCTCCGATCCGGCGGCCGGTTTGGCCGGAACCGGTTTTTGGCCGGCCGTGTCGCGGGTCAAACGGGACCCGGAGTTGATCGCCGCCTTCGCCGACCGGATCGCGGCCGTGGACCGGGAGGCCCACCGCCGGTGGGCTTTCGCCCTGTTCCCGATGCGGACGGCCACCCTGGCGGCGGCCTTGGCCGCCCTGGCGGGACTGGCGGCGACCGCCGGGGCCTATTACATGGACGAGCCGTGGAACGGACTGCTCCTGTTGGCCGGGACGGGGGCGTTGCTGGTTTCCACCCACGGCCTGGCCCATTTGGCCGTGGGCCGGGCGGCGGGCATTCGCTTCACCTGCTGGTTCATCGGAACCCCGCGTCGTCCGCAACCGGGGGTGAAAACCGACTACGCCTCCTATCTGGCCGTCTCCCCCCGCCGCCGGGCATGGATGCACGCCGCGGGGGCCATCGTCACCAAAATCATTCCGTTCGCCCTGCTCCCGGCGGCGGCCGCGGCCGGGGTCCCGGGCTGGACGATGTGGCTTCTGGCCGTCGTCGGCGCGGCCGGCGTCCTCACCGATCTGGTTTGGTCCGTTCGCATCTCCGACTGGAAGAAGTTCCGGCGGGAAATGTCCTACGTCCGCCGCTGACCGGTAGTCCCGGAATCCGGGGTCCGGGGGCCGAGAGCGGGGCGGGGATCAGACCGGGAGGGTGAACCCGACTTCGGCTCCGCCTCCGGGATGGTTGCGGGCGCGCACCGAGCCGCCGTGCGCCTCCACCACCCCTTTGACGATGGCCAGTCCCAGCCCCGACCCGGGCAGGGCCCGGGCGGCGGGCGTCCGGTAGAAGCGGTCGAAAATATAGGGCAGATCTTCGTCGGGGATGCCCGGCCCGTAATCCCGCACCAGCAACTCCCCCCCGGACAGGGTGATTTCCACCGGGGTGGGGGGCGGACCCCATTTGAGGGCGTTGTCCACCAGGTTCTCCACCGCCCGTTGCAAGGCCCCCGGCCGGGCCCGGAGGTCGACCCCTTCGCCGGCGACCCGCACCGGCCGTTGCCAACGGCGGGAGGCGCGTTCCGCCGCCCGGGCCGCGATATCTCCCAGGTCGGTGGGAACCTCTTCCTCCTCCGGTTCCTGTCCGGACTGCTCGGAGGCCAGGTCCACCAGTTCGCTTACCAGGGTGGTCAGCTCTTTCAGTTCATGATGGACGTCCGCCAGCAAACGCTCCCGCTCCGGCGGTTGCAACTCGTCGGCCCGGCCCAGCATTTCCACGTTGGTGCGCAGGCTGGTGAGCGGGGTGCGCAGTTCGTGGCTGGCGTCCTGCACCAGGCGCTTTTGCCGGTCGCGGGAGTCGCGCAGGGCGGTGATCATGCTGTTGAAACTGTCGGCCAGCCTCCCCGCCTCCCCGGAGGCCCCGGTTTCAATCGGCTCCAACAGCTCCCTGGTTTGGGCTACCTTCTCCGCGGCCCCGGTGAGAATTTCCATGGGGCGGGTCACCCGGCGGGCCGCCAACCATCCGCCCCCGCCCGCGGCGCCCGCGATGAGCAGGCCGATGACGAAAATGCGGGCCCCGAGAACGGCCAGCACCTCCTGCTGTTCGGTCACGTCCCGGGCGATGGAAATCACCGAATCCAGGGTTACCAGGATGGTCAGCATCCGGTACGGCTCTTCGTCGACCTCCACCGAATCGAATCGCACTGGGAGATACTCCTCGTCGATGTCCTTGTCCGGGTAGAGAACCGGCAAGAGGGGAGAGCCCCGCATCGTTACCAGGGGCTTGCCCGTTTTCAGATCCGACCATTGGAAAACGGCGTCGGTCCCGAACAGGATTTCAGCCAACTCCCCGGTGCGCAACCTTCCTCGCCCGTTGCCTCCGGCGTCGATTTGGATGGGGTCGTCCGAGTCCACCACGTTCACCTCCTCGGCGAACGGAAAAGCGGCGGACAAGGTCCGGGCCCTCTCCCGCAGGAAAGAGTCGGTTTCCGAGTTCAGGGCGCGGCGGGTGGTGAAGTAGGCGGCCGAGGCCACCAGCAGGGTGACCAGCACCGCCCCTCCCGCGAACAGGAGGGCGAACCTCCAGCGCAGGCTCATCGTTCCCTCAACACGTATCCCACGCCCCGCATGGTGTGGATGAGGCGGGACTCGCCCTCCTCCTCTATTTTGCGGCGCAGATAGCCGATGTACACGTCCAGCGAGTTGGAGGTGGTTTCAAAGGAGATGTCCCAGATGCGTTGGTAGATGAGGTCCCGGTCCAGAACCACCCCGGCGTTGGACATCAGCAGTTCCAACAGGTCGAACTCGGTTTTGGTGAGGTCGATCAGGCGGTCGCCGCGCCGGGCGCGCCGGCTTTTAATGTCCAGTTCCAGATCCTGGTAGCGCAACACTTCGGACAGGGCGGCGGCGTCGCTGCGCCTCAGCAGGGCCCGGATGCGGGCCAGCAGCTCGTCCAGGGCGAACGGTTTGGTCAGGTAGTCGTCCGCTCCCGCGTCCAGGCCCGCCACCCGGTCTCCCACTTCATGCCGGGCGGTGAGCATCAGCACCGGGGTGCGGTCGCCGCGGGAACGCAAGGTTCGGCACACGGACAACCCGTTCACGTAGGGCATCAGCACATCCAGTATGATCAAATCGATCCGGTTGCGCTCCAAGGCGGTCAGGGCCTCGGACCCGTCGGCGGTCAGGATCACCTCGTACCCTTCCAGTCGCAGGGCCCGGTCCAGGGCGTCCCGCACCGCCCGGTCGTCTTCCGCGATCAGAAGCTTCGTGTTCAGCATAACCCCAGGTTACAACCCGACCCTAAGAACAAAATGAGAAACCCGCCCCACGGCCCGCGGGGCTTGTTCCGCCCGGGTCGGCAGGCCGGAGCTGTGGGTCGTCAGCTGGGGGGAGAATCTGGAGATAGATCCGTGCGATATGTACGACAATCTGGCGGAGGCTGAAACGCCTACGGCGGCTTATGCCTAGCATTTGCCGGTTCAATGGGTTGATTATTTATATGTTCTCCAACGAAGGAATCCATAAAGAACCTCATTTGCATGTCTACGATGATCACAGGATATCCTGTCGGTCAACATTTTGAATTTTAAGCCGCGGGCGAGGCAACTGGAATAATTTGAATTCAAAAAATCGGAAACTTCTCAAAAAATGGATAAAAGAACATCAAGCGGATTTACTTGAAGCTTGGGTTGGTCTTGGAGATGGTATCCTGCCGGGTAAGATATCCCCGCCTAAAGGGAACTCGCCTTGATAGGCCGAGGGATTAATCCGGAGGGTCGGGGGTGCGGGGGGCGGCGGGGGGAACAGGGGCGAAGTAGCCGACTACCAGCAACAGCATTCCCACCCCCAAGAAGGAGACCACCCGGGTCAGGGCGCCGGCGGCCCCCAGGTCGATCAGGAACAGTTTGACCACCGTCACCCCCATCAGGGACGCCCCGGCGATCCAGGCCGGCCGCCGCCCCCGGCGCTGGCCGAGGATCATCCCGCTCAGCCCGGCCGCCCCCCACAGGATGGACAGGGAAGCCTGCAGAATGGTGGAAGCGAAGAGATCCCCGAAAGCGAACGGAACGTCGAACCAGTGATGGACGGCGCGGGCCGTCGCCATGGTCAGCATGATCATCCCCAAGGAGACGGTCCAGCCGTTCCAGTTCCGCCGCGCGATCGACAAAACCGGGCCCTGGTAGGAGGCGACGCAACTCCGCCACCAGAAACCTCCCGCCGCCAGCAGTACGGTGACCGCCTCCAACGGGTTGAGAAGCGGTAGGTAGGGGAGGGGAGCGGGATCGCCGTTCGCAAAAAGGTTGGAGGCGGCGACGGCTATCGCCAAGCCGATCAGGGCCATGCCCGAACCGGACGTGAGATAGATGCGCCGGTGGTCGGCCAGCGGCCAGTTGCGGCTCCAGGGGCCGAACAGGGGGAGGACGGCCACCGCCAGCACGGACGCATAGGCGGCCGTTGCCGGCCATATCCCCCCGGCGATTTGTTCCACTTGCCAGTGCGCCTCGCATCCGACCAGGGCCGCGATCGCCCAAAAACCTCCGCCGTGCAGGGCCCGCGACAACTTGGGAAACTCCTTCTCCCGCAGTCGCAGGAAGATGTAGTGGGCCGCCAGGGCGATGGGCCAAGCCGCCCAGCCGTAGTCGTCCAACGGGTGGGAAACCCGCCCTCCGCCCTGCGCCTCCGCCCAGCCCAGTAAAAAGACCATCGCCATTGCCGGCAGGAGCAGGATGGCCGCCGCGTTCAACCGGGGCCACCGCACCGCCGGGGCCAGCAGGAACGCGCTCCCTAGGACGGCGGCTGCGACCATTAGCGAACCGTGCAGTCCGGCAGACGGGGCCTGGTTGACGATTTCCATTACGCCGCCCGCCAGCGCCCATCCCGTTCCCCACGCCATCCCCGCCCACACCGCTCCCGCGGTCTCCGTCGACCGGTAGCGTTCCCGGTCCAGCAACCAGGCCGAAAACAACCCGCTCGCCGCCAGCAACATGGTCCCGGTAAAGAAGCGGTTGGCCAGCGGGACGGCCGCGTCCGGGTAGGGGAGTTCGTTGGTCAAAAACCACAGGAAGGCGAACCCGCCCAGACCCTGCAAGAGCCATCCCCCCGCCGCCAGCAGGCGCAGGTTTTGGCGCAGGTTGAGCCACGCTATCCCCGCCCCCTGCGCCGCCCACAGCGCCGCCGTGTAGAAGGAATCGAAGGCCAGCGGGACGGCGAGGGCGGCGAAAGTCATTCCCAACCCGTAGTTGCATCTCCTCAGCAGGTCGCCGTCCCCGGCGAGGAGGCGGGCGGCCGCCATGAGCAGAAAATGGAGGGCGGCCAAGCCCAGGGCGCTCCACGCCCATCCGTATTCGGCGTGGCCGACCAGTTGCCCCAGCAGGGCGAAAACCGCAAACGGGGTGCCGAACGTCAAAGGCCCGTTGACCATCCAGCGCCGCACCGGGTTGTTTTCCGAACGGCGGGCGAACAGCAGGGGGGCGGTTGCGTACAGGGCCGCGAACAAGGCGGTAAACAGCACGGCGGAGGCCAGCAGGTCGATGTCGTAGCGGAAGGAGATCCAATGGGCGCTTATTCCCCACGTGAAAGCCCAGCCCAGCAGGTTGAACTCCGGCCAGGTTTTGAACCAGGTGACGGCCAGAATGGCCAGGTTGAGCACGGCGATGTAACCGAAGAGGAGCAAGTGGGAGCCGTCGTCCGCCGAGATCAGAATCGGGGCCAGGAACCCGCCGATTATTCCCAGCACCGCCAGCGAACGGGAATCCTGGACGATGGAGAGAATCCCGGCTCCGATGGTGATGACCACCACGGCCCCTATCGCCGCCGGGCCGGACAGCACCTCGTACCGGATCAGGGCGGCGTACACGGTCAGGTAGAGAACGGCGATCCCGCCTCCCTGCATGCTGAGGGAGTAGATCAGGTTGCGGCCCCTGGCCCACCATCCCACTCCCAGCATGGCCAGTCCGAACGCGGCCGCGGCCGCCAGTCGCATTTCCAGGGTGGGGGTGATCCAGCCCCGGTTGACGGCTGTTTGCAACAGGAACCCCAAGCCGAGCAAGGACAGGATCACCCCTACTTTCACCGGGACGTTGCCGGTGGTGAACCAGGCCTTGATCCCTCCGCGGACCGGTTCCGCCGGCCGGTCGGCGGGCGGCCGCGGGGCGGTGTCCGGTTCGTCCGGCGGCGGGGCGGCGGGCGGCGGGGGTTTCTTCAGGGGAGGAGGGGCGGGGACGATGGGCCGAGTGGCGGCCGGCGGCGGGGCGGCGGCGGCCGGTTCGTCGGGAGGAGGGGGTTCCTTCGGCGGCGGAGGGGCGGGCGCGATGACCGTTCGGGAGACGATGGGGGTTTCCGCGGATGGGGCGGGCGCGGACGAGCGGCCGGACTCCAACCACTCCACCCGGTTGCGCAGTTTGGCGATCTGCACCAAAGCGATCACCAGCAGAACCGGACCCGCCATCAACATCAAAAACGCTATAGCAATCAACGTCCCAAGCATACGGGTCACCTCCCGTTGCCAGGCTAGCGGACGCCGAAAAGGAGGGAGGGTTGCCCGGTTCGGGCCGTACCGGCAGGCAGAAGATACCGCAAACAGGTCAGGGCCGGTTATAACCTATGCGCCGGTATTGTTCTGGACATATTTAGGTAGGAGCAGGTTTCGCAACCACCATCAGACGTCATCTGCGCTTGCCGTTTGGTCCGACTCTGAGGGACGACTTGTCGCCTCTAATGCCTGCCTGGTCGCCTTTAGCCTGTTGCGTAACCACAGGTAATCAGACTTGCGCACATATGATCTGATGATGTTCATTCTGTAATGCTCGTATCCCCGACATTCGTCACACAGACAGCCACCATCCTGCCCGTGTACTGTCATTTATACAACTCGCCGGACTGCCATCCGTCCTGCCAATCAGGATGTTGCTGGTCATCATACGGCAGACCATCCATATGCGCCTCCGCGCCCTCCATGAATTTCCAGCCTGCACGCCACAGGGGATGCGCCTCATCATCATACGGCAGGCCGTCTAGGTATGCCCCTGTGCCTGCTGATAGATGCCAGCCCTCCCGCCAATCAGTATCCGCGTCCGCAAGGCATGGCAACCCCTGTCGTTGCGCCTCCATACCCGCGTGACGTTGCGCCTGTTGTCGATCCTCCTGGTCCATGTTGCGTAGTTCCGGATGACTTTCTGCGCGTATATGTCCGTTCTGCTGATGCGCGGACTGCGCCCAACCCGTCCGCCACTGCGGATGCGCCCGGTCATCCAGAGGCAAGCCGCGCAGGAACGCCCTCCTGCCTGCCGCGTACTGCCATCCGTCCTGCCAATCCGGATCCTGACCGGCATCCAGGGGCGTCCCCCGTTGATGCGCCTCCGCGCCCGCCCGCCTCCGCATGTTCCGCTGATGCGCAACCCTGTTATACGGTAAGCAATCCTGTCCTGCCTGCCGGTCGGCAAGTAATGCCTCTGTCCTAGATGCCATAATGCCCCTTTCGTTTGCGCGGTTATATCCATTATAGCCTGATGCGACAACGAACCGGGACGCGGTATGCGCATCCTCCCGGAGGAAGGAGTTGTTACAGGACGGGGCGGCGGCCGGTTAGGGAACGTTCGTCGCCGCGGCGGAAGGTTGCTCCGGCGGCGTCCAGCCATTCCAGCAGGGGGACGGCGTATTTGCGGGTCAGACCCAGCGCGTCCCGGAAGGCGGCCACCGTGAACCGCTCCGGCGCATCTTGCAGTCGGTCCAGCAACTCCCCGATCTGTTCGGGCAGGTAGACCAGTTGCCCGGAGACGCGCACCAGCCGTCCTTCCCTGATCAGAATATGTATCAGTTCCGGGTCCGCCGCCAACTCTTCCACCCGGGGGGCCTGCAGGCCCGCCTCCTGCAAGATTCCCCGGATGCGTTCCCATTCGGCGGTTTCGCTTTCTCCCAGGGCGGGGGAGAAACCGGTTTCCGCCACCGCTGAACCCCGTTCCTCCAGGGAGGGTTCCATGGACAGGAGGGCGGTCAGCGTCTCGGCGTCCGCCCCCAGTCGGCTGGCCAGGCTGGCTTTGGGGACGCCCTCCCGCAGGGGATGGTCGCGGTGGTAGGCGGCGACCGCGCGCCGGGCCCGGGCCAGCAGGTCGTCCGCCCGTTCCCGGGCCAAAAAGTTCCCGCCCGCCGCCAAGGCCGGCGCGGGCCGGCCGCCTCCCGAATGGGCGGCCAGAACCCGGGCGGCTTCCATCCCCCTTCCTTCCAGGAGGACCGCCGCCTTCAGGTCGGGGGAGCCGTCCAACGCGCTCCGCAGGCGTCCGGCCCGCACCGCGCGGATCGGCGGGGGGGCCGGTTCCAGCACCCGCCCGCCGGCGGCGATCATACGGCGCCCCGCATCCCGCAGTATGAACCGGTCGCCCATTCGCACCGGGGCCGGGCTGTCCAAATCCAGCGCCGCCAGTTGCTCGTCTTCCCCCATTTCGCTTTCCGGCAATGGCCGCAACCGCACCGTCCACGCCCCGCTTCCCAGATGCATCTGATACGCCCCCCGGTGGGTAAGCGGCCGTTTCACATAGCGGGCCCGGCGCAACAGCGCCAGCAGGCGGTTGGCGGGCTCCCATTCCCCCGGCCGTCCCAGCATCGTCCCCCGCCCGGCATGCTCCCGTTCCACCCCGGCCAACCCCACCGCAACCCGCGTCCCCGGGCCGACCGTTTGCCGCCCGCTTTCGTGCGACTGCAGGGAGCGGATGCGCCCCGTCCGCCCGCCGGGGTAAACCCGCACCGGGTCCCCCACCGCCAGCCCGCCGTCCACCAGGGTTCCGGTGACTACCGCGCCCGCTCCGGCGATGACGAAAGAGCGATCCACCCACAGGCGGGGGCGGCCCTCGTCCCGCACCGGGCAGGCGTCCACCACCCGGGACAGGGCTTCCCGCACCCGGTCCAGGCCCTGCCCGGTGACCGCCGACGTCGGGACTATCGGCGAGTCGGCCAGCCCGGTTCCCGCCAGCCGTTCCTCGACTTCCAGGGCGGCCAGTTCCAACAGCTCTTCGTCCACCCGGTCCATCTTGGTGAGGGCCGCCGTCCCCCGGTTGATACCCAACAGGTCCAGGACCGCCAAATGCTCCTCCGACTGCGGCATCCACCCCTCGTCGGCGGCCACCGCCAGCAGGGCGGCGTCGAAGCCTTCCGTTCCGGCCAGCATGTTTTTAATGAACCGTTCATGCCCGGGCACGTCCACGAACGACACTTCGCTCCCCCCGAGCCGCGTCCAGGCGAACCCCAGGTCGATGGTGAGGCCCCGTTCTTTCTCCTCCCGCCAGCGGTCCGGGTCGCGCCCGGTAAGGGCGGCCACCAGGGTGGACTTCCCGTGGTCGACGTGGCCCGCGGTCCCTATGACCGGCATGCGCCCCCTGTGCCCGCGAGCGTAGTTTCTATGATCGACATGCGGTCCTCAAGGCTTCGGCTAGCAGGCGGTCCTGGTCGGGGTGGACCGTTCGCAGGTCGATCAGCAGGTCGCCGGCTTGGCGGCGGGCGGCCACCGGCGGTTCGTTTTCCAACAAAGCCCGCCACAGTCGTTCTCCGCCGCCCGCTACGGCCAAAACCGGGGAGGGCACGGTCATTCCGGGAACCGATCCCGCCCCGGCCACCGCCTCCGACTGGCGCAGGTCGGCGGCTATCCCGGCCGCCCCGGCCACCCATCGCAAACGTTCCTCCAGAACCTCCACCGGCGCGGCGGCCATCTTCCAAAAAGGAATTTCCCCGCCCCGTCCGTCGGCGTACATTTCGGCCGTGACGGTGAGGGCGGCGATGGCGGGCCCGTCCACCCGCAACGCCCGGGCCAGGGGGTTGTTCTTGAGACGGGATATCAACTCCTCCCGCCCGGCGATGATTCCGGCTTGACATCCTCCGAACAGTTTGTCGCCCGAGAACAGCGCCAAGTCCGCTCCCCGTTGCAAGGTTTGGCGCACTCCCGGCTCGTCCGCCAGCCAGGCGGGGGGAGGCCCCGCCGCCCAGGGAACCGACTCGTCCAGAAGGCCGCTGCCCAGGTCGTAGACCACCGGCAACCCCCGATCGGCTCCCAGGCGCGCCAGCTTCTCGACGGGGGTCTGCTCCTCAAACCCGGTCACCCGGTAGTTGGAGGGATGCACCTTGAGCAACAGGGCGGAGTCCCCGCCCAGGGCACGCTCGTAATCGGAGAGGCGGGTGCGGTTGGTGGTTCCCACTTCCACCAGCCGCGCCCCGGCGGCGGCCATCAACTCCGGCAGGCGGTAGGAGCCGCCGATTTCGATCAACTCCCCGCGGGATACCGGGACTTCCCGTCCGGCGGCCAAGGTGTGCAGAACCAGGAACAAGGCGGCGGCGTTGTTGTTCACCGCCCAGGCCGCTTCGGCCCCGGTAATGCGGGCCAGCAACCGCATCAGGTACTCCCCCCGGGTTCCCCGGCCTCCCCGGTTCAGGTCGAACTCCAGGTTGCCGTAGTCCACGGCCGCCGTCCGGGCTTGGGCGGCGGCCTCCGGGTGGAGGGGGGCCCGCCCCAGGTTGGTGTGCAACAGCACCCCGGTGGCGTTGATAACCGGGCGGTGCCGCAGGCGGCGCAGGCGGCGAATTTCCCGCCGGGCCAGCTCCTCCGGGTCGGCTTCCCGGCCAGCCAGGCGGGCGGCGCGGGCCTCGTCGAGGGCGGCCCGCACCGCTTCCGTCGCCAGCGCGCGGGGCGTCCCGGCCGTCTCCCCGGCGGCGGCGAGGCGCTCCGTTAGGGCGTCGACGGCGGGCAGGCCGCGCAGGTTGGTCATCGGCTAAGCATAATGTGTCGTAAAGTAGTCCCCATGGGATGGTTGCTTCGTCTGTCTTTCTTCCTGGTCCCGGCCGTGGAACTGGTGTTGTTCGCCATCGTCCAAAGCCGCATCGGGCTGGGATGGGCGTTGCTGGCCACGGCGGTCACCGCCCTGCTGGGGGCGTCGCTGGTGCGCCGGCAAGGAACGGCGGTCTGGGCGCGGATGCGGGCGGACCTGGCCGCGGGCGGAACCCCGGCCCGGCATTTGGCGCATGGCGTCCTGTTGCTGGCGGGCGGGGCCTTTCTGCTCACGCCCGGGTTCGCCACCGACGGGGCGGGGCTGGCCCTGATGTTCCCCCCGGTGCGGGAAGCGTTGTACAAGGCGGCCGTCCGGCGCCTGGGGCGCGGCTCCGTCATCATCCAATGACGCCGCGGCCCGCCTCCACCCTGGTTTTATTGCGCACGGCGGGCGGGCGCATGGAGACGCTGATGATAAAACGGCAAGCGGCCCTGTTCGGGGCCGGGTGGTGGGTGTTCCCCGGCGGGTCGCTGGAACCCGCCGATCATCGACCGGAAAACCGGGAGTTGGTGGCCGGGACGGCCCCGGAGGAGGATGTTCCCTGGATTGCGGCCGCCCTGCGGGAAACCGCCGAAGAGGTGGGCCTGTACATAACGCAACCGGGCCCTGCGCCGCCTCGGGAGGAGGCAGACGACGTCTACGGGTGGTTGCGCCGTTCGGGGGCCCGGTTGGACGGGGAGCGGGCGGCGTTGCTGTCCAACTGGGTCACCCCCGTCGGGGTCCGCAAACGTTTCGACACCCGTTTCTACGTTGCGGAATGGACCGGCGCCGGGGAGCCGCGCCCGGACGCGGCGGAGGTGGCGGAGGCGGAATGGGTGGCCCCGGCGGTGATGCTGGGGCGGGAACGGGCCGCCTATCCGCTTATCCAACCCACTTTTGAGACTTTGGAGTTGCTGGCCCGTTTCGATTCCCCGCAGGCGGTTATGGAGTTCGCCCGCGGGCGGGAGGTGGCCCCCGTCCATCCGCCGTTGGAATGGACCCCGCCCGTCTTGCGGGGGGCGGCGGAGGGGCGGGCCTGATGGTTGCGGTGGAGCGCATCCTGGCTCCCAATCCGGGCATTTTCACCGGGTCGGGCACCAACACCTATGTGGCGGTTTCCGGGGAGGAATGCGTGATAATCGATCCGGGGCCGGTGGTTTCCTCCCACCGGCGGGCGATTCAGCAGGCGGTGGAGGGCCGGCTCCCCCGGGCGGTGATCGTCACCCACACCCATCCCGACCACGCTCCGCTGGCCAATCCGTTGGCGGCGCAGTGGGACGTTCCGGCCTACGGCCACTCGGCCGGTCCCGAATTCGACCCCGACCGGCGGTTGCGGGACGGGGACCGTTTGCGGTTCGGCGGGGAAGTGTTGGAGGTTCTGCACACTCCCGGCCATTCCGATGACCATCTGTGTTTCCGTTGCGGGGATACGGTGTTCACCGGAGACCACATTATGGGGGGTTCCACGGTGATAGTGGAGGATATGGCCCGCTATCTGCGTTCCCTGGAACGGCTTCGGGAATGGGAGATGACCCGTCTGTTGCCCGGGCATGGGGGGCAGATCGACGATCCCCGTCGGACGGTGGACGATTATGTGGCCCATCGCCTGCGTCGGGAAGGGGAGATTTTGGAGGCCATGGAGCGGGGGGCGGCCCGGGTGGGCGAGATCGTGGAGGCGGTTTATCACGATGTGGATCGGGAGTTGCATCCCTTGGCGGCCCGTTCGGTGCTGGCTCATCTGGTCAAACTGGAGGCGGAGGGACGGGTGCGGATGCCGCTCTCCCCGGAGGCGGACGGTCCGTGGGGGCGGCGGGCGGCCTTGACGTCGGGGGCGGGGCCATGAGGCTCGGCCGGTGGGCGGTTGCGGCCCTGGTTTTGGCGGTCGTCTCCCCGGTGTCGGCGCAGGTCGAACCGGAGGTTTCCGAGCGGGCCGTGCAGCAAGCCCAGGAGGAACTGGACCGGTTGCGGTCCGAAGTTCAGGAGCTGGCCGACCGTTACCAGCAGGTGTGGGGCGAGGAGGCCCTCCGCTCGGACGAGATCGCCCGCATCGAGGCTTCCATCTCCGACCGGCGCACCGAGTTGTCGGAGTTGCGGGAAGCGGCCGGTCAGCGGGCGGTGGAGTTGTATATGGACGCCGCCTCCGGGGTGCTGTCCGACCTGTTTTTTTCGATTTCCCCCTCCGAGGCGGACACCCGGGTGGTGTATTTGAGCGAAGTCCGGGAACGGGACCAGCGGTTGTTTAACGATCTGGTGGTGGAAACCCGGTTGCTGGAGGAGGAGCGCAACTGGTTGCAACGCCAACAGGAGCTTAACCTGGAGACCTTGTCCGAATTTAGACAGGTGGGCTCCGACCTGAGCGTGCGGTTGGAGCAGGCCCAAGCCTCCTACCTGGCCTTGCAACGGGCCCGTTTGCAGGCGGCGGCGCAAGCGGCCGTTACCACCACCGCCGCCCCGCCCCCGGCCACCACCGTTCCCCCCGCAACCTCTTCCACCTCCACCTCCGCCCCGGCAACCACCGCCGCAACTGCGGCGCCGACCACTACTTCCACGACTACCACCGCCGTTGCCCCGACGACTACCGCGACCACGACCACCGCCGCCATCCCGACGACGACCGCCACCGCGACTACCACGACCGTTCCCACTACGACTACCACTACGACTACCACGATCCCGACTACGACCACCACCACGACGACTACCACAACCGTTCCCACCACCACCACGACGACCACTACCACGATTCCGACTACGACCACCACCACCTCCGCGCCCGGCCCCGCAGTAGCCGCTCCGCCCGATGAAGATGATATCGGGCAACGGCCGGAGGGGGAGGAGATGGCGCAAAGGCCCTCCACCCGCTGTCCGGTGGACGGGTTTTCGGTTTACTCCGACACCTGGGGGGCTCCCCGCTCCGGCGGGCGCCGGCACGAGGGGGTGGATTTCCTGGCGGCCCGCGGTACGCCGGTGGTGGCGGTGGAGGACGGAACCGTCAAACGGATGCGCAACGGCGGCCTGGGCGGAATCACGGTGTGGCTGGCCGGGGACAGCGGCCACGAGTACTACTACGCCCACCTCGACGAGTGGGCCCCCGGGTTGGCGGTGGGCCAGACGGTGGCGGCGGGCGACCTGCTGGGCACGGTGGGCACCACCGGCAACTCCCCCGACTACATCCCCCACCTGCACTGGGAATACCACCCCAACGGCGGCTCCGCCGTCAACCCCACCCCCCTGGCCCGCGACTTATGCGGCTAACCGCCCGGTGATAACCCCAACGATTGCTTGAGACCGTTGCCGCGGTCGTGGGGCCAGATTTGGTCGTGTTGGAGCCGTCCCACCGCAATGCCGGGATGGATGCCCATCTCCTCGGAAAATTTTTCTACCTCCTCCAATCTGCGCAGATTATGCAATTGCGGGATGTGTTGCGGCGGTATGAGAAAATCCTGCGCAAACCGGTCGGCTCGTTGTTCTATTTCCCGGCTCTCCAATCCTTGGATGAAAATAGGCCGTTTCCTCTCGTCTAAAATGTGTCTGGCCTCGTGAAAAAAGGAAAACCAAAAAACATCATTGGTTTTGTTACGCAGGCTTAGTTGAAGCAAGGCTTTATCGGGAGTAAGCCATCGCGTCGCTCCGTTAACTTTGGCTCCTGTCACCTCTGGGACAACGACGACCGCCACTCCTGTCCGGGCGCATTCGTCAACTAGTTTCGGGTGCCAAACAGCAGGGTCGCGTTCCGCGGTCAGGTTTCTTATCCGAAAGAGGCTTTCCTTGAATTCCTTAGCATTCCATGGTTGGCTAGGCTGATGGATGGCCTCTTTTTCACCCAAACGCAACCAAACCGACAAGGCTCCTAAATCAGAACCCGGTTTTTTGCGGTAGGAAGCCGCCGGTAAATTGCGGGACCAAACCTTGTCCCAGGCATTGCCATCGGCCACTCCGAAGAAACTAAAAACTTCTTGGAGACGGTCAATAGGCTGTGCCCTTTTGGTCAGTAAACCCATCCTGACCATAGCCTTGATGGGCATTTTTTCCAGGAAACCGATCTGCTGGGTCAGTTTCTCTTCGTTAGCCAGGCGGGCCAGGTGAGATCGATAAACATGTTCCATACTGTTCCACAGTCGAGCCGGAATATCCGTGACGACCTCCAATTTGATAGCGGTATCCACGCTTATCGGGGCATCTCCCTTTATTATTTGACTGATGTGCTTTTCCGACAGCCCGGTATGCCGCGCCAGTTCCGCTTGGCTCATGGAACGCTCTTCCAGAGCTTCCTCCAGTGTCCAGCCCGGAGGAACGGCGTAATCGGGTTTGAATCCTGTAACGACCACTTTTTCATCCTTTCCTGTTTGTTTAGGAAACTATACTGGGTTTAGTTATCCCTTCTTGTGATAGTTGGTAATTTTCATCACTGTGATGCTTGTTATTTTACTTAAATCCAAGCCGCCATCTTCCTTGAATTTTGGTTCGTCTGGTATTACGACCAACCGCTTTCCGTTCGGAAGACGTGCGGAAATTTGGTTTTACATTTCTCCTTTCAGAAGTTTCCATTTGCCCGGTATTTTTAGCAGTTCCTCAAGATTGAGGGTAGCCTCCAATTGGGACATTCGCGTTTTGACTTGTTTAGCGAGATAGGCACCGTGGCTTTTTGTCAGCTCCTTCTCGCTGGACACCTGACGTTGCAGTCGGGCATCCTTGAAATTAACTTGCATCATATCTCCCTGGGTTGATTTTCTTACTTGTTTGGTAAGTATATCAGCCTGCGGCAGGCTTGTCAAGCCTTACCTCCCAAGGAAGCGAATGCGGGAGGGAGGGCGGCGGGCGCGAGGAGGGCTTAGGCAGGGAGGGCCCAGTCCAAGGGTTGGCGGAGGTGGTCGCCGCGGCCGGGGGGCCAGATGCGGTCGTGCTGTAGCCGTCCGACCACGATGCCGGGGTGGACGCCCAAGTCGTCGGCGAACGTTTCAGCCTCGGCGGGGGTGCGCAGGCCTCCGAGTTGTCGGTCGCGGGGGGGCGGGATGAGGAAGCGGCGGGCGAAGGCGTCGGCCGCATGTTCCGCTTGGTCTTGGCGGGGCGCGGGCTGGGAGCAGTCGAGGAAAATAGGCCGTTTCGCTTCGTCCAATACGTGCTTGGCCTCGTGAAAGAACGAAAACCAGAAAACGTCGCTCCATCGGTAACTGTTCCGTAACTGAATAAGGGCCCGATCGGATGACAGCCACCGCGCCGCTCCCTTCGCTGGTACGCCCCGAACATCCGGCACGCCTACCAGAACCACCCCGGCTCGGGCGCATTCCGCCACCAGTTGCGGGATCCAGACCGCAGGGTCGCGTTCCACGGTTAAACGCCGCGCCCGGGTCAAAGCCTCCCGGAACCGGTTTTTATCCCACGGTTCGCTGGGGATTTCCCGGACCTGCCTTTCGCCCAATCGCAACCATACCGCCAACGCGCCGCCCTCTGTCGGTTTCGGCGACGTATTCCGGAAGGAGGCCTCCAAGTTGCGGGACCAAACCCGCTCCCACGCCTTTTGGTCGGCCACTCCGAAAAAAGCGAGCGCCTCCTTGAGACGTTGCACGGGTTTGGCCCGTTTGGTCAACAGGCCCATGGCGACCATCGTAGAAACCGGAATTTTGTCTAAGAGCCCGAGTTGCCGGTTCAACGACTCTTCTTCTGATAGTCGAACCAGGTCCTCCCTATAGCTTCTCTCCAGGTTGTTCCACATACGGGCGTTGATGCCCGTGGCCCGCTCCAGTTTCCAGGCGGCGCCGGCGGTGATGGGGGCTTGGCCGCGGATGACGCGGCTGATGTAGCGGGGTGCCAGCCCGGTGCGCCGCGCCAGCTCGGCCTGGCTCATATGACGCTCCTCCAAGGCCTCCTCCAATATCCAGCCGGGGGGCACGACGTAGTTGGGCTCAAACCCCCAGACGATTTCGCCCTGCCCTTGATTTTCCACAGTCATGCTTTTCTCACCCGCGGTGGTAGTTGACTATTCCCATCAGGGTAACGTCCACTACTTGGGTCCGGTCAATACCCCCATCCGACGTACGGGGGACGGGTGTGGTGGGTTCAAAGACCAAACG
The DNA here is from genome assembly GCA_965243835.1 of Candidatus Spongiisociaceae bacterium. Lineage (GTDB taxonomy): Bacteria > Actinomycetota > Acidimicrobiia > Spongiisociales > Spongiisociaceae. The sequence continues at coordinate 273,115 of OZ251578.1, forward strand.
CCTGCCATCAGGGAGGGAAAGGGCGAACTTTCCGGCGCGATCCGTGGTCAGCTCGTGAAAACGGCCGGGGGATTCCTCCAGATGCTCTAAATTATCAGCTTGGCTGATTAACGCCATACGCTTTCTCACCTGCCGGGCCGTGTCGGAGCCGTAACGTCTGGTCAGCCTCTTGTCGTCGGACAGGAGGGCTTGCAATCGGGGGTTTTTGAAGGCAATTTTCATTATACCTTATTACATAACCAAAAAACACCGGAAATTCAACCCCCTTGTTTCGGGAAAAACGCGGGCTCAGGAGGAGAGGGGCGGAAAGCGCCTACCAGGGTTTAGACGATGCCGGGTTCTGGTTGACGGAGGGCCCAGTCCAGGGGGTGGCGGAGGTGGTCGCCGCGGCCGGGGGGCCAGATGCGGTCGTGCTGTAGCCGTCCGACCACGATGCCGGGGTGGACGCCCAAGTCGTCGGCGAACGTTTCAGCCTCGGCGGGGGTGCGCAGGCCTCCGAGTTGTTGGTCGTAGGGGGGCGGGATGAGGAAGCGGCGGGCGAAGGCGTCGGCCGCATGTTCCGCTTGGTCTTGGCGGCGGTCTTGGAAGTTGACGTATATGGGTTGCCGGGGTTCGTCGAGGAGGTGGGCGGCTTCGTGGAAGAACGAGAACCAGAAAATGTCGCTCCATTCGTTGCGGAGGCGCAGTTGGATGAGGGCCCGCTGGGGGGCGGGCCACCGCGCCGCTCCGCTTACCGGCGCTCCGGCTATTTCGGGGGCGGTTACCAGGGCCGCTCCGGCCCGGGCGCATTCCGCTACCAGTTGCGGATACCAGTCGCCGGGGTGGTCGCGTACGGTCAGCGACCGGGCCGCGTCCAGGGCTTCCCGGAACAAGTCGGGGTTCCACGGCTGGCAGGGTATGTGTTCCGACTCCAGTTCTCCCAGACGCAACCAGACCGCCAACGCCCCCGGATCGGAGCCGGGTTGGCCCCGGAAGCGGGCCGCCGGGCTCCGCGACCACGCCTCGGTCAAACCCGAAGCGTCCTCCGCCCCGAAAAACCCCAGCGCCTCCCGCAACCGGTTATCCGGCTCGTCCCGGTCCGCAATCAGGCCCAGCCTTGTCATTTCCGCAATCGGCAGGTCATCTAGCAGACCCAGACTGCGGGACAGACGCTCCTCCTTCGCCAAACGCACCAGATCAGTGCGGTAGCCCCGCTCCAAGTCGTTCCAGAATCCGGCCAATACGCCGGTGGCGGCCTCCAACTGGATGGCGATTACGTAGGTGAGCGGGGCCTCCCCGGTGAGCAACCGGTTTATATGCTCAACCGACATTCCCGTGCTACGGGCTAAATCATCCGGTGAAAGGGCGTTCTCCTGCAACGCATCCTCCAACGTCCAGCCGGGGGGCACTACGTAGTTGGGCTCAAAGCCCCAAACCATCTCGCTCAGATCAACGTTATCGGCGACCATATCCGTCATCCCCGGTGATAATCGACTCTTGTCGTCGGACAGGAGGGCTTGCAATCGGGGGTTTTTGAAGGCAACTTGCATTATACCTTATTACATAACCAAAAAACACCGACAATTCAACCCCCTTGTTTCGGGACAAACGCGGGCTCAGGAGGGGAGGGGAGGGAGGTCTTCCAGGATTTTGGCGATGCGCCCGGTGCAGGTTTCGGCGGCGGCGGGCGGAATCAGTTCCACCAGGCGGGAAGCTATTTTGGAGAACTCGCGGGCGGCGGGGCCGTCCGGGCGGGATACCATGATGGGCGCGCCTTCGTCCGCTCCCCGCCCCAGTTCCGGATCCAGGGGAATCCGCCCCACCAGGGGGACGCCCAGCGAGTCGGCCAGCTCCCGGCCCCCGCCTTCTCCGAACAGACGGTACCGCTCCCCGTCCGGGGCGGCGAAGTAGGACATGTTTTCGATCACCCCCGCCACCGGCATAGCCGAGCGCCGGGCCATGTCCGCTACCCGCACCGCCACCTTCTGGGCGGTTTTGGGAGGAGTGGTGACTACGACCATCTCCGCTTGGGGCAACATGCGGGACAGTGCCATCTGGATGTCGCCGGTGCCGGGCGGCATATCGATCACCAGGTAGTCCAACTCCCCCCACTGCACCTGTTGCAGAAACTGTTCCAAGGCTTTGGACAGCATCAGGCCCCGCCACATCAGGGCGGTTTCCTCCGAGTCGACTATCAGGCCGGTGGAAACCACTTTTACGCCATGCGCTTGCGCCGGGATCATCAGTTTGGTTTGCGCATCGGCTTCAATCCGCACCTGCGGAGGTTGCGCGCCCAGCATGCGGGGAATGGAAAACCCCCAGATGTCGGCGTCCAGCAACCCCACCCGGAACCCCAGCCGCCCGATGGCCAAAGCCAGGTTGACCGACACCGAACTTTTTCCCACCCCCCCTTTGCCGCTGCCCACCGCCAGCACCCGGGTGGCGGGGGCGATCCGGGTGGGGGAGGCGTTCTCCCGGGCCCGGCGACGGGCGGTTTCCATCAGGCCCGCTCGTTGCTTTTTGGTCATGGCGCGGGTTTCCACCGTCACCCGTTCCACGCCCGGCACGGCCCCCACTTTGCGCGTGGCGTCGTTTTCTATTTGGGAGCGCATCGGACATTCGGCGATGGTCAAAGCCAGGCCGATGGTCACCTCCCCGTCCGCGATGCGCACCTCCCGGATCATTCCCAAGTCCACCACGTCCGAACCCAGTTCGGGATCGAACACTCCCCGCAGGGCTTCCAAAACCTGCTCTTCGGTTACCGGACGGGCGGGGGCGGGGGCGGTCATATCAGCCAGGTTATCCCATCCCCGCCCGCAAGGGTTATAATGGGGCAACGAGTAACAGGCCCGCGGAGCGGAAACGGAAAGAGGCGGGCCGGGGAGCAGGATCGTGGAACAACTGGTGTCAATAGCCCCGCGCACGTCGGAGCGCGCCGTTACCCTCACCCCCAGCGCGGTGGGCAAGGTGCGGGAGTTGCTGACGGAGGAGGACGAATCCGAACTGCGCTTGCGGATGGCGGTGCGGCCCGGCGGTTGCTCCGGGTTCTCCTATGAGATGTATTTCGACTCCGACCGGGGCGCGGACGACATCGTGGAGGACTTCGACGGCGTGGCGGTGGTGGTGGATTCGCAGAGCGCCGGCCTGTTGCGGGGGGCGGTGCTCGACTACCAAGACGGCCTGATGGGAGCCGGGTTCGCCATCAACAACCCCAACGTGACCCGTTCCTGCGGTTGCGGCAACAGCTTCAGCTAAACGCGAACCCCCCAACCTCCAACAGGCCCGCCCGGAACGGGTAGCCTGCCCGGATAAGCGCCATCCCGGGCGATCATCACCGGGCCAGCGAGCAAGGAGGCCCCATTCCCAAACGCATTCTTCCCACGCCGGGCGCCCCGCCGGCCCTGGCTCCCTATTCGGTGGCGGCGGAGGCGGGCGGGCTGATCTTCATCTCCGGCCAAGTGGCCCTCAAACCGGAGGGCGGCCGGGCCGGAGAGGACATCGCCGAGCAGACCCGCCAAGTGATGGACAACATCGGAGTCCTGTTGGGCGACTTGGGCTTGGACTTCTCCGACATCGTGAAAACCACCATTTTCATGGCCGACATCGGCGACTACGCGGTCGTCAACGAGATCTACGGCGGGTATTTCCCCTCCGACCCGCCCGCCCGGTCGGCGGTGCAAGCGGCGGCCCTGCCCGGGGGTTTCCGGGTGGAAATAGAGGTCATCGCCGCCCGGAACTCCTCCCCCTGAACAGGGGCGGCCGAGGGTGACGACGGAGGAGCGGGTTCTCGTCGCCTTGGGCATGGGCGGCGTCCAATCGGGGGTGTTCCACGGGGCCTGGGCGCCGGGCGGGGGGGAGGCGATGCCGGCCGTCAACCCGGCCACCGACCGCGTTCTGGGTCGGATCGTCCTAGCCGACGGAGAGGACTACGACCGGACGGCGCAGGCGGCGGCGGAGGCCTTTCGCAAGTGGCGGATGACCCCGGCCCCGGCGCGGGGCGAATACGTGCGTCGCATCGGCCAAGTCCTGCGCGCCCATAAAGACGATTTGGGGGCGTTGATAACTATGGAAACCGGCAAGATTTTGGCCGAAGGCCGGGGGGAAGTGCAGGAGATGATCGACATCTGCGACTTTGCGGTCGGCCTTTCCCGCCAACTCTACGGGTTGACGATGACTTCGGAACGGCCCGGCCACCGCCTGTTCGAACAGTGGCATCCGCTGGGCCCGGTAGGGGTGATCACCGCTTTCAACTTCCCGGCGGCGGTCTGGTCGTGGAACGCGGCCATCGGCGGAGCGTGCGGGGACCCCATTGTCTGGAAACCCTCCCCCCGGGCCTCCCTGACCGCGGCCGCCATCACCCGCCTCTGCGCCGGGGTGATGGAAGGCTCCGGTTTGGAGGCGGTGTTCAGCCTGGCGGCGGGCGGGGCCGACATCGGGGCGCGGATGGCCGCCGACCGGCGCTTGCCGTTAATTTCCGCCACCGGTTCCTGCGCGATGGGACGACAGGTGGCCCCGGCGGTGGCCGGTCGGCTGGGCCGGTCGCTGTTGGAGTTGGGCGGCAACAACGCGATGATCGTGATGGACGACGCCGACCTGGATTTGGCGGTGCGGGCGGCCGTATTCGCGGCGGTGGGAACCGCCGGGCAACGATGCACCACCCTGCGCCGCCTGATCGTCCACTCCGATATCGCGGCGGACGTAACCGGACGGCTGGTCGAGGCTTACCGGAACATACCCATCGGCGACCCGTTGCGGGAGGGGATCCTGATGGGCCCGCTCATCTCCGACGAGGCGGTGGATGCCATGACAGCGGCCCTGGAAACCGCCCGCGGGCAGGGGGGCGAGATCCTGACCGGCGGCCAACGGGTGGCCATCGCGGGCTTGGCCGACCGGTTCGTAACGCCCGCCCTGGTGCGCATCGGCCGGGACGCCCCCGTCTTGGCCGAGGAAACTTTCGCCCCCGTCCTGTATGTGACGGAGGCACGCTCCTTGGAGGAGGCGATTGAGATCAACAACTCCGTCCCCCAGGGGCTGTCCTCGGCACTGTTCACCGATTCCCTGGCCGGGGCGGAGCGGTTTCTGTCCCCCGAAGGTTCGGATTGCGGGCTGGCCAACATAAACGTCGGCACTTCCGGGGCGGAGATCGGCGGGGCCTTCGGAGGAGAGAAGGACACCGGCGGCGGGAGGGAATCCGGTTCCGACGCCTGGAAAGCCTATATGCGCCGCCAGACCTGCACCGTCAGCCGGGGCGGGGAGTTGCCGTTGGCGCAGGGCATCGAGTTCGGATGACCGGGATGGACGAGTCCGCCGGCCACACCGCCCCCGATTCGGTGCACGAAAGCGGCACCGTCGCCGCCTGGAACGAACGTTATTCCACTCGGGGGATGGTATGGGGCCGGGAGCCGAACCGGTTCGTAGCCGAGTTCGCGGCCGACCTGGAACCGCGCCGGGTGTTGGACCTGGGGTGCGGGCAGGGCCGCAACGCGGTGTGGCTGGCCGAACGGGGGCATCGTGTGACCGGGGTGGACCTGTCCGACGCGGGGATCGCCGACGCCCGCTCCCTGGCCGGGGAAGCGGGAGTGGAGGTTGATTTCCTGGTGGCGGATTTAGCAGGGGAGTGGACCCCGCCCGCCGGGGCCTTCGACCTGGTTCTGCTTTCCTATCTGCAACTTCCGCCGGAGAAACGGATACCGGTCCATGCTGAAGCGGCGCGGGCCCTGGCCCCGGGCGGGCAGTTGTTTCTGATCGCGCACCATAGCGACAACATCGAACGCGGGGTGGGCGGCCCGCCCTATCCGGAAGTGCTGTTCGACGAGGACCTTCTCGCCTCCGACTTCGCCGATCTGGAAATCCTGCGCAACGAGAAGGTTTTCCGACCGGTGGAGGGGCCGGACGGCGCGGTGCGCGACGCCCACGATGTTCTGTTCCTAGGCCGCAAACCGGTTCCGGCGGACTGAACGGAGGCCGCCCGCTCCTCCCCGATTTTGGGGATGCGCCGCCGGGCGGCTAAAGTAAAGCGCAACGCCCCGCGTCCCCGGGAGTCGTCTTCCCGAGGACGGCGGGCGGCGAATTAAATAGGACTTCGTCTTCGCCGGCGCTTACGGCGGGGCGCTAGTTGAAAAGGAGGACAAATTGTCTTATCGGGCAATGTACATATGGTCGGACGGGACCGAGCCGATGCCGTTGTTGCGCTCCAAGACCCACGTTTTCCCGGACGGGAAAGAGCCGGGCATCTGGGGTTTTGACGGGTCCAGCACCATGCAGGCCACCGGCGACGATTCGGATGTGGTGTTGAACCCGGTGAAAGTGGTCCCGGACCCGTTGCGGGGCGGCGACGATGTATTGGTGCTCGCCGAATGCCTCAACACCGACAGTGAAAGGACGCCCCACCGGACCAACACCCGCGCCGCCTGCATGGCCGCCGCCGAGCGCTACCGCAGCCACGAGACCTGGTTCGGCATGGAGCAGGAGTACACGTTCTTCCAGGATGGCGGCCCGCTCGGTTTCCCGCGGCGGGGCTTTCCCGGACCGCAGGGTCCCTACTACTGCGGGGTGGGGGCCGGACGGGCGGCCGGTCGGGAAATCGTGGACAAGCACAGCCAGGCCTGCATGGACATCGGGTTGGCCCTCGTCGGCACCAACGCCGAAGTGCTGGTCGGACAGTGGGAGTTTCAGGTCGGCCCGTTGCCTTTGGAGGAAATGGCCGACCAGTTGACGCTGGCCCGGTGGCTTCTGTTGCGCATCGCCGAGGACTACGGCGTGGAGGTCAGTTTCGACGCCAAGCCGGTCCCGGGCGACTGGAACGGCGCCGGATGCCACACCAACTTCTCCACCCGGGAAATGCGGGAAAACTACGACGCCATCATCGAAGCCTGCGAGGCCCTCGGCCAGCCGGATCGGGTGACCCTGCACATCGCCAACTACGGGCACGGCATTGAGGACCGCCTGACCGGTCATCACGAAACCCAGCGCTACGACACCTTCTCCTGGGGGGTGTCGGACCGGGGGGCTTCCATCCGCATTCCCTGGCATGTGCCCCACGAGGGCGGAGGATATGCGGAGGACCGCCGGCCCAACGCCAACTGCGACCCCTACCTGGTCACCCGGCTCATCACCGAGACGGTGTGCGAGGCCATCGAGGCGCAGGAGCAATAAGCGGCCAAGGGGGGAGGTGGGCGGACGGGGGCTGGCTCGACAAGGGCCGGCCCCCATCTTTTAGGCCTCTTTAGGCCTTTTTTTGGGACTCTTAGGCGGGCGGCCCGGGCCGGAGGTCGCTCAGGTGCTTCCCTGCAGGATGATGTTGCGTATGTCGTCCGCCGCCAGATCGAACCCTTCGGCCTCGGCGCGGAACTTGAGCAGGGCGGTGCGCCGCAACTCCCCGGTGTCGGGGGCCCGCAGTCCCTGCAGGACTTCGCTGGCCGCGGCCGCGATCTGCAACGACGACTGCTGGGCGAATTGGTGGGCTTCGGTCAAGCCGGCCTGGGAGGCGGGGGGCGTGCGCAGGTCCACCGTTTGGCTGAACACCAAGGCGCGCGCTTCCAACTCTTCCATGGCGGTTTCGGTTTCCGAATAGGTGACACCGCTTTCGTCCCGGTTGTCCCAGTCGGCGTTGGCCCGGTCCATATCCACCACCAGCTCGGCCAGGGTCTGCTGATCCTGGGTCAGGTTGTCCAGGTAGGTCTGCAGTTCGGCGGACAGCAGGGTGGTGGTGGTCGTGGACGGCTCTTCCACGGCCGGGTCTCCGGGGGCGGCGGTGGTAGCGGAGGGGGCGATGGTAGTGGTGGTGGAAGTAGTGGTGGAGGGGGGTTCGTCTTCGGGAATCTCGTCGGGGGAGAGACGTTGCACGAAAAACCAGGTGAAAGCGACCATGCCCAACACCACAATCGGCAACACCCACCGTCCGGGTTTGGGATCAGGATTTCGGTACATCGCCTTTAACCATAGTGGGCAACTTGCGTCTAATCAGGATACCACTGAAAACCGCAACCGCCGGTCAGCCTCCGCCTGCGTCCGAAACAAGAACGGCGGGAGCGGGACAGCAGCCCCGGCGCCTGTCCTTCCCGTTCCCTGTCGCCGGGGAATGATATTCTGAATTTTGTGCGACCAGAACTACGCCCGGTGACCAAGGAGCGAAGTAACCAGAACGGGTTTTCGCCGGACACGCAAAAGTGGCTGGCCGCGGCCCCGCGGGAGCGTCGCAAGCGATTGGGCCAATATATGACGCCCGCCCTGCTCCGGGACAGGCTCCTGGAACAGTGCGACCTTTTCGCCGGTATGCGGGTGCTGGATCCGGGGGCGGGGACCGGCGAATTCCTCAAATCGGTACTCGATCGCCAGCCGCAGGCGGAGGCGCATGGGTGGGATGTGGACCCGTCGGTTCTGTCGGTCGCGTGCGCCAACGCACCGGCGGCGCGCTTGGAGGAGCGCTCGGCGTTGGAGCCCTATCAGGGCGAGCCGTTTGACCTGGTGATCGGCAACCCCCCTTATTTTCAGTTCAACGCCCCCCGGGAAATCAGAACCTACTACGCCCGCGTGATTTCCGGCCGCGTAAATATTTTCTCCCTGTTTTTCCAAGCCGGTTTGGAGGCCCTCCGCCCCGGCGGGCAGTTGGCCTATGTAATACCCCCTTCTATGAACAACGGGGCCTACTTCGAGCGGTTGCGCGATTTTCTGATTGAGCATGCGGCGATCGAATTTTTGGAAATTCATCGCGACCAGGCGTTGTTCGACGGCGCCCAGACCCCGGTCCAGTTGCTCGTTCTCCGCAAGGGGGAGGCGGACGCCGGCCGCCATGTGTTTATCAGGCGGAGCAGTCGCAACGGGTTTCGGCGCACCATTTTCTCGGAGCATCCGGCCGAGATGGAAGCTTCGTTTGCGGGTCGGAGCACCTTGTTCGATCTGGGGTATGAGGCCGTGACCGGTACCGTTGCCTGGAATCAACACAAGGCGGCCCTCCGCCGGGAGGAAGGGTCCGGGGTGGTGCCCTTGCTATGGGCGCACAACGTCCGGGACCAGGTTCGGTTGATGATGGACCACAAGCGGCCGCAGTTCATAACGAAGGATCGGCCCACCCTGTTCGGGCCCGCCATCGTGTCCAACCGCATCGTGGGGGCGGTCGGTTCCGCGGAGTTCAGGTGCGCGCTGGTGCCCGAAGGCATGGAGTTCGCAGCGGAGAATCACATAAATGTAATTAGACGACATGGACAGTTTCCACCCAAGGCGACTTGGCGCGAGTTGCTGGATTCCCTGCAAGCCCCGCCGACGGCAACGCGGGTCGGCCTGCTCACCGGCAACACGCAGGTGTCGGCCACGGAACTGACACACCTTTTGCCTGTATGAGAAGCAAGGCTCGTTATCGGTCGATCCACAGATGGAAGCAGGCCGTCCTTACCCAGTGTTTAGCCGCAACACGCCCTTCCTTGCCCTGGTATGAGTTCTTATAGTTCGGGTAGATACGAACGGTGCGGTTGGACGAGATCCCCCGCACCCTGGCCTGCGCTCTGGGTATCCGAGATCCGCGGTTGGCGCCGGCTTTTCGAAAAATATAGTCGACGATGATGACTTCGTCTGCTTCAAAAGGGTTGGTTACCTTGACCCATCCCTTGCGCCAGTCGGCGTGCAACACGGTAGGCGCCGGCCATTCGGATTCCGGCTGTCCCAGAAGAGGGACTACCGCGCTTTTCTGCGTTATCCCATGGGCTACCGCGCGGGCGTAGTGCGCTACACGGTCGGGAGCGGGTTTTTCAACCGTGAGACGCTCCCGGAAATAATCGTACAGCCGCTCCACCGTACGTTCCTGCGAAGCCCGAACCCCCGCGAAGTCGCCGGCCAGCGCCATGCGACGGCGTTCCTGCATGGGGGCCGCCATGATGGAGTGGAGTTCCGTTTCATCTTCCATCATCCAGGCCACGGTTGAAATGCCCAGGTTGGCGTCCGTGACCTTTCCCGTCTTGAGCTCGATTTCCCTGTCGGAGCCGACGACGGCCAGGTCCGAGCCTTTGATGTTGAGGTCGCTGGTACGGAAATTCGCATCCACTCCGAACATTTCCGCCAGCGTCTGACAAGCCCGTCGGATCCACAAGCCCATCTCCTCCGGGGTTTTCCCCTTGAACAGGCCGGGACGGCGCTGGTCGGGCAGACAGGCGAGCCTGGGAACCAGGCCTTGCACGCAGTAGACGGGCACGGTCATTGCCTGATTGATCAGCCGTTCGAATTCGTCGAAGTTCGGCATAATGACCTCCTGACCTGGGCTTTTGCCGGTTTAGGGCCGGTTGGAAAATAGGCGAAACAAGCTACTTGTCTTGGATCTTTTAATGGGGTATGTTGGTTAATGCGGGACAAACGAGCGAGGACGGGGGTGGAAACGGAGGACGGCGATGTCCGCTTCTAGTTCACCCGAAGCCGGGGATGTGGTCACCGAGCACATCCCCTGGGAACAACTTACCATCCAACCGCCCAAGGACCGCAGGATGCTGTGGTACGGGATCGCCGCCGGGGTGCTGGTGGTGGGCCTGCTGGCGGTGGTCATTTCCCGACTGGGCTCGTCGGGGGAGATGCAGCCGGTCATGCCGGCGGCCGCTCCCGCAGCGGCGGTTGCGCAACCGGCTCCGCCCCCGGCGGCTCCGGACCCGCTGGCGGTCGCCCCGGCGGCGGCCCCCGCTCCGGTTCCGGTGGCGGCTCCGCTCGCGGAACGGTCCCTGCTGTCGGAGGCCGACTTGATGGCCTCCGGCGGGGATGTTTCCCTGCGGTCGGCGGCGGCCGGCGCCGAATGGTTCGTGCTGGAGTTCTTCACCCTGGACCCGTCCGAGCCGTGGTTGGAGCGGGTAACCGCGGCTTCCGGGATGAGCATTCCCGCCGCGGCCGCCCCCGTCCCGCCCGGGGAGGAAACCGTCTCCTATGTGGAGTGGACCCGGGCCCGCTCGGTGGAGCAGATCGGCGCGGACCGCTTCCGGGTGTCGGTGTTGATGAGACGGATGGTCGCGCGGGACGGGTTGGTCTATCGCCGGCTCCCCGCGGAAGAAGCGGTGGTGGAAATGACTTTGGAGCCGGACGGCGCGGCGCGGGCGGCCTCCTTGCCCGTTCTGGGCCGCCCGGCGGCGTCGGCGCCCCGGGCACTGTCCCCGGAAACCATCGTGCGCCGTACGGACGAAACCGGCGTGGACTGGCCCGCTTCCGTCTTGGCGGCCGCCATGAGTTGAACGCGACCTGCGCCGGCCGGCGACCCGCGCTTTCAGTCCGGGTAACGGGTTTCCAGGATGGAGCGGGCCCGGGGGATGATGGCCGCCCAATCGGCGTCGTCGGTTTTGGAGACGGTGAAGAAATCGGCGGTCAGGAACACGCTCGTCACTCCCTCCACGGCCAGCAACTCCGCGGCCGCCGGGTGCTCCGCGGTCGCGGCGTCCGTGTAGGAGGCCGGGCCCCCCACCGGTCGGCCGATCGTGAATTTACAGGCGTTGGGGTTGGGAGTGGGCTGGGCGTCGACCGTCATTTTCTTCTCCTCGGCGTCCCGTCGCTCCTTCCGACGCGACCGGTTCCTCCATCGTACCAGACCGCTCCTTCCCCCGCCGGAGGACGGGCTGGAGGGCGGCCGGAGGGCGTTATGTCCGCCGCGGGTATTACCATCAACCCTATGTTGCGGATGTTGGAGTCGGAACTGCGGGGCATTCTGGGCGATGACCGGGTGCTGTCGGACCCGTTGGAGCGGTACGTGTTCGGCAAAGACGCCGGAATCGACCGGGGCGACCCCAGCCTGGTGGTGTTCCCGCACAACACCGGAGAGGTGGCCGCCGTCGTCAAATCCGCCAAAAAGCACGGGACGGCGGTGATCCCCCGCGGGGCGGGCACCGGCCTGGCGGGAGGAACGGTGCCCACCGGCCCGTCCGTGTTGCTGGTGGTCACCCGGATGAACCGGATCGGCGAAGTGTCGACGGAGGACCGGTGCGTATGGGTGCAGCCGGGGGTGGTCAACCTGGATTTGACCAGGCACGTCACCCCCTTCGGGTTCCATTTCGCCCCCGACCCGTCCTCGCAGTCGGCATGCACCATCGGCGGCAACGTAGCCAACAATTCCGGCGGGCCGCATTGCCTGGCCGAAGGCACCACCGTCAATCACGTCTTGGCGATGGAGGTGGTCGTTTCCGACGGCGAGGTGATTACCGTGGGCGGAGCCGCCCCCGACCCGCCCGGCCTGGATTTGCGGGCCGCCCTGGTCGGATCCGAGGGGACGTTGGGGATCGTAACCGACGTGCTGGTCAAACTCACTCCCAACCCCCCGCAGGTGGGCACCCTGCTTTTGGCCTTCGAGCGGGTGACCGAGGCGGCGGCCACGGTGTCGGAGGTGATCGCCGCCGGGGTGGTGCCCGCCGCCTTGGAGATGATGGACCAGGCGATGGTGGAGGCGGTGGAACGGTTCGCCCGGGCCGGGTTCCCCACCGAGGCGGGGGCGGTGCTGATCGCCGAAGTGACCGGCCATCCCACGGCGGTGGAGGCCGAGTCCCTGCTCATCCGGCGCACCGCGGAGCGGAACGGGGCGTTCATCGTGCGGACGGCGGCCGATGAAGCCGAACGGGAGGACATTTGGCGGGGGCGGAAAGCGGCTTTCGGGGCCATCGCCCAGATGAAACCCGACTATTACCTGCATGACACGGTGGTTCCCCGCACCCGGTTGGCGGAGGCCATCGCCGGCGTCTACGAGATTTCCCGCCGGCATGACATCCCCATGCTGAACGTGTTTCACGCCGGGGACGGCAACCTGCATCCGCTGATGACTTTCGACGCCTCCGAGCCGGGGGTGCGGGAGCGGGTGGCGGCGGCCGGCAAAGACCTGATCGAGATGTGCGTGAAACTGGGCGGCGCGCTGTCCGGGGAACACGGGATCGGAGTGGAGAAACGGGACTTTATGCCGCTGGTGTTCACCGAAACCGACCTGGACGCGCAGGCCCGCATCCGGGAGGCTTTCGACCCGGACGGCCGGCTCAACCCCAACAAGATCCTCCCCGAAGGCTCCCGCTGTTTTGATTTCGGCCGTCCGCCCCCCGAGGGCGCCTGGGTGTGACGGCCGCGCCGGAGGCCGGGCGGGGCCCGTCCCATCCGCCGCGGGCGGTCCCGGAGACCGCCGAGGAGGCGGCCCGCTTGCTGGCCGACGCCTCCGCCGCCGGAACCCGGGTCCGGTTGCGGGGGGGCGGGACCGGGCAGGGCATCGGCTACCCGTTTCAGCCGGATTTAACGGTGTCCGCCGCCGGTTTGCGGCGGATCGTCGCCTGGGAGCCGGAGGACCTGACGGTGGTAGTGGAGGCGGGCATGCCCATCCGGGAGTTGGAGGAAACCCTGGCGGAACGGGGCCAGACGGCGGTTCTGACCGAACGCCCCGGGGAGGGCACGGTGGGAGGGGCTTTGGCGGCCGGGCGGTCGGGGTGGCGCCGGTTCCGCTACGGCCCGCTCCGGGACCGGGCTTTGGAAGTCACGTTGGCCACCGGGGACGGGCGGCTGGTCACCGGCGGGGGGCGGCTGGTGAAAAACGTCACCGGCTACGACCTGCCCCGGCTGGCGGTGGGTTCGCTGGGTTCGCTGGGAATGATCGTCCGGGTCTGCCTGAAATTGTGGCCGTTGCCCCCGGCCCGGGCCACCGTGCGCGTCTCCTCCGCCGAGGAGGCTTTGGCCAAGTCCTACCGCCCGCTGGCCGTTTTGGAAACCGAACGGGGGGCTTCCGTGTTCCTGACGGGCACCCCGGAGGAAGTGGAGGGCCAGTCGGCCGCCCTGGGGGGAGACTCCTCCGCCGGCTGGGACTGGCCCGACCCGCCCGCCGGTCCGGTCCGGTTTTCGGTGCGCACCCCCCCTTCCCGGTTGCGGTCGGTCGCGGCCCGGTTGCGCTCCGCCGGTTTGTCCTATGCGGCGCAGTTCGGGGTGGGGGAGGCGACCGCGGCCGGGGAAGCCGACCCCGATTTCCTGAACGGCCTGCGCTCCCGGGCCGAAGCCGACGGCGGGAGCCTGGTGTTGTGGGACGCCCCCGCCGCGGTGCGGGAAGAGGTCGACCCGTGGGGAACCCCGCCCGCCTCGCTTCCCGTCCAACGGAAACTGGTTTCCCTGTTCGACCCGGAGCGGGTGGTTAATCCGGGCATCCTGCCGGGGCGTTTGTAATGGGCTGGGTGACCGAACACGCCCCCCTGTGGGAGGATCTGAACGGGTGCATCCAATGCGGCCTGTGCCTGCCGGTCTGCCCCACTTTCCGACTCACCGGCCAGGAAACCGCCTCCCCCCGGGGCCGGTTGACGGCCATGTCGGCCGTGGCGTTGGGGATGCCCGTGGACGACCGGTTCGCCGGAATGATGGGATTGTGCCTGCAGTGCCGGGCGTGCGAAACCGCCTGTCCGTCGTTCGTCCCGTTCGGCCGGGCGATGGAGGGGGCCCGGGCGGAGGTTGCGGCCCAGGCGCCGGGGGCGGGGCGGCGGGTGCGCCGTCTGGTCACCACCCGCTTGTTGCGCAGCCGCCGCGCCCTGCGTTCTCTCACCCTGCTGGCGGGAGCGGCCCGCCGCACCGGCCTGCACCGGCTGGCCCCCCGAACCATACGGGCTTCCATAACCGGTTTGCGCCCTCCGCCGCGGCGTCCTCGCCCGGAGCTGGCCCGCCCCGCGGCGGGGCGGTCGCGGGGCCGGGCGGCCCTGCTGACCGGGTGCGTGATGGACGTTTGGTTTCCCGAGGTGCACGAGGCGGCGGCGGATTTGCTGGCCCGGGCCGGCTACGAGGTGATCGTCCCCCCCGACCAGACTTGTTGCGGGGCCCTGGCCGCCCACGACGGCTGGGCGGACGAAGCCCGGCGGATGGCGGCGGTCAACCGGGAGGCTTTCCGGGAAGCCGACCTGGTGGTGGCCGACGCCGCCGGGTGCGGGGCCCATTTGAAGGAATACGGACATTGGACGGAAGGCGGAGAGGAGTTGGCGGCCAAGACGGCGGACATCACCGAGGTGGTGGCGGAGGCGATCGCCGACGGGCGGTTGCCCCGGTTGCCGGAGGGGGGGAGGGAGGCGGCGGTGCAGGACCCGTGCCATCTGCGCCACGCGCAACGCATCGTCGACCAGCCCCGGGCGGTGCTGGCCGCGGCCGGTTTGCGTCCGGTGGAGATCGACCCGGGCGGGCAGTGTTGCGGAGCGGCCGGCCTGTACTCCGCGTTGGAACCGGAGATGTCGGCCATGCTGGGCCGGGCCAAGGCCGACCAGGTGCGGGTCAGCGGGGCGGACACGGTGGCTTCCGCCAACCCGGGATGCGAAATCCAGTTGCGGACTTTCCTGGGCCGGGAGGCGAGGGTGGCCCATCCGGTGGAGTTGTACCGGGAGGCGTTGGCGGAGGCGGGCCGGTGAGCGGGTTGCGGGACGGCTGGTCCCGTCTGCGGTCGGGGGAGGGGATGCCCGGTTTCCTGCAAGCCGGTTCGGAGTTCCGCCGCTGGGCGGGGCTGTCCCTGCGTTCGCTGCGCACCGTGTGGGGGGTGGGGTTGGCGGTGGCGGGGACGGCGGTGACCGGAGCCGGGCTGGGCTTGTTGCTGCACGGGACCGGGGTGCGGACGTTGGACATGGCCCGGCCGGATTCCGAGGCCCTGTCGTCTGGGTTGGTGACCGCCCTCATCGGGACTTTTTTGCTGGGGCTGGCGGTGGAAAGCGGCCTGCGGGTCTTGGAGGACGCGCCCGGTGTCAAGGCCTGGGAGTCGGCGTTGGCGGCGGCGGCGGGCCTGGTGGCCTTCGTTCCGGTGACGTGGCTGTTGGCCGGGTTCGCCGACCGCCTGGTCGTCTTCTCCGACCTGTTCGGTTTAATCCCGGAGCAGCTTTTCCTGGTGGGGCGGAGCGGCGTTTCGGCGGCTCTGGCGGCGGGGGTTCCGCTGATGTGGCTGTTGCGGCATTTCGCCTCCCCCCGCTGGCGGGAGCACGCCCCGGCCCTGCTGTACGCGGCCTGGCTGACCGGTTTCATCTGGCTGTACCGCCCCCTCCTCCCCGCCTGACCGCCCATCCCGCGTAACGCCCCGCATAGAAACGACCCGCCCCCGGAGGGACGGGCCGTTTTAACCATAGGCATGCCTATGGCGCAGTTCTGACGAGAAAGTATAGACGCCCGAAGGAACCCGTCAAGCCCTTCCCGCGTCGTCGGCAGTCGCGGGTGGAGCGGCAACGTCTGTTGCGGGTTACGACAGCGATGGGACAAGTGCCGGGGGCAGGCCCCCGTCATAGAAATGACCCGCCCCCGAAGGGACGGGTCATTCTGCCA
Source organism: Candidatus Spongiisociaceae bacterium (assembly GCA_965243835.1). Classification (GTDB taxonomy): domain Bacteria; phylum Actinomycetota; class Acidimicrobiia; order Spongiisociales; family Spongiisociaceae. The sequence continues at coordinate 289,342 of OZ251578.1, forward strand.
TGAGCGTACCCATGGCTGTGATGCGACATACAAGTATACATGACCGCGACAACCCCGTCAATTCGGTTTCTCCGCTATCGACGTAACGGTGGGCGACGCCTGCTGCCGCAGGACGGGGGATTCCGTTGAGGCGGTTGTTGCGGCGCTTCGCCTCTCCCCGCTGGCAGGAGCGCGCCCCTGCGTCGCCGCCTGCGGGACGGCTGTCCGGTTTCATCCGGGCGTACCGCCCCCTCCTCCCCGCCTGGGCCTCCGGTCCCGCATACGCCCGGCCCGGGTTTATCATGACGGCTACGGCATAACCGCTGGGGTCCGGTTCCCGACATAGAAACGACCCGCCCCCGGAGGGACGGGCCGTTTTAACCATAGGTATACCTATGGCGCAGTTCTGACAAAGGAGTATAGGTGTCTGAAAACCATCTGTCAAATCGGTCACGCGTATTCGGCTATGTGGATGGCTACAACGTCTACTACGGATTGCTGAGCAAAGGCTGGAAAAGGTTCTACTGGCTTGATTTACGGGCTTTGTTCACCACTCTCTTGCTTCCGGGCGATGAGCTGGTTGCTGTCAAGTATTTCACCGCTAGAGGGCGAGGCCCCCAAGACTCCAACCGTCGCCAAGCTATTTACTTAGGGGCTCTCTCCTCGTCAGGCGGAGTGGAGATAATCAGCGGCCGGTTCGCCAGGCGGACGCGTAAGCACTGTTCCTACTGCGGGAATTATCTTCAGTGCCTGAAGTGCGAACGCAGCGACAGGCGGAACCAGGAAAAAACGACCGATGTCGCTATCGGCGTTAATTTGGTTGCGGATGCGCACGAAGGGCTGTACGACAAGGCCTTTCTGATGACCGGCGACAGCGACCTCATACCGGCGGTCAAGCATGTGGTGGACAGGTTGGGTAAAAGGGTGGTCGTTACCCCGCCGCCCGGACGAAGATCTGATCACCTGAATGAGGTGGGCTCCGGGGTGGCGTACTTTTCCGTCGGGGCCTTTAGGCGATCCCAGTTGCCGGAAGTGGTGATGGGGAGCGGGGGGCGGGAGTATCGGCGACCCGCCGCGTGGAGATGACGACGCCGGGTTACATCCGGTCGGGAATTTCGATGCCCAGCAGGTCCAGCAACAGTTCCAGGGCGCGGCGGACGACGGCGACCAGGGTAAGCCAAGAGGCCCGCCGGTGCGGGTCGGGTTCGGTGAGGATGTGGCAGGATTCGTAGAAGGAACTGAACCCGGCGGCCAGTTGGTATGCGTATTCGGCCAGCTGGTTGGGTGCCCGCAACTCCTCCGCCCGTTCCAGGGCTTCCGGCAGGGCCAGCAGATGCAACCACAGGCGCCGTTCCGGGCCGGCGTCGGGGGCGATGACCGGGCCGGGGGACAGGTCGCGCTCCCCGGCTTTGGCGAGGATGGAGGCCATCCGCACCGCCGCCATCTGCAGGTAGGGGCCGGTTTTGCCTTCCAGGGAGGTGAACCGTTTCGGTTGGAACACGTAGTTGGAGGTCCGGTTGTTGATCAGGTCCCCGAATTTGAGGGCGGCCAAGCCCACCTGCCGGGAGATGCGGTCCCGTTCCGCGTCCGGGTAGTCGGCGGCCAGGTCCGATTCGTCCAGTCGCCGGCGGGCTTCTTCGGCCACCAGCCGGATCAGATCCTGCAAGGCCAGCACCTCCCCGGCCCGGGTTTTGTAGGGTTTGCCGTCTTTGCCGTTCATCGTCCCGAACGGGATGTGCTCCATCCGGGCGCGGGGGGCGATGCCGGTGCGCCGGGCGGCCCGGAACACCTGGGTGAAATGGTAGGACTGGCGGGCGTCCACCACGTACAGGATCAGGTCGGCCTCCAGCTCCTCGACCCGCATCCCAATGGCGGCCAGGTCGGTGGTGGAGTACAGGTAAGCCCCGCGCGAGGTGCGGACGACCAGCGGCGCGATTTCGGTTTTGTCGTCTTCTTCGGCTACTTCTACGACCACCGCCCCCTCCGACTCGCGGGCGACCCCGGCGGCGAGGGCGCCTTCCACCAGGGGGGCGAGGCGGTCCCGCACATCGCTTTCCCCATGCCACAAATCGAATTCCACTCCCAGGTCGGCGAAGTCCCGCTTTTGGGAGCGGCGGGAAACGGTCACGAAATGGTTCCACAGGGCTAGGTAGCCGGGGCGTCCCGCCTGCAGTTCGCCGGTGGCCCGGCGGGCGGCATCGGCGGTTTCCTCGTCGCGCTCGGCTTGGGCGGCGATCTGCGGATACCATTCCTGCAGGTCGGCCAGCGCGACCGGGGGTTCCTCCGGGTAGGGGCCGGAGCGGTCGGGGTCGAAGTAGGGGAGGTCGGGGAGGCGCCGTTGGGCGGCCACGATCAGCATTCCCATCTGCAGGCCCCAGTCCCCGAAGTGGGCGTCCCCCCACACCCGGTGGCCGCGGAACCGGAGCAGGCGCTTCAGGCTGTCGCCGATGATGGTGGAGCGCAAATGTCCGACATGCATGGCTTTGGCCACATTGGGCCCGGCGTAATCCACCACGATGTTGAGGGGATTTTCCACCGGCGGCGCCCCCGCCCGTTGCGGGTCGGCGGCCACCCGGTTCGCATATTCGGCCAAGGCGCGGTCGGTGAGGGAGAGGTTGATGAACCCGGGCCCCGCTACCGAGGCCTCGGCCAGCCGCGGGTCATCGGCGAGGCGGGCCGCCGCCTGTTCCGCCACCTCCCGGGGATTGCGCCCCCCGGATTTGGCGGCGGGCAGGGCCCCGTTGCATTGGAACTGCCCCAAGTCCGGCCGGTTGGACGCCACTACCAACCCGTACCCGGGGTCGAACCCCAAGTCGGCGAAGGCGTTCCCCAGCAGGGCGGAGAGGTCGGACAGCACGCTCATGGCCTCCCAGCCTAAACCACCCGCCCGCCTACCGGGACCGCTATACTTTTAACCCTTGGTAACCGCCCAACAGGAACAGGCAGATGCCGCTACGTGAAACCCTGGACAACATCCGCAACGGACCCACCCCCGGCAACGAGGAGTCGGCCAAGATGTGGATTCTGGTTCCCATCCTTCAGGATTTGGGTTGGCAACCGTTTGATATCCAGTGGGAATATCAGGTGGGCCGGAGCAAAGGAAGGGTGGATGCCGCCCTAACTGGGCCAAAGGGAGTTACGGCTTTCATCGAAGCCAAAGCCCCCGGCAACCGTTTGGACGATCACGTCGAGCAGGTTTTGGGATACGCGTTCCAGGAGGGGGCGAACATCTGCGCGCTGACCACCGGCCTGGAGTGGTGGTTGTACCTGCCCGCCGAGACGGACTACAACTTCGACGAACGCCGTTTCGCCGAGTTGCGTCTCAAGGACGACCCGGTGGAACAACTGGCCACCGATTTCGTCGCCTTCCTAGGCAAGGAAACATTATTAGACGGAGAAGCCGAGAAAAAGGCCAAGCAAGTCCTAAAAGCCCGCCGCGAGGCCGAACACTTGGACAAGGAGGTCCCCGGCATCTGGCGCGAAATGCTGGTAACCCCCGACGAAGAGCTGATAGAGCTGGTAAGCAAACGCGTCTACGAAAAAACTAACCTCCGCCCCACCTCTCAACAGGTAAACTTCGCCCTCACAGGCCGCCTTTCCCCACCCTCTACCAGCCCACGACGACCCGTTGACCCCCCAAATAAAGAGATTAAACCACCAACCAGCACGCCAGGACCTACGGCGATTCGATTGTGGGGAGAGACACAATCAGTTAAAAGCAATGCGGATATTCTTAGATGCGTTATTGATGGTCTTCTCGAACGAGGTGAGACTGAGTTTGAGAATATACCTGGAATAGGCGGTATCACTCGTACTCCTTATCAGCCCAAAATGAAGGATTATTATCAAGTGGGCTCCACCGGCATTTACTTTGTTACAGGAAAGGGCAGAGCCGTTATTGAAGATACTTATCGGCTATTAGAACACTTTGATTATACCCGTTCAGATTTAGAAATTATATATGGCAAGATGCCTCCACCAAATGGTATGAAATTGTGGGGAAAATACTATCAAGTTAAATCTTGGATTAGCATTTTGGATATTGTAGTAGATTCTCTCTATGAACGCCATGGACACAATTTTGAACCTGGACTCGAGCTTCGTAATCAAAGAGGACCTTATATTTCTCGGGAATCTTCAGATATAGAAAGGCCCCGTCAGGTAGGCGCAAAGGATCTCTATTTGGATCGTAACATCGGACATTTGGAGGTTAAAGAACGCGCCAAAGAATTGCTTGAGGCTTTTGGATACAAAGCTTCTGATCTAGAAATTATAGAGAAAGAAAAAGCAAGCGGCTTTGAGTTCTTGGGTAAATACCATGAGGTGAAGCACAATTATCAAGTGCTGGTTGGTGTCGCCGAAGTTCTCTTCGAACAGCATGGTAACGATTTTGAAGGGGCCCTTGATTTGAAAGGTATATTACGTAAACCTGAGAGTGTCTCTCCTAAAAATTATCGCGAAGTGGGCTCTTCGGGTATTTTTGTGAGATTGCCGGACGCTAAATTTTTTTCTAGGTCTTATCAATTGGTAGAATACTTTGGGTATAAAGCCAGTGCTTTAAGAATTGATACTACAACAGGTTCAGTAAATTATTCTACATTAGATATATCCAGAAGCAAGAGATATGTAAAGCCGGTTCGTATTAGACTGTTTGACGAGTACCATAAAGTCAAACTATGGAAAGAGATAATAATGCGGCTTGCGGATGTGCTTTATAGACGGCATCGCTCTGATTTTGATCGTGTGTTGGGTTTAGGGACTGAAAAGAACCCTTATGCTTCTCGCCTTTCTGTAGTGTTGGAGTCAGCGTATGAAGTTGGTAATTCGGGTATTTATATCGAAACAGGGCTAAGTTCCGATAATGTCAAAAGGCGCTCCAAGAAATTGTTAGAAGAATTCGGATACAAACCCGAAGAGTTAGAAATACTGTTTGATTAGAAAGGAAGGAACAGTATGTCTGGCTTGATTGACGTTAAATTGATAGACGGTACGGCGCGTACTATACGTGAGCTGTTTACCGGGCGTAAGTACGGGATAGAGTACTACCAGCGTGAATACACTTGGACGGAGTCCAATGTGGTGGAGTTGCTTGATGACCTAACCACTCGTTTTCTGGATGAATATACGGAAGGCGATGAGCGTCATAAGGTCGCCTCTTACCGTTATTATTTCCTGGGACCAATAGTTACCAACCTATCCGAAGAAGGGATACGTTACTTGGTGGATGGACAGCAACGCCTTACTACCCTAACCTTATTGTTGATTTGTCTAGATCATATGTCTAAAGATGAGGATGGGGTGGAAAGTTTGGAACAGTTAGTTTATTCGCAAAAGTTCGGTTCACGCACATTTAACATAAACGTAGACGAGCGTGAAGAAGTGATGGCTACTATTCTGGATGGTTCTTCCTCTTTTGATACGGAGGACAAGTCGATATCGGTTCGCAATATATGGGAGAGATATCAGAATGTAGTGGATCATTTTCCTGAAGAACTCAAAGGAGAATCATTAGTGTTTTTTATTGATTGGTTACTGGAACGGGTGGTACTAGTCGAGATAGGCACCACCGACCAGGATATGGCATTAGAGGTTTTTGAAACAATGAACGACCGGGGTTTGCGTTTATCCAATACCGATATGTTGAAAGCTTTTCTACTGAGCAAACTTGACGACCGTCAGCGAATTGAAAAGACGAACGAGCTATGGCGTAATCGTATAACGGAGCTGGCAGATTTAGATAAGAATGCTGACTCGGATTTTCTGAAGCATTGGTTACGCGGGCATTACGCCGATTCAATCCGGGAACAGAAACGGGGTGCTACTCCACGCGACTTCGATATAATTGGTACCGCGTATCATAAATGGGTGCGCGATAATTGTGAAAGAATAGGGTTGTATAATTCTAGTGATTTCATGGGTTTTGCCTATCAAGACTTTGACCGAATGAGCAATAGATACAAGCAACTTCTGCAGGCTAGCTGGGAAATGACCCCTGGTTTGGAGCACTTATTTTACAACGCCACAGTGGGAATAACACTCCAATACTTGCCTATTATAGCGGCTTTAACTCCCGATGATGATGAAGAAATTTTTCGATCAAAAACTCGTCTTATATCTGCTTATATTGACTTGTGGATGGCGAGGCTTATGGTTAACTATCGTAACTATGGATATTCAACTATTTTACATAGAATGTTTCGATTGAGTAAAGAACTCCGTAATCGAGAATTGCATGAAGTTCAAGAAATATTGGCGAATTGGGTAGCTGGCTTACCAGATTCCTTTGAGGGCGTTATGCATTTTCGGCTTCACGGTCAGAATCGTTGGCGCATTAAATACTTGTTGTCACGGATGACAGCTTGGGTTGAGGCGAATTGCGACGGTAGCGGTCAGTTTGTTGATTATATGGATTCACAACGCCAAAGCCCTTATGAGGTGGAACATATTTGGGCTAATAAATACGCTCGACATATAGATGAGTTTGACAGCCCGGATGACTTCGATCGTAGTAGAAATCGTTTTGGTGCTTTAGTGCTTTTACCGAAGAGTTTCAACGCCAGCTATGGTGATAAGCCTTATTCAGAAAAGGTAGAACATTATTACGGTCAGAATTTATTGGCACGGTCGCTTCACCCTAGAACCTACGAGAATAATCCTTCTTTTAAAGGATTTATAGCGAAGACAGGGTTGCCTTTTAAACCTTATCCCGATTCTTTTACAAAGGATAATATAGAAGAGAGACAGGATTTGTATCGTCAGATTTGTGAGCAGATTTGGGATCCGGACACCTTGGGTTTGGGCGGAGGCGCATCACAATCAATCCCTAAAAGTACTAACCCTAAAATGACTAAAAGAAATATGTCTACATATGACATTTTGGGATTGGAGTTGTTTGGTGAATATTATCAGGCGGAACATAAATACCCAAAATACCAAGTACTACAAATTGTTGCTGATGAAGTCTACAAGAGGCACCGTGATGATTTTCATCGGGCGTTGGAGATCGGCGGCTTTGTAAGTGAGCCTTCTCCTCAAAACCCTGATGAATATTATAAGATAGGGTCATCGGGAGTATATGTTCTTGCCGCCTCGGGGCTTTTTGATAAGTCGTATAAACTATTGGACCTTTTTGGTTACCAACGGGGGGCTCTTAGAATTGACACTTCGGAAGGGCCCATCAACCCTTCAACTTATGAGGTGGATGATGAGTAGTTTTTTGGTTAAGGGGCCGGCTCAACTGAGCGGGCACTTTCAGCCGGTGGGGAACAAGAATGCGGCCCTGCCGATTATCGCCGCCTGTTTGCTGGCGGAGGGGCCGGTTACTTTGCGCAACGTGCCGATGATCGGGGATGTGGAGTCGCTACTGGCCATCCTGGAGGAAATGGGGGCCGCGGTGGACCGCCGGGGAGGGGGAACCATCCGCATCGACGCCCGCAATGTGGACTCGCCTGCGGTTTCGGCGGAGCTGGCGGGGGCGATTCGGGCCTCCATCCTGCTCGCCGGACCACTCTTGGCCCGGTTCGGGCAGGTGACAATTCCGCCTCCCGGCGGGGACGTCATCGGGCGTCGTCGCATCGACACGCATGTGCGGGGGCTGACCGCCATCGGCGCCCGCTACAAATACGAGGGCGGGCATTCTTTCACCGCCGACTCCCTCACCGGCGCCGACGTGTTCTTGGACGAGCCGTCGGTCACCGCCACCGAAAACCTGATAATGGCCGCTTCCAAAGCATGGGGCACCACCGTCATCCAGAACGCCGCCTGCGAACCGCACATCCAGGACCTGTGTCATTTCCTGAACTCGCTGGGGGCGCGCATCACCGGCATCGGCAGCAACATTCTCACCATCGAGGGGGCGGATTCGCTGAGCGGCGGCGAGCACGACATCGTTCCCGACCATATTGAGATCGGAAGCATGATCGTGTTGGCCGCCGTAACCGGTTCCGAAATAACCATCGGCGGGATACGCTCCGGTGAGATCAGGCCCATCAACCTGGCTTGGCAACGGCTGGGCATCGATTACCACCTGCAAGCGGACGGCTCCGCCCTGGTCTGCGCCCATCAGAACCTCACCGTGTCCCCCGACTTGGGCGGCGCGGTGCCCAAAATAGAGGACGGGCCGTGGCCGTCCTTCCCGGCCGACCTGACCAGCATCGCGGTGGTGGCCGCCACCCAGGCCACCGGTTCCATAATGATCCACGAGAAAATGTTCGAGTCGCGAATGTTCTTCGTGGACCGGCTGATCGGGATGGGGGCCCGCATCGTGCTGTGCGACCCGCACCGGGTGATGGTGCTCGGCCCCACCCCCTTGCATGCCAGCCCGGTGGCCAGCCCCGACATCCGGGCCGGGATGGCCCTGCTCATCGCCGCCCTGGCCGCCGAAGGCCAAAGTCGCATCGATAACGTGGAACAGATCGAACGGGGCTACGAAGCCCTCGACAGCCGACTCACCGCCCTAGGAGCCCAAATCGAACGCCTCGACGGGTTGGAAAGCACCAGATCGGCGGTAGCCAAAAAACCGAAAACCAGGAAACGTTCCCAAACCCCTCCTCCTGCGGGTCTGCAAATACTAGGCCGCGAATTGCAACCGACGTCTTGGGCGGATGCAGTCCGGGAGACTGTTCGAGAGATGCTCGCCCGCCACCCCGATATTTACCAGGAGACTATGTTGGGCCTCCCACGGTGGATTGATAGTAGTGGCGATAGCCGTCTCGCCTATCCGCTAGAATCCAGGCCGCCACACAGATACGGCACAGTTATCGGCGGAGTAAGAGTATTTGATAATTACAACGCAATAGGAGCGAAAGAGGCTGTTGACATTGTTTTAAACGGATTTGGCTACCAAGCCGACGCCGTTCGCGAATGGACTTTGACATAGGGGCCCCGCTGGGGTACAGTTTTTGTGAATGCTCCCCGCCGTCTGGGGCCAACCTGGACTGGCGGGGCTTATTTATGGATAGGTGATATCCGATGCCTGCTGTAGGGAAACGATCACCGACCGGTTGACGCAGAACATTCGAATGCAACGGTTCAATCGCCAGCCGCACCCCCGCCGCCGTTGCCTCCTCCTCCGCCTAAGTGCTCACCCTGTGGCGGAGCCGCGCGAAGCCGTTCGTCAATAGACGATTTGACAGGGGGTCCCGGTGGTGTATAGTTTCTGTTAATGCTCCCCGCTGTCCGGGTCCTTGGGGCCTGAACTGGCGGGGATTTAGTTATAGGGGCTTTGCGTTGAGGGGGAGTGAGGGTGAGGGTAAGTTCCGGTTGGGTTTGCCGGTGTAGAGGAGCACTTGGGTTCTGTCGTTACGGAATCCGAAGGCTCCGCCACCCCCTCCACCCCCACTATCTCCACCTCCCCCGAGTGTTCCACCCAGACGACGCGGCGTGTTGGTTTACAGGTTGGGAGGGACGGTAGTCATTTTATTCAAGGTTTCCTTGTCTAAATCGATAATGTTATCCGCTAGTTTAGAAAGCTCACGGGACACACTATTCCGGTTGGGAGTAGCAACCGATACTCGAGTTCCCATATTTTGGGCGACACGTACAGCCTCCGTAAAGTCCCCATCTCCCGCAATGAGCACCGCCTTATCAATCTTTCCTTGTTGCGCCAACATCACCAAATCCAACACTAGCAAGGTATCCACTCCTTTCTGTTTGTGTTCTGGCTCGAAAGCCCCATTTTTTTCTAACTCGTTTATGAATTGAATTGGATCCTGCCCTAAATCGGACACCATTTTATTGAGGGTAGCTCTTAGATCGCGTTCGTTTTTAGGTCTTATTTCAACTATACGTCCCAGTCGGAGTTCAAAGTCAGGGATCTGCACTAATTCAGACAGGATTTTTCGTTGAAATTTTGCTGATTTGTGGTAAGCGGGATAAGCACCATCATACCAATAGGTTTTATGAAGGTGTCCTTCGATGCCTCTGCACCAATCTGCAATCTCTTTGGTATTCATTTGTATTCGCGTTTTGGGTATTGAATTACCGGAGAAATTTTTGCCTTCCGCTCGTAAATATCCAACATCTATAAAAACGGCATAACGAGAAGATGGTTCGTTTTGTTCGGCTGTCGTTGTGTTTTCTAGGAGTTTGAAAAAATACGTCTTGGTTTCGCCGATTTTTGCTCGTCTTTCGAGCTTGAGTGTTTCTTCTGGGTTGTCGGCGATGTCATAGTTTCCTGTATTTATTTTATTGTTTTCTTTCATTTTTCTTTCTTCTCCCGTATCGGGTGGATTCCGCTTGTGTGCGGGTATCCCTTGTAATTTACCTAAAGGGGGGTAAGTTTCGGCTTTGTAAAATATTTCTAGGTGTTTGACAAAAAATCCCATAGGAAGCCCCAACGATGTCCCATAGGGGACCGTTGCTACCCCCTCTAGGGAAATCCAGTTTAGGGCAACGCCCAATATTTGTCAAACGGGCATCTACCTGGGCTTTTGCCAGGGGCAGGAGCGGGGTTCGTTGGACGGCGGCCCGTTCAGGGGGACGGTTATAGGTGGGGGGCTACCAGGGAGTTGTAGCGTTCTGTCATTTTTTTCAGGACCTGGGGGCCGGGTTGGTTCCAGATTTCCCGGTTGAAGATTTCCACTTCCACCGGGCCGGTGTAGCCGGCGGCGGCTACCGCTTGGGTGAAGCGGGCGAAATCGATCACGCCGTCGCCCATCATTCCCCGGCCTAGCAGCACATCGGGCAACGGGTCCAGCCAGTCGCATACCTGGTAGGAAAAAATCCTCCGTCCCGCCCGGTCGATCTGCTCCCATGCCTGCGGGTCCCACCACATATTGAAAGTATCCACCGTTACCCCCACCGTCTCCTCGGGAAAGCCTTCGGCTATGTCCAGCGCTTGCCGCAGGGAAACGATCACCGACCGGTCGGCGCAGAACATGGGGTGCAATGGTTCGATCGCCAGCCGCACCCCCGCCTCCCTCGCCGTTGGGACCACCGCCGCGATCCCCTCCTCCACCTGCCGTCGGGAAGCCTCCAAACCCGCCCCCTTGACCCCTCCGCACACCAGCACTATCACTTCGCACCCCACGGCCGCCGACTCCTCCACCACTCGCCGGTTCTCCTCCACCGCCCGCCGCCGACCGTCGGCGGAGTCGGCGGTGAAAAACCCTCCCCGGCAGTAGGTGGACACCCGCAGGCCGGCCTCCCGCACCATGCGCCCCGCCGCCTCCGCACCGCCCGCGGCCCGCACCTGCTCCCGCCACAAGCCGATCCATCCGATGCTGGCCCGCACGCACCCGGCCGCCGCCTCCTCTACGCTCCAGTATTCGGTGGTTTTCTGGTTGAGGCTGAGCCGGCCCCCCCGGCCATCCCGCCCCGACCGTTCCGGCCCGGGCATCAAACTACTCCGGCGCAGGCCAGCACCGGGCGCATGCGACGGGCGGCCGCCTCCGGGTCGGACAGGACCCCGGCCGCATCCGCCAACCGCACCAGCTCGGCCAGGTGAATAATGGAACGGGCCCCCTCCTGTCCGTCCAGCATCCGGAAATGATCCTGGTGGCCGTTCAGATAGGCCAAAAACACCAACCCGGTTTTGTAATGAAACGTGGGGGGTTGGAAAATGTGGCGGGACAGGGGCACGGTGGGGGCCAGAATCCGGTGAAACTCTTCCGCATCCCCCCGGTCCAAGGCCGCCAAAGCCGCCGCCGCCGCGGGCGCGATAGCGTCGAAAATCCCCAGCAGGGCGTCGCTGTGACCCATGTCGTCGCCCGCAATCAGGTTGGGGAAGTTGAAGTCGTCCCCGGTGTAGCAACGAACCCTCTCCGGCAGGCGCCGCCGGAACTCCACCTCCAACTCTTCGTCCAGCATGGACACTTTCACCCCCTCCACCGCCCGGGCATTGTCCGCGACGATCGCAACCAGCGCCTCCATGGCCCGTTGCGGGTCGGCCCAACCCCAGTATCCTTGCAACGCCGGGTCGAACATCGGCCCCAGCCAATGCAGGATCACCGGCCGGTCCGCCTCCCCCAGCACCCGCTGATACACCCGGGCGTAATCCTCCGGCCCGCGCGCGCAGGCCGCCACCGCCCGGCTGGCCATCATCACCGCCGTCCCTCCCCGTTCCTGCACGAAAGCCAACTGCTCCAGATAGGCCGCCGTCGCCGCCTCCAGCGACCACCGCCCCTCCTCCAGTTCGTCGGTGTTGATTCCGCACACCGCCCATCCCCCCTCCGCCCGCGCCTCAGCCAGGCACCGGTCGATCAGGATGCGCACCGCCCCCGCAGGCAGGCCCGTTCCCCGCTGGGCGGTGTCCATCGCCTCCGCCACCCCCAACCCGGCGGACCACAGAAAACGGCGATAGGACAGGGTGGCCTCCCAGTCCACGGCCCCCGTCCCCACCGGGTCGCCCCGCGGGTCGGCCGCCACATGGGCGGCCGCCAACGCCGCCCGCGACCGGGGAGGCCCGGCCGGGGCCGCGATTGGAGCGGCCCGGCCCAGGCGGTAGGTTTCCACCGTCCCCTCCCGGGTGGGAAGGGGCAACTCGGTCACGGCCGCACTTCGGCCAGGTCCGCCCAGCGCCGCTCCCGCCAGGAAAGCAGGGCCGCCTCCACCAGTTCCAAACCCCGCACCGCCCCGGCGAAAGTCCAGGGAAAAGGCTCCCCGGCCGCTACGTAACGCAGGAACGCCTCCCACTGCAGTTTGAAACCGTTGTCGGACGGCGGTTGCTCCACGGCCGTCCATCCCGCCCGGAAATCAATCGGGTTGGGAACATCCGGGTTCCACACCGGGCGGGGAGCGGCGGCCCGGTCCTGCCGGCGGCACTCGCGCAGGCCGGCCACCGCCGAGCCGTCCACGCCGTCCACTTGGAACATCGCCAAATCGTCCCGGTAGACCCTGGTCGTCCAGGAAGAGTTGATCTGGACCACCGCCCCCTCCCGCAACCGCATAATGGCGTAGGCGGCGTCGTCGGCGGTGGCCGGATAGGCCACCCCGTCTTCGTAACGGACGGGAATGTGGGTTTGCCCCAGCGCGCACACCGACTCGATTTCCCCGAACAGGTCCTCCACCACGTACTGCCAGTGCGGAAACATGTCCAGGATGATGGAACCCCCCTCCTCGGCCCGGTAGTTCCAAGCGGGGCGTTGCGCCTCTCCGTCCAACCCTTCGTTTACCCAGTAGCCGAAATCGACCCGCACCGACAGGATGCGGCCGAAAAACCCCTGATCCAGCAGGGTGCGCAACCCCCGCAACCCGGGCAGGAACAACTTGTCGGCCACGATCCCGTGTTTGACCTCCTCCCGCTCGGCCCGGGCCAGCAGGCGCCGGGCGTCGGCGGCCGACTCCGCCAAAGGCTTCTCGCAGTAGACGGCTTTGCCCGCCTCCAAGGCCGCCTCCACCGCCTCCGCCCGCCGGTTGGTGGACTGCGCGTCGAAGTAGATTTCCACCTCCGGGTCGTCCAGGACTTCCCGCACATCGCAGGTCCACAGCTCCACATCGTGGGCGGCGGCCACCGCGGCCACCTTCTCCGGGTTGCGGCCCACCAGCACCGGCTCCGGAATGAGGCGGGAGCCGTCGGGCAGGGCGACCCCGCCCTGGTCGCGCAGGGGGATGAGGGAGCGGGCCAGGTGCTGGTTGCGCCCCATCCGCCCGGTGACCCCGTTCATGGCGATGCGGATGATCCGGTCTACCATCAGCCGTCCCCCGGTTTAGTCCCAGTCCAGCCAGGAGGGGAGCCGGTTCCGCTCCCGCAACGTGCCCACGATCCCGGACGGGAAAAACAGCAAAATCAACACCATCAAGGCCCCGGTGATGGCCAGGTTGATCTCCGAACCCCCGAACCACGTAAGCGAAATTTCGTCGAATGCTACGATCAGGATGGCCCCGATGACCGGTCCGGCCACCGCTCCCCGCCCGCCCACGATGGCCATCAGCACCATGCGGGCCGCCATGGCGATGATCAGGAAAATTACCGGCCGCAGGTAGGCGATCGAATACCCCCACAAGGCCCCCGCCACTCCGGGGAAGAAGGCGCTCAGGGCGAAGGCCATCAGCTTGTAACGCCGGGTGTTGATGCCCGACACTTCCGCTTTGACCTCGTCGGCGGCGATGGCCCGCAACGCCAAACCGAACTTGGAATGGGCCACCCGGTAGCCGAGGGCCACCGCCCCGACGGCCGCGGCCAGCATCGCATAGTAGAAAGGGACTTTTATCCAGGTCACGTCCAGCGGAACAAGGGGCAGGCTCACGCCGTTGGACCCGCCCAGGTAACTCCAGTTGTCCATCAGCAGGGTCACCACCAGCAACAGGGCGATGGTGGAAATGATAAAAGACGGCCCCCGCGTCCGGTACGTGATCAGCCCGGCCACCACCCCCAGGCCCATGGCCACCGCCCCGGCCAGCAAAGCGGTGGCGAACGGGGACCAGCCGAACTCCAAAAGCAACATGCCGGAAACGTAACCGCCCACTCCCCAGAACACGTTGTGTCCCAGGGAGATGTAGCCGGTGTATCCCCCCAGGATGTTCCAGCTGGAGGTCAAGGCGATCCACATAAACGCCACCGTCCCCAACTGCAGCACGTAGTTGTAGGAGTCCATGCCCCGCCACAGCGGCAGGATTACGGATACGGCGATCGCCGTCCACAGCACCGTCCGGCGCAACGCCCCCGAGGGGCGCCGGCCTTCCTTGGGCGGCGGGGCGGCGGGGGAGGGGCCCCCGGTCGTTTCCTCCTCCTGTTGCGCGGTCGCGGGGGAGAGGGGGCGTTCTCCGGTCATATCCGCACCTTTTTGCCGAACAGCCCGTGCGGGCGGATGAGCAACACGATGAACAGCACCCCGAAGAACGTGATGGGGGCCCACACCGGCCCGATGGTGTCGCTCACGAAGGAGGAAATGACCGCCAGCCCCAACGCCCCGATCACCGCCCCTTTCAGACTGCCCAAACCGCCCAGCACGATCAGGGAGAGCAGGATGGCGATCCACTGCCAGTGCCGGGAGGGGAAGAAGGGGAATATGAAACTCACCAACGCCCCGGCCGCGCCCGCCACCGCCATCCCGATGCCGAAGGCGATGGTGGACACCCGGCGCACATCCACCCCCACGATCTGGGCCGCGTCCCGGTTTTGCATGGTGGCCCGCACCCCGTACCCGAGGCGGGTGAATTTGAGAAACAGCCACAGACCGGTGAGCAACAGGGAGCTGGTCAGCAGGGCGTAGAACTGGCCAGCGGGGATGAACAGGTCTCCCAAGGTGAACGCCTCCCGGGCGTAGGAGGTGTTGACGGTGCGGAAAATGCCGGTGAAGAAATAGGACATCAGGCCTTCCAGGACGAACGCCAGCCCGAAGGTGAGCAACACGGTCATTTCCGGGAACTTGGGGGAGCCTTCGATGCGGGGGAAAAGCAGGCGGTAGAGGCCCGCTCCCAGCAGGAAAAACAGGGGCAGGGCGGCCAGCATGGACAGCAACGGATCCACCCCCCAGCCCGCGAACAGGTAATAGCTGAAATAGGCGGCCAGCACCACGAAGGCGGCGTGCGACAGGTTGACCACCCGCATCACCCCGAAGAGCAGGGTCAAGCCGGAGGCCATCAGCGCGTACACGCCCCCCAGCAATATCCCCAGAATCAGAACCTGAACGTAATGCATTACGACTCCGTCGCCGGGCCCGCCGGGGCGGCCAGCGACCCCAGGTAGAGGTCCCGGAGGCGCGGGTCGTCCAGTATCCGGTCGGAGGGCCCCTCGAACCGTTTGGTGCCCAAATCCAGCACAAAGGCCCGGTCGGTCGCCTCCAAACCTTTTTTGACGTTCTGCTCCACCAACACCACCGTGATGCCCATCTCCGAGACCAATCGGCGGATGGCGTCGAACACCACCGCGTTGATCTGCGGGGCCAGCCCCAGGCTGGGTTCGTCGATCATCATCAGTTTCGGTTCGATCATAAGGGCCCGGGCCAGGGCCAGAATCTGCTGTTCCCCGCCGGACATGGTTTGCGCCAGTTGCGAGGAACGTTCCGCCAACCGGGGGAACATGGCAAAGGCCCGCTCCGTCCGATCCTCGATGAGTCGGCGATCGCGTACCAGGTATCCGCCCATTACCAGGTTTTCCTTGACGGTCATCTCCGGAAACAATGTTCGGTCCTGGGGGACGAAACAAACTCCGGCCCGCAACACCCGGTCCGGGCGCAACCCGCCGATGGGTTGGTCGGCGAAGGTGATGGTTCCGTCCCGGGGGGCCAGCAAGCCGGCCACCGTTTTCAGCAAGGTGGATTTGCCGGCCCCGTTGGGCCCGATTATGCAGTAGGCGCCTCCCTCTTCCATGCTCATCGACACGTCGGTGAGGATGTCCGGCCCCGGCCCGTATCCGGCCCGCACCCCGGAAATTTCCAGCAACGCCATCACCCTTCTCCCAGGTAGGCGTCCAGCACCCGCCGGTCTTCCCGCACCGCCTGCGGCTCGTCTTGGATCACCACCTGTCCGTGGGCCATCACCACGATGGATTGGCCCAAGCGCATCACCAAATCCATATTGTGCTCCACGATCAGAAAAGTGGTTCCTTGACGGTTCAGTTCCTGAATGCGGTCCATTATCCGCTCCAGCAGGGCCGGGTTGACGCCTCCGGCCGGTTCGTCCAGCAACACCATTTTCGGTTCGGACATCAAAATGGAAGCCAGTTCCAGCAGTTTGCGCTGGCCGTAGGAAAGCCGTTTGGCGGGTTCCTCGGCCAGACGTTCGATGCCGACGAACGTCAGGATGTCCATGGCCCGCCCCCGTTCCGCGGAGCGCATGCGCCCGCCCAGCAGGCTGGAGAGGTTGTTGGGCACGGTGGAGGCCATCATATTTTCCAGCACGGTCATTTCCCGCAACTCCCGGGTGATTTGAAAGGTGCGCCCCATGCCCTGCTTGGCGATCTTGTGGGCCATCAATCCGGTGATGTCCCGCCCTTCGAAGAGGACCCGCCCCGAGTCGGGAACCACCACCCCGGAGATGACGTCGAAGGCGGTGGTTTTGCCCGCCCCGTTGGGGCCGATGAGGGCCGTTATGGACCCGGCGGCCACCGAGAAGGACGCCCGGTCGACCGCCACCAACCCGCCGTAGGTTTTGGTGAGGTCGCGGATTTCCAGCAAGGCCATCGGGGGTGATTCCGGTCAGGGAGCTCGGCGCCCCCTCAGCGCATCCCGGCGCGGCGGGCGGGGGAGGGGTCCGTTGTCACCGGGCCCCTCCCCGTCCTGACGCGTATGCCGGTTTACCAGTCCGGCTTGGGGTACTGCAGGTCGGTGGTTCCGGGGAACTCGCCTACCGGATACACGAACTCCAACTCTCCGTCTTGCCACTGGTTGACCAGGAAGCTGCGGGCCAAGGGCAGGCCCCGGTCGTCCCAGGAGAAGTCCCCCATAATGGTGGACACCGGGTTCTCCGGGGTGCGGGCGTGCAACCACTGCGACATGGCGGCGTTGTCGGGTCCCCCCGCGCCTTCTATGGCCTGGGCCATTCCCTGGCACACCGCAAACGGGATGGCTTCGTCCTCGTCCGGGGCTTTGCCGAAGTCTTCGGTGAAACCGTCGATGAAGTCCTGGTTGGTGTAGGTCTGACCGGCCAGGGAGCCGGAGAAGTTGGCCAAGGGGCTCCACACGGAGTGGATGACGATCCCGTTGGCGGTATCGCCCAGCGCGTCGTAGAACTCGGACTGGGCCCCCTGCGACATATACACCAGCGGAATCTGCGCGCCCACCGTTTGCAGGGCCTGCGCCAGCGAGATGGCTTCGTCGGGGGAGGCGGTGGCCGCCGCCAAAAAGTCCGGGTTGGCGGCGCTGATGGAGTTGGCCAGGGTCAGCCAGTCGGTGTACCCCACCGGCCACACCTCGTCGAAAACCAGTTCCATGCCCATATCGGTCAGATATCCGGGGGCCAGGGGGTAGGTCTCGTCCGAGCCGGGGATGCTCACGTCGCCGCCCATAAAGCCGTTGGCGATGGCCCCGGCGAAGAAGTCATCGGCGGCCACCACCGCGGCCCGCACCGGAGCGTTCTCGATGAGGCCCGACCCGGTGTAGTAGCCCACCAGGTCCACGATGGAGGAGCCGGTCAACTCGGCCGGCAACTGCTGGAAGTAGAACAGGTTCTGGTAGCCGCGGGCGTAGAGCCGCATGGCCCCGCTGGAGGGAACCGGGTAGACGTAGCCGTTCTGCTCGGCGACAGTGGAGGCCGGGAAGCCGAGCAGGCTGGAGAAGGTGCCCAGCAAGGCGTCCACGTTTTCCACGTTGATGAAGCGCTCGGTTTGGGTGACCGTTACTTCGGTGTCGCTGCGGTTGTCCTCCAACAGCAACTCCACCGGACGGCCCAGGATTCCGCCCCGCTCGTTCAACTCGGCCACGCAGAACCGGTAACCGTCGGCGTGCTTGGAGCCGGGAATGGAGAACTCCCCGGTCAGGGGCAACGAAGCTCCCAGCACGATCGGGTCCGGCTCCTCCATAACGGGGGCGGCGGTGGTGGTAGTCGGGTCGGAGCCCGAATCGCCGCAGGCGGCCGCCGCCAGCGCCAATACCGCAATCAACGTTGTCCATTTCCAAGTTTTCATCGTAACCTCCATGGTTATTGCCCGTCGCCGAGCCTTGGTCCGGGATTTGAGCCCATTATACAAACGATTGCGAAAGGGGCAAACGCCTGCTAAGGGGCGCGTCCAATTAATCGGCCATGTTAAAGGCCATGTTAAATAGGACCGTTTTATCGGGCGGGGCGCCGGGTTTCCGGCACCAGCGCCGCCGTTCCCCAGAATACCAGCAAAGTGAAAATCAGCAACGGGGCGGCGGCCGCCTCCCGTCCCCAGTTTTCGAACAGGGCGGCCGTTATAACCGGAGCGGCCAGAAAAGCGGCGTCGCCGGTGAGACGGTACGCCCCCAGGCGCCGTCCCAGTTTACCGTCCCCTTCGCTCAGGTCGGCCAGCGCCGCGTTGCCCACGTTCACGGCCACCGAACCCAGGGTGAGGAAAATGATGGCCGCCCACCAACCGGTGGGACCCCGCAACCAGCCGAAGGCGGCCACGCCCAGCGCCTGCAGCCCCAGTCCGGGCAGCAAAGCCGCCTTGCGGCCCACCCGGTCGGCCGCATGTCCGGCGGCCAGGGCGGCCAGGAAGCGGATGGCCCCGCCCGCCCCGATGGCCAGGCCCACCGCGCCCGGCCCCCATCCCAGCTCCCCGTCTCCCACCAGCGGGATCAGGGTTTGAATCAGGGCCCCGAAAACCGCGAACTGCGCGGCCGGGATCAGGTAGAGGACCGCCAAGGCCCGGGGGCGCGCCCGGACGGCGGATGAGGCCTCCCCGGAGGGGTCGGAGCCGAGCCGCACTCCCTTTCCCGAAAACAGATAGAAGAGGCCCATGGCCGCCGCCAGCCCCGCCCCGGCCGCGAACGCCCCCCGCCACCCCAGGAGGGAACCCAGCCCTCCCCCCGCCGCCGGGCCCGCCGCCTGTCCGGCCAGCATGGCCCCCGCGAACAGGGAAAGGGAGAGGCCGCGCCGGGCGCGGGGGACGGCCGCGAAGGCGGCGGTGGCGGTGGTTATGGTCAAGGTGGACCCCGCCCCCATCACCAGGGCCGCCCCGTAGAGAAGCCCCGGGCCGGGGGCGAGGGCCGCGGCCAGGCCCCCCGCGGCCACTATGGCGGCCGCAACCATCATCAACCGGTCCGAGCGGCGATGTTCGATGGCCCATCCGGCGGGGAGGTCGGCCAGCAGGCGCCCCAGCGCGAACACCGACAGCAGACCGCCCAGCCCGGTGGCCGATATTTCCAGGTCCCGCCCGATGCCGGGCAGAAGGGGAGGGCGGAAGAAAGCGGCCGCGGTCAGGACGAACACGCCTAAGCCCACCCCGACCAGGGGCCCCCGTCCCCGGAGGGGGGAGGTCAAGGCCGGGCCGGAGCGGTGGAGGAGCGGACTTCCAAAGTGGGCCGGAGGCGCACCGAGGAGACGGGGCGGGACTCGTCGGCCATCAGGGACAGCAGGGCCTCCCCCGCCGCGCCCCCCATCTCCCGGTAGGGAACGCGCACCGCCGTCATAGGGGGTTGCATCATTTCCAGCAGGGGCATGTCGTTGTAGCCGGTGACGGAAATGTCCCGCCCCGGTTCACGGCCCAGGGCCCGGATGGCCCGGTAGCATCCCAGCCCCAGCAGATCGTTGCCGGCCACGATGGCGGTCAGGTCGGGACGGCGCCCCAGCAAGGCCAAGCCCGCCCGGTAGCCGGGTTCCACCTGGAACCAGTCGGCTTCCTCCACCCGTCCCGGATCCGCCTCCAGCCCCTCGGCTTCCATCCACTCCAAAAAGGCCCGCCGGCGGGCCCAACCGGTGGACAGCCAGGACGGCCCCGCGATATGCCCGATGCGGCGATGTCCCAGTTCGGCCAGGTGCCGCACCGCCAAACCTACGCCCATGCGGTCGTCTCCCGCGATGGACGGGACGGACTCATCGTCCACCGTCCGGTTGACCAACACCACCGGAACCCCGCGTCCGGCGACGGCCGTCACCGAGGGATCGCGGCGGCTGACGGCGGCCACTAGCAGGCCGTCCGCCTGCCGGTCCAACATGGCCCTGATCACCGACTCGGCCTCCTGCTCCCCGTAGTCGGAGTTGCCGATCAGGGTCGAATATCCGCTTTCCGCCAACACCGCCTCCGCCCCGGCGATGATGGGTCCGAACAGCGGGTTCTCGATGTCGGGGATGACCATCCCCACCGACATGGTGCGGTTGGTGCGCAACCCCCGGGCCAGCGGGTGGGGGCGGTAGCCGAGGGCCCGGGCCGCTTCCAACACCCGCTTTTGGGTCTGCGGTTTGACCGCCGCCGCGGTGCGGGGGTTGAGAGCGCGGGAAACGGTGGAGGCATGCACTCCGGTTTTCCGGGCGATGTCCTGGAGGGTGGCGCGGCCGGTCACGGCCTTAGAGAATAACGACCGGGGCGGCCGTCCGGCGCGATACGGGTTCGGTCATTTTCGGTCCGCCAGGACGGCTTCCAGGGACAGGCCCAAGTCGGAGAGGAGCACCCGGGCCGCGTTGCGGCCGGGGGCGGCCGAGACGGAACCGCCGGGGTGGGTGGTGGCCCCCGTCTGGTAGAGGCCGGGGAGGGGAGTGCGGTGTCCTGCCCATCCCGGAGCGGGCCGCAGGAGCCCGGACTGGGAGGGGTCCATGTCCCCGCCGTGACAGGAACCGTGCCAGTTGTGGGCGTTCATCCGTTCCAGGTCCAGCGGGCTTTTTACATGGGAGGCCAGAATGCGCTGGTCGGGGAAGGCGGCGTAACGGCGCAGATGCTCCAGGTGGGCCCGGGCCGTCTCCTCTTTTATTTCGTCCCAATGCCGGGGACCCTCGGCCAGCCGGTAGGGATGAAACCCCACCACCTTCAATGTGTGGCGTCCCGCCGGGGCCCGGTCGGGGTCGGTCACGGTGGGGCACAGCACCAGCAAGGGCGGGTCGTCCGTGGCCGCCCGCCCGGCGCGGAAATCGTCGGCGATGCGCAACAGCCGCTCCGCGGAGTGGGGGAGGCCCGCGGCCAGCGGAGCCAGCCCGGACCGGTCGAAGAGAGCCGGGGCGTTGGTGGCGTAGTGGGCGGCGAACATGGCCACTCCCGGTTGCCAGGCGCGCACCGCTTCCCGGAAATCGGCGTCCCACACCGCGGCGGGGGCCATTTCCGCCAAGTGCTTGATGTGAATGCCGGACAGCACCGCCCGCCGCGCCCGCAATCGCTCCCCTCCCTCCAACTCCACCCCCGCGCACCGCCCCCCTTCCCGGAGCAGGCCGGTCACCGCCCGCCCGGTGCGGATGACCCCGCCCCCGTCTTCGATCACCCGGGCCAAAGACAAAGGGAGGGCGGCCGATCCGCCCCGGGGGATGATCCAGGAGTTGGCCTGCCGTCCGTAGGGCAGGGAGAAAGCCAAGCGGGCGGTGCCCGCCCGTTGCGGGGGTTGCATGGTCATAAAGGCCATCCACAGCAGCGCCGCCCGGGAGGAAGGGTGCCGGAACCGTTCCTCGATGACTTGCAGGGCGGAGCGATGCCGCAACCGGCGCCAGCGGGCTCCCAGGGGATGGTCGGTCAACCGCTGGTCCAGGTCCGGCCCCCAGCCGAGGGGGGTGTGGTCGAAGGCGGAAAACACCCCTTTGATGCGGTCGTATTCCTCGATCAGCGACCGGTAGCCGTCCCCGTCGGAGGGGGACAGGCGGGCGAACTCGGCGCAGGTGGCTTCCAGGTCCCGCCAGATGGTGATCGAGGTTCCGTCCGGGAAGGGGAGGTGGACCACCGGGTCCGGTTTCAGATATTCCAGGCCGTGTTCCCGCAGTCCCAGTTCATCGTTGCGCAACATGGGGTTGGATTGAATGATGTTGTGGGCGGTGGAGCAGGTGTCGTGCCGGAAGCCGGGCAGGGTCAGTTCCTCGGAGGCGGTGTCGCCGCCCACCGTCTCCCGGGCTTCCACCACCGTCACCGACAGCCCGGCCCGCACCAGGTAGGCGGCGGCCGCCAGGTTGTTGTGGCCCGCTCCGGCCACCGCCACGTCGCAATCGAAACTCATCAGGTTCCGGAGAGGACGACCAGCAAGGACCCGCCCAACACGGCCGTTGCGCCGCCTATCAGCGGCGGGGAGGGCCGTTCCCGGGCCCCTCCCACCAACAAGGGGGCGGCGATGATCACGGTGGGGACGGCCAGCTGGTTCAAGGTGACCCCCACCGCCACCGTCACGATGTCAAAGGCTATCCACTGCACGGCGATGCAGAAGGAGACCAGGGCCCCGCCGGTCATCACCCACCGCCAGGCGGCTTTGGGGATGGGTCCGCCCGCCCGCCGGGAGCGGGTGGCCCCCAGCGCGATGCCGTAGGCCAGGGTGGAGGAAATAATTCCGATGGTCACGCCCAGCAGGGGGGAGTCCAAACCCTCCAGGCCGCGGCGGATGAACAGGGGGCTGGCGGCCCAGGTGAGGGCGGTGGCCACCGCGAACCAGGGCACCGCGCGCAGGGAAAGCGCGCCTCTGTTCCGCAACGACAGGACCGCCAGTCCCGTCACCACCAGCGACAACCCGGCCAGCATCACCAGGGTGAGCGGTTCGCCCAGGACCAGGGCGGCCAGGACGGCCCCCAGCAGGGGCGCGGAACCGGCCACCGCCCCGGTGACGGCCGCCCCCGCTTTCTGCTGGCTGAGGGACAGGCAAGTCCACCCGACGAAGAAATGCACCAGGCCCGCCCCGGCGTAATACAGGTAAGAGACCAGGGGGGCGGAAGCCAGCAGGGCCAAGTCCTCGGCCGCGGCCACCCACGTGATCAACGCCGCCGCCGCCGTCGCCTGCACGATGAAAATCGCCCGGTAGGCGTCCAGTTGCTGGTTGGCCCGCCGGTTCACCGCCTGGAAAATCCCGAACCCGACGCCGGCCAGGGAGGCGTAGATGACTCCGGTCATTCGCTCATCATACAATCGTTTGTAAAGCGGGCGGCCTCCTGTATGGCCCGCCACACCCGAAACGGGGTGAGCGGCGGGTCCAGCTGGCGCACCCCCAGCGGCCACAGGGCGTCCGCCGTTGCGTTGAGAACTGCCGCAGGCAATCCGATGCACCCCGACTCCCCGGCTCCTTTCGCCCCCAACGGATTGGAAGGGGCCGGGGAGGAGAAGCGCCGGGTGGCAAAGGAGGGGACCTCGACGGCGGTGGGAAGGGGATAGTCCATGAAAGTGGAGGTGAGCGGTTGCCCGTCCGCGTCGTAGCGGAACTCCTCGCACAGGGCCTCTCCCAGGCCTTGGGCCAGGGAGCCGTGCGCCTGCCCTTCCACGATCATCGGGTCCAGCACGGTTCCGCAATCGTCCACCGCCGCCGCCCGCACCAGCCGCACCTCCCCGGTGGCCGCCTCCGCCTCCACCTCCGCTACGTGCACGCCGTAGGGAAAGGTCTGCGCCCCCGCCGAGAAGCGCTCTTCCGCGGCCAGCGGCCCGGAGCGGGCCGTTTCCCACAGGGAAACCCCCGTCCCGGGGGCCCCCGCTACCCGGAACATTCCCTCCCGGTAGCGGAGGTCGGCGGGGTCCGCTTCCAGCATCCCCGCCGCCCGCCGGCGGGCTTCCTCCAGGACCCGGCGGGCGGCCCGCACCGCGGCCGAGGCCCCCAGCTGCGCGGAGCGGGAGGCGAAGGAGCCGGTCCCCTCCGCCACCAGGGCGGTGTCCCCGGCGATGACGCGCACCGGCCCGGTCTCGAAAATGCCGGAGGCCAGGTTGCTCCACACCCGGGCGTGCCCTTGGCCGGAGTCTGCGGAACCGGTGCGCACCGTTATCTCCCGGCGCCGGGGGTCGACTTCCACCCGGGCGTATTCGTCGGAACGGGGGTCTCCGCCCGCCCGCTCTATAAAAGCCCCCACCCCCGCCCCTATCCAAGGTTGGCCCGGGCGGCGGCGGGCTTGGCGGCGGCGCAGGTCGGGCAGGTTCAGGAACTCCGCCGCCCGGCGCAAGGCCCGCGGGTAGTCGCCCGAGTCGTACCGGGCGCCTGCCGGGGCGGTCATCGGCAACCGGCGGGGCGGGATCATGTTGCGCAGGCGCACCGCCACCGGGTCCAGGCCCAGGCGGCGGGCGAAGACGTCCACGGCCCGCTCCAAGGCCAGGGCCGCCTCCGGCCGCCCCGCCCCCCGGTAGGAGCCGGTGGGGGCGGTGTTGGTGACCACCGTCGTAGTTTCCACCTCCAGGCGCGGTATGTCGTAGAGGCCGGTGGCCACCAGACGGGAAAAACGCGGGATCTGCGATCCGTTGTGGGGGTAGGCCCCCACCTCGGCCAGGATCTCGAGGCGGAGCCGGCGCAGGCGGCCGTCGGCGTCCCCCTCCAGAGCGACCCGGTAGCGCTGGGCGCGTCCGTGGGTTCCGATCAGAAACTGCTCCCGGCGGGAGGCCGCCCACAGCACGGGGCGGTCCAGGCGGAGGGCGGCGGCCGCCGTCGTCAGGTATTCGGGAAAGAGCATCCCTTTCATGCCGAAGGCCCCGCCCACGTCGGGGACCGTCACCCGGATCCGGTCCGGTTCCATTCCCAGTCCGGCGGCCAGTTGCCCCCGCAACCGGTGCGGAGCCTGGTGTCCGCACCAGACGCGCAAACCGTCCCCGTCGGGGCGGGCCAGGATGGAGACCGGTTCGATGGGGGAGGGGGCCAGCCGCTGTCCGCCGATTTCCACGGTTACCCGGACCGCGGTCGGGCCGGGATCCTCCCCCGCCTCCAGGCATTCGGTCGCAACCACATTTCCCCCCGCGAACAGGGGCGGTCCCCCGGCCGCCCGCCGGGGGTCGGTCACCGCGGGGAGTTCCTCCAGGTCCGGCCACACCAATCCGGCGGCGTCTTCGGCCGCGGGCGCGGTGCGGGCGATGGCCACCGCCAGCGGGTCCCCCACGAAACGGGCCCGTTCCCGCACCAGGGGCGGACGGGTCATGGCCGGGGCGGGGGGTCCGCGTCCGGTGTTGCCGGGGATGTCCGCCAAGTCCAGGTCGGCGGCCCCGAAGACGGCCACCGTGCCGGGGAGGGCGACGGCCTCGGCTACGTCGAGGGAGCGGAGCAGGGCGTGGGGCAGGGGGCTGCGAACGAACCAGGCATGCAGGGTGGAGGAGTCGGCCAGGTCCGCTACGTAGCGGCCGGCCCCGGTCACCAGCCGCTCGTCGCCGGGTCGGCGATTGTTTCCGAATGAGTCGGCCACTAGTCGGCCAAACTATCACAAACCGCGTCGCAAACGATTGCGCTGCGGGGGCGCGGGGCCGGTTACGCTTGCGGAGTGATAATCGACGTGCACGCCCATTGCGTCCCTCCCGCTTTTTGGGAATGGTTGCGGGACAACGCCTCCCGGATGGGGATGCGCCGGGAGGCGGACGGGGGCCTGCGCCTGCCCGGCGGGACGGCCGTCGGGCGGCCCCTGCCGGAACTGTCGGACTTGCCGGCCCGGTTGCGGGCTATGGACCGCATGGGGATCGACCTCCAACTGCTGTCGGGCTGGATCGACCTGACCGCCTATCAGCTGGCCCCCCGCGAAGGGGAGGAATACGCCCGGGCCCACAACCGGGCGTTGGCGGAGGAGGCCGCCCGTCGCCCCGACCGCTTGCGCGCCCTGGCCACCGTCCCCCTGCAGTCCCCGGACGCGGCGGCGGTCGCGTTGCGGGAGGCGATGGAGGAGATGGGCATGCGGGGAGCGCAGATCGCCACCACCGTGGCCGGAAAACGTTTGGATCGGGCCGGACTGGACCCTTTCTGGGCGGAGGCCGACCGGCTGGGGGCGGTGATTTTCCTGCATCCCCTGCATCCGTTGGCGGGCGTGGACCTGGAGGGGTATTTTCTGGAAAATGCGGTGGGGCGTCCGGCCGCCACCGCGGTGGCCGCCGCCGGCCTGATTATGTCGGGGACGGCGGAGCGTTATCCGGGAATCCGTTTCCTGCTGGCCCACGGCGGGGGTTTTCTTCCCTATCAGATGGGGCGCCTGGACCGGGCCTTCGCGGTCCGGCCCGACTTGGCGGCGGCCCGCATCCCCCGCCCGCCCGGTTATTACCTGCGGCGAATGTACGCGGACACGGTACTGCACAACCCGTCGGTGCTGTCTTTTTTGGCGGAAACCCTGGGTCCGGGACGGGTTTTGTTGGGGAGCGACTATCCGTTTGCGATGGGCCAGTCCGATCCGGCGGGAGCGGTGCGGGCGGCGGCTAGACTGCGGGACGCGGATCGCAGGGCGATCCTGGGGGAGAGCGCCGCCCGGCTCTTCAAACTGGGCGACCACCGCCGATAGCCCGCCCCGCCGGGCCCGGCGCCGAAAAAGCAAACGATTGCGAAAAGAGGAAGACCATGCCCGAAAACGGATTCAACCACCGGGTTGGCTGGATAGGCACCGGGCGAATGGGGTTCGCCTTGGCCAACCGGTTGCTGGACGCCGGCGCCGACTTGTGGGTTTACAACCGCACCCGTTCCAAAGCGGAGCCGTTGGCGGACAAAGGGGCGGTCATCGTCGACTCCCCGGACGGGTTGGCGGGGCGGGACATCGTGTTCACGATGGTGGCCGGGCCGGCCGATGTGCTGGAGGTGACCCTGGGGTCCGGGGGGGTGCTGACCGCTTCCTCCGGTCGGCCCCGGGTGGTGGTGGACTCCACCACCATCGATCCCGCCAGTTCCCGGGAGTTGCGGGAGCGGGCGGCGGCGGCGGGAACCGAAGTGCTGGCCGCCCCGGTGTCGGGCAATCCGAAAGTGGTGGAGTCGGGGGGGATGACCGCGGTGGTGTCCGGCTCTGCGCAGGCCTGGGAAACCGCCCGCCCCTATCTGGAATGCCTGGGACGCAAGGTCACCTACGTGGGGGAGGGCGACTCGGCCCGTTTGGTCAAGATTTGCCACAACCTGATGCTGGGGGTGGTTGCCCAGTCCATGGCCGAAATCACCATGTTGGCCGAGGCGGCCGGGGTGTCCCGGGCCGACTTTCTGGAGTTCCTGAACGACAGCGTGATGGGTTCCGCATTCACCCGCTACAAGACCCCCGCCTTCGTGAACCTGGACTACGAGCCCACCTTTACCTGGCATCTGCTGCGCAAAGACTTCGAACTGGGGTTGGCCGCCGGACGGGAGATGAACGTCCCGTTGCCGGTGTCCTCCCTGGTGCATCAAATGGTGATAGACGGCATCGGACGCGGCTTCGGCGACCGGGACTTCGCGGCCTTGCTGAGCCGCCTGGCGGAGGGGTCGGGCCGGAATTTGCAACCGGAGGACCTCCAAGTTTCGGACGGGTTGGGTTGAGATGACCGCCGCCTTGGGGCAAGCGGCCCTGACCCGGCTTCGGGAGGCGGGCCGGGACCGGATGCTGATCGGGGGGGAATGGACGCCCGCTTCCGACCGCGCGCAACTGGAGGTGCTGGACCCGGCCACCGCCCGCCCGGTGGCCGTCGTCCCCAACGGGTCGACCGACGACGCCCGGGCGGCGGTGGACGCGGCCGCGCAGGCCCTGCCGTCGTGGGCGCGCACCCCTCCCCGCCGCCGGGCCGGGATTCTGCGCCGTTGTTTTGAGTTGATGACGGACCGGGCCGACGAACTAGCCGCCCTCATCGTGTTGGAAATGGGCAAAACTTTTGCCGAATCCCGGGGGGAAGTCGCCTACGCGGCCGAGTTTTTCCGGTGGTTTTCGGAGGAGGCGGTGCGGGCGGAGGGGTCCCTGTCCATCGCCCCCGCCGGGGACAAGCGCATTATGGCCATCGGACAGCCGAGCGGGGTGTGCCTGCTGATTACCCCGTGGAACTTCCCGGCCGCGATGGCGACCCGCAAGCTGGCCCCGGCCTTGGCCGCCGGATGCTCCGTCATTCTGAAACCGGCCTCCGACACGCCCCTCACCGCCTTGGCGGTGGCCGGTTTGATGGAAGAAGCGGGGGTTCCGCCGGGGGTGGTGAACGTTCTGCCCTCCAACCGTTCGGCGGAGGCGGTTCCCGTCATCCTGCGCGACCCGCGCGTGCGCAAGTTGTCCTTCACCGGCTCCACCGAAGTGGGGCGCATTCTGCTGGAGCAAGCGGCCGAAAACATCGTTTCCGCCTCCATGGAGTTGGGCGGCAACTCCCCTTTTCTGGTGTTGGAGGACGCGGACGTAGCGGCGGCGGTGGAGGGGGCGATGGTCGCCAAGATGCGCAACGGCGGCCAGTCGTGCATAGCCGCCAACCGGTTTTACGCGCACGCCGCGGTAGCGGACGAGTTCGCCCGGATGTTCAGCGCCGCCATGAGCCGGATGCGGGTCGGTCCGGGAATGGAAGAGGGAGTGGACCTGGGTCCGCTCATCAACCGCCGGGCGCAACGGGACATGGAGGAGACGGTGGCCGCCGCCCGGGATTCGGGTTCCCGCCTGCTCACCGGCGGGGCCGCCCCCGACCGGGAAGGGTTCTTCTTCGCGCCCACCGTTTTGCACCAAACGCCCGCCGACTCGCCGGTTCTGGACAACGAGATTTTCGGTCCCGTAGCCCCCATCACCGTCTTTGAAAGCGAGGAGCGGGCCATCGCCTTGGCCAACGACGCCGTGCACGGGTTGGCCGCCTATGTGTACAGCTCCGACCTGTCCCGGGCCTTGCGGACGGCCGAAGCCCTGGAGTCGGGGATGGTGGGGATCAACCGGGGGCTGATTTCCGATCCGGCCGCCCCCTTCGGAGGGGTGAAGCAGAGCGGACTGGGACGGGAAGGCGGGCACGAGGGAATGAAAGAGTTCCAAGAAATCAAATACATAGCCGTCGACTGGTAACCCCGTCCGACGCCGGAGCCCGATGGTTCGGGAGGGCGGGGGCGACCCGGGGCGGGGTAGCGGGGCGGGGGTTGTAATATGGGGGTATGAACAACCTGAAGACGGTGGCTCTGCTGAGCTTCATGAGCGCCTTGGTGTGGCTGTTGGGGATCGCCCTGTTCCGGGGGGTGACGGGGATCGTCATCGGACTGGCGCTGGCGGTGGGTATCAACCTGGTCGTCTACTTCTTCTCCGACAAGTTGGCCTTGCGGGCCAGCAAGGCCCGGCCGCTGGAGGAGCATGAGGCCCCCGGCCTTTACTCCACCGTCCGCCACCTGGCCGCCCTCGCCGAAATGCCGATGCCGTCCCTGCACATCATCGACTCCCCCCAGCCCAACGCCTTCGCCACCGGGCGCCACCCCCGCCATGCGGCGGTGGCGGTCACCACCGGCATCCTGGAGGTTATGACGCAGGACGAGCTGGAGGGGGTGCTGGCCCACGAACTGTCCCATGTCCGCAACCGGGACATCCTCATTTCCTCCATCGCGGCCATGCTGGCCGCCGCCCTGACCATCTTCGCCCGCATGGCTTTCTGGTTCGGAGGCGGCCGGGATCGCAACGCCCTCAACCTGATCCTGACCATCGCGGCCCTGATTCTGGCCCCGGTGGCGGGCGTCATTATCCGCATGGCCATCTCCCGGGCCCGGGAATATCAGGCGGACGCCACCGGAGCCGAGATGACCGGGCAACCGCTCAGCCTGGCCCGGGCTTTGGACAAGATCGGATCGGCCACCAAACGGACGCCGCTGGAGGTCAATCCCACGGTCAGCCCCCTGTTCATCGACGACCCTTTGAAAGCCTTCGGACGCCGGGACGGCCGGCGCCCGGGGACCTTTGGGAAAATGTTCGCCACCCATCCGCCGATCGAGGATCGCATCCGCCGCCTGGAGGAGATGTATTACCGCCACTGAACCGCGGCGGTTGGTTTCCCAAACCTTTCGCCTGCGGCTAGTATTCGCAAACCGCCCGCGCCGGGCGGCGCCTCGGAGCCGGGATGCCCGAGCGGCCAAAGGGAGCAGACTGTAAATCTGCCGGCTAAGCCTACGGAGGTTCGAATCCTTCTCCCGGCACCGACCAGAACCGGACCGAACCCGGAACTGGTATCCTGACAAGACCCATCGCCCCCTTAGCTCAGTTGGCCAGAGCGCCTCCATGGTAAGGAGGAGGTCTCCGGTTCGAATCCGGAAGGGGGCTCGACGGCCTTGGGCCGCAGGCGGCGGCGTAGCTCAGTCGGTAAGAGCGCTCGACTCATAATCGAGAGGTCGGCAGTTCAAGTCTGCCCGCCGCTACAATCAACCCGAATCAACCCGACCAACCCGTAAAACACCCGGTCAACCGGACCGCAAAGACGCAAAGGAGGAGCAAACGATGGCTAAGGCGAGGTTTGAGCGTTCGAAGCCGCATGTGAATGTGGGGACGATGGGTCATATTGATCATGGGAAGACGACGTTGACGGCGGCGGTGACGCGGGTGTTGGCGGAGCGGGTGGGGGGTGTGAATGTTTTTTCGGCGTTTGAGGATATTGATAAGGCGCCGGAGGAGCGGGAGCGGGGGATTACGATTTCGATTGCGCATGTGGAGTATGAGACGGCTTTGCGTCATTATGCGCATGTGGATATGCCGGGGCATGCGGATTATATTAAGAATATGATTACGGGGGCGGCGCAGGTGGATGGGGCGGTGTTGGTGGTGTCGGCGGCGGATGGGCCGATGCCGCAGACGCGGGAGCATGTGTTGTTGGCGCGGCAGGTGGGGGTGCCGTGTGTGGTGGTGGCGTTGAATAAGGTGGATTTGGTGGATGATGGGGAGTTGTTGGATTTGGTGGAGTTGGAGGTGCGGGAGTTGTTGGGGGAGTATGGGTTTGATGGGGATGGGGCGCCGGTGGTGCGGGTGTCGGCCCTGTTGGCGTTGGAGGGTGATGAGGGGGCGGGGGATGGGGTGATGGAGCTTTTGGGGGCGGTGGATGGGTTTGTGCCGGTGCCGGAGCGGCCGGTGGATTTGCCGTTTTTGATGCCGATTGAGGATGTGTTTTCGATTACGGGGCGGGGGACGGTGGTGACGGGGAAGGTGGAGTCGGGGGTGTTGCGGGTGGGGGGGGATGTGGAGGTGGTGGGGATTAGGGAGACGCGGCGGTCGGTGGCGACGGGGGTGGAGATGTTTCGGAAGTTGTTGGATGAGGGGAGGGCGGGGGATAATGTGGGTGTGTTGCTGAGGGGGGTGGGGAAGGATGAGGTGGAGCGGGGGCAGGTGTTGGCGGCTCCGGGGTCGATTACGCCGCATACGGTGTTTGATGCGCAGGTGTATGTGTTGACTAGGGAGGAGGGGGGTCGGCATAATCCGTTTTTCGGGGGTTATCAGCCGCAGTTTTATTTCCGGACGACGGACGTGACGGGTCGGGTGGAGTTGCCGGGGGGGGTGGAGATGGTGATGCCGGGGGATAACACGGTGATGACCGTCACCCTGGGTTCCCCGATCGCGATGGACGAGGGGCTGCGGTTCGCCATCCGGGAAGGCGGACGCACCGTCGGCGCCGGCACCGTCACCAAAATCCACAAATAGGATCATCCGCCGACCAAGGGAGGCGTAATGGCTAAAAAAGGCAATCGCATCAAAATCACCCTGGAATGCACCGAGGCCAAGGCGGAGGGCAGGCCCCCGTCCCGGTACATCACCACCAAGAACCGCAACAACACGCAGGGGCGGTTGGAGCTCCGCAAATACAATCCGTTCCTGCGCCGGCACACCCTGCACCGCGAGATCCGTTAGGCCGCCGGCCCGCGCCGGACGGGTTGCGCAAGGCGGGCGGAACGGTGAGTTCCCTGGAATCCCTGGCGGGGCGTTCCTATGGGCCCTTTCGGTTGCGGCTGGCGGCCGAGAAGGTAGCCGAATACGTGCACGCCACGGGCGATGAACCGGAGCGCTGGACCGAATACGCCCCGCCCTCCTATGCGGGAGCGGTTCTGTTTACGGCCGCCCCCTCCTTTCTGAACGATCCGCAGGCGGCCGCCGCCGCCCGGTTGCTCATCCACGGCGAGCAGACTTTCCGCTGGCCCGCCCCTTGGCGGGTCGATGCGCGGGTCGTCGCCCGGGGGCGGGTGGAGCGCATCCGGGAACGGGGGGGAGTGGCTTTCGCCACATTTGTGATGGAGGCCTCCGACGAGGCGGGGCGGCCGGTGCTGTCTTCCAAATCGGTGTTTTTGATGTCGGGGGAGCGCCCCCCCGGGGGAGAGGCCCCGGAGCGCCCGCCGCCCACCCCCGAAGCCCGGCGGGAAACCGCCCTCCCCGTTCCGGGTCCGGTTCCCGAGGCGGGAGGTTCCTTTCCGCCTTTGCCCAAGTCGGCCAGCCGGGCCGACCTGGTGCGCTACGCGGCCGCGGCCGCCGATTTCAACCCGGTGCATTGGGATCACCGCCGGGCGGTGGAGTCGGGGGTGGGCGGGGTGATCTGCCACGGCCTGCTGTTGGCGGCCTGGGCGACGCAACCCGCCGTGGCCGCCGTCCGCCGCCCCGACCCGCTGGCCGAGGCCCGATTTCGGTTCCGGGCCCCGTTGCCCCCCGACGTCCAAGCCCGGGTGGAGGCGGCGGTTGCGGAACGCTCCGGGGGGTCGGCGACGGTGAAATCAACCGTGGCGTCGGGGTCGGAAGAGAACGTGTCCGCTTCCCTGCACCTGCGGGAGGATCTATGACGGGTTCGGGCGGCGGGGTTGCGGTAGGGTGGCGGTGATGAACGCGCGCGCCGCATCCGGGACGGGGGAGAACGCGCCGCCCTGCGGGAGGGGCCGGTGACCGCGCCTGGTAACCCGGCCCCCGACCGGCGGGTCAAAACGGACATCAGCCGCTTGGTAGAGCGCTCTCGGCAGGGCGACGGGGCGGCCTTCAGCGAGTTGGTTCGCATACATCAACCGGAGGTTTACACTTTGGCCGTTCGTTTGACGGGCGACCGCACTTTGGCGGCGGACGTAACCCAGGAGGCGATGGTGCGCGCGTGGCGTTCCATCGGCCGCTTCCGCGGGGAGGCGGCTTTCTCCACCTGGCTGTACCGGATCACCGCCAATACGGCTTGGACCTGGAAAGGACGGGCCGCTCGGCATGCCGGGGCGGAGCTGGACCAGGCTCCCCCCCGGTTGCTCGCCGACCGGAGCCGCGACCCGGAAGCGGCCGGGGAACGGGCCGAGTTGCGGGCCCGGTTGGATCGGGCCCTGGGCCAGTTGCCCGCCGCGCAGCGGAGCATGGTGATTCTCAAAGACGTATACGGATGGTCGCATAAGGAGATCGCCGACGCGTTGTCCATTTCGGTGACGGCGGCCAAGGTGCGGTTGCACCGCGCTCATCTCAAACTGCGGGAACTGCTGAGGTGAGACAATGACCGGCTCCCGCGCCTGGACCGCCCGCCTCGCCCGCTCCCGCCCGGGACGGGAACTGGCGCGCCGCGGCCGGTGCGCGGCGGCGTCCGCCCTCCTCTATTCGGTGGAGTCGGGGGAGCGCGCCTTCCCCGCCCCGTTGCGCCGTCACTTTCGGTCCTGCCTGTCCTGTCAGGCGGCGGCCGGTCGGCAACGGCGGGCGCTGAGCCTGTTGCGGTCGTTGCGGGAAGTCGTCGAGCCGCTCCCTCCCGGTTGGTCCGCCGTTCCCTTTCCGTCCGCGGTGCGGGTCCCCTCCTTTGCGGAAACCCTTTCTCGCCGGAGTCGGGCGGCGATGGTTTCCACGGTGTCGGTGGTGTCGGTGGCGGCGGTGGGGGCGGCCTGGGCCGGGATCAAAGCCCGCGCCCAGACCGGCTGACCCGCCCCGGTTTCCATCCGCGGGCTCTCCCCATCGCGCATTGTCCGGCCATCGGTTTAGACAGCGGAGGGCATCTCGTATATAATGGGGGTCCGGCCGAGGGGCGTAGCTCGAAATTGGTTAGAGCGCCGGTCTCCAAAACCGGAGGTTGGGGGTTCGAGTCCCTCCGCCCCTGCCCCGCTAAAACACCCGACAGGAAGAAAAAATGAACCGCGAGATGAGACGACTCGCCGAGCGCGAGGAACGCCGCAAAGGCGGGCGCGAAGAGCGCGGCCGCCGGTCGCCCACGACCGGGTCCGGTGCTCCCGCCGGCGAGAAACAAAATATATTTAAACGGTTGCTCGGGTTCCTGCGCGAGGTACGGGTGGAACTTATGCGGGTGGCTTGGCCGAGCCGCAAGCAGATGGTCGCTTTTACCACCGTTACCCTTATCACCTCCGCCGCCCTTACCGGGTTCGTTTTCCTGCTGGACATCGCCTTCGGGCGGGTGGTGATCACCTTTATCCGGACGTTGACGTAATGAGCGCGTCCGAGCGCTCCCCCGACCTTGAGGTCGAAACCGTCGAGGAAGATTCTTCTTCGGTCGGCACCTTGGGGGCCGCTTTCCTGCAGGCCGGGTTCGGCGCCGACGGCACCATGCTCCCGCCGGAGGAACTCCCCGAAATACCCGAGGAGGAGGCTCCGGCAGCGGAGGAGGGAGCCGAGGGCTCGCTGGACGATGAACTGCCGGAGTGGGCCAGGCGAAGTGCCCCCGAACCCGATGAAGACCCCGATCCGTGGGGGTTGACATCTGCCGCGCAGGCGGTCGCGCCTGCGGCCTTGGACGACGCGGAGGCGACCGGTCCCCCGCCCGGCTCGGAGGAGGCTTGGTCCTTCAGCGAGGGAGTGGCGGCCCGGTCGGAGAGGACGGAGGGCGTCGCCCCCCCCGCGGTTGTCGAGCCGGAGCCGGAGCCGGCGGAAGCCGGGGAGGAGGACCCGACCAGTCCCTTCGACCTGCCCGGCGACTGGTTTGTGATCAACTCCTACTCCGGGCATGAGAAAAAGGTGAAAGCCAACCTGTCCACCCGCACCACCACCATGCATATGGAAGATCGCATCTTCGACGTGGTCATCCCCACCGAGAAGGTGGTGGAAATCAAAGGGGGGCGCAAGGAGGAAGTGGAACGCAAAATGTTCCCCGGTTACCTCTTGGTGCGGATGTATATGGACGACGATTCCTGGCTGATGGTGCGGAATACGCCGGGGGTGACCGCTTTCGTGGGCAGCGGAACCAAGCCGGTTCCCCTTTCCCGCCGGGAAGTGGAGCGGTTTCTGGGTCTCAAAAAAGAAGCCTCCAAGAAGCCGCCCCGGTTCAAGCCCGCCTGGGAGATCGGGGAGACGGTGCGGGTGGTGGCCGGTCCCTTCGCCGACTTCAACGGGATCGTGGAGGACATCAACGTCGATCAACAGAAGGTGACCGTTCTGGTGGAAATTTTCGGCCGGGATACCCCGACCGAGCTCGGGTTCGAGGACATTCAGAAGCAGTGAGGACTGATAATGGGTAGAAAAACGGTAACCGCCATTCTGAAACTGCAGATACCGGCCGGGGAGGCCAGTCCGGCCCCTCCGGTTGGGCCGGCCTTGGGTCAGTACGGGGTGAACATTATGGAGTTCGTCAAGGCGTACAACGACGCCACTGCCGGCCAGGCGGGCACCATTATCCCCGCCGAGATCACCATCTACGGCGACCATTCGTTCACTTTCATCACCAAAACCCCCCCGGCGGCGGTGTTGCTCCGGCAAGCGGCCCGGATCGAGAAAGGCTCCGCCGAGCCGCATGTCGACAAGGTGGCGACGGTAACCAGGGAGCAGTTGCGCGGCATCGCCGAAACCAAACTGCCCGATCTGAACACCGACGATGTGGAAAGCGCCATGAAGATCGTGGCCGGAACCGCCCGTTCCATGGGAATAGAAGTCGAGAGCTAGGTCTCGCAAGTTGGGAGAGCCGCCGCCGGCGGTTCGCACGGACCAAGGAGGAAAAGATGGCCCGTTCGGGTAAAAGATACAACGCGGCGCGGGCGTCCTACGACAAGTACGCCGCCTATCAGCCGGAGCAGGCGGTGGAGTTGGTCAAGCAGATGGCCACCGCCTCCTTCGACGAGACGGTGGAGGCCGCTTACCGGTTGGGGATCGACGCCCGCCAGGCCGATCAGGGGTTGCGGGGCACGGTCAGTTTGCCGCACGGCACCGGCAAGACGGTGCGGGTGGCGGTGTTCGCCTCCGGCGAACGTCAGAATGAAGCCGAGCAGGCCGGGGCCGAGGTGGTGGGCGGCGAGGAGTTGGTGGAGTCCATCGCCGGCGGCGGGGAGTTGGCTTTCGACGTGGCCATCGCCACCCCCGACATGATGCCCAAAGTAGGCAAGTTGGGGAAGGTGCTGGGCCCGCGCGGCCTGATGCCCAACCCCAAGTCCGGCACCGTGACCATGGAGGTGGGCCGGACTGTGGAAGAGTTCAAGGGGGGCCGGATCGAATACCGCAACGACCGGTTGGGAAACGTGGCCGCCCCCATCGGCCGGGCCTCTTTCGAGGCGCGCTCCCTGTTCGAGAACCTGGCGGCCCTGACCGCCGAGATCCTGCGGGCCAAACCGCCTTCCGCCAAAGGGGCCTACGTGCGCAACCTGTCCCTGTCCTCCACCATGGGCCCCGGCGTCAAAGTGGACGTCTCCCGCCTGGACCGCCTAACGGCCTAACCCGCCCCCGGCCGGGGCGCGGGCTGGGCCCGTACGACTTGCGGGCGGGGGGTCAGATGCCGGGGGAACCGGAGGCGGGGGAACCGGGTTCGGGGCCGGTGGCCGCGGGCAGGGAGGCCGCCGACCAGTCCGACCACGATCCGGGGTAGAGCATCGGTTCCGGGTAGCCGGCCATGCGCAAGGCCAGAATGTTGTGGCAGGCGGTCACCCCGCTGCCGCAGGAACTGACAATCGGGCGCTCCGGGTCCAACCCCAGGTCGGCGAACCGGGCAGCCAGGTCGTCCGGGCTTTTGAACACCCCTTCTTCGGTCAGGTTGCCGGCGTAGGGCGCGGAGAGGGCGGTGGGGATGTGTCCGGCGACGGGATCCACCGTTTCTTCCTCCCCCCGGTAACGTTCCGCCTCCCGGGCGTCGATAACCTGCACCGCTCCCAGCCGGGACAGCAGTTCGTCGCGGTCGATGACGGAGGTGGGGTCGGAGGCCGCCTCGTAAACGACCGGCTCCGGGGAGGGTGTAACCCCGGTGGTCAGATAGCCTTCCGCCGTCCAGCGGGCGAAGCCTCCGTCCAACACGCTCACCCGCCCATGGCCGAGGTTGCGCAACATCCACCACAGCCGGGCGGCGATGGCTCCCGGTCCCTGGTCGTAGACCACGACATGATGGCGGGGCCCGATTCCGCACGAGCCGAGGAGGGCCGCAAACTCGTTCCGGTCGGGGAGCGGATGACGCCCCGGCCCCTCCGCCGCCGACAAGTGTTTTTCCACATCCAGGAATACGGCTCCCGGCAGGTGGGACTCATCGTATTCCCGTCGGCCTTGCTCGACATCGGCCAGGTACCAGCGGGTGTCCACGATCCGCACCGCGCGGTCGGTCAGACGGGAGGCCAGCCATTCGCAGGAGACGATCGGTTGCTCCGCGGCTCCGCACCCCACCCGTTGCACGATTTTACGGGTGGCGTCGGCGGTGGTTTTAGCGGTGGTTTTAGCGGCCGTTTTGACCGTGGAGCCGGTGGCCCCCGCCAACGTTCCCAGGGCCTGGCCGGCTCCGGCCCGCACCTGCGGGTCGCGCACCGTCTTCGACAGAGCCGAACCCAGGTGCCGGGTGGCGGATTTGAACTCGTCCCAGGCGTCCTTCACCTCGCCGCTTTCTTCGTCCGGGCCGCCGGTGAAATGGGCCCCCAGACGGGAACCCAAGTCGGAGAACTTTTCGTTGACCTCCCGCCAAGTGGGCTCGGCGGGGCCCTCTCCTCTAACATCTTCCATTATGAAACTCCATCTGCTCGATGCTACCTATGAGTTGTTTCGGGCCTATTTCGGGTTTCCGTCCCGGCAGGCTCCCGACGGCTCCGAAGTCGGGGCCGTATACGGCATTTTAGATACCACCCTGAGACTACTCGGACAACGGGACGTAACCCATTTGGGGGCGGCCACGGACCAGGTGATCGAGTCGTTCCGCAACCGGATGTTCGACGGCTACAAAACGGGGGAGGGGGTGGAGCCGGAGCTCTTGGCGCAGTTTCCGCTGGCCGAGGAGGCGTTGCGGGCCTTGGGGGTGACGGTGTGGGCCATGCGGGAGTTCGAAGCGGACGACGCCCTGGCCACCGCCGCCCTGCGCTGGTCCGGGGATGTGGAGCAGGTGGTGATTCTCAGCCCGGACAAGGACCTGATGCAGTGCGTGGTGGGCGACCGGGTGGTGTCCTACAACCGGCGGGAGCGCAAGCTCTACGACGAGGCGGGGGTGGTGGAGAAGTTCGGGGTTCCGCCGGTGTCGATCCCCGACTACCTGGCCCTGGTGGGGGACAGCGCCGACGGGGTGCCGGGAATAGCCGGGTGGGGGGCCAAATCCACCGCCGCGGTGCTGGCCCGCTACGGCAAGCTGGAACGAATCCCGACCGAGGCGGCCCGGTGGGAGGCGACGGTGCGGGGGGCGGCCCGCCTGTCGGCCAATCTGGAGGCGGACCGGGAGCGCGCCCTGCTCTACCGGAGATTGACCCGCCTGCGCCGGGACGTCCCCCTGGACGAGTCGCTGTCGGACCTGCAGTGGCGGGGGGCCCGCCCCCGGGAGTTCACCGCCCTGTGCGACCGCCTCGGCTTCCCCAACCTGGCCCGCCGCCCCCATCGCTGGCTCCCCGACTCCTAGCCCAGCCGTTGGCAAAAGGTTCGGTCTCGGGCGGAATCGGGGAGGCCGCCCGCGTTCGGCGGCAGATTTTGACCAAGGCGATGACGGGCAGGCTCACCATTACGGCCACCGTCGCCAACGCGATCCAGCCATGGTTACGCAACAGAAAGGCCGCCCCCAGGCAGGAAAGGGTAAGAATGAAGGAAGTTATCATTCCCGCCGTCTCGGTGCGGAACGCGGATTTGACGTCTTTGAACTCTTTGCCCCTCCGCTGGTTGCCGATTTGCTCGGACAGGTCGAACAATTGACGAGCCGTGCCCGGTGATTGCTCCTCCGCTTTGCCCAGAGCCTGCGGGGATAGAACAGGGCCGGGAATTGCCAGTTCGGTCCAGGCTTGGGACATGTCGCCGAACACCATTTGCCAGTCCCGTTCCCAAGCCTTCCCCGGTTGCGACGCCGACCCGTTATTTCCGCCGTCGATGCCGCCCAACAGGTCGTAGCAACGCACCACCCCGCGCCAGAATGAGGGAGGGGAGGCAAACAGGCGGTTGGCGAGGGTCATGGTTAGCTCCTTGGCGAAGATTGCCGTAGGGAGGTTAGCGGCGGGAGCGGGCTTGGGTTACCAGGGTGAGGAACTCGGGCACCGGGTAGCGGCCTATGGCCTCGCCGATCACCTCCAAGGGCAGGTGCTCCAGTTTGCGGAACCGGATGCAACTTTTGCCCATGTCCAGCCGCTTGCCGGTGGCCCGGTAGGCGTCCAGGAAACTTTCCCGGGCCTGGTCGTCGGCGTACACCCCGGTCAGGTAGACGGCCATGTGATTCTTCTGGGAGGCCAAAGCGGCGTACATCAGCGGCTGGCCGTTGTAGGTGTCGGGCTGGACGGCCAGCGGCACCTCGTAGGCGATCATCCCCCAGCGCATCGCCTCCTCGTAGCCCTCCGGCAGGTTGGACAGGATAACGTCCCGCACCGTCCCGATCGC
The DNA here is from genome assembly GCA_965243835.1 of Candidatus Spongiisociaceae bacterium. Classification (GTDB taxonomy): domain Bacteria; phylum Actinomycetota; class Acidimicrobiia; order Spongiisociales; family Spongiisociaceae. The sequence goes on from OZ251578.1 coordinate 329,101, forward strand.
CGCCCGCCGCTCCTCCGGCAACCCGGCCAGATATTCGTCCACCGTGGCCGCGTCCGAACGCATGGCCCGCCTCCTTTCCGTTGGCTCCGCCGCCCCGCACGCTAGCAGGAGCGCCCGCCGCCCCGCCCTCCGCCGCCGGGCTGGTTTGACACCCCGTCCGGATGGTGTAACATAGACGGCACGACGCGCTCATCCAGAGCGGTGGAGGGACAGGCCCTGCGAAACCGCGGCAACCGTATGACCGGTGCCAATGCCTGAACGATGAGATAAGCCGACGGCGGTAACTCCGCTCGCGGCGCTTCGAGGAGCGCGTAGGACGAGAGGAGAAAAACGATGGGAAACCAACCTCTCCCGACCGCCCCCCTGCGGGGCGGGGGATTCATGTGTTGTCCGGGCTCTCGGGTGATCCACCCGGGCGGCCCGCAACGTCGCTCGTAACGAACGCACCACCCGAGAGCAAACCCAAGCCCGCGGCGGCTTGGCGCGGCGTTCAGAAACCCACCTAAGGGGCCGGGCCCCTCGACCAACCCCGGGCGCGCCCCCTGTTTCACAACTACGCAACTACGCAACTACGCAAAAGGAGATGATGGAATGACTGTTACGGCAACCCCCGTGGCCAACGGGGTCAACGTGGAAGCCCTGCTGGGGGCCCGGGACGCCCTGGGCGAGACCCCGGAGGCGGGCCGGTTCACCTGGCGGGCCACCAACGAGTGGGTGCACGGAACCCACAGCCGCTCTTCGGTGGAAGGCTATTTCGGCCTGGGCGAGGAGCACAACCACAAGGCGGCCTACGACTTCGAGGCCGATCATCCGCTGGTGTTCGCCGCCGAGGACAACGCGGCCACTCCGGTGGAAATCGTGCTGGTGGGGCTGGCCAGCTGCCTGACGGCCGGCGTTGCGGCGGTGGCCCAGAACCGGGAAATCCAGTTGCGGTCGGTGAAAGCCACCGTGGAAGGCGACATGGACATCGCCGGCATCCTGGGGGCCGACCCCGACGTCCGCAACGGGTTCAGCGACATCCGGGTTACCTACGACATCGACGCCGACGGCTCCCCGGAGGACATCCAAGCCTTGGTGGCCCAAAGCCAGAAGCGGTCGGCGGTGTTCGACATCGTCACCAACCCGACCAACGTGCGCGTCGCGGTCGCCTAGCCGGACTATGCGCGTCGACGCGGTCGTAATCGGGGCCGGGCACGCCGGCTTGGCGGTGAGCCGCCTCCTCACCGCCCGCTCCATCGAGCATGTGGTGCTGGAGCGGGGGGAGGTGGCCCAGTCCTGGCGCACCCAGCGCTGGGATTCGTTGCGGTTGCTCACCCCCAACTGGCTGACCCGCCTGCCCGGTTTGGAATACGACGGCGACGACCCGGACGGGTTTATGACCATGCCGGAGGTGATCGACTTCATCGACCGCTACGCCCTGCTGGCCGACGCCCCGGTGCGCACCAACACCCGGGTTACCGCCCTGCGCCCCGCCGACGACGGCTTCCGGGTGGCGACCGACCGGGGGGAGTGGACCTGCCGGACGGCGGTGCTGGCCACCGGCGGGTTCAACCTCCCCCGGGTGCCGCCGCTGGTGGCGGGGTTTCCCAACTCCATCGACTCGGTTACCCCCTACGATTACCGCCGCCCGTCCGACTTGGCGGAGGGGGGCGTGCTGGTGGTGGGGGCGTCGGCTACCGGCATCCAACTGGCCGAAGAGATTCACGCCTCCGGGCGGCCGGTCACGTTGGCGGTGGGGGAGCATGTGCGGATGGTGCGCACCTACCGGGGCAAGGACATCCAATGGTGGATGTTGCGCACCGGCCGGCTGGACGAACGATACGACCAAGTGGAGGACCTGGCCCGGGCCCGGCGGGTCCCCTCCCCGCAGTTGATCGGTTCCCCGGAGCGGCGCACCCTGGACTTGAACGGCCTCGCCGACCAAGGGGTGCGGCTGGCGGGCCGTCTGGCCGGAGTCTCGGGGTCCACCCTGCAGTTCTCCGGGTCGTTGCGCAACAAATGCCAACTGGCCGACCTGAAACTGGGGCGGTTGCTGGACGAGTTCGACGAATGGGCCCGGCACGCCGGGCGCAACGGGGAGTTCGGCCCCGCCCGCCGCCCGGAGCCGACCCGGGTGGAGGACTCGCCTTTGCTGACCCTGGACTTGTCCCGCGGAGAGATAAAAACGGTGCTGTGGGCCACCGGCTTCGATCCGGACTATTCCTGGTTGGAGGTCCCGGTCCTGGACCGCAAAGGCCGGTTGCGCCACCAGGGCGGGGTGGTGACCGACTGGCCCGGGATGTACCGGATCGGGTTGAACTTCCTGCGCCGCCGCAAGTCCAGTTTCATCCACGGCGCGGGAGACGACGCCCGCGACCTGGTGGACCACTTGGAGCGCCACCTGCGCCGCCGGGTCCCGGCCGGAGTGTGCTGAAACCGACTCCCGGGGGGCCGCCGCAGACAGGACGGCGCCCCTCCCTCATTTCCGAAGAGCCCCTGAACCGCTAGTTGGCCGTTTGCCACGGGTAAAATGTCACAGGGGCGGGTTATGTTGAAAGCAGGTTACGGGAAATACCCGTGGACCTCCCGGGAAAGGAGGCATGATGGCCCAGGCGGGAGCGAGGACGGCGGAGATGGCCGGCAGGGTTATCTCCGGGCAAGCCGAGGACGACATCAGAGCCGCCCTGCGCAACCTGTTAGAAGAGATGGGCGCCGCACGCGCCGCGCAACTTTCGTTCGCCGGCGGCGATGAAGCGGATATGGTGATTGAGGAGTGGTCCGTCGTCATCGAGACCAAAAGCAAGGGCATTAGCGACTTCTCGGCTCCGGGTAGCGGAAGCCGCGTCGGGGAAACCGCTTTTGATCAACTGGGCCGTTATCATGGTCATTTGGATGGCCTTCCCGAATACACGCAACAAAAGGGTAGTTGGCTAGGTGTTATTACCAACGGCAGACGGTGGTCGACGCGGATCTGGTCGGATCAGGGCGCGGTGGAGCTGGCAAGCGATCGGGAGTTTCTGCCGGGAAACGAAGCCGCCTTGATAGAATGGTTGTCTAACTTGTTGATAGAAAGGCGAAAGTATCAACCTTTCCCATCGGATCCGGGTGAAGTATTTAATCCTTTTGCCAACGAACTTTTGATGATGACCCAGACGGACTGGCCTAATTCTCAAAAGAAATCCTATGCTACGCAAAAGGATTTGTGGCTGGAAATACTTGAAGGATCAGGTATGGGGGTAGTTACCGACGAGGAAGCTTTGTTTCGCCGTCATTGTTTTCTAGTATCGCTAGCGCGAGCGGTGGAAGCGTCTATGGAGAAGGACCCTCCCCCTGTTCTTGATTCAAATAGGATGGTGGGATTTTCATCTTGGGTGGCAGAAACGAATGATGGTAGAGAGTGGTTGGATAAAATGTACAAACAAGTGCTTTCTTATGATTGGCAGAATACAGGTCGTGACGCTTTACGTGAAGTGTATGAAACAACCGTAGACAAAAGAAACCGGCACGCGTTTGGAGAATACTATACCCCTGGTTGGGTGGCGGCTATGGTGGTAGAGCGGGTATTGGATGATGACTGGCTCAGCCGCTGTTTAACGGCCGGTGAGAGCCCTCAGCCCGGCTACGGTGTTCTGGATCCCGCTTGTGGTTCCGGCACCTTTTTGTATCATGCGGCCAAAAGAATATACTCTTATTTGAACACCGCACCGGACGCATCCCGGCTACTGGATGTACAGAAGGCGGATATTGTGGCTAATCTGGTTGTGGGAATAGATATTCATCCGGTTGCAGTGGAGTTGGCGAAGATTACGTTGCTCACGGCCTTTCCGCCCGGGGTTTCACCTCGCAGGGGAAAAGACGCCCTGAGGGTTTTCCAAGGGGATGCGTTGCTGGCTGATTGGCAGACGCATGCCCTGTTTCGTAATCCCGAGTTGGAAGGCGAATTATATGAGTTTGAATCACCTCAAGGAAGAGAATATTTTATACCTCGCTTTTTTGCCCTCCGGCCTGAATTTGGGCAACAGATTAAGACGATGTTGGATGCTGTTATTCGCGGCGATCATCTTCCCCGGCATTTGTTGGAAGGTGACGAAAGTTTGGATCAGTTGTTATTGGAAAGTTATGATACTCTAAAAACTCTCGTACAAGTAGAGCAAAATGGGGTTTGGGCGTGGCGTATTTTCAATTCCGTATCTCCGCTACTGCTCTCCTTAACCAAGGTAGATAGAATTGTGGCTAACCCACCGTGGGTGGTAATGTCTTCTATACAAGATCGCCGGAAAAGGGTTTGCGAAAGCCTGCTTAAAGATCATCAACTTTGGCCTGGAAAGAATTTGGCCGCTAAAACCAATCTGGCGGCTCTTTTCGTATTCCGTACGGCAGTCGAATATTTACACTATAAACGAAAAGGAAATTTCGCCTGCGGTTGGGTACTTCCCTGGGGATCTTTGCAAGGTGAAAACTGGGGGTTTTTGCGAGAGAAGATTAGTCCCGAAACACTAGATTTGGGCGATGTCAAACAGCCTCCTTTTACTGGTGATGTGTCCTGTGTTTGGTTTGAAGGATCTGCTATAACCGATGATAAATTAAATAAGATAGCTAATAACGTTTCCGGCCAAATTGTGTCGCGCGATGCCGACGATTGGAGTTTAGCCCAAACCAGACTCAGAATTTCAACAGCTGAAATACCCCGCCAAGAAACTTCCGGCTACTACGACGGGAAAAAATCATTGTTTAGGCAAGGTGCCTCCCTTGTACCTCATACCCTGGTCAAGATACAAGAATCTCGGACGTCGCCATCCGGAAACGACCGTTTGTTAATTACAACGGCCGCCAGCGTAAAAGGTGTCTGGGCCAATATCTCTCCTCATAAAGACCAAGAGATTCCAAAAAGATGGTCCAAGGAAACCGCGGGGGGAGAACACCTGCTTCCCTTCGTATTAAGGATGCCCTTTGATAGATTCGTCATCCCTGTTAACTCTACGGGGAAGAATCTAATGTCGGAATCAGCATCATTGCAAGAAGAATATTGGTGGAACGCCAACAAGGATTATTCCGAAAATGCGGGGGGCGGACAGAGCACTCCTAGAACTTTATATTCCCAAATAGATCATCATCAAAAATTGTCTTCTCAATTATCAAGGAAAGATGGTTGGGTAGTAACCTACAATAAATCTGGTTCTAGATTAAGGTCCGCCCGTACTAATAAACGCCGTTTAATACTTATGGATCAGCTTTATTGGTATACGTGCGACTCCGAGGAGGAGTCTGGATACCTGGTTAGTTTGATGAACTCTGATTACCTACAGGTACATTTTAGATACGCAAAAACCTCCTGGCGTGATTTTCATACCAACCCCTGGAAAAAGGTGCCGATACCAAAGTACGACCCTGGCGACGCTACTCACCGAAAACTGGCGAATCTGTGTTTGGATGCCGAAAGTATCGCCATGGGATTTCTCCGGAGTAGCACCGCCCGGGGCTTGGGGCAGCCGGCAACTTCCAAATTGATAAGAGCCGAGATCGTCGAAAACGGCCTGATGGCGGCAATAGACAACCAGGTCGAAAAAATAATTCCCTAAGACCGGTTGCCGGAAGAGGTCATGGAGGGCTTGGCGGGCGGCTCCGACTCCGCACATTCCGCGCACGCCGGGCCCGGGCGGGGCCCAGGGCCCCGGCGGCGATGTCCCCGCCCCGGTAGTTGGGGTTGTATTCCTCCAGGTCGGCGGGGGTCAGCACATTGCGGGCCAGCATCGCGTCGCCGAAGCCGGGCGCGTACCGCTCGATTTGCCCCTCGATCAGTTCCCACATCGCAGGACCCTCCCGGGACTCATCGCGATACCCGTTGGGAACCTGGGCGTACGCCCAGGTGGTGTGGCGCCCCGGCGGGGCCCGGCCGGGATCGAATAGGCTTTGCTGGCCGACCAGAACGAAGGGATGCCGCGCCGCCCGCCCCGCGGCTACGGAGCGCAGGGCGGCGTCTACCTCCCCGGCTTCGCCTCCCAGATGCACCACCCCCGCCCGATGGCATTCGGGAGCGGTCCACGGGATGGGCGCGGCCAAGGCGTAGTCCGCTTTGTAGCAAGAGGGTGACAACGTTGCCGTTTTGCCGCCTCCCGCTCCTAGTTCAACACGAGGATGGGCGCCAGGTCCAGGCAAATAGGGGCGGCCGGTGGGACTCCGGGGGGTCCTGTTATGCGACCACCCCCGTGTTCGCGCGGAACGGGTTGCCGGTTGAGCCCGGTCTCAGGCGACATCGGCGGCGGATGTTGCGACGGGCGGGTTCCGGCGGTCCGCCAGCCGGGGCGTAGCCTGCGGTGAAGGAGGCGGGTCGGCGCGCAATGCGGACACCGCATTCACCTTGCGTTGCAACACGTTGGTGCGGGTGGAGGTTAGAGCTCCAAAAGACTTGTTCAAGGCGTTCAAGTCTTTTTCCACTTTGTTCGCCGCTACAATGTAGAGGTCCCATTGTTGTTCAAATTCGGATACCGCCTTGATAATTTCCTGTCCGTGGGCCACCATCTGGAACGCGTCCATAACACTGCGGATCATCATCAGAATCGGAAACAGGTTGGCGGGTGAACACAAAACTACCTTGCGGGTTTCCGTGTATCGCACCAGGGAATTCTTCTGTTGCAAGATGATGCCCCACACCGATTCCACCGGGATGAACAGCAACGTGAACCCCACCCCGTCCTCATCTTGAACGTATCCCCGCTTTGTTATCGTTTTGACATGGCGATCTACATCAGACATAAACCGTTTTAGATGTTGATCCGCCTCCGGTTTGGTTTCGGCTTCCGCGTAGCGGCGGTAGTTGTCCAGCGGGAATTTGACATCCATATGCAACACCTTACCCTCCGGTAGCAGGAAAGTGAAGTCGGGCTTTGTACCGTTGGCTATTTTTGCCTGCTTGCGGTAGTTGACCTCTTCCATCATCCCCGCCGCCCGGATTACGTCCTCCGCCATCCGCTCCCCCCAGAGTCCCCGGTTTCGGGAATCATCCAGCAGGTTCTGCAACTGGCCGGTAGCGGCGGTCAGGGCGTCGTTGCTTTTGGCCACCTCCGACAGCCGTTCCCCGGTTTTCCCGCCTTGTTCCGCCAAGTCTTTCATCAGGCCTTGCACCTTGTCCAGCGATTCGCGCATCTGTTCGCGAACCCCTTCCAGGCCGGTCGTCAGGCCGGCGCTCAAAGCCGCCAGCGGGTCCGGGGCCGGGATCGCCTCCGCCGCTTCCCTCCGCCGGTTGCGTTTCCGCAGGGCGCTTGCCGTCCACCAAACCGCCGGCGCAACCAGCAGGATAAAGAGCGCAATGCCGATAATGGTGGCATCCATAGTTGCATCCTCCTTTGCCAATCGGGGCATGTATTGCCGATGTAAGGCAGTGTAAAGAGGGGGTGTGACAAACGGACGGCTATTCCCGTAACAGCCCCCGTTCCATGGAGGTGACATCCCTTTCAGGTTTCATCACCGGGGCGGCTGTGCACTTAGGGACGATTTAGCGGAGCTCCGATTACCTAGGAGGGAGACGATCGCGGCCGCGTGGGTGCTGGATGATGTGGATGCGGCCCGGCCCGGCGCGCCGATTACCCTAGGAGGGCGACGATCGCGGCGCCCAATATTAGGGCCGCCGCCATTAGAACCGTTAAGCCAAACACGGATAGGCATCCCCGTTTGGGGGAACCGGTTTGGTATTGATAGCCTGGTCGCTCCCGTTTCGAATACTGTGATGTCGTGCTTTCGGATTCCAAATACCCTTTGATGCGGTCTGCGGCGGAGGAGGCTTTGGAATGTATTTCCTCCAACGCCGCGAGCAGATTGGGCGTTTCCCGGTCGGCGGTTGCCGCCATCATCTCAAAGTTATGACGCATTCCCTGCTTGGTAAGGTTGGCCGACCCCAACAAGACGGCGCTTTTTGTCCGACCCTTGACAATCCAAGCCTTAGCGTGGGCGATAGATTCCCCGCCCGCCGTGTTTTTGCTGTACCAGTTCAATACATTGACATCCCGGCGGTCAAGGAACTCCAAGGCTGTTTCATTGTCTTCTTCCGTAGCCTTGTCGAAACGGAACCGTTTGGCTTCACCGATAATCAGCGTTACGGGCCGGCCGATGGTGCGCTTATGCAACCAGGCCAACCCCCAGACGCTGGTGTATCCGGTCAGAACAAACAGGCGGCCATGCGGATGCTCATCCAGGAACTTGATGATGCGGTCTTCAGCGTTGGGCATATGGCGTCCTTTCGGTTAGGGGAGTCGGGGAGATTTTAGCGGGCGGTCCAGCCGCCGTCCACGGGCAACACCGTTCCGGTGATGTAACTGGCGGCGTCGGAGGCGAGGAACAAGGCCGCCCCTTGGATTTCACATAGCTCCCCCCACCGTTTCAAGGCCACATCCTGGTTTATAACCCGCACTGCGTGCGGGGTGTGTTGATGGTCGATGTTGAGGGCGGTGAGGAAGGGGCCGGGGGCGATGGCGTTGACCAGTACGCCGGCGTCCGCCCATTCCATGGCCAGGGCCCGGGTGAGTTGGATGATCGCCCCTTTGCTGGTGGTGTAGGCGGTGCGGTCGGCCACTCCCACCAGTCCGAAAGTGGAGGAAATGTTTACGACCCTCCCCTGGCCGGATTTTTTGAGGTGCGGGGCGGCGGCTTTGCACATCGCCCACGCCCCGGTCAGGTTGACCGCCATGGAACGTTCAAAATCGGCTCGGCTGATTTCGTCTATGGGGCCGCGCACGATGATGCCCGCGTTGTTGACCAGAATGTCAAGGCCGCCCAGTTCGTCCGCCGTCCGGGCGACCGCCCGGGTTGCGTCCTCGTCCAAACTCACATCTCCCGGAATGGCGATGACCGTCCCGCCGGTGGTTTCCCCGATCCGCCGGGCGGTGTCGCTCAGGGTTTGCGGGTTGCGGCTCATCACGGCCACGGACGCCCCCGCCCAAGACAGGGCTTCGGCGATCGCCTCCCCCAACCCTTGAGACCCCCCGGTAACCAAAGCCGCCCGCCCCGTCAGCCGAAACATTTCAAGAGGATTTTCCAAACCCGCCTCCCATTGCGATACGCCGTAGGCCGAACTCTACCCATTCCTGCCGCGTTTCCATATAAGTATGGCAATTACCCAAACGCCAAGTAAGCCGCCGCCCCCCACAGGAACACAAAGAGGCGATGAACGAGAGCCCAAAGGGCCGCAATGAGGGAGGGGCGAATTCGCCCCTCGTAGGTACGATTATTTTTGGATATGGCATTCACCCGTTTCTGCCGCAATGAGGGAGGGGCGAATTCGCCCCTCGTAGGCCGGCGATCCAGTCCGGGTTGGCGGCGGCGGCGGTGCCGCAATGAGGGAGGGGCGAATTCGCCCCTCGTAGGCCGAAGCCGAACGCCGATAATGACCCCCCAACGCCAGCCGCAATGAGGGAGGGGCGAATTCGCCCCTCGTAGCCAACCATAAGTTTTTGGTGTTGTCCTGGTCTTCCGGGCCGCAATGAGGGAGGGGCGAATTCGCCCCTCGTAGGGTAGACCCAAGACGCCGCCGCTACATCGTATACGAGCCGCAATGAGGGAGGGGCGAATTCGCCCCTCGTAGAACCGGTTCCCCGGGGTTCGCCGCCGGCGCGGGTCGGCCGCAATGAGGGAGGGGCGAATTCGCCCCTCGTAGGAATCTCGTCCGTGTCCGGTTCCACCGGGATCACCTGCCGCAATGAGGGAGGGGCGAATTCGCCCCTCGTAGCCTTACGAACTGCGTGAAATGGCCGAGCGGGGGAAGCCGCAATGAGGGAGGGGCGAATTCGCCCCTCGTAGTCGGGAATGCTCTTTCCGGCTCGTTCGGCTTCTTCCACGCCGCAATGAGGGAGGGGCGAATTCGCCCCTCGTAGCGCCCCCCCCGGCCTATCCCGCCCGAACCCCTACCCGGCCGCAATGAGGGAGGGGCGAATTCGCCCCTCGTAGTGCCATCATTGACGTGTTTGTCAACAAGGTAGAAATCAAGCCGCAATGAGGGAGGGGCGAATTCGCCCCTCGTAGTCCGCCCGTTAGAGGCTTCTACGCCGGCTTCTATCGCGCCGCAATGAGGGAGGGGCGAATTCGCCCCTCGTAGCCACAAGAAATCACCCAACACCTGCCCCACACTTCCGGCCGCAATGAGGGAGGGGCGAATTCGCCCCTCGTAGCCGCCGGACGGGGGGGTGGTAGATTCTTGGTTGTCATGCCGCAATGAGGGAGGGGCGAATTCGCCCCTCGTAGGGCCGGGTTTTATGATGTGTCTCCATAGCCAGAAGGCGCCGCAATGAGGGAGGGGCGAATTCGCCCCTCGTAGGGGGCATTGGGGGACGGCTTCTAGCCGATGGGGGACTGCCGCAATGAGGGAGGGGCGAATTCGCCCCTCGTAGGGATTTGCCGAGGCCTCCCCTAACCGGATACCAGCCGCCGCAATGAGGGAGGGGCGAATTCGCCCCTCGTAGCCTCCTCCGCGGCCTCTGCGGTAGGCCTGCGGGAGCGGGCCGCAATGAGGGAGGGGCGAATTCGCCCCTCGTAGCCGGCGCATCAGCTCTGGGAAGGTGTCCGCCCTCGTGCCGCAATGAGGGAGGGGCGAATTCGCCCCTCGTAGGAAGACCCCATCACCTTCACCTGCCCATCCACAACCCGCCGCAATGAGGGAGGGGCGAATTCGCCCCTCGTAGTCTATAGGCTCAGCAATGAAGTTGTTAGTTCCTACGCAGCCGCAATGAGGGAGGGGCGAATTCGCCCCTCGTAGTAAGAAACCTCGTTCCCTTCCCCGCCGATAATATAGGGCCGCAATGAGGGAGGGGCGAATTCGCCCCTCGTAGACCCGGACGATCCGGGCGGGGGCAACCCTCCCCCGGTGCCGCAATGAGGGAGGGGCGAATTCGCCCCTCGTAGGCGGGCGGTAAAGCGAGCGGTGAGGGCTCCACGAACAAGCCGCAATGAGGGAGGGGCGAATTCGCCCCTCGTAGCTCCGCGTAATCCTTCGCGGCCGAATCGCATAGACGAGCCGCAATGAGGGAGGGGCGAATTCGCCCCTCGTAGAGACACTGGCCGGATTACCATCGCTGGCCTGGGCGGTGCCGCAATGAGGGAGGGGCGAATTCGCCCCTCGTAGTGGCCTGATGGCCTGGCGATCTCGCCGATGTCGGCCTGCCGCAATGAGGGAGGGGCGAATTCGCCCCTCGTAGACGGGCGGGTAAGTTGCGTGATATTGGCTCTTTCGTTGCCGCAATGAGGGAGGGGCGAATTCGCCCCTCGTAGGCAAACCGGCTCCCCCCGGCGCCAACCAGTGAAAGGGCCGCAATGAGGGAGGGGCGAATTCGCCCCTCGTAGATTTGCGGGGCAAGCCACTCCGCCGCCGTGTCCGGGCTGCCGCAATGAGGGAGGGGCGAATTCGCCCCTCGTAGGGCCCCGATACACTGTCCGCCAGCTGCTCCTGGAGCCGGCCGCAATGAGGGAGGGGCGAATTCGCCCCTCGTAGGGTGGGGGCTTTGCCGGGGGAACAAATGGGACTATTCGGGCCGCAATGAGGGAGGGGCGAATTCGCCCCTCGTAGCGCCATCACCGCCATCACCGACCTACTCACCACCCTGCCGCAATGAGGGAGGGGCGAATTCGCCCCTCGTAGACGCCCTGGCCGAGAGCGCAGTGTCCTTGATGCCCGCGCCGCAATGAGGGAGGGGCGAATTCGCCCCTCGTAGGTTTTATAGTTCATTCTTGGCCTTCGTTCTTATCCAGGCCGCAATGAGGGAGGGGCGAATTCGCCCCTCGTAGGGGCTTGTCCGTCTTCGTCTATCGTCCCTTCCGGGTAGCCGCAATGAGGGAGGGGCGAATTCGCCCCTCGTAGGAGCAGAAGCGGAGGGGGCTGGGGGGGAGGGGGAGACGCCGCAATGAGGGAGGGGCGAATTCGCCCCTCGTAGTCACCGCCCCGCCAATCACCGCCCCCCGCCACCGCCCGCCGCAATGAGGGAGGGGCGAATTCGCCCCTCGTAGGCGCTGGAGCGAGGGAAGCGTATCCGGCCTCATATCCGGCCGCAATGAGGGAGGGGCGAATTCGCCCCTCGTAGTTCCGGGTCGGCGGCGACCCGGCGGGCGGCTTGGTCGCCGCAATGAGGGAGGGGCGAATTCGCCCCTCGTAGGGGTGGATCAGCCGCTGAACGAGTTGCTGGTGGACAGGCCGCAATGAGGGAGGGGCGAATTCGCCCCTCGTAGTCGGGGAGCATTGCGCTCCCCCCTCATTGAAGCGGTGCCGCAATGAGGGAGGGGCGAATTCGCCCCTCGTAGAACACATCCCCCGACAACCCATACTCCTGGCTAACGTGCCGCAATGAGGGAGGGGCGAATTCGCCCCTCGTAGACGTCCTTTCTTGTTAGGGTTTTATTCCCCTCCGTTGGCCGCAATGAGGGAGGGGCGAATTCGCCCCTCGTAGTAGGACCACCCTCGTTGCCGGGCCGCCTGGTTAGCGAGCCGCAATGAGGGAGGGGCGAATTCGCCCCTCGTAGGCCCACTGCATGTTCAACTGGGGGTTGCGCTGGAAGAGCCGCAATGAGGGAGGGGCGAATTCGCCCCTCGTAGGTTGCGGCGCGCCCGGCGCCGCGTCCGCTCCCCCTCCGCCGCAATGAGGGAGGGGCGAATTCGCCCCTCGTAGAGTGGCGCACACTCTCCGGGTTCGCCGCCCTAACATCGCCGCAATGAGGGAGGGGCGAATTCGCCCCTCGTAGACGACCCCACCCGGCGGCGCCGTGGGCGTCCCAGCGGCCGCAATGAGGGAGGGGCGAATTCGCCCCTCGTAGGCCGGGAAGCGGAGATAACGCTCGGCAACCCCGCCGCCGCCGCAATGAGGGAGGGGCGAATTCGCCCCTCGTAGCTATCTCAGCCGAGGTTCTCATCCAGTAGGTAATCCTGCCGCAATGAGGGAGGGGCGAATTCGCCCCTCGTAGCATCCATCGTGATAACAGCACTCATTTGCCAGGGCTCGCCGCAATGAGGGAGGGGCGAATTCGCCCCTCGTAGGCGGCGCCGCCGACTCAAGCTCTTCAATAATAAGAGTGCCGCAATGAGGGAGGGGCGAATTCGCCCCTCGTAGCCGCCCCGCCCGCGCCCATCGTCCGCCCCAACCTCACGCCGCAATGAGGGAGGGGCGAATTCGCCCCTCGTAGGGCGAGGTGGGTGTTGGTGATAGTGCTGGCGGCGATCTGCCGCAATGAGGGAGGGGCGAATTCGCCCCTCGTAGGGATTTGAAATTCACGCTCGTGTCCGGGGTGATTTCGCCGCAATGAGGGAGGGGCGAATTCGCCCCTCGTAGGGCGCCCCGCATCGGCGTCCTCGCCCCCCCGCAGCCGCCGCAATGAGGGAGGGGCGAATTCGCCCCTCGTAGCGCCCCATCCGGTAACGTCAGGTTGACGATGTTATAGCCGCAATGAGGGAGGGGCGAATTCGCCCCTCGTAGCCTCCCCCACCTCGCATTCATCCAACCACTCCGCCGGGCCGCAATGAGGGAGGGGCGAATTCGCCCCTCGTAGCGCAAATCCGTGCGGCCCGCGACCGGTGTTGCCACGCCGCAATGAGGGAGGGGCGAATTCGCCCCTCGTAGATAATAACCGAGGTGTACTGCGGCGGCCCCTCCGGGCCGCAATGAGGGAGGGGCGAATTCGCCCCTCGTAGTCCCGGACGGCAGGCCCGTGATACCTTCCTGCACGTGCCGCAATGAGGGAGGGGCGAATTCGCCCCTCGTAGGCGTGTTCGGCCCGGCCATCCCCGACCAGGACTTCACGCCGCAATGAGGGAGGGGCGAATTCGCCCCTCGTAGCAGGTTCTTTTCGGAGCCCTCCGCGCCGGCCTCCTCGCCGCAATGAGGGAGGGGCGAATTCGCCCCTCGTAGCAATGAGCCGGGTCGTCAGACGCGCTCTGGTTCGGGAGCCGCAATGAGGGAGGGGCGAATTCGCCCCTCGTAGACGGCCTGGCAAACCGACACTGGCTGGTCGGGGAAGTGCCGCAATGAGGGAGGGGCGAATTCGCCCCTCGTAGTTACTAGCCATTTTTTCACCACACTTTCACTTCAATTGCCGCAATGAGGGAGGGGCGAATTCGCCCCTCGTAGACCCCTGCCATGAACCCTTGCGACCAACCCACCTTGCCGCAATGAGGGAGGGGCGAATTCGCCCCTCGTAGAACCCAGATACGGGGGGCGCTTGTTGCGCTTTCTAAAGCCGCAATGAGGGAGGGGCGAATTCGCCCCTCGTAGGACTACTATTGGACTGAGTGAACACGACATACAGCGGCCGCAATGAGGGAGGGGCGAATTCGCCCCTCGTAGGCCGCCGCCCGCTCCTTCCCCGGACGACCAGCACCTGGCCGCAATGAGGGAGGGGCGAATTCGCCCCTCGTAGACAAAAATCCATCCCCCGGCCAGTCGCTGACATTGCTGCCGCAATGAGGGAGGGGCGAATTCGCCCCTCGTAGCCGGACTACCCCCGCCGAGCGGACGGGCGTAAGCGGCGCCGCAATGAGGGAGGGGCGAATTCGCCCCTCGTAGCACAGACTGCCTGGCCTGGATGCGCCGATACCATCCTGCCGCAATGAGGGAGGGGCGAATTCGCCCCTCGTAGGGCGAGGTTCTTGTTCGCCCCCGCGCTGGCACTGCCGCCGCAATGAGGGAGGGGCGAATTCGCCCCTCGTAGGTTGAACGGCGGCCGTGTAGGTTTGCGCCACCGCCGCCTGCCGCAATGAGGGAGGGGCGAATTCGCCCCTCGTAGCAGGCATAGACGACTAGGCTAGGATGGCGACTATGAGCCGCAATGAGGGAGGGGCGAATTCGCCCCTCGTAGCGAAATCCACCGGGCCAAACCTAACAGGACATCCTGGCCGCAATGAGGGAGGGGCGAATTCGCCCCTCGTAGCCAGGCCAGACAAAAAGACATCGCCATCCGCAGAACCAGCCGCAATGAGGGAGGGGCGAATTCGCCCCTCGTAGGCCATCCTGCGGCCTGGCACGCGCTGAGGCGGCCGCAGCCGCAATGAGGGAGGGGCGAATTCGCCCCTCGTAGGCCGTTATCATCGCCCGAACTATTAGCCGCCCACCGCCGCAATGAGGGAGGGGCGAATTCGCCCCTCGTAGTATTCCGACTGCGGGGACGGACAACGACCTAGGGGAGCCGCAATGAGGGAGGGGCGAATTCGCCCCTCGTAGTACACAATGGCCAGAATAATCCGCTACCTGTTCCACGCCGCAATGAGGGAGGGGCGAATTCGCCCCTCGTAGGTCCTGGCCGCAGCGGTCCCGATGGCCGCAGGCGCGGCCGCAATGAGGGAGGGGCGAATTCGCCCCTCGTAGACTGGCCGGGCAGACAAACCCCTGCCCGGCCAGTCGCGCCGCAATGAGGGAGGGGCGAATTCGCCCCTCGTAGTCTTCTACCCGCTAAGGCTATCGTCGACGGCGGAAAGGCCGCAATGAGGGAGGGGCGAATTCGCCCCTCGTAGCAGTTGCAGTCGGTCGGTCACGTCAATCACCTGCTCCGCCGCAATGAGGGAGGGGCGAATTCGCCCCTCGTAGGACACAACGGACACACTGCCGCCATCCCATCCAGTTGCCGCAATGAGGGAGGGGCGAATTCGCCCCTCGTAGGCGCCCTGACTTGGATTTCGGCCTGGTCGGACAGGTCGCCGCAATGAGGGAGGGGCGAATTCGCCCCTCGTAGTAGCGGTGGTTGGACGAACAAGGGCACTACTCGTAATGCCGCAATGAGGGAGGGGCGAATTCGCCCCTCGTAGGGCTACTTATTTTGAAATACCTAGCAACGAAGTCATCGCCGCAATGAGGGAGGGGCGAATTCGCCCCTCGTAGTACGGAACTCCGCAAACGCATCAACCTTATCCTTTGCGCCGCAATGAGGGAGGGGCGAATTCGCCCCTCGTAGGTTAGCCCGCCCGGTCCGGCCTAGTCGGTCGGCGGCTGCCGCAATGAGGGAGGGGCGAATTCGCCCCTCGTAGTCCGCCAATAGATCGACAACGGCCGACACCCGAGAAAGCCGCAATGAGGGAGGGGCGAATTCGCCCCTCGTAGGTCCATCCTGGCCAGGGCCGCGGCGACATCCGATGTGCCGCAATGAGGGAGGGGCGAATTCGCCCCTCGTAGACGGGGAAATCTTAGGCGGGCGGGCGGACGATGACGGGCCGCAATGAGGGAGGGGCGAATTCGCCCCTCGTAGGAAGACGGCGGACGGGTCGGGAACCCAAGCCAGTCCGCCGCAATGAGGGAGGGGCGAATTCGCCCCTCGTAGGGAACGGATGCGGGTGGGGGCTTTGCCGGGGGAACAGCCGCAATGAGGGAGGGGCGAATTCGCCCCTCGTAGTGCCCGTATCCAAGAGCGCCTGTATCGGATGTCCATATGCCGCAATGAGGGAGGGGCGAATTCGCCCCTCGTAGTCCGGGCCGTCCGTCCTGTCCAGGCCTGTGCCTGCGTGCCGCAATGAGGGAGGGGCGAATTCGCCCCTCGTAGCGCCGCGGTCCCAAACCGCAGGCCGCGCCAGGCCGCCGCCGCAATGAGGGAGGGGCGAATTCGCCCCTCGTAGGATTACTTTCACCTGCATCATTAACGGCAGTAACTCCGCCGCAATGAGGGAGGGGCGAATTCGCCCCTCGTAGTTCCTGCCCCGCCCGTGCCGCTGTTGCCAACCGACCAGCCGCAATGAGGGAGGGGCGAATTCGCCCCTCGTAGCGATATAGAAGGCGCTACGGAAACCGCCGCTTCGAAGCCGCAATGAGGGAGGGGCGAATTCGCCCCTCGTAGCGACCTTTCCGGGCTAGAACCTAGCCGGACATGGGAGCCGCAATGAGGGAGGGGCGAATTCGCCCCTCGTAGGTTGGAGAAAGAACTCTATGATGCGAAGGTGAGCGTGCCGCAATGAGGGAGGGGCGAATTCGCCCCTCGTAGTCGCCATCGGACCCGGCCCAGGCGCAGGCCCCGGCGAGCCGCAATGAGGGAGGGGCGAATTCGCCCCTCGTAGATCCCTGAGTCGGTCGGCTTCCAACTGCTGTCCGCCACGCCGCAATGAGGGAGGGGCGAATTCGCCCCTCGTAGAACTGATGCCGGCGCACATCACCACCCCGGACATCATGCCGCAATGAGGGAGGGGCGAATTCGCCCCTCGTAGTCCGAAGGGGACAACGGCGGCGTGGCCTGATCGGTGCCGCAATGAGGGAGGGGCGAATTCGCCCCTCGTAGTCCAACTGCCACGGGCAACCCGCATCAGCAACACGGGCCGCAATGAGGGAGGGGCGAATTCGCCCCTCGTAGAGGCATCCTCGGCGTCGGCTTCGTCCAAGTCGGTTAGGCCGCAATGAGGGAGGGGCGAATTCGCCCCTCGTAGGGGGTTGATGTTGGGGACCTGCTTGATGTCCATATAGCCGCAATGAGGGAGGGGCGAATTCGCCCCTCGTAGTGGGCGGCTTCTCCGCTGGTTTCTTCTTCTCTGCCACGCCGCAATGAGGGAGGGGCGAATTCGCCCCTCGTAGCTGGCGTTTCATCGCCTACCGAGGTTTCCAAAACATCGCCGCAATGAGGGAGGGGCGAATTCGCCCCTCGTAGCTGGTACGGCCAATCCACCTTCATTCGGTGGCCCCGGCCGCAATGAGGGAGGGGCGAATTCGCCCCTCGTAGGCGAAGGGTGTTGAAACCCACAGGGAGCATCTACCTTGCCGCAATGAGGGAGGGGCGAATTCGCCCCTCGTAGTGTCGCCGTTCCTGCGGATGGTAGCACGCACCATCTGCCGCAATGAGGGAGGGGCGAATTCGCCCCTCGTAGTCCGCATGTCCTCCGGCGACGCATTCACCGCCATCTGGCCGCAATGAGGGAGGGGCGAATTCGCCCCTCGTAGGAAAACCTACCCGCACCCGCTAAACCGAAGGAAAGGAAGCCGCAATGAGGGAGGGGCGAATTCGCCCCTCGTAGAGACGCAACTCTACTAAATCGGCGGCAATAGGACTCAGCCGCAATGAGGGAGGGGCGAATTCGCCCCTCGTAGAGATACGACCTAACGGCTAATCGGAAAGGAGCAAAACGCCGCAATGAGGGAGGGGCGAATTCGCCCCTCGTAGGATACCGCCCATATTCGGGACGGGGCGGTAACCCACGCCGCAATGAGGGAGGGGCGAATTCGCCCCTCGTAGAACGCATTTCCCGTTCCGCAACCTTACCATTGACCGGTAACCCACGCCGCAATGAGGGAGGGGCGAATTCGCCCCTCGTAGGGAAGGGGTATCCCGGAAGCCCGGCAAGCGGCTCGGCCGCAATGAGGGAGGGGCGAATTCGCCCCTCGTAGCCCGGCGGTCCCGCTCCCGTTGGAGTTCCCTATTAGTGCCGCAATGAGGGAGGGGCGAATTCGCCCCTCGTAGCCACCAACCGCTCCACCCACTCCCCCACATCCACATGCCGCAATGAGGGAGGGGCGAATTCGCCCCTCGTAGGAACTTGGAGCGCGACGCCCTCGGTGTCTGGCAGGTGCCGCAATGAGGGAGGGGCGAATTCGCCCCTCGTAGAAGCGCAGACAAGATGGGTTCAAGGGCCGTCAACAAGCCGCAATGAGGGAGGGGCGAATTCGCCCCTCGTAGCCGGACGGGTGGGCCGGCTGGGTCGCCGGCCAAAAGGCCGCAATGAGGGAGGGGCGAATTCGCCCCTCGTAGACCCCGGAGCGGCTTCCGGTGGTGTCGGAGGACACTTCGCCGCAATGAGGGAGGGGCGAATTCGCCCCTCGTAGCAATGAGCCGGGTCGTCAGACGCGCTCTGGTTCGAGAGCCGCAATGAGGGAGGGGCGAATTCGCCCCTCGTAGCGGGAATGGGTTCTGGCCGTGCGCGCCCGGCCAGCAAGCCGCAATGAGGGAGGGGCGAATTCGCCCCTCGTAGGCGGGACAGACTAGGAACACGCTAATGGCAGTGGAACGCCGCAATGAGGGAGGGGCGAATTCGCCCCTCGTAGGCTGAACGGCGCCTATTTGACGCAGGAGGCGGATCTCGCCGCAATGAGGGAGGGGCGAATTCGCCCCTCGTAGTGCCGTAGGGCAGTGTTTCCAGGCCGGTGGTGTTCCAGCCGCAATGAGGGAGGGGCGAATTCGCCCCTCGTAGGATCCGCACCTGCGACTGGGTGGTAAAAACAACCGGGCCGCAATGAGGGAGGGGCGAATTCGCCCCTCGTAGCCGTCGGCGAAGACCTAATCGCCAACTACTCAAACCCGCCGCAATGAGGGAGGGGCGAATTCGCCCCTCGTAGGTAGGCGGGGTGGCCGGGTGGGGGGGCGCCGCACCAGGCCGCAATGAGGGAGGGGCGAATTCGCCCCTCGTAGACCTGGGAGCCTCCCCTTCTAGGGTGGAGGGTAAGCGGCCGCAATGAGGGAGGGGCGAATTCGCCCCTCGTAGGGCGGGTATCATTTTACCCGCGGTTGCGGCCGTTTTCGCCGCAATGAGGGAGGGGCGAATTCGCCCCTCGTAGCCATCGACGCCCTCCGCCGGACAATCACCGAATACCCGCCGCAATGAGGGAGGGGCGAATTCGCCCCTCGTAGGCGGCGGACTTGGCGGAGTTCGTTTTAGCCGCGTTCGGCCGCAATGAGGGAGGGGCGAATTCGCCCCTCGTAGTTGCAGGTGCTTTGTAGGGCGTGTAATGAGGCGAAGGCCGCAATGAGGGAGGGGCGAATTCGCCCCTCGTAGGGCGGAACCGGCGGCGGCCTATCGCAAGGGCAAGTCGCCGCAATGAGGGAGGGGCGAATTCGCCCCTCGTAGCGCCCTTCCGGGGTGGGGGTTGGCTGTGTTTGTAGTTGCCGCAATGAGGGAGGGGCGAATTCGCCCCTCGTAGGTTCTCAGCGTTGACGGGCAACATCGGCGCAAATCAGCCGCAATGAGGGAGGGGCGAATTCGCCCCTCGTAGGCCCTGCCTTGTAGTAGTAGTAGTTGTCATAGCCGCGCCGCAATGAGGGAGGGGCGAATTCGCCCCTCGTAGTGTGAAAACCCGGGCCGTTGAATATCCGAGCGTCAAAGCCGCAATGAGGGAGGGGCGAATTCGCCCCTCGTAGGCGGGGCAGGTGTGGTCGGTCGGAGAAGCCATCACGCCGCCGCAATGAGGGAGGGGCGAATTCGCCCCTCGTAGTCCGACCGGTCAGGGTTGAAGAAAAACATCAGTCCGCCGCAATGAGGGAGGGGCGAATTCGCCCCTCGTAGGTAATCGTAGCCCACGCCGCTTTCCAGCGTGTCGTCGCCGCAATGAGGGAGGGGCGAATTCGCCCCTCGTAGCCGGTTGAGCGGCAGTTGGGGGACATCCGATGGGAAGGGCCGCAATGAGGGAGGGGCGAATTCGCCCCTCGTAGACTCCGGCTTCTCGTTGCGGGTGGTGCGCACCCGCATGCCGCAATGAGGGAGGGGCGAATTCGCCCCTCGTAGGCGGATGGTGCCCTGACTGCCACGCCCGCTCCCTGGGCCGCAATGAGGGAGGGGCGAATTCGCCCCTCGTAGTCCGCGTCTCGCATTGCTAATTCGTGGTTGGAAATTGCCGCAATGAGGGAGGGGCGAATTCGCCCCTCGTAGATCGCCCAATGAGGGAGGGGCGAATTCGCCCCTCGTAGCGAGGCGGCCGCCCCGCCGCAATGAGGGAGGGGCGAATTCGCCCCTCGTAGGAACCTCACGCCTTCCCGCCTGGCAAAGCTCCCCGGCCGCAATGAGGGAGGGGCGAATTCGCCCCTCGTAGACCGGGTGCGCTTCACGAGAGGTCGCCGCAATGAGGGAGGGGCGAATTCGCCCCTCGTAGGCCGTGGGCGGCAAACCCAAGCCCTCCCCGGCTTCCGGATCGCCGCAATGAGGGAGGGGCGAATTCGCCCCTCGTAGGCAACCCGGGGAGCGATCGCCGGCCCGTACGAACGCCGCAATGAGGGAGGGGCGAATTCGCCCCTCGTAGGGCCGTAGCCCGACGGGTCATTCGCCCCTGGTGGTACCGGAACGGACGTAACCGGTGCCGCAATGAGGGAGGGGCGAATTCGCCCCTCGTAGGTTTCCCGCCGACCGGCCGCAATGAGGGAGGGGCGAATTCGCCCCTCGTAGACCTCCGAATCGTGCCGCAATGAGGGAGGGGCGAATTCGCCCCTCGTAGGCGGTTTCCGCCTACCGGGCCCCGGCTCCGCAACCCGGCCGAACGGCCGCCGCAATGAGGGAGGGGCGAATTCGCCCCTCGTAGGGCCGGAATACCGGGGCCGTCCAATGACGGGTCCCGCCGCAATGAGGGAGGGGCGAATTCGCCCCTCGTAGGAATGCGTCAACGATTGGCAATGAGGGAGGGGCGAATTCGTCCGGGGCGGAGTGGCGGCGGGCGGTTGCCGCAATGAGGGAGGGGCGAATTCGCCCCTCGTAGGGCTCGCGTTATAACCTGGGTTTTAGTAGGGGTTTCGCGGGGGGTTGCGAGTGGCGGGGAAGCACAGTCGCGTGGTTTTGGGGGGTTTTTACTTGTCAAAGAGTTGTGGCTCTTGTCCCGTATGGGGACGAGGGCTGGTTGGGTTTGCCAGCCTAACCTTACCACTCGCATCAGATAATAACAGGTCCGCTGGTCGGTAGGGGTTCGCTTTTCCCCATAAAACTGAAACATTTGCCGCCCCTTTCTTCGGGAGGCCCCAAGTCGATGATGGCAATCGAATCTGAGGTGTGGTGGATGATGCCGCCTAGTTCGGTCCGCAACTCGGTCAATTCCATCACATCCAGGTCGCAGATGAAAACACTGTACTGCATCGCCCACCCGTAGCCCTTCACGGTCTTGTGAACCTGACGCAACCGTTTGTCGTCCCGGATGTCGTAGGCCACCAGAAATCTATGTCTGCCGTTCGCCATTGCTACCTCGTCATAAAAGGAACGTATTCCGGGATCTCGCCCAGAAGGTACGCCCCCAGCATACGGGACTGAACTTCCAGAACGCGCCGGTACGTGATTCGGTACCCGTAAGTGGGGTGGGTCACCTCCTGGTCCATCCGCCTTTCGTAGGATCTGATGAACGCTTGCCTGCCCTGCCGGGTCATCCCCACCCCCCCGGCGCGAATGGTGAAGGCGTTGCGGCGAATCTCCCCGTTGTTGACGGCGTTGACCGCCACCGACTCGGCTATCAGAGGCCGGAATTCCTCCGCCAAGTCCAAGGCCAGCGCCGGTCGCCCGAATCGGGGACGGTGGTAAACCCCCAGATAAGGATCGAACCCGACCGCCCACGCGGTCGCCGTCAGGTCTTTCGTCAGCAACCCGTACGCAAAAGAAAGCAGGCAGTTGATCGGGTCGCGGGGAGGACGGCGGTTCCGCCCCTCAAAATCGAAGGTGCCCAACTCATCGTTGCGCAACACGGTGGAAAACCGGGAAAAATACAGGCGGGCGGCCGTGCCTTCGATTCCCAGTAGCGACTCCACCGCGTCGGCCTCCGCCGCCTGCTCGGCCAAAGACCCCAATTGCGACACCGCCAGGCTCACCCCCTCCCGATCCCGGGTGTTGCGCCTCAGAAAAGTGCGCGAGTTTCTGATTTTGCCCTCCACCAGCCGCCGGGCGATCGGCAACCCGGCTTGGGCGGCGATGCTCACCTGCCGCCTCCGCAACTCCACATGCTTGGAAGGCAGGCCTTGGGCCATGCCCTGAAACCAGCCGCCGTAGGAGAACCAGCACACCGGGGTCTCCCGGGAGAAAGCGGCGCGCATCATCTGCGAGCTGATCTGAACGTTTCCGTACACCGAAACCTGGGAAACGTCGATCATCCGCACCGCTTGCAACTCCTTTCTGCCTTTGGAAACGGTTACCCGACCGGCGCGGATGCCGATCATCGCCCCCTGCTCGGTCACGTACAAGGGCCGGGCGGCGGAATCCCTCGGCACGAGCCGGCGGGGAGGCAGATGGGAGCGATCCGTGTGCAGGTTGGTTTCGTCGGGCAGGCAAATGCCGACCAAGGAGCAGTAGGCGCATCTTGGGCTGTCGACAAGCGGGGGAGGAACGTTGGGCGATTTGGCCACTTCTCGCATCGCCCCGATCATTTTCTCCGTTCTAGCCAGCGAATCTTCGTTGAATGGAACGGTTACCCGCTGGCGCGTCTCGGCGAAATAAAACTCGCCCTCCGTGCAATTGTATCCTTGGTCGCGCAGAACAAGGCCGATGGCGTGCAGTTGAGCAAGCTCGGGCGTCCAACGCGGGCCATGCACAGGTTGGGCGCCCTTTTTGAACTCCACCGGAACTACCGATCCGCCGTCGCCTTCTATTAAATCCGCTTTGGCGATGAGGCCCAGCCGTTCGGAGCTGATCAACACCGAACGCGCCTCGTCTACGGGGTTATCCTCCGCGGGATCTCCCATTCGTCCGCCTCCGGCATCCACCGCCCGATGGTTATAGGTACCGATAATGGTGTCATCGTTGTCTGCGAATTGAGACTGGACCCATTCCAGGTAAAAAAGCCGCGGACAGTACTCGAACTTCCTGAGCATACCGGCGGGAATAAGATCGGGTATTTCAGACATAATTTCTATTCGTTTTACCGCATTTCAGTTTGTCGTTACATATCGATTGAGGAACTGCCCAGGTTTGCTTATCCGGTATTCACAAATCGCGGCGGCGACATGTTGCCGTATCCGCCTTGGTCCGACCTTTTAATGGTAGAGCGCATAATTCGTGAAATGCCCCAAGCCCGGTACCATTCGGAACGAGGTGTGGGTTGCTGAAAATAGTCAACATGAGCCAAGAGGGATTTGACTGCTCCGGGCCCGGCGGGTCGGGTCCAAATCGGCCATGTGAAGGAACCCCCTCTCCGCCACGGACCCGAGCAACCTTGGGTGATGGTGCGACCGAAACTGCCGTAAACCGGGTATAGGCTTAAACCCAACAATGCCAACGCTTCCGGTCCCGGATTGGTTTGTTTGGCAACCCCGGGTTTGGTGGCGGCTAACGCATAGTTGGGGTCATCCCCTACATCCCATCTGAACGACGGGAGGTCGCTGTCAAACGACCAAGGGCCCAACAGGCCCGTTTCCAGGTGACCGGGTTCGACGTTGTCCAAGACCTTTCGAGCGTCGTTTAGAAACTTTGCCGGCCCCGCCGCAAAATAAAGATCCGAAGGTTTAGCGGACGCGCCGTTGCCGTCGTAACTGCCTTCGGCGACTAAAGCGGTCGCAAACCGGTTTCCCGGCGCATCGGAGCCGGCTTGTTCAAGGTAAGACCGCAACCCGTCGCGGCTGAATTTCGCCGTATCATCCGATTTGCCGCCCAAACGGGGGTTGAGGGCGGGGCTGGCTCGCCAGGCGGGGAAGGAACGGTTGATGGCGCAGTCGATGATGCGTTCCATGTCGAATCGGTCGTCCACTACTGCGTGGGGGATGATATCGTCGGTCCACCACAGGCGGGGGCTTTCCTCTTCGTGCTCAAACAACGTCTGCACCCCCAAGGCGGCCAGGAAACCCAGGGGGTTGGTTCCTTTAAGTCCGGTCAGGCGGGTTCCGCTCATCGTTGCGCCTCCTCTTCGCTGCGACGGTGATCGGCCAGGCGCAGAATGGTTTCCAGCCAGGCCAAGCCGTGATAACCGTATTTTTCAACCAATGACCAGAAACGCTCGGCCGTCTCCAACGCCAGCGGGGTTTCCACCAGGTCGGAGCCCGTTTCCATCTCAAAACCGTCCACCGTGAACCGGAGGGTCTGCGGGTCGGCGTCGCGGATGACGGGAGGCAGGGGGCGGGCATGCCCGTGGTGGGAGGCGATCAGGTGCAGCACCAGATCCGGGTCGCGGGCTTTCTCCAGCAAACCGGGGGCGGAACAGACCATGGCCGCGCTGGCTATCTCATGGCGCATGCCTTTCGGATACGACCATCCGCCGGACCGGCCGGGGAGCGACTTGGCCAGCGGTTCGTCCAGCATGGCCCGCGCCACCTCGTCCCCGCCCGCCAAGCCCAACTGGAATCGGGGGTCCACCTTGCCCAGGTCGTGGAGTCGTCCCGCCAGTCGCAGGTCTTCTTGGAGATCGGCGGCCAAGCCGAGGCGCCGGGCGTACTGGGCGGCTTTCTCCCCCACCCCTTCCATGTGTTCGCGCAGGGAAATCCCGGCCCCGGTCACGGATGCCGCCAGGTCGGAGCCGTCCATAGCCGCCGCGTCGGTCGCCGCTTTCTCCGTCAGAATGTAATAACCGTCCCCGGCGCCGGAATCCGAACCTCCCGCTACCGCAATTTCAAATCCTTTAAGGAGAAGCCGTTCCGTCACTGATTTCATCCAGTCGGGGCAGTCGGGGAAATCTCCGCACTCCTTTAACCAGTCCCTGATCAGCTCCTCCCGCGGGGTTTCCGCGTCGGCTTCTCCGGAGGGGGAGGGCGGGGCGGGCAGGTCGCCCGTCAGGGCGGGGTCGAGACGCAAAGTGGATTTCCGTCCGTAAACGTGCTGGGCTTCGTCTCCCAAATCGGAAACCGGTTCCGGCGCGGCGGGGTCCCAGGTTCCTCCGGACAGTCCGCCCGCGGACGGGTCCGCCAACAGCACGTCGCCGGGGCGGATATCGTCCAACTTCGCTTCCTGCGGGCCCTCCTCGAAGCCGCCCCAGCGGACAAACGGGCGCACCGCCGCATCCGGCGGGGGCGACTCGGCCTCGCCCGCGGAGTCCACATCCCCTACCGGCTCCTCCGCCTGGTCGGCCAGCCAGGCCAAGGCGGCGTTAATGGGGACCGGCAGGAACTCGGCCGGGCGGGGCGGAACCAGCCGCAGGGCGTCCGCGGAGCGGTCCCGCCTCCACACCAGGGTCACATCCGGTTGCGGGGATTGCTCCATGCCGTGCAGAAACCAGTCGATGGCCGGCGCGACGACCGGTTCCGGGTTGGTTTGCGTCCAAGCGTCCAAATAGGTGGGCAGAAGCAGGGGGGCGTTCCGATGGGGGGCGGAGCTCCCCTCCGGGAAAGAAAGCAGGGAACGGGGCCCCACGTCCACCAACCCGTCCGGGTTTTCCCCCGCCAAGCGCAACAGTTCCTCCCAGGTGACGCGGGCCGCATCCCCGTAAATAGGGTCGGGCTTTTTGGGGTTGAGGGCCGTCGCAACCCCCAGAATCCAGGCCGGGGCCGTCCCGCCGGTGCGGGCCGCGAAGTCGCCGCGGCGGTCCAGTCGTCCGAAGCGCTGGCGGAGGCTGTCCACCGGGGCGCACTCGGTCAGCAGGGCGTCGAAGCTGAAATCGGCTCCCACCTCGATGGCCTGGGTGGCCACCACCACGGTCAGCTCCTCCGGTTGCCCGACCCGGTCCGGGTCCACCGCCGGGAAGAACCCGTCCAGCGCCCGTTGTCGGTCCAGGGGGCGCATCCGTCCGGTGATCAGATGGGCCCGAAAGCCCGCATCGCGCGCCGCCCGGTAGACGGCGCGGGCGGTGCGCACCCGGTTGACCACCACGCCCACCGACCGAATCTCCTCCTTGAGTTCCTTGCCGATGATGCCGACCACCGCCCCCGGAATGGCGTCGTGCGGTTGCTTTGACTTGCCCGGGACTTCCAATACCCGGGCCGACTTGGGGGCCTCCACCCGTTTGCGCAACTCGGGGGCCGAATCCAAGTCGGCGGCGCAGAGGGCGAAACGCACCGCCTCCGTCTGGGCGGGGGTGGCGGACATTTCCACCACTTGGAAACGGCGGGGAAGCGGCCCCCCGTTCAGGTTGCGGACATGCTCCAAGGTTTCGGCGAAAGGCCTGCTCAGGTGGACTTCATCCAGGATCACCAGGCAGTCGTTTCCGGCCAGGCCGGCGTGGACGGGGCGCATTTTCGGACTCACCCCGTAACCGCGAAACAGAAGCCGCGAACCGAACTGGTCGACGGTGGAAACCACCACCCACGGCAGGTCCGGCCGGTGCGCCCACTCGTTGTCGATGGGGATGCCGCCCCGCAGGGCCGCCACGCCCAGGGGACGCTCCTCGCCGGCGACGCCCAAACCGTCCCGCACCCGGCGCAGAACCCCGGCCTCGGCGTCTTTAATGCGTTCCTGCATCAAACTGGCTCGTTCGTAAACCTGATCCACGATGATGCGCCGGTCGATGACGAACACCACCCGCCGGGGGAAAACGTCGGGGCGGGCCGCCAGGGAAAACACGGCCGCGTCCAGCACCGCCGTTTTGCCGGTTCCGGTGGGCAGGTCGATCACCTCCGGCCATTGGCCGCTTTCCAGCACTTGCCGGGTCAGACGTTCCTGCCAGGGGAACGGAGGATGTCCGTGAACTTCCCGGAAGTAGGCGGCGAAGTCGTCGCCGGTCAGATCAGGCATCGGCGCTCTTTTGGTCGGGGAGGGGCCGCATCAGCCCCAGTCCCAGGAACCGTCCGGCCCCCAGCATCAGCGGACCCGCCGTCGGTTGGGAGAAGACCAGGGAGGCATGTACCAGCCGCCGGGCCACCGGGTTGGGGCTTCGGCCCTGTCGGAAAGGCGGGTAATCGGGCGCCGGTCGGGCCCCTTTAATATAAGGAGTGAGCGCCAAGGAAATATCCTCCGGTTCGGGCAGGCCCGCATGCCGGCAGGCGGCCGCCATCGCCCGTTCCGCCTTGGCCCATGCTTTGGCCCGGGCGGCGGCGGTTCCCGCGCCGAGCGGGCCCGGGTGGGCGGGCAACGCCACCGGCGTGGCCGAAACCCACCGCCGGGACGGCCCTCTCCACCGGTGCGGTTTCAGGGTTTGCATGGCGATGGCCCCGAGATTCCTCGCCCGGACCATTCCCAGCCTTCCCTTCTTCCCGAAAGTGAGATGCAACTCGGGCTGGGAGTCTCGTCCTACTCCTTTCGACGCGGCGCCTTCCCAACGGCCGATGGCGCGCAGAAGGGAATCCCGGGCGGAGCGGTCTAGGGATTTAGGCATGGAAACGGCTATTCCCAGCAGGCGGCCGTCGGCGTGTTCGTAGCCGACGTAGGGCAGGGGCAGGAACGCGACATGCGGGTCCGGGGAGGGGGAGCCGTCGGCCCGGTGCCCGGTCAGGCCTTCGGGCAACGGGTCCGGGGCGTAACTTAGAACAGCGGCTCGCATGGCCAATGCTATTTCGGCGGTGCGGGTGGAGGGAAGTTTGCGGGAGCGGGGAACGAACTCGAACACCAGCCAGTCGCCCGCCGTGTTGGGGAGAAGCGGGGCCGGCGCCCGCTGTTCTTCGTCCAGGGTTCGGTAGCGCACCGCCCGGTAGGGCAGGGAGCGGGGCTTGCATCCCCGATGCGAGGCGTATTCGCTTTCCAGGGCCGCCAACTGCCCGGCGCCGACCGCCCGCATCGCCTCCCCCCGCCGGTCGGGTCGGTGGCTGGGGGCGGGGGCGTCCGACGCCACCCGGCAGGACACCAGGGAAGAGGAATGCCCCAGCCTGGTAACACGGCTCAGCAACCCGTCCAGGGCGGCGCGGATTTCCGATACGGGCTCCGCTTCCCAGGAGAACACCACTCGCGGGGTGCGCAAGGTGACCGACGGCCACTGTCGGGCCTGCCGGTTGCGTCCCTCCGGGAAGAGGGCCCGCGCGTCTTTGGGGTTGGTGTTGCCTGCGTTGGAAACGATGCTCGCCACATCCCGTTGTTTGGCCACCTGGTTGCGCAGGGTGCGGGCCCGTCCGGTTTCCTCCCCCCCGGAGGTTGCCAACGCTTCCATCCGTTCCCGCAACAGGTCGTCTATTTTGCGGGCTCGTTTTTCGTAGGCGCTAGTAGCGATGACGGCGGCGTCGTTGACCGGGACGAAATGGGTCGCCGCCGTGCGCTCATCGGCCGGGGGCGCGGAGATGGCGGGGGCCTCCTGCGCCTCCAGCCATTCCAGGGCGTCGCGCTCCGCCTGGTCCGGTTGATCGCAGTCCGCCCAAGTAGCCACCAGGGCCGAGAACAGGCGGGCGGGATGGGGAGGCCACTCCGCCTGCGCGCGGTCGTGATGGGCGGTTGCGGTGAACCGGCCGGTGAGAAAGTTGACTTCGATTCCAAACAAGGCGTCACTCCGCGGGTTGCACGGCCGCCGAAACTTCGCGGCTGCGCTTGATCAGGTCCGTCAACTTCGGGGCGGGGACCATTTTGATCTCGTCGGTTTCCCATCCGATTCCCCGCTCGGCGGCGTGGGAAGCGGCCCGCTCCAGGATGTCCGCCGCCGCGGCGCGGGTCAGGTCCACCACTTCGGCCGGGGAACCGTCCCGCCCCACCAACTCCACGCGAGGGGAATGTTCGGGTATCAGCAGGCACCGCGACCGCAGGTCGTAGTCCATTTCATGCTGATAGGCGAGGGCGGCCGCTCCCAAAGCCGCCACCGCGGTGCGGGCGGCCGTTTCCGCGGCGCGGTCGTGGCCGGGGAATCGCAGACGGCGCAGGGCGGCCAGCGAAATGACGGTGGTCTGCACGGCCTGCGAGATGGTGACCCCGCCCGCATCGCCGTCAATGGAGGGGGCGATGTTGCCGTGGTTGATTTCAGACGGACGTCCGCCCTCTTTGATTTTCGGCTTGCCCTTGTCCTGTTTGGCCTGGGAGGGGTCCATCGTCCACACTTGGTCGTCGTCTTTATGCTCGTAGATTTCCCGGCTGGCCGCCTCCCTTTCTATCTGCAAGGGGTCGATGCGGCTTCCCACTTTCACCCCGACGGCGGCGTCCAGGCCGACGATTTCCGACACGTAGGCCCGTTGGAATTTGGAGCCGAGGCCGCCTTTGGGCCCGGTGGAATCCCACATCCCGAACAACAAGCCGGTGGGGGAGTAGCGGAACAGGGCGGCGGCGTTGCGGGGGGTGGCGTCGGTGATGTCCCGGCCTACGTCCGACAGCCGGAAGAGGGTGCCGTCCAGCAGGCTGTCCCGGAAAATGGCGTCGGCCAGGCGGTGCGGGGCCTCCAACACGGTCAGCCTCCCCAAGTCGGCCAGTTCTTCGTCCACCGTGAAATCAACGAAAGGAGCCGGGAAAGACAACTCCCCCCGCTCCATGCCTTCCAGCAGGGCCAGCTCAGCCCGGTTGGCTTGCGAGGCCACCGAATCCAGCAGGACGGTTTCGGAGACCTTATCGTCGCCGACCCGCCGTTGCTCCACCGCGTACTTGGTTCCCGAGGTGACCGCATAGGTGGGGGGGAACACCTTGTCCCCCGGCCCGCCCGCCGGTTGCAGGGCAAGGCGCGAGCGGAGAGCCACGGCGGCCCCCTCCACCGCCTCCCGCAGCTTCTCAAACGTAAGTTCGGCCATTGCGTTTCCCTTCACGTGTCGTTTGGCTTGTCCCGCTCCAACTTTACAGGAGCGCGCCGATTACTGTACAGGAGGGGTGTGACAAAGAATTCCGCCAGGCCGGATTCGGGTGAAAAGGCGAAGAGGAGTGAGCCGTGGAAGCCGTCGCCAGATCCAAGATTCCCGATTTGGAGGACATCCGGGAGGTTCTGACCCCCGCCTTGGAGAAGACTGCGGCCCTGCGGGCCATCGTGTTCGGTTCCCATGCCCGTTCCGAGGCGCACGAGTTCTCCGATCTGGACCTGGTGATCGTGGCCGACAGCGAACAGGGCTTCGTTTCCCGATTCAAGGACTTCCAGATGGTGCGGAGGGCCTGGGATTGGGCTATGGACATCATTGTCTACACCCCGGCCGAATACGAGATGATGCGCGAGCAGGGTCGCTATTTCATCAAGTTGCTGGAAACCGAGGGGGTGGTCATCTATGAACGGCGTATGAGCGGTGAACACAACGGGCCGGCGCCGGTGGCGCGCTCGACCGATTCTCCGGGCTGAGAACGAGCTCCGGGCAACCCGGGAGACTGGGCATAACGGGGTGCGGAGTGGGAAAAGTTGGCACTCCGGGGCCGGTAAAAATTGTATTGCAAGCCCGGAAATTGTTGTAGTCTGGCGGTATGGCCGAGTATCGCACCCGTCTGATCGACCAGGTCCTGACCCGGATAATGGCCGGTTTGCCTGCGGTTATGCTGATGGGTCCCCGGGCGTGCGGCAAGACCACCACCGCCCTCCGGCATGCCCGAACGACGGTGCGGATGGACCGGGCGGGAGAGGCCGCCGTATTCAAGGCCGATCCGGATGCGGCTCTGCAAAAACTCGCCGAACCGGTTTTGCTGGACGAGTGGCAGATGGCGCCGGAAACCCTGGGAGCGGTGAAGCGGACGGTGGATGTAGATTTCCGGCCGGGGAGGTTCATACTCGCCGGATCGCTCCACGCCATGCTCGCCCTCCCCGGCGGGTGGCCGGGCGTGGGCCGGGTGGTGAATCTGGAGATGTGGCCGCTCACGGTAGCCGAGCAAAAGTCGACCAACACCAAGCCGCTGTTGCAACGCATGCTCGACGGGGATGACTTGGAACCCGCCGCCGGAGGAGCCGATTTGCGGGATTACATAGGGTTGGCCGTCCGGGGCGGTTTCCCGCAAGCGGCGTTGACCGTTCCGGAGCCTGAGCGTCGGACCTGGCTGGAGGGCTACATTGACGGGATCATCGCCCGGGATGTGCTGGGCGGACGCAACCCGGCCTTGTTCCGCCGGTTTTTCAATGCATACGCCGCCGCCTCCGCCGGGATGGTAACCGACCGCAAACTGTGCGATGCCGCCGGGATCAACCATCGGACCGCCGAGGCGTACCGGAATCATCTGCAGAATTTGATGATCGTGGACGAAATACCGGCCTGGTCCAGCAGGAGGCTGAAGCGCGCCGCCCGTTCCCCGAAACGGTTTATGACGGATTCGGGTTTGCTGGCCGCCGCTTGGGGAAGCGATCGGGAGGGAGTGTTGCGCAACGGAGACCTGCTGGGCCGGATGCTGGAAACTTTCGCGGTGCAACAGATACGCGGGGAAGTTTGCGCAACGGAAGGCAAACCCGTCCTTTATCATTTCCGTTCCGGGGACGGGCGCGAGATCGACTTGGTGGTCGAGTTGGATGCGCGGCGGATCATCGCTTTGGAGATTAAGGCGAAGACGGCCCCCGACGGCAAGGACGCCCGGCATCTCGCCTGGTTGCGGGACCGGATGGGCGAAGAGTTCATCGGGGGGGCGGTGTTGCATACCGGACCCGGTTCCTACAAAATCGACGACCGGATCAGGGCCGTCCCCATCAGCGCCCTGTGGTCGTAGGCGACCACTTCCGGCAGGCAATCACCTCCGGCTAAGCGACCACTCCCCGGAGACGAACCCAACCTACGGACCAAACGGGGGCGGGGGTGGGCCCGGCGGGAATCGAACCCGCGACCTTCGGATTAAAAGTCCGCTGCTCTGCCGATTGAGCTACAGGCCCAAGGGTAAGAATAGCCGAAACGCCGGGGGCTCCGGACCGCCCGCCCCGTCCATCCTCCCGTCCGATAGGCTCGGCGAATGATACGTTTCGGCTATTCGGGGATGCCGCCCGACCAAACCTCCGATGAAGAGTTTCTGGACGGGTTGGCGGAACGGGGACACCGGGCTTTTGAGTTGTCGTTCACCAAAGGGTTTCCCTGGCGGGAGCGGCGTTGCGCCGGGTTCGCCGCCGCGGCCGCCGACCGGGGAATCCGCCTCACCGCCCACGCCCCCTACTTCGCGGTGCTCACCGTCGCCGACCGGGAGCGGGCCGGTCAGTGCCGTTCCGCCTTGGAGCACACCATTAAATTAGGGGCCGAGTTGGGAGCCCCGCTGATAGTGGCCCATTTGGGGGCCCTGCGGGACGAAACCCCCGACCGGGTTTTCCCCCGCGTCCGGGAGCATCTGGAGTGGATCGGCGGCAAAACCTCCCATTTGGGGGTGGGGCTCGGTTTGGAGACGGCGGGCAAAACCAACCAGCTGGGGTCGCTGGGCGACATCGCCCTGCTCGCTTCCGAGTTCCCGTTCGTCCGTCCGGTGCCGGACTGGGCCCACCTGCACGCCATCACCCGGGGCGGCCTGGATTCGCAGGAGGCTTTTGCGACCGTGTTCGGTTTTCTGCGGGACAACTTCCCGGCCTGGATGCTGGACCCCCTCCACACCCAGTTCAGCGACGTGCTGTACGGGGAGGCGGGGGAGATACGGCACATTGCCTACGGGGAGGGGACCCTGCGGGCAGCCCCTTTGGCCGGGGCCGTTCGGGAGGCGGGTCTGCGCATCACCGTCATTTCCGAGTCCCGCGACCGACCTTCCCACGACGCCATACATCGGGAAATCAGGCAAACCCTGGCCGCCCCCCTCCCGGAGCCCGCCGGTTTCCCCATCGCCAGCGGGCTGGTCGATTTCCCGACCGTTCCCCGGGCCTTGCCGGTCGCCGGCGGATGCGAGGTGCCCGGCCCGCGCCCGGTGCGCCTCACCAATCTGGACAAGACTTTCTTCCCCGACGGCTTCACCAAAGGCGACCTGATCGCCTATTACGCCTCCATCGCCCCCGCCCTGGTTCCCCATTTGGCGGGACGGGCGATTGTGATGGCCCGTTTCCCCGACGGGTGTGACGGCGGGTCTTTCTATGAGAAGCAAGCCCCCGGCCATCAGCCGCAGTGGATGCCGCTCGCCCCTTTGGAGTCGGCCCAGCGGGGCGGGCCGATTGAATACGTGACCGCCGGAGACGCCGAGTCGTTGCTGTGGCTGGCCAATATGGGCTGCATAGAGATTCATCCCTGGCTGTCCCGGGCCGACAAACCGGAGTTTCCCGATTTCGCCGTATTCGATCTGGATCCTTCCCCGGGCGCGACCTGGGAGCAGGTAGCGGAGGCCGCCGGGTTGCTGAAAGTGGCCCTGGATCAGCTCGGCCTGCGCGGTTATCCCAAAACTTCGGGATCGCGCGGCCTGCATGTTTACGTCCCGTTGCAACCGGTGCACGAATACGACCGGGTGCGCCGGTTTGTGGAACGGGTGGGCGGCGCGCTGGCCGCCGCCAGCCCGGACAATATCACTATGGAGCGCAGTCTTCCCCGGCGGGCGGGACGGGTTTTCATAGATTCGGGCCAGAATCGGGGCGGGGCGACCATCGCCTCGGTCTATTCGGTTCGTCCCCGGCCCGGCGCTCCGGTGTCCGCCCCGTTTCATTGGGAGGAGCTGGAGCGCATCCGGCCCGATGATTTCACCATCGTTTCCATCTGGGAGCGAATTTCCCGCCGCGGCGAGGTGTTCGCTCCCATCTTGGAGGGCGGCCAAACACTGGACGAAGCCGAAGCGAAACTGGAAATCACCGGTTGAGGTCCCGGCGGAGCCGGCGTGTCAGGGTCGGTTCTGCGACGAGGATGGGAGCGTCCACGAAGCCAACCTCGAGCGCATAGTTGGCTGGGAAATCACTTTTGGTTGCGACGCCCAGGACGCCGCCAAGCACTGCCCGCCGGAGCGGATAACCCGCCGGCAAATGGCCGCTTTCCTCTACCGGGCCGTCTCCCAGCGGTGGACTATCGAAGCCCCCGAAAGGATAGAAATTGCGGATGTGCCCGCCGACGCCTGGTACCGCACTTTCGCCGACTGGGTGGTTTCCGTAGACGCCTTCGCCGCCCCCAACGGGCTGTTCAACCCGGGCGGGGTGGTCACTCGGGCCGACATGGCGGTGATGATGATCGCCGCCTTCCCCCATTTTGAGTCCGTGGAGGAACCGGAGGGCCTGTTTAACGACGTAGCGGACCTGGACCCCGCCATCGTGCGGGCCATCGAGGGAATGTACGGCAGGGGCGTCACTAAAGGATGCACCGCCCAGCTTCTCAACTACTGCCCCGACCAGCCCGTAACCAGGGCGCAAATGGCCTCTTTCTTCGTCAGGGCCATCGACCTGGTCCCCGCCGCCCAAGGCGACAACGGCGGCTCATAAGCCCATACACCCCGCATCACCCGGCCCCCTGCCAACCCCGGGGGGCCGGGACTTCTATTCCAAGTAGGCGAGGCCGGCGCCGGCCAACCCCGGATTACCGCTATTGGAGTGTTTACTCCTAGAGTGGGAGTTATGACAGATGATGCGCATCCTGCGGCGGACGAACGGTTGCGGGTGGAGCAGGTGGCGGCGGCGACCGGAGTGGGGGTGGACACCGTCCGTTACTACCAGGGGATGGGACTGTTGCCCCCGGTGGGCAGGGATGGGCGGAGCGTACTCTACGGGCCGCAACACCTGGCCCGGTTGCGCACCATCCGCGCCTTGGCCGACGACGGGTTCACCCTCGCCCAGATCAAGCGGTTGTTGACCGAAACCGGGGATGCGTTGCTGGTTTCTTTGGCGGGCGGGCCGGACGGGCTGAACCGGGACGAGTTGGCCGAACTGTCCGGCTTGGAGCGGGAGATGGTGGATTTGGCCGTTTCCGCCGGGCTCATAGAACCGTCGGGCGACCCGCGCCAAGAGCGGTTCGCCCCCGAGTCCGCTTCCATGCTGGCCGCGGGCGGCCAGCTCCTGGAAGCCGGTTTCCCGATGCACCGTCTGGCCGCTTTGGCCGCCCGCCACGCCACCGGCGTGGAAGAGGTGGTGGACGAGGCCATCGACCTGTTCGCCGAATACGTGCGCCCCGGTCAGTCTGATCACCCGGACGACCTGGCCCGGCTGTTCCGCACCCTGGCGGCCATGGTCACCCGCCTGGTGGCCCAGCATTTTCAGCAGACGGTTCTCAACCGGGTGCGGGAACGTCTCTCCGATTCCGGGGACCGGGCCCTCGTTCAAGCCTTGGAGAAGATCGGGGACGGGACTTTGGCGGTCACCGCCGAATGGAGGTGACGGCGACGGCGAACCGGCGGGCCCGGCTGACGGAGCGCCTGGCCACCGCCATCGCCCGGGCGGAAGTGTCCGGACGGCCGGTTCTGTTCACCCTGGCCGTCCCCGCCGGGGAGGTCGACCCGCTGGCGGTAGCGATGGAGTCGGGGGCTCCTTTCGCCTTTTGGGAGCAACCCGCCCGCGGGATGGCTTGCGCCGCTCTCGGTTCCGCCCATACTCTTCTCACCGCCGGGGACGACCGGTTCGCGGCCATGTCGGAGGCTTTGGCCGACCTGCGGGCCCGCACTCTGCATCAGGCTTGGGACGGAGCCGATCGCGCTCCCCTATTAATAGGAGGGTTTTCCTGCGACG
The DNA here is from genome assembly GCA_965243835.1 of Candidatus Spongiisociaceae bacterium. GTDB lineage: Bacteria > Actinomycetota > Acidimicrobiia > Spongiisociales > Spongiisociaceae. Next base: position 364,980 of record OZ251578.1, read on the forward strand.
CGTCCTCCGGCTGGCCGGGATTTCCCGCCGGGCGGCTGGTCCTGCCGGAACTGTCCCTCATCCGCCGTCCGGCCGGGGCGTCCTGGTCGGCGGCGGCCGCGGCGGGGGCGTCCGACGACCCGCGCCGGTTGGCCGACCGACTCATCGGACGGATAGAAGCGGCCGCGGAGCGCGTCCCGGCCCCGATCCGGCCCGGACCCGGCGACCATCGGGCGGCGGAAGCCGCCGATTTGGGAGACCCCGCCTTCGTGGAAACGGCGCGGGCGGCCCTCAAGGAAATCGCCGCCGGCGGCCTGTCCAAAGTGGTTCCGGCCCGGCGCTGGACGGTGGAGCGCCGTCCCCGCCCGGGGCCGTTCTTGGCCGCCCTGCGCGAACATTTCACCGAATGCGCCATATTCGCCTTCTCCGGACCGGGCGGGATTTTCTGCGGGGCCACCCCGGAGTTGCTGGCCCGGGTGGAGGGGGTGTCGGTGTCCACGATCGCCATGGCGGGAACCGCTCCCCGCGGGGCGGACGCCGCCGCGGACCGGTCCATCGCCGACCGCCTGCGCCGCGATCCCAAACAGATGGAGGAGCATGACTTCGTCCTGTCGGAGATTCGCCGTCGCCTGGAGCGGGGAGGGTTCGCGTTGCGCGCCCCGACCGAAACCGGGGTGATGCGGTTGCCCGGCCTGCAGCATCTGGCCACCCCGGTGGAGGCCACCGCCCCGGTGGGATGCAACGTTCTGGATGTGGCGGGGGCATTGCACCCCACTCCGGCGGTGGCGGGCGTTCCCACCGGGGCGGCCTTGGATTGGATCAGGGCGCACGAGGGGTTTGACCGGGGATGGTTCGCCGGGCCGGTCGGCTTTTGCGATCTGGCCGGCCAGGGCGAGTTTCATGTGGCGTTGCGCTCGGCGTTGCTGGGCCGGGACGGTTCCGCCCTGTTCGCCGGGGCGGGCGTGGTGGCCGCCTCCGACCCGGTCCGCGAACTGGAGGAAACCGAACTGAAACTGCGCTCCCTGCTTCCATGGCTGCTCGGCTCGTAAACCCTTCCGGGCCTCCGGCCGGCGGCCGCCTCAGGATTCATGGCCGGGGCCGGGACAATGAGCGGTCGGATGGCGGATGCGCCGGCCGCTTGGATCGGGTCGCGGCGGACGGTCCGGGAACGGCGCTGGCGGTTCCGTCGGGTCGGAAGCCGTTCGGCAATGGCCGCCGCCTGCGTTCACGAGGGCCGTCGCCATGGACGCCTTCTATCCCGGATCGGCGGGTAACGGGCCGGGAGCGCCGCGCCGGGTGCGTTGGTCGGGATTGCGGGGGCGCGGGTTGGGCGGGGCCCGTTTCACCGGTCCGGGGCGAGCCTTTTGGAGGTTGTTATCGACATCGCCGGGGGCGGTTGCTCCCGTTTGGGGGTTGGGGATGGAGAGCGGGGTTTGTCGGCGCGGGCCGCGGCCGGGGGAGAGCGGGCGGGGCGCGGTGGTTGTTTGCGTGGGATGGGTTCCGTCTTCTTCGATGGTCGTCTCCGTTGCGGGTTCGGGCGCGCGGGGTTGGAGCAAGGAGCAGGGGGATTATGAGCGGGCATCGCGGGCGTGCTTGCCTTGCGGCGTGGGGGCGGTTTGGGGGTGGGGTGATGGTTTCGCCCGGCTCCCGTTCCGCTGGTTCGGGGCGTGTGTTTGATTGTCGGTGGGGCGAGGGTGTTTCCGGTGGGGGGTTTGGGGATGGGGTGCGGGGTTTTGTCGGCCCGGGTGCCGGGTTGGGGAAAGCTGCGCGATGGTTCGGGGGTGTTCCGTCTTCTTCGATTGGTCGTTGCGGGTTGGGCCGCGCCGGGGGTTGGGTTGGGAGGGCGGCAGGGGCGGAGCAGGGGATTATGAGCGGGCATAGCGGGCGTGCTTGCCGTACTGCGTGGGTGGTTTGGGGGCGACGGGGTGATGGTTTCGCCCGGTTCACGTTTCCGCCGATCGGGGGCGGGCGGAATTGTTATGAGCGTCTGTCGGGGGGCGGTTGTTCCCGTTGGGGAGGTCGGGAACGGTGCTCGGGGTTTTGTCAGCGCGGGCGGTGGGTTGGGGAGGGCGGGGCGACGCTCCCAGAGGGAAACAGCGCCGGAAGGGATGGGGCGGCAGGGGCGTATGAACGGGTATCGCGGGCGTGCTTGCCGAACCGCGCGGGCGGCGGGTTGGGGAGGGCGGGGCGGGGCACGGTGGTCGTTTGCGCGGGGTACGGGAGGGCTCCGTCTTCTTCGATTTCGATGGTTGTCGATTGTTACGGGTCGGGGCTCGCCGGGTTGGGCGTTGGGCAATGGCGGGGGATGGTGTTGTGAGCGGGCATCGGGGGCGCGCCTACCGGACCGCGCAGGCGGTTTTGGGGGTTTTGGCCGGGTTGGGGATGAGGGGGGTGATGGTTTCTCCCGGTTCCCGTTCCGCTCCGCTGGCCGTAGTCGCCGACGCTATGGTCGGTTTGGATGTCCGGGTGGTGTTGGACGAGCGTTCCGCCGGGTTCGCCGCGTTGGGGATGGCCGCCGCCTCCGGGCGGATGACCGGTCTGATATGCACTTCCGGTTCGGCGGGGGCGCATTACCTGCCCGCGGTTATGGAGGCCAACCGGGCCCGGGTCCCCATGTCGGTTCTCACCGCGGACCGGCCGCCCGGTTTCCTGGAAAGGGACGCCCCGCAAACCGCCGACCAGTCCCGCTTGTTCGGGTCGCAGGCGCGGGCCTTCCTCGGCCTGCCCGCCGCCCACCTGGCGCAGGAGGGGGAAGTCGTCCGTCTGGTCGGAGAAGCGGCCCGGGCCGGATTGCCGCCCTGCGCCGGTCCGGTGCACGTCAACCTGCCCTTCGCCAAGCCGTTGGAGCCCCCGCCGGACTGGCCGCCCTTCTCCCTTGCCCGCTCCGCCGACCCGGGAACCCGGCCGGAGGAGCCGGCGCCGCCCGCCCCGGAGTCGGCGGAGGCCCTGGCCGGGTTCGCCGGGGAGGGACGGCGGGGGGTGATGGTCGTCGGGCCGCGCCGCACTGGCCCGGCGGAGCGGGACGCCTTGGCGGCGTGGGCGGAGGAAGCCGGGTGGCCCTTGGTGGCCGATCCGTTGTCCGGGTTGCGCACCGGGAGGCGCCGGGGGGTGATTTCCACCGGGGAGATGCTGGCGGGCGACGAGCGTTTCACCTCCTCTCATCGCCCGCAGGCGGTGATAAGGGCGGGCGGAACCCCCACCGGCCGCCGCCTGCAACAGTGGCTGGAATCCCTGGACTGTCCGCAACTGATACTGGACCCCGACCGCTGGTGGACCGCCCCCGGTCCGGAGACGGTGTTGCGGGATCCGATCCCCGGGTTGCTGGCCGCAGTCGCCCCCGCTGGCCGCAACCGGTCGTGGGCCGCGGCCTGGCGGGAAGCGGAAGAGGAGGCCGCCGCCCGGCGGAGGGAGGAGCGACGGCGCCATCCGGACACGGAACCGGCTTTGGCGGCGGCCATTGCGGAAAGGGGGGGAGCGGTGTGGGCGGCGGGGAGCATGCCGGTCCGTCACCTGGACTTGATGATGGAGGCCGGTTGGGCGGCGGAGGCCATGGGCAACCGGGGGGCGTGCGGCATCGACGGCTCCATCGCTTCCGCCGCCGGGGCCGCATTGGGAGGGGGGAGGAGGGTGACGGCGGTGGTAGGCGATTCGGCTTTCCTACACGACTTGGGGTCGGTGACGGCGGCGGTCGGGTTGGAGGCGGAGTTGACGGTGGTGGTGTTGGACAACGGCGGCGGGGCCATTTTCGGGTTGTTGCCCATAGCCGAAACGCCGGGGGTGGATTTTGAACGTTTGTTTACCGCCCCGCACGGTTTGGATTTGGCGGCCGCCGCGTCCGGTTTGGGAGCGCAGGTGCGGCGGACGGAGGCGGTGCAGTTGCCCGGGGCGCTGGAGCGGGCGGAGGAGGAGGGCGGAGTGTGGGTGTTGGTGGTGAAAACCGATCCGGGCCGGATGCGCGCTGTTTACCGGCGCTTGGCCGACGGCGCCGAGTGAGGGCTCGGCGGCCAGTCGTCGCCGGAGGCGGGGGGTGGGGGATTGGGTTGACAGGGAGGTGTAGTTCGAAGGCGGCGTGCGTGTTGGGTAAGCGATGGTCGGCGGGTTTTGGGCGGCGTTGGGGTTGACGGCGGTTGCGTCGGGGACGGTTTCGCAGGGCGCGTTTGGGGCGCATGGGGTATGAGGCGAATACGGACTTTGCGGTCTTGTAAGGGGCATGCGCAGGTGCGGCGGACGTAGGCGGCGCAGTTGCCCGGGGCGTTGGGGGTGGTCGGAGAGGGGGGGCGGGGTGTGGGTGTTGGTGGTGGTAACCGGTCCGGGTCGGATGCGCGCTGTCTGCCGGTTTTTGGCCGATGGCGGCTGAGGGGGCCTTTTGGCGGGCGGGCGTCGTCGGGGGTGGTTTGCGGGAGAATCGGTTGGGGGAGGGGGTGTGGGGATTGGGTTGACAGGGGGCCGTGTTTTGAGGATTCGGGGGGAGTGTTGCGGTTTGCTGGGAATTTGTGTGTGTGGCTGGAACGCCGGGGGTGGATTTGGGTGTTTGTTTGTCGTCCTGCTTGGTTTGGTTTTGGCGGTTGCCGCGTCCGGTTTGGGGCCGCGGGTGCGGCAGGCGGGGGCCGGTGGAGCCGTTCGGGGCGCTGGGCGGGTGGAGGCGGAGGGTGGGGTGTGGGTGTTGGTGGTGGTAACCGGTCCGGGTCGGATGCGCGCTGTCTGCCGGCCTTTGGCCGATGGTGGTTGAGGGGCCCTTGGCGGGCGGCGTCGGCGGAGTCAGGGGTGGGTGGAACGGTCGAGGAGAGAGGGGGCGGGTCGGGATTGACTTGACGTTAGGGGGGAGAGCGTTTTGACGGTCCGGGCTGTAATAACGGCCGGCCGCCGGGATAGCGGCCGCTCTCAAGTGCGCGGGGCGGTCCGGGGCGATGAATCCGGATAACGGCGCCGGAACCCGGGACCGGATGTCCCGAACGATCAGCTCGATGATAAGGAAAAGCCCGGCTCTTGTCGGGCTGACGTTGCCGGTTGGGACGGGGGCGGCCCGCGGTTGGTCGATGTTGGTCAGTCCGACCGGGTGACGGGTTGCGAAGGGGAGGAATCCGCGCTGGTTGCCGGCGGGTGGATGAAAGGTCTCCCGCTTAGCTCCCGGGGGCCGGGCGGGCTGAATATCCGCCTGCTACCCGCTTGCGGGGGGTGGTTCCCCGGACGGCGGGGGATGGACATCCGCCAAAGGAGCGGGCGGGCCCGATGAGGCCCCCGCCGTGATTGCCGTCGCCCCGGTTGGGATGGTCGGCGCAAAGAACGGCGGGGGTCAGGCGGGTTGGCGGTCGGCGGCGACCGGGGGGCGGCGGGGGGAGCCGCCGTCGTCGATGGGCAGGTGGATGAACATGGCGAACAATCCCAGCCCGATGGCCGCCCACCACACCGCCCGGTAGTCGCCGGTAGCGTCGAACAGGCGCCCGCCCAGCCACACTCCCAGGAACGACCCGATTTGATGGCTGAAAAACACCACCCCGAACATGGTGGACAGGTAGCGCACCCCGCCCAGATGGGCGGCGGCGGCGGAAGTGAGGGGGACGGTGGCCAGCCACACGAACCCGATGGCCGCGCCGAACACCGCCGCGGTGACCGGGGTGAGCGGGGCGGCCAGCAAGCCGATCATCAAAAGGGCGCGCATCCCGTACAAAACGGCCAGCAGGGTGCGTTTGCGGAAGTAGTTCCCCAAGCGGCCGAAAACAAACGACCCGGCGATGTTGAACAGGCCGATCATCGCCAGGGACAGTGAAGCCGCCCGCAACGACAAGCCCCGGTCCGCCAAGTAGGCGGGCAGGTGGGTGGCCACGAACCCCACATGAAACCCGCACACGAAGAAACCCGCCGTCAAAAGCAGATAGGAACGGTTGCGGGCCTTTCCGAGCAACGTCCGCATCGACAGGTCCGGCGGCCTCTCCCCGGTCCCGAATTTTGCGGTTTGCGCGCACATAAAATTCGACGTCCGCATCGACAGGTCCGGCGGCCTCTCCCCGGGGTTCGGCCGGCGCCCCGGAAACATCCACGACAGCCCGGCCATGACCAGGGCGGTGGCCGCGATGATTCCGAACGAGGCCCGCCACCCGACCAGTTCAATGGCGAACTCAAAGGCGGGGGCCAGGGCGAACATCCCCAGGGAGGCGGCGGCGGTCACCACGCCCAAGGCGGTGGTGCGGTCGGCGTCCGGGACCAACTGCCCGACTGCGGCGATCACCAAGGCCAGGGAAACGGCGCTCATTCCCACCCCGCCCGCCGCTCCCAACAGCAAAATCAGCCCGGTTCCGGAAGAAACCGTCGACACCGCCAACATGGCCGCCCCGTACACCGCCGAGCCGGCCAGCAGAATGAAACGGTGGTTGAAGCGGTCGGCCAGATAGGCGGCGATGGGAAGCCCCATTATCAGGTTGAGCAGGGCCACCGCCAGGCTGAAAGTTTCCCGTCCCCCTCCCAGGTCGGCGCTCACCACCGGCAGAAACACCCCCAGCGAAGCCCGGGTCCCCATTATCAAAAACACGATCCCGCCCCCGGCGGCGGTGACCGCCCACATGCGCCGGGTCAGCCCGCCGCCCCCGGGCGCGGTTCCGGGTCGGCCGGCGCGGATGTCGGTGGGGAAGTGAGGCACGATTCGGCTTCCGAGGCGGGGTTATCCGGGGCGGGGGTTATCCGGCGGCCCGGAAACCGGCCAGCATTTTCTGCTTCAAGTCGGACAGGCCGGGGCTGAGCGACACATGATATATGTGCGGGTTTACCAGGCGGCGCACCCCCGCGTCCAGCCGTTCCAGGTCGGCCGCCCGCCGGGCCTGCGCCGCCGCCACCCCTCCCGGTTGGAAAACGCGTCGGCCCCGCTCCAGCATCAACTCCTGCAAAGGTTCCACTTCCGACACTTCCCCGGCCGCCAACGTGCGCCCGATGTCGGGGAACATGGGATGCACCAGTTCCATGGGGCGCCGGGCCGGATCATCGGAGTGGAGGGTGATCAGGTCGGCGGTGGCCCGGCCCCGCCGGTCGTAAATCCTCCACAGGGCTTTGCGGCCGGGAAGGGGCACCTTGGCCGGGGTTTCCGAGATTTTGATGGCCGGAACCAGCTCCGCCTCCCCCTGCGCGGCCACCAGTTTGAACACTCCGTCCAAGTAGGGGGCGCCGTAGGAAGCGGACATCCGAGAACCCACACCGTACGCCAGCCGGTTCAGAAGCCGTCCCGCGTCCACCCCGTAGCGGGGGGCTTCGTCGGTGATCTGGTTGCGAATCTGCCAGATGGTCAACTCGTCCAGCTGGGTGGACAGGACGATGGAGGCGTCCGCAAATCCGGCCCGGTCCAGCATGGCCGCCGCCCGCACCGCCAGATGGGCCAAATCCCCCGAGTCCAAGCGCACCCCGCGCGGGCGATGCCCCCGGCGGCGCAGTTCCTCGAACACGGTAATGGCGTTGGGGATCCCCGACTGCAGGGTGTCGATGGTGTCCACCAGCAACACGCAGTCGTCCGGATACAGGTCCGCGTAGGCCCGGAAGGCTTCCAGTTCCCCCCCGGCCAGGGCCATGAACACCTGCACCATGGAATGGCCGTGGGTGCCTTGGGGGGGCGCTCCCAGTTGGTGGGACATCCCGAAGTTGGAGGAGCCGACCGCTCCGCCGATGAGGGCGGCCCGGGCGGCGGCGTTGGCCGCGGCTCCGGGGGCGCGGCGCATCCCGAAGTCGATTACCTCCCCCCCGCCCGCCGCTTCCACCGTCCGGGAGGCTTTGGTGGCCACCAGCGTCGGATAGTTCAAGTGGTTGAGCAGGGGCGTTTCCAGGATCTGGGCCGCGGCCAGCGGGGCTTCCACGGTGGCCACCGGGGTGCGGGCGTGGACCACCCGCCCTTCGGGAACCGCCCGCAGGGTAACCCGGTCGAAGGATCCGGCTTCCATCAGCCAATCCAGAAAAGGGGAGGCGAACAGTGGGCGGTCCGCGCCGGAGCGGACCGCGGCCAGGGCCCGCCGGTCCGCTTCGGTCATCCGGGCGTCCGCCATCCAGTCCAGCAACGGTTCCAGCCCGGCGGTCACGCAGTAGCCGGCCCGGTGGCTTCCGTAGTCGGGGTAGGAGCGGAACACATAGTCGAACAACGCCGGGCGTTCGGCCAGCCCGTACCTGTGGTACAGCTGGGCCATCGTCAGCTGGTAGTGGTCGGTGAACAGAAAACCGTCGGGCGACACGGTTAATAAGATACCCGTTTCCCCTAATATCGGGGTATGCGGGACTACGACCGGGCGGACGGGTTGGTGGTCGTGGACGTTCAGAACGACTTCGCCGACCCGGCCGGGGCTTTGTACGTGCCGCAGGCGGAGGCGCGGGTGGTCCCCGCCGTGAACCGGGAAGCGGCGGCGGCCGCGGCGGCCGGGGCGGGGGTTTTCTACTCGCAGGACTGGCATCCGCCCCGCACCCCCCATTTCGACGTAGACGGCGGACCATGGCCGGTGCATTGCGTAGCCGGGACCTGGGGGGCCGAGTTTCACCCGGGGTTGGCGAGGGCGGACGGCCCGGTGATCCGCAAAGGGATGGGCGGCGAGGACGGTTATTCGGCTTTCACGGTGGCCGACCCGCAGTCGGGGGAGACCGCCTCCACCGGTTTGGCGGAGATGTTGCGGGCGGACGGCCGGCGGCGGGTGGTGGTGACGGGCTTGGCCTTGGACTACTGCGTGAAAGCCACCGCCTTGGACGCCGCCGCCGCCGGTTTCGCGACGGCGGTGATTTTGGAGGCCGTTGCCGCCGTCAACCTGCGCCCCTCCGACGGAGACCGCGCCGTATCCGAACTAGTCGAGGCGGGCGTAGCCGTCCTCTGACTCCCCGCCCGGTTTCCGCCCTTTAAGCGCGGATTCTTCCGCAGGCCTGATCGTCGCTTGGCCTCTCCTTGTTAGGGGAGGCGCGTTGCAAGATTCACCGTTGTTCGCCGCCGGCCCGGACCGGGTTTGGATGCCCCTGCTTCGGGCATTCGGCGGCCGCTGGGCAGCGTTTCTGCCGGGTCCGGGTTGGCGGCCTCTGGGAGACAATTTGACAAATCGGGGGGGGGGGGTAGCGTTTTTCGGACATCGGGTCGGTTGGCCTGATGGTGAACGTTCGCGAGTTCGGTGTTGGACCGAAAAGGAGGCTTTGATGCGGCGGGTGTTGGTTTCGTTGTTGGCGTTGGGGTTGGCGTCGGCGCTGGTGTCCGCTCCGGTTCCGGTGGCGGGGCAGACGACGATCACCCTTAGTTTGGTGTCCTCGACGGATACCTCGACGGCGGTGACTGCGATACCGGAGGATGGCGGTGCGCAGACCCTGCGGGTGAAGGCGGTCGCTTCGGCGGCGCCGGGGAGCAACGTGAACGTGTCGGTGACGGTGGGGGCGTCGGGCGGCACCGCCGCCCTTACCACTGATTACACCCGGGGGTCGTCCACGACCTCGGTGAGGATCAATTCGAACGCTACGCAGGGTTTGTCTGGTAATGTTACGATCACGCCGAAAACCGACACGATAACCGAGCAACATGAGACGATCCGGTTCACGGGTACGGCGTCCGGGTACACGATATCACCGGTTAATTTGGAGATCACGGATCAGGATCGGGAGATTCGGGTGACGGTAGCTGGTAGCCCGTCGGGGACGAAGGAGACTTCCATTACCAGGATTGAGAATCATCAGCATGAAAGTTTTTGGGTATATGGGAGGGGTACTTTAGGTGGTCTTACCAATGGCGTGTTTACGCCTTCAACTGGTAACACGTATGGCGCGCAGTTGCGGCCGCCCGTTCGATTCGTGAATGGAAGCGCCCTAGGACGTGAGGACATCTATCTTGGTAGGGATTTTAAATCTGTTCATTATATTGAAGTAGGTACTGTAAGGAACTGGGTGACGATTGCGCCTAGTTCTTTGGCCGCGAACTTTGTCACAGTATGGAACGATAATCACATGATTGTTGACATTGATAATGATAATAAGGCGGAGGGGAATGAGGTGTTTTATGTGCGGTTGATCGCCCCGGCGGGGTTTACGTCGGCTAGTGTGCCGGTGACGATTTTGGATGATGATACGCAGGTGGAGGTGGTGGTGGATACCGACAGCGGGGCGGATGGAAACCAGGCGGTGTTGACGGAGGGGGACAGCGGGTCGGGGGTGTCGGTGTCGGGCAGGTTCGCCGGTGCGTGGCGCGGACCCGGGTTTGGACGGCGGGGTGTGGGGTCGTCGGTGATTGGGTCGGCGACGGTGGTGACGTTGTCGGCGGCGGGGGCGGCCGCCCCGAGTGCGGGGCAGGCGGGGACGGGTGATTTGACGTATTCTCCGTTGTCGGCGAATACGGTGACCATACCGGCTAGGACGGTGTCGTCGACGACGGCGGGTTCGTTGGCGGGGTTGACTGTTACCGATGATACGGTGGTGGAGGGTCCGGAGACGTTTACGGTTACCGGTTCGTCGACGTTTGGGGCGGCGACGGCGGCCACGGTGACGATCGCGGATGACGATGCGGACATTAAGTTGTCGGTGGATACGACATCGGTACAGGAGGGCGATGGCGCGACAACGGTGACGGTTACGGCCGCGTTTGCGGGGCAGTCGTCGGTGTTGACGTCGGCGACGGATGTGGCGGTGACGGTGGGGGCGGGCGCCGGCAACGGGGCTGTCCCGGATACGGATTTCACGACCGGAGGGTCGGGGGTGTCGGGCAATGAGTTCACGGTGAGCATCCCGAGGGAGATGACGGAGGGGAGCAAGTCGTTTACGTTGACGCCTACGGCGGACAACGACGCGGAGGGGGTGGAGAAGATAGCGGTGTCGGGGTCGGCGTCGGTGGGGGGGAGTGCGGTTGCGGTGACTCTGGCGGAGATTGATCTCCGGGACCCGACGGTTGCTTTGAGTTTGCATGAGGCGACTAGCGACGCGCCGGTTTTGTCGGGGGTCGGCGAGGCGGGCGGGGCGCGGACGGTGCGGGTGAAAGCCACCGCCGGGTCGGCGGTGTCCTCGGAGACGACGGTGACGGTGACGGTGGGAGCGGCGGGCGGCTCCGCCACCGTGGGGGCTGGGGGTGATTACACGCGGAGCGTTGAGACGGTGGATGTGACTATCCCGAACGGGGCTACCGAGTCTGATACGGCGGATGTGATGATCACGCCCCGGGATGATGGGGCGGCGGAGGGGCCGGAGACGATCCGGTTCAGCGGGACGCTCAGCGGATTTACGGTGACCCCGGCTGATTTGGAGATCAGGGAGACGATCGAACTCGTGTTGAGCGGTGGGGGCGCGGTGAGCGAGGGGGATGCGAACGCGGGGGCGGTGACGGCTACCGCCCGATTCGCGGGGGCGTCTAGTACGGTATTGACGGAGGCGACGGATGTGGAGTTGTCGTTTGCGGCGGGAGCGAACACGCAGGGGGCGGATTTCACCGCTCCGGCGTCGGCGGTGACGTTGAGCATCCCGGCGGGAAGTACGACTAGCGGCGCTTCTGCGTTGTCGGGGTTGGGGATTGTGCAGGACACGACCGCGGAGGGGGATCAGTTCATCAACGTGGGCGGCTCCGCGACCGGGTTCATTGTCAGCGGGGCGGCGTTGGGTATCACCGATGACGATATGGCGATTACGTTGGAGGCGGATACCGATGATTCCACCTCACCCCCGGCGTTGGAGGATACCTTGTCGGAGGGCGAAACAGCGGCGGTGAAGGTACGGGCCTCGTTCGCGGATGGGGTGACGAATGGTTTGACCTCTGATTTGGCGGTGTCGGTCACCGCCGGGGAGGGATCGCCGAGGTCGGCGGAGGAAGGGGACGGGGGTGATTTCACCGCTCCCGCGTCGCCGGTGGCGGTGACGATCCGCACCGGGCAGACCGCAAGCGACTGGACGGACCTTGCGGGGTTGGCGGTGTCCGACGATACGGTAACGGAGGGGGAGGAGACGTTTTTGGTTGCCGGAACAGTTCCCGGCGGAACGGATGTGTCTTCTGTTACGCTCCGGATCGGGGCCAGCGACGACGCTTTGGAGGTGTCGGTGTCGCCGGAGACGGTGGTGGAGCAGGCGACCGGGCAGACGACGGTTACGGTTACGGCCGGGTTTAGGGGAGCTACTGGTTCGGAGTTGACGGCGGCCACGACGGTAAACGTAGCGGTGGCCGCCGGGGACAGCAACGGGGCCAGTTTGGCTACATCCTGCCCGGATACCGGCACGGATGCTTGCACCGACACGGCTACGTTTGATATCAGCATCCCCGCCGGGCAGGCCGCAGCCGACGGCGCGTTCAGCCTCAGCGCCCGGCAGGATGGGGATATGGAGTCGCTGGAGACGTTGACAGTAACCGTCACTGATGCGGGTGATGCGACGAATACGGCTTCGGCTACGTTGAACATCGCGGACTCCGGCATACAGGTAGAACTGCTAAACCCCGCCGACGACACCGCCCTGACGTCTGTGGGGGAAGACAGCGGCGCCTCGCAAGTGAAAGTAAAGGTGACGATGCCCGCGGCGGTGGCCGCGGAGACGGTGGTGGGACTCAACATCGGCAGCGAATCCGCCACCGAAGACACCAATAGTGCTTGGACGATACGGGAGGACTACCGGATAAGCGGCCTCACCGCCCCGCCCGGGACTCCCGAAAACCACGAGCTGGGAGTAGTCGTAGCCGCTAACGAAACAGAAGGGGAAGCGACGTTCACTATCGAAATTCAAGACGACAACGCAGACGAAGACGACGAAGAAACCATACAAATCACCGGCGTTGCGGTTAACTCGCTGCCCGTATTAGGAGCCGCCCTCGGCATTACGGACAACGACGACGCCCCCAACGTGGTCTTGGCTTTGGAAACCCCCGCCGGCGAACCCTTGACCGATGTCCATGAGGACGACAGCCTCAGCACGACGGTGCAAGTGCGGGCCACCTACCAGGCAGGGGCCCTGTCCGCCAAAAGGGTGACCATCCCGATAACGGTCGGGAAAACCGCCGACGGGGAGGCGACCGCCGGGACCGACTACGGGGCGGTGTCCGCGTTCAGCGTAGCCGTGGACGCCTTTGAATCTACCGGGACGCAAACGTTCCAGCTGATAATAGACACCGAAGACGACACGGCGGCGGAGGGGCCGGAAACGGTGACCGTCACCGGAGACGACACCGGGGACGACGTAGGGACGGTAGGGGAAGCGCAGTTGACGATCATCGACGACGACGCCGCCATCACCCTGGCGTTGTTGAACGCCGCCGACGACCAACCGCTGACTTCGCTAGCGGAAGGAACCGGAGCCGCATCCATTAAGGTACGGGCCTCCTACCCCGGCACCAACATGTTGGGCGACGCGCAGACGATACCAATCACCCCGGGGGGGACCGCCTCCGCGGCTGATTACCAAGCGACCAGCTTCCCCAGCCAGATCACCATCCCCGCTAATCAAACCAGCGCCACCGAGACTTTCACCCTCGACTTGGGCGGCGCCAGCGATGACGACATAGATGAAGACAACGAAACCATACGCGTAACCGGCGCCTTGGCTGGGTTCATCATCAACCCCGGCACCCTGGAGATCGCCGACAACGACGGCCCGCCTACCGGGATCGCCCTGACCGTAGACCCGAGTACGGTGGCTGAGAACCGGGGAAGCTCCCCCCTCACCGTCCGGTTAACCGCCGCTCTGGTAGGCAACCGGCGTTCCCAATCCACCCCGGTGCGGGTAATGGTCGGCGCTTCGGGATCCACCGCCACGCGCAACAGCGACTACCGCAACCGGGGGTCCGCTTCCTTGACTATCACCATCCCCGCCGAAGAGCGGTCTGCCGAGGGAACCTTCCAGGTAATCATCCTCAGCGATGAACGATCCGAACAGACCGAACGCATCAGAATATCAGGGGCCACCGACGACTTCGGCGGCGCCGTCGCCGACCTGCGTATCACCAATGTGACCCCCGACCCCGGGGGAGGAGGCGGCGGAAACCAACCCCCCAGCGGCGGAGGAGGCGGAGGAGGAGGCGCCCCGCCCCCCAGCGGAGGCGGAGGCGGCGGGGGCGCGCCGCCCCCCGCCGGGCTCCCAGCCCCGCCCCCGCCCCCCGCGGAGCCCGCATGCCAAGGGCGGTTCTGCGACGAGGACGGCAGCGTCCACCAAGCCAACATCGAACAAATCGCCGCCTGGGAAATCACCCTGGGATGCGACGCCGACGACGCCACCAAGTTCTGCCCGTCGGCGCAGATCACCAGAAGGCAAATGGCCGCCTTCCTGCACCGGGCCGTCAACCGGATCTCTCCCATCACACCCCCCACCGATATAGAAATCACCGACGTCCCCGCCGACGCCTGGTACCGCGCCTTCGCCGACTGGGTAGTCTCCACCGGAGCCTTCGCCGCCCCCGACGGACAATTCAACCCCGGTGGAGTAGTAACCCGCGCCGATATGGCGGTCATGATGATCGCTTCCTTCCCCGACATAAACGCCGTGGAGGAACCCGAGGGCTTGTTCAACGACGTAGCGGGCGTGAGCCCGGAGGTGGTGCGGGCGGTGGAGGGGATGTACCACACCGGGGTCACCAGGGGATGCAGCGCCGAACCTCTCAACTATTGTCCCGACCAGCCGGTCACCCGGGCGCAGATGGCTTCCTTCTTCGTCCGCGCCGTCAACTACACCCCTCCGACCGACAACTAAATCAACACCCCCAACCACCCGGCCTCCCCGCCCCAACACCCGGGGGGGCCGGGCCCTTTCCCCAAGACGGCAAACGGCTGTACAGGGTTATCCGAACCAGTCAGTCGGGCGTAGCCGTCCTCTGACCCCCGCCCGGTTCACGCTCCTTAAGCGCGAACCCTTCCGCAGGCCTGATCGTCCCTTGGCCTCTCCTTGTTAGGAGGTGCGCCGCAAGATTCGTCGTTGTTCGCCGCTGGCCCGGACCGGGTTTGGACGCCCCTGTTCCGGGCTTTCGGCAACCTCCCGGTGGTGTTTCTGTTGGGTCGGAGCGGCGGCCGCTGGGAGGCAATTTGACAAATTGGGGGGGGGGGGTAGCGTTTTTCAGACATCGAGGTCGGTTAACCCGATGGTGAATGTTCGCGAGACCGGTGTCGTGCCGAAAAGGAGGTTGCCATGCGGCGGGTGTTGGTTGCGGTTTTGGCGTTGGGGTTGGCGTCGGCGCTGGTGTCCGCTCCGGTTCCATCGGCGGGGCAGTCGGCGACGATTACCCTCAGTTTGGTGGACTCGTCCAATACCTCGACGACGGTGACGGCGATCGGGGAAGACGGGGGTCAGCAGACTTTGAAGGTGAAGGCCGTCGCCTCGGCGGCGCCGGGGAGTAGTGTAACCGTGTCGGTGACGGTGGGGGCGTCGGGCGGAGCCAATCCCGCTACCCTTGCTACTGATTATACACGTAGCACAGGTTCGACTTCGGTTACGATCAGTTCGGGGGCTACGGAGGGGTTGTCTGCCGATGTTACGATCACGCCGGCTAGCGACAAGATAACCGAGGAGCATGAGACGATCCGGTTTACGGGCGCGGCGACCGGGTATGCGGACTCGTCGGTTGATTTGGCGATTACGGATCAAGACCGGGTGATTAATATGACGGTCGCCGCCAACGATTATACGATCAACGAGCCGAGTAGTTCAACCTCCCAGTATCATGTGGATGGTTTAGGAGCCACTTTGGGCGGGGTGTCGGGCGAGGTGTTTACGGCTTCTACCAGCTCGACGTACGGCTCCGCTCTGAGTCTGAGGGCCTATCTCGAGCGGGGTGGTACCGCCGACGGTACCGATGTTGATATTCCGTTTGACACTAAGGATGCTAGTACAATGCGGGCCTCGATTGCAGCTGGTGATCTATCTACGTCGAGTTTTCAGGATAGCTTTAGCGTCAATTATATGATAGCTGAACTTGCCAGTGATGGCGCAGCGGAGGGGGATGAGGTGTTTTATGTGGAACTGGAGACGCCGACGGGTTTTAGCCAGCGGCGGGCGGTGATTACGATCAAGGATGTTGATGATTCGCGGTTGGCGCTGTCGGTGGATACCAGCGGGGATGACGGTGTTCAGTCAACGTTGGCGGAGGGGGCGAGCGGGTCGGGAGCGACCGTGTCGGCGAGTTTCCCGTCGGGGGTGATTGCTTCGAGTATCGGGTCGGCGACGGTGGTGACGTTGTCGGCGACAGGGGCGGCTTCCCCGAATGCGGGGCAGGCGGGTACCGTTGATTTGTCGTATTCTCCGTCGTCGCCGAATACGATTTCTTTCCCTGCTCGGTCGCTGACGGCTTCGGGTACGGCCACGTTGGCGGGGTTGACGATTACCGATGACACTGTGGTGGAGGGCCCGGAGACGTTTACGGTGACCGGTTCTTCGGCGTTGGGAGCGGCCACCGGGGCGACGTTGACGATCTTGGATGATGATGCGGATATTGAGTTGTCGGTGGATAGGGAGAGGGTGGCGGAGTCGGGGGGTGCGGTGGAGGTGACGGTTACGGCCTCGTTTGCGGGGTCGTCGTCGGTGTTGTCGTCGGCGACGGATGTGGCGGTGACGGTGGGGGCGGCCGCTAGTAATGGCGCTACTCCGGGGACGGATTTCACAACCGGGGGGTCGGGGGTGACGAATAATGCGTTTACGGTGAGCATTCCGGCGGAGGCTACGGAGGCGAGCAAGACTTTTACTTTGACGCCCACGGCGGACAATACCGCGGAGGGGACGGAGACGGTAGCGGTTTCCGGGACGGCGACAGTGGGGCGGGCGGTTACGGTGACTCCGGCGGATATTGACATCCTGGATCCGGGTAGCGCCGAGTTGATTACTTTGAGTTTTCATGAGGCGTCTAGCGGCGACCCGGTTTTGTCGGCGGTCAGCGAGCGGGGCGGGGCGCAGACGGTGCGGGTGAAGGCCACCGCCGGGTCGGCGGTGTCGTCGGATACGACGGTGACGGTTACGGTGGGAGCGGCGGGCGGCACCGCCGCCTTGGGGGCCGGGGGTGATTACACGCGGGGCGCGGAAACGGCGGATATTACTATTGCCAGTGGGGACACCGATGGTACGGCGGATGTGATGATCACTCCCCGGGATGACGGGGCGGTGGAGGGGCCGGAGACTATCAGGTTCAGCGGGGCGGGCAGCGGGGTGTTGGTGATCGGGGCTGATTTGGAGATTAGGGAGACGATCGAACTTGCGTTGAGCGGTGGGACCGCGGTGGGTGAGGGGGATGGGAACGCGGGGGCGGTGTCGGTTACCGCCAGTTTCGCGGGGGCGTCTAGTTCGAGTTTGACGGGGGCGACGGATGTGGTGTTGTCGTTCGGAGCGGGCGCTAATACGGAGGCGGCGGATTTCACCGCTCCGACGCCGGCGGTGACGGTGAGCATCCCGGCGGGTAGTACGGCTAGCGGTGCTTCTGCGTTGTCGGGGTTGGGTATTACGCAGGACATGATCGCGGAGGGAGCGGAGTGGATCGCGGTGGGCGGGTCCGTGTCGGGGTTTGTGGTGAGCGGGGCGGAGTTGGGGATTACCGATGATGATTTGAATGTGACCTTGACGGCGGACACCGATAGCGGAATGAACGGGGAGCAGAAGAATCTCACGGAGGGCGCCGCGGCGGCGGTGCGGGTGCGGGCCGCGTTGGGGTCGGGGGTGACGAATAATTTGAGTGCGGGTTTGGCGGTGTCGGTAACCGCCGGGGAGGCGTCGCCGAGGTCGGCGGAGGAGGGGGATGATTTCACCGCTCCGGGGTCGCCGGTGACGGTGACGATTCCCACTGGTTCTATGACGGCTAGTTCGTGGACGGATATTACCGGTTTGGCGGTGCCCGAGGATACGGTGGCGGAGGGAGCGGAGACGTTTTGGATTACGGGTACGGTTCCCGGCGGAACGGTTACTCCGGATACGCTCACGATCGGGGCTAACGACAAGGGGTTGGAGGTGTCGGTGTCGCCGGGGACGGTGGTGGAGCAGGCGACCGGCGGGCATACGGTTACGGTCACGGCCGGGTTCAGTGGGGCGTCCGCTTCGGAGTTGGCGGCGACGACGGTGAACGTGACGGTGGCGGCCGGTGGTGGTACCAATGGGGCTACTTTGGCTACCTCCTGCCCGGATACCAGCACGGACGCTTGCACGGATAACGTTGCGTTTACTATTGAAATCCCCGCCGGGCAGACCTCCGCTGACGGCACGTTCACCGTGACCGTCCGGGACGACAGTGTTGCGGAGTCGACGGAGACGTTGACGGTTACCGTCACCGAAGCGGGGGATTCAACGAATACGGCTTCGGCTACGTTGAACG
Source organism: Candidatus Spongiisociaceae bacterium (assembly GCA_965243835.1). Classification (GTDB taxonomy): domain Bacteria; phylum Actinomycetota; class Acidimicrobiia; order Spongiisociales; family Spongiisociaceae. Next base: position 383,185 of record OZ251578.1, read on the forward strand.
TGGCGGACTCCGGGATACAAGTGGAACTGCTCAACTCGGCCGACGACACCGCCCTGATGTCCCTGGGGGAAGACAGCGGCGCCTCGCAAGTGAAAGTAAAAGTGACCATGCCCACGGCGGTCGCCGCGGAGACGTTGGTGGGACTCAACATAGGCAGCGAATCCGCCACCGAAGACACCGACAACACTTGGACGATACGGGAGGACTACCGAATCAGCGGCCTCACCGCCCCGACCGGCACCCCCGCCAACCACGAGATGGGAGTAGTCGTAGCCGCTAACGAAACAACCGGGGAAGCGACATTCACCATCGAAATCCAAGACGACGACGCAGACGAAGACGACAACGAACCCATCCGGGTCACCGGCGCCGCCGTTAACTCGTTGCCCATCCTAGGGGCCGCCCTCAACATCGCGGACAACGACGACCCCCCCAATGTCGTCTTGGCGTTGGAAACCACCGAAGGGGGGGCCTTGACCGATGTCAGAGAGGACGACAGCAACCCGACGACGGTGCAGGTGCGGGCCACCTACCAGGGAGGGGCACTGTCCGGTAAAAGGGTCACCATCCCCATAACGGTCGGGAAGGCCGGGGAAACCGGAGAGGCGACCGCCGGGACCGACTACAGCGCGGTGTCGGGGGTCAGCGTAGCTGTGGACGCCTTTGAAACTACCGGGACGCAAACGTTCCAGCTGGTAATAGACACCGAGAACGACTCGGACGCGGAGGGGCCGGAAACGGTGACCGTCACCGGAGACGACTCCGGGGACGATGTAGGGACGGTTGGGGAAGCGCAGTTGACTATCCTCGATGACGACGCGGCCATCACCCTGGCGTTCCTGAACTCCGCCGACGAACCACTGGCTTCGCTGGGGGAAGGAATCGGAGCCACCACCGTTAAGATACGGGCCTCCTACCCCGACGACAACATGTTGAGCACCGCGCGGACGATACCACTTACCCTGGAAGGAACCGCTTCCGCGGCTGATTACCAAGCGACCGGCTTCCCCGCCCAGATCACCATCCCCGCTAATCAAACCAGCGCCACCGCCGCCTTCACTCTCGACCTGAGCGGACCCCGTGATGACGACATCGACGAACCGGATGAAACCCTGCGCGTAACCGGCGCGCTGGCCGGGTTCATCGTCAACTCCGGCGCCCTGGAGATCGCCGATAACGACGGCCCGCCTACCGGGATTACCTTGACCGCAAACCCGAACACGGCCCCTGAGAACCGGGGAACCAGTCCCCTTACCGTGCGATTAACCGCCTCCCTGGTAGGCAACCGGAGTTCGCAGCCCACCCAGGTGCGGGTAACGGTCGACCGCTCGGGAAGCACCGCTACCAGCGGCAGCGACTACCGCGACCTGCGCCTGTCGTCTTCGACTATCACCATCCCCGCCGAAGCGCCGAGCGCTACGGGAACCTTCCGGGTGGTCATCCTCAGCGACGACGAATCCGAATCAACGGAACGCATCAGAATAGCCGCCGCCAGCGCCTACGGACCCGCTAACGCCGACTTCCGCATCACCAACGTAAGCCCCGTCGGAGGAGGAGGGGGAGGCGGAGGAGCCCCGCCCCCCAGCGGCGGCGGAGGGGGAGGCGGCGGTGGAGGAGGGGGTGGCGGTGCGCCTCCGCCCGCCGGGCCGCCAGCCCCGCCCCCGCCCCCGGCGGCGCCGGTATGCCAGGGCAGGTTCTGCGATGAGGACGGCAGCGTCCACCAGGCCAACATTGAACAGATCGCCGCCTGGGAGATCACCTTGGGTTGCGATGCCGACGACGCCACCAAGTTCTGCCCGTCGGCGCAGATCACCAGAAGGCAGATGGCCGCCTTCCTCTACCGGGCCGTCAGCCGACTCGGGGCCATCCCACCCCCCACCGGCATAGAAATATCGGATGTCCCCGCCGATGCCTGGTACCGTGCGTTCGCCGACTGGGTGGTTTCCACCGGAGCCTTCGCCGCCCCCGACGGGGTGTTTAATCCCGGCGGGGTGGTTACCCGGGCGGATATGGCGGTGATGATGATCGCTTCCTTCCCCGACATAAACGCCGTCGACGAACCCGAAGGCCTGTTCAACGACGTAGCGGGGGCGGACCCCGCCGTAGTAAGAGCCGTGGAGGGTATGTACCACACCGGCGTAACCAGGGGATGCAGCGCCGAGCCTCTCAGATACTGTCCCGATCAGCCGGTTACCCGGGCGCAGATGGCTTCTTTCTTCGTCCGCGCCGTCAACTACACCCCGCCCGCCGACAACTAAAATCAACACCCCCAACCACCCGGCCCCCCGCCCCAACACCCGGGGGGGCCGGCCCCTTTTCCCAAGACGGCACACCGCCGTACAGGGTTATCCGAACTAGTCGGGGCGGTCGTCGCCGTCCTCTGACCCGGTTTCCCGCCTCTTAAAGGCGATCCCTTCCGCAGGTCTGATTGTCTCCTTGGTGTTTCCTGGTTGATAGCCCGGGGGAGGACTTGTTGCCAGATTCGCCATGTTCGCCGCCGGCCCGGAACGGATTTAGACGCCCCCTGTTTCGGACATCCGACGGCCTCCGGGGTTGTCGTTCTGTTGCAGCCGGGGGCGTCGGCCGTTGGGAAGCAATTTGACAAATTGGGGGGGGGGGGTAGCGTCTTTAGAACATCGGGTCGGGTTGGCCTGATGGGAATGTCCGCGAGTTCGGCGTTGGACCGGAAAGGAGGTTGCGATGAGGCGGGTGTTGGTTGCGATTTTAGCGGCGGGGTTGGCGATTCTGTCCGTTCCGGTTCCGGTGGCGGGGCAGACGGTGACGATTACCCTTAGTTTGGTGTCCCCGTCGGATACCTCGACGGATATTACGGCGATCGAGGAGGATGGGGGTGAGCAGACTTTGCAGGTGAAGGCCGTCGTTGCGTCGGCGACGACGGCCAGCGTGTCGGTGTCGGTGGCGATAGCGGCGGGTACGGCGACGGTTACTACGGATTATACGATTTCGACGACGTCGACGTCGGTGACGATCAACTCGGGGGACACGCAGGGGTTGTCTGCTAGTTTTACGGTCACGCCGGCTACCGATACGATAACCGAGCAACATGAGACGATCCAGTTCACGGGCACAGCGCCGTCCGGGTATGCGGTATCGCCATCGCCGGTTGATTTGGCGATTACGGATCAGGATCGGGTGATTTGGTTGACGGCGGATGGTAGCGACACCCCGCAGAAGAAGAGGGCTTTGACGAGGATCGAGAATCATCAGCATGTTGGTTTTTGGGTGTACGTGTATGGTGCGTTGGGGGGTGTTACCAATGATGTGTTTACGGCTTCTACTAGTAACACGTATGGTTCGCAGTTGGAAGCGGTGTTTAAATTCCATAATGGAACCACTACCAGCAATGCTGGTGCTGATTTATCTCCCGGTTCAGATTGGGCTTCTGATCACCATACTATACAAATCGAGAATGATGGTACTATTACTATTGTGGATGGCGGTCTTGGGGCGGATGTGATTTTCCAAGGAATTTCTTCTTCAAAAAATATGACTGTTAATATTGCTAATGATCAGGTGGCGGAGGTGGATGAGGTGTTTTACGCGGGGTTGAAGACCAACCCGGCGGGTTTTACGCATCGTAATGTGCCGATTACTATTTTGGATGATGATACGCAGGTTGGGTTGACGGTGGATACCGACAGCGGGGAGGACGGGAATCAGACGGTGTTGACGGAGGGGGATAGCGGGTCGGGGGTGGAGGTGTCGGCCAGGTTTTCGGGTAGAACGCGGTTTGACGGAGACGGTAATAGTGATCCGCGGTCTGTGACGTCGTCGACGATTGGGTCGGCGACGGTGGTGACGTTGTCGGCGGCGGGGGCGGCTTCCCCGATCGCGGGGGAGGCGGGGACGGGTGATTTGACGTATTCGTCGACAGCGGATACGGTTACTATTCCGGCTTCGACGGTGTCTTCGTCGGCGGCGGGTTCGTTGGCGGGGTTATCCATTACCGATGATGATGTGGTGGAGGGCCCGGAGACGTTTACGGTGACGGGTTCGTCGACGTCGTTTGGGTCGGCGACGGCGGCGACGTTGACTATTGCGGATGATGATGCGGATATTGAGTTGTCGGTGGATACGGAGAGGGTGTTGGAGTCGGGGGGTGGGGTGGAGGTGACGGTTACGGCTTCGTTTGCGGGGTCGTCGTCGGTGTTGTCGTCGGCGACGGATGTGGCGGTGACGGTGGGTGCGGCCGCTAGTAACGGCGCTACTCCGGGGACGGATTTTATGACGTCGGGGTCGGGGGTGACGAATAATGCGTTCACGGTGAGCATTCCGGCGGGGGATACGACGGCGAGCAAGACTTTTACGTTGACGCCCACGGCGGATAGTACCGATGAGGGGACGGAGACGGTAGCGGTTTCGGGGACGGCGACGGTGGGGCGGGCGGTTGCGGTGACTTCGGCGGATATTGACATCCTGGATCCGGGTAGCGCCGAGTTGATTTCTTTGAGTTTCCATGAGGCGTCCAGCGGCGACCCGGCGTTGCCGTCGGTCAGCGAGCGGGGCGGTGCGGAGACGGTGCGGGTGAAGGCCACCGCCGGGTCGGCGGTGTCGTCTGCTACGACGGTGACGGTTACGGTGGGAGCGGCGGGCGGCACCGCCGCCGTGGGGGCTGGGGGTGATTACACGCGGGGCGCGGAGACGGTGGATGTTACTATCGCCAGCGGGGACACCGAGGGTACCGGGGATGTGACGATTACGCCCCGGGGTGACGGGGCGGTGGAGGGGCCGGAGACGATTCGGTTCACTGGGGCGGGCAGCGGGGTGTTGGTGACGGGTGCTGATTTGGAGATTAGGGAGACGATCGAACTTGTGTTGAGCCCAACTGCGGTGGGTGAGGGGGATGGGGACGCGGGGGCGGTGTCGGTAACCGCCAGTTTCGCGGGGGCGTCTAGTTCGAGTTTGACGGGGGCGACGGATGTGGCGTTGTCGTTCGCGGCGGGGGCTAACGCGGAGGCGGCGGATTTCTCGGCTCCGGCGCCGGCGGTGACGGTGAGCATCCCGGGGGGTAGTACGTCTGGCAGTGCGGTTGCGTTGTCGGGGTTGGGTATTACGCAGGATATGATCGCGGAGGGAGCCGAGGCGATCGCGGTGGGCGGTTCTGTTTCGGGGTTTGTGGTCAGCGGGGCGGAGTTGGGGATTACCGATGATGATCTGCGGGTGGTGTTGGAGGCGGATACTGATGTTTCTACTCTGAACGCGCCGTTTGAGAAAACCTTGTCGGAGGGCGGCTCGGCGGCGGTGCGGGTGCGGGCCTCGTTCGCAGATGGGGTGACGAATGATTTGACCGCGGGTTTGGCGGTGTCGGTCACGGCCGGGGAGGCGTCGCCGAGGTCGGCGGAGGAGGGGGATGATTTCACCGCTCCGGGGTCGCCGGTGTCGGTGACGATCCCCACCGGTTCTATGACGGCTAGTTCGTGGGCGAATCTTACCGGTTTGGCGGTGCCCGAGGATACGGTGGCGGAGGGAGCGGAGACGTTTTGGATTACGGGTACGGTTCCCGGCGGGACGGTTACTCCGGATACGCTCACGATCGGGGCTAATGATAAGGGGTTGGAGGTGTCGGTGTCGCCGGGGACGGTGGTGGAGCAGGCGACCGGGCAGACGACGGTTACGGTTACGGCCGGGTTCAGCGGGGCGTCTGCTTCGGAGTTGGCGGCGACGACGGTGAACGTGGCGGTAGCGGCCGGTGGTGGTGCCAATGGGGCTACTTTGGCTACGTCGTGCCCGGATGCCAGCATGGACGCGTGCACGGATAACGCTGCGTTTACTATTAGCATTCCCGCCGGGCAGACCTCCGCTGACGGCACGTTCAGCCTGTCTGTTCAGGCGGATGGCACTGTGGAGTCGACGGAGACGTTGACAGTAACCGTCACCGAGGCGGGTGATTCTACGAATACGGCGTCGGCTACGTTGAACGTCGTGGACTCCGGGATAGAGGTGGAGTTACTGAACCCGGCCGACGACAGCGCGCTGACGCCGCTGGGGGAAGACAGCGGCGCCTCGCAGGTGAAAGTAAAAGTGACTATGCCCACGGCGGTGGCCGCGGAGACAGTGGTGGGGCTCAACATAACCGAAGGGTCCGCCACCGAAGACACCAACAATGCTTGGACGGTGCGGGAGGACTATCGGATAAGCGGCCTCACCGCCCCGACCGGGACCCCCGCCAACCACGAGCTGGGGGTAGTGGTGGCTGCTAATGAAACGACCGGGGAAGCGACGTTCACGATCACCGTTCAGGACGACAACGCAGACGAAGGCAACGAAACCATCCGGGTCACAGGAGCCGCGGTTAACTTGTTGCCCGTATTAGGAGCCGCCCTCTCCATCACGGACAACGACGACCCCCCCAACGTGGTCTTGGCTTTGGAAACCCCCGCCGGCGGCGCCCTGACCAGCGTCCATGAGGACGACAGTCTCAGCACGACGGTGCAAGTGCGGGCCACCTATCAGGGAGAGGCCCTGTCCGCCAAAAGGGTGACCATCCCGATAACGGTCGGGAAGGCCGGGGAAACCGGAGAGGCCACCGCCGGGACCGACTACCAGACGGTGCCTGCGTTCAGCGTAGCCGTGGACGCTTTTGAGACTACCGGGACGCAAACGTTCCAGCTGGTGATAGACACCGAGGATGACACGGACGCGGAAGGGCCGGAAACGGTGACCGTCGTCGGGGACGACTCCGGGGACGATGTAGGGACGGTAGGGGAAGCGCAGTTGACGATCATCGACGACGACGCCGCCATCACCCTGGCGTTCCTGAACGCCGCCGACGAACCGCTGGCGTCGCTGACGGAAGGAACCGGAGCCACATCTGTTAAGGTGCGGGCTTCCTATCCCGCGGGGAAAATGCTGTCCTCCGCGCAGACGATACCCATCACCCTGGAGGCGGGAACCGCTTCTCCCTCCGACTATCAAACGTCGGGCGTTCCCGACCCGTTCCAAGTCACTATCAGCGCCGGCCAGAACAGCGGTACCGCGACTTTCACCCTCGACCTGAGCGGGGCCCGCGATGACAACATCGACGAACCGAATGAAACCCTGCGCGTAACCGGCTCCCTAGCCGGGTTCATCGTCAACTCCGGCACCTTGGAGATCACTGATAACGACGGCCCGCCCACCGGGATCGCCCTGACCGCAAACCCGAACACGGCCCCTGAGAACCGGGGAACCAGCCCCCTTACCGTGCGATTAACCGCCTCCCTGGCAGGCAACCGAAGTTCCCTGCCCACCCAGGTGCGGGTAACGGTCGACCGCTCGGGAAGCACCGCTACCAGCGGCAGCGACTACCGCGACCTGCGCCTGTCGTCTTCGACTATCACCATCCCCGCCGAAGCGCCGAGCGCTACGGGAACCTTCCGGGTGGTCATCCTCAGCGACACCGAAACCGAATCAACGGAACACATCAGAATAGCCGCCACCAGCAACTACGGCCGCGCTAACGCCGACTTCCGCATCACCAACGTAAGCCCCGCCCCCAACACCGGCGGAGGAGGCGGAGGAGGAGCCCCGCCCCCCAGCGGCGGCGGAGGAGGAGGCGGTGGGGGTGCGCCTCCCCCCGCAGGGCCGCCAGCCCCGCCCCCGCCCCCGGCGGAACCGGTATGCCAAGGGCGGTTCTGCGATGAGGACGGCAGCGTCCACCAAGCCAACATCGAACAAATCGCCGCCTGGGAAATCACCCTGGGATGCGACGCCGACGACGCCACCAAGTTCTGCCCGTCGGCGCAGATCACCAGAAGGCAAATGGCCGCCTTCCTCTACCGCGCCGTCAGCCGACTCGGGACCATCCCAGATCCCGCCGGCATAGAAATCAGCGACGTCCCCGCAGATGCCTGGTACCGCACATTCGCCGAATGGGTGGTCTCCACCGGGGCGTTCGCCGCCCCCGACGGGGTGTTCAATCCCGGCGGGGTGGTTACACGCGCGGATATGGCGGTGATGATGATCGCTTCCTTCCCCGACATAAACGCCGTCGACGAACCCGAAGGCCTGTTCAACGACGTAACAGACGCGGACCCGGAGGTGGTGCGGGCCGTGGAGGGGATGTATCACACCGGGGTCACCAGGGGATGCAGCGCCACCCCTCTCAACTATTGTCCCGACCAGCCGGTCACCCGGGCGCAGATGGCTTCCTTCTTCGTGCGCGCCGTCAACTACACCCCGCCCGCAGACAACTAAAAAATCAACACCCCAACCACCTGGCCCCCCCGCCCCAACACCCGGGGGGGCCGGGCCCCTTTCTCCAACACGGCAAACGGCCCGTTTCAGGTTTGGAAACCCATCGGATTTAGGAGAAGCGAGGGTGGGGAGCAGGCAGGGTTGGGTTCACCTGCGTAGACGGGTTGGCGAGGGCGGACGGTCCGGTTATCCGCGAAGGGATGGGAGGCGAGCGCCGTTATTCGGCTTTTCCCGGTGCCCGTCACGCAGTCGGGGGAGACCGCCTCCACCGGTTTGGCGGAGATGTTGCGGGCGGATGGGCGGCGGCTGCTGGCGGCGACGGGACTGGCTTTGGACTACTGCGTGAAGGCTGTCGCCTTGGACGACGTCGCCTCCGGTTTCTCAACCTCGGTGATTTGGAGGCTACCGTCGCCGTTAACCTGCGCCCCTCCGATGGAGACCGCGCCGTATCCGAACTAGTCGCGGCGGGCGTCGCCATCCTCTGATGCCCGCCCGGTTCCCGACCTTAGGCGCGAACCCTTCCGCAGGCCTGATTGTCTCCTTGGCGTTTCCTTGTTAAAAGTAGGGGTGAGTCTCCGCAAGGTTCACCGTGTTCGCCGCCTGCCCGGACCGGGTTTGGACGCGCACCCTGCGTCGACATCCGACGGGCCTCCGGGCGGTGTTTCTGCTGGGTCCGGGTTGGCGGCCTCTGGGAGCCAATTTGACAAATCGGGGGGGGGGGGGGTAGCGTTTTTCGGACATTGGGTCGGTTGGCCCGATGGTGAAGGTTCGCGAGTTCGGTGTTGGACCGAAAAGGAGGCTTTGATGCGGCGGGTGTTGGTTGCGGTTTCGGCGTTGGGTTTGGCGTCGGCGTTGGTGTCCGCCCCGGTTCCGGTGGCGGGGCAGTCGATGACGATCACCCTTAGTTTGGTGTCCTCGACGGATACCTCGACGACGGTGACTGCGATAGCGGAGGATGGCGGTGCGCAGACTCTGCGGGTGAAGGCGGTCGCTTCGACGGCGCCGGGGAGCAACGTGGACGTGTCGGTGACGGTGGGGGCGTCGGGCGGCACCGCCGCCCTCACTACTGATTACACCCGGGGGTCGTCCACGACCTCGGTGAGGATCAACTCGGGTACTACGCAGGGTTTGTCTGGTAATGTTACGATCACGCCGAAAAGCGACACGATAACCGAGCAACATGAGACGATCCGGTTCACGGGTACGGCGTCCGGGTACACGGTATCGCCGGTTAATTTGGCGATCACGGATCAGGATCGGGAGATTCGGGTGACGGTAGCTGGTAGCGAGATGGCGACGAAGGAGACTTCCATTACCAGGATTGAGAATCATCATCATGAAAATTTTTGGATATTTGGGAGTGGTACTTTAGGTGGTCTTACCAATGGCGTGTTTACGCCTTCAACTGGTAACACGTATGGTTCGCAGATAAGGCCGGCTGTTCGATACGCAGATGGAACTGCCCAAGGATGGGAGGACTTTTATCATCAAGGTCGGGATTTTCACTCTTCTTATCATACTAGGGCATCTATGGCTCGGAGTTGGGTGACGATTCCGTCTAATTCTTTGGCCGCGAACTGGCGCACGCATTGGAGCGATAATTACATGAATGTTGCAATTGATAATGATACTAAGGCGGAGGGGAATGAGGTGTTTTATGTGCGGTTGTTTGCCCCGGGGTTTAGGTCGATTGATGCGCCGGTGACGATTTTGGATGATGATACGCAGGTGGAGGTGGTGGTGGATACCGACAGCGGGGAGGACGGAAACCAGGCGGTGTTGACGGAGGGGGACAGCGGGTCGGGGGTGTCGGTGTCAAGCAGGTTCTCCGGCAAGAATCGCGAACCGAATACTGATGGCACCCCCGGGAGTCGGCGGGCTGTGGGGTCGTCGGTGCTTGGGTCGGCGACGGTGGTGACGTTGTCGGCGGCGGGGGCGGCTTCCCCGAGTGCGGGGCAGGCGGGGACGGGTGATTTGACGTATTCTCCGTTGTCGGCGAATACGGTGACCATACCGGCTAGGACGGTGTCGTCGTCGACGGCGGGTTCGTTGGCGGGGTTGACTATTACCGATGATACGGTGGTGGAGGGCCCGGAGACGTTCACGGTTACCGGTTCGTCTACGTCGTTTGGGGCGGCGACGGCGGCCACGGTGACGATCGCGGATGACGATGCGGACATTACGCTGTCGGTGGATACGGCGTCGGTGCGGGAGGACGACGGCGCGACGACGGTGACGGTTACGGCCCGGTTCGCGGGGCAGACGTCGGTGCTTGGGTCGGCGACGGATGTGACGGTGACGGTGGGGGCGGGCGATAGCAACGGGGCTACCCCGGATACGGATTTCACGACCGGAGGGTCGGGGGTGTCGGACAATGGGTTTACGGTGAGCATCCCGGTGGGGCAGGTCACGGGGAGCAAGGAGTTTACGCTGACGCCCACGGCGGACAACGACGCGGAGGGGGTGGAGAAGATAGCGGTGTCCGGGTCGGCGACGGTGGGGGGGAGTGCGGTTGCGGTGACTCTGGCGGAAATTGATCTCCGAGACCCGACGGTTGCCTTGAGTTTGCACCAGGCGACTAGCGACGCGCCGGTTTTGTCGGGGGTCAGCGAGGCGGGCGGGGCGCGGACGGTGCGGGTGAAAGCCACCGCCGAGTCGGCGGTGTCCTCTGATACGACGGTGACGGTGACGGTGGGAGCGGCGGGCGGCACCGCCACCGCGGGGGCCTCTGGTGATTACACGCGGGGCGCGGAGACGGTGAATGTGACTATCCCGAACGGGGCTACCGAGTCTGATACGGCGGATGTGACGATCACGCCCCGGGATGACGGGGTGGCGGAGGGGCCGGAGACGATCCGGTTCAGCGGCGCGGCCAGCGGGTTTCTGGTGGTCGGGGATGATTTGAAGATTACCGAGACGATCGAACTCGTGTTGATCGGGAGCGCGGTGGGCGAGGGGGATACGAACGCGGGGGCGGTGACGGCTACCGCCCGGTTCGCGGGGGCGTCGTCGTCGGATTTGACGGAGGCGACGGATGTGGAGTTGTCGTTTGGGGCGGGAGCGAACACGCAGGGGGCGGATTTCACCGCTCCGACGCCGGCGGTGACGTTGAGCATCCCGGCGGGAAGTACGACTAGCGGCGCTTCTGCGTTGTCGGGGTTGCTGATTGTGCAGGACACAATCGCGGAGGGGGATCAGTCCATCAACGTGGGAGGCTCCGCGACCGGGTTCGCCGTCAGCGGGGCGGCTTTGTCTATCACCGATGACGATATGGCGATTACTCTGGAAGCGGATACCGATGATTCCACCTCGCCCCCGGCGTTGGAGGATACCTTGTCGGAGGGCGAAACAGCGGCGGTGAAGGTACGGGCCTCGTTCGCAGGTGGGGTGACGAATGGTTTGACCTCCGATTTGGCAGTGTCGGTAACCGCGGGTGAGTCATCGCCGAGGTCGGCGAAGGAAGGGACCGGGGGTGATTTCACCGCTCCCGCCTCGCCGACGGCGGTGACGATCCGCACCGGGCAGACTGAAAGCGACTGGACGGACCTTGCGGGGTTGGCGGTGACCGACGATACGATAACGGAAGGCGAGGAGACGTTTTTGGTTACCGGAACAGTACCCGGCGGAACGGATGTGTCGACAGTTACGCTCCGGATCGGGGCCAGCGACGACGCTTTACAAGTGTCGGTATCGCCGGAGACGGTGGTGGAACAGGCGACCGAGCATACGATTACGGTCACCGCCGAGTTTAGGGGGGCGAGCGGTTCGGAGTTGGCGGCGGCCACGACGGTGAACGTGGCGGTGGCCGCCGGGGACGCCAACGGAGCTAGTTTGGCTACGTCCTGCCCGACGGCTACCGAGGACGCCTGTACCGATAATGCTACGTTTGATATCAGCATCCCCGCCGGGCAGGCCTCCGCTGACGGCACGTTCAGCCTAAGGGCCCGGCAGGATGCGGATGCGGAGTCGCTGGAAACGTTGACAATCACCGGCGCCGAATCGGGGGATTCCGCGAACACGGACTCGGCTACCTTGAACATCGCGGACTCCGGCATACAAGTAGAACTGCTCAACCCGGCCGACGACACCGCCCTGATGTCCTTGGGGGAAGACAGCGGCGCATCGCAAGTGAAAGTGAAGGTGACTATGCCCGCGGCGGTAGCCGCGGAGACGGTGGTGGGACTCAACATAGGCAGCGATTCCGCCACCGAGGACACCGACAATGCTTGGACGACACGGGAGGACTACCGGATAAGCGGCCTCACCGCCCCGACCGGCACCCCCGCCAACCACGAGCTGGGAGTAGTCGTAGCCGCTAACGAAACAACCGGAGAAGCGACGTTCACAATCGAAATCCAAGACGACAACGCAGACGAAGACGACAACGAAACCATACAGGTCACAGGAGCCGCGGTTAACTCGCTACCCATATTAGAAGCCGCCCTCTCCATCGCCGACAACGACGCCGCCCCCAACGTCGACCTAGCCTTGCTAACCCCCGCCGGGGGCGCCCTGACCAGCGTCCAAGAAAACGACAGCCCCAACACCACGGTGCAAGTCCGGGCCGCCTACCAAGGAACCACGGTATCCGACAAAACGGTGACCATCCCCATAACAGTCGGGAAAACCGCCACCGGGGAAGCCACCGCCGGAACCGACTACCAAACGGTGCCCGCGTTCAACGTAGCCATAGCCGCCTATCAAACCACCGCTACCCAAACTTTCCAGCTGGTAATAGACACCGAGGATGACACGGACGCGGAAGGGCCGGAAACGGTGACCGTCACCGGAGACGCCACCGGACTCCCGGTAGGAACGATAGGGGAAGCGCAGTTGACGATCCTCGACGACGACGCCGCCATCACCTTGGCCTTGTTGAACGCTGCCGACGACCAGCCGCTGGCGTCGTTGCCGGAAGGAACCGGAGCCACCTCCATTAAGGTACGGGCCTCCTACCCCGACGCCAACAGCCTGGGCGATGCGCAGACGATACCCATCGCCCTGGAGTCGGGAACCGCTTCTCCCTCTGACTATCAAACGTCGAACGTTCCCGACCCGTTCCAGATCACCATCAACGCCAATGAGAACAGCGCCACCGCTACCTTCACCCTCGACTTGAGCGGCGCCCGAGATGACGACATCGACGAACCAAACGAAACCATACGTGTAACCGGCGCCCTGGCCGGGTTCATCATCAACCCCGGCGTCCTGGAAATCACCGACAACGACGACCCTCCCACCGGGATCACCCTGACCGCCAACCCGAACACGGTGGCCGAGAACTGGGGAACCAGCAGACTCACCGTGCGGTTAACCACCGCCTTGGTAGGCAACCGGAGCTCCCAACCCACCCCGGTGCAAGTAACCATCGGCGGATCGGGAAGCACCGCCGCCAGCCCAAGCGATTACCGCGATCTGCGTCCGTCGTCTTTGACGATCACCATCCCCGCCGAAGGCCGCGTCGGCACAGGGTCTTTCTCCCTCATCATCAACAGCGACGACCAAACCGAATCAACGGAACGCATCAGAATATCCGCCGCCAGCAGTTTCGGCGACGCCAACGCCGACCTGCAAATCACCAACGTAACCCCCGTCCCCAACCCCGGCGGAGGCGGCGGCGGAGCCCCGCCCCCCAGCGGCGGCGGAGGCGGCGGCGGAGGTGGTGGCGCGCCTCCCCCCGCCGGGCCACCCGCCGGGCCACCCGCCCCGCCCCCGCCCCCGGCGGAGCCCGCGTGTCAAGGGCGGTTTTGCGATGAGGACGGCAGCGTCCATCAAGCCAATATTGAACAAATCGCCGCCTGGGAAATCACCCTGGGATGCGACGCCCAAGACGCCACCAAGTTCTGCCCGTCGGCGCAGATCACCAGAAGGCAAATGGCCGCCTTCCTCCACCGCGCCGTCAACCGGATCTCGCCCATCACACCCCCCACCGGCATAGAAATCACCGACGTCCCCGCCGACGCCTGGTACCGCACATTCGCCGACTGGGTGGTCTCCACCGGGGCGTTCGCCGCCCCCGACGGGGTGTTCAACCCCGGCGGGGTCGTCACCCGGGCGGATATGGCGGTGATGATGATCGCCTCCTTCCCCGACATAAACGCCGTCGACGAACCCGAAGGCCTGTTCAACGACGTAACAGACGCGGACCCGGAGGTGGTGCGGGCCGTGGAGGGGATGTACCACACCGGAGTAACCAGAGGATGCAGCGCCGAGCCTCTCAACTACTGTCCCGACCAGCCGGTCACCCGGGCGCAGATGGCCTCCTTCTTCGTCCGCGCCGTCAACTACACCCCCCCGACCGACAACTAAATCAACACCCCCCAACCACCCGGCCCCCCGCCCCAACACCCGGGGGGCCGGGCCCCTTCCCCCAAAAACGACAAACGCCCATTCCGGGTTTGGAAACCCATCGGATTTAGGCGGGAAGCGAGGACGGACGGCCCCGCGATCCGCAAAGGACGAGAGTCATCCGGCTTTCACGGCGCGACCCGCAGTCGGGGCACCCCGGCCCCGTATCCGAACTAATCCAAGCAGGAATCCCCATCCTCTGACCCCCGCTTGGTTCCCTGGCGCTGCCCCCCAATTTATCGGGACGCAAGTCAGGGGGAATATTATGCCGATGGCAGTACTTGTACCCGGTGATGAAGCTGAGGCGGCGGCCGAGGCTGATGAAGCCGGGAATATTTTGCCGACGGCAGGGATAGTAACTGGTGTCAAAAACGAAACAACCTCGAGAGGTATAGATGAACGAAGCGTTCATTGACGAATCAGCCCGGGGGGACAGATACATCATCTGCGCCACACTGGTTGCGCAAAGCTCGCTTGCCGGAGCTAGAAAGGGCATGCGCGCTCTCTTGCGGCCAGGCCTACGGCGTATCCACTTTAACAATGAAAAAGACCGTTATAGATTGTCATTGCTGACAGCATTCTCGGAAATGGAGGCTTCTTCTACTATTTATTATGTCCGGCATAGCGATTTTCAGGTCGCCCGCACCGCCATCTTGCGGAAAGTGGTCGGCGAGATGAAGGAGGCCAGAGTGGTGCGCCTTGTCTTGGAATCTCGCGCTAATCAAGACGCAAGAGACAGGGATGACCTTTTGCGCGCTCTCCGTATCAGCCCGATACCCTCGTTCACATACGACCATCTTCCTGCATCGAACGAGCCTCTGCTCTGGATACCGGACGCCGTTGCCTGGTCGTGGGGCCGGGGCGGCGGGTGGCGACGAAGGGTGAGAGAGTTGGGTTTGGTGGAACGGATTGAAAAGGTGGAGGTGCCTTAAGCGCGAACCGGACTGCTCACCATCCGGTGAGGAGCCCGGCTCACTTCCGCAGGCATGATTGTCCCTTGGCTAAATTACAACATAGCCCAAAGTTAGGTGTGATGTCAAATTTGGCGGGTGGCCGACCCACAGTCGAGGGGAGGCCGCCCCTCACCGGTTGGGCGGAGATGCCCCCAATTTCACTAGGACGCACGCCAGGGGGGATACCCTGAACTAGCGGAACCCGACGGCTCACCATCCGGTTAGGAGCCCGGCTCACTTCCGCAGGCATGATTGTCCCTTGGCGTCTCCTACAACAGCGGGGAAGGACCGCCGAAGAAATGACAATTCGCCATGTTCGGGGAGGTGCGACAGTGGATAGTAATTTCCTGACCCGCGCTACGTATTCGGTGGGGGAGGCGGCCCGTCTGCTCCGTGTTTCCCCCGCCACATTGCGGTCGTGGTTGGAGGGAAGCGGGCGAAACCGGCCGGTGATCCGGCCGGAGCCGACGGGGTCCGGCGATGTGACTTGGGGCGAGTTCGTAGAAGCCTGGTTTTTGCGCGCGTACGGCAAGCGTCGCGCCTGGCAACGACTGCGACCGGTCATCGCCCGCCTGCGGGAAGAGTTGGGTGTTATGAATCCGCTCGCCACCGGTCAGCCGTTTGTCGGGCCCGGCTTGGAACTCACTTTACGGACGCAACAAGCCGAGAAACTGCCCGACGACCTGGCCATCGTCTATGAGATTGTTTCGGGTCAGTTGGTTTTATCGCCCGTCGCCCGCCAATTTACGGAGCGGGTCCAATTTGCCGAGGAGGACCCCCGGCGGGCGTTGCGCATTTTGCCGCAAGGCGAGGATTCGCCGGTTGTGATCGATCCCGAGTTTTCCTTTGGATCGCCGACGGTGCGCGGAATCCGGACGGAAGCCCTCGCCGAGTTGACGGATGCCGGGGAACCCGTGGAGGAAGTGGCCGATGATTTTTCCCTGAGCGCGGCGGATGTCAAGTCCGCGGTTGCTTTTGAATGGTTCCTCGCCGCATAAACATCCATTCCAATGAAAAATATTCAAGGAGAATCGGGTAGGGCGGTTAGCGGGCGGCGGTTTTTATCATTGCTTTGAAGCGAGGGATGTCTATTTCCCGGATCACTTCGCAGTTGGGGGGGCGGCCGGTTACTCCCAGGTCGTCCACCACCGACATTCCCCTAGTCAGGGGGCTTTCCGCCTCCACTTCCACATAGTTGCGGGTGGAGCGGACCACCACTCCCTCCTTGTCCAGGGCCACCGCCATCGCGGTCGGGTCGGGCAACTCCAACCGGTCGGAGCCGGACTGTTTCTTAACGGCGGCGATAGCGGTCGCGTTGCAGTCCACGAAGAAACGACCGAGCGGCGTGTCCAGGTCCCGCAACTCCTGTTGTTCCTCCCGGTTCAGGCCCGCCTCCCCGCGGCATATCTCCCAGGGAACCATCTCCACGGGCAGGCCGGAGGCGAACACGGCCGCCGCCGCATGCGGGTCGAACCACAGGTTGAACTCGGCGGCCGGAGTGACGTTTCCCACCGCGTTGGCCGTTCCCCCCATTACCACGCACCGGCCCGTCAGTTGCGCGATGTCGGGGGCGCACCGGACGGCCAGGGCCACGTTGGTGAGCGGGCCCAGGGTGACCAGGGTGGCCCCCGGATGGGCCCGGAGGGAATCGATCAACGCCCGCACCCCGTCGGTTGCCTCCGCCGTTCGTTGCGGAGGGGGATATCCCTGATCGCCCAAACCGTCTTCCCCGTGGAACCAGGTGGCGAACTCGGCCTCCTCCAGCAACGGCCCCTCCGCCCCGGCGAACACCGGAACTTCCGATCCGCACAGCTCCGCCGTATACAGGGCGTTGCGGGTGGCCTGCCCCACCGCGCAGTTGCCGGCCACGGTGGTGATCGCGACCACTTCGGTTCCGGGATGGCGCAGGGCCATCGCCAAGGCCACCGCGTCATCGGAGGCGGTGTCGGTGTCAATGATCATCGCCATCCGGTCATCCTCCCGCATTCGTCCTCCCTCCGGCGGGGAAGGCCCGGTCCAGTTGGGCGCGGGTAGCCAAGCCGTCCAGCGCCCCCCGGCGGGTGACCGCATAGGCCCCGGCCCGCAACCCCAGTTGCATTCCCGCTTCCATTCCCGCCTCCGCCAGTCCCACCGCCAGCCCGGCGTTGAAAGCGTCCCCCGCTCCGGTGGCGTCCACCGCCTCCGCCGGCCAAGCCGGATAAGTCGACGTTCCGTCCGGCCCGTGCCGCACCGCCCCCTCCTCCCCCCGGGTAACCACCACCTGCGCGCCCCCCTCCGTCAGCTTCCGCACCGATCCGCCTTCGGTCAGTTCGGTCAGTTCGTGCTGGTTGGGGGTCAGCACATCCGCCGCTTCCCGCACCCGGTCGGGAAGGGGGGCGGCCGGGGCGGGGTTCAGAATCACCAGCGTATTATGCGCGCGGGCGATTTGCCCGGCCCGCAGGAAGGCCTCCATCGGAGTTTCCAGTTGGGCGAGCAGCACGTCGGCCCGGGCGATGATCCCCGCGCGGGCCTCCACCATCTCCGGGGTCACCGCCGAGTTGGCTCCGGGGGCCACCGCAATCTGGTTTTCGCCCCGGTCGTCCACCACGATCAGGGCCGCTCCGGTGGGTTCCTCCGCTACGGCCAGCCCCGAATGGTCGACGCCTTCCCGTTCCAGGAGGGCGCGGGCGGCCCGCCCGAAGTCGTCGTCGCCCACCGCTCCCAGCAAAGCGGTTTCCGCTCCCAGGCGCCGGGCGGCGATGGCCTGGTTGGAGCCTTTCCCGCCCGGGCCCTGGTAGAAGGCGCGGCCGAGGACGGTGCGGCCGGGGCCGGGCAGGGAAGGCGCGGCCACCGTCAAATCCATGTTGAAAGAGCCCAGCACCGTTACCGAAACCATTCCGCCAGGCTAGCCGCCCTCCCCGGTCCGCCCTCCGTCGCGGCGCGCCCGTCCCGGCGCGGAAGGGATCAGGCGGAAGGGGTCAATTGCACCTTCCGGAAGCCGCGGATGGCGAACCCGTCCTCCCGTTCCGGCTCCGCGGTCAGGGACAGGCGGGGGAAGGCGGCGGCCAGGCATTCCACCGCCGCCTCCAGCTCCAGCCGGGCCAGCGGCGCCCCCAGGCAATAATGGGCCCCGCCCCCGAAGGTGATGTGGTCGGCGTCGCCCCGATCCACCAGGAACTCGTCCGGGTCCCGGTAGCGGCGGGGGTCCCGGTTGGCCGACCCGAACAGCATGGCGACCTCCGCCCCCACCGGCAACGGACGTCCGGCGATTTCCACCCCCTCCTCCAGAACGAACCGCCCGAACATCTGCAACGGCGGGTCGAAGCGCATCATCTCCTCGATGGCCGTCTCCGCCGGCGTTTCCCCGGAAACCACCCGCGGCCAAGCCTCCCCGCGCCGCAACATGGCCGTCATCCCGTTGCCCAGGGTGTTGACGGTCGCCTCGTGTCCGGCGTTCAGGAGCAGGATGACGGTGCTTACAATTTCCGGGTCGCTGAGTTTCCCCTCCGCGGTTTCCGCCCGGCACAGGGCGGTGATCAGGTCGTCTTCCGGGGCGGCGCGGCGCCGGGCGATGAGCTCCCTGGTCCAGGCGTCGAAATCACGGGAGGCCGCCACCGCCCGCCGCGCCTGTTCGGGGGTGGTGTGCAACTCGTACATTTTCACGATGGCATGCGACCAGTCCACCAGCAGATCGGAATGGTCGGTGGGCGCTCCCAGCAGGGCGGCGATCACCCGTATGGAAAAAGGTTCGGCGAATTCGGACAGCAGGTCGAAGGAGGGCCGTCCGGCCAGGTCCGCCAGCAGGTCGCGGGCGATGTCGGTGATCGGATCCCGCAGTTCCCGCACCCGGCGGGGGGTGAAAGCCCGGCTGACCAGCCCCCGCAACCGGGCATGCTCGGGACCCTCCAGCATCAGCAGCGAATAGCGCTCCACCGCGTAGTAGGCCTCCCAGCCGTCGATTTCCAGTTCCCGGAGCGGGCGGTGGTCGTCGGGGCGGGCGTATCCGTCCCGCACCCGGCCCAGCCTGCGGTCCAGTTGCGCCGCCCGAACGTCATCGTGCCGGGTGATCAGCCACATGTTCCAGTCCGGCTCCCAATGCAGGGGTCCCGCCTCCCGCAGGGCGTTCAAAGTCGGATAGGGGTCGTCGATGAACGAAGGATCGGCGGGGTCGAAGAAGACGGCCATGCCCGGCGGTCAGGAATCGTCGGCGACGGTGGTCCTCGGCGACGAGGGCCGATATTGCCGTCCCCAGAACCTGATCTCGGCCAAAGCCAACTCGTCGAAAGCGGCGTTGCCTCCCACGTCTTCGGAAGGATGGGAGGAGGCGACCATGATCACCAGTTGCATGGTTTCGGTGGTGGGCGTGGAAACCACCAGCGGGCCGGCGTTCTCGTTGTTGAGGTTCTCGACGAACCGCACTCCGGGGGAGTCGTCGGGGATGATCTCCACCCCGTTGATCCGGTAGTTGCGACGGAAAGTGAGATCATCGGGAACGTTCCAGAACTGGATCTGCGTCAACTGCACCGCCGAAGGGAAAGTGACCGTGAACATCGCCCCGTCTCCGCGCAGGCTGTTGTCGTTCCAATAGGTGGAGGTGTCGCCGTCGATCAGGTTTTCGCACCGCAAACGGTCGTTGTCGTATTCGGAGGAGCACACTATATCGGCCGGGATGATTTCCTCCACCGGCGGCGAATCTTCCACTAGCGTACTGGTGGTGGAAGTGTCCTCGCTCCCCGCTTCGGGAGGGGCGTCGTCGCCGCGGATGGCCAGCCAGATGAGGGCCCCTCCCACTACCACCGCCAACACCACCGCGATCGCCGCCAAAGCCCGACTGCCGGCGGTAACCGACGGAAGCGGAGGCGGGGCTACCGGGGGCCGGCCGGAGTGGAGCAACTGGGCTCCGCATTCTTCGCAGTGCCGGTTGGCGGAAAGTTGGATGGCGGCGCAAGAAGGACAAGACACCGTGGCGATCTGCTCGTAGGGATCGTAGGGCTCTCCGTACGGGCCTTCGTCCTGCTCGCGGTGTTCCCAGGGTTGCCCCTCGTCCAGCTTGAACTCTTCGAAGTCGGGGTCGCCCGGGGAGCGGTCCCGCTCTCCTCCGTTGCGGTCGGTCAATAGAATCTGCTCCTGCCGGTTGCTATGTTGATTATATGTTAGTTGTTCCCCCGGTGCGGTTCCGCCGCGTCGTCTCCCCCCGGTTTCCCGGCCGCCGGATTCGGCCCGCGTCGGACGGCGCCTCGCCTCCCCGTCGCTTCGGTTATAGGCGGCGTTCGGGCCAATTCCGGGTTAAATGCGCCGCTCAACGCGCCAACCGGGACGCAGCCCGGCGCCCGGGTCCGTCGGCGACTAGCCTGACGCGCAGATGACCGAATCTTCCATCTTGCAGAAAGTTCTTCCCCGGGTCGCCCCCGGCGCCCCTTTGCGTTCCGCCTTGGAAAGGATCGTCCGGCAGGGCCAAGGCGCCCTGATCGTGCTCGGTTGGGATGAGCGCATAGAAAAAATGGTTTCCGGCGGGTTCCGGCTGGAAGATGTCACTTTCACTCCCGCCAAGCTGGCCGAGTTGGCCAAGATGGACGGGGCCGTCATCCTGGACGGAAACTGCGATTACATTCTGCGGGCCAACGCCCATCTCCTGCCCGACCCTTCGGTGGAAACCGATGAGACCGGCGCCCGGTTCCGGACTTCCCAGCGGCTGGCCCGGCAGACCGGACTCCCGGTGCTGGCGGTGAGCGAAGAGCGGGGCAACATCACCGTGTTCTGCGGATATGAGAAGCGGGAGTTGCCGGCGGCGTCCGAGTTGCTGGCCCTGGTCAACCAGCACCTGTACGCCCAGGAAAGATGCCGCAACGCGTTGGAGACCGCCCGCGCCCATCTGGACCGGCTGGAAATCAACGACAACGTGACCTTGTTCGAGGTGGTGACCGTTTTGCATCGGGCGGAGCTGGTGCGACGGGTGGGGGAGCAGATCGACCGTTTGAAGGTGGGGATGGGACAGGAGTCGTATCTTTTGGAGTTGCCGCACGCCGACCTGACCGAAGACGCCAAGGAGTTGCGGGAACTGGTGGTGCGGGACTATGTGCGGGGCGGCGAGGCCGGGGCCCGGCGGGCCCTGCGGGCTTTGGAGGAAATGTCGGCGAACGACCTTTATCATCCGGAGCGGGTGTGCTCGCAACTTGGTTTGAAGCACCCCGCCACCGAGGTGCGGCCGTTGGGTTACCGGCTGTTGAGCGACGCCCCCCGGTTGCCCGCCCCGGTGCGGGAGGCGCTGGTGAAGCATTTCCGCGACGCCCGCAAACTGCTGGTGGCCTCCATCGCCGACCTGAGCGCCGTGTCCGGCGTGGGCGAAACCCGGGCCGGCGACTTGCGCAAACACCTGGACCGGGCGCAACGGATCGCCCTGTATCCCGACTGATCTTCCCGGCGGGGCCGGTAACTCCGGGAAGTGGTACCGATAACTCCGGAAAGTGGTAAAATAGGGAAATCCTATGACCGCCCAAGCCTCCTCCCGCGCCGCCGCGCCCCGCAGTTCCGCCGCAGGAGCCGCCCGTAAGCCGGGTTCCGGGGCCGGGGCCGCCTCCCGCAAATCGACCGGTAAGGCGACCGGTAATCCGCCCGCCGGGAAATCCTCAACGAAGACGGGGGCCAAAACCAAAAGACCGGCGTCCGCCCAAACCGCGGCCGCGGCGACCGGGACCGCCTCCGCTAAACAAGCAACGGCCAAGAAACCCACCGCCCAGGGGACCGCGACCAAGGCCGGGGCGAAGCCTTCCGGGGCAACGGGCGCAACGTCGGGGAGGGCCGCGTCTGTTAAATCGGCATCCGCTAAGACCGGGGCGGTAGCGGCGAAGCGGTCCCCGGCCCAGCGGATGGCGATCAAGAAGAGTGCGGCGGTGAGCGGGTCGGGTGATGTTGCGTCGTCCGGGGGGGATGGGGGCGCGACCCGAAAGACCGCGGCCAAGTCGGGTGCCAAGGTTGCGGCCCCCAAGACCGGGACGGTAGCGGCGAAGCGGTCTTTGGCCCAGCCGTCGGCGACTAAGGTGCCGGCGAAAAAGCCTGCGGCAGTGGGGGAGGCCGCGTCTGTTAAATCGGCGGTGGCCAAGGCCGGAACCGGCCGGGCGGCGGGGAAGGTTGCCGCGGCGGGGAAAGATTCCAGCGCGCCGGCGTCGACATCGGCGGCCGCTAAGACCGGAACAAGGAAGACAACAGCTAAGACCACCGGGGCCAAGCGGACTGCGTCCCGCAAAACCCCGGCCAAGGTTGCGGCCTCCAATCTGGCGGCGAAAAAGCCTGCGGCAGTGGGGGAGGCCGCGTCTGTTAAATCGGCAACGGCCGAGGCCGGAACCGGCCGGGCGGCGGGGAAGGTTGCGGCGGCGGTTGGGAAAGCGTCTGGTGCGGCTACGTCGGCCGGGGGGGCGAAAAAGTCTTCATCTGGGGCGGCATCCAAGACCGGGACGGCGAAGCGGGCTCAGGCTAAGACGTCGGTGTCTAAGGCGGCGATGAAGAAGGGCACGGCGGTAGCGAAGAAGTCGGGTAAGGGTGCTGCGACTGGGGGCGATCAGCCTGTTTCTAAGAAAACTCCGGCCTCCAAGGCTACGGCCAAGTCGGGCGCCGAGGTTGCGGCGTCCGGGTCCGAGGGAGCGAAGAAGGCAAAGGCCAAGTCGGGCGCTAAGTCGGCGGCGTCTAAGACCGGGATGGCGAAGGGGGGTTCGGCTACGGCGGTTGCGGGGAAGGTTGCAACGGTGGGGAAAGCGTCCGGCGCGGCGGCGTTAACATCGGCGGCCGCTAAGACCGGAACCAGGCGGACAACGGCTAAGACCGCCGGGGCGAAGCGGACTGCGTCCCGAAAAACCCCGGCCGAGTCGGACGCCAAGGTTGTGACCTCCAAGGCGGCGTCCAAGACCGGGACGGCGAAGAAGAGCACGGGGGCGGCGGAGAAAGAGTCGGGTAAAGGTGCGTCGACCGGCGGTGCTAAGCCTGACGCTAAGAAAGCTCCGGTTTCCAAGGTTTCGGCTAAGTCGGGCGCCGAGGTTGCGGTGTCCAAGTCGGGGGGGGTGAAGAAATCTCCTGCCAAGACGACTTCCGGGTCGGGGGCGGTGAAGGGGGGTTCGGCTACGGCGGTTGCGGGGAAGGTTGCGACGGTGGGGAAAGCGTCCGGCGCGGCGGCGTCCGGGGGGGCGAAGAAGTCTTCTGTTGGGGCGGCGGCTAAGACCGGGGCGGCGAAGAAGAGCACGGGGGCGGCGGAGAAAGAGTCGGGTAAAGGTGCGTCGACCGGCGGTGCTAAGCCTGACGCCATGAAAACTCCGGTTTCCAAGGTTTCGGCTAAGTCGGGCGCCGAGGTTGCGGTGTCCGGGTCCGGGGTGGTGAAGCAATCTCCTGCCAAGACGACTTCCGGGTCGGGAGCGGCGAAGAGGCCTGCGGCGGAGGGGCGTGGTTCTGCTAAGCCTGTTGCTAAGAAAGCTCCGGTTTCCAAGGTTTCGGCTAAGTCGGGCGCCGAGGTTGCGGTGTCCAAGTCGGGGGGGGTGAAGCAATCTCCTGCCAAGACGACTTCCGGGTCGGGGGCGGTGAAGGGGGGTTCGGCTACGGCGGTTGCGGGGAAGGTTGCGACGGTGGGGAAAGCGTCCGGCGCGGCGGCGTCCGGCGGGGCGAAGAAGTCTTCTGTTGGGGCGGCGGCTAAGACTGGGGCGGCGAAGAAGGGCACGGGGGCGGCGGAGAAAGAGTCGGGTAAAGGTGCGTCGACCGGCGGTGCTAAGCCTGACGCCAAGACAGCTCCGGTTTCCAGGGCGGCGGCTAAGTCGGGCGCCGAGGTTGCGGTGTCCGGGTCCGGGGTGGTGAAGCAATCTCCTGCCAAGACGGTTTCCGGGTCGGGGGCGGTGAAGGGGGGTTCGGCTAAGGCGGCGACGTCGACAGGGGCCGCTAAGCAGGTTGCGTCTCGGTCGGGAGCGGCGAAGAGGCCTGCGGCGGCGGGGCGTGGTTCTGCTAAGTCTGTTGCTAAGACAGCTCCGGTTTCCAGGGCGGCGGCTAAGTCGGGCGCCGAGGTTGCGGTGTCCGGGTCCGGGGGGGTGAAGCAATCTCCTGCCAGGACGGTTTCCGAGTCGGGGGCGGTGAAGGGGGGTTCGGTTAAGGCGGCGGCGGCTAAGGCGGCGGCCGGGAAGGGCGCGGCGGTGTTGACATCGGCGACTGCCACGACCGGAACTAGGCGGACAACGTCTAAGACCGCCGGGGCGAAGCGGACTGCGTCCCGAAAAACCCCGGCCGAGTCGGGTGTCAAGGTTGCGGTCTCCAAGTCGGCGGCTAAAAAGTCTGCGACGGTGGGGAAAGCGTCCGGCGCGGCGGCGGCCGGAGGTGTGAAAAAGTCCTCTGTTGGGGCGGCGGCTAAGACTGGGGCGGCGAAGCGGGCTCCGACTAAGGGTGCGTCGATCGGCGATGCTAAGCCTGCGGCCAAGAAAACCTCGGTCTCCAGGGCGGCGGCCAAGTCGGGCGCCAAGGTTGCGGTGTCCGGGTCCGGGGGGGTGAAGAAGGGGTCGGGGGCGGTGGGGAAGGTTGCGGCGGCGTCGACAGCGGCGGCCGCCAAGACGGGAACCGGGCGGACAACGTCTAAGACCACCGGGGTGAAGCGGACTGCGTCCCGAAAGACTCCGGCCGAGTCGGGTGTCAAGGTTGCTGTCTCCAAGTCGGCGGCTAAAAAGTCCGTGGCGGTGGGGAAAGCGTCCGGCGCGGCGGCGGCCGGAGGTGCGAAGAAGTCTCCTGTTGGGGCGGCGGCTAAGACCGGGGCGGCGAAGGGGGGTTCGGCTAGGGCGGCGGCGTCGGCAGGGGCCGCTAAGCAGGTTGCGTCTGGGTCGGGGGCGGCGAAGAAGTCTGCGGCGGCGGGGCGTGGTTCTGCTAAGCCTGTTGCTAAGAAGGCTCCGGTTTCCAAGGCGTCGGTCAAGTCGGGCGCCGAGGTTGCAGCTTCCGAGGCGGCGACGGCCAAGGCGGCGGGGAAAGCGTCCGGCGAGGCGGCCTCGGCAGCGGCGGCCGCCAAGACCGGAACGCGGGCCGCGGCCAAGACCGCCGGGGCGAAGCCGACTGCGTCCCGAAAAACCCCGGCCAAGTCGACTTCCAAGCCTGTGGCGTCCAAGGCGGCGGCGAAGCGGGGTTCCGCCCAGACTGCTTCTAAGAAGGCTCCGGTTTCCAAGGTTTCGGCTAAGTCGGGCGCCAAGATTGCGGCTTCCAAGGCGTCGGCGGCCAAGAGGGGTTCGGCTAAGGCGGCGGCGTCGGCAGGGGCCGCTAAGCAGGTTGCGTCTGGGTCGGGGGCGGCGAAGAAGCCTACGACGGCAAAGAAGCCAGCGGCGGCGGGGCGTGGTTCTGCTAAGTCTGTTGCTAAGAAGGCTCCGGTTTCCAAGGTTTCGGCTAAGTCGGGCGCCAGGGTTGCGGCGGCTAAGGCGGCGGGGGAAGCGTCCGGTAAGGCGGCCTCGGCGGCGGCGGTCGCCAAGACCGGAACGCGGGCCGCGGCCAAGACCGCCGGGGCGAAGCCGACCGCGTCCCGAAAAACCCCGGCCAAGTCGGCTTCCAAGCCTGCGGCAACTAAGACGGCGGCGAAGAGGGTTGCGGCGGCGGGGCGTGGTTCTGCTAAGTCTGTTGCTAAGAAGGCTCCGGTTTCCAAGGCGGCATCCAAGTCGGGCGCCAAGTCTGCGGCGGTGAAGAAGAGAGCGGCCGCTAAGCCGGCGGCTAAAAAAGCCCCCGCCAAAGCGGTTGCCAAAAAGGCTCCGGCCAAGAAGACGGTCCGGAAAAAACCCCGGTTTTCGGTGGGAGACAAGGTGGCTCATCCCCAGCATGGGGCGGCCACTATCACCGCCACCCAAAAGATACAGTTGGACGGCGTGGAACGGGACTACTTCATCTTGCGAATCTCCACCGAAAACCTCACCGTGTCCATTCCCAGCGACATCATCGACCAGAGCATCCGACCGGTGATATCCAAAACCGCAGTGACCAGGGTGTTGAGGGTTTTCAAGGACGATCCGCAGGACGCGGGCAGCAACTGGAGCCGCTGGTACAAGGTGCTGACCGAGAAGGTGACCTCCGGCGACATCTACCAAGTGGCGGAGGTGGTGCGGGATCTCACCCACGCCCAGAACTACAAGGGCATCTCCCCGGCCCTGAAACGGATGCTGTCCAAAGCCCGGCAGACGCTCACCAGCGAAATCGCCTTCGCTCTCGGAGCCGACCAGGAAGAGGCCACCCGGCGGGTGGACAAGGCCCTGCCGCAGCAGGCGTCCGCATCCTGACCCCGTCGCCAGACGCTCCGGTGATGTGGGGGATCGTGGTCGCCGCCGGTTCCGGTTCCCGGTTCGGAAGCCGCAAGCAGGAGGCCGCCCTGGAGGGCCGTCCGCTGTGGGAGTGGGCCCGGGACGCCCTGCTGGCCGGGGGGGCGGCGCAGGTGGTGGTCGTCGGGGCCGGAGACGGAGAGCCGGGCGGCCCGCGCCGGCGGGATTCGGTGGCGGCCGGGTTGGCCGCCGTGCCCGCCGAAGCGGATTTGATCGCGGTGCATGACGCCGCCCGCCCCTTGGCCTCCGCCCGGTTGGTAAGGGCCGCGGCGGAAGCCCTGCGCCGGGAGCGGGCGCAGGGGGCGGTTCCCGCCCTGCCGGTCACGGACACCGTCAAACAGGTGCGGGGCGACCTGGTGACGGCCACCCCCGACCGGGACGGGCTGGTCGTCGTCCAAACCCCCCAGGTGTTCCAGGCCGGGGCTTTGCGGGAGGCCCATGCCCGCTATCCGGGTCCGGCCGCCGACGATGCGGCCATGGTGGAAGCCCTGGGGGGGCGGGTGGTGACCGTTCCCGGGGAGCGGGCGGCGCTGAAGATCACCTTCCCGGAGGACTTGGCCGCGGCCCGGGCCTGGTTGGAGCGGTTGCGGTGACCGGGGGACGGGTCGGGTTCGGGGTGGACGTGCATGCCTTGGGCGGTCCCCCGCCCCTGTGGTTGGCGGGGGTGGCGGTGGACGAAGCCCGGGGGCTGATCGGAACTTCGGACGCCGATGTTCTGTCCCACGCCGTGGCCGACGCCCTGTTGGGGGCGGCCTGCCTGGGGGACCTGGGGGATCACTTCCCCTCCGATGACGAACGGTGGCGGGGGGCGGCCGGCCTGGACCTGCTGGGCCGGGTGATGGACATCGTGGCCGGGGGAGGATGGTCGGTGGTGAACGCGGATGCGGTGGTGGTGGCGCAGGAGACCCCGATCGGGCCCCACCGTCCGCAACTGCGGGCCAATCTGGCGGCGGCGCTGCGGGTGGAGGCGGGCCGGGTGTCGGTGAAAGCGACCACCGCCGACCGGCTGGGGGCGCTGGGCCGCGGGGAGGGAGTGGCCGCCTACGCCGCGGTGTTGCTGGCCGGAGGGGAATAGGGGCCGGGGGCGGACCGGTTAGCCTGACGGATGTGATCCACCTCTACAACACCCTGGGACGGCGGCGGATGCCGTTTCAGCCCCTGGAAAGGGGCCGGGTGCGTATGTACGTGTGCGGTCCCACGGTGCAGTCCGAACCCCATTTGGGGCACGGACGGAGCGCGGTCGCGTTCGACGCCATACGGCGTTATCTGACTTGGCGCGGCTACCGGGTGACGTACGTCCGCAACGTGACCGACGTGGACGACAAAATCATCGCCGCGGCCCGGCGGCGAGGGGTGGCCCCCGAAGAGCTGGTGGACGGGATGACCGCCCGTTTCCGGGAATGCTTCCGGGCTTTGAACGTCTCCCCGCCGGATGAGGAGCCGGCCGCCACCGCCCACATCGGGGAGATGCAGGAACTGATCGCCCGGCTGGTGGAACGGGGCTTGGCCTATCCGTCCGGAGGGGACGTCTATTTCCGGGTGCGGGCGGCGGACGGTTACGGGAAGTTGTCCGGCCGCGACCCGGACCAGTTGCGGGCGGGGGCGCGGGTGGAACCGGGGGAACGCAAGCGCGATCCGCTGGACTTCGCCTTGTGGAAGGGGGCCAAGCCGGGGGAGCCGTCCTGGGAGTCGCCGTGGGGGGCGGGCCGACCCGGATGGCACATCGAATGTTCGGCGATGTCGGCCAAATATCTGGGGATTCCCTTTGACATCCACGCCGGCGGGGCGGATTTGATTTTCCCCCACCACGAAAACGAGATCGCCCAGTCGGAGGGGGCCGACGGCGGTCGTCTCGCCAACTACTGGCTGCACAACGGGATGGTGAACCTGCAGGGGGAGAAAATGTCCAAGTCCACCGGCCGGCTGATCGACCTGGCCGGGGCTTTGGCGCAGGCGGGCGGGGCGGCCCTGCGCCTGTTCTACCTGCGCTCCGCCTACCGCTCCCCCTTGGAGTTCTCCGCCGGTCACCTGGACGAAGCGGCGGCCGGGTTGGAGCGCCTGCGGGCTTTCCGGCGCCGCACTGCGTCCGGCGCCCCCCCCGACCCGGATGTTCTGGCCCGGTTTACCGAGGCGATGGACGATGATTTTAACACCGCGGAGGGGTTGGCCGTCCTGTTCGAGGCGGTGCGGGAGGGTAACACCCGTCTGGACCGGGGACGGTCCGCGGACGGGTTGGCCGCGGCCGCAACCGAGATGACGACCGTTTTGGGTTTGGATTTGGGGCCGGACGGGCCGGACGACTTGGACGGCCTGGGCGGCCTGGACGACTTGGCGGCCGCCGGGTTGGCTTCCCTGGCCAGCGCCTGCGGCGTGACCGGAGACGATCCCGGACGGTTGCTGGACGGTTTGATCGCGGCGCGCAGTCGGGCCCGGGCGTCCCGGGAGTGGGCGGCGGCGGACGAAATACGGGACGGCTTGGCCCGGATCGGGATATTGTTGGAGGATACGGCCGATGGCGTCCGCTGGCATAGGAGCTAGGGTGGAGGGGGTGCGGGCGGTCGCCGCCGCCTTGGCCGCGGGCCGGGTCGTCAAACTGCTGATCGAGCGGGGCCGCCGCGACCTGGATTCTTTGGCGGAGCGGGCGCGGGACTGCGGGGCGGCGGTGCAGGTGGTGTCCTCGCTGGCCGACCGGGCCGAGACCGCCTCTCCGCAGGGGGTGGCGGCCGAGGCCCGCCCCATTCCCCGGGCGCGGCTGGAAGACCTGCTGACCGGCCGGCCGGCCCTGTTGGCGTTGGACCATTTGCAGGACCCCCGCAACGCGGGGGCGGCGGCCCGTTCCGCCCTGGCGGCCGGGATGACCGGACTGGTGGCCCCCTCCCGCCGGGCTTCCCCTTTCTCCGCGACCGCTTTCAAAGCCGCGGCCGGGGCGTTGGAGACCCTGCCGGTGGCGGAAGTGTCGTCCATGGCGGAGGCGGCGGCGGCGATGGGACGGGCCGGGGTGTGGACGGTGGGTTTGGACGCCGGAGCGGAGCGCTCCCTGTTCGGTTTGGAGATTTTCACCGAGCCGGTTGCCATTTTCACGGGGGCGGAGGGGAAAGGGCTGGGACGGCTGGTCGCCCGGCGCATGGACCTGGTGGTTTCCATCCCCGCCAACCCCGACTTTTCCAGTCTCAATGCCGCTACCGCCGCGGCTTTGGCCTGTTTCGAACTGCGCCGCGCCCGTTGCTCGTCCCCGGTATAAGCCTCCGTATAAGCCCTCCGTATAAGCCTCGGTATAAGTTTCCGTATAAACCCTCGTATAAGTTAGGATTGCGGAATGTTCAGAATCAAAATCACGGGGGCGTTTTTGGCCCTGGGAATGGCGGCGGGGATGGCCGCCTGCGGCGGCGAGGAGCCGTTTCAGCCCGGCCCGCTGGGGGCGGTGGAAGTGGCGGCGGGGGAGCAAATCCAGATCCGTTCAATGCAAGCCATCTCCGGCGACTTTGCGTCCCTGGGGCTCACCAACCAGCGGGGCATGGAGCTGGCGGTGCGGGATTACGGACCGGTTATGGGACGCGAAGTCAACATGGGGACCGGTCTGGACAGCCTGTGCTCGCCGGACGGGGGGCAGGCGGGCGCCCAGCAGGCGGTGGCCGACCCGCAGGTGGCGGGGGTGATCGGCACCTCCTGCTCCAGCGCCGCCACCGCCGCTTCGCCGCTCATTTCGGAGAGCGGGTTGGTGATGATCGCCTCCTCCAACACCTCGCCCGCCCTGACCTCGGATTTGGCGGGCAACCCAGGTTCCGCCTGGAACAAGGGATATTACCGGACTTCCCACAACGACTTGCACCAGGGCCGGGCGGTGGCCGCCTTCGTCAAAAACGAGTTGGGCCTGGACGCGGCGGCCGCCATCCACGACGGCGACACCTACACCCAGGGACTGGCCGCGGCCTTCGCCGACTCCTTCCTCGCCTTGGGGGGCGAGGTGACGGTCGTCGCCGGCATCAACAAGGGAGACACCGATATGACCCCGGTGTTGACCGAGGTGGCCGCGGGCCGTCCGCAAGCCCTTTTCATTCCCCTTTTCCCTCCGGAGGGGGGGTTCATCGCCCAGCAGATGGCCGGGGTCGGCGGGTTGGAGGAGACGGTCCTCATCGGTTCGGCGGCCTTGCTGGTGGACAACCACATGGAAATTCCGGAAACGGAAGGAATGTACCTGGCGGGCCCGGACCTGCGTTTTGAGGCCAACGCCAATCAGGTGACCGGCCAAACCGCCACCGGCTTGCTGGAGGAATACGAGGCCGAATTCGGCGAGGCGCCCCCCGGCCCCTACTGGGGTCATTCCTACGATGCGACGGTGATGTTGCTGTCCGCCATCGAGGCGGCGGCGACGGAGCGGGGCGGGTCGCTGTGGATCGACCGGGCGGCCGTGCGGGAGGCCCTGGACGCCACCGACTTTGCGGGGATTACCGGCCGCATCACCTGCGACGAGTTCGGGGACTGCGGGGTGGGGCTGATCGCGGTCATCCTCCACACCGATTCCACCGATTTGGAGGCCGGCCGCAACAACGTGGTGTTCGCCTACGCCCCGGACCGGTAAAGCGGCGCCGTTGCTCCTCCCGCCGCGCGCAGTCGGGGTTTTTGAAATTTGGGGAGGGGGCTAAAAAGGGCATCTACCAGGGTTTTTAGCGTGGTTTCCCTAGTTCCGGAGCAGGTTTATACTGGCCTTTCCCGCTACCCGGAAAGGAGGTTGGCGAATGTCCGACGCGGGGCGTGAGTTGCTTGATCCGGTGCACGAGTTCGTACAGGTAGAGGAAGACGAATTGCGGTTGGTGGACGCGCGACCGGTGCAACGGTTGCGGCGGATTCACCAGTTGGCGGGCTCGTTTCTGGTGTATCCGGGGGCGACCCATCGCCGATTCGAACATTCTTTGGGGGTGATGGAGCTGGCGGGGCGGGTGTTCGATACGGTGACCGACCCGGCGCGGGCGGGGGATCTGGCCGACGGGGCGCCGGCGTTGGACGCCGGGGAGCGGCGTTATTGGCGACGCGCGGTGCGGATGGCGGGGTTGTGCCACGACTTGGGCCATTTGCCGTTTTCCCACGCCGCCGAGCACCAACTGTTGCCGGAAGGTTGGAGCCACGAGCGATTGTCGTACGAGTTGATTCTGTCGGACGAGGTGGCCGGACCCTTGTCGGAGATGGACCCCCCGGTGCGGGCGGAGGATGTGGCCCGGCTTGCGGTGGGGGAGAAAGAATCCCCGAACGGCCAACTACCGACCTGGTTGCGGCTTATGTCGGAGATGATCGTGAGCGACGCCTTTGGGGTGGACCGGATGGATTACCTGGTGCGGGATGCTTGGCACACCGGGGTGCCCTATGGGCGTTTCGGTCACCAACGGTTGGTGGAAACCCTCCGCATCCTGCCCGCCCTGGACTATGTCGGTCGGGCAACAGCCGAACCGGCCCTGGGTGTGGAGCGGGGCGGAGCGGGGGCGGTGGAAGCTTTGCTGATGGCCCGCTATTTTATGTTCTCGCAGGTGTACCTGCACCGGGTCAGATTGATCTACGACCAACATTTGATCGATTTTTTGCGGGAGTGGCTTTCGGAGGGGCGGTTTCCCACCGATCTGGATTCGCACTTGGCGTTAACGGACGGCGCGGTGGATGCCGCTGTTTGGTCGGCGGCCGCCGACCCGTCGGCCCCCGGGCACCGGTGGGCGCGGATTCTCGCCCGCCGGGAGCATTTCAAAACCCTCTACGAGCTCAGCCCGACGGATGCGGAGCGTAACTCGGAGGCCGGGGCGGCGGTGGAAAGGGCGGCCCGCGCCCGCTTCGGCGCCGACGCGGTGCGGGCCGTTCGGGGCGACAGCAAGGGGGGCAAGGTCGAGTTTCCGGTGCGTCTGCGCGACGGTAGCTTGGAGCCCTTCTCGGCGGTGTCGGGCCTGTCAGGGAAAATCCCTGACACAGGCTATCATTATGTTTACATTGACAGAGCCGTTCACGAGCAGGCCCGGGAGTGGTTGGCTAAGAACCTAGACAAAATAATCTCGTCTTAACTATCGGGAAAGGATGTAAGAATGGAATACGTAGAGTACCGGATGGGGGGGCTTTTGAATTGGCAAGAGCGGCACATGTTGCTGGTGGAGATGTTGGAACGGGTGACGGCGCGGGAGGGGGGCACGACCGAGCCCCGCTTGGAGGCGTACGCCTTTTTTCTGCAGGAGATGCGGGGGGTGCCTACCGAGTATAAATTTTACCGTGCTAGGTGCTGGCCGACCGCGGTCGATTTGGTGATCGATATTAAATGGTTGCAGTCTCGTCGCATGGTGAGGTCGGTGCCTATTGGTCCGGGGTTAGAAACTACGGTGGTGACCAAGTCGTTGCGTGATCGGTATTCGTACGTTGTGGATAAGTATGGTGAGGATTTGGAGGTGGTGGCGGCGCGGTTCGCCGCGGTTGACGATTTTCGGTTGGAGTTGCTCGCTTCTGCGTTTCTTTTGTCGATGGATGGGAAGCATGATGATGAGCAGGTGGTCACCTGGTTGGGGTACGGGTATTGGAACTTCCCCCCCGAGTTGGGTTGGGAGGTTCTGCAGGAGGTGCGGGAGTTCGCCGAGTCGGTGGGTTGGGAACGCCCGACCCCTGTAGCCGCCCTGTCCGTCTGATCGCGGACCAGGCCGAAGGTGTCCGGAAAGGCGGGGTGGCTGACATATAGCCGTATAATCCGCATCTTAACTATCGGGAAAGGATGTAAGAATGGAATACGTAGAGCACCGGATGGGGGGACTTTTGAACTGGCACGAGCGGCATATGTTGCTGGTGGAGATGCTGGACCGGGTGACGGCGCGGGAGGGGGGCACGACCGAGCCCCGCTTGGAGGCGTACGCCTTTTTTCTACAGGAGATGCGGGGGGTGCCCACCGAGTACAAGTTTTACCGTGCTAATCTCTGGCCGACTTCGGTCGATTTGGTGACCGATATGAAATGGTTGCGGGGACGTAGCATGGTGCGGCGGGTGCCTATTGGTCCGGGGTGGGAAACTACGGTGGTGATCAAGTGGTTGCGTGATCGGTATTCGTACGTTGTGGATAAGTATGATGAGGATTTGGAGGTGGTGGCGGAGCGGTTCGCCGCGGTTGATAATTTTCGGTTGAAGTTGCTCGCTTCCGCGTTTCTTTTGTCGATGGATGGGAAGCATGATGATGAGCAGGTGGTTACCTGGTTGGGGTACGGGTTTTGGAACTTCCCCCCCGAGTTGGGTTGGGAGGTTTTGGAGGAGGTGCGGGAGTTCGCCGAGTCGGTAGGTTGGGAGCGCCCGACCCCTGTAGCCGCCCTGTCCGCCTGACCCCGGACCAGGCCGAAGGTGTCCGGCTAGGCGGGGCAAGGGCTGACGGTGAGCCGCCCTGAAAAATGGGCCGGGGAGTGGTTGGCTAAGAACCTAGACAAAATAATCTCGTCTTAACTATCGGGAAAGGATGTAAGAATGGAATACGTAGAGTACCGTATGGGGGGGCTTTTGAATTGGCACGAGCGGCATATGTTGCTGGTGGAGATGCTGGACCGGGTGACGGCGCGGGAGGGGGGCACGACCGAGCCCCGCTTGGAGGCGTACGCCTTTTTCCTGCAGGAGATGCGGGGGGTGCCCACCGAGTACAAGTTTTACCGTGCTGATCTCTGGCCGACCGCGGTCGATTTGATGAGCGATATCGGTTGGTTGCGGTTGCGTAGCATGGTGAGGTCGGTGCCTATTGGTCCGGGGTGGGAAACTACGGTGGTGACCAAGTGGTTGCGTGATCGGTATTCGTACGTTGTGGATAAGTATGATGAGGATTTGGAGGTGGTGGCGGAGCGGTTCGCCGCGGTTGATAATTTTCGGTTGAAGTTGCTCGCTTCCGCGTTTCTTTTGTCGATGGATGGGAAGCATGATGATGAGCAGGTGGTTACCTGGTTGGGGTATGGGTTTTGGAACTTCCCCCCCGAGTTGGGTTGGGAGGTTTTGCATGAGGTGCGGGAGTTCGCCGAGTCGGTGGGTTGGGAGCGCCCGACCCCTGTAGCCGCCCTGTCCGCCTGACTCGGACCAGGCCGAAGGCGTCCGGCGAGGCGGGGCGGGAGTGCCAATAGTCCGGCGACGGGCGGCAGACGAACGGGCGGTTGCCGCCGATTGCCAGGCCGGGATCGGTTTGCTAAGAACCTAAAACAGAAGAGCCTGTCAGTTGTTTCGGTTATGGTTGCGAGCGGTCGATCGGGATGGGCTGGTCGGCCGGCGCCGGGTCGTGGCGCACGGCCTCGCCTTTCTCCCGGTCAAAGCGGTACCCGGGGGGCAGATTCGCTGATACCCTTTAGCTGTCCGTCAGCGTCGCCTGGGTTGGGGTGCGCGGTTCTGCGGCCGGCATTTGGTCAGGTTCGGGTTTCGTATCCTTCGGGGTCGGTTTGGAGGGCGGCTGGGTGGATGATGGCGGGGGCGGGGACGGGTAGGTCCGTTGCCCGCCTCGTCTTTGAAGGTCAATGTGTTGGGAAGGTTGGGATCGAGTCGTACGACGCGGCGTTCGTCGAGGTCGTAGGCGTAGCTGTCGGACATTTGGTCGGTGATGGGCCGGTCCGCCGCTTCCCCGGAGGGGATCAAGCACATCGTCGTACAGGTCGTCGTCTACATCCCGCGACCTTTGCGTCATCCGCCGAAATGCGCTCTTCCCAGTACTGTTCTTCGGAGACCGGTTCTTTGTTCATCAGCGTCTTCGGGGGCGGGGTGCTCGGGTTCGGCGGCTGGCATTGGCCGGGTTCGGGTTTCGTATCTTTCGGGCCCGGCGGCCGCCTGCGCAGGCGGGACAATCCGGTGTGTGACAATCGGAACACCGTTGCCCGCTTCGCCTGTGACGACGATCCGGTCGGGCAGGTTGAGGTCCAACCGCACCACTTGACACTCATCGGCGTCGTAGGTGCAACCATCGGGAATCTGGGCGACCAGGCGCTGAAATGAAGCCTCTCGGATGGGATCCAGCACATCGTCGTACAGACCGGCGTCTATGTCCTCCGACATCTGCATCATTCGCCGGATGTCCTCCTCCCAAGCCGCGCCGTCAGCCTCTCCTTGCGGTCTCCCGGCGGTCATGGATCATCCTGCGCCGGATGCATGGTTACGAGCGGTCGATGGGGATGGGCTGGTCGGCCGGCGCCGGGTCGGTGCGCACCACCTCGCCCTTCTCCCAGTCAAAGCGGTACCCGGGAGGCAGGTTCGCTTCTGCCTCGCGGCCCATCTGATCAAGTATGTCGTCGTATTCGCCCGCCGCGATCTCGTTGGCCAGCGCAATAAGAAGCTCATCGGATTCGCGAGCCGAGAGACGCCGGGGGACTATGGCGGTCACAACGGTCTTACGAGCTTCCCGGTCGGGGCGACGGATTCCAGCATTGGCTTAGCTATGGCGGCCGGAGGCGTTTCGGGTTCGCGTCTCATACCTTTTGGGGTCGGTTTCCAGTTCGATGGGATGGATGATGGCGGGGGCGGGAACGGGTAGGTCGTTGCCCGCTTCTCCTTTGATGGTGAACGAGTCGGGGAGGTTGGGGTCGAGTCGTACTATTCGGCATTCGTCGAGGTCGTAGGCGTAGCCGTCGGGCATCTGGCTTGTGATGAGCCTGATGGTTGCTTCGGCCATGGGAATGAGCACATCGTCGTAGAGGCCGTCGTCTACATCCTGTGACATTTGCGTCATCCGCCGGATGCGCTCTTCCCAGTACCGTTCTTCGGCGGCGGCTGGCATTGGTCGGGTTCGGGTTTCGTATCTTTCGGGGTCGGCCTCGAGGGCGGTGGAGTGGATAATGGCGGCGGCGGGGACTGGTAGGTCGTTGCCCGCTTCTCCTTTGATGGTGAACGAGTCGGGGAGGTGGGGGTCGAGTCGTACGACTTGGCACTCTTTGTAGTCGTAGGCGTAGCCATTGGGCATCTGGCTCGTGATGAGCGTAACGACCGCTTCCCGCATGGGATCAAGCACATCGTCGTACAGCCCAGCGGATACATCCTGCGACATTTGGGTCATCCGCCGGATGTGCTCCTCCCAGCATTGCTCTTCGGCGTTCCGCTTGTCCATCAGCGTCGCCTCGGGGCGGGTGTGCGGTTGGGCGGTTTCATGCGTCGGGTTCGGGTTTCGTACCTTTCGGGGTCGGCTTCCAGGGCGGTGGGGTGGATGGTGGCGGGGGCGGGGACGGGTAGGTCGTTTCCCGCCTCGCCTTTGATGGTGAAGGAATCAGGCAGGTTGGAGTTGAATCGCACGAATCGGCATTCGTCGAGGTCGTAGGCGTAGCCGTCGGGCATCTGGCTTGTGATGAGCCTGTCGGTTGCTTCGGTCATGGGGATGAGCACATCGTCGTAGAGGCCGTCGTCTACATCCTGCGACATTTGGGTCATTCGCCGGATGCGTTCCTCCCAGTATTGTTCTTCGGCGACCTGTTCGTTATCCATCAGCGGTGCGTGGGCTGCGGTGCGCGGCTTGGCGGCTGGCGCTGGTCGGGTTCGGGTTTCGTACCTTTCGGGGTCGGCGGCCGCCTGCGCAGGCGGGACAATCCGGTGCGTGGCAATCGGGACATCGTTGCCTGCTTCGCCTGTGACGACGATCCGGTCAGGCAGGTTGGGGTCCAACCGCACCACTTGACACTCATCGTTGTCGTAGGCGTAACCGTCGGGAATCTGGGCGATCAGGCGCTGAAATGAGGCCTCCCGTATCGGATCAAGCGCATCGTCGTAGAGGCCGTCGTCTACATCCTGCGACATTTGGGTCATCCGCTGGATGCGTTCCCGCCAGTATTGCTCTCCAGTGCTCTGCCTGTCCATCAGCGTCGCCTTGGGGCGGTTGCGCGGTTTGGCGGCTGGCATAGATCAGGTTCGGGTTTCGTATCTTTCGGGGTCGTCTTCCAGGGCGGTAGGGTGGATGATGGCGGGGGCGGGAACGGGTAGGTCGTTGCCCGCCTCGCCTTTGATGGTGAAGGAGTCGGGCAGGTTGGAGTTGAATCGCACGAATCGGCATTCGTCGAGGTCGTAGGCGTAGCCGTCGGGCATCTGGCTTGTGATGAGCCGGTCCGTAGCTTCTCGGAGGGGGATGAGCACGTCGTCGTAGAGGCCGTCGTCTACATCCTGCGACATTTGCGTCATCCGCCGGATGCGCTCCTCCCAGTACTGTTCTTCGGAGACCGGTTCGCTGTCCATCAGCGTCGCCTTGGGACGGTTGCGCGGTTTGGCGTGCTCATGCGTCGGGTTCGGGTTTTGTACCTTTCGGGGTCGGTTTGGAGGGCGGTGGGGTGGATGGTGGCGGGGGGCGGGGACGGGTAGGTCGTTGCCTGCTTCGCTTTTGATGGTAAATGTGTCGGGGAGGTTGGGGTCGCATCGTACGATTCGGCATTCGTTGTAGTCGTAGGCGTACCCGTCGGGCATCTGGCTTGTGATGAGCGTAACGATCGCTTCCCGCATAGGGTCGAGAACATCGTCGTGCAGCCCTGCGGATACATCCTGCGACATTTGCGTCATGCGCCGGATGCGTTCCTCCCAGTACTGTTCTTCGGTGCTCTGCCTGTCGTCCATCAGTGTCGTCTGTTCTAGGGTGCGCGGTTTGGCGGCTGGCACTGGTCAGGTTCGGGTTTCGTACCTTTCGGGGTCGGCCTCGAGGGCGATGGGGTGGATGATGGTGGGAGCGAGGATGGGTAGGTCGTTGCCATCTTCGCTTTTAATGATGAACGAGGTGGGCAGGTGGGGGTCGAATCTTACGACTTGGCATTCGTCGAGGTCGTAGGCGTAGCCGTCGGGCATCTGGTCGGTGATGAGTCTGTCGGCCGCTTCTCGGAGAGGGTCAAGCACATCGTCGTAGAGGCCGTCGTCTATGTCCTGCGACATTTGCGTCATGCGCCGGATGCGTTCCTGCCAGTATTGCTCTTCGGCGCTCTGCCTGTCCATCAGCGTCGCCTTGGGGCGGGTGTGCGGTTGGGCGGCTGGCACTGGTCAGGTTCGGGTTTCGTACCTCTCGGGGTCGGCCTCGAGGTCGGCGGGGTCGAGGACTGTGAGGGCGGGGACGGGTAGGTCGTTGCCCGCTTCGCCTTTGATGGTAAATGTGTCGGGGAGGTGGGGGTCGAATCTTACGACTCGGCATTCGTTGTAGTCGTAGGCGTAGCCGTCGGGCATCTGACTCGTGATGAGCGTAACGACCGCTTGCCGCTTGGGGTCAAGTACATCGTCGTACAATCCAGCAGATACATCCTGCGACATTTGCGTCATCCGCCGGATGCGTTCTTCCCAGTAGGCGGCGATCTCGGTCTCGCCTTGTAGCGTTTCGGTGCTCATAGCAATGTATGCTACCATAGGTTTTCCTTCCTGGCTAGCCCCGGGTCTTTTGTTGACGTGCCTTATCAATGTGAAACACGACCCTTTGCCCTCCTCTCCTGTATTCGTAGCCCACTTCAATATGGGATATACCGACGGAGAAGCCCTCGACCCACCATGCCAGCTCGCCGGGGGTGCGCTTGCTGGGTTCCGGTTCGGGTCCCCGATACGGTCTGTCGAAGGCGGCCTCGGCATCGGGCGGGCCGTATCCATGCTTGAGTGCCGACGGCAGGTACCAGATGCCGTTTTCCTCTATGATCCCAGGGGGTGAGTAGTCCATTCGGCGACCTCCGGTGTCCGTGCGAGTGACCTGTTCTACTAGTTAGTGGTGAGAATTTGACACCTATATGAACGAGTGTGTATAATAGCAGTATGGTGACGATCGTCAAGCGCCTGGCTGAACTGGCGGAGGTCTCGCAGGGGTTGGCCTTGTCGGGGCGGGGAGCGGGCGCGCAGGCGGGGGATTGGCGGTTGCGGATGGTGGAAAGCAAGGACGTGTCCGATGATCGGCTCCGCCGGGACGGCCTGCGGGAGGTGGGGGTGGTGCAGAACATCCGCACCGAGCGGCATCTGCTTCGTCCGTTCGACGTGTTGGTTACGGCCCGGGCGGGGGAGCCGCAGGCGGCCCTGGCGCCCCCCCGGATTTCCCGCACGGTGGCGGGGATCACGCTGTTGGTGGCGCGCCCCCGCAACCCCGAGTCGGGGATGGGGCAGTTCCTGTGGTTCTACCTGACCTCCTCCGACGGGCGGGCGCAACTGGCCCGCAAGGCCCGTCCCGGCCTCACCTTTACTTCCCTGTCGGCCCGCGACTTGGGGGAGATGCCGATTCCCGTCCCGCCTTCCCGTATCCTGGACCGGTTGGCCCGCCTGGTCGGGTCATCGGAGCGGGCCTACGCGGCGGCGGTGGACGCGGCCCGGTTGCGGCGGGCGACGTTGCGGGACGCCCTTATTAGAGAAATGTGTCACACGCCTGTGCCAAACTAGAGAGGTATGGTGAAACAATGCCCTTGACCCAACAGGAACTGGAGTCGAAGCTCTGGCAGGCGGCCGACATTCTGCGCGGCCAGATCGACGCCGCCGACTACAAGAACTTCATTTTCTCCATCCTGTTCCTCAAACGCCTGTCCGACCGCTTCGCCGAGGAGGTGGAGGCGGCGGTGAAGGACGGCGTGCCCCGGGAGACGGCCCTGACCGACCGGGACGAACACGAGTTCTTCGTCCCCGAGGAGGCACGCTGGCCGGCCCTGACCGGCGCGTCGATGAACTTGGGGGAGGTGTTGAACATCGCCGGGGAGATGATCGAATACGACAACCCCCGCCTGGACGGAATTCTGACCGGCGTGAACTGGAACGATGAGTCCAAACTGGGCTCCCCCGCCAGCCGGGAAAAAATCATCCGCGCCCTGCTCAACCATTTCAGCGACCTGGACCTGAGCAACCGCAACCTGGCCGTGGACGATATGGGCGGCACCAGCAACGTTTTGGGGAACGCCTACGAATACCTTATCAACCAGTTCGCCGACGATGCGGGCAAGAAGGGCGGCGAGTTTTATACGCCGCGCGGGGTGGTCAACCTGATTATTAATCTGTTGCGGCCCGAAGAGCGTATGCACATCTGCGATCCCGCCGCCGGTTCGGCCGGAATGCTGATTTACACCGCCCAGTATGTGGAAGGGCAGGGGGGCGATCCGCGCAACCTGGTGTTGCATGGCCAGGAGCGCAACTTGGGCACGTTGGCTTTGGGCAGGTTGAACCTGTTGTTGCACAATCTACGGTCGGCCCGGTTTGAGCCGGGGGACGTTATCGCGGACCCGCAACTGTTGGACGACAAGGGGTGGTTGCTAACCTACGACAGGGTGATAGCCAACCCGCCGTTCAGCCTGAAA
The DNA here is from genome assembly GCA_965243835.1 of Candidatus Spongiisociaceae bacterium. GTDB lineage: Bacteria > Actinomycetota > Acidimicrobiia > Spongiisociales > Spongiisociaceae. Next base: position 424,189 of record OZ251578.1, read on the forward strand.
AACTGGGGTCACGATTTCGCCCCCGAGGACCCGCACTTCCGGTTTGACCGCTACGGTGCCATCCCGCCCAAGACCAAAGGGGACTTTGCGTTCCTGTTGCACATGTTGGCGGTGACGAAGGAGACCGGGATGGTGGGGGTGGTGATGCCGCATGGAGTGCTGTTCAGGGGAGGGGCGGAGGGCAAGATAAGGAGGGGACTGGTGGAGGCGGATTTGCTGGAGGCGGTGATCGGACTGACCCCTAACCTGTTTTTCGGAACGGGCATTCCGGTGTCCATCTGCGTGTTCAACAAGCGCAAGCCCCCGGAGCGCAAGGGCAAGGTGCTGTTCATCGACGCCGACCAGGAGGGCTACTTCCGGCAGGGCAAGGCGCGGAACTTTTTGGACGAGGAGCACATCGCCAAAATCGCCGAGGCGTATCACAACTACGAGGAGATGGAACGCCTCGCCCACATCGCCGACACCGAGGAGCTGGAGGACAACGACTACAATCTAAACATCAGCCGCTACGTAGACAAAACCGAACCGGTAGAAATAATAAGCGTAGAAGAAGCCCTAGCCCAGTTGAGGGAAGCCGAACAACGCCGAGACGAAGCAGTAACCAAAATGAACCAGCACTTAAAAGAATTAAACTATGTCTAATCGTACTGTAACCCGATTAGGTCACATCCCGGATAACTGGGGGATAATTAGGTTACGGGATGGCGCGGAAATAGGGTCCGGCAAATCGCCCGTATATAAAGAGAGCGGCACAGGACAATATGACGTCGTTGGTTCAAATGGCAAGATTGGTGCGACCGATAGAGTCAATTTTGAATCCGGTATAGCGGTGGGGCGGGTTGGGGCTAGCGGGGCAGTTCATCAAATCAAAAAACCAGTTTGGTTGTCTGATAATGTACTATTTGTGAAGCCCCATCCTAGTATTTGGAACGAATCCTTTTTGTATCATACATTAGTAAAGGCAAGATTACCAGCCTTAGCATCCCAAACTGCCCAGCCGCTCCTCACGCAGACGGAACTAGGTGCCATTGTTTTACCCGTTCCTCCCTTGAATGAACAGATAAAGATTGCGGATACCATGAATAGTGTAGATGAGAAGATAGAACAAACAGAGAATGCAATAACTAAAACAGCGCAACTACGCGATGCCCTACTACACATACTACTAAACCCCGAAAGTAACACACACACACACACACACACACCTTGTTGGAAGGAGCTTAAGTTGAGTGATATAGCCGAGATTGGTTTCAGTAGTGTTGACAAGAAGACTATAGGTGGTGAAATACCAGTGTTGCTTTGCAACTATCATGACGTGGTTGGTAACTATCGTATTCGGTCTATAATAAATTTTATGTCAGCAACTGCTACTGTAAAGGAAATAGACAAATGGAGTTTAAGGCAAGGTGATGTGATCTTCACTAAGGACGCCGAAATAGGAAAGGTGTCTTTGATAGAAGAAAATATACCTAATCTGATATGTGGCTATCATTTAGGACGCGCTCGGCCAAAGTTAAATTTCGTTACAGGACCATTTTTAGCAGAGTTGTTAAAATCCCCAACTACGCAAAGGCAATTTTTGCGCCTTCAAACAGGTCTCACTATCTCTGGTATAAGACTAGATGACACAAAGTCGTTACGAGTTTGTTTACCACCGCTTAATAAACAGAAAAGAATAGCGAATATTTTAGGTAGCGTGGATAATGCGATAGAACAAACGGAAAACACAATAGTAAAGACAAAGCTATTACGCGACGCACTGCTACACGAACTACTAACCCAAGGTCTTTCCGGCCATCAAACTAGGATGAGCGAATATCATGGAACCGTTTAGCTGTGAAGGAGTTTTTTGGTTGGCGAATACGCCTGATCATTATATACCAGGTAGACTGGAGTATAAAGGTCATGGGAGTGTAGACTTAACCTTATTTGGGTTATTCGATAATAGAGTGTCATTATCTGAGCCTACTGATGCTCCACTCTTGATAAATGGTTTGGCTAAAGGGAGAAAATGGTCTCTTTATCAACCTATTTTCTCTAAGAGAAATATCAGTTTTCCTGGAATAGATCAGGAGACGTATAAATCAGCTTTAACAGTTGCTGGAACAGAGTTTTTCGTAGACTCTGATTTCAATCAACTTTGTGGAGTTGATTTACAAATGGACCATTTACATGCATGGATTCGTCGCTCAGGATTTCATTTTGAACTCAAAACAAGGGAAGGAAATAGTAAGCAAATTCGAGTCGAAGATATTGTTCATTTCCTTGTAAAGTATAAACCCTTACCAGATATTTATTCTAGTATATCCAACGGTACCATAAAAATTAAATTTCCTTTTACAACTGATAATAAAGGAGAGCCACATATATTATCAGAGTGTTTGATGAGGCAAGACTGTTCGCTCGGATTTGAGTGGAATTCAATAGTTGATATTAATGAAATAATAAATTATTCTAGATACTTTCGTAATTTATTGACAATTTGTATAGGCTTTCCACCCAAAATATCAAAAATTAAAATATGGAAACCTAATTCGTATACATCATTCGATCTATATACGTCCAAGCTAAGTAATATAATTTATAATAATGCCCACATTTATTCCTTGCAACCAGGGTTAAATTTGGATAGTTTTGGCAGTTTAAAAATATTATCAAATTGGCTTAAGGTTTCCCAAAAATATGATATAGCTATAAATGCTTCGCTCAGCCACAAATTTATCCCGGATTTATATGAAGAAAACAAGTTTGTTAATATTATTATTGCTATCGAGGCCATTGCTAAAGCGCAAGGTAGTAAGGATAATATCGAGCACATATTAAAAAAGATAATTAAGGAAGTTTCTTCCATTTTCTCCAGTTTAGTTGGTGATACAGAAAAATGGGTGAATGAGTTTGTAATCATGCGTAATGATATAATACACAGTCAAAGACTTGATACCTTAGATTACAACAATCTTAGCTTCTTGACTAAGACCAGTTATTTACTAATTATTATTTGGTTATTGCAAGAGTGTCAAGTTCTCGATAGAGTTGTAGACGATCTACAATATCTGGAAGACTTTAGAATTTTTTATAAAGGAATTAGTAATAAAAATGAGGGATAAAGGGATTAATGAGTTACGATATGTTGAGATACCTGCTCGGGAGATGTTGGAGCAGTTGGGGTGGTCTTACTTACCTGCCTCCGAACTTAGGGATGAGAGGGGGGATGAGAGGGAGGTTTTGTTGCGGGGGCGGTTGCGGGCCGCGCTTCTCCGGCTTAACGAGTGGTTGTCCGCGGAGCAGGCGGAGCGGGTTATTTTTAACCTGGAACATCTGGAAGAGGTGGGGATGGGGCGTAACCAGAAGGTGCACGAATACCTTATTTTCGGGATGCCCCTGGACGTTGACGGGGCCGGGGGGCGGCGCACCCGGATTGTCCGGTTCTTCGACTTCGACCATCCGGAGGGGGGGCGGAACGAGTTCGTGGTTACCACCCAGTTTCGGGTCAGTCGGGGGCGGGGGGAAACCGTTATTCCCGACATTGTTCTGTTTGTCAACGGCATCCCTTTGGTGGTGATGGAGGCCAAAAGTCCCGATTTGGGGATGTGGCGCCCCGAAGCCATTAAGCAACTGCACCGTTATCAGGAACTCGGCGCCCAGTGGCGGGGGAGGGGCGCGCCCGACCTGTTTCACTACAACCTGTTGTGCGTGGCCCATTGCGGGATGGCCGCCGTCTACGCCGGGCTGTACGCCCCCGAAAACTTGTTTTTTGAGTGGAAAAGCATCCATCCTTATACCGACGAAGAGGTGAAACGCCGGTTCGGGGTGGAAGCGCAGGGGCAGGCCCGGCTTATCATCGGCCTGCTGTCCCCCGCCGTCCTGTTGGATATCTTGCGCGACTACGTGGTCTTTGAAACCCGGGGCGGGAAAATGGTTAAAAAACTGCCCCGCTACCAGCAGTATCGGGCGGTGCGGGAAACCCTGGGGCGCATCCTGCGGGGCGAAACCGCCGAGGAGCGGGGCGGGGTCATTTGGCACACCCAGGGTTCGGGCAAGTCGCTGACCATGCTGTGGCTGGCCGTCAAACTGCGCCGTCAAACCCGTCTGGGCGCCTTGGACAACCCCACCATCCTGGTGGTTACCGACCGCACCCAGCTGGACCGGCAGATCGCCGCCACTTTTGCGGCTTGCGACTTCCCCTCCCCGGAACAGGCCAAAACTTCCCGCCACCTGCGCCGGTTGCTGACCACCGGGGTGGGGCGCACCGTGATGACCACCGTCCAGAAATTCGAAGAAGCCATGGAAGACGACCAAGGGGCGCTCGACCCGGGGGCGAACGTGATCGTGATGGTGGACGAAGCCCACCGCACCCAATTCGGAATCCTGTCCGCCCGCATGTCGCAGGCCCTCCCCAACGCGGCGCTCATCGGGTTTACCGGCACCCCCATCGACAAAGGGTTCGAGCGCAGCACCATGCGCCGCTTCGGGCCTCTCATCGACTCCTACACCATCCCCCAGTCGGTGGAGGACAATGCCACCGTCCCCATCCGCTACGAGTTGCGCAAACCGGAACTGGCCGTGGCCGATGGAAAAACCTTGGACAAACTGTTCGAGGCCGTATTCGGCCGGTATTCCCCCGACGATCAGGAACGGATCCGCCGCTGTTACGCCAACCGGGAAACCCTGGCCGGGGCCGACCCCCGTATCCGGATGATCGCCCTGGACATCGCCGAACATTTCAAAACCAAAATCAGGCCCAACGGGTTCAAGGCGCAGGTGGTCGCCCCCCGTCGGGAAACCGCCCTCAAATACGCCCGTTACCTGCGGGACTTCGGCATCACCGAAACCTATCCCATCATCACCGTCGCCGCCGACGACGGGGCGGAATACGATGAGGTGCGGTCGCTTCCCCAAGAGAAAATCATCAACGACTTCGTCCACGAACCGATCCGGTTCGATGAAGACGAGGGTCCGGCGGTCCCGGAAATCCTGGTGGTGGTGGACCGGTTGCTCACCGGATTCGACGCTCCGGTGGAGCAGGTCCTGTATCTGGACAAGCACCTGCAGGAGCACAGCCTGTTGCAGGCCATCGCCCGGGTCAACCGCACCCACACCCATCAGGTCCGGGGGCAAACCGTCTCCAAAAACTACGGGTTGGTGGTGGACTATTACGGGGTGGCGCAGGACTTGGAGAAAGCCCTGGCCGGGTTCAAACCGGAGGATGTGCGGGAGGCGATGACCCCCCTGGAAACCGGGCGGGCGGCGGAGTTTATCGGGGAGGCGGCCGCCAAAGCCGAATCCCATTTCCGGGGGTGGGACCTGGACGACCGGTGGGCGTGCGCGGCGGTGTTCGCCCCCGGCCCGGACACGGAAGGCGACTACCGGGAAGACCGCTATCAGCTGTTCAACCGGGACTTCCGGGAGTTCGCCCGCCTGATGGACCAGTACCTGCCCGACCCGGGGGCGCTGGCCTACTTAAAACGGTTGCGGCGGCTCACCGAAATCCGCCAGGTCGTGCGGGCCCAGTATCATGGGGAAGACGCCCATCTGGACTGGACCGACATCGGAGCCAAAGCCAAACAGTTGATCGACGAGCAGGTGAGCGCCGAAGTGCGGGAGTTGATGAAACCGCTTTCCATCCTGGACCGGGACTTCGCGCAGGTTCTGGACGGGGTGGACAACGAACGGGCCCGGGCGTCGGTGATGGAACATGCGGTGCGCCGGGTGATCAACCGGCGGATGGACGACAACCCCGTGTTCTATCAAAAGTTGTCCGACCAGCTGCGGGAAATCATCGACCAGTTGCGGCTGGGAACCATCGACGACTTGGAAGCCTGCCGCCGGATGGGAGAGTTGGGGGAGCGGATGCGGGACGAGGAAGGGATCGCCGCCCGGCAGGGGCACACCCCCCGCTCCTTCGCCATCCGCGAGTTGCTGGCCGGGGAGATGGACGAACCCACCGCCGAAACGGCCGCCCGGGGGGAGCTGGAACCCTACCGGGAGGAGTTCGGGCGGGAAATGGACGCCCTGGCCAAACAGGTGGACGGGGCGGTGGCCGCCCACACCGGGCTGGTCGACTGGCGGGACAACCTGGACGCGCAACGGCAGATGCGCCGCGACATTAAACGGAGGCTGCGGGAGGGGGGCGAATACTCCCCGGAGCAGTTGGAACGGCTGGGCAGGCGGATCGTGGAAATCGCCAAACGGCGCACCGGCGCCGGGGAGGACGGATGAAAACCCGGGACCGGGTGCGCTACGGCGGCTCGGTCATCGAATACGAGATCCGGCGCAGTACCCGCCGCCGCAAAAGCATTCAGGTGGCGGTGGACGGGAGCGGAGTGTCGGTGAGCGCCCCGATGGCGGTCGACGACGACTACCTGCGGGCTTTCGTGCGCAAGCGGGCCGCCTGGATCATCCGCAATGCGGAGGCGGAGAAGCTGCGGGCCGCCCCCAAGCGGTTCGTGAGCGGGGAAACCGTGCCCTACCTGGGGCGGAACATACGGATGGCGGTGTCGGACGGGGAGGAGGTGCGGTCGCCGCAGGTGCGGTTCGACCATTGGCGGTTGCGGATAGCGGTCCCCGCCGGTTTGGAAGGGAGCGAGCGCGCCGACCGGGTGCGGGCGGCGGTGACGGCCTGGTACCGGGTGCGGGCGGAGGCGCGGGTGCCGCCGGTGGTGGAACGGTGGTGGCCGGAGTTCGGCCGGGGGAAGCGGTCGGCGATCCTGATCCGCAACCAGCGCAAACGGTGGGCCAGTTGCGCCCCCGACGGCACCCTGCGTTTCAACTGGCGGGTGGTGATGGTGCCCCCCGCCTTGCTGGAATACATCGTGGTGCACGAGTTGGCCCACCTGCGGGTGCGCAACCATTCCCCCGACTTCTGGAACCTGGTAACCGCCGCCGTCCCCGACGCCCAAGCCCGCCGCCGCCGCCTAAAAGAAACCGGCCCCCACCTCCCCTTCTAACCCCCCTTGCGAGATGGCGGCGCCGTTTGGGGTATTGGTCCCGGGTAGCGGAACGCCATGCTATACTGGGGCGGTAAGGAAGAGGCTGTTGCCTCTTCGAATCTATTAGAAAGGGGGCAGTGATGCCCAAAAAAGACCAACCCAGTCCTGCCGAACTACGCAGATTGGAAAAAAAGGCCAATGCGTTGCTCTCCGATACCTTGTACAAGGAGTTGAAAAAGCAACCAAACCTGCAGGTTCGACAGAAGCCTAACAAAGACTTGGAGATCAAGATAGAACTCTAAGAATGAGGGAGGTGGGCTGTGTGTCTAGCTGGATTCGCTCCGGTGAATAGCACAGCCCATTTCCTGACGGAGTTGGCCCGCCTGCGGGTGCGCAACCATTCCCCCGACCTCTGGAACCTGGCAACCGCCGCCGTCCATGACGTCCCGAACCCGACGGTCCGTGTGCCCATCCGAACCGTCTAGAGTAGGGCGGATGGAAAACCCCGGGTACCTCCCTGCTCTCGCAACCCGCGAGGAATATGTAGACCTGCTGGAAGGTCGTGCGGTGCCGTTGGCCGACGGATCGGCCCATTTTGAGCCGGGCCGTACGTTATTGAAAGCCTACATGCTGGAAACGGCCCGGAAGGGCCGAACGGTACGTGAACTGCCCGAGGCGTTCCCGGAAGGGGTGTCTCTGGAGGAGGTTGACGATAGCCTTTTTCGGGTGCACGATGCCAAAGAGCACGAGGGCCGTATCGTAGGTTTGTTGGAAATTATGGAAGAACGTTATCCCGTGTTTTATACGACCATGCCATCCACGAGTGGCGACCGGTGGGTAAGAAATAATGTCGACAAATCTCCCTGGTTAGATAGAGTATGGCTTTCCTCGTACATCTTGTCGGAGATTTGGGATCAAGTGCGAACCGCTCATAACCCTGAACGCTATGTTCGACTTGGGTTTGAACACGAAGCAAAATATGAAATACCTGAGGGTTTGCCTATCGAGCATGATGAAGATTTTGATGAAACGGAAGACGAGACAGGATCAACCATATTCGCGCGCAGAAGATCGAAAGTTAATCTTACGGAAAGAATTGGTGAGTTGAATAAAACTTTACCAGACTTGCTTGAATTATATAATCCCCTTCATTCATTAGTTCAACTACAAATCCCTGCTAGAGGGAAGGGAGGTCATTTATTGAATTATGATGGTAAATCTACTAATAAAAGCGGTTCCTTTGTTGGACATAGATCTATTGTAAAGGCTATTATAAAACTATATAAAAGAGTGACCGATAGCATAGAAAAAATGTGGTTTGAAAGTCACCCGGTTGGAGGTGGCGGTTTCAGGCTTGACGGAGAACCGGTTTGTATTATATTTGAAGATCCGTTGTCTCAACAAACCTTTGATCGTTTAGTGACTTATGGACTCCAACATCGAAGCAGTCTGTTAAGAATTGGAGGCTATTTACATCCTCGAGGGCCCACTAAAATTCATATGTCAGCAATTGATCATCATCTCTGGCAACCCTTTTCTATGGAGGTAACTAGCAATCACATGGTTCTGTTATTACCTAAGGGTACCTGTGGTAATACAATACATCGTCTTATAACTAATATACAACGTTACATTGCTCCTAAAATAAAGGTTTGGTTAGGATCGGAGCCATATGAAGAGGCAGTGCATGCAGCAGGAAAAGAGGTTGGCTTGTTTAGGGTAGGAACCCTAAACCGACAGGCGGTTTAATGGGGTCGGAATGTTTGGCGGTGGGTTGGCCTGTTTGAGCCGCCCGGGACGGTGCTGAGAAACTTGCGCGGTCGTCCGGGTTGGTTCGGGGAGGGGCGGGAGGCGGTTAGGATGGCCGTTCCCGATCGACAGGAGACTGGCACTATGCCAACCGATGACAATGGGGGCGACCAGCCCCGGACTATCACCGCCTCCGAGTTTCGGGCTAAGTGCTTGGCCTTGATGGACGAGGTGGCGGACACCGGGGAGGAGATCGTGATCACCAAGCGGGGCGTCCCGGTGGCGCGACTGGAGCCTTACCGGAAAAGGCCGGCGAGCCTCTATGGTAAGTACAAGGGCCAGATTAAAATCTATGGGGATATTGTGGGTCCGGTGATGGACGATGACTGGGAGGAGGAATGGATCAAGCAGTGGGATAAATGGCTTGCGCCGCCTGCCTAACGATTTGACTATGGTTATGACCATGGTTATAATGGTTCCCCAGCGAGTAGCGAAGGGGCGTGGAATGACAACGCTAACTGCCGGGTCCGGGGACCGGACCATCAAGGCTTCCGAGTTCAAGGCCAAGTGCTTGGCGCTGATGGACGAGGTGGCGGACACCGGGGAGGAGATCGTGATTACCAAGCGGGGCGCTCCGGTGGCGCGGCTGTCCGCCTATCGGGGCAAGCCGGAGTCTTTCTTCGGGGCTGATCGCGACATCATAAAAATTCATGGAGATGTTGTTGGTCCGGTGATGGACGATGATTGGGAGGAGGAATGGCTCAAGCAGTGGGATGAGTGGCTTTGATACTGCTGGATACGCATGCGCTTCTGTGGTCGCGGATGGGCGATCACCGGCTGGGCGACGAGGCGCGCGGAGCCATCGAGCGGGCTTGGACTGCGGGTGAGGTTGGAATATCGGCAATATCTTTCTGGGAACTGGCGCAGTTGCAACACAAGGGACGAATCGATATTGAGACCGGAATTGGAGATTGGCGGCGCAGTCTTATGAGCAAGGGTCTGATTGAGATTGCCGTGACAGGGGATATCGGCATCAGGGCGGCTACCCTGCCGGACTTTCACAAGGACCCGGCGGACCGGCTGATCGTGGCCACCGCTTTGGCGGGCGGGCATCAGTTGGTTACGTCGGATAGGAAAATACTGGACTGGTCGGGTCCGTTGCGGCGCATGCTGGCCGGGGTTTGAACCGGCGGGGGCGGGGCGGATAGGAGCACGCCGGTGGTTTCGGTGGGAACGGTGGGGATTTTTTCGGTGTCTCCTTGGTCGTCGAGGCGGGTGTCGATCTCGAACACCGCGAACTCTTCGAAGAAGCCGGGGCGGGGGCGCAGGTAGACCGTCTCCGTGTCGCCCGGGATTTCGTAATCCAGGGAGGCCCGCAGGGGCTCGGCGGGGGAATATTCGCCTTCCGGCAAGCCCAACGGGTCGTAGCACCACGCTTCCTCCACCGCGCACAGCTCAAACGCCGGCCAGCCGTCCGCCTGCCAGCCGGTGAAGAAACCTTCCTCCCCGTCGGCGGACTCCACCAGGGCGTACATCGAGATAACCCGGAAATCGGGAAACCCTTCCTCCGTCTCCTCGGTGGAATCGAAGTAGATCACCGACTCCAGGGTGAACCGCACCCGGTCGTTGTCCAGGGAGTCGCCCACTCCCAGCGTCGACAGTTGCGGGTAGCCCTCGGTGGTTCCTTGCCGGCCCAAGCCGGCGTCTATTTCATAGATGGCGTAGAAGCCGTTGAACGTGTTCTCCGCGGTCAGGTAGACGGTGGATGCCTCCTCCGGGATCAGAAAACCGGCGGTTCCCCGCAACGGGCCGTCGTCGCTGAAATACCCGTCCAGTCCGGTTCCGGCGAACGGCCGCTCCCGCCGGGCGAAACCGTCGGGGGTGCGCACCTCGAAGAACATGTCGGCCAGGGTTTCCAGGTAGCCGGAGGTTACTTCCGCCGCGGCGTGCACCATCATAAGCCGCATGCCCGGCGGGGGCGGGCCGCCCGGCCCGGCCTCCTCCGGGAAATCCACCCCTTCCACGGCGAAACGCAGGCTGAAGTCGATGTCCTCGATGTGGAACGAATCGCCTACCCGGAAAGTGCCCCCCTCCGGGATGAAAACGGCGTCGGTGCCCGGTTCCCCGACCGGGCCGCGGGCGGGGTCGACGGAGAACCGGCGGCGGCGCACGGGAATGTCGCGGTCGGCGATGACCGGTTCCAGATTCACCGCCAGTTCCACCCCGGAGGCGTCCGCGGGAATCTGATAGCCGACGGAGCCCCGCACCGACAGGCCGGGCAGGTAGGAGCCGTCCAGGGAGACGTCGGCGAAGTCGAAAGTGTCGTACCAACGTTCCCCGCCGGGGGTGCTTACCTCGATGTCCTGCCAGGGCAGGAAAATCTGCGGGGAGTCGGTGAGGTTCTCCACCAGCAGATGAAACCGGATGTGCCGCAAATCGGCTAGGGGTTCCTCCCCCCGGCGGTCGGTTTCCGGGTAGGTGACCGCCTCCAGTTCCACCCGGAAAATCGGATCATCGCCGAAGTCGTCCTCCGGAACAAAGTCGTCCTCCCCGGCAAAATCGTCCCCCGGGGCGGGTTCGCTTGTCGGGATGGAGTCGTCTTCCGGGGCGGGGTCATCCGTTGATAGGGGGGAGACGGGCGGGGCGTCCGTAGCGGGGGTCTGCGGGGGAGCGGGGAGGGAGGAGGGCGGGGCGCTCCCGGTCGGGGCGGGGGCGACGGGGGAGGAGGTGGCGGGGGGAACGGAGGTTTGTCTCCCGCAGGCCGCGACGCATGCCGCCAGCCCCAGGACCGCTCCCGCCGCCAAAACTTTCCGCACCGCCGACGGTTTCATACGCCGTACCCTACGGGATCAAACCTCCCATAGTCGCCCCTCCGCCGCCCGGCGGACCTCCGTCCGGGGAGGGGGAGCGGGCGTCCGGGCGATCAGACGGCGTGTTGGTAAACGGCCGTCTCGAAGTCCAGGTAACCGCCCACCGACGTCGCATCGGCGAACGGGAAAATCTGGGTGGCCCAAAACCCGCCCACGCCGTTGCTCCGGTCGATCCAGTAGTAGAGGTTGGCCAGGCCCGCCCAGGCCAGCGAACCGGCCGGGCGTCCGGTGGGGGCCTCTTCTTCGTTGATCATAAAAGTCAACGCCCAAGACTTGGGCATGCCGGGGAAAAACTCGGCGTAGTTGGAAAGGGTCGGGATCACTCCGGGGAGGCCCTTGATTTTCATATCCCCTTCCAGCCCGTTGCGCTCCGCCTGCTCCACGGTTTGCCTTTCCAGCACCGGCCCCTTCGGCCCCATCCCGTCGTTCAACCACATCCGGATGAACTTGGAGTAGTCCTCGGCGGTGGAATACAGGCCGTGGCCGGCCATATGCACCTCCGGGTCGGCGGGCAGTTCAAAGCCCATCGGCTCCAAGGAACCGTCCTCCGCCCGCTGATGGATGTCGGCTAGGCGGTTGCGCATGTTCTCGTTGAGCGTGAAGGAAGTGGACTTCATCCCCAAAGGTTCCAGAATGCGTTCATGCATCACCTCCCCCAGCCTTTTCCCGGCGATGCCCTCCACCACTTGCCCGGCCCAGTCGATATTGGAGCCGTACTCCCACTCCTCGCCCGGGTCGAACAGCAGGGGCGTGGTCAGGGAAGCCCGCGAGGAAGTGATCACGCTCGGTTGGCCGTGCTCCTCCGCCAGGCGGTTGTAGGTTTCGTTGAAAAAGTCGTAGCCGAACCCGGCGGTGTGCAGGAGCAACATGCGGGTGGTTACGTCCCGTTTCGGAGGGCGCAACATCGGGTCGCCGTTCTGGTCGAACCCGTCCAGCACCTGCAAATCCCCGATTTCGGGGGCGTAGTTTTTGGCGGGCGCGTCCAGGTCCAGCCGTCCGTCTTCCACCAGTTGCAGACAGGCCGTGCCGGCGATGGCTTTGGTGGTGGAAAAAATGGCGCACACCGTGTCGGTGGTCATAGCCGTCTCCCCGCCCAAGACCCGCACCCCGGCCGCTCCCCGGTAAATGTCCGTCTCCCGGTTGGTGGCCACCGCCGCCGCTCCGGGGACCCGCGGGCTGCCCGCGACCACTCCCTGCAGGACGGCGTCCGCCGCTGTTTGCAAATCGCCCATTGTCAAACTCCTTCCGCTGATAAAAGGCATCCGGTTCCCAACCTACCCGCCCGCCCTTGGGCGCGCCCGTCTCAACGGGGAAATTTATTTGGCCGGAAAGACGGGGTTGCGACCGCCCGGAGCGGAGGAGCGGAGGAGGGGAGTGGCGGAGGCGGACGGGAATCGAACCCGCCGGGGCGCTTACGCACCCCCACTGGTTTTGAAGACCAGGGAGCCCACCAGGCGCTCGTTCGCCTCCGCCCCCAGGATACCCCGCTCTCCGGTCCCCCCTGCCGCCGGACGCCGACTAACATTTCCCCAAAACGCCGTCCCCCGCCGGAGGACGGGACGCCCGACCCGACAGGATGATATGCACTCCACCGACAACCGGGACAAGTTCGAAGCCAACGGCTATCGGATTCTGCCCGGCTGGCGGGTGGGTCATCTGCGGGAAGAGTCGGCCACCCGCTCCGGGCTGTTGGTGCCCGCCGGCACCGAATCCACCACCGACGCCCTGGCCCTGGTGGACATTATGACCGGGTTGCGGTTTTGGGCCGTGCCCACCGGGGCGTGGCGCTTCCTGTGGCCGGACAGCGGACGGGTGGCGGTGGCGGTGCGCGAATCCCAGATAATCGCCGAAGAGCGGGACTCCTCCCCCGCCGATGAGAACTCCTATCTCTGAGGCTCGCCGCCTGGTCCGGTTCCCGTGACCGCCGAGGAAACGGGCCGGGGGCGCCGCCGCCTCACCGCCACCGTAACCGACCTGGAAGTCGCCCGGCAACGGGCTTTCCTGGTGGCGGTGGACTTCACCGCCGGGGCCCCCGGAGCCCTTGGAGCCGCCGCCTCCTCCGATCCCGGCGCCCGTTCCGACCGGAGGCTGGAGGAGTTGGCGTTGCTGACCGACACCGCCGGTTCCACCCCGGTGGGGGAGGTGACCGTGAAACGGGACAAACCCCATCCGGCCACTTTCATCGGCTCCGGCCAAGCCCGGGAAGCGGCCCGGGAAGCGGAGGCCCTGGATGCGGACGTGGTGGTGTTCGACCACGACCTCACCCCCGGTCAGCAACGCAACCTGCAAGCCGTATTCCAATGCGACGTGGTGGACCGGGTGGCGGTGATCCTGGACATTTTCGCCCAGCACGCCGCCAGCCGGGAGGGGATGATCCAGGTGGAGTTGGCCCTGTTGCGCTATCACCTGCCCCGGTTGCGCGGCCAGGGGACCGCCCTCAGCCGTTTGGGGGCCGGGATCGGAACCCGGGGGCCGGGGGAGACCAAACTGGAAACCGACCGGCGGCGGATAATGAGCCGCCTCGCCCATCTGGAACGGCAGTTGAAAAAAGTGCGAGGGGCCCGGGCCGCGCAACGCAAGTCGCGCGCCGCCTCCCGCATTCCGGTGGCGGCCCTGGTCGGATACGCCAACGCCGGCAAGTCGACCTTGATGAACGCCCTCACCGATGCGGATGTGAAAGTGGAGGACCGGCTGTTTTCCACCGTGGACTCCACCATTCGCCGCTGTCCGTTGCCCGGCGGGGGGCGGATTCTGCTGTCGGACACGGTGGGGTTCGTGGAGCGCCTGCCCCACCAGCTGGTGGAGGCCTTTCACACCACCCTGTCGGAGACCGCCAACGCCGACCTGTTGCTGCATGTGGTGGACGCCTCCCATCCCGGGGCGGAGCGGCAGATGACGGCGGTGCGGGAAGTGCTGACGGCCATCGGGGCCGCCTCCGTTCCCGAGTTGGCGGTGTTCAACAAAGCCGACATCGCCGACTCCTCCGACCTGAGCCGGCTGGAATACCGCCACCCGGCGGGGATTGCGGTTTCCGCCCGTTACGGAACCGGCTTGGACGGTTTGCGGGAAATGATCCTCTCCTACCTGGCCCGGGGGTCGGAACTGCTGGAGTTGCTGGTTCCCTACCGGAACGGGGAGGCCCTGGCCCGTCTGCGCCGGGACGGGGAAGTGTTGAAAGAAAACCATTTGGAGGCGGGGACGCAGGTCAGCGTCCGCCTCCCCCCCTCCGCCGCCGCCCGCTACCGGGAATACGAAATAGGAGCCTAAAACCGGTAGTCGCCCGGCTCCGTATGCCGATTTTGCGCGTCGGCCTTTACAATGGGGGGATGGGAAACGGGTCCTCCGCCGATGTGATCGTGGTCGGGTTGGGCGCGCACGGCGCGGCCGCCGCCTCCGCCTTGGCGCGGCGCGGCCGGACCGTGCTCGGCTTCGATACGCACGCCCCTCCCCACGACTTCGGGTCCAGTCACGGGGAGACGCGGGTAATCCGGGAAGTGTACGGGGAGCATCCCGCCTATGTGCACATCGTGCAGCACGCCTACCGGCTGTGGCGGCGGCTGGAGGAAGAAGCCGACCCGCCCGCGGAGTTGCTGCGCATCACCGGCGGGATTTCCATCGGTCGGCCGGAAAGCGAAATGGTGGAGGGCGTGCGCCGTTCCGCGCAGGAGCATGACCTGCCCTTTGAGCTGTTGGAGGCGGATGCCATCCGCGCCCGCTGGCCGCAGTTCAACCCGCAACCGGGAATGGCGGGGGCCTACGACCGCAACGCGGGGGCCCTGTTCGTGGAGCCGTGCCTGCGGGCCCTGTTGTCCGACGCGGCGCGGGGCGGGGCCCGGCTCCGCATGCGGGAGCCGGTGCGGCGCTGGCATCCGGACGGGGAGGGGATCCGGGTGTACACGGAGGAAGGGGAGTACTCCGCGGACGGCATCGTGTTCGCCGCCGGAGCGTGGAATCGCCGGTGGGTGTCCAAACTGGAGTTGCCGTTGCGGGTGGAACGGCAGGTGCTGACCTGGTTCCAACCCGCCCAACCGGAACTGTTCCGACCCGACCGGTGCCCCAATCACGCCTGGGAGTGGGCCCCCGGCCGATGGCTGTATTGCCAGCCCGACTTCGGACGGGGGGTGAAAGTCGCCTTTCACCACAACGGGGAAATGCACGACGACCCCGACCAACTGGAACGGGAGGTGCGCCCCGCCGACGAAGACGACCTGCGGGAGGCCGTCTCGGATATATTGCCCCGGTTGGGCGGGGAGATCCGGCGGTCGGCGGTGTGTATGTACACCGACACCCCCGATGAGCATTTTCTGCTGGACCGCCATCCCGGCCATCCCAACGTGGTCATCGTCAGCGCCTGCTCCGGGCACGGGTTCAAGTTCTCGCCCGCCATCGGGGAGATAGCGGCCGATTTGGTCGTCGGTCGCGAATCCCCCTACGATGTTTCCATGTTCGGCATCGGACGGTTTTTGTGAAGGAGGCCCTGAGCATGTCGGCGCGGAATACGGCGGGGATGACCAGGCGGCAGTTTCTGCGCAAGGGTTCGTTGACCGCTCTGGGATCGGTGGGCGGCTTGTCAGCGCTGTTGGCGGCCTGCGGAGGAGAGGAGGCGGCGGCGGAATGGGGATACTCCGGGGCCATGGCTCCCGGCGCCTGGGCGGAGTTGTCGCCCGAATACGAGAACTGCGGGGCGGGGGAGAGGCAGTCCCCGATTGACATCACCGGCTACGCAGCGGGCGATCCGCCGCCGCTCGGGTTCTCCTACGGGGCCGCCCCGACCGGGATGACCAACAGCGGGCACGCCGTCTACATTCACTATGCGGAGGGGGCCCGGTTGGAGTTCTCCGGACGCTCCTACCAGTTGCAGCAGGCTCATTTCCACACGCCGGGCGAACATCTGCTGGACGGGGAGTCCTTTGCGGCCGAGTTGCACCTGGTGCACCGGCGGGAGTCCGGCGGGCTGGCGGTAGTCGGGTTTCTGTATCGGCCGGGGGCGCCCGACCCGATGTTGGAGGAGTTGCTGAACCGGGCGCCGGCGGCCGGGGAGGCGACGGGCGACGAAGACGGCTCCCTGGACGGGTTGAACTCCGCCGTCCTGGTCCCGGAGGAGCGGGGGTTTTACATGTATCAGGGTTCCACCACCACCCCGCCCTGCACGGAACCGGTGGAATGGTTCGTGATGGCGCAGGCGGGGACGGTGTCCGGGGAGCAGACGGAGCGGTTGCAGGCCGCCGCTTCGGGCGGGCCGAACAACCGTCCCGTGCAACCGCGCAACGGACGGGAGATCGTCTTCACCGGTTCCCGCAGGTGAGTTCCAGCGAGGCGCCGGCGCTCTTCGCCGGGGGCCGGGGGCGTCAGTCCCGGAGGCGGTCGGCCCGCATGGCGGCCCCGATGATGCCCGCCTGGTTGCGGAAGGCGGCGGGGACGATGGGGGCCCGACTGCGCAGGAGCGGTCCGAACAGGGGGAACTGGTTGGAGACGCCGCCGCCTATCACCAGCAGGTCGGGGGAGAAGAGGCGGTCCAGCTTGGCGAAGTAGTCGTTGAGGCGCTCCGCCCATTCCGCAAACGACAGACCCTCCTCGACGCGCACCCGATTGGAGGCGATGCGCTCCGCCGGCTTGCCCCCCATCTCCAAAAAACCCAGTTCGGTGTTGGGAACCAGGGCGCCGTCCATCAGCAAAGCCGAACCGATGCCGGTGCCCAGCGTGATTACGAGCACCACCCCCCGGCGCCCGGCGGCCGCCCCCGTCCCGGCTTCGGCCAGGCCGGCCGCATCGGCGTCGTTGATCACCGCCGCCGGACGACCGCAGGCGGCGGCGAACAGGGAGCGGGCGTCGGTTCCTATCCAGGAGTCGTCCACGTTGGACGCCGACAGGGTTATCCCGTCGCGGACGATGGCCGGAAAAGCGACGCCGACCGCTCCCGTCGTTTCCGGGAAAACCTCCGCCACTTGCCGCACCGTCTCCGCCACCGCTTCCGGACGCGCCGGTTGCGGGGTTTCCAGACGGAACCGTTCCGCCGTCAGGCGCCCCGCATTCACATCCACCGGGGCCCCCTTAATGCCGCTTCCCCCGATGTCGATTCCCAGCACGGTCATCAGTTCGGGTCCCCGAAGGCGGCGGGGGGCGTTTCCAGCTCGCGCAAGAGCCCCCGCACCAGTTCCTCAATCCGGTCCCGGATGGGGCGGATGTCGGCCGCTTCCCGCCCGGCCGGGTCGGGCAAATCCCAGTCCAGATAGCGTTTGCCCGGCAACACCGGGCAGGCATCCCCGCATCCCATGGTCACCACCACGTCCGCCGCGGCCGCCGCCTGGTCGGACAAAAGTCGCGGGCGGGCGTCGGCCAAGTCGACGCCCCGCTCGGCCATCGCTTCCCGCACCGCCGGGTTGATCCGGTCGGCGGGCAGGGAGCCGGCGCTGAGAACCTTTACCCGGTTTCCCCCCAGACTGCGGAGAAAACCGGCCGCCATTTGCGAGCGTCCCGCGTTATGCGCGCATACGAACAACACCACCGGCGGTTCGGTGCGGGGGGCGGGTTGGCCGCTCATCGCCCCCCATCATACCGGCGGGCGGGCCCCGGTCCGGCGGGTATGCGGGCCCCGGGTCCGGCGGGCGGGGGGCGGCGGGTTGCGGTAGATTACGAGGGCCGCCGACGGGGAGGATGTTATCGCCGACATAGGTTTAATCGGGTTGGCCGTGATGGGCCGGAACCTGGCCTTGAACATCAACGATCGCGGCTACCGGGCGGCCGTCTACAACCGCACCGGGGCCCGCACCCGCTCCTTTCTGGAAGAGGAGGCCGCCGCCGGGATAGCGGGGGCCTATTCCCTAGAGGAGTTGGTCGGGATGCTGTCCGCCCCCCGCCGGGTGATGCTGATGGTGCAAGCCGGGCGGGCCGTGGATCAGACCATCGCCGCCCTGCTTCCCCTGCTGGAGGAGGGCGATATCATCATCGACGGGGGCAACTCCCACTTCGCCGACACCATCCGTCGCACCCGGGAGCTGTCCGGGGAGGGAATCCGGTTCGTGGGGGCCGGGGTGTCGGGCGGGGAAGAAGGAGCCCGGCACGGGCCGTCCATAATGCCCGGCGGGGACGAGCGGGCCTGGCCTTATGTGCGGGACGTCCTGCAAGCGGTGGCCGCCAAAGTAGCGGACGGAACCCCCTGTTGCGACTGGGTGGGGGCGGACGGGGCAGGCCATTACGTGAAAATGGTTCACAACGGGATCGAATACGGGGATATGCAGGTGATAGCCGAGGCCTACCACCTGCTGGGAGCCGGGTTGGGGATGACCGCCCCCGAGATGGCGGAAGTGTTTCGGGAGTGGAACCGGGGGGTTCTGGACTCGTTCCTGATCGAAATAACCGCCGACATTCTGGATTTCACCGACCGGGACGGGGAGCGCACCCTGGATATGATCCTGGACGCGGCCGGGCAGAAAGGGACCGGCAAGTGGACCGCCGTCTCGTCCTTGGAGTTGGGGAGTCCGGTTACCCTGGTGGCGGAGGCGGTGTATGCCCGGATCGTTTCCTCATTGCGGGACGAGCGGCGGGAAGCGGCCCGCATCCTGGGGGAGGGGCCGGCGGGCGGAGAGCGGTCGGGGGCGGGGCGGGAACTGATCCCCGCCGTGCGCGACGCCCTGTACGCCTCCAAGATCGTTTCCTACGCCCAGGGGTTCATGCTGTTGCGGGCGGCGGCGGACGAATACGGGTGGGAGCTGGATTACGGCCGGATCGCCCAGTTGTGGAGGGAAGGGTGCATCATCCGGGCCGCCTTCCTGGACGACATCACCGCCGCCTTTCGCCGTCGGCCCGACCTGCCCAGCCTGCTGTTGGACGATTTCTTCGCGGAGGCGGTGCGCCGGGCGGAGGCCGGTTGGCGGCAGGTGGTGGGGGAGGCGGTGCGGTTGGGGATTCCGGCCCCCGCCTACAGTTCGGCTTTGGCTTTCTACGACGGCTATCGCAACCGGCGCCTGCCCGCCAACCTGATTCAAGCCCAGCGGGACTATTTCGGCGCCCACACCTACGAACGGGTGGACCGTCCCCGGGGGGAGTTTCACCACACCGACTGGACGGGCGGCGGCGCAACCCCCGCCGGTTCCGGTTCAGATTGACGGCGCCCCGGGCTGTACGCGCCCGGGGCCGACTATTTTGTTTGCGTAATTTGGCAGGGGGGTGGATCAGGCCGCGGTGGGGTTGTCTTGGCGGGATGCGCCGAGTTCCATGTTCAGTGCGCCTTCGATGTGGGAGGTGCGCTGTTCGTAGTGGCCTACCCGTTTTTCCAGAGTGTCCACTTTGTCTCCTACCACTTGGACTTCCTCGCGCAGTCGGGTTTCCGTTTTGTCGATCTGGCCCGTCAGTTCGGTCCTGGTGGTTTGGATTTCGCCGCGCAGTCGGGTTTCCGTTTTGTCGATCTGGCCCGTCAGTTCGGTCCTGGTGGTTTGGATCTCTCCCCGGAGTCGGGTTTCCGCTTTGTCGACCCGGTCCGCCGTTTTGTCGATCCGGCCCGCCAGCTCGGCCCTAGTGGTTTGGTTTTCCTTGCGCAGGGCGGCCATCTCGGCCCGGTGGTCGGCGGATGCCTTGTCTATCTTGCGTTCCAGGCGCCAGCCCACG
This sequence comes from Candidatus Spongiisociaceae bacterium, assembly GCA_965243835.1. Lineage (GTDB taxonomy): Bacteria > Actinomycetota > Acidimicrobiia > Spongiisociales > Spongiisociaceae. The sequence continues at coordinate 444,341 of OZ251578.1, forward strand.
CCGAGGATGATCGTGAACATCGCGATCATGGCGGTGATTTCCATGGTTTTCATCCTACTCTTTCTGCGGGCCGTTGGGTTGCGTTCGGGCGGACGGGCCTGCGGGCATCCGCCTACTTATCCAATATATGAATTTTCCGGCGAAATTCAAGGGGGTTTTTTCGCGACCTGCTCCGGACGGCGAAAGGCCTGGTCAACCCCCCTTTTCGGCGGACGGTGCCTGCTCCGGCGGTATGTTTCAGGGGCCGGCGGGGTCCTGCGGTTGAACGGTCCGGGCGCGGTGGTCCCGGTCGGCCGTCATTGTCCGCAGGTCTTACCGCCGTTTGGTTGCGCCTCCCGCCTGCCCGGGGCCGGCGCGGTTGTTAGTTGCGGATCGGGTGCGAGGTTGGGTCGTCCACGGGCGACGCGCCGAATTCCAGGTTCAGCGCGCCTTCGATGCGGGAGGTGCGCTGTTCGTAGTGGCCTACCCGTTTTTCCAGAGTTTCCACTTTGTCTCCCACCACCTGGATTTCCTCGCGCAGTCGGGTTTCCGTTTTGTCGATCTGGCCCGTCAGTTCGGTCCTGGTGGTTTGGATCTCTCCCCGGAGTCGGATTTCCGCTTTGTCGATCCGGTCCGTCGTTTTGTCGATCCGGTCCGCCGTTTTGTCGATCCGGTCCGCCAGTTCGGTCCTGGTGGCCTGGAGCTCGGCCCGGTGGTCGGCGGATGCCTTGTCTATCTTGCGTTCCAGGCGCCAGCCCACGCCGAGGATGATCGTGAACATCGCGATCATGGCGGTGATTTCCATGGTTTTCATCCTACTCTTTCTGCGGGCCGTTGGGTTGCGTTCGGGCGGACGGGCCTGCGGGCATCCGCCTACTTATCCAATATATGAATTTTCCGGCGAAATTCAAGGGGGTTTTTTCGCGACCTGCTCCGGACGGCGAAAAGCCTGGTCAACCCCCCCCTTTTCGGCGGACGGCGCCTGCTCCGGCGGTATGTTTCAGGGGCCGGCGGAGGCCTGCGGTTGAACGGTCCGGGCGCGGCGGTCCCGGTCGGCCGTCATTATCCGCAGGTCGGTCGCGAGGCTGGCTTCCATGGTTTCGAGGCTGGCTGTGATATCGGCTTTCATGGCCCGGAGGTCGGCTTTGTAGTCGGCGGCCGCCTTGTCTATCTTGCGTTCGAGGCGCCGGGGCCCGCCGATGATGGCGGCTAATAGCGCTATTGCGAGGGCTGTTTCCATGCCCTCGCCACTGCCAGTCTTACTGCCGTCTGGTTTCCTTGGAGGGTGAAAAGGCACTGGTCAGGAGGGGTTTTTCGGGGCGGGGCTGATTTCCAGCAAGGTGGTTTCCCCGACTGCGGTCGCCCGCACCTCGCCCGTAGCCGGGATGAGAACGGTCCCTCCGGCGGGCAGGTCCCGGGCCGGTCCCCCGGGGTGTTCCAGCCGCACTCGGCCCCGCACCGCGGCCAGGATGCGCAACTCCCCGTCCTCCTCCAGACGGAACGTTCCGTCCCGGCGGCGGCGCTCCCTGATCCGGTAGTGGGGACAGTCCGCCAGCAGGCGCTCCCCATAAGACTCCATCGGTTCCCGGTAGTCCCCTCTCGGCGGATCGGGTCGCAAAGCCCGCAGGGCTTGCTCGATATGCAACGGGCGGCGGGGGCGTTCGTATTCTTCGGTCCAGTCGTAGAGGCGCAGGGTGACATCGCCCGGAGTTTGCACCTCGGCCGCCATCACCCCCGCCCCCAAAGCGTGGATGGTCCCCCCCGGCAGATGGTGGAAATCCCCGGGTCGGGCGGGATAAGCCCGCAACAGTTCCACGATGCGGGGGGTTCCGGCGGCCGCCCGCACCTCGGCTGCGGAGACCCCCTCCCGCAACCCCCGGTAGATGACCGCCCCCGCCGCGGCTTCCATCACGTACCAGGATTCGGTTTTGGGGGTCAGGCCCGGATCCCGGGCGGCGCCGGCCCGGTCGGGATGCACTTGCACCGACAGGGACTCCCCGGCGTCCAAAAATTTGAACAGCAACGGAAATGCGGAGTGCGAACCCGTCAGATCCTCCCCCAACTCCCCGGTCAGCCCGGTCAGGGTTCGTCCGTGATAGGGTCCGCCTTCCACTACGCTCGGTCCGCGGCCCGCGGAGGACAGCGGGGTTATCTCCCACGATTCCCCGAACCGCCCGGCGGCGGGCAATGTCTTGCCCAGGGCGGACAGGCGCCTGCCTCCCCACGGTTTGGGGATTAAAATCGGCCTGAAGACCAGCGGCGGAATCGGCGCCGTCATCCCGCCATCGTACCGCCCGCCCGGCAATACCGGAAACGCAAGGAGAGTTATGACCGACGACCAATCCCACCGGCTTCCCCGCACCGTGACACCGCGCCATTACCGGCTCCGGTTGGAGCCGAACCTGACGGAAGCCGTCTTTTCCGGGTCGGCGGAAATAGCGGTGGAGGTGCGGGAGCGCACCGACCGCCTGGTTGTGAACGCCGTCGACTTGGAGATAGACAGCGCGTATCTGCGACCGTCCGGGGGCGGCGACCGGATACCGGCGGAGGTGGAATACGATGAGCGGGCGCAACGGGCGCATCTGCTCCTCCGCCGGCCGGCGGAGCCCGGCCTCTGGGAGCTGACGTGCCGGTTCACCGGCGTCCTCAACGACCAGTTGCGCGGTTTCTACCGCTCCACTTTCACCGACGACGCCGGGACGGAGCAGGTGATCGCCACCACCCAGTTTGAAGCCACCGACGCCCGGCGGGCATTCCCCTGCTGGGACGAGCCGGACTTCAAAGCCTCCTTCGGGGCGACCCTGGTGATACCGGAGGGTTTGACGGCCGTTTCCAACGAGGCCGAAACCGGGCGCCGTTCGCTGGGGGACGGGCGGGTGGAAATCACCTTCGCCGACACCATCCCCATTTCCACCTACCTGGTCGCTTTCGCAGTGGGGCCCCTCGCCGCCACCGACCCGGTGGATGTGGACGGGGTTCCGTTGCGCGTCATCGTCCCGCAAGGCAAAGAGGGACTGACCGAATACGCCCTGCGGTGCGGGGAGTTCTGCCTGCGTTACCTGACCGAGTACTACGGGATTCCCTATCCGGGCGGGAAGTTGGATCTGGTGGCCATCCCCGACTTTGCGTTCGGAGCGATGGAGAACCTGGGGTGCGTCACCTTTCGGGAGACCGCCCTGCTGGTGGACGAGGCTTCCGCCACCACCGCCGAGCTGATGCGGGTGCTGGACGTGATCGCCCACGAGTTGGCCCATATGTGGTTCGGGGACCTGGTGACGATGAAATGGTGGGACGGGATTTGGCTGAACGAAGCCTTCGCCACTTTTATGGAAATGAAAGCCACCGACGCCTGCCGTCCGGACTGGAACCGGTGGCTGGAGTTCGCGGCCGCGGAACGCCCCTGGGCGTTGCAGGTCGATGACCTGGCCTGCTCCCGGCCGGTGGAGTTTGCGGTGCGCATGCCGGAAGAGGCGAACGCCATGTTCGACGCCATCACCTACGGGAAAGGCTCGGCGACGCTGTGGATGCTGGAGCAGTTCATCGGCGAGGAGGCTTTCCGGGAGGGGGTGGGCGACTACCTGCGGGCCCACGCCTACGGCAACACCGAAACCAGCGACCTGTGGGAAGCCCTGAACCGGGCCTACGCCCGGCGGGAGGGGAGCGCCGGCCCGGCCGAGGAATATTCGGTGGGGGAGATAATGGACGATTGGATTCTGCAGGCGGGCCTGCCCCGGCTGACGGCGACCGCGGACGGGCCGGTTTTGTCCCTGGCCGCGTCCCGTCATTTGCTCATCCCCGACCCCGCGGACCGCACCCGGTGGAAAATCCCGGTTGCGATCCGGGGGCGGGCCGGGGGCGAGCCGTTTGCGGTGCGGACGCTGGCGGAGGGCGAGACGGCGCAAGTGGAGTTGGACGGCCCGCTGGAATGGGCGATGGCCAACGCCGGCGGATACGGTTTCTACCGGGTGAACTACGACCGGACGCTGGCGGAGGCCCTGGCGGAGCGGCTGGACGAATTAAGCCCGGTGGAAAGGTTCGTCTTGGCGGACGACGCCTGGTCGCTGACGGAGTCCGGTCAGGCGGGGGCGGAATCTTTTCTGGAACTGGCCGGTTTTTACCGGGAGGAAACGGAACCGGCGGTGTGGGGGGCGGTTTTGGGCGGGGTGGGCATGGTGGGGCGTCATCTGGTCGCCGACCCGGTGCGTACCGACTTCGAGGCGTGGACGGTCCGGTTGCTGGGTCCGGTTGCGGAGCGGCTGGGGTGGGAGCCGGGCGCCGGGGAATCCGACAACATGCGCCGCCTGCGGGGGAAGATGATCGAAGGACTGGGGCGGACGGCCAACCACCCGCCGACGGTGGAGCGGGCCCGGGAGCTCTATGAAAGGTGGTCGGCGCGCCCCGGGGAAGTGGACCCGGAGACGGCGGACGCCGCCCTGCGGGTGACCGCCGTCCATGCCAATTCCGATGATTACGATGAGTTTCTGGAACGGCATTTGGATGCGGCGGACCCGCAGTTGGAGCAAAAATACCTGCGGGCTTTGACCTCCTGCGACCGCCCGGAGGCCGTGGACCGCACCTGGGACCTGCTGACGGACGGGACGGTGCGCGGTCAGGACGCCTCCTGGGTGATAGGGGCCCTGTTCGCCAACCGCCGTTCCGGCCCTTACGCCTGGGAGCGGTTCGCCGGGGAGTGGCCGGAGATGTCCGCTTCGGTTCCCCCCATGACCCATTCCCGGATGTTGTCCGGCTTGACCGCCCTTTCCCAACCGGAGTTGGCGGCCCGGATCAAAGAGTTCTTCGCCGAACACCCTTTGCCGCACGCCGTCGCCTCGTTGTCCCAGAACCTGGAGCGCCTTACGGCCCTGGTGGCCATGCGGGAGCGGGAGACGGCCTCCGTGACCGCCTATCTGACCGGGGGCCGGGGTTCGCCGTCCGCCGCGCCCGCATAGCCCGGCCGCGGTCGTAAAATGGAATACCCGTCGAACAGGAGGTAAGGGTTTGGACATTTCGTTTTGGGTGGATCCCCTCTGTCCCTGGTGCTGGATCACCCACCGGTGGGTGGCAGACGACGTAGCCCGGCACCGCGAACTGGATATTTCCTGGGAGCCGATCAGCCTCTTCTGGAAGAACAACCCGGAGCCGGACAGCGACTACCACCGGAAGTCGTGGCGCACCCACCGCCTGTTGCGGATAATGGAGTCGGTGCGCGCCGCCGACGGCAATCGCGGCTTTTTCCGGGCCTACCGGGCCTTGGGGACCAAGACCCACTACGAGAAGGATCTGGAATTCGACCCGGCTCCGGTGTTGGAGTCGGCGGGCTTGGACCCGGCGCATGGCGCCGCCTACGAGGACGAGTCTTGGGATGCCGAAATCCGCCGCCGAATGGACATCGGGATGGAACTGGTGGGGGAGGACGTCGGCACCCCCATCATCGCCCTGGACGACTCGGAGGGGAAACGGGTGGGGATTTTCGGGCCGGTGATCACCCGCATTCCCCAGGGAGAGGATTCTTTGCGGCTGTGGGATGCGGTGACCATGGCCGCGGCCGTCCCCGGTTTTTGGGAGTTGAAACGCACCCGGTTCGAGAAGCCCGACTTGGGCGAGCCGCCCTCTTGGGACGAGTGGCGGGAGTGATGGGGTCGGACGAGCCGGATGCTCCGGTCCTCTACGAGGAACGGGACGGCGCAGCTTTCATCACGTTGAACCGGCCGCGCCGGAAAAACGCTTTCACCGAGGCGATGGTGGAGGGGGTGGCGGAGGCGGTGGAAGCGGCCGAGGCCTCTCCGGAAGTCTCAGCCGTGGTCCTGCGGGGAGCGGGGGGAGTCTTCTCCGCCGGTTACGACCTGGGCGTTTTCACCGGGGAAGGGGGAGGGGAGGCGGAGTGGTCCGCTCCCTATGGGGCCCGCTCCCCGACCCCGCGGGAGGGGGCGTGGGATCCGGTGGCCGACTACCGGTTTATGAACCGGAACGTGCAGCGGTTTATGAAAATATGGGAGTGCCCCAAGCCGGTGCTGGGGGAAATCACCGGTTGGGCGGTGGGGGGAGCCACCGACCTGGTCCTGTGTTGCGACCTGTTGTTTATGGCCTCCGACGCCCATATCGGCTACGCGCCCAGCCGGATTTTCGGTTTGCCCACCACCATGCTCTGGGTATACCGGCTCGGTTTGGAGCACGCCAAACAGTTTTTGCTCACCGGGCGGGCCATCGACGCGGCCACCGCCCACCGCATCGGGCTGGTGTCGCAGGTGTGCCGCCCGGATGAAATCTCGGCCGTGGTGGTGGAGGAGGCCCGGCGGTTCCGCCATATTCCGGCCAACCAGTCGGCGTTCAACAAGATGCTGATCAACCAGGCCTTCGAGAATATGGGCCTGCGCACCACGCAGATGCTGGGAACTTTTTTCGACGGGATGGCCCGGCACACCGAAGAGGCCCGCCGGTGGGTAGAATCCTTTGCGGAAAGAGGCTTCCGTCAAGCAGTTCGGGAGCGCGACGCGCCGTGGGGGGATTACGGGGCCGCCCCCTCCCCGCCCGCCGGGCCGACGGAAGACGACCCTCCCGCCCGGTGAGGGGCGGTCGCCCGTCCGCCGACCCGTTACAGTTATAAGCAACCGATCCAGAGGAGATACGATAATGTCCAAGCCGATCCGCATCGCCATTCAACTGCCGCCCCAGCATTCCGAATACCGGGACATCCGGTACGCCGCCCTGCGGGCCGATGAGGTGGGGGCGGACATTATCTACATCTGGGATCACTTCTTCCCCTTGTTCGGCGAGGCGGACGGCAAGCACTTCGAATGCTGGACGACGCTGTCCTCGCTGGCGGAGGCCACTTCCCGGGCGGAGCTGGGGGTGCTGGTCACCTGCTTCTCCTACCGCAATCCGCACCTGCTGGCCGATATGGCCCGCACCGTGGACCACATTTCCGAGGGGCGGCTGATCCTCGGTTTGGGATCGGGATGGTTTGAGCGGGACTACCGGGAATACGGCTACGAGTTCGGAACCGCGGCCGGGCGGTTGCGGGCTCTGGACGCCGGATTGGAAATCATCAAATCCCGCTGGGAGCGTCTCAACCCGCCTCCTACCCGGCGGATACCGATCCTGATCGGGGGCGGAGGGGAGAAGATGACCCTGCCCATCACCGCCCGCCACGCCGACTCCTGGCACAGCTTCGGGGAGCCGGATGTGTTCCGTCACAAGAGCGGGGTGCTGGATCGGGCTTGCCGGGACATCGGGCGCGACCCGGCGGAGATCGAGCGTTCCATCACGGTGGGGGAGGACGGGTTTGAGACCGCAGGGCGGTTGGCGGAGCTGGGGGCTTCCCAGTTCGTGTTGCATATCAACGGGCCCGACTTTGACATGGCCCCCCTGGGAGCCTGGGCGGCCTGGCGGGACGATCGCAACGCCGGCGCCGGTTGAGCGCGTCCGGACGGGGTTCGGCCGCCGCCCCGGGACGAAGCCGTGTTTAGCCTGTTGTTGATCGGGGCGGGCGTCGCCCTGTTGTGGGTAGCGGCCGATCATTTCGTGACGGCGGCTACCCGGCTGGCGCGCATTTGGCGGGCTTCGCCGGTACTGATCGGGGCGCTGGTGGTCGGGTTCGGAACTTCCGCTCCGGAGATGACGGTGAGCGTGGTGTCGGCCGTGCGGGGGGAGTTGGCCGAGTCGGTGGGGAACGTGGTGGGTTCCAACGCGGCCAACCTGTCGCTGGTGCTGGGGTTGAGCGCGGCCTTGGCCCCGATGGCCGGCCAGGCCCGTCTGATGCGCCGGGAAGGGTTGCTGACGCTGGGGGCGATGGCGGTTGCGGCCTGGGCGGTGTGGGACGATTCCCTGGGACGGACGGAAGGGTGGCTGTTGCTGTTGGGGATGGCGGGGGCGGTGGTTTTGCTGTTCGTCTGGTCCGGTCGCGACTTCCGGGCCGGGATAACCCCGCCGGTAGTGGCGGGCCTGGGCGAAGACGAGGGGGGGTACCGGTTGGGCGGGGAGTTGTTTCGGGCGGCCTGGTCGCTGGGGGGGATTGTGGCCGGGTCGTGGTTTTTGGTGGAAGGAGGGGACCGCACCGCGCAGGCCCTGGGCCTGACCGGAGGGTTCGTGGGGGCCACCATTTTCGCGTTGGGCACCAGCCTGCCCGAGTTGGCCACCACCTTGGCCGCCGCCCGGCGCCGGGCCAACGCGTTGGTGTTGGGCAACCTGCTGGGTTCCAACATGTTCAATTCGCTGCTGGTGCTGGGAACGGTGGGGGCGGTGGGACCGGGAACGATCGGCGAACGCCGCCTGGGGGAGTACGGGGTGATGATGGCCATTGGCGTATTGGTGATCGTGCTGGGGGCCGCCCGCCGCCGCTTGGCCCGGAGCGACGGCTTGGCGTTGCTGGCCTCGTTCGCCATTTTCCTAGCCGTAGTAGCCCAAAACACCACCGTCTAGGATAGGGCTGATGCGAGTGAAACTGGAACACGACCCCGAAACCGGCGCCTGGGGCGCTTACCTGCCCGAGTTGCCGGGCCTGTTTGCGGTCGGGTCTTCCGCCGCGGAGGCCCGGGAGCGGGCATTGGAGGCGGCGGCCGATTGCCGGGACTGGCTGTTGGCCGCCCCCCAACCGACCGATCCCCCCGCCGACCGGTAATCCCCGGTCCGGCCTAAAACCCCAGCGTACAGGCACTTTTGTCGACTGATTTGACAACCCCATCCCAGAGGTGGTATATTTTACGGTATGAAATCCGATACTTTTTCCACCAACCAGGAAGCGGTATTAGACTTGCTGGGAGACGAGTTGCTTTCTGGGTTTGCCTCCGCCGTGCGGTCCACCCAAGAGAGGGTACGCAAATTCCAAGATGCGCTACCCGAGTTGGCTCAGCCGTTGGAGACTAGGGGATGGGCGAACATTGTTCATGACTGGCTATGGTCTTCCCTCAAGGCTGAAGTTGACCAGATGAGTGAGGTTGAAATAAGGGAGGAGGGGCAGACCCGGGAATTGGTGGTGCAACATAACGTGCGTATTCGGGTCAAAAAAATTAGGGGAGGAGCGATTTCTTCTTACCCTACCCAGTCAGCCAGGTTATTCTATGAGCATACAGACCAACTTCTCCTGTTCGAGTTTGATAAAGCAGAAAAGTTAAATTTGGTGTTTGGATATGAGTGGGACCCGGGCCATGAAGCGATTTTGGCGGCTAACGTTTCCTATCCTTTGAATATGAAAAAGGCCTTGTGGGTGCACAATTTGAGAATTGAACCAGATGTCGCCTATGACGGCACTCCGCAATTGGATGCTCCCGTACTGGCTGGTTTATTTCCTACCGAGAACGAAGAGGGTGTAGGTTGAGGCCGGGTTCGGCCTTCGGTGAGACACTGACAACGGCCCGGGTGGCCGCCGGGTGGACGCAGGAGCGGTTGGCGAAGCAGGTCGGGGTAACGCAGGTCGCGCTGTCGCGTTATGAGAGCGATCAACGCCAACCGGATGACGAAACCCGGGATCGTTTGGCGGGGGCGTTGGGGTTGACCGGACGGTTCTTGGGGCAAGCCGCCTTGGTAAGGGGCGGCTTGGCGGTGTACGCCCATGCCCGGCGCCGGGCCGCGGCGTCGGCGCGGGTGTGGAACAGGCTGGAGGCGCGGCTGAACATTTTGCGCCTGCAAATGCACCGGTTGCTGACCGTGGTCGACTTTGATGTTCCCAATATACTCTCCACCCTGGATCCGTTGGATTACACGCCCGACGCGGCCGCCCGCCTGACCCGGGCGCAGTGGAGGATGAGGATGGGGCCGGTACGCGGCATAACCGGTTGGATGGAAGCAGCGGGTTGCGTGGTGTTGCCATTGGACTTCGGCACGCCCCGGATCGACGCCATATCCCAGTGGGTGTACCCTTATCCGGTGGTGTTGGTCAACTCGCAGTTGCCCACCGACCGCCTGCGTTTTACCTTGGCCCACGAGTTGGGGCACTTGGTGTTGCATGGAGCCCCGGTTCAGCTGTCATCCGAAAAAGAGGTGGAGCAGGAGGCTACGGATTACGCGGCCGAGTTCCTGATGCCCGCCGATGTGATACGCCCCGACCTGCGTAATCTTAAGTTCAACCAGCTCAGCGGATTGAAACGAAAATGGATGGTGTCGATGGCCGCCTTGGTGGAGCGGGCCTATCGACTGCAGACCATCACCGGCGCGCAACGCACCTCCCTGTACAAGGGCCTCAGCGCCAAGGGATGGCGCAAACGGGAGCCGCTCAGCGAGCAACTCCCCCCCGAGGAGCCCGCCATCCCCGCCTTGATCGTCGATCGACTTCGCAGACTTCGCTACACCGCGGCCGAGATCGCCGAGTTCGGAGGGTTCGCCGATGTGGAGCGGGCCGCGCAGGTGTTGCCCCTGCGCCAGGGCCTGCGGGTGGTCCGATAATCCCCCCGGTTACCCGTTGTCTAGTTTTTCCTTGAGGAAATCGTAGATTTTTCTTTGCACCTGTTCACGAGCGCGTTTGACTGGACCGGTATTTGCTACCGCCCGTACGCGTCCTTTGTCGTCAAACTCGTAGTCGTCTTTGTAAGCGCGGTTGCAGAATTGGCATTGCGGGATGGTATTTGACAGGTCATCAGGCAGGTTCGGGTTCTGGTGCCCCTTTTGCAACTTGATGACATCACCGCCGTACCGCGGGTCGGGTTCATCTTGTATGCCGCCACAGGTGGCGCATCTGTTCCCAAAGGCTTTGACCACTCCTTCAAAATCTTCGGCTGTTACGCGTCCTTGCCTACGGGTTTGTTCGTTCACAAATTCCGGACTAGGTGAATACGGGTTTTTGAGTACGTGGCTTCCTCCTCCGGATGGTTCAATATTCCATCCGTCCCGCTTCAGATGTCTAACCTGTTGATCGCGGGCCGCGTTCGGAAACTCTCGTCGCACGGCATCAGAAACAACGTCTTTATGTACAGGCTCACCTTTAAAATGCATGAGCATTGCCAGATGAATCCACTTCTGACTTGTCTGCGCAGGAAGATTCACACCATGTTGATCAAGATATGTTTTGTGGATTCGGGCAGCCTCTTGGTAGGCAACCGTCAGTTGTTCGCGAGAGGGCAGTTCATAAGCCATTGGCAATCCGCGCTTCCGCCACTGCCGCCATTTGCTCATCAATCTCAAATCCTATAAAAGGTTTTCCCTCGGCTTGCGATGCCACCCCGGTTGATCCGGAACCAGCGAATGGATCCATCACCAAGGCATCATCTCCGTCTGCGCAGAAGATTCTCACAAGATGCCGCAATAGGTCGACCGGTTTGGCGGTCATATGCCCGAAACGCTCTCGGGGTTTGCCAGCCGGTATCACAGTGCCTGGAAACCGACCCGGTTCAATCAGCGGAGTACTGGTGTCGATGAGACCCACCCGATACTTCATCCAGTTGTCGACGAAAGTACCTTCCCGGGGGGCCTGTGCCAGGATGATTGATTCCATCTGCGGTTTCAGTTGCGGAGTTTTGCGTCCTTTTAAGGATTTGATGATGGCTCTTTTTTCCGCCTCCGGTATTTGGCGTTTACGTACAAAGTGTTCCTGTGTAAAGGCTTTGGCCTGTCCTTCGTACCGCCAAGCCAGCAGGTCTCGAATTTCGAAGCCGGCGTCCTCTATGGCGGTCGTTGTCCGGTGCGCCAGTCTCGGTTGAGAAAAACAGAGCACGAAACCGCCAGGTCGAATGATTCGCATCCATTCGACGGCGATTGGCTGCATAAATCGGTACAGCGCCTTGCCTTGGGCGGGATCGAACTTCATGCCGACCGGCATTCCCCCTACTACACCTCCGCGTACCCGCGAACGCAGGCGGGCATGGTCCCATTTGTCGTCCATGCCGTCAATGAAATAAGGCGGGTCGGTGAGGATCATGGAAATGGACTTGTCCTCCAGGTCCCGCATTCCGATTCGGCAGTCCACGGGCTTAACCCACCGGCCCGCGGGCTGTCCCTGTCGTTGCCCTGTTTTCAGCCCGGCCAGTTCAGTTGCCGTTTCTCTGACGTTTATCGTCATTTGCCGCATGGCGCCTACCTTCCTAACCGCGGTCCTCGGCGTTGCCATCCTTATTGTAACGGACCGGTGAGACAAATTCGAGATGTCCGATGAGGGTTGGGGTCAGGGGGTGTGGCGGCGGAGGTGGACGCGGTAGGTGTAGCGCTGGGGGTGGAAGTGGCTGATGGCCAGCTCCAAGGGGGTCTGGTTCTCGTCCCGGTACAGGCGGTCCACATGCAGGACCGGTTGGCCGGGCTCGATGTTGATGTGCCGGGCGATCCCGGCCGGGGCGGGCACCGCCGTCAGGCTCATATCGGCCTGGGCGGCCCGGCGTCCCGCCACCCGCTCCATGCACCCGATGACCGTGATTTCGCTGGTCGCCCCCGGTTCGGCCAGCTCCGGCATCTCCGACAGGACGGCCCCGATTTCCACCGGAACGTAAATGTCGGTCACGCAGAACGGAACCCCCTCGTGCAGGCGCCGGACCCTCCCGGCGGCTACCAGGTCCGTGTCCTGTTGTAGCAACCGGGCGACCCCGATGTCCACCGTGCGGCGGAAGGGGGTCAGCGTTTCCATGGCGGTGTCGATGGACAAGGCCAGAATTTCCTCCACCGACCCGAACTGCCGCATGTATCGCCGGTGGGAGGGGGTGGCGAAAGTCCCTTTGCCGGGCACCCGGTACACCAGCCCTTCCGACACCAGATCCTGATAAGCGCGGCGCACCGTCTGCCGGCTGACCCCGTGCCGGTCCGCCAACTCCGCCTCGGTGGGGAGGCGATCGCCCTCCGGGAACTCCCCGGAAAGGATGGCCCCGGCCAGGGAGCGGGCCAGCGCGGTGTAGGCGCTGCCTGGTTTTCGGTCGGAGCCCCGTTCCCCGGCTATCGCGACGGCGGTCATCGGGTTCCTATTCCTCCGCCGGTTCCAGCAGTTCCAGCAACGCCACCGTGCGGTCGGCCAGCAAAGGCCGGATGTGCTTCACCCCCAGGCCGTTGAAATGCTCGGAGGCGACATGGGCGTCGAAGGCGGCCTGATCCTCGTACTGTTCGTAGAGGACGAAAACGGCCTGGTCGTCGCGGGAGCGGTGGGCGTTGAACGTCACGCACCCCGGCTCGGCCCGGGTCAGCGCGATATATTCCGTCAGCAACTCCGCCACTTGCTCTTCGTTGCCTTCGGCGACCCGATAGGTGGCCAGCACATTGATCATTTGTTTTCCTTTCCGTAGTCGGTCGTTCCGGTGGGCCCGGTTCACATCGTGGAAAATCCGATTTCCCGCAACTGCCGGCGGGCCTCCCCGGTTACCTCGTCCGGAGTCCACGGCGGGTCGAACACCCACTCCACCGCAATGTCGTCCAGCAACCCGTCCCCCACCAGCGCGGTGCGCATCTGGTCTTCGAACACCGAGTTGAGCGGGCAGAACCGGTTGGTCAAAGTCATCTGCAGGTCCGCCCGCCGGCCGCTGATCGAGATGCGGCGGATGAACCCCAGGTCCACGATGTTAACACCCAGATCGGGGTCGATCACCCGCCGCAACGATTCCCGGATGCGCTCCTCCAAGGAGCCGCCCTCCGGCGCGGCGGGGGGCGCGGCCTTCCCGGGGCGGGGGGAGACGGACACCGCCACCGGCTCGGAGGGGGAGGGGCCGTTCACAACGACTCCCCCCGAAGATGGGCATGGCCGTTGCCCGCCGGATTGGACAGGAACATGTCGGCGGCGGGCGGCGGGGCGGTGACCGCCAGCTCGATGGCGATCCCGGTGGTGCGGGTGGTTATCCAGTCGGCGATTCCGTGCGCCATGCGCCGCAGGCGGGTGATCACCTCCCCGTCTTCCACTTCCCAGGCGGCCACCGTCAGGTGGCGGGGGTCGATCCCCAGCCGCCGGGCTTCGGCCAAACCCTGCTCGAACACCCGGGCCAGCGGGGCGCTGATCATTCCCGGCCGGAACTTCACCGCCCGGTAGGCCTCGGCGGCGGTCATTCCCTCGGTGCGGGCCAGGATGCGCCGGGCGGCCTCCTGCTCCACCCGCACGTTGTTTTTGCGGGCGGTCACCGTCTCCGGCAGGGGAAATTCGGTCATACGGGCGCCCCGGCCAGGGCGGCCCGGCGCAGGTCCAGCTCCGCGTCTTCCACCATCTCCCGGGTGACGGGGACCCCGGCCGCCATCAGTTTGCGGGCGGCCAGAATGTCCCGGGGCCGGTCCACGGTCAGGGCGGACCGGATCATTCCCTCCTCCGACAACTGGAAAGCGGTGAAGCGGGCCTCGGACAGCGATCCCCGGATGGTGTACGGGGCCGACGGGTCGAACAAGCCCTGCGACTGAATGGTGTGCTGGTACTGATCCGACCAGAACCAGTGCGGAACCGGGTCGGGGTTGTCCAGGCCCAGCATCCCCCGGGCGGCGACCGCGCCCTGGCGGGCGGCGGTGTCGTGATGCTCCACCCGCCGGTACTCTCCGGAGCCTGGTTGATATTGGGCGGCTGCGTCCCCGGCCGCGAACACGTTGTCGACGATGGTGCGGCAGTCCCCGTCCACCCGGACGCCCCCTTCCGTCGGAATGGGGGTTTCCTCGGCGACTTCCGTGTTGGGGATCATCCCGGCCGCCACCACCAGCAATTCGCATTCCACCGTCCCCCGGTCGGTTTCCACCCGCAACCCGTCGGCTCCTCGCGCCAGTCCGGTCACCCGCTCCCGCATTCGCAACTCCACCCCCCGGGCGCGGTGGATGTCGGACACCGCCCGCCCCAGGCGGGGGCCGAGCGGAACCTGCAGGCATTCGTCCAGCATTTCGATAATCGTCGCCTCCGCCCCCAACCCGCGGGCGGAGGCCGCAACTTCGCACCCGATGAAACCTCCGCCCAGCACCGCCATCCGTCCGCCCCGCAAACCGGCCAATCCTTCCCGCAGGGCGACCGCATCTTCCAAAGTGCGCAGGTAAAACACCCCCTCCCCCCGCAAACCGGGCAGACGGCGGGCCCGGCCCCCGGTGGCGATCAGCAGGGCGTCGTAGGGGAAAGCGGAGCCGTCTTCGGCTAGCGCCCGGTTGTCCGCCGTCTCTATAGCCGTTATCCGGGTTTCCATCTCCAAGGCGACATCGTGCTCCTCGTACCAGTCGGCGGAACGCAGATGGCAGTCCGCGCCGGTTTTGGAACCGGCCAGGACCTCTTTGGACAGGGGAGGCCGCTCGTAGGGCGGCTCGTCCTCGGCGGTGACCAAAATAATCCGCCCCCCGAACCCTTCCCTCCGCAAGGTTTCCGCCGCCGAGACGGAGGCTATCCCGCCCCCCAACAGCACAACGGTGCGGGGGCGGTCCGGCATTTCAGTCGGGCGGGGCCACGCAGATGGCGCCGTTCTCCACCCGGCAGGGGATCGGGGTCAGGGAGCTGTCCGCCGGGTTGATCCCCGCCCCGGTCAGGGCGTTGAACTCCCACATATGGTTAATGCAGGTCAGGACGTCTCCGTCCAAGTCGCCGTCCGACAGGGGCCATTCCTGATGCGGACAACGGTCCTTATAGGCACGCACCTCCCCGTCCACGTTGACCAGCACCACTTTCACCGGGCCCGCCTCCACCCCCGTCATGTCGCCTTCCCACAGGTCGTCCAGGTCGTAAACCTTGCGCCATTCCCCCCCGCCGTCCCCGGTCATCGCCGCGTTCGGCTCGCCTCAGCCGACCGTAGTCGCCGGCTGGCCCAGCCCGGCCTCCGCCAGGCGGGAGTTGCGGGCCGCGGCCGCGTCGGAGGCTACGGATTCGGCGGTCATCCCGCCCTCCGGGGCTTGCGCCAGCAGGCCTCCCAGGGCGCGCGCGGCCGCGTCGGCGCGGGGAGCCCATTTGTCCACCCAGCGCCGGTAGGCGGCGGCGTTTTCCGGACGTTGCTCCACCGTCAGGCGGGCCAGGGCGGTGGACCACCGGGCGCGGCGTTCCACATCCTCGTGCAGGTTCTCGCACAACAGCCAGGTCAGGTCGTCGCCGTTGGCCCGGGCCGCTTCTCCCAGCGACCGGACCAGCACATCGTCCATGGTGGGGGTGATCACCAGGTTGGCGGCGGTGAAAGACTCTCCCCAGTCGTAGGCGATCAGGGCCAGTTCCAAGGCTTCCCGGGCCGGTTGCCAGGCGGCGTGGTTTTCCCAAACGTCCCGCTCCCCGGAGGCGAACCCGGTTTCCGGGTAGGCGATCTGCAACTCGCGGGTGCGGTAGGAAATGTTGGTTACCCGCCGCAACTGGTCGGCGGCCGCCAGGGCGGCCGCGTTGCTGATGTAGGCGGAATGCCCCAGATGGCAGATGTAGGGACTGCAACATCTGGACGGCGTGGGCCGGAAAACGGCTGGGCGTGAACACCAGGCGCAGGGTTTCCAACCATCCCGCGGACAGGGTTTGGTCGTGGTTGATCCCGGCGTAGGAGTCGAACAGCCCGGCCATGGCTTTTTCCCGGGCCGACTGCTGCGCCACGTACGCCCGGTAGGTGAGCCGGTCCGGGTCCCGGAAATCCTCCCAGTCGTCGATCTGCACCGGCGACTGGTCCCGGTAGGCCAGAAACCACAGGTTGCCCGGCGAAGACGGGTTCTGCTCCAAAGCCGCATGGCGGTGCTTGCGGTTGGTGTAGTTGGAGGCGTGGGCGCCGATCTCGTACTCGGTGGGACGGCGCCGGGTGTCTCCGAATTCGCTCCAAGTGCGGAGCTTGCGGGGTTGTTGCTCATCGGTCATAACGATTTGCCTTTCTCGCCTTTCTCGGTGGCTTGGCTTCTTCCCTATCGGCGGTCCGCGCTAGCCGGCGGCGGCGGTGGCTCCGCCCAGCGACCAGGTGATCTCGTCGGTGCGGGAAGTGTCGATCCGTCCCGCGTTGGCGGACAGGTGGTTTTCCAGCGAACGCAGTTCGAATTCGGGTCCCAGGTACCGTTGCAGGGACTCGGCGGTCACCCGCATGAACGAGGGGGCGTGGATGCGGACGTAAGCCCCCCGGTCGATCACCTCGATGTCCACGCCCGGGTTGTCGTCCTCAATGGCGTTCACCACCCGCTCCACCGGGGCGCCCATCCGCAGAATCGGGCCTACGGGGTTTTCCATCTGCGACCTCCTTCAGTCGTCAACGTAGTCCACCCGCACATGGTCCAGGGGGCCGATGCCCGCCTCGGCCACGGTCAGGTCGTCGTCCAGCAACCGGTTGTTGTGATACACCACCTTGCGGGCGTCGCGGGCCCGCACCCGGGTGGTGGCGTGATGCTCCACCGCCCCCGCCAACTCGGCCACCGTCTGGTTGGACATGACCGGGATCAGCAGTTCCACGAAGTCATCGTGGAAGATGGCGTTCAGCGGAACCAGTTGCGGTTCGGGGGCGGCGGCTCCGTTGTCGCTCATCCCGCCACCCCCGCTGCCGCCGGCTCGGCCGGCTCGGCCGGCGGGTAGGTCTTGGTCCAGTCGTAGTTGCCCGCATCGTCCCCGAAGACATCGGGGGTGAGGCCCATGTAGCCCAAGATCCCCGGAACGTCCATGGGCTGGATTTCCCCGGCCAGGAACCGTTCCACCACCGTCTTGTTGTTGAGGGCGTCCCGGTCCTCCCACCAGATCTGCCGGCATCCCTTGGTGCAGAAGTGGTAGGTCACGCCGTTGTGCTTCAGCGAATGGTTGCGCACCCGCCACTTGCCGTCCCTCCCGTAGGAGGCGTTGCAGGTGGGGAGCATGCAGTAGTTGCACAACCAGGGCAGGGTTTCCGGCAAGGACCGCTCCATTTGCCCCCGGTTGACATTTTCGGCGATCACCCGCCATTTGTCGCCGTAGAGGGTGTCCCAGTTGGGATACTTCTCCATCAGCCACTCCCGGGAGGCGGCGTCCACGCCCACCGGCTTCCACCACAGGGTGGGGCGCCAGAACCATTCGCCCATCTGCAGGGAATGGTGCCACACGTCCAAGCCGTCCATGAACTCATCCCAGTACCAGGGCTTTTTCAGGCCGTAGTCCTGGATGGTGCGCACGAACTGGTCGATGATCCACTCTTCCATGAACTCCCGGTAGCTCTGCTTGCGATGCTCCACCGGGGTGTTGTAGTCCATGGAGGGGCCGGTCAGGGCGGAGAAAGCCCGGGCGGACAGCCAGAAGAACTTGTCCACCGTCCACTGCGCCCGCACCGGGTCGTGCTCCACCAGGATTTCCAGGGTGGGACCTCCCTGCTGGGAATGGCGGGCTTCGTCGGTCTGGATGGAGGAGATCATATTGGCGAAGTTGACGTCCCCCACCTCCAAGGCGTCGGCCGCCAAAGCCACGAACTGGATGTTGGTGAACCCGGTCTCGAACGTGAACGGAAGCTGGATGGCGATGTCCACCACGCTGCCCCCGATCATCATGTTGTCGATCAGGGCCCGCAAGGCGATGCTCACCCAGTCGTTGGTGAGCAGGGCCCGGTGCGCCCAGTCGAACTGCGGGTCTTCGGCCACCATTTCATGTCCCACCGACAGGCTGAGTTGCCCATGCCGGATTTCATCCAGGGTGCCCATCACGGCCATGTTGCGCCACGCGGGGCTGAGGCCGAACCGGGCCATCCGGCTTTCTCCGTACACGGCCGCGTATTCCACCAAGGCGATGCCGCCCAGATGCATCTTGACCGAGGACTTCCACGCTTCGGTCAGGCCGTCGAACTGGTTGGAGCGCCGCAGGGCGTTTTTAACCGCGTAGGCGGCCACCTCTTTCTCGTCCTGGGTGGCCACGTACTCGGGGTAGCTGACCTTGTAGCTCTCCTCCCACTTGGACCAGGCCTCGCGGGGGACTTTGCCGCTTCCGCTCAGCCAGTCCGGGTAGACGGCCTCATCGTCCACGTAGCGCAACGTCCAGTCGACATCCCGGACGATGCCTTGCCATTCATCCCGTTTGAGTGTCACGTCGGTGCTCCTTTCAGTCGACTTCCATATGGCCCAGTTGGCGATAGATGGAAGCGTTGTCCCAGTAGGACGTGATGCTTTCGATCTTGTCGTCTTCGTTCACATCGAAAATGAAGGCGTGCGGTTCCCAGTATTTGCGCCCGGTGGGGGCGATCGGCCCCCAAGCCTTCTCTTGGGTTCCGCCGATGCTGACCACCGCCGCCACCTGCCCCTCCTCCGAGGCGGTGATGGAATGCACCTCGTTGGACAGGTCGGGGAAGGAGTTGATCAGGCCTTCCCAGAGCGGTCGTCCCAGCGCAGCCACTTTGCCGTCCCCCCGGATCACCCGTTGCTTGCCCCAAATCTCCAGCGGAACATAGGAGAAGTCGGCCGTGTCGGTGCACAGGTCCACCATCCCGTGCGTGTCGTGGTTGCGGTAGGCGTTGAAGAAGGCCTCCACCACCCCTTCCGCTCCGGTCCGTTCCATGGTCTCGGTCATTTTGCCGTCTCCCTTTCCCTCGTCGGCTTGTCTGTTCGTCTTAGTCTTCTCAGTCTTCCCGGTCGGCTTTCAAATTATGGACACGCTGTCCAGCCGTTTTACGGCCAGTCGCCGATACAGGATGTTCTGATCCCAGAAACCTTTGATGGAAGTTATCCGCCCCGAGTCCCCCGAGTCGACGCCCAGCATCCACGCCTGGTCCAGGTCCAGGTGCTTCTCCTGGTTGATCACCCCCAAGTAGTCGGCGGCCTGGGTGCCTTCCATCTTCAGCTGGGTGACCACCGTTCCGTCGGCCCCCGTGAAACTGGATTTCTCGGCCAAGAGCAGGTCGGGGAAGGCGGCGACCGTTTCCCGGAAGAAAGCCCGGGCTTCCTCCTTGCCCCCGTTCACCCCGGCCGGGGGGATGTGCACCGTCGCCCCCTCGTCCACTTCGGCGAACGCCCCGTCCACATCGCCGCGCCGGACGGCATCCCAGAATCTTGCGACTGTCTCCGACAACTTTCCCTCCTTGTCTAGTCCGTTCCCCCGGAAACTCCGCTCAGAGCACTTCCAGATACTTGAGAACCGCGTCCGCCACCGCGTCCGCCGAACCCGGGTTCTGGGCGGTGATCAGGTTGCGGTCCACCACCACATGCGACGCCCAGGCGGCCCGCCCGTCGTCGAACACCGCTCCGTTGTTGCGCAGGGTGCTTTCCAGATACCAGGGCATTCCCTTCTGGCCGGGGCGGGTCTGGTCTTCTTCCTCGTCGGTGAAGGACGTCATCCGGTATCCGTCGAACAGCCATTGGCCTTCGGTGTTGGCGGGGGCGGACAGCAACACGGCCGGGCCGTGGCACATGGAAGAAATGGGGGCTTCCTTCTCGTGCAGTATCCCCAACAGCCGGGTCACGTCCGAGTTGTCGGACAGGTCCACCATGGGGCCGTGTCCGCCGGGGACGAACACCGCGTCGAACGTGGCCATGGTCTCATCGTTCATCTCGGACAGGTTCGCCGGGTTGACGAAACCGGGCAGGGTGTCCAGCAGATGTTTGATGCGGGCCGACTCGTCCCGGGCGTCGGCGATCACCTTCTCCAAGTCGGCTTCCAGGTCCGCCCGGGTGACCGAGGCGGGGAGGTACTGTTCCGCCAAGGCGTCCAAGAACTCCCGGTCTTCCCGCCAAGAGGCGTAGGCGGCGGCGCTGATCAGCTCCCGGGCGTCCACCGGGGTCATGCCCGCTTCTTTGAGCCGGTCGAAAACCCGCCGGGAGGCGATCATCCCCAGTTCGGTGAGATGACGCAGGGTGAGTCGGATGTCGTCTACATCGTGGGCGAATGTGCGGGTGATGGTGCCCAGGAAATCCTCGTCCTCGTCCGGGTAATGGAAGATTTCCTCCAAGCCGTAGGGGTCGGGGTAGGGGGAGCGTCCGTCCGGGGTGGCCACCACCACGTCCAAGCCCGCTTCCACGAACCGCTCGTAGGGGGTTATGGCCTCGTCGGCGAAGAAGCCGGTTTCGTACATCGACCCGTCGGACATCTCAATCTCGCGGGCGCTTGACACCAAGAACAGCAGTTTCGGCATTTTCAACCTTTCTCCCGACTATCCGGTTTTTGTAATCCGGTAGCATTCTAACAGTACCGCGGTCGGCTCCTATGGTAAAGAGCCGCCCTGACATTTGTCAGCTAAATGTACACACAAATTTGGCAAATGCGCGGCCAAATCCAAATTTTTTTTGAAAACCCCAAAATTTTTTTCAAACGGCCTTCCCCTCGCCCCCGCCCAATGGGGGCTGATGAAACCCTACGGGGAAAGGCAAACGGGCTAGGCGCGGGCTGGCTCGGGGCGGTCGGTTCTGTCCCGGGTCGCCTCACGGCCCCTTTGTTCCAAGAGCAGGTCGGCCGCCTCGCCCAGCAGACGACGCACCTCGGCCTGCGATTCCCCGACGGCGAACGCGCCCGGTACCGACGGAACCCAACCGCTCCAGCTGTCGCCGGAGCCTTCCATAACGTACTCGTAAGGCATCAGACCAAACCTTTCCGGCGGCGGAGGCCGCCTTGGCTCTTGTTTAGCGAAGAGCAGGCTACCGCCCAAACCCCGGCCGGGGGTTCAGTCGCGCAGTTGGACCAGGCGTCTGGCGGCTTCGGTGAAACGGGGGCCGTATTGCAACGGTTCCCGCCAGCGGGCGGGGATTCCTTCCGCCCCGACGATGATTCCCAGCAAGCCTCCGGCGATGGCCCCGACGGTGTCGGCGTCGCCGCCCCGGTTGACCAGGGCGACCAGGATTTCCTCGAAGTCGGGGGGTTGCTGAATGGCCCACACCGCGCATCCCAGACTGTGAATGACGTAGCCGCTGGTGAGCAGGCTGTCCGCCGGCCGCTCGGCGCAGATGTACAAGGTTTGACGCACCGCGGGATGCAGGTCCAGGGCGCGGGCGGCGTCCAGGGCCTGCTTCGGGTCGGCCCCTTCCAACAGGGCGGCCGCTATTTCGTTGTAGGCGATGCAACTGTCCACGCACTTGGGATGGGCGTGGGTGACGGCGGAGATTTCGGCCGTTTCCCGCCGGCGCGGCCCGGGGCCGGCGCGCACCAGGCCGGTGGGCAGGGCCCGCATCAGCGACCCGTTGCCGCAGGAGTCCCCGGAGCGGAGGCCGCTGGCGGTCGGGTCCCCGTCCCGGGCCAGATTGCCCAGGGCGGCGCGGGTGGCGTTGCCCATGTCTTCCGGGTCGGAGCGGTACCACTCCAGGAAATTATCCGCCGCTTTGCGCAAGGCGTATTCCCCGTCCAAGTAGGCGGAGACGACCGCCCAAGTCAGGTCGGTGTCATCGGTGCCCTCGCCGGGCTGAAAGCCGAAAGGCCCGCCGCCGATTATTTCCCGGTGCGTCCCGTACATCTCCCGTATCCGCCCGGCCTCCATAAATTCGACGGTGGAACCCAGCGCATCGCCCGTCGCCACCCCGAGCAGTCCCCCGGCGACCGCCTGCTCCAGGGAGGGTCGGCCGTTCGCAGCCTCAGCCGGCATTTTGGGAGCTTCGGTCCTGGTGCTGGGCGGAGCGGGACTGTTCCAGGATCAGGTTGAAAATTTCCTCCACCCGGTTCGCGTCCAGCCCGGCCCGTTCCGCTTCTTCCCGGATGACCCCCAGCAATTCGGTTTCCCGCTCCGGGATGCGCACCGGCATGTTCCGCTCCGCCTTGATGCGTCCGATGCGCATGGCCAGCTGGTGCCGGTTGGCCAGCAACCGCACCAGGTCCCGGTCGATCAGGTCGATGTGGTTGCGGATGCGGTTTACGCCCAGGGCGTCCATCAGCCGGGCGAAGGCTTGGGGGGTTATCTGCCGGGACGCTTTGGTGCGGGCCGCGTCCGGGTCGGGATGCACTTCGATCATCGCCCCGTCCGCCCCCACTCCCTGGGCGGCCAGGGTGAGCGGTTGGATCTGCCCGGCGGAGCCGCCCGCCGCCGACGGGGCGGCGATCACCGGCAGATGGCTGGCTTCCCGCAACACCGGAATGGAGCTCAGGTCCAGGGTGGCGCGGGCGCCCTGCTCAAAGGTGCGGATGCCGGTTTCGCACAGCACCACCTGGTTGTTGTCCTCGGCCAGCAGGTATTCGGCCGCCCACAGCCATTCGTCCACCGTGGCCGACCCGCCCCGGGCCAGCAAAACCGGACGTCCGGCCCGTCCGATGACCCGCAACAGTTCAAAGTTCTGCATGGCGTCGGGGTCTACGTAGATCATATCCGCGTATTCGGCCACCATTTCCACATCCTGCGGTTCCAGCACCTTGGTGAGGGTGGGCAACCCGGTTTCCTCCCCCGCCCGGCGCAGGATTTCCAGGCCGGGTTTGCCCAGGCCGGGGAAGTCGTAGGGGGAGCTGGCCGCCTCGTAGGCGCCGCCCCGCAACACCGCCCCGCCCGCCTCGGCCACCGCCTGGGCGGCGGTCATCATCTGACGCTCGGATTCAACCGCCCGCGGCCCGGCGATCACCGGAAACGGGTCGCGTCCGAATCGGACCGTCCCCACCGTCACCACCGTTTTCTCGGCGGGGTCGCTTCTGACTGCTCTGCGTTCCAAGTTCACTCCTTTAATATTAACCGCCCGTGCGGGGCGGGGGGCCGCCGCTCCGGGCAAAAAAGAAACCCGGAGCGCCGGCTCCGGGTTTGGCGTCTGCGTTCTGCGGCCGTTACACGCCGCGCCCAACCCGGGCCTCCGGCCCGGTAAAGCAATAGGCGTAATACGATCCCGTCACGACCCCCATGATACTCCGTTCCCCGCCGCCCGCGCAAATCCCCGCCGCCCGTTTCATTCCTCGGGCAACGCACCCGCCAACCTCTAAGCGAAAAGCATAGTAGCCTCATAGCGAAACATATAGTAGTATGAGTGGATGCCAGTAAAGGCTGAAATTATAAAAGAAAAGCGGTGGTAATCTGGTAGTAAATGACGACAGGAGAAACCCCAATGGAGCCTCAGCCGCTGATAGAACGCAACCTGCTCCCCCTGTTGCGGGAGACGTTGCAAGCACTCCGGGTGGTGATATTAAACGGTCCCCGGCAGTCCGGAAAAACCACCGTCGCCGGACAAGTGGCCAGCGACGGTTCGTATATTTCTTTGGACGACCAGGCGGTGTTGTCGGCCGCCAAGTCGGATCCGGTGAGCCTGTTGCGCAACCGTCCCTCCCCGGTTGTGATCGACGAGGTGCAACGGGCGGGGGAGCCCTTGGTGCTGGCGGTGAAGCGGGCGGTTGACGGCAACCGCGCCCCCGGCCAGTTCCTCCTGACCGGCTCCGCGGATTTCCTGACCGTGCCCACCATCAGCGAGTCGCTGGCGGGCCGGGCGGCGCTGTTGCAACTGCATACGCTCTCCCAGGGCGAGATCGAGGGCCGCCGGGAGACATTTTTAGAGAAGTTGGTCCGCGATCCCGGGTCGGCGCCGGGGCGGGACTCCGATTTGGAGCTGGGCGACTATCTGGAAAGGCTGTGCTTGGGAGGATTTCCGGAGGTGCATAATATTCCGTCGCATTTGCGCAATACCTGGTTCGGTTCCCACATAGATACCGTGATCCTGCGCGATGTGGCCGATTTGACCGGCGCCCGTCGCGTGGGAGAGTTGCCCCGGTTGTTGGAGTCGTTGGCGGCCCGCACCGCCAACGAGTTGGTCATGTCCAAGGTTCATAACGAAATCGGGTTGGAGAGCATTTTGACCACCGCGGATTATTTGGCTCATCTGCAGATGGTGCACCTCGTTCACCAGTTGCGGCCTTGGTCGCGCAACCTCACTTCCCGCGCCAAACGGCATCCCAAAGTGTATATATCCGACACCGGTTTGGCCGCCCACCTGATGGGCGTCTCGGCCGATTCCATGGTCCGGCCTCCCCACATCGGTTTAGGGCAGTTGATGGAGACTTTTGTGGTCAACGAGCTAGTCAAGCAATCTTCCTGGCTGGACCCGTCGCTGGGGTCGACGGAATTGTTCCATTATCGGGACCGCAACGGTTTGGAGGCGGATCTGATTATCAGTTTGCCGGACGGCCGGATAGCGGCGATGGAAGTCAAGGCCTCGGCCGTGGCGGGGTCCAAAGACCGGGCGAACCTGGAGAAACTGCGCGGCCTGCTAGGAGACCAGTTCGCGCAGGGCATCGTCTTCTACTGCGGCTCCCACGCCCTGGACGCCGGTGACCGCATCTGCCTCCGCCCCATAGAGTCCCTCTGGCAACTCTGACCCCACTCCCCGCCGACCCACTCTCGGTTTAGCGAAACCTATACTAGCCTCAAAGCGAAATCTATAATAATATGATAGCGAAACCTATAACAGTATGAACGTAGAACGCCTAGCAGGGTTATGGCAAAAATATCACTAGAATGACGGCAAAACTGTCACTAGTCTCTTCGCAAAAATGTCACTAGACTTGCGGCATAGCCACCGGCGGGAGAAAAACGTAAGTGGTAAAGCCCCTAATAAAACGCAATATTACCCCGCACTTGCGGGAGGCATTATCCACCTTCCGGGTGGTGGTGTTGCAGGGCCCCCGGCAGTCCGGTAAAACCACCGTTGCCCGCCAGATGGCCGAGCCGGGGGCGTTCTTGGCGTTGGACGACCCGCAAGATCGGCAGTTGGCGGCTGACAATCCGGTGGAGACGCTGACCGTCGCCCCTCCGCCCGTGGTGGTGGACGAGGTCCAACTGGGGGGAGATGCCCTGGTACGGGCGATCAAGATGATCGTCGACGAGAATCGGGAACCCGGCCAGTTTTTGATAACCGGTTCGGCCAATTTCTTGACGGTTCCGACCATCAGCGAATCCTTGGCCGGCAGGGCCGTTCTGCTCAACCTGCATCCGCTGTCGCAGGGCGAGCTGGCAGGTCGTCGGGAGGTTTTTTTAGAGGGGCTGGCGGGAAACCCCGACGGTCCTCCTCCCGGTGAGGATTCGCGATTGCAGGCAATGGACTATTGGGAGCGGGTTTGCGCAGGCGGCTATCCCGAAGCGGTGGACATGTCATCCCCGAAGCGCAAAAAATGGTTCACCTCCCTCATCGCCGCGGTGACGCGGGATGTGATCGATGTGACCGGGGCGCGTCGCGCTAGGAGCCTGTCGCGTCTGCTCCGACTGGCGGCGGTGGGCACGGCGCAGGAACTGGTGATGTCCAAGATCCATGACCGACTCGGATTGGGCAACGTTCGCACCACCGCGGAGTATTTGTCGCATCTGGAAATGGCTTACCTGACGCATCAGTTGGCGCCCTGGTCGCGTAATCTCGCGTCCCGCGTCACAAGGCGTCCCAAGCTTTATGTAACGGACACCGGCTTGGCCGCCGGCCTGATGAACGTTACGGTTGATTCGCTGGCCGCGCCCTCCCATCCGGCCCGCGGTCCGTTGCTGGAAACGTTTGCGGTCAACGAGATTATCAAGCAGTCTTCCTGGTTGGACTGGTCGCGGGGACCCGTTGAGATATTCCATTATCGGGACCGCAACGGTTTGGAGGTGGATCTGATTATCGAATTGCCCGACGGCCGGATAATCGCAATAGAAGTCAAGTCGGCGACGACGGTTACCTCCCATGACTGGAGCAATCTCAAAAAACTGCGCCGGATGATCGGGGACCAGTTTGCGCAGGGAATAGTCTTCTACACCGGTTCCCGGTCCCGGTCGGCGGGCGACCAAATTTACATCCGCCCCATCGAGTCCCTCTGGCAACCTTGATACATTCGTAGGGCGGAGGATGTCCGGGTAGGATTTGCCGCCGTGCGCAAGACAGGCGAGGAGGTTGCGGTGAGCCGGTTAAGAGGCTGGAGCAAGGGGAAGAGGCTAGCGGGCGGTTTGGCGGCGCTGGTCGCGCTGGCGACGGCCGGTACGGTGCTGGCGGTTACGGGTTTCAGGGATTTGGGCGATGTCCATCCCCGGTACGATGACATCCAGTTCGCGGTTGAGCGGGGTTGGTTCCAAGGTTACGACGACGGCACCTTCCGCCCGGATCGGGTGGTCCCCGAGCACCAGCTGACCAGGGTGATCAAACGAGCTTTCCCCGACGGCGCAACCAGGGCCGACCTGGCCGCCTTCATGCGGGGCGGCCACGAACGCTTGAGCAGAGCATCGTTGCCGGGGTGGGGCGTACGGCTTACGATGGCCCGAGCCAACTGGTCCACCGGTTATTTCCAGGCGGCGCTGTATCGGTCGTTGTTGCAGGAGCTGGGTTACGAGGTGAGCGACCCGGCTGATTTGGAGTTGAGTCCACACCTGGCTTATTTGACCATGGCCGAGGGGGACGCCGACTTTTGGGTGAACAGTTGGTATCCGGGTCACAACGCCTGGTTGGCCAACGAGTTGCCGGACGGCTCCGAGGTGGGCGATCATTTGTCGAAGGTCGGTGCCGAGATGCCGGCGGGTGGTTCGCAGGGTTATCTGATTACTAAGAGCTTTGCCGAGAAGCATGACATAGTTACCCTGGATGATCTGAATGGCAACCCGGCCGCCATCACCGAGTACGACTTGGGTGATTCCATTCCCGGCAACGGGATAGCGGAGATTTACGGTTGCCCTAGTCATTGGATCTGTGGTGACATTATCCAGAGTCAGATTGCGTTTTCCGGTTGGGAGAACATAGAGCAGGTGTTGGCCGGGTACGACGCGATGTTCGCGGAGGCGGTGGCCAAGGCGAATTACGGGGATCCGATGGTGATGTATGTTTGGACGCCCAGTTACTATATCGCGCAGTTGCGTCCGGGTGACAATGTGGTGTGGCTGGGCGTGGACGACGTGTTGGACGACTCCAACCCGTTAGGCCGGGCGGGCGGCGAGAATTGGGATCAGAGGCCCGGTACGGCGGCTATCAGCCCCGTTGCCTGTCCGGACGCGGCCCGACGGGGCGTTTGCCAGTTGGGGTGGAAGACAGCGGACATTCTGGTGACTGCCCGCAATGACTTGTTGGATAACCACCCGGCGGCGGCCAAGCTGTTGGAGGTGGTGGAGCTGAATGTGGTGGATGTGTCGTTGCAAATTGTCAGTCAGGAGTTTGGCGCTACCCCGGAGGACTTGGCCGAACGGTGGATCGCCGACAACCGGGATAAGGTCGACGGGTGGATAGCGACGGCGCTGGCTGTTGCATAACTATGCGGCTTCGGCGGCGGCGGCGCCTTTCACGGGGTGGATGATATACCGGTAAGATTACCGGCGTCCAGATAGGCGAGGAGGTTGCGGTGAGCCGGTTAAGAGGTTGGACTAGGGGGAAGAGGCTGGCGGGCGGTTTGGCGGCGCTGGTCGCGCTGGCCACGGCAGGCACGGTGATGGCGGTTACGGGTTTCAGGGATTTGGGTGATGTCCATCCCCGGTACGATGACATCCAGTTCGCGGTTGAGCAGGGTTGGTTCCAGGGTTACGACGACGGCACCTTCCGCCCGGATCGGGTGGTCCCCGAACACCAGTTGACCAGGGTGATCAAACGAGCCTTCCCCGACGGCGCAACCAGGGCCGACCTGGCCACCTTCATGCGGGGCGGCCACGAACGCTTGAGCAGAGCATCGTTGCCGGGGTGGGGCGTACGGTTGACGATGGCCCAGGCTAATTGGGCCACCGGTTATTTCCAGGCGGCCTTGTATCGGGCGTTGTTGCAGGAGTTGGGGTACGAGGTGAGCGATCCGGCTGATTTGGAGTTGGGTCCCAGCCTGGCTTATTTGGCCATGGCGGAGGGGGACGCCGACTTCTGGGTGAACAGTTGGTATCCGATTCATAACAGCTGGTTGCTCAAAGAGTTGCCGGACGGCTCCCTGGTAGGCGACCATGTGCAACGGGTCGGCGCCGAGATGCTGGCGGGCGGTTTGCAGGGTTATCTGATTACCAAGAGTTTCGCCGAGAAGCACGGGATCGTCACCCTGGACGATCTGAACGGTAACCCGGAGGCGATCGCCGAGTACGACTTATATGACCCCAAACCCCGCAACGGAGTGGCGGATATTTATGGTTGTCCGGAGTCGTGGACTTGCGATGACATCATCCAGAGTCAGATTGCTTTTTCCGGTTGGGAGAACATAGATCAGGTGTTGGCTGGGTACGACGCGATGTTCGCAGAGGCGGTAGCCAGGGCGAATGCCGGGGCTCCGATGGTGGTTTATACGTGGACGCCCAGTTCTTATATTACGCAGTTGCGGCCGGGGGATAACGTGGTGTGGTTGGGAGTGGACGACGTGTTGGACGGTTCCAATCCGTTGGGTCGGGAAGGGGGCGAAGGTTGGTCTCAGAGGCCCGGTACGGCATCCATCGACCCTGTTGCCTGTCCAGACGCGGCCGAGCGGGGCGTTTGCCAGATGGGGTGGTCGCCAGCGGACATTTTGGTGACCGCCCGCAATGACCTGTTGGAAAATCATTCGGCGGCGGCCAAGCTGTTGGAGGTGGTGGATCTGAATGTGGTGGACGTGTCGTTGCAAGTTGCCAGACAGGAGTTAGGTGCCTCTCCAGAGGAGCTGGCACAACGTTGGATCGTCGACAACCGGGAGAAGGTTGACGGGTGGATAGCGGCGGCGATGGCCGCTACATAACGATATGGCTTCGGCGGCGGTGTTAGGTTGGGTGGGGTGAGACTGGAAATTCATACTATTCCGGCGGCGGTTGCGCCTTTTTTCAAGGAGCTGTCCGATGAACAGAGTAGGTGGTTCCTGAGCGAGTACCGCCGGCGCAGTCGGTCGGTGGGGTGGATGATGGTTTTGGCCATCCTGTTTCCCATCCAGCTGTTCTTTTTGCGCAGAGTGGGATTGGGCGTCGTCTTTCTGCTGACCGGGGGCGGGTTCGCCATCTGGTATCTGGTGGAATGGTTTCTGACCCCGGGCCGGGTGCACGCCTACAACGAAGCGGCGGCGATGAGCCTGATTCGCCACCTGCAAGCCGCCGACTGAATCCCGCTATGCCGGCCCCCGAATCGGAACGCCCGGACATTTCGGTGGTGTTGCCCATCTACTCCCGGGACGGCCATCAACCGGGCGGGTTGGAGCCGCTACGGGAGCAAGCCCTCCGGCGGGGAATCAACCTGGAGGCGGTGGTGGTGGACGACGGGTCGCCGCAACCGGTGGCCGTCCCGGAGTGGGCGCGCCTGCGCCGCTTCGAAGCCAACCGGGGCAAAGCGACGGCGGTGTGGGCGGGGGTTTCCGCCGCCCGCGGCGAGGTGATCGTCGTCTACGACGCGGACCTCCCGTTCGGGATTGAACCGGTGTTCGACATCGCCGCCTTGTGCTCCCCCGACTCCCCGGTGGTGGTTGGCCAACGAACCCGTCCGTCCGGCAAGAGGTGGCGCAACCTCGTTCACCGGACGGGGGCGCGCCTGGTGTATCCGGCCGGGGTGGACTCCCAATGCGGCCTGAAAGCCTATCACCGCACGTTCGCCAAAGACATAGCGGACCGCATCGTGTGGGCGGGCGGGTTCGGCCATGACCTGTTGCTGTTCGAAACGCTACGCATCCGCCGGATTCCCTACCGGACTATGGAGGTGGCCCCCGTCCCGCATACCGGAGGGTCCAGCACCGTCAAAATCCCCCACCTGCGGGAGTTGTGGAAACTGATTCGCTGGTTGCGCCGCCGTCGCTTGTCCGCCGGGGGATAAGACAAATCAGTCGGGGAGGGGTTCCTCCTCGTCCTCCCCGGAAGGATGGGGCAAGGCCGATGGTTCGCCGGCGTCCTCCCCGGGCAGGGCGGGTTCCCCGACCCCGGCCTCCTCCCCGGGCAGGGCGGGGGTCATGCCGATCAGCACATCGTTTTCGGGGGTGGCGAGTTGGTTGCGTTTGCTGACCAGGATCAGCAACGCCAGCCCGCCCGCTCCGGCCGCCAGCGCGCTCCATTGGCTCCAAGTGAGGGGCCCCAAAGTCCTGTCCCCGCCCGACTCCAAAGCCAGGCGGGTGAAGTCGATCAGAAAACGCTGCAACCCGTACCAGACCGCCCACACCGCAAACAACTGCCCGTAGCGCAGGCGCGTCCCGGCGGAACGGTAAACCCAAATCAGAACCCCCAGCAACACGGCCGCCCCCAGCATGTCGTAGAGGGCGGCGTGATGGTAAACCCCGCAGTATTCCCCGACGGTCGCCACGGAGCATTCCAGCACATCGTGCTGGGGGGCCACATCGTATCCGGGCCGTATCCCGTATCCCAGAAAGAAACTGGTCGGCCCTCCCAGGTGTTCCACGATGGCCAAGTCGCCGATGCGTCCCACTACCGTCCCCAACGCCAACCCGAAGGCGGCCATGTCCAGGGTGGGCCAGATGCGCAAACCCAGCATTCGGGACCGCCACACCCCGATCCCCACCCCGCCCACGAACCCGCCCAGGATGGAATAGCTGCCCCCGATGTTCACCAGTTCGCCGAGGTCGAAACCGTTGTCCACCCAGTAGGCGGGGATGGTCAGCCACCGGGCCCCCACCAGCGCCCCCAGCAGCGCCCAGGTGAGAACCGACTGCAGTTTCACCATGTCGAACCCCCGCGCCCGGAAGAGGCGGGTGGTGTACCAGGCCCCGACCAGGAACCCGACCGCCGCGAAAATGCCGTGCAGGGACAGGCGGAACGGCCCCACCTCGAACAGCGGAACGGGAGGGTAGGAGATGGCGGCCAACGACGACATGGACATGTGGTTCAACCGGCCAGGCGGGGCAACCGGGCGGGGCGGGCCGCCTCGAACTCCCCGATGGCCGCTTCGTGCCGCATGGTCAGGCCGATGTCGTCCAGCCCTTCCAGCAACCGGTATTTGACGAACCGGTCGATCTCGAACCGGGCTTCCAACTCCCCGGCCCGCACCGTCTGCTCCGGCAGGCTGACCACCGCTTCCGTTTCCGGGTCCTCCTCGGCCATTTTCACCAGGCGCCGCACCGCCCCCGCCTCCAATATCACCGGCAACAGGCCGATCTTGGTGCAGTTGTTGTAGAAAATGTCGGCGAAGGATTCGGCCACCACCGCCTCGAACCCCCAGTCCTGCAACCCCCACGGGGCGTGCTCCCGGGAGGAACCCGTTCCGAAGTTGGCCCCGGCGACCAGCACCCGCGCCCCCTGGTATTCGGGGCGGTTCAGCACGAAATCCGGGTCCGGTTCCCCGTCCGCTCCCCGCGCCCAGTCGTGGAACAGGTAGCGGCCGTAGCCGGTGCGTTCCACCCGTTTCAAGAACTGCTTGGGCATTATCTGGTCGGTGTCCACGTTGTTGCGGGGCAGGGGGGCCATCCGGCCCCGCGCCGTGGTCACCGGCCGCATCACTCCCACTCCCGCACATCCGCGAAGCGGCCGGTCACGGCCGCCGCCGCCGCCATCTCCGGGCTGACCAGATGGGTGCGCCCGCCCCGCCCCTGCCGCCCCTCGAAGTTGCGGTTGGAGGTGGAGGCGCACCGCTCGCCGGGGGCCAGGACGTCATCGTTCATCCCCAGGCACATGGAGCATCCCGCGTCCCGCCATTCGAACCCGGCTTCCTTGAACACCCGGTCCAGTCCCTCCTCCTCGGCCTGCAGTTTCACCAGACCCGAGCCGGGCACCACCATGGCCGACACCCGCTCCGCCACCCGCCGCCCCTCCACCGTGGCCGCCGCCGCCCGCAGGTCTTCAATGCGGGCGTTGGTGCAGGAACCGATGAAAACCCGGTCCAGGGAAATGTCGGTGACGGGGGTTCCGGGGGTCAAGTCCATGTATTCCAAAGCCCGCCGGCATCCGTCCCGCTCCGCCGGGTCTTCGTACTGGTCGGGATGGGGCACATGGGCGGTGACCGGAACCGTCTGCGCCGGGTTCACCCCCCACGACACATGCGGTTCCAACCGGGCGGCGTCCAACTCCACCGTCTTGTCGAAGGAAGCCCCCGGGTCGGTGGGCAGTTTCCGCCATGCCCGCAGCGCCTCCTCCCAGTCCGCCCCCCGCGGCGCATGGGGGCGCCTTTCCAGATAGGCGAAAGTCACGTCGTCGGGGGCGATCATCCCCGCCCGGGCCCCGCCTTCGATGGACATGTTGGAGATGGTCATCCGCCCGGCCATGCCCAGGGAGCGGATGGTCGACCCCATGTATTCGATGACGTGCCCGGCCCCGCCCCCCACCCCGATGCGGGCGATGACGGCCAGGATGACGTCCTTGGCGGTCACCCCCCGGGGCAGTTCCCCTTCCACGACCACCGCCATGGCCGCCGGCCGGTTCTGGGGCAGGGTCTGGGTGGCCAACACATGCTCCACCTCGGAGGTGCCGATTCCGAAAGCCAAAGCCCCGAACGCCCCGTGGGTGGCGGTGTGGGAGTCGCCGCACACGATGGTCATTCCCGGCTGGGTGAGCCCCTGTTCGGGGCCGATGATGTGCACGATGCCCTGCCGGGGGTCGTCCAGCCCGTAAAGGGTGATGCCGAACTCCCGGCAGTTGTCCACCAGGGCGTCGATCTGCTTTTTGGACAGGGGGTCCTTGATGCCCAGGTTGCGTCCCTGGGTGGGCACCCCATGGTCGATGGTGGCCGCGGTCAGGTCGGGGCGGCGCACCCCCCGCCCGGCCAAGCGCAGGGCGTCGAAAGCCTGCGGGCTGGTCACCTCGTGCACCAGATGCAAGTCGATGTAGAGCAGGGAGGGCTCGTCCGCCGCCTCGCGGACCAGGTGCGTCTCCCAGACTTTCTCGAACAATGTTTTGGGCGCGGTATTCATCAGGGGCCGATGCTACCACCCCGTTCCGCTTATTCCCCGCGCCCTACTACCCTGGGCGGGTAATGGACGCGCAACACCGGATGTCCCCGGAGGAGTTCCGCCGCCACGGTCACGCGATGGTGGACTGGCTGGCCGACTACATGTCCCGGGCGGAGGACCTGCCCATCATCCCGTCGGTGAAGCCGGGGGAGATACGGGCCATGCTCCCGGAGGCCGCCCCCGAACACCCGGAGGACTTCGCCGACATCGCCGCCGACCTGGACCGGATCATCCTCCCCGGAACCACCGGATGGTCCTCCCCCGGATGGTTCGCCTTTTTTCCGTGCAGCGTGTCCGGGCCGGGGGTTTTGGGGGAGCTGGCGGCGGCCGGCCTGGGACAGCAGGGGATGGTGTGGGCCACCAGCCCGGTCAGCACCGAATTGGAGGGTCTGGTGACGGACTGGATGGCGGACCTGTTGGGCCTGCCCGCCGCCTGGCGGATGGACGGGGCGGGAGGCGGGGTGATTTTGCAGACCGCCTCCGACGCCGCCCACCTGGCCCTGGCGGTGGCCCGGCAACAGGCCGTCAACATGGGGGCGGAGATCGGGGACTGCGTGGCCTACCTGTCCGACCAGGCCAACCTGTCTTTGGAGAAAGGGGCCCGCATCGCCGGTTATCAGCACATCCGCATCCTGGAAACCGACGACCAATTCGCCTTGCGCCCGGACGACCTGCGCCGGGCGGCGGAAGAGGACCGCCGCGAGGGGCTGTGGCCGGCTTTTACGTGCTCCACGGTGGGCACCACCGCCGTCTCCGCCGTGGATCCGGTGCGGGAGTTGGGGCGAATCGCCTTCGAGGAGGTCATCTGGCACCATGTGGACGCCGCCTACGCCGGCTCCGCCATGTTGTGCGAGGAGTTTCGCCGCCATCAGGACGGGCTGGAGTATGTGGACAGTTATTCGGTCAACCCCTACAAGTGGCTGCCGGTCAACTTCGACGGGTCGCTGTTCTACGTGGGAATGCGCTCCCATTTGACCGGGACGATGAACATCGACCCGCCCTATCTGCGGGACTCCGAAGAGGGGGCGGTCAACTACCGGGATTGGCACATTCCGCTCGGGCGCCGTTTCCGGTCGCTCAAGTTGTGGTTCGCCCTCCGTTTCTACGGGGCGGCGGCCCTGCGGGAAAAAATCCGGGAGGACGCGCGCCTGGCCCGGATGATCGCCGAACGGGTGGAGGACGACCCCCGCTTCCAACTGGTGGCCCCGGTTCCGTTTTCCCTGGTGTGCTTCCGCCATGTAGCCGGGAACGAGGCCACCGGGGCCATCGCCGAGGCGGTGAATAATTCCGGCCATTCCTTCTGGTCCACTTCCCGGGCCGGCGACCGGTTGTTTCTGCGCATCGCCATCGGGCAGATCAACACGGAGGCCCGGCATGTGGAGCGCCTGTGGTCGCTGATCGACGAGGTGGCTCCCCCTCCCGGCGGATGAGGGGCCCGTTGCGGGAGGGCGGCGGCCCTGCTAAACTGGACGGGGTTATGGTCGCTCATGGAATCAAAAAGTCGCTCCCGGCTTTCATCATCGGGGCGTTGGCCGTCTTAGCGGCGCTGGCCGTCGTCGGGTTGGGCCGGGCGGCCCTCGCCAATGGGGACAGCCTGGTCACTTCCTCGTCGTCCGCGGGGGATGCGCCGCCGGTGCGGGAGGGGTGCGAGGGGCGGTTCTGCGACGAGGACGGCAGCGTTCATCAGGCCAACATCGAGACGGCGGCCGAATGGGGGATTACGCAAGGGTGCGATGCGGAGCGGTTTTGCCCCAGCGCGACCATCAGCCGCAGGCAGATGGCGGCTTTCCTGTACCGGGCGGTGACTCATCAGGAGGGGGAGGCGCCTGCGGTCCCGGAAGTGAGTTTGCCGGATGTGGAGGAGGACGCCTGGTACCGGGACTTTGCGCAGTGGGCGGTTGCCGCCGAAGTGATGCCCGTCCGCGACGACGGCGAGTTCCATCCGGGCCAGATGGTGACGCGGGGGGAAATGGCGGAGATGCTGGTGGCCGCTTTCCCGTTGCTGGAGTCCCGGTCTCCGTCCGGGGCGTTCAAAGAGGATGATTCCCGCGATGACCTGTCGTCCGACACGATCTTCGACTGCCTCGACTGCGATGACGCCTCGGAAATCTTTTTTGCGGATTTGGACCAGGGTTCCGACGTAACGCGGGCGGCGTTGGTTCTGCGCGATGCGGG
This sequence comes from Candidatus Spongiisociaceae bacterium, assembly GCA_965243835.1. Taxonomy (GTDB): domain Bacteria; phylum Actinomycetota; class Acidimicrobiia; order Spongiisociales; family Spongiisociaceae. Next base: position 479,922 of record OZ251578.1, read on the forward strand.
AGTAACGAACGGCTGCACTGCGGAGCCGTTGCGATTCTGCCCCGACCAGTCGGTAACCCGGGAGCAGATGGCCTCCTTCTTCGTCCGTTCCCTGACCGCGTTGCCCGCCCCCTCCGACTGATCCCCCCGAATCCCTCAGTCCCGACACCCCCGGCGGCGAGGAGGGGCGCGAAAAAGTGTATGGTTAACGGATTGTCGTTGGAACAACTGGAGGTTCGCCAATGGAACGTCGCCGGGCGCAGGATGTGGAATGGGCGGACGCGCCCTCCGAGAATTTCACGGGCCGGGTGCGGTTCGGCCCGCTGAGCGACCAGGGCCCGTTGAACGCGCTGGCGGTGCGGTTCGAGGCGACGGCCCGCACCGACTGGCATTCCCACCCGGAGGGCCAAGTGTTGTACGTGTTGGAGGGCCGGGGCCGCATCCAGGACGATGACGGCACGACCGAAGAGTTTGAGAAGGGGGACGTGATCTACACGCCGCCCCGCCAAATCCACTGGCACGGCGCCGGCCCGGACGGCCCGATGACCCACATTTCCCTAACCACCGGCGGCGCCACCATCTGGGAACCCCGCAAAGTAACAGAAGAAGAATACAACCGCACAGAACCTATTAACGTACCTGTTCAGAGAGATATATTGTTCGTTGTCCTACAGGCTTTGTCGGTACTGGGCGGTTCGGGTCAAGTCAAAGAGGTGATTGCTACAGTTGGCCGTCTAATAGGTCTCACAGATGAGCAGTGGTTACCAAAAACTAAAACTGGATCTTCCAAATTTGATAATCGCATTAGGTGGGGCTCTACTTCACTCAAAAACATTGGATGCCTATCCAAAGAGGGTGGTATTTGGTTTCTGACAGATCTAGGCAGAGAGTATGTACGACGCTCACAACAAGAAACTCAGCAAACCCTTAACCAGGAATTAAGTGATTTAGCCTACGAATATCACAAAAATAACGATATAGACTCAGGTTGCCTTATTGGTTAAAGCGGTGTTTGGTGTATTCGTGGATTTTGTCAGCGGGTAGTTCGTCGGTGGAAGGTCCCATTCGGACATACAATCGTTTGTCAGTGCCGTCTTTGACAAAAATCGGGGTAGGAGAGGGGTTGCAAACCACCTTCATTATGCGATGATTCTGATAAGTTCCGTAGTTAATGCGAATTTCGGTCATTGCGATGGGGTCCATCCGAGCCTTGACGAGATTGGTTAGGTGCAAGCTCATCCTGTCCTCCGACTTAAATTTGTCGGCCTCAATACCGAGGGGTGAACCGTCATCGGCAACGCCAATGAGTAACGTTCCACCGTCGCAGTTCAGAAATCCTGCTAAAGTCTTTAGAACGGAATGCTCTATACTGATGTCTTGTTTTTTGGTGTGCATATTAATCCGCAGGGTGGATTTAAATTCCACACTTTCGTTTTCGCCTGCTTCGATAATCGCCTGTATGTCATTCCCGTTGGAAGATATCAGTATCTCATCGTTGATGTATCGTTTGAAATCGTCGGGGTTGGTAAAAAATTGATAACCTCTACGCCCAGCGATCTCTAACACCTCTCGGTCTTCATCTATCAGCACTGCTACCGGTTTGCTCAACTCGGCTTGTACACCCTCTGGCCATGCTAAGTCAAACATTGCAATCTCTTCACCACTTTCCGGATCGGCAATTTCGTAACCTAATATGCCGATGGGGAGTTCTTGCTCTTTCATCCACTCGTTTATCCCCAGCAATAGGGCCTCTTCCTCATCATCGGCGATGCTAGCCGGTCTTGGCGGGGCACTTCTCTCTATTGGTGGGTCCCACCCCGGTTCATCAGGCAATTCAGAATGATCCGTAAGCAGATTGTTCAGTAATTTGTTGGCGGCCTCGGCTAACAGATGTTTGCGAGCCGTGAGAAATTGTTCGTAGTTTTGTATTTCCCAAAGTTTGCGATTCGTCGGGATCCACTGTGATTCCAGTACTCCGGGATACTTTTCGGCCGCTTCCGCTAAATAGTCAGTTGGCGGCCGTTTACGGGTTTTATGGTTATTATCCTTGATTAGAAAGCAGAAATTAGCTAAGGCATTTCTATCTTTCCTATCGTGTCTGGCCCTTTGAAGTAGCCATTTCGGGAAAATATGATGCAATTCTAGATGTGGCCTTTGTCCGAGATGCTTCTTGTTGAGAGGTAGACCATTATATAAGTCCCGTGCTTGTTCCATACGTGTCATCATATACAACACAGAATAGAACCTATTTCCTCGAGTGGCACCGTGAAAATTTTGGGACTCGACTTCCAGACCACCACGCCAGCGACGAAGTTCTGTCAACAACCTGTCTATAGGATCTTCTGTTGACGTGTGTTGGATGGCCGATAAGTCAGACTCGATTGTAGATTCCGGAGATCCGGAATATCTACCCCACATGCCAGCATGAACATACCAATACAGTAATTTGTCTCGTCGCTCAGGGTTTAGAAAGTCATCATACATATTTAGCAAACAGGCAATAACGGGAAATGACAACTTGGCGAAGAGTACTTGATCGTGGTCCAGCCCCAATCGGCCCTTAATCATAATTAGGGCATCATCAACATGTCTTTCAGCTCGGTCCAGCCCATCCTGTACCTGCGCGGTAGAAACGTTGTGCATATGAACAAAGCGCGCTCTGTCGGTTATCATTACATTAGTAATACGGAGAAGCCAATCCAGGTTAAACTCGTATCCTCTGTTTTTCCAATTTAAAAGTTTGGATTGCATTATATCCCGGGCTTCGTGCCATTCTGAACAGATTTTAGCCAGGGCTAGGTCGCCTTGCGTCAGCTTGGTACCGCCGCTATTGACACGATCAAAAATATCCACTACTACCTCTACTGTTTTATCTTCACCGGTCACAGACTCAACGTGTAGGTCTCGATCCTTTATATTCAATAGTTTAAGAATTCGTCCTAAATAGCTGGTATCTATTCCTTTTTCTTGCAGTGATTCTATGATTGGCTCGACCCCCTCTGTTCCTTTAAGGTATAATTCTGTTACATTAATCCAGAGGGGATCGCTTTGCATTTTGACCGGTTGGTAGAATTCAAAAACCTCGTTCCCTAGATGAAATCGTAGGTTTTGGAAGGCGTGGGCGTTGCCGTCGAAGAAGGCGGGTTCCCTTCCTCGTATTACCCCGTATAGGGACGTCATTCGCTGTTGGCCGTCCAGTAGTATTTGACGCGGTGCGGAGGGGGAGGGCATACCACCGCGGGTTTGGACATCCGGCGAAGAGGTTTCCCATATCAGGAGAGAGCCTACCGGATAACCGTTATAGAGAGAGCTGAACAGCTCGCTGACCTGCTTGCGGGACCACACGTAGCCGCGTTGGAAGACGGGGAGGGCGATTGAGCCGTTGTCGATTTTGTCCAGGATGGTGGAGATTTTTTCTGCCATGGTTTTTGTATCCTATACCTTATTCGTTGCGGGTGGGGGTTAGGGCGGGGATAATTTTTTGGCCGTAGGCGGTCAGGGTGGCTTCCTGGTCGTCGTGCATCAGGTAGATGCCGAAGTGGTCTGCTCCCAGGTCGCGCAACTGCTCCAGTTTGGCTATGTGATCCGCGGGCGTTCCCAGGACGCAGAAGCGGTCTACGATTTCATCGGGGACGAAATCGGTGGAGGGGTTGCCGGCTTTGCCGTGATGGGAATAGTCGTAACCCTCCCGGGCGGCGATGTAGTCCGCCAGCACGGGGGGCACCATTTCCGGGTTGTCCGACCCGTAGCGTTTCACCAGGTCGTGCACGTGGTTGCCGACCATCCCGCCGAACCACCGCAACTGCTCCCGCTGATGCGCCAAATCATCGCCCACGTAGGCGGGGGCCACCACGCAGATCGCCACCTCGTCCGGGTCCCGGCCGGCCTCCTCCGCCGCCGTTCGCACCGCGCCCGCCGTCCATTCCAGGATTTGCGGGTCGGCCAGTTGCAGGATGAAACCATCGGCGCACCGTCCGATGGCGTCCAGGGCACGGGGCCCGTAGCCGGCCGCCCACATCGGCAAATCCCATCCCTCCTCCACCCAGGGGATGCGCACCGTCCCCTCCCCGTATTCCACTTCCCGGCCCGCCACCAACCCTTTCACTACCGCCATGCATTCCGTCATCGCGGCCAGGGTGCGGGGCTTTTTGCCGATCACCCGCAAGGCCGAGTCCCCCCGTCCCATCCCGCAGATGGTGCGCTCCCCGAACATGTCGTTGAGGGTGGCGAACAGGGAAGCCAGCACTGTCCAGTCCCGGGTGCCCGGGTTGGTGACCATCGGCCCCACCGTCATCCGCTCGGTGGCGGCCAGCATCCGGGAGTAGATGACGAACGGCTCCTGCCATAACACATGCGAATCGAACGTCCAGCCGTGGGAGAACCCGTTGGCCTCCGCCAGCCGGGTCAACTCCAGCACCCGCGACGCCGGCGGGTCGGTCTGCAGAACCACACCAAAGTTCAAGACTCCTCCATCATTTCCGTTATCACCGCGCCCCGGTTTTGGCGCGGAACATCTGATATTACTATGCTAACGGCAACGATGGGAAGAAAATAGATATGAAACTTGCCGCCGGGCAACGCATCCGCTTGCCGGACGCGGATGGATTCGTTGTGCTTGACGGCGTGATACCCAGAGCGGACGGCGGTTATAAATTGTATGTTATTGATAGTTCCGGTGTTCTTCCGATTGACCTTGCCGCCGATGACCTCAAACTGGTGGAAGTGCTGGAAGAGGATGGCGGGGCCGATTCCCGGCTGGTGTTGGCGGGGTTGTGGGCCGAGTGGATGCGACAAGTTACGCACCGGTCGGGGGCGACGGCGCGGGACGCCACCTCGTTGCGCCCCTACCCCCATCAGGGCTCGGCCGTGTACGGGGCGATGTTGCCCCAGCCCCTGCTCCGGTTTCTGCTGGCGGACGAGCCGGGCACGGGGAAGACGATCATGGCCGGTCTGTGGTTGCGGGAGTCGCAACGGCTCGGGTTCGCCAAACGGGCGTTGGTGGTCGCCCCCGCCCACCTGGTCTCCAAATGGCAAGATGATTTCCGGCGGTTCCTCAACCTGAAACTGCAAAGGATCACGATGAACACCATTCGCGAGGAAGCGTTGTCCGGCCCCCACCAATGGTGGATCGTGTCCTTGGACTTGGCGGCGGTCAACCCGGCGGTTTACGAAGCCGTCCACCCGGACCGGGCGGGGTGGGACGCGGTGGTGTTCGACGAGGCGCACCGGCTCACCCCCACCGCGGAGCAGTACTACAAGGTGGGCCGCATGCTGTCCCGCAACACTTCCCGCGCCCTGTTGATGACCGCCACCCCCCATCGCGGCGACGAGTGGCTGTTCCGGTCGCTGATGTCACTGGTGGACCCGCAGATTTTCCCCGAACCCCCGGATGTCGATGACCCGAAGTCCAAACGGTCCATAAAGTTCGACCGGTTGCCGCGCCTCAAGCCGGGGCGGTTGCACTTTCTGCGGCGTATGAAAGAAGAACTGTATGATTACGATGGCGAAACGCCGCTGTTCAAGCCCCGCGAGGCCCGCAACATCACCGTACCGCTTAATGTGGACGAACGCGGCTTCTACAACGAAGCCTTGGACCTGGTGGAAGAATTCTTCCCGCAGGATGCGGTAGTTTTGGCGAAAATGGTGTACGGCAAGCGGGCGGCCTCCGCGCTTTATTCGCTACGGGAGACGCTGATGAGAAGGCGGGACCGGATGGGTCAAGATAATGACCTGGCGACTCCCTTGTCCGGCGATCCCTACGATTGGGATGAAACAGATAAAGATGAAGCCCGGGTGATTAACGAAGTTTCCAAAGCGGGTAGGGAAGAAAAAAGCAGGATCGACGACATTTTAGAGCGGTTGGACGAGGTGTTGTGCGACACTACTTTGCGGGTGTCCAAGTGGCCCCGCATGGTGGAGGAGTGCTTACGGCCCCACGGTATTTATCCCGGCTCGGACAAGCAGGTGGTGGTCTTCACCGAGTTCGCCGACACCGCTGATTGGTTGACGGACCGCTTTGACCTGTTTGGATACACCGCCCGTCGCTACTCCGGGGCTGACTCCCATGCGGAACGGGATGAGATACGGGCCAAGTTCGCGGCCGGGGAGTTTCAGGTCATCGTCTCCACCGATGCCGGAAATGAGGGAATAGACCTGCAGACCGCCTCCGTTTTGGTTAACTGGGATATGCCCTGGTCGCTGGTGCGATTGGAGCAGAGAATGGGCCGCATTCATCGTATCGGCCAAGACTCCAAGGTGTGGCTCTACAACCTGATAGCCACCGACACCCGGGAAGGCGATGCCTACGCCAGGTTGTTGGATAAGCTGATGGAGGCCGCCAACGAATTGGACGGCAAAATGTTCGACAGCCTGAGTATGGTAGGCGAAAGGGCCCTGGCGGAAGCCGGAATTAAAAGCCTGGAAAACTTCCTGAAAATGGCCTATAAGGCCGGAAATCGCCCCCCCCCCCCCCATATTGGCGGAAAGTCTGTCAACCATACGCCAAGAGCAACAGCAAGGTGGCGATTACCTAGCCTCGTCGGTTGACATCAATGACTCTTTAGACCAATTATATAAAGAACGACTGGAGCGCATAAATCCTCATATAGTAGAACGTTTTTTGACCAGGCTGGCCGACGCCGAATTGCTTGATTTCAAACAAGCGGCGGTTGCTGATAGGGGGTTTTGGTATCTCACCCCCCGCGCCCTTTCGTTTCCAAAAGCCCTGCCGGTGGAGGAATCAACCGGTAAAGCCCTGGTTTCCACCAGCGGGCAGTTCAAGACGGCCGCCGTTGAAGCGGGGGTCAGCAGGGCGTCCGATGCCGTAACGCTGGGTCCCGGGGAGCCGGTTTTTGGGGAGCTGGCCGAGATCGCTGGAGACCATTTGCGGCCGTTCCTATATCAGGGGGCGTTGCTGGAAGATCAGACCACCGTCACCGACTACGAGTTGCACCTCTTCGCGGCCGAGGTGTCGGAAGGCGGCGGCAGAAGGAAGACGGCCTGGTCCTATCTGATCCGGGTGGACGATACGGGAGCCCGGCTGGTCGCCTGGGAGACCCTTTCCAATCTCAAACCGGCAAACAGGGTCGCGGACCGGCCCCATCCTGCCCGGAAATCCGAAGCGGCGCAAGCGGCGCAACAGGCCCTGTGGGAAGAACGGGATGATCGCATGCTCGCCATGGAGAGTTGGGCGGCCGACGCTCGCCAAAACCTGAGACGGTTGCCCGATGATCTAAGCAACGACATACCCAACCGCGAACAACGGCTAAAAATCAGGGGAAGGACAGAGGCCGCCGTTGAAAGTCGTATCGCCGATTTGGACGAGGCAACGAAGATCGAAGTAGGCGATCTGACCCGCATCGGATGGGCAAGGGTACAAGGAGCCGCAGAAGCGAATCCCGAAGAAAAAACTAGCGAAGAAATCGCGATGCGGCTGGTGATTGATTCGCTGGCCGCTGAGGGCTGGAAAGTAGCGGATGTCCATACCGAGGGTCGCGGCTACGACCTCCACGCCCGCCGGGGCAATCAGCAACGATGCGTGGAAGTAAAAGGCATTTGGGACAAAGCTTCCAGCCGGGGAGTAACCCTAACCGGCAACGAAATGGTCCGGGCGGGGCTGTTAGCCGATGACTACTGGCTCTACATAGTAGATAAATGTTTAGAGGGCGGTGTCCTCTATTTCGCCTACCAAAACCCCGCCGTTTTGTTTGGTGATGTTTCACGAGACATCACTTCCCTGCACATCAAAGGTTCCGACCTTGAGGGTGCAAAGGCGGGTCGGAAATGACCCGCCTGATAGAACGTTGGTTCCCTTGCCAAGAGGTGTCGGATAACTCGCGTAAGGGATGGGGAAGCGGCAACGCCGAAAAAGAATTATTCCCCTGGTTTGCGGCGCGGCCCCTAGTGCAAGCTAAGGCGGCAGTGTTATGTTCGCTTTTGCCATGGCCCGAGGGTGATAAAGGCGAACAGGAGCGGCTACAGAAGTTAGTTCAGAGCGGGATGGAAGGATATGATGCCGCTCACGGTGAGTTAGTTGCTGAACTAAATAAATACTACCCTGATGGTGCCTCTCTACTGGATTCTTTTTCGGGTCGGGCGATGATACCACTGGAGGCCGCCCGGTTAGAGGTTAGAAGCATGGGATTAGACTACTCGCCTGTTGCTACCTTGGGTGGAAGTTTACTGGCAGATTATCCAATGCGGGATTGGTCGCAAGAGCCGCCTTTGCCATATGATGACTATGAATCTTATAGTAATCGGATGGCCTCTCCCCGTCTATTATGTGATGTAGAATACATTCTCGACCTTATTGGAAGACGTTACGAATCTGAAATGGACTTATTTTATCCTATAGTGAACGGGAAACGACCGTGGGGCTATTTGTGGGCGATAACATTACCCTGTGTGAACTGCGGCCGGAGATTTCCCATTACAGGTAGCTATGAATTGCGCAAACCAGGCCACAAGGAGAACGACCCCGGACAATCATATTATATTGAAACGGGTGGCTTGGAAGGTGAGTATAAAGTTATTGTTCACGAAGGTAGCCCAAAGTTTGATCCTACTCTTATCAAAAAAAAGGGAAGCAAGGGCCGGATAGCGATATGCCTATTTTGCGATCACGTGCATGCTCATGAAACTCATACCCGACTTATGGGTGATGGTGAATCTCGAGATGCCCTACTTGTAGTAGCAGATATTGATAGCGAATACGGGAAAAAATATCGTGAACCATCTCAGGTAGAGATTGATTCCATCAAAGGGGCTACTAATGCTCTAAATAATGAACCGTCCTTCACACCTGATTTGCCCGCTGTGCCTGATGAGAAGGCACTTGGTTCCACTGGTCCCCGCGATTATGCTCGCTATGGGTATCACACATATGGCGATTTTTGTAATACTCGCCAAACATTGGGATTGATAAAATTATCTCGTATTATAAATGATATTTGTCTTGAATTATTAAATACCGATATCAGCTCTAGTTACGTTTCAGCATTAAGTGGTTATGCATCTTCAGTATTGTGCCGAAAAATCAGGATGTCTACTCGTGGTGCAATGTTACAGGTAGGATACCAGAAAATTGGCTCAATTATTGGAAATGGTCCACCAGTTCCGTTTGGCTCTGATTATTTTGAGACAGGTTGTGGAGAAGGTCCTGGGACTTGGGTATCTTTAGTAAAAAGTACCGTGCGAACCCTTAGGAAGCAACTAGATAGAGTTACGGGACTGCCAGCAACAATACAGCAAGGAACTGCTACGAATTTACTTATATCTGTTCCTTGCATGGATGCAGTTGTGACGGATCCTCCATATGCGGACATGGTCGAGTATAGTGACGGATCTGATATTTTCTATGTTTGGTTGAAGAGGGCTTTGGCAGTATCGCATCAGGAATTCGGAATATCCTCAAATTGTGTAGGAGTTCAAGAAAAAAAGGACGAAGCCGTTGTAAAAATGACTTGGAAGAGGAGTGGTGACCATCGTACTCCATATCATTATTACAGTTCTATCACTAGGGCATTATATGAAGCACGACGTGTTCTAAAACCCGGTGGAGTTGTCTCTATAATATTCGGTCATGATGATCCTGAAGTATGGAAGGACTTTTTGAGTTCTATTGATAATGCTGGTTTGATATTAACAGGCTCTTGGCCAGCTCGGACTGAACACGGTAGTCAAATGGGTAAGATTAATATAGAGACAACACTTACGCTTGCTTGTAAGCCAGCTGATCCTGATCGTCCAGAGGGTCAAATGCTGGAAGTGGATCGAGAAGTTAAACAAGAAATTTTGGATCGTCTACCGTTGTGGCAAAAGGCAAGTCTAGCACTGCCGGATCAGCGTATGGCATCGTATGGGCCAGCGATGGAAGTAGTTGGTCGTTACTCCCAAATATGTGACAAGGCTGGTAGATCGGTTAGTTTAGACAGTTATTTAGCAAAGGCTCGTCGATATGTGGAAGAGGCGGCGGAAATACGAATAGGAAATTCTCCCCTGGAAGTATTTGATCCACATAGCCACTTCGCATTATTTTGGACCTATATGTATGGTCGCACCATAGTGCCGGGTTCGGAAGAGCGTTGGTTACGGCTGGGTTGGGAAATGGAAGAAGAAGATACTGAAGGATTATTGAAAAAGGTAGGTAAAGGCTTTCGACTGATATATGCGCGCGAAGTAAAACAACCCAGAGAGAGGAACGCCGTTATTGATGTGGCGTTGGCAGTGGCGGGTGCTGGTAAATCGATTAGGGATATAGCCACCATTTTGGCGGATTCGGATATGGTGGAGAATGAACTTCTTTGGGACTCGATTAGTCACCTTGCACAGCATGTGACTGAATCTGATAATGATGGAGACGTGTGGACTTGGGCGGTGCGTAATCGTAGTGTCATCATCGATTTTTCGAAAGGCATTAAAGAGGACCGAATTCGTAAAGAAGAAGAGCGGCATCCAGACCCGATGTTGTAGGAGGTGAAAGCAATGACTGGTTCCATAACTCCCTGGTGGGAGACTGTGGTCCTGCGGGACGAAATCGAAAAAGCTCAAGGTAAGATCGGAGACGTGACAGCTTCCTTGCATGATGCTGTCTTTGGTCGTGCCAGCGGAGAAGAAGTTCCCTACCGCAGGGCGGACTATTACGGTGCGATAACCCACCCTACTGAAAGTCTGGTGGAGTGGATGGCTAAGATCGCGGTGCGCCTTGGAGTACCCGGCGCATCACAGGCTAGGGGCGTGTGGAGGCTGGACCAAGGTATGGGCGGCGGCAAGTCTCATGGTATGATCGGCTTGTGGCACCTGGCTACCGATCCCGATTTGTTGGCGCAGACCGAAATAGGACAAAAGGTTTTTGCGCAGGCCGTCGACATCGCTGACCCCGATAATCTGCAGAAGGACCTGGGCAATCCCGCCTGCGTTATCCTGGATTGCGATAACCCGACGCCCAACGAAAAAAATGACGGTCCGGCAAAGACGCTGGGTGAGCGTTTTCTGTGGCGTCTGTTTGACAGGGCTTATAAGAAGTGGGAAGCCTACAAGGACTACACATCCAATAAAGACAAGTTGGCAGAAGCATTATCTGATGTGGGTCGTCCGGTGCTGATACTGGTTGATGAAGTAATGGATTACATACGTTGGGCATCCAACAAGAACGAGAAACTGGCTTTAGCGGACATGGCTTTCTTGCGTGCTTTGCTGGAGAGCGTTAATAAGGTTGAGAATTGTGCACTGGTGGTGGTGATGATCGCCTCCGACAAAGACCGGATCGCCCTCAACAGAGCTGGCGAGAGATGCCAAGCCGAATTGGAGGATTTGTTAACCCGCAACAGTCAGGCCACTACCGTATCGAGCGGCGGTGATTTTGCCGACATTATTCGCCGTCGGCTGTTTCAGACTCCGCCGCCCGCTGAAGTTACAGAGGCCACCGCTTCTTTGTTCCTCGACCAAAAAGTGGGAGAATGGCGCAATGCTTATGACAAAGCCGGTGAACACGATAACGGCTTCGCGGGCCGGGTATCCCGTGCTTATCCTTTTCACCCTTCGCTGATTGCTTTGGCCGAGGACGAATGGTCGCTTAACACCGGGTTCCAAAGGGTGCGTTCCACCCTTCAGGTATTCGCGGCCGCCGTCTTCGCGCTGGCGGAACGGGCCCGCCAAGGAGAGTGGACGCCCTTGTTGATCGGCCCGGGCGACCTCCCGTTGTCGTCGCGGCCGGTGCGGGACGCCCTTTTGGGTTCGGGTTTGGTCGCGGACCAGCGCACCCAGGCCAGTTTGCGGGAGGTGGCGGCCGCCGAAATTGCGGATCCGGATCATCCCGAACGCGGGACGGCCCACCAGCTTGATTTGCACCGCAAGCCGCACGGGTGGAACTATGCCAACCCTCGGGCGGCGGAACGAGCCGCCACGGCGATGTTCGTTTACTCGATGACGCCGCGTCCTGATGCCCGGCGGGGAGCCATCAGGGAGGAGTTGACAACCGCCACTTTCGTTCCGGTTAACTCCTACGGTTACGGGGACGCAGAGGTTGTCTTTTTCGAATTGTTCGAGCAGGGCAGTGGCGGGCTGGTCGCATACGATGTAGCCGACGGCCGGGGCAAGAGCCCTCGCCGCTGGTTTTTCGAAACTCGCAAAACGTTGCTTATGCATCATCGCGCTCAGAAAGATGCAGTAACGGATGAGGAACGCAATGAGGTCGTTACCGCCGTCGCTTTTGGTTTGGCTGTCAGTGGACCCTTTGCCTCAGTAGTGACCGTGAGCGGAGAAGGGTCGTTAGTGGAAAAGCCATCGTTTGCGCAGTTGAAGCAAATCCTGGATGGGGCCGGTACTGACGACCGCCATAAGACCAGGCTCATTGTTCTGGATTCTACTTGGTTCACCCTGTTAGGCGACAACGATGATAAGGTCAAGGATGCGATAGAGGCGGCTATGGGGGTGGGCGATAACAGGATGGCTATGTCGTGGGCATCCTCCGCGGTGTACGTTGCTGTTGATTATCAGCGACGGCGGCAGACACGGGGCTCGGCTACCGACTATTTGGCCTGGCGGAGGGTAGCAGATTTGGATACGGTGCAGTCGGATGACAATCAATATTCCGAAGTTCTTGAAAGGCGGGAGGCGGCTAGAAGAAAGCTGGATGGGGCCGTCAAGGAAGCTTATCAGCACATCCTGTACTTGGGAGACGATGGTTCCGGGGGGCGGGAAATGGCGACCATTCGCTTACGGGCCAAAAACCAGTCGGCTTTGGATGGTCGCATGGTTTGGTCGGCGTTGGCGGAGGCGGACAAGGCGATAAGCGTCGACGGGTTCAACTCCAGGGCACTGTTGCATAATTTACGGGAGCAGGATTGGGGGAGGCCGCTGTCCGAGATACGCGACGAGTTTTGGAACGCCCCCCGGTTGCCATTGTTGCCCGGCGGAGAATCTGACCTCCGACAGGCCCTCTACGACGCCATAAAGTCTGAGGAAGTGGTTTTAGTAGGTGACAACGGAATCCTTACCGTTACCGTTCCCTCCGATATTAACTTCGGCGCGTCGGGTATTCGCATCCAGCGTCCGGGCTACATAGCAGATACAACAGATCCTGAGGGCACTAAGGAAGGAAATGGTATTCGTCCTCCAAAACCGCCCCCACCGCCGCCTCCGCCACCTCCTCCGCCGCCTCCGACCGAACAGCAGGTGGCGGTTTCCGCTACCAGGGCCCTGCGGGAAGATTCGGAGCGGAACGCCATGCGGCAACTGCTAAATCAGATCGCCAACGCGGTGGATGAAGACGCTTCCTGGATTCAGATCGTCGTCAAGGTGACGGCGCCGGGGGAAACGGCGGACAAGATCGTCGACCGGGCCAACGAGGCCGGTATCAACCCGACTGTTACCGACTTCTAGAACCAGACCCTCAGCCGTGTTGGGGGAAGCCCAAATCTACGCCGCGGTGGATGGGGTCGGGCCAGCGGCTGATTATCACTTTGGGTTGGGTGTAGAAGTGGACTCCGTCCGGGCCGTAGATGGCGTGGTCGCCGAAAATGGAGTCTTTCCAGCCGCCGAAGGAGTAGAAAGCCAGCGGCACCGGGATGGGGACGTTGATTCCCACCATTCCCACCCCGATTTCGGTTTGGAACTTGCGGGCCGCCCCGCCGTCGTTGGTGAACACGGCCGTGCCGTTTCCGTACGGGTTGTCGTTTATCAGCTCGATCGCCTCCTGGAATTCGGCGCATCGCACCACCGACAGCACCGGCCCGAAAATCTCGTCCCGGTAAATGGACATGTGCGGCGTCACCCGGTCGAACAGGGTCGGCCCCAGGAAAAAGCCTTCTTCGCAACCCTCCACCACCAAGTCCCGTCCGTCCGCCACCAGCTCCGCCCCCTCCGACTCCCCGGCGTTTATGTAGCCGGCCACCCTCTCCCGGTGGGCGGCGGTGATCAGCGGCCCCATCTGCGAACCTTCCGCTTCCCCCGGCCCCACCACCAGGTCGGCCAGCCGTTCCCGCACTTTGGGCAACAGCCGGTCGGCGGCGTCCCCCACCGTCACCACCACCGAAATGGCCATGCACCGCTCGCCCGCCGACCCGTAGCCGGCGGACACGGCCGCATCGGCCGCCAAATCCATGTCGGCGTCGGGGAGCACGATCATATGGTTTTTAGCCCCGCCCAGGGCCTGCACCCGCTTGCCGTGTTTCGTCCCCTCCTCATACACGTAGCGGGCGATGGGGGTGGAGCCCACGAACGACACCGCCGCGATGTCCGGGTGGGCGAGGATGGCGTCCACCGCCTGCTTGTCCCCGTGCACCACGTTGAACACCCCCTCCGGCAACCCGGCTTCGGCCAGCAGCTCGGCGTTCATCCGGGACACGGACGGGTCCCGCTCCGACGGCTTCAAAACGAAAGTGTTGCCGCAAGCGATGGCGATGGGGAACATCCACATCGGCACCATGGCCGGAAAGTTGAAGGGGGTGATCCCCGCTGCCACCCCCAGCGGCTGGCGGATGGTGAAAGTGTCCACCTCCCGGCTGACCTGCTCGGAGAAATCCCCTTTCAGCAGGTGGGCGATGTTGCAGGCGAACTCCACCACCTCCAACCCCCGTTGCACCTCCCCCAAGGCGTCGTCCAGGGTTTTGCCGTGTTCGGCGGTGAGGAGGCGGGCCATATCAGTGCGATGGCGGACGATCAACTCCCGGTAGGCGAACATTATGTTCTGGCGGCGGGTGAGCGGAACCTCCCGCCAGGTCGCAAAAGCCTCCCGGGCGGAGGCGGCCGCCGCCTCCACTTCCGCCGTTCCCGCCAGGGAAACCCGCCCGGTCTGGGAGCCGGTGGCCGGGTTGAACACCGGGCCGGTGCGCTCCGCCGCCCCCTCCCAGGCCGCTCCGTTGATCCAATGGGTGATGGTTTTCATTGTTCCGCCTCCCGCTCCGGTTCCCCCTGGATACTAAATGTAGTAGCTGGTTCCCCGGCGCAGATACCGGCCGTCCCCTTTGGAGCCGTGGTATTGGCCGTCGGAAATCAAGGTTTTGCCCCGGGCGATCACCGTCTCCACCTTGCCGGTGATTTCCCGCCCCTCGTAGGCCGAATAGTCCACGTCCATATGATGGGTTTCCACCGACAAGGTGTGGACGCGTTCCGGGTCGATGATGACGATGTCGGCGTCGGAGCCGACCGCGATGGAGCCCTTTTGCGGATAGAGGCCGAACATTTTGGCGGGGACGGCGGAAGTGATTTCCACGAACCGGTTCAGGTTGATGCGCCCCGCCGACACCCCGCCGTCGAAAATCAGTTCCATACGGTTTTCCACTCCCGGCAACCCGTTGGGAATGGCGGTGAAGTTGTCCCGCCCCAACTGCTTCTGCGTTCCGAAAGTGTGATGGTCGCCCATGCAGAACGGGCAGTGGTCGGTGGACACCACCTGCAGGTCGCCGGTTATCAGCCCCCGCCACAGGCGCTCCTGATGGCCCTCCGCCCGCTCCCGCAGGGGAGGGGAGCACACGTATTTGGCCCCCTCGAACCCGTCGCCCAGGTCGGCCAGTTCCAAAAACAGATACTGGGGGCAGGTTTCGGCGAACACTTTCTGCCCCCGGTCGCGGGCCAACGTAACTTCCTCCAAGGCTTGGGCGGCGGACAGGTGCACGATGTACAGGGGGGCGCCAGTGACCTCCGCCAGCCGGATGGCCCGATGGGTGGCCTCCCCCTCCAAAGCCGACTTGCGCACCAGGCCGTGGTAAATGGGGTCGGTTTCCCCCCGTTGCAGGGCCTGTTGCACGAACACGTCGATGGCGATCCCGTTTTCGGCGTGCATGGCGATCATCGCCCCGTTCTCGGCCGCCTTTTGCATGGCCATCACGATCTCGCCGTCGTCGGAGTAGAACACGCCCGGATAGGCCATGAACATTTTGAAAGAAGTCACCCCCTCGTCCATCAGAATGTCCATTTCTTTCAGGGTCTGCTCGTTGATGTCGCCGGTGATCATATGAAAGCCGTAGTCGATGGCGCATTCGCCGTCCGCTTTCGCCATCCACTTCTCGAATCCTTCCATGGCCGACTCCCCTTTGGTCTGCACCGCAAAGTCCACGATGGTGGTGGTGCCCCCCCAAGCGGCGGCCCGGGTGCCGGTTTCGAAAGTGTCGGCGGCGTAGGTGCCCCCGAAGGGGAGTTCCATATGGGTGTGCACGTCGATTCCGCCGGGGGCGACGATCCGGCCGGTTGCGTCCACAGTCCGGTCGGCGGTTATGCCCCGCTCCGCCGCCGAATCCACGATGGCCGCTATCCGCGAGCCGTCGATCAGCACATCGGCCGGCACGGTTTCGGCGGCGTTGGCCACCAAACCGCCCGTTATCAACATGGAAGTCATACCGGGGTCTCCTTTCTCTTTAGTTGGACCCGGGGCGGGCGCGGGCGCCGGTCGGCGGGAGCCGGGGTCAGCGGCCCACGGCCTGTCGGATGGCCCCTTCCAGCATTTCCCCTCCCAGGTCGCATTCCTCCTCGGTCAGGGACAGGGGAGGGGCGATGCGCAACACGTTGCCGAACACTCCGCCTTTGCCGACTAACAGCCCCCGCTCCCGGGCCTGTTCCATAACTTCACCGGCCAGGTCCGGGCGGGGGTCCCCGGTGTCCGGGTCGGCCATCTCCACGCCCAGCATCAGCCCTTTACCCCGCACTTCGAACATTTCCGGCACTTCGTCCGACAGGCCGTCCAACTGGTTTTTGAGACGGGTTCCCACCTTGTAGGCGTTGGTCTGCAAGTCGTCTTCCAGCAACGCGTCCAAGACGGCCAGCCCGGCCGCGGTGGACATCGGGTTGCCGCCGAAAGTGTTGATGCCCAGAACCGGGTAGGAGTCGATGAGTTCGGCCCGGCCCACCACGCCCCCGATGGCCATCCCGTTGCCCAGGCCTTTGGCGAAAGTGAGCATGTCGGGGGTTACGCCGTGCGCCTCGTAGCCCCAGAAGTTCTCCCCGGTGCGCCCCCACCCGGTCTGCACTTCGTCGCTGATGAACAGGGCCCCGTGTTCGTCCAGGATTTCCCGGAAAGCACGGAACAACCCGTCGGGCGGGGTTACGAAACCGGAAACCCCCTGGATCGGTTCGGCGATCATCGCCGCCGGGCTCCCGGAAACCGCCACCCGCAGCATTTCCCGCAGGTCGTCCGCGCACCGGGCGATGTATTCGTCGTCGGGCAGATGGCCGAACGGGGAGCGGCTCTTGTAGCCGCCGTGGATGTACGTGGTCTGGAATGGGCTGTAGGAGGTAGCCGACCAGGTGTTGGTTCCGGTGACCCCGGCCGCGCTGTGGGACTTGCCGTGGTAGCTGTGGCGCAGGGCCAGCATCTGGTTGGAGCGGCGGTACTGGCTGGCGATCATCAGGGCGGTGTCGTTGGCTTCCGTGCCCGAGTTGGTGAAAAACACTTTGGCGTCGGGGATGCCAGACAGCTCGCACACCCGCTCCGCCAACTTGATCTGGTTTTCCATCAGGTAGCAGGTGGAGGTGTGCATCACCTTGTCGGCTTGGGCTTTCACCGCCGCCGTCACCCGAGGGTGGCGGTAGCCGAGCATGGTGACCAGGATGCCGCAGAAAAAGTCCAGGTAGCGGCGGCCTTCGGCGTCGGTCGCCCAATGCCCCTCCCCGTCCACCAGGGAGATCGGCTCCTTATAGTACAAGGCCACCCAGTCGGGCAACACCCGCCGGTGCCGTTCCAGCAGTTCCGAATGAATTCCCACGGCATCGCCTCCCAAGTTTTGCGTACGTCTCCCAGGATACCCCGCCCGAACGACATTTGCGCCCGCCCCCCGGAAATTTCACCGCCCGGGGAGGGTTAGCCAGCGAGTCGTCTGACTATTACTTCGTCTATGAACTCCCGCATTTCGGGGGTTATGTGCTCCGGCCCGTAAATGCTCTCCAACAGATCGGTCATCCCCGTGACGGTGTCGATGTCTGTTTCCCCGGTCAAGATGACGGCATCCGCCAAGTCTTTGTCTTCGCGGTGGGCGGTCAGTTTCATGGCGAGCAGGACGCGCAGGCTGGGCCGGTACGCTTCCAGGTTGCGGCCGGAGAAGAGGATTTCCGGTTCCAGTTTGTCGGGGGGAGGTACGGCATCGCGGACATCGTTGTTGAACCATCGTCCGGTCAGGCCCTCCCGGCGGGAGACGGCCCGCACCGCCTGTTGCAGGTGGTGGGGAAGGGTGATGGTAATGGTGTCCACGGCGAAGGTGACTCTTTCCGGCGGGGTGAGGACGGTGACAATGTCAACATCGTAGGTGAGGCGGTCGTAGGCCCCTTGGTGCATCCAGTGAACTGCCAACGCGGCCCCGCCCACGATCATTATTTCCGCGGGGCGCCCCTGCAGGTTGGAGTCTATTTTGTGCAGTATTCGCCAGATTCGCGGTCCGTCGAGCTCGGGGCCGGAGGGGGTCATCGGCTGAGGGCTTGTTCGGGGTTGCGGACAATGGAGACGGGGAGGCTGATCCAGAGGGGGCCTTCGATGAAGTGGTAGTCGAAGACGACTTGGTGGTAGCGGCAGGCGGGCGGGGTGGTATCGGTGATTATCGGCTGTATTACGTCTGACATTCCCCAGGGGTTCATCGGTTCTTCCGCCCGGTATCGGTATACCCAGGCGGGCGGGGCGTGTTCGTCGAGTTCGCATAGGGCGTGTACTACGGCGGCGATGCTGACGGCGATGCCGTGTTCGGTGTCGGGCGGGGGAGGGTCGGCCATCATTTCGTCCCGGTCCAGTGGTTGCACGGCCCAGTCTTTGGAGAATTGGATCAGGGGGCGGTACTGGCCCCGTCGTCCGATTTTGTAGCGCATGGCGGGGGGCAGTTCGGGTACCAGCAGGTAGGGGCGGGGGCGGAGCGGGTTGGGGGATTTCGGCTCCCCCCGGTGTTCCCATTCGTCCTGCCGGTCCTCCAAATAGGCCCCGACCGCCCATTCGGTCACCGCTTTCGTCCGCGGCGGAGAGGCCCCCATTCCGGCCAGTCGCTTGCGCAGGCCCTGGCGCATGTCCGTCGTCACTTCTGTTGCGTGCGGGTAGTCGTGTTCGATGCCGTAGTTCCAGACGTATTTCCAGGCGATGCGCCGCCACCCGCCCGGCGGGTGAAACTCTTCCGCCGCCTGCGTTTTGCCATCAGTCGGGTCTGCGCCGAGCGTCGTCTTTCCTTCCCGGTTGGAGGGGGTCATCGGCTGAGGGCTTGTTCGGGGTTGCGGACAATGGAGACGGGGAGGCTGATCCAGAGGGGCCCTTCGATGAAGTGGTAGTCGAAGAAGACTTGGTGGTAGCGGCAGGCGGGCGGGGTGGTATCGGTGAACTTCGGTTGGAGCGTGTCCGGCGATCCCCAGGGTTTCATCGGTTCTTCCGCCCGGTATTGGTATACCCAGGCGGGCGGGGCGTGTTCGTCGAGTTCGCATAGGGCGTGTACTACGGCGGCGATGCTGACGGCGATGCCGTGTTCGGTGTCGGGCGGGGGAGGGTCGGCCATCATTTCGTCCCGGTCCAGAGGTTGCACGGCCCAGTCTTTGGAGAATTGGATCAGGGGGCGGTACTGGCCCCGTCGTCCGATTTTGTAGCGCATGGCGGGGGGCAGTTCGGGTACCAGCAGGTAGGGGCGGGGGCGGAGCGGGTTGGGGGATTTCGGCTCTCCCCGGTGTTCCCACTCGTCCTGCCGGTCTTCCAAGTAGGCCCCGACCGCCCATTCGGTTACCGCTTTCGCCCGTGGGGGCGAGGCTCCCATTCCGGCCAGTCGCTTGCGCAGGCCCCGGCGCATGTCCGTCGTCACTTCCGTTGCGTGCGGGTAGTCGCGCCCGATGCCGTAGTTCCAGACGTATTTCCAGGCGATGCGCCGCCACCCGCCCGGCGGGTGAAACTCCTCCGCCGCCTGCGTTTTGCCATCAGTCGGGTCTGCGCCGAGCGTCACGTTTCTTCCTCTCCCGGCAGGGGTTATAGATGCTCCGCTATTTTACCGCGTACCGGGTCTTACCGCACCGGGTCGGGCCCGTTCCTGCGCGGGCGGTGGTTCGTTGTGTTGCGGCGGTTAGTAGATGAGGCGGTGCAGGATGCGTTTGCGCCAGTTTTCGCCGTCGGGGGCCTGCACTACCAGCACGGGGGCGGCTATGGCGGCGCTGATGCGTTGGCTGAGTTCGGGGCCGATTCCGGCCCGGGAGGCCCCCATCACCACCAGGTCGGAGTCGCGGGCCCGCCTGATGATGGCCGCCACTAGGTCGTCGGAAGAGCCGATGTCGCTGTGGGTGGCCACCGGGCTGAACTCCATCAATTGCCGGTGGTAGCCGGCCACCGCCTCCCGTTGCGGTTCGTTGGCCCCTTCCCCCAGCACATGCAACAGCCGCACCTCCGCTTCTTCGGCGTGCCCCAGCCGATAGGCGGTGTCTATTTTGGCCACGTCGTAGGGGCTGCCCGCCCCCAGCACGGTAATGGTGTGCAAATCCCCCAGGTCGTCGTTGTCGAGCAACATTACGTCCGCGTCGGCGTGGGTCTGGATCCACAGCGGATCGAACCGGCTACGGGGGCGGTGGTCGAGATGACTTAAAATCAGGTCCACCGCATGCCGTCGGGCGTATTCGAGCAGGGCCGCCCCCGGGTCGGCCCCGGTGGGCCGCACCACCGCAATGTCCACCTCCAGTTCGTTGGCGATGTCCTTGGCCCCCAGCCGGAACGGGTCGTCGGCCCGGGGCGGGGCCAGCCGCCGCCACCACAGCGACCCGGACTGGATGCGGTCCATCCGGGTGAGGGTGATGCGCCCGTCTTCGGCGGTGACCGCCTTGGCGATGCGCAACAGGTCCCGCAGGCGGGTGTTGCTGGTGTTGCCGTCCACCGCGATCGCCACATGGTTGCGTCCCGGGGAAGCGAGGGCGGATTCGGTGGTGCTCACCAGCGGGCCGATGGAACGCAGGCGCAGGGCGTCCAGGGCGGCGCTTTCGTGGCTGGCCCGGGAACGTCCGAACACCCGGTACCAGAACACGCCGGCCGCCACCATCCCCAGCGAACCGACGATGGAAATCCATCCCAGTTGGGTCAGCAACAGGAGCGCGGAGAAGATGCCGAACAGTTGCAGCCACGGGTAGAAGGGGGAGCGGAACTTGGGCCGGTACCAGTCGGGGTGCGCCTCCCGGAAGGCGATCAGGGACAGGTTGATCAGGCAGAACACCACCACCTGGAAGGCGGAGGCCAGTTTGGCCAGTTGGATGAGGGGCACGAAGGCGATCAGGGCCACCATGGTCAGGCCGGTGAGGGCGATGCTGGCCGCCGGGGTGCCGGTGCGGTCGTAGACGGCGGCCAGCGGGGCGGGGGCCAACTGGTTGCGAGCCATGGCGAACGGGTAGCGGGAGGAGGACAGCAACCCGGCGTTGGCCATCGACAGCAGGGCGAAGACGGCGGTGGCGGCGATCAGGTTCGCCCCCACCGGCCCCAGGAACAACTCGGCGGCGTCCGCCACCGGAGCCAGGTCGTCGGCCAGAATCCCATGCGGCAGGTTGCCCGCTATCACCCACATTATCGCCGGGTAGAGGATCAGCATCAGGAAAATGGAACCCAGCATTCCCCGGGGCAGGACGCGGCCCGGGTCTTTCACCTCTTCGGCCACCGACGCCACTTTGGTCACCCCGGCGTAGGAGACGAACACCAGCCCGGTGGCCGACAAGAGCCCGCCCCAGCCTTCCGGCATGAACGGGGTGAGGGAATCCGCCTGCACGTTCACTCCGCCCGCCACGACGAAAAACCCCAGCACCGACAGCACCGACAGCACCACCACCGTTTGGAAGCGGCCCGACTGTTTCACTCCGATGATGTTGATGGCGCACAGGAGCAGGGCCAGGGCGACCCCCACCGCGCGGGCCGGCAACCGGATGAAAAAGTCCAGGTAGGCCCCCAGGCCGACCAGGGCGAAAGCCGATTTGAAGATGAGGGCGAACCACACTCCGAACCCGGCCACCGTGCCCACCAGCGGCCCCATGGCCCGGTCGATGAACAGGTAGGCCCCGCCCGCCCGGGGCATGGCGGTGGCCAACTCGGACTGGCTGACCGCGGCCGGGATGACCACGATGCCGGCCAGCACGTAGGCGAGGATGGCGGCCGGGCCCGCCGCTTTGTCGGCCAGCCCCGGCAACACGAATATGCCGCTGCCGATCATCGCCCCGATGCTGACGGTGAAAACCGCCGACAGGCCCAGGTTGCGTTGCAGTGTGGTCATTTGTTCACCTCAGGGGATTTCCCGAATTGTAAACCGGTTGCGGGGGTAAACGCGTCCCCGGCGCGGGAATGCGTCCGGGGCGGGCGGCGCCGGGAATCAGGCGGCGGTCCCGGCGTTGGTTGCTATGAAAGAGAGAACCCGCTCCCAGGCGTCGGCGGATTCGGCGGCGAAGTCGGTCTGGTGGCGGTCGAAAAAAGAGTGGGGGGCGCCGGGGTAAACCACTACCTCGTTGGTTACTCCGGCGTCGTCGAGGGAAGCCGCGAAGGCGGCTACGGATTCGGGGGGGATGGTGGGGTCGTCCCCGCCCATCAGGGCCAGCACCGGGCAGGTCATGCCCGCCGTCCGATCGATGGCCCCGGCCGTTTCCTCCTCCCGCCGGGGGCGGCCGTAGAAACCGACCGCTCCCGCCAACCCCAGCCCGTTGGCCGCCTGATGCCAGGAGTAGGAGCCGCCGAAGCAGAACCCGACCGTGAACACCGCCCGCTCCGGGTTGTCCCGTTTCAGGTGGGAGACGGCCGCCGTCGCATCGTCCCGCACCCCCTCGAAAGTGGTTTGATGAACATGCGGCCAGAAGTCCCAGTCGCCGGGGCGTTCCCCCAACCCGGCGGTGCGTCCGAAATAGTCGATGGCTACCGCGTCGTGCCCGGCTTGGGCGAGGCGCAAGGCCAGTTCCTTGTAGAACGGGAACAGCCCCCGCACGTCCGGCATCACCACCACCCCGGCCGGGGAGGGCGGCGACCCGTGGGCGGCGTATGCGGAAAACCGGTTCCCGTCCCGGGCGGTCAGGATTACGTCGTTCCCGGAGGCTTCCCGGCCGCCCGCCTCCATCGGCGGTTGCGCATTGCGATCGAAACACATAGCCGTCAGTCTACGCTGCCTGTCCGACACGGCGGGGCGAACCCTCGGCCGATGCCCGGTTTTTGGAACTTTCGACGGGCCGGGCGGGCTCTGTTATCGGTTTGATAAGGTCCGTTGACATAGTTTTAAGGAGGATACGAAGGACGGGCGCAGGCGGGCGCGGGTGGTCCGCGACCGGGGCCGGGTCTGTTATATTGGCGGTATGACGGCGCCGACCTCCTTCCGCCTGAGATGCTTGATCGCTCCCGCCCCGCGCGGGGTTGGGGGGCGCGCCTCATGAGTCGGGAGGAAAAAGACGAGCAGGTTTTCAACCTGCGGTTCGCCGAAGCGGTGCTGAGAGCGTCCGGGTGGGAGGAGGATTGGGTTTTCAAGGACGATCGCCGAACGGGGGATTTATTTGCGGGCAGTCGCCGCAAGCCCGATATGTTGCTGACGTTGCCCGCCTCGCCTCCGCTGGTCGTGGAATGCAAATACAGCGACTCGGCCGGCGATCCGGTGGAGGACGCCCGGCGGGAGTTGGGGCTTGTCCTGTCCGAGAAAGCGGGGCGGGCCGCGGGACAAAAGATTGCCAAGGCGTTGGCGGTCCGCTATCCGGAGGGGGCGGACGCTTGGCGGAACGGGGAAATAGCGGAGCGGTTCCTGTCCGGGGAGCCGATAAGGTGGAAATACGTGGAGGGGGAAAGCCCTGATTCGTACGACACTTGGCCCCGGAGGGGTTATCTGGAGGGCACGGTGGCGGAGTTCGCGAGCAGCGCCGCCGACGCTTCCGCCGATGTGGATGGCATCTTGGAGACGGGGGCGACGGCGGCCGTGCTTATTCGCGGGGCGGCGGCCGCCATGCTGGGCGTGTTGCAGCAACATCCGCAGGAGATAGAGCGGATCAGCGCTTTGATGGGGGCACCCGGTTTGCCGGAGGTGGGGATGCGGGTGGCCTGCGTGGTGTGGTTCGACTCGCTTTTGATAATGAACGAGCTGGCCTTGGCGGGCAAGACGGAGGACAGTACCGACAGTTGCCGGAGCAATGGGTATCTGCACCCGGGGAAGGTGGTTGCGGTATGGGAGCGTATTCTTGACGTGAACTACCGGTCGGTGTTTCGCTTGGCGGCGGATTCCTTCCCGCGCGTCGTCTCCGCCCCCGCGTTGCGCGCTCCGTTTCAGCTGTTGGACGAAGCGGTGGGCAAGGTGGAAATGAGTTTGTTGGGCAAAGCGGCCAACATCGGCGGCGAGGTGTTTGCGCAGGTGATGGAGGAGGGGGCCCGGAAACGGTCCGCCTCGTTTTACACCAACCCGGAAAACGCCGAGTTTCTGGCCTACGCGACCTTGCCTTCCCGCAACGACTTGCCGGACAAGTGGCGGGAATGGCGGATTGGCGACTTCGCCTGCGGAACGGGGACTTTGTTGCGAGCCGGGTATCGGCGGCTTCGTCAATTCGCGGCGGCTGACGAAATCCCCTTGAACAGGTTCCACCTGCACATGATGGAAGAAGGACTGTGCGGTTTGGACATCTCGCCCATCGCCGTTCATCTGACCGCCGCCGGCATAGTGGGGCTGTATCCGCAGTCCATTTATCGGGATACGAACATCGGCGGCATGAGCATCGGGAAGGTCAAACCCGAGGCGACAAAAATTCAGGAAGTTCTGGCCGGTTCGGTGGAACTGTTGGATCACACCAAGGCCCGGCAACAACTGATGACCACGGACTTTTCCCCGATGAGAGGAGAACAAACCGAATCGGATAACGACATTACCGTGTTGAAGGCGGCTGACTTTTCATTTGATGCGGTGCTGATGAACCCTCCCTATTCGCGGACGCGGGGCGGGCAGGCCGCCTTTGACCTGTCGGGCATAGACGAGGAGGAACGCCGTTTGATACAGAAGCGGGTGCGGAACAAACTCATAAAAGGCACCTGCGGCAGTATGAAAGCCGGGCTGGACACGGTGTTTGCGGCCGTCGCCGACCGCAAGTTGCGGCCGGGCGGGCGCGTGGGTTTGGTGTTGCCGCTGACGGCGGCCGCCTCCGGCGCCTATATCAAGATGAGGAAAATGTTCGAACGGGACTACCGGGAGGTGACGGTGGTGACCATCGGCGGCGGGCGCTCCATCTCCGCCGACACCGGCATGGAGGAGATGATGTTATTGGCCCGCAAAGGCCGAACCGGTCGGGAAGGGGTGGCGTATGTGTATATCGACGAGCCGTTTTTCTCGACGAACGCAGCGGCGGAGACGGCCCGGGTGATGACGGCCGTCTTGTCCGATGCGGAGCCGGGCGAGTGGGGGGTGCTGGTGGTGGGCGGCGACCAAGTTGGCAGATGGTACGTAGCCCACCCGACCGGGGAGGGGCGGCCGTGGGGCGGGGCCGGGATCGAAAACCTGTTGGTGCTGTACCCCGCCGCCGACAATCTGACCGCCGGGGTAGTCAACTTGGAACTGTTGTCGGAACCGGTGAAATTTCCGGTGGTTGCGATAGGAGACCTGTTTGATGTCGGCCCCACGCATCACTTAATCGGACATACGTTCAACACGGACCCCATCGGGGCTTTCACTTTTTATGAACGGAACCCGGGTCATCCGGGGCGGGACAGCAAACACCTTGCGTTGTGGTCGTCATCGGCTGCTGACCAAACCTCGGTTTTAGTCAGGCCCACGCATTACGGAGTACCCTACCGGAAAGCGGAGTCCGAACGGCAGGCCTCCTATAAGACGGACTTGTTTTACCAGCGGGGCATGCGGTGGACATCGCAAGCCATCCTGGTCGCGGCTACGGACGGTCCCGCGCTGGGCGGCAGCGCCTGGGCCCCTTTGCGCGGTAACACCGAACTGGTCCGGTTTGCGTTTGCGGTGTGGGCGAACAGTATTTTCGGGTTCGTGAATCACTGGACGGTAACGCAACGCCAGCATACGGGACGCAACCGGGCGCAGATCGGGGACATCGGGCGCATTCCCTGTCCGGACTTCACCAACCCGGCCTTTACGATCCGCGCCCAACGTCACATAAGCCGCCGCGCCGAACTTTTTGACCTGCAACTGGGCCGCGCCATGCATGCCTATCTGGACCGGAAGCGCCGCCAGCTGGATTTGGCGGCCGCCGACATTCTCGGCATTCCCGAAAATTATCAATTGGAAGTCGCGCACTGGTTCGCCGACCGCTGGTCGGATGAACCGAAAGTGAGCAACAGCGCGGCGACGCCCCGGCCGGAACCCGCCCTCGCCTGACGGTTACCCGGTCTCCGGCGGTTCAAACTCGGCGGGGAGGGAGTCTATGATGTCCACCGACTCCAGGGAAACCTGCGTGACCTGTTCCGCCAGTTTGATGAAATCCCGGGGATCGTCAAACAACTTGTTGGCGTCGTTGACGATGCCGGAGCCGTGCTTGGTGTCCACATGGATGCGGTAGCGGTCCACTATCCAACCCAGCCCGCTTTTGCCGTTCACTATGTAGTCCAAGGCCCGTCGGGGAATGCCGATGAGGGTGAGGTGCTCGTTGATTCTGATTTCAACCGTGTCCTTGTCCGTGACGGTCATCTTAAGTTTCTCGAACCGGTAATGGTCATCGTTATCCGAGTCGAACAGGACGGAGTGGTCTTGCTCCAGCGGATAGCCGTCCAGTTCCGGGTAGTCCACATGCAGGTGTCCCAGTTTCCGCCCCGCCTCGGCAAACGCCCAAAAATCCGGGGCCTTGGGGATACGGGGCAGTCCCTTGCGCAAGTCGTTGCGGTATTTGCTCTTGTAGACGGGATGGTGGAGGATGCCGTAGACGTAATAGAAGATGTCGTCTTTCTCTATGCTGTCGTTATCGTAGAATTCCCGATAGGCGGACAGGGTCTCGTCCAGGATATTATCCTCCACCACATACCCCTCATGAGCCTCCACTTCCTCAAAGGTTCCTCCCGAAGAACGATAATTCATTCGTGGAATGGATTGACCTCCTCCTCTAGCGAAATTGAGGTCGATTGCTTTGTCTGTCATAAAAATATCAAATTCGGCTACTCCTGTCCCTGAAATTATTATAGTTAGGTTAGGTGCTCCTTTATAGGGAAACAGTTTATTCATCTGATAGTGCGTATTATTGAAGATCGAATCATAATGAAGATGTTGTGCATAAAAGGGTCTATACATGATGGTTCTAAACGCCTTTTCGTTGAACCGAGCTCTACGCTTACTTTTTAAAAACTTGAGAGATTCTCGATGCCATTTAATTATCTCATTGTTTGTCTCAGGATATTCACTTGCTCTTAAAATTTGCTGGTTATAAAAATGGATCATTATTTCGGTACGACTAACAAGAGTATTCTTACTACTATTATATGCCCAAGGATCACGGCCTGTTATAATACCTGAAGAGTAAATTCTAAAAATACCAATATTATGTATATATTTCCTGGTATCTTTACTACCTATAGGTTGATATTTCTGGTAGTGTTTATTACTTTGATTTATCCAATCGCACTGGGAGTTAGGGGTCAAAATTTCCCAATTAATATCTGACAAAATCCTCCTTAACTTTAAATCCTGTAGCTTTTGGCTACCGGTTGCTCTATCAACAGAACTAGTATAGTTTATTGAACATGTTTGGCCATCTATTATATTTTGTTTTATTAATATTAGCATAGTAACGGGGACCTTGACATTAAAAACGTTTCCTCCTTCTTCCTTTGTTGATGGTATTCTGCCTCTTAGATTATAGCAGTATATTCTCGAGAATTCATCTGCAAGGCAAGAGCGTACCCCGGCGGCTGCGTTGCCTTCTAACCATCCTCCGTTGATGACGAAGGCAATTATACCTTCATCTTTTATGCGGTCGGATGCCCAACGCAGTGCCTTAAGATACATATCATATAACGCACCCTTACGAACTGCGGGCGATCTATATGCATAGGTATCAGCTATACGTTTATCAAGAGCTTCATTGGCTGGGTTAGGGTTCTGAAGGATAGCATCTTTCTGGCCAGTGCGCCAAGGGGGGTTTCCTACTACTACCTTTATGTCCTTGCTAATGATAGTGTTAAGTGCTGTAGTATTGTTTTCTTCCATTCCAAATGAGGAAAGCCTGAAATTTTTTTCATCATGGCGTAAAGAAAATGTATCGCTGAGTGCAATGCCTGGGAAGGGTTTATATTGTGGGTTGTTTTCAAATTGCATTTTGCGGCCGTGGTAGGCTTCTTCTATGTTGATGGCAGACAGATAGTAGGCTGTAGGTAAGATATCGATCGCTGATAGTTCGTTCTCGTATTTGTAGTCCAAGTTCTCGTCGGGGATTAGATCGCTTTCTATTAGACGAGTGAGGAAGGTTCCGGTGCCGGAGAACGGGTCTAGTATTTCTACCCCTTTGTCGCCTAATCCTTTGCCGAATTCTTGACGTAGGGCGTCATCGGCGGAATGTAGGAGCCAGTCTACGATTTCAACGGGGGTATAGACTACACCTAACTTATCGGTCAGGTCCGGGAAGGCTGTTTTCAGGAATGTCTCGTATAGTTCTTTTAGAACTTCGTGGCGGGTGGTGGGGTCGTTTATTCCGCGGATTCGTTTTTGGACTGATTCGTAGAAAGGTGCCAACGACCGTTGTAGGTCGGAAAGCATATCTTGAGCTACTATTTCTTCTATTACATCGTTCATAATTTGGGACACTGGATTGTTGGCGGAGAACTCGTAGTTTTCAAAGAAGGCGTCGAACACCGGCTGGGTTACCAGGTGTTGGGCCAACATCCCCGCCGCCTCCCGTTCGGTCATATTGGGGGACATCGTTTCGCGGATGCCGGTCATAAACTGGTCGAACCTGGTCCGGGCTGAATCGCTGGTTGTGAGGTGAGAGAGAATCTTGTTTTGGAGGGCTATTGTCTGCTCGCCTATGTCTTTGGCCCACTTGGCCCAGTATTGGCGGTCGCCGCAGTCTTGAAACACCAGCACGTTCATCGCCTCGATCAGGTCAGCGGGTGCGAACAGGGCGTCTTGGATGGCCTCCTCCCGTTCCCGGGTGGTCAGTTCCGTATCCTGCTCTCCGAAAGTTACGGGGACCGGGACCAATCGCAGTTTTTCGCTGAAGCGGTTTTGGTTGATCAGTTGGTCGATGTTGTCGTCGTGGGAGCGCAGGGCCCGCACCACTTTAATGATGGTGGCGTAGTCCTCCGACTTGCGCAACGCATCCTGCGCGGTGTCCCCTTCGGCCAGCATTATGGGGACCACGATGTATCCGTGGGTCTTGCCGGGGGCTTTGCGCATCACCCGTCCCACTTGTTGCACGATGTCGATGGCCGAATGTTTGGGGCTCATAAACAGGGCCGCGTCCAGGGTGGGCACGTCCACCCCTTCCGACAGGCAACGGGCGTTGGTGACGATCCGGCACTCATCGTCCTCCGGTTCTTTCAGCCAGTCCAAACGTTGGCGGCGGATGTTGGCTTTGGTTTTGCCCTCGATGTGTTGCGTGCGCACCCTATAGGGCAGGGTCTTGTTGTTCTCCAGGGCCATTTCCCGCAGGCGTTCGGAAGCCGTTTCCATGGACAGCTGATGCTGGAGGCTGCGCTTGATGGTGTTGGTGAAGGAAATGCTGCGGCGCAGATGGGGGACTTCGTTTTCGTCGAACGACACCCCTTTCACCGCCCCGTACAACTTGGCCTGCTCGCCGGCCGTCAACCCCGGATGGAGATCCATCTCGGACACTTGGTCTTTCCAGGCCGGGTCGATGGTCAGGCCCACCAGGTAGTAGTCGGACAGCAACCCCTTGTCGATCGCCTCCGAAAACTTCATTTTGTAAAAAACCGGCCCGAACTGACTTTCATCGTCCATGGAAAACACTTCCGCCTTGCGGTAGGAGGTTTCGGATTTGGCCGACCAGATTTTGGGGGTGGCGGTCATATAGATTCGCTTTTTGGCTTCCACGAACCGGTCATGGTGGGGCATCAGGAACACGGAGGTTCCCCGGTCGTCGTCCCGGTCGGCGATGAGTTGCGCGCCGGTGGTGCGGTGCGCCTCGTCGCAGAACATCAGGTCAAAAGGCGGCGCGCCTGCCTCGTATTGGGCGTCGGAGATCAGCCGAATGCTGTGATAGGTGGAGAACGCAACCAGCATATCCACCTCGCGGTAGGGTTTGGACAGGGCTTCCCCGATCCGCTCCGGGTCGGTGGTTACCGGAATCTCCAGCTCGGTGAAATCACCGATTTCGTCTTTGGCTTTGCCCGCGCTGACATCGGAGCACACCCCCACGAACCGCAGGCGGAGGCTTTTCTGCTCCGCCCACTCCCGCATGGTTTGCTGCAGGAGCGAAATGCTGGGTAGCAGATAGAGGACCCGAAAAGGCCGCCCCCCCCCCCCAATTTCAGCTGCTTGTTCCGCTATCTGCAAGGCGGTGAAGGTCTTGCCGGTGCCGCAGGGCATCAGCACCTGTCCCCGGTCGTAGATCGGGTCGGTGCCCTGTTGCGCGGCGGTCTCCCGGTTGCCCGGCTCCGCCCCCGGCCACTCGTCGGGAACCCGCCATTGCCCGTAGAGGCCGCCCAAGGCGTTGCGGACGGCCTCGGTCTGGTCGGGGCGGGGAGTGAACCTGGTTCCGGTGTGGCGGGCGGCCTCCGCCCGTTCCGACAGGGAGGCCCAGCGAAATTTCCGTTCCGCCAGGTCGGAGGAGTAGAGGATGGAGACCCGGGGATTGTCGGCGGCCTCCAGCAGGGCGAGGGGGGCGCCGGACAGCGCGCCGGTGGTGATGAAAAAGCGGGCGGTGAACTTTTTGGAGCCGGAGGCGGCCAGGAAAGCCCGGACGTCCTCCTTGGAGACGGAGGCCCCCTCTTCGTAGCACTTGCACTGGATGGCCGCGTAGCCGTCGCCGTCGGCCCGCTCCGCCACCAAGTCGATCCCCAAATCCCCATGCGGGCGGTCCGGCCAGTCGCCCCACAGCCGCACCTCCCGGTATTCCTGCCGGTAGAGGGGGTCTTCCCGGAACAGTTGCAGAATCAGCCGTTCGAACCGGTCGCCCTTCTCGGCGGGCGACAGGGCCGACCGGCGAATCTCGGTGAGAACCTCGTAGAAGGCGGCCATCGCCGGACGAGCCTAGCCCGGCGAATCCAGCCGCGGCGGTTTTTTGGGGTCTGGGCGCACGCTACCGATGGGCGGTCGTTCGGAGCGCGGCGGTGGTGGCGCCGGGCCGGGCGGTGATGGGCGGATCGCTTGATGTTTCGCCGGTTTCAGCGATTTTTGACGAAAGTCAAAACAAGGGGGTTGAATACTGCAGATTTTTTGGGTATATAACAATTGTAAGCAACGGGCCCGGGATGCCCCGGGTCGTGGTATACTCAACTCGGAAAGGAGGAAAAACGCACAATGGATGCGGGAATCATTACAAACCTGTCCACTCAAGCGGTGACGCTGTCGGTGATGGTCGCCCTGTTCTGGGGCCTGATGCGGGTGCTCCGGCAGGACATCCGGGAGGTCCGGGGCGACCTCAAGGCGGTGAGTGCCCAGGTGGTCACGCTACAGGTGAACATGGCGGTCCTACAGAACGACGTGACGGCGCTCCAGAACGACGTGACGGTCGTCAAGCACAACGTAGTGGTACTCCATAGCGACGTGACGGCGCTCCAGAACGACGTGACGGTGCTTAAGAGCGACGTTAGGGTGATTAAGAGCGACGTGAGGGTGCTTAAGAGCGACGTTAGGGAGCTCAAGAAGGACTTGACAACTGTCAAGCACCATGTGGTGGTTCTGCAAAAGGACATGACGGTCGTTAATCACCATGTGGTGGTCCTGCAAAATGACATGACGGTGGTCAAGTATGATGTGGCGGTCCTCAAGAACGATATGACGGTGGTCAAGCACAATGCGGCGGTCCTGCAAAACGATATGACGGCCGTCCATGAACACTTGGGGATCGAGGGCGTGGAAGTGCCCCCTCCCTCTCCGCCTCCGGTCGCTCCGTCTCCGCCGCCTCCACCTTACCCGGTTTCGCCTCCGGCGGTGGCTTCAGCGGTTACTGCGGAGCCGTTAGCGGAATTGGGATAGCGGCCCCGACCGAGAGGGCGTCTTCCGGTTCCCCGTTGCCGGGCGTCAGGTCCCCGCTACCAGCAGGGGGACTTGGCGTTCGGCGGGGGACAGGCCGCCATGGGCTCCGATCATTTTCTTGTTCATATGACGGGGGACGATCACCCATCCCGGGTCGGCCAGGAACGCCCCGTCCGGGCGGACCCCCAGGGCCCGGCCCCCGCCCGCTCCCCACAGGGGTTCCAACTCCCGCGCTGGGCGCCAGGCGGCGGGCAGGTCCGCCCCCAACTCCGCGATCAGGTGCGATGGGCCCTTCACATACAAGGCGCGGGTGTCCCCGAACACCTGCAGACCCTGCGTAAGGGAGCGGGGGATGAGATGCCTGCGTTCGGTTGGGTAATCAATGTGCCCATGGTCGGCGGTAGCCGCTAAAACGGCCCCTGCGGGCAGATCGGCCGCCAAGCGCTCCCACAGCCGATCGGCCGTTCGCAACGCCCCCTCGTACTGACGGCTGCCTTGGCCGAACATGTGGGCGGCCACATCCACCCCGTTCTCATACGCCATTATCAGGCGTTTCCCCCCGGAGGCGGAACACAACCGCCGCACCGTCGCCGCCGTCGCCCCGGGGCCGCGCGCCCCCGCGAACTCGCACCCCCGGTACAGGGCCCGGCTGAGCGGAGTGTTGGCGAATTCGGCGGGTTGCACCGTGAAACATTCCACCCCCGCCCCCCGCAGTCGTTCCCACAGGTTGGGATAGGGCAACAGGCGGCTGGTGTCGTAGAAAACCGTCCGCCCCGTCGCCGGGTTCACCCACTTCAGCGCGTTGACCGGCCACGGAAATTCGGGCAACAGGATCATGTAACCCAGCACCCCGTGCCGGGCGGGAGGATGGCCGGTCGCCAGGGAGCACAAACCGACGGTGGTGGTGGTCGGAAAAGGGGCGTCCAGCGTCCCCGCCCGCGCCGCCCGCATGGAAGACGCCGCCGGATGGTCCAGTTGTCCGGCCCCCAACCCGTCCACCACCAACAGCACGTAGACGGAAGCCTCGGGGAGGGCGGAGGCCAACGGGTCATGCAAGCGGGGGGCGACCGCGGAGCCGGTCAGCCGCCATTCCAGCTCCGCCATCAGGTTGATGAGCGATCCCCCCTCGTAGTCCGGTCGGGGCAGGCCGGTTTCCGCATCCATGCACCCGAACGATAGCCCGTCCCCGTCCGCAACCGCCCGCCGTTCGCCGGCGCGCGCTACCTCTGCAACGGCGCCTCGCCCGCCGCCCCAAGCCGCCTCCAATTTTAAGGATAAAAACGGACCGTCGTCCGCTCTTTTGCCTTTAGAATGCGCGCGGCGAACCGGACCCTACGAAGGGAGCATCCTATGAGCGGCGTGATCGTCACCTGCGCGGTTACCGGCGGGTCGCACACTCCCACTATGAACAGCGACATCCCCATCACCGTCGAGGAGCATGTCCGGCAGTCGGTGGACGCCGCCCGGGAGGGGGCCAGCGTCATCCACCTGCACGCCCGGGACCCGGAGGACGGCCGTCCGGTGGCCGACCCGGGACTTTTTCGGGAATACTGCGCGGGCATCCGGGACGGGTGCGAGGCGGTGGTGTCCATCACCACCGGCGGGGCCACCGGCCAGACCATCGAGGAAAGGTTGCGGGTCATCAAGGTCCTGCAACCGGAGCTGGCCACCTGCAACCTGGGCACGATGAACTACGGCTTGTTCCAAATGATCCCCCGCTACGAGGGGCGCTGGAAATACGACTGGGAGGAGCCCTTCCTGGAAAGCACCAAATGGGAGCCGTTCGTTAACACTTTCGGCGACATCGAATACATGCTCGCCGAGTTGGCCGCCGAAACCGGATGCCGGTTCGAGTTCGAAGCCTACGACGTGGGCCACCTGTACACGCTGGCCTACTTCCTGGAGCGGGGCCTCATCCAACCTCCTATTTTCATGCAGTTCGTTATGGGGACTTTCGGCGGGATCGGCCCGGAAGTCGAAAACGTGGTGGCGATGAAAACGGTCGCCAACCGCCTGTTCGGCCACGATCTGGAATGGTCCATCCTGGGCGGGGGTCGGCATCAGTTCGACCTGGTGACCGCCGGGGCGACGATGGGCGGCAACGTGCGGGTCGGCTTGGAGGACGGCCTGTACCTGCGCAAAGGGAAACTGGCCGAGTCCAACGCCGAACAGGTGGCGAAAATAGTGCGCATCCTGCGCGAACTGTCCCGGGAGCCGGCCACCCCCGCCGAAACCCGGGAGCGGCTGGCCCTGAAAGGCCTGCACCGGGTGGCGTACTAGGAAGTGGACGGAGGGAGCGCCCCCCGGTCGGAGTTCCGCCCGCCGCGGGTGTGGGGGGTGGTCGGGTGCGGGGTGATCGGGGCCGGATGGGCCGCCCGGGCCCTGGGCCGGGGGTTGCAAGTGACGGCCTGGGATCCCGCTCCCGGGGCCGAAGCCCGCCTGCGGGAGGCGGTGGCGGCCGCTTGGCCTTCCCTGCAACGGTTGGGATTGTATCCGGAGGCCCGTCCCGACCGGCTGACTTTCGCCGCCTCCCCCGAGGAGGTGTGCGCCCGGGCCGATTTCATCCAGGAGTCCGCCCCCGAAAACGAGTCCCTGAAAGCGGAGTTGCTGGCCCGCCTGGACGCGGCCGCCGACCCCGGCAAGATCATAGCTTCCAGTTCCTCCGGCCTGCTCCCCACCCGCTTGGCCGCCGGTTGCTCCCACCGGCGGCGCATCCTCATCGGCCATCCCTTTAACCCGGTTTATTTGTTGCCGCTGTGCGAGGTGGTGGGCGGGGAGGAAACCGCCCCGGAAAACATTCGCCGGGCGGCGGAGGTCTACGACTTTTTGGATATGCATCCGCTGGTGGTGCGCCGGGAAATAGAGGGCTACCTGTCCGACCGCTTGCAGGAGGCCCTGTGGCGGGAGTCCCTGCATCTGGTCAACGACGGGGCGGCCACCACCGCCGAGTTGGACGACTCCATCATTTACGGGCCCGGCCTGCGCTGGGCGGCGATGGGGGTCAACCTGACTTTCCACCTGGCGGGCGGGGCGGGCGGGATGCGGCACATGTTGGATCAGTTCGGCCCGGCCCTGCAAGCGCCCTGGACCCGGCTAAAAGCCCCCCCTCTGACCCCCGACCTGGTCCAGTCCCTGGTGGAGGGAACCGGGGAGCAGGCCGGGGGGCGGACCATCGCCGAGCTGGAACGGATCCGGGACGACTATTTGATCGCGGTGTTGCGGGCCTTGCGGTCGGCGAACATCGGGGCGGGGCGCATCCTGGCCCGCCGGGAGGCCCGCCGCTTCGGGGAGGGGGCCGCCGTCTGGTCGCCCGGGGTTCCCGTCGCCGCCCCCCTGCAATTGTACCGGTGCGATGTGGAGCCGGATTGGGTGGATTACAACAACCATATGACCGAGGCCGCCTATCTGACCGCCTTCGGGTGGGCCTCCGACGCCCTGTTCCGGTTCATCGGCGACAACGAGTCCTACCGGGCGGCGGGCCGTTCCTTCTACACCCGGGAAACCCACATCAACTACCTGCGGGAAGTGGACGGGGGCGACTCCTTGCGTTTCACCACCCAGATCGTCGGCCTGGACGAGAAGCGGCTCCACTTCTACCACCAGATGTTCAACGAGGAAACCGGCGAACTGGCGGCGGTGACCGAACAGATGCTGCTGCATGTGGACACCAAGGCGGGGCGGGCCGCCCCCATCGCCGACACCCCGGCCCGGGCGTTGGCCGCCGTCTGGGAAGTCCACCGGGAAATGGAAACCCCCGCCTATCTGGGACGGGTGATGAAAACCGGGAGGTCCTGATGGATTTCAACCTGACCGACGAGCAACGGCTGATCGCGGAAACGACCCGTTCTTTTGTGGAGAAGGAACTGTTTCCCCACGAGGAAACGGTGGAGCGGGAAGACCGGGTTCCCCCGGAAACAGCGGAACGGATCAAGTCCCGGGCCCTGGAGGCGGGCATCTACGCGGCCAACATGCCCGCCGAACACGGCGGGGGCGGCCTGGACCCGCTGACCATGGCCCTGGTGGAACGGGAACTGGGGGCGACCTCCTACGCCCTCCATTTCATCGTGGCCCGCCCCTCCAACATCCTGGCCGCCTGCCGGGGCGAACAGATCGACCGCTATCTGGCGCCCACCATCCGGGGGGAGCGATACGACAGCCTGGCGATGAGCGAACCGGACGCCGGTTCCGACCTGCGGGGGATGCGCTGTCAGGCGGTGCGGGACGGCGGCGATTACGTGATCAACGGGGTCAAGCATTTCATCAGCCATGTGGATATGTCCGACTACGTGATCCTGTTCGCCGCCACCGGGGAGGAGGACGGACCGCGCGGGCCCCGCAAGTTGATCACCGCTTTTCTGGTGGACCGGGGCACCCCCGGTTTCGAGGTGCGCCCCGGCTACCGGGCGGTGTCCAACCGGGGCTACCACAATTTCATTCTGGAGTTCGACGACTGCCGGGTTCCGGCCGCTAACGTGCTGGGGAGCGAGCACCGGGGGTTTGAACTGGCCGGGGAGTGGCTGGGTTCCACCCGTTTGCAAGTGGCCGCCATCTGCCTGGGCCGGGCCCGGCGGGCC
This sequence comes from Candidatus Spongiisociaceae bacterium, assembly GCA_965243835.1. GTDB lineage: Bacteria > Actinomycetota > Acidimicrobiia > Spongiisociales > Spongiisociaceae. The sequence continues at coordinate 516,487 of OZ251578.1, forward strand.
TTGGGGTTGGCCGTGGAATGGGCCGCCTCCCGCGTCCAGTTCGGCCAAAAAATCGGCCGCTTCCAGGGCGTTTCCTTCAAACTGGCCGATATGAGAACCCGCTATGAGGCGGCCGAGGTTCTCACCTTGCGCGCCGCTTGGCGGGACGGACAGGGGAGCCTGACCGACGCCGACGCGGCCATGGCCAAAGTGTTCGCCACCGAAATGTGCCAGTTCGTAACCGACGAGGCCATCCAAATCTTCGGCGGGATGGGGCTGATGGACGAGTTGCCGTTGGAAAGAATGTGGCGCGACACCCGGGTGGATCGCATCTGGGACGGAACCTCCGAGATTCAGCGCCACATCATTTCCCGCTCCATGTTGCGGCCCCATGGCGGCTAGCCGCAACCGGCCGGCGCCCGGTTCGGTTTCGCCGTTCCGCGAAGCGCCGGGGGGAGGGGGCGGCGGGAGCGCCGGATGAGTCGCCAGTTGGGCCGGTTGCTGGCTCCCCGGTCGGCGGTTTTCATAGGGGGCGAGGAGGCCGAGCGGGCCATGCGGATGTGCGACCGGTTGGGTTTTGCGGGGGAGTCGTGGCCGGTCAACCCGGCGCGGGAGCGGATGGCGGGCAGGCCGGTGTTCGCCGGTTTGGACGATTTGCCCGCCGTTCCGGACGCCGCTTTTGTGGCCGTGGACCGTTACCGGACGGTGCGGGCGGTGCGGGAGTTGGCGGAAATGGGATGCGGGGGGGCGGTGCTGTACGCCTCCGGGTTCGCCGAAGCCGGGCCGGAGGGGGCGGCGCTGCAAAGGGAGTTGACGTCCGGTCACGGTATGCCGCTGATCGGCCCCAACTGCTACGGGATCATCAACGCGGTGACCGGGGCCGCCCTGTGGCCGGACGTGCACGGGTGCCGGAGGGTGCGGCGCGGTCCGGTCCTGCTGTCGCAGTCGGGCAACCTGGCCCTCAACTTGACCATGAACCGCCGGGGAGTGGATTTTTCTTATGTGGTATCGCTGGGCAACCAGTCCTCGGTCACCATCGAGGAATGCCTGGAGCATTTCGCCGCTTCCCCGGAAGTTACTTCGGTGGGCGTTCACTTGGAGTCGGTCGCCGACCCGCCCCGGCTGGCCCGGGCTTTGCTGGCCTGCCGGGAGGCCCGCACCCCGGTGGTGGTCCTGAAAACGGGGCGCAGCGCCGCAGCCGCCGCCATCACCGCCTCCCACACCGCCGCCTTGGCCGGCCCGGTTGCCGCCTTCGACGCCTTCTGCGACCGGTTCGGGGCGGTGCGGGCGGACACGTTGCAGGAGTTGCTGTCGGCCTTGGCCGTTCTGGAACGACTGGGCCCGTTGCCGGGCAACCGTTTGGTTTCCCTGTCCTGCTCCGGAGGGGAAGCGGCTTTGGCGGCCGACCGGGCCGAACGGTACGGGGTGACGTTTCCGCCGTTCGCCGCCGGGCACGCCCGCCGCATCAAGGACACCCTCTCCGACCTGGTGGCCATCACCAACCCGCTCGACTACCACACTTTTATCTGGGGGGACGAGGCGGCCCTCCGCCGCTGTTTCACCGCGGTCCTGACCGGCCCGGCGCAGGCGGGGATGCTGATCCTGGACTGGCCGGACGATGACAACGACGATTCGGCCTGGTGGCCCACCCTGAGGGCTTTCGCGGCGGCGGCGGACGCTTCCGGAACCCCGGCGCTGGTGGCGGCCGGCCTGGCCGAGAACCTGCCGGACCGGGTGCGGGAGTTTCTGTCCGGGCGCGGCTTGGCGGCCGCTTATTCCATCGACGGGGCCTTGTTCGGCTTGGCGGCGGCCGCCCGGGTGGGGGAGTGGTTCGCCTCCCCGCCTCCGCCTCCGCCCCTCCCCGCCGGGGCGCCCCCGCCCCCCGTTCCGCCCCCGGCCCTGGACGAGGCGGAGGCGAAAGGGATATTGCGGGCGGCGGGCGTCTCCGTCCCGGAGGGGGTGGTAGTTGCGGGCCTCTCCGACCGGGAGCGGCTGGCCCGGTTGGGGTTTCCGTTGGCGGTCAAGGCGACGGGGGCGGCGCACAAGACCGAGGCGGGCGGGGTGCTCACCGGCATCGCCGACGGGGAAAGCCTGACCCGGGCCTTGGAGGAGTTGGGCGGGGAGGGGCGGTGGATGCTGGTGGAGCGCTTTGTCACCGGCGGGATAGCGGAGGTTTTGGTTGCGGCGCGGCGGGAGTGGCCGCTGGGGATAACCCTGACTTTGGGGGCGGGGGGGACGTTGGCGGAACTGACGGCGGACACCGTTACCCTGCTGGCCCCGGTGACGGAGGAGGAGGCGGAGGCGGCTTTGGCCGGTCTGCGGGTGGGCCGGTTGTTGGCCGGTTTTCGGGGCGCCCCGGCGGGCGATGCCCGGGCGGCGGCGCAGGCGGCGGTGCGGCTGGTTGATTTGCTGGCTTCCCGCCCCGATTTGTTGGAAGTGGAAGTCAACCCGTTGGTCGTCACCCCGAACGGAGCATGGGCGGTGGACGCCCTAATCACCCCCCGTTCCCCCTGACCCGCCCGCTCGCGTCCTCCGGGTTTTGGGTGCGTGATAACTCCGGTTTCGGGCTGGCGACAGGCGCGGGCGGCGGAATACGGGCTATACGGGCGACAGGTCGGGCTAACCCGGATTATTCGGCGGGTCGGCGGTCCCGACCGGTCGGGTTTATTCCGCCCGGTCCGGTGATAGCGGGTGTTCGTCCCCCGGGTCGGCTAGTTCCCGTTCAGCGAATATAGAAACTTTATCTATTTCCCGTTCGGCTATTACCCTATTCAACCGGTTTATTTTGGCGGTTATTTCTAACTTTTTTATATTTACCGCCGCTATTTTTCGGTATATATCCAGTCGGTCGTTTCCGATAGTCCCGGTCGGTCGGATTTCGCTTGGGCTATAGCGGCGTTTATTCGGGTTAGTTCGTCCGTCATCGGGAGGGTTTCCCCCGATTAGATATCCGGTCGTAGTCGGCGGCGGTAGCCCGTTCGTAGTCCGCCCAGTGTCGGACGATTTCCGCCGACTCCGATAACCCGGCGGCGGCTAGGTGTAGATGGCCAGAACGTTGTTGACAGTTTGGTTGTTGCATAGGTGAAGGCCTCCTGGTGTCATGGGGTGTGTAAGTAACCCTTGACACGGGAGGAGGCCTTCGTGGTTCATGGTAACGCTCGGTTGGCGCCGAAGGGACGGTGGGAGATGGCGGTGCGGGTGTTGGTGAAGAGGGAGGCGGTATCGCGGGTGGCGCGGGATATGGGGGTGTCGCGGGAGACGGTGTACAAGTGGGTGCGCCGCTACGAGCAGGAGGGCTGGTACGGTTTGCTGGACCGGTCTTCCCGTCCCCATGTTTCCCCTGGGCGGGTCGCTCCGGAGACGGAGCGGGCGGTGGTGGACGCCCGACGGCGGTTGCGGGCGGGGCCTGCTCGGATAGCGGCCGTTACCGGGGCGGCGGAACGGACGATTACTCGCATCCTGCGTCGGAACGGGGTTCTGCGCCTGTGGGACTGCGACCCCCTTAGCGGGGAACCCAAACAGTCCCTCCGCAAGGGTTCGGGGATACGGTATGAACGCCCCTACGCCGGAGACTTGGGGCATATGGACGTCAAGAAGATCGCCGCCATCCCCCCCGGCGGGGGATGGGCCGTGCACGGGCGGGGAAACGTCGCCCAGCAGGGAGTGGGCTATGTCTTTGTGCACTCCATCGTCGACGACCACACCCGCCTGGCCTACTCCGAGCCTCTCCCCGACGAGAAGGCCCCCACCGTGGTCGGGTTCCTCACCCGGGCGTTGGAGAACTACCGGCAACACGGCATCCCCCATGTTCGGGCGATCATGACCGACAACCACCCCGGCTACAAACGCAGCCTCCTGTTCAAAGCGCTCCTCAAACGCCACGGGATCAAACACATAACCATCAAGCCCTACAACCCCCAACAGAACGGGAAGGTGGAACGCTACCACCAAACCCTGAAACGAGAGTGGGTCAACCAACAGGCCTGGCCCAACGAAGAAACCAGAACCCAAGCCCTCACCGACTGGCTCCACTACTACAATAACCACCGACCCCACACAAGCCTCGGAGGAAACCCACCAACCAGCAGACTGTCAACAACCTAGTGGCCATCTACAGCTAGGTCGTCCGCCTGGCGGGAATACCGGTCGGCACGGCGGCGGTAATCGGCGGCTACATCGGCCGCCCGGATAGGGGGCGGCGAAGCGGTGTGTGGTACGTACGAGGGGGGTAGGCTGGGGGGGGTGATGAGCGAAATCTCCCCCGCTGTTCTCGTCGAGCGCCGGGGGCCGGTTTTGGAAATAACCCTGGACCGGCCCAAGGCCAACGCCATTGACGCCCGCACCAGCCGGGTTTTGGGGGAGGCGTTCGCGGAATTTCGGGACGACCCGGAGTTGCGGGCGGCCATTTTCACCGGGGCCGGGGAGAAGTTTTTCACCGCCGGGTGGGACCTGGCGGCCGCCGCCGGGGGGGAGGCCTACGAATCCGACTACGGAGAGGGGGGTTTCGGCGGGTTCCCGGAACTGCCCGGTTTGAACAAGCCGGTGATATTAGCGGTGAACGGGATGGCGGTCGGGGGCGGGTTTGAGATGACGATGTGCGCCGACTTGGTCGTGGCCGCCGAGCACGCCCTCTTTTTTCTGCCGGAAACCGCGGCCGGGATCATCCCCGATGTGGGGTCGGTGTGTTTGCCCAAATTGCTGCCCCGCGCTTTGGCGACCGAAGTTCTCGTCCTGGGCCGCAGGCTGACCGCTCTCGAAGCCGAGCGGTTCGGTTTGGTCAACCGGGTGGTTCCGGGGGAGCGGTTGCTGGAGACGGCCCGGGAGATGGCCGACCGGGTGGCGGAAATGGCCCCGTTGGCGGTGGCGGCCGTGCTGGACGTTCGGCGCCGCACCGAAGGGCGCAGCGTGCGGGACGGATTGGCCTGGTTGCGGTCGGGGGAGGCGGAAACCTACCAGCGGATGCTGTCCTCCGAGGACGCGCAGGAAGGCCCGCGGGCCTTCACCGAAAAGCGCCCCCCGGTGTGGCGGGGCCGTTGACCGGGATGGGCGCCGACCGCCCGGGACCGGCTGTCGCCCAAACCGAGATCGCCGAGGTGTTGCTTCCCGCCTAGGCGGGCGAATGTCCGGAGGGCATTGGACCTGGTGACCGGAGGAGGGGGCGGGGTTGGTAAAAGGTCGTCCCGGGATGTGTTATCCTGTACCGTACCATCGCCGGTTGCGGCGTGGCCATGTCCTATCCCAGTACCGCGGGGGGCGACCCCGGCGGTCTCCCATCTGGTGAGTTGCCGTGATCAAGACCAATGGCCGTATAGCCGGACCGACCGGACAGACCATACTCGGCGCCTGGGGGCTGTTCTCCGCCCTGTTGCTGGTGATGCTGGGCACCAATATGCTGGGCACCGTGATCGGCATTCGGGCCGAGCGGGTCGGGTTCTCCACCAGCGTCACGGGGATCATCCTCTCCCTCAACTATCTGGGGTTTCTGCTAGCGGCCTGGATTTCGCCCCGGCTGGTGGTGACCGTGGGCCACATCCGGGTGTACGCCGCCCTGGCCTCCCTCTGCTCCTCGGCCAGCCTCCTGTACGCGGTCACCGACTCCCCGTGGGTATGGGGGGCGGCCCGCCTCGTTTCCGGCTTCACCCTGTCCGGGATGCTGATCGTGGCCGAAAGTTGGTTGAACGATTCCACCACCAACCAGTCCCGGGGGCGGGTGCTGTCCATATACATGGTGGTGCTGACCGGGGGGATGGCCGCCAGCCAGTTGCTGTTGGCGGTGGCCGACCCGAACGGGATCGCCATTTTCATCATCTCCTCCCTCCTGGTTTCGGTGGGGATCATCCCCATCACCCTGTCCGCCACCCCCTCCCCCGACTTTCACGTAGCGGCCAAGTTGTCTTTCCGGACCGTGTGGGAGGCGGCTCCGGTGGGGGTGGTGGCCGGGTTGGGGCAGGGCCTGGGAGTGGGTTCGTTCCTGAGCTTGGCGGCCGTGTACGGGGCGCGGGTGGGAATGAGCGTGGGGATGATCGCCCTGTTTGTCAGTTCCGCCATCATCGGGGCGCTGGTGTTGCAAACCCCGATCGGAATCATCTCCGACCGGGTGCGCAGGCGCCGGCTGATTTCGGTGGTGGCTTTTTTTGCGGCCCTGATTTCGGCGTGGATGGCGTACGCCGGGGCCGCCGGCTGGTCGGCCCTGGTCATCTCCTTTTTGTTCGGGGGGATGGCGCTCCCCTTGTACGCGCTGTCCTTGAGTCACATCAACGACCTGGTCCCTCCCGGTTCGGCGGTGTCGGTGAGCAGCATTTACCTGTTCATCACCGGGGTGGGGGCTTTTCTGGGGCCGATCATCGCCGCGCCGATGATGGACTGGCTGGGGCCGGCCGGGCTGTTTTGGGCCACGGCCGGGATTTTCCTGGCGGTCACGGTGTTCACGCTGGTGCGGGTGTTGACCAAGGAGGGGCTGTCGGTGGAGCAACAGCGGGCGTTCACGATGGTCCCCGCCCGCACCGGGGCCATCATCCTGCAGATGGCCCGCCGCGTCCGCCACCCCTCCGAGATCATCCACCGCAAACCGAAGGAGTAGGCTGGAAACGTACGGGAGCGGGGAATCGGTCGAAAAAACCTGTCAAATGGTTCGTTGATTAGTTTCAAGCAATCTTATTTTTAATTTGTTTTGCGGTTATGAATGTCTAATATAAATCAAATGATTTATACAATACCTGCATTAGAGCCGATAGATCAGCGCGTCCTGCGGGAAATAGGAGAACTGCGGGAACAGTTGCGACTGTATCTGAGGGTTCCGCAACGTTGGAACGGTACTTTGCGCCGTACCATCCGGGCGCGGGCCGTGCGAGGTTCCACCGCCATTGAAGGTTACGAATCAACCTTGGAGAACGTGACCGCCTTGCTGGAAGGGGAGGAGGAGGTGGACGCCCCGGAGGAGACCCGCAACGCCTTGGCCGGGTACCGGGATGCCATGACTTTCGTGTTGCAGGTGGCCGCGGACTGGCCGCCGATTGACGCTTCCGTGTTGCGCGCCTTGCACTACATAATGCTCAAGTACGATTTCCGCGCCCATCCCGGCAACTGGCGCCCGGGCGGGAACTGGGTTAGAGACAGTGAGGGCAGGGTGGTTTACACCCCTCCCCCCCGCGACCGGTTGGAGGGCCTGATTGAAGAGACGATGGGGCAGTTGGCGCAAGAGGGCGCCCCCGTCTTGGCGCGGGCGGCGATGGCCCATCTCAACCTGGTCATGATTCATCCCTTTCGGGACGGCAACGGACGGATGGCCCGTTGCCTGCAGACCTTCGTGCTGGCCGCCGGGGGGATCCCGGAGCCGGTTTTTTCCAGCATCGAGGAATATCTGGGACGCAACACCGACTCCTATTATCGGGTGTTGCAGAAGGTGGGGGGAGGGGAGTGGTCGCCGGAACGCGACGCGCGGCCGTGGCTCCGCTTCTGCCTGACCGCCCACTACCGTTCGGCCCGCACCCAACTGCGGCGCATTGAGGAAACCGAGTTTATGTGGGGGGAGTGCGAGATTTTGGCGGAACGGGAGGGTTTGCCGGAGCGGGTGGTCGGGGCGTTGAACGACGCCGCCCGGGGCCGGGTCCTGCGCCGCTCCTCCTACCAGCGAATTACCGAACTGTCCACCGCCGAGCCACCCAGTGAGGCGGTCGCCACCCGCGACCTGGCCGCCCTGGTCCGGGCCGGGCTGTTGCTACAGGAGGGGGAGGCCCGCAACCGCCGCTACCGGGCCGCTTCTCGGCTAACGGAAGTCTGGGCGCGCACCCGTTCCCTCCACCAGGCGCGGCTCTACGAAAACCCGTACCGGCTGTTCGGTCAGTCCCCTCTGCCGGACCTGGATTAAACCGGGGGAGGACGGGGGGTCAGGCGGTGTCGGAGCAACCGTTGATACGGTCGATGGCCGGTTTGATGCCCAGCCGGTAGCGGGCCACCGTTCCGTCCGCCAGCTCAAAGTAGATGCGGTATTCGGAGTCGAAGTCGTCCCGGGGGACGAAGGCCAAGGCTTCGCCGTCGGCCGCCGCCTGGTCGGCTTGCTCGATGTTGTTCGGATAGGTGCTCCGCACTTCGGAGGCGCTGGTCCCCACCCGCACCCCGGAGCGGGTGGCCACCGGGCTGGGACTCTCTATTTCAATGCGGGCGATCTGGTTGTCCACCACCATGAAGAACACCCCGTTCATGGTCAGTCCGGCGTTCACGTAGTAACAGTTGTCGCCCACTCCCCGGGCCGGGCTGCGGGTGAGGGCCAGTCCGGCCGCGTCGGACGCTTCCTCCACGGTCATCCCGATGCGCACCGGCCCCAAGCCGCGCAGGGTGGCGGGGGAGGCGGAGGTGAGTTCCGGTGCGGGACGGGTGGTGGTGGTCGTGGTGGTGGTAGCGGCGACCGCCGCCGGGCGGGTGGTGGTGGTAGCGGCGACCGCGGCCCGGGCGGTGGTGGGGGTGGCGGCTCCGTTGTCGGCGGATGCGAGGGTGGTGGGGGTGGAGGTTTCGGCCGGGGCGGCCGCCTCGCCGTCGTTGCCGCCGCAGGCGGACGCCATCAGGGCCGCCGCCAACAGGGCGCCGGCGCAACGGACTCCCCGCCCGTTTCGCATCCCTCGCCCGGTGCGGGCGCGGCCTTGTTTATCGGTTGTGTTATGCATGTTGCTCCCGCCGCCGTCTCGCGCCACGTAAATATAACGTGTAGATTACAGCCTGCGGCGGCGAAATGGGAATATTCGCGCCAAGGTTCCGGTCCGGGGTCCTCCGGTCCGGGGAGGAGGGAGCTGATGGACCAGGTGTCGTTTACCCGGATGGAGGACGGAACCCGGGAGGACTATCTGCTGTTGGAGCGTATGGAGGAGGCTCTGCACTCCGACTACGCGGACCGGTTGCTGGAGTGGATTCAGTGGAACGAGGGGGAGACCGGTTACCGGATCAGCCGGTTTGAGCACTGCCTGCAGTCGGCTTCCCGCGCTTGGCGGGACGGGCGCGACGAGGAGTACGTGGTGTGTTGCCTGTTGCACGACATCGGCGATCTCATCTCCCCCTACAACCACAGTGCGGTGGCGGCCGACATCCTCCGCCCGTACGTGTCGGAGCGCAACTACCGGATCATCCGCCACCATGGGCTGTTCCAGGGTTATTACTACTTTCATCATTACGGAGGGGACCGCAACGCCCGGGACGCCTTCCGGGACGAGGAGTGGTACCAGGACGCGGTGGATTTTTGCGCCAACTACGACCAGAACTGCTTCGACCCCGACTACGACAACCTGCCCCTGGAGTTCTTCGAGCCGATGGTGCGCCGGGTGTTCTCCTCCCGCAAACGCCAAACCCCCTGACCGGCTCCCCCGCCGGGGAGGTGCTGTTTCTAATTGTCCACCCGGTTTTTTAGTTGGGTTTGGCCGATCTCCAGTCGGTCTTGCCCTGCTTGCAAGCGGTTAAACCGATCGTACGTGATGTCGAGTTTGGATGTCAGTATGGTGCGCAACGCGTTGATGCGATCATCGTTTCGATAGTTTAGGCTAAAGAACAGCCATACCATGAGGAACATCGTGATCATCTGGGTGATGACGATGAAGACGAGGATTAACATAGCGTCGTCGGTCATAGTCTCATCCTAATCCATTCTTTCGGGAAACGCAAGAAGCCTTTCCGTTAGGGGAAGATGGGGCGACAGCGGAGGTTACGAGTCGGAGGCCTCGGGTTGGTATTCGGGGTCGAGCAGGCGGGGGTCGTCTTTTAAGAAATAGCCGCGTACCAGGCCCTCCGTTCGCACGGTGGTGGCGAGGCATTTGGTCATCTGGTTGTTAAAGGTGTTCATTTTGCCTTCCAAGGCCCCCATGGCGCTTTCCAGGTTTCCCAGCCGAATATCCGCTTTGGTCCATTCGTTGTGCAGTAGGGATTGGCCGTTTTCGGTTTGTGTCATACGGGTTTCCAGTTGTGTCATACGGGTTTCCAGTTGTGTCATCCGGTTTTCCAGCCGGGTCATCCGGTTTTCCAGCCGGGCTTGGCCTTCTTTCAGGCCGGTAACCTCTTTGTGCAGGGCGTCGAGTTTGGATGTCATCTTGACGCCCAACGCGATGGTGCGATCGTCGTTTCGCCGTTCTGCTCTCAAGATCAGCGTCACCAGGAAGCCAGCCGTACCCAACAGCGGGCCGACGATGCTGAAGACCATAGCGGTGTTGCTCATAGTTTTATCCTATACCTTTCTTTCGGGAAACGCAAGATGCGCTTCGGCGTTCTTGTTGGGCGGGTTGGGGGCGTCCCCGGCGAGCCGGGGACGGCCGCATGGGCCCGTTCGGAGCCGGCCGCCGGCTCCGGTGTCGCCGGACGATAAGGCCGGGGCGGGGGCGGCGGGGCTCATACTTCCAACATAACCCGGTTTTCCGAAAAACCGACGGGATTTTTTTCGCGTTCTCGGATTTTTTTTCGCGTTCTCGGCGAAATACGGTGAAATTCCGGGGAAACGGGCGGCCGTCGGCGGCAACGGGCATGTGATGCGGGGCGGCGCGGGGAGTGGGAAGAGCCGGACGGCAGACGGGCGCAACGGGCGGCCGGATGGCGCGGAAGCCGGAAATTTTGCCGGAAAATTTGCCACCCCCCCCCCCCAATCCTCTACCATGACGGGAATTACATCGGTGAAATTCCGCGGGCATAGCGCATACGGATGGTGTATACTGCGGCGCGTTCGCGTGCGCCCCGTGATAGGGGATTTAGCCAGGCGCCGGCGAAGAGGCAAGAAAGGCAATACCACACTTAATGCTGATCAGTCGCAAACCCGGCCGTCGGCCTCTGTCGCTCCTGATAGCTCTCGGCCTTGTTCTTTCCTTGTTCCCCAATTTGCCCCCGTCGCCGGCGCAGGCGCAGTCCGGCGCGGTGGTCTTGAGTCTGAATGACAGCGCCCAGGCTTTTATCTCCGAGCCCACCGGCGGCGATGGTTCTACGACGATTAACGTTGTAGCCGAGTTGCCCGGCGGGGTCCCGGCGGGCATACTCAGGTACGATGTAGAACACGGCGGGGGCTCCCTCTCCGACCTGCCCGCCACCTCGGCCGCGGACTTAACTTATCAGATCGGCGGCGTTACGTTGACCGGCAACGAAGCGGCCGGGACCAAGGTGTCCGGAAACCTTGCTATAAGCACCCTGGTGGACGATGGTGACGTGGAGGGCCCGGAGGTGTTTCGGATCACCGGCCGCCATGCCACTGATACGAACCTTGTGGTAACGCCCATTCTGATCACCCTCGTGGACGGCGACAACAACTTGACCCTGAGCGCGTCCCCGGCGAAGGTGAACGAGAACGGCGGGACGCAAACGGTTACGGTCACCGCCGGCCTCCACCATTCCCAGCGGGCGGATACCACCGTGAACCTGGATGTGGGTGCGGGGATTTTCACCACCGAGGGGACCCATTTCCAAACAGTGGACGACTCCGCCCTGAGCATCACCATCCCCGCGGGCCGGGCCTCCGCCTCCGCCGCTTTCGCCATTACACCCATCGACAATTTCGCCCGCTACCCGTGGACCCGTTCCATCGCCATCAGCAGCGCCTACAGCGGCTTGGACGAAGGGACGTTTACCGCGGCTGCGGTGCCCATCGTCGACGACGAGGCGTTCATCACGCCCGCCAACGCGGTCAACCTGAGTTTGGACAAGACGACGGTGGACGAATCCGCCGGAATCGTCGCCCTGCAGGTGACGGCCGCTTTCCCGGCGGGACAACGGCGGGATTCGGACACGCCGGTTACCATCCGGGCGGGGGCGGACGCCGACACGGCCGCGGTCGGAACCGATTACGTCAACCCGTCTCCGTACGTCATCACCATCCCCGCCTATCGCGCCCGGGCCTCCGGTACGTTTTACATTTCCATCACCGACAACCCGGCCTATAACGATGACAAGACGTTGTCCGTGGTCGGCTCCCATCCCGCTTTGAACGTGAATCCGGCTGTTTTGACTATTGCGGATGATGATTTGAGCATTCGGTTGTCGGTGGATGCGGCGGAGGTGGAGGAGGGGGGCGGGGCGCATCAGGTGGCGGTTACCGCTTCCCTGCCGGAGGGGGTGGTCCGCTCGACGGCTACCGAGGTGACGGTCAGCGTGGAGGGGGGCGAGGGCGATTTTGAAACGGTGCCCGATTTTACCATTGTCATCCCCGATCATTCCCGGTCGGGTAGTGGGCCGTTTGCTTTGACTCCGGTGGATAATGCGGTTGCGGAGGGGCCGCGGCGGGTGACGGTGCGGGGGACATCAGGAGGGTTGGATGTTTATGCGGCGTATTTGGCTATTGTCGATGATGACAGTTTGGTTACGTTGTCGGCGAGTCCGGGGTCGGCGGCGGAGGGGGAGGAGGTGGAGGTGGAGGTGACGGCGTCGTTGCCGGCGGGGGCGGATGCTCCGGTGCGGGATTTGCGGGTGCGGGTGGGGGTGTTGGGTTCGTCGACGGCCACGGTTGGTGAGGAAGGGGCGTTGGGGGCTGATTTTTCCAGCGTGGCCGATTTCGATGTGGAGATCGAGGAGGGCGACCGATCCGGGTCGGCGTCCTTTACGTTGTCGGCGTTCGCGGATGAGACGGATGAGGCGGGGGAGGAGGTGGTGTTGGGGGTGTTGTCGGTGTCGTTGCGGGATCAGGATGTGTGGGTGTACGACGATGAGGTTGAGAACGATCCGGGGGAGGAGGTAGAGGCGGATACGTTTACGGCGTTGGGGTTTTACAGTTCCGTCCCCGCGTCGGTGGTGATTACCGATCCGGGGGTGTCGGAGTCGCCGGTTCCCACGCCGGGGGTGTGGGAGGTGTCGGTTTCCCCGTCCCGGGTGACGGAGGGTTCTTCCACCCTGTTGACGGCGTCCGCGTCGTTGCCCGCCGGAGCCGATCCCGTCACGGCTGATGCCACCATCACGATCGCCTTGGGGGCGGATGGCACGACGGACGGCGGTTCGGCGGAGGTGGGTGATTTCACCCCGGTTTCCACCACGTTGAACATCACCGCCGCTCCGTCCGCTCCCTTCACGGTCGCCAGCCCCCCGGCGACTAAAGAGTTCACGTTGGTGACGGCTTCCGACGCCGATACCGAGGACGAGACGATACTGGTGTCGTCCTCCGCCCCCGGTTTCACCATCGCCCCCTCCTATGTGGCCATCGAGGATGACGACCCGGTCGCCGACCCGTCCCCGGCGATTAATTTGCGTGCGGATGTGTTGCGGGTGGGGGAGGGGAGCGGTTCGACGACGGTGACGGTGACCGCCGGTTATGCGGACGGGGCGGCGCGGGCGACGGCCACGGTGGTGGGGGTGGAGCTGGCCGGGCATGCCGGGTATGCGGCGGCTCCGGGTGATTACGGGGCGGTGGAGAGTTTCAACATCACGATTCCCGCCAACGGAACCGAAGCGACCGGGTCGTTTGTGTTGGCGGTGGTGGACGACGCGTTGGCGGAGGGGGATGAGCGGGTGCGGATCACGGGGCGGGAGATCCCGGCCGGGGCCGGGCCGGCGGTGGGTTCCATTCCTCCGGGGACCGACTACGGTTTGACGGGATTCACGGTGAACGCGGCCGATATCGTAATCGAGGACGACGACAACGTACTGGAGTTGAACCTGACGCCGGAGGTGCTTGACGAAGGAGCCGGGACGACCAGCATCACCTACCAGGCGGGGTGGCCCGCCGGGGTAACTCCGCCCGCCGCGGAAACCATCCTCACCCTGACCATCGGCAGCGGCACCGCCGCCTCTTTTCGCTCGTTGGCGGACAATAAAGACTTCTTCGGGTGGGGGGGAAACCAGACGGTCACCCTGCCCGCCGACACCCGTACCGTTACCGGAACTTTCGATGTGTCGATAGTGGATGACGAGTTGCCGGAGGGGGACGAGACCATCCTGGTGACGGCGTCCGCTCCCGGCATGGAGGGCGCGGCCGCCGCCGCCACCATCAAGGACAACGACAATCGGGTTAACTTGGTGGTCACCCCGTTCCGCATCAGCGAGGACGCGGGCGGGGACGCTTCCCGGACCACCCGGGTGACGGTTACCGCCCGGTGGCCCGCGTTGCCGGCGCGGGCGGCGGAGACGAAGATTCCGGTGCGGGTGGCAGGGGACACGGCGGGCGCGGCCGACTTTTCAGCCTCGCCGGACAGTTTCACGATCACCATTCCGGCGGGGGCGGCGGAGGGTTCGGCCGCCTTTGACCTGACGGTGGTCGACGATGGCGCCGCGGAGGGCAGCGAAGGATTGGTGTTGGAGGTGGGGGCCCCGTTTGAGCCGTATTCCCCGGTTTATACGTATGGTCTGTCGGGGACGAGCACGGCTTTGGAGGCGGGCGACCCGCGGGTGACGATCGTGGACGATGACGCGCAGGACGTGACGTTGTCGGTGAGCGGTCCCCCGATGGCGGAGAGCGGGCAGGAGGCGATGGTGCGGGTTACCGCCGCCCTGGGGGAGGGCGTATCCCGGTTGCGGGAGGATTTAGCGGTGGCCCTGACAACCGTCGGGAGCGCCGTCGCCGGGTCGGATTACACCTTGGCCGGCGCCGGGGGCGGGGAGGGTCCGCTCCGGGTTGCCATCCCGGCCGGGCAAAGGAGCGGTTACGCGGACCTGGTTCTGCGGCCGCTTGACGACCGGGCCCAGGAGGGTTCGGAGACGGTGATCTTCTCCGGGTCGGCCTCCGGTTTCAACGTGCTTTCCGCCGCGCCGCTCACCATTGCGGACGACGAGTCGGCGGTGGCGTTGTCGGCCTCCCCCGAGGTGGTGGAAGAAGATTCGGGCTCCACGGCGGTGACGGTGACCGCGCAGTTGCCGGCGGGGAGGGTCGCTTCCGCGGGCGGGATAACGGTAGCCCTGACCGCGGCGGGAGGCGCCGGTCCGGACGGGGCGACCGAGGGCGCCGGGCAAGACTTCGCCACCGCCCTTCCCACCCCGTTCCAAATCACCATCCCGGGCGGAGCCAGTAGCGGCTCGGCGTCGTTCACCCTGGTGGTAAACGACGATGCCACGGAGGAGGAGTCGGAGACGGCGGCGGTGTCGGGGTCGGCGACCGGCTGGGAGGTAGCGGGCGCACAGGTCGTCATCGCCGGCAACGACGGGTCGGAGGCGGCATTGAATAACGCCTCCTGCTCGGACGGGACCTGGGTGTCCGATTCGGCCTCTCCGCTGGCGGCCGATTGCGCGCTGCTGGCCGCGATACGCAACCGGTGGCTGGGCAACCCGGACAACGACGGGTTGGCCGCCGACCACCCCCTGCGGGCTTGGGGAAGCGGGTTGGTCGGTACTTGGCCGGGAGTAACCGTGGCCGGCGGGCGGGTAACCGGTCTGGACCTGTCAAGGGGAAACCTGGCGGGCGCCCTCCCGGACGACCTGACCGGTCTGGGAGCCTTGACTAGTCTGAATCTGGGCGGTAATCGGTTGTCGGGTTCCCTCCCCTCCCTAAGCGGTCTGACTGCTTTGACTAGTCTGAACTTGGGCGGTAATCGGTTGTCGGGTTCCCTCCCCTCCCTAAGCGGTCTGACTGCTTTGACTAGTCTGAATCTGGGCGGTAATCGGTTGTCGGGTTCCCTCCCCTCCCTAAGCGGCCTGGGAGCCCTGACCAGCCTGGATTTGAGCGGCAACCGGCTCGGGGGGGACCTGTCGGCGACCGGCGGCTGGAGCGCCCTTGCCTCCCTGACCCGCCTGAACCTGAGCGGCAACCTGCTGACCGGCCGGATTCCCGACAGTTGGGCTTCCCTTGCCGCCCTGCGCGCCCTGGACGTGAGCGATAACCGGTTGACCGGTTCCATTCCCTCCGGTTTGGGTTCGCTGACCAGGTTGCGGGAGTTCGGGTTCTGCGGCAACGGCCTGTCGGGAGAGTTACCGGCGGGACTGCAGTCGGGGGTTTCACTGCCGGGTTACGCCGCGTGGTCGGGAGTGACGGGATGCGGACGGGGCATTGCGTTGCGGGCCAACCCGGTCCGTCTCCCGCTGGGCGTGGTCGGCCTGTCGCTGGCCGCGCCTTTCATCTTGGAGGACTTTACGATGGCCATGTCGGTGACGGCGGAGTGGGTGGGGTACGGCGGTGAAGGGCAACCCCCCCTGCCCGCGCAGGACGTCGCGGTAACGGCCTCGATCGGGGCGGGGAGCGCGCAGGCGGATGATTTCACGGCGGTGGAGGACTTTGCGATAACCATCGGGGCCGGCCGGCAACGGGGTTCGACCGCGGTGGACATTACCGCGGCGGGCGGCTCCGAGTCCGAAGGCCCGGAGACCCTGGTCGTGTCGGGGACGGCGCCGGGACCGTTGGTGATGGGGTCGGAGATAACCATCCTGGACGCGCAGAGTTACATCAGCCTGGCCGCCGACCCGACGAGCGTAAACGAGGGAGTGACGGACGAGGAGGTGACGGTAACCGCCTCCCTGGTCGGTTTCGGCGGGGCCGGCCAGCCCGCCCTGCCCGCCGTCGCTACGGCGGTGCCGGTGTCGGTAGCCGCCGGCAGCGCCGGGTTGGCTGATTTCACGGCCGTGCCCGACTTTGCCATCACCATCCCGGCCGGGGAGTCCTCCGCCGACGGGACATTCCGGCTGACCACCGCCTCCGACGATCCCGGCGACGGGGGGGAGACGTTGCGGATTGCCAATCCGTCCGGGATGCTCCTCGGTCCCGCCGGCCTGATCCAGGTCTTTCCGACGCAGATGACCATCAACGAGATCGACGAGCAGGCAATTCATTTGCGGGTCAGCCCGGAGAGCATCCCGGAGGGGGAGGCCACCCAGGTGACGGTCACCGCCGAGTTGGTTGGTTACGGGAGCGGGGGGAGGAGCTCCAATACAACGGTCAATGCGGTGCTGGCCTTGGCCACCGCCGTGCCCGATGATTTCACCCCCCGGGCGAGTTCGGGCATAGCGGCCTCTACCTCGATTACTATTCCGTCCGGGCAGACTACGGGCTCCGCCAACGTCACCATCACCGTCGCCGACGACGCCGACTACGAGGGGCCGGAAACTATACGCGTGTGGGGTTCGAGCACCGGGATCGATGTTGAGGATGCCCGTCTGACCATCCTGGATGAGGACAGCCGCCTCTTGTTGAGCGCCCTTCCCTCCGTGGTGCGGGAAGGGTCGGGGACCGCCCGGGTGGCTGTTTTAGCCTCCTGGATCGGGTTCGGCGGT
The DNA here is from genome assembly GCA_965243835.1 of Candidatus Spongiisociaceae bacterium. Taxonomy (GTDB): domain Bacteria; phylum Actinomycetota; class Acidimicrobiia; order Spongiisociales; family Spongiisociaceae. Next base: position 533,599 of record OZ251578.1, read on the forward strand.
CCCGGACAACCCGCCCGCCCCGAGGGGGAAATCGTCGTTCCGGTGTCGGTGGAGACGGGCACGGCCGCGGCGACTGATTTCACGGCGGCGCCCAATTCCTTCATTATCACCATCCCGGACGGGGCCTCCCACGCCGGTGCCGCCTTTGACCTGACCGTCGTCGACGATGCGGATGCGGAGGGGGTGGAGACGTTGTCGGTGACCTCCCCGGCGGTCGTTTCCACGGCCGGTTGGCTGGTCGTTTCCCCGGGTTCGGTGACCATTGCCGACGACGAGACGGTCCCCACCGACAAGGTGGTCAACCTGCTCGTCGGGCGCACCAGGGTTACGGAGGGAGGGTCCGACCAGTCGGTAACCGTTTACGCCTACTTGCCGGCCGCCCAGGCAACCGAGACCACCGACATTACCCTGTCGCTGGCGTTGGCGGACGGCGCCGCCACCGTCGCCGACGGGGACTACGCGCCCCTGTCGGGCAACGTGGTTCTTACCATCCCGGCCCAGAAGCGGTTCGGAAAAGCGACCGTTCCCATCGCCGTTCCCCAAGACGACGCCCCCGAGTCGGAGCAGACGGTTTTTCTGCGGGCGGTTTCCACTCCCGCCGGGTTCCACGCGCACCCCTCCGAGTTCACGATCACCATCGCCGACGATGACGAAAAGGCGATAAACCTGTCCCTGGATCAAACCACCGTGGCCGAAGGCGGCTCCGATCAGACGGTGACGGTTACCGCCGCATTTCCGGACAGCCAAGGACCGGCTGATTCCGACACCGTTCTGCAGTTGAATTTGGCGGACGGCACCGCCGCGGCCGGCAGCGATTACACGGCTTTGGCGGCCAATGCGGTTTTGACTATTCCCGCGGGCCAGACCTCGGCCACCGCCGACGTAGTGATCGCGGTTCCCGACGATCAGGACGTTGAGTACGAGAAGACCGTTTTGCTAAGGGTGGTTTCCTCGCCCGCCGGGTTCAATATCCTCCCCGCCGAGTTCATCGTCGCTATTATCGATAATGAAGACAAGGTAATTAATCTGTCGCTTGATCAGGAAAGCGTGACGGAGGGCGCATCTGATCAGACGGTGACGGTCACCGCCTCCTTCCCCGACGGTCAGGGGCCCGAGTCTTCCGACACCGTCGTTAGTTTCAACCTGGCGGACGGCACCGCTACGTCCGGCAGCGATTATACGGTCTTGGCAGCCAACGTGGATTTGACGATTCCCATGGGGGATTCGTCGGCCACCGCCGATGTGACGATAACCGTTCCCAACGACAACAACGCCGAGGCGGACGAGACGGTTATCTTACGGGCGGTTTCCACCCCCGCTGGCTTCGCGGTCGCTCCGGACCGGTTCACCATTGCCATTGTCGACGACGACAACAAGCTGATTAACCTGTCGCTTGATCAGACCACCGTGGCGGAGAGCGGAGATGATCAGACGGTGACGGTCACCGCCTCTTTCCCCGGCGCCCAGGGGACCGAGTCTTCGGATACTGCGTTCAGTCTCAACCTGGCGGACGGTACCGCTACGGCGGCCGACGGCGATTATACGGCGTTGTCGGGCAATGTGGATTTGACGATTCCCATGGGCGATACGTCGGTTGCCGCGGATGTGACCGTCGCCGTTTCTCCGGACACTGTCCCCGAGGCGGATCAGACGGTTATCCTGCGGCCGATTTCCGTCCCCTCCGGCTTTATTACCGTTCCCCGCGAGCTCGTCATCACCATCGCCGACGGTGATTTTAAGATTATCAACCTGTCGATTGACCAGACTACCGTGGCGGAGGGCGGGTCCGATCAGACGGTGACGGTAACCGCTACATTGCCGGAGGGTCAATGGACGGAGTTAACCCCTACTACGATCGGTCTGAACCTGGTGGACGGCACCGCGCGGGCCGCCGACGGTGATTACGCGGCGTTGACGGGCAATGTGGATTTGACGATTCCCGCCGGTCAGTCCTCGGCCGCCGTTGACGTGACCATCGACATTCCGCAGGATGCCGTTTTTGAGCCGGATCAGACGGTTATCCTGCGGGCGGTTTCCGCCCCGGCTCCTTTCCGGGTTACCCCCGTCGAGTTCCCCATTGCCATCGTGGACGATGACAAGGCGGTTACTTTGTCGATTGATCAGACGACCGTGGCGGAGGGCGGGGCCGATCAGACGGTGACGGTCACCGCCGCCTTGCCGGATATCCAGGGGACGGAATCCACCGCTACCACGGTCAGTTTCAACCTGGAGGACGGCAGTGCGGTAGCGGCCGATGGTGATTATACGGCGTTGGCGGGCAATGTGGATTTGACGATTCCCGCCGGTCAGTCGTCGGCTACCGCCGACGTGACCATCGCCGTTCCCGATGATTCTAAACAGGAGGAGGACAAGACGGTTATCCTGCGGGCGGTCGCCGTCCCGGACGGGTTTGCGGCGGTGAGGCCGGACGCGTTCGTCGTCACGATCACCGACGACGACAACAAGTACCTCGATTTGTCGATTGATCAAACAAGCGTGGCCGAAGGCGGGTCCGATCAGACGGTGACGGTAACCGCTTCGTTCCCGGACGGGCAGGGGACCGAATCCGCCGCCACTACGGTCAGCCTGCAGTTGGCGGACGGTTCCGCTACGGCGGCCGATGGCGATTACACGGCGTTGGCGGGCAATGTGGATTTGACGATTCCCATGGGCGATACGTCGGCTACCGCCGATGTGACCATCGCCGTCCCCCAAGATACCGTTCCGGAGGCGGAGCAGACGGTTATCCTGCGGGCGGTTTCCACTCCCACCGGGTTTACCGCGGTGCGACCCTCCGCGCTGACCGTTGTCATTACCGACGACGAGAAGGTCATCCACCTGTCTGTCGACCAAACCCGCGTGGCGGAAGGCGGGTCCGATCAGACGGTGACTGTTACCGCTTCTTTCCCGGACGGTCAGGGAACCGAATCCGGTTCCACCGCCATCACTCTCAACCTGGCGGACGGTTCCGCCACGACCGCCGATAACGACTATACGGCCTTGTCGGGCGCCGTTGCCTTGACCATCCCCTCCGGCGCTTCTTCAGCCACCGCCGACGTGACCATCGCCGTTCCCCAAGACACCGTTCCGGAGGCGGATCAGACGGTCATCCTGCACGCGGTTGCCACCCCGTCCGGCTTCACGGTCATGCCAACCCGGTTCGCCGTCACCATCACCGACGACGACGCCGGCATTACCCCCTTGGACGCCGCCCTATGCTCGGACGGGACTTACGTGGAAGACACCTCCAACGCCGGCCTGATCGCCGACTGCCAGGCCCTGGTGGACATCCGCAACCATTTCACCAACTTGGTTGCCAACGCCGACCTGCCGGTAAGAGTCGACGAGGAGCATTTCCTGCGCATTTGGGGGAAGACCAGGTTTGCTCTATGGCGACGGAGCGAAGGTGCTAGGCCTCGGAGCGAGTTCGAAACCCGGGATGTCCGATCTTGGCCGGGAGTTACAGTGCAGGAGGCGGACGGCGTCTTGCGGGTAACGGGCTTGGCATTGCCTACGGAACCGGCGCCGTTGCTTACTTATAATACGCAGTACTCCATTATAGATCAAGTACCGGTGCCTTCCGGCATCGATGCGGAGCCGTATCGGCTGGCCGGTTCGGTCCCGGAGGCGATCGGCCGCCTGACCGAGTTGGCCAGTTTGGATTTGAGCGGCAACAGCTTGTCGGGGGGAGTTCCCAGCCGGGCTTTGCCGCCCGGTTTGACGAGCTTGGACTTGGCGGGGAATGATCTGTTTTTGGGAGCGTTGGATGTAACTTCCCTCACGGGCCTGGAAGAGTTGCGGTTGGAGGGCGTCTCGCTGGCGGCGTGGCCGACCGGCATTAGTACGGGCGTTAAGGTCTTGGATATGAGCGATACCGGATTGTCGGGTTCCCTCCCTGATTTGTCGGGCTGGCGGGCGTTGGAGTTGTTGGATTTGTCGGGGAATGATTTGTCGGGTTCGGCGCTGGCGGGTTTGTCGGGGGCTACGGAGTTGGAGGTTTTGGATTTGGGAGGCAACCGGCTGTCGGGCGGGCTTCCCGCGGAGTGGGGTCCGCAACGCGCGACGGGTTTGCGGTCGTTGCGGGTGTTGGATTTGTCGGGGAATGATTTGTCGGGCGCGTTGCCTGTTTTGGCCGAGTTTGCTCATTGGGATTTGACGTTTTTGGATTTGTCGGGCAATCGGTTGTCGGGTTCGGTTCCGGCGTGGTTGGGGGTGATATCCGGTTTGACTCATCTGAACTTGTCGGGGAATGATTTCTCCGGGGCGTTGCCGGGTTTGGAGAGGATGACGGGGCTTGAGTATTTGAACTTGAACGGGAACGGGTTTTCGGGGGTGATCCCGGCGGGGTGGGCGGCTTTGATCGGCCTGCGACAGTTGCGGATGGACGATAACCGGTTGTCGGGTCCCTTCCCGGCCTGGGTGGGCCGCTTGTCCAATTTGCAACATCTGCACTTGGCGGGGAACCGGTTGACGGGCGCCATCCCGGCCAGTTTGGGAGACTTGGATTTGATCCATTTGGATTTGTCGGGCAACCGGTTGCGGGGGTCCATCCCGGCCTCGTTGGGCGGTTTGAGCGGTTTGCGGTTGTTGAGACTGGGCGATAACCGGTTGTCGGGGTCGATTCCGGCGGGGGTGTACGTGGGTCGGGATCCGGTGTCGGGGGAGGCCCGGGCCGGGTTGGAGGCGTTGACGGGTTTGGAGGTGTTGGATTTGGGCGGGAACTTGCTGGAGGGCGTCATTCCCCCCGCGTTGGGTCAGATGGCCGGTTTGCGGGAGCTGGACCTGGGCGGCAACCGGCTGCAGGGTTCCCTCCCGGATAGTTTGGGCGGTTTGACGGGTTTGGAGAGGTTGGTTGTAGGAGACAACCGGTTGCGGGGCGGTTTGCCGACCGCGGCGTTGGGTACTTTGACCGGGTTGGTTTATTTGGACGCGGGCGGCAACCCGGACTTGTATCCGCATGGCGATGTGGGGAGCGAGGTTTTGGGGTTGGGGTCGTGGTGGCCGGCGGTGGATGAGGTGACGCATTTGGATTTGAGCGGGATCGGCATGGCGGGGGTTTTCCCGTCCGGTTTGGAGTCGTTGTCCCGTCTCGTCTACCTGGATTTGTCCGGCAACCGCCTGACCGGGCCGCTCCCGGCGGCGCTGGGCGGTTTGGAGGAGTTGGAGACGTTGCTGGTAGGGGATAACCGTCTGACGGGCCCGGTTCCGGCGGGGTGGGGGCGACTGTCGGCGGCGGGGGGCGGTTCCCTGGCGCGGTTGGGGTTGTGCGGCAACGCTTTTACGGGAAGGTTGCCCGGTTTGCTGACCTCGGGGGTGGAGCTGACGGGTTACCCGTCCGGCGCGGCGCCGAGGGAGGCGGGGGCGTGCAACCGGGGGGCGGCCTTGAGCGTCTACCCGGGACTGGTGGGCGAAGACGCGGGGGCCACCGAGGTAACCGTAACCGCCCGCCGTTTTGACACCAGCCCGATTGACGAGGAGGCGGTGGTGTTCTTCACGTTGTCCGGCGCTGACGGCGGGGCGCAGTTGGGGTCTGATTTCACGTTCCGGGACCCGAACGGGGAAACGTTCTCGCCCCCGGCGCCGAGCGGGTGGGTGCGGCTGAGCACGGACGCGACGCAGCCGTTGCCGGAGGGCGCGGCGGCCACGGTGCGGGTGACGGCGGCGTTGCCGGCGGGGGTTGCCAACTCGCAGGAAGTGCGGGTGCGGTTGCAGGTCGGCGCCGCGCACGACCCGGCCCGGGTCGGCGCCCGCATCGGGGATGGCGACTACTCCTATGAGGTAGTGGGCGGCGGGACGGCGGAGGTGGTGATCCCCACCGGCGCCAACAGCGCCTCGGTTGATTTGCGGGTGTCGCCCTACGCGGACGGGGAGCGCGAGGGGGTGGAAAATTTCACCATCACCGGGGTGGCCAACGGTTGCGTGGGCGTTCCGGTGGACGGATGCACGGTGGGCCCCACCGCGGCGGCCATCACCGATCCGGGAAGCCCCGTCGTGTTGCCATTGTTAATCCCCGCCGGGCGCCGCACCGCCGTCGCCATAGTGGAAATAACCCCCGTCGACGACGGAAACGTCGAGTCGCCGGTGGAGAACCTGCTGATCACCGGTTCCGCAACCGGGTTCCCGGTACAGGCCGCCGTCCTGGGAATCGCGGACGACGATGACGCGCCGCAGGCGATGGGATGGACGCTCAACACGACCAGCGTGGAGGAAAGCTCCGGTGAAATCGAGGTAGAGGTCGAGGTTGTTAATTCAGGCGACAAGATCCGCTCCCGGGATTATACGGTTTCTTTCACGGTGGGGGACGACGATGATACGGCGGCTGCGGGGCGGGATTACGACGTGGTGGCTGATTTTGAGGTGGTGGTTCCGGCGGGCCGCTCCCGCGCTACGGGCTCGTTCACCCTGTCGGGAACGGCGGACGGGTTGGACGAGCCGGACGAAACCTTGACAGTGACGCCCTCGACGGCGGACAGGGTGTCGGTGCAATCCTTGGAGGGGACTACCGCGGTTACGTTGACGGATGCGGACGCATCCCCCGCCCGGGTGGCGTTGTCCGCTGATGTCGACCCGGTCGCCGGCGGGGCGCAGACCTCGTTGACGGAGGAGGCGGGGAGGCGGCTGGTGACGGTTACGGCCGGGTTCCCGGAGGGGGCGGGCCTTTCCCCGGTGCGGACGGTGGTGGACGTGGCGGTGGGAGGCCAGTCGGGGTTGGCGAGCACGGCGGTGCGGGGGGAGGATTACCGGGCGGCGGAGTCGGTGCGGGTGGTGATCCCGGCCGGGGAGCGGAGCGGATCGGCCTCGTTCGTAATGGAGGTTATAGACGATGCGACGCTCGGGGAGCCGGATGAGACCGTCAGCCTGGTGGGGACCATCGCCGAGGGGGCGACCCTGCCGGTGGACCATACGACCCTGCCGGTGGATCATCTCGCCCTGACGATCACCGACGATGATTGGGGGATTGAGTTGAGCCTCAGTACGGAGGAGGCGGCGGAAGGAGAGGGGGCGGTCTCGGTGACGGTGACGGCCGGCTTTGAAGCGTCGGTTACGCCGCCCCGGTACGCCTCCACCATAGTGACGGTGACGGTAGGGGCGGCGGGCGATTCGGCGATGCGCAGTCCGGAGGATGATCCGTCCACTCCGGGAGTGGACGAGTCGCAAGCCGGGGATTACACCGCTCCGCAGACGGTGACGGTAACCATCCCGGGCAACCACCGCTCCTTCACTAATTCCTTTACCGTGACGGTGCGCGACGACCGGGACGCCGAAGACGATGAAACCATAACCCTCGTCGGCGAGGCGTGGAACTGGAGCAGGGGCGTCGACGGATACGTAATCGACCCGGTCGTCCTCACCATCCCCGCCAACGACGCCGCCCCCATAGTTAACCTGGCCGTGGATCCGGCCACCGTCGCGGAACCGGCCTTCGGCTCCCGCCCCGCCGTCGTCACCCTCACCGCTTCCCTCCCCGACGGCTCCCCCCTGCTCGACCGGGACACGGCGGTGAACGTGTCCGCGGCCGCCGTCTCCGGGGATACGGCCGTTTCCCGGTCGGATTTCCTGCCCCGGGACAGCCTGGAACTGGTCATCCCGGCCGGCTCCGACTCCGTCTCCGTTCCCTACCGACTGGTCATACTCGGCGACGGGGAGACGGAAAGCCCCGAAACCCTGACCCTTTCCGGCCGGGCGGCCGGGCTGGTCGTCAACCCGGCGCAGTTGACCATCACCGACCCGGCGACCGTCCCGGGAATCGTTACGGAGGCGGCTTTCTTGTCCGTCAGCCCGGCCGCGGTCACCGAAAACGCCGCCGACAACACGCAGACCGTAACCGTTACCGCCTCCCTGCCCGTCGGGGTGACCGCCCCCGCGGGGGGAACCACGGTCACCGTCGCGGTGGCGGGCGGAACCGCCGCCGAAGGGGCCTCCCAAGACTTCACCGCCACCGCCCCGGCCGCCATCGCCATCGCCGCCGGAGCTTCCACCGGAACCACCACTTTCGACTTGACGGTCAAGCCGGACGCGACTTCCGAAAACGACGAGACGGTGATCGTCTCCGGCTCCTTGTCCGGTTCCCTGGCCTCCACCGCGGTGACCCCGGCCGCGGTGGTCATTCCCGGCAACGACTCGGCCGCGGCTTTGGATCCGGCAGGTTGCGGGAACGGGACCTGGGTGTCCAATCCGTCCGGCAACGCCAACCGGGTTGCGGGGTGCCGGACTTTGATCGCCCTGCGCAACCACTGGCTGGCCAACCCCGACAACGCCGGCCTGCCCGCCGATCACCCGTTGCGCTCCTGGGGTTCCGGCTTGGTCGGTACCTGGTCGGGGGTTATGTTTGCGGGGAACGGCCAAGTGTCCGGGTTGGATCTTTCCGGAGAGGGAATAGCGGGTACCATCCCGGCCGCCCTGGCCGATTTGGGGACGGGGTTGGCCCATCTGGATTTGAGCGGCAACCGTTTGTCGGGGACCATTCCCGACTGGTCCGGTTTGACCGGTTTGGAGGTTGTGGACTTGAGCGGCAACCGTTTGTCCGGGGCTATTCCCGACTGGTCCGGTTTGACTGATTTGCTGGGTGCGGACTTGAGCGATAATCGTTTGTCGGGGGCTATCCCCGCGTGGTCGGCGTTGACCGATTTGGACAGTTTGGACTTGAGCGGCAACCATCTGTCGGGATATATTCCCGCGTGGTCGGCGTTGACATTGTTGGACACTTTGGATTTGAGCGATAATCGTTTGTCCGGGGTCATTCCCGCGTGGTCGGATTTGACTTTTTTGTCGACTTTGGATTTGAGCGGCAACAATCTGTCGGGGATTATTCCCAATTGGTCGGCTTTGACGTTGTTGGAGAGTCTGGATTTGAGCGATAATCGTTTGTCGGGGACTATTCCCGATTGGTCGGGTTTTGTTTATTTGCTGACTTTGGATTTGAGCGGCAACAATCTGTCGGGGGCTATTCCGGCGGCGTCGGCCTTGACTGATTTGCGGGTGTTGAATTTGGGCGGCAACCGGCTGACGGGGAACATCCCCTCCGCCATCGGCTCCCTCACTTTCCTCACCAGCCTGGACTTGTCCGACAACGACCTGGACGGATCCATCCCCGCCGCGTTGGGCGGCCTCTCCGACTTGGAGAACTTGAATCTGTCCGGCAACCGGTTGCGCGGCTCCATCCCCGCCGCGTTGGGAAAACTGACCAACCTGCGGAGCCTGCATGTGGACGACAACCGGCTGACCGGGACCATCCCGGCCGGGATCGGGGAACTGGCCTACTCGCCGGTCCGCTCCGGCGGCTCCCTGCGCCGGTTCAGCTTCTGCGGCAACATCTTCGCCGGCGACCTCCCCGGCGGCCTGTTCAGCGGGTGGGTCCGCTTGGAGGATTCGCCCCGCGACTCCGGGTTCGTGCATCCGCCGTTCCACCCCCGCCGGCCGCTGGCGGACTGCGAACGGGGAGTGCGGTTGAGCGTCGCCGGCCCGGTGGCCGAAAACGCCAGCCCCGCCCCCGAGGTAACCGTAACCGCCTCCCTGGTGGGTTTCGGCGGCCCCGGCCAGCCCCCCCTGCCCACCGCCCCCACCGCGGTAACGGTGACGGTGACGGACGGAACCGCCGTCTCTCCCGCGGATTACGCGGCGGTGGAGGACTTTGCGATCACCATCCCCGCCGGCCGGTCCTCCGCTGCCGGAACATTCACTTTCACCCCCAACAACAACTCCGTGGCCGAGGGGGACGAAACCATTCTCATCACCGCCGCCGCCGGGACGATGGCGGCGGCGGGGACGGAACTGGCGGTAATCGACGACGACCGGATCGCCGCTACCGCCATTAATTTGACCGTCGACCCCTCCCGGGTGGAGGAAGGATCCGTCACCTCCCTCACGGTTACCGCCTCCCTGCCCGCCGACGCCTTGGCGCGCAACACGGCCTCCGCCGTGGCCCTGTCCCTGACCGACGGGACGGCCCGGGCCGGAACCGACTTCACCAACGTGACCGGCCAGACGGTGACCATACCCGCCGGCTCCCGCACCGGGAGCGTCACTTTCGACCTGACCGCCGCCGAGAACTCCGCCGTCGCGGTCGACAAGGCCTTTACCGTCGCCGGAACGTTATCCTCCATCACGGTCCGCCCGGCCACGGTGACCATCGCCAACAACGATGTCCCCCCCGACCTGGACCCGGCCATCTGCGACGCCACCGACGTGGTTCCGGCCGGCAACCCCAACCTGGCGGTCAACTGCCGGGCCTTGGTGGCCGCTCGCAACCACTGGACCGGCGACCTGGCCAACGCGGGCTTGCCCTCCTCCCATCCGTTGCGCAGTTGGGACGGGTCCACTTCCATCGCCAGTTGGTCGGGGGTAACCGTTTCCACCCTGGGAAGCGGAACCGAACAGTGGATTACCGGACTGGATCTGTCCGCCTCCTCCGCCGCCGACCGCATCTCCGGGACCATACCCTCCCTGTCCGGTTTGACCGCCCTCGCCTCCCTGGACTTGTCCGGCAACCACCTGACCGGGCCCCTCCCGGCTTCCCTGCCGCCCACCCTCACTTCCCTGAACGTGTCCGGCAACCGGCTGACCGGGGGGATCCCCTCCGGGCTGGGCGCCCTCCCCCTCACTACTTTCCGTTTCTGCCAAAACAACTTGTCGGGTCTGTTGCCCGCCGCCCTGCGCACCGGAGTTGCCTACGACGCCGCCTATGCCGACTCCTCCGAGAGGGTGGAGGCCTGCGCCATCGCCCTCACCCTCTCCGTTACCCCCGACTCCGTCGTCGAAGGCCGCCTCCGTCCGGTGACGGTGGAAGCCCGACTCCCGGCCGGCGTCGCCGCCCCGGAGGGCGGTCTGACGGTAGCGGTGCGCAGCGAGGCCGGAACCGATTCCGGAACCGCCACCCCCGCGGATTTCACCCCCGCCTCCGTCACGATTGTCATTCCCGCCGGGGAGCGGACCGCCTCCGCCCGCCTGCCCTTGCAAGTGACGGACGATGTGCGGCAGGAGTCGGCCGAGACCATTTCCATCACCGGTTCCGCCGTCGGCTACAACGTCGCCCCGGCTACGGTGACCATTTCCGCCAACGACGCGACGGCGGCTACCGGCGTGGTGTGGAGCCTGGACCGCGCGGTGGTGGCGGAAGGGGCCTCCGCCTCCGCCTACCAACTGACCCTGACGGCGGCTATCCCCGACGACACCCGCCCCTTTGCCGCCGCCAAGGACGTACGCCCCGTAGTCGGCGCGGCGGGCGACTCCGCCGTCAGCGGAACCGACTATACCGCGATTGATTTCACCGGCGACAACATGGTGTTGCCGGCCGGCCAACGCCGGGTTTCTAAGACTTTCACCCTCACCGTTGCCGCCGACAACCTGTTAGAAGGCGACGAAACCCTCACCATTTCCGGCGCGACGGGCGGCGTCAATACGCTGGTCCCCAATCCCATCTCGGTCACCATCACCGACGAGGACGCGCAGGTTGCGTTGGGGGTGAACACCAGTACGGCGGCGGAGCAGGCCGCCGCCCATAGCGTGACCGTCGTCGCCGCCGCGTCGCCCGGGATCACCGCCCAACGGCACATAAGGATTCCGCTCACCGTTGTGCCGGACACGGCGCAGGCGGCCGATTTCACCGTTTCCGCTCCCGGTTCCATAGTCATCCCGCAGGGCCAAGGCTCCGGCACGACTTCTTTCAACCTGACCGCCGTCGCCGACTCCGACCAATTGGAACCGGAGGAGAAGATCCTCGTAACCAGTCCGGCCACCGGCTTCAAGGTACTAAGCCGATCGGGAGCCGTTTACGAGGATTTACGCAATTTGACCGGTATCGGCATCAGCCCGGCCGTGATAACCATCCCCGCCTATGACAAAATAGTTACGGTGGATCTTTCCGTGCAGAGAGAAGACCAGAACAACGGCAGTCCCCGAATTTCTTATAGCAGGCCCCATACGGAGAACGGAATGCCGGTGACTTCCACTGTCACTTTCGCCATGCAGTTCCACTACCCCGGCGGGTCTCCCCATCCCGTCGGATTTACAATTCAATCAGGCTCTAGTTCCTCTGGTCTAAACGGCAGTACCGTCGTCAGTAACTTCAACGACCAAGTGGTGAACACCACCCCCCGTTTGGTGACCAGCTCCGTTGTCAACGCTCCCTCCGGCGGGTATGCGTTGCGGCTCCCCTCGGCGATCATCGAGGACGACGAGTGGAGCAGCCGTCCCACCGGCATCGAGCTGACCGTGGACCGGGCGCGGGTGAACGAAGGGGCCGGTACCGCCCAAATCACGGTCACCGCCGCCTTCACCCGGGACGGCGGCTCCCCGGCCGGTTTGGACGTAGACACCGATGTGCCGGTGGTGATCCGTTCCGGCTCCGCCCTCGCCGGGACCGATTTCCGGCTGGTGGATTCGGGCGGCGACCCGGCCTCCTCCGAGTTCGCCATTCGGATTCCCTCCGGTGAAACCAGCGCTACTTCCGTCATCAACCTGGCCCTGGTCGCCGACTCCCTGCCGGAAGATGACGAAACCCTGTGGGCGGCCGCCTCCCGCATCCCCCGTCCCAACGGGTTCGTATTCCGGGACGGCGTGGAACCGGCGGTCTTAACCATCACCGACCACACCCCCATCCTCTTCCACTTCTCCGTCGGCTCCCTGCGGGTAACGAATGACGATCCCCCGCGCCACATCCCCATCCTCGTCCCCCTTGCTTCCCTGCGCGAGCAACCGGGACAGACGGCGGGCGAGCCCCACTACACCTACATCACGGTCACCGCCTCCCTGCCGGCGGGGACCCCGCTCCCCGCCCGGGACCTGGAGATCAGAAACGTGCGCTTTACGGACGGCTCCGCCGCCGGAGACGACTACACGGCCCCCGCCTCCGTTAATTTGACCATCCCGGCCGGCCAGCGCTCCTCGATTGCCGGTCGAACAATCAAGGTGGGTGTGCTCGACGACGACTTGGCCGAAGGTCCGGAAACCATCCGTTTGTCGGCCGCCGCCCCCCTCGGCTACGCCATCGCCGATACGGAGCTGACCATCGACGATAACGAAACCGCCGCTACCGGCGTTCAGTTGATCGTCAATCCGAATCCGGTGGCGGAGGCGGCGGGTTCGCAGTCGGTGGGGATAACGGCCCGGTTGGGGACCTGGACGGCGGCCCCCTCTACATACGCTTATACCAATCATCTGGGCGCGCAGGTTACGATCGCCTGCCCGTTGGACGAGTTCGGGGTTTCCCGTTGCTCGCATCCCGATCCGGCTGATACCTCGCAGATGATTACGGTGGTGCAACAACCGGTGTTCGCACCGGTGGCTACCCCGATTCCGGTCACCCATACCCATGCTTACGACCGGTCGGTTTTGGACCCGCAGACCGGGATGATGGTAACCGAGCGGGCGGCGATTTCCTGCGGACCCGACGAGTTGGGGGTGGGTCGTTGTTCCTATTCGGACGCGGTTGATCCGGCGGCGGACGCGTGCGCGTTGTTTACGGGGCGGGCCACGGCGGTTTGTTCCTATTCGGTCGCCGGGTCGCGGGTGTCGGTGGCCTATCGGCCGGCGTTGAACGGGACCGCGGGGGTGCGGACGGCGGACACGGAGGTGGAGGCGCGGTGGGGGCCGGCGGCGGCGCAGTCGTGGTTGGTTCCGGCCATGGCGGGGTCGGACTTCGCGATTCCGGGGCCGTTGCGCATAGTGGTTCCGGCGGGGGAGTTGCAGCGAACGGTTTATGCGGATTTGGAGGTGGCCGATGACGGGACGGCGGAGCCGTCGGAGACGTTCAAGTTGTCGGCGGAGGCGACGGGGATGACGGTGTTGGACGCGCCGGTGGTGATTGCGGGGAACGCGCAACGCCCCTCGGTTACTTTGCGGGCCGCTCCGGCGTCGGTGGAGGAGTCGGCGGGGACGGTGGCGGTGCGGATAACGGCCAGCATTGACGGCCAGCTGTCGACCACCGATACCGGCATTGCGGTGTCGGTGGGGACCGAAGACGACTCCGCCGCTGAGGGAGTGGATTACGCGACGGTGCCCGACTTCTCCCTCGTCATCCCCGCCGGCCGGCCCTCCGCAACCGCGGTGGTGGAGTTGTCGGTGGTCGACGACGGGTTGGCCGAGGGCGTGGAAACGGTGAGCGTCACCGGAGGGGCCGACCGGGATGACATAACCGACGGCGTCATAACCATCACCGACGACGACGCGGCCGCCCTGCGCTTTACGCTGGACGTAGCGGCGGTGGAGGAAGATTCGGGAACCACCGAGGTGACGGTGACGGCCGCCCTGGCCGGAGGCGGGGTGCGCGGGGAGGATGTCCCGGTGGCGATCACGGTGACGGGGGCCGACGCCCTGTACTGCCACCAGGATGACGCGAACGACTTGGTGAATTGCCCATCGCAACCGGGTAAGGCGCAGGCCGGGGACGACTACGCGGCCGTACCCGACTTCACCATCACCATTCCGGCCGGCCGCTCCCGGGCCGAGGGCTCCTTCAGTTGGACGGTGGTCGACGACCGGTTGCAGGAAGGGGCGGAAAAAGCGACGGTGACGGCTACCGCGGGCGATGAGGTCGTCATCCGGGAGTTGGCCATAACCGACAATGACCGGGCCGCGGCCGATTTGGAACTGAATCTGACCCCCGCCCTGGGGACCGCGGAGCCGCCCGGCGCCTCCTTCCCGGAACTCGCCGCCCCCCGTCGGCAGGGGGCCGTCGTCCGTTCCTACTCCTACATTGTTACCGCCGCTCCCGTAGCGGAGCAGGGACTGCTCACCTCGCCTTCCACGGTCACCTTGTCGGTGGGGGAGGGAACCGTCTCGGCCGACGACTACCAGATATCTTTCCTGCCGGACCAAACAGTGGTGGTCCCGGCGGGTCCGATCGAGGATTTGGGAGCGGATAATCAAGTGCTGGTAACCATCACCCCCGTCGACGACGACCGGGTGGAGGGCCCCGAGTCGCTGGTGTTGACCGGCGTCGCCTCCGGCGGGCAGAATGTGGCGTCGACGGTTTTGACTATTACCGACACCGCACCCACCGGGATTGATTACATTAATATCAGTTTGGACCGCACCGAGGTAGGCGAGGGGGAAGGCTCGGTTCCGTTGCAGGTCACCGCGCAACTGGCGTGCCGCCGGGCGGGGATTTGTCCGAGGTTGTCCGAGGCGCGGACGGTGGAGATACAGGTGTCGGAGACTTTGAGCCGGGCCGCGGCCGGTGATGATTTCACCTTGGGGACGGCCTCGATTACCATCCCGGCGGGGAAATCGGCCGCTTCCGCCGTCGTGCAGTTGCAGGTGTTGGACGACCGGTTGGCGGAAGGCAACGAGTCCATTGCGATTACCGGTTCCGCTTTCGGGTATCGGGCGGACCCGGCCACCCTGTTGATCATCGACGACGAACCGGCGATGGGGGAGTTGGATTTGCAGTTCAGCCGGGGAAGCGCCGGGGAGGGGGCGGGCGCGGTTCCGTTGCTTCTGACCGCCGGTTGGCCGGCCGGAGTGAGCGTGCTGACCGACACCGAGGTGACGGTGATACTGGGCGGCGGCACGGCGGAGGCCGGGGTCGATTACGAGGTGTTGGAGCGGAGCCGGTTCACGATGACCATTCCCGCCGGTCGTTCCCGCGTCTCGGCCCGCTTGGGCGAGTTGACCCTGGTGGACGATGAGGTGGCCGAGGGTACGGAAACGTTTGCGGCTCTGGGGTGGGCGCAGGCCCGGGGGGAGGACGTCCGCTCCTATAAGGTCAACTCGGCCGTTTTGCGCATAACCGACGACGACCCGGCGGAAGTGCGTCTGACGGTGGACACCCCGCACGTCTTGGAAGACGATGATCGCGGGCTTTTCCTGGATGACCGGGATAAACAATCTACTTGCCTGCCCGGTCCTGAGTTTTGGCAACACGGATCTAGGCAATTTTCGTATGATTTCTGTCGGAGGCCCGATAGGACGATTCCGATCACGGTGACCGCTTCCCTGATCGACGGGGAGGGGGCCGGAACGGTGGTGCGGGACCTGGACACAGTGGTGCGGGTGTCGGTCGGAGCCGAGGAGGACACGGCCGCTTCGGGAACCGACTACGTCGTAACCGAAGGACTGGAGTCGGACGGTTATCTGTACATCGTCATCCCGGCGGGGGAGGCTTCCGCTACCGGGAACTTCCGGATGGAGGTGACCGACGACAACATGGCGGGCGAGACCGAATGGTCCTCGGTCCCCGCCGACAACGGCAACGCCCGGGTAAATATCATCCGCACCGAATCCCTGTCCATAACCGGCGCGGTGGCGGCCGGGCCGGGTCCCGCGCTACTTGCGGTAGTCGACGCCGTAGCAAAGGAGATCTGGGACTTGGCCGACCTTTTGCCCTCCGCGCAAATTGCGGTAACCGGGGCCGCAGTGGAGATTTGGGACCTGACCGACCTGATGCCCACCGATATCAACTTCACACTGTCCACTGCGCGTGTCGCCGAAGGCGACGCCGATCGCACGGTCCCGGTGACGGTCGCCGTTTCCCTGGGATTGCCCCCCATTCCCAAACGGATCCCGCAACGACGATGTCGATGGTGCGCCGAGCTGATCGACCAAACGCCCGGTCCGCATCGGGACTTGTACACCTTGCCCTACGATTTGACGGTGCCGATTACGTTCACGGCGGACTTGGACGAGGAGGGGAACCCGTTGCCCGGATGGGCTGCGGCCGGGGTGGATTACGGAACGCCGGTCCCGGTGAATCCCGCCCCCGGGGAGGCCGGTTTGTCGGTAACCATTCCCGCTGGCCGATCCACGGGAACGACGATGTTCAACCTGCCGCTCATCGGGGACTACGTCACCGAAAACGCGGTGGGCATCGGCCATTCGGGAAGCGAATGGTTGCGGGTGGGCACCGACTTGCCGGGCTGGACGACGGAGGAGGCGATTTTGGAGATCGTCGACGACGACCCGGCCCCGGTGTTGCGTTTGGAAGCGGACCGGGAAACCGTAAGCGAAGACGGCGGGACGCAACCGGTGACGCTGACCGCCCGCCTGGTTTCCCCCGACGGTTCTCCCGGTTCTTTCACCGCTGATTTGCCGTTCGTCCTGCAGGTGGGGGACGCGGGCGACGGCGCCCGCCTGTCCGCCGACGGCGCGGCGGGCCGGCATGATTTCCGGTTGGGCGCCCCTCCGGTGGATGACGCGCCGACGAACACCCGCGGGGATTGGATTAATTACCGGGTTGCTTCGCCGGAGTTGACGGAGGGCTCGGAGGCGGACATCGAGTTGCACATCAACACGGCTGTGCAGGCTTTTGGCGAAAAAAGGATAATGGTGTCGGTGGGGGCCGCCGGGGATTCGGCGAGCGCTTCCGATTACGAGTTGGTATCGGCCACTTGGCATAACCAGGACCTGCCGGTGACCAACGGGCGGTTTACGGCCACGATCGGCGGAGGCGGGAGCGGGATTACGGTGACTATGCGGTTGCGGGTGACGGACGACGCCGAGTACGAGGGGACGGAGGTTTTGACTATTTCCGGGACCGCTGCCGGCGCCTGTCATCCGCATACCAACTCGTGCGAGGTGGGTTCGGTGCAGTTGGCGATACCGCGCAACGATGAGCCGGTCGTTCTGCCGGAGGCGACGCCGACGAGCGAGCGCGGCGGGTGGGTCAACCTGGAGGCGGACGACCCGCCGCCCCTGACCGAAGGATCGCTGGCGGATGTTCCGTTGCGGGTCACCCTGGCCGCCGCCCGCACGGCCGTCACCACGGTGACGGTGCAGGTAGGGGCGGATGATGACAAGTTCGGCGTTTACCGGGGTCGGGGAGAAGGGATTCGGGTGTCCCGGTTCAACTCCGAACACCGCGCGCAACGGTCCGCCGATTACGAGGTGGTAGGGGTCCGGTTCGGCCCCGACGAACTGACGGTGACCGACGGAGCGTTCGCGGTCCCCATCCCCGCAGGCTCCACGGAAGCCGTCGTGACCCTGCGGTTGCGGGTGACGGACGACACCGCTTACGAAGGGGCGGAGGTGTTCACCATTTCCGGGTCCACCGCCGACTGCCCCGCGGACGGTTCCTGCACGGCGGGCTGGTTGGAGTTGGCGATACCGCGCAACGACCAGCCTCCACTGGGCAACCTGAAAGCGGTGACCATTCCCGCCGGAGAAAGCTCCGTCTCGGCCACATTCGACCTGCACGTATTGGAAGACAACCTGGACGAGGGCGACGGGGAGGACGTGTTCTTGGGCGCGGCCCGTTTGCCCTTGCCCGACCCGCCGGAGCCGGTGCGGGTGCGGATCACCGACAACGATACGGCCTCGGATGTCATCAATTTGAACGTGGCGCAGGCGGGGAGCGGGGGGCAACCGAATTGGGTGAACGAGAACGCCGGTTCCGACTTGGATTTGTCGGTGGCCTTGTCCTTCCCCGAAGGCGCCGGGGCCCGTTTGACGGATACGACGGTGATTCTCTCCTCCGCCGATGGTTCGGCGGGGCCCGCTGATTACAGTTTGCAGTTCCTGGATGCGGACCGGGACGGGCCGCTCTGGCCCGGGCAGGCCGTTATTCCGGCCGGGGAGACCGGCGTAGTGTGGTTGATGGGCCCCCCGACGGTCCAGTTCGGCAAATACGTTCCCGGCTCGGTGGACTTCGACGTGGTTGACGATGCGGAGGCGGAAGGCGACGAGACGTTTACCATCAGCGGTTCCGCGCCCGGGTTCCGGGTCGGTTCGGATACGGTGACCATTAAAGATTCGGAGCCGGACGCGATCGTGCTGACGATCGGCTCCATAGGGTCGGGGAGGAATACGGGGGCGCGGGAGCTGGAGTTGGGCGAGGATGTGAACGCCCGGTTGGCCGATTTGCCGGGCGGGGTTGCGGGTCCGATTACTTTGCAAGTGCGGGCCGCTTTTCCGGATTCGATAGCGGACGGGGATTTGCCCGCTTCGGATACGGAGATCACGTTGGGCGGGGCGGACGGGAAGTTGCTGGCCTGGGACGGGGGGTTGTCCCGGCCGGCTACCGGGGGCGAGTACGCGGTGCAGAGCGTGGTTTTGAACACCCGCAACACGCCCCTGACCTTGACCATCCCGGCTAATACGCGGAGCGCGGTGGGGACCATCCGGGTGTCGATGTTGGACGATTCGGTGGTGGAGGGGACGGAAAACTTCCAGATTTCTGGTTCCACGACCGATTACAAGGTGTCCCCGGCGGTGGTGCATGTGACGGACAACGATACCGAATTGCCGGTGTTTGACTTGTCGGTTTCCCCCCGGTTCGTGGCGGAGGGCGTGAGCGGGGAGCAGCAGGTGACGGTTACCGTCACCGCCCGGGGCGCGGCGCGGTTGGGGGCGGATACGGTGGTGCAGTTGGAGTTGGGGGCGACGGAGCCGGGCGGTCCTGATTACGAGCCGGTGGCGGAGGATGATTTACGGTTGGTGGTGCCGGCGGACGCGGCTAGCGGTTCCGTCACTTTCGGTTTGACGTTGGTGGATGACAACGTGGCGGAGGGAGTGTCGTCGACGGCGTACGACGCGGTGACGGTGTCGGGGTCGGCGGTGTCGCCGTTGGGCGGGGAGCCCCTGCAGGTAACGACGGGGCTGGTGGTGGTTGTGGACAACGATGTGGTGACGCGGGCCATCAGGCTGAGCGCTTCGGTTCCCGAAGGGGGTTTGCGGGAGGGCGACAAATCCGGGGTGACGGTGCGGGCCGCCTTCCCGGATGGGTCGGCGGTGCGGCCGGTGGACACGACGGTGCTGGTGGAGCCGGGGGTCGTGACCGGGTCGGTGGGGAATCCGGCGCGGGAGGCGGGGGAGGATGATTACCAATGGCCAGCCGCGGGGGTGCGGGTGGTTATCCCGGCCGGGGAGTTGTCGGGGGAAACAACCTTTGCCTTGACTTTGACCGATGACCGGTTGAGCGAGCCGGAGGAGATTATTTCCCTGTCCGGGAGGGCCGTCGCTCCCTACCGTCTGCCTTTCCCGCGGCATCCCGACCGGGAGTTCGCGGTGATCCCCACCACCGTGACCGTGGCCGACAACGATGTGACCCCCTCCTATGTGACCTTGGCGGTAGCCCCCGCCCCTCCCGCCGCCGACGACGAATCCGGGCCGTCCGGGATGTCCGGGGCCTCCGGGGCGGCGTCTCCGCCCTTTACGGGCATGGTGCGGGAAGGGGACGAGACGGCCGAGTTCATCGTCACCGCCTATTTCGGGCCGGGAGCGGCCCGTTCCGTGGACACCTTTTTCACCCTCGGTTTGGGAGGACGCTCCGAACGCACCATTAACCTCGCAACCCCGGACGGGCGGACCATCCGCGACCGGAGAGGCCGCCCGGTCGCGATCACCATCCCCGGCGACACCGCCGTCAAGGGAACCGATTTCCGCATCGTGGACGACGCGGGCAATCCGGTAACCGACGATCTGGTGGTGGTCATCCCCGCCGGGCGGAGCAGCGGTTCGGCCGCTTTCCGGCTGGCAGTAACCGACGACTCCTTGGTCGGCGAAGACCCGGAAATCTTGACTATTTACTCCACCGCCCCCGCCCCCGTCGGTTCCAACCCCGAGTTCGACGTGGCGCCCGTCACCCTCACCATCATGGACAACGACCAAGCCGGCGTCATCAACCTGACCCTTACCAACGCCGCCGACCAACCACTGGAATCCGTGGACGAATCCGCCGGCACCGGGGTGACCGTCAAGGTAACCGCCTCCTTCCCGGGTGGGGGCGTCCTGGCCGCCGACACGGCGGTGGACGTAACCGTGGAGGACGGGACCGCCTTCGGCAAAGGAGTGGACTACACCGACCAGAGCGACACGCAGACCACCCCGTTGCGTTTGACCATCCCCGCCGGGAGCAACAGCGCGGTCGGCTCCCTGACTTTGGACCTCATCAACGACGACGACTTCGAAGGCCACGAAACCATCAGCATCGCCGGGACGGTGGCCGGGGCGCAAACCGTCGACTACACGGTCAACTCCGCCACCCTGACCATCCTCGACGACGAAGCCACCATCAACCTGACGGCGGACACCGACTCCGGTATGCCCAACGACCAAACCACCGTATCGGAGGCCGACGGCATCATCCCGGTGAGGGTTACCGCCACCCTGCCCGCCACCGCCTCCCTCCCGCCCAGCGCGACGACCATCGCCGTTTCCCTGCAGGAAAGCGGCGACTCCAACAAGGCCGACAAGGGAACCGGGGCCGACTTCGTAATGGTGGACGCCTCCGGGAACGAGTTGGCCAACGTGGACCTGGTTCTTCCCCTCGGAGCCCGCACCTCCTCCCCGATTACCCTGCGCCTGAAAGTGAACGACGACCGGACGGTGGAACCCGATGAAACCCTGCTCGTGTCCGGTACCACGGGCGCCATAGAGGTGATTTCCGTCGCCCTGACCATCGCGGACAACGATGTGGACCTGACCGTGGACGACAACTCGGTGGACGAGGGGTCCACCGACACCATCGTCGTCACCGCCGCGGTGGGCGAGGCGGCTCCGGCGGGCGGACGCACCGTCAGCCTGGCCGTCGCCTCCGGCGGGGACTTCACGGCCGAGGCCGCCGACTTCACGGCCACCCCCGCCTCCTCTCCCTTCGCGGTGGAGATCGCGGCCGGCTCCACCTCCGGGACGGCCGTCTTCGACCTGCAGGCCGTCGACGACACCGCCGCGGAAGACGCGGAGACGGTGGGAGTCACCGGAACCCTGAGCGGATTCCAAGTGGACCCGGCGACGGTCACCATCGCCGACCAGGACCGGGGGGTCACCCTCACCCTGGTCGACTCCGCCGATAACGAAGTGACCTCGGTGGGCGAGGACGATGCGGCCGCAACTTCCCTCAACTTCACCGTCGCCTTGGACGCCGCTTCCTCCGACCTCACCGGCGCCTTGTCGGTGATGGTGGCCGTGGGGGCCTCCGGTTCCACCGCCGCCGTCGGGGCGAGCGCCGACTACACCCGCTCCGCCTCGTCGGTCACGGTGACCATCCCGGCCGGGGATCTGACCGCCACCTCCGCCTCCGGCGTATCCATCGACCCCGTTTCCGACGCGGTGGCGGAGGGGGACGAGATCATTCGTTTCACCGGGACCGCGACTGGGTTCCAGTCGGCGAACGCCGATTTGACGATCGACGATCCCGATTCGCAGATCTTTTTGACTTTGAACAACGTCAATCCGGCGGAGGACGCCGACCCGGCTACTTCCTTCACCGTCACCGCCGCCTACGGTTCTTCGGTTACTTCTTCCACCATCGGGTCGGCTACCGCGGTGGCGATCACGGCCGCCGGTTCGGGTTCCAAGCCCGCCGATTCCCACGACTTTTCCTACAACGCCACTTCGGTGTCCATTCCGGCGAATGCGTTGACCAGCGGGGCGCAGGCGCTGGGTTTGACGATTACCGATGACGATCGGGTGGATGACGGGTCGGGGGCGACGAACGCGGAGACGTTGGCGGTGGGCGGCACGCCGCCGTCCGGTTTCCCGGCTATTTCCCCGGTGACGGTGACCATTTCCGATGACGATCATCGGATCAGCTGGTCGTTCACCCGGTCGTCGGCGGCCTATACGGGAGGAACGGAAGGGGACAGTTTGGGGTCGGTGATGGGGACCGCTTCCTTCGCCGGGTCGTCATCTGATTTGCCGGCCAATGTGGCGGTTACGTTGGTGATTGACGCGGTGGACGACGTAGGTGATTCCACTGATGACGCGGTGACCGCGCAGGCGGCTGATTTGACCGCGCCGGGGAGCCCCATCACGGTTACCATCCCGGCCGGGTCGACGAGCGCTCCGGCCCGGGCTTTGACCGGTTACGTTTTTGCGCAGGACACGGCCGCCGAGTTGCCGGAGACGGTGTTGGCGGGCGGGTCGGCCGGCGCTTATCCGGTGGATGACACTCCCCTCACTATCACCGACGACGACTCGGTTATCAGCCTGACCTTCGGCCAGTCGGCGGCGGAGAACTCCGCTCTCGGGGCGGCGCAGGTGTCCGCCTCCTTCGCTCCCACCGCCGCCACCTCCGATATCACCTCCGCCACCGTTGTGACCCTGTCCTTTGACGCGGGAGGGACGGCCACCGCCGCCGCGACCGACTTCACCGCCCCCGGCACGGCGGTTACGGTCAGCATTCCGGGCGGTTCCACCAGCAGCGCTTCCGCGGTTTCCCTGACCGGTTTGACCGTCAACGACGACACCCGGGCCGAAGGAACCGAAACCATCCGCGTGCGCGGAACCGCCGACAACGCGTTGGCCGTCCCCGACGCCTACCTGCCCATCGTCGACAGCGACTTGGGGGTCGCGCTTACCGTCGACACGGACAGCGGAACCCCCGGGGATCAGACCGCGCTGGATGAAGACGGGACCCCGGCGGTGCGGGTGCGGGCCGCTTTCACCACCGCCACCGTCTCCGATTTGTCCTCCGCCACCACCGTGTCGGTCAACGCGGCCCCCTCCGCTACCGCCTCCGCCCTCGGCGGCGGAACCGACTTCACCCCCGCCCCCTCCGCGGCGGCCATCACCATCGGGGCCAACTCCCTTTCCGGCTCGGCGGTGACCCTCGCCGGGTTGGGGATCAACGACGATACCATCGCCGAAGGCTCCGAAACCTTCCGGATTACCGGGACGGTGTCCGGGGCGGCCGCCGGAGGGTCGGCGGCCCCCGTCACCCTCACCATCCTGGACGATGACACGGCCCTGGTGCTCCGCGCCTCGCCCAATTTGGTGATCGAGCAGGCCGTCGCCCACGACATTACGGTCACCACCGCCTTCGACGCCGCCTCTTCGGTGCTTACTTCGGCCACCAGGGTGACGGTCGTCATCGCCTCCGGGGACGGGGCCAACGCGGCCACCTTGGGTTCCTCCGGGGACTTCACCACCGACCAGACCGGCAACTCGTTTACGGTCGACATCCCGGCCGGGCAGATCAGCGCCGCCGGGACGTTTAAACTGACCGCCCCCACCGACTCCACCACCGAGGGGACCGAGCACGTGAAAATTTCCGGGTCGGCCGCGGTGAGCGGCGTGTCCCTGCAGTCCGATACCACCATGTCCATCACCGACCAGGACATCGTCAACCTGTCCGTGGCCGACGCCGACACCACCGCCTCCGGAACGCAGACCGTCATTTCGGAGGGGGCGGGTACCGCCCGGTTGCGGATCGGGGGTACCCTCTCCGCCCAGTCCCGGACGCCTACCTCCAACATTACGGTCAACGTGACGGTCACCACCCATTACGCTTCCGGGTCCGGCCTGACCGCCGCCGGGACGTTGACCATTCCGGCCGGGACCCGGAGCGGAACCGCCGACATTTCGGTGAACGTGCGCGACGACAACGTGGTGGGGGAGGGGGGCGGAACCTGGACCATCAGCGGAACCGCCCCCGGCATGGGGGTGATCGACGCCACCGTGCAGGTGGTGGACGATGACACGCCCTCCTCCCGGATTGAACTTGCGTTGAACCCGGCGGAGGTGGACGAGAACGCGGGCTCCTCTCCCGCCTCCATCGCCGTCCGCGCCCGCTTCCCCTCCGGTTCGCCGGTGCTGACCGTCGCCACCGCGGTTACGGTGGCCGTGGGCGGAGCCGGCACTTCCGCCGTCGCCGGGACCGACTTTGAGAACCTGAGCGTTCCCAATCCGTTTACGGTGACCATTCCCGCCCGGGCTTCGCAGTCGGCGGCGGGGACGTTCACGGTGGTCATCAGAAACGATATGGAACCGGAACCCGAGGAGCGCATCGCCGTATCCGGTTCCGCCGCCGGTTTCACGGTCGACGGCGCCGCTTTGCGCATCGTCGACGACGATGCGGTACCCGAGTTGACCATCCGCAACCAGACGGTGGCGGAGAACGCCGGGAGGGCGACCGTAACCGTCCGGTTGAGCGGCATGGTGGACAACGGGTTCACCGCCCGGGCTTCCACCGTGAACGGTTCCGCGCAGGCCGGGCATGACTACAGGGCGGTCGTCGACGAGGAGTTGGCTTTCACCGGAACCGACGGGGAAACCCGGACTTTTGAAGTTGGCATCATAAACGACCGCGCCGTCGAGGAGGAGGAGTCCTTCGGCGTTCGCCTGACGGTTCCGGCCGACTCCGGGGTGCAGGTCGACAGCCGGGGCGGAACCATCACCATCAGGGACAACGACACCGCCTCCCCCCCCGGCGGAGACCGGAGAATAATAACGCCCCCGCCCAGCAGTCCCCCCGCCCAGCAACCCCCCGCCCAGCAACCCCCCGCCCCGACCGGTCCCACCGGTCCGACGGGCCCGACCGGCCCCACCGGCCCCGCTGATCCCACTGATCCGACCGGCCCGGTCGATCCCGCCGACCCGACCGGCCCCGTTGATCCCGCCGACCCCGTCGATCCGTTCCTGCCTCCGCCGCCTCCGCCTCCGGATACCTATGAGGGGACTTTCCGGGACGATGACGGCAGCGTCCACGAGTCCAACATCGAGCGGATCGCCGAGGAGAATATCACCATCGGTTGCGATGACCAGGCGAACTTCTGCCCGGGGCAGTCCATCACCCGCCGTCAGATGTCGGCTTTCCTGTACCGGGCGGTGGTGGAACGGTCCGGGGAACCGGCTCCGCCGCCCTCCGGGGCGGAGTTGGGCGACGTCCCGCCCGGGGCCTGGTACGCCTCGTCGGCGGACTGGGGGGTGGCCATCGGCGCCTTCTCCGCCCCTGGCGGCCTGTTCGACCCGGCCGGGGTGGTGACCCGGGCCGATATGGCGGTGATGCTGGTGGCCGCTTTCTCCCACCTGAGCGCCGTATCCGAAGCGGAGGGTTTGTTCACCGACTTGGACGGCATTTCGGACGAGGTAATACGGGCCATCGAAGGCCTCTACCATGCGGGTATCACCCTGGGTTGCACCGCCGACCCGTTGCGCTACTGCCCCAACGAGGCGGTAACCCGCGCCCAGATGGCCTCCTTCTTCGTCCGCGCCCTGGACTCCGCCCCCTCCTAACCCCCGCCCCCGGATCCCGGGGCTGTGTCCACCTGGTTAGAATGAAGGGTATGGGGTGGTAGCTTGGCTGGTCATAAACATCGAGCAGAAAGCGGGGTAGTCAACGATGGTCAACTATACGGATGAGCGGCTCTTGGAAATTATCGCCGACGGTGAATCTGACCGCGTTGAATTTAAGGAGTCGTTGCTAGGTGATGCTCCCCGCAGAATCCGGGAGGCCATCTGCGCTTTCGCAAACGACCTGCCCGGTTACGACGGACCGGGTCTAGTGTTCGTAGGGGTCAAATACGATGGGACAATCGGCGATTTGGAGATTAGCGACGAACTGCTCCGGCAGTTAGCCGATATGAAAACCGATGGCAGTATTGTTCCACCTACCTCTTTGTCGGTCTCCCGACGGAAATTTCCCAGCGGGGAAGTAGGGCTGATTACCGTGCATCCTTCTGATTCTCCGCCCGTGCGTTGCAGGGGAGCAATCATTATACGAACCGGATCACGTCGCGGAATCGCAACTGCCCAAGACGAACGCATTTTAAACGAAAAACGGCAACACGGAGATCGCCCTTTTGACATTAAACCAATTTCCCATGCCAGTATATCCGACTTGAGTTTGGGATTGTTTGAGCATGAATATTTAGTTCAGGCTTTTTCGAAAGAGGTATTAAACAAAAATGATCGCAGTGTGGAACAACAACTAGCGGCTACTAAAATGATAAACAATGTTCGGTATCCTGACCCTACGGTTCTAGGACTTCTTACTATAGGTAGACAACCCAAAGATTTTCTACACGGATCCTTTTTTCAATTTCTGCGAATAGACGGAGATTCCTTAGCAGACAATATCGTACACAGTGCAGAATGGGATAGTAATTTTGCGATGATAATACAGGGATTGGATCACATGTTGGTTGCTTACAATAGAACCGCTGTTAAGATTACTTCAGCTCTACAGGAGGAAAGAATACATCTATATCCGTTGGAAACACTACAGCAGGTAACCAGAAATGCTATATTGCATCGTACCTATCAAAGCAACACGCCTGCTAAGTGTCATTGGTTTAATGATCGTATTGAGGTGATAAGCCCCGGCGGCCCCTTTGGTGATGTGACCCCCCAAAATTTTGGCGAACCGGGCCTAACTGCTTATCGTAATCCCAACCTGGCTGATGCTATGAAGACCTTAGGTTTTGTTCAACGATTTGGGGCTGGGCTGATAATCGCTAGCAGACTTCTTGAGGAATCCGGGAATCCGCCTTTGGAATTCAAAGTTGATGATAATTTTGTAAGAGTAATCATTAAACCCAACCCTAACTATTTAGATTTTACACAAGGAAAGGCGTGATGCCGGTGACGCCGGTGTTGCAGGGGGAGCCGGAGTTGGTTCCCAAACCTGTATTGGGTTCTCCCCCCGCCCTGATGCCACTTCGCCCGTCCGTCGGTTAGATTGACGGCATGGAGGAGGTTTCCGTTCAGTGGTGGGGCGACCGGCCGGGGGATCATCCTCCGCCCGCCGGGTGGTTGCGGACGGCGTGGAACTTCTGCTGGGAGTACGGCCTGCGCCGCCCCTTTCCGCACCCGCCCCGGGTGTTGGACGACCTGCGCCGGAGGTTGCGCGCCTATCTGACGGAGCGGGAAGCCCCGGCTTACAAGTTAGAGGCGTTGGCGGACTGGGCGGCGGGGGAATACGTTTGGCGGCGGGCTTTCGAGGAGGGCCGCCCCTCCGGCGGCGCGGCGGCGGAAACGGGCCGTCCCCCCTTGCGCCCCCGTCCCTATTGGCTGGTACCGGAGTTGCCGCCGCTGATGCGGATGCCCGACATCGGGGGCCGTTTCCGCCCGCTGGTGCAGTTCGCCAAGGACTGGGCGGTGCGGCCCGCCTGCCGGAACAGTATGATGGCCGACCCCCCGCCGCCGGACGCCGAACCCGCCCTCGCGGCCAGCATCGCCGCCGTGGCGCACGCCCTGTGCGATTTGGATGAAATCAGTCCCCCCGCATGGGTGTTCGGGCATCGGGTTCCCCGACCAAGACGCATCTGGGGCTTGCGGCAAATCGACTGGACCGCCGATTACGGCCAACTGATTCTGAAGTCCGCCCCCGCCGCCTGCGCCCACCACAACATTTTCTTCGCGTACTCCTTGATTATGGGCCCGCTTTGGCTAAACCCGGCAATGGACCGCCCCATCCCCGAAGACCAAATCCCCCCCAGATACCGCCTCCCCGCCCATGCCTAACCCCTCCCCGCAACTGGACGGCCCGCGCATCCTGGAGTTGTTCGGGGAAATCGACGGGCTCCTGCGGGAGAGGGTGGAGATTCTGGTGGTGGGCGGGGCCGCCCTGGCGGTGCATTGGTCCGAACAGGCCTCCTACCGGCGGATTACGTATGATGTCGATTCGGCGCGCGCCGCCTCCGTTTTTTCAGACCCGGAGCGCAACACTTTGGTGATTGATACCGTTAGCCGCATGTTGTCGGCGCCTCTTCGGGATGCGGTGTGGACCATCGCGGAGCGGCAATGTTTGGATGCGGATTGGATCAATAACGATGTCGTCAGCAAAATGTCCGCTGATGTGGATTATCGTCCAGAACCGATTTTCAACGGCCAACGACTGCGCGTTTACCGCCCGGCTTTAACCATTATTCTGGCTATGAAACTGAAATCGGCCCGCATGGACAAGGATCTGTTGGACGCCGCCCGCCTGGCGGGTGAGACGAAGATGACCCGAACGGCCGACCTGTTGAACTTGCTGAAATTCACTTTCGGGCCGGAAATAGCGGATGCCGAACACGAGCAGTTCGCACGCAACGTCGCGGAAGAGCACCGGCTTCTTCAGCACCGGAACCAAATCCGCTAGTTCGGGCGCCGGGAGGTCGTCCCGGTCCTGACCGCCCGCCCGCGACGCCTGCGGTTTCTCTATTATTCGATAGTCCGCGAGTTATCGAAAGGCGGGTATGAACGAGTACCGGCACATCCTGGACAACCAGCGCGGCACGGTGGCCGATTTCTTGGAGCGGAGCCTGCAAGGGGCGTCCGCCTTTGATTTGGTGTCCGCCTATTTCAGCATCTACGGCTACCAACGGCTGGCCGACCGGCTGGACGATGTAGGCCGGGTGCGTTTCCTGTTCGGCGAGCCCGCCTCGGCGGACGACCCGGACCCGGGCGGTAAGGAACCCAAGTCGTTTCAACTGTTGGAGGACGGCTTGGCCCCGGGCCGCTCCCTGAGGCAAAAGTCCTTGGCCAAGCGGTGCGCCGAATGGATGGGCGGCGAGGCGGTGGAGGTGCGTTCCGTCAGCCGCTCCAACTTTCTGCACGGCAAGCTGTATCTGACCGAGGACGCCTCCGGCGCCCGCACCGCGGTGGCGGGCAGCTCCAATTTCACCCAACGGGGGTTGGGGGGCGGCGACCAAGCCAACCTGGAGATTAACCTGGCGGTGCGCGACCCGGAGGTTCTGGACGAGTTGCGGGACTGGTTCGACCGGTTGTGGAACGATGAGGGGCAGACCCGGGACGTCAAGCGCCAGGTGCTGGACGCCCTGAACCGCATCGGCGCCGATTACGCCCCGGAGCCGGTCTACTACAAAACCCTCTACGAAATGTTCCGGGACGAAATCGACGAACGGCGGGAGGGGGACGGCGCCCCCGCCTACGCCGGCCTCTACCAGAGCGCGATTTGGAACGCCCTGTACGCTTTCCAGAAAGACGGGGCGCAGAGCGTCATCGCCCGGTTGCGCAAGCACAACGGTTGCATCCTGGCGGACAGCGTGGGGCTGGGCAAGACGTACACCGCCTTGGCGGTCATCAAGTATTACGAGCAACGCAACGAACGGGTGTTGGTGCTGTGCCCCAGGAAGTTGTATGAGAACTGGGCCCTCTATCCGGCTTACAACGGTCATGTCCAGAACCCGTTCTCGGAGGACCGCTTCGCCTACACGGTGCTGGCCCACAGCGACCTGTCCCGCGTTTCCGGCAAATCGGGCGGCGTCGATCTCGGCCATTTCCATTGGGGCGCCTACGACCTGGTGGTGATCGACGAGTCGCACAACTTCCGCAACGACCGCGGCCAACGTTACGAACGCCTGTTGGAGGAGGTGATTAAGCAGGGGGCGAAAACCAAGGTGCTGATGCTGTCCGCCACCCCGGTCAACGTTTCGCTGGTCGATCTGCGGAATCAGATTTATTTGATGACCGAAGGGCGCGACCGACATTTCCGGGAAAGTTTGGGGGTGGGCGACATCGAAAGTTTGATGGGGGTCGCTCAGCGACGGTTCAACGAGTGGGAGGCCGACTGCTCTCAAACCGGTCGCCGGGACAAGGAAAAGTTGTTGGAGAACCTGGGGTCGGATTTCTTTCGTCTGCTGGGCGCCGTCTCCATTTCCCGTTCCCGTCGTCAGATAGAGAAGTTTTACGCGGAGGAGATGGACCGGATCGGGCGTTTCCCCGAACACGAGAAGCCCGACAACCGTTATCCGTCCACCGACCGGCGGGGGGAGCTTTCCTACGACCGGCTGGTCGATCAGATCAACCGGTTCCAGCTGGCCGTTTACCGTCCCTCCGATTATCTGATCGACGAGTCCCGGATGCGGGAGTTGGAGCGGGAAAAAGAGCAACGCAACTTCAACCAGCGGGACCGGGAGCGTTTTCTGATCGGAATGATCCGGACCAACTTTCTGAAACGGCTGGAAAGTTCCGCCCGCGCCCTGACGCTGACCTTGGGGCGCACCATCGCCCGCATCGAAGAGTTGCTGGCCAAGATCGATCGCTACCGGCAGGGGGCGGCCTCCGAGGAGTTGTCGGAGGCCGATTTTCTGCCCGACGAGGAGGACGTAACCGAAGACGAGGGGTTCGTAAACCAGGGGAAACGGCCCTATCGGTTGCGGGAGTTGGACTTGGACCGGTGGCGACGGGACCTGGTGCGGGACATTGAAATTTTGACGGTCGCGCAGGGGAGGGTGGCGGCCATCACCCCGGAGCGGGACGGCAAGCTGGCCGAAATCAAGAAGGTGATTGTGGACAAGTTGAACAACCCGGCCACCGACCGGAACGGCCGGGTCATCCGCAAGTTGCTGGTGTTCACCACTTTCCAGGACACCGCCGAGTATTTGTATGAGAACCTGTCCGGCATGGCCGCCGGGTGGGGGGTCAACAGCGCCATGGTGTCCGGGAGCGGTGCGAAGACCGCGCTGGGGGAGAACAATTTCCACGCCGTTCTTTCCAACTTCGCCCCCCGGGCCCGCAACCGCCGGGAGGAGGCGAGAACGGACGAGATCGACCTGCTGATCGCCACCGACTGTATTTCGGAGGGGCAGAATCTGCAGGACTGCGATACGGTGGTCAACTACGACATTCACTGGAACCCGGTGCGGCTCATCCAACGGTTCGGGCGCATCGACCGGATCGGCTCTCGCAACCGTTCGGTGCGGATGGTTAATTTTTGGCCCACGGAGGACATGGATTTGTATCTGAACCTGCAGAGCCGGGTGGAGGCGCGGATGGCTTTGGCGGATGTCGCGGCCAGCGGGGATGACGACCCGCTGACCGAGGAGGGGGTGCAGATGGAACTCAATTTCCGCTACGAGCAGTTGTTGCGGATACGGGAGGAGATTCTGGATTTGGACGATCTGGACGACAGCCCGTCGCTGAGCGATTTCACCCTGGATTATTTTTTCACCCAGCTGTTGCGCTACCTGGATAAGAACCGGGAGGCGCTGGAGCGTATGCCGCTTGGGGCTTACGCGGTGACCGAGGAGGGGGCGGAACCCGCCCGGCCGGGGGTGGTTTTCTTCCTGCGCCTGCGCAACGCCGACTCCGACCCCCGCCAGCAGACGGCCAGCCCCGTGCATCCCTACTACGCAACCTACATCCGCGATGACGGCCACATACGCTTCGGTTGCGGCAACGCCGCCCAAATCCTCAGCCTGTTCGAGTCGGTGGCCGCGGGCCGCACGGATGTGAACCTGTCCCTGTGCGATCTGTTCGACCGGGAAACCGACCGCGGCAAGGATATGGCGGCCTACGACAAGTTGCTACGGGACTGCATCGCCGGCATCCGCCTGTCCCACGACCGCAAACAAGCCGCCGGCCTGGGCCGGGACGGCGCCCGGGATTTCATCCTCCCCCGCGAATCCGAAGCCCCCCGCTCCGCAAGTGCCTTCGACCTGGTAACCTGGCTAATAATCAAACCCACGCCGGGCGCGGGCCTCGACGAATCTACAGAAAGGAATGTCAATGCCGAACCAAACTAATACGCAACTGTTGGAAGCCAGCCCTGTGGTTGATCACGGTTATGGTAGATTCATACCGCCCTACGACCGTTATCCTGTTGCAGGTACGGGCTTGGCCGATCTCGACCTAGAGCGGTTCCAGAGGGAATACGTGACGAGCGTAAACCCAAAAAACGATCCGGACACTTATCGGCGCATTAAAGACAGAAGCGTTGACGAGCAATTGTCTATTGCGATGATGGTTGTCTCTGTTGATCAACTAGAGGCTACGGTGTTGGGGATTCTAACATACGGCCATCGGCCGCAGGATTTTTTGCCTAACGCTTATGTTCAACTTCGCAGAATGGATGGTGTGGAAACCGCCTGCAATATTATGGAAAGTGCTGATATATTCGGTACCGTCCAAAATCAAATTGATGAGATAAACAAGAGATTTGGCGGTGTCTTCTCAGCGCAGAAGGGAGAGATTTTTAGTGAATCTTTGCAATACATTATTCATAATGCCGTCGTGCATAGGGACTATGAAATGCCCTTCCCGATCTTTGTTGATTGGTACAGGGATCGGGTCGAAATATTGAGCCCCGGTGGACTATTTGGTATTATGAACTCCAACATTTTGGGGAAAACTCCTTTGGGTGATTATCGCAACCCATGGTTGGCGAATACCCTCCGATCTCTTGGTTATATAGAAAAATTAGGACGAGGTCTTAAATTATCCAAAAGAAATTTGCAATCAATCGATTTAAGCATGGATTGGAATATCGGCGTTAGATATGTTCAAATTATCATTAGGACCAAATAGTCAACATTATGACTATAGATAAGATCGATATCCAAAATGCTTTGTTGAGCATATCTGAGGGCGACTTTGCGGAGGTCGCCAAAGATTTGCTGGGTGTATTGGGTTACCGGAGCGAGCGCGTTCCACCGGGGCAGTCGGGAAACGTAGAGGATTTTATCAAAACTTACCCTGCAAAAAATCCTGATACAAAATCAGAGAATTTTCTGCGATGTAATGCGAACTCTGTCCGGATAATGTTTCAGCTTACAGATAGCGAATTGGGAACTATAGCAGACCAACCTTCGATGTTAAATGCTAAAGGCTTTGAGGCTAGCGACGCGAAGAGTTTTGTGTTTACCTCTGTGGAAATGGGGGGGGGGGGTAGGAAATTTGTGCCCTCGAGGAACGTACGCATCTTTAGCTCGGGAGATAAACAAGAGGTTTTCGATGCCCACTGTAGTGTTGTTTAAGACCGGTCTAAACCTCCTCACGCTGGCGTTTGTCCAGCGTCGCCCAAATCTGCGTAATCCTGAACGGGATGTGTTGGGCAGGGTTTCCCTGATTCGGGAAATTAACGTTAATAGTCCACATCGTGCACATTTAGAAATTGTGGCTTCCCTTTCTTTGATTGACAGGTTGGAATGGATCAATACCAAGGGTAAAGGCCAGAACTTCGACGGCCTTTTGGAGGCCTGGCTGGAAGCACTAGATACGGAAAAACTAAACCGCCAATTTTATCGTGACTTATATGTTTGGTTTCTGCGGGCTGTCAAGGAGGCAAAATTTCCGACACAAGAGCGGCAGGTTTTGTCCCCTGAGGAACACATTATCCGTTTGATTACGCGCTTGTTATTCATCTGGTTTATCAAGGAAAAAGGCCTAGTAGCTAAGGAGTTATTTGTGGAGCAACAAATTAAGCATTATTTAAAAAACTACGATAGGAGTCGAGGAGATTCTTATTATCGGGTGGTATTACAGAATCTATTTTTTGCCACACTAAACACCCAAATCAGTAAACGTGGCTTTAGCAAACAAAATCAATCAACTCATAGAGACTTTTCTCACTACCGTTATAAAGAAGAAATAGTGGATACGGAGATTTTGCTTGGTCTCTTTAGGCAGACCCCGTTTATCAATGGTGGATTGTTCGAATGCCTAGACAGTTTTGAGAGCTATACAGCAGGGGGATATCGTATTGACTGCTTCACCGATAACGTTATTGATTCATCTAAAAGAGAGCATAAAATACTATCTGTACCAAACCGCCTTCTCTTTGATGAGAAAGGACTTATAACATTATTCAATCGCTACAAATTTACTATTGAAGAGAGTACGCCTATTGAAAAGGAAGTAGCTCTTGATCCGGAGCTTCTGGGAAAAGTATTTGAAAACCTGTTGGCATCCTATAATCCCGAAACCAGAGAGACGGCTCGCAAAGCAACCGGTTCCTATTATACACCTCAGGAAGTGGTGAATTATATGGTAGATGAAGCACTGATAGAGTCTATAGTAACGAGGGTAGAAATCGTTGATAGTGATAAGAATTTCCACGCTACATTACGGTACTTATTAGACTATGAGGTTGTCTATGATGATACACACACTTGTTTGAGGGAAGAGGAGAGAAAAAGATTAGTACAATACATTTCTGAGATCAAGGTTCTTGATCCGGCAGTGGGTTCTGGTGCCTTCCCAATAGGTATTCTCCATAAACTGACGTTGATGTTACTTCGTTTAGATCCCGGCAATATAATCTGGTCAAGGATTCAGAGGGATAGTGCCTCCCGTAGCGCAACACGGGCCTTTGATACTGATGATCCCATAGAACGCGCCAATGAACTATCAGAAATAAACGAAATCTTTGAGGCGTATAGAGATTCTGATTTTGGTCGTAAATTATTTCTTATCCAAAATAGTATATTTGGAGTTGATATTCAACCAATTGCTTGCCAAATAGCTAAACTTCGATTCTTTATTTCTCTAGCGATTGAACAAGAGTCGACCGTAGATATTGAATCTAACTATGGGATAAGACCATTGCCGAATTTAGAAACCCGTTTCGTAGCCGCTAATACTCTGATAGGCTTGGAGCGGTCGCAACAGGAACTACAGACTCCCGCAGTTTTGCAATTAAAGCAAGGGGTGGCTAAAAACAGAGAGCACTATTTTCATGCCAACACAAGAGATCAAAAAAAGGAATATTATGATAAGGATGAGGAGTTACGTTGTCAGTTAGCCGATGCTTTACAAGAAATCGGATTTTCGGATAACGCATCGAAAAAAATTGCCAGTTGGGATCCCTATGACCAGAAGGCCAGTGCGAATTGGTTTGATCCAGAATATATGTTTAATGTAAAAGACGGCTTTGATATTGTTATAGGAAACCCCCCCTATGTTAAAGTAGAACATTTGGATAGAGGTACTCGTAATGTGTTAAAACAAGAGTATGAGTGGATTGGCGATTTATATGATCACTTTATTATCAAGGGTTTAGACTTATGTGCGTCTGCAGGTCTTTTTTCTTATATAGCCAATGATAGTTTTGTGGCATTGTCTTCTAAACAGAAAATTCGCGAGCGCCTTCTTGAAAATCAAATTATTCGTTTAGTAAGATCGCCTTCTCAAACTTTTGAAGCGTCGATATATGTTGCTATTTTTGTTCTCAAAAAAGAAAGCACTACTCATTCACATAAATATTTGACTGGTGAGTTTGTCTTTGACGGTGGATTGAAATATAGAACGTTAGGAGAAGTATCCTACAAGGACGTACATAGTTTACCAGGAAATCGTTTGCTATTGACGGCCAATAATCTGCTAATGCGGTTATTATTGATTGGTCAGAAGGTTAATCATTATTATAATATTTTAGATACTGGAATACACTCAGGCAATGTTCGAGACAAAATTTTCTCTAATATATATAGAGAAGGTTTAGAATGCCTGTTACAAGGAAAGCAAATTCAGAGATATTTATTGTATTGGGATTCACCACGTGCTAAATACAAATATTGTGATATTAATTATTCACCTCTACCTATTCCTGGTATAGGTCGAGGTGGCAAACCTAGCTCTAAGAATGAATACTGGCATTTTTGCGGTGACATTGAAAATCATCATCAACCGGAACGCCTGCTTATGCGCCAGACAGATGATGATTTAGTTGTTGCCTATCATAATAAAGAGCAACACGGAAGTTATTATACTGATAACACACTGTTCACAATATTGCCTAAACGGGATGAGAAAGACCTCAAATTTTTGATGGCTCTTCTCAATAGTCGCTTAATGAACTATATTTATCATGCTCTTTCGCAGGAACAGGGTAAATCTCAAGCACAGGTTAAGGTGAAGACTGTCAGGGAACTTCCTATTGTCTTGCCTGGGCAGGAGGATCGTTCACGTATTAATGACTTGGTGGAGCGCATCTTGTTGGAAAAGACAAAAAATCCGTTGGCAAATACTTCTGCACTCGAGGGGCAGATAGATAATATAATATATCAATTATATAGGTTGACAGAGGATGAGATATCTGAGGTGGAAGGACGATGACTAGGGAGGTGATCTGAATGTCTTTGACGCCGGTGTTGCAGGTGGAGCCGGAGCTGGTTCCGGAGCGGGTGTTGGTGGTGGGGGACCCGGAGCGGGCGGAGCTGGTGGCCGGGCGGTTGGACGGCGCCCGGTTGCTGGGGCGGTTTCGGGAGTACGTTACCTTTGCCGGGGCGCATCGGGGGACGCCGGTGGCGGTGTCTTCGCACGGGGTGGGGGCGCCGGGGGCGGCCATCTGCTTTGAGGAGCTGTGCCGGGCGGGGGCGCGGCGCATCATCCGGGCCGGGACTTGCGGGGGGTTGCAACCGGAAGTGGACGACGGCCACCTGATGATCGCCACCGCCGCCATCCGGGAAGACGGGGTGACCCGCCAGATGGTTCCCCCCGCTTTTCCGGCCGTTGCCTCCGCTCCGGTCGTTAACCACCTGCTAAGCGCGGCGTCCGGCGCGGGGCGGCCTGTCCATACCGGGATCGTTCTCACCCACGCCCTGTTTTATCCGGGCGGGGTGTTGGGGAGCGACTTGGAGTTGTGGGCCCGGGCGGGTGCGGCGGCGGTGGAAATGGAATGCGCGGCACTGTTCGTCGCCGGCGCCCTCCGCTCCGTGGAGACGGGGGCGATACTGGCGGCGGACGGCAACCCGCTCCGGCCCAGCGAAGGGGAATACAACCCGCATCGCTCGCTGGTGCGGGAAGCGGTGGAGGAAATGATCGACATCGCCCTCGACGCCTTAATAATGGAGTAGCCGATGGCGTCCGCAACCCCGCCCGCAACCCTCTATGACCGCCTGTCCGCAACCGCCCGCGTTTTAGCGGAGCGCACCGGGGCGGAACGCCACGACGTTGCGGTGGTGCTCGGCTCCGGGCTGGGCGGCTACCCGCGCCGTTTCCCCGACAGGCAAACCGTGGCCGTCCCCTACCGGGACCTGCCCGGCTTTCCCATCCCCCGCGCAATAGGCCATTCCGGGACCGCCTACTCGGTGTCAATGGGGCCCAACCGGGTGTTGCTCCTCTCCGGCCGGGCGCACGCCTACGAGGGACATTCCGCCGAGGTCATCACTTTCCCGGTGCGCGCCGCCGTCCGGGCCGGTTGCCGCACGGTTATCCTCACCAACGCCGCCGGAGGGTGCGGGGAGGGGATGGAGCCGGGCGACCTAGTGGCGCTGACCGACCATATCAACCTGGCCGGGATCAGCCCGCTGGCCGGGGAGAACGATGAGCGGCTCGGCCCCCGCTTCCCCGATATGACCGATGTTTACACCCCCCGCCTGCGGGAACTCGCCCGGCAGGTAGCAACGGAAGCGGGCGTCCCCCTTAAAGAAGGCGTGTATCTG
Source organism: Candidatus Spongiisociaceae bacterium (assembly GCA_965243835.1). Lineage (GTDB taxonomy): Bacteria > Actinomycetota > Acidimicrobiia > Spongiisociales > Spongiisociaceae. The sequence goes on from OZ251578.1 coordinate 571,359, forward strand.
TGGTGGCATGGGCCGATGTTCGAAACCCCCGCCGAAATCCGAATGGCCATCACCCTGGGGGCGTCGCTGGTGGGGATGTCCACCGTCCCCGAAGCCACCGCCGCCCGCCATATGGGAGCGGAGGTGCTGGGGATTTCCCTGTGCACCAACCGGGCGGCCGGCCTGTCCGGAAACCGCCTGTCCTCCGCGGAAGTGATGGAAGTCGCCGGGGAAGCCGCCGGACGGTTCGGGGCGTTGTTCGACGCCCTGTTGCCGAGAGTGTGATGTCCGCCGCCGCTGCTCGGACTTTGCCTGTCGCGCCAACCTCCCGGTTGTCCGACTGCGACTCGCGTTTCCATCGGAACCGGGCAATTCGCTCGTTTCCGGTCCCGGGGAGGTTCGGCGCCTGTCGGACGGCGCGGGTTCCGCGCGTCGGGCGGAGCAGGGGAGATTGGGGCCGGGGCGCCCGGGGAGGGACTTATCGCCCCGCTGTACGGTTCGGGGCGCGGGTCGCCCCCCTGTCGTCGAGACCGTGACGCCCGCCTCCGGTCCCGCCCCCGTTAGGACATCCGCCGTTCCGCTGGCCGGGACGGATTCCCCGCTGACCGATTTGGACTTGTGGCTGTTCGGGGAAGGACGGCACACCCGACTGTACGACAAGTTGGGGGCGCAACCCTCCCCGGACCCGCTAAGGCCCGGAACCCGTTTTGCGGTGTGGGCCCCCAACGCCCGGGAGGTTTCGGTGATCGGCGACTGGAACGACTGGACCCCCGGCCGCCACCCGCTGGCCCCCCGGGGGGTGAGCGGCATACGGGAAGGGTTCGTCCCCGCCGCCCGCCCCGGACACCTGTACAAGTATCACATCGTCACCGGTCATCCCGCGGGTGCCCTCCAAAAAGCCGACCCGTGCGCCGCTTGGGCCGAAGACGGCCCCGGCCGGGCCAGCCGCATCTGGGCCCCCTCCTACCGGTGGGGCGACGGGGAGTGGATGGCGCACCGGGCCCGGCGCGCCGCCCATGACCGGCCGGTGACTATCTACGAAGTCCACCTCGGCTCCTGGCGGGGCCCCGGCGCTCCGGCCCACCCCCCGGACGGGGGCCGTTCCCCCTCCTATGCGGAGATGGCCGAACCGTTGGCCGACTACGTTTCCGACTTGGGTTTCACCCATGTGGAACTCATGCCGGTCACCGAACACCCCTACCCGCCCTCTTGGGGGTATCAGACCACCGGCTATTACGCCCCCGCCGCCCGCTACGGAACCCCCGAAGACCTGATGCGCCTGGTGGACGTCCTCCACCGCCGGGGGATCGGGGTGATCCTGGACTGGGTTCCCTCCCATTTCGCCACCGACCTGCACGGCCCGGCCCGCTTCGACGGAACCCACCTTTACGAGCACGCCGACCCCCGGCAGGGCGTCCATCCCGACTGGGGTTCGGCCATCTTCAACTACGCCCGCAACGAGGTGCGCAGTTTCCTCCTTTCCAGCGCCATGTGCTGGCTGGACCGCTACCACTTTGACGGACTGCGGGTGGATGCGGTGGCTTCCATGCTCTACCTGGATTATTCCCGGCCGGAAGGGGAGTGGATTCCCAACCCGGAGGGCGGGCGGGAGAACCGGGCCGCCGAACATTTCCTGCGGGAACTGAACACCGCCGTTTACCGGGAGTTTCCGGGGACGCAGACCTTCGCCGAAGAGTCCACCGCCTGGCCGGGGGTGTCCCGTCCCGTCCATCACGGCGGTCTGGGCTTCGGTTACAAATGGGACTTGGGGTGGATGCACGACACCCTCCGCTACCTGGCCCGCGACCCCGCCCACCGCGCCCCCCACCGCGCCGAGTTGACTTTCCGGGCGTTGTACGCCGCCTCCGAAAACTACGTGTTGCCGCTCGGCCACGACGAGGTTGCGCACGGGAAAGGGTCGCTTCTGGCCAAAATGCCCGGCGATGAATGGCGGAAGTTCGCCAACCTGCGCCTGCTGTACACCTATATGTTCACCCTCCCCGGCAAGAAACTGCTGTTTATGGGGGGCGAATTCGCGGTCCGGGAGGAATGGCAGCACGACCGGCCACTGGACCGGGGGCTGTTGGACGACCCCGCCCATGCCGGGGTGCGGCGGCTGGTGTCCGACTTGGCCGCCGCCTACCGCGACCTCCCCGCCTGCCACCGGGGAGACCATCATCCGCAAGGGTTCGCCTGGGCGGGGGCCGCCGACCGGGACGACTCCGTTTTGTCCTATCTGCGACTGGACCCGGAGGGCGGACCCCCGGTCCTGGCGGTTCTCAACTTCGCCCCGGAGCCCCGCTCCGGTTACCGGGTAGGCGTCCCGCAGGCGGGAGAGTGGCGGGAGGTCATCAACAGCGACGCCGTCGCATACGGGGGGAGCGGAGTCGGCAACCTGGGCCGGGTGGCGGCCCACCCCGGGGAGCGGGACGGACATCCGGCTTCCCTGTCTTTGCTCCTGCCGCCCCTGGGCGGTCTGGTCCTTACCCCCGTCCGTTGATCCCGCCCGGCCAGGACCGCCCGCCGGTGAAAGAACGCATCCTCGGCGTCATCCGACGGGAGGGGCCCCTGCCGTTCGAGTGCTTTATGGAATTGGCCCTTTATCACCCGGCGGGAGGCTATTACTCCGCCGGCCCGCTCCGTTCCCATCCCGCCGGGGATTTCATTACTTCCCCCGAAGTGAGCCCCGCTTTCGGGGAAACCCTGGCCGCCTACGCCCTCGGGGAATATCGGCGGTTGGGGGAACCCGCCGGTTTCACGGTGACGGAGGCGGGGGCCGCCTCGGGGGCGTTGCTGGAACCTTTGCTGGCGGCCCTGCCGTTTCCGGTCCGGGCGGAGGCGGTGGAAGCCTCGGCCGCCGCCCGCGCCGCCCTGGCCGCCCGCCTTCCCGGTTTAAAGGTGCATTCCCCGGATGAGGTCCCCGCCCGGCTGACCGGGGTGATGTTCGCCAACGAGGTGGCCGACAACCTGCCGGTGGCGCTGGCGGTGCGGGAGGGGGAGGGATGGTCGGAGAGGCGGGTGGGGGAGGAGGACGGGGAGCTGGCGCTGGTTGCCGCCCCGGTGCGGGCCGAGGTCGGGGAGTGGCTGGAGTCCTACGCCGGGGAGGTCCCGGAGGGGGGGACGGCGGCGGCGCAGTTGGCGGCCCGGGACTGGCTTTCCGAATGGGCGGGGCGCTTGGCGGCCGGTTCCCTGGCAGTCATCGACTACGGCCCCGCCGGGGGGTCGGCGGACGGCGCCGGGACCCTGCGCACCCACCGCCGGCACCGGCCCGGCCCCCGTCCCCTGGACTCCCCGGGGGAGGCGGACATCACCGTCGATGTGAACTTCGCCGCCTTGGCCGACGCCGCCCGGGCGCAAGGTCTGGAATGCGAGACATTGACCCAGCGCGCTTTTCTAACCCGCTGCGGCCTCCCCGGCCGCCTCGCTGTTTGGAGGGAGGAGGAACTGGAACTGGCCCGCGCCGGGGATCACATTGGGCGTCTGCGGGCGCGCAGTCGCATCACCGGGGCCGCCGCCTTGCTGGACCCCGCTGGGCTGGGCGGTTTCCAAGTCCTGATCGCCCGCCGCCCCGCCCCGCCCGCCCCGGATGGGCGGTGAGGCCGGTTTCCGTTCCGGTTATGCCCGAAGAGCCGTTAATATCGGGGTCTTTCCTAGCCCGGGTTCGGCTTCCCGAGCACCCGTCATGTTTAGAATTGTCGCACTACTAGGCTAGGATACGTACCCTGGCAGGCTGTTTGGAATATGGCAACTTTGACAGGAGGTTACCAAGCCATGACCAACGACTATAAGATGACCATTTCCTGGCTGACGGTAGATAAGCTGGGTATTAAGCTGTACGACAAGGTATCAGCTGTTATAGCTGAGCTCGTCTCAAATAGCTATGACACCGACGCAACGGAGGTTATAATAGAAGCTCCGTTGGGGAAGTATTTAACTACAAAGGTAGATAAAGGCGATGATCGTAAAGATGATCGTAACTACGAGATAAAGGTCATTGACAATGGTATGGGTATGACACCAGATGAAATCAATGACTGTTATCTTAGAGTCGGCGCGGAGAGGAGAATTGAGGTAGGTAATAATCGAGGCGATATTTCTCCTAAATACGGTAGAAGGGTAATGGGTTGTAAGGGCGTGGGCAAACTAGCGCCGTTTGGGATATGCGAGGAGATGGATCAGAATGAATGACTTGAAGGTGGCCGTTGATTTGTTCGCGGGGGGAGGCGGACTAACTGTTGGGCTTAAGAATGCGGGGTTTTCCGTAAAAGCTGCGGTCGAGATTGAACGAAACGCTTCCGCTACTTATGTTGCCAATCATCCCGAGGTTACGATGTTTGAACAGAATATACGAATGATACGGGGCGACACCTTACTGGATCTGTGTCCCGGTAAGAAGATAGACCTTGTTGCCGGTTGCCCGCCTTGTCAAGGGTTTACAAGTTTAACTTCGAAATATAAGCGATCTGATCCAAGAAATTTCCTGGTGCGGGAAATGTCTCGTCTGATCGAAGAAACGAAACCGCTAACCGTTATGATGGAAAATGTTCCAGGATTGAATAATAGAGGCAAGGAGTTAATGAATGAATTTTTGGAATGCCTGGAGAGGTTAGGATATAAACTCAGCATGGAGGTATTGCAGGTTGCTGATTACGGTGTTCCCCAACACCGCCGACGACTGGTTATTTTGGCAGGATTAGGATTCGAAATACCTATGCCCGAACCTACGCACTCCAAGGACGGTACAGGCGGATTAAGCACTTGGCGTACGGTACAGGATGCTATCGGAGGTTTGAGAGAACCCGTAACCTTACAAGAAGCTAATCGAAATTCATCTCCCGAAGACTATAACTGGCACGTGGTTAGCGCCATGTCGGAAATTAATAGGCTACGTTTACGATATGCGAAGCCGGGCAAGTCGCGTTTGGATATACCTGAAGAGATAAGACCGCAATGCCACAAAGACGGATATTCAGGTTACTCGAATGTTTACGGTCGGATGGCATGGGACGAATTAGCTCCTACTATTACCAGCGGGTGCACTACTTTAAGCAAGGGACGGTTTGGGCATCCCGATCGGGAGCGTACGATCTCGGTCCGTGAAGCCGCCTTATTGCAAACCCTGCCGTTGCATTATAAAATTGCTACGCCGTATATGCTACACGCCTGCCAAATCGTAGGTAATGCTTTGCCCTGTGATTTTGCGGAGATCTTAGCGAGGCAATGCCTTATTTCCATCAAGCGACGCACAGGGTAATCTAACCGCCGAGGCGGTCGGCGGGGGACTGGTTTTCGGGGGGTTGCCTTGGAACGGGAAGGGGTCAGGGGAGGTCGATGTCGGCGTCTTGCGGGTAGATCATTATCCAGGAGCGGCCGGGGGGGATGGTCATTTCCCGGCCGTCGGCGCCGCGCAGGGTGAACCATTCGGTTTCGTCGGCCCGTTCCCAGGTTCCCTCCACGTAGCGTCCGTTGGCGAACGCCATGGCCTCCCCGGAGCCGGTGGTTTTCCAGGCGGGGACGCAGGATCCGTTTCCGGATGGGGGGCAGGCCCGGTAGCGTTCCGCCCGCAACACGATCAGGTTGTCCGCCCAGATCTGCTCGGTGACGTCCCCCTGTCGGCGATGCCAGTCGTGCGGGTCCTCCCCGATGAAGCGCAGGTAACGACCTTCCCGCCAGATCCAGGTGACATCCATCGTGTCCGTCCAGTCGAAGAAAATGTAGGTGGCGATGGAACCCACCCCGGCGTTCAACGGACCCCAGTTGAACAGGGGGGCGGGCGGAGTCTGCTCCAAGCCGCGCTCTTCGGCCACCCGCCGGGCTTCGAACGTGTTCAAGTACAAGTTGTGGGGGGCGCGGCGTTGCCGCCAGCGGTGGGTGAGGGGCGGCCCCAGGTCGCCGATGAGCGGGACGCCGTTGCGGGTGATGAGGCTGGTCACCCAGGGCTGGGCTCCGCTGATGGCCAGCGCTCCGTTCAGGGGGCGCACCACCGTCCAGTCGGTGGGCCGGCCGGAGCGTATCGGGCCCACCCATTCGGTGTCGCTGTGATGGAACAGGGCGATGAAGCGGGTGATGCCCGACTCCACCACCAGTTCCACTATCGCCTCCCCCTCCAGAATCCCCGACTGCGGGCGGGCGTCCCAATGGTTGTCGATTTTCACCGCCAGCACTTTGCGTTCCAGCCGGGCGGGGTCGGGGACCGGCAGGCCGGTAAGCGGGGAAACCGGACCGGCGGGTTCGGTGGTGGTGGTGACGGCGCCGGGGTCGGGGGCGGCGGCTAGGGAGGTGACGGTTGCGTCGGGGGCGGCGCCGGTGGGGAGGGTGGTGGTTGCGGCGTCGGGGTCGGGGTCGGCGGCGTCGGTTGCGGCGTCGGCGGTGGTGGTGGGGGAGGCGGAGGCATCAGCCGGGGCCTCGCCGACCGTGGTAGCGGTCGCGGCGGTAGTAGTAGCGGCGTCGGAGGCCGCGGGGTCATCTTCGGGCGGGGCGGGGTCGCCTCCGCCGCAAGCCCCGGCCAACGCCGCCAGAAGCAGGCCCACGGTCGCCTTGCGTAACATTCGCTTCTGATTTTGTCATACCCGCCGCCCGATTACAACGACCCTCGCCCGGGGACGGAAACGGAGCACCGCGATTCCCGCTATGTCGGCCGCGGATATCGGCCCGGCGGAGCGGCTGTCTCCGGCGGAGCGGGGGCGGTTGTCGCCCAGCACGAAGCAGGAGTCGGGGGGGATGGTCCATTCCCCGTCCGGGCGGGTGGCCGCCCCCCACCAGGGATCCGCCCACGCCCGCCCGTTGATGGAAATCACCCCCCCGGCGATGGTGATTCTTTCCCCGCCCCGGCCGATCACCCTTTTCACGAAGTATCCGTCCCCCGCCCGGTAGGCCACCACCTCCCCCCGGCGCGCCGGCCGCCCCCGCCGCAGGGAGCGCGCCGCAATCCGGTCCCCCGGCAACAGGGCGGGGGCCATTGAATCCTCGGCCACCCGGAAAATGGAGAAAAAGGCGCCCATGCCCCCCAAGCTAACCCCTCCGGGTTTCCGCCGGGGCCGAAGCGGGGTATCCTCAGAGAAACGAAGCCCCCGACCGGGGGCGGCGACAAGACCGGATACCGGTAACGAACCGGGTGAAACCAAAGGAGGAGTTTATGGGAATCCTACGTCCCGCCCGCACCGTTCGGGCCCACTGCGACCTGTTCTGCGGGGTGTACGACCCGGCGCAGGCCCGCATCGAGGCGCAGTCGGTTCTGGCCGCGGCCCAAAAGTACCACGCCAGCGACGACGAAGTGTTCCGGGCACGGTGCGTGTCGGTGAAGGAAGCGCAGGCCGAGCTGGTTAAACATCACCTGTCGGTGCTGTGGACGGACTTTTTCAAGCCGCACCATCTGGAACGGTTCCCCGGGTTGCACGATATGTTCTGGGGAGCGATCAAAGCGGCGGGCGACGCCAAAAAGTCCATGGACGAGGCGGTGGCCCAGGACCTGATCAGCCGCATCGACGCCATCTCGGAAGTGTTCTGGCAGACCGACGAAGCGGCCGGGGTGGGCTTGTATCCCCCCTCCTGAGAGGTTGCGACAGCCGCAACCGCAACGCCCCCTAATCTGATATCCGGGCATTCGGGCCGGTTCGGATTGCGAGTGGCGGGTTATTCCTCCCCGGACCCGGAAATCATCTCCCGCTTGGCCGTTATCAGCCAGGTGACGGCCACGGAGACGGCCAGCATAACCGACACTTTGGCGACCGCCCCCCACCCGCCGCTTTCCACCCGTCCCAGAATGGCGTCCAGGGTTTCCGCATCGGCGGTCGAGGGCGTTCCCCAGTCCGCCCAGGCGGAAACGGCGATCCGGTACAGGGAAGTGGAACGGATGCCGTCCAGGATGGATGCCAGGGTGATTTCCCACAGGATCAGATAGGCCAGCCCGATCAGGACCGCCCGGCTCATAATCAGCCCCAACGGAACAAACAGGGCGGCGAAACCGGCGGCTTGCACGGCCGCGGCGGGCAAAATTCCCAGCCCGACGGCGAAGTCCCCGGTGCGGAAACCCAGCACCAGCCAGTCGGCCGCCGCCCCTCCCAGCAGAAAAACCAGGGAGGCCGCCACGGCGGCCGCCGTGGCCGCCGCCGCGATCACCCCCCGCGGCACCGGTTTCAGCAACAAGTCGGGCAGGGTGGCGGCCCGCCGTTCCTCGCCCAAGGCGCCGGCGGCGGTGATTATGGCCGCCAGCGGGAAGATGAGGGGAAGGAGCATGGTCAGGAGCAGGGTGTCGTGGGTGGCCAGCGCCTCGGCGCGGTCCGACCCGGCGGTCAAGGCCAGCATAAGCAGGGCGGGCGCGCAGGTGAGGATCAGCATCCCCAGCAGGCGCTTGCGGCTCAGCAGGCGGCGCAGGATGGAGCCGGTGATGACGAAAAAGGCTTTCATCGCCGGCGCACCAGGTAGGAGAACACGCTTTCCAGGGAATCGTCTTCGGGGGTGACGGCGGTCACCACGCATCCCGCTTCCCGGGCGGCGGCCATCACCGCCCCGCCCAGGGCCCGGGCGTCGTCGGTGCTGATCGTGAACGAGCCGTCCCCCATCTCCACGCTCCTCGCCCATTCCCCGGCCAGCAGGCGGCGGGCCAGCTCCCGGGGCCGGTCGGTTTCGATGAGCACCCGGCGGGGGGTGTCCGACATGGCGTCCCGGATGGCGGCCACCGTCCCGGCCGCCGCCAGCCGGCCGTTGACCATGGCCACCACCCGGTCCGCCATCCGCTCCACTTCCGCTAACACATGCGAGGAGACGATCACGGTGCGCCCTTCCCTCCCCAGGCCGATCAGCAACTCGATGAGGCGCGCCCGCTGGATGGGGTCGGTTCCGTTGAGCGGTTCGTCCAAAATCAAAATCCGCGGGTCGTGGGCCAAGGCGGCCGCCACCCGGGCCCGGCGCCGCATTCCCTTGGAGAACCCGCCCAGCCGCCGGTGGGCGTCCCCGGTCAGTTGCACCGTTTCCAGGGCTCGTTCCGCCGCCTCCGCGGGACGGGGGGCCCCGGACAGGGCGGCGCTCCAGCGGACGAACCGGGCCGCGGTCATATTTTCGTAGATGGCGTCGTGTTCGGGAACGAACCCGACTTGCCGGTAGAGGCCGGGGCGGCGGCGGGGGGATTGGCCCAGCACCAAGGCTCGTCCGGCCGACGGTTTGAGCAGTCCGGTCAAGGTGCGGAGGAGGGTGGTTTTGCCCGCCCCGTTGGGTCCGAGCAGGCCGGTCACCCCCGGCCCGAAGGAGTAGGTGAACTCGGAGACGGCCACCTTCTGGTCGAACCATTTGGACAGGTTCTCGGCCGCAATGGCGGCCGCGTCCGAGGCGGGGGAGGTCTCCGTCATACCTGTTTCCGGTACGTGAGTTTGATCAGGAACCCGGAGATCACGACCACGATGAACATCACCAGCGCCGAAACCCAGGGGTCGAAGCCCACGCGTTGCAATAGGTCGGTCCCCTCCTGCCCGAAAATCCAGTTGCGCAGGTTGGTGACATGCTGTTCGAAGGCCAGCAGGCTCAGCCAGCGGGCGGTTGTGTCCGAGAAGGAGACGGCGATGGTGGCCGCGATGTTGAAGGCGAAAAACACGATGACGCAAGCCCCGGCGGCGATCCCCACCCGTTTCAGAAGGGCCGTGCACAAAAGGGCCACCGACCCGTACATCAGCAGATAGCACACGGCCGTCGCCGGGATGCGCCACAGCTCGTTGATGTGGGAGCCCAGGTAGGAGGCGAAACCGTTCTCGGACAGGAAGGCCAGGCCCAGGTGATAGACGTACAACGGGATTATCCAGAAACCGAGGATGACCGCGGCCAGGGCCCCGCCTTTGGCCAGCAGGTAGTGGCCGACCCGCAACGGGCGGGAAAAGTAGATGTTCAGCGCCCCCGATTTCCGGTCGGGGACCAGCAGTTCCGGGGCGGCGTAGGAGGTGAGGATGAGGCCGTACAGGGCCACGGCGCCCAAAAAGGCCGTATACGGATTGTCGAGAAAATTGACATCGATCGTGCCCTGGAACCAGACGATGAGCAGGATCACGAACATGGTGAGCCACATCATCCCGATCATCAGCCAGGGCAGCACCTTGCGCCGGGCTTTGCGGCGCAGGCCCAACGTGCGGCGTATCCCGTCCCGGATGATGGCCCGCACCGCCCGGGAGGTTCCCAGGCGGGGGCCCCGGTAGGGCTGGTAGCCGCGGTCGGTCAGCACCGCCCGGTCGCTCATTGCGGCCCCTCCTCCCGGCCTCCGGAGGCGGCGGCGGTGAATATTTCCTCCAAGCCGGTGAGGTCCGCCCCCAGCCGGCGCACCGGTATTTCCAACTCGGCCAGGGCGTCCCGCACCATTTCGTAGACATCCCCCGGGCTTTCCCGCTCCGGGCCGGGCGCGGAGGCGGTCAGCCTCCCGTCGGCCACCTCCGTTTCCAGCCCCCGTTCGGCCAACAGGCGGGCCAGCGGCTGCGGGTCGCCGAACACTTCCACCGACACCGTATCCTCCCGGGCCGGGGGTTCCACCGGGGCGGAGCGCACTGTCCGCCCCCCATCCAGCATCACCACCCAGGAGCAGGTGGTTTCAATGTCGGTCAGCACATGCGAGGAAACCAGTATGTTGATGCCGAACCCGCCCAACCGGCGAATCAGCTGCAGCATTTCCTCCCGCCCCTCCGGGTCCAGGCCGGAAGCCGGTTCGTCCAGCAGGGCCAGTTCCGGGTCGTGCACGATGGCCTGGGCCAGTTTCACCCGCTGCTTCATTCCGGTGGAATAGTCGCCGATGTAGCGGATCCGTTCTTCGGCCAAGCCCACCAGGAACAGGGTTTCGGAAGCCCGGTGGCGGGCCTCCGAGGTGGGCAGGCCCGCCAACTCGGCCGCGTACATCACGAAATCGGCCGCCGTTTGGTCCAGGGGCAGACAGTCGTTTTCCGGCATATACCCCAGCCGGGAGCGCAAGCCGGAGGGGTCCCGGTCCACCGGGGAACCCAGCACTTCCGCCTGCCCGCGGTCGGGGCGGCTCAGGCCGAGCAGGATGCGCATCAGGGTGGTTTTCCCCGCTCCGTTGGCCCCCACCAGCCCGGTGACGCCGGCGGGGACGGCGATGTCCACCCCGTCCAAGGCCCGCACCGACCCGAAGGTTTTGACCAGTTCCCGGGTTTGGACGACCGTCTCAGGCATGGGAGGTTTTCCGGTACAGGGGGGTTATTTCCCCCAACGGGGCCCCCGGTTGCAGGGGGGCGGTCTGCCAACCCTGGTCGCGGATGGTCCCCGGACAGCCCAGCATGGCGTGCAACCGCTCGCAGGTGACCGGCAAGTAGGGGGCCAGGGCAGTTTTCAGGTGGTTGATCGCGTGCAGGGCCGCCCACAGGACGGCCCGGGTGCGGGCCGGGTCGGTGCGGGCCGTCTTCCACGGCTCGACGGCGTTCAGGTAGGCGTTGACTTCGGCCGCCCCCCGCATCGCCTCCCGCAGTCCGGCTTTCAACTCCACCCGTTCAATGTGACCGCCGACCGCCTCCCGCCTCTGGTCGGCCAGGGACTTTATTTCCCGGTCGGCGGGTTGCTCCTCCCCCTCCGGCGGCGGATGGGGAACGGCCCCGGCGCAGTTGGCGCGGGTCATGGTCAACACCCGGTGCGCCAGGTTGCCCCATGTCGCCGCCAGCTCCTCGTCGATGCGGCGGTCTAGTTCCTCCACGGACACTTCGGCGTCGCCGTGTTCGGGCAGGCCGGCGGCCAGGGCGTAGCGCAGGGAATCCGGCTGGTAGCGATCCAGGGCCTCTCCGATGGTCATCCCCACTCCCCGGCTGGCCGAGGCTTTGCCCCCCTTGAAAGTCACGTACTGGTTGGCGGGGACGTTGGTGGGCAACTCCAGTCCCCCGTAGCCCATCAGCATGGCGGGCCAGATGATGGTGTGGAAGGGGATGTTGTCCTTGCCGATGAAGTAGTAGTGCTCGGCCTGCGGGTTTTCCCACCACTCCCGCCAAGCCTCGGGGGTTCCCCGGTTGGCCGCCCATTCCTTGGCGGCGGACAGGTAGCCGATCACCGCGTCGAACCACACGTAGATTTTCTTGCCTTCGCCCAAGCCTTCCACCGGGATGTCCACCCCCCAGTCGATGTCGCGGGTGATGGCCCGGTCGTGCAGGCCTTCTTCAATCCAGCCCCGGGAAAAGTTCAGCACGTGTTTGCGCCATCCCCGGCGGGTGGACAGCCATTCCGACAGCCGTTCCCCGAAGTCGGACAGCCGCAGGTAGAAATGGTCGGTGGGGCGGGTTTCCGGGACCGCCCCGGTCAGTTTGGAGCGGGGACGGCGCAGGTCGGAGGGGTCCAGGGTGCGTCCGCAATCCTCGCACTGGTCGCCGCGGGCGTTCTCGTAGTCGCAGTGGGGGCAGGTCCCCTCCACGTAGCGGTCGGGCAAAAAACGCCCCGCCTCCGGGTCGTAGAACTGCTCGGAGGTGCGCTTGTCCAAATGCCCGTTTTCGTACAGGCGCAGGAAAATGTCCCGGGTGACCGCGTGGTGGTTGGGAGTGCCGGTGGAGGTGTACAACTCCCATTCCACGGCCAGGTCCTCCCAGCCTTGGACGAACTCGGCGTGGAACCGGTCCACTATCTCCTGGGGGGAAACTCCCTCTTGGTCGGCCCGCACGGTGATGGGCGTGCCGTGCACGTCGCTGCCGGACACCATCAGCACCCGGTTCCCGGCCAGCCGGTGATAGCGGGCGAAAATGTCGGCGGGGAGGTACGCCCCGGCCAAGTGTCCGAGATGCCGGGAGCCGGAGGCGTAAGGCCAAGCCACCGCCACCAGGATGTTGCGAGCCATTGCCGACAGCCTACCCGCCCCGCCCGGCTTGCTCGCGCCATTGCCGAGGCCCCGCCGGGGAAAGCCCCCCGTCGCGCTTGGTCCCGGTCCAGGTCGTCGGGGTCTTCCCCGTCGTCCTGGTCTTCTCCGTCATGGTCGGCGGGATCGCCGCCCTCGCGGTCGTCGTCGGCGTCGGATGGCGCCGTGCGTCGGTAGCCGTCTTGGTATGGGTTGAAGAAGTCGGTTATGGAGTCGGCTTGTTCTTGGGTGATCACTTCGTCGGCGACCAGGGCCGCCGGCAACTGCGCCGGGTCGTAGAAGTCGGCGTCCGCGTCGGTTATCCAGGCGGTGAGGGCCGGGATTTGGTCGTCGTTTGATGATGCCCATTGCCGCCGGCATGTGGAACTTGCGGGACGCGACCTCTTCGTAGGCGTCGTCCGTGTTCCATGCGGCAACGGCCTTGCGCGCGTCGTCCCGGTCGGCTCCGTCCCGGTCCAGCCGGTCACGGTCTTCCCCGTCCTGGTCGGCCTCGTCCTGGTTCAACCGCGTCGGCATCCCCGTTGCGGGCCGCGGCCGTCGCCGCGAACAAGGCGATCACGGTCAGCGGGCCGAGCGTCATCGTCAGTATCTTCCTCATTGCGGTTCCTTATACGCCGATCGATTTCTTCGATCGTGCGCCCAGCATCCTCCCCCTATCTTAAAAAAGTATGAGAGGAATCTAAGAGGGGGCTAAGAAAAATCGGCTCCCGGCCCGAAAAGGCGGCAATTTCACTGCGTCCCTGTTGCCGCCCGTTCCGTCCGGGCGGGGCGCGCCGTTCCGTCGCCCCCGGTCGGCATCCGGGGCGGGGCGCGCCGTTGCCTCTCCCGCACCCCGGCGGGGGAGGGGTAGGCTGGCGGGGATGCAAGCCTTGCCCGCGTTGTTGGCCGGGGCGGCGGCTACCGCTTTTTTTGCGGAACTGCTCCTTTCCTATCGCGCCCGTCCCCGCCCGCACATCGCCGCCTACGCGGCCGGCGTCGGGTGCTTCGCCCTGGCCTGCTGGGCCCTGGCGGCGGGGGTGGCGGGAGGGTGGACTTCCGCCTCCTACCGGATTTTTTTCCTGTTCGGGGGGATCGTCAACATCCCGCTTTTGGCCCTGGGATCGATGTTTCTGGTAGTGGGCCGCCGGGCCGGGCATGCGATGTTGCTGTTGCTGTTCCCCTTCTTCGCCATCGCCGCGCCCATGACCATCGGGACCCCGTTCGACGCCGGGCCTTTGCCCATGGACGGGGTGCCGCCCGGTCGGGAGGTGTGGGCGGAAATGTTCGGGCCCCGCCTGTGGGCGGCCATCGGGGGCGGAACCGGGTCGGTCATCCTGATCGGGCTGGCCGTTGCGTCGGCGGTGCGTTTCTGGCGTTCCAACCGGCGGGTGGTGTGGGGTTCCCTGTGCATCGCGGCGGGCACTTTGGCGGCCGCCGTCGGGGGCAGCATCCTGGTTTTGGGGGAGCAGGCTTCCTTCGGGGTCTCGCTGTTGGCGGCGGTGGTTTGCATCTGGGCCGGTTACCGCATCGCCTCCGGCGCCCGTTCCCGATCCGGCGGCGCCTCCGAGAGGGCCTCCGGGGGGGCGGAGGAGACGGTCCCCGGTTAGGCTGGCGGTTGATGTTGCAAGCCCTCCCCCCGGCGCCCCCGCCCCTGCTCGGCCCGACCCCGGCCGCGCAGGCCGTCCGCTCCTATCTGGAGGCGGTTCCCCCGGTGGACGAGACGGGGGCGGCGGAGCGGGCGGCGGCCCTGGCCTCCCGGTCGGTGAAACGGGAGTCGAAACGGGAGGCGTTGCGACTGGCGGTGCGGATGTGCGACCTGACCACCTTGGAGGGCGGGGACACCCCCGGCAAAATACGGCAACTGGCGGCCAAAGCCGTCCGGCCCGACCCGACCGACCCGTCGGTTCCGGCCGTGGCCGCCCTGTGCGTTTATCCGACGATGGTCCCGCACGCGGTCGCGGCCCTGCGGGGGAGCGGGGTGGCGACGGCGTCGGTGGCCGCCGGGTTTCCGTCCGGGCAGACCCCGCGCCCGGTGCGGGTGGAGGAGGCGGAGCGGGCGGCGGAAGCGGGGGCGGACGAAATCGACATGGTCATCAACCGGGGGGCGTTCCTGTCCGGCGACTTCCCGGCGGTGTACGAGGAAATCGCGGAGGTGAAGCAGGCGGCGGGCGGGGCCTGTCTGAAAGTTATTCTGGAAACCGGGGAGCTGGCGACCTATGACAACGTGCGCCGGGCCTCCATGCTGGCCATGGCCGCCGGGGCCGATTTCATCAAGACCTCCACCGGCAAGGTTTCCCCGGCCGCCACCCGCCCGGTCACGTTGGTGATGCTGGAGGCTATCCGGGACTTCCGCGACCTTACCGGGCGGGAGGTGGGGATGAAACCGGCGGGCGGGATACGCGTCGCCCGGGAAGCGGTGCGTTATCTGGTGTTGCTGTCGGAGACGCTGGGGACGGCGTGGATGACCCCGGCCCGGTTCCGGTTCGGGGCTTCCTCCCTGCTCAACGATTTGCTGATGCAGTTGCGCTGGTTGCGGGACGGCCGCTATCAGTCCCCCGACCATTTCACCAGGGACTAGGGGAGCGGGGCGATGGACGAGTCGGGCGCCGGGGCGGGCGGGGGAGCGGGCGCCGGGGCGGGCGTTCCCGCTCCCGTTTCTCCGGAGCCGGCCGCTTTGGAATACGTCTCCGCGCGGGAAGCGGCCGACCTGGCCGACATCGAAGCCCGCTACGACCTGTGGATCGACGGGGCCCCCGCCGCTCCGCTTTCCGGACGTTATATTCCCACCCTCAACCCGGCCACCGAGGAAACCCTGGCCCTGACGGCGGAGGGCGGGGAGGAGGACGTAGCGGCCGCAACGGCCGCCGCCCGCCGGGCCTACGACAAGACGTGGGGAAAGCTATCCCCCGGGGAGCGTTCCAAATTCCTGTTCCGCATCGCCCGCATGGTGCAGGAGCGGTCCCGGGAGTTGGCGGTGCTGGAAACCCTGGACGGGGGCAAACCCATCAAAGAATCCCGGGATTTCGACTTGCCGCTGGCCGCCGCCCATTTCTTCTACTACGCCGGCTGGGCCGACAAACTGGAGTTCGCCTTCCCCGGCCTGGATCATCGACCGCTGGGAGTGGCGGGGCAGATCATCCCCTGGAACTTCCCGTTGCTGATGCTGGCCTGGAAAGTCGCCCCGGCTCTGGCGGCGGGCAACACGGTGGTGTTGAAACCGGCGGAAACCACTCCGCTCACCGCCTTGGCCTTCGCCCGCTTGACCGCCGAGGCGGGTTTGCCGCCGGGAGTTTTCAACGTGGTGACCGGAGGCGGGGAAACCGGGGCGGCGACGGCGGGCCATCCGGGGGTGGACAAGGTGGCTTTCACCGGTTCCACCGCGGTAGGCAAACAAATTCAGGAGCGGCTGGCCGGGTCCGGCAAACGGCTGACTTTGGAGTTGGGCGGCAAAGCCCCGCACGTGATCTTCGACGACGCCCCGGTGGATCAGGCGGTGGAAGGGGTGATAAACGGCATTTTTTTCAACCAGGGGCATGTATGTTGCGCCGGCAGCAGGTTGCTGGTGCAGGAACCGGTTTACGAGTCGTTTCTGGACC
Source organism: Candidatus Spongiisociaceae bacterium (assembly GCA_965243835.1). Taxonomy (GTDB): domain Bacteria; phylum Actinomycetota; class Acidimicrobiia; order Spongiisociales; family Spongiisociaceae. The sequence continues at coordinate 587,727 of OZ251578.1, forward strand.
GGCTGAAAAGGCGTTTGGCTACTTTGCGGGTGGGCGATCCGCTGGACAAGAACACCGACGTGGGGGCGGTCAACAGCCGGGAGCAGTTGCACAAGATCAGCCGGCTGGCGGAGTCGGGGAAGGAGGAGGGGGCGGAGATGTTCCAGCCGGCCTGTTCCCTGCCGGAACGGGGTTTCTGGTTTCCGCCCACCTTGTTCACCGGAGTGTCGCAGAGCCACCGCATCGCCCAGGAAGAGATTTTCGGGCCGGTGCTGTCCATTATGACCTTTCGCACCCCCGAGGAGGCGGTGGACAAGGCCAACAACACCCCCTACGGGCTGTCGGCCGGGGTGTGGACTTCCAAAGGCTCCCGCATTCTGTGGATGGCGGACCGGTTGCGGGCGGGGGTGGTGTGGGCCAACACCTACAACAAGTTCGACCCGGCTTCCCCCTTCGGCGGTTTCCGGGAGTCCGGTTTCGGCCGGGAGGGGGGTCGGCACGGGCTCCTGCCTTATCTGCGGGGCGGGATATGAACCGGTTGCCGGTGCGCAAAACCCACAAGTTGTTCGTGGGCGGGGAGTTTCCCCGTTCCGAGTCGGGGCGTTCCTATCCGGCCTTGGACAACCGGGGGGAAGTGGCGGCCCGGGTGGCGGCCGCTTCCCGCAAAGACCTGCGGGAGGCGGTGCGGGCGGCCCGCGCCGCGCAACCCGGCTGGGCGGGGCGCTCCGGTTACAACCGGGGGCAGATCCTCTACCGGGCGGCGGAGATGCTGGAAGACCGCAAACTGGACCTGGCGGAGCAGGTGCGCATCGGCGGCATGAGCCGCCACCGGGCCGAACGGCAGGTGAACATTTCCATCGACCGGCTGGTGTGGTATGCGGGGTGGGCGGACAAGTTCGCGCAGGTGTTCGGCAACCTGAACCCGGTGTCGGGGCCGTTTTTCAACATTTCCGCGCCGGAGCCGACCGGGGTGGTGGGGATCATCGCCCCCGAGGAGCCGTCCCTGCTGGGGTTGGTGTCGCGCACCGCCCCGGCGGTGGTTTCCGGCAACACGGCGGTGGCGCTGGCCTCCGAACGCTGGCCCATTCCCGCCGCGGCTTTCGCCGAAGCCCTGGCCGTCGCGGATCTGCCCGCCGGAGTGATCAACATTTTGACCGGCCCCCGGGGGGAAACGGCCCCCCATCTGGCCTCCCACCTGGATGTGAACGCCTTGGACGCCTACGGGGCGCCCCCGGAGATGCGGGAGATGCTGGAACGGGAGGCGGCGGCGGGCGTGAAACGGGTGGTGGCTCCGCCCTCCGAACTGCCCAACTGGAACGGATCCCGGGCGCAAAGCCCCTACTTCATAGCCGCCTTCACCGAAATCAAAACCGTCTGGCACCCCAAAGGCCGCTAAGGATGTAGAGTAGGCCGCTACGCTCTCACGGACGGGGAGAGGGGATGGAAGAGGTGAGGGACCCGGCGCCGGGCAAGATACCGACCATCGCCGACATACGGGACCTGCTGGGACCTCCTTTGGCGGACTGCGGGGCCGACAAGGCGGTGGTGTTCGGTTCCTACGCCCGCGGCGACGCCCACGAGCGCAGCGACCTGGATATGATCGTGGTTTCCGACACCGACAAACGGTTTCTGCAACGTATCGAGGATTACTGGCCGGTGTTCCATGCTTGGTGGACTCTGCGCAAAAGTTTCGACCTGCTGGTGTACACGCCGGAGGAAATCGCCCACATGCAAGCCCGCGGCAACCCCTTCATCGACAAGGTCCTCAGCGAGGGCGTGGTCATTTACGAGCGGTGACCCCCGCCGATAAACCGTCCCCCCTTTTGCCTTCCGCCCGACAAACCCTAAACCTCAACATGAACCCTCACCTCGCCGGGGCGGGGCGGTCGGGGCCGGACCGGGAAACCCGGGCGCCTTCACGGCCGCGGTAGCGACCGCACCTGCTGGGCCTGCTCCGGGCTCTCCCCGACGCAACCCGTCGTCCATGACTGACGCTCCGTCGGTAGCCGCGGAGGTGCCGTCGACCGTCACTCTTCGCTTGGCGAACGCGAGGGCGATGGGGCGGATTTTTGGATTGACTTGACAAATAGGGGGGGGGGGGTAGCGTTTTGCCTGTTGCTCGCTGGCGGCGTGTGTTCGGCGGGCGGCTGGTAGGGCCGGGGACTTGGAGCCGGCCGGAAATATCGATGGAAAGGATGGTGTGCTATGACGGCGCGCGTGTTTGGTAAGCGTTTGGTGATTGGTTTGGGTGTGTTGGGTTTGGTTGCGGGTTTGTTGGGCGCGGGCCCGGAGGGGGCGTTGGGTGTGCATGGGGAGGATGATGATGTGGATTTTGAGCCGTTGTATTCGGCGTGCGTGGGCGCGGCGGCGGAGTCGTTTGGGTTTGAGGACACGGTGGGGACGGCCGCGGAGGAGTCGATTGATTGCATTGCGCATTATGGGGTGACGACGGGCCGGTCGGCGACGGTGTACGCGCCGCGGGAGTCGGTGTTGCGGTGGCAGATGGCGTTGTTTATCGCCCGGGCGGCGGGTCCGGCGGGGATCGTGTTGGAGAGCCCGGCGGAGGATCAGGGCTTCGCCGACATCGGGGGCGTGAGTTCTGCGGCGCGTAATGCGATTAATGGTTTGGCGAAGGCGGGGATTATGGCGGGCACGTCGGCGACGACGTTCAGCCCCAACGCGTCGGTCACGCGCGGTTCCATGGCGGTGTTGCTGGACGCGTTGGTGCGGGAGGCGCGGCCGGGGGCGGGGGCGTTTGGGGGCGCGGACGGGTTTTCGGATGTGGTTTGGGACAATCCGGGGGTGTTTAATGACATTAGCAGGGTGTCGTTGTCTACGTATAACGCGATTGGGCGTATTTACGAGTTGGGGATTACCAAGGGGGTGGGGGATCATGAGTATGGGCCGGAGCGGTTGGTGACGCGGGCGCAGATGGCGGCGTTCATCGCCCGGGCGTTGGCGCATACCGCGGCTCGTCCGGCGGGTGTGTCGGTTCAGGCGGAGAAGGATTTGTTGAAGGGGACGGGGGATTCGGCGGCGTTGGTGGTGTCGGTGAGGGACGCCGCGTTCCAGCCGGTGGTGGACGCTCCGGTGGACGTATTCCGCGCCGCGGCCGATGATGACGTGTTCGGGGAGGACGGCGCCTGTGTCTCCGACAAGGTCACGTCGTTGACGGGTTCGGGCAAGTGCCGGATTGACGTGGGGGATGAGCAGACCGACCTTTCCGGGGATGTAACCGCCCTGTCCCTGGGCGGGGTTGCGGCTGACACCACGGTGTGGGCTTGGACCGGCGACATCGGCGACGACTACGATTCGGACGACACCGTCGCCGCGCAGGCGACGGTGGGGTACGCCAAAGCGGCCAACGGGCTATTAGTTACCGACAACTTGGCGGAGGGGCAAACCAAGCTGGAGTTCGGGGAGACCGCCTCGATTGTCATTCAGGTGGTGGATGAGGATGATAAGGCGGTGCCGGAAAGCGGCCACCGGGTGACCGTCGCCCAAGAGGTAACCGCGGGGGATAGTTCCAATTCTTCTTCCCGGACGATGTCCACCGACGGGGACGGGAAGATCGCGTTGGAGTTCACCCAGACCGACCCCGATACCGAGACGGGGGATACCGCGTCGGTGGTGTTGACGCTCAGCGACCCACCCGACGAACTTCCGTTGCGGGACGAAGACGGCAAAACGTTCACCGCCAAGACCTACGCATGGGCTGACGAGGATCCCGAGCCCACCCACCTGGTGTTGGAGCAACGGTTCGATTCCGCCGAGGCCTCCGATGAGGGGCCGGGGGCGGGGGCTTCCCTGACCGCCACCCTCACCGACCAGTTCGGTGCTCCCATAAGGGGCCAGACCATCCATTTCTGGTCGGACGACCCGGTAGGAGTGGGCGAAGAGTCCGAAGACACGTATTTGCCTTGGATGCGGAGCGTTCTGGCCGGGGAGGCGCGCGGATTCCATATCCGTTTGCATTTCACGATACTGCACAATCTGATCAGCGAAGCCCGTTACCAGCGCACCACCAACCGGTCCGGACAGGCCATCTTGTCCTACAACCGCGATGCCGACACGTCCGTGATCGAGACGGTGCGGGCGCGGCTGATACGTGGAGACGATGATCTCACCACCGTGGACAGTGAGGACCCGCCGGACTTGCTAAGCGAGAAGTTGTCGTTCTACTGGGCCCGCGATCTGGGCGATAGGGAGGCGGCCTCCGGTCGGATTCTGGTGAAAGAGATGGACGCCCGGCGGGTGGTGTTCGCCGACGAGGAGGGAGGGGTGAGGAGGATCGCCTACGACGGCAACGACCAGTTCCGCATCGACGGGGCCCCGCAGGTGATGGCCGAATTCGAGAAATTCCTGGATGAAACCGCCGCCCACCTCGATGTAACCTCCTACACCGAGGATCCCGGCAAGGTCAGCTCCATCGGCGCCTCGTCGGAATGGCCGCAAGTGGACCTGTCCGCCGTACCGGTGCCGGAAGCCACCGGGCTGACCATTTCCAGCCTGAACAACGGCCACGTGCACTACGCGACGGACGGGGACACGATCGTGGTCGGCTCCTTCCGGGAGAACAACTACGCCGGGGCGGTGTACGTGTACGACGGAGTGGACGACCCGACGCCGACCAAGTTGACGGCGCCCACCCCCCAACCCGGCACATTCACCGACGACTACACCACCACGACCTGGTGGAACAAACCGTGGGAGTTGAACTTGCCTACTTCCGGCGGAGCGTTCGGATGGGCGGTGGACATCCGCGGCGACACCCTGGTAGTCGGCGAGCCGGGCCGGCACAGCGCCCGCATGCTCAGCAGAGGCTCCCCCACTCCCTTGGCAGGGCCGGCTACGGACGGGGCGGTTTACGTCTACGTCAGGAACGATTCCGGCGACTGGAATCTGGACGCCACCCTGACCGCGATCGGCTCCATGTTACGCGGCGGACCCTTGGCGTTGAACCATAACGGAGCCTTTGGGTTTGAGTTGGGCCGGGCGGTGGCCGTTTCCGAAGACGAAACCAGCGTCGCGGCCAGCGCCCCCCGGTTTTTCGCCACCGGGAAGCCGATAGGCGGGGTGTTCCTGTTTGCGCGCCCCGACCAGGCCAGCCGCAATGTTGCCGCCGACGGGATGTGGGACGATGACAATGGATCCTCCTCGCCCCGGTTGGATCCGACGACTGGTTATTTGAACTATAACCAGAACCGGTGGCACCGGTATCTGGCCTGGGACCGGGAGTTGGCCATCTCCGAGGACGGGTCCACGGTGGTAGCGGGGGCCTCCTTTTTCAACCTGGTGGTCGACGGAGTCAGGTATGAGTGGGCGGGCGGGGCCTTTATCTTCACCGAGCCCGACGCCGGATGGGCCGCGCAGGCTTATGAACCGGACTCCACGTTGTTTTCCCCCACCGGGTATGCGTCGGAGAGACTGGGACGGTCGGTGGCGGTGTCCGCCGACGGGTCCACGGTGGCGGTCGCGGCCGGTTCCCGACCCAATATGCTGCGCCGGGGCAAGGTGCTGGTGTGGGAGCGTCCCGACCAGTCCGGCCGCCCCGCCAACGACGACTGGACGGATGAAACCGTGATGCCGACCGCCGTTTTGCACGGTCCCGAACACCCGGATGCGCCCGACACTTGCCTGCCCGTCGCCGGCCCGGTGCTGGGATGCAACATCGGAGAGGTGTTCGGGGAATGGATGGACATGAACGACGCCGGCGACCGAATCTTGGCCGCCCGCACTTTCCGCACCGAGGGCAACCTGCGCGGTTCCGTGCTGGTCTTCACCGAACCGGCGGGCGGCTGGTCGGCGGTCACCGCCGACGCCCCCGCCTCCTCGGTCGAGTACCTGGGAGTGGAACCGAAGTCGTCTCTGGGGTGGCGCACCCACTTCGATCAAGCCACCGGCACAATCTACGCGGCTGATGCCAACCCCGAGGACAACGGAGCCATCCGCATCTACCAGATCACCCCGCAATAACGCATATCCTCCAACACCGCCCCGGGTTCCGTTACCGAGCCCCCGGGTTTTAACTTGAAAACCGGGGGCGGGGCGGTCCTGCGAGGGGGTGCCGACCAGCGGTTGTCACAGGCGAATAGCGGATTGCCGGATTACCGGCCGGTGTTCCTATCCGGCGACCTGCGGGGCTTTCCCACCCAGATTGGGATGGGGGGGCAGGGACGGGTCATCGCGTACTATGCGGCCCTCCTCGTCCACCCGGTATCCCTCCGGCAACCCGTCGATGATTTCCAACAGGGCTTGCGTGAGCTGTTCGTCCTCTTCCAAGCGGTACGGGTGCTGATACTCGAACAGATCCTGTTCCGGTGCGGCTCCGGTCGATGTTTTCATGCCGGTCATCGCAACCTGTTTATCCCGAGATGCGGGTGGAGCGGACGATGTGGGGCGCCTCCCGGGGGTTGACCTCGTTGATTTCGTTGATTTCCAGGCCGATGCCGGGGGCGGGGAGGGGGGACATTTTACCATTGGTTTGCCGGAGTCCCTCCCGGACGACATCGGTTTCCAGCAACCACCGGGCGGGCATCAGGTCGGTGGCGACTACCGAGCGGCGCATGGCCAGGGCCAGGGCGTGGGCGCGGCCCACCGAGGTTTCCACCAACCCGCCGATTTTGACCGCCATCCCGGCCGCTTCCGCCGCCCGCGCCGCCCGCAACGTCCCCCGAATTCCCAACAGGCCCGGTTTCAGGGACAAAATGTCGCCCTCTCCGTCCTGCGCCGCCCGCAACGCCCCCTCCAGGGTATGGGCGGACTCGTCCAGACACAGGGGCGTGGCCAGCCGGGCGCGCAACCGCCGGCTCCCCTCCCGGTCCGCGGCGGGCAACGGCTGCTCCAGATAGGCCAGCGCCCAATCGTCCGCCTCCTCCAGAAACGGGTCCCCGGCTTGGAAGCTCCCGTTGCCGTCGGCGGCCGTCTCCAAATCGGGAAACCGCTCCCGCACCGCCCGCAGATGCTCCCTCCCCGCCCCGGAAACCACCTTGATTTTCACCGATCCTGCCCCCGCCCGCACCGCCTCCTCCGCCCGGCGGCAAGTCTCCTGCGGCGTCTCTTCCAATCCGACCGCGGCGCAAGTGGTCACCGCCCGCCGTTCGCCTCCCAACCGCTCCCACAGCGGGACCCCCTCCCGGCGGGCCTCCCAATCAAAGGCCGCCTGTTCCGCGGCCGCCGCTCCGGCGGCGGGCAAACCGGCGGGCCGCCCGGCCAGGATGACGGAGGAGCGGTGCAACAGGGCGTTCCACGTCTGCCCGATGTTCTCCGCGGTGACCCCCGGGTAGGGGGCGGCCTCCCCCCACCCGGTCGTCCCTTCCCGTTCCCAGCCGACCAGGATCACTTCCCGCTCCGCAATCCTGCCCGCCCCGCTCGCAAACGCCCGCCGCAGGGGGAGGCGCAGGTGTATGAGGTGCAACGCGTCGGCTTTCATATCCGGTCAGCGTACCCGTCCCCGCCCCGTCGGGGGAACGTCCGCTAACCTCGGAGGCGGGAAAACCGACCCGATCGCGACCCGATCGCGACCCAACTACGACCGAACCAGCGCCAAACCGGGAGAGGACATATGGCGGAACGGATAACGATGGCCGGGGGGAGGCCGCAGACGCCCGATCACCCGATTATTCCGTTCATCGAAGGCGACGGCATCGGCCCCGACATCTGGGCGGCGGCGGTGCGGGTGTTCGACGAGGCCGTCCGCCGCGCCTACGGCGGCGCCCGGAGCATCGCCTGGCGGCAGGTGCTGGCGGGGGAGGCGGCCCACCGGCAAACGGGGGAGTGGCTGCCGGAGGAGACGGTGGAGGCCATCCGCACCCATCTGGTGGCCATCAAAGGCCCCCTCACCACCCCGGTGGGGGGCGGCATCCGCTCACTGAACGTGGCCCTGCGTCAAATCCTGGACTTGTACGTGTGCCTGCGTCCGGTGCGCTGGTACCGGGGGGTTCCCTCCCCGGTGCGCAACCCGCAGCTGGTGGATATGGTGATTTTCCGGGAAAACACCGAGGACGTGTACGCGGGCCGGGAACTGGAGGAGGGCTCTCCGGAGGCCTCCCACCTGCTCGGTTTCCTGCATGGGGCCTTCGGGTGGGACATCCCCTCCGACTCCGGCCTCGGGATCAAACCGGTGTCCGAAACCGGCTCCAAACGTCTGGTGCGGGCCGCCCTCCAATTCGCCGTCGACCACGGCCGGCGGTCGGTGACGCTGGTGCACAAGGGCAACATTATGAAGTTCACCGAAGGGGCTTTCCGCAACTGGGGATACGAGGTGGCCCGCGACGAGTTCCCGGACCGGGCGGTCGCCTGGGAGGACTGCGGAGGGGAGCCGGGCGATAAAATCCTGGTGCAGGACGTGATAGCCGACGCCATGTTGCAACAGGTGCTGACCCGCCCCTCCAACTACGATGTGATCGCCACCACCAACCTGAACGGGGATTACCTGTCGGACGCGGTGGCCGCCCAAGTGGGGGGGATCGGCATCGCCCCCGGGGGCAACATAAACTTTGAAACCGGCCACGCCCTGTTCGAAGCCACCCATGGCACCGCCCCCAAATACGCCGGTCAGGACAAGGTAAACCCCGGTTCGGTGATCCTGTCGGGGGCGAATATGTTCCGCTACATCGGGTGGCGGGAAGCCGCCCGACTGATCGAGGATTCCCTGGAGGCGACCATCGCCGACCGGATCGTCACCTACGACTTCGCCCGCCTGATGGACGAAGCCGTCGAGGTTTCCACCTCCCGCTTCGCCGACGCCATGCTGGAGCGCATGTAAAGGGTTTCCCCGGGCGGCGGCGGATTGGCTGGTCGGTCGGCTTTGTCGTTCGGGGCTGCGGCGCGGGCGGGCGCGACGGCTGATTTGTCGTTCGGGGCGGCTAGATTGGGGGGCGTAAGCGACGCAACCGAACAAGCCGGGCAAGCCGAACAAGGGAGTTGAAGACCATGGGTGACGACGGAATCCGCAAGATCACGGTGGTGGGAGCGGGCAACTACGGGTCCACCACCACCCAGCTTTTGGCCGGATGGGACATCGTGGACGAAGTGGTGATGGTGGACATAGTGGAAGGCCTGCCGCAGGGTTTGGCCCTGGATTTGAACCAGTCGCGGGTGGTGGAGGGGCACCGCACCCGGGTGACGGGGGTCAACGACTACGCAGCCACCGCCGGCAGCGACTTGGCGGTGATCACCGCCGGCCTGCCCCGCCGTCCCGGCATGACCCGGATGGACCTGCTGGGGGTGAACGCCAAAATCGTCCGGCAGGTGACCGAACAGCTGATGGAGCACTCCCCGGAGGCGGTGCTGATCGTGGTCACCAACCCGCTGGACCAGATGACCTGCCTGGCCGCCGAAGTGAGCGGATTGCCCTATAGCAAGGTGATGGGACAGGCGGGCATTCTGGACACGTCCCGGTTCGTCCATTTCATAGCGGAACGGGCGGGGGTGGACATCAGCGCGGTCACCGCCCTCACCCTGGGCAGCCACGGCGAGACGATGGTTCCGGTTCCCTCCCGTTGCTCGGTGAACGGTACGCCTCTGACCGAGGTCATGTCCCGGGAGGAAATCGACGACATCGTGCACCGCACCCGGGAAGGCGGGGCGGAGATCGTGGCCTTTTTGAAAACCGGGGGGGCCTATTACGCGCCGTCGGCGGCGGCGGCGGTGATGGCCCGCTCCGTCATCCGGGACGAGCAGAAAGAGTGGCCGGTGTGCGCCTGGGTGGAAGGCCAGTACGGGATCGACGGCGTGTTTCTGGGAGTGCCCGCCCGCTTGGGGGCCGGGGGAGTGGAGGAGGTGGTGGAGTTGCCGTTGGAGGAGGAGGAGCTGGCCGAACTGCACGCCGCCGCCCAAGCCGTCCGGGTCAAAGTGGCCCAAATGAAAGAAATAATCGGCTGACCCCGCCCCGGCTAAGCATTTCGGCTATACTGGCAATCCTGGCAAATCGCTATAAGGAAGGAAACCCCAAATGACCAAAGGAGAATTGGTTGACGCGGTGGCGGAGGGCTCCGGCCTTTCCCGCGCCGAGGCCGGCAAAGCGGTGACCGCCGTTTTCGACGCCATCAAGGATGAGTTGGTGGCTGGCGGCAAGGTGTCCCTGGTCGGCTTCGGCAACTTCGAGGTCCGGCACCGCTCGGCCCGCACCGGCCGCAACCCGCAAACCGGCGACCCGGTGGAAATTGCGGCCAGCAAAGCCCCCGCTTTCAAAGCGGCCCGCCCCCTCAAGGAAGCCGTCAACAACTAACGCCCGCTACGGGTTTGGGGCGGGAGCGGCCTCCTCCTCCCGCCCGCTTCTTCTCCCCTCCCGGTGGAATAGTTTCTCGCTTTATGCGTTTAAGCATGCAGGGGCTGGAGCTCCTTCCAGGAGACGGTCAACCGCTGACATCCGTCGTGGTTTGGGCGGGAGCGGTCGTCCCCTCCTGCTTGCGCCTCCGGTTCGGATGGAATAGTTTCCGTTTTTAGCGCGCCGGGGAACGGAGAGCGGCGGACGCCGTTGGGAGGCTATCGAGGGGGAGTTGGTCAAGGGCGGCAAAGTGTCCTTGGCCGGCTTCGGCAACTTCGAGGTCCGGCGCCGCTCGGCCCGCACCGGCCGCAACCCGCAAACCGGCGAGGAAGTGCAGATCGCGGCCGGCAAGGCCCCCGCTTTCAAGGCGGCCAAGCGCCTCAAGGAAGCCGTCAACAACTAACGCCCGCTACGGGTTTGGGGCGGGAGCGGCCTCCTCCTCCCGCCCGCTTCTTCTCCCCTCCCGGTGGAATAGCTTCCCGTTTTATGCGTTTAAGCATGCGGGGGCTGGAGGCAGTTGAAAAGCTGTTTTTCGGGTTCGGCGCCGTCCCCGCTTTTCAGGCGTGCTGGTCGGCCCGTACCGGCCACAACCCTAAAACCGGCGAGTGCGGATCGCGGCTAACAAGGCCCCGCCGAACGCTTTCCCGGATTACCCCCGGATGTTCAGGCGTCGGGCGGGGCGTGGTCGGCGATTAGGCGGGGGAGGTCGTTGTCGGGGGTGAGGACCGCAAACGCCCAGCGGCCGAATCCGCCGTGGGTGTTGACGGCCGTTATCCAGTCTTTGATGTACGTCCATTTGGAGTCGTCCCGCTCGGTCGGCATGCCCTTCACCTCCAGTATCAGGGTGGTCCCCCCGGCCAGCCGGATGAGGAAGTCGGGAAGGTAGCGGCGCACCGCTCCCCGATGGACGTACGACACTTCAAACCCGAGATGGTCGTTTTTGACCCAGGCCTCCACCGCCGGGTTGCGGTCCAGTTCGGCGGCCGCCACCGGTTCGAACGTCCCGTCGTACACGCAGTAGTTGATGTGGCTGCGCCGGGCCAGACCCACCGGTTTGCCGGTGTACCAGATCCCCATATCCCCGGTGGAGCGCAGGGGCCGCTCCGGGTCGAACACCGGTTCCAAGCGTTCGGTGTTGGCCGCCCGCACCGCCCCCCAGAAGTGTTGCACGATGCGGGTCATGTTCATCCCGATGAGTATCCGCCGCCGTAGCGGGTCCTGGTTCCACAGGCCGTCGATGACGATCCGGTCCGATTCCAAAAACTGCAAGGTGAGGGTCACCAGCCGGGCGCACAGCATTTCCCGGGAGCCCGGCCAGTCCGGGGCCATCTGGTCGTAGACCTGCGCCGCCGCCCCGAACGCCAGTTGTTGCAGGCGCCGCCCTCCCCACAGTTTTTCCAGATCGATGCGCACGTCGGCCAAGCCGGTTTTGCCTTCCACGATTTTGGCCAGTTCCGCCAGGGTGGGGGTGTGGTGGGGGTCGAGCCGGAGCGGTTCCACCCGTTCCCAATCCAGCGTCAACGCGGTGCGGTAGGTGCGCTCCATCCGCATCACCACCGGGAAAGTGATCTCAAACCGGGCTTTTTCCGGCAGGGGGCCGATGGGCGTTTTCGGTTTGGGGGGCGGGGGCGTCCCGCTTCCCGACTCGTGGGGCAGGAACGTGAACGGCACTCCGAAGATGTTGACGTATTCCGGCTCGAAAAATCCGTGTTCGTTCACGTCGTAGGAGGTGCGGCGCAGTCCCCGGCCCACCACCTGTTCGCACAGCAGTTGGCTGGTGAAAGCCCGCAGTCCCATTATGTGGGTGACGGTTTTGGCGTCCCACCCTTCCGACAGCATGGCCACCGAGATGACGTGTCGGATGCGTTCGCCGGGCTGGCCGGGTTGGCCGATGGTGTCCACCTGCCGCCGCAACATTTCCGCCCGCTGGTCTTTGGTCAGTCCCCCCTCCCCGTCCCCTCCTCCGGGCAGTTCGGCGAGGGGGGTTTCGGTTTGCTCGGCCGCTTTCAAAGTCTTGGAGTCGATGTGCAAGGTCAGGTCCTGTTCCCACAGTTGTTCCACGGGTATCCGCTTGTTGTCGAATGCGTGTTTGACGCGGGCCGCGGTTTCGGTGCGGTTGGCGACGGTTATCATCACCGGCGGGGTGGGATGCTCGGCTTCCCGCCAGGCTTGGCGGGCGGCGGCCCAGTCGTGGCCGAGCAGGGTGTATCCGGCCACTACCAGGTCGGGCAGGGGAACCGACGCTTCCGCCCGTCCGTTGAGGTCGGCTTTCACTTCGTCGTCGTTGTAAATGTGATAGAGCCGGGATTTGTAGGTGTCGGGGTCGTAGCCGGTGTCGTCCCGCACCACTACCCGGGGGGTTTTGACAAGTCCGGATTCGATGGCGTCGTTGAGGCTGAAGTCGCTGACGATCCAGTCGAACAGGGCTTCGGCGGTGGCTTTCTTCCCGGAGGGGACGAACGGGGTGGCGGTGAAGTCGTAACAGCGCAGGACGCCCCGGGTGCGGTGGATGCGGTCCAGGGAACCCACCCATTTGGTGGCCTCCTCCACATCGTCCTTATAGAACTCGCGGACGCCCCGCCCCGGCGGGATGCGCCACGCGTGATGCGCTTCATCGTTGATGACCAGAATGTTACGGGAGCGGGACATTTCATCCCCCAGCGCTTCCCGCACCCACGCCCCGTCGCTTTTCGCCCCCCGTTTGTCCACCGACCGTTTGCGGCGGATTTGCTCTTCGGTCTGCCAGCCGAGGGCATGCCAGTTTTTTACCAGCACCCGCCCCTGCCGCAACCGGTCCCGCAGGCCGGACGGAACCAGGTCGAACTCGTCGTAGTAGTTGGGTTGCTGATGCGGGTCCACCACCGACAGCCGGTTGCGCACGGTCAGGCCGGGGGCCACTACCAATACGTTGCGGGAAAACCGGGGATCGTTTTTATGAGTGACCTTGTTGAGTATCTGCCAGGCGATGACCATCCCCATCACCACCGTCTTCCCGGTGCCGGTGGCCATTTTGCAACACTGCCGCACCCATTCGCCCCCGTCGCCGGGGATGTCGATCCCCACCTTGTCCGAGTCGGGGCCCTCCGTCAGCCAGATCAGGGTTTCCACCGCCTCCAACTGGCAGAAAAACAGGCGCAGGTCGTCGGCCACCGACCGGTTGCCCCAGTGCTCCAACAAACGCCGGGTGACCCCGGTCACTCCCGGATACCCCGCCCGCCGCCAAGCGGCCACCCGCGGTCGGATGCGATTCACCAACCCTATTTCGTAGAAAACGCCCGGGTCGTCGAAGGCCTGCGCGTCGGGAGTGGCTACCAGATACCCGGCCGGCCGCCGTCCCTCCCGCAACTCAAAAGCCCGCTCCGAGCGGTCGTAACGCCAATGACTGGACGGCTCCCGGTAGGGGGAGTTGACGATCAGCTGGTCGATGCCCCCGCTGTGGGACAGCCCCCGCTGGCCCGGGTCGGCGCCCGGTTTTTGGGCCATTTTCAGAGTTCCAGGCTGAGCAGGCGCAGGCTTTCCACCCCCCGGTTGTCCACCACTTTCACCGCCGCCCGCCGGTGTTCCCCCGCCGCAAACGGCAACGACACCGCGCCCCGGTAAGTCTCTATTTTGGTTTGGTCGATCTGCGCCCGCAACGTCTTAGCCAGCTTGTTCCATCCCCCGTTGGGCTTGGTCCCGTCCAACGGGAAAAACACCTGCCGGGGAAACAAACTCCGCCCGTCGTAGTCGGGGTCCAGCATCCACACCGCGATCTTGTCCGCCCCTCCGGAAGTAACCTCCCCGGTGCGGGTGTCGAAATAGTCGAACCCCAACACTTCCACGATGAACCGGTCGTCGTCTGTTTGTTCCAAAAACACGTCCGGCTGACCCACCAGCCAAAAACTCTCATTGCTGGAACGTCCCTTTTTCAGGTCGTCGGTAAGCAAGTCCGAGTTCATCTGCGCCCGCAGGAGCGTAACTTCCGGCCACCTGGTTTCCGCAATGTCCTTGGAGGCCTCCGGGTCGAAAGCGAAAGCGGCGAACACCAGCAACTCCGGGGTGGGAACCAGCTTGCGGGCTTCTTCGATGGCCCGCTCCACCTGCCGGGTTTCCAACGGCGCATACGCCGGCCCAAACGACACCGCCAACCGTTTCCCGTCTCCCGTTTCCCCCTCCGCGTGCAAGTCGGGAACCGGCAACGCCTCCAACCGCGTCAAGGAAATCTGCTGACCACCCGTCCCCCGCAACCCCGTTTTCAGAAGTTCATCCCGCCATTCCGCCTGCCGCACCGACTCCCCATCCCGCGCTACCGACTCGTCTGCCGGGGGGGGGGGGGTAGGATTTTTCGGCCAGGGACTCGTCAAGCGAAGCCACAACCGGGGAAGGCACCGCCTCCACCGTAAACGGCCCCGTAACCCGCGATTTGCTTTTTTCCTTGAGAGGCTGATCGTAGAGAGTTATTACCTGAGAGGGTTCGTCGTAGGCTAAAATACTTGGGGATACCTTTGGGACGGTTCGGTAGACGAATCCGCTTCCTACGCCTTCATCAGGATATATTAATTGGTAGAAGTCATAATTAGAAGCCATAAGGCGTTGGCGAGTAATAGTCAGTGCTACTTTGCTAGTATCACAGGTAATCCAGCGCCTTCCCCATTTTTCTGCTACATAGGCTGTTGTCCCACTTCCGCAAGTAGGATCTAACACTAGGTCTCCTGGATCCGTGGTCATCAATAAGCAACGCTCTATTACTTCTGGTGAAGTCTGGACAACATATTTTTGACCATGCGCTACAAGTCGTTTTGACCACATATTATTTAATTGACGTCCAGGTACTTCTTCTTCATACCATTTCCATAGCAGATTTTTCGATTTTCCACCTAGAGAATCCAGCCTTCCCAGTTCTGCTAATCGGTCTAATCCTTCGTGTGATATACTCCAGTGTTTATCCGGAAGACAATAGAATGTTTTACCATTCCATGTGTATGGTTGTGATCTAGTCTCTGACCAACCTTGAGAAGTAAGGGTTTCCCTTTTGAAAATACGGGAACCCTTAGGTAAATATTTGTCAGGATCGAACCGTTCTTCATTGGTGGGTTTACGAGTCGTCCCATCCGAGAGCTCGATCATATCTGCCCAAGATGTAAAGTGGGCAAGTATCTCGGCTCTGGTGAGTGGTCTATATATTTGCCGATATTTTACTTGAGGTTTATCTTTAGCATACCAGAGTAGATAGGTAGACACATCCGGTATAGTCTTAGCAGTTGCCCCTCCAGTGGTTGAATAGGTAATAGTAGTTACACGATTTTCCGCACCAAAAACCTCATCCATCAAGACTCCTACTCGATGAATATTTTGATCACCGATTTGAACGAAACAACTACCAGTTTCGGTTAGAAACTCGCGGGCCAGTAACAAGCGATCTCGCAAGTAAGATAAGTAGGAGTGTATACCCAGTTCCCAAGTGTCTCGGAAGGCTTTTATCATTTCCGGTTCGCTTGTTAGGTGCTCATCCTTGCCATCGGAAACCTCCCGCTGGTCCACAAAGGGCTGGAAGTTGGAGCCGTATTTGATTCCGTAGGGGGGGTCGATGTAGATCATTTGGACCTGACCGCCCATCGCTTCTTTTTCCAAGAGGCTGTTCATCACCAGTAGGCTGTCGCCCGCGATCAGGCGGTTGCTCCAGTTGTGGGGATGCTGGTAGAACTCGATGGCCTTGCGCAGGGGAGGGTTCTCCCCGTCGGTCTCAAACATGGACTCCTGGTCATAGCCATTGCCCTTGCGCACCGCTTCGATGATGGTACGCGGATCGATCCGCTCGTGGACATGCAGGGAGACGGTGGGGACCGTGAACGAGGTCCCCTCCGCCTTGCCCGCCCAGTTCAGCTCGGGATCAGCGTGAACGTCATGAGGTGCCCCAAATTGGGGGGGGGGGTGAGTGTATACGGCCTCCGGCAGATCGGGATCGCCCTGGGCCGTCACCAAACCGGCGGGCGGGTTGTTGGCCCGCTCCTTGTCCGGATGGGCGTAGCTCTCGATCGGCTTGGGGCCGGATTTCCCCTTAGCCATCAGTCAGGCTGTCCTGACGGGCCCCAAAGGGGTGCCCGGGGTAAGGGGGGAAGTAGGGGAAGCATTGTGGATTATTGATGATAGTCAGAATGTCGAGCAGAAGCAAAATTCTATAGCCTGAAGCCTCATCCCAAGGGCCTGCCGTTATCCACAACCCGGCGGCGCACGCCACCGGCATCCTGCAACGCCTGCTCTCCCGTTTCTGGAGCAACCCGCGTCGTTTGGGTTTCCGCAATGGCCGGGGCGGATGAACGCGCCCCGCGCTGTAGCCGATCTGATTCGGTTCGTTCAGTTGGGGTGTCTGGAGTTGGAGTCCGGCGAGCCGTCCCGCGTTCAACAGTCCAAAATGGTCAAAGCCAACTGGAAACAACCGGGGATCAGTCGTTGCTTAGCCTGTCGGCGACGTAAGCCAAACAGGAGCCTATGTCCCCGGCGGCCAGCTCCGGGTGCTGTTCCAAGATTTTGTCTCCGGACAGACCGTCCGCCAGCCATCCTACAACGTCCAAAACGGCGATGCCGGTGTTGCGAACATAGGCCGTCCCCTGCTCATCAACCGTGATCCTCTCGGCATAACGCAAATGGCTCATATCAAAGCAGGCGGGGGACGGGAGGTCATTCGCGAAATGCATGTTCGTCGGCCGCGTACGCTAGACAAGCCCGGATGTCGTCCCTGGTCAGATACGGAAAGTCCGCCAACAGTTTTTCTTCGGTTACCCCCGCCGCCATGTCCCACAGCACCTGACTGACGGGGAAACGCATATTGCGAATACAGGGGGCGCCGTCGTAGCGTTCCGGGTTGACGGTTATGATCTTTGAATACTCAACGCGCGGCATCGCGCTTCCCGTCCCTTCCCGTTAGTTTGCCTATAAGTTGCCAAGTTATTGTAACAGGCGGCGTAGCGGGGGTTATCCGCGGGCGCGCAGGGCGGCGGTGAGGTGGGGGAGATCACTTTATCAAACGCCTCGGCCTTGGCCGCCGCCCGCGAGTGCGGAGCCCGGCAGGTGGACCGGAACCAGGGGGTTTGCCGACCGAAGTCGCGGCCGCCAACCCGGATGACTTCCGCAAGCGTTCCCGCCGGTGGGCCAACGCCCACAGCCCGGACCGGGGCGAGGATTTGCTGGAGCGGCAACGGCGACGGCGCGCCGTCCGCCTGTTCCGGAGCGATAACCTGGAAATAGGGATCCTGAACGCCGAGTTGGGCCCGTCAGATTCAGGCGGGTCCGGCAAGCCTTGGACAAACACGCGTACCTGTTGCGATGGGACGACTACGGCGGGGAAGTCCGCCCCGATGACGTCTGCACCGGCGACCAACGACGAGCGGAAACAGCTGGCAAACCCGCCCCCGCCTCCTCCCCCGCGCCGGGCGTCCCGGCCTCCGGCCCGCGCCGCGCCCCCCTGACGGGCAACGCGTTCCCCCGCCTGTCTGTCATATCCGGCGGTGAGAATCCGGTAATCCCCAACGCGGTTGGAGGTAGAAGTCAGCGAGGGAAGCGGGCGATTTGGGGGCGGCCCGGGTGGGTCTGACTTGACAATTGGGGGGGGGGGGTAGCGTTTTTCGGGTAACGGGCCTGTTGGGGTCCGGCGGGCCCCTCGGTAGTTGGGGACGGTTGGCAGAAAGGAGGCGGGGGATGCGTCGGTTGTTGATGGGCGGGTTGTTGGCGGGCGGGTTGTTGTATTTTGCTCTTCCGGTGGGGGCGCAGACGCCGACGATAACGCTCAGCCTGGTGGATTCGTCGGATACGTCGACGGAGGTGACGGCGATAGCGGAAGACGGCGGCGCGCAGACCCTGCGGGTGAAGGCCGTCGCTTCGGCGGCGACGTCGGCTAATGTGGACGTGACGGTGACGGTGGGGGCGTCGGGCGGCACCGCCGCCGAGGGGGCTTCCAATGATTACACGCGGAGCCCGAGTTCGGTCACGGTCACGATTAATTCCGGCGACACGGAGGGTTTGTCATCTGATGTTACGATCACGCCGGTTGATGATGCGACAGTCGAGGGAGATGAGACGATCCGGTTTACGGGCACGGCTACCGGGCATACGGTAACGCAGGTTGATTTGGCGCTCAGGGATCCGACGATCACTCTTAGTTTGGTGAGGTCGTCGGATACGTCGACGGAGGTGACGGCGGTGGAGGAGGACGGCGGCGCGCAGACCCTGCGGGTGAAGGCCGTCGCCTTGGCGGCGACGTCGGCTAATGTGGACGTGACGGTGACGGTGGGGGCGTCGGGCGGCACCGCCGCCGAGGGGGCTTCCAATGATTACACGCGGAGCCCGAGTTCGGTTACGGTGACGATCAGTTCGGGCGGAACGGAGGGTTTTTCTAATGTTACGATCACTCCCTATAGCGACACGATAACCGAGGAGCATGAGACGATCCGGTTTACGGGCGCGGCGACCGGGTATACGGTAGAGATGGTTGATCTGGAGATTACGGATCAGGATCGGGTGTTGCGGTTGACGGGCGCGGGTAGCCCGAGTGCTATGAAGACGACGGCTTTGACGAGGATTGAGAATCATCAGTATAGAGGTTATTGGGTGTATATAAGGGGTGATTTGGGTGGGGTTGCGAATGACGTGTTTACGAAGTCTACTAGTTCCACGTATGGTTCGCAGTTGAGGCCGAGGGTTGTATTCGGGGGTGGAGATGCTGTTGGTAATGATTCGGATGATATGGTAAATGATTATGGTTCAGGCTATCAAGAGTTTCAAGGGGATGCGTCTTACATTACGATTGATAGCGGCGATCTGGGCGCGAAGGCACTTTCTGTTCAATCTACTGATAACTTAACTGTTAATGTTAATAATGATAGTAAGGCGGAGGGGGATGAGGTGTTTTATGTGCAGTTGAAGGAAGATCCGGCGGGTTTTACACATCTTAAGATTCCGATTACGATTTTGGATGATGATACGCAGGTTGGGTTGACGGTGGATGCCGATAGCGAAGAGGATGGGAATCAGGCGGTGGTGACGGAGGGGGATAGCGGGTCGGGGGTGTCGGTGTCGGGCGGGTTTTCCGGGCTGACTAGCGGACCTTCGCCTAGTTCGCGTGCGGTGACGTCTTCGACGATTTCGTCGGCGACGGTGGTGACGTTGTCGGCGGCGGGGGCGATGTCCCCGACCGCGGGGCAAGCGGGGACGAATGATCTGACGTATTCTCCGTCGACGGCGAATACGGTCACTATCCCGGCTTCGACGGTGTCGTCCACGACGGCAGGCACGTTGGCGGGGTTGACTATTACTGATGATACGGTGGTGGAGGGGCCGGAGACGTTCACGGTGACCGGTTCGTCGACGTATGGGGACGCGACGGCGGCCACGGTGACGATCGCCGATGATGATGCGAATATTACGTTGTCGGTGGATACGGCGTCGGTGAAGGAGGACGCGGGCGCCGCGACGGTGACGGTTACCGCCCGGTTCGCGGGGCAGACGTCGGTGTTGACGGCGGCGACGGATGTGGCGGTGACGGTGGGGGCGGGCGCCGGCAACGGGGCTACTCCGGGGACGGATTTTACGACATCGGGGTCGGGGGTGACGAATAATGCGTTCACTATTAGCATTCCGGCGGGTAATACGGAGGCGAACAAGACCTTTACTTTGACGCCTACGACGGACTCTGATTATACGGAGGGGACGGAGAAGATAGCGATTTCCGGGACGGCGACGGTCGGTAACGCGGTTACGGTGACTCCGGCGGAGATCGACCTCCGGGAGGACATCCCGGTTGCTTTGAGTTTACACCAGGCGGCTGACGGCGACCCTGCCCTGTCTCCGCCGCGTGCTATCAGTGAGAGCGGGGGGGCGCAGACGGTGCGGGTGAAGGCCACCGCCGTGGCGGCGGTGTCGTCTGCCAAGACGGTGACTGTTACGGTGGGCGCGACGGGCGGCGACGCCGCCTTGGGGGCCTCGGGTGATTACACGAGGAGTGCGGCGACGGTGAATATTACTATTCCGAATGGGGACACCGAGGGGGAGGCGGATGTGACGATTACCCCCCGGGATGACGGGGTGGTGGAGGGGGCGGAAACTATCCGGTTCAGCGGCGCCGGCGACGGGCTTGCAGTGACCCCGGTTGATTTGGAGATTACCGAGACGATAGAACTTACGTTGAGCGCAACTGCGGTGGGTGAGGGAGCGGGTAATGCGGGGGCGGTGACGGTTACGGCTCGCTTCGCGGGGGCGACGTCATCGGGTTTGACGGGGGCGACGAACGTGGTGTTGTCTTTTGCGGCGGGCGCCAACACGCAGGGGACGGATTTCACCGCTCCGGGGACGGCGGTGACGTTGAGCATCCCGGCGGGCAGTACGGATAGCAACGCGGCGGCGTTGTCGGGGTTGGGGATTGCGCAGGACACGATCGCAGAGGGCACCCAGTCGATTGCCGTAACCGGGTCCGCGACGGGGTTCATTGTGAGCGGGGCGGAGTTGGGTATTACTGATGATGATTTGGGAATTATGCTGGCGGCGGACACCGATAACGGAATGGGCGGGGCCCAGAAGGATTTGTCGGAGGGCGCGACGGCTGAGGTGCGGGTGCAGGCCAGTTTCGCGTCGGGGGTGACCAACGGTTTGAGCGAGGATTTAGTGGTGTCGGTAACGGTCGGGGCATCGTCTCCGGAGTCGGCTCGGGGGGGCGGCGTTGATTTCACCGCCCCGGCGTCGCCGTTGCAACTGACTATTCCCACCGGTTCTACTAGTAGCGCCAATACGTTGCTCACCGGTTTGGCGGTGACCGATGATGCGGTGGCGGAGGAGGCGGAAACGTTTCAGATTACCGGAACCGTCCCCGGCGGAACGGTTACTCCCGATACGCTCACTATCGGGGCCAGCGATAAGCAGTTGGAGGTGTCGGTGTCTCCGGAGGCGGTGGCGGAGCGGGCGACGGCGCATACGATTACGGTGACGGTCGGGTTCTCGGGCGAGTCTTCGGAGTTGGCGGCGGACACGACCGTGAACGTAGCGGTAGCGACCGGCGACGCCAATGGGGCTGATTTGTCTACGTCCTGCCCGGATGCCAGCCAGGACGCTTGCACGGACACGGCTATGTTTGATATCAGCATCCCCGCCGGGCAACCCTCCGCTAATGGGACGTTTACCTTGACGGCCTACCAGGATAGTACTACGGAGGCGGGCGGAGAGACGTTGAAGGTTACGGCAACGGAGTCGGGGACGTCGAACTCGGCTTCGGACACGTTGCGTATCACGGACTCCGGGATAGCAGTGGCGATACTTGATTCGGCTAATAACCCGCTGGCGGCGTTGGGGGAAGCCAGCGGCTCCTCGCAGGTGACGGTGCGGGTTACTTTGCCCCAGGCGGCTTCTTCCCGAACGGTGGTTGGTCTCAATGTAACCAGCGATGACGCTACTGTGAGCGACGACGCCGTTTGGACGATACGGGAGGACTTTCGGGTGAGCGGCTTGACTGCCCCGTCCGGGACTCCCGCCGGGCACGCCCTGGGGGTCGTGGTCGAGAACGGCCAGCAGAGCGGGACGGCTACTTTCACGATCACGATCAACGACGACAACGTGGCTGAGGAAACCGAGACCATACGCATCACCGGCGGCGATGTGGCCTCGTTGCCGGTGACGGGAGCCGGTTTGAACATTACCGACAACGACGCCGCTCCCGCCAACATCGACCTGGTCCTGGAAACCACCGCCGGCGGCACTCTGACCAGCGTCCAAGAAGACGACAGCGAACCGACGGCAGTACGGATACGGGCTTCCTACCAGGGCGGCACGGTGCTCCACCGGGCGGTGACCATCCCCATAACGGTCGGCGACTCCTCCAACCCCTCGGGGGAGGCCGTCTCCGGGACCGACTACCAGGCGGTGACCGGCGCCGGCGTCACCATCCCCGCCTACCAGTCCAGCGGGCAGACCACGTTCAGTTTGAACCCGGAGGACGACACGGATGCCGAGGGGCCGGAAACGGTAACTATCACCGGAGCCCACGCCGACTACACCATAGGAAACGACACTTTCACCATCACCATAATCGACGACGACGCGGCCATCACCCTTACCCTCCTCGATTCCGGCGACCAACCCCTGGACGCCCTGTCGGAAGGTACCGTCGCTACCGTCGTTACCGTGCGGGCCTCCTACCCCGGTACCAACACCTTGGACACCGCGCGGACCATACCGCTTAGCATTGAAGCGGGAACCGCCTCCGCCTCCGACTACCAAACGACGAGCGTCCCCGACCCGTTCTCGATCACCATCCCCCAAAACCAAACCAGCGCCACTGCGACTTTCACCATTGACCTGGGCGGGCCCCGCGATGACAGCATCGACGAACCAAACGAAACCCTGCGCGTAACCGGCGCTCTGGAGGGGTTCATCGTCAAATCCGCTGAGCTGGAGATTATCGACGACGACCCCCCGCCCACCGGCATCAACCTGACGGTAAGCCCGAGGGAGGTCGCCGAGAACCGGGGAAGCAACCCTCTCGACGTACGGGTAACCGCCGCTTTGGTGGGCAACCTCCGCTCCCGACCCACCTCTGTGCGGGTAACCATCGGCGGAAGGGGAAGCACCGCTACCCGCAATAGCGATTACCGCGTCCGGGGATCTACTGCTTTGACTGTCATCATCCCCGCCGAGGCTCGTAGCGGCCAGGGTTCTTTCTCCGTCGTCGTCGAAAGCGACACCTTATCCGAGCAAACGGAACGCGTCAGGATATCGGCTACCAGCGCCTTCGGCGGTGACACCGCCGACTTGTCAATAACCAACGTTAACCCCGCCCCCACCCCCAACCCCGGCGGAGGCGGTGGAGGAGGGGGAGGCGGTGGAGGCGGAGGGGGTGGTGCGCCACCCCCCGCTGGACCGCCCGCCGGACCGGTAGCCCCGCCCCCGCCCCCGGCGGAGCCAACCTGCCAGGGGCGGTTCTGCGATGAGGACGGCAGCGTCCACCAGGCCAACATCGAGCAAATCGCCGCCTGGGAGATCACCCTGGGTTGCGACGCCGACGACGCCACCAAGTTCTGCCCGTCGGCGCAGATCACCCGCCGGCAAATGGCCGCCTTCCTGTACCGGGCCGTCACCCGAATTGAAACCATCGAACCACCCGCCGATATAGAAATCAGCGACGTTCCCGCCGATGCCTGGTACCGCACTTTCGCCGATTGGGTGGTCTCCACCGGGGCGTTCGCCGCTCCCGATGGGGTGTTCAATCCCGGTGGGGTGGTTACCAGGGCGGATATGGCGGTGATGATGATCGCTTCTTTCCCCGACATAAACGCCGTGGACGAGCCCGAGGGCCTGTTCAACGACGTAGCGGGTGTAGACCCGGCCGTGGTCAGAGCCGTGGAGGGGATGTATCACACCGGGGTTACCAGGGGGTGCAGCGCCGAGCCTCTCAACTACTGCCCCGACCAGCCGGTTACTCGGGCGCAGATGGCTTCTTTCTTCGTCCGCGCCGTCAACTACACCCCCGCCGCCGACGGCTCATAACCGCTCCGCGCAACACGACTCCCCTTGTTCCCCGGGGCGGGTGTCAAAAATATAGTCAAACCCCAACACTTTCATGATGAACCGATTGCCGTCGGCCTGTTCTAAAAGCACATCAGGCTGACCCACCGGCCGACAACTCTGGTTGCGGGAGCGCCTCTTCTTGGGGTCGTTGGTTGGGCAAGCCGGAGGAGTCCTCCGGGTCATACGCAAAAGCGGCGAACACCGGCAAAATCCAGGCTGGGAACCGGCTTGCGGGCTTCCTCGGGGGGCGGCCGGGTGGGTCTGACTTGACAAATTGGGGGGGGGGGGTAGCGTCTTCGGAAAAGGGCCTGTTGGGGTCCGGCACGGTCCCTTGGTTGTCGGGGACGGTTGATAGAAAGGAGGCAGGGGATGCGTCGCTTGTTGATGGGAGTGTTGCTGGTAGGCGGTTTGTTGTACGTCGCCCTCCCGGCGGGGGCGCAGACGACTACGATAACGCTCAGCCTGGTGGACCCGTCGGATACTTCCACGGCGGTGACGGCGATCGAGGAGGACGGCGGTGCGCAGACCTTGCAGGTGAAGGCGGTCGTTGCGTCGGCGCTGTCGAGTAGCGTGTCGGTGTCGGTGACGATAGCGGCGGGTACGGCGACGGTTACTACGGATTATACGATTTCGGCAACCTCGACGTCGGTGACGATCAACTCGGGGGACACGCAGGGGTTGTCGTCTAGTTTTACGATCACGCCGGCTACCGACACGATAACCGAGCAACATGAGACGATCCGGTTCACAGGCACGGCGTCCGGGTATACGGTATCGCCATCGCCGGTTGATTTGGCGATTACGGATCAGGATCGGGTGATTTGGATGACGGCGGAGGGTAACGAGACGGATCCGAAAAAGAGGGCTTTGACGAGGATTGAGAATCATCGGCATCGGGATTTTTGGGTGTATGTGTATGGTGAGTTAGGCGGTTTTGCCGGTGGTGTGTTTACGGCTTCTACTGGTAACACGTATGGTTCGAATTTGGAAGCGGTGTTTAGATTCCATAATGGAACTACTGATGGTATTGATGGTTCTACTCCTGGGTCCTCCGATTGGGCTTCTGACCACGCAACTGGAAGTACATCGGTTCGTGGTAGTATTACTATTCCGGCTAGCGGTCTTGGGGCGGATGCGCTTTACGATGGACGTACTGATACTAAAAATATGGCTCTTAGGATAAATAATGATAGTAAGGCGGAGGGGGATGAGGTGTTTTACGCGGGGTTGACTAACCCGGCGGGTTTTACGCATCGTGGGGTGCCGATTACGATTTTGGATGATGATACGCAGGTTGGTTTGACGGTGGATACCGACAGCGGGGAGGATGGGAATCAGACGGTGTTGACGGAGGGAGATAGCGGGTCGGGGGTGTCCGTGTCGGCCAGGTTTTCGGGCAGAACGCAGCGCGACGCGGACGGTAATAGCAATTCGCGGTCTGTGACGTCTTCGGCGATTGGGTCGGCGACGGTGGTGACGTTGTCGGCGGCGGGGGCGGCTTCTCCGAGTGCGGGGGAGGCGGGGACGGGTGATTTGACGTATTCGTCGACGGCGGATACGGTGACTATTCCGGCCCGGTCGGTGTCGTCGTCGGCGGCGGGCACGTTGGCGGGGTTGTCTGTTACCGATGATGATGTGGTGGAGGGTCCGGAGACGTTTACGGTGACGGGTTCGTCGTCGTTTGGGTCGGCGACGGCGGCGACGTTGACGATCTTGGATGATGATGCGGATATTGCGTTGTCGGTGGATAGGGAGAGGGTGGCTGAGTCGGGGGGTGGGGTGGAGGTGACGGTTACGGCTTCGTTTTCGGGGTCGTCGTCGGTGCTTGGGTCGGCGACGAGTGTGGCGGTGACGGTGGGGGCGGCCGCTAGCAACGGGGCTACCCCGGGGACGGATTTCAATACGTCGGGGTCGGGGGTGACGAATAATGCGTTCACGATTAGCATTCCGGCGGGGGATACGACGGCGAGCAAGACGTTTACGTTGACGCCTACGGCGGATAATACCGATGAGGGGACGGAGACGGTGGCGGTTTCGGGGTCGGCGACGGTGGTGAATGCGGTTACGGTGACTTCGGCGGAGATTGACATCCTGGATCCGAGTAGCGCCGAATTGATTACTTTGAGTTTCCATGAGGCGTCCAGCGGAGATCCGGCGTTGTCGGGGGTCAGCGAGAGAGGCGGGGCGCAGACGGTGCGGGTGAAGGCCACCGCCGGGTCGGCGGTGGCGGCGGATACGACGGTGACGGTTACGGTGGGAGCGACAGGCGGGACGGCCGCCCGGGGGGCCTCGGGTGATTACACGCGGGGCGCGGGGACCGTGAATATAACTATTGCGAACGGGGATACCGATGGCACGGCGGATGTGACGATCACGCCCCGGGATGACGGGGTGGCGGAGGGGCCGGAGACGGTCCGGTTCACCGGGGCGGGCAGCGGGATTTTGGCGACCCCGGCTGATTTGGAGATTATGGAGACGATCGAACTGGTGTTGAGCGCAACTGCGGTGGGTGAGGGGGATACGGACGCGGGAGCGGTGACGGCTACGGCCCGGTTCGCGGGGGCGTCTAGTTCGGTGTTGACGGGGGCGACGGATGTGGTGTTGTCGTTCGCGGCGGGCACTGAGGCGGAGGCGGCGGATTTCACCGCTCCAGGGACGGCGGTTACGTTGAGCATCCCGGGGGGTAGTACGTCCAGTAGCGCCACGGCGTTGTCGGGGTTGGGTATTACGCAGGACACAATTGCGGAAGGAGCCGAGGCGGTTGCGGTGGGCGGGGCCGTGACGGGGTTTATGGTCAGCGGGGCGGAGTTGGGGATTACTGATGATGATTTGGATGTGACGCTGGTCGCGGATACCGATAACGGAATGGGCGGAGCCCAGAAGGATTTGTCGGAGGGCGCGACGGTGGAGGTGCGGGTGCAGGCCAGTTTCGCGTCGGGGGTGACCAACGGTTTGAGTGAGGGTTTGGTGGTGTCGGTTACGGCGGGGGCGTCGTCTCCGGAGTCGGCGAGGGGGGGCGGGGTTGATTTCACCGCCCCGGCGTCGCCGTTGCAACTGACGATTCCCACCGGTTCTGCTACTAGTAGTGCCAATACGTTGCTCACCGGGTTGGCGGTGACCGATGATGCGGTGGCGGAGGAGGCGGAGACGTTTCGGATTACCGGAACCGTCCCCGGCGGGACGGTTGCTTCGGATACGCTCACGATCGGGGCCAGCGACAAGCAGTTGGAGGTGTCGGTTTCTCCGGAGGTGGTAGCGGAGCGGGCGGCGGAGCATACGATTACGGTGACGGTCGGGTTTTCGGGTTCGTCGTCGGAGTTGGCGTCGGCCACGACGGTGAACGTAGCAGTGGCGACCGGTGACACCGGCGGGGCTGGTTTGGCTACTTCTTCTTGCCCGGATGCCAGCCAGGATGCTTGCACGGATACGGCTACGTTTGATATCAGCATCCCCGCCGGGCAACCCTCCGCTAATGGGACGTTTACTTTGTTCGCCCGGGCTGATGGGGAGACGGAGTCGGACGAGACGTTGAAGGTTACGGGAACGGAGTCGGGTACTTCCAACTCGGCTTCGGACACGTTGCGTATTACGGACTCCGGGATAGAAGTGGCGATACTTGACTCGGCTGATGACCCGCTGGCGGCGTTGGGGGAAGCCAGCGGAGCGTCGCAGGTGACGGTGCGGGTGACTATGCCGCAAGCGGTCTCTTCCCGAACGGTGGTGGGTCTCAACGTAACCAGCTCGGATGCTACTGTGAGCGACGATGCCGTTTGGACGATACGGGAGGACTATCGGGTGAGTGGCTTGTCTGCCCCGTCCGGGACTCCCGCCGGGCATGCCCTGGGGGTGGTGGTCGAGAACGGCCAACAAACGGGGACGGCGACTTTCACGATCACGGTTCAGGACGATAATGTGGCGGAGGAAACCGAGACCATACGGATCACCGGCGGTGATGTGGGTTCGTTTCCGGTGACGGGAGCCGGTTTGGATATTACCGACAACGACTCCGCTCCCGCCAACATCGACCTGGTCCTGGAAACCACAGACGGCGGCCCCCTGGCCAGCGTCCAAGAAGACGACAGCGACCCGACGACAGTGCGGATACGGGCTTCCTACCAGGGCGGCACTGTGCTCCACCGGGCGGTGACCATCCCCATAACGGTGGGCGACTCCTCCAACCCCTCGGGGGAGGCCGCCTCCGGGACCGACTACCAGGCGGTGACCGGCGCCGGCGTCACCATCCCCGCCTACCAGTCCAGCGGGGAAACCACGTTCAGCCTGGACCCGGAGGACGACACCGCAGCCGAGGGGCCGGAAACGGTGACTATCACCGGAGCCCACGCCGATTACACCATAGACGACACTTTCACCATCACCATAATCGACGACGACGCCGCCATCACCCTCACCCTCCTCGATTCCGGCGACCAACCCTTGGAAGCCCTGCCGGAAGGAACCGCCGCCACCGTCGTTACCGTGCGGGCCTCCTACCCCGGTACCAACACCTTGGACACCGCGCAGACCATACCGCTTAGCATTGAAGCGGGAACCGCCTCCGCCTCCGATTATCAGACGTCGAATGTTCCCAACCCGTTCCAGATCACCATCCCCCAAAGCCAGACCAGCGCCACCGCCGACTTCACTATCGACCTGAGCGGACCTCGCGATGACATCATCGACGAAGACGATGAAACCCTGCGCGTAACCGGCGCCCTGGCCGGGTTCATAGTCAACTCCGCCGAGCTGGAGATCACCGACGACGACCCTCCGCCCACCGGGATCAACTTGACGGTAAGCCCGCGTACGGTCGCCGAGAACCGGGGGAGCAGCCCCTTCGACGTACGGGTGACCGCCGCCTTGGTAGGCAGTCTCCGCTCCCAACCCACCCCCGTGCAGGTAACCATCGGCGGAACGGGAAGCACCGCTGTCCGCAACAGCGACTACCGCGTCCGGGGATCCACTTCCCAGACCATCACCATCCCCGCCGAAGCCCGCAGCGGACAAGGGTCTTTCTCCGTAGTCATCGAAAGCGACACCCGATCCGAGCAAACGGAACGCATCAGGATATCGGCCGCCAGCGCTTTCGGCAATGACACCGCCGACTTGTCAATCACTAACGTTAACCCCGCACCCACCCCCAACCCCGGCGGAGGGGGCGGTGGTGGAGGGGGAGGCGGAGGCGGCGGGGGTGGTGCGCCGCCCCCCGCTGGACCGCCCGCCGGACCGGTTGGCCCGCCCCCGCCCCCGGCGGAGCCAACCTGTCAGGGGCGGTTCTGCGATGAGGACGGCAGCGTCCACCAAGCCAACATCGAGCAAATCGCCGCCTGGGAGATCACCTTGGGTTGCGACGCGAACGATGCCACCAAGTTCTGTCCGTCGGCGCAGATCACCCGCCGGCAAATGGCCGCCTTCCTCTACCGGGCCGTCAACCGACTCGGGCCCATCGCACCCCCCGCCGATATAGAAATCAGCGATGTTCCCGCCGATGCCTGGTATCGCACTTTTGCCGATTGGGTGGTTTCCACTGGGGCGTTCGCCGCTCCCGATGGGGTGTTCAATCCCGGCGGGGTGGTTACCCGGGCGGATATGGCGGTGATGATGATCGCCTCCTTCCCCGACATTAACGCGGTGGACGAACCGGAGGGTCTGTTCAACGATGTGGCGGGTGTAGCCCCGGAGGTGGTGCGGGCGGTGGAGGGGATGTATCACACCGGGGTTACCAGGGGGTGCAGCACCGAGCCTCTCAACTACTGTCCCGACCAACCCGTCACTCGGGCGCAGATGGCTTCTTTCTTCGTCCGCGCCGTCAACTACACTCCCCCGACCGGCAACTAAATCAACACCCCCAACCGCCCGGCCCTCCTTACCCAACACCGGGGGGGCCGGGCCCTTTCCTGTAGACGGCAACCGGCCGTACAGGGTTATCCGAAATAGTCCGGCCGGGCATCGCCTTCTCCTGACCCCCGCCCGGTTCCCGCCCCTTAACCGCGAACCCTTTCGCGGGCATGAGCGTCCCTTGGTGTCTCCTTGTTAATAGTTAATAGCTGGGAGGAATGCCGCAAGATTCACTTTTTCGCCGTCGGGCCGTACCGGATTTGGATGTCCCTGCGTTCGGCATTCGGCGGGCCTCCGGGTGGTGTTTTACTGGGCCGGGGTTGGCGGCCGCTGGGAGGCAATTTGACAAATTGGGGGGGGGGGTAGCGTTTTTCGAGTACCGGGCCTGTTGGGGTCCGCAACGGCCCCCTTGGTTGTCGGGGACGGTTGATAGCAGGGGATAGAAAGGAGGCGAGGGATGCGTCGGTTGTTGATGGGCGGGTTGTTGGCGGGCGGGTTGTTGTATTTCGCCCTTCCGGTGGGGGCGCAGACGCCGACGATAACGCTCAGCTTGGTGGATTCGTCGGATAATTCAACGGCGGTGACGACGATAACGGAAGACGGCAGCGCGCAGACCCTGCGGGTGAGGGCCGTGGCCTCGGCGACGCCGACGTCCAACGTGACCGTAACCGTGACGCTGGGGGCGTCGGGCGGTACCGCTACGCTCACCACTGATTACACGCGGGGGTCGTCGAGCACGACCACGGTCACGATCAGTTCAGGTAGCAGGAAGGGTTTTTCATCTGATGTTACGATCACTCCGGTTGATGATGCGACAGCCGAGGGAGAGGAGACGATCCGGTTTACGGGCACGGCTACCGGGTATACGGTAACGCAGGTTGATTTGACGCTCACGGATCAGCCGATCATCACCCTTAGTTTGGTGGATTCGTCGGACAATTCGACGGCGGTGACGGCGGTGGAGGAGGACGGCGGTGCGCAGACCTTGCAGGTGAAGGCCGTGGCTTCGGCGGCGACGTCGGCCGATGTGGACGTGTCGGTGACGGTGGGGGCGTCGGGCGGCACCGCCGCTGAGGGGGCTTCCAATGATTACACGCGGAGCCCGAGTTCGGTTACGGTGACGATCACTTCCGGCGGAACGGAGGGTTTTTCTTCTAATGTTACGATCACTCCCCATAGCGACGTGATAACCGAGGAGCATGAGACGATTCGGTTCACGGGCACAGCGACTGGGTATTCGGTATTGCTGGTTGATTTGGCGATTACGGATCAGGATAGGGTATTGCGGTTGACCGGAGAGGGTGACGAGAACACGCCGAAGAAGAGGGCTTTGACGAGGATCGAGAACCATCAGCATCGAGGTTATTGGATATATTTTACGGCTGATTTGGGTGGGGTTACGAATGATGTGTTTACTGCTTCTACCAGTTCCACGTATGGTTCGCAGTTAAGACCGCACATTCGATACGGGGGTGGAGACGTCACTAGTAGTGGTGAGTCTTCTTTTACTACTGACATTGGTTCAGCTTATGAAGTTGTTGAACAAGATAGGGCTTGGATTACCATTGGTAGTAGTAACCTGAGCGGGGATGCTATTACTGAACAAAATGAGAAAAATATACCTGTTAGTGTTAATAATGATCAGGTGGCAGAGGGGGATGAGGTGTTTTATGCATATTTGGCGGATCTGGCAACGGGTTTTACAGAGCGTCGGGTGTCGATTACGATTTTGGATGATGATACGCAGGTTGGGTTGACGGTGGATACCGACAGCAACGAGGAAGGGAATCAGACGGTGTTGACGGAGGGGGATAGCGGGTCGGGGGTGGCCGTGTCGGGCGGGTTTTCCGGGCTGACTCGCGAACCTTCGCCTAGTTCGCTGACTGTGACATCCTCGACGATTTCGTCGGATACGGTGGTGACGTTGTCGGCTGCGGGGGCGGCTTCCCCGACCGCGGGGCAGGCGGGGACTAATGATCTGACGTATTCTCCGTCGACGGCGAATACGG
Organism: Candidatus Spongiisociaceae bacterium; assembly: GCA_965243835.1. Lineage (GTDB taxonomy): Bacteria > Actinomycetota > Acidimicrobiia > Spongiisociales > Spongiisociaceae. The sequence continues at coordinate 619,344 of OZ251578.1, forward strand.
TCACCATCCCGGCGCAGACGGTGTCGTCGACGACGGCGGGCACGTTGGCGGGTTTGACTATTACTGATGATACGGTGGTGGAGGGCGCGGAGACGTTTACGGTTACCGGTTCGTCTACTTATGGGGACGCGACGGCGGCGACGGTGACGATCGCCGATGATGATGCGGATATTGCGTTGTCGGTGGATACGGCGTCGGTGAGGGAGGACGGCGGCGCAACGACGGTGACGGTTACGGCCCGGTTCGCGGGGCAGTCGTCGGTGTTGACGTCGGCGACGAATGTGACGGTGACGGTGGGGGCGGGCGCCGGCAACGGGGCTGTTCCGGATACGGATTTCATGACATCGGGGACGGGGGTGACGAACAATGCGTTCACTATTAGCATTCCGGCGGGGCAGTTAACGGGGAGCAAGGCGTTTACTTTGACGCCCACGGCGGACAACGACGATGAGGGGGTGGAGAAGATAGCGGTGTCCGGGACGGCGTCGGTGGGACGGGCGGTGACTGTCACCTCGGCGGAGATTGACCTCGACGACCGCATCCTGGTTGCTTTGACTTTCCACGAGGCGACTAGCGGCGACCCGGCGTTGTTGGGGGTCAGCGAGAGCGGCGGGGCGCAGACGGTGCGGGTGAAGGCCGCCGCCGGGTCGGCGGTGACGTCGGAGAAGACGGTGACGGTTACGGTGGGCGCGGCGGGCGGCAGCGCCGCCCGGGGAGCTACCGGTGATTACACGCGGGGTGCGGAGACGGTGGATGTAACTATCGCCAGCGGAGATATGGATGGTACGGCGGATGTGACGATCACGCCCCGGGACGATGGGGTAGCGGAGGGGCTGGAGACTATCCGGTTCACCGGGACGGGCATCGGGGTTTTGGTGACCCCGGCTGATTTGGAGATTAGGGAGACGATCGAACTGGTGTTGAGCGCAACTGCGGTAGGTGAGGAGGATGGGGACGCGGGGGCGGTGACGGCTACGGCCCGATTCGCGGGGGCGTCTAGTTCGGTTTTGACGGGGGCGACGGATGTGGTGTTGTCGTTCGCGGCGGGCACTGAGGCGGAGGCGGAGGATTTCTCCGCTCCGGCGGCGGTGACGTTAAGCATCCCGGCCGGTATGACCGAAAGCTCCGCCTCCGCGTTGTCGGGGTTGGGAATTACGCAGGATATGATCGCGGAAGGAGCCGAGGCGGTTGCGGTGGGCGGGGCCGCGACGGGGTTCATTGTGAACGGGGCGGAGTTGGGTATTACCGATGATGATTTGGATGTGACGTTGACGGCGGACACTGATAATGGGATGGGCGGGGCCCAGAAGGATTTGTCGGAGGGCGCGACGGCGGAGGTGCGGGTGCAGGCCAGTTTCGCGTCGGGGGTGACCAACGGTTTGAGCGAGGATTTGGCGGTGTCGGTAACGGCGGGGGCGTCGTCTCCGGAGTCGGCTCGGGGGGGCGGCGTTGATTTCACCGCCCCGGCCTCGCCGGTGGAGCTGACGATTCCCACCGGTTCTGCTACTAGCAGCGCCAATACGTTGCTCACCGGGTTGGCGGTGACTGATGATGCGGTGGCGGAGGAGGCGGAGACGTTTCGGGTTACCGGAACCGTCCCCGGCGGAACGGTAACTGCGGATACGCTTACTATCGGGGCCAGCGATAAGCAGTTGGTGGTGTCGGTGTCTCCGGAGGCGGTGGCGGAGCGGCCGGCGGAGCATACGATTACGGTGACGGTGGGTTTTTCTGGTTCTTCTTCGGAGTTGGCGTCGGCTACGACGGTGAACGTAGCGGTGGCGACCGGCGACACCAACGGGGCTGATTTGGCTACGTCTTGCCCGGATGCCAGTCAGGATGCTTGCACGGATAAGGCTACGTTTGATATCAGCATCCCGGCCGGGCAGGCTTCGGCTAGCGACACGTTTACTTTGACCGCCCGCCAGGATGGCACTATGGAGGCGGGCGGAGAGACGTTGAAGGTTACGGGAACGGAGTCGGGGACTTCCAACTCGGCTTCGGACACGTTGCGTATCACGGACTCCGGGATAGAAGTGGCCATACTTGATTCGGCTGATGACCCGCTGGCGGCGCTGGGGGAAGCCAGCGGAGCGTCGCAGGTGACGGTGCGGGTGACTATGCCGCAGGCGGTTTCTTCCCGAACGGTGGTTGGTCTCAATGTAACCAGCGATGACGCTACTGTGAGCGACGATGCCGTTTGGACGATACGGGAGGACTATCGGGTGAGCGGCTTGGTTGCCCCGTCCGGGACTCCCGCCGGGCACGCCCTGGGAGTGGTGGTTGAGAACGGTCAGCAGAGCGGAACGGCGACTTTCACGATCACGGTTCAGGACGATAATGTGGCGGAGGAGACCGAGACCATACGGATCACCGGCGGAGATGTGGGTTCGTTTCCGGTGACGGGAGCCGGTTTGGATATTACCGACAACGACTCCGCTCCCGCCAACATCGACCTGGTCCTGGAAACCACAGACGGCGGCCCCCTGGCCAGCGTCCAAGAAGACGACAGCGACCCGACGGTAGTGCGGATACGGGCTTCCTACCAGGGCGGCACGGTGCTCCACCGGGCGGTGACCATCCCCATAACGGTGGGCGACTCCTCAAACCCCTCGGGGGAGGCCGCCTCCGGGACCGACTACCAGGCGGTGACCGGCGCCGGCGTCACCATCCCCGCCTACCAGTCCAGCGGGGAAACCACGTTCAGCCTGGACCCGGAGGACGACACCGCAGCCGAGGGGCCGGAAACGGTGACTATCACCGGAGCCCACGCCGATTACACCATAGGAAACGACACCTTTACCATCACCATCATCGACGACGACGCCGCCATCACCCTCACCCTCCTCGATTCCGGCGACCAACCCTTGGAAGCCCTGCCGGAAGGTACCGCCGCCACCGTCGTTACCGTGCGGGCCTCCTACCCCGGTACCAACACCTTGGACACCGCGCAGACCATAGCACTCGCCCTGGAAGGGGATGCCGCCTCCGGGTCCGACTACCGAACGACCAACGTCCCCGACCCGTTCTCGATCACCATCCCCCAAAGCCAGAACAGCGCCACTGCGACTTTCACCCTTGCCTTGGACGGAACCCAAGACGACAGCATCGACGAACCAAACGAAACCCTGCGCGTAACCGGTGCCTTGGAGGGGTTCATTGTCAACTCCGCTGAGCTGGAGATCACCGACGACGACCCTCCGCCCACCGGGATCAACTTGACGGTAAGCCCGAGTACGGTGGCTGAGAACCGGGGGAGCAGTCCTCTCGACGTACGGGTGACCGCCGCCCTGGTAGGCAACCTCCGTTCTCAACCTACTTCTGTGCGGGTAACCATCGGCGCCTCCGGAAGCACCGCTGTCCGTAACAGCGATTACCGCGTCCGGGGTTCTACTTCCTTGACTGTCACCATCCCCGCCGCAACCCGTAACGCCCAGGGGTCTTTCTCCGTAGTCATCGAAAGCGACACTCGATCTGAGCAAACGGAACGCATCAGGATATCGGCTACCAGCGCCTTCGGCGGTGCCACCGCCGACTTGTCAATCACCAACGTTAACCCCGCCCCCACCCCCAACCCCGGCGGAGGCGGTGGAGGCGGAGGCGGAGGCGGCGGGGGCGGCGGGGGTGGCGCGCCGCCCCCCGCTGGACCGCCCGCCGGACCGGTTGCCCCGCCCCCGCCCCCGGCGGAACCGGTGTGCCAGGGGCGGTTCTGCGATGAGGACGGCAGCGTTCATCAGGCCAACATCGAGCAAATCGCCGCTTGGGAGATCACCTTGGGTTGCGACGCCGACGATGCCACCAAGTTCTGCCCGTCGGCGCAGATTACCAGAAGGCAAATGGCCGCTTTCCTCTACCGCGCCGTTAACCGACTCGGGCCCATCGAACCCCCCGTCGGCATAGAAATCAGCGATGTTCCCGCCGATGCCTGGTACCGCACTTTTGCCGATTGGGTGGTTTCCACCGGAGCCTTCGCCGCCCCCGACGGGGTGTTTAATCCCGGAGGGGTGGTTACCCGGTCGGATATGGCGGTGATGATGATCGCTTCCTTCCCCGACATAAACGCGGTGGACGAACCGGAGGGTCTGTTCAACGATGTGGCGGGCGTGGCTCCGGAGGTGGTGCGGGCGGTGGAGGGGATGTATCACACCGGGGTCACTAGGGGATGTAGCGCCGAGCCTCTCAACTACTGTCCCGACCAGCCGGTTACCCGGGCGCAGATGGCTTCTTTCTTCGTCCGCGCCGTCAACTACACTCCCCCCGCCGCCGACGGCTCATAACCGCCCCCGAAAAACGACCCCCTTGTTTAAGCCGAGAAAGTTAATTAAATTGTGGGCGGGTGGGTGCGGGGGAGGGCGGGTGGGGCCGCCCGGCGGGTTTTTTCGGGTTGCCCGTTGCGGCGGGCGGGACCTGTAACCTGTTTGTCCGTCGCTGATCTTTGGGAGTGGGATTCTTTCCCGCTTTTCGGTAGGTCTTCGGGTGACGGCGGGGGAGTTGTCGGGCGGGTGAGAGCGGTCCGGTGACAAAATTTTCGGGATGGCGTTGCGGCGGACGAGGGTGCATGACCTTGCGGGTGCGTTATTCGCCGCATCCGAAGCAAACGACCCCCTTGTTTAAAGCGAGAAAGTTAATTAAATTGTGGGTGGGTGGGCGCGGGGGCGGGCGGGTGGGGGCCGCCCAGGGCAATTTTTCGGGATGACCGTTTGCGGTGGGCGGGGGACCAGTCGTTTGTTCCCGCCTTGCCCCGTTCGGTTGCCGTTGGGTGGGTAGTGGGAGAGTTGCTTTGACGCCGGGTGGTTATCCGCGGCCGGTTCGGGTGGCTGGCGGCGGGGTTGGTTTGCCCTGAGCTGGCGCCAGCGGTCCTGTCCGCGCCCCGAAAAAGGAAAAACGACCCCCTTGTTTAAGCCGAGAAAGTTAATTAAATTGTGGGTGGGTGGGCGCGGGGGCGGGCGGGTGGGGTCGCCCGGCGGGTTTTTCGGGTTGCCCGTTGCGGCGGGCGGGACCTGTAACCTGTTTGTCCGTCGCTGATCTTGGGAGTGGGATTCTTTCCCGCTTTTCGGAAGGTCTTCGGGTGGCGGCGGGGGAGTTGTCGGGCGGGTGAGGGCGGTCCGGTGACAAAATTTTCGGGATGGCGTTGCGGTGGGCGAGGGTGCATGTCTTGGACGAGCCGGGCGGGGTCGGGGTTTGGCAGATTTGCCGGACGGTTTTCTTAGCGTGCCGGGCCATACGCACTTCCCCGCGGGGGTCGCCCGCGTCCGGCGGTCCCCGCAGGCGTTTTTCTTCGTTGTCGTCTGGTTCTTCGCGGGCGAGGGCGAGGAGGTTGCGTTTTTGGCGGAGGCGGTCTGGTTTCCGTCCGCGGCGTCCGGGGGTTTTCTTCCTGAACGGGGCGGTTGGTTGCCCCGGCGACGAGGGAAGTGTCCGCGGCTTGCGTCGCCTCCGGTAACGCAAGATTGGCAGGCGGCCCGGTACTCCCCGGACAAGTCGAGCGTCGCTTATGGGATGCCTTCCCGCCGCCAAGTGGGTTGGGATGGCAACGATACCGGAAACAAAAAGCAGGGGAGCGTACAAACGAGCGTACGAAATGGACGACGCGTCTCGCCGCTCGTCGGGCTTGCCTGTCTGGAATTGGCGGAGCCGCTATAGCGGGGGGCGAGGTTTTAGGGGGACCGGTCGCCGAGGAACTTCCAGAGGGCGGGGAGCAGGCCGGCCGCCAACAGCAGTTTGATGGCGTCGCCGGGCAGGAACGGGCCTACGCCGATGGTGGAGACCACCTCCGTGAAACTCCAAGAAACGTCCGACGTGCGGAGGTCGTACAGCATCAGCCCCGCAACGCCAAATACGTAGATGATGAAAGTGCCGGTCAGGAAAGCCCCCACCGAGGTGGAGAAGCGACGGTCCTGGTGTTGTTCGGCCAGGTAGCCCACCGCGTACCCGGCGACGATGAACCCCAGCAGGTAGCCGGCGGTGGCCCCGGTGGCCGTCGACCAGCCGCCCTCCCCGCCCGCGTAGAAGGGCAACCCCGCCGCCCCCATCACCCAGTACAGCGCTTGCGAAGCCGCCCCGGCCCGCGACCCCAGGGCCGCCCCCGACAGCAAAACGGCGAAGGTCTGGCCGGTAATCGGCACCGGAGTGAACCAGAGCTGAATGGAAATCTGGGCGAACAGCGCGGTCAGCAGGGCGAAGCCGGTTACCAGGGCGAGGACGTAGACCGTCCGGGCGGCGCGGTCGTTCGCCCACCGCCGGGGCATAACCGAGGCGGCGATGGTTGCGGAATGCATAACGGGTTCCTCCTTGTTCGGCTGGTCCGGGCGCGGTTGGTCCGGACGACCTTGTCCGTATTCTGTTTCTTTGATCGTATCTTTTGACCGGGCGGGACGGCCGTCCGTTACCGGCCGGGCGGATGCGACGTATGTTCGCCCCGCCGTTAGGCTATTCCAAACCGGATATGGTAACACTGCCCCCGCCCCCCGTCCCGGATGATGAGGACATCCCCGCCCCGGCGGACGATGCCGCGCCGGCCGCTCCCGGGCCGATCCCCGCCCGCGCCCCCCGTTGGTTGTGGCCCGTCTTGGTCGGGATTGCGGGGTTGCTGATCCTGGTTTTGTTCGCGGGCGGGATGAGGGTTCCTTTTTACGCCCTGTCCCCCGGCCCGGTGGAGGAAGTGGATGACATAACCGACATCGCCGGGACCCCCGTCTACGGCTTGCACGGCGACCTCTATATGCTCACCGTCACCCTGCAGGAGGTGAACTTCCTGGAGTTCGTGCAAGGCTGGTTCACCCCGGCGGTGGACCTGTACCGGACGGAGCGCATCCGCCCGCCGGACGTAACCCCCGAGCAACACCGCGAACAGAGCCGGCGAATGATGCGGGACTCGCGGGATGTGGCGATCACGGTGGCCCTGCGTCACCTCGGCTACGAGGTGGGGGAGGACGGGGAGGGGATGCTGGTGGTGGAGGTGGTGGAAGGGTCGCCCGCGGCCGGGGCGTTTCAGCCGGGGGATGTGATAACGGCCGTGGACGGCGAGGCGGTGTCGGCGTGGCCGGAGGGGGTGGAGGCCATTCGCTCCAAGCGGCCCGGCCAAGACGTGGAGTTCGCTTTTAAACGCGGTTCCGAGGAACGCACCGTCCGCCTCACCTTGACGGAGCACCCCGCCGAACCGGGTCGGCCCATGGCCGGTTTCACGCCCGGCACCGCCAACCCGCGCCCGGCGACCCCTTTCGAGGTGACCATCGACACCGCCAACTCCGGCGGTCCCTCGGCGGGGATAATGTATACGCTCACCATCCTGGACCTGCTCACCGAAGAAGACCTTATCAAAGGCAACATAGTGGCCGGCACCGGCACCATCGACCTCGACGGAAAGGTGGGTCCGATCGGCGGCGTCCGTCAGAAGGTGGCGGCCGCCCAGCAGGCGGGGGCCCGCTACATCCTGGTGCCGCAGGAGAACTACGCCGACGCCCTAGCCGCCAAAAACGACGAGGTGGAGGTGTTTGCGGTCGCCTCCCTGCAGGACGCTTTGCAGGTTTTGGAGGGCCTGCCGCCCGCGTGAGCGCGCTCCGGTTCGCGTCCCGAAAACCCGGTTGACAGCGCCCTCCGGCGCCCGCAGAACGGGAACCCCCGCTCCCTCTATTGGAGTTATCCACAACGAAGGGCTATAGTTATCCACAAATGAGCTCCCATCCGACCCCTGAAGTCCCGGGCGACGTCCAACCGGACGGGTCCGAAACCCAGCCCTCGTTCGCCAAAGTGTTCCGCGGTTACGACCCGGCGGAGGTGGATTCCTACCTCGCCAGGTTGATCTCCCGTCTCAAGTTGAACCGGGCCCGCATCGCCGACTCCGAATTGAGCGGGGAGGAAGGGGCGCAGGTTATCGACTCGACGGCCGCCGACATCGCCGAACTGCTGCACGCGGCCCGGTTGGCCGCGGAGAAGATACGGGCCCGCGCCGACCGCCAAGCGGCGGACGACTTGACCGCGGCCGAAGTCCAGGCCCGGCAAGTGCGGGCGGACGCGGAAGCCGACGCCTACGCCATGCGCAAGTCGGCTTGGGACATGGCGGTGGAGGCTTTGGAGTCTTTGGAGAAGCAGGCGGCGGAGATGGAGGCGGAAGCCGACCGCAAGGCCCTGGCCATCATCGGCGAGTCGGAGCGCACCGCCCACCGCAACCTGGCCTCCGCCCGGCGTGAGGGGGAGCGGGTGATGCAGGAGGCGGGAGCGCAGGCGGAGCGGATGATCATGCGGGCCCGGGAGGAAAGCGAAGAGTTGGTCGGGGAGAGCGAACGCCGGGTGGAGGTGATCAAAAAACAGATCCGGCTGGAGTCGAAACGGCGGGATGCGCTGGCCGCCGAAGTAAAAGAGTTGCGTGCCAAATTGGAAGGCCCCTCCCCGGCGGAGTCGGAGACTTCCGTCCGGCTGGTTGCGGGCGCGCCGCACGCCGGCGAACGCGCCCGGTCCGCGCCGGAGGAGCCCCCGGTCGGGGAGGACGGCCCGGCGGATGTTCGCCCTCCCCCGGAGGCCCCGGCGGTGGACGGTCAGGACATGGCCGAGGAGGTGGCGCGCCTGCGGGAGATGGCGGAAGCCAACGGGGAACGGGAACCGGCCGTACCCACCCCCCGGACGCGGTCCAAGCCGGCTCCGGCCCCGGGGCCGTCCCGGGCCGCGGCGGAGAGGGCGAAGGTCGCTCCCGAAAAACGCCGATCGGGGGAGAAGCCGTCGTTGTCTCCAGCGCCGCCGCCGTCCCCGCCCGCTCCGCCGGAGGAGCGGCCGGTTATTCCGTCCGCGTCCCCGGTTTCCGAGCGGGAGTTGGCCAAGATGTGGTCCACCGGCAAGCCGGCGAGCCGCACCTACGACGCGGCGGCCGCGGACAGCTTCGGTTCGCTGTTCGAGGATCTGCGCCGGTTGCATGACACCGAAGCGAGATCGGACGAGGGTTCGGCGGAGGCCAAGCCCCCCCCGCCGCCCCCGGTTCGGGGAGCGGTGGATACCATGCCCGCCGCCTCCGCCTCCGCCCCGGTCCCCGCGCCCCCCTCCGCTCCGGCGGAGCGAATTTCGGCGATGGAGCGTTACCACCGGGCCTTGTTGCCCATCGCCAACCGCACCCTGCGCAACGTCAAACGACACCTGATCGACATCCACAACGAGCAGTTGGAGGCTCTCAAAAACGATCCGGCCGACTGGCAGCCCCAGCGGGAGCGGGTGGAGGAGGGTTTGGCGCACGATTTGACGATTATGCACCGGGAGGCTTTCGCCGCCGGATACGACGCGGCCCTGGAAATGTCGGAGTCGCCCGCCTCCCCGCTCCGCCCCGAAGCCCCGGCGGGCGAGCCGGAGTTCTTCGTCTCCGCCCTGTTCGACGAGCTGGTGCTGACCGTCCAGGCGGGTCGGGAGAACGGCCGGGGGGCCCGCCAGCTGGGGACGGCCCTGTCGCAGGTGTACCGGGTGTGGCGCACCGACCAGGCCGAACGCCGGGTGCGGTTCTTGGCGGGCCGTTCCTACCATCGGGGGGTGCTGGCCGGGTTCCGGAGCGCGGGGGTGGACCGGTTCCGGTTGGAAACGGGGGACCTGTGCCGGGGATGCGTGTATGATGCGGGGGATGCCCGGCTGGTCGAGAAAGCCGAACCGTTTCCCGACCACCAAGAGTGCCGTTGCACCATAGTTCCGGCTTGACGGCGGATTTTCCGTTTCGTCTGCTTCCCGTTCGGTCGTAGAATGGGAGGCGCCGGGTCCTGCGAATCCGAAAGGGAGTTGGCCGCCTAATGTTCAGACGAGAAAATCAAAGTTCCCGATCCGGTCGCCGCCTGCCCCGCCGGTGGCTGATCCTGACCGCGGTCGGGTTGTTGGCCGCGTTTCTCATTTTCCGGTTCTTGTCCGTTTTTTGGACCGATTTTCTGTGGTTCGATTCGGTGGACGCCACCTCGGTGTGGCGCACTCGCCTGCTGACCCAGGTCCTGCTGGCCGTAGCGGGGGCGGTGGCCGGGTTCGGCCTGATCTGGGTGAACCTGTGGGTCGCCTACCGTATTTCCAGCCGGCTTTCCCTGTACGACGCCGGCCCGGGCGAGGAAATGATCGTGCGGTTCCGGGAGTGGGTGGAGCCGCGGGTGCGGCTGTTCCACATCGGGGCGGCGGGCGTTTTGGGATTGTTGCTGGGGGTGGGGGTTTCCGGCTGGTGGCGGGATATTCTGCTTTTCCTCAACGGGGTGTCGTTCGACAAAGCCGACCCTATCTTCGGACGGGACGCCGCCTTCTACGTTTTCCAGTTGCCGGTGTACCGCAACATAGTCGGGTGGCTTCTGCAAATAACGGTCCTGTCCGCGGTGCTGGCCCTGGTCATGCATTACCTGTACGGGGGGATCCGGGTGCGGCAGTCCCGCATGCCCGAGTTCGGGGCGGGGGTGAAGGCGCACTTTTCGGTTTTGCTGGCCGGCCTGGCCTTGATCAAGGCGGTCGCCTACCAGTTCGACGCCGCCGAGTTGGTGTATTCGTCCCGGGGGGCGGTGTTCGGGGCGTCCTACACGGACGTGGTCGCGCACCGTCCGGCGCTGACGTTGCTCAGCCTCATCTCCGTTTTCGCGGCCGGTTTGCTGCTGTGGAACATCCGCACCCGGGGCTGGACCCTGCCCGCGGTGGCGGCCGGGCTGTGGCTGGTGGTGTCGCTGGTGGTGGGCGGGCTGGTTCCGCTGGCCATCGAGCGGTTCCGGGTGCAGCCCAACCAGTTCAACCTGGAGCGGGAATACATTGAATACCACATTGATTTCACCCGGGAGGCGTACGGGATGGGGGCGGGCAAGGTGGAGGTGCGGGACTTCGCCGCTTCCCCCGACCTGACCGCGGCCGACATCGCCGCCAACCAGGCCACGGTGGACAATGTGCGGCTGTGGGATCCGGGGGTGCTGGCCCCCGCCTACCGGCAGTTGCAGGCCATACGCCCTTATTACCAGATTAGAAACGTGGACACCGACCGGTATGTGATCGACGGCCAGTTGACGCAGGTGATGGTGGCCGCCCGGGAGTTGGATTCGGCGGGATTGCCCGCCACCGGGTGGGTGAACGAGCGGCTGGTGTACACCCACGGGTTCGGGGAGGTCATTTCCCGGGCCAACGACGTCAATCCGACCACCGGCGAACCGGCTTTTCTGGTACGGGACGTGCCGCCCGCGGCCGTGGTTCCGGAGTTGGAGACCGCCCAGCCCCGCATCTACTTCGGGGAGTCGTTCGACACCGGCAGCTACGTGATCGTGGGCACCAACCAGCAGGAGGTGGACTTCCCGTCCGGGCAGAACGACGACGTGGTGCGCAACACCTATGAGGGGGAGGGCGGGGTGCGGCTGTCCAACATTGCGGTGGAGGCGGCGATGGCCATGCGTTTCGGCGATTTGAACATCCTTATTTCGCCGGAGTTGAGCTCCCGCTCCAAGATTCTGATGGTGCGGGACGTTACCGACCGGTTGGCTATGGTGGCCCCCTTCCTGTACGCCGACTTCGATCCGTATTTGGCGTTGATCGACGGGCGCTTGGTGTGGATAGTGGACTTGTATTCGGTAACCGACCGCTATCCGTATTCCCAGCCGGCGGTTGACTCCCGTCTGGGCCGCACCGCTCCCTTGCCCCGCAACTTCAACTATATTCGCAACTCGGTGAAGGCGGTGGTGGACGCCGAGGACGGGACGATGGATTTGTACGTGTTGGAGGGGGCGGACGCCCTGACCCGCACCTACCGCAACGTGTTTCCCGAAGTGTTCCGGGACGCGTCGGAGATGAGCGACGAGTTGCGCAACCACCTGCGCTATCCGGAGGATCTGTTCCGGGTGCAGTCCGATATGTACGCCGTTTATCACCAGTCCGACCCGGAAGTGTTTTTCCAGGAGGAGGACAAATGGGAGATTCCGGGGGAGTCGGCCACTTCCGCCCGGGAGGTGGTGCGGGGGGACCTGATCACGTTGGCGGGGGATGTGGATGGGTCTTCCCGGCAGAGCCTCCCCTATTACCTGCTGATGAGGTTGCCCGGCGAGGAGGACTTGTCGTTTCTGGTGTTGCAGAGTTTCAACCCGGCGGGCCGGGCCAACATGACCGCTTTTATGGTGGCCAAAAGCGACCCCGGTTCCTACGGGGAGATTATTGATTACCGCCTGCCCCGGGGGGAGTTGATCAACGGGTTGGAGCAGATCAGCGCCCGCATCGACCAGGACCCGGAGATTTCCCAGCAGTTTACGTTGCTGGGGCAACAGGGTTCGGCGATCATCCGGGGGAATCTGCTGGTGGTGCCCGTCGAGGAGTCGCTCTTGTTCATCCAGCCCATCTATCTGCGGGGGGAGGGGCTGGAGTTGCCGGAGTTCAAACGGGTGGTGGTGGTGTTCGGGGAGGAGACCCCGCCCATTATGCGCGACACGCTGGAGGAGGCCTTAGCGGTGATCTTCGGAGAGGACGCCATCCCCGCGGCCCCGGAGCCGGATTCCCCGGACGAACCCGAACCCGACCAGACGGACGCCCCCGCCCCGGATGTCCCCGATGACATGGATGCTTTGGTAGCCCGCATCGACCAGTTGCTGAACGAGGCCAACCAGGCCCTGCGCTCCGGAGACCTGGGCGAATACCAGTCCAAAGTGGACGAGGCCCGCACCCTGGTAACCCGCCTAACCGCCCTCCTCAGCTGAGCTTTGGGCAGTTTCGCCCCCCCGGTTTTGCGCCCGCCCGCAAACGGTGCTACAATGGAGCCCAGCGACGCGGGGTGGAGCAGTCTGGTCAGCTCGTCGGGCTCATAACCCGAAGGTCGCAGGTTCAAATCCTGCCCCCGCTACCAACCCCAACATGTTCGTGTGTGGATAATGCGCATAGCCTCGGTTATCTAGGGAGGATAGACGACGATGAATAGATACAGATGGGTAAGTGTCTTAGCGGCCTTTTTGATGGTTGCTACAGTCGGTTTGGCGGGGGCGCAAATCACCTTTTCCGATACAGAGGGTCATTCTAGAGAACAAGACATACATTATGCCGTGGAACAAGGATGGTTTCAGGGTTACCCCGATGGTTCTTTCCGTCCCGATCAAGATATTACTCCCGCTCAAATAGCCACGTTAGTCGGGCGCATCCTGCCCGACGGGTCAACGAGAGCTGAGATGGCCTCTTTCTTGCGGGGCGGTCAGGCTAGGATTAGTCAGACATTGAAGGGGCCCAACGGACCGGGGATTGTTAACCTAGAAGACTCTGAGTTGGCGGGTATGACTTGGAATGAGATTATGGAGCAAGCTAAAGGGGGTAGCGTCAACTGGTTTATGTGGGGGGGCAGTGCGGTCATCAACGCCTACGTCAACGACTGGGTGGCCGACCAAGCGATGGAGAGGTACAACATTGACCTGAACCAGGTGCGGATCACCGATACGGTGAACGCGGTGGACACGGTTATCAGCGAGACCGAAGCCGGCAAGTTTACCGGAGGTTCGATTGATCTGATTTGGATCAACGGGGATAACTTCAAGACGATGAAGCAGGGCGGCTTGCTGTTCTGCGGTTATTGGGATGTTATGCCCAGCATGCAGAATGTGGATCAGGAGGCGGGATACATAGCTTTTGACTTCGGGACTCCGGTGGATGAGTGCGAGGTACCGTGGAACTTGGCCCAGTCGGCCGTGTTCTACAACAGCGCACTGCTACCCGATCCTCCCGCCGATATGGATGCCTTGCTTGCCCATGCTTGCGCTAGGCCGGGGACTTTCACTTATCCCGCTCCGCCTGAGTTTACCGGAACTACATTTGTTCGTCATGTGTTCTATAACGAGGCCGACGCCCTTCTACCGGGCGGCTATAGCGATTTGGTTGGGATCCCTTTTGACCAAACTCTTTGTGACCGGGTAGCGAATGCTACTTGGACTAAATTGAACCAAATTGAACCCTGTCTTTGGAATGGCGGTAGGAGCTACCCGGTGGATCAACCTTTTGTGGAACGGCTATACGCCAACTCGCTGGTAACGCACTTTCTGGCTTATGTCCCGGCCTCCGCTGGTTCCAAAGTGGATAATGGTACATTTCCAAATGCTACTCGTACCTACGGATTAACCAGCGGACAGATTGGTAATGTGAATTACGTAGCCATACCGTACAATTCATCCAGTAAAGCGGCGGCGTTGGTAGTAGCGGACCTGTTGCTGAGCGTTTCCGCCCAACTAGAGAAGTCTTATCCAGGTGTTTGGGGTCAGATAAATGTTTTAGGTACTTCCATTCAATGGGTTTTTGCTAACGTACCCAGACATCCATCAGTGGTGGATCCGGCCGATGTCATGAACTTGCCCGAGTTGCAAGGGGACTGGATTCCGAAAATCGAAGAAGGCTGGATCGCCAATGTTTATCAACGCTAACCAACATAATGCCATCTCTGCCTACATAGGCGAAAATTATCGAAATCTCCGCTGTCAAGCTAGCGCAAAAGTCAGCCTTATCCCGTGAAACGGCGGCGGCGCGGGGGAAGCAACGTTAGCCGAGTACGGAGCGGAAGGCGTTCCACAGGTCGGCTACGGCTGAGGTCAGGCCTCCCAGCGCCCAGCGGAAGAGCAGGATCAGGACCAGGATTCCGGCGGTGGTGAACACCATTCGCACCCGGTAGGTGACCACCTGGTCGGGGTCCTCCAAATAGGAGGGGGAGGCGGCCGGGGCTTTGGCCAAGCGGCGCCGGCGGGCGAAAGCCGCCCCCGCCCGGTCGAAGAGGGAACTGATCCGATTGCGGGCCGAACGGGAGCGGTCCGGGGGAGGCGGCTGGTCGTCGGCCGGGGGATCCTGCGGGGCGGCGGTCAACTCCGGCTGGTAGGGCTCGGGCGGAACCGTTTCCGGCAACGGGCCCGACTGCCGGACCGCCTCCCGGAGCAACGAGGCGGGCAGGGTGACGGCGGTGGCCACCGTCGTCACATCGGACGCACCGGGAACGGAGATGCCGTTCTCCCATTCCTCCACCACCTCCTCCGGCAGGTTGAGCCGTTCGGCCAGCTCCTCCCGGGACAGACCCAACTCCCCCCGCCGTTGCTCCAGCAACAAGGCGAAGCCCGTTTCGTCCGTCATCAGTGGGGCGGGTTCTCCGGGACGCTGTCCGGTTCCGGCCCGGCGGTCAGGCGCAACGTCCCCACGTCTTTCACGTTCCAGCACAGGGTGCGCCCCTGCGGAACGTTCAGCCGGATCGGGCCTCCGGCCGCGGCGCCCACCAGCAGTTCCCCGCGCGCCGCCTCCGGCAACGGGATGGAAGCCGAATAATCACCGGCGGAGTTGACCACGGTTACGTGGGAGGCGGCCGGGGAGGGGCGGCGGGAATCCAGGGCCGTTCCCAGTTCCACAGCGACCGCGCCGTCGGTCCGGGCGGGCGCGGGGCGGGCCAGGGAGCGCAACGTCTCCTCCTCCAGCGTCCCGGGCCGGTCCACCAGACCGGTGATCAGCAGGCGGGGCTGGCGGGCGGCTCCGGGTTGCGTCATATCCGCAATTTAGCCGACTGAGCCCCCGGTTCTGCGGCATGTCCGGGCGGAGCGGGACGAAAAAACAAGGGGGTTGAACGGGGGCCGAAAATTCATATATTGACCATTAGGAGCAAAAAACGGCCCCGCCGGGGCCTCAAACAGGAGGTATGAACCTGATGGAAACCGCTGCCGACCGCGACCGGGTGCGCTACGGCGATGCCGTTATCGATTATGAGATACGGCGCAGCGCCCGCCGTCGCAAGACGATTCAGATCGAGGTGCTGGACGGCGAGGTGCGGGTGGCCGCCCCGGCGGCCACCACCGACGATCACCTGCGCCGGTACATCCTGTCCAAGGCCCCTTGGATAATGCGCAAAGTCAACCCGCCGCCCCCTCCGTCGCCGGAAACGCGCCGGCAGCAGTTCGCCGACTGGGAGACACTGCCCTACCTGGGTGAGAACTACCCGATGCTGACCTCCCCGCCCCGTCCGTCGGCGCCGCCGGTCAGCCTGGACCCGGAAGAGGGGATTTTCAGGATCTCCGTACCCCCCGGCGAGTTCGACGGTTTCGCTTACGAGCGGGTGAGCGAAGCGGTGATGGACTGGTACATAGAGCGGGCCGCGCTTTACCTGACGGAACGGGTGGAGCATTGGTGGCCCCGCTACGGGAAGGGCGAGCGCTCCCGCGTCCTGGTCAAAGACCATCGCAGCCTGTGGGGGAGTTGCGCCCGGGACGGGACGCTTCGGTTCAACTGGAGGTTGATGATGCTCCCGCCGGAGGTGACGGACCTGGTGGTGGTGCACGAGTTGTCCCACTTGCGGGTGCGCAACCACTCCCCGGATTTCTGGAAGCTGGTGGAGGAGGGAATCCCCGACTACAAACCGCTCCGCAAGCGCCTGCGGGAGTTGGAAAAAACCCTGACCATGTGAGGTCAGGGCCCGACGTTGCGGGCCCCGGCCACGGGCAGGGTCATCCGCCCCTTCTCCCAGTCATCGTGGATCCAGACGTGGTCGGGGTGGAAATAGGGGCCGCGGGCCCGTTCCTCCCCAACCGGCTCCCCGGCCAGGTAGTTGAGAAACCACATATTGGTTCCCGGGCAGGCCGCCGAAGAGTGGAACCCTTCCGGGACTAGGGCGACGTCTCCATCCTCGCACACCAGGACTTCGTCGAAGTCGGTGTCTTCCCGCCAGTTGCGGTGCAAGGCGAACCCGTTGGCGGGTTGCAGGCGGAAATAGTAGACCTCCTCCAGGTAGGGGGAGTCGGCGTATCCGTCGTGGCAGTGGGGGGCCCAGCCCGACCACATGCCCCGCGGTACGTGCACCTCGTACAGGATGAGACGCTCGGCGGGGAGCGGATGGGAGAGGATATGGGAAATCTGCCGGTGGGAGGCCCCTCCGCCCCGCAGTTCGGTGCGCATCTCCGACGGGTCGAACAACCGCACCGGCAATCCCCCCTCGGCCGGGGCGCCTCCCACCGCGCACAGGAAATCCCGGTCGGCCCGCACCGTTACGGCGGGGCCGGGCGGCGCGTACAGCACCTGCGGAACCTCCTCGAATACGCCGGAGCGGGACAAGTCGACGATGTCGTCGCCCGCTTTGACCCGTCCCGAACCTTGCAGGGGGGTAACCGCCGTTTCCCGCCCCGGGGCGGAATGGCGATATTCATCCCCGGTGCCCAGCGACACCACCCGGAAGTCCAGATAAGACCATCCGGCCGACTCCGGGGTGACCTCGATTACCGCTCCCCGGCCGGGGCGGCCTTTGATCAGCGACCCGGGCCGCGGGGCGGTCACACGCCCACCCTCTGATGCTTCTTTTCGGCCTCCCAAGCCGCCCGCGCCACCCGGACGTCGACCCGGTCGCTCACTTCGGGGACGCCCACTTCCCACCAGGCGCCGCCTTCGGTCCAGGCGTACTGGTCGATGTCCATCACGATCGCGTAGCTGCGGTCGGAGGCTTTGGCCCGCCGCCAAGCGTCCGGCAGGTCCTCCAAACGTTCCACCTTCTCCGCCGCCGCCCCCAAGGAGGCGGCGTGGGCGACGAAATCCACCCGGCGGTAGTCGGTGTGACGGGTGGTGCGCAACAGGTTGTTGAACTCGGCCCCGCCGGTGTTGACCTGCAACCGGTTTATGACCGCGAACCCTTCGTTGTCCATCACCAAGAAAATCACCTTGTGTCCGGTCATCACCGTGGAATAGATATCGGTGTTCATCAGCAGGTAGGAGCCGTCCCCCACCCAGGCGATCACGTCCCCCTCCCGGGCCATGGCCGCCCCCCATGCCCCGCCGATTTCGTAGCCCATCGTGGAATAGCCGTACTCCGAGTCGAAACTCCCCACCGACTTGCTGCGCCAGCCCATGGACAGCTCCCCGGGCAGTCCGCCCGCCGCCGACAGGCAGTAGTCGTCGGCGTCGCACAGTTCGTTTATCACCTGAATGACCTGGGCGTAGGCCGGTTTGTCCGTCACCGGGCGGGTCTTCCACGAATCCAGGTAATCGTGCCAGCTTTTGATGTGCTCCTGCGCGGAGCGCAACCAGTCCCCGGGGGCCCGGTAGTCCCCCAGCCGCTCGTCGATGGCCCGCAACGACGCCAGGGCGTCGCCGATCACCGGATGCGACATTTGCTTGTGGGCGTCCCAGCGGGCGGTGTTGATGGAAACGAAGCGCACCCGGGGGTTTTTGAACACCGACCAGGAGCCGGTGGTGAAATCCTGCAGGCGGGTGCCCACCCCCAGGACCAAGTCGGCGTCGTCGGCTACCGCGTTGGCGGCGGCGGAACCGGTCACCCCGATGGGCCCGGCGTAGTTGGGGTGGTCGTGCACCAGGGCGGCTTTGCCGGCCACGGTTTCCACCACCGGCACGCCCCGTCGTTCCGCAAAGTCGGCCAAAGCCTCCGCCGCCCCCGAATAGTGGACGCCGCCCCCGGCGATGATGAGCGGCGCCGCGGCCCCGGCCAGCAGGTCGGCGGCCTGTTCCACGTCGCGCGGGTCCGGGCCCGGGCGGCGAACGTAATGAAGCCGCCGGTCGAAGAAGCGGGCCGGGTAGTCGTAGGCTTCGGCCTGAATGTCCTGGGGGAGGGCGAAGAAGGCGGGGCCGCGGCTGGCCGGGTCCAGCATCACCGCCAAGGCCTGGGGCAGGGACTGGATGATCTGCTCCGGGCGGGTGATGCGGTCCCAGAATCTGCTCACCGGTTTAAACGTGTCGCACACGGTGATGGTCGGGTCGGAGAACACCTCCACCTGTTGCAACACCGGGTCCACGATTCGGTGCTGGTAGGTGTCGCCGGAGAAAATCAGCAGGGGCAACCGGTCGGCGTGGGCCACCGCGGCCGCGGTGACCATGTTGGTGCAACCCGGGCCGATGGAAGAGGCGGCGATCATAATCCGCCGACCCCGCATTGCTTTGGCGTAGGCCACCGCCGCCAAGGCCATGGACTGCTCGTTGTGGCCCCGCCAGGTGGGGAGGAGCTCCTGCACCGGTTCCAAGGCTTCGGCCAGGCAGGTTACGTTGCCGTGGCCGAAGATGCCGAACGCGCCGGCGAACACCGGAACCTGTTCCCCGTCCACTTCGGTGTACTGGTTGACCAGCCACTTGACGATGGCTTGGGCGGCGGTGAGCCTGATTGTTTCCACTTCTTTCCTCCCTCAATCGATGCGTAGTGATTTTACGCTTTCCCACTGTTCGCTGTCCCAGGAACGGGCCATGGCCGCCGCCACCCCGGCGTTGGACAGGGCGTCCTCGAATCCGGGGCGATGCGGGCGTTCCGCGGCCGCCGACCGGAGAAACTCGTAGGCCTCGAAGATTTTCAAATCTTCGAAGCCGATGGAGTTCCCGCCGCCGGGCACGATATTCCCATGCCGGTAGAAAGATTCGCCGGCCAGCACCTCGATGAAGCCGTCTTCGGGTTGCTCTTCCGGCAGATAAAGTCGCAACTGGTTGAGTTTTTCGTGATCCCAGCAGGCGGCCCCCCGGGAGCCGTTCACCTCGAAGGCCATCTGGCTTTGCGGGCCGAAAATGGAGCGGTCCGCTTCCAGGGTTCCCCGGGCGCCGCAGGCGAACTCCGCCAAGGCCGCCACGTAGTCCTCGTTGGTGACCTCGCCGGTCGGGTCGCCCGGCTTCCCCCGGTCGTAGTGGGAGGCCCCCGGCCCGGGCAGGGGGCGTTCCCGGACGAATATTTCCTTGGCCGCCACCACCCGGGTGATGGGCCCGTACAGGAACTGGGCCATGTCGATGGCGTGCGTCATAATGTCGCTCAGCGCCCCGTGGCCCGACTCCTCATGCAGGAAGCGCCAGGTGAGCAGGCCCAGCCGATCCCGTCCGTACATCGTGAAAAACCGGCCCCGGTAATGGGTGGGGCGGCCCATCCGCCCCTCGTCGATCAGCTGTTTGACGTACTGCACCATCGGGGCCCACCGGTAGTTGTAGCCGCAACCGGTGATGATTCCCGCCCGGCGGGCCGCGGCTTCCAGGGCGGCGGTGGCGGAGGGACTGATCCCCACCGGTTTCTCGCAGAAAATGTGTTTCCCGGCGGCGGCGGCCGCGGCGCCTATTTCCTGGTGGAGGGTGTTGGGGGCGGTGATGTCGATGACGTCGATATCCGGGCGTTCTACGACTTCCCGCCAGTCGGCGGAGGCGGATTCATAGCCGAAGTCGTTCATCGCCCGCTCCCGGCGCTCCCGGTGGGGTTCGGCCACCGCCGCCAAGACGGGGCGCACCGGCGTATCGGGGAAGTAGACGGGAATGGAACGGTAGGCGCGGGAATGGGACTGTCCCATCCATCCGAACCCGATCAGTCCGATGCGGAGCCGTTTTTCCGTCATGCGGGCGGTGGTTTGCTTGTCATTTCCCCTTCTCCCAACGGGCGCGCACCTTCTCCCAGGCGTCGCCGTTAATCAGGTTAGGGGGGCGTTCGCCGTTCAGGACCGTTAAAACCTGTTCCAGGGCGACGGCGAAGATGCGCCGGCGGCCTTCGCCGGTGCCGGAGGCGATGTGGGGGGTGACGACCGCACAGGGGCGGTGCAACAGCGGATGATCGGCGGGGAGCGGTTCGGGTTCGGTTACGTCCAGGCCCGCCCCGAACAGATGTCCGCGGTCCAGGGCGTCCAGCAGGGCCTCCTGATCCACCAGCGAACCGCGGGAGGTGTTGATGAACACCGCCCCCGGTTTCATCCGGGCGAAGGCGCGGGCGTCGAACAGGCGGCGGGTGTCCGGGGAGGCGGGGAGGTGCGCCGATATCACATCGCCGGCCGCCAGCAACTCGTCCAGGGCGGCTACTCTCCGCACCGGGGGCGGAAATTGGTCGTCGGCGAGGTAGGGGTCGTAGGCGATCGGTTGCATGCCCAGCCCCGCCCCGGCCCGCGCCACCCGCCGGGCGATCCGTCCGAATCCGACCAGCCCCAGGGTTTTGCCGTCCAACTCCACCGCCTCGTGTTTTTGGTAATAGTCGCCGCACGCGTTGCGCAGGCGGTTGCCGGATTGCACGATCCGCTTGCAGGCGGCCAGCATCAGGGCCAGCGTGTGTTCGGCGGTGGAAACGGTGGGGCCCTCCGGGGTGTTGCACACCGCGATCCCCCGGCGGTCGGCGGCCTCCACATCCACCGTGTCGTAGCCGATCCCGGTTCGGCACACCACCAGCAGATCCGGGGCCCGGTCGAACTGGGCCGCGCCGTACCGGCGGGAGCCGGCCAGAACCGCCTGCGCCCCCTCTAGGCCCTCATAAGCCTGCTCGGAGTCGGCCGCTTCCCGGTGCGGACCCAAAACCTCCGCGTCGGCGGGCACCAGCGGAGCCAGGTCGGGGCCGGGTCGGCGTTCAAACCAGATGCGGCGTTTCACGCCGCCCCTTTTTCCCGGAGTCGGGCGGAGTCGGGGCGGGTGGATTTGCCGCCGTGCACGGAAGGTTCGGAGCACCATTGCCTGCGCAACACGTCCAGCGGTTCCATGATTTCCTCCGGCAGACCCAGCAGGTTGACCAGCACTTCCCGGTCCAGTTGTCGGCGTGCCTGGTCCCGGTAGGCTTCGTTGGCGGGCAGAAATTCCAGCCCGACCAGCTCGTTGAAGATACGTTCCGCCTTTTTCAGTTGGATGGGGGTGAGCCGGCGCGGGTCCAACACCGGCAAATCGGGAAGGGCGGTGATTGAGATGACGGCGCGGCCCAGCTGTTGGCGCGACCCCGCCCACCACCAGCACATTAATCCCAGGGTGGTGTTGGCCCATAGCAGCAACGGAATCTCCCAGTTCCTTTTCTCGGGCTGGAAACCGGGCCAAGCTCGTCCGCCGATTACCCGTTCCGGAGTGAAACAGGCGGCTAATCCTTGCGAGTTGAGCGTGAAGTCCACGGTGAAATGCAGGCGGGTGGCCGTTTGCCACACCGCCGCCGCGTCATGCTGTCTTCCCTTGCGCACCCGGCCGTAGCTGTCGGGCTCCACCACCAAGCGGCGTTCGCGTTTGGCGTTGTGATTCCAGAGCAACGGGTATTCGGGAACTCCCGACAGGGGGCGTATTTCAAACGGCCCTCTTATTTCACCGCCGGCCTGGGGTTTGGCCCCTATATCGCGCGACACCAATCCGCGCTCGCCTAGTTGCGAGAGGGTCGTCGTAAAAAGCACATGTTCGTGGCCGCGCGGCAGTAACAAATTGTCGCCGGCAAGGGCGGTCATAGTGGTTGCCAAGCCCGGTTCGGCGATGCCCGCTACGCCTTTGCCGTCCATAATGGACTCTTGCAGCCACACTCCCACCGGGTGGTCTCCTACTTCCAGGAAACCGGATTTTTCTTTGTCGGGCAGTGATTGCCTGATCAGGCGGGCTATTTCCATCGCCTCGGGCAGGCTCTCCGGTCTCCGGTACAGGTTCACAAACCGGGCTTGGCCGTCCCCCTGGCCGGTGTTTTTGACGGCCGTTATTACCATATCGGCCATGCCGGTGTCCGCCGAAAAAGCCCGGTCGGTGGGGGAGGAGGCGGCGATGGAGATAATGGTTACGTTGGCGTAGTCGGAGGCCAGCAACTCCCGCAGTTTGCGCCACGACTGGCCGGCGATGAGGGTGAATGGCAACACCAAGGCCAGCGCTCCCCCCTCTTTCAGTTTGACATGGGCCAGATCCGCGAAGTCCGATCCCAGTCCGGCGTTGCCGTCCCCCACCGATTTGTCCAAGGCCTTGCGGGCCGCCTTGAGGCGAACCCCCATCTGGCGTTGGGTATTCGGGTCGTTGCCCAGTCCGGCGAAGTCGGGTCGGGGCACGATGGCGGATTCGTGGTTGGTGGGGCGGGTGAACGGCGGGTTCATTATCATCAGGTCCAGAGAGGAGTCGGACAGATGCAGTTCCGCCTGGTCCGATTGGCCTCTTCCGTGCGTCATTTCCGACCCGGTTTCGAACAACGTCTGCGCCGAATTCTTGTCCAGCAGTTCCAGGGAGCCTATTTTCGGCCCCGTGCCGTCGGAGTTCCCGTAGGCCATTGTGTGCACCCGGGTGTTGCCGAAAGGAAGGCCGGGGTGGGCGGAGGCCAGTTGGGAGGCGGTGAGGTGGGCGGCGGCGGGCATGACATCGGCCGCGATCAGGCTGTGCTCGATCATCGGCGCGTGCAGGGCCTGGTCGTCCCCCCCGGCGCGGCGGTGCCGGGAGCGCACGCTTTGGTAGGCGGCTGACAGCAGGGCGCCGGTGCCGCAGGCCAGATCGGCGATCCGCAACCCTTTGACCGCCGCCGGGTCGGCCCAATCGACGGCAAGTTGCGAACAGGCCAGCTCTGCCATCATCGCCGCCGAGGCGGGCAGGGTGTAGAAGGTGGCCAGGAACTTGCGGTCGGCGATCAATTGCTGGAACATCCGCCCGGACAGATCGTGCATGGTGGTGACCCCCAACCCGTCCAGGGCGGTTGCGGCTTGGGCGGCCTGCGTGGCGACCTCGTCGGCATAGGGGACGGGGATCGGCCGGAGCAGACCGATGGCCAGATGAAATATGGGCCAGTAGTTGATGTCCAGGATGTCCCGCCAGCACTCCAAAATATCTTGTTTATGCAAAATGTTTCTTTTGACTATGCCGTCCCTGCGCAAATCCTCGGTGGCCGGAATTTCGGAATGGAGGGCGATAGCGTTGTGAAACACCATGGCGTTGACGATGATGGCCGCCGCCATGCGGGAGGTTTGCTCTCCGTCTTCCTGATGCAGCGCTTCGGCCATTTTGGCCAGCCGCGCCGGACGGAGTTCCCGGCGGAGGCGATAGGCGATTTGCGATACCGCCTGTTCCAGTTGGCTGAGGCCCGCGGCCAGCGCCTGCTCGGAGATGGCGATGTTCTCGCACAGGTTGGCCAGGTCGTCCATGCCGCCCCGCAACCAACCCCGGGCGGGCCACCGGACCGGGGAGCCGGTGCGGTCCAGCGACCAGGATGCGAAGCGGTACGCGTGGTTTTCTTCCACCGCCTCCGGCAACCGACCCTGGTTGATTTCCGCGAGGCGGCCGGGGAGGCGCAGGGCCACTACGTGCTCCACCGTTCCGCCCCCTTCCGACAGGGCGACCCCCAGTCGCGCCCGGGCCTCCCGTTCCACGCGGGAGGCGGGTTCCAACTCGGCTTCGATGATGACCGGCCCCCCGCTGCGGTGCTCCAACAGGATGTCGGGGCGCTTGCCCGGCTGGCCGGCGATGGTTCGGGTCTGCTCGGAGCCGGCCTTCCACAGCGGATGGCGCCTGTCCAAGGCCCGGGCCACTATGCCGTTCACATAGGGCTCGGTGTTGCGACGATGCCGGGCGGTCATAGCTGGGTCCCTTCCGTTTCGGGCCGGGGCGGGCGGTCCAGGTCGGCCCCTCGGCGCGGTGCGTTAGGCATTATACGATACTCCGTTGGGTTGTTTTACCACCAACCTAGAACCCCCCTGTGACACTTCCCGGTTGTTGCGCATAATCCCTGGTAAAACGCATAATTGCCGTCCCCGGCCCGCGTCCTCAACCCCGGGCCAGTTCGTGGATGCGATCTAGCATGCCTACTACCTCCGGATGAATCTCGTCGGGCTCCATCACGCTCGCCACGAGGTAAAGGTCCCGTTTGGGAGTGGGTTTTCCGACCTTGGTCAGCAACGGCTCTAAAAATTCGGTACTAGCCTTGACCCTGACTAGAGAAACATGGTCGCCAAACGGATCAGCTCCGGGAGGGATCTGCCTATCGAACTCTTGGTCGATGATTTGTCCCATCAAGGTTTCCGTTACCGGATGGGCTTCCGGGCTTATGAATCTCTTGATAGCCTCCGGAATCAAGAGGTAGTTTTCTATCTCGTAACGTTTCCATCGTGCGACTTCCAAGCCTTTTTTAAGGAACTCCGCGTCAGGTTCATCCCGGTTATCTCCATCAAGCAAACAAAGAGCTCTCATCTTGGGTTCCACAGCCCGAATCGCAAAAAAATGCTTTCGAGCATCACTGAGATTGCGGCCCCCCAGTACATGGACGAAAGGACGGGATAAATATTCTTGGGAAGGATGTTTGAGTACCCGCGCCCACTGAAATAGAATCGAAGAATCGGTTTGTCCTTCCACATATAGGATGGCCCCGGTTTCTTGTGCGAGCAGAATATCAGTAGTGCTGATATGTTTCAAGGCTTGTCGTAGTTGTTTACGTTCCGTCTTGTCAGTAAGGGCTCGCGGATTGTTTTCAAGAAATCCAATAACGCGCTCGGGATCTGTGGCGTCCAATACTACTTCGGAATGGGTAGCGATTATTACTTGCCCTTTATCTTTGCGTGTCACACGGCGGATCAGTTGATGCAACTGTCCTTGGAGGAAAACATGTTGATGGGCATCCGGTTCGTCGATTAGAAAAACAGATGCCGGACGAGCGTATAGAAAGGCAAGTACCAGCAACACCTGCAAGGTGCCGCTTCCCGTATTGGCCAAATCCAAGGGGCGACCGCCTTCGGTGGGACGATATTCGCATAAAATATATGGCTGGGCGGCGGAATAAACCGGTTTTTGTAAGTCAATATTAAACAGTTCCTTGATATGTCCGGTTAGGGATTCCCACTCGTCTTTAGCAGACACTTCCCACAGCAGGTTGCGCAGTATGTCGCCCGCCCTGCCTTCCCCGATCAGCAAGTCTTGCATGCCGCGCTCGTGTCGGGGTTCGTCGCGGGCGATGCCGGACAAGGACGGGATCAGAACTACCGAATGTTCCATAGCCGATTTGGGCGGAAAATCCTGTAAGGCCGCAACTTGCAGGTTGGCGGCGCCCAATGGGCGGACATAGAAAAGCTCCGGGTTGGCGTATTGGAATTCCAACCCGCATTCCCATTGCCGGCCCTCGGTTTCTCCCTCCACTATGATCTCGATCAGCCGGGACGGTCCGGGCCCGGCGGGGCTCGAAACCTTGCGGTCTTGCCAGAGCAGGTTCATTTCCCGGAGCGGCACGGCGGTGAACTCGAGCCGTGAGACGGACACGCCGGTCCGCTTGGCCTTGCGGCCTCGTTGCGCCACCCAGTGGTCCAGGCCCATGCGCCAGGTGACGATGGCTTGCAGGAGGGTGGATTTGCCGGAGTTGTTGGGGCCGGCGAGCACCACCGAGTCGTGCAGGTCGAATACCTGTTCGGTGAACCGCTTGAAGTTCCTGATCGTCAGACGTTTTATCATCGGGGCTCCCTGCCCGGCGGGGTCGGCGGCTATTGTTTAGACGAGAACAGGATACCGAATAACAATACGCGCCGGGGAAACCGCCCCCGGTCCCGGCTATCCGAAAAGCAGGAAAGAGGTGCAATGTCCGCATCATCGGCCGCCCGGTCGCGTCCCCGGTTTTTCGACAGTCGGGCCGCCTACATGATGTTCGTAACCGCCACTACCGAAAAGGAGGAGGTGGCGGCGCGGGTGGCGCGGGAGGCGGAGCGCATCGCCCCCGGCCCGGACGCCCTGCGGGTGTTCGACGCCGGAATGGGGGACGCCACCGTCCTCACCAACGTTATGCGGATGTTGCACGAGCGTTTCACGCATGTCCCGTGGCTGATCGTGGGCAAGGAGATCAGCCTGGAGGATGTCCGCCAAGCCCTGGACCGCCTGCCGGATCGCCTGCACGAACACCCGGAGATGGTGTTCGTCATCACCAATATGACCTACCCGGAAGCCCCCGGCCTGCGCCCCGCCCCCGGCAAACCGAAGATGTCCTGGCGACGCACCGCCCTGCGGGGTTCCACCACCCTGGAGTTCGCCGGCCAGCTACGGGAGATTTACGAGCAGGTGACCGAGGATTGGCGGGTGGAGACCAGTCCCCGCACCGGTAATCCGGTCTACGTGACCCCGGTGGTGCATGTCATTTACCGCCAAGACCGGGAGTTCATCCTGCGCCGCACCCTGCCCCGGCCCGACTCCTATCAGGCCGCATACGACCTGGTGATCGCCTCCCAGCCCTACCGGGCCCGCACCTCCGCCGAACACAAGGTGCGCACCGTTATCGGACCCTTGGCCGAGGCCCTCGCCCCCGGCGGACGGTTGCTGGGCATCCACGGCTACGGCCAAGACCCCGGCATGGAAATCATCCGTCATCTGTGGCCGGACGAGAACCCTTTTCAAACCGGCCGCCGCACCCTGCTGGCCGAAGCCGACCGTTTGCTGCCCCCCGAGAGCGGTCTGCGCACCCATCCCTTGACCGACGAGGAGTCGCTGTTCCGCTACGAGTTGAAGGTGATGCCCGCCGAGTCGCACGAACATTTCGGGACCTCCTCCATCCTGGCCGCGTGGAATGCGGCCGTGTACGTGGCGCAAATCGACGAGGAGCGGGTGGCGCAGGCGGTGTCGTCCGGGGACTATTTGGAGGCGGTGCGGTCGGTTATCGAACGGCGGGGGGGCGTGTGGTTCTACGATGAGAGCTACGTGATTTCCCGCCTCCGCTCCGACTCCTAATATTTCCGTTATGAACGACACGCTCACCGCCGTCCCCGGGGTGGAAGTGGGGCATTGGACCTCCCCCCGTCGCCGCACCGGCGTGACCGTGATTACCTTCCCCGAGCCGAACACGGCCGCCGTTGAAGTGCGGGGGGGAGCCCCCGGCAGCCGGGAGACGGCCCTGCTCGCCCCGGGGATGCGGGTGGCCGGGATTCAGGGTTTGGTTTTCAGCGGAGGTTCCGCCTTCGGTTTGGCCGCCGCCGACGGGGTGGTGCGGGAGTTGGCCGCCGCCGGGCGGGGGCATCCCACCCCGGGCGGTCCGGTGCCCATCGTCCCGGCGGCGATCATCTTCGACCTGGCCGAAAACCCGCCCGGGGATTCCGCTTCCCATCCCGGCCCCGGGGAAGGGGCGCGGGCTTATCGGGCCCGCACCTCCGCGCCGGTGGAGCAGGGACGGGTGGGGGCGGGCCGGGGAGCGACCACCTCGCAGTGGCGGGGGCCGCAGGCGGTGCGTCCCTCCGGCTTGGGTTCGGCTTGCGGGGAGGCGGACGGAATCCGGGTGGGGGCGTTGGCGGTGGTCAACCCGGTGGGGGACGTGTTCACTTTGGAGGGGGAGCCCCTGACCGGCGGCGACCTGCGCCCCGGTCCCCCTTGCGCCCCGCTCGCCGAGCGCGCCCACACCACACTGCTGGCGCTGGCTACCGAGGCCCGTTTGAGCCGCGCCGACCTGATGTATCTGGCGGTGCGGGCTTCCGATGCGGCGGCGGTCTGCATCCGCCCCGCCCACACCTGGCTGGACGGCGATATTGTTTTCGCCGTTTCCTGCGGGGAGCGTCCCGGGGAGGCGCTGTCTTTGGGCGAAGCGGCCTTCGTCGCCGCCGGTCGGGCCATAGCCCGGGCCGTCGCCGATCCCGCCGGGCGCGGAGCCGGGATATGAACCAGGATCTGACCGTAACGGAAGTATCGGCCCGGTTGGAGGAGTTGGCCGCCGCGGCCGGGGCGTGCACCGCCTGCCGCCTGGCGGAGGGGCGCACCCAAGCGGTGTTCGCCGACGGGTCCCCGCAGGCCGAGTTGATGTTCATCGGGGAGGGCCCCGGTTACTACGAGGATCAGCAGGGGGTTCCGTTCGTGGGCAAGGCGGGAATGCTCCTGGACCGGTTGCTGGCCGGGGCCGGGTTGCGCCGGGCCGATACCTACATAGCCAATGTGGTCAAATGCCGTCCGCCCAACAACCGGGATCCCCGACCGGACGAGATCGAGGCCTGCAAGCATTTCCTGTCCGACCAGATCCGGCTGGTGGACCCGCTGGTGGTGATGACCCTGGGCAACTTCGCCACCAAGTTGCTGTTGAAAACCACCACCGGAATCACCCGCATGCGGGGGCGGGTCGTCCCCTGGTGGGGGACGGTGGTGATTCCCACTTTCCACCCGGCGGCGGTGTTGCGGGCCGGACCGGATATGGAGGCCGCGGTGGTCGCCGACCTGGAGTTGGCGGTGCGCACCATGCAACAGATACGCGAAGAGGGGGCCGCGGGCGGAACCGGTCCCGAACCGGCGGAGCCGGACGACGACGCTGAACAGTTGGGATTGTTCGGATGACGGGGATGCGGGAGACGGCGGCCCCCCGGGTGGAGGACACCCGGGCGGTGGGGCGCAGTTTGGCGGCCTTGGTCCGTCCCGGGGATGTGATCATCCTGCAGGGGCCCCTGGGGGCGGGGAAGACGGTGTTCGCCGCCGGATTGGCGGAGGGGTTGGGGGTGGAGGAGCGGGTGCTGTCGCCCTCTTTCGTTTTAGTCAAGACTTATCGGGACGGTTTTATGCCGGTGGTGCATGCCGACGTGTACCGCTTGGGTTCATCGGCGGAGATCGAGGATTTGGATTTGCCGGGGGAGGCCCGCGATGGTTTGTTGATGATCGAGTGGGGGGACATGTTGGGTTCCCGGTTGGCCGGGGACCGCTTGGAGGCGGAGTTGTCCGGCGCCGGCGCCGAGCCCCGGACTATTCGCCTGTTCCCGTACGGCGACTGGCGGGGCCGCGACCTGGGGCTGGCGCGGTGCTGATTCTGGCTATTGAAACCGCCACCGCCGCTTCGTCGGTGGCCCTGGTGCGGGACCGGGAGGTAATCGCCTCGGCCCGCCGTCTGGACGGTCGCGGTCATGCCGGGTTTTTGGTTCCCGCCATTGATTTCTGCTTCGGGCAGGCCGGTCTCGGCCCGTCCGATTTGGAGGCGGTGGCGGTGGACGTCGGCCCCGGTTTGTTCACCGGAATTCGGGTGGGTCTGGCCACCGCCCTAGGGTTGGCGGCCGGTTTGGGGGTTCCGTTGCTGGGGGCCTGCTCGTTGGACGCCCTGGCTTTGCGGGCCGCCACCGGACGCCGTCATATTTGGGCGGTGGTGGATATGCGGCGGGGGGAGGTTGCGGTGGCCGGTTACCGGCCGGTGCCGGGGGGAGCGGTCATGGATTCGGGCCCGGAGACGGTCGGCTACGACAAGTTGCGGGGGATTTTGGACGCGGATCCGCAGGAGTCCCTGGTGGTGGGGGACTGGCCGGCCCTGCCGGACGGGACGTTGCGCGGGTTGCGGCGCGTCAAAACCGGTCGTCCCCGCTATCCCCGGGCCTCGGCTGTGGCCGCCTTGGCCGCTCCCCGGGCGGAACGGGGCGAGTTCCCCGATCCGGAGGGGGTGCGTCCCTTCTACATCAGGGAACCGGACGTGGCCCTCGGTTCCGCCCATTTGGTCCAGGGGGGGTTCTGGCCCGGTTATCCCGCCCCTCCCGCCCCGGACGCCGGAGGCCCGGCATGACCGTCCGTCCCATGCACGGCGGCGACCTGGAGGAGGTGACGGCCTTGGAGCGGGCCACTTTCCATCAGCCGTGGGGCGAGGAGATTTTCCAGGCGGAGATGGCCGCCCCCGGCCGGCGTTATCTGACCGCCGAACACGAGGGGAAGGTGATCGGCTACGGGGGGTTGATGCTGGTCGGGGAAGACGCCCACATCACCACCCTGGCCGCGGTCCGCCCCGCTCCGGTTCCGGCGGTGGGCTCCCGGTTGATGTTGTCCCTGATCGAAGCGGCCTTGGCCGGGGGGGCGCGACAGCTGACCTTGGAGGTGCGGGCCTCCAACCGCGCCGCCCAGGATTTCTACCGCAAGTTCGGGATGGGCCCGGTGGGGGTGCGCAAACACTATTACCGGGACGAGGACGCCATCATAATGTGGGTGCACGACCTGGACGGCCCCGACTACGCCCGCCGCCTGGACAAGATCAGGGAGGGTCTGCCATGAGCGGCCCCTTGGTGTTGGCCTTTGAAACCTCCTGCGACGAGACGGCGGCCGCGGTGGTGGAGGGGACGCGGGCGCGCAGCAACGTGCTGGGTTCGCAGGTGGAGTTGCACAGCCGGTTCGGGGGGGTGGTGCCGGAGGTGGCGGCCCGCGCCCATGTGGAGGCCATCCGCTCCCTCGCCCACCGCGCCCTGGACCAGGCGGCGGTGCATCCCGACGACTTGGACGGGGTCGCCGCCACCCGCGGGCCGGGCTTGATCGGTTCGCTCCTGGTCGGCTTCTCGTTCGCCAAGGCTTGGGCCTGGTCGCGGGGGCTTCCTTTTCTGGGGGTGGATCATATGGAGGGGCACCTGTTCGCCCCCCGTCTGGAGTTTCCCGACTTTCGGCCTCCGGCGGTGATTCTGCTGGCTTCGGGAGGCCACAGCCAGGTGGTGGCCGCCCGCGATTGGGGCGAATACCGGGTGCTGGGGCAAACCATCGACGATGCGGCCGGGGAGGCGTTTGACAAGTTGGCCCGCTTTATGGGTTTGGGTTTTCCGGGCGGCCCGGCCATCGACCGGATGTCGGAGGGGGGCGACCCGGAGGCGATTCGCTTCCCGCGCGGGGTGGCCGACCGGCGTTACGACCTTTCCTTCTCCGGCCTGAAAACCTCGGTGGTCACCTTTCTGCGGAAAGCCAGGGAGGCCGGCGACCTGCCCTCCCTGGCCGATACGGCCGCTTCCGTCCAGGAAGCGATAGTGGAGTCGCTGGTGACCAAGACCATGAACGCGGCGGAGGACATGGGGACGGAGACGGTGGCGGGCGGAGGCGGGGTGGTAGCCAACCGCCGCCTGCGGCAACGTTTGCAGGAGGAATGCGAGCGACGGGGGATGGGATTGTTCCTGCCCCGGCCCGTTCTGTGCACCGACAACGGGGCGATGATCGGGGCGGCGGGGGCGCATTGGTTGGAACGGGGGCGGAGAACCGACTGGTCGGAGCAGGCGGATTCCTCCATGGCGCTGTAACCGGCATTGGCGAACCGGGGGGAGCAAACCGGGTTTTCGCCGGGTGCGGCCCCTTCCCGGAACCGCCTGAAACTGCTGGTAGAGCCACGATTTGGCAGTGTCGTCCCGAGAGTGATAATATGCGGTTGGCAATCCGGCCCGGCGAGCGCCAAACGGGGCCCGCCGGCCGGGAGGGAAAATCCGAAAGGAGGAAGGATGAATCTGACACCGCTCGGTGACCGTGTGATCGTTCGGCCCAACGAAGAGGACGAGCAACGCACCGCATCGGGACTGGTCATCCCAGACACGGCCAAGGAGAAGCCGCAGACCGGCTCCATTTTGGCCGTCGGCCCCGGGGACCGGAACGAGGACGGAGATCGGGTTCCGATGGATGTTTCCGTCGGCGACACCGTCGTCTATTCCAAGTTCGCGGGAACGGAACTGAAGTACGAGGGCGAGGATTATCTGATCCTTTCGTCCCGGGACCTGCTGGCCATCGTCGGCTGACGCGACGGCTGGAAAGGAGGTAAAAATGGCAGCAAAAGATCTTCGTTTCAATGAAGACGCACGCCGGGGCCTGGAGGCGGGAGTCGACAAGCTCGCCGACGTGGTCAAGGTGACCCTGGGCCCCAAGGGCCGCAACGTCGTGCTGGAAAAAAAGTGGGGCGCCCCCACTATCACCAACGACGGGGTGACCATCGCCAAAGAGGTGGAGTTGGACGACCCGTGGGAGAACATGGGAGCCCAGCTGGCCAAGGAGGTGGCCACTAAAACCAACGATGTGGCCGGCGACGGAACCACTACCGCCACCGTGCTGGCCCAGGCCATGGTGCGGGAAGGCCTGCGCAATCTGGCCGCCGGAGCCAACCCGATGGGCCTCAAGCGGGGCATCGAGGCGGCGGTGGACAAGGTGGTTTCCTTCATTGGGAACTTCTCCAAAGAGGTGGAGACCACCGAGGAAGTGGCGGCGGTGGCGGCCATTTCCGCCGCGGACTCCGACATCGGCAAAACGATCGCCGAAGCTTTTGAAAGCGCCGGCAAGGACGGGGTGATAACGGTGGAGGAAGGCCAGACGTTCGGTCTGGAACTGGAGTTCACCGAGGGCATGCAGTTCGACAAGGGCTACATTTCCCCCTACTTCATCACCGACCCGGACAGTCAGGAAGCCGCCTTGGAAGACCCCTACATCCTGATCGCCAACCAGAAAATCGGTTCGGTCAACGACATGCTTCCCGTCTTGGAGAAGATCATGCAGACCGGCAAGCCGCTCATGGTTCTGGCCGAGGATGTGGAAGGGGAAGCCCTGGCCACCCTGGTGGTCAACAAGATCCGGGGCACTTTCTCCTCGTTGGCGGTGAAAGCCCCCGGGTTCGGGGAGCGCCGCAAGGCCATGCTCCAGGACATCGCCATTCTCACCGGCGGCACGGTCATCTCCGAGGAGGTGGGCCTGAAGCTGGACGGGGTGGCTTTGGACATGCTGGGCCGCGCCCGCCGGGTGATCGTCTCCAAGGACAACACCACCATCGTGGACGGGGCCGGTTCGGAAGGCGACGTCAAAGCCCGCATCAAGCAGATCGAGCGGGAGATCGATGACACCGACTCCGACTGGGATCGCGAGAAACTGCAGGAGCGCCTGGCCAAGCTGGCCGGGGGCGTGGCCGTGATCAAGGTGGGGGCCGCCACCGAAGTGGAGCTGAAAGAGAAGAAGCACCGCATCGAGGACGCCGTTTCCGCCACCCGGGCTTCCGTGGAGGAGGGCATCGTCCCCGGCGGCGGGGTCACCCTGCTCCGGGCCCAGAACGCGATTACCAAGATCCGCGGCGGCAGCCCCGACGAGAAGGTGGGCCGCGCCATCGTGCAGCGTGCCTTGGAAGAGCCGCTCCGTCAGATAGCCGCCAACGGCGGTTACGAGCCGGGAGTGGTGGTGGATCGGGTTCGCAGCGGCGAGGGGCCCGAGGGCTTCAACGCCCAGACCGGCGACTACGAGGACCTGCTGACGGCGGGCATCCCCGACCCGGCCAAGGTGACCCGTTCCACGGTGCAGAACGCGGCTTCCATCGCCGCCCTGTTGCTCACCACCGAGGCCCTGATCGTGGAGCACAAGGAGGACGCCCCCGCGCCGGGCGGCGGCCACGACCACGGCGGGGGAGGAATGGACTTTTAGTCCCCTCGGCCCGAACGTTCCGAAAGACGGCCCCGCCCGGGGCCGTCTTTCTGGTTTCGGCGGCGACCCGGCGCCGTCCCGTGCGCTCCCCGTACCGGGGCCGGGGGCGTCCAACTAGTTTGGGGCGGTATGCGAGCGCCGCCCCGGATTGATCTGGCCCGCCGTCCCACCCCGCTGGAGGAGTTTCCCCGGCTGTCCGAAGCGTGGGGCGGTCCCCGCATCTGGGTCAAGCGCGACGACCTGACCGGGTTCGGACTGTCCGGCAACAAGGTGCGCAAGCTGGAGTTCCATTTGGCCGCCGCCCGGGAAGCCGGGGCGGACACGGTGTTGACATGCGGGGCGGCCCAGTCCAATCATTGCCGGGCTACGGCCGCGGCCTGCGCCCGTTTGGGGTTGCGGGCGGCGCTGTTGTTGCGCACCGCAGACGGCGCGCCGCCCGCATACAGCAGCGGCAACCACCGGATTTCCCTGCTGACGGGCGCGGAAGTTCGTTACGTCTCCCCCGGCCGGTATGCGGAACGGGAAGCCATGTTGGCCGAGGCGGCCCGGGAGTTGTCCGCCGCCGGCCGGAGGCCCTGGGTGATTCCCGAAGGCGCTTCCGATGCTTTGGGAATGCGGGGGATGACCCTGGCTTATCAGGAGATGATCGAACAGTCGGCGGCGGTGGGGGGACGGATCGCCGAAGTGTGGCACGCCGCTTCTTCGGGAGGCACCACCGCCGGGTTCGGGTGGGCGGCGCACCGCTCCGGATTCGGGGCGGCGCAGGTTGCCCTGTCGGTGGGGGAGCCCGCCTCCGCCCTGCGGGAGCGGGTGGAGAACATCTGGGCGGAGGCCCGGGATGCCGGGGCGGGGGAGCGGGCGGTTCCGTCCCGCCCGGTCATTGAATACGTTGACCGGTACGTGGGTGAAGGGTACGGGGAGGTGAGCGGGGAGCAACGGGAGACGATAGCCGAAGCCACCCGCCTGACCGGGTTGCTGTTCGACCCCGTCTACACCGGCAAAGCCCTGTTCGGGTTGCGGTGCGAGATCGCCTCCGGACGGTTCCGTTCCGACGACAACGTCATTTTCTGGCACACCGGAGGAGGGTTCGCCGCCCTGGCGTAGCCGCGGGGAGATTTACTCCTGCTTGGCATCGCCCGTTGCGGGCGCGCCGTCGGCGGCGGCCTGCGGTTCCGGAGGCGGTTCCGGAGCCGGTTGCGGAGGTATCGGCTCCCGGCCCATCCCGGCGGAGAGCAACCGGCGGCGGGCCATCCATCCGACCGCCGCCGCCCCTCCGAGCAGGGTGAAAATGCGCAGTATCTTTTTCACGGCTTGTTTCCTTTTTCTTTTCCCGACGGGTTCGCATCCCACTATACCCGCGTCCGCTTTATGATAGGGCGATGGGCGGCTGGTTGGGACGGCCGCCGCGACCACGGCAACGAGGAGGATGAGAGTGAAGGTTGACTACTACCTGCCGGATGTTGATTTGGGGCGGGTCGCCGAGCAGGCGGCTTGGGCGCAACGCGTCGGCTTTGACGGGCTTTTCACCGCCGATACCAGCCACAACCCTTTTTTCCCGGTGGCGGTTTCTGTAGCCGCGGCCCCCGACCTGGATTACGGAACGGCCATCGCGGTGGCCTTCGCCCGCTCTCCGATGGTAGTGGCCCAGGCCGCGTGGGATTTGGCTTCACTGACCGGCGGGCGCTTTCTG
Organism: Candidatus Spongiisociaceae bacterium; assembly: GCA_965243835.1. Taxonomy (GTDB): domain Bacteria; phylum Actinomycetota; class Acidimicrobiia; order Spongiisociales; family Spongiisociaceae. The sequence goes on from OZ251578.1 coordinate 654,724, forward strand.
CTCGGTTTGGGCACCCAGATCAAGCCGCACATCGAACGGCGTTTTTCCATGCCCTGGGGTTCGCCCGCCTTACGCCTGGCCGAGTACATATCGGCCCTGCGGGCCATCTGGAACACTTGGCAGAACGGGGAACCGCTCCGTTTCAAAGGGGTTTTCTATTCGTTCACCCTGATGACCCCGTTTTTCGATCCGGGCCCCATCGAGCATCCGGACATACCCGTCTACATCGCCGGGGTGGGTCCGTTGATGGCCCGGCTGGCCGGGGAGATGTGCGACGGCTATCACGTGCATCCCTTCCACTCCCCCCGTTATCTGCGGGAGGTGACCTTGCCCGCCATGGAGAAAGGAGCCCGCTCCGAGGGCCGCACCCTGGACGACGTGGAGATGACTTCCACCGTGTTTGCGATAACCGGCCGGGACGAGGCGGAGATGGCGGAGATGCGGAGGGCGGTGAAACAGCAGATCGCTTTTTACGCGTCCACGCCCGCCTATCTGGGGATGTTGGAATGCCACGGCTGGGATTTCGGGCCTACATTGACCGCCATGTCCAAACGGGGGGAGTGGTCGGATATGGCCGATGTCATCCCGGACGAAGCGGTGGCGGAAGTGGCGGTGGAGGCCCCGCCGGAGGAGCTGGGGGCGGCGGTGCGGGCCCGCTATGACGGCTTGCTGGACCGGGCCGGCCTCTACCCCTACGGAGCCGCCTTGGACAGGCTCACCGACGAGCAATGGTCCGCCATAGCGCAATCCATGCGCGGGTGACGCATCGCCCGGGAACTCCCGCTCCCGTGAGGATACCGGTCAGGGGCGGCGGGCGCCGAGGTTGATGCGTTCGGCCACTTGGGCCGCTTCCTGGCCGGCCGCGTACAGGTCGCGGGGGCGGACCGCATCCCCGATGGCGTAGACCTCCGCCGGCGACCCGGCCCGCAACAGCTCCTCGTACAGGCGGTTGCGGGGGATGCGGCCGCCGACCACCACCGCCCCCGCGGACAGAGCAAACTCCTCCCCCCGGTTCTGCACCAGCACCTGCTCCCCGACGACGGCCTCGGCGGTGCTTTCCAGGTGAACCTCCACGTCCGGGTCGGCTTCCAGCTCCATCGCCAAAAGCAACCCGTTGAACTCCCCGTCGGAGGCCAGCGCCCCGCCCGGTTCCACCAACCGCACCCCTATCCCCAGTCGTCGCAGATGGGCGGCCACCGTGCATTCCGCGTAGCCGCCGCCCAGGATTACCGCCTCCCCCCGCCACTGTTCCGCGGGACGTTCCAGAGCGCCGAACAGGTTGAGCAACGGCAGGTCCGGGGAGACATTTTCCAGGCGGGCCGCGGGCCGTCCCCCCTCCGCTCCGGCGGCGACCACCACCGCATCCGGTTCCAAGGCCGCGATCCCGGATGCGGAGGCGGGCGTCCCGGTGCGCACCTCCACCCCCAGCCGGGCCAATTCCCGTTCCAGCCAGTCGGCCAACGCCCCGTATTCGGCCGCCGCCCGGCCCAGATAGCGCAGTTGCCCGCCCAGCCGATCGGAGGCTTCCAACAGAATCACCCGTTGCCCGGACATCCCCAAAAAGCGGGCGGCGTGCAGTCCGGCCGGGCCGCCTCCCGCCACCGCTACCCGCCTTCCCTCCGCCGTCGGCGGGAACGTCCGCGTCCCCTCGAACGCCGACTGCGGGTTGGCCGCGCATCCGGCCGGGGTGCGCGCGACGGTCAGGTTGACGCAAGTGTTGCAACCGATGCAGGGCAGGATGGCCTGCGGGTCCCCTTCTTCCAGGCGCCGGACGTAGCGGGGGTCGGCGTGCAAACCGCGGGCGATGGTCACAAACTCAAACCCTTCCCGTTCCATCGTTGCTTGCGCGAACGCCGGGTCGTTCATCCGCCCGGCGACGCTCACCGGAGCCCGTCCGTCCAGAGCCCGCCGGATGACCGCCGCCTCCCGCAGGAATCCGCCGGGGCCGGCCTCCGGGCCCGGGAAGATTTTGGCCATGGACTCGTAGGAGCCTCCCGCCACGTCGATCAAATCAATCCCGGCCGCGGCCAGCATCACCGCAAACCGGGCCGATTCTTCCGCCTCCAAACCGCCCGCCACGTATTCATTCGCGGAAAGCCGGTAGCCGATCGGGTAGTCGGGTCCGGTTACTTCCCGGACGGCGGCCAGGACCTCCAAGGCGAACCGGGCCCGGTTTTCCAGGCTCCCCCCGTAGTCGTCCCGGCGCCGGTTGGAGCGGGGGGAGAGGAACTGCCCCAACAGGTAGCCGTGGGCCCCGTGCAGATGGATCATGTCCACTCCCGCCCGCAGGCACCGCTCCGCGGCCCGGGCGAAGTCGGCGGTCACCCGCCGGATATCCTGCGCGGTCATCTCCCGGGGCAGGGACCCGGCGTCCATAAAGGAGGAGGCGACGGGGGAGGGGGCCAGCGGACGGCGGTGATGCACCGCGGCCGAGGATTGGCGTCCGCCGTGGTTGAGTTCCATGGCCAGGTTGGCCCCGTGTTCGCGCACCGCCTCCGCCATGCGCCGCAGTCCGGGGAGCACATGATCGGCGTGGCACCCGACTTGATAGGGGTTGCCCCGGCCCTCCGGCGAAACGTAGGCGGATTCCAGCGTAATCAGGGCCGCCCCGCCCCGGGCCCGTTCCGCGGAGTAGGCGATGTAGCGCTCGTTGAGGGAGCCGTCGTGGTCGGCCATGGATTTTTCCATCGGTCCGGCGATGATGCGGTTGCGCATATGCATCCGGTTGATCCGGCCCGGTCGCAGAAGGTTCTCAAAGGCCACCCGCCGCACTCCTTGTTGCTCGGGGAATCTTCATGGGGCCGGTGGCGGTCGCCGATCCCGGTTCCATCGGCAGGCTAATCGGGTTGCGGGACGGGGAGGGCGGCTTCCACCAGGGCTTGGGCGAAGTCGGGGTCGTTTATATGACAGTCCATTTCCCGCAGGGACACGGAAGGCGACTTCTCCGCCCGCACTCCTTCCACGTACGCCGCGGTCGCCTCCGGGTCGTAGAAGGGGCCGCTCGCGACGTCCAAGGCGGAGAACCCCCCGGTGGGGACCAGAATGGCCGTCGGGGCGACGGGGTCGCCCAGCCGCCGGGCCGTTTCCGCCCCCACCCGGTAGTTTTCCGCGGGGGTGGTGCGCACCAGCGTGACCAGTTCGTTATGCTGATGCCGGGTGCGCGTTTGCAGACGGGCGGGCACGGTCCGCGCCGGGCCGAAGTTGATCATATCCACCGCTCCCGGGGCCACCGCCTGCGGCGTTCCGTTGCGGGCGGCGGCGGTCAGGCGGTCCGGCCCCGCCGGCCACCATCCCCCGCACAGTTCATCGGCCAACTCGCTGGTGGTAATGTCCAGCGCCGCCTTCACCAGCCCCCCGGCGACGAAGGTTTCCAGCGACCGACCGCCGGTTCCGTTGGCGTGAAACACCAGCGACTCCCATCCTCGCTCCCCCAGAAGCCGGCGGCAGCGGGCGACGCACCGGTTGGTCACCCCGTACATCGTCATTCCCGCCGCCCGCTCCCCCGGGCGGGTTGCGCCCCGTCCGTCCCGCAGGGCGGAGACAGCCACTCCGGCCAGACGGTCGATCATTGCGGAGAGCAGGTAGTTGCCGCCTTCCACGTCCACGACCGGATAGAGCAGGATCACGTCTCCGGCCGCGGCCAGCGGGCGGGTATCTCCGGCCGTTACCGTGGCCATCAGTATTTTGGGCATGCCGATCGGGGCCAGCGGGGCCAAGCGGGTGAACACCACCGCCGCGCCCGAGCCGCCCATGCACACCAGGCCCCCCGCCCGTCCTTCCCCGACCAGCCGCCCGAAGACGCGGGCCGCCCCCTCCGCCATGGCCGACACGGCCGCGGCCCGCCCCGCTTCCCGCAATTCGGCCAGGGTGCGTCCCGCGGCTTCCGCCACCGCCGGCGCCGGATAGTCGCATCCATGCTCATCCCCGCTGAACACGCCGGTATCGATGGTTATAGGGTCCTCGCCCCGTCCGCGCAGTCGTTTCACCAGCAACCGGAACGGTTCGGTTTTGGTGTCAAAGGCCCCCGCTACGACAATTCGGCTCATTCCTTATTATTCCTTTCCGCACCCGTCCGCACCCGCCGCGGGCGGGCGCCGCCCGCTTCCCCGCCGTCGCGCTGGCTGATGCGGTTATCCCGGGGGGACGGGAAGGCTTATGTCTTTGAAGGAGCGCACCGTGCCGGAGATGGCCGTCTCCACCGGCAACCGCTCCATGGTGGTGGCCCCTATGAACCCGTAACAGCCCGATTCCCGCATCACCCGCTCCGCCTGTTCCGGGGTTTCCAGCGGTCCGCCGTGCAACACCACCAGGGCCTCCGGGTTCACGGCGTGCGCCGCCTCCCGGGTGGCGGCCGCCTGCTCGGCGCACTCCTCCAGGGTTTTGGTAAAAGACAGGTCGGCCCCGATGGAGCCCCCGGTGGTGAGCCCCATATGCGCCACCACCACGTCGGCGCCCGCGGCGGCCATGGCGGGCGTTTCGTGCGTCTCGTACACGTAAGCCAGGGTGAACAGACCCCGCGCCGCCGCCAGCCGGATCATCTCCACTTCCTTGTCGTAGCCGAACCCGGTCGCCTCCAGGCTGCGCCGCCACCGTCCGTCGATGTATCCCACCGACGGGAAGTTGATCACCCCGGAAAAACCCATTTCCTCCACCTGTCCCAGGAACCGGCTCATAACCCGGGTGGGATCGGTTCCGTTCACTCCGGCTATCACCGGCGTGTCGGCGACGACCGGCAACACTTCCCGTTCTCCCATTTCCATGACGATGGCGTTGGCGTCCCCGATGGGCATCAGCCCGGCGTTGGAGCCGTGCCCGGACATCCGGTACCGGCCCGAGTTGTAGATGAGGATCAGGTCCGCCCCGCCCTGCTCGGCGAATTTGGCGGAGATGCCGGTCCCCGCCCCGGCCCCGATGATCGGCCTCCCCGCGGCCAGGGAGCTCCGCAGTCGTTGCCGGATCTGCGCGCGCGTGAACATTTATCTTTCCTCCTTTGGGTGGCTGTGGGTGGTTGCTACGGGTTATTTTGGATAATCGCTACGGAATGTCCGGCGGGTCCCCGGTTAATCCGTCATTATCAGGCCGCCGTTGACATGTATGGTCTGACCGGTGATGAAGGCGGAGGCGTCGGAGGCCAAAAACACCGCCGGGCCGACCAGATCCTCGGCCCGTTGCATGCGGCCCAGCGGGATGTAGCGTTCATATTCGTACAGGTAGTCGCGGTGATGGGCGTGCATGGGGGTGTCCACCGCTCCGGGGGCGAGGGCGTTCACCCGCACCCCGTAGGGGGCGACGTCCTGGGCGGCGGCCCTGCTCAAGGCCTGCAGGGCCGCCTTGGCGGAGCAGTAGTCCACCCCGCCTCCGTCCTGGTTGAAAACCGAGGCCCGGGAGGACCAGGAGCTGCCGATGTTGATCACGGAGCCCCGGCCGGCCTCGGTCATCACCGACAAGGCGGCCCGCATAATGCGCATCGGGGCCCGCAGGTTGACGCCGTACATCCGGTCCCACTGTTCATCGGTCACGTCCAACATCCCCGCGTACCCCATAATTCCGGCGTTGTTGATTAGCACATCCGCCCGCCCGCTCATTTCCAAGGCGGCGGCGATTATCCGGTCGGGGGCGTCGTCGTCGGTCACATCGGCGTGCACCGCGGTCGTCCGGGAGCCGCCCTCTTCCAGTTCCCGGCGGGCGGCGGCCAGGTTGTCCCGGTTTAAGTCCGCCAGCACCAGGTCGGAGCCGCAGGCGGCCAGTCCCCGGGCCAGGGCCAAGCCGATGCCCCGCCCGGCTCCGGTGACGATGCTGCAGTAGCCGCCCAGGTCGAACAGGTTGCGGGAAACATCGGGTAGCGGCGGGGCCATAGCGCGTCCTCCAAGGTCGGGGGTTGGCGGATGACAACCGCCGGGGGTTGATTTTAACATCCCGCGCGGCCGGATGCGCGGTGCGCGGCATAAGACCGGTTCCTTCCGCCGCGGGAGTCGCGACGCCGTCGCTCTCCGCCCCCGGCCCCCGCTCGGCGGCGTTTCGTCCCGCCGGAGGAGGCGCCGCTGAATTTGACGCAAAAAAGCGAGGGGGTAATATGCTATGGGATAGGCTGATGCCGGTTCTGAATTGGTGGATAGGGTCCCGGCTCCGCAAGAGGGTCCCCGCCGGTTGGCAAATCTATTGAAAGGAAACGAACGATACATCATGGCTGGAGTGATGCGTAAAGGATGGTTGACGGCGCTGGTGTTGTTGGGATTGGTCGCCGGCTTGCTAGGCGGCGGCGATCGGGCGCTGGGCAACCACCCCGACACGGAGAAGCCCGACTACGAGGCCGTGTACTCGGCTTGCGTCGGGCCGGCCCTTGAATCTTTCGGGTTCGAGGACGCGGCGGGTTTGGGGTCCGAGGACGCCATCAACTGCCTGGCCCACTACGGCGTGACCTTGGGTCGTACCCCGACCATGTTTGCGCCGCGGGAGACCGTTTCCCGGTGGCAGATGGCCTTGTTCATGTCCCGGGCGGCGAGCGCGGCGGGGATCGTGTTGGAGAACCCGGCTACGGATCAGGGTTTCACCGACATCGGCGGCCTGTCCGAGGCGGCTCAAAACGCGGTGAACGGTTTGGCCAAGGCGGGTATTATGCCGGGCGTTTCGACTACCGAGTTCAGCCCCAACTCCTCCGTTACCCGTTCCTCGATGGCGGACCTGTTGGATGCTTTCCTGTCCCGGGCCGCCCCGGGCGAGGGAGGCTTCAACAACGGGCGGTACCAGGATGTTTCCCCGGCGAGCGTCGGCGCCGTGTTCACCGACATCATCACGGTGACGCGGAGCACGTACAATTCCATTGGGCGCATCTACGAGATGGGGGTGGCCAAGGGATTGGACGTTCATCAGTTCGGGCCGAATGAGTTGGTGACCCGGGCGCAGATGGCTTCGTTCATTACCAGGGCTTTGGCGCACACGGCGGCCCGCCCGGCCGGTATTACGATTCAGAACGATACGGTGGAGTTGGGTCAACAAACCGTGGAGTTGGTGATTTCTTTACGGGATCCGACTTTTCAGCCCCTGGTTAGTCAGTCGGTGGACGTGTTTAGTTCCACCGATGCCGATTCCGCTTTCGGGGAAGACGGGACCTGCGCAACCAGCGGAGAGGCTTCTCCGGCTCTCGCCAGCGGCGGGGGTCCGTCCAAGTGCGCGATCGACTTCGGTGATTTGCAGACCGGGCCCTCGGGGGACGTGACCGGATTGTCCATTGATCTGCAGAGCGCCGACCGTACGGTGTGGGCTTGGAGCGGCGCTATCGGTGATACGTTCAACAGTGAAGAAACCACCTCCTCCAGTATTTCCATCGCCTACACCAAACCGGTCGTCAAGGTGGTGCTGACCGATGACCTGTCGGACAATCAGCGGTTCCTCAAGTTCGGCGATTCGGTGACGTTTACTTGGCAGGCGGCTGATGAGGATGACAACCCGGTGGCGGAAAGCGGCTACAAGATTCCGATTACGGCCACCACGTACGCGGCAGGCGGAGGAGGCGGTTCCGCCGGTCGCACCTACACCACCGACGAGGACGGCAAAGTGGAGTTGACCTTCACCCAGGAGGGCACCAGCGCCGCGAACGAGACGGCCCGGGTGACGCTGTCGGTCGGCGCCATTACCGGCCCGGCCGTGCCCAGCGGTCAGACTTGGACGGTGACCGACAAGGCCACCAACAAGATGATCGCCGCCGACGCCATGATTCCGGATCCGGACGATACCGATGATTCCGACGGTCAAGACATGATGCCCCACCCGGATGCGGGCCGGTTCGTAGTCAGATGGTCGGAGGCGTCCGCGGTGGCTACCACTTTGAAGTTGGAGAAGCCCAACTCCTTCGTTTTGGCCTCCAACGAGGGCGACGGAGCCGGCAACACCCTTACGGCCATCCTCACCGACCAGTACGGCGACGGAGTGGGGGGAGGAACGGTCTTCTTCCGTTCCACCGACCCCCTGGGCTTGGGCGCCCGGGGCGGCACCCCCCAAGATCCGGTCGGAGTGAGGTGCGCCGCTCTAATGCGTAGCGACCGGGAGAACAGCGACGGCTCGGACGAAGACTGCTGGGTCGGCGCTCCCCGAAACAACCACCGGCGGACCACCAACGCCGCCGGCTTGGCCCGGTTCTCCTACAACCGGGACTCGGAGGACAAGGGCGAAGAGTGGCTGTGGGCCACCTACAGCTCCGGTTCCGGCGAGGACGCCATAAACCTGGTCAGCGAGCGGCTCTACCAGTACTGGGCAGAAGAGGCCGCCGGACCCGCTTCCGGTCCCATCCTGGAGGCGGACACCGACAACAATCAGATTCTGATTTACGACGAGGGCCCGACGCTGATCAACTACGACGGCAACGACCAGCTGGTCAACTTGGACGGGCCGGGCTCGTTCGCCGCCTTCGGCAAACAGCTGGACCGCGCGGACGACGCCGATCCGCCCACCCACATCGCGGTGGGTTCTTATCGGGACAAGGTTTCCGAAGTCAGCAAAATCACATTGGAGCGCAAAACGCGCATTTCCTCCGCGCTCACTGGCGACTTGGCGGAGGAGATCGCCGGGTCCTTGGGCCTCAGCGCCGATGTGGACGCTTCCGATGGCGGCGTGATCGTTATCGGCAACGGGACCGACAAGGTCTGGGTTTTCGACGGCGTCGACGATGAAGAACCCCAAGAGTTGACCGAGTCATCCACGGAGAACTACGGGTGGGATGTGGCGATCAGCAATGACGGCGCCGCGATCGTGGTCGGCGACCCGGGCGCGTCTTCCAATGTCGGCGCGGTGTACGTCTACACCCGGGATGACGACGGAGCGTACGCCAAGGCCGCCACCTTGACTGATAGCATGAACGGACCCGGGGAAAGCGGCACCGCCTCCGCTACCGACGGCAATTTCGGAGAGAGCGTGGACATTTCCGGCGACGGGATGACCATTGTAGGCATTGCCCCGGATGACGCCAGGGACGCCGGTAGCGAAATCGACGGCAAGATCTACAGCATGCCCGACGGCGGTTGGGCTGATAACGATACTCCCGATCATACGATTTCCGTCAACGCAGTTACGGGCGGTCGCGGGGTCAGCATCTCCGATGACGGTACCGTTATCGCGGTCGGGGTCTTCAATCAGAGCAATGGCGACGGGGGAGTGATGATCGCCCAGGCTCCGTCCGGCACTTGGAGTACCACCGCCGCCACCGCGACTGTCGCCTTGGACGTGAGCGGCGATGACGAGTTCGACGCGGCGCGGGGCTTGGGGGCCAACGTGAAGATTTCCGGGGACGGCACGGTCGTCGCCATTCCGGGTTCTCCCCGTCTCTACGCAGCCGGCGCCGACAACTATCGGGAGGTGGTATACCTCTTCACTGCGCCGGGGGACGGAACTTGGGCGGCCGCTAACACCGACTACGCCAGGTTGACGTTGCCCGGACTTTTGAACGGGGCCGAGTTGCCGCCAGGTACCGTGACCTCGGAGGGCATCGGCCAACGCTTCGCCGAGTGGGTGGACGTCAACTCCAACGGCGGCGAGGTAATCACCGGAAGTTACTTGCGTCCGAACGTCAACAACCGCGGTACCATTGTGCTGTTCAAGAGGGATTCCTCCGACGGTTCCTACAATGTGGAGCGTCAGTACATGGGCGCCGGCCCCAACACCGGACTTGGTCGTTTCGGCGCCTTCTCCGGCGACAACTACATTGTCGGCGTAGACCGTTTCGGGGCCGCCGTCTCCCGCTTGGTGCGCTGACAATTTGCCGGAGGACCCTCTCAGGAACGCCATGCGCAGAAACGCCACGTATTCTCCTCGACCCGACGATATTTCCCGTCGCTGGTTCGTAGTGGACGCCGCCGGAGTTCCGTTGGGGCGTCTCGCCTCCCGCATCGCCCAGATCCTGCGGGGCAAGCACAAGCCCTCCTACGCCCCCCACATGGACGGCGGCGATTACGTGATCGTGGTCAACGCGGAACAGGTGGCGGTCACCTCCCGCAAAAGCCGGGACAAGATCTACTACCGCCATTCCGGATATCCGGGCGGTTTGAAAGAAGAATCCTTCGCTTCCCTGATCGTCCGCCGCCCGGCGGCCGTTATTGAACGGGCGGTGCGGGGGATGCTTCCCCGCAACCGGTTGGGGCGAAGCATGTTCCGCAAACTGCGGGTCTACGCCGGGCCGGAACATCCGCATGCCGCCCAGCAACCCGAGGAGTTGCGTTTTGACATTCGTCCGGCGGGGGCCAAGGGGGCGGACAATGGCTGACCCGGTGGCGCTGGCCACCGGCCGCCGCAAAGAGTCGGTGGCCCGGGTGCGCCTTTTCAACGGAACCGGATCCGTCACTCTCAACGGTCGTTCCTTCTCCGACTATTTTCCGACCATCGCCCACCAGCGGCGGGTGATGGAGCCCTTCCGGGTAGCGGGGGCGGAAAACCGCTTCGACGTGGTGGCCACCCTGTCCGGCGGGGGGATCAGCGGCCAAGCGGACGCCCTGTGCCTGGGAATCGCCCGGGGCCTGTTGACGGTGGATCCCGACCTGCGCCGCGAACTGAAAAAGGCCGGTTTGCTGACCAGGGACGCCCGGGTGGTGGAGCGCAAAAAGTACGGTTTGCGCAAAGCCCGCCGCGCCCCCCAGTACACCAAACGTTAGGCGGACTCCGGTTCCCGGCCGGGCGGGAAGGTTGACGCCATCGGGACGGGCGCGGTGATCGGACAAGGCATTTCCGGAGCGCGGCGGCTGTTCGGCACGGACGGGGTGCGCGGCTTGGCCAATCGGGAGTTGGATGTGGACTTGGCCGTGGGCCTGGCCCGGGCGGCCGGGGAGCCGCGGGCGGGGGGGACGGCGGTGATCGGACGGGACACCCGCCGTTCCGGGGAGATGCTGGCCGCCGCCCTGCACGCCGGATTCCATTCGGTGGGGGTGGACACGTGGGACGCGGGGGTGATTCCGGTTGGGGGCGTTTCGGCCCTGATCGGGGAGTTGCGGGCCGGTTTGGGGGTGATGGTGTCCGCTTCCCACAACCCGGCCTCCGACAACGGGGTTAAATTTTTCACCGACCGGGGAGGCAAGTTCGGCGAAGAGGCCGAAGCGGAAATCGAAAGCCGGTTGCGGGCCGGGTCGCCCTGGAGGGCCCCGGTGGGGGAGGGGGTGGGGGTGCGCCGTCCGGTGGCGGACGCCCTGGACCGCTATTTGGATGTTATCCGCCGCGACGCCGTTTCCCTGGAGGGGGTGTCGCTGGCTTTGGACTGCGCCCATGGGGCCGCCTCCCGGGCCGCCCCCGCCCTGTTCGCCTCCCTGGGGGCGGAAACGGTCGTCCATTACGCGGAGCCGGACGGGATGAACATCAACCGGGAGTGCGGGGCCACCGCCCCCGGGGCCCTGGCCGGGTTGGCCGGGGGCCGGATCGGGCTGGCCTTCGACGGGGACGCCGACCGGCTGTTCGTGGTGGACGAGGACGGCCGGGAAGCCAACGGGGACGTGGTGATGGCCGTCATCGCCCGCCATTTGCACAGCCGGGGGCGACTGCCCGGCGGACGGGTGGTAGCCACCGTGATGTCCAATCTGGGTTTTCGGCTGTCGATGCGGGAAGCCGGCATCGAGATGCTGGAAACCCGGGTGGGGGACCGCTACGTCCTAGAGGAAATGGTGCGCAACGGGGCGGTATTGGGCGGGGAGCAGTCCGGTCATGTCATATATCTGGAACGGGCCCGCACCGGCGACGGCCTGTTGACCGCCCTCCTGCTTCTGGAAGTCGTAGTGGAAACCGGCCTCCCGGTGCGGGAGTTGCGCCGCCGGGCCATCACCGAGTTCCCGCAGGTGTTGCGCAACGTGCAAGTTAACGGGGAGGGCTTGGAGGAGGCGGAGGAGGTGTGGCGGGCGGTGGCCGCCGCCGAAGCCGAACTGGGCGACCGGGGCCGGGCGCTGGTGCGGGCCTCCGGCACCGAACCGGTGGTGCGGGTTATGGTGGAGGCGCCCACCCACGCCGCCGCCGCCGCCATCGCCGACCGCCTCGCCGCCCAAATAACCCGCACCCTCGGCTAGCATTGCCCCGGTAATGGTTCCCTTGGTTGCCGACCGGCTGGAGGAGATTCGCCGCCTGTGCGCCGGCTACGGGGTGGAGAGGCTGTACCTGTTCGGTTCCGCCTTGTCCGACGAGTTCGCCGCCGACAGCGATTTGGACTTTTTGGTGGAGTTGCCGCCCGCTCACTATCGCATCTACGGACGCAACTACTGGGGATTGTGGCGGGGGTTGCAGGACCTGTTTGGCCGAAAAGTGGACCTGGTGGACCAATCGGCGGTGGACAACCCTTTCTTCGCGGAAGAGCTGGAAGAAACCAAACACCTAATCTACGACGGGCGCGACCTATGACGCGCAAAGCCAAATGTTACCTGTGGGACATTTTGCAGGCCATCGACGCGGTGTTTCAATACACCGCAGGCAAGCAACTATTGGATTACCGGAACGACCCTATGTTGCGGGACGCCGTTGAGCGCCGGTTGATCGTCATCACCGAAGCCCTTACCCAACTAGATCGTATGGGCGTAACTTTGTCGGGCCGCATCAGCGACTACAAAGAAATCATCGGTCTGCGAATTGTCCTGGTTCACGGCTACCACAAAGTAGAAGATGGAGCCATATGGCAGATTGTGGAACAAGATTTGTCCTCATTGCGAGACGAGATACGCCCCCTGCTAGCGGAGTATTTGCCCGGAACTTCTGATTCTGATTGAAAAGGGCGGCTGGGGATTTCCCATGCGGGCGCGCCGGTAAAGCCCTGGTTTGGTTGGGCGGGGGGTTTAGAATGGGCGGGACAGGATCGGAGCGTCCTTGAAGCGCCGGGCCCCCGCCCAACGGGGGCGACGAGGCGGAGGGTTATCGAAATATTCGGCGGATGTCCTCCCGGCCGGCCGCGGTCGTCACGGTTCGGATTAAAACCCGCGGGCGACGGCGGGGACAAAGCCCGGGCCGAAGCGGAGGTCCGTTCGCGTCTGCGGGAACGCGGCCTAAACCCGCCCGATCTCCCAAACCGCAATGGAAAGGTGCGCGTATGTGCGGAATCGTCGGGTACGTCGGCCCCCGTCCGGCCCAGGAAATCATCCTTGACGGTCTGCGGCGGCTGGAATACCGGGGTTACGACTCGGCGGGGGCGGCCGTAGTCCACGCCGGTCGGCTGGGGGTGCGCAAAACGGAAGGCAAAATGGACCGCCTGAGCGCGCTTTTGGAAGAACATCCGTTGCCGGGTTCCTTGGGGGTGGGGCACACCCGCTGGGCCACGCACGGTTCCCCCTCCGACGTCAACGCCCACCCGCACACGGACGAGGAGGGTTCGTTTGCGGTGGTGCACAACGGGATCATCGAAAACTTTCGGGCGTTGCGGGAGGAGCTGGCGGCCGGGGGCGTGACCTTGCGGTCGGAGACCGACACGGAAGTTTTGGCCCACCTGATCGCCGCCGCATACAACGGCGACTTGGCCGCCGCCCTGCGTCGCGCCATCGCCCGCACCGTGGGGACGTACGCCGTGGCCGTGATCAGCGACCGCGAACCGGGCCGGTTGGTGGCCGCCCGGCTTACCAGCCCGCTGGTGGTGGGCTTGGGCGACGGGGAAATGTTTCTGGCCTCCGATATGGCCGCCCTGCTCAACCGCACCCGCCGTTTCCTGGTGGTGGAGGACGGGGAGATAGTCGACGTGACCGCCGAGGGGCCGGTGTTGGAAACCATCGCCGGAACCCCGGTCAGCCGGGAGCCGCTCACCGCCGACTGGGAGGCGGGGAAGGCGGAACGCGGCGGATACGACCATTTTATGCTCAAAGAAATACACGAACAACCGGAGGTGATCGCCGCCACCCTGGCGGGCCGCATCTCCGATGACGGCGGCCGGGCGGTGTTGGATGATTTGGAGGATTGGGATATTTTCGCCGCCGGGGACGACCCGCGGGACCCGCGGGACCTGCAAAAAGTCTGGATAACCGGTTGCGGCACCGCCTACCACGCCGGCCTGGCGGGGGTGATCCTGCTGGAACGATTGGCCGGCCTCCCCGCCGAGGCGGCCTATGCGCACGAGTTGCGCTACCGGCGCCCCCCGCACTGCGGACCCACCCTGACTTTGGCCATCAGCCAGTCCGGGGAGACCGCCGACACCCTGGCCGCGGCCCGGATGGCCGCCGAGCGGGGCTCCCGTTTGCTGGCTTTGACCAACGTGGTGGGGTCCACCCTCACCCGCGCCGCGCACCGCGTCATCTACACCCGGGGCGGACCGGAGATTGCGGTGGCCTCCACCAAGGCTTATCTGGCCATGCTGGTCGGGGAAAGCCTGTGGGCGTTATGGATGGCCCGCCGCCGGGGGACGGTGGAGCGGGAGCGGGAAGCGGCGTTGCTGAGGGGCCTGCGGGACCTGCCCGACCAGATTTCGGAAATTCTGGACCGGTACGGGCGGGGGGAGTCGGAGATCAGCCTGCTGGCGGCCGACCTGGCCGGGTCCTCCGACCTCTATTTCATCGGTCGGGGGGCGGACTACGCCACCGCCATGGAAGGGGCGTTGAAACTGAAGGAGGTTTCCTATCTGCATGCCGAGGCCATGCCCGCCGGGGAGTTGAAACACGGGGCGCTGGCCCTGGTGGAGGAGGGCACGCCGGTGGTGGGGATTCTCACCCAGGAGGATGTCTACGACAAGTCAATGTCCAGCCTGTGGGAGACCAAGGCGCGGGGAGCGCGGGTGATCGCGGTGGCCTACGAGGACGATGAAGAGGCGGGCCGGTGCGCCGACCGCGTGTTGCGCATCCCCCGCACGGACGATTTGCTGGCTCCGGTGTTGGCCGCCCCGCCCCTGCAGTTGTTGGCGTACCACACCGCCCTGGCTTTGGGATGCGACATCGACCAACCCCGCAACCTGGCTAAAAGCGTCACGGTGGAATGACCCGATGGTCTCCCCCCCGTCCGCTTTCCCCCGCCCGCCGCCGGGTTTCCCGTCCGGCAATGTCCTGGGGGTGGGGGTGGACATGGTGGATATCGGGCGGGTGGAGCGATTGCTGGCCCGCTACCCCCGGTTCGCGGAACGTTGTTTCACGACCGGGGAGCGGGAATACGCCTCCCGGTTCGCCCGCCCCGCCCGTCGCTTTGCGGCCCGGTTCGCGGGGAAGGAGGCGGTGATGAAGTCGTTGGGAGCCGGTTACCGGATGATCCGCTGGACCGACATTGAAATCACCGGCGGCGGCCCGCCCCGGGTCAACTTGTCGGGAACCGCCGCCGCCCGGGCCGCCGCCCTCGGAGTGGAGGGGGTGCGGGCGGCGGTCACCCACACCGACGATTTCGCCTTGGTGTTCGCCTTGGCCGTCGGCGGCCCGGGCTAGGAGAGACCGGCCCGCAACGCGGCGATAAAAGACTCCCGGGGCACATGCGTGACCACCCGGGCGTTGGGTCGGTTTCCGGACAGGCCGCGCCAGTCGGTACTCTGCACGCCGCGGGCCGGGCCGGAGCCGGCGACCACCGAAACGTATGCATGCTCGGCGACGGCGATGGCCGGGCGGAGGGCCACCGCCATGGCGATCGGGTCGGGCAGGTCGAATCCGGCCAGGCGGGTGCTGGTTTTGGCGAAATGATCCACCGCCCCCTGAATGTCGATGGCCGTCTCCGCGTAGCGGGTTCCGATGTTGCGGATTTCCGCAGCTTGCGCTTCGTCGAAGACGGCCGAGGCGGTGGAAATGTCCCATCCGATGACGGTTTTGGGCATTGGCGCCCGCATTACCATGGCGGCCGCCTCCGGGTCGGCCCAGAAGTTGTATTCGGCCAGGGGAGTGACGTTGCCGGTTCCCGACCCGGTTCCGCCCATTATGTAACAGTGGCCGACGGCGGTCGCCAAGCGGGGACAGCGGGCCAAGGCCGCGGCGATGTTGGTGAGCGGCCCCAGCGTTACCAGGTCCGCCTCCCCCGGCCGGTTCAGAAAGGTTGCGAGCAGGACATCCACCGCGTTTCCGGGGGCGGGGACGCGGCCGGCGAGGGGCAGGCCGACGTCGCCCATCCCGTCGGAGCCGTGCACGTTCTCGGCGGTGGCCGGCGGTTGCACCAGCGGCCGGGCGGCGCCCGCGTACACCGGCGCGGAGGCCCCGCACAGCTCCACCGTGTACAAGGCGTTTTGCACCGCCTGCTCCAAGGGGACGTTTCCCGCCGTCACCGTGATCGCCTCCACGGTCGCCTCGGGATGACGCAAGGCCATCATCAAGGCCACCGCATCATCGGAGGCGGTGTCGGTGTCGATAACCAACGTGCGGGTCATGTCAGTCCGCCGCGCGCCGCCCGGATGTCAATCGTCCGCGCTCTCGATTCCAAGATGTTTTATGATGAGGGCGGTGTTTTGCTGTTGGGTTTCCATGTTGATTTTGATGAGGGCGATGTCTTGTTGTTGGGTTTCCAAGGTGTGTTGTTGTGTTTCCATGTTGGACTTGATGAGGGTGATGTCTTGTTGTTGGGTTTCCAAGGTGTGTTGTTGCGTTTCCATAATGCCTTGCAAGATGACCATGTTTTCCTGGATGATGATCATATTTTTCTTGGAAACGTCCAGCTCTTCCCGAACCAGGCCCATATCGGTTTTGAGCACGGACACATCCAGTTTGATCTCCGCCACGTCTTTTTCCACCAGCCCCATCCGCTCGTCCAGTCGGTCGATGCGGGCGGTTACCTCGGTGCGCAAGGTTACGGAACGGGCTTCGCTACTTTCGCCGAGGGAGTCGAAGCGGTCGCCAATCGCCTCGAAACGGTCGCCAACCGCTTCGAAACGGTCGTTTATCGCCTCGAACTTGAGGTTGTAGCCGTCCAACACCCCCAGGATCTGGGCGACGGTCGTGCTGGTGCGCTGGCAGATCATCCCCACGAAGGCCAGCAACGGGATGACGATCCCGCTGACGATGACGATCGTTACAATTTCCACGGTGGTCATGATACCTCCTTGGTCGTCGACCCGCGAGGGCCGGGGACTCCCTTTTTAAGAGCCCGTTCACAATATGCCCAATTTTTTAAAAGTTTTCAAGGGGTATTTTTCGCGTTCTCGGCCGACCGCCCCCCAAGCCGTGCGGGAAGGGGCGGGCGCCGGTTTAGCGAACGCTTTCCGCCAGTCGGCGGGCCAGTTCCGGGATGCGGAGGTCGTCCAAGTTCCCGAAGGCCAAGCGCAGGTAGGCGTTCTGGCCGGGTCCGAACATGTCCCCGCCCAAGGCGAGGACCGAATGCTCCTCGAACAGCCGCCGGGCTACGCCGGTGGCCCCTCCCTCCGCCTCCTCCCCGAACGGGTGGCGCAGGTAGGAGAAGTAAGCCCCGGCGGAGGCCGTCTGATAGGGCCCGGAGGCGATGGCGGCGGTGAATTTTTCCAGCCGTTCCGCCATCCGCCGCCGGTTGTCTTCCACCCACTCCCCCAAATGCCGCAACCCGTACAGGGCGGCCTCCTGCCCGATCCGGTTGGGGCAGATGGTCAGGCAGTCGGCCACCTTGTTGACTTCGGCCAGCAGGTCGGGGCGGGCCGCCAGCCCTCCCACCCGCAACCCGGTGATGGCGAACACTTTGGAAAAACTGTGGATGTGAACCAGAAACCGCTCCCAGTCGGGCGCGGAGAACAGGTCGTGGGGCGGGGAGGCCCTGTCCCGAAAGTCCCGATAGGTCTCGTCCAAAATCAGATACAGCCCCCGCTCCCGGGCCAAGCGGGCGAAGTCGCGCATCACCTGCGGCGGGTACACCCGGCCGGTGGGGTTGTTGGGCGTTACCAGGACGATGGCGCGGGTGCGGTCCGTTACCAGGGTCTCCGCCCGCTCCGCATCCGGGATCAAATCTTCCCCGGCGGGCAGGTACACGGGCTCCACCCCGCCGATGCGCAACCACATATCGTGGTTGAAGTAGTAGGGGAGGGGAAGAATGACCTGCTCCCCGGCCCGGCACAGCACGTTCACCGCCAGGCAAAACGCCTGGTTGGCCCCGGCGGTAATGGCCGTCTGTTCCGGGCGAACCGGGGCCTGGTAGGCGGCGGAGATGTCCTCGGCCAAAGCGGCCCGCAGTTCCGGTTGGCCCAGCACCGGCCCGTAGCGGGTCGCCTCGGCCAGGTCCAGCCCGGCCAGGTGTTCGCGCAACCCGGCGGCGGGCGGGTAACCGGGGGCGGCCTGCGACACGTCGATCAGCGGTTGCCCGCTCCCTTCGTCCGTCCGGTTGGCCGCCCATTCCCGCACCAGGGATATGGGGGAGGCGGGGGTGGCGGCCACCCGGGGGTTGGTCATCGTCCGCCGTCCAAGTCCGACCCTTCATGGGCGGAGATCATCTCCCGGATGTAGTCGGGAACCGGTTTGGGCTGAAACGTCTCGTGATCGACGATGACCTGGATTTGGGAGCCCTCCACCAGGGTTTGGCCGGTGGCGACATCGGTGGTCCGGTAGTGGAAGGTGAGGGAGGAGGAGCCGATGCGGACCACCTTGACCCGGGTGCGCACCGTGTCCCCTATGACGGCCGAGCGGCGGTAGTCGATTTCGGTGCGGGCCAACACCACGTCGTCCCCGGCGGCGGTCATCCGCTTCCACGGACAACCGACGGCCTCCATGTAGTCGGTGAAGGCGTCGTCCCAATAGACCAGGTAGGCCGCGTTGTAAACGATGCCCTGGGCGTCGCTGTCGGAGAATCTGATTTTGCGGTCGTAGAAGACGGGGTCGCTCATAACCGCCACTTTAGGCGACCCGGCGGGGCCGGGTGCCCGCGGTTCACAAATCGCGGGCGGGCCAGGCGGCCACCAAGGGGTGATCCCGGTCCACGGGGGGGACGCGGCCCGCCCCGCCGGGGGAGTCGAGGCCGGCGATGTCGAAAAACTCGGCGTTGGCGGCCAAGAACGGCTCAAAGTCGGGAGGGGCGAATTCATCCGGGTAGATGGCTTCTACCGGGCACACCGGTTCGCACGCTCCGCAGTCGATGCATTCTCCGGGGTGGATGTAGAGCATCCGTCCGCCGGTGTATATGCAGTCCACCGGACATTCGGCCACGCAGGCCGCGTCCTTCACGTCGATGCAGGGGGGGCCGATTACGTAGGCGATGGCGGTTCCGCCCCCGGTCTCATGGCCGGTAGCCGGGGTAACGTTCGCAGACCCGTTCCAGCATGCCGTTTTCCACGTACGCGGGAGAGGCGGCCAGCGACAAAGGATGCGCTTCCTGGCCGGGGTAGCCGATCAACTCCCGCACCCGCGGGTTCAGGAAGTAGGCTCCCGCCGCCGCCAGGGACAGGACGGCGAACTCCTCCGGTTTGTCCGTCCGCAACTCCCGCACGAACCGGTCCGCCGGGCGTCCCGCCGCTTGGTCCAGGATGGCCCGCAAGGGCTCCGTCCAAGCGGGAACCGCCGCCAGGGTGCGGTCCAGAAGTTCTCCCGAAACTCCCGCCTGCGACGCCGACGGCTTCCCCGCCGCGGCCGGGATCAGCGCATCCGCCAACCCGTCCAGGGTTTTGCGCTGGGCGTCGGTGAGAGGGGAGGTCACGAGGTTTCCTGCTCCCGGCGGGCGCCGATCATGCGTTCCATCGCCCGCAAGGTGTTGGCCATTATGGTGGCGGTCGGGTTGACCGACCCGGCGGTCACGAACACGCTCCCGTCCGTGATGAACAAGTTGGGAACGTCATGCGTCCGGCACCAACGGTCCACCACCGAGGAGGCGGGGTCGTCCCCCATGCGGGCGGTGCCCAGATTGTGCCCGATCCCGGACGGCCATACTTCCCCGACGATGATTTCCGCCGCCCCGGCCGCCTCCGCAGCCTCCCTCGCCCGGGCCATGTTGAATTCCAGCATGCGCCGGGTGTTGTCCGATATCCGGTATTCGATGCGGGCCGCGGGCAGACCCGAATCGTCGGTGGTTTCCGGGTCCAGGGTCACCCGGTTGCGCTCCTCGGGCAGGTCTTCGGTCTGGATTCCCCACGAGAAGGAATGACCGAAAATGTCATCGGAGGCCCGGTGGAAAGATTCTCCCCACACACGGTCGAACTCCTCCCGGCCGCGGTCGGTCAGATGGTCGAAAAGGGCGAACAACGGGCCGCCGCGCGGACAGGCGTTCCATTTGCTTCCCCGCACAAAGTCGTGTTCGGGGCGGGTTTCGGCGAACTGCAAGGAGTAGATATTCTGCCCCCACGGACCCCGCCAGCTTTCAATGCCTTCCTCCAGGACGGCGGTTACCGTCTGATAGGGATGTTGCATCAACCGTCTCCCCACCAGGCCCGACGAGTTGGCCAGCCCGTCCGGATGCAGGGAGGAGGCGGACAGCAACAGGAGGCGGGAGGTGCCGATTCCGTTGGCGGCCAGGATCACCACTTCCCCCGGTTGCAACCGCTCCGTTCCCTCCCGGTCCACGTACACCGCCCCCCGGGCCCGGCCTTGCGCGTCCAGCGGGATTTGCGTGACGCGGGCTTCGGTTACCAGGAGCACTCCGTTGTCCAAAGCCCGCGGCCAGTGGGTGAGAAGCCCGTTGGCTTTCGCGTTCTCCGGACAGCCGATAATGCATGTCCCCCGGCGCTGGCAGGCCTGCAGGTTATGGCGGGCCCGGGCGGAGATGGCGTTGCTCCCCGGCCACCAGTGCCATCCCATCTTGTCCATTCCCCGGGCGGCGGCCATTCCCACCTTGCCGATGGGAACCGGCGGGTTGGGGTAGTCCAGTTCCGGGAAAGCCGGGTCGCCGGCCAATCCGGACACCGACATGTCCCGGGTGGCCCGTTGATAAAAGGGGGCCAGGTCCTTCCAGTCGATGGGCCAGTCATCGGCCACCCCGTCCCGGGACCGCACCCGGAAGTCGGAGGGCAGCAAAGGGTGCCACATCCCCGCCCACTGCACCAGCCCTCCCCCCACTCCGTTGTACATCACCGGACGCACCTCGGCTTGCCCCGTAACCGGATAGTCGGCCGCCGCCCGGCGGGCGTTTTGGTCGGGGTTCCATTTTCCCAGCCAGGACAGTTCCGCCTCGGGTTCGGCGCTCAGGTAGTCGGCGGTGTTGGACCAACCGCCCTGTTCCAGGCACGCCACCTTGAAGCCGGCCGCGGCCAAAGCGTCGGCGGCGACGGTGCCCGACGCCCCGGCGCCTACAATCACTACCTCGGCCGCATCATCCCGACCGCGATTTGTCATCATATTGAAATCATACTATATAATGAAGACAGGAGGTGCGCTATTTTAACCGCTCACAGTTCCAAGACGCTGGAATGGCATCATCCCCAAACGAGGGAGCCGTCCCCCGGTTCCGACCGGCCCTCCATAACCGTAACGGAGGTGGGCGACCGGATTCGCCGGTTGCGCAAGGCGCAGGGCAAAACCTTGGAGCAGTTGGCCGGGGCGGCCGGGGTCAGCGCCGGGTTGCTCTCGCAGGTGGAACGGGGACAGGGCAATCCTTCTTTCAGTTCCCTGGTGCAGATCGCGCACAGCCTGGGGGTGGCGGTGGCGCGGCTGGTGGCGGACGAGGGGTTGGCGTCGCCGGTGGTGCGCCGGGAGGAGCGCCTCCGCCTCGACTTGGGGGAAAGCAACGACCTGATCACGGCCGAGTTGCTCACCCCCCGTTTGGACAGCGCCTTCGAGGTAATCAAGGTCACGACCCAGCCCGGCTACTCCAGCGAGTCGACCCCGTTTGTGCATGCCGGAGAAGAATGCAGCGTGGTGTTGGAAGGAACCCAGGCCTACATAGTCGGGGGGGTGCGGTACGTGTTGCGGGCCGGGGACGCCATCTCCTACAAGTCCACTATCCCGCACTGGTACGAGAACCCGGGCGACGTCCCCTCGGTATCGTTGTCGATGATCACCCCGCCCAGTTTCTGAGGCGGCCGATGAAAGAGGTTGGATGATGGAACAGGCCCCCGCTCCGGTTGTGACCGAATCGGCCCCGGTGGTGGCTCAATCCGACGTGGCGGTGGTGGGGGGCGGCCCGGCCGGTTTGGCGGCGGCGGTGGCGGCCGCCCGCAACGGGGCCTCGGTGACCTTGCTGGAGCGCTACCCCTACCTGGGCGGTTTGGCGGCCGGGGGGATGGTGCTGGTGTTGGACGACTTCGTGGACGGGGCGGAGGAGATCACGGTGCGGGGCTTGGCGCAGGAGATGGTGGAGCGGATGGAGCGCCTGGGGTTGGCCGTCTACCCGCCCCCCGAGGACCGGTTGTTCAGCGAGGAAATGTGGCGGAAATGGGCCCGCTGGGGGCTGTTTGACATTTACCAGTCGGGAAGTATGAAAAACATCGTGTACGCGGCGGCTTTCGACCCGGACGGATGGAAGCGGGTCTCCAACGACTTGGTGGAAGAGGAGGGGATCAACCTGCGCCTGCACTCCTGGTACGCCGCCCCGGTTATGGAAGGGGATACCATCACCGGGGTGATCTGCCGCACCAAGAACGGTTTGCAGACGGTGCGGGCGCAGGTGGTGGTGGACGCCAGCGGGGACGCCGATGTGGCCGCCAGCGCCGGGGCCTCCCATGTGGAGGGCGGATACATGGTGACCACCGTCTTTCGTTTGGGCAACGTGGACACCGCGGCCGCGGAACGGTTCGAGGAGGAGCACCCGCGACAATGCCACGATGTGAACCGCGCCGCGCGGCGCATCCTGGGCGGTTCCTGGGCGCATTGGTGGTTGAAAACCCCGTTGCCGGGGGTGGTGTGGTGCAACTGCCCGCACATGAACGGCTACGACGGGTTGAGCCCCGAATCCCTGACCGAGGCCGATCGGGAGGGGCGCAAGCGCATCGCCCGCTTGCTGGAGTACGTCCGGGAGCATTACCCCGGTTTCGCCGACGCGGTGGTGATCGACGTGGCCCCCCAGATCGGGGTGCGGCAATCCCGCCTCATCCGGGGCGACTACGTGGTGACCAAGGACGACGTGGTGAACCGGGTGCATTTCCCGGACAGCGTGGCCCGGGGCCGGGGCTACTACACCCCGTACCGGGCCATGCTTCCGCAGGGGGTGGAGAACCTGTTGGCGGCGGGCCGCCACTATTCGGCCGACCCCGACGCCCAGAAGATGTCCCGGGAGATACCGCCCTGCATGGCGATGGGGGAGGCGGCGGGGACGGCGGCCGCGCAAGCCGTGCGCCGGGGGGCGACGGTGCGGGAAGTGGACGTGCCGGAGTTGCAGAAGCGGTTGCGGGAGCAGGGGGCCGACCCGGGCGACATCCCCTCCCCCCGGGCTACGGTGGCGGCTCCGGAGCCCTCCCCGGTCGGGGCGGCGGCCGGATGAACTCCTCCCAGCCCCTGGCGGGGGTGCGGGTCCTGGATTTCACGCAGATCGTGATGGGCCCGTCCGCCACCCAGATGCTGGGCGATTACGGGGCGGAGGTGCTGAAAATCGAACGCCCCGCCGGGGATATTTTCCGGCACGCCCTGGCCGCGGTGGACGAAGACGGCCTGTTGCATCCGGCCTTCAGTTCCGTCAATCGCAACAAGCGCAGTTGCCTGGTGGATGTCCGGACCGAGGCGGGCAGGACGCTTATGTACGACTTGGCGCGGCGGGCGGATGCGATGGTCAACAACTATCGGCCGGGGGTGATGGAGCGGCTCGGCCTCGGCTATGAGCGACTGGCGAAAATCAACCCCCGCCTCATCTACGCCGAAGGCACCGGCTTTGGGCCGGAGGGCCCCTATGCGCACAAGGGCGGGCAGGACATTCTGGCCCAGGCGATGACCGGGGCCATGTCCCACAAAGCCGATCCCTCCCACCCCACTCTCATCTACCCCGTTTCCCTGGCCGACTACACGGCGGGGATGAACATGGTACAGGGGATACTGCTGGCCCTCATCGAACGGGAGCGCAGCGGGTTGGGGCAGAAGGTGGAGGTCAATCTCTACGATTCGCTTCTGGCCATGCAGCATCAGGAGGCCGCCATCCGTTTGATGCGGGAGCGGGATTTCAACTGGGCGCAGACCCCGCTCACCGGGACGTTCGCCGCCGCCGACGGGGAAGTGGTGATCGTGGGGGCGTTCAAACCCAATCCGTTGCGGGACATCTGCCGGGCTCTGGACCTGGAGGACCTGTCCGCCCGTCCCGAATACCGGGACTTCGCCTCCCAGTCCCGCCATCGGGCGCAGTTGCAAAAACTCTTGGCGGAGGCCATCGCCCCCCTCCCGGCCGCGGAGGTGATTAACCGGTTGGAGGAACAGGACATCCTGTGCGCGCCGGTGCGCACCATGGCCGAAGCGGTCGGCGACCCGCACACCGCCTCCATGATTTGGGAAATGGAACGGCCCGACCGGCCGCCCTTGCGCACCATCGGTTCCGCCATTCACCTGTCCCGCACCCCGGCCCGGCCCGTCCGTCCGCCGCCCGCTCCCGGGGAAGGGGGGGAGGAGGCCCTGCGGGAATACGGGATAAGCCCCGGGCGCATCCGGGAACTGCGGGAAAGCGGGGTTCTGGGATGAGCATTGATTTCCGGGTGTCCGATAACGTGGCCTGGGTGACCATAAACCGTCCGGAGCGGCTCAACGCCGTCGACGAGCATCATCAGCAGGAGTTGCGGAGGGCGTGGGAAAGCATCGAGGCGGACCGCGCGGTGCGGGCGGTGGTCCTCACCGGGGCCGGCGACCGGGCTTTCTGCGCCGGGGACGACATTCGCAGCGACGAGGGCAAAACGGGAGTGGATTATTGGCTGCAGGCCCGTCCGCAGGGTTTCGGATATCTGACTTTGCGTACCACGTTGGACGTCCCGGTGCTGGCCCGGGTCAACGGCTACGCCTTGGGCGGAGGGCTGGAGTTGGTAATCGGGTGCGACTTGGCGGTGGCCTCCGACCGGGCCTGGCTGGGTTTCACCGAACCGCGTCTGGGGCGGTTGCCGTTGGACGGCGGGATAGTTTCCCTGGCCCGTCAGTTGCCCGCCAAATGGGCCATGGAGATTCTGCTCACCGGCCGCCGGTTCGCCGCCGCCGAGGCGCACGCCTTGGGTCTGGTGAACGAGGTGGTCCCCCACGAGGAACTGGACGGGGCGGTGGAGCGCTGGCTGGAAGACCTGCTGGCCTGCGGGCCGCTGGCGTTGCGGGCCATCAAGCAGATCGTGCGCCGCACCCCTCATATGTCGGCCGCCGAGGCCCGGATGACCAACCTGCCCGCCCTGATCGAAGTTCTGGGTTCGGAGGATGGCGAGGAGGGGGTGCGGGCTTTCCGGGAGAAACGACCTCCGGTTTGGAAAGGAAAATAAACTCGCTATTTAGGCAACAAATTAAAAAAACCAGATTATAATGAAGATAAGGTTTCGGTTACCGGAAGGGAGAAGACCCGAATGAAGACCTTGAAATTGGGCAAGTACTTGACCGCGGGCCTGGTTCTGGCATTGGCCGCCGCCGCTTGCGGAGGCGGCGACGCTGAGCCGGCCGCTACTACCGCCCCGACCACTACGGCGGCTCCGACCACAACCGCCGCCCCCGCCGAGACGGCGGCCCCGACTACTACCGCGGCTCCTACTACCATGGCGGAGCCCGCCGAGCCGCCCAAGGTGGCGTTGGTGGTAAACCAGCCGGCGGGGGACCGGGGTCCGGTGGACGACATGGTGCGGGGCCTGCAACGGGTAGAGGACGAGTTTGGGGCGGAGACCACTTTTATCGAGGCCCTGGATCCTTCCACCTTTGAGACCACCCTCCGCAATCTGGGCAACCAGGGTACGGACGTAGTGGCGGTTACATTTCCGCCCATGGGAGAGGCGTTGGCGGCGGTGGCCCCCGACTTCCCCGACACCCGCTGGATCCATGTCTTCGGGTCGGCGCTGGATATGCCCAACGTGGTCACCATCGAGTTGGAGAACCACAAGGCGATGTACCTGGCGGGCATCATGGCCGGGGCTTTGAACACCACCGGCAAAATCGGATACGTGGGGGGCGTGTCCATTCCCTCTCTCAACGCCGACTACAACGCGTTCGTGATGGCGGCCCAATCCCAGAACCCCGACATAACCGCGGAGGCGGCCTTCATCGGCACTTTCGGAGACCCGGCCAAGGCCCGGGAGTTGGCGGCGGCCCTCTATGACAACGGGGCGGACATCATAATGATGGCGGGCGCGGGCGGAGACGCGGGCATCATACAAGCCGCCGAAGAAAAAGGGGCCTGGGCGATGGGCGGTTCGGAGGAATACTTCACCAGCGATGCGGTGCTCGTCTCCGCTACCATATACTGGGCAGATTACGTCTTCGGCCAAACGCAGAACGCGCTCGGCGACGACTACTCGCCCGGGCATGTGATCGAGGGCGTGGCGTCCGGAGGTATTGATATCGTGGTGAGCCCGACGGTACTGGAAAACGGCCCGGCGGAGGTGGTGGAGAAGATCAACGCCGCCCTGCCCTTGATCGACGAAGCCCGTTCCCAAGTGCGCAGCGGGGAACTGGACATTCCGTTCATACCCGACCTATGACCGACGCACCCTCCTCGGCCGGGGCGGTGCGGTGCCGGGGAGTGAGCGTGTCCTTCGGCCCGGTGCGGGCGTTGCGGGATGTGAGCCTGGAAATGGAGGCGGGCCGCATCCACGCCTTGGTCGGGCAAAACGGGGCGGGCAAGACCACCCTGGGCCGGGCGCTGGCCGGGTTGCAGGCCCCCGACGCCGGGCGGGTGTGGGTGGCGGACCGGGAGATTCCGGGCGGAAACGTGCGGGCCGCGGCCGCGGCCGGGCTGGCCATGGTGCACCAGCATTTTTCCCTGCCCCCGTCTTTCACCGTGGCCGAGGCCTTGGAACTCACCGCCGCCCGCCCGGGCGGCAGGGGGGTTTACCGACGGTCCGACTTGGAGAAACGGTGGCGGGAGTACGTAGCGGATTTGGACGGGTCTCCGGCGTTGTCCGCCCGCATCCGCGAACTCCCCTTGGAGGTGCGGCAGTCCTTGGAAATAGTTCGGGCGCTGGCCTCCCGGGCCAGCGTATTGGTGTTGGACGAGCCCACCGCCCTGCTCACCCCCTCCGCCAGCGACGCCCTGTTCGAACGATTGCGCGGGTTGCGCGACGAGGGGGTGACGGTGCTGGTGGTGTTGCACAAACTTCGGGAAGTGGAGGCGGTGGCGGACACGGTGACGGTCCTCCGGGACGGCCAACTGGTTTTCGGCCCGGCCGAGATGGCGGAAACGGATCTGGGGCGGTTGAGCGACGCCATAGTCGGGGCGGCCGATCACCGGGCGGAGGCGGTGCGAATGGACGAGGGGGTTTCCCGTCCCGGCGACGACGTGGTTCATCTGGAACTGGAAAACGTTTCCACCCCCGATTCGGCGATGGAGGTCGGCCTGAATGAGATAAATCTGCGGGTGGCGGCGGAGGAAATCGTGGGGGTGGCCGGGGTGGAGGGCAACGGGCAACGCAGCCTGGTGTCGGCTATCGCCGGCTTGACCGGCTTGACGACCGGGCAAATCAGGTTCGGCGGCGCCGACGCCGCCCAAGACTCCCCGGCCCGCCGCAGGCAACGGGGGTTGCGGCTGGTGCCTTTCGACCGTCATACCGAAGGGGTCAGTTCCAGCGCCCCGTTGTGGTTGAACCAGTCGGTGCGGCGTTTGGTGGGCCGTCGCCGGGCTCGTCATCCCCTGATTTCGGTGCGGAATTTCCGGGAAGCCTCCAAGGCGGCCCTGGACCGGTGGCGGGTCCGTTACCAATCGGTCGCCCAACCGGCCGGCTCCCTGTCCGGCGGCAACATTCAGCGCTTGATACTGTCCCGGGAACTGGCGGACGGGGCGGAACTCGTGGTGGCGGCCCAGCCCACCCGCGGACTGGACTTCGCAGCCACCGGTTTTGTCCGCGAATCCCTGTCCGGCTTGCGCGACATAGGGGCGGGGGTGCTGTTGGTTTCATCCGATCTGGACGAGTTGTTTGAGTTGTCGGACCGGTTGGTGGTAATGCTGGGCGGCCGCGTCGCGGCCGAGTTCCATCCCCCCTACGACCGGCGGGCGGTGGGGGACGCGATGACCGGGGCGGTGCGGTGATCGGGCAAATAGGCCGGATCGTCACCACCGTGATTTTGGTGGCGGTTTCTTTCGTCGTCACTTCCTTGATTTTGTGGGTGAGCGGCTACAGCGTGACCGATGTATTGTCCGGAACCGTGCAGGGGGCGCTCACCGCCACCGGCGCTTTCACTTCCACCATCCGGTGGGCTATTCCCCTGTTTCTCATCGCCTTGGGGGTTATGGTCGCCTTCCGGGCCGGGTTTTTCAACATCGGCGGACAGGGGCAGTTCTACGTGGGGGCCTGCGCGGCGTTGGCTATGGCGTTGTGGTGGCGAACCGGCCCGGCGTTGTTGGTGATCGCCGTCTCGGTGGTTGCGGCGGCGGCGGCGGGGGCCGCATGGTCGCTCATCCCCGGTTGGTTGCGGATCCGATTCGGCACCGACGAGGTGCTGACCACCCTGATGATGAGCTTCATCGGAACCCTGCTGTTGCAGTATCTGACCGGCGGCCCGATGCGCAACCCGGAAGGCACGGGAACCACCGCTTCCACGGAACGGATCCCCGACGCGTTCCGGCTGACCGACAGTTCCGGGGTTTCGTTCCGGTTGCTGGCGGTGGTGGCGGTAACGGCGATCGTCATCTGGTTGCTTATGGAGCGCACCCGGTTCGGGTTGTCCGTGGAACTGGCGGGGCGCAACCCGTTGATGGCCCGCTGGCAAGGCCTGAACGTGGGCCGGGTGGGCTTGGCGGCTTTCGCCGTATCCGGCGGCTTGGCCGGTTTCGCGGGGGCCATGGAGGTTTTCGGACCGGCCGGCCGGCTGGTGACCGGATTTTCCCCCACGGTGGGATTCGACGCCATCGTGGTGGTGATGGTGGGTTTGCTGAGCGTGTCGGGGATGGCGTTGTCCGCCGTCTTCTTCGGGGGACTGCAAGCCGCCATCCTGTTTTTGCCGATTGTCACCGACGTCCCCCCGCCCGCCCTGGTGTTTCTCAACGGGATGGTGGCCCTGTTGGTGACGGCCCGCTTTCGTAGCAGGCACCGCCGCTCCGCGCCGGAGTCCGTCGTCCCGGAGCCGGAGGCCGGGGAGCAGGAGGCCGGGCAACCGGCACTCCCGCAACCCATCCGAGATCTCGCCGCCCCGGAGCCGGAGGCCGGGGAGCAGGAGGCCTGATGGAACAGTTTCTGGCTACCACCCTGCGCGCCGCCGCCCCCCTGATTTTGGTCGCCTTGGCGGGGGTGTTCGCCTTCCGGGCCGGGATGTTCCACCTCGGCCTGGAGGGGCTGATGATCACCGGGGCCTTCACGACGGTGGCGGTGGGGCACGCCACCGGTTCGGTGTGGCTGGGGATTTTGGCGGCGATAGGGGCGTGTTTGGTTCTGTCGTTCTTGTTCTGGTGGGTGATCGGCCCGTTGCGGGCCAACATTTTCATAGCCGGATTGGGGCTTACCTCCCTCGGTTTGGGAGGGACCGCCTTTGCATTAACCGCCGTTTTCGACACGCGGGGGACTTTTTTCACCGAGGCGGTCCTGCCCCGTCCCGTCTCCGGGGTGAACGAGGGGTGGGGGGTGATATTGTCGGAGTCGTCGTTGCTGGTGTGGTTGACGCCCCTGTTCGCGGTGGCCGCCTGGGTGGTTTTGCGGCGCAGTCGGTTCGGCCTGCAGTTGGCGGCGGTGGGGGAGTATCCCTTCGCGGCCCGCTCCGCGGGGGTGAACCCTTCCCGAATGCGCCTGTGGGCCCTGCTTATCGCGGGCGCCCTGTGCGCGCTGGGCGGGGCGGAGTTGTCGGTGGGGGCGCTCAACAACTTCACCGAAAACATGACCGCCGGCCGGGGCTTCATCGCCTTCGTGGCGGTTATTTTCGGGGCTTGGCACCCGCTGGGAGCGGCGGCCGCGGGCCTGTTCTTCGGACTGGCGGACGCCATCGGCACCCAGTCGCAGATCAACGTAACCGAGTCCATCCCCCGCGAGTTCGTGTTGATGATCCCCTACATTCTGACCATCGCCGCCGTCTGGATGGGCGGCCTGTTGCGCCGCCGCCAAATGGAAGCCTCCGCCGGTTACGCCGAACTGCGGGAACCCGACGACTAGTTAAGTCAAGCCGTCGCTCTCCCGACTAGTTGCCAGTTTCGCCAAGCCTTTGTTCCCACCGCAGCGACCTGGACAAGCCCCTGGTTTTTTCTTCAAAAATGCCTTAAACTGTGGGCGGGAGGGCGGGGGGCGGGCGGGTCCCCGGTTTGCCGAAAACGCGAAAACCCAATCTAAGTCGCGAAAACCGCACTTACGGGGGAGGGGGAGGTTAAGAGAGAAAATCGAGGATGACGGCGATGATAATCCGTAGCGACCTGAACAAACCTCTGGGTTTTTCTTCACTAGGAATAGAACCTTTCACCCGCCCCATGTCGGTATTCGCAGAGATTTGTGTTGGCCCCCGTAGCGATCTGAACAAGCCACTGGGTTTTTCTTCACTAGGAATAGAACCTTTCACCCGCCCCATGTCGGTATTCGCAGAGATTTGTGTTGTCCCCCGTAGCGACCTGAACGAGCCCCTGGTTTTTTCTTCAAAACTGCCTTAAACTGTGGGCGGGAGGGCGGGGGGCGGGCGGGTCCCCGGTTTGCCAAGAACGCGAAAAACTAATCTAAGTCGCGAAATCCGTACTTACGGGGGAGGGGGCGGTTAGGAGAGAAAATCCAGGATGACGGCGATGGACTTCTCGGCCTGCTCCACATAGTGGCCGTGGCCGCTGCCCTCGAAAACGACTAGGCGGGCGTCGGGCAGATGTTCGGCCACATAGCGGGCGGAGGCCCCCGGCAGGGGCGCGTCCAAGGGGGTGAGGTTGTCCTCCGACCCGACCATGACCAGGGCGGGACGGGCGATGTCCGGCAACAGGTGCGTCACGTCGGTTTGGATCATCGCCTCGCATCCGTCGATGAACACTTCGGTGGAGGCGTTGCGGGCCACCACCTCCATAGTGTCCCGCACCAAGGATTCGCCCCCCTGCGGTCCGTCCAGGTAGGAGCGGGAAAAAGCCTTGGTGAGCAGTTCCTCGGCCATCTCCCGGGAGGCCACCCCGTAGGCGCGGGCTATGTTCTGCCAGACCCGGAAAGCGAGGCGGCCCATCCGGTCGCAACGGGCCACCGCCCCCGCTCCCAACAGCAGACGGTCCACCCGCTCCGGGTATTTGGCGGCGAAGGCGATGGCGATGAAACTGCCCATCGACCCGCCGTGGATATGGGCCCGGTCGATGTCCAAGGCGTCCATCAGGCCGGCCAAATCATCGCACCATCCGTCAAAAGTGTAGGTTCCGGCGGGCCGGTCGCTCCGCCCGTAGCCGCGGTGGTCGTAATCAAGCACCCGGTAATGTTCGGAGAGGGCGGGGGTGATGGTGGCGTAACCCTCGTGCGCGCTGACCGCCCCTCCGATTTGCACCACCGTTTCCCCCTGGCCGCAGAATTGGTACCAGAGGTTGGCCCCCCTCACTTCTACTTTCGGCATATTCCCTCCCTCCGGTCGGTCATTCTTCGGGCACGTCGTAGAGTTGGGCGGCCAAGGCCCCGTCCACCACCAGGTTGATCCCGGACACGTAGCGGGCGTCGTCGGAGGCCAGGTACAGGAAGGCGCGGGCGATGTCGTCCGGGGAAGCCAACCTGCCGGCGGGCACGGCCGGAAACCCGTCGGTGCGCCACTTTTCCATCAGTTCCTCCCCCACCAGGTCCACCGACTGCTGGGTGTCGGCCGGGCCGGGGGAGACGCAGTTGCAACGGATGTCGTAGGGGGCGCATTCCACGGCGATGGCCTTGGCCAAGGCGATCAGTCCCGCTTTGGACACGCAGTAGGGGGTGAAGTTGCGCCCATGGCCGAGGGCGCCGATGGAGGCGGTGAACAGGATAGTCCCGCCCCCGGTGTCCCGCATGGCCCGGGCGGCCCGCTGGGCCAGGGCGAAGTAGGCGTCCAGGTTGACCGCCAGCACCCTCCGCCATCCTTCCGGAGTGACATCCAGGAACGGGTCGTCCACCCAGGCGGCGGCGTTGGAGATAAGCACATCCAGCCGGGGGTGGAGTCGCAGGGCTTGTTCCACCGCGGCCGTGCAGTTGCGCATCTCGCCCAAATCGGTGTGGATCGGCACCGGGTTGGAACCCCGGGCGGCCACGGAGTCGGCGGCGGTTTCCAAGCGGTCCGGGAGACGGTCCGCCAAATAGAGGTTGGCCGCTCCCTCTTCGGCGAACAGTTGGGCGGCGCGCAGGCCGATGCCGCTCCCCGCTCCGGTGATGAAAACATTTTTGCCCGCAAACCTTCGCCCGGCCATCGCGCCCCTTTCCTGTCCTCCCTCCGGCAGGTACGTCACTCCTCCAGATTAGGCCAAAGCCTACCGGGGAGCGGCGCGGTCCGCCCGTCGTTGCCCGCTTGGGCCCTGGTTATCCGGTGAGGGCGGGGATGTCGACGGTGATGGCTTGGGGGAGGATGCGTCCGCCCGGCTCGAGCGGGGGTCCTTGATAACGGGCGGGCGGGGGTATGGGTTCCCCATGCATGCTCAACTGCTCCACGCAGAATTCGGCTACGTTCGCCAAGTCTTGAATGACTTCTTCGATGGTGCGGCCAGTGCCGTAGGCGGGCAAGCCGACCACTAATCCGGACCAGCCGGTGGGGGTGGGTTCAATCATTGCGTCGTATTTCATAGAAATCGCCTTTCCCTTTCCTGGCTTGGCCGTCCCATCCCAAGCCCGCTTGTTGTATAAGATCCCACATTGTACCACGTGACAAGTCTTCTCCTCCGTGGCTGGGTATGAACACACGGTCCGTGCCTCCGTCGGAGCGCGGGCGTTCCCAGCCGATATGCCCGCCTTTGCCCCGACGGGGTTGCCGCGTCCACCCGAATCTGGACAGCACTTTGCCCAATTGGAGCGCGGTCATCATCGGCGGCTTGTCGCCCATTCCGGTTACCTCCTGTTGGATTCCATTCCTGGATCCAAAGGTAACGAAGCCCTATGACAATTCTGGCTTGTTTAGAATATGACAAAGCCCTAAAGCAAGATATTAGGCTATTTTAAAGAGGACTCACCAAGGCGCAGAGGGGTTTGGCCGGCGACGGGCATCGCAAAATATAGGCGGGACGGGTCAGCCGGTGGCGACGAACATGCGCTCGGCGGCGAATACGCCCACCCCGACCGAGTTCCCTTTCACCCGCACGGTGAGGGCCCCCTGCGGGTCCTTCTGCACCAACTCCACCAAGGCGTGGGGGCGCAGGTTGCTTTCATCCAGGTAGCGCATCATTTCCGCGTCCAGTTCCAACTCCTCGGAGATTCGCTCCAACGGATAAACATCGCCCGGTTCCATGTCGGCCATGGGCTTCATCCGGGGCGGCTGATACCCGGCGCCGGGGATGGGGTTGCCGTGCGGACAGGTTTGGGGGTTGTCCATCACCGCCCACATCCGCTCCTCCACATCATCGGAGATCATCGTTTCCCACACTTCCGCCTCGGCATGCACCTTGGCCCAAGGCAGGCGCAACACCTCCGACAGGAAACGTTCCGCCAGACGGTGGCGGCGCACGACCACCGCCGCCAGATGGCGCCCCTCCGGGGTGAGCCGGATTTCCTCCCCGATCGTAACCAGGCCTTCCTCCGCCATCCGGTGCACCATCTCCGACACGCTGGCCCGGCTCACGCCCAGCCAGTCGGAGATGCGGGCCTGGATGACGGGGATGCCCGCCTCCTCTATCTCCCAGACGGCCTCGGCGTACTCCCGATAACGAACGGAATAAGTGGTGTCCATAAGCCCATAATAATCAGTCCGCCGCCCTAACGCCTCCCCAAGCCGCCATTAGCCGGACCGCTCGTTTCACCCGACTGACTGCGCGTACGGCGGCCGATTCGCCACCTAAGCCGTTCAAGCCGCCATCGCCCCGTCTGCGTCGGGGTCGCCCGGTTTCTCGTTGTCGGGTTTGGCCGGTGGCGGGTCGGGGAGCGGGCGCCGCGTCAGGGCGGCGCGGCGCGGGCGGGGGGTTTGGTCGGTCTGCGCGCGGGCGGGGGCGGGGGCGGTGGTCCGGTGCGGGGGCGGGTTTGCCACTTGTTTCCGGTTTTTACCAGTTCCCGGTTGTGTTCTTGCAACTCCCGGTGGTGGGGTCCGCACAGGGAGACCAGGTTGTCGATGTCGGTGGGGCCTCCGTCGTACCAGTCCCGTAGGTGGTGCAACTCGGTGCGGTGAACGGGGGCGTCGCATCGCACGCATCCCTTGTCCCGCACCGCGGCCGCCAAGCGTTGGGCTTGGTTGCCCAGTCGTTGGTTGCGTCCCAGCCATAACACGCGGCCCTTGCCCCCGAAGATGATCCCGCACACCGACGCGTCGGGGGAGAGGTTGCCCAAAACGGAAGGCGGGACGGGCCCGGTACCCAGTATTTCACAGTCCCCGTCCGGGCGGACGCCGTTCAGCAAGTCCAAGTCGGCTATTACCACCACCTGGGTGGGTTCTTTACCCGCCCCGTTACCGGTGGGAAGGGGCTCCAGGGTGTGGGCGCGGCGGCCGGTGACAAGTTCCACCAAGGCGTCGGTTCGGCGTTGCTCGCCGGTGCGGATGTCGTCGGGGTGAACCTCCCCGCCGGAGTCGTCCCGTCGTAGCAGGTCGGTGTGTTTGTCCAGGGCTTGCCGCACTTGCCCGAAGCTGACGTAGTCCATCTCGGCATGCAGGATTCCCATCTCCAGTTCCTTGCTCCAAAACAGGTGCGTCTTCCGGTGTTTCTTCTGCCGTTTCAGCAACTCCTCGCCCCGGTCCGGGCTGTGGGCGTTGGCCCACCGGCGGGAACGCTTGCGGAAATCATCCGGATTGGAGGACGAGGCTTCCGCCAGCAACCCCTTGTTCTGGTCCACTTGCCGGGCTCCGCACTCGCGGGCGGCGTTAGCCAACGCAGCAGCGTTGGACATGGTGATTTCCCCCGCCTCCAGTTTGGCGCGGGTGTTGGGCATTTCCTCCAGTCGGCGGGACATTTGCGACAGTTGTTTGGCTTCCCGGTTGGTGACCCCCAGCTGATCCCGCAGCGCCTCGCCCGACCCGGCTCCCCCGTCGGCGCGGCTGAGCCGTCCGGCCAAGTGGCATTTCAGGGAAGACACCTGTGCGTCGATTTGTTTTACCGTTTCCGCTATCTCCCCCAGCTCCGTCGGGGACAGGTCCGGTTCGGCCAGTCGGCGCAGGTCGGCCAGGCCGGCGGCGGTGGCGGTTTTCACCCGTGCGCAGGTTTCCCGCGGGGTTTCGGTTGCGGCGTGGGCGTGGTGGTTGCGTTGCATGGTGTTCACCTTACAGGGTGGGTGTGACATTCTTTTTGGGGCTTGTATAGAGTATAACCGAATAGAGTAAATATTATTCCCATATTCTACACTATTTAAAAACAGATGTCAAATCGGCCACCCGGCGCTCCCCCGCCACAACCGGGTTCGCGTTCCGCAACCAGATCCGGGACCACCGGGAACAACGCCTGCGCCAACGAATCCCCGACAGAAACCGACCGGCGCGCCCGCTCATCCGCCCCCGGCCATCTACACCTAGCGACAGACGCCGACCGGTATACCCGGCGGTCGGACGAACTAGCTGTAGATGGCCAGAACGTTGTTGACAGTTTGGTTGTTGCATAGGTGAAGGCCTCCTGGTGTCATGGGGTGTGTAAGCAACCCTTGACACGGGAGGAGGCCTTCGTGGTTCATGGTAACGCTCGGTTGGCGCCGAAGGGACGGTGGGAGATGGCGGTGCGGGTGTTGGTGAAGAAGGAGGCGGTATCGCGGGTGGCGCGGGATATGGGGGTGTCGCGGGAGACGGTGTACAAGTGGGTGCGCCGCTACGAGCAGGAGGGCTGGTACGGTTTGCTGGACCGGTCTTCCCGTCCCCATGTTTCCCCGGGGCGGGCCGCTCCGGAGACGGAGCGGGCGGTGGTGGACGCCCGACGGCGGCTGCGGGCGGGCCCTGCTCGGATAGCGGCCGTTACCGGGGCGGCGGAACGGACGATTACTCGCATCCTGCGTCGGAACGGGGTTCTGCGCCTGTGGGACTGCGACCCCTTAGCGGGGAACCCAAACAGTCCCTCCGCAAGGGTTTGGGGATACGGTATGAACGCCCCTACGCCGGAGACTTGGGGCATATGGACGTCAAGAAGATCGCCGCCATCCCCCCCGGCGGGGGATGGGCCGTGCACGGGCGGGGAAACGTCGCCCAGCAGGGAGTGGGCTATGTCTTCGTGCACTCCATCGTCGACGACCACACCCGCCTGGCCTACTCCGAGCCTCTCCCCGACGAGAAGGCCCCCACCGTGGTCGGGTTCCTCACCCGGGCGTTGGAGAACTACCGGCAACACGGCATCCCCCATGTTCGGGCGATCATGACCGACAACCACCCCGGCTACAAACGCAGCCTCCTGTTCAAAGCGCTCCTCAAACGCCACGGGATCAAACACATAACCATCAAACCCTACAACCCCCAACAGAACGGGAAGGTGGAACGCTACCACCAAACCCTGAAACGAGAGTGGGTCAACCAACAGGCCTGGCCCAACGAAGAAACCAGAACCCAAGCCCTCACCGACTGGCTCCACCACTACCACAACCACCGACCCCACACAAGCCTCGGAGGAAACCCACCAACCAGCAGACTGTCAACAACCTAGTGGCCATCTACAACTAGACGCCCCCGGCAACCGCCAACCCGCCGTCGGGCCGCCGAATACGAACCCTTCATCCCCTGCTCAGACCGGACGGACGACCTGCGGAACGACCGGAACGACCTGCCAGGATAACCGGCGAAGGCGACCAGCCGTCGGCGGAATGCCGACAACAACATGTTGGCCGCACCACCGCGCCCGCCATCTTCACGGGGAGACAAAAGAGTGGTCGGAGATGATGAACCGGCTTGGCCGCCCCCGTAGCGCAACGGGGGCGCATACTCCCGCAACCGCCCGATCTCTCCACATCCCAGTGCCAACCCTGTTCGTTTTGCGCCTGTACAGGGGCATATACGGTGATGTTTTTTTGGCCGAATGCCCGAATCCGGCCTTTGGCCGCCGACCGGTGCTAGCCTCTCCCAGTCGGGGAGCGCAACATCCCCGCTAACGAAAGAGATAACAAGATGAAAGTGCCCTTGATGGTGCTGATGATGGCCATGGCCATCACCGGTTGCGGAACGGCCGGGGAAACCGCCGGGGAAACCGCCCCCTCCGATGAACCCACCACGACAACCGCCCCTCCCCCGACTACCACTACGACCACGGCCGATCCGACAACTACTACGACCACGGCCGCTCCGACAACTACTACGACCACGGCCGCTCCGACAACTACTACGACCACGGCCGCTCCGACAACTACTACGACCACGGCCGCTCCGACAACTACCACGACCACGCAAGCGACCACTACGACTGATTGGTACAGACCGGCGAGTGAGGCGGGTACGACCACTACGCCGCGGATGCCGACAACCACCACTACGCCGCGGAGGACAACCACCACGGTTGCCCCTTCTATGACTTGCGGCAGGGCTTTTTGGGAGGACATGGATTTGATGACTAGAACCCGCGAGGCCGTCCTCCCGAAATCGTTGCGGAACTGCTCGAAAGTCGAGTTCAACGCGGCGGTCTCCGCCTTCTCTTTGACTTTGTTCGATAGGGGCGGTTGGGATGACCCGTGCGAGTTCGCCCGCGACCTTTACTATGAAACCCAAAGCGGGTCGGTCGCCGAAGATTGGGCGCTGGATGCGTTTATGGTGTGCCCCGATTTGGTGGGGGCTGTGAGGTAATGAGTACCCCGGTTATTATGTTTGCCATTCTCCGGTGATGCTGACCCATCGGGGCGCACCCCGGGGGGCGGGTTCGTGAAGCACATCGCCTACTATTTCCAACAGAACAGGATGAACCCCGGAGAGGGTGTCGGCGGGGAGGGTGTAGGTGCGGGCTATCAGGGCGGGGACGGCCTCCAAACTTGAATGGATGTCTTGGATGGTGAAGACGATGTTGCGGGCGGTCGTGGATGAATGGGAAACCGCTACTTGGATTTCGGCGATGATGGTTGACAGCTGTCGTCTTCGGTGATAGCGATTTCTCCTCTCCAGGTTGGTTCTCCCTGTTTGCGGATTTGGAGGGTGGTCGTTCTTTTGGGGTCGTTCTCGGTGATGGATACTCCGAGAACATTGTCGGGGTTCTCAAAGTAGGTCGTGGCCGCCAGGGTGGTCGTGGTGGTCTGGCCGCCGCCGGGGGGGCGACTAGGACGGCCACGATGAAGACCAAGGCGGAGGCCGCAACGAAGACGGCGGCGAGGGCGCGGGTGCGAGAAGTCATTCTAGCGACCATCAACAGCTAGTCGTCCGCCCAGCCAGGAATGGATACAGTAGGACGACAAGCGTCCGGACGATATCAGCCGGGACTACCGGGACTCTTAACCGGCGGTGGCCTCGGTCAGGTAGCGGTAGGCTGCCAAGGCGTATATTTCCGCGGAGCGGGCGGGGCCGGAGGCGTCCAGAAACTCGTTGGGGCTGTGGGCGCGGGGCAACATTCCCGGCCCGAAGGCGGCCACGCACGGTATGCCGGCCGTCAACTGAAAATGGGGGGCGTCGGTGGCCCCCGGGAAGGCGTCCAGCCGGGGGGTTTCCCCCAGCACGTCCCGGGCCGCGGACAGCAACGCCCCCACCACCGGCTCCTCCGGGCTGATTTCGGTGGCGGGCACCATTCCCTCCACCGTCAGTTCCGCATCCAACTCCGGGTCGTCGGCCCGGGCGTCGGCCAAAAACCGCTCAATGTCGGCGGTGAGTTGCTCCTCTGTCATTCCCGGCAGGGTGCGGATGTCGCAGGCGAACTCCCCCCGTCCCGGATACACCCCGTAGAACACGCCCCCCGACACCATCACCCCCACGTTCACGGTCGGGGCCGGACACAGGGGATGGGGGTCGAAAGTCAGATAGGACAGCAACTCCCGTTCCATCCGCTGAATGAGACCCGCCATTTTCACGGTGGCGTTCACTCCTTTGATGCGGTCGGAAATGGAGGAATGCATCTGCGTGCCCCGCACCGTCACCCGCAACAGGGCCGCTCCCCGGGACACCAGATGCAACGACTCCCATTCCCGCTCCACCCCCGACGGTTCGCCGATGATGGCCGCGTCCGCCCGCAACAACCCGTTTTCGGCCAGCCACTTCGCCCCCAGGGACGACCCGGCTTCCTCGTCGGCGGTGAACACCGCCGTCAGGCGCCCCGGCAAGTCCAGGCCGGCCGCCGCTCCCATGGCGTAGACGATCCCCGCCACCGCCGCCTTCATATCCCCCGATCCCAAGCCGATCAGGTCCTCCCCCCGCAACACCGGATCCCACGGGTCGGTCTCCCACGCCTCCATGTCCCCGGCCGGTTTGGTGTCGATATGGCCGGACAGCATCAGGGTAGGCCCGTCCCCGCCCACCTGCGCGATCAGGTTGGGCCGCTCCTCCGCCGACCCCGCCCGCCGCACATCGGTTACGCCCAAGTCGGCCAGGCGGGAGGCGATCAGGTCCGCCGCCGCCCGCTCGTCCCCCGGCGGATTGGGGGAGGGGACGGAGATCAGGAGCCGGGCGAACTCCAAGATTTCATCTTCCCGCTCCCGCAGGTAGGCGAGCAGGGTCTTTTCGGCGGTCATGAGGGGCCTCGGTTTCCGGGTCGCGGGCGGTTAACGCAGTTAACAGGGGATAGTATCAGCCGGTGGGGACGCGGGACGGCCCAAGCCGGGATTAGTCCGTCGGATGAGCCCGTTGCCGGACCGCCGGCCCGCCGCCGTCCGCCCCGCAAGCAACCCCCTCCGCAAGCAACCCGGCCCGTAAGCAAGGAGACCAAAATGCCCAACATCGTCGCCCCCGCCCCCCCTCCCGCGGAACGGATGCCCGGTTGGGAGGTGACCGTGCACCGGAACGTTCCGGCGGTGATGCGGGACGGCGTCGTATTGCAATCAGATGTCTACCGCCCATCCGCCGACTCCGACCTGCCCGACCTGCCCGCCCTGCTGATGCGCACCATCTACGACAAACGCACCGGCATTCCCGTCTTCGGCAGCGCCCATCCCGCCTGGTTCGCCGCCCAGGGATACGTGGTGGTGGTGCAGGACTGCCGGGGACGGCACGCTTCCGAGGGCGAGTTCTACCCGTATAAATACGAGATGGAGGACGGATACGATTCGGTGGAGTGGGCGGCCCGCTTGCCCGGCGTGGACGGCCAAGTGGGGATGATGGGCTTCTCCTACGTGGGGGCCACCCAGTTGCTGGCCGCCGTGGCCCGCCCTCCGTCCCTGGCTTCCATCACCCCCGCGTTCACCGCCTCCCAGTATTACGACGGCTGGACGTACAGCGGGGGCGCCCTGTCTCTGGCGTTCATCGGGTATTGGGCGACGTTGCTGGCGTTGGAGGAGGCCCGGCGGGCGGACGACCTGCCCGGCCGGTTGGAGTTGGAGGCCGCCCTGGGCGGCGCCCCGGTCTGGTACTGGTCGTTGCCGGTGGCCGGGTATCCGCCCTTGCAGAACCCCCACGCCGCTTTCTTCAAGGATTGGGCGGAGCACTGCACCTACGACGACTATTGGAAGCAGTGGAGCATCGACGAGGATTACAGCCGGGTGGAGGTTCCGGCCTTGCACATCGGCGGATGGTACGACGTGTTCCTGTCGGGGACGGTGCGCAACTTCGCCGGGGTGTCGGAGTCGGGGGGCGGGGGAGCCCGCGGTCGGCAGAAACTGCTGGTGGGCCCGTGGACGCATATGCCGTGGACCCCGGTGGGACGCTCCGGCGCCGGGGACGGTCCGTCCACCCGCGAGATCGACGACTGGTTGATCCGCTGGTTCGACGCCACCCTGAAAGGGGCCGACAACGGGGTGCTGGACAGCCCGGTCACCTTGTTCACCCTGGACGGGGGACGGCGGGACTTTGCGGCTTGGCCTCCGCCGGGGACGGTTATGGAGGACTGGTTCATCCACTCCGGGGGGCGGGCCAACTCCAAGTTCGGGGACGGAACCCTGGATCGCTCCGCTCCCGGCGACGAGCCGCCCGACCTGTACGTGCACGATCCGGGGGTTCCGGTTCCCTCGCAGGGCGGCCATTCCTGTTGCTTCGACCACATCACCCCGATGGGCCCCGCCGACCAGCATGCGGCCGAAGTGGGCCGGACGGTGCTGGTTTACACTTCCGAGCCGTTGCTGGAGGACATGGAACTGGCGGGGGAGGCGCATGTGACCTTGTATGCGGCCACCACCGCGGTGGACACCGATTTTGCGGCCCGGCTGTGCGTAGTGGATCCGTCGGGGCGGTCGGTGAACCTGCAGGAGGGGATTCTGCGGGCCCGCTACCGGGAGTCCCTGTCCTCCCCGACCCTGCTCACGCCGGGGGAGGTGTATGAGTTGCGGATCGAGTTGGGGCCGTTGGGAGCGCGGGTAGCGGCCGGTTGCCGGTTGCGTTTGAACATCGCCTCCTCCGACTTCCCGCAGTGGGACCGCAACCTGAACACGGGGGCGACTCCGCTGACGGACGGACCCTTCGACGCCGTCCCGGCCACGCAGACGGTGTTGCACAACCGTTCCTATCCCACCCGGGTGACCCTCCCGGTGTTGCGATCCTGATATCCGGGGGTGTATATCACACGGCGGCGTTAAGGTAGCGGTAATCTTAATTTCCGCACTGGGGCAACGGGGCGGCGCATACGGGAGGAGGCCGTAAATGAAAGAGAGCGACACTCGGGAAGATGTCCTGAATGCGGAGTTGGCCAAGCGGTCCGGCTGAGCTCGGATGATTCCGGTTTTTACCGCCGGGCAGTCCCGCCTCCAGGACGAGGCCACGGAGGCGCCGGTCGAGGTTTTGGTAGAGCGGGCGGGCGCCGCGGTAGCGGGGGCGGCGGCGCGGTTGGGAGCGGGTTACGGCATGCGGACGGCGGTGCTGGCCGGGCCGGGCAACAACGGGGCCGACGGATACGAGGCGGCCGGGGTTCTGGCCCGCCGGGGGCTGTGGGTGGACG
This sequence comes from Candidatus Spongiisociaceae bacterium, assembly GCA_965243835.1. Taxonomy (GTDB): domain Bacteria; phylum Actinomycetota; class Acidimicrobiia; order Spongiisociales; family Spongiisociaceae. The sequence continues at coordinate 696,550 of OZ251578.1, forward strand.
TTTACCCGTTTTTGGAGCCGCGCAGCCCGGCGGCGGTTTGGGCGCGGGAGCGGGCGATGGCGGCCGGGGCGGCCTTTCGCTCCCCGGACGCTCCCCGCCCGGCCGGCGTGGTGGTGGACGCCCTGTTCGGAGGCGGGTTTCGGGGGGAGTTGCCCGACCTGTCATTCTGGCGGTCGGCGGGGGGCGGTTTGCGACTGGCGGCGGACGTCCCGTCCGGTTTGGACGCCGACACCGGCCGGGCGGCGGAGGGAACCTTGCCTGCGGCCGCCACCGTCACTTTCGGGGGCCTGCGGGTTGGGCATCTGTCGGGCGACGGCCCCGACCTGTGCGGGGAGGTGCGGGCGGTCGACATCGGCTTGGCCGAGACGGAGCCGGAGTTGCGATTGTGCGAGGAGGGGGATGCGCCGTTGCCGGTGCGTTCGCGCACCGCCCACAAATGGTCGGCGGGTTCGGTGCTGGTGGTAGGCGGTTCGCAAGGTTTGGACGGGGCGGCCACCCTGACCGCCCGCGCCGCCCTGCGTGCCGGGGCGGGGGCAGTGATGATCGCCTGTCCCCCCACCGTAGAGGAGAAGGTGCGGTCCCCCGAAATCATGACCCGGGCGACAGGCGCCGGCCCATACCTGGGCCCGGAGTGCCTCCCGGAGGTTTTGGAACTAGCAACCAGATTCGATGTTCTAGTTCTAGGCCCCGGCTTGGGCGTGACGGAAGAAACGGCGAAGTTCACGGCCGGTCTGCTCCAATCTTGGGAAGGCCCCCTGCTAGCCGACGCCGACGCCCTAAACGCCCTAGAGGGCCCGGATATGCTAAGTCGGCGGTCTCCCACGATAATCACCCCCCACGCCGGAGAGTTCCAAAGACTAACCGGTGTCAAATCCGACTACCAAGCCGCCGCCGATCTGGCGGAGCGCACCGGAGCCGTTGTCCTGCTAAAAGGAAACCCCACATTTGTGATGGGGGAGCAGAGATGGGCGATAACCGAGGGCGGCCCCGAACTGGCCACCATCGGCACCGGCGATATCCTGGCCGGAATGATCGCCACCTTCTGGTCAGCCGGCCAAGCCCCCGAAACCGCCGCCCGCTCCGCCGCCTTCTGGCACGCCCGCACCGCCGCCCGCCTAGCCCAAACCCAAACCCCCACCGCCGACGCCCTGGCAGACCACCTACCAAAAACCACCCTCCGCCCCACCACCCGCCCAAAAATATGCTAAGATAGACCTATGGCAAGCGCAATTAAGGATCAAACCGTGAAAGCGATCGACTTAGTTCGTCTGAAAGCCACAACCTTCGTGGCGGGAGAGCAACGATGGTGATAACCGGAAGCCGCCCAGAGTTATCCGCTACCGGCGATATCTTGGCCGGAAGGATCGCCGCATTCTCGGTTGCGGTCGAGAAGGTTGTATGATGCCGATATATTATACAGCATTTGCGCCTGTAACTATTCCTAGAGAACTAGGTATTTCAACCTTAGACCTGTTGAAGGTGCGTTTCTTGTTTACTCAGACTGGACTTCTTAATGTTACCCAATTCATCAGCGAAGCAAACAAACGAGGTATCAAACTGTGCAAAATAGAAATGGAACAATTGTATTTGCAAGGATACTTAGTTCCTTTTTATCAAGGTATGGATGTCTCGGATGAGCCGAAGATATATAATATTCCGCAACATACGGGCATAGCGTATGATATTGCTATAGCACATAGGCATAGCCAAATATATGATCCAGGCAAAAAAGATATTCGTAGTTGGTCTGATGGAAATACAGGAGTATTTTACTCACATTATCAACTTATTGCGTTAAGGTTTTTACGAAAAATTTTAGCTGAAGCAACCTATAGTCTTGATAGTAATAACAAGCGAGTATGCGATTTACCTTTATTAGATGAATATGAACAAGAGGCGTTAGATAGATTTAGATCATTGGCTATTGTCTTAGAAGTGTTATCACCTCGATATCGGAATCGTGTTGTGTGGAATAATATAATACCGAATAATATGAAAGATGAGTATTATGATTTTTTGCAAAATAGAAACCCGGTTATAGAGTCAGAATTGTTATCAATGGATCCTAAAATATTAGTGGAACAATCTAATCAATTGCTTGCTAATGCTCATCATTTTGACCCTCTGGGTAAATATCATCACGTAATTAAAATATCTCGTCCAAGCCAGTGGCAGGAACTTAGATACGATGCTCTCTTAGCGCATGAGCAAAGGGTGGCAGCTGAAATGATATTACTATTCTTGGAAGACGAAGCTCTACACGGCCGTTCTCAGGAACTTAGAACACCGTCACCACTACAGGCAGACTGGGAACCACAACGCGATAGACTCAAAATAGGAGATCAACGTGAGCGTTCTGCAATCATCAGAACTTTTGATTTGAGTGATCGTCCTAGCCTATATTTTGCTGTAGAAGGCGAAACAGAGGTCACTATTATAAATATGATAAATAAAGAAAAAGGCTATGATAAAAATACCTCCTTTGTTCGATTGTTTGATCTTAAGGGCGATAAAAAAGATCTTAAGTTACTAGCACATGCTGTTGCGGCTCCTTTTTTAGATTCCGATGTAATTGATGGAGATATTCGTTTGTTGTCTTATCCTACTGTTTTATTTACCGTTCTTGATCCAGATTCAAATTCATCCATATATGATAAACGAGAAAAAATAATTGATTATGTTATGAAATCATTTCCTAGCGATTTTAGAACTAGTAGATTCAAAGAGGGATTACAAAATTTGATTTATGTAGAAGAGTGGGAGGAAGAATTCGAATTCGCTCACTTTAATGATGTTGAAATTATAGAGGCACTATCAAACTTATCTGTGCCAGATAATACTACCAAGGAAGAACTAATCTGCAGAGTTAAAAAATGTCGTATAGGGAGGGAAAATATAAAAACTGTTTGGGAAAATTGGGATAAAAAAATCAATAAAATTGAGCTTATAAAAGAATTATGGCAATTTGTAGAAAGTGATATACGTAATCCTAATAGGGAGCGTTGTATACCTATACTTGATGCATATGATAGGGCTATAAACATTGCGTATAAAACGCGCAAGTCTACCGTTATATCGATTTAGAGAATACAATATGGTGGTAGTAAATTTAGTTTGAAGGGGTCTGGAGGATTCAGCAACGGTTAGATTTTGGTGTGGTCGATAGTTGTAGCGTGAGGTGAGAGAGGGTGGGATAACGGATTGGCGACGGTGGAGCCTAGGGAGTGGGGGAAGGCGCCGCGTCCGATGCGGTTGTGGGATGGCCAACAAGCGTTCGGCGGGTTTCGGTGCTGGTGGTGGGCAGTTCGCGGTGTTTGGCAGGGGCGTCCGCTCTGCCCGCGGGGTGACGACGGTTATGATGGTCTGCTCGTCTAGCGTAGAAGAGGGTGCGGAGGGCGGGCGGGCCCTGGCGTACCGTTGCGGTTCCTTGGTGGGGCTCCTGCCAGCGGATGCCGACGCTCTGTAGGTGTTGGACGGCCGGGAGGTGCTGAGGGCTGGAGGCTGGTAACCGTTGGTATCGGCGATAATCCTGGCCGGAATGATCGCCGACTTCTGGGCACGCCCGCACCGCCACCCACCTAGCCCAACACCCACCCCGCCCAAAAATGTGCTAACCTGACTAAGCACGCGCATGCAATGCGTAGGCTATCAGGAGGTAAAATATGAAAATTCATGACAGAGTAATAGTCAAGGCCACAGGTGAACGCGGTGTTGTCGATGACATTAGAGAAGATTATGTCACGGTACTGATCGGTAACGGTCCAGTCATTGTGCATATAAGTGGTATCGAGATAGCAGACAAGACCCCTTTACAACAGCTGGCCGATGGCGAGCTGGCCGATGGCCGTTCCTATGGTTTACGACTTCAAGCGGCATATCTCCAGCACGCTTACCAATATGATCCCAAATCCGGTCTGTCGAACGCTAGGATTGAACCAAAGCTATATCAAGTGTTTGTGGCTCATCGGGTGGCTAATTGCCTTTTCCCGCGCATGATACTAGCTGACGAAGTGGGTTTGGGGAAAACTATTGAAGCCGGGCTAATTATAAAAGAGCTCAGGGCGCGTCGGATAATAGACAGGGTTTTGATTATTTGTCCAGCTTCTCTACAAGCCCAGTGGGAATATGAGCTACGATCTAAGTTCAATGAACCTTTTACCATTTTTGACAGCAATACAATCAAGTTTTTACGGAAGGATGGTAGTAACCCTTGGCTAAAACGAAATAATGTTATTGTTTCGAAGGACTTTGCTATTAGAGATGTCAATACAACCCAAATAGTAGAGGCGGAGTGGGATATGGTCGTTTTTGATGAAGCTCATCATGTTAGACGGAAAATGGTAGGTAAGAAATCGATAAAAATAGAAGAGACTAAATTATATAAATTGGCCAATTTACTTAGAGATCAAATTTTTGGGCTATTGCTCCTAACGGCCACTCCTATGCAACTACATCCATTCGAATTGTATTCGTTGATTGAACTTATAGATCCTAGCCTTTATAAGAACTTCGAGGAATTTGAGCGTTATAGAAAAGATATACCTCACCTCAATAATTTGATGAAAGATTTATTGGAATGGGATACTGTAATTAGATCTGATAAAAAAAGGAAAATTGAAATACTAAACTTGGGAATGAGTTGGTTGGAAAAAGCCGATTTCGTTACCGGCAAAGACTTGGATGACCCCGTTCTTCGTCAGAGAATTATAACAAATCTAGTAAACAGGCATCCGGTTGCACAAACCCTTATTCGTAACCGTAAGGCCACGGTGGGTGGATTCATGGAACGAAAATCCCGTCGTATACCAGTAGAACTGACCACCGAAGAATATAGTATATATCAAGATGTAACTCATTATATACGATTTGGATACGATCGGGCTAGCAAAGAAAAAAAGAGGGAGGTGGGTTTTCGTATGGCTACTTATCAGAGACTACTGACGAGTAGCTCGTACGCCCTTCGTGAAAGTTTTGAGAATAGGATCCAAAAACTTCAATCCATAGATGATTCGGTAACTAAACGTACAACTGTTAGTAAAGAAAAACTGGAGCAGTTGCGAGAGTCGGAGGATATTTCATTGGAATTTAATAATCTAGAACAGACATCGTTAAATAAACAAGAGCGAGATTTTGAGATACTAGAATTAAAGAAGTTTATTAAGAGATTGAGCCAAATAAGCGATTCCAAGGCGGACTGTTTGGTGAACGATATAGTGATGAATATTTTAGAAAGACAACCCAAAGAGAAAATTCTAATTTTTACAGGGTTCGTTAATACTCAAAAATTTCTACAAAAAATTTTGCAAGGAATGGATTATACTGTAGCTATATTTAACGGAGGAATGAATCTAAAAGAAAAGGAAAATGCCGTCCAGTATTTTAGGGATAAGGCACAGATAATGATTACTACCGAGGCAGGTGGCGAGGGTCGCAATTTTCAGTTTGCTCATATTATGGTCAATTATGATTTACCTTGGAATCCGATGAAAGTCGAACAACGAATAGGGCGTCTTGATCGTATTGGACAAACTAAATCGGTACAGATATATAATTTGTATAACGAGGGAACTTTAGAAGAAAGAATTTTAGATGTATTGGAATTTCGTATACAGCTATTTACTGAATCTGTAGGTTCTCTCGATCCAATTTTGGGGAAAATAGAAAGAGAAATCGAACGTATCGTAGTTGAACATATGAGCAACCTGGATCAATATATGGACGATTTTGAGCGTAATATTGAACAAGAAGTTAAGGAGGCTCGGTTAAGGGAAGAATTATTGGCGGATTTTATTTTGGACGATAGAAGTTTTAGAAAAGACGAGGCAAATGAGTTACTGGAACAAGATACTTTAGCGGATTATAGTGATCTAAAGCAGTTTGTATCTGATGCCCTCGGTTTTTATGGTGGTCGTATTGAAGAGCGCAGTAACGGGATAATCCCTTTATCTCTTTCTCCCAAGTTGGCTAAGCGTATCAAAGCCAATAATGATGTTACTCAAGGCCTGTTTGATCCTCAAAAGGCTATCGAACGTGAAGACCTTGACTTTTTTACATTCGATCATAAGTTGATAAACTCGCTAATGACTTATGTTGGTAAAAAGGGTGGAATTACAGGCGTCCGTAAAATTTCGAATCAACATAGGAGGGTGGCAGTTGAGATAATATATGCCACAGTGAGCCAGGGCGGAACTCGCCCTGCTGGTCAAATTATTCGTCATGTTATAGATAAGGACCTTCAAGTTGTCAGTGAAGTTTTAGTAAAAATGCCTCCTCTTGGTGAATCCAGCACTGCTAAAATACCGAGATGGCTTCCCACTGCTATTAAGGTTAGTAAGGAAATGGCAATCGAGGATTTAAAGAAATTTCGTCAAAGTATTTTGGACAATGACTACCCTGAAAGGAGGAAGTGGGTAGAAAAATTCCATCGTATATATGCTCACAAGCAAGAGCAATTACGAGCAAGGATCGAGAAAGAGAAAGTCTGGATTGAGGCAGTAGAAATTTCTGGATCTAAAGAGCAGAGGAAAATATTATCGGCCCGTCGAGGTTTGTTGCGTCGTTTAGAAAGCGATATACTAGATTTGGATAAAGAGCTGGGATCAAAAATTAGAGAGTTGGAAGTATCTGCGGATGTAAGCCAGACCGTTATAGCGGCTGGACTGGTGGTTGGCGGATGAATCATCCAGTTGCTTATGGTATCGATTTTGGTACGACGAATAGTTCTATATCTATTGCCTATGGTAATGGTCATATAAGCGTGGTTGATATAGAAGCAACATCGGCGATGCCCAACAGCTTACCTTCCGTATGTTATTTGCATCGTGATGATGATAATTTGGATTTGGCTGGACGATCGGCGATAGAAGAGTTCCTTGTAACCGGATCTCATAGCACGATTTGTGGAAGATGCTCACTGGTCAGAAGGACTAAAATGGGAATATTTACCGATTGTAAACAATATCGAACTGGTGGGGGGTGTCAGGATTCTCGATTGGTAAGTGGTTTGAAAGGCCATCTTGTCAGCCAAATTGCTACCACGCATTCGTGGGCTAACACTTTCGACTTGGAAGATTTAGTGGCTGTTATATTAGGCAATCTTAAAAATCGAGCGGACGAACTGACTAATAATGAAATAAGCCGAGTTGTTGTTGGTTATCCGGTGGTTTTTACCGGTGCAGAAGGGAATAATTATGAGGAACTTCAGGATCGTGCCCTCGCGAAAGTTGAAGGAGCAGCTAAACGAGCTGGATTTTACGAGATAGAACTCTTCCCTGAGCCAGCGGCCGTTTTATTAGGCCAATACTTAGATGAAGGATTCTCTTTAGCTGTTGATTTTGGAGGGGGAACATATGACGTAGCGGTTCTTGCAATTGATGATGGGGAAGCAGAAGTAGTTGCTTTACAAGGCGCGGCAGTGGGCGGTGAAATATTTGATGCTTTGATATTTGATAATGTATTAGCTGATGCTGTTGGAATCAATCAGTTGTCTAGTGGTAAGAAGTTGCCAAAATGGATTTCTCAGGGGATGCGCACGTTAACGGGAATACCCTCGCTTTTAAGAGACAAAAATCTCCTTTCTGCTTTACACCTGTTTGCCGATAGTGGTGCCGACGTTAGTATCATTGATGAAATACTGCGCGGTGGGCAAGCCTTTAATTTTTATAAAACCATTGAGGGTGCTAAGATCGATCTGTCGGAGAAGTCGACAGCTAGTATTGATTTTTACTTCCCTGACAGCGGCATCAATATCTCGCAGGAAATCCGCCGTAAGGATTTTGAGAATTGGATTTCTCCGTACTTGGATAAAGTAGATGAGGCCACGATGTCGGCTTTGGTAGAAGCGGGTATCACACATGAACAGTTACATACTGTGTTGCGAACCGGTGGTTCATCTCAGATACCGCAGTTTATCAATAGGTTAGAAAGAAAGTTTCCAAAAGCAGAAATTCAGGAGCGCCCCGCTTTCACATCTGTAGCATATGGGTTAGGCATCCACGCACTGGAGGTATGGGGCAATGACTGACGGTAAGAAGCCGCGCCCGCGTAAGAAGGTTCCTACGCTACAGGAACTTGATGATATGTCGGAAGGAGGGACTGGGCAATCAGTGACCTCGGGCAAGGGCAAACCGACCAGTTCAACGAACCGTAGAAATATACGGATTCGTAAGGGCGTAGGCCGGAACAAGAAAGTGGTCAACGCTCCCCCCGCAAAGCCCAAATCCAAGTCTGCTTCCAAACCGGATAAGGCCGAAACCACCGCCAAGCAGTCGGATAGTACTAGTTCTAGAACACGGGTAACCTCCGTTAAAGTCAAGAAATCAACTTCTAGGAGCCAAAGCAAACCACCCGCACCTGAGTCGTCGCAGTCGTCCGGAGGAAGTGGTCGCACCCCTCCGCCGCCCCCAAAGACACCACCAGCATCTGAGCCTCCGGAGCCATCCCCTAAGCAAAGCAAAGACGAATACGCTCGCACTATGGCACTTTACAAAGCTGAAGAAGAATGGGGACATCAGATGGGCGATTTTGATCGGTTGCCTAATGATGGTGGTCGTAACAGAGCCTACGAATCAAAATGCGTTGGATGCGGTCGGCGAGCAATAGCAAAGGTTCAGTATCTCGAAAACTATTCAGACGTGCAGGGAGTACCAGGATGGCATGGAGATGCGACTGAGGGACCTTGTTCTCCTAAGCCTCGTCGTAGGACTGTTCATAAGACTGATACGGACAAGCGACCTGACACTAAGTCTGGAAAAGATCCAGTCTCTCGGCAGGACAGTGTAAAGTCATCCGGTGGGTCAACCAGTGGATACCAAAAGGGTTCTCCTTCTCCTAGTTCTTCACGGAGACCTATGAAATCGAGCAGGTTGAAAAAATCCATACGTAATCGGGTTCGTACGTTACCAGCCGGGTTAAAGATTCCTAAACCATCTCCAGAACGTATCCTAGGTAATAAAGCTCGCGACGAAGCGCGCCGTAAGGCTAAAGAAAGAGGGCATAGGATAAGTGAATTTATCCTATTTGCCTATCCTGAGGTTGAGGGCTATATAGTGTATCGGGGTCGGTGTGGGAAATGCCATCGGGTAGCGTTGGGGATGGTTAAGCAACACTCGGATGAGGCGGGTAAATCAGGAAGCATTTTGGTGTCCGGGGATGCACTCCAACACCGGTGTTCAGGGTCCAGTGTGAAGAGGTGATACTGTGAAAGGTGGTCATCTGTCGGTTGCGGATAAAGAAGCTGGGACTCCCTGGGAGGTTCGGGAGTTTTGGACGGCGCAACAGCGGCAGGGGCATAGTCTGCACGAGATCAGTTATCGGGCCTGCTTCAAACCGCAGTTGCCGGAGTATTTTATTGATCGTTATACAGAACCCGGTGATCTGGTGGCGGACCCGTTTCTGGGGCGCGGCACTACGCCTCTCCAAGCGCATCTTATGGGGCGGCGGGCAACAGGAAGCGATGTCAATCCTCTGTGTGTTATGTTGGCGCGTCCGAGATTTGATCCTCCGTCTCTGGAAGCGGCGGAAAGCCGGTTGCGAGATGTGCTGGATAACACCAATGATCAAACTGTCAGTAGTTCTACAGATGATCTGTTTGCCTTCTACCATCCTGAGACCCTGTCGCAGTTGTTAGCTCTCAGGCAGTGGTTTATCGACAGACAAGCTAGTGGCGAGTTTGACCGCATAGATGATTGGCTCCGTATGGTATGCTTGAATCGCCTCAGTGGGCACTCGCCGGGATTTTTTTCCGTGCGTACTATGCCTCCTAACCAGGCAGTATCCGCTGAGTCGCAACGCCGTATAAATGAGCGAACGGGACAAAAGCCTGAAGCGAAAGATATTGTTGATATTGTGATGCGGAAATCCAGGTCGCTTTTGCGATCGGGATATCCCGGCTCCCAGCCACTTCCTTTTGGGGACTCTTTACCGGCTCCGTTGTTAAGCACTACTACGGCTAACGACCTTGCTTATCTTGGTGAAGCCTCGGTTGATCTTGTCGTAACTTCACCGCCTTTCCTTAATATTGTGGATTATCGTAAAGATAACTGGCTTCGGTGTTGGTTCGCCGATATTGATACTGACAACGTCCGGATTAGCGGCTACTCCTCGGTCGAGGAATGGCGTTCTTTTGTACACGAAGCTTTAGAAGAGTTATGCCGCGTTGTTAAAAAGGGAGGGAATATAGCCTTTGAGGTAGGAGAGGTACGCAATGGCAAGGTAGAACTGGAAGAAGAAGTGATACGGGCTACGGAAGATTTACCGCTCGTTTTACAATCAGTGCTAGTCAACCAACAAAAATTCACAAAAACATCCAACCTATGGGGTATTAACAATAACACAGGCGGAACCAATACCAACCGTGTTGTCCTACTAGAGAGGTCAGACTAATGGTTCAACTTTATGCCAGATCTAAGAGTGCTGGTAAGCGAGATTTGCTAGTTACAGGTACGGTGTTGCCTACGACTGGTGGTTGTGAACCGGTGCATAGCCTCGGACGGGGACGACTGGTCTCTCCCATCTGAGGCGGCGGTCGCCCCCCAACGCGTCGGGGTGCTGTCCTGACCGGGTGATGGCCGATTTGCCGGGGGTGGGGAGGGGGAGTTGACGAAAAGGTGTGCTGACCTGGGGTTTTATGGGGGAAGGGCGGGGCAAAACCGCTGGCGGTGTGGGCGTAGCCAGCGTGATGGGGCGGCGGAGGCCGCCCGTAGGGAGAACGCCCGTTGAGGAGGTTTGCTGATGCCGACGCTGAACTTCAAGGGTAAACAGCATATCTACGCGCACCATCTCATGGTGCCGCACCGTCCCTTGGTGCCGGATTTTTCCAAGTCGGTCCTTCCCGACGCGGTTGATTCACCGCCCTCCGATGACAATCTCATAATCCACGGTGACAACCTTCAGTCTTTGAAGGCGTTGCTTCCGCGTTACGCGGGGCGCATCAACTGCATATATATAGATCCCCCCTACAACACCGGCAATGAGGGCTGGGCATATAACGATAATGTCAATAGTCCGCTAATGCAGAGATGGTTGAAAGAGAACGGTCCGGTTGATAATGAGGACATGGAACGTCATGATAAATGGTTGTGCATGATGTGGCCGCGCCTTCATCTCTTGAGAGAGTTGCTATCGGACAACGGTATAATATTTGTTTCTATAGATGATAATGAAGAACATCATTTGAGAATGATTATGGACGAGATTTTTGGCGAGGACAATTTTTTTGCCGTTCTCACGCGGAGGGCGATGCACACTGTTCGTAACTCCAGTAAAGATTTCAATTTTAATGCTGATTACATTTTAGTGTACGCTAAAGTAAAAAAATGGTTTAGCGAAGACAAAAGTAAGTATATTAGGTATTTATCTGATAAATCATCAAAATATCCACATGATGACAATGACGGATGCGGACAGTATAAGTTAGATCCTATTCATGCACGTAACTATTATGAGCCGTATTCACACACCTTTAAAAATGGTGTTAGGTGGATGGCGCCTGAAGGTAGATATCCGAGCTTTTCTCAGGAAACGCTAAGACAATTAGAGAAAGAGAATCGTATAGTTTTTGATAAAAAAGAGCCGCTAGCTAAACGGTATTTGTTTGAGGTTCAAGAAGGTCAACCACCTGATGTTATCCTTTCCCCCAAGTTAGTAGGATTTAATGCCAGCGGAACTCGTGAATTACATTCGATTTTTGGCTATAAGGCATTCCCACAACCAAAGCCTACAAAGTTAATTGGGTATCTGTTATCAATAATACGTCAACCTGATGCTATTGTTCTAGATTCTTTCGCAGGTAGTGGAACGACTGCGCATGCGGTGATGGCTCTTAACAAGGAAGATAACGGTAATCGTAAGTTTATTCTAGTGGAATGCGAAGATTATACTGATAGTGTTACGGCGGAGCGGGTGCGAAGAATAATAAAAGGTGTTCCTGATTCTAATAATGGCGATCTGCATGAGGGATTAGGTGGTTCCTTTACCTATTGTACGCTGGGTGATCCTATTGATATGGAAAGTATGCTTAGTGGTGAGCACTTGCCTTCTTATTCAGACCTTGCGTCTTTCCTGCTACACACCGCTTCTGGCATATCTGTCGGGACACAGGTTTTAAAACCACTGGATGAAGATGGTTTGTTTTACACAGATGATCGAAGAGTCTATTATCTTTTATATAAACCTGATGTGGAATATCTAAAGAGTAATGAGGCAATGCTAAACGATAAACGCGCGAAGATGATTAGCACCTCCCTTGGTGATAAAAAGGGCATCGTGTTTGCGGCTGGTAAGTTTCTCCGACAAAGCGAACTGTCGGAATGGGGTATCACATTTTGTCAGGTTCCCTACCAATTTCATCGGATAGGTTAGGCAGATGGAGCTCAAAGAGTATCAGAGTAGCGCACTCGGTGCCTTTACTCGTTGGTTGAATGCCCTGGTGGAGGCCAAAAGGGAATCCGATAGGTCTCTTAAAGCCTTGGAGGTGGCTGGTATTTCGGAATCGGCGGGCCCCGATCTTTTAGACGTGGTGTATAACTATCCCCAAAAAGCGTGGAAGAGCCTCGCCGAATCCGGAGACGTGGCCTACCCTGACGTGGAGCATAATGTCCGTAGGGATGGCGTGGGGCGTTCTATCCCGCATGTTTGTATGAAAATACCGACTGGCGGAGGCAAGACGTTACTGGCCGCTTCCTGTTTGGAACGCATCCATCAGCAAACAGGACTTGTGTTATGGTTAACACCTACCAAAGCTATTTACAATCAGACCAAAAAGGCACTATGGAACAAAGAACATCCCTATAGACAGACTTTGGAACGGGCCAGCGGCGGCAGAGTCAAAATGTTGGAAAAAGAAAGCAATTTTTCCAACTATGATATAGTCAATTATTTATGCGTAATGTTAGTTTCTTTTCCTGCTACCAATCGTAATAGGGGCAAAGAGTTTCTCCGTATATTTCGAGACTCGGGACGCTATTTATCTTTTTTCCCTGAAGTTGATGATGTGATTGGGGAGAGGGATTTATTAGAAAAACATCCCGACCTGGAGTTGCTAGATAACGAAAACCTGGTTAAGCGAAGCTTGTTTAATGTTGTCAAAATTTTACGACCGGTTGTTATACTGGACGAAGCTCATAAAGCATATGGGATTAGCAGGATAGGAGCCAACGAAGAATTTGTCAGGTCCGTCAACCGCCTCAATCCTAGGATGGTACTCGAATTTTCCGCCACGCCTCATCCTGATATTAGCAATTTACTTGTGGATATTGACGGCCCATCGCTCAAGCAAGAAGAAATGGTAAAGTTACCCGTTCAAGTTTATTCCACCGAAAACGTTGAGTGGCAAGTTACTCTTCGCAAAGCTTATGACAAGTTGGAGGATATAGACCAGGAGGCGATTTCCCTACAGGAGAATACAAATAGTTATATACGACCTATAGGTATTATACGCGTCGAGCGTACCGGTAAAGATCAAAGAGACGGTAAACGAGTTCATGCTGAGGACGTACGTGAATATTTGATACAAACCTTGGGAGCGGCTGAAGAATCGGTTCGCATACAGTCCTCTCATTTAAAGGAATTAAAGGATGAGGATCTGCTCTCTGAATTTTCACCGGTACGCTGGATAATAACCAAGGCCGCCTTGATGGAAGGTTGGGACTGCTCCTTCGCCTACCTTTTGGTGATGCTCGATAATAGTAGATCTAAAAGTGCTATAACTCAATTGATAGGCCGTGTTATGCGTCAACCCTATGCTCGTTTGACTAATCGTCAAGCACTGGATCAATGTTATGTTTATTGCTGGAATATAGATGTTGGGTCAGCGGTGCAACAAGTAAAAGAGGCTTTAGAGGGCATAGGTATGAGTGGATTAGGTGATTCAGTTCACTCTTCCATAAAGGTGCCCAGGACGGTAAACAGAAGAGACGCCTTTCGGGATTTAGAGATTTTCTTACCGAAAGTTTTACATCTCGATGAAGGTAATTGGGTGGAGCTTAATTATCGTCGCCATATTTTACCGGAGATAGATTGGGATCTTATTGTTACGCGCGGTTCACAGGGGAAGATGTTGCTTGAACCGCAAATATATCATGCTACCGTTGATGTAGAAGGAGTGCCAAATTATTCCAGGGAAAAAGTCAAGGTGAATAAATCATTGCAGATATCTTGGTTTACTCGCCGGTTGTCTGATATAATGCCTAATCCATGGCGCGCCTCCCAAATTGTAACAGAGATGATCGAAAAACAAATATCCGCTGGTCAAACTAGAGATGATATTTATGATCGTCGTTCTGAGATAGCTGATGCATTATTTGCGCAAGTTGAGAAGGTGGTGCAGTCGAGTGCTCAGCAGGTTTTTCTATCAAAGTTGCGTGAGGGAATAGTGAGATTTGATTTGGATACTCGTATTCCGAGCCATAGACTACGGAAGGACACTTACGAAATACTGGTTGACTCTACGGATCATTCTTTTGAACGTAGACCAGGTGATCCTATTCAAATTAGTCTTTTTGAACCTGTTTTTGATAGCCAGTTTGATAGTAATTTGGAGCGCAATTTTGCAAGATATTTGGATGAGGAAAGAGCGTTGCAATGGTGGCATCGGGTGGCTGTCCGTCAGTCTGGTGATTACTATTTGCGGGGCTGGACGGAAGATCGTATATGGCCGGATTTTATTGCGATGGCAACGGATAAAGGTTCAGATCATCTATTAATTATTGAGACCAAGGGGGAGCATTTTCGCGATAATGCCGACGCTGCATATAAAGAGAAGGTGCTCCAAGCCTTGGAGGGGGCTTTCAACGCCGGTCATATGACTGTACGCAACGGCCCCGCCCAAGGAACTTTCCGGTTGGTCTTTGACCGTACGGATTATCCTGCTTTTGATTATCAAGATGGGGAATTTCAGCAGGGGGGCTAGAGGAGGTGGCCGAGGTTGTGGGGGCAGGAGGGGTGGCGTAGTTTGGCTAGGGCCCGGTTTTCGATTTGGCGTACTCGTTCCCGGGTGATTTCGAACTGGGCGCCCACGTCGGACAGGGTGCGGGCGTCGGTGCCGTCCAAGCCGTAGCGGAGGATGATCACGATCCGCTCCTCGTCCTCCAGCATGTCCAGCGCCCGGTCGATGTAGACCCGGCGCAGGGACTTGGCGGCATGGGTGAAAGGGTCGGTGGCGGTCTGGTCTTCCACGAAGTCGCCCAATGTGGCGTCCCCTTCATCGTTCATCGGCCGGTCCAGCGACACGGTGCTGGTCGGGGAATCCAAGGCGGCGTGCACCCGTTCGATGTCCAGTCCGCTGACCTCGGCGATTTCCTCCCGGGTGGGGTGCCGGCTCAGCTGGTCGGCCAGGGTGTGCCAAGTCTCGTGAACGGTGCGCACGATGTCGGACATGTGCACCGGCAACCGGATGGTGCGCGCCTGGTTGCCCAGCCCCCGGGTGATCGCCTGGCGGATCCACCAGGTGGCGTAGGTGGAAAACTTGAACCCTTTGCGCCAGTCGAATTTTTCCACCGCCCGGATCAGGCCCAGGTTGCCCTCCTGGATCAGGTCGGTCAGGTCCATCCCCCGCCCGCTGTAGCGCTTGGCGATGGAAATCACCAGGCGCAGGTTGGAGTTGATGAACAGGGCTTTGGCGTCGACGCCCTCCGACACCCGGCGCCGGAGCCGTATCTTCTGGGCGTTGCTCAGCTTGCGACGGGGGGAATCGAGCTCCTCCTGGGCGAGGTGGCCTTGCTCCATGGTTCGGGCTAGGTCGACCTCGTCGTCCGCCGTCAGAAGCTCGTGAGTCGAAACTTCCTCAAAGTACAGGCCCACCGTGTCGGTGGTGGGCAAAGCCTCCCGCGCCAGTGTTGTCAATGTAAGCCCCTCTCCGTCTTGGGAATGGCAAAATATCACCAATTCCAAAAATTGGCAAAATCTGGAAATCAGGTTGCGCCCGAATTGCGGACCGGTTGCGCCGAAAACCGCCCGCTCCGGTGGTAAAATGGCGGCCAATGTTCACAGCCGCGCCGAGGATTCCGGGCCGGGGCGGGGGCTCGCCGGGCCGCACCGGGGGGAGGTTCCGCCGCCCCTCCCGACTGGTCACCGTCTTGGCGGTCAGCCTGGCGGCGGCCGCCTGCGCCCCGCAGTCGGTGGTGATGGTGGGCGAAACCCCGGTTCCCCCCCCGCAGGCCTCCCCGGTGGTGACGGTGTTGGTCGTAGACAACACCGGCGACCCCATTCCCGGGGCGGAGGTGGCGGCGGGCGAGTTGCAACTGGAAACCGACGAGCAGGGCCAAGCCGGGCTGGAATGGGAGGGGAATGACTTTTCGGTGCAGGTGAAAGCCCCCGGGTTTTTTCCCAGCGGGCTGGCCGTCAAAAAGTACCAGGAGGAGCCCCTGGAGTTGCAACTGCGCCCGGTGTTGCTAAGGGGGGCGGTGCTGGACGCGTCCGGATACGGGCTGGCGGGGGCGTCGGTGACGCTCAACGACAACCGGGTGGACACCGACGACAACGGGCGGTTTGAGGTGGTGGGGGCCACGCAGGGGGTTCTGACCGCCGCCCGCCCCGGCTGGCACGACGCCCAACTGGACTGGGACGGGGATTCGCTGGTGATCGAACTGGTGATGCAACCCCGCGTCATCCGCGCACTGCATATCGCCGCCGACATTCCCGGCGACGCTGGCCGCTGGGGGGAGATGCTGGACGTGGCCGCCACCACCGTGGTCAACTCGTTCGTGGTGGATGTCAAAAACGAGAGCGGACGCATCTTCTACAACAGCGGGGTGGAGCTGGCCCGCACGGTGGGGGCGGTCACGCCCCGCTTCGACCTGGAGCGGGTGGCGGCCGAAATGGATGCCGCCGACCTGTACAAGATCGCCCGCATCGTCACCTTTCAAGACCCCATCGCGGCCGCGGGCGCCCCCGAGCTGGCCGTCCACAACACCGCCACCGGCGGGCCGTTCAACAAGCGGGGCCAGTATTTCCTGGACCCCACCGACCCGCAGGCCCGCGCCTACGCCCTGGATCTGGCCGGGGAGGTGTGCGCGGCCGGGTTTGAAGAAATCCAGTTCGACTATGTGCGTTATCCGGACGGCTACCCGTCCACCGCCGTGTTCGACGGGGGTTCCTCCGAGGAGGTGCGGGTGGAGGCCATCGCCTCCTTCTTGAACGAGGCGGGCGACATCCTGCACCCGATGGGGTGCGCGGTGGCGGCCGATATTTTCGGTTTCATCACCTCGGTGAACAACGATGGCGGCATCGGCCAGGAGTTCAACCGGTTGTCCGCCACCGCCGATGTGTTGTCCCCGATGGTCTACCCCAGCCACTACTCTACCGGATGGTTCGGATACCAAGACCCCAACTCCCATCCGGGCCCGGTGGTCGGCTCCGCCTTGGACGACGGGATGACGCGTCTGGCGGGTCCGGCCATAGTCCGCCCCTGGTTGCAGGACTTCTACTACAACGCCTCCCAGGTGCGGGCCCAGATCGAGGCTGTCGAAAGCCGCTCCATGGGCTGGATGCTGTGGAACGCTTTCAGCCGTTTTCAGTGGGCGGCGCTGGACTCGGCCCCGGAGGAACCGGAGTTGGAGGAAAACCCGGAGACCGCTCCCGCTACGGAAACTACGGAAATTACGGATGGGGAAGACCCCGCTGGCCAGGCCGATCCAACCGGGGCCGCCGACGCCGGCGGGGAACCGGCTGAAGACGGGGGCGGGGGAGGGGACGGGGCGGCGGATCAGACCGGGGATTCGTGACCGGGCCCTCCCCCCTCCGCCGCGCCCAGGAACAGTTGCAGGCCGAACTGGTGGAATGCCGCCGGTGCCCGCGGCTGGTGGAGTGGCGGGAGAAGACGGCGGCCGCGAAACGGGCCGCCTTTCGGGAGCAGGACTACTGGGCCCGTCCGGTGCCCATGCTGGGCGAGGCCTCCGCCCGCTTGTTGCTGATCGGGCTGGCCCCGGCCGCCCACGGGGCCAACCGCACCGGACGGATGTTCACCGGCGACCGCTCCGGAGACTGGCTGTTCCGGGCGTTGCATCGGGCCGGGTTCGCCAACCAGCCCCACTCCGTCGCCGCCGACGACGGACTGCGGCTCCGGGATGCGGCGGTGACCGCCATCGTGCGGTGCGCCCCGCCCGCCAACAAACCCACCCCGGCCGAGCGGGACGACTGCGCCCGGTGGCTGGAGGCCGAATTGGAGATGAGCCGGGCCCGGGTGATCGTGACTTTGGGGAGCATGGCCTACGACCAGACCCTGCGTCTGGGGCGGCGCAGGGGATGGAAGGTTCCCCGCCCCAAGCCCCGCTTCGGGCATGGGGCGGAAGTGGAATGCGGCCCGTCCGCCCCCGTCGTAATTGCCTGCTACCACCCTTCCCAACAGAACACTTTCACCGGCGTGCTCACCGAGGAAATGCTGGACGCGGTGTTCGCCCGGGCCGCCGCCCTCATCGCCGGGCCGCCCCCCGACGCCGGGGCGGGTTAGCGGCGGCGGCTTTTTCAATGTACGATGGGGCTCCCGCCCTTTGGAGGTGATGAGCCGTGTCCGGCTCCGACCAAACGACCATGCCTGAGATGACCGCCGCCGACCGCGGCCCGGACTGGATGGAGAAGCTCCGCCGCCGGGCCCGCGCCGCGCGGGAGGCCTCGGCCATGCCCACCCCCGCTTTGGAGGACTGGCGCTACGCGGAGATTGACTTTCACCTGGATGATTACGCCCCCGCCCCGCCCCCCTCCGCCCCCGACCCCCTGCCGGAAGACGACTACTTGGCCGCCCTGCCGGAGGAGCGCGCCCTGGTTCGCATGGTGGACGGCCGCTTGACCCGCCTCCCGGAGCAAGCGGGAGGGGCGATCGTGGGGGCCCCGCATGCCCTGTCCGGCTCGTGGGGGGAGGAGGCGGCCCGTCGCTATGGGGCGGCCACGCCCGTCGGCGCCGACCTGTTCGCCGCCGCCCATCTGGCGGAGGGGCCGCCGGGGGCGATGATCATCATCCCGCCGGGACGGGTGGTGGAAGCCCCGGTGACGGTGGATGTGCAGTCGGTGACTCCCGGGGCCGTTTCCTTCCCCCACGTCACGATCTCCGCCGGGGCCAATTCTGAAGCGCGGGTGGTGGTGTCGTACCGCTCGGCGCCGGGGGCGGATTTGTTGACGGTTCCGGTGCTGGAGGCCTTCGTCGGGGACGGGGCGCGCCTGCGGGTGACGGTGGTGCAGCGCCTGTCGCAGACGGCCCGGTTGGTGGCGCATCACCGCTACGCGACCGGACGGGACTCCAGCCTCAAAATCGGCGAGGTCGGCTTGGGAGGGGGATACGCCCGGCAACGGATGGGCATCGACCTGGACGGGGCCGGTTCCTCGGTGGAAATGGCCGGCATCTACTTCGGGGAGGCCTCCCAGATACTCGACTACCGGATGTTCATCACCCACCGGGGGCCGCGCACCGCTTCCGACATTTTCCTGAAAGGGGCGGTGGCCGACGCCGCCCAGGCCATCTGGACCGGGTTGATGCGCATCGAGAACGAGGCGGTGGGAACTTCCGCTTTTGAAACCAACCGCAACCTGGTGCTGTCGGACAAGGCCAAAGTCCATTCCGTTCCCAACCTGGAAATACTCACCGATGACCTGCAGTGCGGGCACGGGTCTTCGTCCGGGCCGTTGGAGGAGGAGCCGCTCTACTACCTGATGAGCCGGGGGCTGGGTCGGCACGGGGCGGAACGGTTGCTGGTGCGGGGGTTCTTCGATGAAATACTGTCCGCCATGTCGGAACCGGGCTTGGCCGCCCCCGCCCGGCGGGAGGTGGCAGACAAGTTCGCCGCCGCCCAGCGTTCCGCCGCCGGAGGCCGCTGATGGAGTGGGTGGACGTCGGCGATGCCCGCGCCCTGCGGCAGGGGGGCACCCGGGTGGAAATAAAAGGGCGGGAGGTGGCCGTGTTCCGCATCGGGGACGAGTTCTACGCCCTGGGGGACCGGTGCAGCCACGCCGAGGCTTCGCTGGCGGAGGGGGAAGTGTTCGACTACGAGGTGGAATGTCCGTTGCACGGGGCCGGGTTCGACGTGCGCACCGGCCGGGAGCTGTCCCTGCCCGCCACCCGCCCGGTGCCGACGTATCGGGTGCGGGTGGCGGGGGAGAGGGTGCAGGTGGCGTTGGAGGAGGGGGAATGACCGGCGGCGCCGCCCTGTCCGTGGCGGGTTTGGATGCCGGATTGGGCGACTTGGACATCCTGAACGGGGTGAACCTGCAGGTGCCGTTCGGGGAGGTGCATGCCCTGATGGGGCCCAACGGATCCGGCAAGTCCACTTTCTGCCACGCCTTGGCGGGCAAGCCCGGCTACCGGGTTTCCGGCTCCGTGACGGTGGACGGGACGCCGCTGGACGGACTGGACGTCGACGAACGGGCGCAGGCCGGGTTGATGTGCGCCTTTCAGTATCCGGTGGAGGTGCCCGGTTTGGAACTGTCGGTGTTTTTGGAGGAAGCGGCCGGGGCGCGGGGGGTGGAGGCGGCCGAGGCCCGGGCCCGGATGGCGGAGGCGGCGCAACGGTTCGGGGTGGAGGAGTTTCTGGGCAGGTCGGTGAACGGCGGCCTGTCCGGGGGAGAGACCAAAACCTCGGAGGTGTTCCAGGCGGCGGTGTTGCGCCCCAAGGTTTTGCTGTTGGACGAAATCGACTCCGGGCTGGACATAGACGCGGTGCGCACGGTGGCGGGGGCGGTGTCGGAGATGCGGGGGCCGGGGACGGCGATCGTGATGATCACCCACTACAACCGCATCCTGAACTACGTCCGCCCGGACCGGGTGCACATTATGATGGGCGGGCGCATCGTAGATTCGGGGGGTCCGGAGTTGGCCGACGACTTGGAGGAGGGCGGATACGAGAAGGTGCGGGCCCGGCTCGGCCTGCAGGCCCCGGTCGCGGCCGAAGCAGCGGTGCCCAAAGCCTCCGACTTCTTCACCGACACCCCCTTCGACGTGTGACTCCGCCGGCGGCGGGGGACTTAACCGGGAGGGGGAATCCGGTACGATGGGGGGAGACGGCGGCGAAGGGAGGCGATGTGGGGTTTCGGACGGAACGCGACTCCATGGGGGAGGTGCGGGTGCCGGAGGGGGCTTTGTACGGGGCGTCTACGCAACGGGCGGTGGAGAACTTTCCCATCTCCGATTTGCGGTTCGGGCGCCGGTTCATCTGGGCCATGGGCTTGGTGAAAAGCGCCGCGGCCCGGGCGGCGGGGGAAGGCGGCCACCTCCCGCCGGAGATCGCCCGGGCGGTGTCCGGGGCGGCCGACGAGGTGTCGGCGGGCGACCACGATGACCAGTTCGTGCTGGACATTTTCCAGACCGGCTCCGGCACTTCCACCAACACCAACGCCAACGAGGTGATCGCGGCCCGGGCCGGCCAACTGCTGGGGGCCGCTCCGGGGGAGAATCCGGTTCATCCCAACGACCATGTCAACTTCGGGCAGTCCTCCAACGATGTGATACCCACCGCCATCCACCTAGCTGCCTCGGCCGCCCTGCGCGAGGACTTGTTGCCCGCATTGCAGCAACTGGCCGCCTCCCTGGGGGCCAAAGCGGACCAGTTCGCGGAGACGGTCAAGTCGGGGCGCACCCACCTGATGGACGCCACCCCCGTCACCCTCGGCCAGGAGTTCTCCGGCTACGCCACCCAAATCCGGCGGGGGGTGGAAAGGGTGGTTGCCGTCCTGCCCGATCTGGACGAGTTGGCTTTGGGGGGCACAGCGGTGGGGACCGGCATCAACGCCCCGCCCGGTTTTGCGGCCCGAGCCATCGCCCTCATCGCCCGGGACACCGGCCTGCCTTTCCGGGAGGCGGAAAACCATTTCGAGGCCCAGGCCGCCAAGGATGCGGTGGTGATGGCCTCCGGGGCTTTGCGGACGGTGGCGGTTTCCCTGTTCAAAATCGCCAACGACCTGCGCTGGCTGTCCTCCGGCCCCCGTACCGGCCTGGCAGAAATCCGGCTTCCCGCCCTGCAACCGGGGTCGTCGATCATGCCCGGCAAAGTCAATCCGGTCATCCCGGAGATGGCGATGCAGGTGGCCGCCCACGTCATGGGCAACGACGCGGCCATCGCCTGGGGGGCGGCCAGCGGCAACTTGGAGTTGAACGTGATGATGCCGATGATCGCCCACAACCTGTTGGAAGCCGTCGAGGTGCTGGCCGCGGCCTGTCGGGTGTTGCGGGAGCGGTGCGTGGAGGGCATAGAAGCGGACGCCGAACGGGCCCGGGCCCTGGCCGAAGCCAACCTGATCGTGGTGACCGCCCTCAACCCGCACATCGGATACGACCGGGGGGCGGAGGCGGCCAAGCAGGCCTACGCCGCGGGCCGCACCGTGCGGGAAGTGGTGTTGGAAAAGGGGTGGATGACCGAAGCGGAGTTGGACGCCGCCCTGGACATCAAAAAAATGACCGAAGGCGGAATCCTGTAGCCGCTGTGGAAGCGCCGGGCGCACCGGCGGGGGCGTGGGGGCGGGTGAAGGGTGCGATAGAATACGACCGAAAGGGAAGGTAATTGCGATGGATGAACAAAGGCCGCCGGATTGGATGGCCCGTCTGTTCGATCAGGCGGAGGTAGACGAATGGGCCGCCGCTACGGAAAGGAGCGACCCGGCTGATACGGTTGCGTACGCGGCGTGCG
Source organism: Candidatus Spongiisociaceae bacterium (assembly GCA_965243835.1). Taxonomy (GTDB): domain Bacteria; phylum Actinomycetota; class Acidimicrobiia; order Spongiisociales; family Spongiisociaceae. Next base: position 719,154 of record OZ251578.1, read on the forward strand.
TGCGGCGTGCGACGGAGCGTGCGGAGGCCGAGGGCCGGGACCATTGCCCGGCGCGTTCATAAATCACCGTTCCTTCCCGGGTCGACTGCTCGTAGACCAGTGAGTTGCGATCCTTATGCCGGGCCCATTCATCCGGCGTGAAAATATCCAGGTCTATATTCGGCGTGCTCCGGTTGGGTTCATCCGGCAACAGGCCGTCCAGCGCCGAAACCAGCCGCCACGCGTATTTTACATACCGGTCGTAACGGTCCAAGTCGGTGTCCACCACCACGATCAGATCCACATCGCTTCCCGGATGGGCGTCCCCGCGGGCGTAGGAACCCCACAAAATAGCCTCGGAAGCGCCGATTTCCCGCAAGCGCGGCGCGAACCGTTCCCGTATCTCAGCGGGGGTAATCATGGAAAACGAGGTCGACACCGGCATACCGCAAGTATAGACATCGCCCAGCCGTTATCCCCCCAATTCGAAAGCCGGGGGCTAGGCGGGGCGGTCGGCCAAGGCGGAGGAGAGGGTGGTCCATGGCAGGTCGGCGCACTTGATGCGCACCGGGAATTTGCGCACCCCCTGCAGGGCTTCCAGGTCCCCCAAGGCGGCTCCCGGCCGTTCCGGGTCCAGGCCGGGGTCGGCTTGCTCGATGCTCATCATCCCCTTGAAACGGGCCATCAGATTCTCCGCCTCGGCCACTGTCCGGCCGGTGACGGCTTCGCTCATCATGGAAGCCGAGGCCTGGGAAATGGAACACCCCTGTCCGGTCACTCCCACCGCCGCGATCAGATCCCCGTCCAAAACCAGGTCGATATGGACGTCATCCCCGCACAACGGGTTGGAGCCGTCGGCGGAGGCGTCCGGGTCGCTCAGCTTCCCCCGGTTGCGGGGGTTGCGGTAATGGTCCAGAATGACCTCGCGGTACAACTCTTCCAGCGACATCTCACCTCAAACCGAAGATTTTCCGGGCGGTTTCCAAGGCGGAGACCAGGGCGTCCACGTCTTCGCGGATGTTGTACAGGTAGAAGGAGGCCCGGGCGGTGGCGACCAACCCCAGGCGACGCATCAGCGGTTTGGCGCAGTGGTGGCCGGCCCGCACCGCCACCCCCTCCTGGTCCAGGATGCTGGCCAAGTCGTGGGGGTGGATGCCTTCCACGGTGAAAGAAACCGCCCCGCCCCGCTCCCGGACGTCGGACGGTCCCTGAATGGACAGGCCCGGCACCTCCCCCAAGCGCCGGAGGGCGTAGGCGGTCAGCTCCCGGTCGTGTTCCAAAATTGTTTCCATCCCCACCGACGACAGGTAGTCGGCGGCCGCTCCCAGCCCCACCGCCTCCGCGAACGGGGGAGTGCCCGCCTCGAACTTGTGCGGCACCTCCGCCCAAGTGGATTCGTAAAGCCCCACATCCCGGATCATTTCCCCGCCCCCTTCGGCCGGTTCCATTTCCTCCAGCATCTCCAAGCGCCCCCACAGGACGCCGATCCCGGTCGGACCCAGCATTTTGTGTCCGGAGAAAACCAGAAAATCAGCTCCCAGGCTCTGCACGTCCACCGGGGCGTGCGGGACCAGTTGCGCCCCGTCCACCGCCAGCGCCGCCCCCGCTTCGCGCGCCAGCCGGGATATGCGGGGGATGTCGGGCATGGTTCCCAACACGTTGGACATCCCGGACAGGGTGACCAGTTTCACCCGCTCGTCCAGGCGGGCCGCCACCTGTTCCGGCTCTAGGCGGAAATCCTCGGTGATGTCCGCGTAGGTCAACTCGGCCCCGGTGTGGCGGGCCACGATCTGCCAGGGCACGATGTTGGAATGGTGCTCCATTACGCTGGTCAGGATGCGGTCGCCCTCCGTCAGCCGGTGCAGGCCCCATCCGTAGGCCAAGTGGTTCAAACCGGCGGTGGTGTTGCGGGTGAACACCACCTCCCGCTCATCGGATGCGTTCAAGAAACGGGCCACCTTGCGCCGGGCCTCCTCATAGGCCTGCGTGGACTCCTGGGACAGGGTGTACGCCCCCCGGTGCACATTGGCGTAGGCCTCCCGGTACAGGTCGGTCATGGCGTCGATCACCGGTTGCGGTTTTTGGGAGCTGGCCGCCGAATCCAGAAAGGCCAGCGGACGGCCGTTGACGGTTCGTTCCAGGATGGGGAAGTCGTCCCGGAGGCGGCGCAGATCGGTCACGACGCGACCGTCGCCCGGTGCGACTCGTAGCCGTCCCGCTCCAAAGCCCGGGCCAGCTCCGGTCCGCCCGACTCCGCCACCCGACCGTTGATGAACACATGCACTACGTCCGGGATGATGTATTCCAAAAGCCGCTGATAGTGGGTGATGATCAGAAAAGCCCGCTCCGGGCCGGTAAGCCGCCTCACCCCGTCCGCCACCACCCGCAGGGCGTCGATGTCCAGACCGGAGTCGGTTTCGTCCATAACGGCCAACTCCGGCTCCAGCACCGACATCTGCAGCACCTCGTTGCGTTTGCGCTCCCCCCCGGAGAAACCCTGGTTCAGGTAACGGTCGGCGAAGGAGGGGTCCATCCCCAAATCTTTCATGGCGTCCATCACCCGCAGGCGCAGTTCCAGAACGGTGTAGTTGACGCCGGTGCGGTTGCTGAGGGCGGTGCGCAGAAAGTTGACCACCGACACCCCCGGTATTTCCTCCGGGTGTTGGAAGGCCAGAAACATGCCCGCCGCGGCCCGCTCCGGCGGGGCGGCCTCGGTGATGTCCTCCCCCCGGTAGTAGATCGCCCCGGAGGTGATCTCGTATCCGGGGTGGCCGAGCAGGACCTTGGCCAGGGTGGATTTGCCGGAGCCGTTGGGTCCCATCAGGGCGTGCACCTGTCCCAGGCGCACGGTCAGGTCCACGCCCCGCAGGACGGGGGCGCCGTCCACTGCGACGTGCAGGTCCTCGATGACCAACAGCGGGGGGTTGTCGTTCACAGGTTCTCCTCGTGGATGAGCGACCGCCCACGGGCGGGCGGCTTTGACAAGGTTAACCATACGGGAAAAAAATGGGAACCGGTCCGGTTGCGCCGGGCGTCTAACCGGGTAACCTCGCTACAAAAGGAGACTCAATGAAAAGGTTCGCCATCCTGGCCGCGGTCTCGGCCGTCGTCTTAGCCGCCTGCGCGGGCGAGGAGCCGTTGCTGACCGTTCCCACCGACCCGACCGCTACCACCTCCGCCCCCTCCGCCGTTCCGCCCGATACGGCCGGGACCGGGACGGAGCCGGATCAGCCGAATCCGACGGATCAGCCGGCGGGCACGGACCAGCCGGTGGGCCTGTTCGCCTCCTCCCTGGTGGAAATGGACTCCTGCCCGGCCTTGTTGGAGCGCATCCAGGCGGAAGCCTTGGAGGAGGTCGGACCCTACGGTTTCCAGGACGGCGGCTTCGGGAGGGGCGGCCTCGTCATTATGGAAGATATGGCCGAATCTTCCGCCGCGGATGCCGGAGGAGCCGCCGGCGCTCCCGTTCCCGCCGCCGCCCCCCCGCCCGCGCCCGGCGCTCCCGAGGAGGGGGTGGATTATTCCGCCACCAACATCCAGGAAGCGGGGGTGGACGAGCCGGACATCGTAAAAACCGATGGGCGGCGCATCCTGGCCACGGGCGGCGGACGGCTGTGGTACGTGGACGTAACCGGGGAGAAGCCGGAGTTGCGGTCGTCGTTGTGGTTGCCGGAAGGGTGGGTGCGGGAAATGTTTATGAGCGGCGACGTCGTGTTGATGTTGCTGTCCGGGGTCGGTTCCGAATACGACGGGATGGTCGCCCTGATCGACATCTCCGACCCGGGCCGGATGGCCATTGTCGAAACCCTGCAGGTGAGCGGGTCCTACGTTTCAGCCCGGCTGGTGGGGGAGCGGGCCGCGGTGGTGTTCTCCTACTATCCGCCGCCCCTGCCCGGGTTCGTGTATCCGGCCTCCGACTCCGAGGAGTCGTTGCGCCGGGCGGAGGAAATCAACCGGCAGGCGGTCCGGGAAACGACCCTGGCCGACTGGATGCCCTCCTATCGTTGGGAGCGGGGCGGGTCGGTGGCGGAGGGACTGTTCGCGGACTGCTCCGCCTCCTACGTGCCGCAGAGTTTCTCCGGACGGACTCTGGTGAGCGTGCTGACCTTGGACATCGCCTCCTCCCTGGATCCGGGGGCGGTGACCACCGTCATGTCAGGGGCGGAAAATATTTACGCTTCCGCGCACAGCCTGTACGTGACCACCCAGCAGTGGGTGGACTGGTGGGGCATCCCGGAGGACGCCCGCCGCTCCCGGTTGGACGATTACGTCACCGACATCCACAAGTTCGACATCAGCGGCTCCGGCCGGGCGGAGTACGTAGCCAGCGGCAAGGTGGACGGGTTTCTGCTCAACCAGTTTTCCCTGTCCGAACATGAAGGTTATCTGCGGGTGGCTTCCACCAATCAGCCCGCCTGGTTGGGCGAGGGGAAGTCCGAGAGCCGGGTGGATGTGCTGGCGCACGAGGGCGACCGGCTGAATCTGGTCGGGTCGGTGGGCGGACTGGGCCGGGGGGAGCAAATCTTCGCGGTGCGCTTCCTGGGCGAGATCGGATACGTGGTTACTTTCCGGCAGACCGACCCGCTGTACACCATCGACCTGTCCGACCCGGTCCATCCCCGCACCGCGGGGGAGCTGAAAATCCTCGGCTACTCCGCCTATCTGCACCCCATGGGGGACGGACTGTTGCTGGGGGTGGGGCAGGACGCCGATGAACAGGGGGTGGTTTCCGGGTTGCAAGTGTCGGTGTTCGATGTGTCCGACCTGGACGACCCGCGCCGCACCGCCCAGATCACCATGCGGGACGCCTTCTCGGAGGCGGAGTACGACCATCGGGCTTTCCTCTACTGGGCCCCCCGGAATCTGGTGGTGTTGCCCCTGCAGTACTGGGTGTGGGAGGACGATGGGCATCTTCGGGACTCGTTCACGGGAGCGGTGGCGCTGGAAGTTTCCCCGGAGCGGGTGCGGCGCTTGGAGCTGTTGCGCGGCCACGGCTCCTTCCGACGCACCGGCGTCGGGAAATCGGACATCGCCGGGTCGGGAGTCGTAGAGCCGTGGGGCTCCTGGACCCCGTTGCGCCGCTCGCTGGTGGTGGGCGACGCCCTGTTCACCTTGTCCGACTTCGGCTTGGCCGGATACGACTTGGACACCCTGGAGGAAACCTCCTGGCTGGGTTTCTGAACCCCGACCGCCAACCGGAACGGGCGCGGCGGGCGGTCCCCCCGTCGCGCCTTTCGGTTATCATCAAGCCCGGAGCTACGGAGGAGTCCGTCTGAGGCTGACCTTGACCGATGAACAACAACTGTTGCGCGACACCGCCCGGCGCTTCTTGGAGGAGCGGGCCGGGTTGGAGACGGCGCGCCTCCTGATGGAAACCGAAGCCGGATACGACCCGGAGACGTGGGCGGCCATCGCCGAGATGGGATGGCAGGCCATGGCCGTCCCCGAAGAATACGGGGGGGTGGGGGCCACTCCGGTAGAGACGGCGGTGCTGATGGAGGAAATGGGGAGGTGTCTGTTCACCGCTCCCTACCTGTCCACCGTCATCCTGGCGGCCGGCCTGCTGGCCGAAGCCGGATCGGAGGAGCAGAAAGCCGCCCATCTGCCGGGCATCGCGGCCGGGGAAAGCCTGTGGGCCTTGGCCCTCACCGAGCCGGGCGGCGGATGGGATCCCTCCGGCGTGCAGATGACCGCCCGCCGGGAGGGGGAGGGCTGGATTTTGGACGGAACCAAGTCCTATGTGGTGGACGGCCACATCGCCCATCATCTGTTGGTGGTGTGCCGCACCGCCTCCGCCGAACGCCCGGCGGACGGAATCACCGTGTTCATAGTCCCCGCCGACGCGCCGGGGGTGAGTGCCAGTAAAACCTTGTCCATGGATCAGACCCGTTCCCTGGCCGAGGTGCGTCTGGAGGGGGCGGAAGTATCCGATGAGGCGCGGGTGGGCCCGGAAGGGGGCGGCTGGGCGGCGGTGGAGCGGACGCTGGATGCGGCGGCGGCGGCCTTGGCCTGCGAGCAGGTGGGAGGGGCCCAGGCCTGTTTGGACATGGCGGTGGAATACGCCCGCACCCGGCGCCAGTTCGGGCGGCCCATCGGCTCCTTTCAGGCCATCAAACACAAATGCGCCGACATGCTGGTGGCGGTGGAGTCGGCAAAATCAGCCGCCTACTATGCGGCCCGGGCCGCGGCCGGGGACGAGGAGGACCTGTCGGTGGCGGCTCCGTTGGCCAAGTCCTACTGCTCCGAAGCCTACTTCCGGTGCGCGGCCGAAAATATCCAGATTCACGGCGGGATCGGGTTCACTTGGGAGCACGATGCCCACCTGTTTTTCAAGCGTGCCAAAAGTTCGGAGATAATGTTCGGGGAGCCCGCTTACCACCGGGCCCGCCTGGCCGACCGGATCGGCATTTAGCCGGCCGGGACGGCGGTCGTTGCAGGCCCCGGCGGAGATTGGAGCAGGGAGGAGTAGGCTACGGGTATGTCCGCTTTGGTGATCGGAGCCCTGTTGGCGGCCGCGGTAGCGGCGGCCGCGGCGTTTATCGCCTTGCGGGAGGCGCGCCGCCGGCGCTCCGTTTCCGAACCCCTGTACGTAATCCGGGAGGCGGTGGCCTTCGCCTTGCGGACCATGGACCCGTCGGCGCGGGAACGGTTGGGCAAGGCGGGGGTGGGGCGCATCCTGGAATGGTCGGTCCACTATCTGCAGGGGTTGGCGGTCCCGGCCGCCCGCCGGCGGGGGTTGCGGGTGGTGGCGGGCGGCGCCGAGGGAGCCATCTCCTACATCCGGGAGTCCCTCCTCAAAAAAGGCTTCGACTACGCGCCGGAGGATATTGCGGCGGTGTTGGCCGCCGAAGCGCAATACCTGGTTTCGATCGGGGCGGTGGGAGACGCGGTGGAGAGAACGGAGGCGGAAACGGTATGAGAGCTCGTTGCGGACGTTGCGGAAGCGGCTTTGAAGTGATGGGGCCGGGGCGGTACGCCTGCCCGGCCTGCGGCACCACCAACGAGGTGCGGGGAGCGGCCGCCCCCCCGGGCGGCATGGGTCCGGCGGGGGGCCCTCCCCTGGGCCCCGAGCCCCCTCCGCCGCCTCCGGAGCGTCCCTCCGCCCGGGTGCGTTGCCGCGACGACGAGTGCGGGTTCAGTTTCATAGTGGGCGACGTCAGCCAAGCCCCCTGTCCGATGTGCGGGACGATGGTGGACGTCGGCCCCCGCCCCGCCCCGCCTCCCCCTCCCGGTCCCGCCGCGGTCGATTACGGCCCCGATCCCGCCGCCGGATGGGGAGCGGACTCCGCCGGAGCGGCCTGGTAGCGATGGACGGGAGCCGGTGGCGGGCCGCCTACGAGGAGGCCGACAAACGGACCTCCGCTTTCTCCACCCTGTCCTTTGAGCCGGTCCCCGCTTTGGGTTTGCCCTCCGGCGGGGAGGTTCCGCCCGCCATCGGCTACCCGGGCCAGTTTCCCTACACGCGCGGCATCCACCCCTCCGGTTATCGGGGCCGGTTGTGGACCATGCGCCAGTTTGCGGGCTTCGCCGACGCCGCCGCCACCAACCGCCGGTTGCGGAGTTTGCTGGAGCAGGGACAGGACGGTTTGAGCGTCGCCTTCGACATGCCCACCCTGATGGGCTACGACAGCGACCATCCGCAGGCGATGGGGGAGGTGGGGCACTGCGGGACGGCGGTGGACACCGTGGAGGACATGGCGCAACTGTTCGCGGGGATCGATCTGGAGTCGACCTCGGTGTCCATGACCATCAGCGGTCCCGCCCAGGTCCTGTTCGCCTTCTTTTTAGCGGCGGCCGAGGAGCAGGGAGCCTCCCGGGAGCGGTTGCGGGGCACTTTGCAAGCCGACATCCTCAAGGAGTACATCGCCCAGAAAGAATGGGTTTTCCCGCCGGAACCGCATCTGCGGCTCTTGGTGGACCAGATGGAGTTCTGCTTGGCGGAAACCCCCCTGTGGAACACCATTTCCGTGTCCGGGTATCACATCCGGGAGGCGGGGGCCACCGCCGTCCAAGAGTTGGCGTTCACCCTGGGGGACGGGTTCGCCTACGTGGAAGCGGGGATGCGCCGCGGTTTGCCGGTGGACGATTTTGCGCCCCGGCTGTCTTTTTTCTTCGACGCCCACATCGATTTCTTCGAGGAGATCGCCAAGTTCCGGGCCGCCCGCCGCCTGTGGGCGCGGTGGCTGTCGCAACGTTACGGGGCCCGTTCCGAACGCTCCCTGAAACTGCGTTTTCACGCCCAGACGGCCGGGGTGTCGCTGACCGCCCAACAGCCGGAGAACAACATCGTGCGCACCGCCGTGGAAGCCTTGGCGGCGGTGCTGGGCGGTGCGCAGAGCCTGCACACCAACGCCCTGGACGAGGTGTACGCCCTGCCCACCGAGCATGCGGCGGAAATCGCCCTGCGCACCCAGCAGGTGCTGGCGGCCGAAACCGGGGCGGCGGACACCATCGATCCCTTGGGCGGGTCGTGGCTGGTGGAGGAAATGACCGACCGCATGGAAGCCGGGGCGGAGGATCTTATGGAGCGGACGGCGACCCGGGGAGAAGGCTCCATGTTGGCCGGGACCCTGCGGGGGATAGAAGAAGGGTTCTTCCAGTCGGCGATCGCCGACTCCGCCTACCGTTTTGAACGGGCGGTGAACTCCGGGGAGCGGAAAATAGTGGGGGTGAACTGTTACCAGAAAGACGAAGACTCCGATTTGGAACTGTTGCGCATCGGCCCGGAGGTGGGGGAGGCGCAACGGGAGCGGCTGGCCGCGGTGCGGGCCAACCGGGATCAGGAGGCGGTAACCGCCGTTCTCCAAGACTTGGAAAAAGCCGCCGCCGGGGAAACCAACCTGATGCCGCTGATGGTGGAGGCGGCCCGGGCGCGGGCCACCCTGGGAGAGATAACCGACTCCCTGCGGTCAGTGTTCGGGGTCTATCGGGAACCGTCCCGCATCTGAGAGGGCGGACATGCGGACGGCGCAGGCGGAGGGAGGTAAACGGTTACGGCGGTTTCAACGCCGGGTGGAGGACTTCACCTGCGCCCGGTGCCGGACATACAACCGGGGGAACGGATACACCAACCACTGCCGTCGTTGCCTCTGGTCCCGGCATGTGGATGTTTTCCCCGGCGATCGGGCCGCCCGGTGCGGGGGAATGATGGAACCGGTGGGAGTGGAAACCGGAGGCGGCCGCACCGTCCTGCTACACCGGTGCGCAACCTGCGGACATCGGAGCCGTTGCCGGACTTCCCCGGATGACGACTGGGATGCGGTAAGCGCCGTTTCCGCAACCGGAGCGGCGCAGACCGTTTAGGAGGCCGGGATGGGGAGATTGCGCCGTTTCGAAGGCTCCCGGTTCATAGGGACCCGCGACACGATGCGGGTGTACGACTGCGACCGCCCGGAACAGTTCGCCGCCCTAGAGGAGAGGATGGCCGCCGATGACTTGGCGGCCCGCAAGTTGCTCCAGACTTTTGGGCCGGACACCCTGCCCGAAGCCCGCAACCGGGGTTTCCGCCCCCTACCCTAAACCGGCTTCCGACGCCCCGACGGGCGAAAAGCCCAAGCGGTTGCCGCTACCTACGACCGCTTCTGCCACCAGCGCACAAAAGTGACGATCAACCCAATGATGAGAGCAATCACCCCCGCCCCGATAAGCAAAGTAACCAGCGTTGACATGTCCCTCCTTACGGACGATGACGTTACAGCAACCTATCATAGCACCCAACCACCCCCCCGCCAACAACCCCACAGCCCTGGCGCACCCACCAAACCAACTACGCCCGCGCTCGCATAATCTTTCAGTACCAGCCCCGGCAGGCACGAACGACGGAATCCCCCTTGCGACCGGACGACCACACCGGATTTCCAGTCGGCGATCCTAGACCACAAAGCCCCTTATCCCACCCTCCCACCGGTCGTTCTTTATCGCTCGCTCCAGCCGCCCGTAGAATCCGGTTCGCCCGCCCGTTCGCTAAGATAACCGACCATCCCCGAATGGGAAGGTACGGAATGAAACTAATCCAACGACTAGTCATAGCCCCTATCCTGGTGACACTAATCGGAACCGTTGCCTGTAACAACACCACGACCGTCGACCCTCCGACGACGACCGTTCCGACTACTACGACGACTGCTCTGACTACTACGACGACTGTTCCGGTTACGACCGCTCCTTTTACGACTACGACCGTTCTGACTACGACGACTGTCTCGGTTACGACAACGACTGCTCCGATTATGACGACGACTGCTCCGATTACGACAGCATACGACCCCACCGCCGACTACCATACCGCCGCCGCCGAAGCCGCCGACTCCATCGTCGTCGCCCTCACCGAACTTGGCGTGGTCCGCCCTCACAACAAAGATGCCGCTGACCGTGCCGCCGCTTGGGCCGCCGAAGCCGCCGCTGGCCGTGCCGCTATTGCCGACTACGAAGCCGTTGCCGCCGTTGCTTACGACGCTGGGGCCGCCGCCTACGAAGCCGCCGCCGACGACGAACTAGGCAACGTTGGTGCCGCCATCGTCGTCGCCGCCGTCGCGGCCGCCTACGCTGCTGGTGCTACTTCCGCTATCCGCGCCGCTATCCGCGCCGCTGACTATGTTGCCATCGGTGCCTACAACGCCCGCTCCGCTGGCTACGCCGCTGGTGCCGCTTCCGCCGCCTCCGCCGTTGCCGACCACTTTGCAGATGCCGCTACTTACGCCGACCCCGACTCCGCAATCGCCGCCACCTACACCCATGCCGCTTATGCCTCTGCCGTCGCCGCAGCCTCCGTTGCCGCTATCGCCGCTGAAGACGCCGAAGCCGCCGCCGCCAACGCCGCCTTAGCAGGCGATACCTACGTCGTCGCCTTAGCCGTTGGAAGCGCCGACGCCACCGAAGATGCCAAAGAAGCCGCTATCGCCGCCGCCGACTTCGCCGCTGATGCCGCCTCCTTTGCTGTCGATGCCGCCGAAGATGCCGTTGCCGCCGCCTCCAACGCCGCTGATGCCTACGCCGCCACCGTTGACTCTCCCGGTAATGAATTTATGAAACGGCTAGTTGTGCCCGGCCAGTAGGTTGGTTACAGTTTGGTGGTTGATGGTTTTCCGACTCTTAGAGTTATGCGGGGTCTGCGGGGGCGGGGGTTACGTTGGGCTGTAGCGGAGGAGGCCGTTTTGCGCGGTGCGGCGTAGTTTGCCTTGGGCTACCAGGTGCTCCAGGTGGGCCAGGGTTTCTTGGAAGGCTAGGAAACGTTGTTGTACGGTTAGGTCGGGGCGGAAGGTTTCGGTCATTACTTCCCAGGCGGTGGCGGGGCGGGTCCTGGTTATTTGGGTCATCGCTCCCAGGCGTCGTTGGTGGTGGAGGGTGATTTGGCGGGCCCCCCCGGCCCCGACCCTGTTCTACGGTGGCTCCGTGGGCGGGCAACGTTATTCCGGGGTCCAGGAGTTCGATTCTCTCCAGGGAATCCAGGTATTCGGCCAGCGCGTCCCGGTCGTCTTGGTGGGCTATGAAGGGGGTGACGCGGGGCAGGATGTGGTCGCCGCTGAATAGGCGGCCGGTGTGTCTGTCCCGCAGGCAGATGTGGGTTAGGTGATGGCCGAGGGTGTGAATGACCTCCAAGTAGCGGTCCGGGCCGAGGTCGATCCGGTCCCCGTCCTCCACCGGGCGGGTGGGGGCGATGGCCCATCCGCGTAGTCGGACCTGGGACACTTAGTCACGCCTCCAAGTCTTAGGCGGGGCCACGCTTACGGCGCGCCCAATGCAACTTCCGCTATCCGTTTTGTCGGTCAATCGGTCAGGTCGTCCGGTTCTATAATCGCAGGCATTCGTTCCAGTAGGTTGATAGCCCCTACTATTAGGTCGGTAGTATCCGTCGTATCGGGATACCCGTATAGCAGTTCGGCGTAATCTTCTAAACTTTGCAAGGCATCTAAAATATCACCTCGGTTATCTCCGCCGAGTTTAGCCTTGTCCGCTAGCCGTACAAAATCGCCCGGCGTTTCTACGCCTAACATAATCCCGCCCGTTAGACGTGCAAACTCGTTGGCTAATCCCCCTAATAGATTCACCGATTTCGGTAGAATGATACTTTCCGCTTGATATAAAATAGTTTCGGCAAATAACCGAATATAATGATGAAAATTCCGAACATCCGAAGGGACATTATCAGCCATTATTATCGGTAAATAACCTAGTTAGTCCGGGTAGAGTTGCGGATAGTAGATTGCCAATGGGCGATAATCCGTTCGGCGGCGTCGGCCGCCCGGATAATATCCGGGTCCATTCGGACGTAGATTTCCCGTTCCCGGCGGCGGGTTTCCCGTTCCGGGCGGGTATCCAACGATGACGGATTATTGGCCATTGGGTTCCCTTTCGGTCGTTTCCCGCCGCCGATTATAGCACGGCCGTCCCGCCAAGCAAACCCTGCCCGGCGGTCCCGAATGGGGATACCGCCCGCCCGCCTTTGTCCCAACCGGTTGGCTATCCGGTAGCGGACGCGGAGGGCCGGGACTGGCGGGGTGGGTGTTACGTTGGGCTGTAGCGGAGGAGGTTGTTTTGCGCGGTGCGGCGTAGTTTGCCTTGGGCTACTAGGTGTTCCAGGTGGGCCAGGGTTTCTTGGAAGGCTAGGAATCGTTGTTGTACGGTTAGGTCGGGGCGGAAGGTTTCGGTCATTACTTCCCAGGCGGTGGCGGGGCGGGTTCTGGTTACTTGGGTCATCGCTCCTAGGCGTCGTTGGTGGTGGAGGGTGATTTGGCGGGCACGGGCCCGGCCTTGCTCTACGGTGGCTCCGTGGGCGGGCAGGGTTGTTCCGGGGTCCAGGTTTTCGATTCGTTCCAGGGAATCCAGGTATTCGGCCAGCGCGTCCCGGTCGTCTTGGTGGGCTATGAAGGGGGTGATGCGGGGCAGGATGTGGTCGCCGCTGAACAGGCGGCCGGTGCGGCTGTCCCGCAGGCAGATGTGGGTGAGGTGATGGCCGGGGGTGTGAATGACCTCCAAGTGGCGGTCCGGGCCGAGGGCGACCCGGTCCCCGTCTTCCATGGGGCGGGTGGGGGCGATGGCCCATCCCGCGTAGTCGGGCCGGGGCCACTCCGCCATCGCCTCCAAGTCTTCGGCGGGGGCCCCGCTACGGCGCGCCCAATGCAGCACCCGTTCCAGGATGAGCGACCAGTCGTTGTAGTGGTCCAACAGGCCGCCTGCGGTGCGGTGCATAATGAACCCGGATTGATTTTCCCGCACGAAGGAGGCGGCTCCGCCCATATGGTCGAAATGCATGTGGGTGCACACCAGGTTGTCCACTTGCGCCGACCCGCCCGCAATGTCGGTGATGGCCTTTTGCAACTCGTCCAGTCTTTCCCGTTGCTCCACCCCGCAGTCGATTACGGTCAGCCCGGCGGCGCCTTCGATTATGTAGCAGTTGACGGCGGGCGGGCTGGGGATGGGTAATTCCAGGGTCACCCGGTGGATGCCCTCCCCGAGAGGGACGGGGGCGGCGCTCACCCGTAGGCGGCGGGTTCTTTAACGCCGAAAGTCACATCGCAGGTCACTTCGTGCACCCACACCCCGTTTTCGTCGCGGCGGCCGCCCACCCGCACCACCTCATAGGCCTGCACGTCCCGCAACGAGGCGTCGGCCCGCTCCAAGACCGACCCGATGGCCGCCTCGATGGAACGCTCCGACTCTCCGGCGATCCGAACGGTTTTGGTTATCTGCAAATGCTCCTCCTCCCCGAACATCCGTTAATCTACCCCTCTCTGTAATCTGCCGAAGCCCCGGTTCCGGTCACTCAAGCCCGAATCAGGAAGGCGGTATGCTTGCCGTTATGAAAAGCCGCGAGCAACGGGTGGAGGAGGTGCATGCCCTCCTGCGGGAACTGGGCCGGGAGGAAGGGTCCGAGCGCGCCGCGAAGGTACTGGAAAATGTCAAGGCCTTCGATTTTACGGCCGCCCGCTACGCGGCCGAGCGTTTCGACTTGGACGGCGTTCGCCGGGCGGCGGAGGATTTTGACCTGCTCCGGGAATCACAGGCCGACCGGGCCGGGTGCGAAATCTACGACTTCGTGCCCCTTCGCAAGGCCTTGGCGAAGTATGACGAAGTGGCCGAAACCATAGGGGACCCGAAGCTGGTCTTCCAAGCCGTCTTGGCGTTCAAGGACATAGTTGACAAGTTGGCGGATTTGTGGGAGGAGCAATTTGATTACCAAGGGACGGCGGGATACGCTATGGAATTGCGAGAACCTTGGGTTGAAGACCCCGACGAATGGAAAGACTTGGTAGCCGAAGTGCTTGCTCGCGGTTAGCGGTGTCTTCTTTGCTAGTTCTTTTTGGTAGCGCGTAGTAAAGCTTCTTTACACTGGGCGCGTGACGCTACGCCCTCAGAAATAAGGGACATACTGAAGGTCGCCTCGTCTAACGTCATGCCAAGATCCTGCCAGTTTTGCCCATACCATTCCAATGCCTCAGCCAACTCCGGGGACATTCTGGCCTGCACGGCGGGGGGCCATCGCAACGGTCGGACGCTACCGATTTTTGTTTGGGGACTGCAGTTATGTTTGGGCCAAGGCGGGCCTAGTTCATCAAAGAACACCTTCGATCCACAGGCGCAAGAATAATAAAACACCTCCTTCCCGCATATCTTGCATTGGGTGGGGAAGGATTTGGAAACGCAAGTACCGTAGTCGTGGTAGGGGTTCATTGCCGGTTCTGTTTTCTATCGGCGCGAAGTCCTTCGCATAAATTCTTTGGCGGACCACGATGTCGGTTGGGAGTACCTAGTTTGGCCTTGCGTAGTGCAGTTATGCGCTGGCCATGGTTTGCCAAGGTCGTCAAAGAACACTTTTACCCCGTGAGCGCAAGAGTAATAAAAAACCTTTCTCCGGCACATTTTGCATTGGCTGGGAAACGCTCTACCTCCGCACCAAGGGCCGTGGGAAGGGTAGGGGTTCATTGCCTGGTCTCCGAGGGCGGGGTTTCCAGGGCTTGGATTTTTTGTAGGCGGCGCCGGTGGCGTTCCTCGCCGGTGAAGGTTGCGGTCAGGAAAGTTTCCGCTACTTCAGCCGCCAGGCTTCGGCCTACCACCCTGGCTCCCAGGCAGAGCACGTTTACGTTGTCGTGTTCCACCATCTGGTGGGCGGTGTAGTGGTCGTGGGCCACCGCCGCCCGGATTCCCCGCAGTTTGTTGGCGGCGATGGCCGCCCCCGCGCCCGATCCGCACACCGCGATGCCCCGCTCCGCCTCCCCGGCCCGCACCGCCTCGCCTACCGCCGCCGCCAGGTCCGGGTAGTCGACCGGTTCCTCGGAGTGGGTTCCCAGGTCGGTCACCCGGTAGCCCAGCCCGGACAGATGATCCACCAGGAATTCTTTGAGCGCAAAACCGGCATGGTCTGCGCCGACGGCTACTGGCACGGGTTATACCTCCACGGGGTCTTTGCCGATGAGGGTAGCGGGGCGGGGGCCGCCATGCACTGGACATCCGGGGATTGGTTACCCTGTTACCCGTGGACGAAAACACCCGATGGAATGATCTGGCCGAACGTTTGCGGTTCGACCCGACGGAGGGGCGCGTCATCCGCAGGCCCCCCGGGGTCGGTTACGGCTACTGGACGGGCGGGCACAAAGTCACGTACGACCCCGTTTCCGGCCGGTTCGTGCTCTTCTACCGGGAACGCAGCCCCTTGGAGGCGGGGAGGGGCGGGCGGTGCCGGGTGGCGGTGGGGGAGGACGGCGTCTGCTTCACCGACGTGTGGGGCGCGGACCGCCGGCGCTTGGCCGCCGGTTCCATCGAAGTCGGGCATGCGGTGCGGCACGACGCCCGAGAATGGCGCCTGTACGTTTCCTACGAGATGGCCGGAACCTCCACTTGGCGCATCGATATGATGTCCGCCCCCGACCCGTCCCGCTTCATCGCCCAGTCCCGCCGCACGGTGATCCAGCCCGGCCATTTCGGTTTGCGGTTCATCAAAGACCCGTGGATCATCCGTCAGCCGGACGGCGGCTACCACCTGTACGCGGCGGTCCCCGCCCGCACCGGTCTCACCATCGCCGACGGCCGCATTGCCATCGGGGCCGAGGACGCCACCGTGCGGGCCGTCTCCGCCGACGGCGTATATTTTGAAACCCTGGAATACGTGTACGAGGCGGCGGGGGACGGCTCTTGGCACGGACACCGCGGCCGCCTGGACGGCCTGTTCCCGTACCGGGGGGGCTGGGTGGGGACGTTTTCCGGCGGGCGCACGATGTTCGACAACTACGAGGAGCCGTGCGGCCTGATGGCCGGCCCCTCCCCGGACGAAATGCGCCGCCTGGAAACCGGCGGCCCCTGGATTGAAAGCCCCTACGGGTGCGTGCGCTACGTGTTCGGGGTTCCGGTGGACGGGAGCGTCTTCTTCTACTACGAGTACGCCCGGGAGGACGGTTCCCACGACTTGCGGGTGTCGCAGGTCTGATACCCAAGGTCCCAAGGCGGCCCCCGCCCGTTGCCGGTCCGGGCGGAAAGACCTAGTACTCCACTTTCAGGGAAGTTACGGCTTCGGCCAGGCTCAGCACCGCGTTGCGGTCCTTGATCAGTTTGGCCAGGTTGCCCGCTACGTCGATTTTGCCCGAGAAATAGGCGTTTTGGATGTTCAACTCCCCTTTGGAGACGGCCACCGCGGTGTCGTAGTCGCTGACCAGGGTCACGTCGGCGTCCGGCCGCTTGCCCAGCGACAGTTCCGCCCGTCCCCCCTCCGCCAGGATGTAATAGTCCACCGTCCCCTCCGCCGCTTCGGTGACCGAAAACTGGATGAGCAGGTCCGCCCCCGCCAAGGCCTCCTCCAGACCGGGGTGGTCCGCAAAGGCGGCGGTGGCGTTCAACGCCCATTCTTCGCTGAGAAATCTGGTGGCCATAACCGCAGGCTACTACCGGGACGCCTACCGTTGGCCTGTCAGTTTGCGGTTGCGGAGTTTGGCCGACAGGTAATCCCGGTTCATCAAGGCGATGTTGTCCAGGGAGATTTCCTTCGGGCAGGCCGCCTCGCATTCCCCGTGATTGGTGCAGGAGCCGAAAAACTCCTCCATTTTTTCCACCATCCCCTCCACCCGCTCCCATCGTTGCGGTTGCCCCTGGGGGAGCAGGTTCAGGTGGGCTACTTTGGCGGCGGTGAACAGTTGGGCGGCCCCGTTGGGGCAGGCGGCCACGCAGGCCGCGCACCCGATGCAGGCCGCCGCGTCCATAGCCGCGTCCGAAGCGGCTTTGGGGACCGGGACGGTGTTGGCTTCCGGAGCGGAACCGGCCGCCGCCGAAATGTATCCGCCCGCTTCGATGATCCGGTCCAGGGCGGTGCGGTCCACCACCAGGTCCCGGATTACCGGCAGGGCGGTGGCCCGCCACGGCTCCACCGCGATGACGTCCCCGTCCCGGAATTGGCGCATATGCAGTTGGCAGGTGGCGGTCCCGGCCTGCGGGCCGTGCGCCTGCCCGTCGATCATCAGGCCGCACGAACCGCAGATGCCCTCCCGGCAGTCGTGGTCGAAGGCCACCGGTTCCCTCCCGGCCGCCTGCAGCCGTTCGTTCACTACGTCCAGCATTTCCAGAAACGACATGTCGGGGCTGACGTCGGGGGCCGGGTAGGTCTCGAACCGGCCCTCCGCCTCCGGTCCCGCCTGCCTCCAGATTCGCAAGGTGAGTTCCATCGTCGCTCCCGCCCCTACTTGTAACTGCGTCGGCTGGGCGTAGCGTATTCGAACCGCAACGGTTCCTTGCGCAAGGCGGGCGGGCCCTCGTCCGCCCATTCCCAAGCCCCCACGTAGGAGAAGTTGTCATCGTCCCGCAGGGCTTCGCCGTCTTCGGTTTGATGCTCCGTCCGGAAGTGCCCGCCGCATGACTCCTCCCGGTGCAGGGCGTCGCGGCACATCAACTCGGCCAACCCGAAGAAGTCCTCCACCCGCCCCGCTTTCTCCAACGACTGGTTGAGGGTTTCCGCTTCGCCCAGCACCCGCAGGTCGGTTTCGAACTCGGCCCGCAACGCCCCAATTTCGGAGATGGCTTTTTCCAGCCCGGCCGCGTTGCGCTCCATGCCGCAGTTGTCCCATAGTATTTTCCCCAACTCGCGGTGGAACCAGTCCACGGTGCGGGAGCCCCCGATCCCCAGCAACCGTCGCATTTCGTCTTCCACTTTTTGCTTGGCCTGCCCAAAGGCCGGGTCGTCGGCGGGGGGCGGGTCTTCGCCCAGGAAACCGGCCAGGTAGTCGCCGATGGTGTAGGGGATGACGAAGTAGCCGTCGGCCAGCCCCTGCATGAGGGCGGAAGCCCCCAGCCGGTTGGCCCCGTGGTCGGAGAAGTTGGCCTCCCCCAGGCAGTACAGGCCGGGAACGGAGGTCATCAGGTTGTAGTCCACCCACAGCCCGCCCATCGTGTAATGCACCGCCGGGTAGATGCGCATGGGGACGGAGTAGGGGTCTTCCCCGGTTATCCGCTCGTACATTTCCAACAGGTTCCCGTACCGCTCCCGGATGGCCTCCCGGCCCAGGCGCCGGATGGCGTCGGCGAAGTCCAGGTACACCCCGTTGCGCAACGGCCCCACCCCTTTCATCTGATCCACGATCCGTTTGGCGGCCCGCGACGCCACATCCCGGGGCACCAGGTTGCCGAAAGCCGGATAGCGCCGCTCCAGGTAATAGTCCCGTTCGGCGGGGGGGATGTCGCCCGGGGCCCGGTCGTCGCCCGCTTTTTGCGGGGCCCAGATGCGTCCGTCGTTGCGCAACGACTCCGACATCAAGGTCAGTTTGGACTGGAACTCATCGGAGGCGGGGATGCAGGTGGGGTGAATCTGGGTGTAGGCGGGGTTGGCGAACAGGGCCCCGCGGCGGTGGGCCCTCCAAGCGGCGGTCACGTTGCTTTTCATGGCGTTGGTGGACAGGTAGAAGACGTTGCCGTATCCGCCGGTGGCCAGAACCACCGCATGGGCGGAGTGGGCGCGGATTTCCCCGGTGAGCAGATGACGGGTGATGATTCCCGCCGCCCGGCCTTCTTTTACGACCAGCTCCAGCATCTCGCAGTGGTCGAACAACTCCGCCGTTCCCAGGCTCACCTGGCGCATCAGGGACTGGTAGGCCCCCAATAGCAGTTGCTGGCCGGTCTGCCCGCGGGCGTAAAAAGTGCGGGAAACCTGGGCGCCTCCGAAGGATCGGTTGGCTAAAAGCCCCCCGTATTCCCGGGCGAAAGGCACTCCCTGGGCGGCGCACTGGTCGATGATGTCCACCGACAGCTGGGCCAGCCGGTACACGTTGCCTTCCCGGGAGCGGTAGTCGCCCCCTTTGACCGTGTCGTGGAACAAGCGGCGGATGGAGTCGCCGTCGTTGGCGTAGTTCTTGGCGGCGTTTATCCCCCCCTGGGCGGCTATGGAATGGGCCCGGCGGGGGGAGTCGTGAAAGGTGAACACAGACACCCGGTAGCCCAGCTCGCCCAAGGCGGAGGCGGCGGCCGCCCCGGCCAGGCCGGTGCCCACCACGATGATGCGGAAGCGGCGTTTGTTGGCCGGGTTGACCAGGCGGATGGACTGCTTGTGGTTCTCCCAGCGGTCGGCGATGGGCCCGGACGGAATTTTGGCGTCCGGCGTCCCGGCCGCCGGTGTTTCGGCGGCGCCGTTCCCGTGGTCGCCGTTCCCGGTCAACTTACCACCCCGAAGGCGATTCCCAACGGCACGGCCAGGAAACCGGCCACCACCGCCGCCGAGAACAGGTTGGCGAAGGTCCGCCGATACCGGTTGAAGCGGGGGTTGTTGACCCCCAGGCTTTGGAACAGGCTCCACGCCCCGTGCCAGATGTGGAAGGCCAAGGCGATCTGGGCGGCGACGTAAAACACCCACACCGGCCACCGGGACAGGCTGGCCACCAGGTTCTCGTACACCGCCCCCCGTTGGAAGTCGGGGTTGACCGCCTCCACCCCGATGGTGAAATCGGCCAGGTGCCAGAGCAGGAACAGCAACACGATGATCCCGCTCCAGCGCATGGTGCGGCTGGCGTAGTTGGCGGCGGAGTACGTGCGGGGGGACTGGTATTTAACGGTGCGGGCCGCCCGGTTGCTGCGGGTCAGGGCCCAGGCGGCGTGGATGTGCACCAGGAAAGCCGCCGCCAGCGGAATGCGGATCATCCACAGGGCCAGGGTGCGGGGGAGCAGGGGCGTTCCGATGTCGCGCAGTGCCTCCCCGTATTCGTCGATCCGGTAGGTTCCGTCGTGCGCCCCCTCGAACACATGCAGGTTTCCCACCATGTGGACGAACACGAATATCAGCAGGATTATCCCGCTGACGGCCATGGCGTATTTTTTGCCGGTGTCGGTGCGGTAGAGGCCGACGAGCGGTGGCAGGCGCCGGGTTTTTTGCTTGGCGTCGGTCATTTCCCCCCTACTTTAGCCTTGAGCCGGTCGGTCGGAGCGATTTCCGATTTGACAACCCGGAGCGGTTGCGGCAATATTACAGTAGTGTAGTTACAGCACTGTTCCTAGGAGGGCCGCCAAAATGCAACGTTCATTAATAGAAGCTTTGGGGTTGGAGGCCCCGGCTTGGCAGGACTTCGCCAACTGTCGCGGGGCGGATGTGGATATTTTCTTCCCCGACCGGGGGGCGTCCACCCGGGGGGCGAAGGAGATTTGCGCCGCCTGCGGGGTGCAGGAGGAGTGCCTGGAGTATGCGGTGACCCGGGGGGAGAAATTCGGCATTTGGGGCGGTCTGTCGGAACGGGAGCGCCGCAAGATTCGCAAACAGCGGGCGTTGGAGGCGCAGGGGATCGCCACCCTGTGACCGGATGGGGATCCGGCGGGGGCGGGGCGGCGGTTGATTTCCCGTACCGGCGGTGGTAGCATATGCGGACCAACCCAAAGGAGATGTAGCAATGGGAAGAATCGGCGGCGGTGAAATCGCCATCATCCTGGTAGTGCTGGTGTTGCTGTTCGGGGCCAAGAAGCTCCCCGAACTGGCCCGTTCCCTGGGCAGCTCGGCCCGCGAGTTCCGCAAGGGAAGCGAGGAGGGTCGCAAGGAGGAGGCCAAGGCCGAAATCGCCTCCCCTCCCGCCGGCGATGCCGCCCCGCCCCCCCCGGCCTCCTCCAACACCACCTGACCCCTCCTTGATGCGGAGGGACCGGCTGGCCGCTGTTGTGGGTGCAACAGCCTTGGTGTTCGCGGTTGCTACGGTGGTTGTGGCCCAGGGACGTTTTACTGATACCGATGGTCATTCACTGGAGGGGGATATCGACTATGCCGCGAACAGAGGCTGGTTTGCCGGGTACGATGACGGATCATTTCGCCCCGATCAGAGTATCACCCACCGGCAAATTGCGACTGTGGTCGGTAGGGCATTTCCCGATGGAGCGACCCGGGCGGAGATGGCATCATTCATGCGCGGTGGCCGAGAACGAGTGGAGGCCCAAACATCGCTTGTCTACGCCGGTGCGGGGACAGGGTTGACTGCCGGGTTGCGCTTTCCTGGTTCGATAGGCTTACCAGACGGCTCATTAACGTCAGATTGGGGCTGTTGTTATGATTTTCGTCCAGCGGAAAAGTCTGCCCCTTGGTTGGCACAAATCAGGGTGACAGACACTGGCGAATACGACTCGTCACGCTTTAGTTTGTATGAAGCGGAGAACAAATCAAGCAGTAAGATCTTAATATCGGAGGATACCTTCCCGTTTTGCGGGCCAGAGTCTTGGAGAGATCCGTGTCCGTCTGCTCGTTCCTATTACACCATATTTATCCCGTTTAACGATAGGGAATATGTACTTAATGTAGAGAACGCTGGTTTGGGTGACACCTGGCAGATAAGATTCACACCATTACTAACAACGGCTACCCGAGATTAGGAAGATCAGCATGTTGTCCACACATAGTTATAGATGCCTTCACGAGCAGGTCGTAGCCCGCCCCGGCGCCGAGGAGCGGCTAGCGGCCCTACGCGAGGCGACCTTGGAGGAGATCGGCCGGTACGAACTGCGGCAAGCCTTGGGACAGTCGCAGATGGAAGTTGCCGCCGCCAGGTTTACGCAGGACGGGGGTAGTCGCCCTTCCCAATAAGGCGCGTTCTCCCAATGCGGGATCGCGACCGGCGGGGTTCACGGTGCGTAGTTGCGAACCCAGTCCCACCATACGGCCGTCTCGGTCACTTGACGAGGAGAAAGCCCGTATTCCCGCTCCAGTTCACATCGCTCTCCGGCGGCGGCGGCGCGACCCACGAAGACGGCGGGGATGCGGGTGCCCGACACCACCGGTTGGCCGCTCATCACCTCCGGGCGTACGGAGACCCCGCCCTGATAGACATCCTCTCCCAAGGCGCGGCGGGCCCACCCTCCCTCCGATAGGTACTGCGCTCCAATCTCCAGGTAACCGGGGGGAAGGGGGAGCAACGGCGGAGATTTAGCGCGCATTGGGCGCCCATTCCCGGAATCGCGCGTACGCGCCGTATCGGGTTGGCGCCCTGACTCCTGAAGTCGCAAACGCCCGGCGATGGCCTCGGCCAAGTTCATCCAGGAATACGCCCGGCCGCGGCCGACGGAGGTGGACCTGACGCGTTCGTAGCGCGCCCACTGCCCAAGACTGCGCGGCGAAACGCCTACCAAGCGGGCCGCCTCCTTTGGCGAATAACGGGGGATGTGTTCCGGGCGGGGATGGGGGGTCATCTCCGGTTGGACGGTTAGCCGAGGGCGGTTATTTGGTCTTCCAGGTTGCGGGGGGTCAGGATGTGGTCGGTAGTGAAAATGTCGGTCACCACCCCGTCCGCGTCCAGCGCGTAGGTAGCCCGGTCGGCGATGCCCAGTTGCTCGTTGAAGCACCCGTAGGCGGCGGCCGTCGCCCCGTGCGGCCAGAAGTCGCTCAGGATGGGAAACTCCAACCCCTCCAGTTCCGCCCATTTGCCGTTGCTGAACGGCGTGTCGCAGGTGATGACCACCGCGCCGGCGTCCAACTCCCGCAACCGGGACAGATTGTTCTGCAGGTCGCACACCTCCCCCGTGCACACCCCGGTGAACGGAAACGGGACGAACGTCACCAGCGTCTTCCGTCCCCGAAGCGAATCCAGCGTCACCGGATCCCGGTTGACGTCGGGAAGCGAAAAGTCGGGGGCGGGCTTGCCAATCTCTGCGGCCATTAATTTCTCCTTTGCTAGGGGTCAGAAGGTTTGGAGCAAAGTTCTAGCAGAACTTCGTGCATTTTGGCAAGCCTACCACCCCAATGCTTCAGCCATCCGGGTTCGGACCCCGGCGTAACGGTAAACCAATAGGTGTCTGAACCCTCCGCTCCTTTGTGCTGGGGCGTTGCATGCTTAAGTGCCTCGCTTTTGGGTATAGCCCATCCAGAGGCGTCAAAAGGGCTGATGCCTAGACATATAACGATAGAGTAATCTTGATCTTTTATTTGTTGGAACTTATAAAAATTGCCGTCCCATAATGTTGACAATTTGATAACAACTCGTTTCCCTTCTATTATTCTCTGCGCACCTTTACTGGCGTTTTTAACTGACAGTCCCTTCCCAATTGCCCATTCGGATATGAGGCCTCTTGCGACTTTGCCCTTTGTCCCTGGGGGAATACACCGTATCCATTCAAATTTGCTATTCTCCCAAATGATATGGTTACTAGCCTCCGTAGACTCTTGCAACCTGCTACTAATTGTTGCTATCTTTTCCACATCAGGGTCTGTAATTCGTTTTTGGGTCATTAGATCATTACCTCCTGTACAGGCTTAGTTAAATCAGGTTCAAAGCCCGTATATTCGGGTGAATAAATAGCCAAACGTTTGACCATTATTTCTACCGCTTCCGGATTATTGTCAACCAAAGTAAATATTCTATTATGTTTCGCTGCCGCTTCGCCTGTTGTACCAGAACCAGCAAAAAAATCCAGTACTTGGTTACCTTCAAAGGTATGCACCCTTATTATACGATTCAAGATACCGAGCGGTTTCTGGGTAGGATATCCATTTCGTTCTGAACCATTGGTTGGTACTATAGTATGCCACCAAACGTCGGTTGGTGTTTTACCATTGGCGGCTTTTTCTTTAGTAACAAGCCCAGGAGCCATATAGGGTATGCGATCCATTTCATCGTAGTTAAAGGTGTAATTATTGGGATCTGATACATACCAGAATATGGTATCGTGTTTTGTCGGCCAGCGGGTTTTTTGACGAGCACCATAGTCGTAAGCCCATATGATTTCATTCATAAAGCACTCCCGGCCAAAAATAGAATCAAGTGCCACTTTAGCATAGTGTGCCTCTCTATAGTCAATGTGAAGAAAAAAGGAACCATTATTGCGTAGTACTCGTTTGGCTTCTAGCAAGCGAGGAATAAGAAATCCCATATAGTCGTCGAATTGATCTTCGTATGAATATAGTATCCCTTTTTCGCTTAGGTAATTTTTGCCTTGAAAACCTACCCTGTCGCCTTTGGGGTCAAACTTAGTTTTAAGGCGAGCATGCTGTTGTTGCTTACCGGTATTAAAGGGCGGGTCAATGTAGATAAGGTCAAAGAAACCGTCGGGGACAGTTTCCAGGAATTCCAGGTTATCACCTAGAATTATTCTTGACGCGTATGTGTCTAGCATTCCCTGCAGTATAAGGTCACGAATTATAGATATACGCTGTAGGTCTATATTATTTTCCCAACCTAAGAATTTTTTTCCCACTCTGGCGCGGGCGCTCCGGGTTAGGAGGCGAAGGAGTCGTCGAGGAGGACGCGGGCCGCCCAGCCGGTGGCGTCGGTGATTTCGCCGGGGGCGGGCAGGCGTTCCGGGCCCTCCCATATTTTGATTACCGCATCCGCTCCCCAGCGCCGTTCCACCTCGGCGCAGAACTCCGCCCCGGGTCCCCATTGTCCGGCCCGGGTCTCCGTTCCGGGTCCGCGGGCGATCCGTCCCGTCGTCAAATCGTCCCGTCCCGGACCCGCCTTCTCCCGCATCGCCTGCTGGATGGCCTCCAAGTCGGGGATCATTTCCCCCGACAGGGACGACAGCGCGTAATCAGCGAAGCCCTCCAAAACCGTTATGAAACCGTTCACCGCCTCCAAAGCCGGGCCCTCGGCGGTGACCGCCATGTTGCCCGGCGACAATTCGGCCCCCCCGGTCAGGGCAGCCCGCAACATCTCCGGGTCGCCCATCTCCTCCGGTCCGATTCCCAGGGTTTCCGGGTCCAACCGCAGGTCCTCCTGCATGTCCTCGACCAACCGCAGAAAATGGGGGCGCACCCACTCCCGGCCCAAAATCCCCTCCCGGAGGGTTTCCTGCACGGCGACCCACAATCGCACTTGCCGCCGGTCCAGATCGTATTCCCCGGCGAACGCCTCGATGGTGGGAACCACGAACCCCATCGGGCCGGGGGAGGCGGTGGGCAGGCCCGCGTCGAACTGCCCCAACGTGGTCCCCGCCAGCAAACCGGCCGCGGTTCCCATCTGCATGCCCAGCAGGGCCGGGGCCAGGGATTGCAACATCGCCCCCATTCCCGCGGGGGCGGAGTCGGCGAACCGTTCCGCGATCCCCTCCACCAGATAGCGGTAGGAGCGGATGTTGAGCGCCGCCCAACCGGCCGGGTCCAGCGGGATGGGCTCGTTGACCGGGCTGAGGCGGAAAGGGGTGGCCTCCTCCACCCGGTAGGCGGCCAAGCGGAACAGTTCCACGTATTCGTCGGCCAACCAGGGGTCCACCGGCGTCCGGGGGCCGGTGATGTGCCCCGCCACCTGTTCGGCCAAAGCCCAGTTCACCGGCCCCGGCTCTTTGAGCAGGTTCATCAACTCGTCGAGAATGTTGCGGTCCACAATCCGCCCCTCCCTATCGGTTGTCCGCCCGCCGTCGGCGCCGACCCGAAATTACGAGTCGTCCGATTGCGGGTACTGTCCGAGGGTAACCGACAAATCCATGGTTTCGCCGTCGCGAAGCACGCTGACCTTTATCTCCCCCTCCGCCCGGTAGCCGCGCAACCGGGCCACCAGCAACGTCATGGAACGCACCGATTGGTCGTCCAAGGCGGTGATCACATCCTCGGCTTGCCCTCCGGCCGCCCCGAATCCGGAGCCGTCCAGCAGACGGTTCACCTTCACCCCGATCGGGGTCATCACCCCGTTGTCGTCCTCGTCGAAGGCCGGGCTGCCCTCGATTCCCAGAAAGGCGTGCCGCACCTCGCCGTCGGCCAGCAAGTCGTCGATGATGCCGGTGACCAGGTTGATGGGAACCGCAAACCCGATGCCTTCCGCTCCCACGTCGCTCACGCCGATGGCGGCGGTGATGCCCAGCAGTTGGCCGTCCCGGTTGAGCAGGGCCCCGCCGCTGGAGCCGCGGGTGATGGGAGTGTCGGTTTGCAACAGGCCGTACAGTTGCGCGCCCGTGAAAGGGTCCACCTGCAGGGTGCGGTCAAAAGCGGAAATCACCCCGGCGGTCACGGACGGTCCCCCGTCCAGACCCAGCGGGTTGCCGATGGCCACCGTCGGATCGCCGATGCGGGCGGTGTTGATGTCGGCGAACTCCACCGGGTGCAGGTCGGGCCAGTCCACCCGCAGGACCGCAATGTCCATCAGCGGGTCGGAGCCGATCACCTCGGCGGGAAGGCTGCGTCCGTTGTGCAGGATGACCCGCAGGGCGGCCGCTTCGTCAATTACATGATGGTTGGTGAGCAGGTAACCGTCGGTGTTGAAAATCACGCCGCTCCCGGAAGAGGAGGGGTCGACATCCTCTTCGGCGGCGTAGTTGTAGACGGACGTGATGGACGGGATGACCTGCTCGGCCACCTCCGCCACCGTGTTCACCGGCGCCGCGGCGACGATGGGCGGCGTCGGGGCGGTGGACGGGGAACGGTCCGGGGGGCCGTCCGTTTCCGACTGGTCCTCCTCGTCCAAGGGCAGGTCCAGCAACTCGCCGGAGGCGGCGCCGTCGCTGTCTTGCGCCGCCGGCGCCGGAGGGGAGGCGATTATGTAGTTGGCGGTGGATCTTTCCGCCGGGGGCGGCCGGTCGAACGCGCCGATTCTCCACAGGAGGGCCGTTCCGGCGGCGGCGGTCAGCAGGGCGGTCAGCAAAGCCACTGCGGTGATAACCCGCCACGGCGTCCGGGAGCGCGGCGCGCCGGTCGGCCGGGGGTCATCGGCCAGTTGCTCGATGAGGTCCCAGTCGAAGCGGAGCCCGGCGTCGAACGGCGGTCCCGGCGGTGAGGAAAGGCCGGTGTGGTCGCCGGCGCCGGTCTCCGCTCGCCAGTCATCGGGATCGTCCGGCGGGGCGGACGCCGCGGCCCGGTGGTCGCTTTCGGACGGGAACGTCGGGTTTGGCGGTGGTTGGCGCGGCGGGTATTCGGCACCGGGGTCGTCCGGCGGGGCGGGGGGCTCGGTCCGGTGGTCGGGTGCGGGCGGGGATGCCGGGTCCGTTGGAAGGCGGGATTCCCCTAGCGGGTCTTCGGCGCGGAGCGGGGCGGGGGGCTCGGTCCGGCGGTCGGGTTCGGGTTGCGAATGCGCGGGGGCCGGGCGGGGTTCATCCCCTTCGTCGCGGCGGTCCGGCGCAGGGGGCGGGTCGGCGGGCTGATAAGGTTGGTGTTCCATTGCCCCCATTTTACAAGGAACTGAAATCTATGTCGTCCGCCGCCCCCCCGCCCCCCGCCGTACGCCGCTTGCGGGTGTCCGCGGCCCCCATCGATCCCGGGGTGTTGCTCGCCGAGGTGACCCATCCCTCCAGCGGGGCCATCGCCCTGTTCCTGGGGACGGCCCGCGACCATTCGCCCGGTCAGGCCGGAATCACCCACTTGGAATACGAGGCCTACGAGGGGGCGGTGCAGGACAAGATCAACGAAGTGATAGACGAGGCGGCGGCCCGCTGGCCGTTGCGGGCGACGGCGGTGGAGCACCGCACCGGGGTGGTGCGGGTGACCGAAGCGTCGGTGGCGGTGGCCGTATCCGCCTCCCACCGGGCGGACGCCTTCGCCGCCGCCCGTTACATCATCGACCAACTAAAGGAAAGAGCCCCCATCTGGAAAAAAGAATTCTGGCCGGGCGGGGAAAAATGGTCGCCCGGTTCCTAGAAACGCCGGGGCCGCCCGTCAGCCCGACGATGCTCCGAAATTTAAGACGGCGGGGCGAGAATCGTATAGGCTGTACGGGGCGATAACCGGCGGGAGGCGGGAGACGGGAGACATCCTTATGACAGCCTTATTGGAACGTCCGGAGACGGAAGCGCCCGAAACCGGGTCCGACTATCCCACCGTGGCCGCCCGGGTGCGGAGCTGGGCCGAGGAACACCCGGGACGGGTGGCCATGCGGGAAAAGGACTTCGGCATTTGGGTGGAGATCACCTGGTCCGACCTGTGGCAGGAGGCGCTGATCGCCGCGCACGGCCTGCTCGCCTTGGGGGTGGGGAGGGGGGAGGTGGTTTCCATCCATTCCGAAGACCGCCCCGAATGGGTGATCCTGGATTTGGCGGCGGTGGCCATTCGGGGGATCAGCACCGGCCTCTATCCCACCAACCCCACCGCCGAAGTGGAGTACCTGGTCAACGACTCGCAGGCCTCGGTTCATATGGCCGAAGACCAGGAACAGGTGGACAAGGTGCTGGAGTTGCCCCGGGAACGGTTCCCGCTGGTGAAAACCATCATCTACGTGGAGCCGCGGGGGGTGCGCCGTTACCGGGACGACCGGCTTCTCTACTGGGATGATTTCATGGAAATGGGCCGTCGCCACCGGGCCGACCACCCGGGGGCGGTGGAAGCCCTGATGAGCGAGGCCGAAGCCGGGGATGTGATGACCCTGGTTTACACCTCGGGCACCACCGGCCCCCCCAAGGGGGCCATGCTGACCAACGCCAACGCCTCCTACTGCATTGACAAGGTGGTCAATGTGGACGGCCGCCTGCCCGGCGACCAGAAGCCGGTCCCGGACGATGAAATCCTCACCTACCTGCCCCTCTGCCATGTGGCCGAGCGGATTTTTTCAACCTGGACGATGGCGGGCAACGGGGTGACGCTCAACTTCGCCGAATCCATCGAGACCGTCCAGCAGAACCTGCGGGAGATACAACCCACCCTGTTCTTCGCCGTTCCCCGCATCTGGGAGCGGATTCACGCCACCGTCCAGATCAAACTGAGCGACGCCACCCTGTTCAAGCGGATAATGAACAAACTGGGCGTGGCCCTGGCGACCTACGTGGGGCGCAACCGGGTGCGCAACGACGGCGATTTTACACTGGCTTCCCGGTTGGCGTACCTGCTCGGCAACCCGCTTTTCTTCCGCTCCCTCAAAGAGCGGGTCGGGTTGCGCCGTTGCCGCTGGGCCGGGTCCGGGGCGGCCCCCATCGCCCCCGAAGTGCTGGAGTTCTTCATGGGCCTGGGAGTTCCGGTGTTCGAGTTGTACGGGATGACGGAGAACTCGGCCATCGCCACCGTCAACTTCGCCGGACGGGTCAAACTGGGCACGGTGGGCGAGCCCTACCCGGGCATCGGCCTGCGCATCGACGAGGAAACCGGGGAGATACAGACCAAGCATCCGGGGGTGTTCGTCGGCTACTGGAACAAGCCGGAGAAAACCGCCGAAACTTTCACCGGGGACGGATGGTTGAAAACGGGGGATGTGGGGGAGTGGGTGGACGGGACCCATGTAAAAATCGTGGACCGCATCAAGCACATCATCATCACCTCCGGCGGCAAAAACATTTCCCCCTCCGAAATTGAGAACTCCCTCAAAGCCTCCCCGTTCGTCAAGGAGGCGATGGTGATCGGCGACCGGCGCAAATACGTCACCTGCCTGGTCGGGATCGAGTTCGATACGGTGGGGGACTGGGCCACCCGCCGGGACATCCCCTACACCACCTACCGCGACCTGTCGGAAAAACCGGAGGTGCTGGAATTGATACAGGGGGTGGTGAACGACGTCAATCGCAAGTTCGCCCGGGTGGAGCAGATCAAAAAGTTCCGCATGATCCCCAAGGAACTGGACCACGAAGACGGGGAGTTGACCGCCACCCAGAAGCTGAAGCGGGAGGCGATGGAGAGCATGTTCACCGAGTTGGTGGAGTCGATGTACTGAAATGTCGGAGCGGCCTGCGGGCGACGGCGGCGGCCGTTCGGCGATATCCCGGATTGCGGGATGGGCGGCGGCGCGCCGGGGACTGATGTGGGGGGCGGGGACGGTCCTGTTGGTTTTGGCGATTTGGCGGGCGGCCGCCGACCACGACCCGGCCGCCTCCGCCGGGGGGATGCTGGCGGGCGGCCTTTCCCTGGGGGCCATCTACGCCCTTTTGGCTCTGGGGTTTGTGATCATCTTCAAAGCCACCCAGGTGATCAACTTCGCCCACGGGGCGATCGCCGCCTTGGGGGCTTACGTGGTGGCCTATCTGATCACGCGGCTGGAAATCCCCAGTCGCTGGTGGCCGGGGGTCCCCGGCTGGCTGGACTGGATCGCCGGACTGACGTTGGCCATGTTGATCACGGCCGGGGTGGGGTTGGTGTTGGAGCGGCTGGCCATTCGCCCCATGGTGGGGGAGCCGCTGTTCGCCATCGCCATGGTGACCATCGGCTTGGACATCGTGATCCGCACCATCACCAACGACCTGATCCTGCCCGACCCGGACCCGTTGGGGGATCCGTGGGGGGCGAGCGTGGTGACGATCGGCCCCACCAACATCGCCGCCACCGAGATCGTCACCATCGGGGCGGCGGTGGTCCTGGTGGTGTTGGTGGCACTGTTTTTCCGCTCCCGCACCGGGGTGGCCATGCGGGCCACCGCCTTTGACCAGGAGGCGGCCATGGCGCAGGGGATTTCGGTGGGGCGGATTTTCGCCTTGGCGTGGGCCATCGGGGCCGGGTTGGCGGCCATCGCCGGGGTGTTCGCCTCGGTGTTTCCCCGTTCGGTGGGGGTGGACACCGCCACCGCCTTCGTGGCCTTCCGGGCTTTTCCGGCCATCATTTTGGGCGGATTGGATTCGGTGACCGGGGCGGTAATCGGCGGGTTCATCATCGGGTTGGCCGAAAGCTACGCCGGGGCCTACTTCACCTGGAGCGGGTTCGGCACCGGGTTCCCGGGGATCGTCCCCTACCTGGTGATGATGCTGGTGTTGCTCATCCGCCCCTATGGGCTTTTGGGAACCGAGGAGATCCGCCGGGTATGAGGGGCCGCCCGCACCTGTTCGTATCCTACGAGGCGGAGCAGTCGCTGTTCCCGACATGGACGCAACGGATCCTGTTGGCGCTGTTCGCCTTGGGATTGTTGCTGGTGACGATGGGGACCAGCCTGGAGGCGGGGGATTGGTCTTGGAGTCCGCTGGGTTTTCTGGCCGACTCCGACTGGCAGAAAATCCTGTCCCGGTCGGCCATCTTCGCCATCGGGGCCTTGGGCATCAACATCCTCACCGGCCTGGCCGGCCAGATTTCGGTAGGTCATTCTTTTTTCGTGGGGATCGGGGCCTACACGGCTACCGTGTTGGGATCCGCCCCCGGCTCGGAGGGGATTTTCGGGCCGCGCTGGGGAATGGGGCTTCCCATCTGGATCTGGTTGCCCGCGGCCGGGATCGTGGCCGCCATGGTGGGGATATTGGTGGCCCCCACCGCGGTGCGGGTGCGGGGACTGTATTTGGGCTTTGTGACCTTGGGGTTGGTGTTCATCGGGCAGTGGGCCTTTCGCAACTTCTCGTCGATAACCGGCGGTTCGCAGACCGGTCGCAAATGGCCCGGTTTTGAAATCCGGCTGTGGCGGGAGGAGAGCCCGCTGTTGGACTTGACCGCGGACGGGCCCGCCTGGTTCTGGCTGGACTGGCTGGACTGGCTGTTGGGGCCGTGGATCAATCTGGCCGACGAAATGTCCGAGGAGGCCAAAGTGTGGCTGTTCGTGGCCGTGTTGGCCGCGGTGTTCGTGTTGACCGCCAAGAACCTGCAGCGCACCCGCATCGGCCGCTCCTTTATGGCCCTGCGCGACCGCGACATCGCCGCCGAGGTGATGGGAGTGCCGGACGCCCGCACCAAACTGATCGCGTTCGCCATCTCCTCCTTCTACGCCGGGGTGGCCGGGGGGCTGTTCGGGGCCTTCGTCGGCCGCCTCATCCCGGAAGGTTTCGACCTGTTCATGTCGGTGCAGTTCCTGGCCATAATCCTCATCGGCGGGGCGGGAACCGTGGCCGGGACTTTGATGGGCACCGCCTTCGTGGTGATGCTGCCCCGTCTGGTGCAGGACTTCTCCGAGTGGTTGAACCGGATCGCCGAGAGCGGTTCGGGGTTTTTGGCCGCTATTTCCGATTGGGCGATTTCCACCGGCCAGGACGACGGCGGGTTGGTGTCGGTGCAGTCCGGGTTCACCCCCGGCCTGAGCGTGGATCAACTGAACCTGGTGATTTACGGACTGCTGATTGTCCTGTTCCTGATTTTCGAACCGCTGGGCTTGTACGGGATTTGGATAAGAATTCGCAACTATTGGAAAGGATGGCCATTTACTTATTAGAGTATCGGGAAAGGTTTTAGGCCGGCGCCCCGGCGCCCGGTCGACATAAGAGGCCCCCGAGGCCCCCGGAGAGAAGGGACGAACCAATGATCAAGAACAGAACCCTATGGGCGGTATTGTTGACAATGGCGCTGGTCGCCATCGCCTGCGGAGGCGACGACTCTGCGCCCACCACTACCGAGGCCCCCGCTACCACGCAGGCCCCCGTTGCCACCGAGGCCCCCACCACCATGGCCGCCACCACCATGGCCGACGACGAGCCGGAGGCGACCACCACCATGGCGACCACCACCATGGCCCCTACCACCATGGCGGAGGACGATGACATGATGGACGATGACATGATGGGCATGGTCGAAACCGACGTGGGGGTGGACCTGGAGGCCGGGGTGATCAAGGTCGGAATGCTGTCCGACCTGACCGGCCCCTTCGGGGCGTTGGTGACCCCCATCGTCACCGGTCATGAGGCCTACTGGAAAAACGTCAACGACAACGGCGGCATCAACGGGCTGACCGTGGAGTTGGTGGTGCGCGACACCGAGTACACGATCGACAACCATGTCCAGATGTATTCGGAACTGAAAGACGAGGTGGTGGCTTTCGGCCACTCCACCGGCTCCCCGCACACTGTGGCCATCAACGAGTCCCTGCAAGAGGACGGCATCCTGGCCATTCCCCTCACCTGGTATTCCGGGTGGAGCGACCCGGCCTTGAACGCCAACCTGGTGCCGCATGGCGTTCCCTATTGCATCGAGGCGATGAACTCCATCGACTGGATCGTCAACAACCGGGGCGGCTCCACCATCGCCATCGTTTCCCTGCCCGGCGACTACGGGCTGGATTCCACGGCCGGGGCCTTGTTGGCCGCCGAGGCCCTGGGACTGGAGGTGGTGTACGACGGGCGCGGATCCATCATCCCCGGCGAGGACCTGAAGCCGATCGCCGACGAGATCGTAGGAAGCGGGGCCGACATCGCCTTCGTCACCGCCACCCCCGGCACCTTCTCTGGAATCTACGGGCAGGCCATCGCCCAAGGTTACGAGGCCACCTGGTCCGGGGCTCTGCCGTCCTGGAACCCGGCTTACATCGCCGAAGATTCGGCCATCAAGGACGCCATCGAGCGGGACTGGGTGAGCTCCGGCTACATTTCCCTGTGGTCGTCGCCCCGGGCCGCGGATATGCGCGCCCTGATTTTGGCCTACGACCCGGACGCCGTTCCCCACGACTACTACGGCGAGGGGATAGTGGAGGCCACAATCCTCCATCAGGCGCTGTTGCGGGCCTACGAAAACGGGGATATGACCCAGAAAGGCGTGCTGGACGCGGCCAAGAGTTTGGAGAGCGTGGACTTCGGCGAATTCGCCCCCTCCGAGAACTATGCGGCCGCCGACGCCAACGAAGGCTTGCAGCGCACTTCGGCGGTTATCTTCAAGCCGTCGCAAGCGGACCTGGCGGCGGGCGGAACCGGCACTGAAGTCCTGGCGGAGGACTTCGTTTCGGACACGGCCCGCAACTACGACTTCCAAGCCGCCTGCTACTCGCTGTAGGACGGACCGGTCGGGGGGCGGGGCTTCGGTCCCGCTCCCCCCGGCCATGGTTGCCCGGTGTCGGATCAAACCAACCGCTTGGAAGTAGCCAACCTGGAGGTCGTGTACAACGACGTGGTGTTGGTGTTGCGCGGCATTTCCCTGGAAGTGCCCGCCGGGCGGGTGGTGGCCCTGCTGGGGGCCAACGGGGCGGGCAAAACCACCACCCTGCGGGCCATCGGCGGCCTGTTGGACATTCACGAGGGGGAGATCACCAAAGGTTCCGTCACCTGGAACGGGGAAACCCTCAACCACAAGGACCCCTCCTACATCGTGCGTTCCGGCATCACCCAGGTGATGGAGGGGCGGCGGGTGTTCGTGGAGTTGACCGTGGAGGAGAACCTGCGCACCGGGGCCTACACCAACCGCAGCCGCGACTCGGTGCGGGACTCCTTTGACCGGGTGATGACCCTGTTCCCGGTGCTGGCCGAACGACGGGGGTCGGTGGCCGGTTACCTGTCGGGCGGGGAGCAGCAGATGCTGGCCATCGGCCGGGCGTTGATGGCCGACCCCAAGTTGCTGGTGCTGGATGAGCCGTCGCTGGGGCTGGCCCCGCAACTGGTGCAGCAGATCCGGGACATCATCGTGGAGATCAACCGGCAGGGGGTGGGGGTGTTGCTGATCGAACAGAACGCGGTGATGGCCCTGTCCATCGCCTCCCACGGTTACATAATGGAAACCGGCAAGATGGTAATGGACGGCAAACCGGACAAACTGCTCAAGGACGAAGACGTGCAGGAGTTTTACCTGGGTCTGCATGGGGAGGGGGAGCGCAAATCGTTCCGGGAGGTGAAACATTACAAGCGCCGCAAGCGGTGGTTGAGCTGATGTCCGCCGGACGCCGCGCCGCCATCCGCACCCTGGAATCTTGGGCGCGCCGCGCCGAGGAGGCCGCCGACTACGACCATTTGGTGGAGGTGGAGGACATCAGCCTGTCCTTTAAGGGATTGCAGGCTTTGAGCGAGGTGGGATTTTACGTGGACCAGGGGGAGTTGTTCGCCATCATCGGGCCCAACGGGGCCGGCAAAACATCTATTTTCAACTGCCTGAACGGCGTGTACCGCCCCCAAAAGGGCGATATCCGCTGGGCGGGCGAGTCCCTCATCGGGGTGCGTCCCGACCGGATCGCCCGGCTGGGAATCGCCCGCACCTTTCAGAACATTGAGCTGTTCGCCCATATGACTGTGCTGGAAAACCTGGGTTTGGGCAGGCATGTGCGCACCAACGTGGGCTGGATCGCGGGCAGCGTGTGGTGGGGGAAAGCCAAGCGGGAGGAAATGGCCAACCGGGAGTTGGTGGAGGCCATCATCGACCTGTTGGAAATCAAACAGTGGCGCAAATATCCGGTGGCGTTGCTTCCTTACGGGGTGCAGAAACGGGTGGAGTTGGGACGGGCGCTGGCCATGGAACCGCGCTTGCTTCTGCTGGACGAGCCGGTGGCGGGGATGAACCTGGAGGAAACCGAGGACATGGCCCGCTTCATTTTGGATGTGCGGGAGGAGTTGGGCATCAGCATCATCCTGGTGGAGCACGACATGGGACTGGTAATGGACATCGCCGACCGGGTGATGGTGCTGGACTTCGGCCGCAAAATAGCCGAAGGCGCCCCCTCCGAAGTACAGACCAACCCCGACGTAATCAAAGCCTACCTAGGCGAAGCCTCCTAACCATCTACCGGTCTACAGAGGCAAGATTTCAGATTCAAGGGGATGTGATCACCCTCGCATTTCACTGATCAGCGGCGACACCGGCTCCTTCACCTTGAAACGGCGCGGCGGCAGGTACCTTTTGGTCGTTTTAGGCGGGGTGGAGGTTAACGGCCCATAATCGGCCATTACCGCTTCCATCGTGAGCAGGCCGTCTGAGGTTCTCTCGCCGGCAACGGACGTTGCCGGGCCGTTTTTGACCTGTTCCGCGTAGCGACGCAACCTGGAGCGCCGTTCCCTCCGAAATGCTTTCGATTTGTCTTGCGTCATTTTCGGAGATTCCTTTAGGGAGCGGTAAGCCCGTTTCCTCTTCCTACTACCCGGTGGCTTAACTCCTGCACCGCTACCGCCAGCGAATGGTCGAGCCAGTCATACAGTTCGACTGAGCGGTTGTCCACTTCCTCGTCGTGGGAGAAGGTGAAGGCGTCCCACGAGGTTTCCACAAATTCTTCGGCGGTGCTGTGGCCTTCGCCCCGCGCCCGCGGCTTGCGATGTTGGATAAGGCCGAAGGAAGTGATAGCCATTACGCCGGTGCGGAGGCTGCCCACGTGATGAATGGAAACGACCAACTGCATTCGGAAACCGTCGATGTCCACCTGTAGCATCTGCCACCATTTGTCCAATGTCAGATCGGCGTAATATTCGGCGCGTTGGGCGGTTCGAATAATTTCACGACGCCACTTGTGAGATCGGTCTTTTTGCGCCCCATCGATATCAGTTTTTACTCTTCGTTTTTGTTCTTTGAAAATTTCCTCCAGGTCGCGGACAGCTCCTTTCAGCCAGTCTTCGATCCGGGCATGCATTTCCTCTGCTCTTATATGAACTGCCACCGCTTTTTGTTCAGAAAGTTGCCTTTCTTTCAGCTCCCATGACCTCGCAAAAGCCCGGGCGACTTCTTTGGCGGTTTGCGGCTCCGGAGAAGAAACAGGCGCCGGTTCTTGTAGTTCGTTGCGGATAGATCGCATGGCCAACTTGGTGAACAGTTGACCAAAATGGGTTAGATCTCCATTGTTGGCTATATCCAGAGCCCTTAAATACCGATCCCGATCGTTTCTGCTGACGACAATAGGCGGATAGTGGTCTCTTTCTAGGGATAGCAACACTAGGACGCGGGCTACGCGGCCGTTCCCGTCTTCAAAAGGATGGATTTGCACAAACCGGTGGTGCAACCAAGCCGCCGAGACAATGGGATGAACATGATCTATCATGTCGTTATAAAGTTTGACAAGGTGTTCCATCTCCCCATCTACTTGTTCAGGAGGCGCAAACTCCAACAGTGAACCGTCGCTACGTATCACATTATTGGGCGTTTTTTTGAAATCGCCATGCCGTAGAGGAGGTTGTACTGGATTCCCCAGCGTATCGGTGGCATCATAGGTTTGCTGGGTTTGGGTGATAAGTTGATGCAGTTCTTTAATGAAAAAGGGAGACAGGGCTCGGTCTTTTTTTACGAAGTCGATTGCTAATTCCAGTCCTTGCATTTGCGCTCGCAGGGTGGATAAAACTCCGTCCGGAACGTCTCCTCCCGCTCGGAAAACCGTTTCCTTGGTTAAACCTTCCACTACTAAAGCCCTGGTTAAACCCCAATCGAGGTCGTACAACCTTTCCAGAATTCCGGTTTCAATGGCTTGCTTGCGGAGGGTGCGCCGGCGCAACTCCCTTTTGTCGGCCTCGTCCAAAACGGCGGTGAAATCACGCCATTGGCGGTGCAGGGCTTCGGCCGCGGCCAAATCGCCGCGTAGCTTTTCCTCCACCGCGGGGTCAAGCGGCTGAATGGGACGCCAGCTCATAATTTAATATGCTGTTGGGCCGGGTTAGGGGGACACCAAGGATTGGTAGGCGTCGGGGCGGCGGTCCCGGTAGAAGGCCCACACTTTGCGCACTTCGTCGATCATGTCCATGTCCAGGTCCCGTACCAGCACCTCCTCGTCGACATCGGAGGCGGGGTCGCCCACCAGTTGCCCGCGCGGGTCTACGAAATAGGACGAACCGTAGAAGTCATTATCACCGTACGGTTCGGAGCCGACTCGGTTGATGGCCCCGATGAAGTACTCGTTGGCTACCGCCGAGGCGGGTTGCTCCAGGTTCCACAAGTACATCGACAAGCCCCGGCTGGTGGCCGACGGGTTGAACACCAGTTTCGCCCCCGCCAGACCCAGGGCCCGCCACCCCTCCGGGAAATGCCGGTCGTAGCAGATGTACACCCCCACCCGTCCCACCGCCGTGTCGAACACCGGATAGCCCAGGTTGCCGGGACGGAAGTAAAACTTCTCCCAGAACCCGGGTAGATGCGGAATGTGGGTCTTGCGGTATTTGCCCAGATAAGTCCCGTCGGCGTCGATCACCGCCGCCGTGTTGTACAGAAACCCGTCGTCCTCCTTCTCGTATACGGGGACCACCAGCACCATCTCCGTCTCCCGGGCGGTTTGGAGCATGCGTTGCACGGTGGGTCCCTCCGGTACCCGCTCCGCGGCGTCCTTGTGGACATCGTCCTGCACCTGGCAGAAGTAGGGGCCGTTGCACAGCTCCTGGAAGCACAGCACCCGGGCCCCCCGCTCGGCCGCCTGCCGGGCGTAGCCGACGCTCTTTTCCACCATGGACTCGAGGTCCCCGGTCCACGCCGTCTGGACGATGGCCGCCCGAATGATGTTAGCCATTATCTTCCTCCGTTTTTTCCTGCATAGTATCTTTTATTTGCAACGAAACAATATTGGATACGGGGGTCATAATATTCCCGGTGAGTAGTAGCCACTGATAGATACCCTCTACCCCTTCCCATGCCGACAGCACCTTCCTTAGTCCGCTAGGATCGAGACTAATCTGTTGGTGAGACTTGCCGTCTCTCACGATGGGATCTCTAAGAGAAGCGAGCGCCGTCAACGGATCTTTCCGTATCCTCTCCCTTAGGTCTCTACTGTCAGAAAGGGACATCGTTTTTAGTATGTCGGCTTGCCTGTCAATCAGGTTATCTTCTGTCATACTTTGTTCTCCTCTTAAGTGTTAAGCTAATGGTTTCGGGCAGATAGATGTTGTGTACCTTCCTTTACTTCTATTGTCCGACCGGGAAAGATCTCATGCAATCTTGCTAAAGGAAGGATCGGTATTCCCATTTCGCGGGCTTTGGAGGCTTTTCCCGATTCGGACTGCGCGTCCAACGCTAAAACGAGTCGCGTATACTTTTTGGCCAAGCCGCCAGTGATTAAGCCGCGGTCTGCCAACTTTTTACCTATCTCGGTTCTTGTCAGGGTGGGGTGTTGGCCGGTGAGGGTAATACGATCTCCCTCCGTCAAGATGACCGTCTCCGGCAATTCTGTTGTTTCTTCGTAACCCCGGGTGCGTCGATTAACCGTAGACTCTTCAGATACAGCACCAACTTCGGTGATCAGATTATCGATATATTTCCGTTCGGTTGCCGTAACTACCCCATCAGATAATGCTTTGTCTACTTCTCGGTTGATAAATTCTCGTTCCGCCGCTTTCTGGGTTTGCTCACACCAACCCAGAGATTTTGCTAGCTCGTCCAGCTCGGCACGTTCCTCTTTGGTTAGCACCTCGTCTTCCAACGCTTCCTGTAGCAAGTCGAAATAAGACTCGGTGATGCTCGATTCCTCGATTTGCGGGAACTTATTCCCATCGCGTAATAGAACTCTGCCCGAGACTGGAGCGGATACGGTGACGGTGGCGGGTCGGGCGAAAATCCGATCCGAGAGGATCGCGTCCTCGCAAAGGGAGAACAGGCCAGCCGTTGCCTCGGCGTCCCCCATTGCCGAATGCCAGCGGGAAGTGCGCACTCCGGCCGATTGGCAAACGTCTGATAGTTTCCCGGGCCACATTGACGAAGTATCGAACCAGGAGCCCTCCGCGAATAGATGGCCGCCTATTCGTCCAAATTCGTTTTTAAGCATACGTAAGTCGAAGAGAATGTTGTGTCCTACTAGTAATCGCCCGTTCAGTCGATCCCGAATGTCCCCTGCTATTTCCAAGAAGCGAGGGGCTTGTTGAACCATTGTGGCGGAGATGCCATGTATGTGTTGCACCTCCAGCGATATATCCCGCTCAGGTTGCACCATGGTTTGCCACCGGTCGGTTATTTGGCAGGTTGCGTTTATTTGAAGGATTGCTATCTCCACCACCCGGTCCTTATTGTAGACCCCGGTGGTTTCCACATCAACCACGGCATATTCGGCTCCTATAGTGTCCGACCATTTCCGCCATAATGAGGTCCCGTCAGATTTTGGAGCAGGAACGCCCTGCGCAGGGTTCAACGCGGACCGGCGGGTTGCGCGACGCCTCCCGTATTTCAACATGGCGCCTCCCAGGAGGAAGAAACGGCCGTCTGGACGATGGCCGCCCGGATGATGTTCGACATTGGTCTTCCTCCTGGTTGGCCGGGCCCGCCGGCGGGTTTATTCGCCGCCGGGGTTGAGGGCGACGGTGGTGCGGCTCCAGTTGGAGCCGACCGTGTCCAATCCTTCCCCGTTGAGGGCGTTGACTGCGTCTTGGGCGAAGTCGGTGCGGTAGGCCCCCGAGCCCGGAGCGGACTCGATCACTCCCTGGCTGGTGGCCACGTTCACCGTCTGCGCCCACAGGTCGGAGTTCATAACCCCGATCCCGCCCGGGGAGGGCCAGATCAGACCGTTTATTTCGTTCATCTGCCAGGTCTGATGGCTGCGCCCCAGAGTGGGCCCGGCGTCGAGAACGATGTCCACGCACGAATCCGGGTTGTCCCGGCAGTAGATCCAACCCCGGAAACTGGCCCGCAGGAAAGCCCCTACGGTGTCCGGGTTATTCCTCGCGTAATCCTCGGTCACCCAGATGGCGTCCTGCAACATGGCGGTGGCGATGTCGGGATCGTTGAAGTCGATCACGTTCAGGTCCTCCGGTTGGTAGAGCTGACCCGTGTCCGGGTTGGTAGCCTCCAGCACCTGGGCGTACTCGTTGTAGATCATCGCCTCCGCGGCGTCGATCTCCCGGTTGAGCAGGGCCTCCATGTCGAAGCTCTGACCGACCAGTTCCACATCCGGCACATTGAATTTTTCGATGGCGGCGGTCAACTCGAACTCGTTGCCGAACCCCCAGTTGCCGACCGTGCGGCCCGCCCAATCGGCGGGGGAGGTGATGCCCGAGTCGGCCCAGGACACCATCAACGTGCCCGACCGTTGGAACACCTGTCCCACATTGACCAGCCCGGCCCCTTCCTGGTTGGAGACCAACGCCTTGGGAACCCAGGCCAGACCGAACTGGGCCCCGCCGGTGGCCACCACCTGCTGGGGAACGATTTCCACCGCCCCCTCCAGGATGGTCACGTCCAAGCCCTCGTCGGCGTAAAACCCTTGGTCGACGGCGGCGTAGTAACCGGCGAACTGCGCTTGGGCCACCCACTGCAACTGCAGGTTGACGGGGGTCATGGGCATAACCGTGGTGGTGGTCGCCGCGGTGGTGGCTGGCGTTTCCTCATTTCCTCCGCAGGCGGAGGCCAGCAAAGCAAAAGCGGTTGCCGCCGCTCCCAACCGGGCAAAAGTTTTTCCGTGCGACATGGAACTTTCCTCCTTCAATCCGTCCCCCTCTGATGGCGCAAGTATAGCCGGTGCGCGCGTCGGGGTAGCCGGAAACGGAGAATTGAATTTTTAGGAAACGCGCACGGACACATGCCAGGGAATGGCCCGGCGCTCCGCCCACGAAACCAGCAGATACAGCAGTATCCCGAAGGCGGAAGCCAGCACGATGGCCGCCCAAGCCTCATCGAATTGGAACAGGCCCGCCTTGGTGGTGATGTACTGGCCGAGCCGGGCTTGGGGGCCGCCGAAAAATTCTTTGACGATGGCCCCGATCAAGCTGAGGGCGGTGGCCACCTTCAGGGCCGAAAACAGATAGGGCCCGGAGGTGGGAACCCGCAGTTTCCACAGCACCGTCCGGCGGCGGGCGGCGTAGGAGTCCATCAGCTCCAACTCCCGGGCCGCGGCCGACAGCAAACCCCGCACCATGTTGATCATCACCGGGAAGAACACCAGGACGGCCACTACGAAAATACCCCCCGCCGGGCTGAGAATTCCGAACCAGGCGTTGGCGATGGGGGCCAGCACGATGATGGGGGTGGAGTTGGCGGCGATGGCGAACGGCACCGCCCCCTCCCGCACCAGGGGCCAGCGGGCGGCGGCCAGGGAAACCAGCACGGCCGCCCCCGTCCCCAGCGCCAAGCCGGCCACGGCCGTGGAAAAAGTGCCCCATCCGGCGGCGAACAGTTCGGCCCCTTCCGCTCCGAAGGCGGCCACGATGGCGGTGGGGGCGGGCAGGATGAAACCTTCTATGTTCCAGATGCGCACCATCGCCTCCCAAGCCGCCAGCCCTCCCGCGAACAGGGCGATGGCCGGAGCCGCGGACCGCAACCGTTCCCTCATACCGCCTCCACCGCCCGCAGGCCCTCCCGCACCTCGGTCAACAGCCGGTAGAAACGTTGCTCCTCGCGGGTTTTAGAGGTGCGGGGCTGGGGCAGGTCGATGTCCGTTACCCGGGTGATGCGGCCCGGGCGGGGGGACATGATGACGGCGCGGGTGGACAAAAAAACCGCCTCCGGGATGGAATGGGTGACGAAAATCACCGTGGTGCGCGTCTCCGACCAGATGCGCAACAACTCGGCCTGCATGCGCTCCCTGGTCATCTCGTCCAGCGCCCCGAACGGCTCGTCCATCAGCAACAAGGACGGTTCAAAGGCCAAGGCCCGGGCGATGGACACCCGTTGCTGCATCCCCCCCGACAACTGCCGCGGATAATGGTCGGCGAACTCCTCCAAACCGACCAGTTCCAGCATGGCGTCCGCCCTTTCCCGGCGGCGCTCCCCGTCCATGGCCATAATCTCCAACGGCAGTTCCACGTTGGCCCTGATTTTCCGCCACTCCAGCAGGGTGGCCGACTGGAAAACCATTCCGTAATCGCGGTCCCGGCGGGCCTGCGCGGGGGGCTTGCCGTTTACGATCACTTCCCCGCCGGTGGGGGAAAGCAGATCCCCGATCAGGCGCAACAGGGTGGACTTGCCGCACCCGGAGGGGCCGATCAGCGAAATGAACTCCCCCTCTTCCACTTGCAGGTCGATGCCGGTCAAGGCGGACACCTCCCGGTCGGAGCCGGGATTGAACACCATGTCCACCCCCCGCAGTTGCAAAGCGGTCATATCCCTTCCTTCCCGCCCGCGGCGGCCATCCGGGCGCCGCCCGCATCTTCCACCCGCAACGAGGCGGGCACCACCCTCCGTTCGATTAACGCCACGACGGCGACGAAGGTTATTCCCAAAAGGGATGCGATCAGAATGGAGGCGAACAGTTTGGCGGGGGCGGCGGAGAAGGCGGAGGCGAAGTTGAGGATGGCCCGCCCCAGGCCGTCCGGCATGCTGGCGGGCAACTCGCCCACGATGGCCCCGATGATGGAGGCGGTGGCCGCGATCTTCAACGCCGGGAACAGGTAGGGGAGGGCGGCCGGGGCTTGCAGTTTCCACAGTACCTGCCGGGGGGCGGCCGCGTAGGAGAGCATCAGTTCCGAGGCGGCGGCCGGGGGGGAGCGCAGGCCGCGCAGGGTGTTGATGGCCACCGGGAAAAAGGCCAGGTAGGCGGAAATTACGGCCACCACCAGCCAGCGGGGGACGCTGATCCGCCCCGCCCACACCACCAGGATGGGGGCGATGGCCAGGATGGGGATGGTCTGGGAGGCCACCACGTACGGCATCAGGCCCCGCTCCGCCAAAGAGGAACGGACGAAGAGCGCTCCCAAGCCGAACCCCACCAGGGCGCCGGTCAGAAAACCGACCAGGGCCGAGCGCCAAGTGAACAGGGCGGCCCGCAACAACACCATCAGCAACATTTCCCCTCCCCGGCGGGCGGGACGGAACAGGGCGAACACCACATCCCAGACATGGGGCATGGACCGTTCGTTGGTGCGCACCGGCAGGTTGACGGAGGTCCCCGGCCACACCCCCCCGGTGGCGTTCCCCATCCATTTGTAGCCTTCCCAGAGCAGAACGAATACCGCCAACAGGCCCAAAAAGGCCGCGGTTCGCCGGGCGGCGGCGGTCACCGCGTCCCGCCTTGGGCGACGGGGGGCCGCAACCGGCGGCGCGGGAGGGGAGCGGGGGACATGGCTTTATCTTATAGCCCGCAACCCGGGCCGGGGGGCGCGATCAGGAGAGGCGGCGGCGCGCCATCGCCCACCACAGGGCCGCCCCTCCCACCGCGGCCGCGGCCGCCGCGGCCGCGGCCCCGGAGGCGGCCGGGGTCGGTTTGGGCAGGGAGGCCAGCCGCGCCCGCAGGTTCACCGGACGGGAAAACTCCTCCACCGGCCATTCCCCCTCCTCGGCCCGGCGGCGCAGTTCCTTGTCCGGGTTGACCGCCACCGGACGTCCCACCGTTTCCAGCAGGGGCAGGTCGGAGGCGCTGTCCGAATAGGCGAAGCACTCCCGCAACTCCAACCCCCACTGCGCGGCCAAGTCGCGTACCGCCTCCGCCTTGCCGGGCCCGTCCGCATAGAAGGCCAACTCGCCCGTGTAGCGGCCTGCGGAGTCCACCAGGGAGCGGGTGGCGATCACGTGATCCACCCCCAGGTAATCGGCCAGCGGCTCCACCACTTCTTCGGGGGAGGCGGAGACCAGCACCACCCGTCGTCCCCGGCGGCGATGTTCGTCGAGCAGGGCCAGGGCCTCGGCGTAAACCAGGGGGGCGATCACATCGTCCACGGTTTCCCGCACCAGGCGGCGCACCGCCTGCGCATCCCACCCTTTGGTGAGGGCCAGCAACCGGTCCCGCACCCGGTCCAGCCGGCGCTGGTCGGCCCCCAGCAACAGATAAACGGCTTGGGCGGCCGCCGCCCGCACCAGGGTGCGCCGGCGCAGGTAGCCGGCCCGCCGAAAAGGCCTGCTGTACACCAGGGTGGAGGACTTGGCGATGACCGTTTTGTCCAGATCGAAGAAGGCCGCCGCTGGCGGATCGGAAAAATTTTTCCCGTTCATGTCGTCATTTTACCGCGCCCCGCACAGGGCTGTTCCGGAGGCGTTTCGCCTGGTCAGAGCGGCTTTTGCGCGGGTCGGCTCCGGGCCGGAGGGGCGGGCGAGGCCGGTATGTCAGGCCAGGTCGCGAAAAAAGGGGGTTGTCTATTTTCAAAAAGTACCTTATGTTGAAT
Organism: Candidatus Spongiisociaceae bacterium; assembly: GCA_965243835.1. Classification (GTDB taxonomy): domain Bacteria; phylum Actinomycetota; class Acidimicrobiia; order Spongiisociales; family Spongiisociaceae. The sequence goes on from OZ251578.1 coordinate 763,971, forward strand.
ATCGCAAGCAAGCATTTCCAAATAAGAAAGGTTGGCGGAGATGCCTTTGGCCGTTCACACCCGGCACGATGACGTGCTCGGTTTGGTGGCGCCGGTGTTGATAGCGGGCGCCCATCCTACGGCTCTGGTGGTGGACCTGGACCCGGAGGGGATACCCTATCCGGGGCGGCGCACCCTGGCCGACCTGATCGAGGACGGGCCCACCTTGGGGGAGTTGCGTCCCGCCCGCTCCGGGGTGGCGGTGATGCCGTCCGGCGGGGCGGAGGCGGAAGCGGCCCGTCCCGTTCTGACGGCGCTGTCGGAAGCCTGGCCGCAGGTGGTGATCCGGGTGCGGGAGCGGTTGCCGGGGATTCCGTTGGCCGAAGTAGCCCCCCTGTTGCCCGGGGTGGAATCCTCCGGCCGTCCCCGGGTATGGGTGAAAACCGGCGTGGGGCGAACGGAGCCGGGGCCCGGTCCGGTGGTGGAGGGGCCGGGGCGGGCGGCGGCCGCGGCCGTGCTGGCCGGCCGGGCGCCGGGCGGATGGCGCCTGCGCTCCTGGCGCCGGGTGTGGGAGTGGCCATGGGAGTAGCCGACCGCCTCCTGCGCCGGGTGCTGGAATCCGATGTGGAGTTGACCCGGGAGAAAGCCCGGGCCGAAACGCGGCGCATCCTGGCGGAGGAATCGCCCCTGGCCCCGCCCGGGATTGTGGAAACGGTAGTGGACAACCTGGTCGGCTTGGGGCCGCTGGAGCCCCTGTTGCGCGACCCGTCCGTATCCGACGTGCTGGTGAACGGCCCGGACGAAGTGTGGGTGGAGAGGTCGGGGGAGGTGGAACGCACCGGGGTGCAGTTCGCCGACCGGGAGGCGGTGTTGGCGGCCGTGGAACGCACCATCGCCCCGCTGGGGTTGCGCCTGGATCAGTCCAGCCCCCTGTTGAGCGCCCGGTTGCCCGACGGCAGCCGCCTGCATGCGGTCATCCCGCCGGTGGCCATCGACGGGCCGGTGGTGGCCATTCGCCGGTTCACCGCCTCCGCCCCCGACCTGGACACGTTCGTGGAATGGGGCGCGGTCACCCCCGGCCAGCGGGAGTTTTTGGCGGCCGCCGTCCGGGAACGACGCAACATCGTGGTCAGCGGCGGCACCGGGGCGGGCAAGACCACCCTGCTCAACGCGCTGGGGGCCATGGTGGACCCGGCGGAACGTCTGGTCACCATCGAGGACGCGGCCGAACTCCATTTTCCCGGGCATGTGGTGCGGCTGGAGGCACGGCCCGCCAACGCCGAAGGACGGGGGGAGATTACCCTGGCCGATTTGCTGCGCACCGCCCTCCGCCTGCGGCCGGACCGGATCATCGTGGGCGAAGTGCGGGGACCCGAGGCCCTGGAAATGATCTCGGCGATGAACACCGGTCACGATGGAAGCCTGTCCACCGTGCACGCCAACGGCCCCGAAGACGCCCTGTGGCGCATCGAAACCCTGGCCCTGTCCGCGGACCGGGCCGGGGAGACCGCGGTTCGGCGCCAACTCCGGTCCGCCATCCACCTGGTGGCGCACCTGTCCCGCCGGGGAAGCCGTCGTCGTTTGCAAGTAATCGCCGAAGTGGGTCCCGACGGGTGCCGGGAGGTTGCGGTCTGATGACCGGTCCCGCGCTGTTGCTATTGGCGGTCGGCCTGGTTTGGGAACCCCGGCGGTGGGCGGAGGCGGCCGGGCTGGCGGCGACGGTGATCGTTCCGTGGTGGATAGTCCTGCCCGTTCTGGCCGGGTTGGCGGCCCGCCGCTTGATGCGCAGGCCGCGCCTGCAAGAGGAAGCGGCTTTTCTGCAGGCGGTGGCGGCCGAGTTGCGGGCCGGACGCAGCCTGCGGCACGCCCTGGTGCGGGGGTGGGAGCGGGCCCCGGATTTGGACCTGGGGCGGATGACGCGCATGGCCGAAGCGGGCCGGCCGATGGAGGAAGTGGCCGCCGCCGCGGCCCGGGGGTTGCCCGGGACCGGCCGGTTGGCGGAGGCGGCGGTGCGCATCGGGGCCGAAAGCGGAGGAGGGGTGGCCCCGGTGTTCACCACCCTGGCCGGGATCGTGGCCGACCGGATCGAGCTGGGCCGGGAGACGGCTTCCGCCACCGCCGCCGCCCGGGCCTCCATGTTCATTTTGGCGGTCATTCCGCTGGGCGGGTTGGCGGTTGCGGGACTCACCGGCCGGTGGGGGGCCCTGCTGGAAATGGGGGGTCCGGGTTTGGCGATGGTGGGTTTGGGGACGATATTGCTGCTGGGAGGGGCGGGGTGCGTGTTCTGGTTGGGAAGGGGGGCTGCCCGATGACGTTTACGTTGTTTACGGCGGTTGCCTGCGGTTGGGCGGTGCGGTTGGCGTTGCCGACCCGCCCCCGCGAACGGCGGTGGGCGACGGCGGCGGCCGTAGTGTTGGCCGTCCATCCCGGGGCGGGATTGTGCCTGGGTTTCTCATGGGCGGCTTGGAGATGGGCGCGCTCCCGGCGCCGGAGCCGGGAAGCGGCCGCGGCCGCGGAACGGGAAGTGGAGTTGCTGGCCCGGGCGTTGCTGGTGGCCCTGTCCGGGGGGTTGTCCCCGGCCGCCGCCCTCCGCACCGCCCGTCGCTCGCTCAGCTCCGGATTGGGCGGGGAAGTGGATCGCATCCTGCGCGATTCGGCCCGCTCCGGATTGGCGGCCGCCCTCCTCTCCGCCGAAGGGACGGGCGGGCGCCTGTTCCGGCAGTTGGGGGCCTCCCACCTGTCCGGGGCTCCGATGATTTTGACCCTCACCGCCCTGGCCAAGGATCTGCACGAGTCGGCCCGGGCCGAAGCGGTGCAACGGGCCCGGAAACTTCCGGTGAAGATGGTGATACCGCTCTCGTTGCTGATGTTGCCCGGTTTTTTGCTGTTGATGGCGGGCCCCGCGGTTCTGCCCTCTTTCGAGAGGCTGATCGGCCCGATGGTGGGTTCCTGATGTCACTTCCCCCCGCACCGGCCGGCCGCCGGCGTCCCGCACGACGGGAGAAAGGAGAAAACAATGGCCCGTTTGTCGGCCCTGATGCGCAACGAGGAGGGTCAGGTGACCCTGGAGTACGTTCTGGTCGCCTTGGCGGCGGCCGGACTGGCCACGGTTCTGATCACCTGGATCGGACGGTCCAAGCTGGTCACGGGGTTTTTCGGCTCCGTGTTCAAGACCGTCACCGGCATGTTCTAAGAGCCGAGCGAGGCTCTGCGACCATGGAATTCGCCTTCATTATTCCCCTAGTGGCGTTGTTGCTGGTGGGGGTGGTGGAGACGGCGGTGGCGGCCCGCACGTCGCTGCACCTGATTTCCGCAGCCCGGGAAGGGGCGCGGGCGGCGGCGGTCGCCCCGGATCCGGCCCGGGCCATCGCGGCCACCCGCCGCGCCTTGGGCGAGGAGTTGGGAAGCCGGGTGCGGATAACGGTGGAGCGTCCGTCGGTGACGGGTCGTCCCGCCAAGGTGACGGTGCGGCTGGACCATCAAGTCCTGTCCCTATTGGGCGGCTTCACGACGCCCCTGGAATTCTCCTCCACCATGCGGGTGGAGAGGTGAGATCGGAACGCGGTTCGGTAACGGCGGCCATCCTAGGGGTGGCCGCCGTAACCATGGCGGTCGCGGCCGGGTTGGCGGGAACGGGGCAGATTCTGGCCGCCCGGGGGACGGCCCTGGCCGCCGCCGAAGCGGCCGCCCTGGCTGCCGCTCCGGTGACATTTCGCCCTTTCGGGGCCGCGGGAAGCCCCCGGGAGGAGGCGGCCCGTTACGCCCGCAACAACGGGGCGGAGCTGGTGGAATGCCTGTGTCCGCCGGAGCCCGGTTACGAGGACCGCACGGCCGCGGTGAAAGTGCGGGTGCGGGGGTCGGTGTTGGGGTTGTTTCCGATTACGGTGGAGGCGGCCGCCGCCGCCGAGTTCCGTCCGGCGGCCCTGTTGCGTTAGCCGGGGCGCCGTCGGCCGCGACCGGGGCGCATGTCCGGCACCGCCCCTCCACTTCCAAGGTGTGTCCGGTAAGGTCGTAACCTCCGGCCCCGGCGATCCGGTCCGCCGCCTCTTCTATCAAGGATTCCACTTCGGCGGACAACGAAATGTCGTCCACCGCTCCGCAGTCGACGCACACCAAATGATGATGGTGGCCGATTAGCCATTCGGCCATCTCGAAGCGGGTCCGGCCTCCCGGCCCATGGTGGGGGGACAGGACTCCCGCCCCGGTCAAGATCGCCAAGGAGCGGTACAGGGAGGACAGGGGGAGCGCGGCCCGAATCTCCCGGTGCAACTCCACCGGCGAGCGGGGTCCGCCGGCCCGGATCAGGGCCACCGCCACCTGCCGGCGGCCGGGGGTGTAGCGCAGGCCCCGTTCCCCGAGACGGGCGCGCACCAATTGTTCAATCTGGGCGACGGTGGTCATGGCCGACGGTCATTTGTAATTTGACCTCCTAATGATATTGGTTATCATTATAGAAAACCGACGACAGGTTGGCAAGCAGGGAAGGAAAGGCAAATGAAAGAAAAGCAAATGAAAGTATGGCGGCGCAGTTGGGCGGCGCTGGCGGCGACCCTTCTGCTGGCAACGGCTTGCGGAGGCGGGGAACCGGCGGAAGGACCGGTGTACGAGGAGGACGTTCCGCCCCCCATCTCCTCCGAGACCGTAATCTTGACCACCACTTCCATTTTTGGCGACATTGCGCGCAATGTGGCGGGAGACCGGGCCCGGGTGGACGTTATGATGCCGGTCGGGACCGACCCGCATGATTATGTTCCGTCCGCGGAGTTGGTGAACTCCATTTACCGGGCGAACCTGGTGATTTCGGGAGGATTCGCGTTGGAAGAGCGGATGACGGATGTGCTGGAGATTGCCATGCAAGAGGGGGTGAACCTGTTTGAGATAGGAGAGGAGGTGTTAGCGGACCACGAAGCGGCGATCGGCGGAGATGATTCTCATGATGAGGAGGCCGGGGGGGATGATCACGATCATGAGGGGGACGCTGATCATGATGAGGAGGCTGGGGAGGATTCTCACGATCATGAGGGGGAGGCCGAGGGCGATCACGATGAGGACGCTGATCATGATGAGGAGGCTGGGGAGGATTCTCACGATCATGAGGGGGAGGCCGAGGGCGATCACGACCATGATGAAGAGGGCGCCGGTGAGGATTCTCACGAGGGTCACGCTCACGCTCACGGGACCGACCCGCATTTTTGGATGGATCCCATCCTGGTAGCGGAGGGGGCGTTGGCCTTAGGCGAGAAGCTGACCCCGTTCGACGGGTCGGAGGAATGGATGGCCGCGGCGCGGGCCTACGCCGACCAACTGACCGCCCTGGATATGGAGATCAGGGAGATTCTGGCGGTCGTTACCCCCGAGCGGCGAAAACTGATTACCGGCCATGACGCATTCGGTTACTTCGCGCAACGGTACGGGTTTGAGGTGGTGAGCACGATCATCCCCTCGACGCACACCCTGGCCGAACCGGGGTCGGCGCATTTGGCGGAGTTGGTGGGGCTGATGATTGAGCATGACATCCCGGCCATTTTCGTGGATATCATCGACACAGACTCCCCGGATTTAGGTGAAGCCTTGGCGGCCGAAGTGGGATCCGGAGTGCGGGTGGTGGAGTTGTACACCGGTTCGTTGGGCGGACCCGGGTCGGGGGCGGAAACCTTGATCTCCATGTTGCGCGTCAACGCCCAAAGAATCGCGGAGGCTCTCGGATAGCCCCTCCGTCGTGCGTTCGCCGGCGGGGTGAGTAATGGACTGGTTGACCGAGCCCTTTGAGTTGGGGTTCCAGCAACGGGCGCTGATCGGAGGGTCGTTGGCGGCCGTGTTGAGTTCGGTGGTGGGCACCTGGGTGGTCATTCGGGGAATGGCTTTCCTGGGCGACGCCTTGGTGCACGGGGTGATTCCGGGAATCGCCTTGGCCATTCTGCTGGACTGGAATGTCCTGTTGGGGGCGGCGGTGGCCGCCTTGGTGATGATCGGGGGGGTGAACTTGGCGCACCGCCAGACCGTTTTCTCCGAGGACACCGGAATAGGTTTGCTGTTCGCGGGGATGCTGGGACTGGGGGTGATACTCATCTCCCGCACGCCTTCTTACGCATCGCAACTAACCGGGGTGCTGTTCGGCGATGTGCTGGGGGTGAGCGACGGCGACATTAGGGCCCTGACCGTGGTATTGGCGACGGCGGTCCTCGCTTCGGCGCTGTTTTACCGGGCTTTTCTGGTGTTGGCTTTCAACGAACGCATGGCCCGGTTGCTGGGAATGCGGCCCGCGCTGGCCAACGCGGTGTTGCTGGGATTGATCACCATGTCCATTGTGGGGGCCTTCCGGACGGTGGGGACGTTGCTGGTATTCGGCTTGTTGGTCGGCCCGCCCGCCACCGCCGCCCTGTTGGCGCGGCGGGTTCCGGCGATGATGGCCGCCGGGGCCCTGATCGGGATTTTCAGCGTAACGACGGGCCTCGTCATCTCCTACCATGCCGACACGGCCGGCTCGGCCACCATGGCCGTCATCCCGGTGGTTTTGTTTTTCATAACGTTGACCGTCGTCAACCTGCGCGCCCAACGCAACCTGCGCGCCCAACGCGCTCGTTGACCCGCCCCCGTCCCGCGCACCGGAGGGTCAGGCGGCGCCCAGGGCGGCTTGGAGGAGCCGTCTCGCCCCCGGCTTGGAAAGGGGCTCGTTCCAGTTTCCGCATTTGGGGGACTGCACGCATGACGGGCAACCGGAGGCGCACGGACAGCGGAGCAGGGCGGCCCAAGCCGCCTCCATCAGTTCTTGCCGGGCCCGGTAGGCGACCGGGGCGATTCCCGCCCCGCCCGGATAACCGTCGTAGATGAAGATGGAGCCGCATCCGGTGTCGGGGTGGAGCGGGGTGGACAGTCCGCCGATGTCGGAGCGGTCGCAGATGGCGAACAGGGGCATCATTGCGATCAGGGTATGTTCGGCGGCGTGCAACGCCCCGGGCGCATCCTTGCCCACGCCCGCCCTTTCCAGCAACTGGTAGGGGAACGTGAACCAGAAAGCGGAGGTCTCCAACCGGCTCTCCGGCAGGTCCAAAGGAACGTATTCCGTGCGCGGTCCCCGCGCCCGGTTGCGGCGCCGGTATTGCCGCCGAAACCCTTTTACCTGTCTGCTGACCACCACTTTGCCCAGGTGAAAGCCCGTCTCCCCCAACCGGACGGGGGCGGACTCCTCCACCACCTCCAAGTACTCATCCACTTTGGGTTCGGTGTGATAGTCGACCTGCGCCCACCGCACCCCGATCTCCCCCCGGTCCAGGTCCAGTTTCTCCACCAGGTAGTCGTCCCCCTGGTGGAGGTAAATCGCCCCCTCGTGGGCGTCCTGCAAGGCCCGCTCCCGCTCCATGCTCCCCATGGGCCGGGACCCGTCCCGATCGTAAATGGTGAAAACGCGGTCCCCGGCGGTGCGCAGGCTCATGGAGTGGGCGGGGGATTTCCCGCCCGCCCAGCGGATGCGGTCCCCGGTCTGCCGCAGTTTGCCTTCCCCGGCCAGCTCCCGCACCGACTCTTCCAACCCTTCCCCCAGATATCGGCGGTCGGACAAGCTCAGGGGGAACTCATAGGCGGCGCAACCGATGTGGGCGCGCAGGACCGTGGGGTTGTCGGGATTGACCACCGCCGTTTCCGGAGGACGGGTGAACAGTTCCTGCGGATTATGCATAAAATACTGGTCCAGGGCGTCGTTTCCCCCCACCAGGGTCACCAGGGACGTTTTCCGGTTGCGCCCCGCCCGGCCCGCCTGTTGGCGGAAGGAGGAGAGCGTGCCCGGAAAAGAGCTGATCAGGGCCGCGTCCAGTCCGCCCACGTCAATGCCCAGCTCCAAAGCGTTGGTGGCGGCGATTCCCAGTAGATTTCCGGAGAACAGGTTTTTCTCGATACGGCGCCGGTCGGCCGCCGTATACCCGGCCCGGTAGGAGGCGATGCGGCGCCCCGCCTCGCCCAGCCGACGCGCCGCCCACCGGTAAACAAGTTCCGCTCCTTTGCGGCTGCGGGTGAAGGCGATGGTGTGTATCCGTCGGGAAACCAGATCCACCAACAGGTCGGTGGTTTCCGCCTGCGCCGACCGGCGCTCCCCCGTTTCCCGGTTTTCCCACGGGGGATTCCACAGGGCGACCACCCGCGCCCCGGCCGGAGAGTCGTCCTCCTGCAGGGCGTCGACTTGCAGGCCGGACAGCCGGTGGGCCAACTCCTCCGGGTTGCCGATGGTGGCCGAAGTGAAAACGAAAGTGGGTTCCGCCCGGTACCGGTCGGCCATCCGGCGCAGACGGCGCAGGATTAACGCGGTGTGGCTGCCGAACATCCCTTTCAGATAATGCATTTCGTCCACCACCACATAGGTCAGACGGGACAGGAAGCGGCTCCATTTCCCGTGGTGGGGCAGGATGCCGTAGTGCAGCATATCGGGATTGGTCAGGATCACGTTGGCCCGGTTGCGCACCCGGGGGCGCTCCGGGGCGGGCAAGTCCCCGTCGTAGGCGGCGACCGCCAAGCCGGGAACGTTCCACTCCCGCAGGGCCCGGGCTTGATCCTGGGCCAGGGCCTTGGTCGGAAACAGAAGCAGGGCGGTACGGGACGGATCCTCCAGGACGGCCTCGGCGATGGGCAGTTGATAGCACAGGCTTTTGCCGGAGGCGGTGCCCGAAACCACCACCAGATGCTCGCCGCGGCGGATACGGTTGACGGCCCGGGCCTGATGACGGTAAAGCCTTTCAATGCCCCGGGCGGCCAGCAACTCCCGCAACGCAACTCCGGGGGCGGGATCCAGATCGCCGAAGCTGGCCGGCCGCTCCGGTACCACCCGGTGATACACCAACTCCCCCGCCAAGTCGGGGTTCTCCTCCCAATCCCGGAGGACGGCTTGAAAGTCGGTGCCGGCGGCGGTCATAGCTACATTATCGACCACTTGCGGGACATTCCCGGCCCAACCCCGGGTCCGCCCCTATTCTGGGGACGATGTTGATCGGCCGCCGCCCGGACGCCCGGCCCCTGCGGAGAAGGCCCGCCCCGTGAGAGCGGCGGGGAGGGCGGCGGAGGGAATGGCGGCGGCCGCGGCCGGGGCCGGGTTGGCCGCTCTCCTCTTCTACGGGCTCTCCCGGCTCTTCGGGCCCGGACCGTTTCTCCCGACGGCGGCGGCCGGGGCGGCGGTCGCCGGATTGAACGGCGCCGTTTCGGGGGCATTGGGGATCTACGAATGGCGGCGGGCGCGGGGATGGGCCGGGTTCATCGCCGACTCCACCTGGGGCCTGTTGGGAACGGCTTCCGGGTTGCTCCTGCACGGGGCGGCCCTCCTCTCTTCCCGCCCCGGATGGTCGGCGGACCTCAGCCAGCGCCGCAACCGGCACGTCTACGAGCGGGGATGGACGGTGCGGCGCGGGTTCGCCCTGTGCCTGGGCAACGTGGTGACGGGCGGGGGAGGGAAGGCGGGCCTGTCCGGGGAAACGGAGCGTTCGGCGCGCCGCCGCCGGTTGGTGGAGGTACACGAGCAAACCCATATTTTCCAGAATCGGCTTCTCGGCCCTTTGTATGCGCTCGGTTACGGCCTGTGGATGGCGGCGGGGGCTGCGGCCGGTTTGGCGACGGCCCTGCTGACGGACCGGGGCCGGGTGTGGACGGTGGTGGAAACCTTCGCCTACTACGACAACCCCTTTGAGTACTGGGCCTACCGCAAAGACCGGAACTGGCCTCCGCCCGGCGCCTATCCCCGCTTCACCTGGCCTCCCCGCCGCACTGAAACCCCCAATTAGCCGTTTGTCGCCGGCGGGTGGTAAAATGTCGGATATGAGACGCACCATCACCCTTGTTTTGGCGGTCAGCCTGCTTTCGCTGGGCGGGGCCGCTTCCGCGCAAACTCCCCCCGCGGAGTTTTCCGACGTCCCCGCCGACCATGCCCGCAAGGCGGACATCGAGTACGCGGTAGCCCGGGGATGGCTGACCGGCTTCGACGACGGCACTTTCCAACCGGAGCGGGTCCTCACCCTCGCCGAAATAGTCGACTTGGTGAACCGGATTTTCGACGATGTGTCCGCAGCGTCCGAGGAGGGCGTCAGCCGGTTGGATATGGCCTTGTTCCTGCAACATGGCAACCAGGCTTTGACCGACCCGGCGGCCCCCTCCGCAACCGCTCCCGAATTCAGCGATTGGCCCCCCGCCGCCCATGAGGGACATGAGGATGCGGACGCGTCGGTGGCTTACGTTGCCGCCCGCGGCTGGTTCCGCGGCTACCCCGACGGGACTTTCCGAGCGGAGCGCGCCATCACCGACCGTCAGACGGCGGCCGTGCTGGAGAGGGCTTTCCCGCAGGGTTTGAGTCGGGCGGAAATGGCCGCCTACGTCCTGCATGGCAACCGGGCGGTGATCGCGCACGAGGCCTCCCGCGCCTGGGACTTAGTAAGCGAGGCCGGCACGATCGCGCAAGACGCCTGGGCCGCGGTGTGCGATGACCTGTCGGGCCCGAATCCCATGTTCAACTTTCCTCATATAATCGCCGGCTATACCCTCGAGGCCGCCGCCGAAGATGCTTTGGCCGATGCCTGGAGGGCGGATGTCGACTTCTGGGAAACCGCCGCCGACCCCACCCCGGAAGAGGAGGAGGCCCTGCTAACCGCCCAGGCGGCCGCCGTTGCCTGGGATGCGTCCGCGGATGCGGAACGGGGGTTGGCTGCCTCCGTGGTGGAGGATTTGACCACCGAGGAGGGCCGCCAAGCCGCAACCGAGGCGGCGTGGGCGGCCCGGGCGGCGGAGAAAACGGCTTGGGATGCGGCCCGGGATGCCACGGCCGCGGGCGCGGCCGCCGAGGCCAGGGCCGAGCCGTCGGTGCGGGAGGCGTGGGAGACCGCGGCGGAGAAAGCGGAGGAGGCGGTGGCCGCTTGGGATGAGTTTACGATCCTCAATTTGGCCGCCGCCTGCCAAAACTGGGTCGACGCCTGGACCATTTGGAAAGACTGGGCGGCGGCGATGTCGATCGCCAACGACGCCTTGGCCGCCGTCGCCTGATATTTTCCCTCCTCCGAATTCCCGCTCTCCCGGGGGTTCCGGACAACCGGGCGGTTTTGGGGAAGGATGGAATTCCCGCGTTTTGAGGCGGGGAGGTGTAAGATAAGAATATGAGACGTACGCTCGTCGCTGTCATTGTGTTCGGCTTGGCGTCGCTGGGCGCGCCCGCTTCCGCGCAAACCGCCGCTACCGATTTCACTACGGATTTTCCCGACGTCCCCGACGATCATCCGCGGAAGGCGGATATTGAACACGCGGCATCCCGCGGCTGGTTCCGGGGATACGGGGATGGGACTTTCAGGCCCAACCAGATCATCACTTCCTCCGAAATAGTCATCGTGGTAAGCCGGGTGTTCGCGGCCGCGTCCGGGGGGGAAGTCACCCGGTTGGATGCGGCCTTGTTCATGCAACACGGAAACCGGGCGTTGGATGATCCCGCCTTGCCGATCGTCTTCGCTCCCGACTTCAGCGACTGGCCTCCCTCCGAGGAACGCCGGGTAAATGAAGAAGTGGCTCAATCGGTCGCGTACGGCGCCGTCCGGGGGTGGTTTAAGGGTTATGTCGATGGAACTTTTCGCCCCGATGAGGCCATAACCGCCGGCCAAGTGGCCAAGGTCGTCACCCGGGCTTTCCCGAACGGTTTCAGCCGGGCGGCGATGACGACCTTCCTCCGCCATGCAAACCAGGCGATGATCTCCCATCAGGCTTCCCGCGCTTGGGACCGGGTGGAAAGTTCCTATGTGGCCACCCAGACCGCGTGGCGCGACACCTGCACCGCCTGGACCTCCTATCGGCCGGACGACAATTTGGCGGAGCAGGCTTGGAACGCCGAAACCGCCGCCTTCGTCGACACCGCCGACGCTTGGAGGGCGGAGGCGGCCTTTTGGGAAACCATAGACGACCGCAGTCGGCTGGAGAGGGAGGCCCTAAGCACGGCGCTGGCCGCCGCCGCCGCTTGGGACGCCGCGGCGGAAGCCAAACCGTCCTGGGACCAAACCGAGTACGACGGTTACGAGGCCATAGGCGAGGTTTTGGACGACGCCTTGGCCGTGGCCACCGCCGACCGGGAGGCGGAAATGACGGCCTGGAACGCATCCCGGGACGCGGTGCGCGCCTCTGATTTGGCCGAACAAGCCCGCGCTTCGATAGTGCTGACCGAAGTCGAGCAAGCCGCGGCCCAGGCTTGGGACAGTGCGGTGGGGGCGGTGGAAGAGGCGGTTCGGGTCTGGAATTCCTTCGCCGTGGTGGAGGAACGCACCCGCCGGGAATCCTGTCAGGACTGGGATGAGGCGTGGGTCGCCTGGGAGGACTGGGCGAGGGCGATGGCGGAGGCCAACGACGCCTTGGCCGTAGGCGCCTGATAATCCCCTACCCCTGAACTGACCGGTTATGGCAATGTGGCGCACCCTTCGCTCGGTGGCGCAATTCCGCGCCCGGGAGCGGGACCCCGACCTGCGCCGTTTGCGGGCGGCGGCCAACCTGGACGACCTGCGGGCCATCGCCCGGCGGCGCCTGCCGGGCGGGGTGTTCGACTACGTGGACGGCGGGGCCGAAGACGAAATAACCTACCGTCGCAATCAAACCGACCTGGCCCGCTGGGAGTTCGTCCCCTCCGTGTTGCGGGATGTGACCGCCGTGGACACTTCCACCACCTTGCTGGGCCGGCCCGCTCCCCTGCCGTTGGTTTTGGCCCCCACCGGCTTCACCCGCATCGTGCACCCGTCGGGGGAGTTGGCCGCGGCCCGGGCCGCGGCCCGCAAAAACATTCCCTACGCCCTGTCCACTCTCAGCACCCGTTCCATCGAGGAAGTGGCCGGGGTTTCCGAGGGGCGGAAATGGTTCCAGGTGTACGTGTGGAAGGACCGGGGGTTGGTGAAGAATATGATCGAGCGCGCCGGGGAAAGCGGTTACGAGGCCCTGTGCATCACCGTGGACCTGGCCGTGCCCGGCCGCCGGGAGCGGGATGTGCGGCGCGGTTTTACCCTGCCTCCCCAGCTCGGTTGGGAGATGTTGCTGGAGGGGATGGCCCGTCCCTCCTGGACCTGGCGTTTCCTGCGTTCGGAGCCCATCACCTTCGCCAACGTGACCGGGTTGCGCGACTACGACGGGAGCACCGCGGTGCAACTGTCGGATCTGGTCAACGAGCAGTTCGACGCTTCCCTGTCCTGGGCGGACATCGAGTGGTTGCGGGCCCTCTGGTCCGGCCCGGTGGTCATCAAAGGCATCCAGTCGGCGGCCGACGCCCGGTTGGCGGCGGAGCATGGGGCGGACGCCATCGCCGTTTCCAACCACGGCGGACGGCAACTGGACTACGCCCCCACCCCGGCCAATCTGATGGAGGAGATCGCGGAGGCGGCGGGAGACTCCCTGGAGATTATTTTCGACGGCGGGGTGCGACGGGGAGCGGACATCGTCAAAGCCTGCGCCTTGGGGGCGCGGGCGGTGATGGTGGGCCGACCCTACCTGTACGGGTTGGGGGCGGGGGGCGAGCGTGGGGTGGAGTGGGTGATCGACTTCTTCGCCGACGGGATGGCCCGCTCCATGGCCCTGGCCGGGGTGCGCTCCCTGGAGGAAGTGGACCGGGGGTTGGTGCGCAGGCGTTCCTGACCTGCCGCAAGCGGCGCGCTGGCGGCGGGTTTCGCGTCCGGGGCGCAGTCGGCATATAATTCAATCGTTTCCAAAAAGGGAGAGGTTCCCAACCTATGTCAGCAAACGCGGTACTAATCATCGCCCTCTTGGCGGGGGCTGCGGCTTTGGCGCTGGCCGTAATCTACGCCCGGGCGGTGCTGGCCGCCCCGGCCGGCAACCAGCGCATGCGGGAAATTTCCGCGGCCATCCGGGAAGGGGCCGACGCTTTCATGCGGCGGGAGTACACCTGGGTGGCGGTGTTCGTGGCCGCCTTGGCGATCCTGATCGCGGTGGTCCTTCCCTGGGGGGCGCCATGGGGCGCCGTGGCCTACATTTTCGGGGCGGCCCTGTCGGCGGGGGCCGGTTTCGCCGGGATGAGGATCGCCACCGCCGCCAACTCCCGCACCGCCGAGGCGGCCCGGTCCGGGGGGGTGGCGTCCGCCCTGCCGGTGGCTTTCCGGGGCGGGGCGGTAATGGGTTTTGCGGTGGCCGGCCTGGGGTTGTTGGGGGTGGCCTTGGGTTATCTGGTGTTCGTCCGTTGGCTGGGCCTGGATGAGGGGTTCGACATCATCGCCGCCATCGGCTTGGGCGGCTCCTCCATCGCCCTGTTCGCCCGGGTGGGGGGAGGCATCTATACCAAGGCGGCGGATGTGGGGGCCGACCTGGTGGGCAAGGTGGAGGCGGGAATCCCCGAGGACGACCCCCGCAACCCGGCGGTGATCGCCGACAACGTGGGGGACAACGTGGGGGATGTGGCCGGAATGGGAGCGGACCTGTTCGAATCCTACGTGGGGTCGCTGGTGGCCCCCCTCGCCTATGCGGCCATCGTCTTCGCCGGGCGCGACTTCGCCGTGGAGTCGCTCATCTACCCGCTGGCGGTGGCCGCCATCGGAATGTTCTCCGCCATCATCGGCTCCTTTTTCGTGCGGGTCCGGGAGGGGGGGAAGTTGGCTTCCGCCCTGCATCGGGGCAACAACATCGCGGCCGCGCTGACCACCATCGGGACGCTGATCATCACCCTGGTCATCTTCGGTTCCGGCAGCGGGGTGGAAAATCCCCTAGGGGTGTTCTTGGCGGTGTTGGCGGGTTTGGCGGTGGGGCTGGTAGTGGGGAAACTGTCGGAAATTTTCACCTCCGACCATTACCGGACCGTCAAGGAGATCGCCCGCCAGTCCGAGACCGGCCCGGCCACGGTGATCCTGGCCGGGGTGTCGGAGGGCATGCGCTCGGCCGCCTTCTCGGTGATAGCGGTGGCGGCCGGCATCGGCGGGGCCTATGCGGCCGGGAACTGGGCGATGGGGGATGGGGGCGGAATTTACGGGGTGGCCATCGCCGCTATCGGGGTGCTGTCCACCCTGGGGATCACAGTGGCGGTGGACGCCTACGGTCCCATCGCCGACAACGCGGGCGGGATCGCCGAGATGGCCGGCCTCCCCCCCGAAGTACGGGAAGCTACCGATGAACTGGACGCGCTGGGCAACACCACCGCCGCCCTCGGCAAAGGCTTCGCCATCGGCTCGGCGGCGGTGACCGCTCTGGCCCTGTTCTCCGCTTTCACCCAGGCGGTGGGGTTGGAGTCGATCGACATCACCAAGGTGGGAACCACCATCGGCCTGTTCCTGGGCGGGATGTTCCCCTTCTTGTTCGCCGCCCTTACCATCAAGGCGGTGGGCCGGGCCGCGTTCCGGATGATCGAAGAGGTGCGCCGTCAGTTCCGGGACATTCCCGGCCTGCTGGACGGCGACCCGGACGCCCAGCCCGAATATTCCAAGGCGGTGAGCATCGCCACCGGGGCCGCCCTGCGGGAAATGGTAATCCCGGGAGCGTTGGCGGTGGCCCTGCCGCTGGTGGTCGGTTTCATTAACGTGGAGGCCTTGGGCGGGTTGCTGGCCGGGGCGCTGGTGACCGGGTTCCTGCTGGCTATTTTCATGGCCAACGCCGGGGGGGCCTGGGACAACGCCAAGAAGTTGATCGAAGCGGGGGCTTTCGGCGGCAAAGGCTCCGAACGCCACAAGGCGGCGGTGATCGGCGACACGGTGGGGGACCCGTTCAAGGACACTTCCGGCCCGGCGATGAACATCGTCATCAAGGTGATGACCATTGTCTCCCTCATTTTCGCCGCTGCCTTTGTCTAGGCGGCGCCCTCCGGTCGCGGAATGACCGGTGTCCGGCCGGGTTGGGCGTCCGTCCTGCCCAAAGAGGCCGCGGGCGGCGCGCCGTCCTCCGCCCGGCGCATCACCTTTGTCCGCCACGGCCAGTCCCAAGCCAACCGGGACGGACTCTGGCAGGGGGCCGGTTCCAGCCCCCTCACCGAGCGGGGCCGGTCCCAGGCGGAGCGGGCCGGGACGCGCCTGTCCCGGCGGCAGTTCGACATCGTGCAGTCCTCCGACCTGGAACGTTGCCGGGAGACGGCCGCCGCGGCCGGTTTCGCCCCCGAGCTGGACCCCCGCTGGCGGGAAGGCGACCTGGGAGAATGGGAGGGCCTTCCTTTCGGCGAGGTGTGGAGTCGGCATGGGGAATACTTGGAGAGGGTTTATGCCGGCGAGGACCTGCCCCTGGGTTTCACCGGGGAGCGCACCTCGGAGGTGGCCGGGCGGGGGTCGGCGGCCATCGGCTCCCTCCTGTCCCGGTTGGACGAGGGCGGCCATGCCCTGGTGTTCGCGCATGGGGGGCTCATCACCGGGGTAGTGGAGAAACAGTTGGGGATCCCCATTGGCGGACGCAACCTGGGCGTGCCCGCCAACACCGCTTTCTGCCAGCTGGCCTTCACCGGGTCCGGCGCCTCCCTGACCGTGTACAACGACGCCTCCCACCTGGGCCCGCTGGGCCCCTGGGTGGAATGGGCCCGGGAGGAGGGAGCGGCCGTTTTGGAGCTGGTGCGGCACGGGGTGACCGTGGCCAACCTGGCGCGGCGGGTGCAAGGGCAGAGCGACTGGGGGCTGGCCCCCGCCGGGCGCCGTCAGGCGGAGGCCCTGGGTCGGTGGATCGGCCAAGTGGACAAGGTGTACGCCTCGCCCCTGCCGCGGGCCCGGGATACGGCGGCTTTGGCTTTCCGCCATCCGGCGGAGACGGCGGACGGACTGATGGAAATCAACATGGGGGAGTGGGAGGGGGAGATGTGGGAGGAGTTGGCGGAGCGGGGGCTGTTGGACGAGCACCGGGCGGGGAGCGACCTGCCCCGGGGCGGAACCGGGGAAACCTGGGCCGAGTTGCAACGGCGGGCGGTCAAGACCATCGACGGCTTGGCGGACGCCCACCCCGGATGGCGGGTGGCGGTGACCTCCCATGGGGGAACCATCCGCGCCTACCTGGCGGGCGTGCTGGGGTTCGGATACGGCGAGCTGGGCAGGCTGGGGCATTTGGCCAACACCTCGGTCAGCCAGGTGGTGGCGGGCCCCGACGGGCCCACGGTCACCTCCTACAACGTGGCCGGCCATTTGGAGGAATGACCCCGCCCGGCGGAGGGACGATGCGGGTTTTGTTGGTTACCAATGATTATCCGCCCCGCCCGGGGGGGATTCAGCAGTATTTGGCCAACCTGGTAGCCCATTCCCGGGCTGAGTTTCGGGTGCTGGCCCCCGCCGGGGAGGGGACGGCGCCGGAGCCGGGTGTAGTGCGGGACGGTCGGCGGTTTATGTGGCCCACCCGCCGCATCCGCCGCTGGGTGGAGGAGCATGTGCGGGATTTCGCCCCGGCGGTGATTCTTTTCGGCGCCCCCCACCCGCTGGCGGCGTTGGGGCCGGGTCTGACCGACCGCCGGGGAATTCCCTACGCGGTGATCGCCCATGGGGGGGAGATAACCCTGCCCGCCGCCCTCCCCGGAGCGCGGCAGGCGTTGCGCCGAATCCTGCGGGGTGCGGCCCTGGTATTAACCGTGTCCGAGTTCACCGCCCGCCGCGTCCGAAAAATAGCCGATGCAGAAGTCGAGGTATTGGGGGCCGGCGTGGACCTGGAGGCGTTCCGACCGGAGCAACCGGAGCGGGGCGAGTCCCCCACCGGAGAAGAAGACCCCCTGACTTTGGGATGCATTTCCCGTTTCGTCCCCCGCAAAGGCCACAGACGGGTCATCCGGGCCGCCGAACGGCTAGCGGCCGCAGGCCGCCCGGTGCAGGTTCTGCTAGCCGGAGAAGGACGCCTGGAATCCAGACTCCGCCGCCAAGCCGCCCGGGCTGCGGTTCCGGTGCGGGTGGAGATGGGAGTAAGTTGGGAGCAGTTGCCCGCCCTCTACCGGCAGTGCGACATTTTCGCAATGCCCTCCCGCTCCCGCTGGCTGGGCCTGGAAACGGAGGGTCTGGGAATTGTTTACCTGGAGGCCGCCGCCTGCGGCCGCCCGGTAATAGCCGGAACCTCCGGCGGCGCCCCCGAGACGGTGGTCCCCGGCGTAACCGGTTTAGTAGCCTCCTCCCCCCGCCGCCTAGCCGAAGCGGTAGAGATAATCGCCCCCCAACGAAAGAAAATAGGCCAAGCCGCCCGCCGCCGCGCCGAGGAGCGTTACTCCTGGCAACAAACCGCCCACCGCCTAGACACCGCCCTAAAAAAGATAACCACCCCCTGAGCCGAGATTTGCTGTAACCAACCAAATCCGTGTCCCGCCCGCCCACTGCTCGTCCATCCCAGATCGATATCAACGACCGCCCCATAGAAACCCGCCGTTGTCCATTGATGAACGGAAACCCGGTAGCATAATAACCTATGACTAGAAAGAACCTGATTCGTTGGATTATAGGGGCGGTAGCGTTCGCCGTTCTAGTAGCCGTCCCGGTCTTCGCCCAAATTCAATTTAGCGATGTCCCCGAAGATGAAGACAATATCCGCCGGGCGGATATTCAGTTTGTAGCCGAAGAAGGTTGGTTTGCGGGCTACCCGGACGGTACCTTCAAGCCCGACCGGAATATTTCCCCCGACCAGATGACAACGGTGCTAACTCGCGCCTTCGGCGAAGGGATAACGCGGGAGGAATTCGCCTCGTTCCTAAGATGGGGGAATATAGGCAAAGAACGGATAGCCCCTGCTATCTCCGCCGCTGACGCCGCCCGCGCCGCCGCCGAAGCCGCCTTCGAAGCCTACGGCGAATTGTTCTTCATACCCGGAGCAGACGAAGCCGAATACGCTAACACCGCCGAAGCCGCCCGCGCCGCTGCCCAAGCCGCCCACGCCGCTATCAACGCCTCCGCCGCCGCCCTCTCCGCCAAAGCCGCCGCGGAAGCCGCCGCCGCCGATGCCTGCCAAGACCGTCGGGACGGTGCCTCCGCTGAAGTGGTTTCCGCCGCCGCTCTCGCTACCGCCTCCGCCGCAGAAGCCGCCCTTGCCGCCGCTTCCGCCGAGGCCGCCCGCGCCGCCGCTTCCACCGCCCGCGCCGCCGCCCCCTACGCCCTCTTTCTCCCTAGCAGAGATGCTGGCGTCGCTCACCGTGTCTTTAACCCCGACGCTTATATCGCCCTCTCCTATTACTCCGATGCCCTCGATGCCGTTGAGGCCGCCCGCGCTGTCCGCGATGCCGCCGACGACCTTCTCGAAGCCCACGGCTCTCAAGGTGCCCTTGCCGTCGCCCGTAGCGTCGCCTATGAAACGCTTGACGAATACAGAGAATTATCCACCAAAGCCGAAATCGCCGATTCCTATGCCCGTAGCGCTAGCACCGTCGAAGCCTACTACTCCGGCGGTGCTCGCTCCTACGCAGAAGCCGCCCACCAAGCCGCCCGCGCTGATGCCCAAGCCGCTTGGGCTGCCGCCCGTCTAGCCAAAGACACCGCCGTCGCCTACGCCGACATTGCCGAAGTCGCCGCCGATGATGCCGCCGTTTGGGTTCGCGATGTCTGCTATTTATAAGTCGTTCTTACGATAGTGTAGGTTGCCCCGCTTCCAGTTCCCGTCAGGCGGTGACGCATCTGGCTTTCGATGACTACTCACCTGTTGCAAAGCGAAGAAGCGGAAAGGGAGGCATAGGCGACCTTCGTAGAAGCGATCTACATTGTCACACCTGACGATCATTTACCCGCTGGTGAAGTTGGCGGGGGCGGAACAAAGCAGGTCGTCGGGCCGGAGCGCCACGGCGTTGGTTGCCCGGATTCTCCCGGCGATGCGGGGAAGTAACACTCTGAACCGGAGACGGCCCGCCGCGCCGCCGCTCTCCCTTGGCGTCGCTCGCTTCCCCTCCGAGAGAGGCGGTCAGGGGGCGGTGGCGCGCACCCCCCACCATGTCGACCATTCGGAGGGATGGCATTCGGTGATGAAATGGAGATCGCCCAAAGCCGGGTTCCGCCAGGGGATGATGCACCTGGCCTCCGAGGGCGGCTCTACCTGTTGGAAGGTGAGGGAGCGGAAGGGATGCATGGGCACATTCTCCCTGTAGCCGTTTTCGCGACTGGGTGGTTCATTACGGACGGTCACTTGTCCACTGCTGAAGTCGTCGGGGGCGGTCCTGGTCAGGATGGGAAAGGCCGCTCTCGGCGACCTGGCCTCGAAACTTCTGCCGCGGTAGGGACTTTCTCCTTTATACATATGAAGCGTTTGAGGGATTTGCAACCATTCGTTCTCCCCAGAGATGGTGTGCAGGTCTACGCTGATACCTATATCGATGGGTTTGGGCTTGACCGGGACGGGACCATCGGGATCGGCGATATAAGCGGCGAAGAGCGGAGTGTCGCCTTCTTCATCGGAGCCGGGATGAACAAACCAGTGGACCACCACATCCCGTTCATCGTAGGGCACCTCCGGCACCGGTTGCGGTGGGATGGTGACCGTCGGGCCGCGGGTGGTGGTAGTGGTCGGCGCGGTGGTGGTCGTGGTGGTAGTGGTCGGGACGGGGGGTCGCTCCGCAACCGACTGCCAGGGTATTTTCACCTCCGCCAATAGTCTTCCGTTCGCCGGGCCGCCGGGGCGGTATTCCGTTACCCGCACCGTTCCCATGGTCAGCTCGGCGAACCAGGCCAGCGGCGTGGTGTAGCGGGAGGCGGCGGTGGGGAAGGGGAGGTTGAGCGTCTGCCCGCCGTTGAACTCGATCCGGTAGGTCACCGGCGGGGAGCATGGAGTTACCAGGAAACGGATCTGCGCGGGAGGCTGGGCGGCGGCCGAGGTGCGTTCCGCCGCTCCGAGCGGCCAGCCGCACTGGGAGGCGCCGGCCGGGGCGGTGGTGAGGGGGATGGTGGCGGGGGCGGCCGTGGTTGCCGGGGGCGGCGTATCGGTCAGGGAAGGGAGGCCTCCGTACATTACTTGCGCCCAGTCGGCCCGCGTCCAAACATCGTATCGGTCATACAGCCGCTCCGCCACCTTGATGAACTGCCCCTCCGAGAGTTCGTCATCGGGGCGCATATTGCCGTCCGGGAAGCCTTGGAACAGGCCCTCCGTTTTGGCGTAGCGGATGGCGTCTATCCGCCGGTGGTCGTCCGGGACGTCGGGGAACCATCCTTCGGCGGCCCAGGCGCCCCCTCCGGCGAGTACGGCGGCGGTGAGTATCAGGGCGGCGGCGGTGCGGAGTTTCATAGTTGTGTTTTCCTTCCGGGTAGATGTTGGCAAAAACGCTACCCCCCCCCCCGTTTTGTCAAATTGAGATCGTTCACGTCGAGGTTCCGAGGGCGGGCGGGGGACCAAATTGGGCTTTGCGCTGGGATTATGCGGGCGAGGCTGGGCGACGGCCGAGGTGCGTTCCGCCGCTCCGAGCGGCTAGCCGCACCGAGAGACGCCGGCCGGGGCGGTGGTGAGGGGGATGGTGGCGGGGGCGGCCGTGGTCGCCGGGGGCGGCGTATCGGTCAGGGAAGGGAGGCCTCCGTACATTACTTGCGCCCAGTCGGCCCGCGTCCAAACATCGTATCGGTCATACAGCCGCTCCGCCACCTTGATGAACTGCCCCTCCGAGAGTTCGACGGGGGGAAGCGGGGAAGCGAGAGGGGCGGACATCCGGGGAGGAGGGGGGACGGGCCGGACGCGGGAGGGCGGGGGGGATGGGGTTTTTGCGGGGGCGGCGAGACGGCGGGGCACCGGTTCTTTCCGGGTTTCCCCCTCCCCGCCGCCTCCCAGGTTTTATTCGGCGGCGGGGGCGTTGGCCCGCACTCCCCACCAGGCGGCCCACTCGGAGGGGCGGCATTCGGGGCGGTACCGCAAACTCCAGGTTTTTCGCAAACCGGATGTGGACGAAGACCAGGGGTTGAGGAACGCCGCGACGCATTCGGCGGCGGGGGGTTGCGCTTCGACGAACGTGACGCTGCGGAAGGGATGCGGCGGCACTTCCCGCCCGCCTTTTATTTTGGGTTCGGCGAGACGCAACCGTATGCTCTCCCAGTCGGCGGGCACCGTCCAGGTGCGTATAGGGAAAGCGGCGGTCGACGAACTCGATCCGTACAACGAGAACCCGGTGTCCTCCCGCCTCTCCCCCACTTCACTGCTGGTAAATACCTCCAGACGGAAGAACAAACTGGCGTAGGGCATGTCGAGGGGGATGGGCCCGTCGGGGTCGGCCACATAGACCGAAACGAACGAGAAGTCGCCCGGTTCCGCCCTGTGCCCGAAGTAGTGGATTATCACATCCCGCTGATCGTAGGGCACTTCCGGCACCGGTAGGGGCGGGATGGTGACCGTCGGCGGCCTGGTGGTGGTCGTGGTCGGTGCCGGCAAGGTCGTAGTCGTGGTCGTGGTTGTGGTCGTGGTGGGTGCGGGGGGACGGGAAGCGGCCGACTGCCAGGGTATCTTCGTCTCGCCCAGGAGCTCCCCGTCCGCCGGGCCGCCGGGGCGGTATTCCGTCACCCGCACCGTTCCCATCGTGAGGTCGGCGAACCAGGCCAGCGGCGTCGTGTGCCGGGCGGCGGAGGTGGGGAAGGGGAGGTTGAGGGTTTGCCCGCCGTTGAACTCGATCCGGTAGGTAACTGGAGGGGAACAGGGGGTTACCAGGAAACGGATTTGCGCCGGGGGGCTGGGGGCGGCGGTGATGCGTTCCGCCGCTCCGAGCGGCCACCCGCACGAACCGCTCGCCGGAACCGGGGGAACGGTAGCGGCCGGCGGGCCCGGGGGGGCTGGCGGGGGCGGGGGCGGTGATCCGCTCAGGGAGGGGAGGCCGCCGTACATTACTTGCGCCCAGTCGGCCCGCGTCCAAACATCGTATCGGTCATACAGCCGCTCCGCCACCTTGATGAACTGCCCCTCCGAGAGTTCGTCATCGGGGCGCAGATTGCCGTCCGGGAAGCCTTGGAACAGGCCCTCCGTTTTGGCGTAGCGGATGGCGTCTATCCGCCGGTGGTCGTCCGGGACGTCGGGGAACCATCCTTCGGCGGCCCAGGCGCCGCCTCCGGCGAGTACGGCGGCGGTGAGTATCAGGGCGGCGGCGGTGCGGAGTTTCATCGTTGTGTTTTCCTTCCGGGTGGATGTTGGCAAAAACGCTACCCCCCCCCCCGTTTTGTCAAATTGAGATCGTTCGCGATGGGGGTCCGACGGCGGGAAGGTTGCCAGCGGGGGCCCGACGGTTTTGATTTGACATCCTTTTTTAAATAATGTAGAATATAGGAATAAATAATAATCAATCCGGGTTATACCCTATACAAGAAATGTCACACCCCCCCGGTAAGGTGAACACCATGCAACACAACCGCCAAACCCCGCCCGCAAACCCGGAGCAAACCTGCGCCCGGTCCGTAACGGCCACCGCCGTTGCGGTAGCCGATCTGCGCCAATTGCTGGGAGCGGGTTCTTCCCGCACCCGGCTGGGTCAAGTGGCGGAGGCGGTGAAGCAGATGGAAGCCTTGGTGTCTTCCCTGAAATGCGACTTGGCGGGACAGCTCAACCGCACCGACGGCGGATCCGGGACGGGCGAGGTGTTACGGGATCAGTTGGGGGTTACCAACCATCAGGCCAAGCACCTGTCGCAGGTGGCCCGCCGCCTGGAGGAGATGCCCAACACCCGCGCCAAACTAGAGGCGGGGGAGATCACTTTGCAGAACGCCTCGGCGCTGGCCGCGGCCGCAAGCGAGTGCGGATCCCGGAAGGTGGATCAAAACGAAGGGTTGCTGAACGAGGCGGCGGCCGCCAACCCGGATGATTTCCGCAAGCGGTCCCGCCGGTGGGCCAACGCCCACAGTCCCGATCGGGGCGAAGAGTTGTTGGAGCGGCAACGCCGGCGGCGCAAAGCGCACCTGTTTTGGAGCCGGGAATTGGAGATGGGGGTTCTGCGCGCCGAGTTGGATTCCATAAGCTTCGGGCAAGTGCAACAAGCCCTCGATCAACACACCGACTTGCTGCGGAGGGACGACTCCGGCGGGGAAGTTCACCCCGATGATGTCCGCACCGGCGACCAACGACGCGCCGATGCCTTGGTGGAGTTGTTAACCGGCCGCCGCGCCCACACCCTGGAGCCCCTTCCCGACGCCGGAGGCGCGGGTAAAGACCCCACGCAGTTGGTGGTAGTAGCCGACTCGGGAGTGATAGACGGCTCCCGCCCGGACGGAAACTGCGAAATCCTGGGAACCGGACCCGTCCCGCCCTCGGTGCTGAGCAACCTGTCTCCCGACACTTCCGTGTGCGGGATCATCTTCAGCGGCAAAGGCCGAGTGTTGTGGCTGGGACGCAACCAACGCTTAGGCAACCAGGCCCAACGCTTGGCCGCGGCGGTACGGGACAAAGGATGCGTCAGGTGCGACGCCCCTGTTCACCGCACCGAGTTGCATCACCTGCGGGACTGGTACGACGGCGGCCCCACCGACATCGACAACCTGGTCTCCCTATGCGGCCCCCACCACCGCGAACTCCAAGAACACAACCGGGAGTTGGTAAAAATTGGAAACAAGTGGCAAACCCGCCCCCGCACCGGCCCACCACTCCCCAAGCGCCGACCGGCCCGACCCCCCACCCGCGCCGCACCCCCCTGACAAACCAACCTCCCCACCCATGGGTGTGGTGGTTGAGTATCCGTTTAGGCCACCGGAGAATCGTTTTTACCATCTTACGTTACTGGGAGGTATGGCCGGTTTGGTAGAGGACGGAGAACTGGCTAGGTGTACACAGTCAGTAGGTTGGTTACAGTCTGGTACCAACCTAATTACCGCTTACGCCTTGAAGCCGCTTACCGGGTAGCGGTCTCGGCGACGCGTGCTTTGGCTTCTTCGGCAGATTTGGCTTCTTCAGAGGCTTTTTTAACGGTGTAGGCGACGGTGCCATAGGGGTCGTCGGCGTAGGCGGCGTAGGCGGCGCAAATGAAGGCGGCGGCTTGGGCGCAGGCGGCGGCGGCGAAGGCAACGGCTTTGTAGGTGGCTTTGACGCGGTCGGCGGCTTCATGGGCTTCGTAGGCGCGGGTGGCTATAGCGTCGGCGCGGTCGGCGGCACAACGGGCGGCTTTGGCGGCTTCGTAGGCGGCTTCGATGGCGCGATCGTATGTGCCAGCGGCGGCGTAGGTAGCGGCTTCGGAGACGCGGTCCTCGGCTTTTTTGGCGGCTTCGGCGGCTTCGGCGTAGGCGGCTTTGGCGTGGTCGGCAGCGAAGCTACCCTTGGTGTAGTCGGTTTGGATGGCGTCGCGGCCAGCTTTGGCGGCTTTGGCGGCGCGGCGGGCCATTTCTTTGGCGGTGGCTATAGCGTTGGCGGTCATGGCGTTCCTCCTTTTTCTAGCAGTCTGTCATGAAGGCGAAGTCGGTTATAGATATTTCCATGACGAACGGTTCGGTGGTTTTTTCAAGTTGAATGTATCCGGCTAGGGGAGCGTCCGTAGCGGCTATCGCATCAAAGGTCTGTAGCCCGTCGGGTATATTCCCTAGCCGCATCCAACGGCATCCCGCCGGTAGTCGGTAGTGTCCGGGTTCAATATAACTATAATCATTATCGGTCCATGTGGTATTGTTGGGGTTATATCCGATAAAATATATATTATCCCCCGGAGACTCCAGTTCGCGGTAGCCTAGTGGATTTTCCCGTGATGGTCTTAGTCTTTCTTCGTTACCGGCTACTAGGAACGAGGCGAATTCGGCTCGGGTTATTCCTTCGTCAAACGCCCGCCATAGCACACGGGTCATTTCGGAAGGGCTTATGTTCTGGTCGGGTTTATAGGTACCGTCCCCGTAGCCTATGAACCATCTTTGTTCAGCTACATAGTTGATGTTATCCAGATGGGGATTGTTAGCGGGGACATCGGAAAATTGTATCTGGGCGACTACCGGAACGGCCAGCAGTACGGCGGCGGCTACCGCTATAATCGTCCAACTAACGGCGGGTCTTCCCGGTCGGAGGCTAGGTCGTTTCATCGTATTTCCCTTCTTCGGTTCGTCTAACATTGTACCATGAAGGCGGTGTCGGTTGGTTCTATTCTAATAATATATGGTTGCCACGTGCTTTCAAGTTGAATGTGTCCGGCTAGGGGAGCGTCCGTAGCGGCTATCGTATCAAAGTTCTGTCCCCCTTCGGGTATATAACCTAACCGCATCCAACGACAGGCCTTGTCTACAGTACGATACCCCCACCCTCTATTATACACATGACAGGGATACCCGGGGGTGGTGGCAGCGCAATATCTTTCCGGCCCCTCGCCCCTTATTCGGATGCGTCCGGGTGAAATATAGTTCAATCCTTCCCTTCTTTCTTCGCCGGGCTTTTCAACTATGTATAGACCCGTTCTGACTACGAGGTTTCGGTAATCGGGAGTTTCTTTTATTCTTTGTCGCCATTCGTTTCCGGCGGTCATAAACGACGCGAATTCCGCCCGTGTTATCCCTTCTTCAAACGCCCGCGTTAGCACATTAGTCATCTGGGCGGGGGTTATTTTCTGGTCGGGTTTATAGGTACCGTCCCGATAGCCCAAGAACCATCTTTCACCGGCTACATAGTTGATATCATCCCGGTGGGGGTTATCGCCAGCGACATCGGAAAATTGTATCTGGGCGAAGACGGGGACGGCTAGCAAGACAGCGGCGGCTACGGCTATGGCCGTCCAACGGACGGGTCTGCTCGCTCGGAAGGCTCGTTTAATCTTCATCAGGTTCCCTTTCAATGGTTAACCGTCATATGGTACGGGTCGGGCTATCCCCTCCATCGTGCCATGGCAGCACCAAAACACATAATCCCAAGCACTTCCACGACTCGGCTCAAGTTTGCCCATAAAGAGGGTGGAGCTTCGTCTACGGAGGTAAATAAATATAGGACGATCGATCCGATCACCAAAGAGAAACCCAACCAAGCAAACACCTTGTCAATGGGGGCTTCGCCCTTTCGCTCGTTGGTGCAACCACTGTCCGTGCTGCCTTGGCAGTTGCACGAGTCGGACTTTGCGTTAATTTTGATCTTCATTGTCGTCCTCCTTGGGGCGGCTTGATTGAATTGTCGATGGGAATATGCCAAATCTTGATAAGACCGTGTTCGTCTTGTCGCGGATTACTTGCCAGGCGGGTACCTGGCGGGTCCGGAGCTCGCTTGGTGCGAGGCGGCATCCGTTTGCGGCTTTTATGGAGGGGGGATGGTTATCCTCAAGATCGCCCTGCCGGGTGGTTGCGGGTACTGTGGCGATGTTTCGGGTGTCGCAGTGGGGGTGGGCGGGTTCTGAGGCGGCCCGGCGGCTAGCGCGCATAAGGGCGGACGCGTCGGTGCTTGTGGCACCGATCGGTAAGGCTCTGGAGGACGACGGCTTCTCGGTAGGGAACCATCCCTCGCTACCGCAACGGCGGTTTGGGGGTTGCCGGGTTGCGCGGGGGAGCCGGGTTTGGGCATCGGTCGCCATAACGCCTGCGACCGACGTTACGGTCGATGCTACGGCGGCGGGTGGCGGTTTCATCGGTCCTTTCCTGTCGCTCTTAGTGGATGTTGGCGATAACGCTACCCCCCCCCCCGTTTTGTCAAATTGAGATCGTCTGCGTCGGGGATCCGGGGGTGGGCAGGTGACCGAAATTGGGCTATATCCTGGGGTTATGCAGAATTTTGGGGGGGCGGGCGTCCTCTCTTTTTTCTTGTTCTGATCCGGGCGGGAACCATTTTTTCTGAGGCCAAGCGGGGCGCTTCGCGCTGGGCGCGTCCTCCCGTTTGCGGACTGCTTGGTGGGTGCGGGTGGGTCGGGCGGCGGGGCCGGGGAGGGTGATTTACGGCTCTGTGCGAGGAGCGGTGCGGGTGAAGGAGGGGTAACAAATCGCGGGTGGCTGACAGAGGTAGAGGGGTCCCGGGTTGGTGCGTGCGGAAGCGGGAGAGCCGTTATAGCTATAGCGCGGAAGGGGAGGCCGGGTTGGTGGACAGGTCTTCCCATCCTGGTACTTCCCCGGGGCGGGTCACCCCGTAGGCGGAGTACACAAGCCCTCCACGACCGGCTCCACTGCTACCACAACCTCCGAGCCCACATAGGCCTTGGAGGAAAACCACCAACCGGCAGACTGTCAACAACCTAGTGGCCATTTACACCCAGACCACCATCAAATCGGTACTGGCTGTAACGTTAGGCTTCCACCAGCTATCCTGAGAAGTGTTGATTATATAAGGTCATACCCCGCCATCCGCCGTAGAAGCCGATGCCGCCAACGATAATCCAAATTATTATCCCGAATATCGGGAAGCCGCCGGGTACCGGGAAGCCGTCCCCCGCTATGAGAAGACGGGAAAGCATTCCGGTTAGCGGGGCTTCCGCCGCCGATACGGCCGCCGATGCCGCTACCGCTTCCGCTTCCGCCGCCGCCGCTACCTCCGATACTATTTCCGGGTTCGTCGCCGCCATCGCCGCCTGCATCGCCTTTTCCGCTTCCGTTATCGCCGCCGTTTTCGCTATCTCTTCCGCCGCTTCCGCCGATGCCGCTACCGCTTCCGCTACCGCCGCTTCCGCTACCGCCACGATATTCGGGTTCGCCGCCGTTTCCCATGCGGCTTCTTCCGCTACCTCCTCCACTATTTCCGGTTGGGCTATCTCCATTGACGGCAGGCTTCTCCTCCGTTCCAGTGCTACCGCTTCCGCCGCCACTTCCGCTACCGCTTCCCCCACCGTCGCCGCTTCCGCTTCCGCCGCCGGGCTTAGCCACCATTCATCCGGTTGCAAAGGGGAAAATATTCCGTAAAGATAAATTACCAGTCCGGCAAAGAACAGCAGGCCGCCGCCCGCTATTCCCCCGGTTATCCACTTTCGTTCCATTCGGAAATCCCTTTCTATCCGCATCCGTCTTAGTGGATGTTGGCGAAAACGCTACCCCCCCCGTTTTGTCAAATTGAGATCGTCCGCGACGGGGGTCCGGAGAGGGCGGGGGGACCGAAATTGGGCTATATGCTGGGATTATGCGGGATTTTGGGGGGCGGGCGCGCTCTCTTTTTCTTGTTCCGAGGCGGGGGTCGCTGGGGTTAGTTGGAGCTTCTCCGGCGGGGGGTGCGGGGTTTGGGGGGCCACTTGCCGTCGGCTTTCATTTTTTGGCGACGGGACTCCAATAGTTCCGCGGCTCGTTGTTGGGTCAGGCCCTCCACCGTGTCGTTTTTGCGCAGGCTGGCGTTTACTACCCCGTCGGTTACGTAGAGTCCGAAGCGGCCGTCTTTGACCAGCACCGTGCCGCCCGACTCGGGGTCGGGGCCCAACTCTTTCAGCGGGGGGGCGGCGCTTCGGCCCTGGCCGCGGGCCGGTTTGGGTTGTTTGAACAGGGCGACCGCCTCCTCCAGGGTTATGTCCAGGATTTGCCGTTCGGAAACCAGGTTGCGGGTTTCGGAACCCATCATTAAATAAGGGCCGTAGCGTCCGTTGTTGGCGATGATCGCCTCCCCGGTGTCGGGGTGGGGGCCCACCTCCCGGGGGATGGACAGAAGGCGCAGGGCGTCGTCCAGGCTCAACGCGTCCAGTTCCATATCCTTGAACAGGGAGGCCCGCCGGGGTTTGCTTTTGGCTCCTTTGGCGCCGGCGCCGCCCTCCCCCAGTTGCACGTAGGGTCCGTAGCGTCCGGTCAGGCCCAGCACCACCTCGCCGGTGTCGGGGTCGGTGCCCAGGATTTTCTGGGAGGGGGCCTCCAGCAGTTCCGCCGCCCGCTCCAAGGTGAGTTCGTCCGGGGGCAGGTCGGGGGGGATGGAAGCCGAGGCGTCCCCCCGGGTCAGGAAAGGCCCGTAGCGTCCCACCCTGGCGTACACCGACCGCCCCATTTCGTCGTCGCCGATGTGGAGGTTCAGTTTCTCGTAGTCGATGCGGCCCGTGTTCTCCTCCGAAACCATCGTCCGCAACCCGGGGGCGCCGTTGCCGTAGAAGAAGCGGCGCAACCAGGGGGCCCGGCTCTCCTCGCCCCGGGCGATCCGGTCCAGGTCGTCTTCCATGCGGGCCGTGAAATCCAAATCCACCAACTCCTGGAAGTAATTTTCCAAAAGGGCCACGGTGGTGAAAGCCGTAAAAGAGGGGACCAGGGCCGCCTCCTTTTTCCAGACGTATTCGCGGTCGATGATGCGGCTGATGATGCTGGCGTAAGTGGAGGGGCGTCCGATGCCCCGCTCCTCCAGTTCTTTCACCAACGTGGCCTCCGTGAATCGGGCGGGGGGTTTGGTGCGATGGTGCTTGGCCGTAACTTCCCGGGCGGTGGTCGGATCTCCCTCCGCCAGGTCGGGCAACAGGCGCTCCCGATCCTCCAGTTCCGCCTCCGGGTCGTCGGCGCCCGCCACGTAGGCCCGCAGAAAACCGGGGAAGGTGATGGTCTTTCCGGAAGCGGTGAACTCCAACTCCGTGCCCCGGGCGGTCGTCCCGGCCAGGACCATTTTGGTGGTGGAGCCGCGGGCGGAGGCCATCTGCGAGGCCAGGGTGCGGTTCCAAATCAGTTCGTACACCGCCTGCTGATCCTTGTCCCCGATGTCCGCCGCCGCTTGCCGGGGGTCGCGCCACCTCTCCCCGGCGGGGCGGATCGCTTCGTGGGCCTCTTGGGCGTTTTTGGCCTTGGTCGCGTAGTTGCGGGGCTTGGCGGACAGGTATTCGGAACCGAATCGTTCCCGGATGATGCTGCGGGCCTGCTCCACCGCCCCCGGGGCCAGGGTGGTGCTGTCGGTGCGCATATAGGTGATGAACCCTTTTTCGTACAAGCCCTGGGCGGCCCGCATGGTGCGGGCGGCGTTGAAGCGCCGTTTGCGCGAGGCCTCCTGTTGCAAGGTGGAGGTGCGGAAAGGGGGGTAGGGGTTGCGGGTGTAGGGTTTTCTTTCCACCGACCGCACCGGAAAGTCCCGCCCCTGCGCCTCCTCGGCCAAGGCCGCGGCCCGGTCGGCGTCCAACTGCGCCGCCCGGGGGTTGGTCATCTCCCCCTGCGCGTTGAAATCCTTGCCGCCGACGGGGGCGGCCCCGTCGATGGAGGACAGGCGGGCGGTCAGGGACTCATCGCTCGGGGCGGCGAACACCCCCTCCAAACTCCACCAGTCCGCCGACCGGTGCGCCATGCGCGCCCGCTCCCGTTGCACCACCATCCGCACCGCCACGCTCTGCACCCGCCCCGCCGACAGGCCGGACTTGACCTTGGCCCACAGCACCGGCGACACGCCCCACCCCACCAGCCGGTCCAGGGTGCGGCGGGCTTCCTGGGCGTCCACCAGGTCCTGGTCGATGGCGCGGGGGTTGGCCAGGGAGGCCCGGATGGCTTCCCTGGTTATCTCGTGAAACACCATCCGGCGCACCGGCACCTTGGGTTGCAAAACCTCCACCAGGTGCCAGGCTATGGCCTCCCCCTCCCGGTCCTCGTCGGTGGCCAGGTACAACTCCGAGGCCTCTTTGAGCAGGCCTTTCAGTTCCCTGATGGTTTTCCGGCTGTTTTCCGACACCACGTACAAGGGCTCGAAATCCCGCTCCACGTTGACGCCCCAGTCCTTGGCCCACGACTGGTCGCGGTAGCTTTCCGGGATGTCCTTTTTGGAGCCGGGCAGATCGCGCACATGCCCCACCGAGGACGCCACCCGGTAGTCCGGGCCCAGAAAGCGGCCGATGGTGCGGGCCTTGGTCGGCGACTCGACGATCAACAGTGGTTTGGACATTGTGACTCCTTCAACGCTTTTAATACTTTTTAATGCCCCTGGTGCTTTTAATACTCCCCCGGTGCGACATTTGTCAAGAAAGGGAAAAACTATGTTACCCGTTTTGCGGGCGGCGCGCGAGCCCGCCGGGTCGTCCCGGCGGATGGCGGATGCGGATCGGCGGGGGCCGGGGGATGCGTTTCCCCGTTTCCTGGTAGTTTTACCCGGTTACCGACCCGGAGGCCGACCTGTTACGTCGTGGACCCTTCGCCCGCTTGTGGTGGGCGAGCGCCGCTTCATCCTGGGGGGATTGGATTACCTTTTTCGCCACCCTGGTGCTGGCCAATCGCATCGGCGGCAACAGCGCGGTGCTGGTGCCGCTGATCAGCCGCATCGTGCCCGGGTTGGCGCTGGGGTCGTTGGCCGGGGTGGTGGCCGACCGCTACGACCGCAAATTCCTGATGGTGTTTTCGGACCTGGGGCGGGGGGTGGTGGTGCTGC
The DNA here is from genome assembly GCA_965243835.1 of Candidatus Spongiisociaceae bacterium. Lineage (GTDB taxonomy): Bacteria > Actinomycetota > Acidimicrobiia > Spongiisociales > Spongiisociaceae. The sequence continues at coordinate 795,966 of OZ251578.1, forward strand.
TGTTCCTGTTCGCGCAGAACCTGGTGATGATCGCGGTCATATCCGCCCTGCTGGAGGTGCTGACGATGATCCGCCAGCCGGCCCGGGAGGCGGCCATCCCCACCCTGGTGCCGAAAGAGAAGTTGGTGCAGGCCAACAGCCTGTCCCTGGCCGCCGCCTACGGAACCGCCCCGCTGGGGGCGGCCGCTTGGTCGGGGCTGGCCGCCCTGTTTGCGGTCCTCGGGGCGCTGGGGCCGATCGACCGGGGCCCGGATCTGGCTTTTGCGGTGGACTCCCTCACCTTTTTCGCCTCCGGGGCGCTGATGCTGACCATTTCCGTTCCCAAGCCGGAGTTGGCCGGGCGGGCCTCCGCCGCCCCCGCCCGCTTCGACTGGCGGCAACCCTTGCGGGACCTGGTGGACGGGTTCGCCTTCGTGGTGCGCACCGGGTCGGTGCGGCGGGTGGTGCTGGGGATGGCGGTGGCCCTGTTCGGCGGCGGGGCCCTGTTGCCGTTGGGACAGTCCTTCGCCCGGGACGTGCTGGGGGCGGGGGAGACCGGGTTCGGCTTTCTGGTCACCGCCCTGGGAGCGGGGGTGGGAGTGGGTATGCTGGGGGTGGCCCTGTTCGGCAACCGGGGTTCCCGGCATGATTTGGCCTACGCCTTGGGTTTGTGCGTGACCGGAATTGCTGTTGGTTTCATGGCCTTCGCCGAGACCATCTGGGGAGCGTCGGGGTGGAGCATCGTAGCGGGGGCGGGCACCGGGTTCGCCTACGTGATGGGGTTCACCCATCTGCATCACATTGTGGACGACACCCTGCGGGGGCGGACCTTCGCCGCCCTGTTCACCCTGGTGCGCAGCGCCATGCTGGTGTCGTTCACGGTGGCGGTGTTGGTGGCCTCCGGCTTGGACGGGCGTTTCCCCGCCCCCTTCGACAACGGGATCCGCAACGTGTTCGTCATCGCCGGGGGGCTGATCGTCATCACCGGGGCGATTTCGGTGCTGAGCATCCGCTCCGGTTTGCGTCCCGCCCTGTCCGCGGAGATGCGGGAGTCCCTGGAGGATGCCTCCCACGCCCTGGGCGGGGTGAAAGGCAAACGCAAGGGAAGCCGCTAGGGGGCCGGGATGAGTTTCTACATCGCCTTGGAGGGAATTGACGGGGCGGGCAAAACCACCTGCCAACGGGAAATGGCGGAATGGTTGCGGGGGCGGGGGCAGGAGGCGGTGTGCGTCCGCGAACCGGGGGACACCCCGGTGGGGCGATCCATCCGCAACCTGCTTCTGGAAGGGGCCTCCCTGGCCCCTTGGGCGGAGGCGGCCATGTTCGCCGCCGACCGGGCGCAACTGGCGGAGGAAGTGGTGCGTCCCGCCTTGGAGCGGGGGGCGTGGATCGTCAGCGACCGGTCGGTGTATTCGTCGCTGGCCTACCAGGGAGCCGGACGGGGGTTGGGGATGGAGCAGGTGCGCGCTATGAACGAGGCGGCGCTGGGCGGGGCTTGGCCGGACTTGGTGGTGCTGTTGGAAGTGGATGCGGAGACGGGGGCCGCCCGGCAGAGCCGCCCGGATCGGATCGGATCCGAAACGGCCTCTTTTATGAGGGCGGCCGCCGAGGCCTACCGCCGGTTGGCGCGAACCGAAGTCAGCCGGTTCATCACGGTGGACGCCTCCCGCCCGCTCCCGGAGGTGACGGCGGAGGCCATCCGGCGGGTGGGGGAGCGGGTGAGCATGCAGATGCCGCTCTGGAAACCGGCCGGCGACTGACCGGCCCGGAAGCATTATGGGTTTTGCGGGCATTATCGGGCATGAGGCCGTGTGCGAGATGTTGGAGCGGGAAGTTTCCGCTCCGGCTCATTCCTACCTGTTCGTCGGCCTCCCCCACTTGGGCAAGGCGACCATCGCCCTGGAGTTCGCCGCCCGGCTGGTGGGGAAGCGGGAGCAGGACCGGGAGCGGGCGCGGAGGGGGGCCCACCCGGATGTAACGACGCTGGGACCGGAGGGGAAAACTGGGTTGGGAGTGGAGCAGGCCCGGGCCGCCATCGCCGCCGTCGGCCTGCGGCCGGTGGAAAGCGACCGCAAAGTGTTCATATTCGACGACGGTTCCCTGATGACCGAGGCGGCGGCCAACGCCCTTTTGAAAACCCTGGAGGAGCCGTCGGCCAGCTCCGTGCTGATCGTGGTAGCCGACTCCGAAGACGATTTGCCGCCCACGGTGGCCAGCCGGTGCCGCACCGTCCGCTTCCGGCGGGTGTCGGACGGGGAGATCATCCGGGCCCTTGCGCAACGCGGGCTCACCGGGGACCGGGCGGAGGAGACGGCCCGCATCGCCCTGGGCCGGCCCGGTTTGGCCCTTACTTTTGCGGACCGCCCGGAAGTGGGGGAGTTCCGCCGCCAATGGCTGTCGGTCCCCGGCCGGGTAACCGCCGCGCCCGGCGGGGCCTTCCGGTTGGCGGACGAGATGCTGGAAGCCTCCGCCCCCCTTTTGCAATCTTTGGAGCGGAGCCAGAAGCGGGAGGTCGAGCAGGCGCGGGCCGGAGGCGGGGAGGTATCCCGGTCGCTGGCGGAGGGACATGAACGGGCCCGGCGCCGGGCCGCCTCCGCCCTGACCGCGGCCGGGTTGGAGCTATTGGCCTCCTGGTACATCGACGCCGTGGCCGCCCAGCACGGGGCGCCGGTGCGCAACCCGGATCTGCCTGCGGCGGAGCTGGCCAAAATCAGGCCCCGCCGGGCGGTGCGGTCGGCGGAGCGCATCCTGGGGGCGGTCGCCCAACTTCGCAACCATCAGCGCCCCCGGTTGACCCTGGCCTGGTTGTTCGCCGCCCTTGGCTCCGATACCTAGCTTCGGTCGGGGGCGGAGGGCGCTGTGGAGGGCCGCTTGGCCGGCGGCCCGGGCGGCCGCGGCGGTGTTGCCGCTGACCGTGGAACGGCGGGGCCCTCCGCCCCGGGGGGCGATGGTGGCCGTCGTCAATCACTTCTCGTTTGCGGATCCGCTCATGGCGGGTTTGGTCCTGCGCCGCCCGGTGCGCTTTTTGGCCCTGGACGAGTTGTGGGGACAGAGCCGCGCGTTGGATTGGACTTTGGCCGCCTTCGGGGCCATTCCCCTGCCGAGGGAAAGGGGGGTCCCGTTGGGGGCTTTGCGGTCGGCGGTGCGGCATTTGCTTCGCGGGGGGGCGGTGGGGGTGTTCCCCGAGGGGAGAAGGGTGGCCGAATGGGGGGAATCCCCCCTCCGGCCGGGGGCGGCCTGGTTGTCGTTGCGCACCGGGGCCCCCGTTGTGCCGGTGGCGTTGTGGGGAACCGGGCGCGTTATGCCGCGGGAGTCGATGCGGGTGCGCCGCAGTTCGGTGCGGGCGGTGGTATGCGCCGCGATCAGTCCCGCTCCTTATGCGAATCTTCCCTGTCCGGCCTCCGCCTTGACCGCGGCGGTGCGTTCCGTTTTAGACCGGGAGTTGCGCCGCTTGGCGACATAATGTCATAATAATAGCAAGTGACGCTCCGTCGGCGGACGCGGGCGGTATCATACAAGGACGCGCCGGGGTAGCTCAGTTGGCAGAGCGGCTCACTCGTAATGAGCAGGTCAGGGGTTCGATTCCCCTCCTCGGCTCCCGGGATCGGATCGCAAGGGTCCGGTCCAGCCGGCAACCGGACTCGGATATCGGGTTAATACGGGGTTTGCCCGTAACCGTCGTTTATGGGTCTGACCGTATACATCCGCCGTACGGCGAGGAAACGGAGGGCCGAATGGCCGACAGGGAAAATTTTGAGTGGGACGCCCTGCCCTACGCCCACGCCCTGTACTCCTACGCCCTGCGCATGGCCGGCAATCCCCAGGACGCCGAAGATTTGGTGCAGGAAACGTTTCTGCGCGCCTACCGGTCCTATGACCGGTTCGCGGAGGGCACCAATCTGCGGGCCTGGCTGTACCGCATTCTCACCAACACCTTTTTCAACCAGTACCGCCAGCGCCAGACCCGGCCCGAGGAGCTGAGCCTGGACATAACGGACGATTTCTACCTGTTCCACAAGCTGTTGCCGGAGGAGGCATCCGACCCTTCCCTGATCTCGGCGGAGGCCAAGGTGGTGGAGTCCATGTTGGCCGAGGACGTGCGCCGGGCCATCGATCAGCTCCCGGAACAATTTCGCGTGCCTATACTATTGGCTGACCTGGAAGGCTTCTCCTACAAGGAAATCGCCTCTATGCTGGAAATCCCGATGGGGACGGTCATGTCGCGGCTGTCCCGGGGACGCAAAGGCTTGCAGAAGGCGTTATGGGAAGTAGCGAAGAAGCAAGGGCTGGCGACGGAGGGAAGCAATGGCCCTTAACAAGCGGTGCGCGCATGTAGCCGCGCTGGTAGAGAGATATATAGACGGCGAGTTGCGCCGAGTACGCCGCGCGCAGGTGCGAATCCATCTCCGCAATTGCCCCTTCTGCGAGAAAGCCCTTAACTTCCAAAAGAACTTGCGCATCGCCATCCGGCGGAAAGTACATCTGCAAGCCCCTCCCGAATTAGTGGAACGCATCCGCCGCTCCCTCAACTAACCCTCCCCCCTCCCTCCCGGATTACCGTGGCCCCGGATTCGCAAGCCCCGACGCGGCGCGGCCTGCGCCGGAAGGTGGCCGCCTCCGCCACCGCTCCCTTCGGCCATGTCCGCTATCCCCTGTCCGACACCCTCCGCTACCCGGGCGATCCGGGGATGTGCGGTCCCGGGTCGGTTTCCTGGACGGTGCTCGGGGACGTAGCCGCTTTCGCAGGCGGCATCCGGGCCTTGCTGGTCCAGGCCGCCCATCCGGAGGCGGCGGCGGGCGTTGACCGGCATTCCTCTTACGAGCACGACCCGTTGGGGAGGCTGTCCCGCACCTCCGCCTATGTGACCGCCACCACTTTCGGGGCCGGGGCGGAGGCGGAGGCGGCGGTGGAGCGGGTGCGGGCCGCGCACCGTCCGGTGCGGGGGATCTCCCATAGGGGGCGGCCCTACGCCGCCGATGATCCGCCGCTTCTGGCCTGGGTGCACAACGTGCTCACCGAGTCGTTTCTGGCCGCCAACCAGTGGTACGGGAGGGTGCGCCTCACCCCCGCCGAGGAGGACCGGTTCACGGCCGAACAGGCCGGCATCGGACGGAGAATGGGGGCGGATCCGGTTCCCACCCGGGCGGAGGAGTTGCGCCGGTGGGTGGCGCATCACCCCGACCTGGGACCCTCTCCCGGCCTGCGCCGGGCCTTGCGGTTTCTGGCCGACCCGCCGCTGGGGCGCACCCAACGCGCCGGGTACCGTTTGCTCTACGCGGGGGCGGTCGCTTCCCTGCCGGAGGAGGTCCGCCGGGTGACCGGATTGCGGTCCCGTCCGGGCGGGGCCCTGCTGGGGCGCCGGGCGGTTTCTTTTCTCCGCTGGGCGCTGGGTTCCTCCCCATCCTGGAACCTGGCCCTGATGCGCGTCGGCGTCCCCGTCCCCGATGGCCTGTTCCGGCAACCCCTGCCCGTCCCGCCTCCCCCGGCCGGGGAGGCCTGAGCCGTGTCGGGACTCCCAAAAAAGAACGAACCCCGCGGCCGCGGGGTTCGTTGGCCCAGGGCCGTGGACCTGGGGGGGTCATAGTGTTGTCAACAACAGTTACAAGCATACATAGGGACGTATCGCCTGTCAATCTTAAGTGTCGGTTTAAGATCAGACCCCGCCGCGGCGGGGTCTGAAACCTAGGTCATTTACATCCCTAGGGGGGGCATATGTTGCAACGCAATCAGTATAGCACAGTGGTGTGTTTATTGTCCAGTTCCTATGGGTAAAACCTGCAAGGCGCCACCGAGCGTCGACCCGGCTCCGGTTTCCCTCCGGGCGGAGGTGTTGCGCCGGTGGGTGGTGTAACGCCCCGACTTGGTCCCTTCTCCCGGCATGCGCCGGGCTTTGCGGTTTCTGACCGACCCGCCGCTGGGGCGCACCCAACGCGCCGGGTACCGTTTGCTCTACGCGGGGCGGTCGCTTCTCTGTCGGAGGATGTCCGCCGGGTGACCGGGTTGCGGTCCCGGTCCGGGCGGGGCCCTGCTGGGGCGCCGGGCGGTTTCTTTTCTCCGCTGGGCGCCGGGTTCCTCTCCTTCCTGGAACCTGGCGCTGATGCGCGTCGGCGCCGCCGTCCCCGATGGCCTGTTCCGGCAACCGTTGCCCCGTCTCCCTCCCTCGGCCAGGGGTATGAGCCGTGCGGGACCCACTAAAAAGAACGAACCCCGCGGCCGCGGGGTTCGTTGGGCCCAGGTCCGTAGACCTAGGGGGGGCGTTGTGTTGTCAACAACAGTTACAAGCATACATAGGGACGTATCGCCTGTCAATCGGAGTGTCGGTTTTAAGATCAGACCCCGCCGCGGCGGGGTCTGAAACCCCGGGTCGTTTACATTCCCGAGGGGGGCATATGTTGCAACGCGATCAAAATAGCACAGTGGCGTGTTTATTGTCAAGTCCCTGTGGGCAAACCGTAACGCGCGATCGTAGCGTCGACCCGGTTCCCGTTCCCCTCCGGGCGGAGGTGTTGCGCCGGTGGGTGGTGTAACATCTCGACTTGGTCCCTTCTCCCGGCGCGTTGGGCTTTGCGGTTTCTGGTCGACCCGCCGTTGGGGCGCAGTCAGCGCGCCGGGTACCGTTTGCTCTACGCGGGGGCGGTCGCTTCCTTGCCGGAGGGGATTCGCCGGGTGACCGGGTTGCGGTCCCGTCCGGGCGGGGCCCTGTTGGGGCGTCGGGCGGTTTCGTTTCTCCGCTGGGCGCTGGGTTCCTCCCCTTCCTGGAACTTGGCGCTGATGCGCGTCGGCGCCGCCGTCCCTGATGGCCTGTTCCGGCAACCGTTGCCCCGTCTCCCTCCCTCGGCCAGGGGTATGAGCCGTGCGGGACCCCTAAAAAGAACGAACCCCGCGGCCGCGGGGTTCGTTGGGCCCAGGTCCGTAGACCTAGGGGGGGCGTTGTGTTGTCAACAACAGTTACAAGCATACATAGGGACGTATCGCCTGTCAATCGGAGTGTCGGTTTAAGATCAGACCCCGCCGCGGCGGGGTCTGAAACCTCAGGTCCGTAGACCTGAGGGGGGCATATGTTGCAACGTGGTCAGCATAGCACGGGGGTGTGTTTAGAGTCAAGTCCTATGGGTAAAACTCGGCGCGTGGCCGTCTACGTAGATGGGCTCAATCTCCATAACGGACTATTAAGTTCCGATTTGCCCCGGTGGGTGGACCTGATCGCCTTGGGACGCAATGTGCTACGGCCCGGTCAGGAGCTGACGGGGGTGCGGTATTTTACTTCCCGGCTGGTCAAAAATGCCAAGGACCAGTATGAGCAAGACATATATCTACAGGCTTTGGAGGCACGGGACGTAGAAATTGTGCTGGGGCAGTTTGATGTTCAGCGGGCCCGGTGCCCCCATTGCGGTAGAGTATGGTTGAAAGCGGAAGAAAAGCAGACCGACGTAAACATCGCAGTGCGATTGCTAACGGACGCCCATCGGGAATTGTATGACCGGGCGATTTTGCTCTCGGCGGACAGCGACCTATTGCGGCCGGTGCTGGAAGTGCCGCGTCTGTTCCCCGGCAAGAGGGTGGTTGTGGGATTTCCGCCGGGACGCGCCTCGTACCCGTTGCGCCGGAGAGCCCCCTCTTTTCAGATAACCAAGCCCATGGTGCGCTCCTCGCTTTTGCCCTCTCCGGTCATTACCGGCGCCGAGCGGGAGGTTGTCGCTCCGCCGGGATGGTTGTGAGGGCGGGGTAGGCTGGGGGGAGGATCGGTACCGGAACGGACCGCAACCAGGGAGAAAACCAAATGCGCATTGTTATCGCCGGGCCGGGGCGGGCCGGGGGGTCGTTGGCGGTTGCGGCCGCGGCCGCCGGGCATCGCATCGTCGCCCTGCTTACCCGTCGGGCGGACGACCGGGAGGCAGCCCGTCATTTGGGGGTCGAACCCCGCCTCATCGGAGACCCCCTGCCGGAGGCCGATTTGCTGGCGGTGGCGGTGCGCGACGGGGCCCTGGCTGAAGTAGCGGCCGCTTTGGCCCCCGGCGCGTCGCGCATTCCGTCCGCCGTTCATCTTTCCGGGTTGACCCCGGTGTCGGTTTTGGGGCCGTTGGCGGAGGCCGGGATGGAGACCGGTTCCCTGCACCCCCTGCAGACCCTTCCCGACTGGCGGAGCGGAGCCGCCTCCCTGTCCGGGGCTTGGGCCGCCGTCACCGCCCCGCCCCGCCTGGCCGGGCGGCTGGAGGACTTCGCCGCTTCATTGGGAATGAAACCTTTCCGATTGGCCGAAGAACAAAAGCCCCTGTATCACGCGGCGGCCGCCGCGGCCGCCAACTACACGACGGCGGCCCTGCATCTGGCCGAGTGTCTCCTGGACGCGGCCGGGGTGGACCGCCAAGCGACCCGGCCCATGGCGGAACGGGTGGTCGGCAACGTATTTGAAAAAGGGGCCCGGGCCGCCCTGACCGGCCCCATCGCCCGGGGCGAGGCGGGCGTCGTGGAGGCCCAGGTGCGGGCTGTGGAGCGGGCCGCCCCGGACATCGCCGTCGCTTTCCGGGATTTCGGCCGGGCGACGGCCGCCCTGGCCGGGACCTCGGCGGAGATGGCGGAGGTCCTGTCATGAAAGTGGTGAACACCCTGGCGCAAGCCCGGCAACGGGGGGCGGGGAGAGCGGGGTTGGTCCCCACTATGGGGTTCTTCCACGAAGGACACCTCTCGCTCATTAAACGCTCCGTCGCCGAATGCGAGCGGACGGTGGTCACCTTGTATGTGAACCCGTTGCAATTCGACGACCCCGCCGATCTGGCCCGCTATCCCTCCGACCCGGAACGGGACCTGGAGTTGGCTGAGGAAGCGGGGGCGGATATTGCGGTGCTGGCTTCCACCGGGGATATGTTTCCCGACCCGCCTTCCACCCGGGTGTCGGTGTCCGGCGTCGGGGAGACGCTGGAGGGGGAGCGACGGCCCGGACATCTGACCGGGGTGGCCACCGTGGTGGCCAAGTTGTTCGCCGGAATCGGGCCCGATCGGGCCTACTTCGGCCGCAAGGACGCCCAGCAGTTGGCGGTCGTGACCCGCATGGCGCGGGATTTGGACTTTCCGTTGCAAGTAGTCGGTTGCCCGTTGATTCGGGAGAGGGACGGTTTGGCCTTGTCCTCCCGCAACGTGCTGTTGGGCAGCCGCCGCTCCGCCGCCCGGGGGTTGTCGCAGGGTTTGCTGGCGGCCGCGGCCGCGGCGGAGGCCGGGGAACGCGACCCGCGGCGGGCGGAGTCCCTGGTGCGGGAGTCGGCGGGGGCTTTGGAGTTGGAGTACGCTACGGCGGTGGACGCAAACTCTTTCCAGCCGGTGGACCGTTTGGCGGGGGAAGTGGTGTTGGCGGCGGCGGCCCGGGCCGGATCGGTGCGGTTGATCGACAATGTCCGCCTGCTGATCGACGAGCGGGGGGCGGTCGCCGATCGGGGCGAAACCCTGTCCGGGCCCAGCATCCTGTATGCGACGGCGGCAGTCGCCGGGGGGGACGGATGATGTTGCTGGCGGTGGATGTGGGCAACACCCAGACCGTGATCGGCGTGTTGGATGGGGAAAGGATCGTGCGCAAGTGGCGCATTTCCAGCGGGCGGGATCACACCACCGACGAGTTCGTGATCATGTTGCGCGGCCTGTTGGACCCGACCGGGATCCAGCCCGGCGACTTTGCGGGGGCGGCCATGTCATCGGTGGTGCCCTCGGCCGCGGCCGCCCTGCCGTCCGCTTTGGAGGAGGCGTCGGGGCGTCCGGCCCTGGTGGTGGGCCCGGGCGTGAAAACCGGAATGGCGATCAGGATCGACCACCCGCGTGAGGTGGGGGCGGACCGGGTGGTCAATTCGGTGGCGGCCCGGGAGCGGTACGGAGCCCCGGTGGTGGTCCTCGATTTCGGAACCGCCACCACCTTCGACGCGGTGGACATGGCCGGGGACTACATCGGGGGGGTGATCGCCCCGGGGCTGGAGGTGTCCATGGAGGCGTTGGTTTCCGCCACCTCCGCTTTGCGCCGGGTGGATTTGGTCCGTCCCCGCTCGGTGATCGGCAAAGGCACGGTGGAGGCCATACAGAGCGGTCTGCTGTACGGGTACGCGGGGATGGTGGACGGCATACTGTCCCGCATCGCCTCCGAGACCGGAATCGAACGGGTGGCGGCCACCGGCGGTCTGGCCCCGGTTATCGTTCCCCTGTGCGAACGGGTGTCGGAAATCAACGATTCCCTGACTTTGGAGGGCTTGCGTCTCATCTGGGAGCGCAACCAATGAACCGCCCCCGCCCCGGGGACGCCTAACCTGCCCGTCTATGAGCGAGCCCGCGCCGCCCGCCGCCGAATCCGCCGCCGACTACGACCCGGCGGCCGCCGGCGGTTTGGCCGATCATCCGCTGACCGCGGCCCGTCTGGCCAAACTGGAACGGTTGCGGGAGGGGGGAGTGGACCCCTACCCGGCTTACGAGCCCGGCCTCCATTCCCGCTCCCACACCGCGGCCGACTTGCACCGGAGGTTCTCCGACCTGCCCCCCGATTCGGCCACCGGCGAGTCGGTGCGGGTGGCGGGCCGCCTGATGAACACCCGCCTCCTGGGCCGCTTGCTGTTCGGGGTTTGCCAGGACCACTCGGGGCGCATCCAACTGTTCGCGGACGAAAGCCGGCTGGGGGAGGAGGGGTTCGCCGCTTTCCGGGAACTGGATCACGGCGACTGGGTGTGGGTGCGGGGGGAGGCGGCCACCACCCGCCGCGGGGAGTTGAGCGTGAAGGCGGAGGAGTTCGTCCTGTTGGCCAAGGCCTTGCGCCCCCTGCCGGAGAAGTGGCATGGCCTGAAGGATAAAGAGAGCCGGTTTCGCCGCCGGGAGGTGGACTGGCTGGTCAACCCGCAGGCGCGGGAGATAGCGGCGGCCCGCTCCCTGGTGATTGCGGAACTGCGCCGGGAGTTCGCCGGGCGGGGATTTATGGAAGCGGAGACCCCCGTGTTGCAGACCCAGCCGGGAGGGGCCTTGGCCCGCCCCTTCCGCACCCGTCACCGCGCTTTGGGCGTTGATATGTACCTGCGCATCGCCACCGAAATCCACCTCAAGTTGATGGTGGCGGGCGGGTTCGAGAAGGTGTTCGAGTTGGGCCGGGTGTTCCGCAACGAGGGAATCGACGCCCGCCACAACACCGAGTTCACCACCCTGGAAGCTTATCAGGCGCTGGCCGACTACCGGGATATGATGACGTTGCTGGAGGAGATTATTCCGGCGGTGGCCCGCCGGGTTTCCGGGAGCTATCCGGTTTTTCAGGGAGAAGGGCCGGATTGGGGGGTTCCGTTCCGCCGGGCGCCGATGCTGGATTTGGCAGGGGAGGCGTTGGGGGAGGAAATCACCCCCGATACGGAACCGTCCCGGCTGGCCGAGTTGGCGGCCGGGGCCGGCGTGGAGGCGGACCCCGGATGGGGTTTCGGGAAACTGGTGCAAGAGGTGTTCGACGAGCGGGTGCGGCGCAGTCTGCGGGACCCGACCTTCGTAATGGACCATCCGGTGGATATTTCCCCCCTGGCCCGCCGTCATCGGTCCCGGCCCGGTTTGGCGGAGCGGTTCGAGCTTTTCATCGGGGGGGACGAGATCGCCGACTCTTTCACCGAGTTGAACGATCCCCTGGAACAGCGCCGGAGGTTCGCCGCCCAGGCCCGGGCCCGGGCGGCCGGGGACGAGGAGGCCCATCCGTTCGACGAAGATTTTCTGCGCGGCTTGGAGGCGGGAATGCCCCCCACCGGGGGAGTGGGCATCGGCGTGGACCGGTTGGTGATGGTCCTCACCGGCCAGACCCGGTTGCGGGAGGTGCTCCTGTTCCCGTACGTGCGACCGCAGGTTCCCTGAACCGGGCCCGCAACGGATCAGGATCAGGAACGGGCCGCGTCCACCCGGCCCACCAGAAACCCGCCCATCTCGGACAGCACCCGGCGCGCGGGGCCGTCGGGCAGGGCGGACAAGGACTCCGCCGCCTCCGCCAGCCGTTGCCGGCATTCGTCCAGGGTGCGGTCGATGTGCCCCCCCTCCCGCACCAGCCCGATCACCTCCCGCACCGTCTCTTCGGGGTAGGGGAAGCCCCCTTCCAACAAGGATCTGATGCGGGGGCCGCGCGGGCCGCGCCGGGCGTGCAACACCGGCAAGGTGAACACCCCCTGCTGAATGTCGGACCCGGCCGGCTTGCCCAGTTCCTGTTCGGTGGCCACCAGATCCAAGGCGTCGTCGGCGATTTGAAACACCATTCCCAACTCCCAAGCGGCGGCGGAGGCCGCTTCCGTATACGAGGCGGGGGCGTCGGCGGCCATCGCCCCCAACCGGGCGGAGGTGCGGATCAGGCTGGCGGTTTTGCCGCCGATCACCCGGTAGTAGTCATCCGGGCCGTGCTCCAGGTCGCCGGTCAGCCGCAGTTCCCGGGTTTGCCCTTCCACCAGTTCGGCGTAGGTGCGGGCCAGAAGCCGCACCGCTTCCTGTCCCAGGGTGGCGGCCGCCACCTCCGAGGCCCGGGCCATCAGGAAATCCCCGGCCAGGATGGCCACCGTGTTGCTCCAGTTGGCGTTTACGGAGGCCGCCCCCCGCCGCACCTGCGCCTCGTCGATTACGTCGTCATGGTACAACGACCCGATGTGGATCAGCTCCACCGCCGCCCCGGCGTCTATCAGACGGTGGTCGCGGGACGGTCCGAACTCGCCCGCCAGCTGGGCTAGGACGGGGCGGAAACGTTTGCCTCCCGCCGCCAGCAGATGCTGGGCGATCCCGGTGAGGAATGAGTCTTCGGAGGTAGATGTGGCGAACAGCCGCTCCTCCACCCGCGCCACCCGTTCCCACAGGCCGGGGATGTCGATCAGGTCTTTCAGTTCGGGAGTTTCCAATTATCAAGCCGTCCGCTCGCCGGGCGTTGTCCGCCGTTATCGTAGTTGCCGACCGGGGGCGGCGGGACGGCGAAATGGATTTTGCGCCCCTTTGTCCGCGACTATGGTTATAATGGGCGCTGGCAGGTCCGATAATTTAGTTCACAGCGGAGGTGATGGTCGTGTTTGAACGGTTCACCGATCGGGCGCGTCGGGTGGTGGTTCTCGCCCAAGAGGAAGCCCGGTTGCTCAACCACAACTACATAGGCACCGAACACATCCTGCTCGGTCTCATCCACGAAGGGGAGGGGGTGGCCGCCCGCGGTTTGGAGGACCTGGGCATCAGCCTGGACTCGGTGCGGGACAAAGTGGTGGACACCATCGGCCACGGCCAGCAGTCCCCCTCCGGTCACATCCCGTTCACTCCCCGCGCCAAGAAGGTGCTGGAACTGAGCCTGCGGGAAGCCCTTACTTTGGGACACAACTACATAGGCACCGAACACATCCTGCTCGGTCTCATCCGGGAGGGGGAGGGGGTGGCCGCCCAAGTGTTGCAAAAACTGGGGGCCGACCTGCCCCGGGTGCGGCAGACGGTCATTCAGTTGCTGTCCGGTTCTTCGGGGGAGGAGTCCGTCAAGGCGGGGGTGGGGCCGTCCCGCCGGGAATCATCCTCCGGGTCCACCGTGCTGGACCAGTTCGGACGCAACCTCACCGCTGCCGCCAAGGAAAGCGTTCTGGATCCGGTAATCGGGCGCCGCACCGAAATCGAGCGGGTGATGCAGATCCTGTCGCGCCGTTCCAAAAACAACCCGGTGCTGATCGGCGAGCCGGGGGTGGGCAAGACCGCCATCGTGGAAGGCCTCGCGCAACGGATCGTATCCGCCGACGTGCCGGAAATTTTGGCCGACCGGCAGATTTACACCTTGGACCTGGGGGCTTTGGTGGCCGGTTCCCGCTACCGGGGGGACTTTGAGGAACGGCTCAAAAAAGTACTAAAGGACATCAAATCCCGGGGCAATGTCATCCTGTTCGTGGATGAAATACACACGTTGGTGGGGGCGGGGGCGGCCGAAGGGGCGATCGACGCGGCCAGCATTCTGAAACCGATGCTGGCCCGGGGCGAGTTGCAGACGGTGGGGGCCACCACCCTGGAGGAATACCGCAAATACCTGGAGAAGGACTCCGCTTTGGAGCGCCGTTTCCAACCGGTGCATGTGGAAGAGCCGTCGGTGGCGGAAACCGTGCAGATTCTGCACGGCCTGAAAGACCGCTACGAGGATCACCACACGGTGCGCTTCACCGACGCCGCCCTGATGACGGCCGCCAATCTGGCCGACCGTTACATATCCGACCGGTTCCTGCCCGACAAGGCCATCGACCTGATCGACGAGGCGGGGAGCCGCAACCGCCTTTACCGGGGTTCCTCCAATCCGGAGGTGCGGGAGATAGACGAACAGTTGAAGTTGGTCCGGGAGGAGAAACGGGAAGCCCTCACCGCCCAGCAGTACGAGCGGGCGGGGCAGTTGCGGGACAAGGAGCGGGCGTTGTTGCTGGACCGCACCCAGCGGGAAACCGAGACGTCCGACTCCGGTTCGGCGTTGGATTCGGTGATCGACGAGAACGAAATCGCCGATGTGCTGGCCCAGTGGACCGGCATTCCCGTCGATCGCCTCACCGAAGAGGAGACCGCCCGTCTGGTGCATATGGAAGAGGAACTGCACAAGCGCATCATCGGCCAGCACGATGGAATATCGGCCGTGAGCCGGGCCATCCGCCGCACGCGGGCCGGACTAAAGGACCCCAAGCGCCCCAGCGGGTCGTTCATCTTCCTCGGTCCGTCCGGCGTGGGGAAGACCGAAACCGCCAAAGCCCTGGCCTGGTTTTTGTTCGGCAACGAGGACGCCCTTATCCAGATCGACATGTCCGAATACATGGAGAAGCACACGGTGAGCCGGCTTTTGGGGTCGCCGCCCGGTTACGTGGGTTACGACGAGGGCGGCCAACTCACCGAGGCGGTGCGACGCAAGCCTTTCTCGGTGGTGCTGTTCGACGAGATAGAAAAAGCCCACCCGGACGTGTTCAACACCTTGTTGCAGATTCTGGAGGACGGGCGGCTCACCGACGCTCAGGGACACGCCATCGACTTCAAGAATACGGTCATCATCATGACCTCCAACCTGGGGTCGGAGGGCCTGCGCAAATCGGCGGTGGGTTTCCAGCAGGACAACGAGGAGGTCACCTACGAGAAGATGAAGGAGAAGTTGACCGAGGAACTGAAACGGCATTTCCGGCCCGAGTTCCTGAACCGGTTGGACGAAGTGATCGTCTTCCACGAGCTGACCGAGGACGAGGTGAAGCAGGTGGTGGACCTGCTGTTGGTGCGGGACAAGGAGCAGTTGGCCAACCATGCCCTGGACCTGGTGCTGACCGACGCCGCCAAGACTTTCCTGGTGCGCAAAGGCTACGACCGCACTCTGGGGGCTCGTCCGTTGCGCCGGGCCATCCAGCGTTTTCTGGAAGACCCGCTGGCCGAGCAGATGCTGTTGGGCGGCCTTTCCTCGGGTTCCACCATCGTGGTGGACGCCGATCCCGACCAGGAGGAGCTGGTGTTCGAAATGGTCGACACCCCCGACGCCCCGCCGGTGGATCTGGTGGAATCGGAGACCTGATCGGAGCGTCGCCCGGCCCGCCGGTTGGCATGGCGCACGGGAGGCGGGTAACCTGTATTATCGGAAACAAAATCAACAAACCTGGGCCGTTCAAGATTTGAGCTAGAAATCAAGACCCTGCCTAGGGGGTCGCAACGAGGAGGAATAGCAAGATGTTCAAGTATGTGAAGACGGCGGCGGTATTGGCCGCCTTGTCGTTGCTGGCCGCGGCCTGCGGAGGCGGAGACGGCGATGCCACTACCACCACCGCGGCCTCCGCCCCGGCTACCACCGCGGAAGGTTCCGCCGAGACCACCGAGACCACCGCCCAAGCCGCCGAGACCACCGCCGCGCCGCCGGAGCAGATGGTGGATGTGTCGGTAGGGTTGGCTTATGACATCGGCGGACGGGGCGACGGTTCCTTCAACGACGCGGCCGCGGCGGGCCTGGACCGGGCGGAGGAGGAGTTGGGGGTGGAAACCAACGAGTCGTCGGCCAACGAGGACGGCACCAACCGCGAAGAGATGCTGGCCCTGCATGCCGACGAGGGGTCGGATTTGGTGATCGGCGTCGGGTTCCTGTTCGCGGAACCGATGGCGGTGGTGGCCGCCGAATATCCGGAGACCAACTTCGCCATCGTGGACTCGGTGGTGGATGAGCCGAACGTGGCCGGGTTGGTCTTCGCCGAGGAGCAGGGTTCGTTTCTGGTAGGGGTGGCGGCCGCGTTGAAGACCGAGACCAACACGGTCGGTTTCCTGGGCGGAGTGGACATCCCCTTGATTCACGCCTTCGAGGCCGGCTTTCAGGCGGGGGTGGCGGCGGTGGATCCGTCGATCGTGATCGTGTCGCAGTACATAACCCAGCCGCCCGACTTCGCCGGGTTCAACGACCCGGCGGCGGGGAAGGTCATTTCCCAGACAATGTACGAGAACGGAGCGGACATCATTTATCACGCGGCCGGGGGGAGCGGCAATGGAACGTTCCAAGCGGCCAAGGAATTTTCGGAGGCAGGCGGGAGCAAGGTTTGGGCGATCGGGGTGGACTCCGATCAGTACAACACCGCCGGCGAGGAGCTCCGACCCTACATTCTGACCTCCATGCTGAAGCGGGTGGATGTAGCGGTATACAACACCATCCAGGCGGTGCAGGACGGAATGTTCCAAGCCGGCCCGCAGATATTCGACCTGTCGGTGGACGGCGTGGGTTACTCCACCAGCGGCGGTTTCGTCGATGACATCGTGGAGCAACTGGAGGAATGGAAGTCCCGCATCGTTTCCGGCGAGATAGTAGTCAGCCGCGAACGGGGCGAAGGCATAACCGTTTCCGAACCCGCCATGAACGAGACGCCGGGCGAGGGCGTTAGTTTGAAGATGGCCCAGGCCAACTGGTCCACCGGTTATTTCCAGGCGGCCTTGTATCGGGCCATGTTGCAGGAGTTGGGGTACGAGGTGAGCGATCCGGCTGATTTGGAGTTGGGTCCCAGCCTGGCTTATCTGGCCATGGCGGAGGGGGACGCCGACTTCTGGGTGAACAGTTGGTATCCGGGCCATAACAGCTGGTTGGCCAACGAGTTGCCGGACGGCTCCGAGGTGGGCGATCATTTGTCGAAGGTCGGCGCCGAGATGCCGGCGGGCGGTTTGCAGGGTTTCCTGATCACCAAGAGCTTCGCCGAGAAGTACGGCATAGCCACCCTGGATGATCTGAACGGCAACCCGGAGGCGATCGCCGAGTACGACGTGGATGATTCCATTCCCGGCAACGGGGTGGCGGATATTTACGGTTGTCCGGAGACGTGGACTTGCGATGACATCATTCAGAGCCAGATTGCGTTTTCCGGTTGGGAGAACATCGAACAGGTGTTGGCCGGGTACGACGCGATGTTCGCGGAGGCGGTAGCCAAGGCGAATGACGGAGCTCCGATGGTGGCCTATACGTGGACGCCCAGTTCTTACATCACGCAGTTGCGGCCGGGCGACAACGTGGTATGGGTGGGGGTGGAGAACGTATTGGATGATTCCAATCCGTTGGGCCGCGAGGGCGGCGAGGAGTGGGATCAGCGTCCCGGCACTGCGGGTTTGAGCCCTGAATCCTGCCCGGACGCCGTCGAGCGGGGTACTTGCCAGCTGGGGTGGGTGGCGGCGGATATCCTGGTGACGGCCCGCAACGACCTGTTGGAGAACCATCCGGCGGCCGCCAAGTTGTTGGAGGTGGTGGAGCTGAATGTGGTGGATGTGTCGTTGCAGGTGGTGGCCCAGGAGGCGGGCTCTTCCCCGGAGGACCTGGCGCAAGAATGGATCGTCGAAAACCGGGAGAAGGTGGACGGCTGGCTGTCCGAGGCCCGGGCGGCCGCTTGAGAATCCGTTAGGCGACAATCAG
Organism: Candidatus Spongiisociaceae bacterium; assembly: GCA_965243835.1. Taxonomy (GTDB): domain Bacteria; phylum Actinomycetota; class Acidimicrobiia; order Spongiisociales; family Spongiisociaceae. Next base: position 813,812 of record OZ251578.1, read on the forward strand.
GGAGGGCGCCCCGCCGGGGGCGCCCTCCCGGCGCGTGGGGGGCTGGGAGGCGGCGCCGTAAAAAAATTCGCTTTTCCCCGACATCAATCGTTTTACGCGGGCTAGACTGACGCTGAGAGACCCGAGATAGGGTATCCGCAAGGAGGTGTGCAAATGTTCAAATTTAGTAAGTGGCCGGCGATGCTGGCCGCGTTAATGTTGGCGGCCGCGGCCTGCGGCGGCGGGGATGACACGTCGTCCGACACCACCGCCCCGACCACCACCGCCGCGCCTGTCGCCGCGACGGACGCGATGGACACTACGGACACGACGGAGGCTATGGAGGCGACGGACGCGATGGACTCCCCGACCACCACCGCGGCCTCCGACGACGCCCCCGCCACCACCGCCGCGCCCTCGGACGGGACGGACATGGCAATGGATCTCCCCGGTGCCGGGGTGAGTTTGACGATGGCCCAGGCCAACTGGTCCACCGGTTATTTCCAAGCGCAACTTTATCGGGCGTTGTTGCAGGAGTTGGGGTACGAGGTGAGCGATCCGGCTGATTTGGAGTTGGGTCCCAGCCTGGCTTATTTGGCCATGGCGGAGGGGGACGCTGACTTCTGGGTGAACAGTTGGTATCCGATTCACAACAGCTGGTTGCTCAACGAGTTGCCGGACGGCTCGCGAGTGGGCGATCATGTCTCCCGCATCGGCGCCGAGATGCCGGCCGGGGGTTTGCAGGGTTATCTGATTACCAAGAGCTTCGCCGAGAAGCACGGGATAGCCACCTTGGATGATTTGAACGGCAACGCGGAGGCGATCGCCGAGTACGACGCGCAGGACACGACTCCCGGCAACGGGGTGGCGGAGATTTACGGTTGTCCGGAGTCGTGGACTTGCGATGACATCATTCAGAGTCAGATTGCGTTTTCCGGTTGGGACAACATTGATCAGGTGTTGGCCGGTTACGACGCGATGTTCGCGGAGGCGGTGGCCAAGGCGAATGACGGGGCTCCGATGGTGGCGTATACGTGGACGCCCAGTTCTTATATCGCGCAGTTGCGGCCGGGGGACAACGTGGTGTGGTTGGGAGTGGACGACATTCTGGACAGCTCCAATCCGTTGGGTCGGGAAGGGGGCGAAGGTTGGGATCAGAGTCCGGGGACGGCCGCGCTCAGCGCCGAGTCTTGCCCGGATGCGGCCGAGCGGGGCATTTGCCAGTTGGGATTCGCGGCGGCGGACATTCTGGTAACGGCCCGCAACGACCTGATTCAGAACCATCCGGCGGCGGCCTCCCTGCTGGCCAACGTAGCCCTGAATGTGGTGGATGTGTCGCTCCAAGTGGTGGCCCAGGATGGCGGCGCTTCCCCGGTGGATCTGGCCGCGCAGTGGATCGTCGACAACCGGAGCAAGGTGGATGAATGGCTCGCCAAGGCGATGGCCGCCCACAACCGCACCTCTGAGCCGGGCGAGGGCGTGAGTTTGACGATGGCCCAGGCCAACTGGTCCACCGGTTATTTCCAAGCGCAACTTTATCGCAACCTGTTGCAACGGTTGGGGTACGAGGTGAGCGATCCGGCTGATTTGGAGTTGGGTCCCAGCCTGGCTTATTTGGCCATGGCGGAGGGGGACGCCGACTTCTGGGTGAACAGTTGGTATCCGATTCACAACAGCTGGTTGCTCAACGAGTTGCCGGACGGCTCCCTGGTGGGCGACCATGTGCAACGGGTCGGCGCCGAGATGCCGGCCGGGGGTTTGCAGGGTTATCTGATTACCAAGAGCTTCGCCGAGAAGCACGGGATAGCCACCTTGGATGATTTGAACGGCAACGCGGAGGCGATCGCCGAGTACGACGCGCAGGACACGACTCCCGGCAACGGGGTGGCGGAGATTTACGGTTGTCCGGAGTCGTGGACTTGCGATGACATCATTCAGAGTCAGATTGCGTTTTCCGGTTGGGACAACATCGATCAGGTGTTGGCCGGTTACGACGCGATGTTCGCGGAGGCGGTGGCCAAGGCGAATGACGGGGCTCCGATGGTGGCGTATACGTGGACGCCCAGTTCTTATATCGCGCAGTTGCGGCCGGGGGACAACGTGGTGTGGTTGGGAGTGGACGACATTCTGGACGACTCCAATCCGTTGGGTCGGGAAGGGGGCGAAGGTTGGGATCAGAGTCCGGGGACGGCCGCGCTCAGCGCCGAGTCTTGCCCGGATGCGGCCGAGCGGGGCATTTGCCAGTTGGGATTCGCGGCGGCGGACATTCTGGTGACGGCCCGCAACGACCTGTTGGAGAACCATCCGGCCGCGGCCAAGTTGCTGGAGTTGGTGGAGCTGAATGTGGTGGATGTGTCGTTGCAGGTGGTAGCCCAAGAGGGCGGCGCCGCTCCGGCGGATCTGGCCGAGCAGTGGATCGCCAACAACCAGAACCGGGTGGATTCCTGGTTGGCGGTAGCGCGCGCTTCCGCCTAGGTTTCCCGGCGGCCTGAATTCGGAGGGCGCCCCGTTCGCGGGGCGCCCTCCTTTAATAATTTTCTCGTATAATGGGCCGCCAAGCGGTAACCGACGAGGGGAGCGTATGTCCAAGGCGGGCGCAGGGGCGTGGCTGGCGGCGTTGCTGATTGCGGTCGGGGCTTGCGGCGGCGGGCCGGCGGCCGAGAGCGAAGAGGGGGCTCCCGGCGAGGGCGTCGTCTTGCGGATGGCGCGGGCCAACTGGACTACCGGTTATTTCCAGGCGGCGCTCTATCGCAACTTGTTGCAACGGTTGGGTTACGAGGTGACCGACCCGGCTGATTTGGAGTTGGGTCCCAACCTGGCCTATTTGGGCATGGCCGAAGGGAATATCGACTTTTGGGTGAACAGTTGGTTTCCCAATCACAACAGTTGGCTGCAGGCCCATATGCCGGACGGCTCCACCGTGGGCGATCACGTTTCCCGTATCGGCTTTGAGATGCACAAGGGAGCGTTGCAGGGTTATGTGATCACCAAAAGCTTCGCCGAGAAGCACGGGATAATCACCCTGGATGATTTGAACGGCAACCCGGAGGCGATCGCCGAGTACGACGCGCAGGACACCGAACCCGGCAACGGCGTAGCGGAAATCCTGGGCTGTCCGCAGTCGTGGACCTGCGATGACGTGATCCAAAGCCAGATCGCCTTCTCGAGTTGGGACAACATCGCGCAGGTGACGGCCGGTTACGAGGCGATGTTCGCCGAAGGGTGGGCCCGGGTGGAGCAAGGCCTGCCGATGGTGATCTATATGTGGACGCCCGGTTCCTATATTTTCCGGTTGCGTCCGGGGGACAACGTGGTGTGGGCGGGGGTGGAGGAGGTGTTGGACGATTCCAACCCGCTCGGATACGACGGCGGCGAGGGGTTGGATCAGCGACCGGGCGCCGCCGACATCGACCCCGTCGCCTGTCCGGACGCCGCCGCGCGGGGCGTCTGCCAAATGGGTTTTGCGGTGGCGGATATCGTGGTGACGGCCCGCAACCAGGTCCTGGCCGATCACCCGGCGGCGGCCAAACTCTTGGAGCTGGTGGAGTTGAGCCCGGTGGATGTGTCGTTGCAGATAGCGGCCGGCGAAGAGGGGGCCCATCCGGAGGAGCTGGCCGAACAGTGGGTCGCCGATCACCGGGAGCAGGTGGACATCTGGTTGGCCGCCGCCCGCGCCGCTGTCTGATACCCGTTAAAGGAGACCCGGCCCAAGCAGGGCCGGGTGGGTAACTGGTCCCGAGACCTGACGGCCTCAGAACCCGTAGCGCTAACCGCATTTTATATATTCGGGCCAAGTGATGTCAAATTATGGGGAGGGTTTTGCGCGTCACCCCCCGCGGTCGTTGGGATGGTCCCGCCATGCCAGATAGCGACGGGCGAAGAGGGGGCCCATCCGGGGGAGTTGGCTGAGCGGTGGGTGACCGACCGCTGGGAGCAGGTGGACATTTGGTTGGCCGCCGCCTTAGACACCCGTTAAAAAGACCCGGCCCCAACAGGGCCGGGTGGGTAACTGGTTCCAAGGACCTAACGGCCTCAGAACCGTAGCGCTGATCGCCATTGTACAGACCCGTCGCGGATTGTCAAATTACGTCACCATCCTTGTGGACGTTGGACCGTTCCTACAGGGTCGGGGAGTTGGCAGGATACGAAGTCCGCTTTTGCCAACTTGTACCACCAATGTCCTCCAACCCCGTCTGTTTGACTGCCTCGCAAGTCTCCAGCCCGCGGATACGGACTTGGGTTGACGGTGCCGGTCGGTACCCGCTTACGAATGGTTTGAACGGGCAACCGCAGGTCACTGTCGTTGGAGATTACGATTGCGGCGTTGACGCGGCCGTCGAGAACATCCATCAACAAGTGAGAAGCGACGTTCACGTCAGAGCCCTTTTCTTCTATTCGCAGATAGGAGACCATAAACCGGGCTTTGGGGATATTCCTTCCTTGCTCATTTTGTATTACAACCGGCCAATGGGGCGTGACGACCGAAGGTTGTCCATGCTGACCCCGGGTTGCCAGCAATCCGTTTCGAACACTGGTGCTGAATCGTCCCGTCTCAAGGTGGTCGAAAGATCTATATGAGCGTAACGCCCTGACGTAGTTGTCCTGATCCAGCCGTCCTTGGCGGTTGTGTTGGCCGTCTATGAAGGCGGTGCAGTAGACGATCCGTTCTATTACGGCGCCCTGCCCTATCCAGTCCTCCCGTCGGTCGAGGAGGCGTTGGCTCAGCCGGCGGAGGTCCAGCCAACGCCAGCCGGGCGCGCTTCGGCCGAATAGGGCCCGGCCTCCGTAGTACAGGTTGAAACCGTCAATGTAGACGCCTACTTTCATGGTGGTTCTCCTTAGCGTGATAGCGGATACGCGGGCGGCCGGCGACCGATCCGTCCTCCGGTCCACTCTAGGAGAGGGGTAGATTTAACGGATATGGAAACCGAACAAGCGGACCAGGGCGGCGTCGCCGGGGCGGAGGCGGACCCGTTGGAGGTGGTGGATGCCGAGTTGCGGGCCGACATCCGGCGGTTGGGACGGCAACTGGGCGACACCCTGGTCCGCCAGCATGGGGAGGGCTTGTTGGAGGCGGTGGAGGCGGTGCGCACCCTTTCCCGCCGGTTGCGGTTGGCCGAATCGGAGGTGTCCCGGGAACTGGCCGAGTTGCTGGCCGGGGTCGATCCGGAGCAGGCCAGCCGGCTGGTGGGGGCGTTCACCGTCTACTTCCACTTGGCCAATGTGACCGAGCAGGTGCACCGGGTGGAGGACATGAGCGCGGACGGGGCCACCCCGGAACGGCGCTTTGAAGAAACCTTGCGGGCCCTGGTCGATTCCGGAGTTCCGGCGGACGAGGCGGCGGCCCTGGTCAACCGCACCGCCCTCAAGCCGGTGTTCACCGCCCATCCCACCGAGGCCACCCGCCGTTCCGTCCTGGAAAAGTTGGCCTGCATCGCCGACGCCACCGCCGCCCGCAGCAACGAGCGGGCCACCTCCGCCGACCGGGCCCGCTTGGACCGGAGGATCAACGAATTGCTGGAGGCCGTATGGCAGACCGACGAAATTCGCGCCCGCCGCCCCGACCCGATCGACGAAGCGCGCTTCGTCCGTTATTACCTGGACCAGACCGTCCGGGAGGCCATGCCCGTCTTGTTGGATTCCATTGCGGCCGGGATGCGCGCCATAGGAGGGGAGTTGGCCGCCGCCTACACCCCCATCCGGTTCGGGTCGTGGGTGGGCGGCGATCGGGACGGCAATCCCAACGTCACCCCGGAGATGACCGAGGCCGTGTTGCTCGCGCAACGCCGGGAAGCCCTGGGAATACTGCGGGACCAGGTGCGGGAGTTGGCCGTCCAGCTGAGCGTCAGCGGCAAAGTGGCCGGAGTGTCCGCCGCCGTGCGCGATTTCATCGCCCGGCACCGGTCCGATTTTCCCGAAGAGACCGCGGCCGGCGACCCCGATGAGCCCTACCGCCTGGCCTGCGCCATTATTCATCGGCGGCTGGGGGAAACCGGGGACGGGGGCGGGCGCGGCTACCGCCGGCCGGAGGAGATGCAGGCGGATCTGGCCTTGCTGGACGCTTCGTTGCGGGCCAACAAGGGCGAGTTGCTGGCCGACGGACAGCTGGCCCGGTTGCGGCGCACGGTTAATATGATCGGCTTCCACTTGGCCGCCTTGGACATCCGGGCCCACGCCGACAGCCATCACGAGGCGTTGGCCGCTCTCACCTCCCCCCTTGGTTTCGACTACGAGGCCGCCGACGCCCCCGCCCGCACCGCCTACCTGGCCGGGGAACTGGACAGCCCCCGCCCGCTGGCCCCGCCCGGCCGCCGGGATGTTCCGCAAGCCCTGGAGTTGTTTACCGTTCTGCGCCGCCTCTTGGACGATTTGGGCGACGAGGTGGCGGACTCCTACATTATTTCCATGACCACCGGGCCGGATGACGTGTTGGCGGCGGCGGCGCTGGCCCGGGAGGTGGGCTTGGCGGACCTGGACCAGGGCGTAGCCCGGTTGGATTTCGTTCCCCTGTTTGAAACCATCGACGACCTGCGTTCCCTGGGGGGGACTTTGACGGCCCTTTTGGAAATCCCCGCCTACCGGCGGTTGGTGCAGTTGCGGGGCGGGGTGCAGGAGGTGATGGTCGGCTACTCCGACTCCAACAAGGACGGCGGCATCACCGCTTCCCAGTGGGAGATTTACAAGGCACTGCAGGCGATCCGGGAGGTGTCGGAGGCGACCGGGGTGCGGGTGGAAGTGTTTCACGGCCGGGGCGGTTCCATCGGGCGGGGGGGCGGCCCCACGCATGCTGCCATCCTCAGCCAGCCGGCCGGGGTTCTGGACGGGGCGGTCAAATTCACCGAGCAGGGGGAGGTGATCGCCGACAAGTACGGTTTGCCGCAACTGGCCGTCCAGAACCTGGACCTGGCCTTGTCGGCGTTGGTGGAAGCCTCGCTTGCGGGACCTCCCCCCTCGCCCGACCCGGGAGGCCCGGGCCGCTGGCACGGGATAATGGACCAAATGTCGGAGGCCTCCTACCGGGCCTACCGGGATTTTGTCCAGACCCCCGGAATGGCGGAATATTTTATTTCCTCCACGCCGGTGGAGGAACTGGCCAATCTAAATATCGGCTCCCGTCCCGCCCGCCGGGTGGAGGGCGGAGGGGATTTGGCCGGCCTGCGGGCCATTCCCTGGGTGTTCGGCTGGACCCAGTCCCGTCAGATCATCCCCGGCTGGTTCGGAGTGGGGGCGGGTCTGGAGGCGGTGCGGGCGGCCGGATACGGGGAGGAGCTGTCCCGGATGTACCGGGAGTGGCCGTTTTTCCGGATGTTCGTCTCCAATGTGGAAATGACCCTGGTTAAAACCGATTTGGGGATCGCCCGCCACTATGTGAACAACCTGACGGCCCCCCGGCATCGGGGCCTGTTGGAGGTGATAGCCGACGAGCACCGCCGCACCGTTTCCGGTCTGACCGCGGTGACCGGGACGGAACTGTTGGCCGACCGGCCCATTCTGCGCCGCACCCTGACCGTGCGGGACGCCTACCTGGATCCGCTCAACGTACTGCAGGTGGAGTTGCTGGCCCGCACCCGGGCCGGCGATGCCGAAAAACACCAGCGGGCCTTGTTGCTGACCATCAACGGCATAGCGGCCGGAATGCGCAACACCGGCTGACCCCGCCCTTTCAGGCCCTCACATAAACCGCCGTCCGCCGGGCCCCCTCCATCCGTAACTTGCCCTGGTCCCGCAACCGCCGCAGCAAGTGACTGGCCTTTGGCGCATCTATTTGGCATAACTCAGATGTTTCCTTTCTGGTAATAGCGCCGTGCCGATCGACAAAGGTCAGTACCATCTGCTCTTGTTGTATTCGGTCAAAGCCCCGGGTTCGGACATATTGAGCTGGCTCGCCTAACCGGCGATAGAGGGACGCGGCTAGATGGTATGACCGACCCTTGCCTTCCCCGCGTGATTCAAGTAGCCCATTTTCGGTCAGGCGGTTTAGAACAATTCGGGCATCATGACGATTGACTTGGAACAAGTCGGCGGCCCGGGCTGTTGTAATGCTTCGCTCCATTCGTACTTCATGCAGAGTAATTAGGTCTTCCAAAGAAAACTGTTCGCCTTTTCCGCGAGCTTCGGCGAAGTATTGCGCTAGTTCTTTGTCAGCTGGCCCAGCTCTTACCCTGGCTTCTACCGTATGATCATTGCTTCGCCCATAATCAGGTACTGGTCTGCCCAGCGATAACTGGCTTTGGAAAGCGCGGATAATGCCGCGCCCGGTGCGTTCGACCACGCCAGCCCGTTTGAAGGCATCAGCCAAGGTCGGATTCCGCGGGTGAGGGGCGGTGGTGAGGAGGTTGTTTATCGTGACACCGTTCGGGAAACCCCCCGGATTGGATACTGTAAGGGTATCACTATTGATTTGAATCAGGGTGATGCCCATTTTGGTGTAGTCTCGATGGGTAAGAGCATTAGCAATTAGTTCTCGTATGGTTTCTTCAGAGAAACGCGGTAAGCCAATCCGTTGCATGCCGAAGTCTATTTCTTCTTCTGGGTTGCGCGCTCGCACTCGGTCGGATATTTCCATCATCGCCTTGAGCAACGGGATACGTTGAATTTCGTTGACCCGAACCTTCAAATTGTCCAGCTCTTGGAACCCAACCTCGTAGGAGGGTAGATACTTGGCCAAGGCCTCTTCATTGCCGAACAGCAATACAGCCCCTACCGTAATGTTGCCATTTTGATCGGTCAGATTGAGGGCTTTGAGCAGATCCTGGTTGGAGAGCATTGTGAGCGATTTATCTCCCTCGTATTCCGTCAACTCCCGAAAACGGGAAAATTCAGTGTTGGAGAGATCGTCCCGGGTTGCCGCAGGTAGCACAACGCTGGAAAAATCCAGAATACCCAAGGTCCCGGCCCTGCCCACCACATCGTGGGGGTTCATCGGAAGACACATCGGGCGCCCATGCAGATCCAACGCACGACGCAGAAACTTGCCGCTCATGGTGGCAACGACATCATTACCTATCGGCACCTCCACTGCGACCACGTCTCGGCCGTTGAACGGAACTACCGTTACGTTGGTTTCCACAGCAGGTACGGTGCGACCGGCGATCAAAGATTGCAACCGGGCTGGAACGGTGCTCGAGCCGTGACGGGGTTGGGCACCTATGACATCGCCGTCGTCGTTGACTCCGATCAGGAGCAGGCCGCCGCGGTTGTTAGCCAAACAGACCACCGTTTCCACTAGCTCGTCGTCGTTCACTTGATTTTTGAACTCGACCGTAAGCGTCTCGCCCTTGGTCAGGATTTGTCGGAGTGTGGTAGTATCCATTCTGCCATTATACACGGCATCTCTGTGTAGTCAAAATTTAACGCTTTCGTTTTTGGTTTGCGAAAAGGGCTATTTTTTTGTTAAATTCGCAAAAAGGTTTTGTAAAAGGGTTTAACGTTTTCGTTTTTGGTTTGCGAAAAGGGCTATTTTTTTGTTAAATTCGCAAAAAGGTTTTGTAAAAGGGTTTAACGTTTTCGTTTTTGGTTTGCGAAAAGGGCTATTTTTTTGTTAAATTCGCAAAGTGGATGGAGAGCGGGGGTTGTCCTTGGCGGGGGCGACGAAGGGGAGGGGTTGCGTGACGGCGGTGCGGGGATGGCCGTCCACCTCCGTTTGCAGGCGGGTTCCGGGCAGGGCGCAGGGGCTTTCCGCGAATACGTAGCCCAGGTTGGAGGAGAAGCGGGGGGAGTAGCAGGCCGAGGTCAACTCTCCCGCCGGCCGCCCCCCGGCCGTCACCGGGAGCCGTTCCGGGAAACTCATTATGGGCGGGCCGTCCAGGCGAACCCCGGTCAGCAGGCGGGAGGGGGGGCGGGACGCCAGCTCCTCCAGGGCGGCCCGTCCGACGAAGTCCACCCCGGGCGGGAACTCCACCAGCCGTCCGAAGCCCAACTCATACGGATTAACCGAGTCGTCCAGGTCGGTTCCGTAGGAGAGGATGCCCCCTTCTATCCGGCGGATCTGGTTGGGGGAGCCGGGTTGCGCTCCGTAGGGTTCCCCCGACTCCATCACCCGGTCCCACAGCCGCCCCCCCGCCGCGGCCTCGGTCAGGAACACCTCGTAGCCGAACTCGCCCGACCATCCGGTGCGCGACACCAGCAACTCCACCCCGTCCAGGCTGGTCCAGGCCGCCCGGTAGTAACCGAGGTCGGCGATATCCGCCCCGAACAAGTCCCTCGCCAAGGCTTTGGACTTGGGACCCTGGATCTGCAAGGGGGAGACGTCCGGCTCGAAAACCTCCGCCTCCCAGCCCCGTTCGGCGGCGATGGCCTGCGCCCACAGCAAAACGTCCCGGTCGGCCAGCGACAGCCAGAAGCGGTCCTCCGCCACCCGCAACGCCACCGGATCGTTCACCACGCCCCCCCGGTGGTTGCATAAAAAGGTGTAGCGGGCCCGGCCCACCCCCACCCGGGACATATCCCGGGTGCACAGATACTGGACCAGGGCCGAGGAGTCCCGCCCGCTGATTTCCACCTGCCGTTGGCATCCCACGTCCCAGACGGCTACGTTCTCCGTCAACGCCCGATATTCCTCCACGGTTCCGGCGAACCGGGTGGGCAGGATCATATGGTTGTAGATCGAGGCTCCTTTGGCCCCGGCGGCCCGGGCCCGCTCCAGAAAAGGGGAAGGGCGGAGCCGGGGGGTCCGGTCCAGAAACAGATCGTTCATCAGATTCCTCCTCCCGGTCGGGGGTCGGCGGGGGCGGAGGCGGCCCGGTGGCGAACGGCCAGCCAGAAGGCGATGGCCATCGCCCCTATCGCCACAATGGAAATCAACGGGCGCAGGGTGCCGGCCCGCTCAAACCAGGCCCCGGTCAAGGCGGTGGCTATCCCCGCCGCCGGAGCGCCCAGGGCCAGTCCGTCGGTTACCGCCCGCACCGCCAGTTCCGGCGGCAGGGAACGGTGGGCCTCCAAACCCAGCAGGCCCCATAACGGATAGTTGAAGGCGGCGAACCCCGCCGCGACCAGCAGCCACACCGGGTAGGACCAGAAGTTGGCGGCCGCCAGCAGGAGCGCCGTGTACAGGGAGGCGGTGACCAACATGGCCCGGGTGGGAGTGGTGCGGTCCGCCATCTTTCCCAACGGGCCGGCTACGACCAGGGCGACCGCTCCCGCCAGCCACCACAGGGCGGCGGAAGCCACAGGTCCCCTCCCGAACTCGTCGGCGGCCACCGCCGTCAGATAGAATCCGACCGTGAAGGCGGTTACCGCCGCTCCGACTGAAACCAGGATTACCATCCGGCCCGCCCCCTCCGCCCATACCCGGCGATGGGCGCCGCGCCGTTGCGCGGAGGAGAGCGCAGGCGGCAACGGGTCCTTGATCAGCAACGACGCGGCCAGCGCGGCCGCCCCCGCCGCCGCGGTGGCAATAATAAAAGCCCAGCGCCAGCTGTGGGGGCCGGTGAGGGTCCAGACGAACAGGCCGTTGACGGCCGCTCCTATTCCGCCGCCGGCCGAGGCGATGCTCATCACCAGGCCCCGTTGCCCGGGGTCGGTCGCCCGTCCCGCGGTCTGCAGGGTGGCCGTCCAGTTCGCGGGGGCCGACAACCCCAGGGTCACCACGCACAAGGCCAATATCGGAGCCGAGCCGGAGGCGGCCGTTAAGGCAAAACCGGTCCCGGTCAGCAGATAGGTGGCGATCAGCAAACTGCGCATTCCGACTTTTTCCGCCAGCCGCGGGGTCAGGAAGGCCCCCAATCCGTAGGCGAACAGGGTAGTGGAGGTAGCCAACCCCATAATCCGGTAGCCGGACCCCAGGGAATGGGCGATGTTGGGCAAAAGGGCCGGGATCAGCCCCAACCCGAATCCGTGCGTCACCATAATTCCCCATCCGAAAAGAGCTCCGGCCCGCGGCGCGGCCACGGGGGGGTGGCTCAAGAGCGGGCCCTCCGCAGAACTTCGTCGATGGGGGTGGAGGCCAGGTCCCCCGTTTCCTGCACGTACTCGTATCCGAAGCGTCCCTTGATGCACAGGTGGCCGGAGGTTATGGAATGGTCCAGGGGGGAGGTCACCTTGACGATCCGGTTGTCCTGGACATGCAGGTCCAGGTTGCATCCCACCCCGCAGTAGGAGCAGACGGTGCGGGTCACCGTCTGGCGCTCCTCTTCCCACATCCCCGCCTCCCGCAACTCGTATTCGCTGCGGAACATCAGGGCTCCGGTGGGACACACCCCGATGCAGTTGCCGCAGAACACGCAGGCCGAGTCGGTCAGCCCGGCGTCGAACTCGGTGGAGATGCGGGCGTCGAAACCCCGCCCGGCCACCGCGATGGCGAAGGTGTTCTGGGCGTCCTCGCCGCAGGCCTCCACGCACTTGTAGCAGAGAATGCATCGGGAATAGTCCCGGATGTACAACGCGTTGTCCACCTTGACCGGCGCATGGACGGTTTCCGCCTCCCGGCCGGTGACCGGGGGGTGGTGGCCGGCCGCCCGCCGGTCCCGGTCGTCGGCGGGCGGGGCGGGCGGTCCGAAACGTTGCGGGTCGCATTCGTACTCCTCCATCCAGCGCCGGGTTGCGGAGTCGACCAGGCCCATGTCCGCCGAGGAGGCCAACAGTTCCAAGACCAGCCGCCGGGCGCGGCGCACCCGTTCGCTGTCGGTGGAGATGATCATCCCCTCCTCCGCGGGGCGGCTGCAGGACGGAACCAGGGTGCGGGAGCCCTCCACCTCCACCACGCACACCCGGCAGGCGTTCACCGGGGTCAGGGTTTCCAGATAGCAGAGGGTGGGTTGGTCGCGTCCCGCCGTCCGGCAGGCCTCCAGGATGGTGGAGCCGGCGGGCGCGGTCACCTCGGCGCCGTCGATGGCCGCGGTTACGCTAGACACGGTCCGCCCCCAACAGGCCCAGCCGCACCGCGGATCCGAGGGCGGAGGAGGCGGTGTGGCCCAGCCCGCAGATGGAGGCGTCCGCCATTACCTGCGCCAAGTCGGAAAAAAGTTCCTCCTCCCACTTCCCGCCGCCCAGATGCCGTTCCAGCGCCTCCTCCTGGCGCACCGTTCCCACCCGGCAGGGCGCGCACTGCCCGCACGACTCGTCCCGGAAGAAGCGGGCGATGCGGCGCGCCGTATCCCCGAAGTCGGTTCCGGGGCCGAACACGCACACCACCCCCGACCCCAGCGTCGCCCCCCGGGCCCGGGCCCCCTCGAAGGTGAGCGGCATGTCGAACCAGTCGGGGCCCGCGAACACCCCGGCCGCGCCGCCCAGCAGGACCGCGGCTGCGCCCCCCTCCGGGACCCCCGCCCGTTCCAGCAACCCGCCCAGGGTTTCCCCGAACTCCACCTCGTACGTCCCCGGCCGTTCTACGTCCCCCGCCAGGCAGAACAGTTTGGTTCCGGCGGAGTCGGGGGTCCCCGCGGAGGCAAAGGCCCGCCCGCCCTCCAGTACGATGTCCGGCACGTTGACCAGGGTTTCCACGTTGTTGATCACCGTGGGCCGTCCGAACAGCCCGGCAACGGTGGGAAAAGGGGGTTTGTTGCGGGGTTCGCCCCGTTTGCCTTCGATGGAGTTCATCAGGGCCGTCTCCTCCCCGCAGATGTAGGCCCCGCCGCCCCGCCGGATTTCGATATCAAACCGCCGTCCCGAACCGGCGATGTCCTCCCCCAGCAGGCCGGCTCGCCGGGCCTCGGCCAGGGCCCGTTCCATCAGTTGCGTAGCCAGCGGGTATTCGGCCCTGATGTACAGGTATCCCGCCTCCGCCCCGATGGCCAGCCCGGCGATGGTCATCGACTCCGCCAAGGCGAACGGATCCCCCTCCATCAACGCCCGGTCCTTGAAAGTGCCCGGCTCCGATTCGTCGGCGTTGCAGATCAGGTAACGGGGGGCGTCCGGGGAGCGGGCCACCGCCTCCCATTTGACGCCCGCCGGAAAAGCCGCTCCGCCCCGTCCCCGCAGGTTGGAGGCTTTAACTTCTTCAATTACCCGTTCCGGGCCCATTTCGATCGCCCGTCGCAAGGCCCGGTATCCGCCCGTCCGCCGGTAGTCGGCCAGCGAGCGGGGGTCCGTATTTCCCACCCGGCGGAGCAACCGCAATCCGGACTGTCCCAGCTGGGGGAGGGGGGCCGGGGAGTCGGCGGGGGTTTCCCCCGTTTCCAGGCAGGCCGCCGTCCGTTCGGCATCGGTCCCGGCCAACGCAAGGTCGGTTTGGCCCGCCCGTTGCACGAAGACGGCCGGGGCCCGGTCGCACTGGCCCAGGCAGGGGCTGGGATGGACGTCCCCCCGGCCCCGCAAGGAGTCCAGAATTTCCAGTCCGCCCTTCCGTCGGCACACTACGTCATCGCAGACATGGGCCGTGCGGCGGGGGCGTTCGGTCAGGGGGAGCAGGGCGTAGAAACCGGCCACGCCGTAGGCCTCCGCCGGGGGGACGATGAGCCGCTCGCAGATGTAGTTGAGGGCCCCCCGGCTGATCCATCCCACATTGTCCACCACCGCATGCAGGGCGGGGAGCAACATGTGCCTGCGTCCGGCCATGCGTTGGTATCCGCCCGGCGCGTAGCGGGCCGCCCCTTCCTCCGGCGCCGGTGCCGGGCCCGGCGGGACGGAATCTTTTTCCAATGACGCTAAAGGAGCGTCCAGAAGCCGGTCGACCGCCTCCCGTTCCTCGACGGTGGGGTCGGCGGACATCAGCCGCAGGTCTATGAGGAGGCTCCGATGGGGGAGGCCCGCTCGATGCGCACCGCGGTGGCTTTAAACTCGGAGGTGCCCGATTTGGGGTCCCAGGCGTCGATGGTAAGCAGGTTGACATCGGCTTCGTCCGGGTCGTGGCAGGTCATAAAGGCCAATCCCGCCCGGAGCGACTCATGGAAAAACACCGGGACTGCGATGGAGCCGCGGCGGGAGGTTACGTTCACCAGCTCCCCTTCCCGGAGTCCCATTTCCTCCCCATCCTCGGGGGCGATTTCCACTATGGCCGCCGCCCGCAACGGGGAGTCGTAGCCCGCCGACTGCACGCCGGTGTTGTAGGAGTCCAGCCGCCGGCCGGTGGTGAGGCGGATCGGATACTCCCCGGACAGTCCGTCCCGGGGGGGCGCCCATTCCACGGGGGTGAAAAGGGCCCGGGGACGGGGCAGGGGATCCTCCCACAGCTCCCCGTGCAGGAAGCGCGTGCCGGGGTGATCCTCATCCGGGCAGGGCCATTGAATTCCCCCGGCCTCCTCCAACCGGGAATAGGACATTCCGCGGTGCATAGGGGACAGGCTGCGCATCTCGTCCCACACTTCTTCGGCGGCGGGGAGTCCCCACCCGCGGCCCATCCGCTCCGCCAACAGGGAAATGATATCCAGATCGTCCTTGGCCTCGCCGGGTGGACGGAGGGCCCGGCGCACCCGTTGCACTCTCCGCTCCGAGTTGGTTACCGTGCCCTCCGATTCGGCCCATCCGGCCGCGGCAGGCAACACCACATGGGCCATGCGGGCGGTGCGGGTCAGGAAAATGTCCTGCACCAGCAAAAATTCCAGCCCTTCCAAAACCTCCCGGACATGCTCGGCCCGCGCTTCGGACTGGGCCGGGTTTTCCCCGATGATGTACAGGGCGGTCAGCTCCCGGCGTTCCATCGCCTCCAGCATCAGGGTGAGGTGCAGGCCGGTGCGGGGAGGGATGTCCGCTCCCCAGCGGGCCGCGAACCGGGCGCGGACGGCCGGGTCTTCCACATCCTGAAAACCGGGCAGTTTGTTGGGGATGGCCCCCATATCGCCTCCCCCTTGCACGTTGTTCTGCCCCCGCAACGGCACCAGCCCGGAACCGTAGCGGCCTACATGGCCGGTGAGCAGGGCCAGGTTGATCAAGGACAGCACGTTGTCGGTGGCGTTGTGGTGCTCGGTGATGCCCAACGTCCAGCAGATCTGGGCGGTGTCGGCCGCGGCGTAATCATGCGCCAGGCGCCGGATGACGTCCGCCGGGACCCCGGTCGCCTGCTCGGCGCGCGGCAACGTCCATTCGTCCACCGCCGCCGCATACTCGTCGAACCCGGTAGTGGCGCGGTCTATGAAGTCCGTGCGGTGCAGGCCGGCCGCGATTATTTCGCGTCCGGTTGCGTTGGCCAAGGCGATATCCGATCCCACGTCGATGCCCAGCCAGGCATCCGCCCACTTGGCGGAGCTGGTGCGCCGCGGATCCACCGCGTACATTTTCGTTCCCGTCCGCAACCCTTTCAGCAGGTGGTGGAAAAAGATGGGATGGGCCTCGCGGGCGTTGGAACCCCACAGCAATACCAAGTCGGCGTTTTCGATTTCCTCGTAGGAGGAGGTTCCTCCCCCCATTCCCAGCGCGGTCGCCAGACCGGCGACCGAAGGAGCGTGTCAGGTGCGATTGCAGGAGTCGATGTTGTTGGAACCCATTACCGCCCGGGAGAACTTCTGCGCCAGATAGTTCACCTCGTTGGTGGCCTTGGAGCAGGAGAACATTCCGTAGTCCCCGCCTCCGTGCCGGGACAGCCCGCGGGCCGCCTCGTCCAAGGCCTGCTCCCAAGTGGCTTCCCGCAACTCCCCGTCGCGTCGCACCAAGGGCGCGGTCAACCGGACATTATGCGACTTGGCCATTTCATCACCTCCTTTCTGTTTGGATTTCCCCCCTCGGGGAGGGGCGTCCCCGGCTCTCAAAACAGGCCGACGATGCGTCCCTCCTCGTCCAGGTCCACCTCCATATAGGCGGGTTTGGTTCCCAGCCCCGGCATGGTGCGGATCTCGCCCAGCAAGGGCACCAGGAACCCGGCCCCCACCGCCGCCCGCACCGCCCGCACCGGAACGGTGAACCCGGAGGGTCGTCCCTTGAGAACCGGGTCGTGGGACAGCGAAAGATGGGTTTTGGCCATGCACACCGGCAGGTAGCCGAACCCGGCCCGCTCCAAGTCGGCGATCTGCCGGTCGGCGGTCGGGGAATATTCCACCCCGTCCGCCCCGTACACGTTGCGGGCCACGGCCTCGATTTTTTCCTTGATGGACAACTCCAGAGGATACAGGAACCGAAAATCCCGTTCGCCTTGCGCGGCCTCCGCCACCGCCTCGGCCAGTTGCAGGGCCCCTTGTCCGCCCTCCGCCCAGTGGCGGGCGGTGACCGCGGCCGTCGCCCCCGCCTCCAGGGCCGCCCGCTCCACGGCCTCCAGTTCATGCAAGGTGTCGGTGGGGAAGGCGTTCACCGCCGCCACCACCGGCACCCCGAAGCGCCGGGCGGTTTCGATGTGGGCCGTCAGGTTGCCCAGGCCCGCTTGCAACAGGGGCAGGTTCTCCTCGGTGTAGGCCGAGTCCAAGCCCCGTCCCCCCACCACCCGCGGTCCGCCCCCGTGGGTTTTCAAAGCCCGCACGGTGGCCACCATCACCACCGCATCCGGGACCAGGCCCGAGGCCCGGCATTTGATGTTGAAGAACTTCTCCATTCCCATATCGGCCCCGAACCCGGATTCGGTGATCACGTATTCGCCCAGGTGCAGGGCCAGCCGGTCGGCCAGGATGGAGGAGTTGCCATGCGCGATGTTGGCGAATGGCCCGGCGTGCACGAAAGCCGCCTGCCCCTCCAGGGTCTGCATCAGGGTGGGGTGCAGGGTGTCTTTCATCAGCACCGCCGCCGCCCCCGCCACCCCGATGTCGTCCAGGGTTATCGGCTCGCCCGCCTTGTTGCGGCCGATCACCACCCGCCCGCATCTTTCCCGCAGGTTGCGCAAGGCGGAGGAGTAATCGTTGCCGTCCGCCAAAGCCAGGATGGCCATCAACTCGGAGGCCACCGTGATGTCGTAGCCGGTTTCCCGGGGGCGCCCGTCCAGCCGACCCCCCAGTCCGACCACGATGTTGCGCAGGGAGCGGTCGTTGATGTCCACCACCCGCCGCCACTCGGTGCGGAACACGTCAATGTCCAGCCGCTCCAGCCCGATGGCCGCCAGTTGCGCATCGGACATGCGCCGTTCGTGGTACCAGCGGGCGTCGATGGCGGCCGCGGCCAGATTGTGGGCGGTGCTGATGGCGTGGATGTCGCCGGTCAGGTGCAGGTTGAACTCGTCCATGGGGATCACCTGGCTGTAGCCCCCCCCGGCCGCGCCCCCCTTGATGCCGAAGGTGGGGCCCATGGAGGGTTGCCGGATGGCGGCGATGGCCCGCTTGCCCAAAGCCCCCAGACCCTGGGTGAGGCCGATGGTGGTGGTGGTTTTGCCTTCCCCGAGGGGGGTGGGGGTGATGGCGGTCACGTCGATGTATTTGCCCGCCGGGCGGGAGCTGATCCGTTTCAGAATGTCCAGGTGCACCTTGGCCTTGGTACGGCCGTACGGGATCAGTTCGTCCGGTTCTATCCCCACTTCCGCCGCTACTTCGGCTATGGGGCGCACCGGGGCCGCCTGGGCGATGGCCAGATCGGAGGGTACGTTGGAGTGGGGCATACGGGCCGGTTCCTCGCCGCGGGATTGGTGCCATCCCCATACTACTACGGATAACCATCTCCAACATTTTTCCCGCCCGGCCGCGTTTCGGCGCATGGGGATACTATGGTTTAAGCAATCGTCCTGATTAGGATGGGCGGGAGGGAATGAAATGCTCGCGGGAGAAGGGAGCGGAGTTGTCCGCAACTAACGGGGACGGCATTGTCCGTTTGGAGAACGTATACAAGATTTTCGGGCCGCAACCGCACGGCCGGGCTTTCGATCTGACCCGGGCCGGGGTAGGCAAGGACGAGGTGCTACGGCAGTCCGGGCATGTGGTGGGTTTGAACGACGTCAACTTTTCGGTTCGCCAGGGGGAAATCTTCGTGGTCATGGGGTTGTCGGGGTCGGGCAAGTCCACCGCCATCCGCACCGTCAACAAGTTGTTCCACACCACCTACGGACATGTGTGGGTGGACGGAACCGATGTGCAGACCCTGAGCGGCAAGACCCTGCAGGCCTTTCGCCGGGAGAAAATGGGAATGGTGTTTCAGCACTTCGCCCTGTTCCCGCATCGGACGGTGATCGACAATGTGGGCTACGGGCTGAAAGTGCAGGGGGTGGACAAAAAAGACCGGGACGCCGCCTCTATGAAAGCCCTGTCCCTGGTGGGGCTGGAACCCTACGCCGATAACGCCCCCCGGGAGCTGTCGGGCGGCATGCAGCAACGGGTGGGCCTGGCCCGGGCGTTGGCCTCCGATCCGGATATCCTGCTGATGGACGAGGCCTTCTCGGCTCTGGATCCGCTCATCCGCCGCCAGATGCAGGACGAGATGATGGACATCCAAAACGAGTTGCACAAGACCATCCTGTTCATCACCCACGATCTGAACGAGGCCCTGCGCATCGGGGACCGGGTGTGCATTATGAAGGACGGGGCCGTGGTGCAGATCGGCACCCCCGAGGAGATTTTGACCGAACCCGCCACCGGCTACGTGGCCGAGTTCGTCCAGGATGTGGACCAGGGGCGGGTGATCGAGGTGCGGGAGGTGATGACCGAACCCGATCCGTTGCAGACCGGAATGTCCCTGCCCGCCGCGGCGGCCCATATCGGGGAACGCACCGGGGCTTTCGTAGTGGACGAGGACGGCCGCCCCACCAGTTTGCTCACCCTGTCGGACGCCCTGCGGGCGGCCGGGATGGGAACCACCGACCTGACCGCCGCCCTGCGCCAGGACTTCGACCAGACCGACAGCCATACCTGCCTGAACGAGGTCTACGCCGCGGCCGGTCGGGGACTGCCCATCGCGGTGGTGAACGAGTCGGGGGTGTTGGTCGGCAACCTGGACCCCCGGTTGATTATGGAGGAGATGGGACGGGTGGAGCAACTAATCGACGGATTTGAACGGGAGACATTCCTATGAGTTGGATGACCGGGTTTACCAACCTGCTGGCCCAGGCCGGCGCCGAGGGGGGAGTGGGCGTACGGGACAATGCGCTGTTGGACGAGTGGCGAATACCGTTCGGAGACTGGGCCGAGCAGGCCGTTTTTTGGATTGACAACAACCTGCAGACCCTGCTGGATGTAGCCAACTGGCCCTTCGAGAGGATGATCAGCTTCCTGGTGCGGGACGTTCTCAGCAATGTGTCCTGGATGTGGGTGGTGCTGGTGATGATGATCGCGGCCACCCTGGTGCGCAATATCAAGGTGGGCGTGTTCGTGGGAGTGTCCCTGTTCATTTGCGGAATCCTGGGAGACGCCTACTGGCTGGAAACGGCCCGCACCATCGGGTTCGTGGGGGTGGCGGTGGTGTTGTGCGTGATCGTGGGGATACCGATCGGCATCGCCTGCGGCCGGTTTGACGGCGTTTGGAAGGTGGTGCGTCCGGTGTTGGACGCCATGCAGGTCATCCACTCTTTCGTCTATATGTTGCCTTTCATTTTCTTCTGGGGGATCGGCGAGGTGTCGGCCACCATGGTCACCATGGTATTCGCCCTTCCTCCCCTGATCCGCCTCACCAACCTGGGCGTCCGCCAGGTGCCCGGCGATGTGGTGGAGGCCTCGCGGGCCTACGGAGCGTCGGAACGGCGGGTGCTGTTCGACGTCCAGATTCCCCTGGCCCGGCCCGCCATTATGACCGGCATCAACCAGACCCTGTTGCTCTCCATTTCCATGCTGGGGATCGCCGCCATTATGGGGGCGGGGGGTCTGGGGCGTCTGTTGTTCCAGGCCATTAACAACCAGGATGTTTCCCAGGCGGCCGCGGCCGGTTTGGCATTTTTCCTGGTGGCGGTGGTGCTGGACCGGATGTCGCAACGGGAGGAAACCGATTCCGCCAACCTGTTCCGCCGTATTCGCCTGGCTTGGGCGCACCGCCGCGATCCGGAGGCGTTGCTGGAGAACCAGGAGGCGACGGCGGTGGTTAAATTCAAGGAAACCCATCGTTACGCTCCGGTGACGGCACTCGAGCGCATCCCCATGGGCCTCACCCTGGCGGGTTCCGTCTTGGCGTTGATCGCGGTTTTCCTGCCGTGGACCGCCAACGCGGGCAAGATGAGCGCCTTCGGGAGGTGGGCGGATCTTTCCACGGAGGGCGAGTTGGACGGTATGGTGTTCAGCGGTTTGCACACTTCCGGGGGCAGTTGGTTCGGCATTTCCATTCTGGGCCTGAGCGTTTTCGCCATTTTGGCGGTGATAGTCGCCTGGATTCGTCCGGGGCGCGGTCCCCGTTGGCTGGCGGCGGACGGAGCGGTGATCGCCTCCGTGGGAATTCTCGTTCTCGCCGCTGTCCATTTGCTGGCCCGGCCCTCTTCCATTCCGATGGCTCTGGATCCCGGTACCGGAATGGGGGTACTCTTGGCCCTGGCGGGAGGGGCGGCGGCCGCGGCCGGTTCCATCTGGTGGATGAGTTCCGCCGATCATACGCCCCTGCACCCGCTTCGCTCCGGGATTGCCTGGGGCAGGTTGATCGGGGTGGGAACGGCCATTGTGGTGCTGGTGCTGGGCATGTTCTCCGGTTGGAGTTTCGATGAGCGGGAGCGGGAAATCATAACCCCGGAACTGCAGGCGATGATCGACGATTTGGAAAGGCAAGCCGAAGAGCCGGGAGCGGACCTGGGGGCCATAGCCACCGAGTTGCTGGTGAAACGGGCCCAAGCTCGGCAGGCGGGCCGGGTGGTCACGGACGGGGTGAGCGGGGAGGGAGCCGGCTTGGGAATGTGGGCCCTGATCGTCGGGGTGCTGGGCTTGGCGGCCGCTTTGCCCGCGATCGGACTGTTCGGCTCCGACGACCGAAGACTTTGGCATTGGAACACGATCACGGCCGCGTTGGGAGTGGGGGCGGCTATGGTCGGCTTTGCCTGGATTTTCACCAACGTCCGGTCGGCCGACCACAACTATCTGACCGGGATCGGATCCTTTTTGGCCATGTCCGGAGGATTGTTCATCCTGGCTTCCACTATGTCGGTGCTGAAGGAGTTCCGGCGGGCCAAGGTGTACGACGACCCGCACGCGGAGTCCGAAAACACCGGACAAGCGGAGGAAGAGCAGGCCCGGGTGCGGGCGGAGGCCGCGGTTTGACCCACCGGTTTTACCGGGGCCGGCCCGCGGGCGGCGGGTGGGAACAGGAATTATGAGCGCCGCGGTTCGTTTGCAGGGCATCTGCAAGCGGTTTCCCGGGGTGGTGGCCAACGATGACATCAGCCTGGAGGTGCGACAGGGCGAGATTCACGCCATCTGCGGGGAAAACGGGGCGGGCAAGTCCACCTTGATGAAAATCCTGTACGGGATGCAACAACCCGACGAGGGCCGGATCGAGATTATGGGGGAGGAACGGGAGTTTTCCTCCCCCAAGGACGCCATCGGCCTGGGCATCGGGATGGTGCATCAGCATTTTATGCTGGCCGACAACCTCACCGTTATGGAAAACGTGATCCTGGGGGCGGAGCCGGTGACCGCCGAAGTGATCAACTTCGCCGCCGCCCGGGCCCGCCTGTCCGAGTTGGGGGAGGCCTACGGGTTGCAAGTGGACCTGGACGACCGGGTGGATACGTTGGAGGTGGGGGAGCGACAACGGATCGAAATCATCAAGATCCTGTATCGGGGGGCGCAAATTCTCATTTTGGACGAGCCGACCGCAGTGCTGGTCCCCCAAGAGGTGGAGGAGCTATTTCGCAATATGCGGGAGTTGAAAGCCCAGGGACACACCCTGATTTTCATCGACCACAAACTGGATGAAGTGCTGGAGATCGCGGATGCCATCACCGTGTTGCGCGGGGGACGGGCGGTGGCCACCGTTCATCCGGAGGAGGTTACCGCCGCCGACTTGGCGGAACTGATGGTCGGTTCGGAACTGCCCAAGCCCGTGGCCGGCGCCGCCACCGTCACCGACCGGACGGTGGTGGAAGTCGACTCCATCTCGGCGGCGGACGAGGAGGGGGTGGAGCGGTTGCGGGGGGTAAGTTTTGCGGTGCGCGCCGGGGAGATCGTGGGGGTGGCGGGAGTGGAGGGCAACGGGCAGGCGGAGCTGATCGAGGCCATCCTGGGGATCGTCCCCCTCACCTCGGGCCGGATTTTCCTGCATGGGGAGGACATGACCGGGCTTTCGGTGCGCAAGCGCCGGGAAGCGGGCTTGGGTTACATCGCCGAGGACCGGCACCGTCGGGGATTGCTTTTGACCTCCCCGGTGTGGGAGAACGCCATTTTGGGTCATCAGACCCGCCCCGATTTTCTCAGCTCCCGGATTTGGATCAACGAACGGGCCGCCCGTCGGCACTCGGCCGGGATGGTGGAGCGCTTCGATGTGCGCACCCCGGGGGTGGACACCCCCATCCATGCCCTGTCCGGGGGCAATCAGCAGAAACTGGTGGTGGGGCGGGAAATGTCGGTGGAGTGTAACCCGCTGATCGCCGCCCACCCCACCCGGGGCATTGACGTGGGTTCGCAGGCCGCCATCTGGGAGGATCTGCGGGCGGCGCGGCGGGGCGGGCAGGCGGTGTTGCTGGTCTCCGCCGATCTGGAGGAACTGATCGGCCTCAGCGACACCCTGCTGGTTATGTTGCGGGGGGAGATAGTGGCCCGCCTGGATCCGTCCCGGGTCACCCCCCGGGAGTTGGGGGCCCATATGACGGGGGCCGCATGAGGGCGGCGGCGCGCATCGTGGGCCCGCCGGTGGCCGCCATGCTCTTGGCGGCGGCGGTGGCCGCCCTGATCCTGCTCATCTCCGGGGCCGACCCGCTGGCGGCCTTCGGCAACGTGTGGGAGTACGGGTCCCGGCTGGAGACCCTGTTGGAGTCGTTGAACCGGGCCACCCCCCTCTACATTTCGGGGATCGCGTTCGCCATCGCCATGCGGATGAACCTGTTCCAGATCGGAGTGGAGGGGCAGTACATCCTGGCCGCTTTTATGGCCGCCTACGTGGGGGCGGCGGTCGGTCCCCTGTTCCCCCCCTTGCACATCGCCATCATCCTGCTCACCGCCATGGCGGTGGGGGCGGCGTGGGCGGGGTTGGCCGGGTTGATGAAGGTCACCCGCAACGTGCACGAGGTGATTTCCACCATAATGTTGAACGCCATCGCGGTGGCGGGCGTGGTTTCGTTCCTGCTGGGACGGTGGTCCATCCCGCTGGAGTCGCTGGACACCCGCCTGGCCGACATTCCCGAAACCGGTTGGTTCCCCAGCCTGAACACGGTGGTGGAATGGTTCACCCGGGACATCAAACGGGTGGATTTGACCTCGTTCATCCTGGTGGCGGCGGCGGTGGGGGTGGTCTATCACCTGCTGGTCAACCGCACCCGGCTGGGCTACGACCTGCGGGCCACCGGGGTCAACCCGTGGGCGGCCGAGGCGGGCGGGGTGCCCCCCAAGCGCACCATTATGCTGGCCATGTTGCTGAGCGGGGCGGCGGCGGGCCTGGTGGGGATGGCCGACCTGCTGGGCGATCAGTATTTCTACAGCCTGCGCTTCCCGCAAGGTCTGGGGTTCACCGGGATTGCGGTGGCCCTGGTGGGGCGCAACCACGCGGTGGGGGCCGCGTTCGCGGCCTTCGCCTTTGGCTGGCTGGAACGGGCTTCCGGGGTGTTGGAGGTGCGGGGGGACGCCCCCCGGGAAGTGGTGACCATAATGGTGGGGGTGGTGATCCTGTTCGCGGTGATCGCCTACGCCTTGGCGCAACGCCGGCGCCGGATTGAAGCCGCGTCCGCCGCCGCCGAGCAGATGAAGGAGCGACCGGGTGACAAGGGGGCCCTGCCCCCGCCCGCGGAGGCGGACATATGAGCCTCCTCGACCAGCGCCCCCTCCGCCTTCCCGGGCAGGGCGCCCTCCATCGTTACCGGTGGATACTGTACGGGTTGAGCGCCGTTCTGCTGTTGGCGGTCACCGAGCAGTTTGCCACCCTGCCCACCAACGACCTGACCTCCAGCGGCACCTGGTCCATCGCCCTGGCCTGGTCGGTGCCCATTTTGCTGGCCGGACTGGGCGGCATGTTCTCCGAGCGCTCCGGGATCGTCAACATCGGTTTGGAGGGGATGTTGATTTTGGGAACCTGGTTCGGGGCCTACGGGACGGTGGTGGCCGGGCCGTGGGCGGGGATGCTTTTGGCGGGGGTGGCGGGCGCGGTGGGCGGCCTGGTCATGGCGACGGCCGCGGTCGGCTTCAACGTGGATCACATCATCGCCGGAGTGGCCATTAACCTGATGGCCCCCGGCCTGACCCGGTTCCTGTCCGATGTGCACTTCTCCGACCGGGGCGGCTCCATCACCCAGTCCCCGGTCATCACCGGGGTGAGCGATTTCACCATGCCCGTTCTGGCGGGCGGAACCATCTTCGGATGGCGAAGCCCGGACATGCTGGGAGCGATTGAGCGGGGGAACTGGTTCTTTTTCTCCGATCTGGCGGGCGTCCTGCGCGGGTTCATGTTCCAGATGTCCTGGTTCACCCTGTTGGTTTACCTGTTCGTGCCGTTTTCCATTTTCCTGCTGTGGCGCACCAAGTTCGGCCTGCGGTTGCGCAGTTGCGGCGAGCATCCCGTGGCCGCCGATTCGCTGGGGGTCAACGTCTACAAGTACAAGTACTACGGGGTGGTGATCAGCGGCGCCCTGGCCGGAGTGGGGGGCGGCTTTTTAGCCATCCAACTCTCCAACGTCTACAAGGAGGGGCAGACCCAGGGCAAGGGTTTCATAGGACTGGCCACCATGATCTTCGGAAACTGGAACCCGCTGGGCACCGCCCGGGGGGCCATCCTGTTCGGGTTCACCGAAACCCTGCGCTTGCGCGACCCCAACGCCGCCCACGGCCTGTTGCTGCTGGTGGTGATCTCGGTGGGGCTTTTGATCTTGTGGCGCGTCCTCCGCAAACGGGGGGCGGGAACCTGGCAGTTGGCGATCGTGGCCATTGCGGTCGGGTACTGGTATTTCAACTCCACCGGGGTTCCCAACCAGTTGCCCGCCATCACCCCCCACATCGTGGTGCTGGTGGTGCTCCTGTTCGCCACTTCCCGTTTGCGCCCGCCCGCCGCGGCCGGCCTGCCCTACCGCAAGGGAGAAGACTGAATGGAGTCGCCCGGTCCCGGGTTGGTCGAGGTCATCCCCCACATCGACGACATCGGGGTCACCCTGGGGTCGGTGCGGGCCATGGAGGAGCTGGCGGGGCGGGGGTTCGTAACCTCCGGATCGGTGATGGCCCCCTGCCCCTGGTTGGCGGAGGCGGCCTCTTTGGCCGCCCGCTTCCCGCAACTGGATCTGGGGTTGCATCTCACTCTCACATCCGAGTCGGCCCGCCTGCGTTGGCGGCCCCTGTCCACCCGCTCCCCGGCCTCCGGTTTGGTAGACGGGGACGGTTTTATGTGGCCCGCGGTTCCGCAGTTGCGGGCCCGCGCCCAACCGGCGGCGGTGGAGGAGGAACTGGAAACCCAGATTGAGTCGGCCCGCCGGGCGGGGATCGATCCCACCCATCTGGATCATCATATGGGGGCGGCCTTCGCTCCCGAGTTCGCCCCGATAACGCTGGACATCGCCCGCCGCCATCGCCTCCCGGTCCTGATCCCGGCCGATGTAGTTTCCTACGCCGCGGTTTTGGATTGGGGAGAGGCGGACCTGGGAGCGTTGGAGGGGGTGCGGGACGGGGCGGCGGCGGAGGGGGCGGTGCTTATGGACCGGTTCTTGATGGGCCTCGCCTTTCAGGACCAGGACCCCGATTCCGTATACCGCCGTTTTTTAACCGAAGCCCGGGGGGTGACGTTTTTGTCCATGCACTGCAACGTCCCCGGCGAGGTAACTGCGGTCCACCCGGGGGACGCCGACTGGCGCATCGCCGAGTACGACTGGATCAAACAGGGGGCCGCCCCCCTCCCCCCCGGGGTGGAGCTGACCGACTTCCGGGCCGTAGGCGCCCGCTGGAGATGGCCCGCCTGACTTATGCGAAACTTATGCCCCTCGCATAAGTTTTGTAATATGGGGTAAGGTTGGTGTAGTTGGGGTTTGTGGGGGAGTTCGATGGAGTTTGCGTCCTTCGTGTAAGTTTTGTAATATGGGGTAAGGTTGGTGTAATTGGCCAGTGGGGCCAGTGGGCTTCCGGGAGGATGATCCCCGGCAGGTTTGAAAGTCGCCGCCGAATCGGTGGTTGACCATCTGGACCGCGATTTCTTTGCGGTTCGGTTTGATCGGCTGACCGATAGCCAAAAGATTTATCTGCGGGCCATGGCCGACCTGGAATCGGGAAACGTCCGCTCCGGGGCCGTCGCCGACCGGTTGGGGATTTCGGTGGAGAAGCTCGCCTCCCGTCGCAATGCCCTGATTAATAAGGGAATGATCTACAGCCCCCGGCATGGCTTGGCCGCCTTCACCGTTCCCGAGTTTGGTGATTTCCTGCGCAGGCAGATGCCCTCACTTCCGGCGGCGGGGGGAGGGTGACGGCGGGCCCGGTTTGGCATTGGAGAGGGGGATGGTGTATACTTCCCGTTTGGCGTCCGCTTGCGGGCGGGCGCGCGACCGTAGACAGCCGGCGCCGTAGCGGCGTAAGCGGCCCGTTCGGGTCCGCCTGCCGAGGTTCATCCCGGGTCTCCCGGAACGGCTGTCGCGGAACCGAGACAAGCCAAGGAGAGATCAAATGCCCCGCCCGGACAAGGTCCAGGCAGTCGCCGACATCAAGCAACGGCTGGAGCGCGCCTCGGCCGTTTTCCTGACCGAATCCCGCGGGTTGCCGGTGTCCCGCCAGCAACAGTTGCGGGCGGCCCTGCGCGACGCCGGAGCCGGTTACAAGGTGCTGAAAATGTCCCTCACCCGCCGGGCGTTGGACGACTTGGGAATGGAGGAGCGGGAGGGGTGGCTGACCGGCCCCACCGCCTTGGCGTTTATCGACGATGATCCGGCGGCGGCGGCCAAGGCTTTGTCCGACTTCGCCAAGGAGAACGACGCGTTGTTAATCAAGGGGGGATGGTGGAACGGGGAGGCCATCGGGGCCGAAGTGGTGTCCCGGCTGGCCAACATCGACTCCCGCGAGGTTCTGCTGGCCAAGATCGCGGGGGCGGTGCAGGCCCCCCTCAACAAGATGGCCTCCGCCCTGGGATCATTCACCCGGGACGCCGCCTCCCTGTTCTCCGCCCTGTTGGAACGCAAAGAGGAGGGCGGCCCGCCCGCCGCCGGCGACGGGGAGGGGCCCGGGGAGATGTCCGCCGCGCCGGGCGGGGACGGCTCCGCCGCCGATCAGACCGACCAAGACAACCAAGCAGAACAACCGAAAGGATAAGCGATGGCCAAGATGACCAACGACGAACTGTTGGGCGTGTTCGAGGAGATGACCGTCCTGGAGTTGAAAGAGTTTCTCGACGCCTTCGAGGAGCGATTCGATGTTACGGCGGTTGCTCCGATGGCGATGGCGGCCATGCCCGTCGGAGACGGCGCGGGCGCGGCCGAGGAAGCCGAACAGGACGAGTTCGACGTGGTGCTCACCGGTCCCGGCGATCAGAAGATCCAGGTGATCAAGGAAGTGCGGGCTCTCACCGGCCTGGGGTTGAAAGAAGCCAAGGCCCTGGTGGACGATGCGCCCAGCCCGGTTCTGGAAGGGGCCTCCAAGGAGGAAGCCGAAGCGGCCCGGGACAAGATCGCCGCCGTGGGCGGACTGGTGGAGGTCCGATAAACCTCCCGATCTCCGCCCCTGCCCGACCGGAGCGCCCGGGGCCGATTTGACAACTCCCGGGCCCCCGGGGTAAAATAATTCCACCAAGCAGACCTGTAGCTCATCCGCGTACCCCAAGACGGGATGAAACGGTTGTTATAGGCGCCCATCCCCAAGCCCGGCTCCCCGATCCCGCATCGGCGGCTTGCGGGTGGGTGAAATGGCGGGAGTGGGCTTTATGTCCTCCTGTCTTTGCTGTGCCAGATTGAAGTTGCCGTCGTCCGCTCCCGGGCCTTGGCGGATGTCGGACAACTTGAAGATGCCATAGGGGGGATGACCCCAAGGAGGATGCTCTTGGCCGCTGTCCGCGTCGCCGACCGTCTGTCGTTTTCCAAAATCCCGGAGGTGGTCCGCCTGCCGGATCTGCTCACCGTGCAACGCGAGTCCTTCGATCGCTTCCTGAACGAGGGGCTGGGGCGGATCTTCCGACAGATTTCCCCCATCGAGGATTTCTCGGGGATGTTGGCCTTGGAGATCAGCGACCACGAGTTCGGTCCGGCTCCCCTCACCCCCGGTCAAGCCAAAATGCGGGACGCCAACTTCGCACGCCCGTTGCGGGTCAAGGCCCGGTTCATCAATCGTCAAACCGGGGAGATCAAGGAGCAGGAGGTGTTCCTGGGGGATTTTCCGATGATGACCGACAACGGAACCTTCATCATCAACGGCGCCGAGCGGGTGGTGGTCAGCCAGCTGGTGCGCTCGCCCGGCATCTACTACGACCGGACGGTGGACAAGAACACCAACCGGGACTTGTACAGCGCCAAGGTGATTCCCGGACGGGGGGCCTGGTTGGAACTGGACACGGACAAAAAGGACACGGTGGGGGTGCGGGTGGACCGCAAGCGCCGCCAGTACGTGACCGCCTTTTTGCGCGCCCTGGATATCGTCAGCAGTGATGACCAGATCCTGGAAATGTTCGATGGGGCGGAGTCCATCCGCAACACGATGGAGAGGGATACGATCAACGATCCGGAGGAGGCCCTGCTGGATCTGTACCGCAAGCTCCGGCCCGGCGAGCCGCTGACGGTGGAGTCGGCCCGGGGCCTGGTCGGGCAACTGTTTAGAAACGACAAGCGCTACGACCTCACCGCGGTGGGCCGTTACAAGGTGAATCAGAAGTTCCGCAACCCGGAGCGCTTCGCCGCCGGAACCAGCCTGTTGCAGGACGAGGACATCATCAACGCCATTAAGTACATGGTGTGCCTTCACTCCGGGCAACCGGTGATGCTCTCCACGCGGGGGGAGGAGGTGAGCGTGGGGGTGGACGACATCGACCATTTCGGCAACCGCCGGGTGCGCACAGTGGGGGAGTTGATCCAGAACCAGATCCGCGTGGGGTTGGGACGCTTGGAGCGGACGGCCCGGGAGCGGATGACCAGCCAGGAACGGGATACCATTACCCCCCAGACCCTGATCAACATCCGTCCCGTGGTGGGGGCCATCAAGGAATTTTTCGGCTCCAGCCAGTTGAGCCAGCTGATGGACCAGCCCAACCCGCTGGCCGGGCTCACCCACCGCCGCCGTTTGTCCGCCTTGGGGCCGGGGGGCCTGACCCGGGAGCGGGCCGGGTTCGAGGTGCGGGACGTGCATCCCTCCCACTACGGCCGGATGTGCCCGATCGAGACCCCGGAGGGACCCAACATCGGGTTGATCGGTTCGTTGGCCACCTACGCCCGCATCAACCCCTTGGGGTTCATCGAAACCCCCTACCACAAGGTGATCGACGGCAAGGTCAGCCGCAAGATGGAGTACCTGACCGCCTCCCAAGAGGAGCAGTTCGTCATCGCCCAGGCCAACGCTCCTCTCAACCCGGAGGACCGGTCCTTTGTCAACGAGCGGGTGCTGGTGCGTCGCCAGGAGGGCGAGGTGGACTTCGTCAGCCGGGACGAGGTGGATTACATGGATGTTTCCCCCAAGCAGATCGTGTCGGTGGCCACGTCCCTCATTCCTTTCCTGGAGCATGACGACGCCAACCGGGCCCTGATGGGTTCCAACATGCAACGGCAGGCGGTTCCCCTGTTGCGCACCGAATCCCCCCTGGTGGGCACCGGGGTGGAGTACTGGGCGGCCCGGGACTCGGGCGAAATGTTGCTGTCCCCGGTGGCGGGCGAGGTGACCCTGGTCACCGGGGAGGAGATTCACTGCCGCGCAACCGACACGGGCCGTATCCACCGGCTCCCGTTGCGCAAGTTCGAGCGTTCCAACCAGGGGACTTCGCTCAACCAGAAGCCGATCGTGTCGGTGGGGCAAAAGGTGAAAAAGAGAGATGTGCTGGCCGACGGGCCTTCCACCGCCGCCGGCGAGCTGGCGTTGGGCAAGAACCTGCTGACCGCCTTTATGCCCTGGAAAGGCCACAACTTCGAGGACGCCATCGTGGTCAGCGAACGGCTGGTGAAAGACGATGTGCTGACCTCGGTGCATATCGACGAGCATGAGGTGGAAGCCCGCGACACCAAGGCCGGCGACGAGGAAATCACCCGCGACATCCCCAACGTGGCCGAGGAGTCCCTGCGCAACCTGGACGAGAACGGGATTATCCGGGTGGGGGCGGTGGTGGAGGCGGGGGACTATCTGGTGGGCAAAGTGGCCCCCAAGGGCGACACCGATATGACCCCCGAGGAGCGCCTGTTGCGCGCCATCTTCGGCGAGAAGGCCCGCGAGGTGCGGGATGTGTCGTTGCGGGTTCCGCACGGCGAGTCCGGCAAGGTGATCGGGGTGCATGTATTTCGCCGCGATGACGGGGCCGAAAACCTGAACACCGGAGTCAGCCAGAAGGTGCGGGTGTTCGTGGCCAGCCAGCGCAAAATCTCCGAGGGCGACAAGCTGGCCGGACGCCACGGCAACAAGGGGGTAATCGCCAAAATTATGCCCGAGGAGGATATGCCTTTCCTGGCCGACGGCACCCCGGTGGACATCGTCCTCTCCCCGCTGGGGGTTCCGTCCCGGATGAACCTGGGACAGGTGCTGGAAACCCATCTGGGATGGGCGGCGGCCCAGGGTTGGGAACCGTTCGACCCCGACACCGGCCAGGCGGCGGAGCCCAACGGCTCCCGGTCCAAGACGCTGGCCAAACGCAAGCCCAGCGACGGTTCCCCCCGCTGGTCCCGCCTTTCCACTCCCGTGTTCGACGGGGCCAAGGAAGGCGAGATCGCCAACGTGATGGCCAACGCCCTGCCCAACCGGGACGGGGAGCGGTTGGTGGACGAAAACGGCAAAGCGGTGTTGTATGACGGCCAGACCGGCCAGCCTTTCGACACCCCGGTTACGGTCGGCTACCTGTACCTGTTGAAACTGGCCCACTTGGTGGACCATAAAATCCATGCCCGTTCCACCGGCCCCTACTCGATGATCACCCAGCAACCGATCGGCGGCAAGGCCCAGTTCGGCGGACAGCGTTTCGGGGAGATGGAAGTGTGGGCGTTGGAGGCCTACGGGGCGGCCTACGCCCTGCAGGAGTTGCTCACCATCAAGTCGGACGATGTGTGGGGCCGGGTCAAGGTGTACGAGGCGATCGTCAAGGGGGACAACATCCCCGAGCCGAGCATCCCCGAATCCTTCAAGGTGCTCATCAAGGAAATGCAGAGCCTGTGCCTGAACGTGGAGTTGCTGTCGGTGGGCGAGGAGGTGGACCTGCGGGAGTTGAGCGACAAGGGCGAGGACGTTTACCGCACGGCCGAGGACCTGGGAATTAACATTTCCCGCCCGGAGAAGCGGGAAGAGAATTGACCGCTCCGGACGGGCGGCCGGTGGGCGATTAAAGAAGTCGGGAGACAACGCATGAAGGCGAAAGGAGCAGCGTGCACGAGCTGTTTGACGAACTGAAGATAGGCCTGGCCTCCTCCGATCAGGTGCGCGCCTGGTCGTTTGGGGAGGTGAAGAAGCCGGAGACCATTAACTACCGCAGCCTGAAGCCGGAGAAGGACGGGCTGTTCGACGAGCGCATTTTCGGTCCGCAAAAGGACTGGGAATGCTACTGCGGCAAGTACAAGCGGTTCCGGTTCCGGGGCATCGTGTGCGAAAAATGCAACGTGGAGGTGACCCGCAAGGACGTGCGCCGGGATCGGATGGGACATATCGACCTGGCGGCCCCGGTCACCCACATCTGGTTTTTCAAGGGGGTGCCGTCCCGGCTGGGGTATCTGCTGGATATGTCCCCCAAGAACCTGGAGAAGATCATCTACTTCGCCGCCAATGTGGTCACCGGGGTGGACCAGGGCAAACGCATGGTGGACTTGCCCGATTTGGAGAAGCAGATGCGGGACGAGCTGGAGATCGTGGACGAGGAATTGGAGGAGTGGCGGTCGGAGCGGCTGGAGCGGCTGGAGAAGCAGGTGGCGCAGATGGAGGAGGGGGAGGCCAAACCGACCGAGATCTCCGGGGTGCGCCGGGATGCGGAACGGGAAATCAGCGACCGGGAGGAGAAGGCGGAGAAAGAGAAGGAACTGCTCGAGGAATGCTTTGAGACGTTTCGGGAGTTGCGTCCCAAGGAACTGGTGGAGCGGGAAGATTTGTGGCGGGAAATGCACGATCGCTATTCGGCCTATTTCGAAGGCGGGATGGGGGCCGAGGCGGTGAAAAAATTGTTGTCCGAGGTGAATTTGGACGAGGAGATGGAAGAGTTGCGAGAGGGCCTGGTGTCCCCCTCGGCGCAACGGCGCATGCGCTCCGGTCAGCGGGTGAAAGTGGTGAAGCCCTTTTGGGAGGGCAAGCATGCGCCGGAAAGCATGATTTTGGAGGCGGTGCCGGTGATACCGCCCGAGTTGCGCCCCATGGTGCAACTGGACGGGGGGAAGTTCGCCACCTCCGACCTGAATGACCTGTACCGGCGGGTGATCAACCGCAACAACCGTTTGAAGCGGCTGTTGGGGCTGAACGCGCCCGAAATTATCATCAACAACGAGAAGCGCATGTTGCAAGAGGCGGTGGACGCCCTGTTCGACAACGGACGGCGGGGGCGGGCGGTTACCGCCGCCGGTTCCGGCAACCGCCCCTTGAAGTCGCTGACCGACATGTTGAAGGGAAAAGGGGGCCGGTTCAGGCAGAACCTGTTGGGGAAGCGGGTCGACTATTCGGGCCGGTCGGTGATCGTGGTGGGCCCGCAACTGCAACTTCATCAGTGCGGCCTGCCCAAGGTGATGGCCTTGGAATTGTTCAAGCCGTTCGTGATGAAGCGGTTGGTGGACCGGGATCTGGCGGCGGGCATCAAGGCGGCCAAGCGGATGGTGGAACGGCAACGTCCGCAGGTGTGGGACGTGTTGCGGGAGGTGATACAGGATCATCCGGTGCTCCTCAACCGGGCCCCCACCTTGCACCGGTTGGGGATTCAGGCCTTTGAGCCGTTGCTGGTGGAGGGCAAGGCGATCCAGATTCATCCGCTGGTATGCGAGGCTTTCAACGCCGACTTCGACGGGGATCAGATGGCGGTGCATCTGCCGTTGTCCCCGGAGGCGCAGGCCGAGGCGCGGGTGCTGATGTTGTCCACCAACAACGTGCGCTCTCCGGCCAGCGGCCATCCGATTGTAACCCCCTCCCAGGATATGGTGATCGGCCTCTACTACCTGTCGGAGAAGATCGAAGGCGCCAAAGGCTCCGGCCGGTGTTTTGCGGACCTGTCGGAGGCGTTGATGGCCTACGACTTGGGCGAGTTGGAGGTGCACGCTCCGATCAAGATGCGGATGGGAGAGATGGCGGGCGACCCCGAGGTGCACGCCGAGCTCCGGGACCTGATCGGCGGCCTGATCACCGAGCAACCGGCGGCGGGCGACAAGTTGGTGGACACCACCCTGGGCCGGGCGTTGCTAAATCAGGCCCTGCCCGCCGATTTCCCCTTGCTGGACGCCCCGCTGTTGAAGAGCGACATCAAGGATCTGATTACCGAAATCGTGGACCGCTACGACAAGGCGGTGGTGCAACGCACCCTGGACGGAATCAAGGAGTTGGGTTTCAACTACTCCACCCGGGCCGGCCTCACCGTCAGTTTGAACGATGTGATCACCCCGGCGGACAAGCAGGACATCCTCAACGAATCCGAGGAGAAAGCCCAGCAAATGGAGCAACAGTACCAGCAGGGGATCATCACCGCCGGGGAACGCGATCAGGAATTGCTGGAGCTGTGGAGCGAGACCACCGAAACCGTAACCCAAAAGATGCAGTCCTCCCTGCGCTCCCAACAGTTCAACCCCATTCACATGATGATGAACTCCGGGGCCCGGGGCAATATCATGCAGGTGCGTCAGATTGCGGGCATTCGCGGCTTGGTGGCCAACAACCGGGGGATGATCTTTCCCCGGCCCATCAAGTCCAACTTCCGGGAGGGGATGTCGGTGTTGGAGTACTTTATGTCCACCCACGGGGCCCGCAAAGGTCTCACCGACACCGCCCTGCGCACCGCCGACGCCGGCTATCTGACCCGCCGCTTGGTGGATGTGTCCCAGGAGATCATCGTCTCCGATGAAGAATCCGAGGACCCGGGCATCGAGTTCCCCATTCGCGACCAGCAGGGGGAAATGATTCCCGACCTGCGCAACCGGATCTACGGCAGGGTGCTGGCCGAAGACGTGAAAGTCGGCTACAAGTTGCGCATCACCCGGCCCCGCGACTCCGCTTTCGAGATCAGCCAAAGCGTGGAGTTCGCCGAGTTCGCGGAGGCCAACCGCGAGTTGTCGCGGAACGGGAAAAAACCGGCGGAGGGCCGCAAGACCGGCGGCCGCACGGCCCGCACCAAGGACGGGACGGAGCTGGCGGCGGGGACCCTTATCGACCGCAAGGTGATGGTGGAGTTGCAGGACTTCCCGGAGGTGACCGCGGTGCGGGTGCGGTCGCCGCTCACCGACGAGATTCGGCACGGCATCAGCCGCGCTTCCTACGGGCTGAGCATGGCCACCGGCAAACTGGCGGAGCCGGGGGAGGCGGTGGGGGTGGTGGCCGCCCAGTCCATCGGCGAGCCGGGCACCCAGCTGACTATGCGCACCTTTCACACCGGGGGGGTGGCCGGGGAAGACATCACCCACGGCCTGCCCCGGGTGGTGGAGTTGTTCGAAGCCCGTTCCCCCAAAGGGAAAGCCGTCTTGGCCGAGGCCAGCGGGACGGTGCGCATCGACGACGAGGAGGGAGGGGGGCGGACGTTGGTGATCGAAACCGCCCGCGACGGGGATCTCAAGCACCGGTTGGCCCCCAATGCCCGGTTGCGGGTGCGGCCCGGGGCGGAGGTTTCGGCCGGCGATCAGCTCACCGAGGGTCCGTTGGATCCCAAGGAGGTGTGCCAGATCAAGGGGGTGCGGGCCGCCCAGAAGTACCTGGTGCAGGAGGTGCAGGAGGTGTACCGCAACCAGGGAGTGGAAATTCACGACAAGCACATTGAGTTGATCGTGCGGCAGATGTTGCGCAAGGTGCGCATCATCGCCCCCAACGACTCTGATTTTCTGCCCCGGGATTTGGTGAACCAGGTTGAGTTCCGGGATGTCAACCGGGCCCTGGTGGAGGAGGGCAAGCAACCCGCCGAGGGCCGTCCGGAGTTGATGGGGATCACCAAGGCCTCTTTGGCTACCGATTCCTGGCTGTCGGCCGCCTCCTTCCAGGAGACCAGCCGGGTGTTGACCGAGGCCGCCATCAACGGCCACTCCGACTACCTGCGCGGTTTGAAGGAGAATGTGATCATCGGCAAGCTGATCCCGGCCGGAACCGGCTCCGAGGATTACCAAAAGCTCCACCCCGACCTGCCCGGTTTGCCCTTGTCCCCCCACCTGGCCGGGGCCGACTTTCTGGCCCAGCGGGAAACGGAATTATTCAGCGACCGGGCCGTCCAGGAGGCGGAGGAGAAAACGGCCCAGGCCGAGGAAGCCCGGCAGAGAGCGGAGGAGAAGGCGGCGGAGTGGTGGGAAACCCCCGATCAAGTCGAAAAAGCCGCCCTGTCCCAAGAACGCTACGAGGCGGAGGAGGAAGCGCGCCGCCTGAAACGGGAAGCGGCCCAGGAGGAGGAGCGGGCCGCGGTCCGCAAGTTGTCCCACGTCAAGGCTATAGCTGAGGATGAAGAAGCGGATAAAGCCAAGGAGAGGGCGGTCCGGCGGGCCGAAAAAGAGGCGGAGAAAAAGAGCGGGGCGACGGAAAGGGCCCAATCGGCGGAGGACACCGCCGCGCAGCGGGCGCAAAGGGCGGAGGAATGGGCCGCCCAGTTGGCAGCCGCCCGGGAAGCCAAGGAAGAAACCGCCCGGGCCGGTCGCGAGCAGGCGGCGCGGGAAGCCAAGCAGAGCGAGGATGCGGCGCAACAAGCCGCGCAAGACGCGGAGGCGGGGCGGAAACGCATTGTCGACATAACAGCCCGCGCCAAGGCGGAATCGGACCGGGGGAAGAAGGTGGAGTTGGCGCGGTCCGCCGTTGAAGAAACCGGGAAGGTGGCGGCGACGGTACGGCGGGCCTTGGAGGCGGACACGGCCGCCCGGGCGGCCCGGGACAAGGCGGCCGATGCGGAAGCCGACGCGGTCGCGCAACAGGAGGAGGCCGAAGAGTCCCAAGAAGCCCGCCAAGAGCTCGAACAGTTGGTCCATGGCTTAGAGCAGAGCGTAAGCGAGTTGCGGGACGTGTTGGAGGATACGGAGCGGGAGAATTGGGAGAGCGCCATAGACGACTCTTTGGACAAATCGGAGAAATCCCTGACCGCTCTCGGTTCGGCTCTCCGCAAATTCACGGATATCCTCAAGCGTTTCGGCGAGTGGATGGGCGACATCATCAAGAAACTGGCGGGGGCGTAGGCGGGAGGTTTTGACAAGGCGCCGGGCGGTCCTGTATAATGCGGGTCGTGCTTGGGCACATACGTACTCTCGCGCCCTGAGGGCCGGCGGTTTCCGCCGTCGGCCTCGGTCAGGCGACGGGGAAATCACACAAGAGAGTTGGCGGGCCGCGCGCCGGTCGTCGCCGATCGACAAAAACAACGGGCAGGGTCGCCCGCGTGCTTGCGCGTCCGCCCCGCCCGCGAGGAGAAATCTTGCCCACCATACAACAGTTGGTGCGCCGGGGCCGCAAGCCCAAGGCGCGCAAGGAGAAAACGCCGGGTCTGGCGGGTTCCCCCCAACGGCGGGGGGTGTGCACCCGCGTCTACATCATCACCCCCAAAAAGCCCAACTCCGCGCAACGCAAGGCGTGCCGGGTGCGGCTCACTTCGGGGGTGGAGGTGACCGCCTACATCCCCGGCGAGGGACACAACCTGCAGGAACATTCCATCGTGCTCATCCGGGGCGGACGGGTGCGCGACCTGCCCGGCGTGCGCTACAAGGTGATCCGGGGCGCCCTGGACGCGGCCGGGGTGGACGGGCGCCGTCAGGCCCGCTCCCGCTACGGAACCAAACGGGAACGATAAGATGCGCCGCGCCCCCGCCCAACGCCGCCCCATTGATCCGGACCCCGTGTTCCGGAGCGTGTTGGTGTCCCAGATCATCAACCAGGTTTTGCTGAAGGGCAAAAAGAACAAGGCCCGCAAGATAGTCTACGGGGCCCTGGAGCTGGTGGAGAGGCGCAGCGGGCAGGATTCCATTCAGGTTTTGAAACGGGCCATCGAAAACCTCCGCCCGCAACTGGAGGTGCGCACCCGCCGGGTGGGGGGCACCTCCTACCAGGTGCCGATGGAGGTCCGCCCCCGTCGCGCCTCCACCTTGGCCATCCGCTGGCTGATCCGGTTCGCCCGCCGGCGTCGGGACAAGTCGATGTCCCATCGGCTGGCGGCCGAGATCATGGACGCGGCCAACAACACCGGGGCGGCCATCAAACGCAAGGAAGACGTCCACAAGATGGCCGAATCCAACAAAGCCTTCGCCCACTACCGCTGGTAGGAAAATGAGCTCTTCCCTTACCCGCCTCCGCCAGTTCCCGCTGAGCCGCACCCGCAACATCGGGATAATGGCCCATATCGACGCCGGCAAGACCACCCTCACCGAGCGCGTCCTCTACTACACCGGACGCACCTACAAGTTGGGCGAAGTGCACGAGGGGGCGGCGGTCATGGATTGGATGGAGCAGGAGCAGGAGCGGGGCATCACCATCACCTCCGCCGCCACCACCTGCGAATGGCATGAGCATTGGATCAACATCATCGACACTCCCGGCCATGTGGATTTCACCGTGGAAGTGGAACGTTCCCTGCGGGTGCTGGACGGAGCGGTGGCCGTATTCGACGCGGTAGCCGGCGTGGAACCGCAGTCGGAGACGGTTTGGCGGCAGGCGGACCGTTACGCGGTGCCCCGCATCTGTTTCATCAACAAGATGGACCGGGTGGGGGCCGACTTCTACGCGGCCGTGGATTCCCTCCGGGAGCGGCTGGACGCCGTCCCCCTGGTATTGCAGATTCCGATCGGGGCCGAGGCCGGGTTCACCGGGGTGGTGGACCTGGTGGAGATGCGGGCGCACACCTGGCAGGGCGATGACGGCCGCACCTGGAACACCGGCCCCATCCCCGACGAATACCTGGCCGCCGCCTCCGAGTACCGGGGCCGGTTGCTGGAGCAGGTGGCCGAGATCGACGAGAAGTTGTTGGAGAAATACCTGGAGGACCTGGACATTTCCCCGGGTGAGATCAACATGGCGATCAGGGCCGGAGTGTTGCGCCACCTGTTCAACCCGGTGCTGTGCGGCGCCGCCTTCAAGAACAAGGGCGTGCAGTTGCTCCTGGACGCGGTGGTGGAGTACCTGCCCAGCCCGGTGGATTTGCCCGCCGTCACCGGCTTCGTCCCCGGCGACGAGGAGAGCCCGCTGGCGCGCCCCCCCGCCGACGATCAGCCCTTTGCGGCCTTGGCCTTCAAAGTGATCAGCGACCCGCATGTGGGCAAACTCACCTATTTCCGGGTTTATTCCGGGCAGGCCTCCAAGGGCGGGACCCTGCTCAACACCGCCAACGGCCGCAAGGAGCGGCTCGGGCGCCTGTTGCGCATGCACGCCAACCACCGGGAGGACCGCGAGGATGTGTTCACCGGCGACATCGTGGCCGCGGTCGGCCTGAAGCACACCACCACCGGCGACACCCTGAGCGCCCTGCACGACCCCGTTCAGCTGGAGTCGATGTCCTTTCCGGCCCCGGTTATTTCGGTGGCCATCGAGCCCCGTTCCAAGGCCGACCAGGAGAAGTTGTCCGAATCCCTGAGCCGGCTGGCCGAGGAGGACCCCACCTTTTTGGTGCGCACCGATGCGGACACCGGGCAGACCATCATCTCCGGCATGGGCGAGTTGCACTTGGACATTCTGGTGGACCGCCTGGTGCGGGAGTTTCGGGTGGGGGCCAACGTGGGCCGTCCGCAGGTGGCGTACCGGGAGACCATCCGCGGCCCGGTGGAGAACCTGGAAGTGCGCCATATCAAGCAGAGCGGCGGCCGGGGCCAGTATGCGGTGATCGCCATCTCCCTGGAGCCCACCGGTCCCGGGGGAGGCTTTGAGTTCGTGAACGAGATCAAGGGGGGGGCCGTTCCCCGCGAGTTCATACCCTCCGTTTCCGCCGGCATCCAAAACGCCCTGGACCAGGGGGTTCTGGCCGGTTATCCGCTGGTGGACGTCCGGGCCCGGCTGGTGGACGGTTCCGCTCA
Source organism: Candidatus Spongiisociaceae bacterium (assembly GCA_965243835.1). Taxonomy (GTDB): domain Bacteria; phylum Actinomycetota; class Acidimicrobiia; order Spongiisociales; family Spongiisociaceae. The sequence continues at coordinate 853,884 of OZ251578.1, forward strand.
CGATGTGGATTCTTCCGAGATGGCCTTTCGCATCGCCGGGTCGCTGGCCTTGCGGGAAGCGGCCCGCGCCGCCGGCGTTAAAATGCTGGAGCCGTTGATGGCGGTGGAGGTGGTCACCCCCGAGGAGTACATAGGGGAGGTCATCGGCGACCTGTCTTCCCGCCGGGGTAGAATAGGGGAGACCAACCAGCGGGGTTCGGTGCGGGTGGTAACCGCCCGGGTGCCGCTGGCCGAAATGTTCGGATATGTGACCGACCTGCGTTCCAAAACCCAGGGCCGGGCCACATCCACCATGCAATTTCATTCATACGACGACGTGCCCGAGCAGGTCGCCGCCGAAATAGTAGCCGCCGCCCGCGGCGAATAGAAAGGAGATACCGACGATGGCTAAGGCGAGGTTTGAGCGTTCGAAGCCGCATGTGAATGTGGGGACGATGGGTCATATTGATCATGGGAAGACGACGTTGACGGCGGCGGTGACGCGGGTGTTGGCGGAGCGGGTGGGGGGTGTGAATGTTTTTTCGGCGTTTGAGGATATTGATAAGGCGCCGGAGGAGCGGGAGCGGGGGATTACGATTTCGATTGCGCATGTGGAGTATGAGACGGCTTTGCGTCATTATGCGCATGTGGATATGCCGGGGCATGCGGATTATATTAAGAATATGATTACGGGGGCGGCGCAGGTGGATGGGGCGGTGTTGGTGGTGTCGGCGGCGGATGGGCCGATGCCGCAGACGCGGGAGCATGTGTTGTTGGCGCGGCAGGTGGGGGTGCCGTGTGTGGTGGTGGCGTTGAATAAGGTGGATTTGGTGGATGATGGGGAGTTGTTGGATTTGGTGGAGTTGGAGGTGCGGGAGTTGTTGGGGGAGTATGGGTTTGATGGGGATGGGGCGCCGGTGGTGCGGGTGTCGGCCCTGTTGGCGTTGGAGGGGGATGAGGGGGCGGGGGATGGGGTGATGGAGCTTTTGGGGGCGGTGGATGGGTTTGTGCCGGTGCCGGAGCGGCCGGTGGATTTGCCGTTTTTGATGCCGATTGAGGATGTGTTTTCGATTACGGGGCGGGGGACGGTGGTGACGGGGAAGGTGGAGTCGGGGGTGTTGCGGGTGGGGGGGGATGTGGAGGTGGTGGGGATTAGGGAGACGCGGCGGTCGGTGGCGACGGGGGTGGAGATGTTTCGGAAGTTGTTGGATGAGGGGCGGGCGGGGGATAATGTGGGTGTGTTGCTTAGGGGGGTGGGGAAGGATGAGGTGGAGCGGGGGCAGGTGTTGGCGGCTCCGGGGTCGATTACGCCGCATACGGTGTTTGATGCGCAGGTGTATGTGTTGACTAGGGAGGAGGGGGGTCGGCATAATCCGTTTTTCGGGGGTTATCAGCCGCAGTTTTATTTCCGGACGACGGACGTGACGGGTCGGGTGGAGTTGCCGGGGGGGGTGGAGATGGTGATGCCGGGGGATAACACGGTGATGACCGTCACCCTGGGTTCCCCGATCGCGATGGACGAGGGGCTGCGGTTCGCCATCCGGGAAGGCGGACGCACCGTCGGCGCCGGCACCGTCACCAAAATCCACAAATAGGGGACGGGACCGGAACACGGGAGCAAGAGAATGAAAAACTACAAGATTCGCATCAAGCTGAAAGCCTATGACCACCGGGTCATAGACGAATCGGCGCGCAAGATCGCCGAGACGGTCATCCGCACCCAGGCCACCGTGCGCGGCCCCATCCCCCTCCCCACCAAGATACAGCGCTATTGCGTCATCCGTTCTCCGCACGTTTACAAGGATTCCCGCGAACATTTTGAGATACGCACCCATAAACGCCTGTTGGACATCCTGGACCCCACCCCCAACACGGTGGAATCCTTGATGCGCCTGGACCTGCCCGCCGGGGTGGAAGCGGAGATCGAGACATGACCCTGACCGGCATCATGGGTTCCAAGGTGGGGATGACCCAGATCTTCGACGAGGAGGCGCGGGCCCTGCCGGTGACGGTGATCAAGGCCGGGCCCTGTCACATCGTCCAGATCCGCACCCCTGAAACCGATGGTTACTCCGCCGTCCAGCTTGGTTACGGACGGGATCGCCGTCCGTCCCGCCCCGCCGCCGGTCACTACGCCAAGGCGGGGGTGGAGCCGGCCCGCCGTTTACTGGAGGTGCGGGTGGATGACGTTTCCGGGTTGGAGGTGGGTCAGGAGATCAAGGTGGAGGACATTTTCCAGCCGGGCGGCAAAGCGGACGTGACCGGGGTTTCCAAGGGAAAGGGTTTCCAGGGGGTGATGAAGCGGCACAACTTCCGGGGTCAGAAGGCCAGCCACGGCGCTCATAAAATACATCGCGCCCCGGGGGCGATCGGGGCCTGCGCCACTCCGGCCCGGGTGTTCAAAGGCACCAGGTTGCCGGGCCGCATGGGGGCGGAACGCACCACCGTCCTCAACCTGGCGGTGGTGGGGGTGGACGCCGAGCAGGGCCTGTTGCTCCTGCAAGGGGCGGTGCCCGGACCCAAAGGGGCGGTGGTTTTCGTGCGGGAGGCGGTCAAGAATGGCTGAGCCGTCCGCTCCCTTCTACGATTCCGCCGGGGCCGCAAAAGGCGCGGTGCGGTTGCAGGCCGACCTGTTCGGGATCGAGCCCAACCGGGCGGTGATGCACCAGGTGGTGGTGGCTCATTTGGCCGGTCGGCGGTCGGGTTCCGCCAAGGTCAAATCCCGCTCCGAAGTACGGGGGGGAGGCCGCAAGCCGTGGCGTCAGAAAGGTTTGGGACGTTCCCGGCACGGCTCCATTCGCTCCCCGCTGTGGGTGGGGGGAGGGACCGCCCACGGTCCCGACCCCCGCAGTTACGAGCAACGCACCCCCAAGAAGATGCGCCTGCTGGCTTTGCGCAGCGCCCTGTCCTGCCGGGCGGCCGAGGGGGCGGTGAAAGTGGTGGAGGATTTCGACTGGGAAACCCCCCGCACCCGGCGCGCCGCCGAGTTGCTGTCCGCCATCGGCGCCGACGGCAAGGCCTTGGTGGTGTTGGCGGGCGGGCAGGATACCGCCGAGCGCTCCTTTCGCAACCTGCCGCAAGTGATACTGGGGCGGGCGGGCCGCCTGAACGCCTACGATGTGCTCTGGTCGGATACGGTGGTGTTTTCCGGATCGGCCCTGGCTTTTCCCGACCCCGTAGATTCTCTCCCGCACCTCCCGGGTGCCCCCGACCCCGACGTCGACCCCTCCGGCCCCGCCGGGGAAGCCTTGGTTGATGAAGATGTTTCCGAAGAAGCCGCCGCAACCGTCGCCGAGGATGCGGAAACCGCCGCGGACGCCGCGGCCGCCGATGTCGGGGAAGCGGAAGAAGCCGCCGAACCCGTTGCCGCAGCCGTCGCGGACGCGGCAACCGTCGCTGATGACGACGAAGGTGACGACCTCGCGGCCGGGTCCGCCGGGGAGGGGCAATGAGCGATCCCCGCGACCTCATTCTGGAGCCGGTGGTGTCGGAGAAGTCCTACGACCTCATCGAGCAGTACAACACCTACACCTTTCTAGTGGACCGGCGGGCCACCAAAAACCAGATCCGCGACGCCATCGAGCGCATCTTCGAGGTGCGGGTGGTCAAGGTGAACACCCTTAACCGGCGGGGCAAGCGCAAGCGCACCCGGTGGCTGGTGGGCCGTCGCTCCGATATCAAGCGGGCGATGATCACCCTGGCCGCCGGCGATTCCGTGGATGTTTTCGGGGTGTGATATGCCGGTGAGAAATCGCAAACCCACCTCCCCCGGACGCCGCTTCCAGACGGTCTCCGACTTCGCCTCCATCACCAAGGACAAACCGGAGAAGTCCCTGCTGGCCAAGCAGAAGCGCTCCTCGGGCCGCAACGCCCACGGTCGCATCACCTCCCGGCACCGGGGAGGCGGGCACAAGCGCCGCTACCGGGTGGTGGACTTCCGCCGGGACAAGGACGCGATTCCGGCCAAGGTGGCGGCCGTGGAATACGATCCCAACCGCAACGCCCGCCTGGCCCTGCTCCACTACGCGGACGGCGAGAAACGTTACATACTGCATCCGGCGGGGGTGCGGGTGGGCGATAAGTTGCAGTCGGGTTCGGGGGCCGAGATCCGGGCGGGCAACGCCCTGCCCCTGCGCAACATTCCGGCCGGGGCCGTGGTGCACGCGGTGGAGTTGCGCCCCGGCGGCGGGGCCAAGATGGCCCGGGCGGCCGGGTCCGGGGTGCAGTTGATGTCCAAGGAGGCGGGACGGGCCTTGTTGCGTCTGCCCTCCGGAGAGGTGCGCTACGTTCCCCTGGACTGCCGGGCCACCATCGGACAGGTGGGCAACGCCGAGGCCGAACTGATCAAGATCGGCAAGGCGGGCCGCAACCGTTGGCTGGGGGTCCGCCCCCAGACCCGGGGTGTGGCCATGAACCCGGTGGATCACCCGTTGGGCGGCGGCGAAGGCAAATCCTCGGGCGGACGGCATCCGGTTTCCCCTTGGGGCAAGCCGGAGGGGCGCACCCGCGACCGCAACAAGGCCAGCAACCGCGACATAGTGCGCAGGCGAACCCGCAAGCGCCGGAGGTAGGGAAATGGCCCGCAGTCTCAAAAAAGGCCCGTTCGTGGACGGCCACCTGTTGCGCAAGGTGGACGCCCTCAACCGCACCGGTCAAAAACATGTCATCCGCACTTGGAGCAGGCGGAGCACCATCATCCCCGACATGGTGGGGCACATTATCGCCGTGCACGATGGACGCCGGCACGTGCCGGTTTACATCTCCGAGTCCATGGTGGGGCACAAACTGGGCGAATTCGCCCCCACCCGCACCTTTCGCGGCCACGCCGGGAGCAAAGAGAGGGCGGCCGGGCGATGAGAGCCGTAGCCCGCGCCCGCTACATTCGCCAGTCGCCCTACAAGGTGCGGTTGGTGTTGGATCAGGTGCGGGGTCGTCCGGCGTCCGAGGCCCGCACCACCCTGCGCTTCTCCAATCGCCGCGCCGCCGGGCCGGTTTTGAAATGCCTGAATTCGGCCATCGCCAACCTCAACTCCAAGTTTGATCTGGGGGAGGATGTGGATTCACTGGCCGGGGAGGTGGTGGTGGCGGAGGCCTACGCCGGCGAGGGTCCCACCCTCCGGCGCTTCCGGCCCCGGGCCCGGGGCCGGGCCACCCGCATTCGCAAGCGCACCAGTCATATCACGATCGTGGTTTCCGACGAGCGGGAGGAGAAGGTTTAGTGGGGCAGAAAACCCACCCCTACGGGTTCCGTCTGGGCATTGTCACCGACTGGAAGTCGCGTTGGTTCTCCGAGAAGGAGTATCAGGACCTGGCCAATCAGGATTACCGGATCCGCGACTACCTGTGGCGGGAGCTGGTGCGGGGGGCGGTGTCCCGCATCGATGTGGAGCGCACCCGCGACAAACTGGTGGTGGAGGTGCACACCGCCCGCCCCGGCGTGGTGATCGGCCGCAAGGGGGCGGAGGCGGATCGCATTCGCAGCGGTTTGGAGAAAATGGCGGGCCAGTCGGTGAAGTTGAACGTGATAGAAGTCAAAGACCCCGACATCGACGCCGTGTTGCTGGCCCGGGGGGTGGCCGATCAGTTGGAAAACCGGGTGGCGTTCCGCCGGGCTATGAAGCGGGCGGTGCAGACGGCACTCACCGCCGGGGCGGAGGGGGTGCGCGTGGAATGTTCGGGCCGCTTGGGCGGGGCCGATATGGGCCGCCGGGAATGGTACCGGGAGGGCCGGGTGCCCTTGCATACTTTGCGGGCCGACATCGACTACGGCTTGGCCACCGCCCGCACCACGGTGGGGGCCATCGGGATCAAGGTATGGGTGTACAAGGGGGATGTGGTGGCATCCCGTCAGAGCACCCGGGAGAAGATCGCGGTCGAGGCGGCCTTGGCCGCGGGCGGCCCGGCCGGGCGGGTGATTTCGGCCAAGAGCCGCGCCGAGCAGCGCACCGGCGAACGCAAAACCCCCCGGGTGATCGAGGCGGGGGGCGGAAAACGCCTGATCGAGGCGGGGGGCGGACGCAAGGTAACTACCGCCGAGGCCCGCTCCGAATACAAGGAGGCGGTGGAGGATCAGGAGGAGAAACTGGATATCGGGGCCGATGTCCCCTCCAATGACTCCCCGGACAGTGCGCCGAAAGCCGCCCCGGAGGGGGAGAATCCGGCCGCCGCAACCCCGGAGGCCGCCCCCGCCGCCTCCGATTCCGAGGGCGTCGGGCCGGAGCGCGCCGAGGAGGAGAAGTAGATGTTAATGCCCAAACGCACCAAGTACCGCAAGGTGCACCGGGGACGGATGCGGGGTTACGCCAAGGGGGGGTCCGCCGTTTCCTTCGGCGACTACGGCATCCAGGCCTTGGAGCCGGGGCATATCACCGCCCGCCAGATCGAGTCGGCGCGGGTGGCCATCACCCGCACCGTTCGCCGGGGCGGGAAGGTGTGGATCAACATTTTCCCGGACAAGCCGATGACCGCCAAGCCGGCCGAGACCCGGATGGGCTCCGGCAAGGGAAACCCCGAGTTCTGGGTGGCGGTGGTCAAGCCGGGGAGGGTGATGATGGAGCTGTCCGGAGTGGATGAAGACCTGGCCCGGGAGGCGATCCGCAAGGCGGGCCACAAACTGCCCATCAAAACCAAGTTCGTGGTGAGGGAGACCGGATGAAGGCGGCCGGATTGCGCGACCTCACCTACGAGGAGTTGACCGAGCGGTTGGACGAAACCAAGCAGGACTTGTTCAACCTGCGGTTCCAGTTGGCGACCAGCCAATCCGACAACACGGCCCGCTCCGGCCAGTTGCGCCGGGAAATCGCCCGCATAAAAACGGTATTGGGCGAGTGGGATCGGGAGGGCCGCCCCCGTGGTTACGAGGATTACGAAGATTACGAGGACGAGCCGTACCAGCCCGAAGAGCCCGCCGTCGCCGAGGCCCCCTCCGCCCCCGTCGCCGAGCCGCAACCTGCGGACGAGGAAGAGGTCCGGGAGGAAGAGCCCATCGCGCCGGAAGAGCCCGTAACCGGGGAACAGGACGAACCCGTCGCGCAGGAGCCGGAGGAGCCGGAGCAACCGGAGGAGCCGGAGGACGAGGAGGCGCCCAAACGCGGGCGCCGCTGGAGTAGATGGAGCAAGAAATGAACGACGCCGCCCGTCCCCGCCGCAAGACCCGCATCGGCGTGGTCACCTCCGACGCCCGCAACAAGACGGTCACCGTGCAGGTGGAGCGGGCTACCCGCCACCCCCGCTACGGCAAGATCGTACGCGCTTTTAAGAACTTTCACGCGCACGACGAGGGCAACGCGGCCCGGGTGGGGGACCGGGTGCGGATTGTGGAAACCCGCCCCCTGTCCAAGACCAAGCGCTGGCGGGTGGTGGAAATAGTGGAGCGGGCCCGATGATCGGACAGGAGTCCCGGCTCAAGGTGGCCGACAACAGCGGGGCCCGGGAGGTGCTGTGCATTCGCGTGCTGGGCGGTTCCCGCCGCCGCTACGCGCGGGTGGGGGACGTGATCGTGGCCACTGTCAAGGAAGCCTCCCCCGGTTCCAACGTGCGCAAAGGGGAGGTGGTGAAAGCGGTGGTGGTGCGCACCGCCAAGGAACAGCGCCGCCGGGACGGCACCTACATCCGGTTCGACGACAACGCCTGCGTGCTCATCAACGAGCAGCGCCTGCCGCGCGGCACCCGCATTTTCGGTCCGGTGGCCCGCGAGTTGCGCGACCGGCGTTTTATGCGCATCGTTTCCCTGGCCCCGGAGGTGCTGTGATGGCCATCAGGGAAGGCGACCGGGTGATGGTGATCACCGGCAAGGACAAGGGGCGGGACGCCCGCGTGTCGCGCGTGATCCCCGACCGGGGCCAAGTGATCGTGGAAGGGGTGAACGTGGTCAAGCGCCACCAGCGTTCCACGGGACGCACCCTGCAGGCGGGAATAATTGAGAAGAACATGCCGATTGACATTTCCAACGTGATGTTGATTTGCCCGGAATGCGGCCCGGTGCGCACCGGGGCCGGGTTTGACGAGGCGGGCGGAAAGTACCGCCGGTGCGTAAAATGCGGTCAGGAGATCTGATGACGGACCAGGCCGCCTCCGCCCCCGAGCGTCCGCCCGCTCCCCGCTTCAAGCGGCGCTACCGGGAGTTCGTGCACGCCCACTTGCAGGAGAAGCTGGGTTTGGAGAACTCCATGCTGGTGCCCGACCTGGACAAGATAGTGGTCAATATGGGGGTGGGGGAGGCGGTGGCCGACGGCAAGCAGATCAAGTCCGCCATGGAAGAGCTGGCGGTGATCACCGGCCAGAAACCGCGCCTGCGCCGGGCCAAGCGCTCCATAGCCAACTTCAAGGTGCGGGCGGGCAACCCGGTGGGGGCGTCGGTTACCATGCGCGGCGATCGGGCGTGGGAGTTTTTGGATCGCCTGATTACCATTTCCATTCCCCGCATCCGCGACTTCCGGGGACTCAACCCGCGGGCCTTCGACGGGCGGGGCAACTATTCTTTCGGGGTGAGCGAGCAACTAATCTTCCCCGAAATCGATTACGACAAGGTGACGGCCGTGCGCGGCATGGACATCACCATATGCACCACCGCCGCCGACGACGAGGGGGCGGCCGCTTTGCTGGAAGCCTTCGGGTTTCCGTTCCGCGGCTCCACCCCCACCGCGGTGTAAGCGGGCGGCGCAAAGGAGAAAAATGGCTAAAAAATCAATGATCGCCAAAAACGAGCGGCGTCGGGAGACGGCGGAACGCTACCGGGAGAGGCGGGAGGAGGCCTTGGCCGTGATCAAAGACCCGGAGGCCGACTTGGAGGACAAGCGGGAGGCCTACGACCGGATCGCCAAGATGCCCCGTGACGCCAGCCCCACCCGCAGCCGCAACCGGTGCCGGGTGAGCGGCCGTCCCCGCGGGTATCTGCGTCGTTTCGGAATGTCCCGGATTGCGGTAAGGGAGCTGGCCCACCGGGGCGAGTTGCCGGGCGTGGTCAAGTCCTCTTGGTAAGCGATAGCAGGGTAGGAAGGGAAGACGACCGATGATGACCGACCCCATCGCCGATATGCTCACCCGCATTCGCAACGGCAACCGGGCTTTGCACAAGGTGGTGACCATGCCCTCCTCCAAGATGAAAGAGGAAATCGCCAAACTGCTGGCTTCGGAGGGCTATGTGGATGGTTACGATGTCTCCTCCGCACCCGTGGGCAAGCAGATCAGCATCCGCCTCAAGTACGCCGGCCCCTCCGACCGGGACCCGATCTTGCGCGGCCTGCGCCGCGTTTCCACCCCCGGCCGCCGCATCTACAAAGGGGCCGACGAACTGCCCCGCTCCCGGGGCGGCCTGGGCACGATCGTGGTGTCCACCTCCCGCGGTTTAATGGCCGACCGGGAGGCCCGCCGCCGCCGGTTGGGAGGCGAGATTGTCTGCGAAGTGTGGTGAAAGGCGGGAGCGGTAGATGAGCAGGATCGGACGACTTCCCATTCCCATCCCGGGCGGGGTGGAAGTGAATGTGCGCCGGGGCGCGGCCCGCCGTCCGCAGGTTACCGTAACCGGCCCGATGGGGGTTTTGGAACGCACCTTCGGGGAGCGGGTGGAGGTGACCGTGCGGGACGGCCAGTGCCTGGTGTCCCGCGTGGACGATGAAGCCCCCTCCCGGGCCCATCACGGCCTGACCCGGGCCCTGCTTAACAATATGATCATCGGCGTCTCCCGGGGTTACAGCAAGACGTTGAAGATCGTGGGGGTAGGTTACCGGGCGGCCGCCAAGGGCGGCGGATTGGATATTCAGATCGGTTTCAGCCACAATGTGGACGTAGCGGGCGTGGCGGGGGTGGAGTTCGAGGTCCCCGATCCCGTCACCATCATCGTGAAAGGCATCGACAAGGAGTTGGTGGGCCAGGTGGCCGCCGACATTCGCAAAATCCGCCCCCCCGAACCATACAAGGGCAAGGGCATTCGTTACGAGAACGAGTACGTGCGCCGCAAAGGCGGCAAGACGGGAGTGACCTCCTAATGAGCAGAATACAATCCTCCCGCCTGCGCCGCCAGGGCCGGATGCGCCGTCACCGGCGGGTGCGCAAGAACCTGTCGGGCTCCCCGCACCGCCCCCGGCTGGCCGTGTTCCGCAGCAACCGGTACATTTACGCCCAAGTGATCGACGACGAGGCCGGGGCTACTTTGGTCGCCGCCTCCTCCCAAGAGCGGGAGTTGCGGGAGCGCACCCTGACCGTGGACACCGCCGCCGCCGTGGGCAAGTTGCTCGCGGAGCGGGCCCGTTCCGCCGGGGTGGAGCGGGTGGTGTTCGACCGGGGCGGTTACGCCTATCATGGCCGGGTGCGAGCCTTGGCCCAAGCAGCCCGGGAGGCCGGCCTTGACTTCTAGAAGAGATTCCGGGCCCGGCGCCCCGTACGACGAGCGGGTGGTGCAGATCAACCGGGTGGCCAAAGTGGTGAAAGGCGGACGCCGGTTTTCGTTCACGGCCTTGGTGGTGGTGGGCGACGGCGAAGGCCGGGTGGGGGTCGGCTACGGCAAAGCCAAGGAGGTGCCCTCCGCCATCCAGAAGGGCATCGAGGCGGCCCGCCGCTCCATGTTCACCATTCCGATGGCGGGGACCACCATCATCCACGAGGTAATAGGACGGCAGGGGGCGTCGCGGGTGTTGCTGAAACCCGCCTCCCCCGGAACCGGGGTGATCGCCGGGGCGGCGGTGCGCCAGATCCTGGAGGCGGCCGGGGTGCGGGACGCCCTGGGCAAATCGCTGGGTTCGCCCACCCACCTGAATGTGGCCAAGGCCGCCGTCAACGCCCTGCGTTCCCAGATGCGACCGGAGGAGGTGGCGGCCGCCCGGGGCAAAACTCCCGAAGAGGTCACCCCTCCCGCCCTGCTGGCCGCCTATCGTTCGGCCGAGATGGCCCGGGCCGACTGAGCGGAGCGTTTCCGATGTCCTCCTCGTCCCCTCCCGCCCGGTTGCGCATCACCTTGCGCCGCAGCCTGATCGGGCAAAAGCCCAAGACCCGGGCCACGGCGCGCGGCTTGGGCCTGCGCCGCATTGATTCCAGCGTGGAGCATGCCGACACTCCCGACATTCGGGGGATGGTGCGGCGGGTGGTCCACCTGGTGGACGTGGAAGAAATTTCGGGGACGGGGTGAAAGAGGTTTCCGTGCCGGATCAAGAAACCGCCGCTCCCGATACCGCCCCGGAGTCCGTTGTTCCAGACGCCGTTGCCCCGGAGGACGCCGTTGCGGAGGCCGCCGCGCCGGAGGAGGCCGCTTCCGCCGGGCGCGGAAACCGGGTGAAACTCCATCACCTGCGCCCCGCTCCCGGAGCCCGGAGCCGCAAGATCCGGGTGGGCCGGGGCGAGTCGGGCCGCCGCGGCAAAACCGCGGGCCGGGGCACCAAGGGCCGCCTGGCCCGGGGGTCCATGCGCCCCGGATTCGAGGGGGGGCAGACCCCGCTCCAGTCCCGCATTCCCCACCTGCGGGGTTTCAAGCCGCCGCACCGGGAGGAATTCACGGTGGTGAACGTGGACGAGTTGGGCGTTTTCGACGGCGGGGATTCGGTTACGGTGGAGGATCTGCGCGGCCGGGGCCTGGTGCGCAAACGGGGCAAGGTGAAAGTGCTGGGCCGGGGCGGGTTGGATAAAGCCCTCCTGGTGCAGGCCCACGCCTTCAGCTCCGCGGCCCGGACCAAGATCGAGGCGGCGGGCGGCCAATGCGAAGTGGTGGAATGAGCGGGCGGAGACGCCCGGGCCCGGAGAGTGCGGAATGCTGAGCGTTTACCGCTACATGTTCCAGATCCCCGATTTGCGGGGCAAGATTTTCTTCACCCTGGCCATCTTCGCCGTGTACCGCTTCGGGGCGGCGGTGCCGGTGCCGGGGGTGGAACTGGACCGCATCGAACTGCTGGCCGGCCAGACCCAGGGGGGCGCCTTGGGCCTGCTCAACCTGTTTTCCGGCAACGCCTTGGAGAACCTGTCGGTGTTCAGCCTGGGGGTGATCCCCTACATCACCGCCTCCATCATCATGCAGTTGTTGACGGTGGTCATCCCCAAACTGCAGAAACTGCAGGAGGAGGGCCAGTCGGGCCGGGAGATAATCACCAAATGGACCCGGATCGTGACCGTGGTGCTGGCCCTGCTCCAGTCCACCGGCCTCACCTTTTTGTTCAGCCGGGAGACCAGTTTCACCGGCAACGTAGTGGTCATCCCCGACTACACCCCCACCCGGGTGATGATCATGGTGATCACGATGACGGCGGGCACCGCCTTCGTAATGTGGCTGGGCGAGCTGATCACCCAGCGGGGGGTGGGAAACGGGATGTCGCTTCTGATTTTCATCAGCATCGTGGCCGCCCTTCCCAGCCAGTTCTCCCTGATTTGGCAGTACACGGTTCCCAACGGCCGGACGGTGATCTTCGTGCTCATCCTGGTCTTGTTCTTGGCGATGACGGTGGGGATCATTTACGTGGAGCAGGGACAGCGACGAATACCCATCCAGTTCGCCAAACGCATCCGCGGGCGGCGGGTGATGGGCGGCCAAAGCACCTACATCCCCCTCAAAATCAACATGGCGGGGGTGATCCCGGTGATTTTCGCCACCTCCATCTTGTTCTTCCCGGTAATACTCTCCACCTCCTTGCCCGCCGCGGGCGGTTTTTTCGTCGGAATGCGCGACTTCGTCAACCGGCATCTTTCCCCGTCCGGCTACGAAACCGGGGCCACCAGCTGGATATACATCGGGGTGCTGTTCTTCCTGATCGTGTTCTTCACCTACTTCTACACCTCCATCCAGTTCGATCCGGTGCGGCAGTCGGAGATGATCCAGCGCCAAGGCGGGTTCATTCCCGGCCAGCGCCCCGGCCAGCAGACTTCCCGCTACCTGTCCCGCATCCTGTACCGCATCACCCTCCCCGGTTCCATTTTCCTGGGGATCATTTCCATTTTGCCCGCCATCGCCTCCGCTATTTGGGAGATCCCGGTCGGGTTCTCCGGGGTGTCCATCTTGATCGTGGTGGGCGTGGCCCTGGAGACCATGAAACAGATCGAGAGCCAGATCACCATGCGCAACTACGAGGGGTTTTTGACGTGAGGACCCCCGGATGAGGCTGGTGTTTTTAGGGGCCCCGGGAGCGGGCAAGGGCACCCAGGCGGTGCGGGTTGCGCAAGCCTTGGGCGCGCCCCACATTTCCACCGGGGACATTTTCCGCCAAAACATGGCCGACGGCACCCCCATCGGCCGGCGGGTGCGGGAAATCGTGGAGGGGGGCGGTCTGGTCCCCGACGAGATCACCACGCAACTGGTGTCGGAGCGCCTGGCCGCTCCCGACGCCCGCGCCGGGTTCATACTGGACGGGTTCCCCCGCACCTTGGGCCAGGCCCGGGCCTTGGACGAGATGCTGGGGGAGGAGGGGTTGCGGGCGGTGGTGACCCTGGAGGTGCCCGCCGCGGAGTTGGTGCGGCGCATGCTGGAACGGGGCCGGGCCGACGATACCGAGGCCTCCATCCGCCGCCGCCTGGAAGTCTACGCAGCCTCGACCGAGCCCTTGCTCGACTATTACCGGGACCGCGGACTGTTGCTGGAGGCGTCGGGGACGGGCGGGGTGGAGGAGATCACCGCCCGCATCCTGGCGGGCCTCGGCGACTGAGCGGGCCCGTCCCGGGGGTGCCCGCCCGATGATCACCATCAAAAACACCTCCCAGTTCGCCAAGATGGCTACGGCCGGGGCGTGTGTGGCCGCGGTGCATGAGGCGGTGGTGGAAGCAGCCGGGGAGGGGGTGAGCCTGGAGTTTCTGGACGAGGTGGCGGCCAAGGTGATCGACTCCCGCGGGTGCCGGCCCTCTTTTTTGGGTTACCGGGGGTTTCCCGCCCACATCTGCACGTCCCCCAACGAGGTGGTGGTGCACGGCATCCCCAACGGTTACCGGTTGGCCGAAGGCGACCTGCTGTCCATCGACGCCGGGGCCGTATACGAGGGCTATCACGGGGATGCGGCCATCACCTTCGGAATCGGGAAAATAACCCCGGAGGCGGAACGGTTGCTGGAATACACCAACCGGGCCCTATGGGCGGGGATCGATCAGACGGTCCCCGGGGCCCGCACCGGGGACATCGGGCATGCGGTGGAGACGGTGGCCAAAGCGCAGGGTTACGGGGTGGTGCGCAACTACGTGGGACACGGGATCGGACGCAATATGCACGAAAGCCCCCAGGTCCCCAACTACGGACCCCCCGGCAAAGGAGTCCGTCTCAAAACCGGGATGGCGATTTGCATTGAGCCGATGTTCAATCTGGGCTCGGGGAAGACCGTGGTGCGGGAAGACGGCTGGACGGTGGCCACCATCGACTCCCATCTGTCCGCCCATTTCGAGCACACGGTGGCCCTCACCCCGGACGGTCCGCAGGTGCTCACCGTCAGCGATTTGCTTTCCGCCCGCCCCGATGGTTAGAATATCCGTTCCGGTCGCGGGACCCGCCCGGCGGGTTGTTCCGCGCCCGGAGCGTTGCGCGTCATCACCGGCTTCCGTTCCGGCGGGGGCTTGGTCGCGCCGCGCATGCGACAGCCGCCCGCAACCAAAACCAGCAAACCGATCCAGCAACCAAGACGGGGAAATGAAAGTCAAGCCATCCGCCAAGAAGATGTGCGATAACTGCCGCATCATCCGCCGCCGGCGGCGGGTGTGGGTGGTGTGCTCCAATCCCCGTCACAAGCAACGCCAGGGCTGAGCCGCCCCGACCGCGCAAGAAATCCAGGAGGCCGGTAAACAATATGGCACGTATCGCAGGAGTCGACCTTCCCCGCCAAAAGCGGCTGGAGATCGGCTTGACCTACATTTACGGGATCGGGCTGTCCACTTCCCGCACCCTCTGTTCCGAGTTGCGCATCAACCCGGACACCAAGGTGTCCCAGCTGTCGGACGAGGAGGTGGCCGCCATCCGCTCCTACATCCAGGGCAGCCTGCGGGTGGAAGGCGATCTGCGCCGGGTCGTCAACCAGAACATCAAGCGCAAAATGGAAATCGGGTGCTACCAGGGACTGCGCCACCGGCGGGGCCTGCCGGTGCGGGGACAGCGCACCCACACCAACGCCCGCACCCGCAAGGGCAAGCGGATCGCCATCGCGGGCAAGAAAAAGGTGGTGAAGAAGTAATGGCCCGCAAACGAACCCGCCGCCGGGAGCGCCGCAACCTCACGCACGGCTCCGCCCACATCAAGGCCAGTTTCAACAACACCATCATCACTATCACCGACGTCAGCGGCAACACGGTGGCTTGGACTTCGGGCGGTTCGGTGGGTTTCAAAGGTTCCCGCAAGTCCACCCCCTATGCGGCCCAGGTAGCGGCCGAGGAGGCCGTCCGCCGGGCCAACGAACACGGCATCCGCAAACTGGAGGTGATCGTCAGCGGCGCCGGGACCGGCAAGGACACCGCGGTGCGCACCTTGCAGAACCTGGGGATGGAGGTGTCGCAAATCCGGGACGTGACCCCGCTTCCCCACAACGGTTGCCGCCCCAAAAAGCGGCGCCGGGGTTAGGAGAACGCAGGTTATGGCCCGTTACACCGGACCCCGCACCCGGCGCAGCCGCCGCGTCGGCCAGCTCTTGGACGAGAACAAGGCCAAGTACTACGACCGCCGCCCCTACCCGCCGGGGGAGCACGGCCGGCGCCGCATCCGGGAGACCGACTATCTGATCCAATTGCGGGAGAAGCAGAAAATGCGCCAGATTTACGGGGTGCTGGAGAAGCAGTTCCGCCGCTACTACCGGGAGGCGGCCCGTAGCAAGGGCATCACCGGCGACACTCTGCTCCAGTTTCTGGAATGCCGTTTGGACAACGTGGTGTACCGGGCCGGGTTGGCCCGCACCCGCCCCCAGGCCCGGCAACTGGTCAACCATGGCCATTTCCGGGTCAACGACCGCAAAGTGGATATTCCCTCCTACCGGGTGCGGGCCGGGGATGTGGTTACGGTCAAGGACCGTTCCCGCGACTCCATCGTCATCCGCCAGGCTCTGGACACTTTGGGCGAACGGGCCGCCCCCGGCTGGTTGGAGGTGACCGCCGAAGACCGACGGATAACGGTGCTGGACATCCCGGCCCGTTCCCAGATCGACACCGAAGTCCAAGAACAACTGGTGGTGGAGTTGTACTCCAAGTAGGGGCCGGGCGCCGCGCCCGCGCCGGTCTGACCAAGTTTGACAAATAAGCCGAGCAGGAGAGGCTGTAAAACAAGTGCAAGCTTTGATAGTTCAACGTCCCGAAATTGATTTCCGGTCGGTTTCCCCGACGCGGGCGCAGTTCGTGGTGGAGCCTTTGGAGCCCGGTTTCGGGCACACGTTGGGCAACACCATGCGGCGCACCCTGCTTTCCCGGATTCCCGGGGCGGCGGTTTCCAGCGTCCGCCTCGAGAACGCCGACCACGAGTTCACCACCGTTCCGGGAGTGGAGGAGGATGTGGTGGATATCGTGCTCAACATCAAGGGGCTGGTAGTGCGCATGCTGGACCCGGAGCCGCAGGTTTTGACCCTGTCCGTGAAAGGGCCGGGAGCGGCCACCGCCGCCGATTTGAACATCCCCAGCGGAGTGCAAATCGTCAACCCGGATCTGCATATCGCCACTTTGGCCGCGGACGGCGTGCTGGAAATGGAAATGACGGTGGAGCAGGGAGTGGGTTACCGCAGCGCCGAGAAGAACCAGCATTCGGATGTGATCGGGGTGATCCCGGTTGATTCCTTTTTTTCCCCGGTGCGGCATGTGGCCTTCCGGGTAGAGCCCACCCAGGTCGGCCAGATGACCAACTTCGACCAGTTGGTGGTGGATGTGGAAACCGACGGTTCCATCGCTCCCCAGGAGGCGGTGTCGTCCGCGGGCAAGACCCTGCGCGAGTTGCTGGGGTTGTTCGCCGACGCCGGAGAAGGGATCGGCTTGGAGCTGGGCCAGGTTGCGGTTACCTCCTCGGCCGCTTCCGACCTGGATTTGGAGATCGACGTGCTGGACCTGTCCGAGCGCCCCCGCAACTGCCTGCGCCGGGCCAATATCAACACGGTGGGCGACTTGGTGAAGTCCACCGCAAAAGACCTGCTGGCCATCACCAACTTCGGTCACAAAAGCCTGGAGGAGGTAAACATAAAGCTGGACAGCCTCGGCTTGAGCATCGCCGCCGAGGACGAAGAGGAGGTTTTGGACTGATGCCCCGTCCCCGCAAGGGCCGTCGCCTGGGGGGCGGCCCCGCCCATCAGAAGGCCATTCTGTCCAACCTGGCCCAGTCGCTGATCTGGGACGAGCGGATCACCACCACCCTCACCAAAGCCAAGGTGTTGCGTCCCTATGTGGAGAAGGTGATCACCAAGGCCCGCCGGGGCGGCCTGCACAACCGTCGCCTGGTGCTGGCCGACCTGCCCGATTTGGAGGTGGTGACCAAGCTTTTCGACGAGGTGGGCCCCCGTTACCGGGGACGACCCGGCGGTTACACCCGCATCGTCAAAATCGGCCCCCGCCGGGGCGACAACGCGGAAATGGCCGTAATAGAACTGGTCTAATCCCCGTCGCGGTTCAGGATGGGCGGCTGTTACAATGGGGACGAGAGGCGTAACAAAATTTCCGACTGAAAGGAGCTCGGGTATGGCACTGGCTACTTTGGAGGGCGTGGAGGATGTACGGGCGGTGGATCATTGGAGGTTGTGGGTACGGTTTGAGGATGGCGTGGAGGGCGAAGTCGATGTGAGCGCCTTGCGGGACAGCCCCATGTTCGCCGCCTTGCATGACCGCAGTTTTTTTGACACGGTGCATGTTTGTATGAAGGTTGTAAGCTGGGGCGATGGGTTGGAACTGGATCCTTGTTGGTTTTACAGGATGTTGACGGAGCCCGCGTAAGATTTTATGACCACGCTATCCCGGTTTCAGGGAATGATAATCAGCGTGTTCAACGAAAGGGGACAACATCACCTCCCCCATATCCATGTGCGCAACTATGATGGCCGGTCTTTGTTGAGCATCGGGGTGGGCGTCGCGCGGGGCTGGAGCATAGGAGACTGGTCGCATCTGGACGGCAAGCAACGGAAACTCTTGAACAGTTACTTGGAGGAACGTTCCGGGGAACTGGAACAAGCCTGGTTTGATATACGATCCGGTCGCGTTCCCCGGCCTATTGAGCCGCCCTCCGGCGCCTCGTCGTGAATAGTAAAGCAACCGAGGACGCGGGTGTTTAGCGGGTTGGTGCGGGCGGGGCGCCTGGACCGGAGTTTCTTCACCTCGTTGATGTTCGACGAGCGGGCGGTGGGCAATGCGGTGACGATCATGGCCGTGCTGGGCGTTGTGCTGTTCGCCCGCCTGTCGTTGTTTTCCATCCTGTACGCCGCCTTGTACGGGATGTTGCGGGGGTTGATTTCCGCCGGGTTGGCGTGGGCCGCGGCCGCCTTGCTCTTTCGGCGCTCGGGTCGCTTCCTGACCACTTTCCGCTTGGCCGGATACGCCCATGTCGGGTTCGTCCCGGCGGCGGCGGTTTCCTTGGCGCTCCGTTTCGGGTCGGTTCCGGCCGCCGGTTGGTTGGCGGCTGCGGCCCTGCTGGTTTCCCTCTTCTGGTACGCGGCGGCCATGCGGGCGGCCGCCGACGCCCAGTTCGACCTGACCGGCAGCCAAGCCTGGTTGTGCGGAGCGGCGGCCGCCCTCGGGTGGGTGGCGGCCCGACTGCTGGGCATTTAGGCGGGCATGTCCGGCGTGTCCGGGCCCGCCCCGGTTTTCCGGCTGGATCTTTCCTACGACGGGACGGGTTTTCACGGCTACGCCCGCCAGCCGGGTTTGCGCACCGTGCAAGGCGAGCTGGAGGAGGGGCTGTCCCGCATCCTGCGCGGGGCGGAGTTCTCCACCGAGGTTGCGGGACGCACCGACGCCGGGGTGCACGCCCGCGGCCAGGTAGCAGGGGTAACCCTGGACCCGCCTCCCGGAGAGATTCCCTTCCCGCATCGCTGGGCGGGTTCGCTTACCAAACTGCTTGCTCCGGAAATCGTCGTTTTCCGGGCGAAGCGGGCCCCCGACGGTTTTTCAGCCCGCTTCGACGCGGTGCGCCGCACCTACCGCTACCGAATTTTGAACCGGGAGTTCCCCGACCCGTTGCGCCGCAACATCGCTTGGCATGTTAAACACCCGCTGGACTCGGAGGCCATGAACCGGGCGCTGGAGCATCTGGTCGGAGAGCACGACTTCGCTTCTTTTTGCCGGAGGGCGGAGGGCCGTTCCACGGTGCGCACGGTGGAGCGGGCGGAGTGGAGCCGCCGCCCCGACGACATGCTCCGCTTGGAAATTTCCGCCCCCGCCTTCTGCCATCAGATGGTGCGCTCCATCGCCGCTTGGTCGGTAGAGGCGGGCCGGGGCCGCCGCAACCCCGATTCCACTCCCGCGGTCCTGCGGGCCCGGGACCGTTCCGCCGCCGCCGGAGCCGCCCCGCCCCACGGACTAACCCTCTGGCAAGTGGACTACTGAGCCATCCGTCCGCGACCGTTACGAAGGTCGGGCCGGTTTCCCCGATTCCAAAAATTCTGTGATGTCGTCGGTGGAGTAGTCGAGATGCTCGGTGAGGTAGAGCTCAAGGTACTTGGTTTGCAGGTGCAGAAAACCCCGAATTTCATCTAGTTGCACCCACATATGGGTCCAGAGGGCATGAGCTTGATTGTTACGCGCCTCTTGCCCGGTGAGTTGCTCGGTCAGCTCCGCGATCTCTTCGGGAGTTTTAGAGGGCGGCACATGCGTTGCCCGGAGTCACCGCCAAAGCCCCTCTTATATCGTAGGAAATCAGATCCGGGGACCTAAGTGCTACTAGCAGTTGTTCGGTAAGGCCCACTCCGCCAAACCGCTGGCGGGAGTCCTTCAAGACTACGAAATCGTCGAAAACTTCGTGGACGAGGCCGCTGACCGGGCGAACGCCGGCGTGATAAATGGTGATTTGCTGTCCGATGAACTCGTCCAAGCGATCCCTGATGTCTTCGGCAGGGGCCATAGTCCTCGTTCCTCCTGTACGGTACCCGGTTGCGGCCATTATACCTCATGCCACCCGCTCGCAACGCGCCTCCGGCAATTGCCGCTCCAGATTGGGCGAGCGTCGCCTCCGCAAAATCATTTGCGCACGCGGCGGCGTCCCCGGCCAAGAGTTCCCAATAGTCCGCTCCCGCTGCCGGGTTCTGTTCCATGGTTCTGATGTCCATGACCGGCAGGATAGGTCAGGGGGTCAGGCGGTCACTACTTGGCGGACGGCTTGGGCTATTTGGACGGGGCCGGGCACCACCGCTTCCTCCAGGGGAGGGCTGAAGGGGATGGGGGCGGAGGCGGCCCCCACCCGGACGGGGGCGGCCCGCAAATCGTCGAAAGCCCCGCTGGTGACGGAGGCGGCCAGCTCCCCGCCGAAGCCGCCGAACTCCCAGGCTTCGTGGGCTATCACTACCCGCCCCGTTTTCCGCACCGAGGCGAGGGCCGTTTCCAAATCGAGGGGGACCAGCGAACGCAGGTCGATCAGCTCCGCCTCTATTCCCTCCTCCGCCAACTCCCGGCAGGCGGCAGCCGCATGCCGGGCCATCACCGAATAGGAGATGATGGTCGCATCCCCCCCGGTGCGCCGCACCGCCGCCCGCCCCAGCGGAACCGAATGGTCCCCTTCCGGGACCGGTCCCCGCCGGGCGGTGATCTTCTTGTTCTCCAGGTAGATCACCGGGTCGTCGTCGGCGATGGCCGCCCGCAACAGCCCTTTGGCGTCGGCCGGGTTGGAGGGGGCTACCACTTTCAAACCGGGCATATGGGTGAACAACCCCTCCAGGCTGGACGAATGTTGGGCGGCCGAGGAGCGCAACACCCCGTCCGAGGCCCGCAACACCAGCGGCACCGACACCTGGCCGCCGAACATATACCGGAACTTGGCCGCCTGGTTGACGATTTCGTCCATCGCCCCCAAAGTGAATTCCACGAAACTCATGGAAGCCACCGGGCGCAGGCCAGTCACCGCCGCCCCCACCGCCGCCGACATTATTACCGCCTCCGAAATGGGCATGTCGATCACCCGTTGCGGGCCGAACTCGTCCACCAGCCCCCGAAACTGCCCGAAGTTTCCGCCCCAACTGATGTCCTCCCCGAGCACGATCACCGCCGGGTCCTCCCGCATCGCATACTGCATGGCGGACACGGTGGCCGCCCCGAAAGTCATCCTGGTCTCGCCCATCATCCCCGCTCCGTAAACACCGACTGCAAAGCGCCGTCCGCCTCGGGCAACGGACTCCGCTCGGCGAACTCTTCGGCGGCGGCCGTCTCCGTCCGGGCCCGTTCCCATACCCGTTCCCGCTCCGCCTCTTCCAACAGGCCCGCCCCGGCCAGGCGCTCCTCCCAGCGGCTGATGGGGTCGGCCGCCCGGCGGGAGTCCACTTCCTCCGCCTCCCGGTACACCTCGGCATCCCCCACGTAATGCCCCCCGAACCGGTAGGTGTCCAAAACCAGCAACGCGGGACCCTCCCCGGCCCGGGCCCGCTCCACCGCCGTCCCCGCCGCTTCGTAAACCGCCCCCGCGTCGTTTCCGTCCACCGCCCGGCCGGGGATGCCGTAGGCGGCCGCCCGCGCTGACAGGTCCTCCACCGCGGTGGTGCGACTGCGGTGGGTGAACTGGGCGTACTGGTTGTTCTCGCACGCGAACACCACCGGTAACCGGTGGACGGCGGCCAGGTTGAGGGCCTCGTGGAAAGAGCCCTTGTTGATCCCCCCGTCCCCGAAGAAGGCCGCCGTTGCCTGGTCGGTCCCCCGCAACCGGGCCGACAGGCCCGCCCCGGCCGCGATGCCCAGCCCGCCCGCCACGATCCCGTTCGCCCCCAGCATTCCCAGGGAAAAGTCGGCCACATGCATGGAACCGCCCCGCCCTCGGCACGCCCCGGTTTCCCTTCCGAACAACTCGGCCATCACCCGCTCCATCGTCATCCCCTTGGCCAGGGCGTGGCCGTGCCCCCGGTGGGTGGAAGTGATGTAATCATCGGGCCGCAACCGGGCGCACACCCCGGCCGCGGCCGCCTCCTGCCCCACGTAGGTGTGGACGAAGCCGGGCAACTTTCCCTCCCCGAACAGTTCGGCCACCCGGGTTTCGAACACCCGGATGCGCACCATCATCCGGTGCAAACCCAAGGCGATGTCGGGGGCGATTTCCGCCGGAAGGGTCATTGGCTGGTGTACCCGCCGTCCACGGCCAAGATCTGGCCGGTGATCATCGCCGCCCCGTCCCCGGCCAGAAACACGATCGGCCAGGCGATGTCCTCGGGGTCGCCCAGCCGCCGCAACGGGGTGCGGGACAGGAAAAAGTCCCGCAGTTCCGGTTCCGTCTCCCACATTTTCCGCACCAGTTCGGTTCCGACCTGGCCGGGGGCCACCGCGTTCACCCGCACTCCCGTCTCCGCCCATTCCACGGCCAGGGTGCGGGTCAACTGCACCACCCCGCCTTTGGAAGCCTGATAGCCGACGCTTCCCGGGTATCCGACCAGGCCGGCGATGGAGGCGATGTTGACTATGGAGCCGCCCCCCGCCTCCGCCATGCGCCCGCCTACCGCCCGGCACATCAGAAAAGTCCCTTTCAGGTTCACCGTCAGCAACCGGTCGAAAGTTTCCTCGTCGTGGGAGAAGGCCGGCCCCCGCCCGGCGATCCCGGCGCTGTTGACCAGAACCTGCAACCGGCCCCGCCGGTCGGCCAGGTCGGAAACCGTCCGCTCCGCCGCCTCCGCATCGGACACATCCAAGGCGTACGCCTCGCCTCCCGTCAGGCGGGCGGTTTTCTCCGCCCCCTCCGGGTTGATATCCAGGCAGGCCACCCACGCCCCCGCCTCCGCCAAGGCGACCGCCGCCGCCCGGCCCAGGCCGCTTCCCGCCCCGGTGACCAGCGCCGTCCGGCCCGCCAGCGAAAACCGTTCCGTCACGGAACGATCACCGCCAAGACGGAGCCCACCGCCACCTCCTCCTCGGAGGCCGGGACCCGAATGCGGATGCTCCCGGAGGCGGGTGATTCCAGCCCCACCTCGGCTTTTTCGGTTTCCACCATCACCACTTCCTGCCCGGCGGCCACCGTCGCCCCGTCTTCCACCAGCCACTCCAAGACGATCACCTCCTCCACCACCCCCATCTGCGGCACTGTCAGCGGCGTCCCCTCCATCAGATATGCCCGTGCTTCTCAAGGCCCGCCATCGGGGACAGGCCGGCGTTCATATCCTCCCGCACCCGCCCCTCGGCGGCGACGATTTCCTCCGCCCGCAACAGCACCCTCTCCGCCTCCCGGGCGGGGACCGCCAGTATTCCCTCGAACTCGCCCATGATCACATCCCCCGGATGGATGACCACCCCTCCTATCTCCACCGGGACTCCCAGGGCGGTCATCTCCCAGCGGCCGATGGCGTTCAACGGGGACAGATCCCGGTAGAAAACCTGCAGGCCGATTTCCCGCAACCCCTCAACGTCCCGCAGGTTGCCGTCCAGCACCACCCCCGCGCACCCCCGGCGCAGGGCCGATGTCCCGGTCAGCTCCCCGAAATGCCCGACCAGCGCGTCCCGGTTCTGATGCACCAGGATGCTGTCCGGGGTGATTTTCTCGAACATTTCCAGGTAGGAGGCGATGCGCCCGATGCCTTCCTCCCATCCCACCGGCGGGTCGATGGCCTCCCCCCGCAGGGTGAAAGCGAACCCGGCCATCCGCTGTTCGGGGAACAAGGGGCGCAGGGAGGAGGGAAGCGCCGGTTCGGGCAGTCCCAGGGAATACATGGCATCGCACACCGCCGACAGGTACAGCCGCCGGTAACGGGCCGCCATCTCCGCCGGGGGAATCGGGGGAATATTTTCGGAATTCATGTCACTCCTCTCGCTGTTCCGCGCCCGCCCCCACCGCGGCCGCCAAGCGCCGGATTCCTTCGGTTACGTCCCGTTCGGCGGCCGCCAGGGAAATGCGCACGTAACCTTCCCCGCCCGGGCCGAACACCGAACCGGGGGCGACGCTGGTGCGGTGAACCCGGAGCAGATTCAGGCAGAAATCCAGCATAGAGACTCCGCCGGGGTCCGCCTCCGCCAAAAGGTACATCGACCCGGCCGGCCGCACCGCCCGCAGGCCCGTTTCCCGCACCGTCTCCAGGGCCAGGTCCCGGCGCCGGCGGTAAGCGGCCGTCATCTCCTCGATGGGCCGGCGGGGTCCGGCCAAGGCCGCCAGAGCCGCTTTCTGGGAGACGGTGCTCGGACAGGAAATCACCGGCTCCTGCAGTCGGCGCAACAGGTCGGCGACGGGGCGGGGGGCGACCGCGTACCCCACCCGCCAGCCGGTCATGGCGTACACCTTGGAGAAACTATACACCGAGATCACCCGCTCCTGTTCATCGCAAACCCCGGCCGCGGCGTGGACGGCGTCCTCGTCCAACAGCATCTGGTCGTACACTTCATCGGACAGGAGCCACAAGTCGCGCCGGTCGCAGAAGCGCACCAGGGACTCCATAACCTCCGCCGGGAATACGCTCCCGGTCGGATTGGAGGGGGTGTTGACGAACAGGAGGCGGGTGCGGTCCGTCGCCAGGGCCTCCAGCCGTTCCGGGTCGGGCAGAAACCCTTCCTCGGCGCGCAAGGGATAGAAAACGGGCTCCCCGCCCACCAGCCGCACCATTTCGTCCATGTTCGGAAACCCGGGCGTGGGCAACAGCGCCTGGTCCCCCTCGCCCAGCAACGCCAGGTAGATGGTAAACAGGGCGTTCATCCCGCCCGCGGTGACCACCACATTTTCGGGGTTGGTCCGGTAGCCGTCCACCCGCTCGATTTTGTCGGCCAATGCCTCCCGCAGGTCGGGCAGTCCGCCGTTGGGCCCGTACCCGGTCCAACCCTCCCGGGCCGCGGCCGCCGCCGCCTCGATGATATGGCCGGGGGTGGTGAAATCGGGTTCGCCCACTTCCAGGCGGATGGCCTGCGGGTCGGCCGCGGCCGCGTCGAACAGAAGGCGGATGGCCGACGGCCGCCGTTCGGCGGCGCGGGCGGAGAGTTCTCTCATAAAGGGGAGTTACCGGCGGCCCGCGGCCTTGGCTTCCAGGTCGGGGCGCTGGCCGGGATCGAAGTAGCGCACAGCCCAATCCGCCCCCTGCCAGGTGATCAGCCGCCCGCGGCGGGGGAGTAGCCGAACCAGGTAACGCTCCCAGCCCCAGGAGGCTTTCAGCTGTTCGGGCCCGGTGGGCCCGGTGTAGCGAACGGCCATCTCTTCGGCGACGGGAACCCACTGCGAGCCCTCCCCGCGGGCCGGCCCTTCCGCGATTTCAGCCGTGCACTGGGCCAGAACCTTGCGGATGCGGGGATGGGCCGCCTCCTCGATGCAGATCGCGCACTGCGGGTTGCGGGCCAGGTCCTGCACCCATTCGGAACGTTTGCGTCCCACCACGTAGAAAGCCTCCCCGTCCCACTGGTACCACAGGGGAACCACCATCGGCCACCCGTCCGGTTTCACATAAGCCAGTTTCAGCAACCAGGCGCTGTCCGGGCCGGCCAGAAATTCCTCCAGTTGCGCCGCGGGGATGCCGCCCGCGTCCGAACCTTCTTCGTAGTAGTGCTCCTGTTTGAAGTCGCTCATCGGGCCCTCCCGTCGCGGTTAATGCCGGTTATTGCCGCGACCTTATAGTAACCTGCGCCGGACAGGTCGGCGGGGGGCGGCCGTCGGTTTGCCGGTCGATCATAAATGTCGATATTAATTTAGGAGTCGCGCCGATGTCCGGTTTGGCAAAACGCGGGGGATGGGTCTTCCTTTTGTCGGCCCTGGTCCTGGCGGTCGTTGGGGCCGGGCCGGGGGCGCTCTTGGCCCAGAACTCCCCGAATTCGGATACCGACGGGATAGGGGAGGCCGACTATCAACCCGAATATTCGGCCTGCGTGGGGGATGCCTACCTGGAACCGGAGGCCTCGGGGCCGTTTTTGGATGTGCGCGGCTGGAATCTGGAGGACGAGATCTACTGCGTGGCCCAATACGGGATAACCGTGGGCCGCACCGCCACCGAATTCTCCCCCTCCGAGCCCACCCTGCGCTGGCAGATGGCCCTGTTTTTGTACCGGGCGGCCCTCCCCGCGGGACTGGTGTTGCCCAACCCCGCCCAGGACCAGGGCTTTTCCGACATCGGAGGGTTGTCCGATGAAGCCCGGCAGGCGGTCAACTCCCTGGCCCAGTCGGGGATAATGCCCGGAGTGGACGACCTGTTCCATCCCAACGACCGGGTGTCACGCCAGTCCATGGCTGAATTGATGGCCGCTTTTCTGCGGGCCGCCATTCCCGGGACGGGGGCTTTCGGTCCGGCCGCCTCCCGCTTGGAGGAGGTGCGGCCCGATCGCACAGTGTTCACCGATACCGGGCATTTGTTCGCCGGCGCCTACCGGGCCATAGAACTGATTTACGAGTTGGGAATCACCGAAGGCAAAACCGCCACCACCTACGCTCCCGATGATCCGGTCACCCGGGCGCAGATGGCCGCCTTCATTACCCGTATGCTGTCCCACACCCTGGCCCGCCCCAAGGGGGTGTCGGTGCAGATCGGGTCGGGGCAGGGGGCGGAAGTGGAAGTGATGGCTTCGGTGCGCGACGTGGCTTATCAACCCCGGCAGGGCGCTTCGGTGGACCTGTTCTGGATCGGCGACCCGCAAAGCGTGCTCTCCACCGCCCGCAACTGCCGCGACGCGGAAGTGGTGGGTTCGGGGGCCCGGCTGTGCGCGATCGACGCCGACGACGACCTCACCAACGCCGCCGGGGACGTGACGGTCACTATTACCCAACAATCCGGCGGCAAAGTTTGGGCTTGGACGGGGAAAGCGGGGGACCGGGTCCGTTCCGCTCCCGCCGGGATGATCAGCGGCTCCCTGGGCGTGGGGTCGGCCCGCATCGCCTCCCGGTTGCGGGTGTCCGACGACCTGAACGAAAACCAGCTCAAACTGAAATACGGACGTTCCGTTACTTTCACCCTGCAGTTGGTGGATGTGGACGGCCTCCCCCTGGATGTGAAAGACGTGGCGATCAGGATTTCTTCCACCGAGATCGCCCCTTCCGGGGGAACCGGTTCCCGCACCGACATCCGCACCCACCGCACCGACGGCCGCGGTCAAATAATCCTCACTTACAACCAGGTCGATCCCGAAGCCAACAGCAACAACGGGGATGCCGAACTTACCCTGACCCTGCACGCCGACACCATCAGCCCGGATAACATACAACTGGAGGACCGCACCACGGACGGGCTGGCGGCCACGGGCGCCGCCGGGGAGGAGGCGACGGTCATCTGGTCGGACGATCAGCCGGTCGCCACCGCCTTGGTGCTGGACCAGATGGTTTCCAATCAGCCCGCCTCCGACGCCGGCAAGGGGGTCTCCCACCGCGTGATGGCCACCGTCATCGACCAGTACGGGTCCCGGTTCAGCGGGGTGCGGCGGGTGTTTTTCGACTCCGACGACCGGGACGGGGCCGGCCAGTCGGCGGCCGCCGGAGCCGGGGCGTTCCGGCGCACCACCACCCGGGGCGGCATCGCCACTTTGGACTACCGGCGGGATGCGGAGGACAGCGGGGTGGAACTGATCCGGGCCTGGGTGAACCAACCGGACGGCCCCACCTTGGACTCTAACGAACTGGCCCACTATTGGACCGAGTCCCCGGCCGGGCGCACCGCGGTCGGGGTGTTGCGTTTGATCGACGTGGACGCCAACCGGCTGGTGTTCGAGAACCGGGGTCGGGAGGTGTGGGCGGCCTCCTACGATTCCAACGACCGGTTCCTCGACCGCTCCGGCCTGGCTATTTCCATGACCGCCTTTGAGAACGAACTGCGGGAAGCCGAGGGACGTCGTCTCACGGTGGAGGGCTACGCCGAGTCCCCCTCCGGTGTGACCCGCTTCACCCTCGGCTGAGGGCCCTTTCCGGTTTTTCCCGATTATCCGACAAGACGGCGGGCAAAGGGTGTATAATCGGGGAAACCGTTCCGGCCCGACGCCGGGCAAAGCAAGGAGGAGGTAAGCAATGACTAAACCCTGGATGGGCGAAGAGGCCGCCCCCGAGATCGCCGAGCTGACGGACGGCTACCGGCGCAAGGAGATTAGCCGCCGTCAATTCATGAAGCGGGCGGCGGCGGCCGGAGTGGGAGCGGCCGCGGCCGCCTCCATCTTGGCGGCCTGCGGTTCCGATGACCCGGCCCCGACCACCACCACCGCCCCTCCGGCTACTACCGCCGGGACGGAGGCCACCACTACGACCCAGGCTACGACCACCACCGCCATGGCGGGACCGACGATGGGCGGGACGTTGCGGGAAGGTTACAACCGGGACGTTTCCAAGCACGACCCGCTGACCACCAACTGGTACGATCCCGCTTTCTTCGCCATCTACGAGGCGATTCTCACCAACGACCCCAGCGGGGCTTCGGTGCCCCAGTTCGCCTCCGACTATTCGGTGTCGGCGGACGGCTTGGAGTACCGGTTCACCATTCCCGACGGCAAACTGTCCCATTCCGGCGGGACCATCAACGCCGAAATGGTGGCCGAGTTCTACCGTTCCGTTCAGCAGTACAGCTTCATCGCCGGCTTGGCCGCCCCGGTGGACACCTACGTGGCGGAAGGCAACGAGGTGGTGATGAAGATGAAGAACGCCTGGCTGGGCGCCTTGGGGCCGCATCAGACCGGCTACTGGCGGATCATCAACATCAACACTTGGAAAGACCTGTCCCTGGACGCCGCCGGCGAGTTGGACGCCGGTTCCACCTACGGAACCGAAACCGCGGACGGCACCGGCCCCTTCACCCACGAAGAGTGGGTTCCGGGAAGCCATGTGCTGGTGCGGCGCTGGGACGACTATCCGGGCAGTTTGGTCCCCTTCTTCGAAAACAAGGGGGCCGCCTACCTGGACGCCATCCGCTGGTCGGTGATCGCCGAAGGCGGGCAGCGGGCCACCCAGTTGGAGAACGGCGACATCGACACCCTCATCAACCCGCAACATCAGGACATCGGCCGGTTGGAGTCCAACCCGGACCTGACCGTCATCCGTCACCCGGAATGGTCGGGCTACCACTTGGCGATGAACCGGGACTATGAAGAATACTTTGGCGACCGGCTGACCCGCCAGGGGCTTTCCCACGCGCTGGACCGGGAAGGGATGGTGGACGCCATTCTCTACGGCAACGGCGCCCCCACCTACGGACCGTTTCCCACCACCGACCGGCAGTACGAACCGGCGGTGGAGCAGTTCAACCAGTTCGACGTGGATCTGGCCAACCGGAAACTGGACGAGGCCGGATGGACGATGGGGTCGGGCGGCGTCCGGGAGCGCAACGGGGTGCCGTTCGAGTTCCGCTACGCGGTGGAGGACGAGACCACGCAACGGGTAGTGGCGGAAGCGGTGGCGGCCCAGTTCTCCCAAGTGGGAGTGCGGGCCAACTTGGACGTGATCGACCGGGCCCTGCACTTCGCGGAGATCAGCGCCCCCGGCCGGGACTCGGCGGAGATGTCCCTGTTCTTCTGGCTGTGGCCCATCCCCTTGGACGTGCTCACCATTTTCGCCTCCTCGGGCACCATTCCGGTCCCCAACTTCTCGCATGCCATCGAGCCGCGCATCGACGAGGCCATCGCCGCCTGGCAGAGCTCGGCCACCGACGAGGAGGCGCAGGCCGCTTCTTCGGCTTTCCAGTTGGCGTGGGCGGAGGAGCTTCCCTACCTGCCGCTGATGAACCAGAACGCCACTTTCGTGCATCACAACCGGGTGCACGGCTGGCAACCGTTCGTCTGGAACCTGTATCCGTACTACAACGACACCTGGATCGAGGCCTAAGGTTCGGGCGCCGTCGGGGGGCGGACCCGCGCCGTCCCCCTGCTCGCCGCGGAACATCCGGTGACATCGGATCAGGAGACCGGCCCCCGGCTGGAGGCTTGGAACGAGCGGCTGGCCGAATACGAAGCCGCCCGCCATATGGGGGCTTTCCGCTCCGCCCTGCGCCGGATGCGTTACAACAAACTGTTACTGATCGGCGTCGCCTTGGCGGTGTTGGTGCTGGCGGCGGGCATCCTGGGTCCGGTCATCTCCGGGGTGGACCACACCCTGCAGAGCTTCCGGGACACCCATCTCCCCCCCGGCTCCCCCGGTCACCTGCTGGGCACCGACCATCTGGGCCGGGATATAGCCGTCCGACTGTTCATCGGCATCCGGGTGAGCCTGCTGGTGGCGGCCGGGGTGACGGCCCTGTCCCTGATAATGGGGCTCCTGCTGGGAATGTTCGGCGGTTACCTGGGAGGCTGGCGGGACCGCACCATCCGGGGGGTGGTGGACTTCGTATGGGGTTTCCCGTTGATTCTGGTGGCGGTTCTGCTGGCGGGGGGCTTGGGAGGGGGCCTGTTTCCGGTGATTCTGGCGGTGGGGCTGGTCAACACGGCCGCCATCGCCCGGGTGGTGCGGGGGGAGGTGCTGGCCTTGAGCGAACGGGAGTTCATCGAAGCGGCCCAGGCGGGCGGGCTGTCCACCCCCCGGATAATGTTCAAACACCTTTTCCCCAACATTCTGGCCCCGGCCTTGGTGCTGGCCTCCTACTACGTGGCGGTGGCCATCATCGCCGAGGCGGCCCTGTCTTTCATCGGGCTGGGGGCGCAACCCCCCACCCCCAGCCTGGGGGGAATGGTGTCCGACGGACGCAACTTCCTGCAACAGAACCATTGGGAGTCCACCCTTCCCGGCCTGACCATCATGCTTTTGGTGTTGGCGGTGTCGCTGATCGGGGACGGCCTGCGGGACGTGTTCGACCCGCGGCTCCGGCATGAGGCGAAAGGCGTGGAAGCCGAATGAAACAGTTGGCCGCCCGCACCTTGTATACGGCGGTGGTGCTGATCCTGTCTTCGGTGGCCGTGTTCTACGCCATTCGGCTGTCGGGGGGCGATGTAACCGCGGCCCGCCTGCCCGCTTCGGCCAGCGCCGAGCAACGGGAGGCCTTCAAGGAGCAGTTGGGGTTGAACGACCCCATTTACGAGCAGTATTTCAACTACATCGGGCGGGTGCTGAGCGGCGACCTGGGGACTTCGCTGACCAACAACGCGCAGATTTCCGACCTGTTGTTCACCCACGGCCGCAACAGCCTGATTCTGGGGGCGGCCGCCTTCATTCTGGTGTTCGCCATCGGCATTCCGCTGGGGATGCTGGCCTCCCTGCGACGAAATTCCTGGTGGGACGGGGGGATTATGACCTTTTCGGTGGCGGGGATGGCCGTGCCCAACTTCTGGCTGGCCCTGTTGGCGGTGTGGCTGTTCGCATCGGTGTTGGGCTGGTTCCCCTCGGCGGGTTGTTGCAGCCCCCGCCAACTGTTCCTGCCGGCGGTGGTGCTGGCCATGGAGGGCATCGCCCTCACGGTGCGCATGACCCGCTCGGCGATGCTGGAGAACCTCAACCTGGACTTCGTGCGCACCCTGCGGGCGGGCGGGTTGGCGGAGGGGTCGGTGATCGGCCGGCACGTGTTCCGCAACGCCTTGGTGCCCATCGTGTCCCTGGCCGGGTTGCGCATCGGCCAGATCGTCGGCTACGCGCTGGTGGTGGAAACCATATTCGGCTGGCCCGGCCTGGGCCAGGTGCTGGTCAACGCCGTGTTGCGCCGGGATTACCCGGTGGCGCAATTCTTCTCGTTGGTGCTGGTAACCATCGTGCTGTTGGGCAACTGGCTGGCCGACGTGGGGTACACGGTGGTCAACCCCCGGTTGCGGAAAGCCTGATGGCCGCCCCCGCCCCCGGCGCCGCGCCCGCCCCCGCTCCGGTGCGGGAGGAGGCCCCCCTGCTTTCCATCCGCGGTTTGCGCACCGCCGTTTCCTCCGGCGGGGAGTCCTTTGACATAGTGAGCGACTTGTCCCTGGACTTGTTTCCCAACGAAATCCTGTGCCTGGTGGGGGAAAGCGGGTGCGGCAAGAGCATCACCGCCCTGTCGATTATGAGACTGTTGCCCACCCCGCCGGTGCGGGTGCGCTCCGGGGAGATTCTCTATGAAGGCCGGGACCTGCTTTCCCTGCGGCCGGGGGAGATGCGGGCCGTGCGCGCCGACCATATTTCCATGATTTTCCAGGACCCGCTGACCTCCCTGGACCCGGTGTTCACGGTGGGCGGGGTGATGACCGAAGTCATCGGCGCCCATCGGTCGCTGGACCGGGCCGCGGCCGAGGAGATGGCGGTCACCGCCCTGACTGAGGTGGGGTTGCCCGACCCGGCCGCCCGCATGCGCTCCTACCCGCACGAGTTGTCGGGGGGGATGCGGCAACGGGTGATGATCGCCCTGGCTTTGGTGCTGGACCCGGAGATCCTGATCGCCGATGAGCCGACCACCGCCCTCGACGTGACCGTCCAGGCCCAGATTTTGGACAAACTGACCAGCGAACAGCGCCGCCGGGGGATGTCCATGTTGCTCATCACCCACGACCTGGCGGTGGTGGCGGCGGTGGCGGACCGGGTGGCGGTGATGTACGCCGGGGAAATCGTGGAGCAGGCCCCGGTGGAGGAACTGTTCGACGACCCCCGCCACCCCTACACGCAGGGGCTGTTGCGGGCTTTGCCCCACGTAAGCGCCGTCCGCCGCCGCCTGCACCCCATCGCCGGGGTGGTGCCGCCCCCGCAACTGATGCCGGAAGGGTGCCGGTTCGCCCCCCGTTGCCCGCACGCCCTGGACCGGTGCTGGACGGAGCCCCCGGAGTTGGCGGCGACCGAGGGGGGGCGGGCCCTGCGCTGTTTCAACCCGCAACCGTTCGTTCGATGAGCGGCCGCCCGGCCGGGGAGGCGACCGCCGGCGGGGGGCCGACGGCGGTGGCGGTGCGCACCGCGCACGGCCTGACTTTGCGGGGCCACGAATGGCCGGTGGACGGCCCGGCGGTGGTTTTCGTGCACGACTTGGGCGACGACTTGGACGCCTGGGGTCCGGTCACCGCCCGCATGGCGGCCGCCGGTTTCCGGGTGATCAGCATGGAACTGCGCGGGCACGGCCTGTCCGGCGGCGAACCCGACCCGGAGTTGTTGCTGGACGACCTTACGGAACTGTTGGCGGAGATCACCGGCTCCTTCGGCCCGGTGGGGATCGTCTCCTACGGGAGGGCGGCCTGCCGGCTCCTGTATTTGAACGAGGGGGCGGGGGTTCCGGTGCAGGCCCTGATATCCCCCTTCGCCGACGGGGAGCCCGATTGGCGGGGAACCCGGTCGGCGGTGCGGATTTTCCTGGACGGCTCCCAAGACGAGGATCGCCGCCCGTTCCTGGACCGGATTTACCCGAAGGTTCTGGGTGTTAAACTGCGGGTGTCGGGGGCGGCGGCGGAGGCCGGCCCGCAACTGCTGGAGGTTCGCCCGCAACTGTTGGAACACTTGATTATGTTTATGCGCAGGCAATTGACCCCCCGCCATCTGGCCTGGATCGCCCAACGCGCCGAGTTGCGGGCGGCGGCCCCCGCGGAGGCGGTCCCGGAGGACGAACAAGCCGTACACGGCGGAAAGGAATAAAGATGCCGGTCGTAGACGCCCATTTGCACCTGTTCCGGGAGCAGAGCGAAGCCTATCCCCGGGACGTGATCGAGGGAATGACCCCCCCGGAGCGGGACGAGACCGCCGAGGAGTTCATGTTCTCCATGAAACGGGCCGGGGTGGACCGGGCGATCGTCGTCCCCCTTTCCACCCACGACCATTACCTGGCGGAAATCTTGCGCAAATTTCCCGGCAAGTTCGCCGGGGTGGGGGTGTACGACCCCGACGCTCCGGACGGGCCGGGGCAGGTGGCCCGCCGGGCGGAGGAGGTCGGCCTACAGGGTTTGCGTTTCTACGGGTTCGGGGCCGATCCGCAACAACCGCCCGACAAGATGGAGGTTTTCCCCGTGTTGCGGGCCATGTGGGACAGGAGGATGGTGGTATGGTTCTACGGGTCTCCCGACCAGGTGCGCCTGCTGGACGGGGTGATGGAGTACCTGCCCGGCCTGAAAGTGGTTCTCAACCATCTGGGGTTTTGCCCCGACATTTGGATGGAGATCGCCATGGACGACTATATGCGCCCCCGGTTCGACATCCCCCTGCCCCCCGATTCCCTGGAGTTGATCGAGGAGATGGCGGCCAAACATTCCATTGACCTGTACGTGCATTTGTCCGGCCAGTACGCGTTTTCCGGGACCGACTACCCGTACCCCGATATGCAGGAGGTGGTGGACCGGGTGTATGCGGCCTTCGGGGCGGAGCGGATGATGATGGCCTCCGACTGGCCGTGGATCAAACGCAACCCAGGATACGAGGAGACCATAGCCCTGGTGGACCATTGCCTCCCCGACATTACCCCGACCGAACGCGACGCCATCCGCGGCGGAACCGCCTCCACACTGTTCACCTTTTAAAGGCAGTTACCGTTAGGTTATGCTATAAAGCAAACCTATACCCGCCGCAATTCCCGCCCTCAGCCGGAGGGCGCCAACTAAATCCCGGGGCCTATTACCATCGGCCGCCTATGCTGTCCCCCTTCGCCCGCCACGACTGTGAATGGGTAACCCGCGACGAGCAGGAGTTGCCGTTCGGCTGGGAAGCGGTATGCCTGCTGGGCTCCGTCCAAGAAAAAAACGCCGGTTCAAGCTAGAAGTGATCATTGGCGTGTTAAGGTCCAACGAACCCCGCTTTTTTGAAGCGGAGGGCAGGGGCGACTGGCCTACTGTTCTTACTTATCACGCATATGGCCCCACATCGGAAAATCTAATTCACGTCAAGTTTGGAGAACACCAGGTTTTTTCCAGTGGGCAAAATCATGCACGCCTGTCGAGGTCTGTGCGAGGCGGCTTATCCTCCAGCGGGGTTTGAGGGTGCTAGTATCCGGCATAGGTCGCGGTAACAGGAGGTAGACCTGTGTCTGAGAACTACGACCCTTTGGATTATGACAGTTTCGGTAATCGTCTGCCCGAGAGGGTGAGGCGGTGGCGGGCTGATCCGGACTTTTGGTTTAACGATCAGGAAGACAACCGTTGGTGGGAGCGACACGATGAGGAGCTGATGGCCGGATTGCACCGGGGAGAGGCGTGGGAGGCGGCTCGTCGCATGGAGGAGGCCGGTCGGACCACGGTGACCATCAACGGTCGGGAGTACCCGGCGGGTACTGTTGCCGATTTGGAGCGGATGCAAGCCCAGGCTTTGGAGAATGTCCGGATGGGTCGGGTGATTGGTCCGGGTGATGAGGTGTGGGCGGTGATTCGCCAGGCGGAGTTCACTGGCCAGAAGACAGTAACCATCGACGGTCGGGAGTATCCATCGGCGACGCGTGAAGATATTGAGCGGTTGTGTGCCATGGCCCGCGAACAGGAACAATCCGCTCACGACGCTTCTCGGTTATCCGGTTGAGAGGCCGAACCTGTGTTCGGGGACCACGACCTGTTGGATAATGACCGGTTTCGGGGATCGTCTGTCCGGGAGGGTGAGGGGGCGGTGAGGCCTGCCAAGCTGGATCCCTCGCGGTTTGATATTTTTGGTAATCCGTTGTCGGAGGAGGAGTTGCGCGTGCGGTCCGACCCGGATCACTGGTTCAACGACTTGGAGGATAACCGGCGGTTGGTGGAGGAGGATATGGAGATGATGGCCGGTCTGCGCAGCGGGGAGGTGTGGGAGTCGGCTCGTCGCATGGAGGAGGCCGGTCAGACGACGGTGACCATTAACGGTCGGGAGTATCCGGCGGGAACGGTTGCCGACTTGGAGCGGACTTTTGGTTTAACAATCAAGAGGATAACCGGCGGTGGGTGGAGGAGGATATGGAGATGATGGCCGGTCTGCGCAACGAGGAGATGTGGGAGGCGGCTCGTCGGATGGAGGAGGCCGGTCAGACGACGGTGATCATCAAGGGTCGAGTGTTTCCGGCGGTGACGGTTGCCGATTTGGAGCGGATGCAAGCCCAGGCTTTGGAGAATGTCCGGACGGGTCGGGTGATTGGTCCGGGTGATGAGGTGTGGGCGGTGATTCGCCAGGCGGAGTTCACCGGTCAGGAGACGGTTATTATCGACGGTCGGGAGTATCCGTCGGCGACGCGTGAAGATATTGAACGGTTGTGCGTCATGGCTCGCGAACGGGAGCAAGCCGCTCACGACGCCGCCTGGTGAGAGACATCGGCCTCACCTCCACCGTCCACCGCACCGACCAACCCCGGCGCACCGACCTCGGCAAACCACCCCACTACCGCACCCGCAAAAAAAGCCTGTTTGGGGAGCAAGAAGGATACTGCGCGGGATGCGGCTACGACTTCGGATACGACGAGCTGGAGTTGGGACCGCATTGTCGCTCAGGGTGTGGGCGGCGCCGACCACAAAGACAACCTGCTGTTGCTATGTCGGAGGTGTAATGGGCGGAAGGGGGAGGGGGAGATGTCGGAGTTGATAGAGGACCGCATCGGGCAGTACCGATGAAACGGGTGCGTTCGTTTCGGCGGCGGCCGGATACATAGAACCACATCCAGCGGGGGGTGGTTGCGGGGCGCCAGCCCTCGCCTCCTATCCCGCTAGCGCGAGGTAAATATCCGAGATTTGACCATAGCCTCTTTCGGGTATTGGCTTGACATTATTCGGTTGCCGAGGCTTCGGCTCCCCAGGCGCCGATGGCGGCGATCATTCGGGCTACGCCTTCGGCGAGCAGGTCGGGGGCCGAGGCCAGGGAAACCCGCACGTAATCCCCGGCCCGGGAGCCGAAAGTTTCCCCGGGCGCCACCGCCACCCCCTGTTCCGTCACCAGCCGCCGGGCGAACCGGTCGCCGGTCAGCCCGCTGCCGGAAACATTCACCATCTGGTAGAAAGCCCCCGCCGGACGCACATAGGGCACTCCCGCCTCGTCCAGCAGGTTCATCACCGTATCCCGCCGCTCCCGATAGGCGGCGCGCATTTCCGCCACCACTTCCTGCGGCCCGGTGACGGCGGCGATGGCCGCCCACTGGGCGGGGGCGTTGATGCAGGAGGTGATCGGTTCCTGCACCTTGACGATGCTTTCCGTCACCTCCGGCGGGGAAACCAGATAACCGACCCGCCACCCGGTCATCGCATAGGTTTTGGAGAAGCTGAAAAAACTGATCACCCGCCCGTCCGGGTCCAGGGGGGCGGCCGAGGGCGGGGGATTCTCATACCAGATTTCGTCGTACACTTCGTCAGACAGCACCCACAGGTCGTGCGCCCGGGCCAACTCCAGTATTTCCCGCAGGGCCCGGCCGGGGATGGCGGCCCCGGTGGGGTTGCCGGGGGAGTTGAGCAGGATGGCCCGGGTGCGGTCGGTGATGAGCGGTTCCATCAGTTCCGCCTGCGGTATGAAATCGTTCTCCGCCGCCAGCGGATAGGGGACTTCCGCCACCCCGGACAGGTTGGTCATCAGCCGGTAGTTGGGCCAGGCCGGGTCGCTGATCAGGATTTCCTCCCCCGGGTCCACCAGCGACACGATCGCCCCGTACACCCCGGCCACCGCCCCGGGAGTGACCACGATGTCATCGGGGGAGGCTTCAATTCCGTTGCGCCGCCGCACCTTGTCGGCCAGGGCTTCCCGCAGTTCGGGTATGCCCGCGTTGGGGGTGTATTTGGTGAAACCCTCCTCCCCGGCCCGCCGGGCCGCCTCCACCGCATGGGCGGGGGTGTCGAAATCGGGTTCACCCACCTCCAAGTGGATGACCTCCCCCGACTGCCAGGCCAACTCCATAATGTCCCGGATGCCCGACCGCCCCAGGGAGTCCACCACGCGGGAGGTTGACCGCATCTTCCCGACCTAAATGATGTTTTTGATTTCGGGGAAGTGGCAGGCCGCCAGATGGTCGGGGGACATTTCCCGCAGGGGCGGCTCCTCCGTCCGGCAGATTTCCCGGTCTTTCCCGATCGGGCACCGGGTGTGGAACCGGCAACCGGAGGGCGGGTTGAGCGGGCTGGGCACATCCCCTTCCAGCAGGATGCGGGACCGTTGCCGCTGATGCACCGGGTCGGGCACCGGCACCGCCGACAGCAGGGCGTGCGTGTAGGGGTGCATTGGTTCGGTGAACAGCAGGTCGGTGGGGGCCGATTCCACGATTTTGCCCAGGTACATCACCGCCGTGTGGTCGCAAATATGCCGCACCACCGCCAGGTCGTGGGCGATGAACAGGTAGGTGAGGCCCAGCCGTTCCTGGATTTCGTGGAACAGGTTGAGCACCTGCGCCTGGATGGAAACGTCCAAGGCCGACACCGGTTCGTCCAGGATCAGGAAGCCGGGGCGCAGGGCCAGGGCCCGGGCCACCCCGATCCGTTGCCGCTGGCCGCCGGAGAATTCGTGCGGGTAGCGGTTAGCGGCGTTGGCGCTCATCCCCACCAGTTGCAACAGTTCCCCCACCGCCTCCAACCGGGCGGAGCGGGTCAGGTCCAGATGGACCTCCATCAGCTCGGCGATGGCCGCCCCCACCGTCATCCGGGGGTTGAGGGAGGCGAACGGGTCTTGGAACACGATCTGCATATGACGGCGCAACTCCCGCAACCGGCGCCGGTCGGCGGCGATGACGTCGATGGTTTCCACGCCTCCGGCCCCCGGCGCCCCCGCCTCGCCCGTCTCGGCGTCCGTTTCCCCGCTCCCGTCTCCGTCCGGCGCATGCTCTCCGTTCAGACGGCGTTGCAACACCACCTCCCCGGAGGTGGGTTCCACTAGGCGCAACACGGAGCGGGCGGTGGTGGATTTGCCGCATCCCGATTCCCCGACCAAACCCAGGGTGCGTCCGAACGGAATGTCGAACGACACCCCGGCCACGGCCGACACCTCCCCCTGGTTGCGGCTGAAAATCCCCCCGCTGAGGGTAAAGGTCTTGACCAGGTCGCGCACCGACAGGGCCGTGTCCCGGCTGATAGCCGTCGGCGGGGGGGCGGGGTCGGTCAAGCGGTCTCCTCGTCGGGGGCGGGGTCGGGTTCATTCTACATTCCCCGGCGGACGGTTTTCGGGTTTCCCCGCCGGGGGCTTGCGGAGATGATACTATAGGAGTCAGCGGCCCGCCGGGCCGATGAACCGCATCCCGGGAATCGTTCCGGGTCGAGCAAGGAAGGAGCGGCGAATGCCGGATGAGGATTTTCGGGGGAAATTGGGGGGTTTGGACTCCCATGAGTTGGAGCTTTTCCTGGATGAGGACTGGTTGGCCCGGCTGGCCTGCCTGACCCCGGACGGGGCCCCCTACGTGGTGCCGCTGTGGTACCAGTGGCTGGACGAGGCCCTGTGGTTCGTAGGCCGGCAACGGGCGGTATGGTGCGAATACATCCAAAACGACCCGCGGGTGTCGGTGGTGATCGACGCCCCCCACACCCCCCCCGACTACGAGGGGCGGCAGATGCAGATCCCCAAAGTGATGTTCCAGGGGGAGGGCGTGATCGCGGAGGAACCGAACATCGGCGGCCAGTGGGTGGAAATCGCCAAGGAAATGTCCTACCGGTATCTGGGCCCGAACGGTCCCGAATATCTGACCGGCACCATTCATCAGCCCCGCTGGTTGATCAAGGTCGTTCCCACCAAGATAGACACCTGGCAGGGAGTGGGCTGGGCCCGGCGCTACTGGGTGGAGGGCACCGGCGGCCCCTCCTACGAGGAGGCGCACGGCGGCTGAGTGGCCGGTCGGCGGAGGGTCGGCGGACGGCCCCCCGCCCCTCTGTTCCGGATAGCCCCGGAACGGGTTTAGCCTGTCTCCTGCGGCCGCGTGCGCGGCCGGGCAAGGAGGTTGACAATGGCGGCCCGTCTGAGATCCTATCCGAAGGTTTACACCTTGGGCCATGTGGCCCTCGAGCAGATGATGAACGAGCCGGGACTGCCGGTGGAGATCACCGAGAAGGTGGACGGCTCCCAGTTCAGTTTCGGCCTGCTGGAAGGCCGGTTGGCTTTCCGCAGCAGCGGCCAGGAGATTTTCCCCGAATCGGCCGGCAAGTTGTTTCAACCGGCGGTGGCGCAGGCACTGTCGGTGCGGGAGCGGATGACCGAAGGCTGGTCCTACCGGGGGGAGGCCTTTTTCCGGCCCAAGCACAACACGTTGGCCTACGGGCGGGTTCCGCGCGGCCACATAATGCTGTTCGGGGTGGATCGGGGCTACCAGGACTGGGCGGACGCCGCCGG
This sequence comes from Candidatus Spongiisociaceae bacterium, assembly GCA_965243835.1. Lineage (GTDB taxonomy): Bacteria > Actinomycetota > Acidimicrobiia > Spongiisociales > Spongiisociaceae. The sequence goes on from OZ251578.1 coordinate 893,905, forward strand.
GCGGGCGGAGGCGGCCGAGGCGCTGCAGGTGGAGGCGGCCCCGGTGCTCTACGAAGGGCCGTTGCCGTCGCTGGAGGAGTTGCGGGGGATGCTGGACCGGGAGTCGGTCCTGGGCGGGGTGAAGATAGAGGGGATCGTCATCAAGCAGGTTTCCACCGTTTTCTTCGACAAGGGCGGCAAGGCGTTGATGGCCAAACTGGTATCGGAGGAGTTCGAGGAGACCCACCGCCGGGAGTGGCGCAAATCCAACCCGTCCCAGCGGGAGAGATTGGCGGAGCTGGCCGAGTCCTACCGCACCGAGGCCCGCTGGCGCAAAGCGGCGCAGCGCCTGTCCGAGCGGGGGGAGTTGGCGGGGGAGCCGCGCGACATCGGCCCGCTGATCGTGGAGGTGCGCCGGGATTTCCTGGAGGAGGAGGCCGACAACGTAAAAGAGAAGTTGTGGCGGATGTTCAAAGACCAGATGCTCCGCAAAGTAACCGCCGGCCTCCCCGAATGGTACAAACGAGACCTGGCCGAGCGGCAACTCCCCCCCGCCCCGCAACCGGAGGAATGACAGGAGACAAGCGCAACAACCAAAGTAGGGCAATGTCAAATCGCGGTCGACCGCCGTTTTCCAGCCATGAGGGGGATCGGGAAAAATCCACCCCGGATTACCCGCTCCCCCGCGGGTGGGAAGAGATGCTGTGGTTACCGTCCTCAGACAGGCACAAAATACCCAGAAATACTATCCGGGCATCGCTGTTTGATCGTAGCGCATGGATTTGGAGAGCTGTAGGGAGAGGAGAACCGGATGTTGACTCCTATAACCTGTTGTCTCGCTTAGTGCAGATTGCCGGGGAGAGCTATTGGGTGCATGTGGGGTTTGGAGAACGGCGTAGCCTCGCGGCGGGGAAAGTTTTTCATGCATGTACCGGCATTTGTGCCGCCGCCCGTCTTGGAATCAAGTTCTTCGGTGGGTGATGTTTGGCGCGCAAGGACGAGAATGACGGTATACTTATACTGTCAGCAAGGTGGAAAGGAAGAATGATGTCGTCTGAACAGACATTGCCTCCGGATATTAAGGCCATTGCGCGGGAACGGGAACGGTGGTTCTCGGATTCTGAGGACAACGCTTACTGGGAGGAAGTGCACGCCAGCTTGGAGCGCGGCGACCCCCAGCACGCTGAGTTCTCCCGCGCCGCCGCCGAGCACATCCTGGGAAGCCTGCGCCCCGGCGAGCGACTGGAATTCCGCCCTGGGGAAGGCCTGTTTGTAGTCCGCGACGATGGAGACAACTCGGAGGATGACGCCGGATCGGAATCGGAGGAGCAGTAAGCGGGCAACCCCTTCCGCTCAAAAATTCCGATGCGCCCGACCTCAGCCTGGTCGTAAGGCCCTTGCCGCTTCTACGCCTGCAAGATAGTTTCCGCTCAGGTAGTCGCGGTATCCTTCAACCAAGGCTTCCATTGCCTCGGAATCTTGAAGCACGGCGATGGTTTCCTCCAAGGATGTCAAGCGCTCCTGCTCCTGCGGCGACAGGCCGTCATTGTCTCGCGCCCGTAACCGGACGAGCTCCGCTTGTAGGGATGCGATCTCCTCCGGATCGGCTTGGCCGTTGTTCCGTTGCATACGGTCAAGGAATTCAACCGCCCTTTGGCGCATTACCGGTCGTCCTTTCTGGTTGCCGGCCGTTTGTAAGTTCGTGGCGCTCGTAGAACGGCCAGCTCGCTTTTCAAATAATCAATTTCCTGCCGGGCGGTCGGATGGCCGTTGTTTTTTGCCGACCGGTCCAGGAACTCCGTTACCTGTTGGCGGACGGTTAGCGCGGGCTGTTTGGTCACAGGGCAATTCTATATTAATTTCAGCGACAAATACAACGCCGGGGCTATGGGCAGGGTAGGGTGATTCCTTGGTCTTCGGTCTTCGTTAGGAAGGGACGGATTCGATGGTTGACAATCTGGCCGGGTTGACCGGCCGGCGGGCCCCGGTGGATGGGGCGGGCGCCCCGGACGGGGTGCGCGATCCCGTGTCGGTGACGATGGATTCGTTTGAAGTGTTGCTGGTCCGGTGGGATTCCACCCGGCCGCCCGCGCCGGGCAAACTGACGGCGCTCCACGCGTGGCGACTGGGCAAGAAAAGCTTTCCGCTGGTGGCGGCGGTGACCGATCGGTCGAGCAGGGTGTGGCTGGCCGGGCCGGGCCGCCAAGACCAGCCGGTGGGCCCGCTCACCGAATCGGAGGCGGCCCGGATGTTGCAGGCCGCCCTGGACGAGCCCTCCGGCTCCTCCGCCCGCAAACGAATCGCCGACCTGCTGAAATCCCGCCGCATGGAGGATTCCATCCCCGGCCTGTGCGGCGAGGGACTGTTCGCCCACCACTACCTGACCAAAGTATTGCCCGAACAACCGATTTGGCGCCAGGCCGCCGATCGCGCCCGCCCCTGGCTGGGCCTGCGCGGCCAAGCCCTGATCGAAGCGATGGGCTTCGCCACCCTGCGCACGGTCGGCAACGCCCTCGTGATAGCCGCCCGCGGAGAAACGGGGGGGGGGGGTGGCGGCAAATGAGGGTGCGGATGCAATAGCGGTTTTACTAAACCGCGCCGAACATTTCGAAGCGGGCAGTCCGCGCTTTGACACCTCACCGGTAGATTACGGCTTGGCCTTGGCCCGTCAGGAGCAGGCCGCGTGGCTCATCCTCCTGCGCAACACGCAAATCCGCCTCTACTCCGCCACCCCGGGCGTAGGCGTGGGAAGCCGGGGCCTGACCGACACCTTTTTCGAGTTGGACCTGGCCCTGCTGGAAGAAAAAAACGCAGGCTACCTGGACCTGGCGTTTTCATCGCGGGCTTTGGCCCGGGACGGAACAGTATCCGGTCTGCTGGAAGGCTCGCGCAACCACGCGGTCGGGCTCAGCGACCGCTTACGAGAGCGCATCTACGAGGAGGTCATCCCCGAGTTGGCGGTGGCGGTAGCCGAAGAGATGGAACGGCTCGGTCAAATGTTAGACGACTTGTCGCATGCTTATCGGATCACGCTTCGTATACTCTTTCGGTTGCTGTTCCAAGCATACGCCGAGGATCGGGGGTTGTTTCCTTATGCTACCAATGAAGAGTACCGACGGTATTCGCTTAAGCAACATGCCCGTCATCTAGCTAGTTCTTCCAGCAAGGTGTTTGATGCTCGTTCTCACAAAATCTGGGATGAACTGTGTTTGATTTGGGGTGTTATCGACACGGGAAATGACGATATGGGCATGCCCGCCTATAACGGCGGTTTGTTCGGTTCCCACCCAGAAGGCACGCTACTTTCTCAAATGCGGTTAAACGATGAGGTTATCGGACAGGCTCTGCGCCGACTGTTGGTGGACGAAGATAGTAGCAGGATTAGAGGGCCGGTTGATTTTCGGTCGCTGTCCATTCGCGAGTTCGGAGAAATCTATGAGGGGTTATTGGAGTCTTCGCTTTCCCGCGCCGAGCTTCCCTTAACGTTGGATCGTAAGGGAACTTTCGTTTTTGCCCGTCCCGGGGATAAAGTGATAGTTGAACCGGATGGCATCTACTTTCATAATTCTTCCGGTATCCGTAAGTCCACCGGATCTTATTTTACTCCCCGGTTTGCGGTTGAACATTTGTTAGACCGTTCGCTTGTACCCTCTCTGGACAATCACTTGAAAAAAATCGGCGAACGATTGGAAAAGGGTGACGATACGGGGGCTTACGAATCCTTTTTCGATTTTCGGGTGGCGGACATTGCAATGGGATCAGGCAACTTTCTGGTAGCCGCCATTGATTATATGGAGTCCGCTATGTCCGCCTATCTTTCTGTTAATCCTATATCGGGAGTGATGGCCGAACTGACCCGTTTGGAGGAGGCGGCTCGGGAATCCTTGAAAGAGTCTGCCGATGACTATCATTTGGAACGATCCATGTTACTCCGTCGGCAGATTGCCCGCCACTGTATTCACGGTGTTGACAACAACGATATTGCGGTCGAGCTAGCCAAGGTTGCAGTGTGGCTACACACGTTTGTGCCGGGACTGCCTATGTCAGATTTGGATCATAGTTTGGTATGCGCTGATTCTTTGTCCGGCATTGGAACCGTCGCGGAGGCACGTGAAATTATAGACCCGCAACTAAAAAAGGGTGAAGGCATCCAGGCGACATTTGTGACTGACTATATCACTCCTAGTTTGAGTCGAGCCGACCACTACCTTGCAAAAGCAGGCAACTTGTTAGAGTCGACCATTGCTGAGTTGTTGGATGCTAAACGAACGCGTCAACAGGCTGTGGATGTCGCTAAGGAGGCCAAAGACCTTTTTGACGCGGCGGTTGCCCACAGAATTGGTGAGTTGGATTTGAGTATGCGTAAACCGAATGATATAATTGATTTAGTAAACACCCCAAGAGTACAGAAGTATATTAGTGACCTTAATCCAGGCCATATGCCCTACTTGTTTCCTCGAGTGTTCCTTCGTGATAATCCGGGGTTTGATGTAATAGTGGGGAATCCACCCTGGGAAGAAGCAACTGTCGAAAAACTTGCATTTTGGGCATTGCGTTTTCCGGGGTTAAGGGGATTAAGTCAAGCTAAACAAGGACCCAAAATCGCCAGGTTGGAATTAGAACGCCCTGATCTAGTAGATGAATATAAGAAGTCTCTACGCAAGGCTGAAGCACTACGTAACATTCTGTCGAAAGGACCATTTCCGGGAATGGGTACTGGAGATCCTGATTTGTATAAGGCCTTTGCTTGGCGGTTTTGGCATCTGATACGTGAGGGTGGAACCATTGGTGTCGTTTTACCCTATAGCGCACTGAACTCCAAAGGATCCGCTTTGTGGCGTAAGACTATATTTATCGGGAGTTCTTTTGTTGATATTACTACACTGACCAATACCGGCGGTTGGATTTTCAAAGATGTCGGTCAATACGAGATAGGATTGGTTTCGCTTGGCAAAGGTCAGGGGATACCTGGTATTATAAAGCTGGGTAGTCATTACAGGAAGAAATCTGATTATATTAACCTTAACGAGTCCTATGCTGTTCCTCTAGATGAATTAATGGATTGGACTCCTGATGCTATGGTTCCCATATTTCCGAACAACGAGGCGGTTGGCGTCTTTTTGAAGTTAGGATCGCATCCAAAAATAGCCGACCGACCGACCGACCGACCGACCGACCGACCGACCGACCGACCGACCGACCGACCGACCGACCGACCGACCGACCGACCGACCGACCGACCGACCGACCGACCGACCGACCGACCGACCGACCGACCGACCGACCGACCGACCGACCGACCGACCGACCGACCGACCGACCGACAATTCTACCAGGAAATGGAGGGCGCGTCCAGTCACCGAGCTACATGCTACCAACGACAAACATCTTCTCGTCCTATCCCCAGCGGGTATTGGCGAGTACGACCGCACCGAGAGATCGATGCCGCCAACGACAAGGGGCGGTTAATAATGGTGCAAGGACCAGAACTTTGGCCTGTATATGGAGGTCGCTCCTTTAATCTTTGGTATCCAGATACAGGTAATTATTATGCTTGGTCTGACCCTACCAGCATTACTGAGCACCTGCAAGAAAAAAGGCTACGCGCACACCGGAACCGCCGGTCGGCTTTTTCTGAGATGGCCCATGATTGGATTATTGATTTTGATACCTTGCCGTGCTTACAACCCAGAGTTGCTTTCCGGGATATAACTAGTGGTTCAGCTAGCCGTACTGTTATTACCGCTTTACTACCTCCTAAGATCATTGCGACTAATAAAGCTCCCTTTTTGCTGTGGCCATTGGGTGACCCTAGTGATCAGGCATACCTGCTAGGTCTTTTGTCATCGATGATATTGGATTGGTACGCCCGTAGGATCGTTAATCTAAATTTGAACTTTTTTATCTTCAACTCGTTGCCAATACCGGATGCTGATCCTGGGCATCCGGTAACGCAACGGGTGGTGGAGATTTCGGGGCGGTTGGCGGCGGTGGATGAGCGGTTTGCGGAGTGGGCGGCGGAGGTGGGGGTGCCGGTGGGCACGTTGCAGGAAAAACCGGAGCGGTCGGACGCCATCGCCGAGTTGGACGCGTGCGCGGCCTTGCTGTACGGACTGGACGAAAACGACCTGCGGATTATTTACGACACCTTTCACGACAAGACCGATTATTCAAAGCGGCACGCGGCGGTGTTGGCCCACTTCCGGCGTTGGCGGGAAACCCTGTGACCGCCGCGCGGGAGCACTTTCCGCCGGTGTTCGCCACCAACCGGGACGCAACTGACGGGCGGGCTGGGGAGAGGGTGGCGGACGAACTCAACCGTTTGCTGTCCGGGATGCGCACCCAGTTGGCCGACTCCCCCGACCTGGCCATCGCCACCGCCTATTTGAACGCGGGTGGGTTCGAACTGCTGGCCGACGAACTGGAACAAGCCCCCCGGGCGCGCCTGTTGTTGGGAGCCGAGCCGGATGCCGTCGCCGCCCGTCCCGCATTGCGGGCTGTCTCCCCGGAGCAAATCCGGGAGGCCTTGGCGGCCCACGACCAGTGGCTGGCCTCGGAACGGGACTTGACCGGTTTCACCCGGGAGGCCGACCGGGCCGCTTGGCGAATGGTGGAGTGGTTGCGGGCCGAAAACGCAGACGGCGGGCGGCGGGTGGAGGTGCGCCGTTTCACCAAAGGATTCCTGCACGGCAAAGCGTTCATCACCGAACATCCCAGCCTGCCGGCGGTGCTGGCCGGGTCGTCCAACTTCACCTACGCCGGGCTGGCCCGCAACGCCGAACTCAACCTGGGTTACCCGTCCGGGGAGCACACCCATCTGGTGCAGGAATGGTTCAACGAACTATGGCGCGAGTCCTCCCCCTACCCGTTGGACGAGTTGTACGCCTCCCGCTGGGAACCGCACCCTCCGCACGTTATTTTCCTGCGCATGCTGTGGGAACTCTACGGCGGACATTTGGATGAAGACGATGACGCCCGCCGCCGCACCGAACTGGAACTCACCGGATTTCAGCGGGAAGGCGTGGCCCGCATGTTGCGCATCCTGGACGAACACGGCGGGGTGATAGTGGCCGACGAAGTCGGTTTGGGCAAGACTTTTATGGCGGGGGAAGTCATCAACCGGGCCGCCGCCGTCAGCCGCCAGCGGGTGCTGGTCATCGCCCCCGCCGCCCTCAAAGCCGGAATGTGGGAACCGTTTCTGGAAAAACACGACTTCTCCCGCCGGGTAAAAGTGATGTCCTACGACGAGTTCCGCAACCGCTGGCGGGAACGAGAGCGGGACGGGGAGCGGGACATCCGCCGGGAGCTGGACGAATACGCGCTGGTGGTGGTGGACGAAGCCCACAATCTGCGCAATCCGAACGCGCAACGCACCGAAGCGGTCAACGCCCTGGTGGGCGGCCTCCATCCCAAGCGGTTGATGCTGCTCACCGCCACCCCGGTCAACAACACCCTGTTCGACCTGCATGCACTGGTGTCGCTGTTCATCCGCAACGACGCCGCCTTCGCCTCCCTGGGCATCCCCTCCGTTTACAAATACATCCAGCGGGCGGAGGAAATGGATCAGGACCGCCTCTCCCACGAGCACCTGTTCGACCTGCTGGATCAGGTGGCGGTGCGCCGCACCCGCCGCTTCGTAAAACGGCACTACCAGGGCGACGTCATAAAAACCGACCAGGGAAAGCGGGTGACCATAGAGTTCCCCCAGCCGGTGTTGAAACGTTTGGACTACGACCTGAATCAGCAGGGACTGGACCTGGTGGAGGCGTTGGTGTACGCGCTGGACAACTCCGAAGAAGACGCCCGCCGCTACGATGACCGCCAGCGCGACCCGGACCGGTTGCTGTTGGCCCGCTACACCTCAGGGGCCTGGCACATAGAAGCCGACCACGAGTTCGACTACCAGGTTTCCAACGCCGGTTTGCTCCGCTCCACCCTCTTGAAACGGCTGGAATCGTCGCCCACCGCCCTGTATAACACGCTGGGGAAAATGATCGACTCCCACCGGGCTTTCCTGGAGGCGTTGCGGGGCGGGGCGGTGCTGGCCGGAGAGGCGTTGCGGGAATGGACCGCCTCCGACGACGAAGACCTGGACGACTTTTTGGAGGGCCTGGACGACCGAACCGCCGCCGGAGCGGACAGAGCGGACGACTATCACGTTGCCGAGTTGCGGGCGGATGTGGAATCCGACTTGGAATTGCTGGGCCGGTTGCGGAAGCGGGCCGGGGCGGCCGCGGACGGGCCCGATCCCAAACTGGAGAAGTTGCTGGAACGACTGCGGGAGATAGCAGAGGCATCCCGCTCCGTCAGCCGGGAGGGGACCAGTCACGGCGACCGGCGCAAAACCCTGGTTTTCTCCAGCTTCGCCGACACCATTCAGACCATCAACGACCGGGCGGCGGTGCGGATCGTAGAATGCGACGACGATGACCCGCTGGCCGACTTCCGGGGGCGGATGTCCCCACCGGTGTACGGGGCCAAAAGGGGTTTCAACCCGGAGACTCGGGCCCGCGTCATCGCCGGGTTCGCCCCCCAAACGGCGGGCGGAGACGAAGACCGCTACGACCTGCTGTTCACCACCGACATCCTCTCGGAGGGGGTGAACCTGCAACAGGCGGGGCGGATCATCAACTACGACCTGCCCTGGAACCCGATGCGGGTGGTGCAACGGCACGGACGCATCGACCGGATCGGCTCTTTCCACCGGCGGGTGTTCATCGACTGCTTTTTCCCGTCCGCCCACCTGGACCGGTTGCTCGGTTTGGAGAAGAGGTTGCGCCGTAAACTGCGTTTGGCGGGAGCGGCGGTGGGAACCGGGCCGGTGCTCCCCGGCTTCGAGGAGGGCGGCGCCCAAGTGTTCAGCGACATCGAGCGGTTGCACGCCGAGGACTCATCTTTCTTGGAGGAGCGGGGCGGGGCGGCGGCCCTGTCCGGCGAGGAATACCGGCGGCGGTTGCGGGCGGCCGTCACCCGGAACCCCGCGCAGATGCAGGATGTCAAGGCACTGCCCTACGGTTCCGGTTCCGGCTTCGTCAACCGCCGGGCGGCGAGGTCCGGTTATGTGTTCTGCATCCGGGTGGGGGATGGGGATTTCGCTCCGCCCCGCTTCCGGTTCGTGCCCGCCGACGACGACTGGCGGCCAATCATCGGGAGCGACAGGCGCCCGCTGGTGAACGATGACACCCTGGCGGCCTTGGTGGCCGCCGACCCCGTAGATGACCAAACCGGACGGGAGCTGTCCGAGCAGGCCTACGACCGGGCGTTCGACGCCTGGGAGGCGGCCCGGGAACACGTATATAAGGAGTGGATGTTCCTCACCGATCCCAAAAACCTGAAGCCCGACGTCCCCAAGGCCCTGCGGGAAGCCGCCGAGCTGGTGTACGAACACGGGGAAGCACTGACCCCGGAGGAGCGGGACGATTTGCTGGCCCGCCTCAACACCCGCCCCGGCGCCCGCATCGAAAAAGCCGTCCGGGAGCTGGTCAGAGCCGGGGAAGACGCTCCCGCCCGGAAAGTGCGACGGTTGCGGGAACTGGTCCGGGAGGCCGGCTTGCAACCCGCCCGCATCCCCGACCCCCTCCCGCCCATCGCCCGGGAAGATATCCACCTAGTGGTCTGGACCGCCGTCCAAAAACCGCTCGCCCGCTAACCTATTCGCGGATTTCCCGCAATATTATTCCATATTTTAGAAAAAATATTCAAAATCCGCCCTTCTTTGATCCAATTTACAGAAAATTTGACAAAAATAGAAATTATTTCTAAAATTAGAGAAATTAGAGCTAAGATGGCATACGCCATGAAGGAGAAAAAAAATGATCTACCGCCGTCGCATGCACGATGCAGCCCGGCGCGGGCTGAAGAAATTCCCGGTGCTGATGCTGGAGGGGCCGAGGATGGTGGGCAAATCCACCTTGTTGCGGGGCTTAGCCCAACTATCCGACGGCGCGATACTCGACTTGGACGACCCGTTCGTGCGGGACGGCGCCCCGTTTGACGCCTCCCTGTTCGCCTCCGCCCGCAAGCCGTTCTTCATTGATGAATACCAAAAGGACCCGGAAATCCTGGATCACATCAAGGCCGTCCTGAACAAGGATGGTTCCAATGGCCAGTTCGTGCTGACCGGTTCCGCCCGACGCGAAGCCCTGCCCCCGGGCGTCCAAGCGTTGACCGGGAGGCTGTTCATCGCCCCGGTGTTGCCGTTGGCGCAAGCGGAGTTGGCGGGCGTCGCTGGCAACTTCGCCGCCTCGATCTTCCAAGACCCCGAGGCCCTTATCGAACCTCGGACTTCCACTACGACCCGGGAGCAGTACATTGAGAAAACGCTGATCGGCGGATTTCCCCGGGCAGTCGACAGTCCCGATGAGGAAACCCGACAGCAATGGTTCGACCAATATGTGAGAACATCCATAATGGAAGACGCGCGCGACTTGAGGCGATTTCACCAGCCGAACGCCCTTCCCCGATTGTTGCGCAGGCTCGCTGCTCAAACCGGGCAGATACTCAACGTTTCCAAGGCGGCCAGCGACGCCGCAATCAAGGTGCCCACCGCTCATACTCACACCAGACTGCTGGAAGCCGTATTTCTGCTGGATATGCTTCCCGCTTGGACAAAAAACGATTTAGGTCCCGTACCTAGACCAAAGGTTTACGTAGTTGACTCCGGTGTGGCCGGTCGCTTACTCAGATTGTCGTTTGATAAGTTGCACAGCCGCGATCCATCGTTTTTGTCCCAGTTTGGACATTTGTTGGAAACCTTTGTCGTGGGCGAGATCAAAAAAATGCTATCCTGGTTGGATGAAGCCTGTCGGGTTGGATATTGGAGGGGTCCGGATGGCGAAGAAGTCGATTTGGTAGTGGAACGCCTTAACGATGGGGCGGTATTCGGAATTGAAATAAAGGCAGGTGAAAGAGTTAGAAGAGATTATATGAGAGGCCTGTTGCGGCTACGGGAAGAAATGGGCTCGCGGTTCGTAGCGGGCGTACTCCTCAACACCGGAACTATATCCTATCAATTTGATGGTAAAATATATGTAATGCCGGTTGATAAACTGTGGCAAGGTAAGGCGGTTGCCGATGGCTCGGACGGAAAGGATAACATGTTACCGACAATCAAGTCGCTACTAGCCGAGTTTCCAATCAATGAGCCGGAAGATTCTCTCCCGGAACCGGTCCGGACGGCCGCCGCCGAAATGTTGGAGATCCTGAACCCGGGGGATTCCCCCTATTGGGAAATATCGCTCTCTCCCGACGCCCGTTTACATTTTGATGACTTTTACTCTTCGGAGGGCGTGCGCGGCTCCTTGCAGGATGCACGGTTGAAATATCCGAGGAGTGGCAGTTTCGGTCTCGGAGGCGGGGAAACGCAGTCTATAGGCGAATGCGTCGCCCTTGTTAACGCCGGTCGGGGCGTTTTGATTCATCCGGGCGGATGGATGACGGCCATCGCAATCGGCCTAGATGCCGACGGGGAAGATTTTCTAGGATGGAGAACCCCCGTTCTAGTCGCCCGGCATGCAGTGCTGAACCAGTGGCCTCTGGAGTTCGCCCGCTTCGCCCATGAGATAGTGCTACCGCACACCTCCGACAATTTAACCTACTGGTCGGTCGGCCGCCGACTCCAAAGCGGGGAACCGCCTCTGGCGTTGGGCGATGAAGAAGGCACGCCGCCGTCGCTGGGATGGGCGGTGGTTGACACTCCGGCCCGCAAGAGGATACCTTTCGGCGAGCACTGGGAAGCGGACGCCTTCCGTCTGAAAGCGTCGTTTTATGAATGGTTCGGCATCCCCTCCTCCGGCCTGCCGGAATCCGGCCGCGGACGGATCACCGCCGCCGACCTTGAAACTCATCGCTAACGCACCCCGGCGGAGGGGGCCGCCCCCGGCGGTCCGGACAGGGGGGAGGCGCTGGTAGGCTGGCGCCCGCGCCGTTCGTTGGCCGGACAAAGCCGACCCGGGGGTCAAGCCCCCGTGAATCGCAAGCACACCGCTGGGAATGGAAAATCCGGTTGCGCCTAGGTTGTCTTGTCAGAAATCTATGCTATAATATCTGACAAAGGAGGTGCCGCAATGACCGGCGTAGCCGACAAAATAATGTCAAGGGTTCGCTCTCAGGGCGACCGGTGGGTATGTACGCCCAAGGACTTCTTGGACTTCGGCAACCGCCCGGCCGTCGATCAGGCCCTGTCGCGCCTAGTCAAATCCGGCCGGTTGCGCCGGGCGGCCCGCGGCCTGTACGATGTCCCCCGCTACAGCCGCGTGCTGGACGGACTCGCGTCGACGAGTTTGGATTCGGCCATCGCCGCCATCGTGCGTAGGGACGGCATACGGATAATGCCGGACGGCATGGCCGCCGCCAACATACTGGGAGTAACCAACGCGGTGTTGGTAAAGGCCATTTTCGTCACCGACGGCCCCACGCGAACGATCGCCGTTGGCGGGAACAAGATCTGGTTCAAGCACGCGGGGCCCAAGGTCATGCAGTGGGCGGGCAGACCCGGGGCCCGGGGTTTTCAGGCGTTGCTGTGGTTAGGTCCCCGCATTGCGACATCCGATTCCAGCGTCGTTTCTATTTTGAAAGACAGCCTGCCGGATGAGGCCAAACGGGATCTCCGGGAAAATGTTAGCGCCCTGCCGGAGTGGATGATCCCTTTGGTATTGGATATTACCACTGATATATCGGTGACCGCATGAACAAGGGGATTAGTCAATTCCTTGCTCTTGCGGAGTCCGAAAGGCTCGATTTGTTTCAGCATCTTGCCATCCGGTTGGAAACCTTGCCCAACTATATCGAGAAGGACTACTGGGTTTGCTTGGTGTTGGATGTTCTTTTCAACCACCTGAGTAATGAACATCCGAAACTGCTCTTTAAAGGCGGAACATCCCTGTCCAAGTCCTTTGGATTGATAAACCGGTTTTCCGAAGATATTAACATTGTCGTCTATCGTGATAAGTTGGGGTTTGCGGGAGAGACTGACCCGATTGTCGCCGACGACCTCTCCAATAGGAAACGAGTTGCCCTATTTGAAGAGATCAGAATTGCCTGTAGTTCGTATATTCTTGGAGAATTGCGATCTGACTTGACAAGCATCCTTAGCGGTTTTACGGATGGATATAAGGTGGTACCGGATGATCTTGATTCTAGTGGTCAGACATTGTTGGTGCATTACCCGACTCTCTTCGAATCGGAGGACATCTATGTCTTGCCGCAAGTCAAAATTGAAGCAGGAGCCAGATTCGGCTTTGGAACCTAGCTTGATGTACGGCGTAGAACCATATGTTGCCAGGATGCTACCTACTATGAATTTGGGTGTTAATAACATAACAACCATTGTTCCGGAGCGTACTTATTGGGATAAATTGCTGATTTTGCATGGCCTGCATTGCGGATATCTCGACCAGCAACGTCTCCCGATTCAAAAGGACCGTATATCACGTCACTTCTACGACGCGGCGATGATAACGGCCACCGAAACCGGCAGGCTAGCGTTATCGAATCGCCAAATGTTGGATGCGGTTCGCGAACACAATCTAGTGGCTTTCCGACAGGCTTGGAAACGGTTTGAAGAGGCTGTTCCAGGGACAATACGACTGGTTCCCCAGCCGGAACTACGGGCCGTTTTGGAGCAGGACTATGAAGCCATGCAAGGTATGTTGTTCGGCGAGGCGCCGGATTTCAGTTGGATAGTGGAGCGGATGCAAGAGGCTGAAGAAGCCGCCAACCGGCTCTGATGATCACTACCGGCTGATGGGGGAGTGGCGTTTAAGCCAGGAGAGGGTGAAATGGTTCCACTCTTCGGCCATTTCCCAGAAAGCGATGTGGCTGGAGGCGGGGCCCTCGAATACGTGCAACACGGAGCCGGGAATGCGTTGCTGCACCTCCCGCCCGTAGCGGGTCGGCACCTGCCAGTCCGCTTCCCCGGAGGTTATCAGGGTCGGAACCGAAATCCGGTGCAGGCGGTCCAAGGCATTATGAGTTTTGTCGGCGTGGAAATGACCCAGCATCCCCTGTTTGGAGGGCGGGTGGGGATTTTCCAGGATGAACCCCCGCTCAAAGGCCGCCACCTCCTCCGGTCGTTCGTTGACGAAATGGGGGCTGGCCACCCACAGCAGGGCCGTCCTGATGTATTGGGCCAGGTCATCGTGCACCACCGGCAACTCGTTGGTTTCGATCATCCTGACGAACCACTCGTCCGACCGCCCCCAGGTGCAGTGCAACTGCAGGGTGGCGACCTTGTGCGGATGGTTGACGGCCAACTCCTGGGCGGTGGCGCTCCCCAGCGACAAACCGGAAATATGCGCCCGCTCCACCCCCAAGTGGTCCAACAGGGCGGCCGCATCGTCGCCCAGGACCCGCATGGAATAGGACCCGGGGTCGGCGGGCTGGGTTGACTGCCCGGTCCCCCGGGCGTCGTAGGTGATCACCGTGTAATCCCCCCGGTAGGCCTCCACCTGCCCCGCCCACACGCCGTGGTCGGCGGCGGTGCCCATAATCAGCAACAGCGGGTCGCCCGACCCCTCCGTTTCGTAGTAAACGTCGATGCCGGTGGACAACGCGGCGAACGGCATGGCTACTCCTTCCCGAACTGCTAACGGCTAACCCGGAAAACCCTACCGGGGCGGCGGGGGGCGGGAGGAATGAAGCGGCGGTTTCCGTTGCGAGTGGTCCGTAGCCGACTCGTAGGCGAACCCTGCCCGCAGGGCCGTCGCCTCCGCATAGGGCCGGGCCGCGATCTGCAAGCCGATGGGCAGGCCGGCCCGGTCGAAGCCGCAGGGGACGCTCAAGGCGGGCAGGCCGGACAGGTTGAAAGGGGCGGTGGTGCGCACATAGGAGAAGGTAACCGACTCCGCATCCGACCCGTAGACGAACTCCTGCTGATCGCATCCGGCGGCGGCAGCGGGCAAGGTGGGGGTGAGCAGGATATCCAGCCGGTGTTCGACAAAGGCCCGCCGCAAAGCATTCCGGATTACCAGCCGCGCCTGCAGGCCTTTCAGATAATGGGAGGCGGGCATTAATGTTCCGGCCGTCAACAACCCCCGAATGCCGGGGTCGATGAGGCGCGGGCGCTCCCGCAACAGCCGCCGGTGGTAAGCGGCCGCCTCCGGGCCGACGATGGCGAACTCGGCGGGCAACACGGCCGCCAACTCCGGAATGTCAACCGGTTCCAGTTCCGCCCCCAGCCCCCGCAAAACGTCCGCCGCCGCCGCAAAGGCCTCCGCTACGTCCTCCTGCATAGGGGCGAACGGCGGCCCGGCCGCCACCCCGGCCCGCATCCCCGACACGCCCTCCTCCAATCCGGCTTCGTAATCGGGGACCGGCGGGGCGCCGGTCGTGGCCGCATCGGCCGGGTCGGCCCCGGCCATCGCCCCCAGGCTGACCGCGCATCCCCGCACGGTGGCCGCCAACGGCCCCAGATGGTCCAGCGACCAGGACAGGGGTTCGGTTCCCGTCCGGGACACCCTCCCGAAGGTCGGTTTCAAACCGGCTACCCCGCACAAGGCGGCCGGAATGCGGATGGAACCGCCGGTGTCGCTCCCCACCGCCATCGGCACCAGGCCGGCCGCCGTCGCCGCCCCCGACCCTCCGGAGGAGCCCCCCGGAATCCGGTTCGTATCCCACGGGTTGACCGCCGGGGCGCTGTACACCCCGCAGGCCAATTCGTGGGCGGCGGTTTTGCCGACGATGACCGCCCCCGCCTCCCGCAGCCGCCGCACCACATGGGCGTCCTCCGGGCGGGGAGCGGTCGGATAGGCGGGGGAGCCGCAACCGGTGGGCAGTCCTTTGATGTGCGTAATGTCCTTTATCCCGATGGGAACGCCGGTCAGCGGCCCGCCCCGCCCCGCCCGCAA
Organism: Candidatus Spongiisociaceae bacterium; assembly: GCA_965243835.1. Classification (GTDB taxonomy): domain Bacteria; phylum Actinomycetota; class Acidimicrobiia; order Spongiisociales; family Spongiisociaceae. The sequence continues at coordinate 909,729 of OZ251578.1, forward strand.
CCGTTCATCGGCCGCCCGGGCCGCGCGCAGGGCCCCTTCCCGATCCACCAAGGCGAAAGAGCGCAACTCCCCGTCCAGCCCGGCGATGGCGTCCAGCGCCGTTTCGGCGGCCCGCACCGCCGTGACCTCCCCGGCCCGCAACCGGGCGCCGATTTCAGGGATGGAGCAGTCGGCCATCCGGGCCTACCGCCAGTCGGGTCGGAAGCCGGTCGGGTCGTCCGTCTGCCAGCCGGGCGGCGCCTGTTCCAAGAGCAGGTCAAGTTGGGCGTCGGCTTCCCCCCACGCCGCCAGCAACTCGGCGGTTTCCGCCGGGTCGAACTCCGATGCCGTCAGCCCGTTGCGGGCCAGCAACCAGGCGGCGGCTTCCCTGTCGGCGTTGTGATCAGTCATCGTCGTTCGCCCTTTTCGCAGTCAAGTGAGATGGCATTACGCGGATCGGTCGGGAGGTTGGGCTCGCCCGGTCCGTTGCGGGCCGGCAACCGGGCGGTCGTCCCCCGGCATTTCCGACATCGGCATGGATCGATTGTAACAAACGAAGCGGACTCTCAGCCCCCGATAGCGGGCCGAAAAGAGATTCCCGCATTGCCGGCGGAACAACCCGTTGGAAGAGCACCCCCTTGGTTGTCCTCCGAAAACGACCCTCTGTTTTTTCTTCGCGAGATGCCTTAAGCTGTGGGCGGGAGGGCGGGGGGCGGGCGGGTCCCCGGTTTGAAAATTTTTTTGGGAGAACGCGAAAAGTGAATCTAATCTTTGGGTGGGGGTCGGTTCGTCAGGTTCTGGCGGTTTGGCAGTTCCGGTGGTTGGCGTCGGTGTTGGGGTTGGTGCTGGTCGGTTGCAGGAGATGAAGGGGTATTTACCCTCGGCAAGGGTCGCACAGGAGATTCTCCGGATGTTTCTGGCGGAACAACCCGTTGGAAGAGCACCCCCTTGGTTGTCCTCCGAAAACGACCCTCTGTTTTTTCTTCGCGAGATGCCTTAAGCTGTGGGCGGGAGGGCGGGGGGCGGGCGGGTCCCCGGTTTGAAAATTTTTTTGGGAGAACGCGAAAAGTGAATCTAATCTTTGGGTGGGGGTCGGTTCGTCAGGTTCTGGCGGTTTGGCAGTTCCGGTGGTTGGCGTCGGTGTTGGGGTTGGTGCTGGTCGGTTGCAGGAGATGAAGGGGTATTTACCCTCGGCAAGGGTCGCACAGGAGATTCTCCGGATGTTTCTGGCGGAACAACCCGTTGGAAGAGCACCCCCTTGGTTGTCCTCCGAAAACGACCCTCTGTTTTTTCTTCGCGAGATGCCTTAAGCTGTGGGCGGGAGGGCGGGGGGCGGGCGGGTCCCCGGTTTGAAAATTTTTTTGGGAGAACGCGAAAAGTGAATCTAATCTTTTGGGTGGGGGTCGGTTCGTCTGGTTCTGTGCGGGCTGGCAACTGGGCGGTCTTTCCGGCGTCGGCGGTTGGCGCCGGTCGGTTGTATCGGATGAAGCGGGGCTCTTACATTCGACGAGGGTCTGCAAATTGCGGTTTCCGGTGCTGTCGGTGGAACAACCCACCGAAACGACCTTATGGTTTCTCACCGAGAAAGGACCCTCTGTTTTTTCTTCGCGAAGTGCCTAAGCTGTGGGCGGGGGCGGGCGGGTCCCCGGTTTGAATTTTTTTCGGGGAACGCGAAAAGTGAATCTAAATCTTTGGGGTGGGGTTCGGTTTGCCTGGTTCTGTGCGGTTTGGCAGCCGGGATGGTTGTTTACCGGTGTTGTGGGTTGGCGCTGGTCGGTTGTAGCGGGAGAAGCGGGGCTCTTACCCTCGACGAGGGTCGCCAAAAAGAGGCTCCGGGTGTTGCTGGTGGAACAACCCGCCGAAACGACCTTATGGTTTTCCTACCGAAAACGACCCTCTGTTTTTTCGTCGCGAAGTGCCTTAATCTGTGGGTGGGTGGGCGGTGGGCGGGTGGGTCCCCGGTTTGCAATTTTTTTAGGGGAACGCGAAAGGTGAATCTATTCTGTCAGGTCAAGGTCAGACCGCTTAGTCAGGTGGGGTTCGGCGACCGGGCGGTCGATTGCGATGTTCGGCGTCCGGGTCAGTCGTCGTCGATCACCGCGATCACGTCCACTTCCATTTTCAGGCCGGGCAAACCCAGGGCGGCCGCCTGCATCGCGGTCACCGCCGGGGGAGGGCGGCCTGCGAACACTTCTTCCCGGATGGGAATCTCCCGGGCGATTTCCCGGACATCCTGCATGTAGTAGGTTACTTTGACCACCCCGGCGATGGAACTCCCCGCCGCTTCCAGCACATCGGAGATGTTGCGCCACACCTGCCGGGCCTGTTCCTCCACCGTGTCCCCCACCACCCGTCCCTCCCGGTCCAGGGAAACCTGCCCGGCCAGGTAAACGACGTTCCCGGCCCGGATGGCGTAGGAGTACGGTTCCGGCGGCGGACACAGCGCATCGGTTGTTACGGCTTCGATCCCCACGGCTTCCTTTCTTTAGTCTCATGAGCCCTTCGTAATCATATACAATCACGCCGGGGCGATGACCGGACAAGCAGGGAGGAACAAGCATGAAAATAGCCCGTTTCCATCACGGGGGGAACATCACCTGGGGCTTCGCGGACCCCGCGAGGGGGAAGGTACATCCACTGAACGACCCCCCGCCGTTGCGGGAAGTCCTCGGCGACCCGGACGCGGTGCGGGCCCTGCGTATGCGGACCGGTTCGGGAATTCCGCTGGAGGAGGTGGAACTGCTGGCCCCCCTCCCCGACCCGCCCGCGTTCATCGGCATCGGCCTCAACTACCGGGAGCACGCCCGGGAGTCGGGGATGGCCGAACCCGAATCCCCCATCAGTTTCCCGTTTTACAACTCGGCGATTATCGGCCCCGGGCGCCCGATCGCAATCCCCCCGTTCACCGACCAGGTGGACTGGGAGGCGGAGTTGGGGGTGGTCATCGGCCCTCCCGCCCGGGACGTCCCCCCTCACCGGGTCCCGCTCCACATCGCCGGTTACACGATCGTCAACGACGTGTCCGCCCGGGACATCCAGATGGGGGACGGGCAGTGGAGCAGGGGCAAATCGTTCGACTCGTTCAAACCGATGGGCCCCTGGATCACCGCCTACGAGTTGGATGACGCCTCCGACCTGGCCGTAAAACTGTGGGTGAACGGGGAGATCAAGCAGTCCTCCACCACCGCCGACCTGATCTTCGACGTGCACGCCCTGGTGTCGCACCTGTCCCGGTCGGTGACTTTGAGGTCGGGGACGGTGATCTCCACCGGCACCCCGCAGGGGGTCGGGTTCGCCCGCACCCCCCCCGAATTCCTGCGCCCGGGCGATGAGGTAACCCTGGAGATCGAGGGCATCGGGAAGATGTCCAATCCGGTCATCGCCGGCTGACCCGCCCCGCGCCGGCCCCGGCCAAACGGAGACGGAGGTCAACGGAGGGCGACCGATGCGCCGGAAATCGGGATATATCAGAAGATCGGCCGCCGCGGCGCCCTTGACGTCGGCGGCATCATCAGCCCCGACGAACGCTCGGAGCGCGAGGCGTCGGAGTAATCGAGAGGAGCCGGCGGGCGGCGGGTTCGGCAACGGGGATTACGGGGGTTTCGGTCCGGGTGCCGGGATGGTTGGGTAAATTGATTCTATAAGTCCGCCGACAGCGTCAGAATTCCACCACATCCCCGTCGCTGTCGCAGACCGGGCAATAGCCCGAGGTCAAGTAGCGTCCGTACGAGTTGCAGTAGTGGCTCGCAGACGCAACATCGACGCAATCGTCGCAGACCGGCCACCCATCTACCGGTTTGCCGCACCATCCGCACCTGCGTACTTGCTCAATAACGCCGATAATTTTACCCCGCGGCGGAACCGCGCCCTCGCGCAACCGGGCGAACTTGCCCCCGGCGCCGGGCGGTCCGGCGACGCCCCCGGCCCGCCGCCGCGCCCATCCAGTTTTCGGGTTCCGTTTGACAAGGCCCGGCCCTCTGCTAACATATAGATAGCTGTCTATATATAGGGAGGAGGGGATGCTCCACTGGCTGACCGGGTTGGCCTCGGACACGGCGACGGCGGTGTGGGACACTTTCGCCGGCGTGTGGGTTTACCTGCTGATCTCGATAGCGATGGCGGCCGCCCTCACCACCTACGTGGGGACCGACCGGTTGCAAGGATGGCTGCATGGGCGGGTGTGGCTGGGAGTGGCGGGGGCGACGGCGCTGGCCGTCTTCACCCCGTTTTGCGCATGCGGAACCCTTGCCGTGGTGCTGGCCGGGTTGGCGACCGCCGCGCCCTGGGCTCCGCTGGTGGCGTTCATCGTTTCTTCCCCGCTGACCAGCCCGGCCGAATTGTTTTTGTCGGCCGGCCTGTTCGGATGGCGGTTCGCGCTGGTGTTTTTCACGGGGACCGTGCTCATCGGGTTGGGTGCGGGGTGGTCGACCATGCGGATAGAGGCCCGGGGATGGCTCCGCAATCAGGCCCGGGCGGCCGCCCCCGGCGCCGCTTGCCGGGCGGACGACCGCCCCCCCTCCGCTTCCCGGCGGCGGCGGGCCGGGGTGGGCCCCGGGACCGCCTCGGTGAAGGAGGTCCGGGGCGGATGGCGGGGCAGGTTGCGGGCGGACGACTTGGTTCGGGAGATACGGTCGCTGGGGTGGCGCATCCTGTGGTATTTCACCCTGTTCACGGTGATCGGCTACCTGGTGATAGAAGCCGTCCCCACCGGCTGGCTGACCGGCCTGCTGGGCGGGGACCGGTGGTTTTCGGTTCCGCTGGCGGCCGGGTTGGGAATCCCCGCCTACGTAAACACCGAGGCCTCGTTGCCGATGGTGGCCGCTTTGATGGCGGGCGGGATGGGGGCGGGTCCCGCTCTGGCTTTCCTGGTCACCGGGGCCGGCACCTGCTTCGGAACGATGGCCGGGTTGTTGGTGATCGCCCGCCGCCGGGTGGTGACGCTGGTGGTGGTACTGCTGGCGGTTTCCGCCTTGGCCATGGGATGGCTGGGAGGGTGGTTTCTGTGAGGGCGGAGGCCCCCGCGGCCATCTCCGACTGCTGTCCGCCGCTGGCGGAGGAAGCGGTCAGCCTCCGGGACGCCCGGCGCCTGGCTGGCTGGTTCGCGGTCCTGGCCGACCCCACCCGCCTGCGCCTGCTGAGCCTGATGGCCTCCCGGGGGGAGGTGTGCGGGGCCTGCGAGCTGGTGGAGGAGTTGGGGGTTTCCCAGCCCACCGTCAGCCACCACCTGCGGGTCCTGCGGGAGGCGGGACTGGTGGAAAGTTACAAAAAAGGACGCCACGTGTACTGTTGCCCGGTACCGGAACGCCTAGGCGCCCTAAGCCGGGCCCTGGGCGCCTAAATGTAGATGGCCAGGATGTTGTTGACAGTTTGGTTGTTGCATAGGTGAAGGCCTCTTGGTGTCATGGGGTGTGTAAGTAACCCTTGACACGGGAGGAGGCCTTCGTGGTTCATGGTAACGCTCGGTTGGTGCCGAAGGGGCGTTGGGAGATGGCGGTGCGGGTGTTGGTGAAGAGGGAGGCGGTATCGCGGGTGGCGCGGGATATGGGGGTGTCGCGGGAGACGGTGTACAAGTGGGTGCGCCGCTGCGAGCGGGAGGGCTGGTACGGTTTGCTGGACCGGTCTTCCCGTCCCCATTCTTCTCCGGGGCGGGTCGCTCCGGAGACGGAGCGGGCGGTGGTGGAAGCCCGGCGGCGGTTGCGGGCGGGGCCGGCTCGGATAGCGGCCGTTACCGGGGCGGCGGAACGGACGATTACTCGCATCCTGCGTCGGAACGGGGTTCTGCGCCTGTGGGACTGCGACCCCTTAGCGGGGAACCCAAACAGTCCCTCCGCAAGGGTTTGGGGATACGGTATGAACGCCCCTACGCCGGGGATTTGGGGCATATGGACGTCAAGAAGATCGCCGCCATATTCCCCCCGGCGGGGGATGGGTCGTGCACGGGCGGGGAAACGTCGCCCAGCAGGGAGTGGGCTATGTCTTCGTGCACTCCATCGTCGACGACCACACCCGCTTGGCCTACTCCCAGGCCGCTTCTCCGACGAGAAAGGCCCCGACCGTGGCCGGGTTCCTCACCCGGGCGTTGGAGAACTACCGGCAACACGGCATCCCCCATGTTCGGGCGATAATGACCGACAACCACCCCGGCTACAAACGCAGCCTCCTGTTCAAGGCGCTCCTCAAACGCCACGGGATCAAACACATAACCATCAAACCCCCCTGCCCCCAACAGAACGGGAAGGCGGAACGCTACCACCAAACCCTGAAACCACAATGGGTCAACCAACAGGCCCGGCCCGACGAAGAAACCAGAACCCAAGCCCTCACCGACTGGCTCCACCACTACCACAACCACCGACCCCACACAAGCCTCGGAGGAAACCCACCAACCAGCAGACTGTCAACAACCTAGTGGCCATCTACACCTAAACCGCCGGCCGACGCTACTTATATTCCCCGATATGGATGGCGCAACCCCCCGTTTCGGGTGTTGCACTTTGGGCGGCATAGAGGTTGGCGTTCATACGCTAATCCATCTCTGGCGTAAAACCAGGAGCCCTAGATGTGTGAGGTAGGTTGAGGGTTTAGTCTTGGAACACGGTTCTGTAGGTAACCGGCGTAGCGCACGGGGTGGTGGGCCAGCGGATTTCCTCCGGCGGCCCATCCAACGTACTTCCCCTACGGGTTCGACCTCGCTGAAGGGCCACCCGCACAACACGCCAAACCCACCCGGGGTTGCTATGGTTATTGTCGCCAGCGGCGGCTGGTCGGTTAAGCCAGGCACTCCGGCGTACAGAAATTGTGCCCACTCCGCACGCGTCCAAACATCGTATCGGTCATACAACCGTTGCCTTGATGAACTGTGCCCATCCGACAACTCCTCGTCGGGGCGCATCTCCCCTTCATAACCCCTGGAACAGTCCCTCGGTTTTGGCGGAGCGGATCGCGTCTATCCGAGGGCAGTCGTCAGGGACATCCGAGAACCATCCGATTGCCCCATTATCGGCACGGCGAACAATATCCCCACTAGTACAGCGGGTGATCACGCTGGCTGTACCTCGCAACATCATCATCGTTTGCCTCCCCTTGCTTTTATTCGGAGATGTAGGTCAGCGAAAGCTCCCACCGGGTAGCCGTTCCCGCCCCGGATATTTGAAACAGGTAATCCCCACCTGATGTATCCAATGTGCCAGTATCGGGGTTGTCCGCCCGCCCGCCGGCGAGGGTCAGCTTCTCTCCCCACTCATCGGGGCGTACGGTTCTGAGATCAACATCGGTGTAATCCCCGGCGGCGAATGACAACTCAGCCCACCACACCCCGGCGGCTATTCCCCGCATCCAAAAAACCTGATCCCCCTGCCCGTTATGAAATCGGGATGTCGGCGTCGGGGCGATAGTCGTAGCTGGTGTGGTGGTGATTACCCCGACTATCTCCCCGCCCAATGCTTGTTCGCCGCCGCGCATAAACGTGGCAAGGTCGGCGCGGGTGCGGCCCTCCGGGAACGCCCGCCGCAACACTTTGGTGAGTTGCCGGTCGGGGATTACCTGGTCGGGCCGGAAAGTGCCGTCCTCGTACCCTGTGAACCATCCCCGATCGCGGGCCAACGAGATGTCAGCCTGTTGCGGATGGGTGGGTGGAACATCCGAGAACCACGCCGTCTGCCCCATTACCGCCCCAGTCCCGACCAGCACCGTGGCCGCCAGGACAACAATCGCCCACCGCGACCGCCGTGCCTGTTTCGTGTTTGACATTATTGCGATAACCTCCAGATTGCTTACGCTCTCCGGCTTGGCCGGGATTGCTATTGATGTTACCCGGATTTTACAAGGCCGACCCGACACAGTCCCCACGTTTACGCGCCCATGGCCGTATGCCTGGCCGTTTCCCGCTCCATCCTGGCAATATCCCCCCACTGTCCGTCGAACGGTCCGTACAACCCTGCTTTTGTGTCCTACACAAGAGCGCGGTCGCCCCCAACATCCGGGGGGCGGCCGCTGATAACTTGGAGGTTATCGCCCACTATCATATACCACTTGGGCTTTGTTTTGTTTGGGGACAAGGTTAGGTCCGGTGGTTGTCAGTCGGGTTTTTGAGGGGAGCAACGGGTGCATTGTCCTGATACGTGCAACTCCACTTTGCGGGCCTTGAATCCGTGTTGGTCCGTTAGGTGGGAGCGCACTTGCTCCACTAGGCGGCCAGCGTGGTGGTCCACTTGTCCGCATTCTTCGCATAGCAGGTGGAACTGGTCGTCGGCGTGGGCGGTTTCCCAACGGGAGGGTTGGTCCGCTCCCAGGTGCAACTCCCGCACCAGGCCCAGTTCGGCGAACAGGGACAGGGCCCGGTATACGGAAGCCCGGTTCGTTCCCGGGTCGGCGGCTTGGGCACGCGCCGTTACCTGTCCGGCGGTCAGGTGCTCATCGGCCGCGTACAGCGTTCGCCACACCGTCCGCCGCGGTCCGGTGAGACGGCGCCCTTGTTTACGCAACGCTTCGCCCAGGATGCGGTCCATGGCCTCCGTCGGGTCATGGGGGGGCGGGATGGGCGGCGTGCGGGCGGAAGGCATATCTCCCCGGAGGCTTATTGCGAACGATTCGCAATAACGCTAGCATACGGGGACAATGCACGCCCCCGATGGTTTCCTGAACGCCGGTACGGCTGTCGCCGCCGGAGCGGTGAGCGCCGGGGCGGTGGGGGCTTGCCTGCGCTACACCCGGAGCCGGCTGGGCGACCGGCAGATTCCCTGGGCGGGCATGACCGCCGCTTTCATCTTCGCCGCGCAAATGATCAACTTCCCGGTGGCGGCCGGAACCAGCGGCCACCTGTTGGGCGGCGCTTTGGCGGCGGTCCTGGTGGGCGCCCCCCTGGGGGCGGTGGTGATGACGACGGTGGTGGTAATTCAATCCCTGGTGTTCGCCGACGGCGGCTTGACCGCTCTCGGATACAACACGCTCAACCTGGCCGTGGTTCCCGTGTTCGGGGGATACGCCGCCTTCTGCCTGTTCCGCCGCATGTTGCCCCGGACCAGATCGGGGGCGGCGGCCGCGGCCGGGTTGGCCGGGTTGGCCTCGGTGGTTCTGTCCGCCATGGCCTTTTCCCTGGAATGGCTGTTCGGGGCCAGCGCCCCGGTTCCGTTCGACCGGGTGTTCGGGGCGGTGGTCGGGGTGCACGTTTTGATAGGGGCGGGGGAGGCGGCGATCACCGCCCTGGTGACGGGAGCCGTTTTGGCCGCCCGTCCCGACCTGGTGTTCGGAGCCCGTTACCTGGACGGGCGGGCGGAGGCGGGTCCGGCACGGGCGGGGCGGGCGCGGACGGCGGTCATCGCCGGGTTGCTTATCTCCTTGTTCATCGCCGGGGCGGTCAGCCAGTTCGCTTCGGACGCTCCCGACGGCTTGGAGCGGGCCGCGGCCCGGTTGGGAGTGGCGGGCGGCGAGGCCCCCGGATGGTTGCCCGCCGCCGACTATGCGGTGCGGGGAATAAACAACCCGGCTTTGAGCCTGGCCGTGGCCGGCATGGCCGGAGTCCTGATCGCGGCCGCGGTGGCGGCCGGGGCGGTGCTGGCGGTGCGGGGCGGCCCCCGGTCTCCCCGTCCCGATCCGGGAGGGAGGGCTGGCCCATAGGGGCGCCCCACGCCCACGTTTTATACGTGCATGGGCACAGTCCGTTGCACCGGTTGGCTCCGCAGTGCAAAGTGGCGGCTACGGCGGGCTTTGCGGCGGCGGTGGCCGTTACGCCCGGCGAGGCGGCGTGGGCCTTCGGGGCCTGCGCCTTGGCTTTGGCGGTCGCCGCCCGCCGGGGGCGCATCCGCTTCCGGTTCATCCTGGCCCGACTGGTTGCGGTCCTGCCGTTTGTGCTGTTCGCCTTCCTGATCCCGTTCGTCGCCTCCGGGGAAAGGGTGGAAATTTTAGGGGCGGCGATGTCCCGCCCCGGCCTGTGGGCGGCGTGGGGGATATTCGCCAAAGCGGTGCTGGGGGCCTCCGCCGGGATACTGCTGACGGCCGTCACCGAAGTTCCGGAAATAATCCGGGGCTTGCGGCGTTTGCGGGTTCCGGCGGCCCTGGTGGCCATCGCCGGGTTCATGGTGCGCTACCTGGAGCTGATCGCCGAAGATTTGGGACGGATGCGCCTCGCCATGTCGGCCCGGGGGTGGCGGGGGCGGGGGGTGCGTTCCGCCCGGCCCTTGGCCGCGGCGGCGGGGACGATGTTCGTGCGTTCCTACGAGCGGGGGGAACGGGTGCATGCGGCCATGCTGTCCCGCGGTTACACCGGGGAGATGCCCGACCCCGCCCGCCGTCCCGCGCCCCTTTCCCATTGGCTGGCCGCCGGGGCACTGCCCCTGTGGGCGGCGGCGACGGCCATTGCGGCCCGGATGACTTTGTGAAACCGGCGGAGAAACCCCCGGCGGTGGAAGTTCGGGACCTGGCGTTTACCCATCCGGACGGGCGGGCCGCGTTGCGGGGGGCGAACCTGCGGGTGGAGGAGGGGGAGCGAGTGGCCCTGCTGGGCCCCAACGGGGCGGGCAAAACCACCCTGGCCCTGCACCTGAACGGGATTTACCGTCCCGCCGTGGGATGGGTGCGCATCGGCGGCTTGCCGGTCGCCGAACCCCATGTGGGGGAGATCCGGCGGCGGGTGGGAATGGTGTTCCAGGATCCCAACGACCAGTTGTTCATGCCCACCGTGGCCCAGGATGTGGCCTTCGGTCCGGCCAATTTGGGAATGTCCGGCCCGGAACTGGAGGAGCGGGCGGCCGATGCGTTGCGGGCGGTGGACGCCGCCCATGTCGCCTCCCGCCCCCCCCATCATCTGAGCGCCGGGGAGCGGCGGCGGGCGGCCCTGGCCACCGCGCTGGCCATGCGCCCCGACCTGTTGGTGTTGGACGAACCCGGATCCGGCCTGGACCCCGCCGGACGGCGGGAGTTGATCGGGGCTTTGGCCGATTTGGAGTTGACTTTGCTGGTCATCACCCACGACCTGCCGCTGGCCTGGGAGATGTGCGAACGGTCGGTCCTGTTGGACGAGGGCCGGGTGGTTGCCGACCGGCCCACCGCCGAGTTGCTGGCCGACGAGCCGCTGTTGGCCCGGCATCGTCTGGAGGTCCCTTACAAGTGGACCCGATGACGGCCGTTTTCGTCCTCGCGAAAACTTTCTTAAGGGCCGATACGGGCTTCTACCGGGTATTTTGGATTTCTTGAAAAACGACCCCCTTGTTTGAAGCCCAAATCTTGATTATGTTAGTACGGGCGGGCGGGCTGGTTTGCGGCCAAAATTTCGGGCCGGCGGACGGCTCAACCTAAAATGTCGCAGGGGAGGGTTGCTGTTCGGCAAGCCCCCGATCCCGAAATACCGGAGGTTTCATGCCAATGAGAAAGCGCGGTCGGCGCGGATCAAAAGCGCGTCTCCTCCCATCCCGTCGGCCGGTCGGCGGGTCCCGGTGCGGGGGCTGACCGGGGGGATGAGTTGCGGTTTCGCCGCCGGCGGATGATGAACGGCGGGTCGGTTCGGGCGGGGTGTTGCGCCCTGTTGCTGGCGTGGGCGGCGGCGGCCGGGTGCGGGGCGGGGGATGATTCCCGGCGGGAGGCGCTGGTAGCGGCCGCTTCCTCGCTGACCGGGGCGTTCACCGAGCTGGCCGACGAGTTTGAGCGCCTCCACCCGGGGGTGGAGATAACCCTCAACCTGGCCGGTTCCAGCCTGTTGCGGGAGCAGATACTGGCCGGGGCCCCGGCGGATGTGTTCGCCCCCGCCGATCCGGCGGCGATGGAGGCGGTGGCCGACGCGGGCCGGCTGTCCTCCCCGGCCCGGGTGTTCGCCCGCAACCGGTTGACGGTGGCGGTTCCGGCCGGCAACCCGGCGGGGATAACCGGTTTGTCCGACCTGGCCCGCCCCGAGTTGCTGGTCGGATTGTGCGATGCGGCCGTCCCCTGCGGGGAATACGCCGGTCAGGCGCTGCGGGCGGCGGGGGCGGAGGCGGCGGCGGACACCCGGGAGCCGAACGTGCGGGCCCTGCTCACCAAAATATCGGCCGGGGAGTTGGACGCGGGTATCGTTTACGCAACGGATGCGGCAGCTGACCAGGGAGTGGAGGCGGTGATGATTCCCGACCGGTTCAACCGGACGGTCCACTATCCGATCGCGGCGCTGAAAGGGGCTTCCCACCCGCAAGCGGCGGCGGATTTTGCGGACTTCGTCCTGTCCGGGGAGGGCCGCCGCATCCTGGCCGCCCACGGGTTCGCGGTTCCGTAAGAGACCCGATGAGCAGGCGATCGCCCGTCCGCCGTCTCCGTTCCCGCCCTCCGGCGGCGGTGCTGGTTTTGGCGGCGGCGGGGCTGGCCCTGTTCGCGGTTCCGTTGCTGGGGCTCCTGTTCCGCGCTCCGTGGCGGGACGTTCCGTCGTTGCTGTTCACCGGGGCCGCCGGGGAGGCTCTGCGGCTGTCGATGATCGGCTCGGCGGCGGCGGCGGGGATTTCCCTGGTGTTGGGAATCCCCTTGGCCTGGGTGCTGGCCCGGATGGAATTCCCCGGCCGGTCGGTGGTGCGGGGGCTGGCCTTGTTGCCGCTGGTGCTGCCCCCGGTGGTGGGGGGGGCGGCCCTCCTGTTCGCCCTGGGGCGCGGGGGATGGCTGGGGGAGCCGCTGTATCGGGCCACCGGCCTGGTGTTGCCCTACTCCATGTGGGGGGTGGTGATCGCCGGGTCGTTCGTGGCCATGCCGCTCATGGTGATAACCGTGGAAGGGGCTTTGGCCAATTTGGATCCCCGTTATGAGCAGGCGGCGGCTTCCCTGGGGGCGGGGCGGTGGACGGTCCTGCGCCGGGTGACGTTGCCGATGATCGCCCCGGCGGTGATGGCCGGGCTGGCCTTGACCTGGGCCCGGGCCCTGGGGGAGTTCGGGGCCACCATCACTTTCGCGGGCAGTATGCCGGGGCGCACCCGCACCCTGCCGTTGGCGGTCTACACCGCTTTGGAGACCGACCGGGGGGCGGCGGTGGCGTTGAGCCTGCTGATGGCGGCGGTGTCGCTGGCGGTTTTGATAATGTTGCGCGACCGGTGGTGGAGGGCCCGGTGAGCTCCGGCTTGGAGGCCCGCATCGGGTTGAGCAGAGGGGGGTTCTCCCTGGAGGCGGACATCGCCATCCCGGCGGGGGAAACTTTGGCGTTGCTGGGTCCCAACGGGGCGGGCAAGTCGACGATGGTGGACGCTTTGGCCGGCCTGCTGGCTTTGGAAACGGGGAACATCACCCTGGGGGGACGGGTTTTAGACGATCCCGGGCGGGGGGTGTTGGTGGCGGCGGAGCGGCGGCGGGTGGGGGTGGTTTTCCAGGATTTGGCCTTGTTTCCCCATTTGGATGTTTTGGAGAACGCGGCCTTCGGGTTGCGGGCGCGGGGAATGTCGCGGCTGGAAGCCCGCCGGGCGGCGGGGGAGCGGTTGCGGGAAATCGGTTTGGGGGAAATGGCCTCCCGCCGTCCCCGGGAGTTGTCGGGGGGCGCCGCGCAACGGGCGGCGTTGGCCCGGGCGTTGGCGGTTCAACCGGAGTTGCTGATTTTGGATGAGCCGTTGGCGGCTTTGGACGTGACCGCCCGGGCCGACACCCGCCGCATGCTGGCCTCCTACCTGGAGGAGTTTCCCGGCCCGCGGCTGGTGATAACCCACGACCCGACCGAAGCTTTTCTGCTGGCGGACCGGGTGGCGATCCTGGAGGCGGGGAAAATAACCCAGCAGGGGACCGCCGACCAGATCCGGTTGCGCCCCCTCACCCGGTACGCGGCCGATCTGGCGGGAGTGAACCTGCTGGTGGGAGAAGCCGCGGAGGGAAAATTTTACGCCGGGGAGTTTCAGTTGGCGGTGCCCGACGAAGTGCGGGGCCCGGCGGCGGCGGTCATCCATCCCCGGGCTATTTCCCTGCATGTGATCCGGCCCGCGGGCAGCCCCCGCAATGTGTGGCAGACGGTCATCGACCGCATTGAACGCCACGGCGACCTGGCCCGGGTGCGAACCGGCGTCCCCCTGCCCCTCACCGCCGAAGTGACCGCCGGCTCCCTGTCCTCCCTGGCGGTGGACGAAGGCTCCCCGGTCTGGTTGTCCCTGAAAGCCACCGAAATCACCCTCCAATCCCACTGACCCCCGCCCGCGGGGGTGGCTGGTCGGCGATAGCAGTTTCCGCCGTCCGCTGAATTCGCGGCTCGGATTACCGGACAATTACGGGCCGCTTGCCAAATCTTCTTCGGTTCTCTCCATCCGCAAAATTGTATATGGGGATATGTATATCAGCCGTATATTTTTTCCCAGTCGTCCGCCACCCTGTCCATAAAACTCTCCGCATTTTTTCTGATAACGGTGGGAGGGTACACTTTTAAAATCGGATAAACCTCTAACTTGTCTAAATAGTTCAAGATGTATGTAAACTCCCGTTTTCGTTGCTGATGGTTTCCTGGTACATCGGCGATGATGACGATGCCCAACTCGTCGGTACGCCGCAGGTCGCCGTTGCGGTCCGCGCGCACATACCGCCCGTAGGCGTAAGCCGCCGTCGCTTTGCCGTTCGCCAACACCGGTGACAGCAAATCCTTAATTTCGGACACGCTGCGCAGCGTCCGCTCACCCGGTTCCGTTACCGTTGTCATCGGGTCTCTTTTCTCCTTACCGACCGGCATAACCATGGGGGATGTCATATGGTTGCGCCCGCCGCTCTACTAGTAGCGGGTCAGAACGCGGGCGAAGAAGGAGGCCATCTGGCCCCGGGTTACCGGTTGGGACGGGCAGTAGCGCAGGGGCGAGACGGAGCATCCGGCGGTGATTCCCATCCGGTACAGGGTTTCCGCCGCCCGCACCGCTTCATCCGGTTCGTTCCCCATGTCGGCGAATAAATCGCGTGTTTCTTCGGGAACCTGGAGATTGTCGAAAGTTTCGGTCAGCATCACCGCCATATCCGCCCGGCTCACCACCCCGTCGGGGTTGAACCGGCCGTCCGACACCGTCATCGCCCCCCACGACGCCGCCCACGCCGCATACGGCCGGTACCAGGCGTCTTCCTCCACATCGTTCATGGTTTTCCGCCACACCCCGTAACTGAGAATGGCCGGGTCGGCGTGCCGCACCGCCCGATACAGGAAAGCGGCCATCTGACTGCGCCGGATGGTCCGCTCCGGGCAGAAATAATCCGGCCGGCACCCGTTGGTGATCCCCGCCTCGGCGATGGTTTCAATGCCCGTTTCATGAACGCCGCCGTCGTCGTCGCAGAAGGCCCCGTTGTGCACTACGGCGCACCCCCAGTCAATATCGGATTCGGGAATGTTGCGGTCCCACACCCGCACCACGTACGTGTCGCCCACCCGTTGCCTCACCCGTAGCCACCAGTCGTCCAACTCGAACCGCTCGCTGTAGGGCGTATGAATATGCCGGGTGGAAGACGGCCCCCAGTTCCGGTCCGGACCCGGATACTGCTGGGTGCGCCGCCCCAAACCCCAGCACCATTCGCCGATCGGCCCGTCGCCTGCGCATTGCACCCAACCGTCCTCATAGATGAGGCCCTGCTGGTCCACCAGGTACACTTCCACTCCCTCCACCGGGAGGCCCTGTTCGTATTTGCTCCGCGTCCGCACCCCCAACGTGTAGAAAACCCCGGCGCCTTCGTAGGCGGGAATGACCAGCATCTGTATTCCCCCCTCCCCGGTCGGCCGGAGGGCGTATTCGGCGTAGTCCTCGTCGTGCACCGCCACCTCCTCGGGGGCGATCCATCCGGCGGCGTAGCGGTTGATGGCCGGGGTGCCCGCCTCCAGCCCGCGGCTGTTCCCGCTCATAATGTCCATCGGATTGTCGTATTCGTCGACTATGGACCGCCAACCGTCCGTCGTCCTGGTTCTATCTCCGCTGTAGGAGTGGGGCAGGGACAGGATATGCCCTATTTCGTGGACCACCACCCCCAACCCGGAGTTGCCTCCCACCCAGGCGGTTCCTCCGGTGATGCGCAACGGCCACTGCCATCCGTAGCGGGATCCCCATGTCACATCCGGGCTGGCCTCCCCGCCTCCGTAGCCGCTGTTGTCGATGATGAGCGACGGATGGCCGCGCGCCGTTTCCTCCCGCACCGTCTGCTCCTGGCAACGTTCCCGTTGTTGCGGGCCTTCGTTGACGCCGGGGGCGTTGAGGATGCGCTTGCCGACGAACACCGGACGGTAGTTCCCCTGCGACAGCCACTCGAAGTAGGGGGTGATTTGTTCGTTGTAGAGGCGGGCGTATTCGGACGGATGGCGCAAGGCCGACCCGCTCCCGCCCCGGGCCAGATCGCACACCCACACGTGCCATTCCCGGGTTCCCAGGGTCCAGTCCCGGATCACCTCCGCCCCGGCCACCAGCCCGTGTCGGTCGGCGAAGGCTTCCGCCCGGGCGGCCCCCGACTGCCCGGCCGCCGCGGAACCGACGGCCGCCGTCAGCCCGACGGTCAGCGCCGCCGTCAATATTCCGTTCGGTATTCTGATTCTGCATCGCTTGCGCATACCCGAAAATATAGAACCTCCCTGTGACAAACAAAACAGGGGAGGGCCGAAAGCCGGTCGACCAGGGTATTCGGGCCGCCCGCCCCGCCCCCGCACCGCTCAGAGCCGGGTGGTCAGCTCGTATTCCATTCCCCGCCGCCGGCACCACTCTTCGGCGGCCCGCCGCTTGCGTTGCACCGACGGGGAGTCCACCTTGTCCGCCCCTTTCACCTCGATGATCACCTTCCGCCCGTCGGCGTACTCCACCAGAAAGTCGGGATGGTAACGGCGCTGTCGTCCGTGCTCGTCGATCCACTGAATGGAAATGTCGTGCCGCTTCTGCCATTTGACCACCGTCGGGTCGGATTCCAGTTCCGCCATCATCCGCCGCTCCAGGCCGCTGTCGTAAAACTCCAGGCTGTACGGGCTTTTCCGGGGGGCCTCGAACGCGCCCCGCTTACTGATCGCCATATTTCACCATCCCTTCCACCAAGCCGGGTATTTCCAGTATCTGTTTCTCCACTAGATGCGACATCCGCCAGGCGGCCTCCAGGTGATGCCTTTCCGCCAGCCCCAGGGAAGCCCCTTCCAGGAACTTGGAGCGAATATGGCCCAGCAGGTTCTTGTAGATCGAGCCGGTGAACTGCGCGGTGTGGCCCACATGCCGCAGTAGCCGCTCCGCCATCGCCAACAGCTCCGTTTTGACGGCCTCGGCCAAGTCCTCGGCGGACTCCGGAATCGGAGCGGAGTCCCCCGGGTCCCGCCGGTCGGGAGCCGATTTGACGGTCGTCCACCCGCCCGCATCCAGTTTTCTTTCCTCCACCCCGGTGATCACGGAGCCGGTGATGGTGACGGCGGCGGAGGGATACTCCAGTCCGTCCAAAACCTCCCGCCAGTCGGGGAGCGGTTCCGGGGGTTGGTCGATGATTATCGGCTTGAACTCGCATTCGTCCTCAAACTCGGGAACGGGGATGACGATGATGTTCCCCGGGTTGACCAACTCCTGGCGCATCCTCGCCGGCGGCAAGTCCTCCTCTTCGTCGAACTCGTCATCCAAACCCACGTTGCCGCGGATTTTGCTGTCGAAAATTTTCCACAGCCATTGATGTTCCAGTTTCGGATGGTCCACCACCGCGCAAATTTGCCCCTCGTCTTCGTCCACGCCGTAATTGCGCACCCGCCGCAGGCCCCTTCCGATTACTTGCTGTCCGTACACCTTGCTGGAAAACTTGCGCAACAGCAGGATCACCCCCACCTCCGGCACGTCCCACCCTTCCCGCAGCATCAGCACGCTCACCACCGCCTTGTAAGGTTTCCCCGCCCGTCTGGCTTTTTGCAGGTCGGTTGCTTGCCTGCGTTCGGCATCGTTGCTTTCCTCGGTTATCAGCAACGTGTTTACCTTGAAGTAATTGTTGAGGGTTTTGGCGGCGTGTTTCGCGTCCAGTTTGCACACCGCCACCACGAACAAAATCGGCTGATAACGCCCCCGGGCCCGCCCCTCCTGCTCATTCAGTCGTTTCAAGGCGATTTGCATCTGCTGGCGCATCGGTTTGTCGTCGGTAACCCACTGCGTGGCGGAGATGCCTTTGCGGTCCACCTCCGCCCAGTCGATTTCCTCCACCCGGCGGGTTTGGCCGGTGGCGCGGTCGGTGTAAGTGAGTTCCACGGTGGCGATGTTCGGCTGATAAACCACCGGGCTTTTCACCAAACGGTCGGCCAACGCGTCTTGTATCAAATACTCGTAAATCATTTTGCTGTCCGGTTGATCGCTGTCGGCCCGGTCCGGGGTGGCGGTGGTATCCACCCGCAAAATGGTGTGCTCCCGCAGGGCGCTGAGCGTGTTGTCCCACTCCGGGGCGGGGGAGTTGTGCGCCTCGTCGTTGAACAGGGCGAAGCGTCCCCCGTTTCTTAGGTTGGCCAGGTTGCCCCGCCCGGTTTTGCTACTGGTATAGAACTGGTGAATGTTGCCCAGGATGACGGTCGATCCCAGCAGGTTCGCCCACCCGCCCGGCCGGTCGCTGCCCAACGTAGTCAGGGCGAAGTCGTCTTTGTCTATGACCGAATCGGGGGGTATCAGGTCGCGGTCGGTGAACACCCGCCCGTTTTCAAAGTCGTCTTCCAGGCGGTCCCGCACGATCAGGTTGGGGCACAGGATTACGAACCGTTGCACATCGTGCGCCGTCCGCAACCAGGTCATCGTCGCCGCGATGATGGCCGTCTTTCCGCCGCCCGTTACCACGTTGAGCAGGACGCCGTCCGGTTGCGCCAAGTCGCTTGGGCGGATCTCGCGGGAGAAGATAACGCGCAACAGAGAATCCCACTGATGGAGCCACAGGGTTCCGGCGCGGGGTTTGGTTTCGTCTTGCGGGTCGCCCAGATGACGCAGGTAATCCAGGGTTTTCGGGCTGACGCCGGGGAAGCCGCCCTTCACCCAACTCTGAAATTCTTGCTCGTAACGGCTGAAATGGTTGAGCATCGGCTAGACGACTTCCACTTCGCCGCTCCACATTCCTTCGCCGCCCCTGCTGTCCTGCACCCGGCAGGCGACCAGGTACTTGCGGGCCCTATCGAACTTGTGGGTCACCTGCAGGGCCTTGCTTTTATCCCGTTGGAAGGAGTAGCCGGGGGTGGCGGTGAAACGTTCCCCGTTATGGTTGAAATCCCACTGGACGTTGATGATTTCCGCCCCCGGATTGACCACCGCCGACTCGCTGGCGTCGAAAGTTACGCTTTTGCCGCCCAGTGCTTTCCAGCCCACGCTGACCACCGGCGGACGCACGAAAGTCAGAAATTCGCCGTAGTCGGCACGGTCGGTGGAATGCCTGATGATGTGCGCCCGGAACCGGTCGTCGCCGATTTGGATTTGGGCCAGGCTGACGAAGTTGACATCCACTTTTTCCAGGTTGCGCAGTTGCTCCGCCGCTTCTGCGGCGTCCTGGCGGAATCCCCAGGCCAGCATCTCCCCGTTGCGCAAGTTGGACTGCCGGTACTGTTCGGTGCTCCGGATGGCGTTGGCGAAATCGGTTACGTCCCGGGCCGTTGTCTGCGACTCCAATCGGGACGCCCCCACCCAGACGGGCATCTGATTGCGCCATCCGTGAATAGCCGACGAATCCTCCGTCCGGGTCGCACCGTAGCAGGTAAGCACAAACCGCCGAAAATCATCTGCTGGCATTTGCGACAACCGGTCCGCCTCATATTTTCCCCACTGCTCCACTGTAAAATCAAGTCGCGGTTCTTCCCCCAGTTCCAAAGTCATAGATTCATGTTTAAGTCTCTCGGCGGTTACGGCGATGGCTACTCTCGATTGGTCGCAAACAATAAACCGTCTGCCAAGCCTTTGGGCTACCGAGGCTGTAGTTCCACCTCCCACAAAAAAATCGGCGACTATATCCCCTTTATTTGATGACGCGTTGATTATGCGTTTGATAAGCGCTTCGGGCTTTTGGGTGGGATAGCCAATCCGTTCTGCTGAGCTCACCGCAACTCCCAAGCTGACGATGTCAGTCCACCAGTCGGGAATAGGTCGGCCGGGAGTTTTGTCCAGATATTGTCTACCGCCGGGGTATTCTTTGTATAATCTACCGTCTTCGTCTTTTTTATTGTAAGTTTTGAGAGTAGCTTCTGGCATTTCTGTGTAAGGAGGGTTCCAAGTACCGACTTGGTTATCGGAATAGTAGAGGACAGTGTCGTGCTTGCGATGAAAAGATCGTTTTGCGGCTTTTCCGCCTGGTGGATAACACCAGGCGATTTCATTTCGGAAATGTTGATGGCCGAATATTTTGTCCATTTCTACCTTGATGTAGTGGCTCGCATGCCAATCGCAATGAACATAAATGGAACCTGTTGGTTTAAGGATTCGCTTCATCTCGTAGAGGCGGGCGTTTAACCAAACTAGGTACCCGTCCAAACCGCCCTCCCAGATGTCGTTGAAAGAACGCAGTTCGTTGTTGTCGCCCCAAACCATGTTGTAGACGCGTCCGGAGAAAAAGGGCGGGTCGATGTAGATCAGGTCCACCGTGTTGCTGGGGACCGAGCGCATAATGTGCAAATTGTCGCCCCAGATGAGGCGGTTCGGCTCGTGGGCCTCCTTGTTGCCGAGGGACACCCGCTCCACGATCTGCGTGGGCAGGTCGATGCGGGGGTAGAGCTTACGGAAGCCCTGCCGCCGGTCCCATCCCTTGGGCTCCGCCTCCACCGGAATGGAGCCGAAACGGGCCGGGGCGCGGTAAAATTGCTCCTGCTCAGGGAGAGCTTCTAAAACATTGTTTTCAAACGGGGGGGGGGGTAGGCATATTTCGACTATCGCATAATTGGAAAATTTTTCCAAATCGGCGGACATGCGGAGACCAGCTTTAGACGCGGGCTGGGACGGCGGGGTCGGTGTTGAAGACCTGCGAAGGCTTGGGCGATGAGCAGCCAGTCGCGGGCCAAGAGGCGGCTAGGCAGGCGGGTGTCGTCGGGGCGGCGACGTTGGGTTACCACCAGGCAGAAGCCTTCGCCCGGTTACCTGTTCGGGGGCGTCGTCCGGACCCGTTACCCCGGCTATTCCGTCGCCGTTTCATTTCCGCCCGACCGGTTGGCCGATTACTTATCCAGCGTCCGCTTGGTCTCATTCGGACGCTACCCGCCGGATAACGACCGGGCTACGAACTATATAGCGGCCAACCCCCCGCATATGCCCATCCCTGCTATGGAAAAGAACATCCCTCCTATCCCGGTATAGAACCGGTTGCTTTCTATCGGGGCGGCAATCGTTTCCCCCACCTTCGTCCGTCCGATTTATTTCCGGTCGATAGCCTATCAGCCCGCCATCCGCCGGGAAATCCCGCCGCCGATCGGAACGATACGATTCAGGAGCCGGGGGCGGGGCCGGTGGTGGGGGGGCCGGCGAAGGCTTGGGCGATGAGCAGCCAGTCGCGGGCCAGCGGGGTGGCGGCGAGGCGGGTGTCGTCGGGGTGGAGGCGTTGGGTTACCACCAGGCAGAAATCCTCGGCCGGGCCGGTTACCTGTTCGGGGGCGTCTTCCGGGCCGTAACTCCATTGGCCGCCGTCGGGGGAGGTCAGGCGCACCCGCACCGCCTCCGACGGGGCGGTCCGTCCCCGGTTGGCGTACGACCACTCCCGGGTGATGAACCCCAGGCGGGCTATGTGCCGGAGCCGGTCGGTGGCGGGCAGACTGGCGCCCACCGTCGCGGCTATATCCCGGCCGTGCGCCCAGGTTTCCATCAGGCGGGCCGTCAGAAACGTCTTGGCCCCCATAGGCGGCCCGTACCAAACCACCCGGGAATGGTTTTCCAGGCCGGCCGCCGCCCGGTGCAGGGCATCCCGGGCCCGCC
The DNA here is from genome assembly GCA_965243835.1 of Candidatus Spongiisociaceae bacterium. Lineage (GTDB taxonomy): Bacteria > Actinomycetota > Acidimicrobiia > Spongiisociales > Spongiisociaceae. Next base: position 931,508 of record OZ251578.1, read on the forward strand.
GCCACTCGGCCAGCACGACCTCGGGGGTCATTTCCCGGTAAGCGTCCAAGGTCAACCGGTCCACCGTAACCTCCCCTTCCAGCATCGCACCGCGCAGGCGGGACGCCTCCTCCGCGAAGGCCTCGGGGTCGGTGATGGCCAGGGCCGCGGTCAGATCGAAGTAGGCCAAGTGGCCGATCTGGTCGGTCACCGTCCAGCCGGGGCTGGGAGTGGCCGCCGACCATTGCCCGGGGGACAACCCGGACATCACCTCGTCCAGAGCCCGGTGTTCGGCGGACAGGTCGGCCCGCACCTCGCTTATGTCCGTCGCAATGTCCGCCATCTCCCCCATGCTAGACGGGATACGCCCCTGCGAAACGGCCCGGCGGAGCGGCGGCGGCCGGTCGGATAGGGCGCAGACCCCGGCGCGCCGGTTTTGTCACACCCTCCCGATAAGGTGAATACCATGACGCACAACCCAATCCCCAAAGAACCCCTGGAGGCGATCTGCCGGCGGGCCGAGGACGCGCTGACCGAACTGGGCCGGCGTTTGCAGAACGGACTGTCCCGGAGCGATCTGGACCGGCTGTCGGAAACGGTGCGGCGGCTGGAGGCGCGATCCGCCTCGCTGAAGTGCGGCATCGCCCAAAGGCTGGCCCGGGCCGAGGGGGAGACGGGAGCCAACCAGGCGTTGCGGGACCAGTTGGGGATGACCTCTCACCAGGCCCGGCGAATTTCGCAGGTGGCCCGCAAGTTGGAGGAGATGCCCAACACCCGTACCAAATTGCAGACCGGGGAGATCACCTTGGAGAACGCGACGTCTTTGGTCAGGGCCGCAGCCGAGTGCGGAGCCGGGCGGGTGGATCGGAACCGGGGGTTACTGGCCGAGGCCGCCGCCGCCAATCCGGATGATTTCCGCAAGCGCTCCCGTCGGTGGGCCAACGCTCACAGCCGGGATCGGGGCGAGGAGGCGCTCCGGCGACAGCGGCGGCGCCGGAGAGCCAACTTGTTCTGGAGCAAGGACTTGGAAATGGGAATCCTGCAGGCCGAGCTGGACCCCGTCAGCTTCGGGCAGGTGCGGCAAGCCCTGGACCGACGCGCCGACCTCCTCCGGCGGGACGACTCCGGCGGCGAAGTCCGCCCCGATGATGTACGCACCGGCGAGCAACGGCGCGCCGACGCCTTGATGGAGTTGCTCACCGGCCGCGACGCCGACGCCTGGCAACCCCTGCCCGACGGCAAAGGGTCGGGAAAGGCGGTAACGCAACTGGTGGTAGTAGCCGACCTCGGACTGATAGACGGCGCCCGCCCCGACGGGTCGTGCGAAATCCTGGGAACCGGGCCGGTCCCGCCCTCTGTTTTGAATAATCTTTCCCCCGATACTTCCGTGTGCGGGATCATCTTCGGCGGCAAGGGACGCGTGTTGTGGCTGGGACGCAATCAGCGCTTGGGCAACGGGGCCCAACGACTGGCCGCCGCCGTCCGGGACCGGGGATGCGTCCGATGCGACGCCCTCCTCCACCGTACCGAGTTGCACCATCTGCGGGACTGGTACGATGGCGGCCCCACCGACATTGACAACCTGGTGTCCCTGTGCGGGCCCCACCATCGGCAGTTGCAGGAACGCAACCTGGAGTTGGTCAATACCGGAAACGGCTGGCGCACCCGCCCGCGGAACGGCCCGCCCGCCCCTCCGCCGCCCCGGTCCGTCCGCCCTCCCGTCCGCGCCGGTCCCGCCCCCTGAATCCCGTCTCCCCGCATCGGGTCAACGGCGGGGTCGGGTCGGCTGAAGCCGGAACCCGTACAGCGGCCTCCGGCAACGGCGGCCCGGTTTTCCGGCGGCTCAACCCCGACTGGTTCTAAATTTCCGGGCACTGCCGGTTCTTGCTTGATTGGGTTTTTCTCACCGGGTTGCCATCGCCTGCGGGTCTGGCAAGAGGGAGGGGCCCATCGGCTTTGATAATGCGGCGTTCTTGTGCGGAACTCGTTGTCGGCGGTTGGCGGGAGCGTAACTTGGAGTTGGTAAAACGGGGAACGGCTGGCGTGCCCGTCCGCGGAGCGGCCCGCCCGCCCCTCCGCCGCCCCGGTCCGTCCGCCCTCCCGTCCGCGCCGGTCCCGCCCCCTGAATCCCGTCTCCCCGCGTTGGGCAATGGCGGGGTCGGGTCGGTTGAAGCTGGAACCCGTACAGCGGTCTCCGGCAGCGTCGGCCCGGTTTTCCGGCGGCTCAACCCCGACTGGTTCTAAATTTCCGGGCACTGCCGGTTCTTGCTTGATTGGGTTTTTCTCACCGGGTTGCCATCGCCTGCGGGTCTGGCAAGAGGGAGGGGCCCATCGGCTTTGATAATGCGGCGTTCTTGTGCGGAACTCGTTGTCGGCGGTTGGCGGGAGCGTAACTTGGAGTTGGTAAAACGGGGAACGGCTGGCGTGCCCGTCCGCGGAGCGGCCCGCCCGCCCCTCCGCCGCCCCGGTCCGTCCGCCCTCCCGTCCGCGCCGGTCCCGCCCCCTAAACCCTGTCTCCCGCGTTGGGCAACGGCGGGATCGGGTCGATAGCCGGAATCCGTACAAGCCGCTGTTTCTTGTTTGAGATGGTTTTCTCACCGGTTGTGCCGTCTGCGGGTCTGGTAAGGGGGGTCCCGTCGGTTTTGGGGCAACGCGGCGTTCTTGTGCGGAACTCGTTGTCGGCGGTTGGCGGGAGCGCAACTTGGAGTTGGTGAAACTCGGAACGGTTGGCGTGCCCGTCCGCGGAGCGGTCCGTCCGCCTCTCCGTCGCCCCGGTCCGTTCGCCCTTCCGTCTGTGCTGGTTCCGCCCCCTGAATCACATCGTCCCGCATTGGGGCAACGGCGGGGTCGGGTTGGCTGGAGCCGGAACCCGTATGGGGGCCTCCGGCGGTGAGTCTGTTGTTCGGCGGTTTCCACCCCTCCTCGTTTCCTCGTTCCATTTTTTGGGCCCCCGCTGTTTCTTGCTTGATCGGGTTTTTTTATGGGTTGCGCCGTCTGCGGGTCTGGCGAGAGGGAGGCGCCCATCGGTTTTGAGGAGGCGGCGATTTTGTGCGGAACTGTGTGGAACCCGTTGCAGTTGGCGGTAGCGCAACTTGGAGTTGGTGAAACTCGGAAACGGTTGGCGCGGCCGTCTTCCCCTCCGATGTTCCGGTCCGTTTGCCCTCCTGTCCGCGCCGGTAAAGACAATCATCTCATGGCCAACCGGTTCGCCCTCTGTCGAATGGGCGGGCCTGGCAGGGCACGGAGTGGTTGTCGGCCCGCACCGCTTGCTGGCACATGCCCGTCCGCCGACCGCTTACGACGCTTTTTGGTTTAACACCGGGCCCGCGCTGGCCGAAGACTACGTCTCCGCGCCTATCCATATTCTCCGTTGCCGGGATGCCCTGCGCCGCGCCCGGCCCTTGCGGGGGCGGGGGAGACGGACTTGCTCCGGGCGCTGACGGAGGCGGCGATCGGGAAGGGGGGCCGTCCCGGAGTTTGCGGCGTTCGTTGCGGGCCGCTGGTTCGTCCGACCCAAAACCTGGATGGGAGACCCGTCCCCAAACGGCGGCGGCCCTGCCGGGGACGGCGCCTGGGATTTTCCAAGCCCCCTGGAGGTCATTTCGCCGGGCGGCCGAGAAGGGCGAACGCCCTTCCTTGCGCCCGCCGGTTGTAGCAGCCGTTCCGTCGGCTCTCAAAAGTCCCCTCGGACGATCGTCTGCGCCGGGGTTTGTTAAAAAGATTGGCCGCGTCCCGTACCGGGGACGCGGCCAATACTGTCCGGGCGGGTCTTACAGTCCGAGGCGGCGGCGAATTTCTTCTCCGATCGTTTCCGGATCGTCGCTGCCGACCTCTTCCACCAGCTCTTCAGTCCAGGCGGACAGGTCCTTGCGGTCCACATCCACCTCGAACGGTCCGACCGTGACCAAACCGGTGACCTTGGTGAGCACGATGCTGTTGCCGCTCACCTCGATCCCCAGTTTGTCCCCTCGGCGGATCCTGAGCAGACGCCGGGTTTCGATGGGTATAACCAAGCGGCCCAGACTGTCCAGCTTGCGGGACATGCCGATTTTCATTTGTTTTTCTCCTTCCTGTCGCTTGCCACGTGACCCACCCGCTCACCCGCCCGGGCACGGCATTACCCTTGCGAGCGGTTCGACGGGTTGGCGATAAATAGGGTAATCAGGTTTGGAAGTTATGCGACACTGCGGGCCGTCGCCACTACTGTTGCCAGGGCAGGCGAAGCAACCGGGGAGGCCGGGGATGCGCAATCAGGTGACCGAAATGTTCGGATTGGACGTGCCTATTTTCGCTTTCAGCCACTGCCGGGACGTGGTGGCCGCGGTCACGAAAGCGGGCGGGATGGGGGTGCTGGGGGCGGCCGCTCACGGCATCGGGCAACTGGAAACCGACTTGCGCTGGATCGAGGAGCAAGTGGACGGGGCGCCCTACGGGGTGGACGTGATCGTTCCCGCCTCCTACGCCGGTTCCGACCGGGGAGGCCGCACGGTGGGGGAAATCCGGGAAATGATTCCCGATGGGCACCGCCGCTTCGTCGCCGACCTCTTGGAACGGTACGAGGTGCCGGAGCTGGCCGACGACGCCGGGGGGCTGTTCGACCTGTCCCCCTCGGACCCCGCCCCGTTGTCGGCCGGGCAGGTCGGTCCGCAACTGGATGTTTCCCTGGCCTACAGCCCCTCCCTGTTGGTCAACGCCCTCGGCCCGCCGCCGCCTTTTATGATCGACAAGGTCAAGGCGGCCGGGCGGCGGGTGGGGGCCCTGGCCGGGTTGGCGCAACACGCTGTGCGGCACCGCAACGCCGGGGCGGACGTGATAATCGCCCAGGGCGCCGAGGCGGGCGGGCACACCGGGGAGGTGGGGACGATGGTGCTGGTGCCGCAGGTGGTGGAGGCGGTCGCCCCCGTCCCGGTGCTGGCCGCCGGGGGGATCGGGCGGGGTTCGCAGATGGCGGCGGCCATGGCCATGGGGGCGCAGGGGGTTTGGTGCGGCTCGGTGTGGCTTGCCACCCACGAGGCGGAAACCCACCCGGCGGTGAAGCGTAAATTCCTGGAGGCCTCCTCGTCCGACACGGTGCGCTCCGCCTCCCGCACCGGCAAGCCCGCCCGCCAGTTGCGCACCGCCTGGACGCAGGAATGGGAGCGGCCCGACGCCCCCGACCCGTTGGGGATGCCCATGCAGCCGGTGCTGGTGGACGAGGCCCTGTTGCGCATTGAACGGGCCGCCCACCGGCCAGGTTCGGGGGCGGAGAAACTAATCAATTATTACGTGGGGCAGGTGGTGGGGTCGATGAACGAGTCGCAACCGGCCGCGCAGGTGGTCTTCAAGATGGTGGAGGAATACGTAGCAAGCTCCCGCCGGTTGGCGGAACTCTTGGAATAGGCGGTCCCGCCGCCGTCGCGGTTGGCGCGGGGAGGGGGCGGGGTCTCGTCCGGACCGGCGCAGGGCATCGTGCCTCTTGCGCGATGTCCGGGGAGGGGTGATGCGGGGAGGGGGTGATGGTCGTTTGCGGGCGGGCGCATCGGGGGAGTGGGGATGATGGCGCGGCGGCGGTTGTTCTCGTTCCGGTGTCGGCCGCCGGGGGCGGGCGTGGTTCGCGGATGGCGGCGGCGATGGCCTTGGGGCGCGGTGCGGGCTTGGTGCGGTTGGGCAGGTGGTGGGGTCGGTGAACGGGTCGCGGTCGGCCGCGCAGGTGGTGTTCAAGATGGTGGAGGAGTACGTTGCCCGCTCCCGCCGGTTGGCGGAACTCTTGGAATAGGCGGTCCCGCCGGCGTCGTGGTTGGCGCGGGGAGGGGCGGGGTCTCGTCCGGACCGGCGCGAGGCGTCGCGCGTCTTGCGCGATGTCCGGGGAGGGGTGATGGTCGTTTGCGGGCGGGCGCATCGGGGGAGTGGGGATGATGGCGCGGCGGCGGTTGTTCTCGTTCCGGTGTCGGCCGCCGGGGGCGGGCGTGGTTCGCGGATGGCGGCGGCGATGGCCTTGGGGCGCAGGGGTCGTGGCGCGAGGCCGGTGTGGTTGACCGGCTACGAGGCGGGAGACCGATTGGAAATAAGGCGCGGAGGAGTACGTAGAAGATTGCGCCGGTTGGTTGCACTCTTGGAAAAAGCCCTTCTGCGTCAAGTCGTCGCGGCCGGGTCCTCCGGCGGGTCGGCGTGATAGCACTGCATTAAGCCGAAAATGTTCCCGCCCGGTTCCCGGATTTGGATCCAGCGGCCCACTCCGGTGATGTCGATTCGCGTCCGTAACCGCAACGCCTCCGGCCCGCTCGGCGTCGGCCGTCGCCTCCTCCAAGTCGTCCACGGCGATGGTGTTCAGAGTGTGCGGTCCCCGGTCCTCCGGGGCGGGGGCCACCGCCCCGTCTATGCCGGTACCGTCCGGGCCGGTGAAAGCCAGCCAGTAGGGGTTGTCGTCCCACTGTTGAAATCTCCACCCGAAAGCCCGGGTGAAGAAATCCACCGAGGCGGCCGGGTCGGTGGAGTAGAACTAGAAATGGACGGGTCGGTTGGGCACTTTGGTTCCTCCTCGTTCATGGTTTCCCGTTCATTCGTTTGCGTCGGGGGTCGCGTTTCGGTCGGGAGTTTCGGTCAGGAGCGTACGCGGCGGGTCAGCGACAGGCCGTCCCCCAGCGGAACCAGTACGGTTTCGGTCCCGGGGTCGTCCCGCAGGCGCCGGGCGAACCCGGTCATCGCCGCCGCGTCCGGGTCCGGCGCCGGGTCCGTCACCCCGCCGTTCATAAACAGGTTGTCGGCGATTAACACCCCCTGCGGGGCCAGCCGGGGCGTCAGGGCCCGGTAGTAGTCCGGGTAACCGCCCTTGTCGGCGTCTACGAAGGCCAAATCGATGGGGCGCCCGGCGGTTTCCTCCCAATCGTCCAGGGAAGCGAGGGTTTCGGCGGCCGGGCCGATGCGCAACGTGATCCGGTCGGCCACTCCCGCCCGATCCCAATAGCGGCGGGCGACGGCGGTGAATTCCTCGTTGACGTCCAAGCACACGATCCGCCCGCCGGGGGGCAGCGCCCGGGCCATGGCCAGGCTGGACAGGCCGGTGAAAGTTCCGATTTCCACCACCAAACGGGCTTGCAGCAAACCGACCATGAAACCCAGGAAAGCCGCCTGGTCCAACCCCACCTGCATGCGGGCCGCATCGCCCATCGCCTCGGTTTCGGCCACCAGTTGGGCGGTCAGATCGTCGACCGGCGGGTTGTGGCGCAACAAGTAATCGTATATTTTCGGGTCCAGGTGCGGGTTGTGGTTCATGCGCCCAGGCTACCCGCCGACCGGATGCGTCCGCCGGGGCGGTACCATCCACCCCGTGAACACTTGCGACGTAGCCGTCATCGGCGCTGGCCCGGCCGGGGCGGCCGCCGCTGTCACCGCCGCCCGCCGGGGGGCGGAAACGGTGATGTTCGAGCGGGCCGGATACGGGCGGGACAAGGCGTGCGGGGACGGCCTCACCCCCCGGGCGGTGGGCGCGTTGCGCGACTTGGGGATAGGGATGGACGGCTCCCATCCCATACGGGGACTGCGGATGATCGCCGGGCGCACCGAGCGGGTGCTGCCCTGGCCGGAAACCTCCCGCTTCCCTTCGCAGGGCGCGGTGTGGCCCCGCCGCCGGTTGGACGCCGCCCTGGCGGACGCGGCCGCCGCGGCCGGGGCGCGTATTTTTTGGAACACCGAGGCCCTGCCGATGTCGGATGGGGGGCTGGTGACCGGGGTGCGGGCCGGAGGGGAGGAGTGGCGGGCCGGGTTGGTGGTGGTCGCCGCCGGGGCCCCCGGCAAAGCGGCCCGCATGCTGGGGGCGGTGCGGGAGGAGTCGGAGCCCTACGGGCTGGCCATCCGCAGTTACGTGGAATCCCCCCGGCACGACGAAGAGTTTCTGGAGGCGAAGCTGACGATGAACGACGAGGCCGGCGCTTCAGTGCCCGGTTACGGGTGGCTGTTCCCGGCGGGGGACGGAACCGTCAACATAGGGGTGGGGGCGTTGTCCACCATGCGCAGTTTCAAAAGATTGAACCTCAACAACCTGCTGGATTTGTATCACCGCTCGGTGCGGGAAAGGTGGGGGGCGGGCGGGTTTTTGACCAAGCCGCGGGCGTGGCGGTTGCCGATGAGCGCCGGGAGACGGCACGGTCCGGGATGGGTGGCGGTGGGGGACGCGGCCGGCCTCATCAACCCGATGAACGGGGAGGGGATCGACTACGGCCTGGAGTCGGGAATGCTGGCCGCCGACCTGTTTGCGTCCGACCCGGCCCGCGCGGCGGAGCGCTACGACGCGGCGGTGGGGGAGAGGTTCGACGCTTTCTTGCGCACCGGCCGGCGATTTTCGTTCCTGATCGGCCATCCGCGGATTCTGCGCTCCGGATTGCGGTTGGCGGTGGGAACGCAGGCCGTGGCCGACATCACCTTGCGGGTGATGGGCAATCTGGTGGATTCGGAAACCCCGGGCGCGGCCGGGCGGGTGTTGTCCGCAACCGACCGGGTCCTGGCCGCGTTCGACCCGCTGTTGCGCCGCACCCGCGCCCGCGGATAGCCGCCTACATGCATGCCGGTCGGCTGTTTGGGGTTGCCGTGTTCGTTGCATCGCACCCCGTCGCTCGCGGATAGCCGTCGCCCCTGTCCGTTACCGGCTTGATTTTCGGCGGGGCGTTGCCGTATTTCCCTATTTTCTTTTCGCGACTTAGATTCGCTTTTCGCGTTCTCAAACTTTTTCAAAATTTTTGGGGGCCCGCCCGCCCCCGCTCCCGCCCACCCACAGTTTAAGGGCGTTTTTTGGAAATTCAAGAGGGGCGTTTTTAGAGGGGTTGGGGGTTCCTGTTTCGGCGGGCGAATCCGGAGGAGACCGGGGTGAGTTTTATAAGGTTGGGAAAAGAGGCCCGCTGGTTCCCCCGGATAGGGGTTGCGGCCGGCGGAGTTATGCGGGGGGACTGGACCGTTGGCGATGTCCTCTCCGGCGTCTTGGGAGAGGTCTTGGCGCGCGGCGCGCGGCCGGGCAGATGTTGAGGTAGTTGTTCTTTGGGTTCGTATCGCGGGTTGAAACCCGGGGAGCGGGGTTGGGAATAGAGATCGATCGGGAAGCGGCGAATGGTAGTGAAGTGTCGGGTGTCTGTTCACTCGAGCGTTCCCCCCGCCCGATGGTTTCCTGGCTGGGTTTCCCGGTGGCTTCTCGGCCGGGTTGGCGTTCGCTCCACCGCCTTCACCGACCCTCCAACGGCGTACTGCCCGAGAAGTTTTCAGCCAGGGTTGCTTTTCGCGGTTTAGGTTTGGTTTTCGCGTTCTCGGACTTTTTCAAATTTTTGGGGGGCCCGCCCGCCCCCGCGCCCGCCCACCCACAGTTTAAGAGGTTTTTTTGAAAATTCAAGAGGGTCGTTTTTTGAGGGGTTGGAGGGTTCCTGTTTCGGCGGGGCGAAGCCGGAGGAGAGCGGGGTGGGTTTTTTAGGTTGGGAATGAGTCCCGCTGGTTCGCCGGGGTGGGGTCTTGGCGCGTGGCGTATGGGGGATTGAACCGCCCCGGCGTGTTGGGCGAGCCTTGGCGCGGGGCGTGTGGGGGCCGGGTGGATGTTTGGGTTCGTCCCGCGGCTTGGAACCCGGGGAGCGGGGGGATCGACCTTGATCGAGAAACGGACGAATGGAGGTGAAGGATCGGGGCGCCTGTTTCCCTCGAACGTTTCTCCCGTCCGATGGTTTCCTGGCTGTGTTTCCCGGTGGCTTCTCGGCCGGGTTGGCGTTCGCTCCACCGCCTTCACCAACCCTCCAACGGAGTGCCGTCCGATGGGTTTTCAGTTTGGTTTGCTTTTCGCGGTTTAGGTTTGGTTTTCGCGTTCTCGGACTTTTTCAAATTTTTGGGGGGCCCGCCCGCCCCCGCGCCCGCCCACCCACAGTTTAAGGGGTTTTTTGGAAATTCAAGAGGGTCGTTTTTTTTGAGGGGTTGGGGTGGTTGACCGGGAACGGGCTAGTCGGGCTGGCGAAGAGAATTCAAGAGGGTCGTTTTTTGAGGGGTTGGAGGGTTCCTGTTTCGGCGGGGCGAAGCCGGAGGAGGGCGGGGTGGGTTTTTTTAGGTTGGGAATGAGGTCCGCTGGTTCGCCGGGGTGGGGTCTTGGCGCGTGGCGTATGGGGGATTGAACCGCCCCGGCGTGTTGGGCGAGCCTTGGCGCGGGGCGTGTGGGGGCCGGGTGGATGTTTGGGTTCGTCCCGCGGCTTGGAACCCGGGAACCGGGTCGGCAATCGAGCTGGGTCGAGAAGCGGGCGAATGGGGGTGAAGGGTCGGGCGCCTGTTCACTCGAGCGTTCCGCCGTCCGATGGTTTCTGGTTGGGGTTTCTCGATGCGCTCAGTTCCCGCAGGGACGTTTTGGGGGAACAAGGACCGTCCGGATGGTTTCCTGGTTGGGTTTCCCGTGAGGCTCTCAGCCGGGTTTGCGTTTGCTACTCTGCCTACACCTACCCCTCCAACGGAGTGTCGCCCGATGGGTTTTCAGTTTGGTTTGCTTTTCGCGGTTTAGATTTGGTTTTCGCGTTCTCGGACCTTTTCAAATTTTTTGGGGGGCCCGCCCGCCCCCGCGCCCGCCCACCCACAGTTTAAGGGGGTTTTTTTGGAAATTCAAGGGGGTTATTTTTAGGGGGGTTAGGGTGGTTGACCGGGAACGGATAGTCGGGCTGGCGAGGAGAATTCAAGAGGCTTGGTTTTGTGGGGCGGCGGGGATGGTCGCGGTCGCCCGCGGCGGCCGGCGGCGACGGGTGGTTGGCGATTTTCGGCGGGCGGGGCGGGAGGGCGGATTTCGGCGCGGCGGCCGGTTTCTGCTATCATTCGCGCTCTCGGCGTCGGATGCGAGCATTGGAGTGACAACAATGGCGGGAATAACCTTTGACACGGTCGGCAAGATATACGGCGACGACACGCGCGCCATCGCCGACGTGAGCATTGACGTGGAGGACGGCGAGTTCGTGGTGCTCGTCGGGCCCTCCGGATGCGGCAAGTCCACTTTGTTGCGGATGGTGGCCGGGTTGGAGGACATCACCGAAGGCCGCATCAAAATCGGCGACCGGGTGGTCAACGACGTCGCCCCCAAAGACCGGGACATCGCCATGGTGTTCCAGAACTACGCCCTCTACCCGCATATGTCGGTGCGCGACAACATGTCGTTCGGGCTCAAACTGCGCAACACCCCCAAAAAAGAAATCGCCGAGCGGGTGGAGGAAGCGGCCCGCATCCTGGAAATTACTGAATACCTGAACCGCAAGCCGCGGGCCCTGTCCGGCGGTCAGCGGCAACGGGTGGCGATGGGGCGGGCCATTGTGCGGGAACCGGCCGCGTTCCTGATGGACGAGCCCCTGTCCAACCTGGACGCCAAACTGCGGGTGCAGATGCGCTCCGAACTCGGACTGCTGCACTCCCGGTTGGAAACCACCACCCTGTATGTGACCCATGACCAGGTGGAGGCGATGACGATGGGCGATCGGGTGGCGGTGCTGAAAGCCATCTCCTCCGAGGAGTCCAACCTGCAGCAGATCGCCGCCCCCCGGGAGCTGTACGACAATCCGGTCAACCTGTTCGTGGCCGGGTTCATCGGGTCGCCGGCCATGAACTTCGTATACGCCTCCGCCGCCGCCAACGGGAACGAAACCCGACTCAACTTCGGCCCCCACGCCCTGGCGGTCGCCCCCTCCGACCTGCCGGCGGCCCTGGCCGGCCGGGCCGGGGAGGAAGTGGTGATGGGAGTGCGCCCCGAAGCCTTCGAGATCCGGTCCGCGGCGGGGACGGGCGGCTCCTCCATCACCGTGCAAGTCAACCTGGTGGAGCAACTCGGTTCGGAGGCGTTCGTGCATTTCACGGTCCCCACGCCGCCGGTGGTCACCGCCGACATCGAAGCCCTGCTGGCCGACGAAGGGGCCGACACCTCCTCCCTGGGCGACGAAACCAAGTTCACGGCCCGGGTCAACCCCGACCACGCCCCGGCGGTGGGAGGGCCGGCCGAGCTGGTGGTGGACACCGCCAAACTGCACTTCTTCGACAAGGAAACCGGCGACGTCCTCAAGTAACCGCAGGCGCCGCCCCCGGCGGACGGTAACCGTTTCCTCCCGACCCTTGTCTAAAAGATTGCGGGAAATACCGCGCCGCGCGGTTTTAGCCGACTAACCTGCGGTCCAGACGCCGTTCTGAGCGGGACGGCGCGATAATGATCCTATAGAGGAGGGAGGGATTTATGGAATCCGGCTTGATGTCCTATTTCAAGGTGTCCGAGCGCGGCTCCACGTTTGGTACCGAGATCCGGGCCGGGGTCACCACTTTCTTGGTGATGGCCTACATCCTGTTCGTGAACGCCAACATTCTCGGCGAACTGGGCTCGATTGACTCCAACTTCAACGCCCCGTCCATTGCGGCGGCCACCGCCCTGATCGCAGGGATAATGACCATCGCCATGGGGGTGTTTTCCAACTATCCGATCGCCATGGCGGCCGGTTTGGGAATCAACGCGGCGGTGGCGTTCGGATTGGTGTTCGGTTCCGGTTTGAGTCCGGCCGGGGCCATGGGCGTGATCTTCATGGAGGGCGTCCTGGTCACCGTGCTGGTGGTGCTGGGGTTGCGGGAAGCGGTGATGAAAGCCATTCCCGACAGCCTCAAATACGCCATCGGGGTCGGGATCGGGCTGTTCATCCTGTTCATCGGGTTCGTCAACGGCGGCCTGATCCGGCAGGGCGGGGCCATCGTCGAGTTCGTCAACCCCAACTCCCGGGGGGCGGCCGTCACCCTGATCGGGCTTTTGATTGCGGTGATACTGATGAGCCTGCGGATAAAAGGGGCGATGATTATTACCATCGTCGCCACTACCGCCGTGGCCTTGGCTATGAGCGTGGTGGAATGGCCGGATAGCATCAGCGCCTCGGTCAGCTTCGACACCCTGTTCCAAGTCGACCTGGCCAACTCGTTCGCCCAGCTGGGGGTGCTGGCGGCCATCCTGACCATTTTCACCTTTATGCTCACCGACTTTTTCGACACGATGGGCACGGCCACCGCCATCGCCGAGCAGGCCGGGCTGGTGGAGGAAAACGGGCGGATGCCCAAACTGTACTCCCTGCTTCTGGTGGACTCGCTGGGGGCGGCCCTGGGCGGGCTGGGGGGCGTCAGCTCCAACACCAGTTACATCGAAAGTTCGGCGGGCGTGGCCGAAGGCGGACGCACCGGACTGTCGTCGGTGGTGACCGGCATCCTGTTCCTGATCGCCATCGTGCTGTCGCCGCTGGCTCTGGTCGTTCCCGGCGAGGCCACCGCCCCGGTGCTGATCGTGATCGGATTCCTGATGGTCGGCCTGTTGCGGCACATCGACTTCACGGATCTGGAAGAAGGCTTCCCGGCGTTGCTGGCCGTCGTCCTTATGCCGTTGACCTACTCCATCACGGTGGGGATCGCGGCCGGTTTTGTGATGCATTCGCTGATCAAGATCGTGAAAGGCAAGTGGGCGCAGATTCACCCGCTGATGTGGGTGGTGACCGTGGCCTGCGTGATCTTCTTCGCCCAAGAAGTGGTGAGCGGTTGGCTAAACTGACCTACTTGTTGGTTGCGTGAAACAGGCGAGGGCGTCCCATGGGCGCCCTCGCTTCCTTTAACATGGGGATGACGCCGGGGGACCGGCGCCGCGCGACGGCGGAGGAGGGCCGCTATGGAAAAGTTCATTAGGGGGTTGCCGAAGGTGGAGATGCACATCCACATCGAGGGTTCGCTGGAGCCGGAGATGATGTTGGAGATGGCGGCGCGCAACGGGACGGACGTCGGGTTCGGGTCGGTGGAGGAAGCGAAGCGGGCCTACCGGTTTGAGAACCTGCAGTCGTTTCTGGACATCTACTACCGGGCGGCGGCCGTGTTGCAAACCGAACGGGACTTCTACCAGCTGATGGCCGCCTACCTGCGCCGGGCGGCGGAGGACAACGTGCGGCACGCCGAGATTTTCTTCGACCCGCAGACCCACACCGAACGGGGAGTGGACATGGGTGCGGTAATAGGCGGGTTCCGCCGGGCGCAGGAGGAGGCGGAACCCCGCATCACCTCCGATCTCATAATGTGCTTCCTGCGGCACCTGTCCCCGGAGTCGGCGCTGGAAACTATGCGGGAGGCACGTCCCTATCTGCAATACATTTTGGGGGTGGGCTTGGATTCCGGGGAGCGGGGCCATCCCCCGGAGCCGTTCGCCCCCGCCTACCGGGAGGCGGTAGCGGCCGGTTTGCGGCCGGTGGCCCACGCCGGGGAGGAGGGCCCCGCCGAATACATTTGGGCGGCCCTGGACGTGCTGGGCGTGGAGCGGGTGGATCACGGGGTGCGGGCCGAGGACGACCCGCGGCTGGTGGAACGGCTGGCCGCGGAGCGCATCCCGCTGACCATGTGCCCCCTGTCCAACCAGCGGTTGCAGGTGTTTCCCGACTTGGCCGACCACAACCTGAAACGCCTGATGGACGCCGGGGCGCTGGTAACCGTCAACTCGGACGACCCGGCCTACTTCGGGGGATACGTGGCGGACAACTATCTGGCCATCGCCCGGGCCCTGAACCTGACCCGGGAGGACTTGACGCAGCTGGCCCGCAACTCGGCGGAGGCTTCTTTCCTGCCCGCCGCCCGCCGGGAGGCCCTGCGGGGGGAGATCGACCGTTACGTTTCCGGGGAGGGGCCGGGTTGACGTCGGACTACTGGGTTTCCGGCCCCCGGGCCACCCTGACCATCAACGACCCGGAGCGGCGCAACCCCCTGTCCGGGGAGGCGCTGGAGGGCCTGCTCCGGGGTTTGCGGGCGGCGGCCGCCGACCCGGAGGTGCGGGTGATCGTCGTCACCGGAGCGGGGGAGCGGGCCTTCTCCGCCGGGGGCGACCTGAGCGGCGGGTTCTTCGACGACCCGGTGGGACGGCACCGGATGCGGGGGCTGATCTCCGACGTGTTCCGGGCCATGCGCCGCGGCGGCAAGCCGATCATCGCCCGCGTCAACGGGCACGCCTTGGCGGGCGGGTTCGGTTTGGCGGCCGCCTGCGACATCGTGCTGGCGGCGGCGGACGCCAAACTGGGAACCACCGAAATCAAGGTCGGTCTGTGGCCCATGCAGATTTCGGCCGTGCTGCAGCGGCTGATGCCCGCCCGTCAAGCCTTGGAACTGTTCATGACCGGCCGCATTTTCGACGCCGCCGAGGGAGTGGAGCTGGGGGTGGTGACCAGGACGGCGGCCGACCTGGCCGGGTTGGACGCCCTGGTGGACGAGTACGCGGAGGTTCTGGCCCGCGCCCCGGCCGCGGCCATGCAACTGGGCCGGGACGCTTTCTACCTCATCCAGGATATGGGACTGGACCGGGCTTTGGACTATCTGCAAACCGGGCTGACCGCGGTGACGATGAGCGAAGAAGCCGGGGAGGGCGTGCGGGCTTTTCAGGAAAAACGCCCCCCGTCCTGGTCGGCGGGGGCGGGGCAAACCGGGTAGGGGCCGCCCCTCAGAAGTCGTAGTCGATGAAAGCCTGCAGGACGGCGGCGGTCACCTCCCCCTGAATCTGGCGCACCACCGTTCCCCGCGCGTCGATCAGGTAGGTGGTGGGCAGTCCCACGAACGGAAAAACCTCCGCCACCGGCCGCTCGTCGGCGATGCCCATCGGATAGGAGGCGCCGATTTCGGAGGCGAACCGTTGCGCGTCCGAGAAGCGGTCGTTGGCCGCCACCCCCGCGAAAGCCGCCTGCGGGTTGTCGTCCGCCACCCGGGAGAGGGCGGGTATTTCGTTGCGGCACGGCCCGCACCAACTGGCCCAGATGTTCAAAACCAGCGGCCGTCCGTCCTCGGCGAAGTGCCGGAGCAGGTCGAAACGCGTACCGTCGAACAGGGGGAAGGAAAAATCGGGGGCGGGTTCCCCGTACAGCATCCCCCGGGGAAACCGGGAAACGTCAAACCCCTCCGGGACGGCGCCCCCGCCTCCCGCGACCGGTTCCTCCCGTTCCCGGGTGATGAAGAGCGCCGAAGTCAGCAACGCCGCCGCCAGGACCGCAACCACCGCCGTCCGGCTCCGCCAACCCGGTTCGCCCCCCGCCTGGTCCGCGGGCGGCGGCTTCTCCAAGGCGGGCGGCGGGTCGGAGTCGGTCATTTGACCCGAAGATTACCCTGCGGATGCGACATAAAGTCGGCGACGGACTACCATCGGGATAGTCGGATGTCAACCGACCGCCGGAAGAAAGGAAAACAAGCGATGCCGACGCGCGACAGCAACCCCGCGGGGGGTCCGGGATGGGTGGATCTGGCCGCCGCCGACGCCGGGGGAGCCAAAGAGTTTTACGCAGGCCTCTTCGGATGGGAGTGGCGGGACGTGCCCGGCCCGGACGGGGGCGTGATGTATTCCATGAGTTCGCTGGACGGGCGTCTGGTAGCGGGGCTGTCGCAGATCACCCCGGAGATGGGGGATGTTCCCACCGCGTGGAACACGTATTTCATAACCGACTCGGCGGACGGGTCGCACGCCGCGGCCGAGGCGGCCGGGGGCTCCGCGCTGATGCCCCCCACCGACATTACGGATTCGGGGCGAATGGCGTTTATGCTCGACGACCAGGGGGCGGCCTTCGGCTTGTGGGAGCCGCGCGCCCACCGGGGAATGGAGGTGGTGATGGAACCGGGTGCCTACCGTTGGGGGGAGTTGATCGTTCCCGACCTGGAGCGGGCGGAGCGTTTCTACGGGGCGGTGTTCGGCTGGGAGACGGGGGACGCCCCCTCCGGCGACGGGCCGGTCTACAAGTTGTGGATGCGGGACGGCGAAGCGGTCGCCGGCCTGATGGAGCCGCCCGCGCCGGACATTCCCAACTGCTGGACGGTTTACTTCGGGATCGCCGACAGCGCCGCCGCTTCGCAAAAGACCGTCCAGTTGGGCGGACGGGTTATGCGGGAGACTTTCCCCACCCCCGGCGGCGACCTCACCGTCCTGCAAGATCCGCAAGGCGGAGTGTTTTCCATTCTGCAGACGGGGCAGCCCCCGCCTGCTTGATACTCCGACCAGAACCCCCGACCAGAACCCCCGACAGAAAGAGAGAAAACAATGCCCAATCGCGATCGTCATCCGGCGGGAACTCCGGCCTGGGTGGAAATGGCCGCCCGCGACGGGGAGGCCGCCCGGGAGTTTTACTCCGGCCTGTTCGGCTGGACCTGGGAGCAGGCCCCCGGCCCGGAGGGCGGCATGCGGTACTTTTACGGGATGTTGGACGGTCGCAAAGCGGCCGGCTTGTATCAGATAGTCCCGGAGATGGGGGACATGATGCCCGTCTCCTGGACCACTTATCTGTTCACCGACTCGGCGGAGCGGGCGCACGCCGCCGCCGAGGAGGCGGGAGCGACCACCTACATGGGTCCGATGGACGCTTTCGGGGCCGGGGAGATGGCTTACATGGCCGACGACCAAGGGGCTTCTTTCATAATGTGGGAGCCGAAAAACCACCAGGGGGCGCAAGTGGTGAACGAGCCGGGGGCCCACACTTGGGCGGAGCTGATCGCACCCGATTTGGAACGGGCGGCCGACTTCTACAACAAGGTTTTCGGTTTGAAAGCGGTTCCCGCCCCGGACATGAAAGACGTCGTCTACAAGTTGTGGATGGCGGGGGAGGCCATGGTGGGCGGTTTGATGGCCCCGCCCTTCCCCGAAGCCCCCACCTGCTGGTTCCCCTACTTCGGTACGGCCGACGCCCAAGAGTCCGGCGACCGGGCCACCGGGTTGGGCGGCAAGGTAATTATGGGCCCCGCCCCCACCCCCGCCGGGGACATCACGGTTATCCAAGACCCGCAGGGGGCGATGTTCTCGGTGATCCAACTAAACGAATGGCCGACCGATTAACTTTTTGGTCCCCAATTAACGACCAAGACCGCCCCCGGCGCAATCCTCCGCGCCAACCACCACACCCGCAACGCCCGCGACACCCGTCAAAAACAACCCCCTAGTTTTTCTTTTTGAAATGCCTTAAGCTGTGGGCGGGAGGGCGGGGGGCGGGCGGGTCCCCGGTTTTGAAAAATTTTTTGGGAGAACGCGAAAAGTGAATCTAGGTCGCGAAAGTCGTATCTACGCGGGGGAGGGTTTGGTGGAGGAATCCAAAGGGCCTCGTTTCGGGTTTTTGGGACGGCGCTGGATATTTCCCTATCTGTTCGGGCAACGGGCTTCGCATAGTTTTCGAATATAGGGGGGCAACCCCTTTGGGTGCGGGCGGCGTGTGCGCCGGGTTGGACGTTTTCAGGGTTGAGGAAGCCCGCTGGCGGCGGCAACGTTTTGGGAGAGTTGCGGCGTGTGCGTCTGTGATGGTCGTCTCGTTGAGTATAAGAGGAGCCTCGACCGGCGCAACCGTCGTGACCGGCACCACAGCCGCCGAAAAACAACCCCCTGGTTTTTCTTTGTGAGATGCCTTAAGCTGTGGGCGGGAGGGCGGGGGGCGGGCGGGTCCCCGGTTTTGAAATTTTTTTGGGAGGTCGCGAAAAGTGAATCTAGGTCGCGAAAGTCGTGCTTACGCAAGGTAGGTTTGGGGAGGGGACCGCAGGGGTCTCGTTTCGGGTTGGGACGGCGCTGGATATTTCCCTGTTCGTTCGGGCAAACGGGGTTCGCGTAGTTTTTCGAATATAGGGCAACCCTTCGGGGGCTGGCGATGTGTGCGTCGGGTTGAACGGTTTCAGGGTCGACGAAGCCCGCAGGGGGCGGCGACGTTTGGGAGAGTTGCGGCGGGTTCGTTTGTGATGATTGCCCCGCCTGGGTATACGAGGAGCATCCCGGCGCAACTGTCGTGACCGGCGCAACAACCGCTCCGAAATCATCCCCCTGTTTTTTCTTTGTGAGATGCCTTAATCTGTGGGCGGGAGGGCGGGGGGCGGGCGGGTCCCCGGTTTTGAAATTTTTTTGGGAGGTCGCGAAAAGTGAATCTAGGTCGCGAAGGTCGTATTTGTGTGGGTGGTTGGGGTGGGTGTCGCGGGGGTTTCGTTTTGGGTTTGGTGGCGGTGGATGTTTTCCCGTCTGTTCGGGTAGGGCATCGTTTGGGGGTTTGTGTTGTGTGTGTCGGGTTGAATGGTTTCAGGGTTGGGGAAGCCCGCTGGGGGCGGCAATGTTTGGGAGAGTTGCGGTGGGGTGCGTTTGTGAGGATCGTCTTGTTTGAGTATACGGGGAACGTCTCCAGCGCAACCGTTGCGATCGGTGCCACAACCGTCGAAAACGCCCCCCTGGTTTTTCTTTGTGAGATGCCTTAATCTGTGGGCGGGAGGGCGGGGGGCGGGCGGGTCCCCCGGTTTTGAAATTTTTTTGGGAGGTCGCGAAAAGTGAATCTAGGTCGCGAAAGTTGTGCTTACGCAAGGTAGGTTTGGGGGAGGATGTCAAAAGGTTCTCGTTTTTGGGTTTGGGGCGGTGCTGGATGTTTTCCCGTCTTCGGGTAGGGCGTCGTTTGGGGGTTTGTGTCGTGTGTGTCGGGTTGAGCGGTTTCAGGGTTGGGGAAGCCCGCTGGGGGCGGCGACGTTTGGGAGGGTTGCGACGTGTGCGTCTGCCAAGGATCGTCCCGGCGCAAACCGTCGTGATCGGCGTAGCGGCCGCCGAAAATCGTCCCCCTAGTTTTTCTCCGCGAAGTCCCTTAAACTGTGGGCGTGAGGGCGGGGGGCGGGCGGGCCCCCGGTTTTTGAAAAATTTTTAGAGAACGCGAAAAGTAAATCTAGGTCGCGAAAGTCGTATCTGCGCGGGGGAACGTAAGAGAAATCAAGAACATCCCCGGGCGGGCGCCTGCTGGCAACTAGCGGCCGGCCATTTCTTTGAGGACGGTGTGCAGGATTCCGCCGTTGCGGTAGTAGTCGATCTCCACCGGGGTGTCGATGCGCACCCGGGCCGAAAAACGGATGGGATCGCCCTCCGCCCGGCGGGCGGTGACGGTTGCCAGTTGCCGGGGTTGCAGATCATCGTCCAAGTCGATATCGAAAGTTTCGGAACCGTCCAGGCCCAGGCCGTCGGCGGTCTGCCCCGGTTCGAATTCCAGCGGGGCCACTCCCATCCCGATCAGGTTGGAACGGTGAATGCGTTCGTAAGACCCGGCCAGCACCGCCCGCACCCCCAGCAGGTAGGTTCCTTTGGCGGCCCAGTCCCGGCTGGACCCCATTCCGTAGTCGTAGCCGGCCAGCACGATGGTGGGAACGCCCGCCGCCCGGTAGTTGCAGGAGGCTTCGTAGATGGTTTTCACCCGCCCGTCGGTGAAGTCGGTGGTCCACCCGCCTTCGGTTCCGGGGGCCAGCCGGTTGCGCACCCGGATGTTGGCGAAAGTCCCCCGGGTCATCACCCGGTCGTTCCCCCGCCGGGCCCCGTAACTGTTGAACATCAAAACCGGAACCCCCGCTTCCTGCAGGTATTGGCCGGCCGGGGAGTCGGGGGCGATGGACGCCGCCGGTGAAATATGGTCGGTGGTCACCGAATCGCCCAGGTAGACCAGGGCCCGCGCCCCGGCGATGGGGCAGATGACATCCGCTTCGGCGGTCAGGTCGGCGAAGAACGGCGGCTCCTGGATGTAGGAGCTGGACGGGTTCCACTGGTAAAGGTCGGAGGCGTCGGTGGTGATCTCCCGCCATTCGGGAGGGCCTTCGAAAACCTTCCCGTAGCGCCGGCGGAACTGGTCGGGTGAAATGCATTCGGCGATGATTTCCGCTATTTCATCGGGGGAGGGCCACAGATCCCGCAGGTAAACGCCGGCACCGGCGCCGTCCCGCCCCAAGGGGTCCCGGGTCAGGTCGATGTTCACCGTGCCCGCTATGGCGTAGGCCACCACCAGCGGCGGGGAGGCCAGATAGTTGGCCCGCACCAAGGGGCTGATCCGTCCCTCGAAGTTGCGGTTGCCGGACAGCACCGAAGCCGCCACCAAGTCGTTGTCGGAAATGGCGGCGGCGATGGGGGGCGGCAGGGGGCCGGAGTTGCCGATGCAGGTGGTGCACCCGTAGCCGACGGTGTGGAAACCGAGGGCCTCCAAGTCGCCGGTCAGCCCCGCCCGCTCCAGATAGTCGGTGACCACTTTGGAGCCGGGAGCGAGCGAGGTTTTCACCCACGGCCGGCGGGACAGCCCCAGCCGCCGGGCTTTGCGGGCCAGAAGCCCCGCCCCCACCATCACCTCCGGGTTGGAAGTGTTGGTGCAGCTGGTGATGGCGGCGATCACCACCGCCCCGTCCGCCAAGTCGAAAGTGCGGCCATCCGCTTCCACGCCGGGCGCCCCCTCCGGGGAGCCGTGTCCGGCGAACGCGTCGCGCAGGTCGGCAACCCACTGCTTTTTCATGGCGGACAGGGGGATGCGGTCCTGGGGGCGGCGGGGCCCGGCCAGCGACGGTTCCACCCCGCTCATGTCCAGTTCCAGTCGGGAGGAGTAAACGATTTCCCGGCCGTCCTCCCTCCACAGCCCCTGCAGTTGCGCGTATAAGCGGACGGTTTCCAAAAGCTCCGGGGGGCGGCCGGTGAGCCGCAGGTAGGACAGGGTGTGGTCGTCGATGGGAAAGAACCCGCAGGTGGCCCCGTATTCGGGGGCCATGTTGGCGATGGTGGCCCGGTTGGCCACCGGCATGGAATCCAGGCCCGGCCCGTGGAACTCCACGAACTTGCCCACCACCCCCGCCTCCCGCAACAGTTCGGTGATGCGCAACACCAGGTCGGTGGCGGTGGACCCCTCCGGCAACCGCCCGGAAAGTTTCACCCCCACCACTTCCGGCAACAGCATGTAGACGGGACGGCCCACCATGACCGCTTCGGCTTCGATGCCGCCCACCCCCCAGCCCAGCACCCCCAGCCCGTTGACCATGGTGGTGTGTGAGTCCAAGCCGACCAGCGAATCCGGATACAGCGCCGTCCCGTTGTCCCACACCACTTTCGCCAGGTATTCCAGGTTGACCTGATGGACGATGCCGGTGGCGGGGGGCACCACCCGGAAGTTGTCGAAGGCCGACTGCCCCCATTTCAGGAACTCGTAGCGTTCCCGGTTGCGTTCGAACTCTTTGCGGGAGTTGACGACCAGGGCGTCGGCGGCGTTGAATGCGTCCACTTGCACCGAATGGTCGATCACCAGGTCGCAGGGGACCAGCGGGTTGACCCGGCGGGCGGCCCCCGGGTCCCCGGTCATGCGGACGATGGCGTCCCGCATAGCCGCCAGGTCCACCACCGCCGGCACCCCGGTGAAGTCCTGCAGCACCACCCGCCCCGGCGCGAACGGGATTTCGATGGGGGCCACCTTGGCCGCGTCGTAGGAGGCGAGGGCCAAGACGTCTTCTTCGTTGACCGCCCGTCCATCGCAGTTGCGCAGGGCGGATTCCAACAGCACCTTGATGGAATAAGGCAGGGCGTCGACGTCCCCGTGGTCGCGCAGGGCGTCCAAGCGGTGGATGATCCGGCGGCCGAGGGGGGAGTCTGTTTCCCGGGCGGCGCCGAACGGGTCATGCGGGGCGTTCATCGCGGTTCTCGTTTCTCCGGCGGTCGGCGGTCGGTTGCTCGTTCCCCATTCTACTTGGGAGGCGGGGCGTTTAAGCGGCGGGGGCGCCGTCCGGTTGGGCGACCGGTTTGGTATAAGGGGGCGCGCAATCGGTATCATCGGCGTGTGAAAGAAATCACGATCGCCAACTGCGGCGGGTTTTGGGGTGATCACCCGACGGCTCTGCACCGGCAGGTGCGGGGCGGGCCGGTGGACTATCTGGTGACGGACTTTCTGGCCGAGTCGACCATGGCGGTCCTCAACAAGCAACGCGCCCGCGATCCGCAACGGGGCTACGCCGGGGACTTTATCGCCCAGTTGCGGGGTTCGCTGTCCGAGATCGTCAGACGGGGGGCGGCGGTGATCTCCAACGCGGGCGGGGTGAACCCGCGGGGGGCGGCGGAGGCGGTGGAGAAACTGGCGGCCGAGTTGGGCTTGGCCGACCGGGTGCGGGTGGGGGTGGTGGCCGGCGATGACATAGAACCCCGCTTGGACGAGATTGCGGCGGCGGGGGAGCGGCTGGAAAATATGGACACGGGCGAAGACTTCGCTTCCGTTCGGGAGCGGGTGCTGTCGGCCAACGTTTATCTGGGGGCGCGCCCGATAGCGGTCGCTTTGGAGATGGGCGCCAATGTGGTGATAACCGGGCGGACGGCGGATGCGGCCCTTGCCTTGGCCCCCATGATGCATGAGTTCGGCTGGTCGCCCGGGGACCTGGACAGGATGGCGGCGGGGATGGCGGCCGGCCACATCCTGGAATGCGGCTTGCAGGCCGCCGGGGGGAATTTCACCGACTGGGACAAAGTCCCTTCCTGGAAAAATATGGGTTTCCCGATCGCGCGGGCCCGGGAGGACGGAAGTTTCACCATAACCAAGCACCCGCGCACCGGAGGGTTGGTGTCGACGGACACCGTCGCCGAGCAGATACTGTACGAGATCGGCTCCCCCGCCTATCCCACCCCGGATGTGACCGTCCGTTTTGATTCTTTGACGCTGGAGGAGACGGGCCCGGACCGGGTGGAAGTGACGGGAGTGCGGGGGGAGCCGGCCCCGAAGCGTTTGAAAGCATCGGTCAGCTATCGGGACGGGTTCCGGGCGACGGGAAGATTTTTAATTGCCGGTCCGGACGCGGCGTGGAAGGCGGGGCAGGTGCGGAAAATGTTTTGGGAGGCGGCGGGCGGCGAAGATTTATACGCCGAAACTTGCGACGCGTTGCTGGGCCGGGACGGATGCGTTCCCATGTTGGAGGGGAGTCCCGTGCCGCACGAGATTATGTTGCAAGTGTCGGTGCGCGATCCCGACCCGGACAAAATCCGGGAACGGTTTTCGTCCCGAATAGCGCCGTTGGTGTTGGGCAGCGTGCCCGGCATCACCCTGTTGGACCCGGCCCGTCCCCGCCCCATGGAAGTTATTTCTTTTTGGCCGTGCCTGGTAAGCCGGGAGGAGGTGTCGGCCGAGGTGACAGTGGGCGGCGAGACGAGGATGGTGGACTGCGCCGTTCCCCCCGTTCCCGATTTTGAGCCGCGGCCCGTTATTTCCCTGAGCGCCGCCTACGAGGGAAGTTGGAACAGGATTTCGGAATTCTCCGATCTGGCGATGAAGCCGCGTTCCACGGTGTTTGATGTGCAAGACGACGACTGGGAGGATGACGATTGGGACGATGAGGACGGTGATTCCGTCCGGGGAGACGGGCTGGCGGAAATATCCCTGAGCAGGCTGTGTCTGGCCCGTTCCGGCGACAAAGGGGATATCGCCAATGTGGGGTTGATCGCCCGCTCGCCCGAGATTTACGAGTGGATGAAGCGGGAGTTGACGCCGGATGCGGTGAAGTTGCAGTTCGCCTGGCTGTCGGATGGCAAAGTGGAAAGGTTCGAGTTTCCCAACCTGCGGGCGTTGAACTTTCTATTGCATAAGAGTTTGGGGGGCGGAGGGGCGCGGTCGTTGCGAATGGACCCGCAGGGCAAAACTTACGCCTCGTTTCTGTTGGGTTCCCCGGTGCTGGCGCCCCGGGAGATGGCGGAGGCGGCTATGGAGCCGTATTTAAAGAGGTGGTTGGAGGAGTTTCAGAATCTAAAAGGCGGCGGTGATGGGCAAATCTGACGCCACGGCCCTGACGGAGGCGGTGGAGGCGGTGCGGGATCCGCTTTTGCAACGTCCGGTGGGGAAGTTGGGCTACGTGCATGCGGTGATTCCCAAACGGCGGGGGGCGGTGGTGGAAATGTTGGTTCCGGTTCCCGGCGTGCCCGCCGAAGAGTTGGCGGGGCGGGTGCGGGCCGCCGCCGAGTCGGTGACGGGGGCGGGCGGAGTTTCGATTGACATGAACCTGATGTCCGACGACCAGCGGGAGAAGTTGATGGCCGGGGTGCGGGGGGAGAAACGGCAGGTGGGCGGTCCCGGTTCGGCCACCTACGTGGTGGCGGTTTCGTCCGGCAAAGGCGGGGTGGGCAAGTCGTCGGTGACCGCCAACCTGGCGGTCGCCCTGGCCGGTTTGGGTCATTCGACGGGGGTGCTCGACGCCGACGTGTGGGGGTATTCCATTCCCCGCATGCTGGGGGCGGAGGGGTCCCCGGCGGTGATCTCCGACTCTATTATTCCGTTGCGGGCGTATGGGGTTTCGGTGATTTCCATCGACTATTTCGTGCCGGATGATCAGGCGGTGGTGTGGCGGGGGCCGATGTTGCATAAGGCCCTGGAGCAGTTTTTGACCGACGTGTTCTGGGACGACCCGGATTTTCTGCTGATCGACATGCCGCCGGGGACGGGGGACATCGCCATCTCCATTTCGCAGTTCGTTCCCCGGGCGCAGATGCTGTTGGTAACCACTCCGCAACCGGCTGCGGTCCGGGTGGCGTCCCGGGCGGCGCGCATGGCCGACCGGGTGGATCAGAAAGTGGTCGGGGTGGTGGAAAATATGAGCTGGTTCACCGGCGACGACGGCAAGCAATACCCCATTTTCGGAGAAGGAGGCGGGGCGGAGCTGGCTTCCCTCATCGACATCGAGTTGCTGGCCCGGATCCCCATCACCCTGGAAATGCGCCAGGGAGCCGACCGGGGCGACCCGGTAACGATAATCGCCCCCGACGGCGAAGCCGCCCGCTCTTTCCAGGATTTAGCCCGGAAACTAATAGCCAAAAAACCCAAAATAAGAACCCACCCCGAGTTGCGCATCAACTAAAGATGGCTCCGACAACCAGGCGAAAGACGGCAATCGCCCTGCTGGTGGTGTGCCTGTTGCTGGCATCCCCGGTGCTTCCGGCCGGGGCGATAGACGGGCACCCCGATTATTTGGCGGTTTTACAAACCTGTCCCGGCGGGCAGACCAACACTTCGGTCCCGCACGCCACTGGTTGCCTGGGATCTTTGGAAATTGCTACCGGAAGCGCAGTGGCGGCCTTCACGGTAGGCGTGCCGGTCCGGAGATGGGCGATGGCTCATGCGATGATAAACGCGGCGCGGGCGGCCGGGGTAAATCTACCCGAACCGAAGGATCAGGGTTTCCAGGACATTGACGGCTTGGCTACCGGAACCTGGCGATCGATCAACCAACTGGCGGAGTTGGGTATTACCCAGGGCAAGACCGCTCACATTTTCGATCCGGGGGGAGTGGTTACCCGTCAGCAGATGGCGGTGTTCTTCACCAGGTTGCTGGCCATGGCCGCGACCGGTCCGGGGGGTAGGCCGGTGAGCGATGTGGTACCGGACGATACGGTCTTCACCGACATCGAAGGTTTGTCGTCCCAGGCCCGGCAGGCCATACGGGTAATCTACGAGTTGGGCGTAACCACTGGAACTACAGTTTCCACTTTCTCGCCGACCGACCCGGTAACCGGCGGTCAGATGGCGTTGTTCCTAACCCGCCTGTTGGCCCACACCACGGCCCGCGGCGAGGGTGGTGTTAAGCACATCCGCAATACCCCAAACCGCCTCGCCTACTCCGCCACTTGGTGTTACGAGCCATATTTGTCCTCCCCAGAATTTTGCGAAGACGGCATCACAATCGCCAACTCCGATGGTTCTAACAAGTTGCAGATTACTAAATACCCAAACAATTCAATTGAAGATTTTATCTGGTCCCCTAACGGTCAACATATTGTCTATTCTAGTTACGATAATACGCAAGAAAAATCTTTCTTGTATATAGTAGGAATAGACGGTTCTAATCCTCTATATTTTGGTGAAGGGTCGTATCCAGTGTGGTCTCCTGATAGTAAGTATATATCATATAGTGTGTATGTTAATGGTAGATCTGAGCGTTGGATTGCTAGCTTAGATGGCCGCGTTTTTCATCGTTTGGCGCGCGATTCTGATTATATTTATCACCCGCAATGGTCTCCGGATAGCCAATATATTGTATATACTGTTGAGATTGATGGAGGTCCTATATATGATGGTAGATCTGAATTATGGATAGCAAAGACAGATGTTTCCGCTAGTGCTCGTTTGTCTGCAGATCGGTTTTTAACTCGTTCTATGTGGTCTACAAGTGCTGAATTCTTAGCCTACCAAACTCTAGCTGATGACGGCTTTGAGGTTTGGTTGACCAATGCGGATGGTTCCAATACTTATAAACTAACCAATAAGGGTGGGCTAGGAGAATTCTCGCCCGATGGTAGCAAACTAGCTTATTACATATTTGATGATAGTTCGGAACAGGGTATTTGGACTTTAGATATTGGCGGATCAGAACCAGAACAGATAACCGATGTGGGTTTGTTTCCACGTTGGTCGCCCGATGGTCAATCTATAACTTATAGAGTTTGGGTTGATGATGAAGAATATGAGTACGGTAGATATGAGATCGGTTTGGTTGATATTGATGGTTCTAATCCGCGTCGATTAACACATAATATTGGTTCTCTTGATCATCCAAAAATGTCTCCGGATGGTAAATATATAGCTTATCAACTAAATTTGGAAGGTGAAATAATAGAGTTATGGGTAGCTGGTGCGGATGGTTCCAATCCACGTCTATTAGCACCTGATATTTTTTGGGATAACTTCGAATGGTTGGCGGATAGTAAATATATTATTTATGATACTGATATTGGAGATGTGAATGAGGGGCTATGGGTGGTCGGCGTTGATGGAGAGTATGCTCGTCCTCGTCGTTTAAGTCTTGGTGGACCATATGATGTGTCACCTAACGGTGATCTTATTACCTATACGGTAGGACAGGGTAGGAGTAGCAATAGCATCTGGGTAGCGAACGCCGATGGTACCAATCCCAGAAGAATTAGTAATGGATGGCAAGCGAGTTGGCAACCCTAGTCAGCATGATACTCTTCTAATTGAGATAGGCGGGATGGATGGGGGTTCCGCAGGGTTGGTTATGTCGGGCCGACCACCCGGGCTATGTAGCCTTCGAGGCGGGCTACCCGGTTGTGCATGGCGCGGATATCTGATTCCACTCTGTCCATGCGGCCGAGGAGGAACAGGAAGGCCGCTCCACCGAATCCCAGCAAAGGGATCAGGATGGATCCGATGATGATGAGCATGTTGGCGGATGTCATGTTTGTTAGGTTAGCCTCTTTTATATCTCTGGGTCTAGGGGAGCGGGGATGCGCACCTTTCCTCCTCGCTCGGTGGGTAACTCCAGAACATCGGGGAGGTCCGGGTTCGTCCGTACGATGCGCCCGCCTGGGAGTAGGAGGTAGCCCTCGGGTATCAGGCTCGCCAAGCGAGGGGATAGCGACTCCCAAGCGTAAGATACGGTATCGGGGTGGGCCGGGCTCTCGAAATTGCCCATATCATCCGGTAATTTCCGGGGTGGTTGACTCTGATGGCTTGCCTTAGTACGCGTCCCTTGGGCGGTGGAGCTCCGGTGAAGGGGCGCGGCGCAGGTATCGCTTCGCCTAGTT
Source organism: Candidatus Spongiisociaceae bacterium (assembly GCA_965243835.1). Classification (GTDB taxonomy): domain Bacteria; phylum Actinomycetota; class Acidimicrobiia; order Spongiisociales; family Spongiisociaceae. Next base: position 959,775 of record OZ251578.1, read on the forward strand.
CCGCCATTCTGTCCACGCAGACGGCGGCCGCGGATTCCAGGTCGTCGCGGCAGTCTTGGGGAGTGGCGCCTTCGCCGAACACGGGCAGGCCCTCCACCCATCCACACCATCCGTCGGGCGTTGTCGGTTCAATTACCGCGTTGTAGTTCATAGAAACCATCCTTTCCCGGTTGGCCTTGCCGTCCCGTTTGACGACAGCTCGTTTCACAGGGTTTAGGGTAACGGGAGGGTGTGACAGAACCCGCCCGCCGGGGGTTCAGGGGGCGGGGGCGCAGGTTTGGTCGTAGTCCGTCAGGGGCGGGGGGCGGTCCGGGTCGGAGCAGGTCGGGCAACGGGGGTTGCGGTTGAACGACAGGGTGCGGAACTCTCCGGCTAGGCCGTCGTAGGTGAGCAACCTGCCTATCAGCGGATCCCCGGCCGCCAGCAACCATTTGAGGGCTTCCACCGCCTGCAGGGAGCCGATCACCCCCGGCAGGGCCCCCAGCACCCCCGCTTGCGCGCAGTCGGGGGCCAGCTCCGGGGGCGGGGGGAGCGGGAACAGGCACCGGTAACAAGGACCGGAGCGGGGATGGAACAGGCTCACCTGGCCTTCGAACCGGTGCACCGAACCGTGCACCACCGGCGTTCCCGAACGCACCGAGGCGTCGTTGAGCAGGTAACGGGTGGGGAAATTGTCGGCCCCGTCGACCGCCAACTCGTATCCGTCCAAAATTTCCATAACGTTGGATGCCTCCAACCGGACGTCGTGGGCGCGGACGGTTATCTCCGGGTTGAGGGCGCCCAGCGTCATCCGGGCCGAATCCGTTTTCTTCACCCCCACCCCGGCCGTGGTGTGAAGAACCTGCCGTTGCAGGTTGGCGACATCCACCCGGTCGTGGTCCGCCAGCCCGATGGTACCCACCCCGGCCGCGGCCAAATAAAGGGCGGCCGGTGACCCCAATCCCCCCGCTCCGACCAGTAGCACCCGGGCCCGTCCCAGTCGCTTCTGCCCTTCCGGCCCGACTTCGGGCAGGGCCAGATGACGGGCGTAGCGTCCCGACTCCGGGGCCCCGGCGGAGGCCGGGACCTCCCAGGGGAGCCCCCGCGCCCGCCATTCGTCGGACCCGCCCGCCAGGGAAGACACCCGGGTGTAGCCCATCCGCTGCAAGGCGGCCGCGGCCAAGGCGGAGCGTCCGCCCGCCGAACAGTAGAGCACGATCGGCTGGTCGCGGTCCCAGCCGGTGGAGGAAATAATCCCCTCCAGGACACCCCTGGGGATATGGACTGCGGAGGGGATAGCCCCCTGCGCCAATTCGCCGCCCTCCCGCACGTCCACCAAGGCCGCATGGGACGGGTCGCGCTCGGCCAACTGCTCGGGGGTGATTTCCCGGACCTCCCGCCGGGCGGCCGCCACCAGTTCCGGGTAGGAAAGGCGGGAAACGGAAACCGTCATAGGCGCAGGCTACCCGTATTCCGGTTTAGCCGTAACGGGAAGGACCCGGGTGCCTATTTCTTCTCGTGCAGGACGATTTCCCAGGGGCCGTCATCGTCGCCGATTATTTCGGCCTCGGCCTCGGTGGGGGTCCACTCCCGCTCCGACGGCAGGTATCCGATGTGCTTGGTCTCGATGAAGACCCGCACCGCGTTGGGGATGTCCGGGTTGTTGGGTTCCGGGATGAGCAACACCGAATTGTGGCGGGCGCCGTCGGAGGCGAGGCGCCGCACCAGCCGCTCCCGCTCCGGGGTGATGTGCTCCACCTTGATGGTGCGCGGCTCGGCGGCCGCGGCGGAGGAGGCCATCTTCTTGTCGTAGATGGAAGTGAAGGACTGGGCCTGCTCCCGCTCGGCGATTTTCTGCTTCAGTTTTTGGAACATAGTCGGTTAAGTATGAGACAGGGGGATAAGCCCCCGGCCATGGGATCTACAGCGTATCACTGACGATGATAGTAGCGGAGGCCGGGCGGCGGCGCGGACATTTCTGGAATTTCCTACAGCAGTTCCGCCAGCCGGGACATTATTTCCCCCGCCGGATGCTCGATTTTCAGATGGGCGGCCTCGTCGAAGTCGGTGGGACCCATGTTTACGATGACGAACGGGACTCCCCGCCGGGCGGCGGACAGCGGTATTTCCGCCGCGGGCCAAACCGACAGGGTGGTGCCCACCGCCAGCACCGCGTCGGCGTTGTCGGCCATCAACCGGGCGCGTTGCATGGCGGCGACGGGCATCATCTCTCCGAACGAAATGACGGTCAGTTTCAGGATTCCCCCGCAATAGGGGCAGTGCGGGTCCTCCACCCCGGATTCCACCCATCCGAACACCTCCGCCGACGGCCGGCGGGAGCCGCAACTCATGCAGGCCGTTTCCCGGACGTTGCCGTGCACCTCCACGCACAGTTCCTCGGCCAGGCCCGCCCGCTGGTGTAGGCCGTCGATGTTCTGGGTTACGCAACCTTCCAGACGGCCGCGTCCCGCCAAGGCGGCCACCGCCGCGTGGGAGGCGTTGGGTCGGGCGGTGCGCAGGGGAGACCGGGACCACATCGCCCAACTGCGGCGCCGGGTTTCGGAAGAGGCCAAGTAGCGGTTGATGGTGAACTCGTCCGGGTCCACCCTGGTCCACACCCCGTTCGGGCCGCGGAAGTCGGGGATGCCCGATTCGGTGGAGGCCCCCGCCCCGGTGAACACCAGGATGCGGGAGGCCGAGCTCAGCAAGTCGGCGGCGCGGCGGATGATGTCGGACGGATCGGGCAACGGCATAAAGCCGATGTTAGACCGGGCGGCCGCCGTCGGGCCCGGCTATGCGGAAATGAGGGGGCGGCCGGCGCGCTGGCTGTCCAGGGCCAAGGCCAAGTCGTACGTGTGGCGGCGGCGCAAGTCGTACGCCAGCCGGGAGATCTGTTGCGCGCCCAGCGGAGGGAGTTGCGACCGCACCCAGACTTCGCCCGCCGGGCACCGGGAGGCCCGGCATTGGTCGCCGTTGCCGAAATGCACCAGTCCTTCCCGGGCCAGCGTTATCAAAAAGACCGGTTGCCGGAGGAGCTCGCCGCGTTGGGCGGCGGTGATCAGGCGCAACAGTTCCGCCATCGGCCGGGAGCCGAGGACCTTGCTCCAGTAGCGGTGCACGTAGGGGTGGTCGGGTTCCAGGCCGCCATGCGTGGGATGCGGACAGAGGCGGGGGCGGATTTGCCGTCGGGAGCGGGCGGAGGGACGGGGCGCAGCGCCCGAAAAATGCGGGACGCCCGAGTGGACGGAGGTATCGCTACCGTAACGGGCGGTTTCGGGCGCTGCGTATCCCATACATTTGCCAATATAATGTAAAAATCGTTAAATAACAACCCTTTTGGTCATATTTTTTTCGCGTTCTCGGATTTTTTTAGAAAATATAGGCGGTTTAGAGGATATTTTTGTTGTTTTAGAGCAAGCATAGCAGAAAACGGAGCCAAGCGAACAGGGGGGGAAGGGGGAACGGAGCGGGAGGGGGCTGGATGTCAGCGGATCGGACTAGGTAGCGTCAAAAGTTTGGCCGGGTTCATCTTCAACGGGGTCGAGCGGGTCCTCGCCGGCGCCGTCCGCCGCATCGCCCCCGCTTTCCTCCGGCGGGTCTTCGGCGCCCTCCCCCTCGTCCGGCGGGTCGTCGGTGACCGGCCCTTCCTCCGGCGGGTCTTCGGCGGTGTCCGTTTCTTCCTCCGGCGGGTCTTCGTCGGCGCCGTTTTGGTCGTCGCCGGGGGCTTCTTCCTGCGGCGGGTCGCTCCCTGTATCCCCGGAGTCGCCGGGATCCCCGCTCCCGGAGCCGTCGGCGCCCTCGTCCGCTTCCGGCGGTGAGGAAACATCGGAACCGCTTTCCCCGGCCGTCGCATCGCCGGTTTCCGCGGCCGCGTTTTCGCCCTCCCCGGTTTCCGTCGGGGCCTCCGCTTCCGTTGCGGCGTCCTCCCCGGAGTCATCGAGGGAACCGGGGGCGGCCCGCACGTGCACGATCACAGTGGAACCCTGGGGGATCATCTCCCCGGCGGCCGGTTCGGTGAACAGCGTCTGACCCACTTCTATCACCGGGGGAGCTTCCTCCCCGGACGCCTCCCCGTCCTCCGCCCCCGTCTCCGACGCCTCCCCCGCCTCCGGCGGGGCGACGGCCGGCAAGGCCCGCACCGGCCTTTCCCGCACCTCGGATATCAACCGGGCCTCGAACAGGGCCGCCTCCGCTTCCTGCGCGGTCATGCCCGTCGCCTCCGGGACTTCGGTGAGGAGGGGGGTGTTGTAGGCGCCCGAGCCCTGCACCGGGCGGAACTGCCCGGCCGGATAGCGTTGGATGACGATTTCCATGAACTCTTTCCAGATGGGGGCGGGCACCGTGCCCCCGTACACCCGCGAGTACCCCTCCCCGTTGATCACCACATCCTCCAAGGCGATCTGCTCGTCGGGGAAACCCACCCACACCGCAGTGGTGAAGTTGGGCACGAACCCCACGAACCATGCATCCCGGAACGCTTGGTGGGTGCCGGTTTTGCCCGCTTGGGGGAGGCCTTCGATCTGCGCCCGCTGGGCGGTTCCGCAACACACCACTTCTTCCATGGGGCGGCGCACGGCCGCGGCCAGGGCCGGGTCGACGGCCTGCGTGGTGCGCACCTCCCGTTCGTAAATGACCCGCCCGTCGGAGGTGGTGATGCGGGAGATCAGATAGGGCGCGGCGTGCACCCCGTTGGCGGCCAGGGTGCTGTAGGCGGAGGCCATTTCCAGCGGGCTGACCGCCCCCGCTCCCAAAGCCAGCGAATAAACGGGTTCCAGTTCCGATTGCACGCCCAGGCGATGGGCCATGTCCGCGATCGCCTCCGGCCCCGTCTCCACCGCCACTTGGGCGTAGACCGCGTTCACCGACCGGGCGGTGGCCTGATGCAGGCTGAGCAGGGGGTCCACCCGCCCCGCGTTGCGCACCGTCCAGATGCGGGAGCCGTCGGGACCGCACGGGTTCTCGCACTCGATTTCGATGGGGCTGCGGGCGTCCCAGTAGGAGCGCAGGCTCCCGCCCTGCTCCAGGTAGGCGGCCAGAGCGATCGGTTTGAAAGCCGACCCGGGGTTGCGGCGGCCCTGCACCACCAGGTCGAACTGTTCGGCGGTGAAAGGCAGGCCGGAGGACATGGCCAGCACCGCCCCGGTGTTGTTTTCAATCATGGCGATGGCCCCGGTGGGAGCCCCCCGCGGGTCGTCGAAATCGGCCCCGGGCACCGGCAACCAGGAGCTGAGAATGTCGTTGGCCGCCTCCTGCAGTTCCAGGTCCACGGTTACGAAGATTTCCAATCCCCCGCCGCCTTCGCAGTCCGCATCGTGGGCCGGGCACCCGAAAATGGCCTGTTTGCGTTCAATGTTGTCTTCGCCCAGGAAGTCGAATTCGGAGTCGTGCAGCAACTGGCGCCGCACTTCGGCTACCACATGGTCGGCGCGGCTCTGGAAAGCCGCCGCTTCTGTAATGGCGAACGGATCGTCTTTGGCGTCGGCCGCCTCTTCGTAGGTTATGAACCCGGAGGAGGCCATGGCGTCGATGACGTCGTCGCGCCGTTCGCGGGTGCGCTCCGGTTGGCGGCGGGGATCGTAGAGGCTGGGGTTGCGGATGGTGACCACCAGGGTGGCCGCTTCGGCCACGGTCAGGTCGCGCACGTTCTTGCCGAAGTATTCCCGGGCGGCGGCGGACACCCCGTAGGCCGACCAGCCGAAATACACCGAGTTCAGGTAGAACTCCAGGATTTGCTCCTTGCCGTACACCCGCTCCAATTCAATGGCGTACAGGGCTTCGGCGATTTTGCGCTGGATGGTCAGGTCGTCGCCGACGATGTTGCGTTTCACCACCTGCTGGGTGATGGTGGAGCCCCCCCGTTGCGAAGCCCCGGTCACGTAGTCGCGCATGGCGCTGACGATGGCCGAGAAGTCGATGCCTTCGTGTTCGAAAAAGTCGCCGTCTTCCGCCGCCAGCACCGCGTTGATCAGGGAGGGGGGCATCTCCGAGTAGCGGACCGGCTCCGAGTTGCGCCCGTCGTGCAACTCGGCCAGCAGGCTGCCGTCCTCGGTGTAGATGTGGGACACCCGGGAGAGAATGGGCAGGTTGAACGACCCCAGGTCGGTTTCCGGGACCCAGCGGTCCACCGCCCGCTGGAAAATCCCGAAAGCCGAGTTGGCCCCCATAAACGCGAACAGTCCGATCCAGGTGGCCATGATCCCCGCGATGACCAGGCCGAACAGCATGGCGATGAACCAGCGGGGCCGGATCTCGTCGCCTTCTATTTCGTGTACGGTTCGTTCGATCATCGTCCGCTTTCAGGGGCCGGGGCCGGGGGTAGAATGTCCGTTCATTGCCCGATAGGATAATAATGCCGGTGGACAAACTTTCGCCTTCCCCCTCGCAAGATGCTTCGCAAGATGCTTCGCCGGGTCATTTCCCCGGCCGTTCGCGAGACGATTCCGCCGCGCAACCGCCCCCGCGTTTCACTTCCAGCGGGATTGAAGTGGAGCCGGTGTACCGCGCCGCCGGGCACGGCCCGTTGGGGGAGCCGGGGGAGTTTCCGTTCACCCGCGGCCCCTACGCCACTATGTACCGGGGGAGGCCGTGGACGATGCGCCAATACGCCGGTTTCGGGACCGCCGAGGAAACCAACCGGCGGTTTCGGGAGTTGCTGGCCGCCGGCCAGACCGGTTTGTCGGTGGCCTTCGACCTGCCCACCCAGATGGGTTTGGATTCGGATGCGCCGGCCGCGGCCGGGGAGGTGGGAAAAGTGGGGGTGGCCGTGGACGGCTTGGAGGACATGCGCATCCTGGTGGACGGGTTGCCCTTGGGGGAGGTGAGCGTTTCCATGACCATCAACGCCACCGCCCCCATCCTGTTGCTCCTCTACCAGTTGGCGGCCGAGGAGCGGGGGGTCCCCCGGGAGCGGATTCGGGGCACCGTCCAAAACGACATCCTGAAAGAGTACATCGCCCGCGGAACCTACATCTATCCGCCGGGCCCCTCCATGCGCCTGGTCACCGACCTGTTCGCCTACTGCGGGCGGGAGTTGCCCAACTGGAACACCATTTCCGTTTCCGGGTATCACATCCGGGAGGCGGGGGCCACCGCCGCCCAGGAGATCGCCTTCACCCTGGCCAACGGGATCGCCTATGTGGAGGCGGCGCGGGCGGCGGGGCTGGATGTGGACGCCTTCGCTCCCCGCATCAGTTTTTTTTGGAACGCCCACAACCACCTGTTCGAGGAGGCGGCCAAGTTCCGGGCGGCCCGGCGGATGTGGGCGGGGATAATGCAAAACCGGTTCCGCGCCGCCTCGCCCGCCGCCCAGCGCATGCGCTTTCACACCCAGACCGCCGGTTCCACGCTCACCGCCCAGCAACCGGAGAACAACATCGTGCGCACCGCGGTGCAGGCGGCGGCGGCCATCCTGGGCGGAACCCAGTCCCTGCATACCAACGCCTACGACGAGGCCCTGGGGTTGCCCACCGCCTCTTCGGCCCGCCTGGCCCTGCGCACCCAGCAGGTTCTGGCCGAGGAGTCGGGTTTGACCGACGCCGTCGATCCGCTGGCCGGTTCCTACTACGCGGAAGCCCTCACCGACCGGCTGGAGGAGGCCGCCGCCCGTTTGATTGCGGAAATCGACCGGCGGGGCGGGGCGGCGGCGGCCATTGAAGCCGGCTATCAGCAGGGGGAGATCGAAGAAGCCGCCTACCGGACTTCGGTGCGGATCGAAAGCGGGGAGCAGGGGGTGGTGGGGGTGAACCGGCATGCGGACGACTCCGACCCGCCGCTGGAGAGCATGGCGGTGGACGCCGACTTGGAAAGGGCGCAACGGGAACGGGTCGTTTCCCGCAAAGCCGCCCGGCGGGGCGGGGAGCGGGAGTCGGCCCTGGCCGCGGTGCGGGCGGCGGCCGTTTCCGGCGACAACCTGATGTATCCGATGAAAGCGGCCTTGGCGGCCGGGGCCAGCCTGGGGGAGGTGTCCGATGCGTTGCGGGAAACGTTCGGCGTTTACCGCCCCGGATAGGCCGGGGCGGGAGTCGGAGGCGGTATGAGCGGTAAGAGAGGCGTTTTTGATACCGGGACGGCGGTCGGTTGATGGGGGGACGGGATTCCGCCATCCGGTTCTTCGTGTTGGGAGCGGGCCCGGCTGGGACCGCAGCCGCCGGAGCGGCGGCCGCTTTGGGGGCGCGGGTTACTTTGGCGGAGTCGTCCATCGTGGGCGGGGCGGCCCATTTGCGGGACTGCGTTCCCTCCAAAACGATGGCCGCCACTTCGCAACGGATGCGGGCGGTGCGCAACGCCGACGGGCTGGGAATCGAAGTGGCGGGGGCGGAGGTGGACCCGCAACGGCTCGCGCACCGCATCCGGGCCATCTCCGACAACCTGTCCCGGCGTTCGGCGGAACTGCTGGAAAGCCAGGGGATTGAAATTCTGGCCGGACGGGGCCGGCTGACCGGGACGCATACGGCGGTGGTGGAAACGGAGGAGGGGAGGCGGGAGGTGGAGTTCGACGCCGCCCTTTTGTCCACCGGGTCGCGGCCCCGGGAGCCGGAGTGGGCGCCGGTGGACGGGGAGCGCGTTCTCACCACCCGCCAAGCGTACGACCTGCCCGCCCCTCCCCGGCATTTGGTGGTGATCGGGTCGGGGGTGACCGGGGTGGAAATGGTGCACATTTTCGACAGCCTGGGTTCGCAGGTGACCTTGCTGGTCAGCCGCGGTCATGTTCTTCCCCATCGGGACGCGGAGGTGGCCGAAGCCCTGGAAACCGACTTTCTGGAACGGGGGGTGCGGTTGCTGAAAGGGGCGCGGGCCTCGGGAATCGTCCGCGCCGGGGAGGGGGTGACGGTGGAGGTGGAGGACGGGCGGCGGGTGGAGGGAAGCCACGCCCTGCTGGCGGTGGGGCTGGTTCCGATGTCGGAGGGGATCGGCTTGGAGGAGGCGGGGGTGGCCGCCGAGGGCGGGTTCGTGACGGTGGACGGCTACGGGCGCACCTCCCTTCCCCACATTTACGCGGCGGGGGATTTAACCGGGCAGATGCCCTTGTCGTCGGCGGCTTCCATGCAGGGGCGCAAGATCGCCCGGCTGGTCACCGGCCATCCCGAACGACCCATCGACCTTTCCAAGGTGGCCCAGGCTATTTTCACCGAACCGGAGATCGCCTCGGTGGGGCTGGACGAGGCGGAGGCGGCCGCCGCCGGACGCAAGGTGCGCACCACCAAGGTGCCGTTCGCCGTTAATCCCCGTAGCATCATTCATGGTTCCACCCGGGGGTTTGTGAAAGTCATTTCCGACCCGGCCACCCGGGTGGTGCTGGGCGGAACCGTGGTCGGCCACCGGGCCTCGGAGCTGATCGGCATCCTGGCTTTGGCGGTGTCGGGCAAGGTGGGGGCGGACGTTCTGGTGGACACGCTGATGGTGCATCCCACCCTCTCCGAGTCGGTAAGCGAAGCCGGCGAATAACCCCCCGGCGCGCCCCTCTCTCCGGCGTGCGGTAACATAAGAACTAATCCTCCCCGTCCCTCGGGGCTTTGGTGCCTCGGGCTGGCGGGGATTTACGTTTGTAGGTTGGGTGGGTTGGTTTGACGGGGTGGCGGGGGTGGTGGTATGGTGCGGGTAATCCTCCCCGTCGTTCTGGGGCTTCGGGCCTCCGAATTGGCGGGGATTTTTATGTTGTGGTTGGGTGGTTGGTGGCTCTTCTCGCCCTCTCCGAGTCGGTAAGCGAAGTTAGCGAACTCCCGGCGGGCTCCTTCCCGGCGCGTTGGCCGTCCTCAAACTGCATCACCGCCGACGGCGTTGGCGAATAGTCTCCGGCGGGGTCGCTCTCTGTTGTGTAGGAATGTGAGAACCGGTGCGTCCCTTCACTCCGGGGGCCTGCGGCCTCGGGTTGGCGGGGATTTTTTGTTGTGGTTGGGTGGTCGGTGGTGCATCCCGCCTTCTCTGGGTAGGTAAGTGAAGCTGGCGAACCCGGGGCGGGTTCCTCTCCGGCGTGTTGGCCGTCCTCAACTTCATCATCGCTGATGGCGTTGGCGAATAGTCTCCGGCGGGGTCGCTCTCTGTTGTGTAGGAATGTGAGAACCGGTGCGTCCCCTCGCTCCGGGGGTCTGCGGCCTCGGGTTGGCGGGGATTTGCGTTGAAGGTAGGTGGGTGGTTTGACGGGGTGGCGGGGGTGGTGGTATGGTGTGGGTAATCCTCCCCGCGCATGGGGCCTTCGGGGTCCCGAGCTGGCGGGGATTTTTTGTTGTGGTTGGGTGGTCGGTGGTGCATCCCGCCTTCTCTGGGTAGGTAAGTGAAGCTGGCGAACCCGGGGCGGGTTCCTCTCCGGCGTGTTGGCCGTCCTCAACTTCATCACCTCCGACGACTCTGGCGAATAGCCCCCTGGCGGGGTCGCTCTCTGTTGTGTAGGAATGTGAGAATCAGTGCGTTCCTTCGCTCCGGTGCCTGCTGTCTCGGGTTGGCGGGTGATTTACGTTGGCGGTGGGGTAGGCGGTTTGACGGGGTGGTGGGGGGTGTGGTATGGTGTGGGCAATGCTCCCCGCCGCTCGGGGCTTTGGCGCCTCGGGCTGGCGGGGTATTTTTGTTGTGGTTGGGTGGGCGGTGGTGCATCCCACCCTCTCTGGGTCGGTGAGCGAAGCTGGCGAATCTCGGGCTGGTCCCTCTCCAGCGCGGTGGTTGTCATTAACTTCATCGTCGTCGATGACTCTGGCTAGTAACCCCCGGCAGGGGCATCTCTCTGTTGTGTAGGAATGTGAGAATCAGTGCGTCCCTTCGCTCCGGTGCCTGCGGTCGGGGCTGACGGGTGATTTACGTTGGCGGTGGGGTAGGCGGTTTGACGGGGTGGTGGGGGTGTGGTATGGTGTGGGTAATCCTCCCCGCCGCTCGGGGCTTTGGCGCCTCGGGCTGGCGGGGTATTTATGTTTGGGGTTTGGGTGGTTGGTTTGACGGGGTGGTGGGGGTGTGGTATGGTGTGGGTAATCCTCCCCGTCGTTCTGGGCCTCCGGGGTCCCGAACTGGCGGGGATTTACTTTGCCGGAGGGGACAGCTGATGCCGAAACGGGTGGTGATCTTCGTTGATTACCAGAACGCATATCATTCCGCTCGTGGTCTTTTCCATGATCACAAGGCGGACCCGCCGTGGATGGGACAGTTTGACCCCCTGTTGTTCGGCGAGCACATTCTTCGGTCCGGAAACGACCCGGCGAGGACGATCTCCCAGATACGGATGTATCGCGGCTTGCCGGACAGCGCAAAGCAACCGGGCAGTCATGGTGCCGCAACCAGCCAGAACTCCAAATGGGAATCTTTGCCAAATGTGAAAGTGAAGGCGCGGCCGTTGCGGTATCCGCCGGGCTTTCCCAAATTCAAACCCATGGAGAAGGGCATCGACGTACAGATCGCCCTTGATTTTGCGCTCATGGCGGTGCGGGGTGAATACGAAGTCGGCGTTCTAATGTCCGGAGACACCGACCTGTTGCCCGCGTTGGAAGAGGTTCTGAACCTGACCGGGGCGGTGGTGGAGGTAGCCGCGTGGAGGGCCGATGCGCCGCCCCGGCACCGGTTGCGACTCCCCGGCGTGCCCATCCGTTGCCACTGGATTGACCGTCTCGCGTATCAAGCCATGGCGGACAGCACCGATTACACCAAACGGTCCCGCTAGGGGCGGCGGGGTCGGTTTACAGGCGTATCCTTAGGTAGGTGCGGTCGTCGAAGCTGATGTGGCCCGGTTGGACGCCTTTGGTTCCGGGGGGCGGGCCCAGTCGCAGGGGGTCGCGGCGGATGGATTCCGCCAGGGCCCGTTCGCTGGCGGCCTAATCGGGTTGCGGGGAGACGTACCCGTCGGTTGCCAGTACCACCTCGCTACGGGGCGGGATGTCAAATACGTCAATCATGGCGGCCGGGGTTTCCACGCCGTCGATGGCCGCGAACCCGTAGGGGGCGTCCGGCCGGTTCCGCCACTGGCGCGCTTCCCGTAGCAACGGCAGGATCATCTCCCGTCCCGGGTCCGCCTCCATCAGGTCAGCGACCGACGCCCCCGCCGACAGACGGGCCTCCAAGAGGGCCGCCCGGGCGGCGGCCGCTATTTCGTCGATCCGTTTCCGCGGAATGTCGAACGCGCCGTTGACGCCCACCGCCACATCCCCTACCCGGATGACCTTGCGGGAGGGGACGTGCACCACCGCCGCCACCGCCGTCGGTTCGCAGTGGTCGGCGGCTAGCGGGGCTACGGCGGCATGCAACTCTTTGACCAGCGCCTCTGGATGGCAGTCGTCGCTTATTTCCGCGACCCGTTCCGCCAAGGCGACGGCGGCCAAGCGACCGGGCGTGGGCGGAGGAGATTCGTTCTTGTCGGTGGCCCCGTCGAAAACCGCCGCTGCGTAGTCGGTAACGGCGTAGTTGTCTTCGTTCAGATCGGGCGCGCCGCTTTTGGCGACGTTCCTAACTTCGATAACTTCAAACGTTTTCACTTGGGAGGTGGACATTGCGATCAGGATAGTAAGCGGGCGGAAATAGTACGCGCGGGGTATAGGCTGGGGGGATGTTGCGGTTGCGGGTGTTCGGGTTCCCGGTTCAGATACATCTCAGTTTTCTGTTGCTGGTGGTGTTTTTCATCTGGGGGGATTGGAGCGCGGTCGCGGTCGGGCTGTGGACGGTCACCATCCTGGCGTCGGTGCTGTTGCACGAGTTGGGGCATGCGGTGGCGGTGCGGGGCTTCGGCGGGCGGGTGGAGGCGATCACCATTTACGCCCTGGGCGGGGCCACCTTGTGGCGGGAGGTCGACAAACCAATTCGGGGGTGGCGCAGTTTTTTGGTGTCGGCGGCCGGTTCCGGGGTGGGTCTGCTCGCCGGGTTGGGATTGTATCTGCTGACGGCCGTGGGCGGATTGGGGGCGGACGCCCAAAGGATAGTGGCCTCGCCTTGGCGGATTTATTTCGGGACGGCGGAACAGTCGGGGGAGTATTTGGCGTTGGCGGCCGGGGCTTTCATCTGGGTGTCGGTGGTGTGGGGGCTGGTCAACTGGTTGCCCATCGGCGGCTTGGACGGTTCCAAAATGCTCCGGGAAATCCTCATCAAACTGCTGGGGCCGAGCGGCGACCTCCACTCCCGCGTCATCGGTTTCATCGTCGGGGCGGCGGTCGCGGTGTGGCTCTGGCAACGGGGATTGCGGTTCGCGACGGTGATAGTGCTGGTGTTCGCCGCCTCGGACCTGTTCAACTATCGGCGGGGCCGTCCGCCCCGGCCCTGCCCTCCGGATCCTCCGCCCGGGGACCCGCCCCCGATGTTCTCCGCCCGGCCACCGTCCGATCCTCCCCCCGACCGGGAAGGTGCGTAGGAACCAACCCGGGAACCAACCGGATAATGACCGCAGTCCGCAACCCGGCCCTTCCCGACCGACCGAACCCTCGGTCAGAACCCCCGCACGGTCCGGCTACGCCCCGTAGGTTTTCCCCTCCCAATCCGACCACCAACTTTCGAAGCGGCGCAACCGGGCGGCGGAATGGTTGGCCTGGGCGGGGGACAGCCGGTCGTCGGCCAGCAGGGGGTGGGAGTAGGCGTCCTCCCCCCGCAACACGCTCAAATGCTTGAAGTAGAGGACCAGGTCCGGGCCGGAGTCCAGCCGGGACAGGGGATGCAGGGCCGCGTCCAACTCGCCGGCCAGGCGGTGGGCGGTTTGATCCCCGGCGGCCGCCAGTAGCGACAGCCGGGTCAGGGTCAGCGACTCGTCGGGGAGGACATTGCCGATCCCGGTGATCCAGCCGGTAGCCCCGCAGTTGACGAAGCCGTGCACCACCTGCGTATCCACCCCGATCACCAGGGACAGGTCGTCGGCGGCGGAGGTGATGTGCTCGGCGGCGTAGGTGAGGGAGTCCCGCCCGCCGAACTCCTTGTATCCGACCAGGTTCCGGTATTGGCCGCGCAGGTCGAAGAACAGGTCGGCTTTGGTCTCGAACCCGTAGTAGGGGCTGTTGTAGATGACGGACGGAATCTCCCCGGCCGCTTCCAGTATCCCCGCGAAGTGGTCGCGCTGGGCGGCGTAGGACGGCCCCCGGGACAGCACCCGGGGGATGACCATCAGCCCGCCCGCCCCTATCTCCCGGGCGTGGGCGGCGTAGGATGCCGCTTCGGTCGGGTTGGGGGCCCCGGTTCCCACCACCACCGGAACGCCCGCGTCCACCAGCCGGGCCGTCCCTTCCTTCCGCTGGGCGGGGGTCAGCAACGGCCATTCGCCCATGGAGCCGCAGTACACCACCCCCGACATTCCCCGGCGGAGCAAATCCCGGGCTTTGTCGACCAGTTGTTCGAAGTCGGGGACCCCTCCGGCGTCGCAGGGGGTCATAAGAGCGGGGATGCATCCCCGGAAAATGTCGCTGCCCACGTATTACACTCCTTGCTGTCGGGTGCGAACCGTCGGCCGGTTCGCAAAGTTTCCCTGATAGGGCGACTTTAGCGGGCCGCCGCCCGCCCCGACCGAATAACCGGCCCCGAGGCCCCCGGAGGAGTCCTGTGACCGAATCCAACGCCCGCAACGCCGCCCGCCGCGCCGCCGGCCCTGCGGCGGAGAACGCCCTGCCCGCTACGGCGGAGGCGGTGGTGGTGGGAGCGGGATCGGTGGGGCTGTCCATCGCCTACGAGTTGGCCGGACGGGGAATGGAGACGGCGGTCCTGGAGCGGGGCGCGGTGGGGGTGGGAACCTCGTCGGGGAACGCCGGCTTCGTGGTTCCCAGCCACGTGATCCCGGTGGCGGAGCCGGGAATGTTCGCCACCGCGGTGCGCTCCATACTCAGCGGGAAGGGCCCGGTGGCCGTCCGCCCCTCCTTCCGTTCCGGCCTGTTGCGGTGGACGGCGGCCTTTCTGCGCAACTGCCGGCCGCAGGCGGTGGAGGCGGTCGCGCCCACTTTGGCCGCCCTGGGCGACCTGAGTGCCGGATTGTTCGCGGAGTGGCTGGACGCGGAGAAGATCGAATGCGCCTACCAGCCGAACGGCCTGCTGAACGTGTTCGGCGAGGAACGGGAATTCGCCAAGGGCCGTCATCGGGCGGAGTGGGAGGCCAAGTTCGGGGTGCCGATCCGCGTGTTGACCGGAGACCAGGCGCGGGCCATGGAACCGGCCCTCAACGAGTCGGTGACGGGAGCGGTCTTCTACGAGGAGGACGCCGGTCTGGACCCGGGCCGGTTCATCTCCGGCTTGGCGGACGCCGCCGTCCGGCGGGGAGCGACTTTGGTTCCCCATGCGGAGGTCCTGGGGGCGGAGGCCGGGGACGGGGAGGTGCGGCGCCTGGTTACCTCCCGGGGGGAGATCCGGGCGCGGGAAGTGGTGATCGCGGCCGGGGCCTGGACCCCCCGTCTGGCCGCCCGGTTCGGCTCCCGCCTGCCCATACAGCCCGCCAAAGGGTACAGCATCACGGTCCTCCGGCCCGCCCGGGGCCCCCGGCGGCGGATGCTCTTGGGGGACAAGTACGTGGCGGTGGCCCCGATGGGGGAGCGCCTGCGCATGAGCGGTTGGTTCGAATTGGGGCGCCTCGATTCCCGCCTGCCTCCGGCCCGCTTGGCGCAGGTGGAGCGGAACGCCCGTTCCCGTCTGGAAATGGATCCGGAACTGCGGGTGATGGAGCGCTGGACGGGGTTCCGGCCGGTGACCCCGGACGGCCTCCCCGTCATCGGACGGGCCCCCGGTTGGCGAAATCTGACCTACGCCGCCGGGCACGCCCTGTTGGGATTATCTTTAGGTCCGGCCACCGGACGGCTGACGACCCGGATAATATACGGGGAACAAACGGAAATTGACATAGGACCCTGTTCGCCGGAGAGATTCCAATGACACAACTTCCAACCAACGATTACGCGGTTGTATCCGTAATAGATTCCCACACCGGGGGGATGCCCACCCGGGTCATCCTGGACGGTTTTCCCGAACTGCAGGGCGATACGGTCGCCCGGCGCCGGGATGATTTGTCCCGTCGTTTCGGCCGCCTCACCC
The DNA here is from genome assembly GCA_965243835.1 of Candidatus Spongiisociaceae bacterium. Classification (GTDB taxonomy): domain Bacteria; phylum Actinomycetota; class Acidimicrobiia; order Spongiisociales; family Spongiisociaceae. The sequence goes on from OZ251578.1 coordinate 975,711, forward strand.
GGGCGGCGATCGCGGAACCGCGCGGTTACGACGCCATGGTGGCCGCCCTGCTGGTCCCGCCCGACTCCCCGGAGGCGGCCGCCGGGGTGATCTTCTTCGACGGGGCGGGGGTGATCGGAATGTGCGGGCATGGCTCCATCGGCTTGGCCCACACCCTGCGCGCCCTGGGCCGCATCGGGGAGGGGCCCCACCGCCTGGACACCCCGGTGGGGGAGGTGCGGGTGGAATGCCTGCCGGACGGGAGGGTGGCGGTGGGCAACGTTCCCAGCCGCCGTCTCGCCTCCGGGGTGACCTTGCAGGCGGAGGGGGTGGGGGAGGTGACGGCGGACATCGCCTATGGGGGCAACACCTTCCTGCTGGTGACCAGCCCGGAGATCGACCTGGGCCAGCCGCGGGAGGTTCTGCTTTCCGTCACCGGGGAAATTTTGGCCGCCGCCCGCCGGGCCGGATACAAGGATGTGGACCACATAGAGTTGTTCGGGCCGCCCACCCGGGAGGACGCCGATTCCCGCAACTTCGTGCTGTGCCCCAGCGGGACGTACGACCGTTCGCCGTGCGGGACCGGAACCAGCGCTAAAGCGGCCTGCCTGGCCGCGGACGGCGAGTTGGAGCCGGAGGAGGAATGGGTGCAGGAGTCCATCACCGGTTCGGCGTTCACCGTTTCCTACCAGTGGATGGACGAGGGAAGTGCCTTGATCGCCCCGGTGGTGACGGGGGAGGCCGAACTGACCGCGCACGGGGAGATGTTGCTGTCCCCGCAGGATCTGGAACCCAAAGCGTCGAGGCCCGCCGCGTTCGCCATTCTATGACCGGGACCGACCGGGTTCTGTCCCGCGCCCGGGAGTGGATGGCGGGCGACCCCGACCCGGAAACCAGGGCCGAGATGGCCGGATTGATAGAGGCGGGCCGGATGGAGGAGCTGGCCGACCGTATGGCGGGCGACCTGTCTTTCGGGACGGCCGGTTTGCGGGGGGCGGTGGAGGCCGGTTCCAACCGTATGAACCGGGCGGTGGTGATGCGGGCCACGCGCGGCCTGGCCGATTATCTGCTGGAACGGCACGGGGGGCGCCCGCCCGGTCCGGTGGCGGTGGGCCGGGACGCCCGCCCGTCCAGCGCCCGGTTGATGGACGACGCGGTGGGGGTGTTGACCGCGGCCGGGTTGCCGGTGCGTTTTTGGGAGGAGCCCGTCGCCACCCCGCTGGTCGCTTTCTCCGCCCTGTCCCTGGGGGCCTGCGCGGCGGTGGCGGTGACCGCCAGCCACAACCCGCCCCGCGACAACGGCTACAAGGTGTACGACGGGAACGGGATCCAGATCGCCCCGCCGGTGGATGCGGCCATCGCGGCCGCCATGCGCCGGGCGGGCCCGGCCAATCGGATTCCCCGTACGGAGGGACGGGCCGGGGCGGAACCGATAGGGCGGGAGACGGCGGAGGATTATTACCGGGCGCTGGCGGATTTGCGCCCCCCCGGGGCGGGGGACGCATCGTTGCGCATCGTCTACACCCCTTTGCACGGGGTGGGGTGGGAGCCGGTGCGGGAGGTCCTGTCCCGGGCCGGTTACCGGGACTTGCATCCGGTGCCGGAGCAGGCGCAACCGGACGGCCGGTTTCCCACGGCGGCCAACCCCAACCCGGAGGAGGCGGGGGCCCTGGACCTGGCTTTGCGTTTGGCGGAGGAGCGGGAGGCGGACTTGTTGCTGGCCAACGACCCGGACGCCGACCGGCTGGCGGCCGCCGTTCCCCGCGGCGGGGAGTGGAAGGTTCTCACCGGCAACCAGGTGGGGATGTTGCTGGCCGACTACGTCCTTTCCCATCATCGGGCGGCGGCCGGTACGCCCCTGGTGGTGAACACCATCGTCAGCTCGCCCATGCTGGCCGCGTTGGCCGCCGCCTACGGGGCCTGTTGCGAAACTACGTTTACCGGTTTCAAATGGGTGGCGGGCGCCGCCTTGGAGATGGAGTCGGCCGCTCCGCCGGACGACCCGGTCCGGTTCGTGTTCGGATACGAGGAGGCACTGGGTTACGCGGTGGGGTCGGCGGTGCGGGACAAGGACGGGGTGGGGGCGGCTTTGGCGCTGGCCGACCTGGCCGCCGAATGCCGCCGGGAGGGGATCGCGCTTTTGGATCGGCTGGCCGCCCTTTACCGGCGTTTCGGGTTGTGGGTTTCCGCGCAACGGAGCGTAGCGCGCGCCGGCCCCGGCGGGAAGGCGGAGCTGGAGGAAGCCATGGAGCGACTGGGGGAGTCCCCCCCGGAGGAGCTGGCCGGCATGCGGGTGCGGGAAGTGGCCGACTACCGGCTCCGCGACGGCTCCCGCCCCCGCTGGCGGGATGCCGCCCCGCTGATCGAGTTGGGGTTGGAAGGCGGGGGCCGGGCATTGGCCCGTCCCAGCGGCACCGAACCGAAACTCAAGATATACGTCGATCTGCCGGGTTTCGTTCCCGAAGGGTCCGACCCTTTTGATTTGGAGGGGCGGTTTACGTCGCACGCCGACCGGGCGGCCCGGGCTTTGGCCTCTTATATGGGTTTGGCTTGACCGCGTAATTTGACAAATTGGGGGGGGGGGGTAGCGTTTTTTGTGTGGGCCCCCGGGTTGGGGGCTGGTTTGGCTAGTTGAGGAGAGGAGGCGGGCGATGGGGCGGGTGTTGCGGTTGGGGGTGGTGTTGGGGTTGGTGGGCGGTTTGTTGTCGGCGGCTCCTCCCCCGGCGGCGGCGCAGACGACGACGCCTATTTCGCTTAGTTATGTTTCTACTGTAGGCGGGGCGACGATTTCTAGTTTGAGCGAGGGTACTACTCAGGTGTTTGGGGCGGTGCGGGCGTCGGTGGCTTCGGCGGTGCCGGCGGCGGTTACGGTGCAGGTTACTTTGGGGGCGTCGGGGACGACGGCTACCAAGGGGTCTTGCACGATTGCTGTTTTTGTTGGGTTTTCTTGCTCCGACGGCGATTGGGGCGTGCCTACTGGGTACACTGTGGATGTGACTATCCCGAAGAACATGAAGTCTGGTCAGGCGGGGGTTACGATTTTTGTCATTGATGATACGGTGACGGAGGGTCCGGAGATTATCCGCTTGTCGGGCAGTGTGAGGTTTGAGTTGACGGGGTATTCGGTGGGTACGTTTGATTTGACGCTGGATGATGAGGATGATGGGTTGTCGTTGTCGGTGGATCCGGGGTTTGTGGCGGAGGGCGCGGGGGAGAGGCCGGTGACGGTGTCGGCCCGGTTCGGGGGTGCGACATCGGTGCTGTCGACGGCGACGGAGGTGACGGTGACGGTGGCGGGCGGGACGGCTACGTTGGGCGCGGCGGCGGATTTCACGGTTTCGGGGTTGACGAACAACCGGTTTACGTTGACCATCCCGGCCCGGTCGGTGCGTTCGAGGACGTTTTCTTTCACCCTGACCGCCCGGGACGACGGTGTTTTGGAGTCTACGGCGGAGACGGTTTCTTTGTCGGCGGCGGCCACGGTGGGCGGGGGCGCGGTGTCGGCGTCGGAGGATGTGCGGATTTACGACGCCGATGCGGGGGTGATTTTCCTTAGTTTGGTGAGGTCGTCGGATACTGCTACGGAGATCTCGGAGGTGGGGGAGGACGAGGGGGCGCAGACGTTGCGGGTGAAAGCCACTCTCGGGGCGTCGGACTCCGGTGTTTTTACGGTGAACGTGACGATGGGAGCGGCGGGTAGCACCGCGGTGCGGGGGGCTGCGGGGGATTACACCCTAAGCCAGTTGACTACCTCGGTTACTATTAACGCGGGCGAGACGGAGGGGTTGTCTTCGCCTTTTACGTTGACTACTTATAGTGACAGGGTTACCGAGGAGCATGTGAGGGTGCGGTTCACGGGCACGACGGTCGGAGCTTTGGTGGCGGCGGCCGGTTTGCAGATCACGGATGCGGATAGGACTATTCGTCTTACCGGGCCCTCTCATAATCGGGCGCGGGAGGGGGAAGGTTATACGGTAGCGTATGATAATATGATAAGGGCTGATTTGGGTGACGGGGATAGCAGGGATGGTTTCGTTGCTTCTACTTCTTCTACTTATCGCAGTGGTATGAGACTGCGGATTTTAGTGGGGAGTGGTACGACTCCTAATCCCCCTTTTCAGTTTACTGCTAACGCTAACAATTTTGCCAGGTTCGTCAAGCTTGATGCGGGTTCTGTTTCTTCGAATGTGCAGGTTGATTCACAGGACAGGGGCGGAGCTTTCGGTAGAGTAAGTTTGTCTATGGCTTATCATCAGGATACCGTAGCGGAGGGGGATAAGTCTGTCGAGTTTTATTTTGGGAATGTCCCGGCCGAGTTTACCGTGTTGCCGTATGAGATTTTCCAGTCGGATGATGGTGATGATGATATTAGTTTGTCGGTGGATTCTGGGTCGATGTTGGCGGAGGGCGGGGACGGGTCGGGGGTGACGGTGTCGGCTAGTTTCCCGACGGCGACGACTAGTTCTGAGATTCCGGTGGATACGGTGGTTGAGTTGTCGGCGGTGAGGGCGGGTGATTTGTCTTATGCGCCGTCGTCGCCGAATACGATTACTTTCCCGGCCCGGTCGCTGACGGCGTCGGGGACGGCTACGTTGGCGGGGTTGACTATTGTCGATGATGACATAGTGGAGGGCCCGGAGACGTTTACGGTGGGCGGTTCCTCGGCGTTGGGAGCGGCTCGGGGGGCGGCGATAACTATTACCGACAACGACACGGATATTGTCCTGTCGGTGGATAAGGGGGCGGTGGAGGAGGGGGCGGGCGCGGAGAGCGTTACGGTGTCGGCCCGGTTTACGGGGTCGTCGTCGACGTTGGCGTCGGATACGGATGTGTCGGTTTCGTTGGCGGGGGCGGGCGGGGCCGTGGCGGGTGATTTTGCGGCGTCGGGGTCGGGGGTGTCGAATAATGCGTTTACGATTAGGATCCCGGGGGGGAGCGTGGAGGGGAGTAGGACTATTTCGTTGGCGGCGGTGTCTGATGCGGATAGTTCGGAGGCGGGGGAGGGGGTGGCGGTGTCGGGTTCGGCTGCCGTGGGGGGCCGGAGCGTGGACGTAACGGGGACGACGGTGGGGATTTTCGACGCGGGCGGGTTGGTTACGTTGGGTTTTGAGGATGCGGGGGGTTCGGTTTTGACGGGGGTGGGGGAGGACGACGGGGCGCAGACGGTGCGGGTCACGGCGTCGGTTGCGTCGGCCCCGGCGTCTAGTGTGTCGGTGGCGGTGAACGTGGGCGCGGCGGGCGGCACGGCCGCGTTGGGACCGGCAGGGGATTACACGCGCAGCTCGGGGACGGTTACGGTGATTATCAGCGGGGGTTCCACCAGCGGGTCGGCGAATGTTGTGATCACCCCGCGTAGTGATACGATTACCGAAGACCATGAGACGATTCGTTTTACTGGGTCGGCCGCTGGTTATACGGTGCGGTCGGCTTCGTTGCCGATTATGGACGGGGATCGGACTATTCGGTTGACTGGGCCTAATGTTCAGGGGTTGGAGGGGGAGGCTAAAGGGGGATCCGGGAATAATATTTTTAGGGCTGATTTAGGCAGTGGGGATAGTCGGGATGCCTTTGTTGCTTCTACTTCTTCTACATACAGCAGCGCTATGAGACTGCGGCTTCACGCGCGGCCTAAGACTGCTAGCTGGTCTGACTTTCAATTTAGTACCGGCTCGGGGGGTAGGTTCGTCCAGGTTAATTCGGGTGTTGTTTCTTCGAATAGAATCGTTGATAATCAGGGCAGATATGCCTCAATTATACGGGTAGCCTTTCACATGCCGTATCATACGGATACTGTAGCGGAGGGGACTAAAACACTTGAAATATATTTTGGCGTCCCGGCCGGGTTTACCGGTTTGGCGCAGGAGTATTCCCTTCTGGATGATGATGATGATGATATTAGTTTGTCGGTGGATGCCGGCTCGACGTTGGCGGAGGGCGCGGACGGGTCGGGGGTGACGGTGTCGGCGAGTTTCCCGGCGGCGACGACTAGTTCTGCGATTCCGGTGGATACGGTAGTGGAGTTGTCGGCGGCGGGGGCCGCTACCCCGGCGGCGGGGGAGGCGGGGACGGGTGATTTGACGTATGCTCCGTCGTCGCCGAATGCGATTACCTTCCCGATGCAGTCTTTGACCGCGTCGGGAACGGCCACGTTGACGGGGTTGACTGTCACCCAAGATGAGGTGGTGGAGGGCCCGGAAACGTTCACGGTAAGCGGGTCTTCGGCGTTGGGAACGGCCGCGGGGGCGACTGTTACGATCGCCGATGACGATGCTGATATTACGTTGTCGGTGAGTTCGGGGGCGGTGGCGGAGGGCGCGGGCGCGACGGATGTGGTGGTGACGGCCCGGTTCGCGGGGTCGTCGTCGGTGTTAGCGTCGGACACGGACGTGGCGGTTACGTTGGCGGCCGCGGCTACGGGCGGGGCTACTCCGGGGACGGACTTCACAGCGACCGGGACGGGGGTGACCAACGATAGTCAGTTCACGATTACCATCCCGGCGCAGAGCGTCATGGCGAGTAAAACGATTCGGATAACGGCCCCCGACGATTCGGATAACACGGAAGATTCGGAGACGGTAACGGTAGGGGGGTCGGCGATGGTGGGCGGGTCGGCGGTAACCGTAACCGGCGCGGAGTTGTCAGTCGTGGATCCGGATCGGGCGATAACGTTGGCTACGCATTCTGCGGAAACCGGCGGAACGGCGTTGCCCGCGGTCCGCGAGGAGGGCGGGGAGCAGTCGGTGTGGGTGAGAGCCACCGCCGGCGGGCCGGTGTCATCGGACACGGTAGTGACCGTAACCGTGGGAGCAACTGGCGGGACGGCGGTGTTGGGAGCGGCGGATGACTACGCCCGCAACTTGGAGACGGTGGAGGTAACCATCGCCAACGGGGGAACCGTCGGCGCGGCGGAGGTGAAGATCACCCCCCGGAACGACGAGACGGTGGAGGGCCCAGAGACTATACGTCTGAGCGGGCAAGCGACCGGGTATGTGGTGGTGGGAACCAGTTTGGAAATCCGGGAAACCATAACCCTGACGTTGACCGGGGGCGCGGTAGGCGAGGGCGACGCGGATACGAACGCGGGGGCGGTCTCGGTTACCGCCGCTTTCGCAGGCGCATCGTCCTCCGACCTGACCGGGCCTACGGAGGTGACGTTGTCCTTCGCGGCGGGCGCCGACGCGGACGCGGATGATTTCACCGCGGGGACGGCGGTTGTGTTGAGCATCCCGGCTGGGAGCGTCTCGAGTAACGCGGCGGCGCTGTCGGGATTGACGATCAAGGGTGACGATATCGCGGAAGGCGCGGAGTCCATCGCGGTGGGCGGCTCCGCTGCCGGGTTTTCGGTAACGGGAGCGAAGCTGGCTATTACCGATGATGATTTGGACGTGACGCTGACCGCGGACGCCGACAGCTCCACCACGACGGTGTTTGAGGATGTTTTGTCGGAGGGGGAAACCCCGGCGGTGCGGGTGCGTGCCGCGTTCACATCCGCGACGTCCAACGACCTGAGCGCGGGTTTGGAGGTGTCGGTCACGGCGGGGGAGGCGTCGCCGCAGTCGGCGAGGGGGGGTGGGGTTGATTTCACCGCCCCGGCCGCGTCGGTGACGGTGACTATCCCCGCCGGTTCTTCGACGACGCTTATGAGCGGGTGGGCGTCGCTGTCCGGGTTATTGGTGGAGGACGATGCGGTGACCGAGGATGCGGAGACGTTTTGGGTTACCGGTACCGTCCCGGGCGGGGCGGTTGCTCCTGATACGTTGACGATCGCGGCCAGTGATAAGGAGTTGGAGGTGTCGGTATCGCCGGCGGTGGTGGTGGAGCAGGCAACGGCGCATCCGATAACGGTGGTGGCCGGGTTCGCGGGGGCCTCTAGTTCGGCGTTGGCGGCGGCGACGACGGTGAACGTGACGGTAGCGGCCGGGGACACCAACGGGGCTACTATGGCGGCGTCCTGCCCGCCGTCTACCGAGGACGCGTGCGCGGACACGGCTACGTTTGACATTGTCATTCCCGCCGGGCAAGTCACGGAGAGCGGAACGTTTAACCTGACCGCCCGCGACGACAGCGAAGCGGAGACGGGCGGGGAAACGGTGAAAGTTACCGGAACGGAATCGGGGGCTTCCAATTCGGATTCGGACACGGTGCTTTTGGTGGACGACGGGATAGAAGTGGCGTTCCTGAACCCGGCTGACGACACCGCGCTGGCCGCGCTGGGGGAGGGGGACGGAACCGCGCAAGTGCGGGTGCGGGTGACCATGCCCGCCACGCACACCGCGCGCAGGGTGGTGGGCCTCAACATTAACGGCGGGACCGCCACCGAAGACGACGGGGACGGCTCCTTTGCGATCAGGGAGGACTTCCGGGTGAGCGGCTTGGCTACCCCGTCCGGCACCCCCGACGGGCACGAGCTGGGGGTGGAGGTAGCGGCCGGTCAGACAACGGGGACGGCGGACTTCAATATCATTATCAACGATGACAACGTAGACGAAGAAGACAAAACCATCCTGGCGTCGGGCGGCGACGTGGGTTCGTTGCCGGTAGCGGGAACCAGTTTGACTATCACCGACAACGATACTCCTCCTACCAATATTGACTTGGCCGTGTCTTTCGCTAAACCGGACGGGACCTCCTTAACAAATGTCCGGGAGGACGGCAGCAACACGACCGGCGGCACCACCAAAGTAGAGGTGCGCGCTTCCTACCAGGGCGACGCGGTGCTGCCCCGGGGGACGACCGTTCCCATAACGGTGGGTAAAGCCACCGGGGAAGCCACCCCCGGAACCGACTACCAAACGGTAGCCGACTTCAACGTTCTCATCCCCGCCTATCAATCCCGCGGCAACACCGTATTCGACCTGATAATCGGCAACGTGGAGAACGACGACGACCCGGAAGGGCCGGAAACGGTAACCGTCGCCGCGGGAACCGTGACCGGTTTCACCGTCGCGGATACCTCCTTTGAAATCATCGACGACGACGTAACCATCACCCTGCAGTTACTCGACGCCTCCAACCAGCCCCCCACCGAGCTGACCGAAATACGAGAAGGCGAATCCAAATCCGCGACGGTGCGCGCCTCCTACCCCGGGGCGGTTACCCTGTCCGAGGCGCATACCATACAAATCGGCGTAGGAGGGGGAACCGCCTCCGCCTCCGACTACCGGGCCACTTTCCCCGCCGACCCGTTCGAAATCACCATCAACGCCGGGAACGGCAGTGCCGACGGGACTTTCACCCTCGCTGTGAACGGGGCCAGCGACGACAACATCGCCGAAGGAGATGAAACCCTGCAAGTAACCGGCGCCCTCGACGCCCTCGACGTCATCCCCGCCGCCCTGACCATCATCGACAACGACAACCCGCCCACCCGCATCGAAATGGTTGCGTCCTCCTCCTCAAGACAAGTCCCCGAAGGACAAACCGCCCGGGTAACAGTCCGATTCCCAACCGGATCCTCCGCCCTCCCCACCGCCACCAACGTCGCCATCGCCACAAGCGGCAGCACGGCGGCGGCCTCCGATTACACCATATCCCCCCGCAACGTTTCCATCCCCGCCGGAGGAACCCAAGTCGTCTTCACCGTGAGCATCAGGGACGACACCTCCCCCGAATCGAATGAAACCATCCGCCTGACCGCCCGAACCGACGACTTCGGCAACGCCGTCCTCATCCTCACCATCCCCGCTAACGACCAACCCGACCCCGACCCCGCCCCCGGCGGCGGCGGCGGAGGAGGCGGCGGAGGAGGCGGCGGCGGCGGTGCTCCACCCCCGCCCCCCGCAGGACCGCCCGCTGGACCACCCGCCGGGCCGGTCGCTCCCCCGCCTCCGGCGGAGCCCGCATGCCAGGGGAGGTTCTGCGATGAGGACGGCAGCGTCCACCAAGCCAACATCGAACAAATCGCTACCTGGGAGATCACCCTCGGATGCGACGCCGACGACGCCACCAAGTTCTGCCCGTCGGCGCAGATCACCAGAAGGCAAATGGCCGCCTTCCTTTACCGGGCTGTCACCCGAATTCAAACCATCGAACCCCCCGCCGGCATAGAAATCACCGATGTCCCCGCCGACGCCTGGTACCGCACTTTCGCCGATTGGGTGGTCTCCACCGGGGCCTTCGCCGCTCCCGACGGAGCGTTCAACCCCGGAGGGGTGGTCACCCGGGCGGATATGGCGGTGATGATGATCGCCTCCTTCCCCGACATAAACGCCGTCGAGGAACCCGAAGGCCTGTTCAACGACGTAGCGGGGGCGGACCCGGAGGTGGTGCGGGCCGTGGAGGGGATGTACCACACCGGAGTTACTAGAGGATGCAGCGCCGAACCCCTCAACTACTGCCCCGACCAACCCGTCACCCGGGCGCAGATGGCCTCCTTCTTCGTCCGCGCCGTCAACTACACCCCCGCCCCCGACACCGGCTAAACTGATACACACCCCAACAACCACCCGGCTCCCCCGCCCCAACACCCGGGGGGGCCGGGCCCTTTCCTACGGAGCATCGGCGGCCGGGGGCAACCCGATATGGAGTTTCGGCTTTAGCGTTAGCCGATTTAACAGACGGCGAGAATCAATGGGCTGTCCGCCCCGTCGCCAGGCGTAGTTTGAGGTATCCGTCCACTGTTTTGTCGATGAAATCTTCCACCCGCGGGGTAATCTGCCCGGGTCCGTAGGCGTCTTCTGCCAGCGCCGTAAGGTCCCGGACTCGTGATATGCCGGTTTCATCCGCCAGTCGCACCGCGTCTTCCAGATCCTTATGTACACGGGATGATTTGAGTTTCATCGCCAACAATTTTTCGGGGCTGGGATGGTAGACGCCGAACTTGTCGCCGCGGTAGGCCATGCGGGGCTGATAGTCCATCCCCTCCGACGGCATAGTGTTGACCACCTTGTTGTTGAACCAGTCTTCAGTGAGCGACTCCCGTTGCGCTATCTCGTCCAGCACTTGTTGCAGGTGGGGAGGCAACCAGTCGTTGATGGCGTCGACCACGAAGGTGGTGCGGCACGGGTCGGTGAAAGCCGACATGGTGCGGGCGGCGTCAATGTCCGCTGTACCGCGGGAATACGTCCCTCTGACGTACCAGTGCACCGCCAAGGCGGCCCCGCCCACCACCAGCACCTCCGTGGTCCGCTTCAGCAGGGCGTCGATCTTGCCGTACAGCTCCAGGATGCGTCGACCGTCAAGTTCCTGGTTAGACGGGGTTGGCATTTTTCCGGTATCGGAGCGGGATTCGTTCCGGGCGGATCGGGCGGTCGACGGGCGGGTTGATCCATAACGGTCCCTCGATGAAAGAGTCGTCGAAGAAGACATTGTGGTACGAGCAGGCGGCGGGCGCGGCGGCGACCATTCTCCGATCGTAGCCCTTTTCCAAATTGATGGGCATCGTTCCCCATGGGCTCCTCGGTCGCGGGGAGCGGTAGTCGTGCACCCATTCCGCCGGGGTGATTTCGTCCATGTCGCACAGCGCATGCACCACCGCCGCGACGGAAAGGGAGATGGCGAGTTCGGTGTCGGGGGGCGGCCGGTCGGCCATCATTTTGTCCCGGTGCGCCGGTTGATCCGCCCAGTCTTTGGCGTACTGCACCAGCGGGCGGAACCGCCCCCGGACGTTGGGGCGGCGCATCATCGGCGGCAGTTCCGGTATCAGCAAATAGGGGCGGGGACGTATCGGGGGCCGTCCCAGCATTTTGGTTCGTTCCTCCAGCGACGGCTGCGGTCGGGAGCGCCGGCGCCGCTTGCCGTCGTACTGTTCCACTCCCCAGTCGGCCAGGGCTTCCATCTTGTAGGCGGGAGCCCCCCGCTCCGCCAAGTGGGCGCGCAGTTCTCGCCGCAGTTCGTCCAGGGTTTCGGCGGTGTGCGGGAAAGGCAACGACAGGCCCCGTTTCCAGCAGTAGTTCCATGCCGCGCGCAACCACCCGCCCGGCGGAACATGGTCCTCCGGACGGTCTCCCCACTGGTCGACCGGTATCTCCATCGGCATTTCCATCTCCCCGATGATAATCCCCTCCCGCCGCTATCGGAACCGCGTCCGGTTCCGCCCCCCGCCCCTCGTTGGTCTTACGTCCCCCCGGTCACTGATCATCCTCGCCCGTCGCCAGCGGCGGCCTGGTTGCGTTTTCGCCTTCGCCGTATACGGCTCCGACCGAGATGTAGAAGTCGCGTAGATCGTGGGCGTCGGTAACGAACGTGGGCCGGTCGGGACCCAGGGCTATTCGTCCGTTGGTTAGCGCCTCCCTGTTGATGGCGGCCTGTTTGATATCCGCTACCATCTCGTCCAACGGCAGGTTCAATTTGCTACGATGTTCTTCCAATATTGCTTGTCTGTAATATTCCGCTACGGCTCTTATGCCGGTTTCGGTTGTTGTCAAGAACCACATATTACCGCCTCCCAGTCCAGCCCAGGCCTCTACTATTATAGAGGGTGCGGCACCGAGGAAAAAAATCATTTCCCTGCCCGCATAATCTTTTGCCGTCTCTTCGGGATCGCCATAAAATGCCAGGTAGCCCGCTCCGGGTTTTTGGTCTGAATCGAAACCGTCTTCATCATACAGACCCAGTCTATCCAATAATACGGTTAAAACCGAGGGGCCTTTACCTACTATGTATTCCTTAACTGCAACATCCGCAAAGCAAGTAAAATGATAACGGTTTACAATGAACTGATCTTGAATATGGGTTGACGGTAAATACTGTACCATATAATCAGGTATTCTGGCCCTGTAGGTTGCGCATCTGGTTGTACCTGTCTTAACGGTTCCTCTTATAACAATTTGGACGCTGATAAATCCATCATCTTCTGAATCCCAAAGTAACCGTTCGGTAAACGAAGGTACTTCAAACCAAGGCATCATACCGGAATATTTCTCACTAAATACTTGCCTTTGGGGAGGCAAAAAATCCGGACAAGGATCAGGTTCGGACTCTGTAGCAACGCACGGCGGAACCGTCTCCGTAAGATAAGCTCTATCACGCCCCGTAATACTGCAGGCGCTTGCCACTATACCCAGCAATATAAGCAAAGCCCAAGGTATCCTATCGCCAAACATAGAGACTCATCCTAGTATTTTGACTGGAGGGTGGGTGCGCTGGAGTCGTCCTCTCCGGGTACCGGAGGTGGGAGAACGGTTGCGTTTTCGGTGTCGTCGTATATGGCTCCCACCGAGGTGTAGTAGTCGCGTAGGTTGTGGGCATCGGTGATGAGCATGGGCAGGTCGGGGTCTATGCCTATTCGTCCGCCGGTTATAGTATCCCTATTGATAGCGGCTTGTTTAACATCCGCTATCATCTCGTCCAATGGCAGGTCCAATTTGTTGCGTATTTCTTCTCTTGTTGTGCGCCATATACCTTGGGATACGGCCCGAATCCCTTGGTCAGTTTGTCGTAGAAACCACATGTTGTAGCCTCCTAGCGCTACCCAGGCTTCTACTGTTATAGATGGCGGAGGGCCTAGGAAAAATATAATCTCTCTGCCTTCATAGGTTAATGCTTCCGCTTGTGGATCACCGTAAAAGTCGAGGTATTTTTCTTTTATGTTACCTTGATCGTCAAAATCGCCTTCTGTCAGTCCCCGAAACTCCATAATTACTGTCAGAGTGGGAGGGCCCTCTCCTACTATATACTCTTTTACAGCAATATCGGCAAAGCAAGTATAACGATAGCGACCTACTATATACTGACCGTCCAGTGGTAATCCTCCAACCCGTTGACGATATTCTGCTCTATGGTTGGGTAGTTTGAATCTATATATGTCACATCTAGTGGTGCCCGCATAGACGGTTCCTCTCATAACTATGTGAACGCTAATAGCCCCATCTTCCAAGGGATCATAAATCAATCGATCAGTAAAAGTAGGCACTTCCGACGGGGCACCTATAGATGCAACACCAACGTTTTGTGGAGTGGGCAAATCCACTGGGCAAGGGTCAGGTTCGGATACTGTAGGAATGCAAGGGGGAATCGGTTCCGTCAGATAAGTTCTTTCAGGCACCGTGGCTGTTTCCGCCGTACTTTCCTCGTTGAAACCGCAGGCGTTTACAATAATAGCCAGCGATGCGAGCAGGGTCCAGGGTAGCCTGTTGCCGAACATTTAGGGGATTATCCTAGCAGTCTCTCGGTCATTACGAGGTCGTTTCATCGGCGGGTTGTCCGCCGGGGGCGGGGTCGGCTTCTGGTTCGCCATCATCGGTAGGCGGAGCAATGTCTCCATCGGCGGGCGGGGGGACAACAGTATCGTCATCAGGGTCTTCACCGTCAATGGGGGGCGGTGCGCCGGTTGTAGTGGTGGTTTGTTCTTCAGCGTTTGAAACCGTGGTGGTTGTGTTGTCATCGTCGGAGGGCAGGGCTTTTGTAGTCGTAGGGGTCTGTTCCTCCTCGCCTACGGTGTCGTCTACCGGCGGGGTAATATCCTCTTCGTTAGGTGCTTCGGTGGTCGTGGTGGTTGTGCCGGTGACTGTTTCGGGAACGGTCGAAGTGGTGGTAGTGGTCTCTGCTTCCGTCGTGGCGGTACCGGTATCGGCGGGCGCAACTTCAGTGGTAGTAGACGCGACCAGGGTGGTGGTAGTGGAACTGGTGGTTGTTGGCTCGGTAGTGGTAGTGGTGGTCTGTTCCACGGACAGTCCGGCGTCGTCGGTTGCGGGCGGCGCGGTCGTCTCCTCTCCCGGAACGGGTACGGTAGTCGCGGTGGTGCCGTCGTTGACGGGAAGGGTGGGTGCGGTGGGATCGTCCTCTCCGGGTACGGGTGGCGGTAGAACGGTTGCGTTTTCGGTGTCGTCGTACACGGCTCCTACCGAGGTGTAGTAGTCGCGTAGGTTGTGGGCGTCGGTGATGAGCATGGGTAGGTCGGGGTCTATGCCTATTCGTCCGCCGGTGATGGCTTCCCTGTTTATGGCGGCCTGTTTGATATCCGCTACCATTTCACCCAGCGGCCGGTCTAGTGTTTTACGTATTTCTTCTATTCCAGTAGCGCGCCATATATTTTGGGCTACTGCCCGGATTCCTTTGTCAGTTTGTTGTAGAAACCACATATTGTAGCCGCCTAGTCCTGCCCAGGCTTCTACTGCTAAAGAGGGTGATGGGCCTAGAAAAAATATGATCTCTCTACCTTCATAAGAGATAGCCCTTTTCTCAGGGTCGCCATAAAATTCAAGATATTTTTCCTTAACATTACCTAAATCGTCTAATCGATTTTCACGTGTATATATAAGAGATAATACCACTGTTAAAGTAGGAGGCCCGTTACCAACTATATACTCTTTTACGGCAACATCTGCAAAGCAGGAATAATGATAGCGTCCTACAATATATTGGTCTACTACTGGTAATATTCCAAGATTTTGAAGGCGTTGTGCCCTACGCTCGGATATTTTTATCCTATAAATTTCACATCTGGTAGTGTTTGTTTTGACGATTCCTCTAACAACTATATGAGAGCTATTACCCGCATGCTTTTCTGGATCATAAACAAGGCGTTCAGTAAAGGAAGTAATAGCCACTGGGCTAATAAAAGAAGCGAGAGAGCCGGTAGTATTTTCCTGCGTAGGTGGTAAATCAACAGGGCAAGGGTCAGGTTCGGATACTGTAGGAACGCAGGGGGGAATCGGTTCCGTCAGATACGTTCTTTCATGCTCTGTGGCTGTTTCCGCCGCGGTTTCCTCGTTGAAACCGCAGGCGTTTATTATAATAGCCAGCGATGCGAGCAAGGTCCAGGGTAGCCTGTTGCCAAACATTTGGGGATCATCCTAGCAGTCTCTCGGCCATTACGAGGTCGTTTCATCGGCGGGTAGTCCGCCGGGGGCGGGATCGGCCTCTGGTTCGCCATCATCGGCAGGCGGAGCAATGTCTCCATCGGCGGGCGGGGGGACAACAGTATCGTCATCAGGGTCTTCACCGTCAATGAGGGGCGGTGCGCCGTATGTAGTGGTGGTTTGTTCTTCAGTGTGTGAAACCGTAGTGGTGGTTGTGTTATCATCGTCGGACGGCAGGGCGCTTGTAATCGTAGGGGTCTGTTCCTCCTCGCCTACGGTGTCGTCTACCGGCGGGGTAATATCCTCTTCGTTAGGTGCTTCGGTGGTCGTGGTGGTTGTGCCGGTGACTGTTTCGGGAACGGTGGAAGTGGTGGTAGTGGTCTCTGTTTCCGTAGTGGCGGTACCGGTATCGGCGGGCACAACTTCGGTGGTAGTAGGCGCGACGTCGGTAGTGGTAGTGGAACTGGTGGTTGTTGGCTCGGTAGTGGTCGTGGTGGTCTGTTCCACGGACAGTCCGGCGTCGTCGGTTGCGGGCGGCGCGGTCGTTTCCTCGCCCGGAACTGGTACGGTAGTCACGGTGGTGCCGTCGTTGACCGGAAGGGTAGGATCGGTTGGATCGTCCTCTCCGGGTACGGGTGGCGGGAGAACGGTTGCGTTTTCGGTGGTGCCGTATACGGCTCCTACCGATGTGTAGTAGTCGCGTAGGTTGTGGGCGTCGGTGATGAACATGGGGAGGTCGGGGTCCATGCCTATTCGTCCGCCGGTTAGGGCTTCTCTGTTTATGGCGGCCTGTTTGATATCTGCTATCATTTCGTCCAATGGCAGGTTCAATTTGCTACGATGTTTTTCTAATATTGCTAGTTCATAATATTCCGCTACGGCTCTTATACCGGTTTCGGTTGTTGTCAAGAACCACATATTGCCGCCTCCTAGTCCAGCCCAAGCCTCTACGATTATAGATGGTGCGGCGCCGAGAAAAAAAATCATTTCCCTGCCTTCATAATCTTTTGCCGTCTCTTCGGGATCGCCATAAAATGCTAGGTAGCCTGCTCTAGGTTTGTAATCTGGAGCGAAGTATTCTCCATCTAGGGCTAGTCTATCCAGTAATACGGTTAAAACCGAGGGGCCTTTACCTACTATGTATTCTTTAACCGTAACATCCGCGAAGCAAGAATAATGATAATGGTCTACAATGTACTGATCTTGAACCTGAACTGATCGAAAATGCTGTACTATATAATCAGGTATTCTGGCTTTGTAGGTTTTGCATCTGGTTGTACCCGTTTTAACAGTTCCTCTTACGACAATTTGGACGCTGGTAAATCCATCATAGTCAGGATCCCAAAGTAGCCGTTCGGTAAACGAAGGTACCTCGTACCAAGGCATCATGCCGAAATGTCCAACAGTAGATTCTTGCCTTTGGAGAGGCAAAAAATCCGGACTCGGACAAGGATCAGGTGCAGTGTCTGTAGCAATACAGGGGGGAACGACCTCCAACAAATAGAGGTCGGTCCGCTCCTCCTCAACCAACCCATCTGTTTTGGCTATCCGATCACTACAGGCACTTGCAATGGTAGCCAAAACTATCAAGGTAAAAAGGGTATATTTGTTCAACATACTGACATCCTCGCTATCGTCCCGGCGGTCAGCCACCATCGCCCCCATCCCAACCCGTTATGCCGGGGCCACACCGCCTCCCATGCCCACCGTAAACTGGACTTAGACAAATCATAAGATGACAAAACAATGTAACCATCCACAACCTTATACCCGATCCCTCCCCCCTCGCGCCCCCGCCAGCCGCCTTCGGGCGGCCTCCGACGTGACCTAAGAGAAGAGAACCAACGGCTCATTCTGTCCTCATATTGCTCTTGCCGTCGCTCTATTATAACGGGTCCAACGGCGGAGTGCCCGAAAACTAGGAATTTTTTCCGGCGCTTGACCCGGTTTTTGGCGGGGGCGGTTGATTTCAGGTTTTGGCGAGCGCACCCAACTGGCGCGCGGTGGGTTCCGCTCAGCAGAACCACGGCTCGGTGAGCCGCGGCCTCCCTTCTGTAGCCCCGGACGGAATGGCCTCCTCCCACCGCATGGCGTCTCCGGCCAGCTCCCGAACTTCCCGTCGCATGCGGACGAACGTCTCCGCAGGCGGGGCACCCGCTCCCTCTTCGGCGATGGCCGCCAACCGTCCGGCCAACTCGTCCAACGCCGGGTCGGGAGAAGCCCACTTATAGGTGGCCGCCTCCGGGTCGTATTCCCCCCGATGGGGCAGAAATTCGGGATGTTCGGCCAGAAGCGAACGGCGGGGAACCAACAGCCGGATGGACAGTTGCACCGGGTCGGTTACGCCTACTAGGTCGTGGGCGGCCACGAACGAGAAAATGCCGGCCACATCCCCCCGCTCCGTCCAGGGGGTGAACGGCAACCAGGTGGGATGAATGTCCAAACCGGCCTCCCGGGCCAGATGGATTACCCGCGCCGCCTCGGCGGCGGTATGCCCCTTGTCCAGGATTTCCAGAATGCGGTCGCTGACGCTTTCAAAAGCCGACACTATGAACAGGCACCCGTTGTCCCGCAACTCGCCCAAAGCCCCGGCGTGGGCCAGCAGGTGCTCCACTTTGACGGTGGCGTCGAAGGTGAGATGCGGCCAACGGCGGCGCATTTCCCGCACGATGCGCAACGAATGTTGCGGGCCGTTGAAAAAGTCGGCGTCGGCGAAAGTTACGTGCGCCGCCCCCGCCTCCGCCAACTGCCCGATGTCGGCCAGAACCGTCTCCCGGGGCACGGCCCGGAAACGCCCGTCGTAGACGGTGGGGAGCGGACAGTGCCGACAGCGGTGCCGGCAACCGTGCCCGGTTTCCACCGCCCCCGCCAGCCGCAACTCGCCTCCCGCCTCCAGCCGGGCGTATTGATCCAGGCCGGGCAGTCCGGCGCGGTCCGGTATTTGGAAAACGGTGCGTCCCCGGCGGACGGCGGCCCCCGTCCCTCCCCGTCCCGCCGTTTCCGCCCACTCCGCCAGGCCGGTTTCGTATTCGCCTCCGAAAGTGCGGTCGAACACCGGGTCGTCGACGGCGGCCAAGGCGTACAGGCCGTAGGCGGCGATCGGCAGATGCGGTCGGCCCTCCCGCAGGCGGCGTGCGGCCCGGGCGGCCAGGCGCAGGGCGGTGTGCATGGGAACGCTGAACGCCGCCCCCTCCGCCCATTCCGCCAAGTCCCCGTCCCAGGGCTGCACGGCCAGGTCCAGGACGCCCACCTCATGCCCCCGCGCCCGCAGGGCGGCCGCCGGGGAGGCCAGATGAACCGGCTGATGCCCCAGTTCGTAGGTGGAGATGAGCGCGATTCGCACGGCCTCCATTCTATGATGCGGGGTAGCCGCAACCCGTTTCCGGGTTGGGGAACGCTATCTTCGCCCTTGTCGGGCCCCGGAACTCCCGTGATATTCAACCGACCCGCCCTGCGCATTTCCACCCTGGCCGTCCTGGCCGTCCTGCTGATGCCGGCCGCCGGATGCGGCTCCGGCCCGGTCGCGGAGACCGCCCCCGTCCGAACCGCCCCGTCCGCCACCCTCCCGCCCGCTACGACTACTGCCGCCGCCGAAGTCGCCACGACTACCACCCTCCCGCCGCCCGTTACGACGACCACGACGACCACCACCACTATTCCCCGCCCTCCTTTGCCCGGGGCCCTGGAGGGGCAGGTGCGGGAGTTGACCGCCCTCGTCGAAGAGTTGCGGGGCCGTGAGTTCGCCTCCCCCCCGTTGGTGGTTGCGGGACCGCCGTTGCCCGCGGAACCGCCCCCCCCGCCGGAATACGAGCGTGCTTTTCTGGAACTGTTCAACCTGATTCCCCCGGAGGCGGATCTGGAAGCTTTCCATCGTTCCCGCTATTCCGGCCGGGCGGCGGAGATGCCCGTCTATCAGCCGGAGCGGGGCCGGGTGATGATCCCGCTGGCGGAAGCCGAATCGCCGCCGGAGGAGGCACCGGACGAGGGGGCGGCGGGTGGGGAGGAATCGCCTCCGGAGGAGGTGGAGAATGGGCCGGGGGCGGCGCCGTCTGGGGAGGGGCCGGCGGAGAGCGCCCCGGCGGGCGGGGAGGCGGAGTTGGACGAATACCAGCAGTGGGCCCTGGTGGGGGCGATGACCAGGTTGCTGGCCATGCAGCATTATCCGGAGACGGCGGCGTCCGCCCTGGCTCCGCCGCAGGAAGGCGACCCCGACCGGCGGGTCGCGTTGGAGTCCCTGCTGGCCGGGGAGGCGGCCCTCATCCAGACCCTGTATGCGGACGGGTTGCCGGAGGAGCGGCGGGCGGCGTTGGCGGAACAGGCGGCGGCCGATGCGCGACCGGGGTTCCATCAGGGGCCGCCGTTTTTGGTGGAGCAGGCCCGGTTTGTGACCATGGCCGGTTCCGCCCTGGCCCTGCATCTTTACCGCCAAGAGGGGGCGGTCGGGTTGGACCGGGCTTTGGCCAACCCCCCTGTCTCCACCGAGCAGGTGCTGCACCCGGAACGTTACAACCGGTTGGAACCTCCCGTGTTGCCGGATCCATTCACCGTTGTTCTGGAAGGTTACGAAGCGGTGGAGGAGGGAACCTGGGGGGAGCGGGGGTGGCGCTCCCTGCTGGGCGGCCGGGGCCGCTACGCGCAGGCGGCCGACGCCGCCCGGGGGTGGGGGGGCGACCGGTTCGTTCTGCTGTGGAACGCCGAGTTGGAGCGGATAGTGTGGGCGGTCCGCTACCGGGGCGACGAGTTCGGGGACGCGTCCCGGATGGCGAACGCCCTGGTGGATGTGGCGGGCGGGCTGGAAGTGGGGATTTCCACCCTGGTGGGCACCACCCTGGAATGGCCGGGCGGGGAGGTGTACGCCTTGTTGGACCGCCAAGGGGACGTTTTGACTTTTGTTATAGCCCATGATGCGGAGGCGGGACGGCGGGCGGCCGCGCAGGTGAGGGGTGAATGATGCGGGTCGGGTCGGGTTTGGCTTGTCATCGGTCGGCGTCGGTGGCGTTGCGGTCCGGTCGGCGGCGGGCGTTCGTCCGTGCGGCGAGGACGCGGCGGGGAGTCGGGTCGGTTGTTCTGGTCGGCGGTTTTGTCGTAGCGGATGCGAGGGGCGCCGTCCGGGTATGGCCGGCCGGGCGCGCTTTTCGTCGGATCGCCGGGGGCGGGTTTCGGTTGCGGCGACGGTCCACGATGCGGAGGCGGGACGGCGGGTCGCGGTGCGGGCAAGGGGGCGATGATGTGCGTCAAGCCGGGGGCGTTGCGGTCCGGTCGGCGGCGGGGGGCGTTTGTCGGCGAGGCGGGGGGGTCGTGCGGATTCGTTGGCGGGCGGTCGGCGCGGGATGGGCAACCGGAGGTTGGTGCGTACCCCGATTCCGATTTTGCGTCGCCGGGTTCGCGGGCGGCGGTCGGTTTGTCAAGGGCCGGGGGGCGGGAGGATGAGCGATCGGTTGATTGGAGCGCCGCGCCTATTTGCCGATTTGGGGGATGTTGCGGCGCGTTCGGGGGAGAGTTTGCGGTCGGCGGATGCCAATGTTCGCCGGGGATGCCCGCCCGGGCCCGCCGCCCTGCTGGAAACACGGCGGGGCGCCTATCCGGTCCGGGTTCCGTTATGCGGGCGACGGGGCGCGGAGGCCGGGGCGGGGGCGCGGTTGCCGGAGTCGGGGGCTATGGTGATTGTCGATCGCCGGCGCCGGGGCGCCGGTTTCCGGGGGCGGATTGCGAAATGGCGCGGGTTCGGGGGGCTGTTGGGGGCGGGGGAGGGTGCGGGGAGTCGGTTTGCCGGTGGTTGATTGCCGGAGTCGGGGCGGCGGGGGGCGCGGGCGGGGGTTGGTTGATGGTCGGGGGGCGGCGGTGATTGAGAAGCGTTTTGGTCGGCCGGGCGGCGACGTTTGCGGTGCGGCGCGGCGGCGGGTTTGGCCGGGGGGCGGGGGATGAGCGGTCGGTTGATTTTGTGCGCCACCCCCATTGGGAATTTGGGGGACGTCTCGGCGCGTTTGGCGGAAACTTTGCGGGCGGCGGATGCGGTGTTCGCCGAGGACACCCGCCGGGCACGCGTCCTGCTGGAACACTGCGGGGCTTCCGTTCGTCCCGAATCCTATTATGCGGGCAACGAGGAGCAGAAGTCCGGGCGGTTGACGCGGTTGCTGCAGTCGGGGGCGACGGTGGCTTTGATTGTCGACGCCGGGACGCCGGGGGTGTCCGATCCGGGGCGGCGGGCGGTGCGGGACGCCCGGCGGGCGGGGGCGGAAGTGTCGGTCGTTCCCGGCCCCAGCGCGGTGGTGGCCGCCTTGGCCGTGTCCGGGTTCGCCGGGGGGAGGTTCGCCTTCGAGGGGTTTCTGCCCCGCCGGGGGGGCGACCGCGCCCGGCGGTTGCAGGCCCTGGCCGGGGAGGAGCGTCCGGCGGTGCTGTTCTCCGCCCCCCACCATTTGGCGGAGGACCTGGAAAGTTTGGCCGACGGCCTGGGCGGGGAGCGGCGGGCGTGCGTGGCCCGCGAGTTGACCAAACTGTACGAGGAGGTGTGGTGGGGGACGCTGGCGGAGGCGGCGGACAGGTGGGGGAGCGGGACGCCCCGCGGGGAGTTCACCCTGGTCATCGAGGGGGCGGAGGCGGGGGAGGCCCCGCTGGAGGGGGCGGTGGCCGAGGTTCTGTCCCGGATGGAGGAGGGGGCGGCGATGTCGGACGCGGTGCGGGAAGTAGCCCGGAGCGTGGGCCTGGGCCGCCGCACGCTCTACGAGGCGGTTCTCGGCAGGCGGGAAAGGTAGGGTGGCCAGATGGTGAAGAGGAAGTTGATCGAGGTGGCGTTGCCTTTGGAGGCCATCAGCCGGGAGTCGGCCCGGGAGAAGTCCATCCGGCACGGCCATCCGTCCACCTTGCATCTGTGGTGGGCCCGTCGCCCGCTGGCGGCGGCCCGGGCGGTGCTGTGGTCGTCGCTGGTGGACGACCCGTCGTCCCGCCCGGATGAGTTTCCGACGGCGGAGGAACAGAAACTGGAGCGCAAACGCCTGTTTGGCATCCTAGAGCGGCTGGTGGTATGGGAAAACAGCAACGACCCGGAAGTGCTCGCCGAGGCGCGTCAAGAGATACAGAATAGCGTAACAAACAAACAAACAAACAAACAAACAAACAAACAAACAAAAACAAACAAACAAACAAACAAACAAACAAACAAACAAACAAACAAACAAACAAACAAACAAACAAACAAACAAACAATTATAGCAGCAACCTATTAGATATCAAGGTTTTGGATCCGTTTTGCGGGGGAGGGACGATACCGCTCGAGGCGCAACGCCTCGGGCTTTCCGCGTACGGGGGAGACCTGAACCCGGTCCCGGTTCTGATCACCAAGGCCATGGTGGAAATCCCGCCCCGCTTCGCCGGGCGGCCCCCGGTCAACCCCAAGAGCCGGGCCGAGTCGGGATTGAAGACTTGGCGGGGGGCGCAGGGCTTGGCCGAGGACATTCGCTACTACGGGCGGTGGATGCGGGAGCGTGCACAGGAGCGAATCGGCCATCTCTACCCGAAGGCGGACGGCAAAACGGTGATCGCCTGGCTGTGGGCCAGAACCGTCCCGTCCCCCGACCCATCCTGGAACGGTCAAGTGCCTCTGCTCAAATCCGGGATACTGCGCAACAAGCCGGGCAAGCCGGTGGTGTGGGTGGAGCCGATAGTGGACCGCAAGACGCAGACCGTTTCATATAAAGTCAGAGAGGGCGGCACTCCGGTTGGCGGCACCAAGGAACGGGGCGGGGGGATCTGCGTGGCAACCGGGGCTACGATTAGTATGGATTACATAAGGGAGCAGAGCCGTGGTGGGTTGATGGGTGAGGATTGCATAGGGGCGGTGGTTGATGGCGGTAAAGGTCGTATGTATGTTGACCCAGGTGAGAACCCGGTGGCGAAACCTTTATGGAAACCGGAACAGCCTATGGATCGGAAATCGACGGACCTGGTAAGCGGTCGCGGTTACGGCTTTTACGTTTGGGGGGATTTGTTTACCGACCGTCAGTTGGTTGCGTTAACTACTTTTTCTGATTTGTTGCGTGAGGTGCGGCAGGTGGTTGAGGAGGATGCCCGTCGTATGGGGTGGGCTGATGATTTGGTACGGTTACGCGATGGCGGGTCGGGAGTAATCGCGTATGCAGATGCAATGGTTACTTATCTGGCTTTTGTGGTTGATAGATGTGCCGCTAATTGGTCATCTTTATGTACTTGGCACTCTGGCAGGGAGGTTATTGGTCAGGTGTTTGGTCGGCAGGCGATTCCGATGGTTTGGGATTTCGCTGAGGCTAATCCGTTTTCTTCTTCTACCGGTAATTGGTCCGGTCAGGTGGAATGGGTGGTGAAGTCGGTTGCTCATTTACCGGCTTCGGGACTTGGGGAGGTAATGCAAAGAGATGTTGTGGCTCGGATGAAAGAAATCGGGCAACCTATAGTATGCACCGATCCTCCTTATTATGACAATATTCAGTATGCTGATTTATCGGATTTCTTTTTTGTGTGGCTTCGGCGCAATGTGAGAGAGGTGTGGCCTGATGAGTGCGCGACACTGGTTTCTCCGAAGGGTAATGAATTGGTGGCAAATCATTGGCGCGCCGGGTCTAAGACAGCGGCCAAAGAGCATTTTGAATCTGGTATGGCTAAAGTGATGGAACAGATTGCCTCTGTTCAACATGAAAACTTTCCGGCTACCATCTTTTATGCGTTCAAGCAACAGGAAATCAAATCTGGCGAAACAACATCAACAGGTTGGGAAACTTTTCTGCAGGCTCTGGTTGATGCCGGATTGGAGATCACCGCAACTTGGCCTATGCGAACCGAAATGCCCGGTGGATTACGAGCAACGGGCGCGGCTATGTTGGCGTCGTCGGTGGTGTTGGCTTGCCGGCCGCGGACGGAGGATGCGCCGTTGGAGACGCGGGGCGGGTTTATGGAGGCGTTGCGGGCGGAGTTGCCGGAGGCGGTGGGTTTGTTGCAGGAGCAGGCGATTCCGCCGGTGGATATGGCGCAGTCGGCCATCGGGCCGGGGATGGGGGTGTTCTCCCGGTATCGGCGGGTGGTGGAGGCCAACGGCGACACGATGCGGGTGCGCACCGCCCTCGCCCTTATCAACGAGGTGCTGGAGGAGATCTTGTCGGAGGAGGAGGCCGAGTTGGACGCCGACAGCCGGTTCGCCCTCACTTGGTATCGTCAGTTTGGTCATGACCCGGGCCCGTTCGGGGACGCGGAGGTCCTGTCCAAGGCGATGAACACGTCGGTGGCGGGGGTGGTGGAGGCGGGCGTGGCGGAGTCCAAGGGCGGTTATGTGCGGTTGCTTACCCGGGAGGAGTTGGATCCGGAGTGGGATCCGGCCGAGGATCGGCGACTGACGGTTTGGGAGTTAACCCAGCACTTGGCGGCTCGTTTGGATGTGTCGGAGGTGAGGGCGGGGGAGTTGTTGGCGAGGGCGGGGGGGTTTGGGGATTACGCCCGCCATCTGGCGTATTTGTTGTATGAGGTGGCCAAGGGCGCCGGGCGCACCGAGGATACGGTGGCGTACAACTCGCTGATCGTGGCTTGGAACAGCCTGTTGTTGGTGGCCGCCCAAGCCGGCGGGCCCTCCCAGCAGATGTTCGACGCCTGACCCGCCTGGTCGGTGCGGGGGTGCGGGCGGCAGTGCCGTTGTTTGCCACAAGCCCAAAATGTCACACCCCCTTCCTAAGGTGAACACCATGCAACACAACCCACGCACTCCCGTCGAGGCGCTGCGACAAATCTGCGGGCGGGCAAAATCGGCTGGCGTGGCCGACCTGCGCGGGCAACTTGGGTCGGGGCTGTCCTGGAGCGAGCCGGGGGAGGCGGCGGAAACCGTCAAACGGATGGAAGCCCTGGCGTCTTCCCTGAAATGCGACTTGGCCGCCCGGCTCAGCCGCACCGACGAGGGAGCCGCAACGGGTGACGAGCCCAAAGAGAATGTCACACCCTCCTCCTAAGGTGAACACCATGCAGCACAACTCACGCACCACTGCCACCGTCGAGGCGTCGCGACAAATCTGCGGGCGGGTCAAGTCGGCCATCGGGGTCGCGGTGGCCGTTCTGCGTGGGCGACTTGGGTTGGGGTTGTCCCGGAGCGGGTTGGGGTAGGTGGTGGAAACCGGATGGCTGGCTCTCGTGGCGGCGGCGAGGGTCATTATTTACCATTCCCAGGCGGGAAGAGAATAAGGGGGCGGCGAGAGATGACTGTTCTAGAACTTGTTCTTGTGGCGATAGGTATCGTTATCGCTATGTTGGTCTCCCACAAGGTGCTGGGGGAATGGAGGACGAGGGCGGCGCAATGGATAATTTGGACGGTGGGCAAGGGGTGGCGGAAGATAGATATGGCCTTTTTCCACTGCGCTGGTGCCGATGCTGTTCGTTTGGCAATGGAGGAGTCTCAGCGGGGCTTGCCCCCAGGCGTTCATATAGATTTTATTCCGTCGCCGGTGCCGCCTGTCGAAATTCCTTCCGAATGGAAAGGCGCGTATCCCGTCGCCGCTCTCGACTGGATGTATGAGAATTACGGACGGGCGGGTTTCACCGATACCGATGCCCCGCCGTTCCGGTGTTTTGTTTATACGGCCGCCGCCGGGCAACTACAAGAGAAGCCCCGCCTGGAAAAAATTCTTCGCAAAAAGAATGAGAAGGCACTCGCCCGGTACCAGAAGAAGAACCCTCCGCCGGAAGATCTGGTCGACCCGCAGGAAGAGGAAATCCCCGGCGAAGAAGAACAGGACGACGATCCCCCGGAGGATGGGGGGAGAAGGTTGGGGAAGAGGTTTAAGGTAAAGGTGCGTATTGAGATTTCCGGCGTCGGAGAGACGCGTTACACCTTGTGGGGCCCGTTCTGGTCGCCTATGGCCGGGGAGGATGGGAGGATGTGGTTGTGCGATGCCCCCGATCTTCCGGTGGTGATGGCCGGGGAAGATCACCTGGACCGGTTCTTCTCCGAAGCGGTGGAAACGCACCGGGAGTCCGACCCGTTCTATGTGCGCATAGTCACCACCGGGCATGCCGTGTGGATTGACGTTCAGGTGAGAGAGGCGGGCGAGGCGTGGGTGGCCACCCTTGACGGGCATCCCCGAGTTGCGGATAAATCGGCGAAAGACCTCGTGCGCGGGTTGTGGAAAAAGTATGCCGACGGGTTGGAGCCGATCGATTACTTCTGGAAAGAAGAAGGAGGGGATGCCTGATGGCCAGGGACAAGTTTGTTGATGATGTGGTGCGCTTCAACATTTACGAGAATGACCCGGACGAGGCGCACTCCTTGTGGGGGCCGTTCCCTTTCTCCCTAGCGCCCTACGGGAAGATCTGGTTGTGCGAAGCACATGGTTTCCCGGAGGTGATTGCCGGGGAGGATGTGGATAGGTTCTTCGCTGAAGCGGTTGCCGCCCATACGACCGGCGATTCCTTCCATATCCGCGTCGGTTTGAAATTCGGGATATGGCATACAGTCGAGGTCGCGAAGACCGATGGCCGGTGGGTGGTGGTCCATAACAAGGCGGCCGTTACCTCCGGGGAAAGCGCGGAGGAGGTGATTCGTGAAATTTGGGAGGTCCACGTAAATAACGTGACCGGTGCGGGACAGAAATAATGTCAGGGATGGCCAAGGTGGAGTCGGGGGATATTACTTTGCAGAACGCCTCGGCCTTGGCCGCGGCCGCCGGTGAGTGCGGAAGCAAGCGGGTGGATGAGGATCGGGGGTTGTTGGCGGAGGCGGCGGCGTCTAATACGGATGATTTCCGCAAGGGGTCCCGCCGGTGGGCCAACTCGCACAGCCCGGACCGGAGTGAAGAACTGCTCATACGGCAGAAGAAACAACGCAAGGCGCACTTGTTTTGGAGTAAGGAATTGGAGATGGGGGTCCTGCGCAAGGAATGTCACACCCGCTTTCTAAGGTGAAGATCATGAAGCGCAACCTACGTAACCCTGTCACCGTCGAGGTGTCGCGACAATTCTGCGGGCGGGTCAAGTCGGCCGCTATGGCCGCTCTGCGCGGGCGGTTTGGGTTGGGGTTGTCTTGGAGGGGGTTGGGGGAGGTGGTGGAAATCGTCTGGCGGATGGAAGCCCGGGTGTTTTCTCTGAGATGCGATTTGGTTGCCTGGTTCGGCCGAGTCGATGGAGGAGCTGGGACGGGTGATGAGTCCAAGAAGAATGTCACACCCGCTTTCTAAGGTGAACGCCATGCAACGCAACACCCAGCCCACCGCCGCCGCTGAGACGCCGCAACATATTTGCGGGCGGGCGGAGGCCGCCAACGCCGCGGCCGTGGCCGACTTGCGCCGGTTGGTGGGGGCGGGGGCGTCCCGCGAGGAGTTGGGGCAGGTGGCGGAGACGTTGCGTCGTATGGAGTCGCAGATGTCTTCTTTGAAATGCGATTTGGCCGGTCGGCTCCGCCGTACTGATGGGGGAGCGGGGACGGGTGAGGTGTTGCGGGATCGGTTGGGGGTTACCGATCATCAGGCCAAGCACCTGTCGCGGGTGGCCCGTCGCTTGGAGGAGATGCCCAACACGCGGGCCAAGTTGGAGGCGGGGGAGATTACTTTGCAGAACGCCTCGGCGTTGGCCGCGGCCGCCGGTGAGTGCGGAAGCAATCGGGTGGATGAGGATCGGGGGTTGTTGGCAGCGGCGGCGGCGTCTAATCCGGATGATTTCCGCAAGCGGTCCCGCCGGTGGGCCAATTCGCACAGTCCGGATCGGGGTGAGGAGTTGCTGGAGCGGCAGAAGAAACAACGCAAGGCGCACTTGTTTTGGAGCAAGGAGTTGGAGATGGGGATTCTGCATGCCGAGTTGGATTACATAAGCTTCGGGCAGGTGCGGCAAGCCCTCGATAAGCGCACCGACCTGTTGCGGAGAGACGACTCCGGCGGGGAGGTTCACCCCGATGACATTCGCACAGGCGAGCAACGCCGGGCGGACGCCTTGTCGGAGTTGCTCACCGGCCGCCGGGCGCACACCCTGGAACCCCTCTCCGACTGCGACGGGAAACCGGGACCGGCCCTAACGCAAGTGGTGGTAGTGGCCGACCTCGGGTTGCTAGACGGCTCTCGCCCGGACGGGTCTTGCGAGATTTTGGGGACCGGGCCCGTTCCGCCCTCTGTTTTGGACAATCTGTCGCCGGACTCTTCCGTGTGCGGGATCATCTTCGGGGGGAAAGGATGGGTGTTGTGGTTGGGGCGCAACCAGCGGTTGGGCAATCGGGCGCAACGGCTGGCGGCGGCGGTGCGGGACAAGGGGTGCGTGCGGTGCGATGCTCCCGTTCATCGCACCGAGTTGCATCATCTGCGGGGTTGGTACGACGGAGGTCCCACCGACATCGACAACTTGGCGTCCTTGTGCGGGCCTCATCACCGGGAGCTGGGGGAGCACAACCTGGAACTGGTAAAAATTGGAAACAAGTGGAAAACCCGCCCCCGCGCCGGGCCGCCCCCGCCGCCTCCCCCCGCGCGACGGCCGGCCCAACCGCCCGCCCGCGCCGCGCCTCCCTGATGGGAAACGCCCCCGCCGACCGCAACTTCCCCTACCCTGGTCCGGGAATGGAAAAATGGGTGGACAGCCACTGCCATTTGCAACTGGACGAACGGGACCCGGCCGATTTGCTGGAACGGGCCGACTGCGTGCGGTGGGTGGTGGCGCCCGGGGTGGACCTGGGTTCCAGCCGGGCGGCGCGCCGTTTGTCCCGGCGGTTTCCGGGGCGGGTGCGGTTCGCGGCCGGGTTGCACCCGCACGAGGCGTCCCGCTGGGCGCAGGAGCGGGACGGCCTGCGGGAACTGATGACGGAGGCGGACGCGGTGGGGGAGACCGGCTTGGACTTCTACCGCAACCTGTCCCCCCGCCCGGCGCAGGTGGAAAGTTTCACCGACCACCTGCGGGCCGCCCGCGAGCTGGGCAAACCCCTGATCGTGCATTGCCGGGACGCTTTCCGGGAGGTGCACGACCTGTTGGAGTCGGAAGGGGCGGGGCCATGGGTGGTGCTGCACTGCTGGACGGGCGGGCCGAAATGGACGCGCCGTTTCCTCGACTTGGGAGTCACGTTTTCCTTCGCCGGGCCGGTGGCCTTCGCAACCGGGGACACGGTGCGGCGGGGAGCGGCGGAAGTCCCGCCCGAGCGGGCCCTGGTGGAAACCGACACCCCCTATCTGGCGCCCCCGCCCCATCGGGGGGAACTCAACCAACCGGCCTACGTGCGCCTAGTGGGGGAGGCCCTGGCCAAAGTGTGGGGGATGGAGCCGGCGCAAGTCGCCTGCCTCACCTCCGCCCGGGCGGAAGAAGTATTCGCCAATGAGCAGAAGAAGGGGCCGGAGGGCCGTTTTGCCGGCCGTGCGTAGCGCGTCGCCCCGGCGTCGGCTGGGCTTCCTATTCCGGGGTTGCGGGCGGGGGTGGGTTTGGGCGGGTGGGCAGGCGTCGTTATGGGCGACGGCTTCCGGGTAATCCGGTAACGGTACGGTATAGGATACCCGGACGGGAAACGGGAGCGATGCCGGAAAGGTTGCTGACGATGATTTCCGACAACGGGAAACGGGGATGGGTAGATACCCTTCCGGCGGGGGCTAGCGCACGAGACCGAGCGGAAGCGGAAGTCATGCGACCCGATATTTCCGCCGCCCTGCGGGAAGCGGATTTGAAACCGATACGGCGGGCGGACGGGTCTTGGAAGATTATTCGCCGCCGTCGGGGGACGGAGGCGGCGGCGGATGGGTAGATGCTGATAATCCGATTTATCGAATGGCGGTTTCTACGGATCACCCGCCCCCGATTGTATCGATGAAGGACGGTTGCCCGGCGGCGATAGCCGGGAGTGCGGGTTTGTTTGCCCGGCGAAATGTTGCGCCCCGGCGGGGATTGGGGCGGCGTTGCGCGGCGGGCGGCAACCTTGTGGACAAGATGGCGGGCTGGAGTTGGTTTGGGTTTTGGGCGGGGGAGGAGCGGGGTTAGTGAGTCAGAGTCGGTCGGAGATTGCGGGTTTGCTGGCCCGGCATAATATTGCGCCCCGGCGGGGGTGGGGGCAGCATTTCTTGGCGGACGGCAACCTGGTGCGCAAAATGGCGGGGTTGTTGCCTTTCCCGCCCGGGTTTCCGGTGTTGGAGGTGGGGGCGGGCACCGGCGCCCTCACCCTGGCTTTGGTCGAAGCCGGGTTTGCGGTCACCGCCTATGAAGTGGACCAACGCCTGCGACCCTTGTTGGAAGAAGTCCTGGACGGACGGGACGCGCAAGTGCGTTTTGCGGACGCCGCCCGGTGGGAGGGGGCGGGGCCGATGACCGCCCCCCGGTGGGCCCTGGTCGCCAACCTGCCCTACGGGGTGGGTTCCCCCATCCTGCTGGGATTATTAAAAAACGCCCCCGGGTTGGCGGGCGGGGCGGTGATGGTGCAACGGGAAGTGGCGGAACGTCTCACCGCCGTCCCCGGTTCGGAAGCCTACGGGTTTCCCAGCGCGGTGATGTCCCTGTACGGGGAGGCGCGGGTGGAGTTCCCGGTTCCGCCGCAGGTGTTCATTCCCCCGCCCAACGTGCGCTCGGCGGTGGTTTCCTTCACCCGCACCTCCCCGCCCGACCCGGTGCGCTCCCGGGCGGCCGACCTGGCTTCGGCCGGTTTCGGCCAGCGCCGGAAAATGGTGCGCTCCTCGTTGCGGGGAGCCCTCGGGGAAGGAGCCGAGGACTTGTTGCGCCGGGCCGGGATCGACCCGCGGGCGCGGGCGGAAGAGTTGTCCGCCGACCGGTTTTTGGAACTGGCCCGGACGGTCGGGCCGTGACCGCCCTGCGGGCCTTGGCCCCCGCCAAACTCAACCTGTCTTTGCGGGTGGGGGAGCGGGATGATTCCGGCTTGCACCCGGTGTCCGGTTTTTTCCTGTCCGTGGACCGTTGCGACTTTCTGAAAATGCGGTTGGGCGACCGGGACCGGTTGCGGATCATCGGGGCCCCCGACTTGCCGACCGGGGAAGACAATCTGGTGTGGGCTGCGGTGCGCGCCTGGCGGGAGGCGGCCGGAGCGAACCCCCCGGTGAAAGTGGAAGCGGAGTTGACGAAACGGATTCCGGTTGCGGCCGGCTTGGGCGGAGGTTCCTCCGATGCGGCGGCCGCCCTGCTCGCCTATCGCCGTCTGGCCCGGTCCGGGGCGGCGGCGGAGCCGGATTTGGACGAAGTCGCCGCCCGGGTGGGGTCCGATGTTCCCTTCTGCCTGCATGGGGGATTGCGCTATGTGAGCGGCTACGGGGAGCGCCTGGGAAAACCCCTGCCCCCGCCCGGCGACTTTACGGCGACGGCGGCGGTTCCGCCCCCGGAGTTGTCCTCCGCCCGCGTGTACGAAGCTTGGGACCGTTTGGAGGAGGCCGGGGGAAAACGCCTCCGGGCGGAAGCCGGGGGGAAAGACCTGCCGCCTTCCCTGCGGGAATACGGGCCGTTGATCAACGACCTGTATCCGGCGGCGGTGCGGTGCGCCCCGGAAGTGGACGACTGGCGGGCCGAGTTGCGCGCCCGGTGGGAGCGTCCGGTTTTGATGTCGGGGAGCGGGCCCGCCCTGTTCGGGTTGTTCGCCGACCGGCGGGAAGCGGCGGAGGGACTGGAGCTGATTCCGGCGGAAGCCCGGGGGGCGTTCATCGCCGACCCCCTAGCGCGGGGGGCGCAACTGGTTGAAGAAGAAGGCGCGCCGCCCGCTGGCGCGGGTAGCGGGTATCCTCCGGGAGGGGAGGGTAGAATAGGGTAGGATGACCCATAGTCGCCCTGGGGGGTGGTGTAATAGGCAGCACGGCAGGTTTTGGTCCTGCAAGTATGGGTTCGATTCCTGTCCCCCCAGCCATAAAGCAAACATTCCCGCGAGCGCCCCGAACATCAAGCGCCCCGACAAACGCACGCAAACGCACACAACGAGGAGATAGCGCATGAGAAAGGTGGTAGTGCTGGGAGCCGGTCCCGGTTCCCGGATGAAAGCGCGTATCCCCAAAGTGCTGCATCGGGTGGCGGGCCGTCCCATGTTGCACTGGGTGCTGGATTCGGTGGTGCCGCTGGAACCGCTCCGGATCACGGTGATAATCAAAGCCGACGCCGGGGACGTGGCGGCCTCCCTGCCCGAATACGCCCATCCGGTGGTGCAAGAGCGGCAGTTGGGAACCGCCCACGCCCTGCTCACCGCCTTGCGGGCGGACCCGATCGACGGGGAAACCCAGGTGATCGTGCTGTCGGGGGATATGCCGCTCATCACCAGCCGCACCCTGTTGGCGATGAGCGGGGTGCATCGGCGCACCGGGGCGGCCGTCACCTGCGTCACCACCGAAGCCGCCGACCCCACCGGTTACGGGCGGGTGGTGCGGGACGGATGGGAGCGGGTGGTGCGCATCGTGGAGCACAAGGACGCCACCACCAAAGAGCGGGAAATCAAGGAGATCAACGGCGGGGCCTACGTGTTCGACAGCGAGTTCATAATGGACGCCTTGGATAAGGTGTCCACCGACAACGCGCAAGGGGAGTTTTACCTGCCGGACGTGGTGTCCATCCTGGGGGAGGAGGGCCACACCATCAGCGCCTACAAGACGTCGGCGGAGGAACTGTCGGGGGTGAACACCCAGGATCAACTGGCCCGGGTGGCGGAGATCACCCGCCGGCGCATAAACCGGGCCTGGATGCGGGAAGGGGTGTGGATGCTGGACCCGACCCGGGTGTACATCGACGTGGGGGTGAAACTGTCCCGCGCGGTGCGCCTCTATCCGGGGGTGCACCTGGAGGGAGGCACTTCGGTTGAGGAAGGGGCGGAGATCGGCCCGGACGTGTTGTTGCGCGACACGGCCGTGGGTTCGGGGGCCCGCATAATGCACGCCGTGGCCGAACGAGCGGTGATCGGGCCGGGAGCGCAAGTGGGGCCCTATGTTTCCCTGCGGGACGGGGCGGAGTTGGACGAGGGGTCCAAGGCGGGCACTTTCGTGGAAATCAAACGCTCCAAGGTGGGGCCCGGGGCCAAAGTCCCCCATCTGGCCTACGTGGGGGACGCCGACATAGGCGAAGGGGCCAACGTGGGGGCCGGCACCATAACCGCCAACTACGACGGATACCGCAAGCACCGCACCACGGTGGGCCGGGGGGCGAAGATCGGGTCCAACAACGTGTTGGTGGCCCCGGTTACGGTGGAGGAGGAGGCTTTCACCGGGGCCGGTTCGGTCATCACCAAAGACGTGGCGGCGGGGGCTTTGGGCATCGAACGCAGCTCGCAACGCGAGATACCCGGTTATGCGCAACGGCGCCGGGAACGAGACGCGCGCCCGCCGCGGGAGTGACCGATGGAACTGGTGAACCGTCGCCGCTTTATGCTGTTCTCCGGTTCGGCCAACCCCGAGTTGGCCCAGGAGGTGGCGGACGAGATGGGGGTGGGGCTGGGCAAACTGGAGCTGTCCCGGTTCGCCAACACCGAAATCTACGCCCGTCCGGAAGAGTCGGTGCGGGGAGTGGACTGCTTCGTGATGCAGAGCCACGCCCCCGAAGTCAACTTCCACATTATGGAGCAGTTGCTGTTGTTGGACGCCCTGAAGCGGGCTTCAGCCCATCGCATAACGGCGGTGGTGCCTTTCTTCGGATACGCCCGGGCCGACAAGAAGGTTCTGCCCCGGGAGCCGATTTCGGCCCGGTTGATCAGCGACCTGTTCGCGGCGGCGGGGGCGGACCGCATCGTGTCGGTGGATTTGCACACCGGCCAGATCCAGGGGTTTTTCCCCAAGCCGTTCGACCATTTGACCGCCCTGCCGCTGATGGTGGACTACCTGAACGAAAAGTTGGACGGGCCCACCACCGTGGTTTCGCCCGACGCGGGCGGGGTGAAAAGGGCGGAACGGTACGCCCGTCATCTCAACGCCTACGTGGCTTTTGTGCACAAGCGCCGCGAGATAACCGTGCACAACTCGTCCAAGGCCCTGACCGTGATCGGCCAAGTGCGGGGCCGTCACGCCATAATCGTGGACGACATGATCGACACGGCGGGGACGGTGGTCAACGCGGCGCAACTATTGCGGCGGCGGGGGGCGCAAAGCGTGATCGTAGCCGCCACCCATCCGGTGCTGTCCCCCCCCGCCCTGAGCCTGTTGCGGGAGGCCCCCATCGATGAAGTGGTGGTTACCAACACCTTGCCGCTCAGCGACCAGGCCCAGGAGTTCGAGAAACTGACCCGGCTGTCGGTGGCCCCGGTGTTGGCGGAAGCCCTGCAGGCCATTTTCATGGACAGCTCGGTTTCGGAGCTGTTTATGGGCGAAAACATTTAGGGCGCGGCCCGGGTCGTGGAAACGGAGACTTTCACGGTCGACACCGGCCCGCGTCCGGCGGTGACCGACATCACTTCCCGGGTGGTCCGCTTCGCGCAGGGACGGGGGGACGGGTTGCTGTCGGTGTTCGTTCCGCACGCCACGGCCGGGGTGGCCCTGATCGAGACGGGGGCGGGCAGCGACCGGGATTTGGCCGCTCATCTGGAAACCCTCTTTCCCCGGGATGACCGGTGGGCGCACCGGCACGGTTCGCCCGGGCATGGGGCGGACCATGTTCTGCCCGCCTTCGTGTCCCCCAGTTTGACCGTTCCGGTAGTGGAGGGTCGGCCGGCTTTGGGGACCTGGCAGTCGGTGGCGCTGGTGGACCCCAACGGCGACAACCCCCGCCGCACCGTCCGGCTCAGTTTTATTCCGGGATAGTCGCCGGCGGAGCGACCGGCGGGGCAAGCGGGTAGGCCGGGGGATGGGGGCGGGGCAGGCGGTGGGCGGTGATGCTCCACCCGGCGGAGGAGCGGGTCATCGCCACCTCGTAGAAGCGGGTTTCCCCGGCGGGGGAGGAGGCGATCGCCAGCAACCGCCCGCCGGGGGGAGGCAGGCGGCGCACCGACCGCACCGACATCCCCGCCTCGGGCAGGACCGCGTGGAACATCCCTTGCAGGGCAGTCGCCAAATCGGGGCGCGTCCCCGTTGCGGAACCGGGTGCGGGGGCCGAGTGAGCGGGCTGGAGCGCCGGAGGGGACGGCGGCCAAAATTCCCGGGCCGCCGCCCCGGCTCCGATCACCGCCAGCCCCAAGGCGGCGGCCGCCGCCCATCGGCGGGAAAACCGGCGCCGACCGGGCGGAGCGGGGGGCGGCCCGGGACGGGGGGCGGGCCAGGAACGGGGGACCGGGGAGAGGATGGCCGGAGGGCGGGGCCCGTTCGCCCGCGTTCCGTCCGGCCTGCCGCCTGGATCCGGACGCTTACTCATAGCGGGATTCATAGGGGGAGGGGATGCGCAGGCGCTCGCCGGGGAAGATCAGGTCCGGGTCGCCCGCGCCGAACCGGGAGCGGTTGGCCCGGAGAAAGGCATCGAACATTTCGCGCACCACCCGGGGCTCTCCGCTCCGGGCGTAAGCGGCGGCCACCGCCCACAAGGTTTCCCCCGCCCGCACGATGTGCGCGCCCCCGCCCGCCGGGCCGGGCCGGACGGGAACGGGAACGGCTGCTCCCCTGTTTACCGCGGCGACGGGGGCGGCCCGTTTCCGCAAATGGGGCGGAGCCGTCGCCCCGGCGCGACTGACGGCGGGTTTCGGGACATCGACCGCGGCGCCGGGGATGGCGCCGACGGCGACGGGGACCGGCGGGGGAGCGGCGGCGCGGGCCGCCGTGGGCGTCGCCGCTATGCAAATCGCGGCCGCCAGAATCGCCGTTCCTCGCCTTATCGATCCCCCCTGTTTGCTGCGGAAGGGAGGCTTATAGGTAGTTGTATTATGCATCATATCGTTAACATAAGCAAAAATACTCCCATTTTCAAGGGGTATCTTTCCGTAAAATTTTTTGGAAAAAAATGGAATTTCTCTTGCGCGGTCCGCCGGAATGGGGTAAAGTGGTTGAAAACAAGCAACCAATACCCGGCTTCACCGCTAGGCTATGTTTGTGAAAAAAATCACAAAGTCTTTCAGGCGGACCCGGATCCAAACCCAACCGATAATCAAACTACGAGCAGTTCAGAGGAAGAAAAAGTGACAATGTTAGTCCAAGATCAATCTCCCCAAGATCAAGCTTCGATGCCGACCCTCCGGCAGTGGCGGGAACTGGCCGCGTGCCGGGATTCCGATCCCAACCTGTTTTTCCCGGTCGGCGCCACCGGCCCGGCCCTCGATCAGATAGAGGAAGCCAAGGCCGTTTGCCGGGACTGCATGGTGCAGGAAGATTGCCTGCAGTTTTCGTTGCAGACCAACCAGGAGGCCGGGGTGTGGGGCGGATACGCCGAAGATGAACGGCGCCGGTTGCGGAAACGCTGGCTGGCGGAACGGCGCCGGGCCGCCAGCTGAGTTTTTGATTTCCCGGGGGCCTCAGGGGGAGAAGCCGACCGAGCGGTCCGGCTCGTCCGCCATCTCGATGTAGGCAATGCGGCGCAGGGGCACCCCCAAGTCGGCCCCCTTCACGTCGGTGAACCACAGGATGGGTTCGTCTTGGCGGTGGGCCTCCTCCAGGCGCTTCATAAACCCGGAGCGGTCCTCCACCTCCACTTCCACCTCCCGTCCGATGTCGGCAATTCCGATACGCGCCTTCACAGCCACTCCAATCTTTCCGTTCTTGCTTGTCGTCCCGGGCGACGGGCTTCCGTCACCCGGCCTTGCGTTGCGCCTTGCGCGCCTTGGTCGCTTCCACCGAGGCGGCCAGGGCCTCCATCAGGTCCACCACCTTGGTCGGTTGCGGGGAGTCGGGGGCGACGATCTCCTTGCCTTCCACTTTTTGCCGGGCCAGGGATTCTATGGCCAGCCGCCGGTTGTCGGACCACAGTGACGGGTCGAACTCGGCGGTGAGATTGTCGATCAGCATTTCCGCCATGGCCGTCTCCTCCGGACGCAGTTCGGTTTCATCGGCGGCCAGCTCCGGGAACCCGGCGGTGCGGATCTCGTCCGGCCAGTGCATGGTTTCCAGCAGCAACATCCCGTCCCGGGGGCGCACCACCGCCAAATGCACCCGCTCCCGCAGGGCTACTTTGGCGATGGCCACCTTATCCTTGTCCGCCAGGGTGCGCAACATCAGCCGGTAGGCCTTCAGCCCGCTGGTCTCCGGGGCCAGGTAGTAGGAGGAGCGGTAATAGATGGGGTCGATTTCCGCTCCCGCGACGAACTGCATCACATCCACCATTTTGGGGGCCACATCGGCCCCGACGGCCAGTTCGTCATCGGTGAAAACGACGTAGCGGCCCTTGTCCACTTCGTAGCCGCGCACGATGTCCGCCGCCGTTACTTCCTCCCCGTCCGCTTCGGCCACCTTGCGGTAGCGGATCGGGCTGTGGTCGTCGCGGCGCAACTGCCGGAACCGGGGGCGGCGGTCCTCGGTGGCCGGGTAGAGTTTGACCGGGATGGCGACCATGCCGAAAGACACCGTCCCGGACCAGATGGGTCTCATAGTTCAATCCTAACCGGTCCCGCGCCGGCCAAAATTTTTTTTCCGATTTGACACGTTTCCAAAGATGCGTGTATAATGGCGGCACCCACCAAACGGCAGGATACACCCACCTGCCAAAGGCCGGGGCTACAAGGTTCTCTCCCCCTAGAACCAGCCCCGGCCATCTTTTTTAACGGGGAGGCCGGGCGGCGTGGTAGGATGGCGACATCCTGTTGTTGCCCTCGTAGCTCAGGGGATAGAGCGCCGGCCTCCGGAGCCGGGTGCGCAGGTTCGAATCCTGCCGAGGGCGCCCGCCGACCGTTTGTCCCGGTCCGACCGCTACCCTGGGGATTTCCAATGGCCCTGCAAGACCTGTTGCCCCGAACCTGGACCGAGACCGACGGCCGGGCGGCCATCGGCGGCGTCCCGCTGGACGACATCGCCCGGCGTTACGGAACCCCCTGCTACGTGTACGACTTGGCCCACTTGGAGAGCCGCTTGGCGGAGTTTGCGCAGGCCCTCGCCGGATTGGGGTTCGGGGTATACGCTTCCAAGGCTTTTATGTGCACCGCCCTGGCCGAGGTGTTGGCGGACGCCGGTTGGTGGGCGGATGTGGCCTCGGAGGGGGAGGCGGCCGCGGCCCGCTCCGGCGGCATCCCCTCGGAACGGTTGCTGTTGCACGGCAATCTGAAAACCGATCGCGAGTTGCGGATGGCGACGCGGGGGGAGGTGGCCGTAACCGTCATCGACTCCCCCGACGAGGCGGAGCGCCTGCACCGGCTGGCGGAGGGGGCCCGGCGCCCGGCGGAGGTGATGGTGCGGATCAACCAGGAAACCGGGTTGCGCACCCACCGCAAAGTTTTGACCAGCGGAGCCGACGCCAAGTTCGGAATGACCCCCGCCGCGGCCGGGGAGGCGGCGGCCCGCATCGCGGCCAGCCCCCGGTTGCGCCTGCGGGGAGCGCACCTGCACGCCGGCAGCCATATCGTCGACCCGGCCGTCTACGGCTCCATAGTTGCCCGCTTGGCGGAGTTCGCGGCCGCCCATCGTTCCCTGTTCGAGACGGAAGAGGGGGAGGCGGTGCTGTTGGACGCGGGCGGGGGAATGGCCGCCCCCTATCTGCGCTCCGACCCGTTCCCGACCCTCGCGCAGGTTGCGGACGCCATCACCGCCGCCCTGGCGGAAAGCCGGGCGGAGGAGCGGATCGGGCGGGTGTCCGTGATGCTGGAACCGGGCCGGTCGGTGGTCGCCAACGCCGGGGTGTTGCTGTACACGGTGGGGGTGCGCAAGCCCCTTCCCTCCGGCGGCGAGTTGCTGGCCCTGGATGGGGGGATGACCGACAACCCCCGCCCCGCCCTCTACGAATCCCGTTACGAACTTTTGCCCGCGACGGGTTCCCCGGACGGGGAAACCGTTCGGTTCCGGGTGTTCGGGCGCAGTTGCGAATCCGACCTGATGCTGGACTCGGTCCCCCTCCCCTCCGACATCGGGCCGGGGCGGACGGTGGTCATGCCCGCCGCCGGGGCCTACACCTATTCCATGTCCTCCCGCTACAACGCCCTGCCCCGCCCCCCGGTCTTGTTCGTCAAGGACGGGGAGGCGCGGGAGGTAGTCTGCAGGGAAACCCCCGCGGATTTGCTGGGCGGACAACGCGGCCTGCGGGCCGCTCCCGCTTGGTCGCCGGGGACCGGGCAAGCAACCTGGCAAGACTGAACAACCGGGCGACGGGAGAATAATGCGGGTAGGAGTGGGCGTTCTGGGAGCGGGCAACGTGGGGTCGGCCCTCATCCGCCGGTTGGTGTCCGAGGCCGGGGCGGTGTCCGCCAAGACCGGCCTCGACCTGGAGGTGCGGGGGGTGGCGGTGCGCGACCTGGGCAAACCGCGGGGGACGGACATCCCCGCCCGCCTGCTCACCGACCGCCCGCAACA
This sequence comes from Candidatus Spongiisociaceae bacterium, assembly GCA_965243835.1. Classification (GTDB taxonomy): domain Bacteria; phylum Actinomycetota; class Acidimicrobiia; order Spongiisociales; family Spongiisociaceae. Next base: position 1,015,702 of record OZ251578.1, read on the forward strand.
GGTAGTGGGCGACCCGGAAGTGGGGATCGTAATCGAACTAATGGGCGGTCTGGAACCGGCCGGGTCGCTGGTGATGGCCGCCCTGCGCTCCGGCAAGGCGGTGGTCACCGCCAACAAGGAACTGGTGGCGGCCCGGGGGAGCGAACTGTTGGCGGCGGCCGAGGAGGCCGGGGTGTCCCTCCTCTTCGAAGCGGCCGTGGGCGGGGGCATTCCCATCATCCGCCCCTTGTCCGAATCTTTGGCGGGCGAGAAAATAACCTCGGTGCTGGGAATCGTCAACGGGACCACCAACTACATCCTGACCCGGATGGTGGAGGAGAATTTGCCCTACGAGGACGCCCTGGCCGAGGCGCAGTCCCTGGGCTACGCGGAGGCGGACCCCGCGGCCGATGTGGGGGGCGGGGATGCGGCCGCCAAGGCGGCCATTCTGGCCAGCCTGGCCTTCGGGACCTGGGTGGGCGGGGAGCGGGTGCCCCGGGAGGGGATAACGGGGCTGTCGCCGGTGGACCACCGGTTGGCGGGGGATTTGGGTTACCGGATCAAGTTGCTGGCCGCGGCCGAGGACTCGCCGCAGGGGGTGGCCGTCCTGGTTTCCCCCACGTTGGTGCCCGTGGACCATCCGCTGGCGTCGGTGCGGGGGGCCGCCAACGCTGTCTTCGTTTCCGGCCCGGCCTTGGGGGAGTTGCTGTTCACCGGGCCGGGGGCGGGCGGGGATCCGACCGCCACCGCCGTGCTGGGGGACGTGATTATGTCGGCCCGGGAGCGCTTGTCCGGCACGCAGGTCAGGTCGCGCATCCGGTTCGCCCCCGGCCGGTTGCGGGACGCGTCCGAGGTGGTATCCAAATGGTATTTGCGGATGACGGTTACCGACCGTCCCGGCGTGCTGGCCCGCATCGCGGACGTTTTCGGCCGCCACCGGGTGTCCATCAAGTCGGTGTGGCAGGAAGGACGGGGGGACCAGGCCACCTTGATACTGGTTACTCACGACACCCGGCAAGGGGACCTGCGGGCGGCGGCGGCCGGCGTGGGGGAACTGGAGGCGGTGGCGGAGGTGGGGGCGGTGTTGCGGGTGTACGGCGACCCGGGATGAACCCGTCCCGCCGCCGGGTGAGTTTCGGTTAAAGCCGGTCAGTCGGGCAGTCGGAGCGGGCATGCAACTGGTTTCCACCCGGGGCGGTTGCCCGCCGACGGACCTCCCCACCGCCCTGGTGACCGGCTTGGCTCCGGACGGAGGGCTGTACGTTCCCGTCCAATGGCCCCGCCTGGACCCGTCCGACCTGGACCGGGGCGGGAAACCGGATTTCGCCTCCGTCGCGGCCCGGGTTATGGAACCGTTCACCGCCGACCTGATGGAACCCGACCGGTTGCGTGAAGAAGCGGCCCGGGTGTACGCCCGCTGGGATCACCCGCAGACGGCCCCGGTGCGGCGCCTGCCGGATCCGCCGGTCGCCGAGGACTATTCGGGGCCCCCGCCGGAAATGTTTTTGCTGGAACTGTTCCGGGGGCCGACGTTGGCTTTCAAGGACTTCGCCTTGCAGATGCTGGGGGTCCTGCTGGAGCGGGCCTTGGAGATGCGGGGGGGCAGGATATTAATCATCGGGGCCACCTCCGGCGACACCGGCTCGGCCGCCATGGAAGCTTTCCGGGATCGGGAGCGGATGGAGGTGGTGATCCTGTTCCCGCAGGGCCGGACCAGCGAAGTGCAGCGCAGGCAGATGACTACCATCGTCTCGCCCAACGTGCACGCAGTGGCGGTGGAAGGGACTTTCGACGACTGTCAGGATCTGTGCAAGCGGGCTTTGTCCGACCCGGAGTTGCGGGAGTCCTTGGCACTGTCCACCGTCAACTCCATCAACTTCGGACGTTTGCTGGCGCAGGCGGCCTACTACTACTGGGCGGGGTTGCGGGCGGGGGTTCCTTTTTCGGCGGCGGTTCCCAGCGGCAACTTCGGCAACGTCTACTCCGGTTACGCCGCCCGCCGCATGGGGTTGCCGGTGCGCCTTTTGATCGCAGGCAGCAACTCCAACCGGGCGCTGTTCGACTTTTTCCGGGAGGGGACGTTGCAACCCGGGGAGGTGATACCCACCGTCAGCCCCTCCATGGACATCCAGATTCCCTCCAACCTGGAACGGTTGCTGTACGACCTGTACGGGAGGGACGGCCCCCGGTTGCGGGCGGCGATGGACGAGTTGCGGAGCGCGGGCCGGTTGCGGGTCCCGGACGGGGAGGCCCGGGACGGGTTCGTTTCCCGCTGGTACGACGACCGGGACACCATGCGGATAATGGCCGAGGTGCGCGCCGCGGGCGGCCCGGTCCTGGATCCGCACACCGCCATCGGAGTGGGCGCGGCCCGCGATGTGGTCCGCCGCACGGGATTGGCGGGTCCGGTGGTGTGTCTGGGGACCGCTCATCCGGCCAAGTTCCCGGAGGCGGTGCGGGCGGCCCTGGGCGAAGATCCGCCGGTTGCGGAGCGGTTGGCCGGCTTGGAAAACAAACCGGAGCGGGTGATTAACCTGCGGGCCGACTTCGGGGAACTGACGGAGGTTTTGCGGGCGGCGGCGCGCCGGGCCGGATAGTCCCCCCGGCATAGTCCCCCGGCGGGGAGCGCCCGATTGAGTTGCGCGACCGGGGGCGGAGTGTTAGCATAGGGTCATCCGTCATCTCGGCGGACTTCCGTTATTCCGTCGCCGGTTGTTTGCCCGGGCGGCGGCGCATCCCCATCCGCATCAGGTTGGGCGAGACGGGAAAGTCCCGCTCCGAATAACGAGCGTCAAATGTTGACCGCGTACCGGCGCCGACCGGAACACCTTGGAGTCCGACTTTATTTAAACGTAAACGAGTGGAGGAGCAGATGAGTATCCGATCCGAACTACAAGCCAAAACCGTCCGGGAGTTGCGGGACATCGCCCGCGAGGTGGGCGTGGAAGCCAACGGCCTGCAGAAGGCGAAACTGATCGAGGCCATTATGAGCACGGCCAACCTGGACGAGCCGGGGGCCTTGTCGTCCGCCCTGCGCCCGGCGGCCGCCCCGGTGGTCGACAACGGGGAGGCGATGGAGGACGCCGCCGCCGAACCCCCGCCCGACTGGGAGGAAATGCGCCCTTCGCCGGTACGGAGTACGGAGCGCATGGAACGCCCGGAGCGTCCGGGACGTTCGGCGCGGACGGAACGTCCCGAACGGCGTTCGGCCCGCGATTTCCGAGAGCAGGACGAGCGGCGCCGTCGGCCCCGTCCCAATCAGCGTCCCCCCGAGGTCCCGATGGAGGAACGGGAGGGGATACTGGACGCCCTGCCCGAAGGTTACGGGTTTCTGCGGTGCAGCGGTTACCTGCCCGGGGAGCGGGACGTGTACGTTTCCGCGGGGCAGATCCGCAAGTTCGCCCTGCGCAAGGGGGACATTATCCGGGGCCCGGTCCGTTCCCCCCGCAGTCAGGAAAAATTCCCGGCCCTGATCCGCGTCGAGTCCAGCAACGGGATGTCCCCGGAGGAGGCCCGGCGCCGCCCCAAATTCTCCGACCTGACCCCGCTCTTTCCCGATATGCGGTTGCGCCTGGAAGTGGAGGAGCGCGCCGACGATACCCTGGCCCGGGTGATCGACTTGATCGCCCCCATCGGCAAGGGGCAACGCGGGCTGGTGGTTTCGCCCCCCAAGGCGGGCAAGACCACGGTTCTCAAGGACATCGCCTCCTCCATCACCGCCAACAACCCGGAATGCCATTTGATGGTGGTGCTGGTGGACGAACGGCCGGAGGAAGTGACCGACATGCAACGGTCGGTGAAAGGGGAAGTGATTTACTCCACTTTCGACCGCCCGGCCGAGGAGCACACGCAGGTTTCGGAGTTGGCCATCGAGCGGGCCAAACGAATGGTGGAAATGGGCACCGACGTGGTGATCCTGCTGGACTCCATCACCCGGCTGGCCCGGGCCCACAACCTGGCCGCCCCCGCCTCGGGGCGCATCCTGTCCGGGGGCGTGGACTCCACCGCCCTCTATCCCCCCAAGCGCTTCTTCGGAGCCGCCCGCAACATCGAGGAGGGGGGGAGCCTTACCATCATCGGCACCGCCCTGGTGGAGACCGGCTCCAAGATGGACGAAGTGATCTTCGAAGAATTCAAGGGCACCGGCAACATGGAGTTGCGGCTGGACCGCAAACTGGCCGACAAGCGGGTGTACCCGGCCATCGACATCGCCGCCTCCGGCACCCGCCGCGAGGAACTGCTGTTCGCCCCCAGCGAGCTGAAGCACGTGTGGAAGTTGCGCAAAGTGTTGCTGGCCCTGGAGCAACCGGGGGCGGCCATCGAGTTGCTGATCGACAAACTGCGCACCTCCAAGTCCAACGCCGGGTTCTTGGCCGAGGTGGCCAAAACCGGCAACTGATTTTTTTCTCCCATATCTGACGCGCCTGTCGCGCGGTTCGGCTAATATCAAGTCTTACTTAAATCGGAAAAGACCCGGTTGACGCGCGAGAGCGTCTCGCGCCCGGTCTGAAACCCTGATTGAGGGAGGAGAAAAATGACATCAATTACGAGATGGAAACTACTGAGCCTGGGACTGGTACTGGGATTGGCGGCGGCCGCCTGCGGCGGCGATGACACGCCGGCCACGACTACGGCCGCGCCTACCACTACGGCCGCGCCCACGACTACGGCCGCGCCCACCACTATGGCCGAGACCACCACTATGGCGGAGACCACCACCACCGAAATGATGGTAGAGGAACTCTCGCTGGTGTTCTTCGCCTCCTCCAGTCAGAACGGCTACAACCAGGCCACCTACAAGGGAGTGCAACGCGCCGCCGAGGAGGCGGGCAATGTGGTTACGGAGATGTGGGACGGCGAGTTCAACGCCGAGGTGCAGTTCAACCAGGTGGAGGACGCGGTAGCCTCCGAACGGTTCGACGGCTACGTGATCGTTCCCAACGATCCGGTGGGAATCGCCCCGGCCATCGTCGATGCCTTGCAATCCGGTCCGGTAGCTACGTCCCTGTTCCCGATCGGCCCCAACCTGGATTCCATTCAGCCGCAGGTAGAGGGGATTATCACCTCCGCCGGACAGGTGTCGGTGTCGTCCGCGGACTCCGCCGACATGGTGGTGGACTACTGCGCCGACAAAGACCCGTGCCGGGTGATCATCATGATCGGGCAGTTGCAGTTCCCGTTCGACAACCTGCGCCTGCAGACCTTCCGGGAAGTGCTGGACGCCGAGTCCAACATCGAGGTTCTGGCGGTCGGGGAAGGCAACTACTCCCAAGACCAGTCGTTGACGGTCATGCAGGACCTGTTGCAGGCCCATCCCGAATTCGAAGTGTTGCTGTCCAACGCCGACCAGCATGTGAGCGGGGCGGTGGTGGCCCTGCAGGACGCCGGGATGGATATTGAGCCGATGTACATCTCCGGAGGCGGGGCCTCGCAGGTGGCCATCGACGGAATCAACTCCGGACTGTGGGACGCCTCCATGGCTTTCTTCCCGGAGACCGAAGGCTATCTGGCGGCCAAGAACGTGATCGCCAAGTTGCGCGGTGAGTCTTTTGAAGACGTCAACGACGTGAACGTGGTCAACGACTTGGGCGTGTCCATCGTCACCGCCGATGTGCTGGCGCAAAACCCCAACTGGGTGGCTGAGTGGGAAGGCTAAACCCGGCTCTCGGTTCAACCGGGTTTGATGCGTACGGTGCGGAGCCGCCGGTTCGGCTCCGCACCGCGACGCCGCCCCTTCGTTAGTCGACCCTGATGGCGAGCGCGGTCTCCGGCATTTCGGTGGCGCTGGAGGGGGTGTCCAAGCGGTTCGGGGCCACCCAGGCCCTGAACGACATTAATCTGAGCATCGGGGAAGGCCATATTCACGCTTTGGTAGGGGAGAACGGGGCGGGCAAATCCACCCTGGGCAAGATCATCGGCGGAATCTACATTCCCGACCGGGGGGAGTTTCTCTTGGACGGCTCCCCGGTGGGGAAGTGGGACCCCCCGGCCGCCTTGGCGGCCGGTATCGCCACCATCCAGCAGGAGTTGTCCCTGGTGCCCCGCCGCTCGGTGGCCGAAAATGTTTTTTTGGGGATCGAGCGGTCGCGGATGGGGGTGCTGTCCGGCATTCAGCGGGAACGCTACGAAGAGCTGGAATCCGAAGTCGGGTTCGGCATTCCCCCGGAGGCGGAGGTGGGGTCGTTGCGTCTGGCCGATCAGCAGAAGGTGGAGGTGTTGCGCGCTTTGGCCCGCCGCGCCCGGATGATAGTTATGGACGAACCCACTTCGTCGCTGACCAAGGACGAGACGGACCGGTTGCACGAGATAATGGACCGGTTGCGCGGCGAGGGCCGCACCATCGTCTACGTCAGTCATTTCTTGGACGATGTGCTGGAAGTGGCGGACACGGTGACCATTATGCGGGACGGCATCATCACCCGCACCGGCCCCTCCTCCGACGAGACCAAGCAGTCGCTGATCGAAGGGATGCTGGGGAGAACGTTCGAGGCCACGTTTCCGGAGATCCCCCCGGTGGCCGCCGACGCCCCGGTGGTTTTGGATGTGGAGGATCTCACCGGGGAGATTCCCCAAGACATCAGTTTCCAGGTCCGGGAAGGGGAGATCGTGGCTTTGGCCGGGCTGGTGGGCAGCGGCCGCACCGAAGTGGCCCGTCTCATTTTCGGGGCGGACGCCGCGCAGTCGGGAACCATCCGGTTGGACGGGGAAGAAATCCCCCGGTTGCGGCCCCGCACCGCCATCGACAAGGGGATCGTCATGCTCCCCGAAGACCGGCGCCATCTGGGGTTGGTGATGACCCAGAACGTGCGGGAAAACATTTCCCTGCCCCGTCTGCGCTCTTTCTCCCAAGGGGGCCGGGTGTCCCGGGCCGAGGAGCGGGGAGCGGTGCGGGAAGCCATCAACCGCCTGAACATCGTCCCCCCCGACCCGGAAGGGGAGTTGCAGTTTTACTCGGGCGGCAACCAGCAGAAATCCCTGTTCGGGAAATGGACTTTGCACAAACCGCGCGTCATACTGTTGGACGAGCCCACCCGGGGGGTGGACATAGGGGCCAAGCGCAGCATTTACGACGCGGTGGCGGAAACGGCGGCCGGGGGGAGCGCGGTGTTGCTGATTTCCTCGGAGTTGGAGGAAGTGGTGCGCCTCTCCCATCGCATTCTGCTGATGTCCGAGGGACGGATCATCGGAGAGATGGATTCGGAACGGGCCTCGGTCAGCGAGGTGTTGCGCCATCTGTTCGACGCGGGAAGGAGCGCCGCATGAAATGGACGAGAATGTTGCCCGGTCGCGGCCGGGGGCAAACCGGGGAGGAGGCGGAGGACGCCCCGGCCCGGTCCGGTTTCGACCCGCAGGACCTTATGGAATGGATTCGGCGCTACGGGGTGCTGATCCTGTTTGCGGCCTTGTTCGTCACCCTCATTTTCGCCAGCGATTCTTTTTTGTCCTTCCGCAACCTGCTGAACATTCTCAACCAGAACGCCCCCTTGGCGATGATCGCCATGGCGGGCACCCTGGTCATCATCTCCGGCGGTTTCGACTTGTCCACCGGCTCCATTTTCTGCGTGAGCGCGGTGGCGGCCGCCTGGATGGGGGACGCCGGTTATGAGGTTTTGGGCATCCTGTTGGCCCCGTTCGTCGGCTTGGCTTTGGGGTTGTTGAACGGTTTGATTATCACCGGGTTGAAGGTGCACTCCTTTTTGGCCACTCTGGCCACCAGCCTCGTCTACCGGGGCATGGCCATTCTCATCACCGGCGGGTCGTTGATATCCCTGTTCGGCAACGACACTTTTTCGGTGCTGGGCCGGGGGCGTATCTGGGACATTAATTACGTGGTGTTCATCCTCTTGGCCGTGTTCGCCCTGCTCACCTTTTTCCTGAATCGGACGGTGGCCGGGCGGCACATTTACGCGGTGGGCGGCAACCCGATGGCCGCCACCCTGTCCGGGGTGCGCAACTCCCGCATCCAGGCCTTGACCTTTATGCTGAGCGGGCTGGCGGCCGGTTTGGCCGGGGTGATCACCGTGTCCCGGGTGGGGACCGGTTCGGCGCAGATGGGATTGGGCATGGAACTGCAGGCCATCGCCGCCATCATCCTGGGAGGAACCAGCATTTACGGGGGGGAAGGGGCGGTGTGGCGCTCCTTCACCGGGGTGATGTTGCTGGCCCTCATCAACAACGGGTTCAACATCCTCAGCGTCAACCCCTTCTACAAGGACCTGACCACCGGTGCCATCATCGTGTTCGCGGTGGCCCTCAGCGCCGGAAAGAAACGACGATGACCGCCCCCGCCCTGTCCATCGTCAACGGCTTGGTGTTCGACGGGAGTTCGGCGGAGCCCGCCGAACATCCGGTGCACGCCGCCGACGGGCGGATCGTCGGTTTGGACGGGCCGCCCCCGGACGGGGCGCGGGTGCTGGACGCCGCCGGACGGACGGTGATCCCCGGTTTGATCGACTGCCATTTCCACGCCTTTGGGATCGGCCTGGATTTGCTGGAACTGGAGGGACAGCCCCTCAGTTACGTGACGGCCAAGGCCTCGGTCCGGTTGCGCCGCGCCCTGCGCCGCGGTTTCACCACCGTGCGGGACGTGGCGGGCGGGGACATCGGTTTGCAGAATGCGTTGCGGGAGGGCGTCCTGTCCGGCCCCCGCTATTTCTTCACGGGGCGGGCCCTCACCCAGACCGGCGGTCACGCCGATCCCCGCCCCGGCCACCTGCATCTGGAAACGACCTGCGGATGCGGGCATATGGGGGAGATCGTGGACGGGGAGGACAACTTGCGCCGGGCGGTGCGGGAGCGGTTGCGCACCGGGTCCCACGCCATCAAGATTTTCACTTCGGGGGGCGTGGTATCGCCCACCGACCCCATCCGCATGCCCCAGTACTCGACGGGGGAGGTGCGGGCGGTGGTCGACGAGGCATCCCGGCGCGAATCCTACGTGGCCTCGCACGCCTACTCCCCGGAGGCCATCGAACACGCAGTCGCCAACGGGGTGCGCACCATAGAACACGGCAACCTGCTCGATGAGAAAAGCGCCCGGTTGATGGCCGAGCGGGGGGCGTATCTGGTTCCCACCCTGATCGCCTACGACGCCATGCGCCGGCGCGGTTCCGACCTGGGCCTGCCCGAGGTGTCGCGCGTCAAAAACGAAGAGGTGCTGGAAGCGGGTTTGGATTCTTTGGCCATCGCCCGGGCGGCCGGGGTGGAAATAGGCCTGGGAACCGACCTGATGGGCGACTTGGAGGACGACCAGTTGCTGGAGTTCCGGGTGCGTTCGGAGACGGAGCGTCCGGAGGCGATTTTGCGCTCGGCCACCAGTGTGAACGCGGCCATCATCGGCCGCTCCGACCTGGGCGCCGTCCGGGAGGGGGCGGTGGCCGACCTGGTGATCCTGGACGGCGATCCGTGGTCCGAAGCGTCCGTGCTGTGGTCGCCGCGCCGCACCGTCGTCCAAGGGGGGATTCCGGTGGAGGACGGGCGATGATCCGCACCTACCTGGAGTTCCGCCCCCGGGAAGGACGGGCGGAGGCCTTGCTGGACAAGTTCCGCGAGCATCGGATTTTGGAGATTTCGGCACGGCATCCGGGTTGCCGCAGCGCCGAGTTCACCGTCTCCGAAGACGGGCGGCGGGTGATTGTCACAGCCGCTTGGGATGATCAGGAGGCCTACGATCGGTGGGTGGGACGTTCCGACCGGGGGGAGCTGGCGGAGGAACTGAACCCGTTGTTGGCGGAGCCGATTTCGGCCGCCACCCGGGGCGGCGTGTTCCGGGTGGCGCACCGCACCGGCCAAGGTTGCGACTAGTAAATACAAGCACAGGCGACAGGAGGTAACAAGATGGGCAAAACCCGGTTGGCAGTGGACGTGGGCGGCACGTTTACCGATGTGGTGCGGCTGGACGACGACGGCGCCTTGCTGTTCGAGAAGGTCCCCACCACTCCCGCGGAGCCCACTTTGGGCGTAATCGACTCCTTCGTAAAAGCGGAGGCGGACCTGGCGGACACTTCCCTGTTCACCCACGGCACCACCCTGGGTTTGAACGCCCTGCTGACCCGCACCGGGGCCCGCACCGCCGTCATCGCCACCGACGGGTTCCGGGACGTTTTCCTGTTGGGCCGCACCGACCGGGAAGGCAACTACAACATTTTGTACCGCAAGCCGGCGGCCCTGGTGGAGCGCCGCGACACTTTCGGGGTGCGGGGGCGCATGCTGTTCGACGGGACCGTCCACGCCGAATTCGACGAGGAGCACGCCCGGCAAGTGGCGGAGGCGGTGCGGGACGGCGGCTACCGGTCGGCGGCGGTGGCTTTCCTCCACTCCTACGCCAACCCGGACCACGAGCGGGCCATGCGGGAGGTCCTGTCCGAAGTCGCCCCCGGGGTGGAGGTGTCGCTGTCCTCGGATTTGTCCCGCGAGTACCGGGAGTACGAGCGCACCAGCACCACCGTGCTCGACGCCTACATCAAACCCATTATGCGCACCTACCTGTACGATATGGAGAACCGGTTGGCGGCCGAGGACTTCGCAGGCGAGTTTCTGATGATGCGCTCCGGGGGCGGGGCGATGACCGCCTTGGCCGCCCGCGAGCAGCCGGTCAACCTGGTGCTGTCCGGCCCGGCGGGCGGGGTGATCGGGGCCGCCAACTTCTCCCGGCTGGCGGGGGAGCCGAACCTGATTACGGTGGACATGGGCGGCACCAGCCTGGACGCCTCCCTGGTGATCGACGGGCGGCCGGTGCTCTATCAGGGGGCCAACTTCGAGGGACTGCCCATCAACACCACCTCCCTGTACATCCACACCATCGGGGCGGGGGGCGGCTCCATCGTGTGGGTGGACGAGGCGGGCGGCTTGCAGGTCGGCCCGCAGAGCGCCGGGGCCGATCCCGGTCCCGCCTCCTACGGAGCGGGGGGCGAAGACCCCACTTTCACCGACGCCGCCCTGGTCGTCGGCTACCTGGGGCCGGAGACCCCGCTGGGGGGCACCCTGGCCTTGGACGAAGACCTGGCCCGGCGCGCCCTGCGCCCCCTGGCCGACCGGATGGAAATGTCGGTGGAGAAGCTGGCCAGCGGGGTGGTGCGGATTTCCGCCACCAAAGTGGCGGGGGCGGTGCGCTCCATCACCATCGAGCTGGGCCGGGACCCCAAAGATTTCGCCCTGCTGGCCTTCGGGGGGGCGGGCGGCATCGTGGCGGTGGACGTGGCCCAGCAACTGGGGATGCGCAAAGTGATCATCCCCCCCGGTCAGGGGGCCTTCTCCGCTTTCGGAATGCTGCTCACCGACGTGCAGCACGACTTGGCCCAGACCTCCGTTACCGGGCTGTCGGAACTGGATGTGGAACGGCTGGAGTCGGTCTACGCCGAGATGGCGGCCGAGGCGGGCCGGCTCTTGGAGGCGGAGGGCTTTGAGCCTTCCCGCCATCAGCTGACCCGGGCGGTGGACCTGCGTTACACCGGTCAGGAGCACACCGTGTCGGTGCATCTGCCCGACGATGTGGAAGACCCGCTCGCGTTTCTGGCGGAGAAGTTCGCCGAGATGCACAAACAGCATTACGGCCATATCCTGACCGACCCGGTGCAGGTCACCACTTTCCGACTGAGCGCGACGGGAGTGGTGGACAAGCCCCGGTTGCCGGTGCGGGAGGCCCGCGCCGACGGCGGGTTGCGTCCGCTGGGGGTGCGGACGGTGATCACCGAGGCCGGGGAAGCCCGCGGGGAGACTTCGGTTTACGCCCGGGACGACCTGTTCGCCGGCGATTTCATCGCCGGCCCGGCGGTGATCGTGGAGCACACGGCCACCACCGTCATCCACGAGGGGGATGCGTTGCAGGTGGGCGAACATGGGGAACTTATCATCACCTTGGGAGGAGGCGAGCAATGATCGATCCCATCACCATCGAGATTATCCGCCACGGGCTGTTGTCGGCCTGCGAGGAGATGGCCCGCAACCTGTGCCGCACCTCCTACAACACGGTGGTGTACGAGATCCACGACTACGGGGTGGGGGTGCACGACCACAACGGCGACATCGTGGCCGACGCCCCCGGAATCGCGGTGTTCACCCGGGGCAACGACTACGGGATCAAGCGCTCCATCGAATTCCTGGGCAAGGAGGCGATGAAACCGGGCGACATTTTCCTGAACAACTACCCGTACTGGTCGTCCGCCCACACCCTGGACCCGTTGATTTTCGCCCCAATTCACGTGGACGGGGAACTGGTGGGTTTCGCTTCCTGCCGGGTGCACGTCCTGGACCTGAAGCAGAAAGACCCCGGCTACGTGCTGGACTCCACCGATATGTACCAGGAGGGGATTTTCTTTCCGGTGGTGAAACTGTATCGGGAGGGGGAAATCTGCGATGACATTTTCAACATAGTGCGCTTCAACAGCCGCCTCCCCAACCACACCATCGGCGACCTGCAGGCGCAGGTGTCGGCGGTGGTGACCGGCGTGCGGCGCGCCCAGGAGATAGCGTCCAAATTCGGGACGGATGTCCTAATGGAGGCCATGACGGCCATCAACGACCATGGCGAACGGCTGGCCTTGGCGGCCCTGCAACGGATGCCGAAAGGCACTTGGAGCGCGGTGGACTACGTGGATCACGACGGGGTGGACCTGGACAAATTGGTGAAGATGGCGGTCACCATCACCATCACCGACGAGGAAATGGTGGTGGACTGGACGGAAAGCGCCGACGATGTGCGCGGTCCCATCAACCTGCCCCGGGGGATGACGGAAGCGTTCAACTGTTTGATTTTCAAAGCCCTCACCACTCCCGATACGGGGGTTACGGCGGGCAACTTCCGTCCCTTGCGCATCATCACCAAGGAAGGGTCGGTGATGCACGCCGTGCCGCCTATGCCCACCTTTACCCTGTGGACCGGGCTTTTGGGCGGAGAGGTGATGTTGCGCGCCTTGGCCAAAGGCATGCCGGACCGGGTTCCGGCCTGCTCCGGCGGGGACGTGTGTTCGGTGATGGCCCTGGGTCACAACCCCCGCACCGACGGTCCGTGGCTGGAGGCGACCAACGACGCGGTCGGGTTCGGAGCCCACGCGGGCGGGGACGGCGAAGACGGGATCATGCACCTCACCGAGCCGGGCTGTCGCAACAACCCGGTGGAAGTGCTGGAAGTGAAGGGGCCCATGCTGATCGAAAGTTACGGCTACCGCACCGACACCGGCGGCCTGGGCCGCTACCGGGGCGGGGTGGGGGTGAGCCGGGTGTACCGGTTCAACGCGCCCACCACCGCCATTTCCATCCTGTACAAGACCAAAAGTGCCCCGTGGGGGATCAACGGCGGCGGGGAGGGAGACCCAAACCACATCGTGCTCAACCCCGGGACGGAGGAGGAGCGCAAGGGGGGCAGTTACAACATTCTGCCCGAGGACACCGTGCTGGCCAACAACACCGGCGGCGGCGGCGGCTGGGGCAACCCCCGGGAGCGCGATCCGGAGCTGGTGGCCCGCGATGTCCGCAACGGCTTCGTCTCCCCCGAGTCGGCGGAACGCGACTACGGCGTAGCCCTGGCCCCGGACGCCCTGACGGTAGACGAAGCCGCCACAGCCTCCCTACGCGCCTAGGAGGGTATGAAATGGGTCAGGTCTTCATCTACTGGGACAACGCGGCGGTTTACCCGAGCGCGCAAGCCCGCACTATCACTGTGCCCGCCAACCGGGTGTAAGGGGAATGAACCGCTAATGGGTTGCCTGGTTGCTTTGGCAATCGGAAGCGGGTTGTTCGGTTTTCTATTTTGGCCAGCGTGGTTGATAACGGCGGCGGCCATCATCGGAGCGGCCATAATCGGATCGCAACGGCGATGACGCTACGGACTAGTTGTAGATGGCCAGGACGTTGTTGACAGTTTGGTTGTTGCATAGGTGAAGGCCTCTTGGTGTCATGGGGTGTGTAAGTAACCCTTGACACGGGAGGAGGCCTTCGTGGTTCATGGTAACGCTCGGTTGGCGCCGAAGGGACGGTGGGAGATGGCGGTGCGGGTGTTGGTGAAGAGGGAGGCGGTATCGCGGGTGGCGCGGGATATGGGGGTGTCGCGGGAGACGGTGTACAAGTGGGTGCGCCGCTACGAGCAGGAGGGCTGGTACGGTTTGCTGGACCGGTCTTCCCGTCCCCATGTTTCCCCTGGGCGGGTCGCTCCGGAGACGGAGCGGGCGGTGGTGGACGCCCGACGGCGGTTGCGGGCGGGGCCTGCTCGGATAGCGGCCGTTACCGGGGCGGCGGAACGGACGATTACTCGCATCCTGCGTCGGAACGGGGTTCTGCGCCTGTGGGACTGCGACCCCCTTAGCGGGGAACCCAAACAGTCCCTCCGCAAGGGTTCGGGGATACGGTATGAACGCCCCTACGCCGGAGACTTGGGGCATATGGACGTCAAGAAGATCGCCGCTATCCCCCCCGGCGGGGGATGGGCCGTGCACGGGCGGGGAAACGTCGCCCAGCAGGGAGTGGGCTATGTCTTTGTGCACTCCATCGTCGACGACCACACCCGCCTGGCCTACTCCGAGCCTCTCCCCGACGAGAAGGCCCCCACCGTGGTCGGGTTCCTCACCCGGGCGTTGGAGAACTACCGGCAACACGGCATCCCCCATGTTCGGGCGATCATGACCGACAACCACTTCAGCTGCCAAACGCAGCCTCCTGTTCAAAGCGCTCCTCAAACGCCACGGGATCAAACACATAACCATCAAGCCCTACAACCCCCAACAGAACGGGAAGGTGGAACGCTACCACCAAACCCTGAAACGAGAGTGGGTCAACCAACAGGCCTGGCCCAACGAAGAAACCAGAACCCAAGCCCTCACCGACTGGCTCCACTACTACAATAACCACCGACCCCACACAAGCCTCGGAGGAAACCCACCAACCAGCAGACTGTCAACAACCTAGTGGCCATCTACAACTAGTTGGCCGTTGGCGGCTATGATGACCTGGGTCTTGTGGTCGGTGCTTGTTTCCGCTCCAACTACTGCCCCCGCTTGGTTCCTTTTGCTCGGTTGGATATGGTGGCGGGAAACCCGGCGGGTGAGAAAGTTGCGCCCTCCGACTTGACAAGGAGGTTGGGAATGAAGAAGGTTTTCATTTATTGGGATGACTCCAATATATTCATCGGCGCCAAGTATGTAGCCGCTGAGCGGGATGGCGGTAAAGCCCGTCATCGGGTGCGGTTGCATTTTCGGAACCTGCTGGAGTTGGCTCGCGCCGGGCGGGAAATCGAACACGCGGTGGCGGTTGGTTCCATACCCCCCGAGATACGGCATGTCTGGAACCGACTGGAAGGCGAGGGGGTGGCGGTTCATTTGTTGGAACGCGGCGCCGGGCAGGGCCGGGAGCAGGGCGTGGACTCAACCTTGCAAAGTGCTATGTTGCGTGACGCGTTGGATTACAACGGCTACCCCGGGACGGTGGTGATGCTTACCGGCGATGGGGCCGGTTTCTACGACGGCGTCGGTTTTCAAGCTGATTTGGAGCGTATGCATGGGCGAGGTTGGGGAATTGAAGTTTTGTCTTGGCGGCACACTTGCAACAGCCGGATGCGGAAGTGGGCGGAACAGGCGGGCGTTTTTGTGGCTTTGGACGATTTCTATGAGAGCATCACTTTCTTGGAGTCCGGCCCGGGCGACCCGATCGGATCGACCCGTGATGAGGTTCCGGTGGACTTGTCCAAGCGGTTGGTCGCCGTCTGATTTCCGTTTGGATTTCCGGCGGCGCCCGGTTTGTGGCACAATGGGTCCAGCATTGTTGCGGCGCGGGCGTTCGGCGCCGGCGGCTTGAACCCCTGACAGGAGAATCGTGAAACCAGGCATCCATCCCGAATATCGCCCGGTGGTGTTCCGGGACACATCGGTCGACTTTGCGTTCCTGACCCGTTCCACCATCCCCGCCACCGAAACCATCGAGTGGGAGGACGGGCGCACCTACCCGATGGCACGGGTGGAGATTTCCAGCGCCAGCCACCCGTTTTACACCGGCAAGCAGAAGCTGGTGGACACCGGCGGCCGGGTGGAGCGCTTCGAGCGGCGCTACGGCAAACTGGCCCGCGAGTCCAAGAACAAGGACAAAAAAGCGGGCCCCGAAGCCGGCTCCTAACGCCGGGGGGACCAGCCGGTGGCGCGCCCTCCGGGGGCCAAAGTAGGCGGCCAGGCCGTCATGGAGGGGGTGATGATGCGCGCCCCGTCCGGGTGGGCGGTGGCGGTGCGCAACCCGGCCGGCGAAATCGTCGCCCAGGCTCATCAAGCCCCCCGCCTCAGTTCCCGTTCCGCATGGGCCCGCCTGCCCCTGACGCGGGGGATGATGGTGCTGGGGGAAAGCCTGGTGCTGGGCTACCGGGCTTTGGCCTGGTCGGCCCACAAGTCGACGGAGGATCCGGAGTCCGAGGCGGAGCCGGTCAGCAAACGCCAGATCAGCCTGTCCATGGCCGTCGCATTGGTGTTCTTCGTGGGGGTGTTCATCGTGCTCCCCCTGTTGGCGGTGCGCCTCACCGGTTTGGGGGCCGACACCTGGGCCTTTCAAGGGGTGGAGGCCGTGGTCCGCATCGCCCTGTTCGTCGGATACATCTGGGCCATCGGGCGGATGGAGGACATCCGCCGGGTGTTCGCCTATCACGGGGCCGAGCATATGACCATCCACGCCTACGAATCCGACCAGCCCCTGGACTTGGAGCACATCGGTTCCCATCCTCCGCAACACCCGCGGTGCGGCACCAGTTTCCTGCTGATAGTGATGCTGGTGGCCATCGCCGTGTTCGGCCTGGTGGGGGACCTGCCCTGGTTTTGGCTGATCGCCAGCCGGGTGGCCCTGTTGCCGGTCATCGCCGGGATTTCCTACGAGGTTTTGAAACTGGGCGCCCTGCGTCCCGACGGTTGGCTGGGCCGGGCGCTGGCCGCTCCCGGTCTGTGGTTGCAACGGCTCACCACCCGCTCCCCGGAGGAGCCGATGATGGAGGTGGCGATAGTCGCCCTGTTGTTCGCCCTCACCCCCGAAGAGGTGGCGGAGGTGAAAGCGCGGGGGGCGGTGGCGGACGGGGCGTTGCGCGCCTTCGGGCATTAAGCGGGGGATGGGGCGATGGACGAGCGGTTGCGGGCGCGCCTGGTGGAGGCGGAAGAGGTTTTCATGCGCACAGAACGGGAGATGGCCGACCCGCAGGTGCTGGCCGACCTGCGCCGCTACGAGGAGGCGAGCCGCCGTTACGCCGAACTGCGCCCCCTGGTGATGTCCTTTCGGGAGTTGCGGGCCGGGTTGGCGGAAGCCCGGGAGGCGCGGGAGTTGGCGGAGGCTGAGCCGGATGCGGAGTTGGCGGACGAATTTCGGGAGTTGGCCTTGGCCCGGGAGGAGGAAGCGGCCCGGCTGTCGGAGGGGTTGCTGGCCGCCCTCTTGTCCGCCGACCCCGACGACGGCAAGGACGTGATCGTGGAGGTACGGGCGGCGGCGGGCGGGGCGGAAGCCGGGTTGTGGGCCCGGGATTTGCTGCGGATGTACGAGAAGTACGCGGAGCGGCGGGGGTTCGGGGTGGAGCCGATCGACGGTTCCGCCTCGGAGGCGGGAGGCCTGAGCCGGGCTACGTTCGCCGTGCAGGGCAAAGGGGCTTTTTCCCGTTTCAAATACGAGGCGGGGGTGCACCGGGTGCAGCGCATTCCCCAAACCGAGTCGCAGGGCCGGGTGCACACTTCCACGGCCACGGTGGCGGTGATGCCCGAAGCGGAGGAAGTGGAGGTGGAAATCGACCCGGCGGAGGTGAAGGTGGACACTTTCCGTTCCTCGGGGCCGGGCGGCCAGTCGGTGAACACCACCGATTCGGCGGTGCGCCTCACTTATCTGCCCACCGGCTTGGTGGTCACCTGCCAGGACGAGAAGTCGCAACTGCAGAACAAGGAGAAGGCGTTTCGGGTGTTGCGGGCCCGCCTCTATCAGGCGATGTTGGAGGAGCGGCGGGCGGCGCAGGATTCCGGCCGCCGGTCGCAAATCGGAAGCGGCGACCGTTCGGAGAAGATACGAACTTACAATTTCAAGGAGAACCGGGTGACCGACCACCGGCTGGGATTGACCGTGAAGCGGTTGCCCCAGATTCTGGAGGGGGATTTGGACCAGATGGTGGACGCGGCCGCGGCCGAAGAAGCGGCCCGCAAACTGGAGGCGGGCCGATGATCGTGTTCGTGCGTTTCCCCGCCGACCCCGGTTGCGACCCGGTTGCGATCGAAAACGCCGTACAAGGAGCGGCCGGCCGCGCCGGAACGGTGATCGGAGCCTCTCCGACCTCCATCGACCTGGAAGTCCCCGACCCCGACCGGATAGAGGAGGTAATGAGGTCCCTAGCCGAGGCCCTGCGCGACCTGGGTTTGCCCGCCTCCGCCCAACTGGACGTCCCCGCCACCGGCCGCCGCCTCGGAATCTACGACTTCTGACCCCCCGTGTTCAAGTAGCCCCCCACACCCTGTTAACCTTGACATTGTCCCAACCCGCCCCAGGAGCCCAAAATGAGTCAAAACCAAGCTTTCATCAACGATGCTGTCGACTTCCTGTCTTCGCGAGCTACGGCGCACGAGGAAATCTCGCACGAGTATCACTTGCAGATTCGTCGTATCTCTACCCACTCGGGTTTGGATGTCTTGCCTCCCGGGATGTTCGTAGATGTGCTACGGGAAATCATGGAAGACGAAGAGCAGGAGGGGAATATCCGGTCCGCCGCTTTCGCGGCTTTGCTGGCCTACCTGTGGCGGTGGCGTAATTATCAAGAATTTCGCAAAACTTTCGATAAATACCGTGATCTATTTGTTGACATCAGCCCCTCGCTAGTTGCCCTGTACCAGGGAATGTACGATCTAAGCCGGATTTCAAATCAGGGCGGCCGTCAGCAGGCAATAAAATCAGCCCGGGACGCCAAAGAGGCGATGCCGCGTATGCCCGGCGCGCTGAACCTGTTTGCGGAGGTAATAGCAATCGCCAGCGAGAGAGGCGATGTAGCCGATGCGGACCTGGATCAAGCGATGGAGGCTATCGAAAGAGCAATCGGTATAGATCCGAAATACGCCAAGTATTATTCAAACCGCGCTCGTATCTTGGCTGTGAAGGGTCGCTTCGACGAATCTTATCGGGATGTTGACAAGGCAATAGAACTGGAAACAAGCGAATATGATGAGTATCTGCTCAGAATAGCGAATTATGAATCTATTCGTACTTCAATACAACTTATGGAACGTTCGGTGGAGATCAACCGGCAGGCGGATGCGATGAAAGAGGAGCAGGAACGGGCAAGCAAGCAACTTGGTTCTATGCGCGGCGAGACGCTAACCCTGCTCGGCTTGCTGGCCGCGGTGATTGCGTTTGTGGTGCCCAGCGTGCAGTTGATATCCAACCTGCAGAGCGCCGAGGCGGGCCTTCTGATGACGTTTATGGCGGGTCTGATCCTGGTAGTGTTCGGAGCCTTCATGGAGTTGATCCAGCCGGGGGAGAGATGGCGACGGAAGGGCGTATTGGTTGTCGTCATAGGATTGTCGATGGTATTATTGGCGAGTCTTGTTCTATGGAGCGGCATAGTACCGGAGTGAGTAAATGCGAATTGATATATTGGACTGTATAAGCCAAGGCGGGTCCGGGGGCTACAATGAGGACGCCTCGGGGTGGACGGAGCGCGCCGCTTGGGTGGTGGACGGAGCCACCTCCTTGGACGAGAGCCGGAATTGGGAACGTACCAGCGGACGATGGGCGGCCACCGAGGTAAACATTTTGCTGGCCGGGCTGAACGCCGAGGGCAACGGCGCGCCGGAGGCGAATTTGGATGCGGCCGGGGCCCTCGAACAGGTAGTGGATGGGCTGTCGCGAGGTTGGGAGGGAGTAACCGCCAAAACCGATTCCAGCAGGTTGTTGCCTCCGGTGTGCTCTCTGGGCATGGTCAGGTTGACCCCCGGTCGGGATGGATTGGAATTGGTGACGGTGGGAGATTGCGCAGTTGTTTGGCAATCGTCTTCCCGCAGGATTGAAAGAGTGATAGCCGACACCAGGTTTGCGGCGGACGAGGCGGACATTTCCCGTCGCTTTCCGGACGGCGGCGCAACGAGTGAGTTGATTGCCCGTCGTTTGGATTACATAAGCGGCCGGAGCGGATCATGGGTGCTGAGCACCAACCGCCGGGTGGCGGATTCCCTCGAGCCCTTGCTGGTGGAGGATCCGTCTGATGATCTCTTTTTGATTGCGTCGGACGGTTTTGCCCGCGCCGTTGAACTTTCCAAGTACTGCGGGTCGTGGGAAGAGCTGTTGGATGACGCCATCGACTCCGGGTTAGCCTGGGTGCTCTGGCTTCTTCGCGATGCGGAGTTTCGGGGAGAGCTTCTCGTAAACGGCAAATTGAAAGATTCGGATGACGCAACTGCCTTGTTGTTGCGGGTGGTCGACTAGCCGGACTGATAGTCGGACATGGTCGCGGGAACAAGGGAGGATGCGCTTCCCGGGCATGAGGTGGAGCGGTTGCGGAGGGCGGCCGCCGGGGGGCGGCGGGGGGCGGCGACGTTGGGCGCGGCGGATTTGGACGAGGAGGGGCGGGCGCGGTTGGAGGAACTTTGCCGTAGGCGGCGGGCGGGGGAGCCCTTGCAGTATTTGGAGGGGACGGCCGCTTTCGGGCCGATCGAGGTGCTGGTGGATGAGCGGGTTTTGATTCCCCGGCCGGAAACGGAGCAACTGTGGGAGCGGGCGATGGCCCGGGCGCCCTCCGGGACGGGGACGGTGGTCGATGTGGGAACCGGTTCCGGTTGCCTGGCGTTGGCGGTCAAGCACCGACGGCCCGATCTGCGGGTGGTCGCCACCGAAATCGATCCCGAGGCCCTGGCCTTGGCCCGGCATAACGCTCACCGGCTGGGCCTGGAAGCGGAGTTTGCGTTGGGCGACCTGCTGTCCCCCCTCGACCCCGGTTTGCGGGGGGCGGTGGATATGATCGTCGCCAACCCTCCCTACATAGCGGAGTCGGAGTGGGCGGGGTTGCCCGCCGAAGTGCGGGAGTACGAGCCGAAGATCGCCTTGTCGGGCGGGGAGGACGGTTTGCTGTTTTATCGTCGCCTGGCGCGGGAGGCACGGCCCTGGCTGACCCCCGGCGGAGTTTTGATGGCCGAGATTGGAGAAACCCAGGGGGCGACCATCGCCTCCATTTTCGCGGCGGCCGGCTGGGAGGCGGAGATCGCGCAAGACCTGACCGGCCGCGACCGGTTCCTGACGGCGGGGCGCGGCTGATGTCGCTCGCCTCCGCCCGCAAAGCCTTGGCCGAGGGACAGGTGGTGGGGGTCCCCACCGACACCGTGTACGGGTTGGCGGTGGACCCGTCCTCGCCGGAGGCGGTGAACAGGTTGTTCGCCCTCAAAGGCCGGGGCGGACATTTGCCGCTGGTGGTGCTGACCGCTTCCGTAGCCGCGGCGGAGCCGTTGGTGGAAATACCGTCCGGGCATCGCCCACTGTTGGAAGAACACTGGCCCGGACCGCTGACGGCGGTGCTCAACTCCAAAGTTACCCTGGCCCCCCTAGTGGGCGATCACGACCGGGGCACCTTGGCGGTGCGGGTTCCCGACCAGGAGACCCTTCTGGAACTGCTGGACGGGTACGGCCCGCTGGCGGTGACCAGCGCCAACCGCAGCGGTCATCCGCCGGTCGCCGATGATGCCGCCGCCCGCCTCCTCTTCGGCGACCGGATAGAGGTCTACCTGCCCGGCCGGTGTCCCGGCGGCGTCCCCTCCACCGTGGCCGACCTGACCGTCCACCCCCCCCAAACCCTCCGCCCCGGCCCGGTAACCCTCACCCCGTAGGCCGACCAGCCCCCACCCGCCGCCCGGCCCCGCCGTTCGTCTCGAGGAAGGCAACGACTTGGCCTTAGCAAAGTCGGCCATGTATTTTTGTCACAGTGATTGTTTACCTTATATAACAGTCTATAGCAAGCAATCCAGGGAGGTGGGTTGTGATACGGTTGATGCGGTGGTTGCGCATTCTGCCCCTCGCCAAGCCCGTCCCCGGGCGACGGAACAAAGACGAGGAAAGCAACCCCCCGGAACTCCACAACGATGTTTGGTACACCGCCTCGGCCCAAAAACACTACAGCTGGGAGCATGCCGACGCGGTTCTTCGCACCACCTGGTCACAGCCGAGGCCGGAGCCCAGCAAGCGCACCAAAGGCGAGACCGCTTATGTTGTTGAAGGCTATTCGGGTATGCTCGCCCTAGAGGTTAGGTACGAGTACGCATCGGACGGACGAAAAATCGTTTTTCACGTTAACCGAAAGAGCGGCCAAAGAAGAATTTACAAGAAATACAAACGTGAACCAAGAAGGAGAAAACGGTGGTAGCATCCATCAATATGAAAACCAGTACGCAACCAACCAGTGCGCAACCCTCGATCGCGATAGATCGGGGGTCGCCGGAGGAGGTTTCGACCGATCTTTCGGATTTGTCAGAGATGGAGCGGCAGGTTGTTCGTCAGCTTCCGGCTGGGTATTACTATGATGCCGAGGACAGTACCATCGTGCGGTGTTCGTTGGATTTGCCGGAGTGTGTGGAGTTGGTGACGGGTTTGGGCAAGCGCATCAGCGTCCCCACTTCTCGGGTGGTGCTCGGTTTGCCCAATGACTGATGCCGTCCAGCGTCGGCCCGCAGGGGCGGAGGGGGCGGTTTCCGCAACAGGCGATACGCAACCCCCGGCGGGTTCGGATTGGCGGGCGCGGTTGGAGACCTCCTGTGACAATTCGGATTTGACCGAGGAGGAGCGGCAGATCATCGATCAGCTTCCGCCCGGGTATTTTTACGATCCGGAGGAATGGTGCATTGTGCGGAATTCGCCGGATTTGCCGGAGTGTGTGGAGTTGGTGACCGAGTTGGGGCAACGTATCAGCGTTCCTACCGCGGGCGTGGTGCTTGGTTTGACGGAGGGATGAGCGCACAAGCGGGAGGCGAGCGGGCGGGGGGAGCGGTCGTCCCGGAGGGCTCTGGGCAACCTTCGGATGGTGCGGATTGGCGGGAGAGGTTGGAGACCTCCTGCGATAATTCGGATTTGTCCGAGACGGAGCAACAGGTTATTGAGCAACTTCCGTCTGGGTATTTTTATGACCCGGAGGAGTGTGTGATTGTGCGGAATTCGCCGGATTTGCCGGAGTGTGTGGAGTTGGTGACGGGGTTGGGTCAGCGCATCAGCGTTCCCACTGCGGGCGTGGTGCTCGGTTTGACGGAGGGATGAGCGCAAAAGCGGGAGAGGACCGGGCGGAGGGAGCGGTCGTCCCGGAGGGCTCTGGGCAACCCTCGATCGCGATAGATCGGGGGTCGCCGGAGGAGGTTTCGACCGGTCTTTCGGATTTGTCCGGGATGGAGCGGCAGGTTGTTCGTCAGCTTCCGGCTGGGTATTACTATGACGCCGAGGACAGTGCCATCGTGCGGTGTTCGTTGGATTTGCCGGAGTGTGTGGAGTTGGTGACGGGTTTGAGGCAACGTAGTAGCGTTCCAACTTCTCGGGTGGTGCTCGGTTTGCCCAATGACTGATGCCGTCCAGCGTCGGCCCGCAGGGGCGGAGGGGGCGGTTTCCGCAACAGGCGATACGCAACCCCCGGCGGGTTCGGATTGGCGGGCGCGGTTGGAGACCTCCTGTGACAATTCGGATTTGACCGAGGAGGAGCGGCAGATCATCGATCAGCTTCCGCCCGGGTATTTTTACGATCCGGAGGAATGGTGCATTGTGCGGAATTCGCCGGATTTGCCGGAGTGTGTGGAGTTGGTGACCGAGTTGGGGCAACGTATCAGCGTTCCTACCGCGGGCGTGGTGCTTGGTTTGACGGAGGGATGAGCGCACAAGCGGGAGAGGACCGGGCGGAGGGGGTGGTTGCCTCGGATGGCTTCGGGCAACCTTCGGGTGGTGCGGGTTGGCGGGCGCGGTTGGAGACCTCTTGCGATAATTCGGATTTGTCCGAGACGGAGCAACAGGTTATTGAGCAACTCCCGTCTGGGTATTTTTATGATCCGGAGGAGTGCGTGATTGTGCGGAATTCGCCGGATTTGCCGGAGTGTGTGGAGTTGGTGACGGGTTTGGGTCAGCGCATCAGCGTTCCCACTGCGGGCGTGGTGCTTGGTTTGACGGAGGGATGAGCGCACAAGCGATGGGCGAGCGGGTGGAGGGGGTGGTCGCCTCGGATGGCTTCGGGCAACCCTCGATCGCGATAGATCGGGGGTCGCCGGAGGAAGTTTGACCGGTCTTTCGGATTTGTCCGGGATGGAGCGGCAGGTTGTTCGTCAGCTTCCGGCTGGGTATTATTACGACGCCGAGGACAGTGCCATTGTGCGGTGTTCGTTGGATTTGCCGGAGTGTGTGGAGTTGGTGACCGAGTTGGGCAAGCGTATCAGCGTTCCCGCTTCACGGGTGGCGCTCGGCTTGCCCAATGACTGATGCCGTCCAGCGTCGTCCGCAGGGCGGAGGCTGGTATCCACAACAGAGGTGCCCTCCGGTGGGTGTTGATTGGCGGTCTAGGTCGGGACCTCCTGTGATAATTCTGACTTGACCGAGGAAATACCCGGATTTGCCGGAGTGTAGGGATTGGGGTGGCGCATCATTGGTTCCCGCCGCCGGTGTAGCACCTGGTTTGACCGGGGATGAACTTTGCCAGGGGGAGGGCGGGGGCGGATTGCCCATGGGGGGAAATCGGCTAGGCTGGGGGTCTTATGACTGACATGCGACCTATTGGGGAGGTGGATGGGGCGGTGGCCGACCTGATCCGGGCCGATGTTGACCGGCAGAATACCCACATCCACCTGATCGCCTCCGAGAATTTCGCTTCTCCGGCGGTTATGCAGGCTTGCGGGTCGGTTTACACCAACAAGTACGCCGAAGGCTATCCGGGCCGCCGCTACTACGAGGGGTGCGGGGTGGTGGATCAACTGGAAAGCCTGGCCATCGCCCGGGCGCGCGCCCTGTTCGACACCGAATACGTGAACGTTCAGCCCCACTCCGGGGCCCAGGCCAACATGGGGGTGTACTTCGCCCATCTGCAACCGGGCGATACGGTGCTCGGCCTCAGCCTGGCGGAAGGCGGCCATCTCACCCACGGCTCCCCGGTCAACTTCTCCGGACGCCTCTACAACTTCGCCGCCTACGGGGTGGACCGCGGCACCGAACGCATCGACATGGACGAGGTGCGGGCCGCCGCCCGCCGGAGCCGTCCGAAAATCCTGCTGGCCGGGTACTCCGCGTACTCCCGTCACTTGGACTACGACGCCTTTCGGGACATCGCCGACGAAGTGGGGGCCCTGTTCATGGTGGACGCCGCCCACTTCATCGGGCTGGTGGCGGGCCGGGCCATGCCCAACCCGACGCCGCTGGCCGACATTGTCACCGCCACCACCCACAAGGCCCTGCGCGGCCCGCGCGGGGGGATGATCATGGCCAAGGAGGAATACGGAAAAGGCCTGGACAAGGGGGTTTTCCCGGATATGCAGGGCGGCCCGCTGATCAACCAGATCGCGGGGAAGGCGGTGTGTTTCCACGAGGCCGACTCCCCCCAATTCCGGGAATACGCCGCCCAAATCATCGCCAACGCGGCCGCCATGGCGGACGCTTTCCAGGAAGAAGGGGTGCGGGTGGTGTCGGGCGGCACCGACAACCACCTGATGCTGTTGGACATGCGCTCGGTGGATGAGGACCTGACCGGCAAGGAAGCGGCCGCCCTGCTGGACTCCATCGGGATCACGCTCAACCGCAACGGCATCCCCTTCGACCCCCGCCCCCCCTACGTCACCAGCGGCCTGCGCCTGGGAACCCCCGGCATAACCACCTGCGGGATGCGGGAGGCCGAAGCCCGGGAGGTGGCGCACATCATCACCCGCGCCCTGCGGGGGCGCGCCCAAGACGCAACGGTGGAGGAGGCGGCGGCGCAGACCCGGGAATTGGCCCGCAACTTCTCCCCCTACCCGCCCGACTTCCCCGGTCATGTATAGTTTCGGCAACGGTCCAGAGCCGCCGCCGTCGTAAGACCGGCATAAGAGAAGGAGAAATCACCATGTCAACCGAACAGACCGCTCAGCCCGACCTCCCGGCCCGCAACCGGTGGGCCTTGGCGGGGATGATCCTGGGCATCGCCATCTGGACCGTGGGATGGGCATTGCTTTGGGTTCCGCCGGCGCAGTTGGCGATCGTAGTAGCGGGGATCATCGCTTCCGCCGTAGGTCTGAGCAGAGCGGGTCAGGTCGACGAGGAGGGACGGGCCGTCTGCGGAGGCCGGGGGTTTTCCATCGCCGGGCTGGTGATGAGCAGCGTGGCCGCCCCCGGAATTCTGATATGGATGGCCCTCTGGATAGCGTCCTTTTCCAACGGCGGGAGCTGAGAATGGCCGACCCGGCGCAGGGCCCGATCCCGGCGGGAGGCGCCGCGGGCAAGATGCGGGAAGTCCACCGGGGGGCGACGGCGGCCGTGTCGGAGGGATGGATGGCGGGGGGTTCTTTCTTCGGGTCCATCATGGCCGGAACCCTCCTCGGTTGGCTGGCCGACCGGTGGCTGGACGCCGACCCGTGGCTGACGGCGGCCGGGGTCGTAACAGGTTCGATAGCCGGGTTTTACCGGATGTGGGATCTGCTCCGCACTCCCACCGGCAAACAGCCCCGTCCGGGGTCCCCCGTCGCCGTCCGTTCCGACCGGGAGCCGGAAAATGCCTGACCCCGGCTTGTCCCGTTCCGAAGTGGAGGAATACATCGCCGGCCGTCCGGCGGCGGAGATGATCATGGCCCGCAGCATCGTGCGCCGGACGGTGATCGTGGGCCCGGTCCTGCTCCTCGCGGCGGGCCTGGCGCGGGGGTGGGCGGGACTGGTCGCCTCCGCAATCGGGATCGCGCTGGTGGCCGGTTATTATCTGCTGGGCGGAGCGATGCTCTCCGGTTTGGCGAAAGTGTCGCTCGGCGCCTACCATGCCGGGGCCCTGTTCGGGTTTCTGATACGGCTGGGTCTGATAACGGCTACCATGTTCGTTCTGGTCGCTTTGTTCGACTTGGATCGGATGGTTCTCGGGCTGACCGTGCTCGCGACCTACATGGTTCTGCTCCTGTGGGAGGCGGGGGCGGGCGGGCCGCGGCGGCGGGGGCAAGCAACGAACGCCAAAGGCGCAACGGGCGCAAAGTAAGAAGCAGGAGAGGCAGACAAGGTGAAAAACCGGATGATCCTGGCCGCCGAAGGTTGCGATGTTCAAAACGAGGTAATCTGCGCCCCGGCCGACGTCAACGAGTTGTTCGAGTTCACCGACCCGCTGTTCAGCATCGGCGGTTTCCATTTCACCCGCACCGTTTTTCTCATTTTCCTGGCCATGCTGGGGGCCTTGGCTTTCCTGTTCTTCGGCCTGCGCCGCCGCAGCCTGGTTCCCTCCAAGTTCGAGATCGTCACCGAGTCGCTGGTCGGGTTCGTGCGCGACGACGTGGCCAAAGGGGTGATCGGCCCCGCCCATGGGGCCAAGTACCTGCCCTACCTGCTGTCCCTGTTCATTTTCATCCTGATCGGGAACCTGTTCGAGGTGACCCCCCTCATCAACTTCCCGATCACCTCCCGCATGGCCCTGCCCGCTTTCATGGCCGTCATCACCTGGGTGGTGTTCGTGGTGGTGGGCTTCGCCAAAAACGGGGGCCATTACCTGCTGGACACCGTCTGGCCCAAATCGGTCCCCATCGCTCTGCGCTGGCTGGTGGGCCTGATCGAGTTGGTGTCCATTTTCGTATTGCGTCCCATTACGCTGGCGGTGCGGCTGTTCGCCAACATGGTGGCCGGGCACCTGATGCTCACCCTGCTCTTGGCCTCGGGGTGGGTGTTCGTGATCAGCGTGGGCGACATCGGGGCCAAAGCCGGCATCGGGCTGGTGTGGTTCCTGTTCGGACTGGCCATCTACGTGTTTGAGATCGTGGTGGCGGTGTTGCAGGCCTACATTTTCACCCTTTTGTCGGCCGTGTACATTCAGACTTCGCTGGAGCCGGCCCACTAGGGGCCCGGAAGGCAAGAACCGGAAGATAAGAAGACAAGAACAAGCGACGGGTTTCCAACCAACTAGAAAGGAAGAACAGGATGGACGCACTTCTATCGGTAGCGCAGAACGGCTTGGCCTTGGCCCAGGCGGGCCTGACCGGCAACATCAGCGGCAGCCTCAACCTGGTCGGTTACGGGCTGGCCGCGATCGGCCCCGGCATCGGGATCGGGATCGTGGTCGGCAACGCCATCACCGCCATGGTCCGCCAGCCGGAAATGGAGGGCACGGTTCGCACCACAATGTTCCTGGGCATCGCTTTCACCGAAGCCTTGGCGCTGATCGGGTTCGTGCTCTTCTTCATCGGTTGAGCGCCGGTTGAGAAGTCGGGACGACGAGGAGGTTTGACGTATGGGTCCGCAGATTATGGCCCAGGTCGTGTTGGCGGCTGAGGAGGAGGCGGAAAGCACCAGCAGCGGTTTGAGCCTGTTGCTCCCCGCCAGCTCCGAACTGTGGGCGGGCATTATCGCCTTCGCCGTTATTTTCCTAGTGGTGTGGAAGTGGGTGGTCCCCACTTTGAACGCCACGTTGGCGAAGAGGCAAGAGGCGGAACGGTCCCGCCTGCAGGAAGCCGAGGACGCCAAACTGGAGGCCGAGAAACTGGTCGGCGATTACCAGAAGCAGTTGGCGGGGGCCCGTACGGAAGCGGCGCAGATCGTGGAGGAGGCCCGCGCCGCCGCCGAGTCGGTGCGGACCGAGACGGTGGAGCGCGCCCAGTCGGAGGCGGAGGACATCATCAGCCGCGCCCGGGACGAGGCCGCGGCCGAGTCGGGCCGGGCTTTGGCCGAGGCCCGCCGGCAGGTGGCCGACCTGTCCCTGGACCTTGCCGAGAAGGTGGTGGGCCGCAGTCTGGACCGGCACGCGCAACAGGGCCTGGTGGACGAGTTCCTGTCCGAACTGGAGCGGGAGCCGGAAGCGTAAATGGCCGACGCGCGCATCGCCGGCTACGCGGCCGCCATCTTCGAGATCGCCCGGGGGGAGGGGGCGCTGGAGCGGGTGGAAAAGGAGATGCTGGAGGTGGCCGACAAGGTCCAGTCGCACGAGGAACTGGCCGAGGCGTTGGCGGATCGGCGGTTGCCGCTGGAGCGCAAACAGGCAGTGTTGGAGGACCTGTTGGAGGCCCGCGCCCATCCCCTGACCACCGCTTTCGTCAGTTTCGCGGTCGGATTGGGACGGGCCGGGGACCTGCCGGAGATCGCCAAACGTTTCCTGGCCCGGGCCGCCGCGGCCCGCAACCGGTCGGTGGCCGAAGTGCGCAGCCCCGTCCCCCTGGACGAGGAAACGGTGCGCCGGCTGGCCTCCGCCTTGTCCAAGAAGATGGGAAACGAGGTGGAAGTGCGGGTGGTGGTGGACGAGACGGTGCTGGGCGGCTTGGTGGCCCGGGTGGGGGACACCGTGATCGACGGTTCGGTGAAACGCCGCCTGCAGAGCCTGCGGGAAACGGTCGCCGGATAGAAACGGAGAAACGGGAGAAACCCCATGGCAGAGTTGACGATTGACACCCAAGACATAACCGCCGCCCTGCGCCGGCATGTAGAGGAGTGGGCGCCGGGAATAGAAGAGGAGACGGTCGGGTATGTGACCGCCATCGCCGACGGGGTGGCCCGGGTGTCCGGCCTGCCCAACGCGGCCGCCTCCGAGCTGTTGGAGTTCCCCGGCGGGTTGATGGGCGTGGCCCTCAACCTGGACGAAGACGACTTGGGGGTGGTGGTGATGGGAGACGCCTCCCACATCGAAGAGGGCGATCCGGTGCAACAGACCAAGCATGTGCTGTCGGTTCCGGTGGGGGACGGCCTGCTGGGACGGGTGGTGGATCCGCTGGGGGTCCCCCTGGACGGCAAGGGGGACATTCCCCACACCGAGCGGCGGCTGTTGGAAACCCAGGCCCCGTCGGTGGTGGAGCGCCAGCCGGTGCATCAGCCGTTGCAGACCGGCATCAAGGCCATTGATTCCATGACCCCCATCGGGAGGGGCCAGCGCCAGTTGATCATCGGCGACCGGCAGACCGGCAAGACCGCCATCGTGGTGGACGCCATCATCAACCAGAAGCAGTTCCAAGGCACCCCCGACGAGGTGAAATGCGTGTACGTGGCCATCGGCCAGAAGGCCTCCACGGTGGCGGAGGTGGTGGCCGCCCTGGAAGAGGCGGGGGCCATGGAGTACACGGTGGTGGTGGCCGCCCCCGCCTCGGTTCCCCCCTCCCTGCAGATGTACGCGCCGTATGCGGGTTCGGCCATCGGCCAGCACTGGATGTACAACGGGGGGCACGCCCTGGTGGTGTTCGACGACCTGTCCAAGCAGGCGGTGGCCTACCGGGAGATTTCGCTTTTGTTGCGCCGTCCGCCGGGGCGGGAGGCCTATCCGGGAGATGTGTTCTACCTGCACAGCCGCCTGTTGGAGCGGTGCGCCAAACTGTCCGATGAGTTGGGGGGCGGCTCCCTCACCGGCCTGCCCCTGATTGAAACCAAGGCCAACGATGTTTCCGCCTACATCCCCACCAACGTGATTTCCATCACCGACGGCCAGATTTTCCTGGAGACGGACCTGTTCTTCTCCGGCATCCGCCCGGCCATCAACGCCGGCATTTCCGTGTCCCGGGTGGGGGGCAACGCCCAGATCGGGGCCATGAAAAAAGTGGCCGGACCGTTGCGGCTCAACCTGGCCCAGTACCGGGAACTGGAGGCTTTCGCCGAGTTCGGTTCCGAGTTGGACGCGGCGTCCCTGGCCCAGCTGGAACGGGGACGGCGGGTGGTGGAAGTGCTGAAACAGCCCCAGTTCGCCCCGGTTCCGGTGGAGGAGCAGGTGCTGGCCATCTACGCCGTGACCGAAGGCCTGCTGGACGATGTGGCGGTGGAGGACATTTCCCGGGCCGAGTCGGAGTTGCGGGAGTTCGTGCGCCTGCGGCACGGCCATGTCCTGGATGTCATCCGGCGCACCGGGACCCTGCCGGAGGGAGAGGAGACGGCGCAGGCCGTGGCCGCTTTCAAGCAGACTTTCGCCGCCGGGGACGCCGGGGAGTAAAGGGGGGCAAAGCCCGATGGCCAGCGCCGAACTGCGTTTGATCCGCCGCCGCATCCGCAGCGTGGAATCCACCAAGAAAATCACCCGGGCCATGGAGCTGATCGCCGCTTCCCGAATCGTGAAAGCCCAGGAGCGGGTGCGGGCCGCCCGTCCCTACGCGGAGAAGATGGCGGAGGTGATCCGCAACGTGGGCCGGGCCTCCGGCGACGTAACCCATCCCCTGCTGGAGCGGCGGCCGCAGAACGCGGTGGGGGCGCTGGTGATCACCTCCGACCGGGGGCTGGCCGGGGCCTACAACTCGTCGATTATGCGCATGGCGGAACGGCGCATAATGGAGTTGCGGGAGGAGGGGGCGGCGGTGCGGCTGTACGTGGTGGGCAAAAAAGCCCACAGCTTTTTTTCTTTCCGCCGTTACGACATCGCCGACTCTTTTCTGGCGGTCACCGACCAGCCCCGTTTCGGCGACGCCGAAGGGATTGCGGCCCGGGTGATGGAGGACTACGGAAACCGGACGGTGGACGCGGTGGAAGTGTTTTTCACGGTGTTTCAGTCGGCCCTGGTGCAACGCCCGGCCCGTTTCCAACTGTTGCCGGTGGACTCCGGGGATGACCCGGTCGCCCCCACCGGGTTCGACTCCTCCGGGGAGGAGGCCCCTCCCGCCGCGGACAGTCCGGTGTCCTATGAGTACGAGCCGGATCCGGCCCTGATTTTGGGGCGCCTGTTGCCCCGCTATGTGGAGGCCTCCATTTTCGGGCGGCTCCTGGAAAGTTCGGCTTCCGAGCACGCCAGCCGGCAACGGGCGATGAAGGCCGCCACCGAAAACGCCGACGAGTTGATCAAGGTGCTGACCCGCACGGCCAACCAGGCCCGGCAGGCGGAGATCACCACCGAAATAGCGGAAATCGTGGGGGGCGCCGCGGCGCTCGCCGCCCGGTAACCAGAACCGGGCCAGACCAACCGGGAGAAACAACCATGGAGACAATAAGCGTAGGACGCATCAGCAAGGTGGCGGGCCCGGTGGTGGATGTGGAGTTCCCCAAGGACGGCCTGCCCGAGATTCTGCACGCCCTGGAAGTGGATTTCGAGGTGGAAGGCGAAACCCGCACGGTGGTGGCGGAAGTGGCCCAGCACCTGGGGCGCAGCCGGGTGCGGGCGGTGGCCATGGCCCCCACCGACGGTTTGGTGCGGGGAGTGGAGGTGCGCAACACCGGAGGCCCCATTTCGGTTCCGGTGGGCGACCAGACCCTCGGTCATATTTTCAACGTGTGGGGGTCGGCCCTGGACGCTCCCGAGACCGAGTTTTCCGGCGAGCGGTGGCCCATCCACCGCCCCTCCCCCGATTTCGAGGAAGTGACCCCCACCAAGGACGTGTTTGAAACCGGGATCAAGGTGCTGGACCTGGTCTGCCCCTACCTGCGGGGCGGCAAGATCGGGCTGTTCGGCGGGGCGGGGGTGGGCAAGACGGTGCTCATCCAGGAGATGATCAACCGGGTGGCCACCCAGCACGACGGGGTGTCGGTGTTCGCCGGGGTGGGGGAGCGCACCCGGGAAGGCAACGACCTGTTCCTGGAAATGTCGGAGACGGGGGTGATCAACCAGGCGGCCCTGGTGTTCGGCCAGATGGACGAGCCGCCCGGCGTCCGCCTGCGGGTGGCTTTGTCGGCCCTGACCATGGCCGAATATTTCCGGGACGTGCAACGTCAGGACGTGTTGCTGTTCATCGACAACATTTTCCGGTTCACCCAGGCCGGGTCGGAGGTGTCCACCCTGCTCGGGCGCATGCCGTCGGCGGTGGGATACCAGCCCACCCTGGCCGGGGAAATGGGGGTGTTGCAGGAGCGGATCACTTCCCTCAAGGGGCGTTCCATCACCTCCATGCAGGCCATCTACGTGCCCGCCGACGACATTACCGACCCCGCCCCCCACACCGCCTTCGCCCATTTGGACGCCACCACCGTGCTCAGCCGCCCCCTGACCGCGCTGGGCATCTACCCGGCGGTGGACCCGCTGGATTCCACCAGCCGGGCCCTGGACCCGCAGATCGTGGGCGAGGATCACTATCAGACGGCCAGCGAAGTGCAACGGGTGTTGCAACGCTACAAGGACCTGCAGGACATCATCGCCATTCTGGGGGTGGACGAGCTGTCGGAGGAGGACAAACTGGCGGTGGCCCGGGCGCGGCGCATCCAGCGCTTTTTGGCCCAGCCCATGTTCGTGGCTGAGCAGTTCACCGGCCAGGCCGGGGTTTACACCCCCCGCGAGGAAACCATCGCCTCCTTCCGGATGGTGCTGGACGGGGAGATGGACGATCTGCCCGAACAGGCTTTCTACATGGTGGGCGGGGCGGAGGACGTGCAGCGCAAAGCCCGCGAGATGGGGGAGTAGCCATGCGGGTGGACGTAGTTTCGCCGGAGGCCGTGCAGTGGTCGGGGGAGGCCGAGTTCGTAGTGGCCCGCACCATGGAGGGGGAAATGGGCGTTTTGGCGCACCACGAGCCGTTGATGGCCGCCCTGGCCCCCGGGGAGGTGGAGATTCAGACCGGCCCGGACCGCATCAAAGTGGCGGCCGGGGGCGGTTTTATGCAGATCGTGGACAACACGGTCACCCTGCTGGTGGACCCGCCCCCTCCCGACGCCCCCGCTTAACAAACCCGTCCGCCGTTTGTCGGCGGGAGCTGGTATTCTGGGCTTTGGCAACGTTTCCAGGAGATTGAGGTAAAACGGCAATGGCATACACCAGGGACAAGGCGCGCAGACCGGAGGCGGCTCCGCCGGCCCGCATCGAACGGCTGTCGGGGGAGTGGATGACCCCCCGCCGCCGGTTCTTGTCGGCTTTGTACGGGGGGCGGGTGGACAAGGTGCCCGCCATGACGCTCAGTTCGGTGGTGACCCTGGAGGCGATGGAGATCGCCGACGCCGACTTCCCCGAAGCCCATCTGGACGCGGAGAAGATGGCCCGCTTGGCCGCCACCGCCCACGAAAACCTGGGTTTGGACACGGTTATGCCGGTGTTCCATTCCCAGTTGGAAGCCGACGCCTTGGATGCCGACACCTGGTGGGGGGAGCGGGACAACTGGCCCGCCACCAAAAGCCATGTGCTGACCGACCCCGCCGATTTCAAGGTGCCCTCCGACTACCTGAAGCGCCCTTCTTTCGAGGCGGCGCTGGGGGCCATCCGGCTGTTGCGCCGCCGTTACCCGGACGTGGCCATCGTGGGCAAGACGTACGGGGCCTGGTCGGTGGGGTTTCACATGGTGGGGATCGAGAACTGGCTGATGGGCACCATGACCGAGCCGGACAAGATCCGCCGCTTTCTGGAGGCGCTGTTGCCCGCTTCCATGATGTCGGCCCACGCCCAGTTCGAGGCGGGGGCGGACGCGGTGATGTGGTGCGACCACGCCAACCGGGAACTGGTCAGCCCGGAAACCTATCGGGATTTCCTGCTGGAAATGCACCAGGGGGTGGCGGCCGAAATGGGCGGCCCCAGCATTCTGCACTGTTGCGGGGAAACCACCGACCGGATCGACTATTTCGCCGAGGCGGGATGGGATTGCTTCCATTTCGAGTCGCAGGTCGATCCGCACAAGGCGATGGATATTTCGGACGGGAGGATGTCGCTGATGGGCAACATCAACAATCCGACCACCCTGTTCAGCGGCACCTACGGCGACACCTACGAGGCGTGCATGGCGGTGCTGGAGGCGGGGGTGCAGGGGATAGCCCCGGAGGGTTCGGTGCCGCTGGGCACCAAAATGGAGGTGTTGCGGGCCCTGGCCGACTCCTGCCGGGACTACTCCAACGCCCACCGCCCGGACGGCCGTTTCGTCCGTCACAACGGCGGCGTCGGCCAAAACGGGGGATAAACCCGCCACTCTCCGCGCCCCCGCGGGTGCGGTAAACATCCCCTGGGTTTGCCAACTGGAAACGTTTCCAGTAAAATGGGCTCCGCAAGCCCCGCAAGCACGCGGTCCCCGATCGAACAGGAAAAATGGCCCAACTATCCGACATCGCCAGCGACATCGTCCGGGAGGAAATCGAGGAGTTCCTCGACCTACCGGAGGAAATCGAACGCAACATTGAACTTTTTGCGGCCGCCGCGCCGGAAATGCAGGACATAGCCGCCGCCCTCATCTTGGGGGACAACGAGGCGGTGGACGAGATGACCCGGGAGGCCTTGGAGCGGGGGGTGGGGGCTTTGGAGATTATGGACGACGGCCTCATCGCCGGAATGGGGATCGTGGGGATCAAATTCCGGGAGGGTTTCATTTTCGTGCCGGAGGTGCTGGTATGCGCCCGGGCGATGAAGGCGGGGATGGCCCACATCGAGCCGATCCTGGCCGCCTCCGGGGCCAAGCCGATCGGGACCGTGATTATGGGCACCGTCAAGGGCGACCTGCACGACATCGGCAAAAACCTGTGCATAATGATGTTGCGCGGCGCCGGGTTCACGGTGATCGACCTGGGGGTGGACACCTCCCCCGAGGAGTTCATCGAAGCCTTCCGGGCCAACGACGCCCTAGTGGTGGGAATGTCGGCCCTGCTCACCACCACCATGCCCAACATGGCCAAAACGGTGGAGGCGTTCACGGACGCCGGTTTGCGGGACGAGGTGCGGTTCATGGTGGGCGGGGCCCCGGTCACCCCCGAGTTCGGCGAGGATGTGGGGGCGGACGGTTACGGCAAAGACGCCTTGGCGTGCGTGGCGCTGGCCAAGGAGTTGGCGGCGGCCGGAACGGCGCGGCGGTCGCAATGACCGATTCCCCCTCCGACTCCCCGGGTTCCGCACCGATCGACCCGCAAGAGATACGCAAGCGCCTGGACCGGATCAGCGAGATTTTCACCGGGGTGGTGACGCACGCGGAACAGGTTTCCCGGGAGCGTTGCCCCTACCGGGACCGCATGGACCGGTGCACCGCCCTGTTCCGGTGCCGCAACCAGCGGGCGGACTCCGCCGAAGCCGAGGTTCTGCTGTGCGGTCACGACGGGAAGTTGGACTACCGCACCGCGTGGGAAACCGATGCCCGGGCCCGGGAGCGCGTCAAGGGCAAAATCGCAACCATCAGGCGCTCCGCCGCCGCCCGCCGGGAGGCGGAGCGGGAGGAGGGGCCGCAATGAGCGAGGTGCGGCACGGCGGGGAAAGCCGCCCGGCGCAGGCGGGGAAAACCATCTTCGACTACGCCGACGAGTTGGCGGTGGAAGTGCCCACTTCCTGCCGCCGCACCGGCCAATGCCACGAATGCGTGGTGGAGATTTCCTCCGGCATGGAAGCCCTGTGCGCGCCCACCGCCGCCGAAGGTTTTCTGCGGGAAAACTACCGTCTGGCCTGCCAGGCCCGCATCGTGGAGGCGGCCGCCCCCATCGAGTTCGCCGCCCTCCGCCGCCGTCCCCGCATTCTGGAACCGCAGTCCTCCGCCCCTCCGCCCGGCCCGCGCGACCCGTTGGCCGCCCGGGTGGGCGATGCGGTGTTCTACGATGGGCGGCGGATCGACGACTACCGGGGGGCTATCTTCGGGTTGGCAGTGGATCTGGGCACCACCACCGTGGTGTTGGAACTGGTGGACCTGGAAACGGGCCGCACCGCGGCGGTGACCAGTTTCGAGAACCCGCAACGGTTCGGCGGCTCCGACGTGATGAACCGCATCTCCTACGAGGCGGAACCCGGCGCGGCCGGGGAGTTGCAGGGGGCGGTGGTCAGCTACGTCAACCAGGGCATCCGGGAGTTGACGGCCGCCGCCGGCCGCCGCCCCCCGACCGTGTACGAGATTACGGTGGCGGGCAACTCCACTATGCGCGACATCCTGTTCGGATGGGACGTGCAGAGCATCGGTTCCAAGCCGTACAAGTCGCTGACCGAGCATGAGTTTCTGGCCGGTCGCCGCCCCACCACCGCCCTTTTGGTCCGGAGCGAAGAGTTGGGGATCCGGGCCAACCGGCGGGCCCGGGTGTACGGGTTGCCGCTGATAGCCAGTCACGTGGGGGCCGACGCCGCCGCCTGTTTGGAGTCGGTGGATCCGGCGGCCGGGGGAGGGACCAACATGCTGGTGGACATCGGCACCAACACCGAGGTGATTTTGCATCACCGGGGCCGCCTGTTCGCCGCTTCCTGCCCGGCCGGGCCCGCTTTCGAGGGGGGGCTGGTCGCCTACGGGATGCGGGCCTACGAGGGGGCCATCGAGTCCATCCGCCTCCGTCCGGACGGTGCCCCCGCCGAATATGCGACCATCGGCGACCGGCCGGCGGAGGGGCTGTGCGGTTCGGGGCTGATCGACCTGCTGGCCGAGGTGCGGCGGCACGGGATTATGACCGAGCGGGGAGTGTTCTCCGACGACCGCCGCCGTTTTCAGATGGACATCGTCCCCGAGCGGGGCATCACCTTCTCCAAACAGGACGTCGGGGCCCTGGCCCAGGCCAAAGCCGCCAACTACTGCGGGCAGATGATCGTTATGCAGGCGGCCGGCGTGCAACCCGCCGACGTGGACCGCCTGTTCCTGGCGGGCGGTTTCGCCTCCTACATCGACCCGGCCAACGCGGCCGCCATCGGTTTGATACCGCCCGTGCCCGGGGAGCGGATCACGCGGGCGGGCAACGCGGCCCTGGACGGGGCCCGCCGGGTGCTTTTGTCCGGCTCCCGCCGGGCGGCCCTGGAGGAGCGGGTGAAAGAGGTCACCCACATCGAACTGGAAACCTGGCCCGACTTTTTCGACGTGTTCGTGGAAGGTTGCCAGTTGAAACCGATGCCGGCCGTGTTCCCGCCCTCCTCCGTTTCCGGAGCCGGAGTTTCGGGCGCGCCGGGGGTTTCGGGAGTTTCGGGCGCGTCGGGCGGGCAGATGCTGGCCGGCGCGGGGGCGTGGCGGTGAGCGGGTCGCCGTTTATCGTCATCGGGGAGAACATCCATACCAGCCGCATAGTTCTGCGCAAAGGCAAACGTTTCGCGGAGCGGGAGGGGCGGGGGGGAGTGGTTTTCACCACCGTGGAAGGGGAGCCCGGTTTTCTGCCCGCGGCGGAGTGGATGACCTCCGGCAAGGAGTTTCAGCAGGGCCGCGTCAAGCACATTGCGCTGGCGGTGCGGGAGGCGATGGAGGGCAATCCGGTCGGGGCCGAATACCTGCGACGGGTTATTCACGACCAGGAGCGGACCGGGGCTCATTTCCTGGATGTGAACGTGGACGAGATTTCCCTGCGCCCCGCCGAGCAACGGGAGGCGATGACGTGGCTGGTCGGGTTCGTCCGCTCCCATTCCCGTCTGCCGGTGTCGGTGGACTCCTCCGATGTCCAGTCCATCGCGGCCGGTCTGCGGGCGGCGGCGGGCGCCGGGGCGCCCCCCCTGCTCAACTCGGCTTCCCTGGAGCGGATGGACGCTTTGCAGCTGGCGGTGGAGCATGGGGCGGCGGCGATCGTCACCTCCTCCGGGGCGGAAGGGATGCCCTCCGACGCCGGGGAGCGGATCGACAACGCCTCCCGGATGACGGAGGCGGCCCTGGGGCTGGGGATGGCCGAAGATGATGTTTACGTAGACCCGTTGGTGTTCCCGATTTCCGTGGACGGATCCTACGGGTTGCATGTTTTGGACGCCATCCGGGGGTTGCGGGAGCGGTTCGGGCCGGGGATTCACATCACCGGCGGCTTGAGCAACATTTCGTTTGGGATTCCCGCCCGGCGCCTAATGAACGCCGCTTTCATAAACCTGGCGGTGGAGGCGGGGGCGGACAGCGGGATCATCGACCCGGTGATGAACCCGGTGGCCGAGGCCCTGGCCGCCGACCGGGAATCCCCCGGTTACCGGCTGGCCTGCGACACCCTGCTCGGCAAAGACGAGTTCTGCATGAACTACATAAACGCCTGGCGGTCCGGCGGGTTGGCCTAGGCGCGCGTCCCGGCGTCTTCCGGGAACGGGGGGAAAAACCGGCTCTGTGCGTTATCGGCCGGGGACGGCTTCCAACAAGGCCTCGGTCACCTCGGAGGTGGTTCCGGTTCCTCCCAGGTCGGGGGTGCGGGGGCCGGCGCCGGCCACCTGTTCCACCGCCGCCATCACGCGCCGGGCGGCGGTCGCTTCCCCTAAATGATCCAGCATCAGGGCCGCGCTCCACACTGCGGCCAGCGGGTTGGCTTTGCCCTGTCCGGCGATGTCGGGGGCGGAGCCGTGCACCGGTTCGAACAGGCTGGGCGCGGTCCCGGCCGGGTTCAGGTTGGCGGAGGGGGCCATTCCCATGGACCCCATCAGGGCCGCTCCGATGTCGGCCAGAATGTCGCCGAACAGGTTGGAGGCCACCACCACATCCAAGTTCTCCGGGTTGGAAATAAAGGCGGCCGCCAAAGCGTCGATCAGGTAGGAGGAGACCTCCACCTCCGGATAGTCCTCCGCCACTTGCTCCACCACCTCGTCCCACATCACCGAGCAGTACTGCAGGGCGTTGGATTTGGTGGCCGACGCCAAGCGCCGGGAGCGGGCGCGGGCCGTCTCGAACCCGTAGCGCACCAGCCGCTCCACTCCGCGCCGGGTGTAAACCGAGGTCTGGGTGGCCACCTCCCATTCCGTTCCGGCCGCCAGCCGCCCGCCTTGGCCGGCGTACTCCCCTTCGGTGTTTTCACGCACCAGCATTATGTCGATGTGGCGGTGGTCCTTGCGGGCCAGGGTGGGGCGGACGCCCGGCAAAGCCCGGATGGGGCGCAGGTTCACGTACTGGTCGAAGGCCTGCCGGATGGGGAGCAGCAGCCCCCACAGCGAAACATGGTCGGGCACCCCCGGATACCCGACCGCCCCCAGCAGGATGGCGTCCGCCTTCTCCAGTTCCGCGCGCCAGTCGTCGGGCATCATCCTCCCGTGCTTGGCGTACCACCGGCACGACCAGGGATATTCGATCGTTTCCAAGAGGACGCCGTCCGGGGAGGCCGCCGCCTGCGCCACCGCCAACCCCGCTTCCGTAACTTCCCGGCCCACCCCGTCCCCGGGTATGACCGCAATCCGGTAGCGCCCGCCCATCGCCCGTCCCCGGTTTACCAGCCGTCGCCGAAGGTAACCACCGAACGCAAGGTTTCCCCGGCGCGCAGGGCGTCCAACGCCGGGTTGATTTCATCAAGCGGGATGCGGTTGTCCAGCAGGTGGTCGGTGGTGATCGCCCCCGACCGGTGCAGGTCGATGACTTCCCGGATGTCGCGGGGGGTGAAACCGCGCGAGCCGGCCACCGCCGACTCGCTCCAGATCAGGCGCATGGGAATCACCGGCAACGGTTCCAGGCTGGAGCCGACCGCGATCACCCGGCAACCGATCCCGGCGGCGGCCAGCGCCTGCTCGTACGCCGCCGCCGAGCCCGCCGTCTGCAGAATCACGTCCGGTCCGCCCGGCCCGGCGACGCGGGCGATGTCGTCCACCAGGTTTTCGTCGCTGCGCAGGACGGCCTCCGCCCCCAGGCGGGACGCCAGCTCCAGTTTGGCGGGGGAGCGGCTGACCGCGATCACCCGGCACCCCAGATGACGGGCCAACTGCACCGCGTTGGAGCCGATCCCGCCCACTCCGAACACCACCACCGTTTCCTCCGGCTCGACGCGGGCGATGCGCACCAGGGCGTGGTAGGGGGTGGCCACCGCATCGGTCAGCACCGCGATGGCGGCCGGGTCGTCGGCGGGCGAAACCGGGATGACGCTCCGTTCCGCCACCACCGTCTTTTCGGCGAACGCCCCGTGAAACTCCACCCCCATCCGGCGCACGGACAGGCACATGTTGACCCGCCCCGCCCGGCAGATGCGGCACTCCCCGCAGTGGTCGATGTAATACATCGCCACCGGCGTTCCCGGTTTTATTTCCACTCCCGGCCCGACCGCGGACACCACCCCCGCCGCCTCATGCCCGGGCACTATGGGCAACGTGGAATCAAACCCGCCTTTCTGCAGGAAAACATCGCTCCCGCACACCCCGGCCGCCCGCACCTCCACCGCCACCCGCCCCGGCCCGGGGACGGGGTCGGGTATTTCCTCCAGTTGCAGGGGCCGGTGGTATTCCCGGAGCAGGGCGGCTTGCATTAGCGGGCGGCGCCGGGGAGGGGGGCGGTTGCGGCTGGTTCAGCCCAGTCCGGGCAGGCCCAAGGCCCCGGCGTCGGGCATTTCCGGAGCGTCGAAATGGGAGGAACCGAAAGCCTCCGGTTTGACGCGTCCCACCCGCTCGTAATATTCGGCGGGGACCTGCGTGGGGTCTTTGAACATTTGCCACTGGCAACGTTGGCGGGCCTCCTGGTCCCGGTCCGTGTCCGGGTAGACGGGGGGGTCCACCACCCGCACCGGGTAGCCGAACCGGTCCATCGGCATCTCCTCCATCAGGATGATGCAGTGGGCGCAGTACAGGCACACCCCCTTCTGGTAATGATTCCAGGAGGCTTCCTCCTGGGAGACGCCCCAGTTGTAGGGGGGTTGCATGCGGGCGGGGGTGTTCTCGATCCAGTCGCCGCGGATGGTGCGCTGTCCGGAACCGCACGGGTCGAAGCGGACGATGAACCGGTCGTCGGTTTCCTCCAGTTCGAAGTCCCCGGTCCGCTCCGGGCCGACCAAGTGGCCCCGCATGGCCTCGCACGCCACCAGCATCAGGGCCTCCAGGCCCTCGTCCCAAGGGTGCTGGTCGATGTCGAACTTTTCGTAACGCCAGGCGAACAGGGGCACCAGCAGTTTCTGGAACATATCCACGATCCCCTGGCTTCCGTGCCGTTCCTGGATTTCCGACATCAACCCGTAGGTGTGGTCCACATCCCGGTCGTGGGTCTGCCGCCAGGTTTCTTTCATGCGATCCAAGGCGGCTTCCGCCTCCTCCGCTTGGGCGCGGTGAATATGGGCCAGCAACTCCCGTTGCTGACGTTTGTACGAGTCCCAATGCCGATGCGCGTTCCAGGGGGAGCCGTCGGGCAGGGCGATCTTGGAAACGATTTGGGCGTTGATGTCCGCCAACTCGTCGGCGGCGGTTCCCCGTTCTTTGAGGAAGCCGTTCAGGTCGTTGATCCACTGCCGATACAGGCTGAAGCACACGTTGGCCTCGTCGGTGAAATAGTCGGCCAGCTCGGCGGCGTGATCCCAGTTTCCCTCGGCCACCGCCGCTTTGATCTTGCGGTAGGTGGAGATCTTCTGGTCCTCCCACGAACCGAGTCGCACCCTGCGTCCGAGTATCTCGGAGAACTCAATCCGGGTGTCGGCGACGGCGGTCATAATCTGCCTCCCTTGCGATTGCGGTTAAGCTTGCGCTCTTTACCCTAGTCTTGTCCCCGCCGGAGCGCAGGGAAGGAGGAGGTGTTTTCATGCCCGACCAGCCGCGAGTGGCCTTGTTGATGCCCTACTGGACTTTCTGGGAGCCGAGCGTGGGCGGTCCCGGGTTTCGCCGGGAGCGGGAGGCCCTGTTGGAGGAGGCGGCGCGGCGTTTGGCCGGGGCGGGGGAGGAGGACGGGGGGCTGGAAATAGTGTGGCGGGGGCTGGTGGATTCCACGGAGGCCGGGGAGCGGGCGGCGGGGGAAATCTCCGGGGTGGGAGCCGATGCGGTTTTGGTGGCGCAGACCATGGCCGCCCCGCCGATGTACGCCAAGACCGCCCTGGACGGGTTGCCGGATACGCCGGTCATCGTGTGGGCCGCGCAACGTTCCCGCAGCATCTGGGTGGGATTCGACCAGTACGACATCACCGCCCAGGGGGCGACGGTGGGAACCCCGATGCTGACCAACGTGCTGGGCCGGGAGGGCCGTCCTTTCGAGTTGGCGACGGGGGCGGCGGCGGACGGGGAGGTCTACCCGCGCCTAGTGCGGATCATCCGGGCGGCGGCCGCGGCCCGGTCCGTGTCCCGGGCCCGCATCGCCCGGGTGGGGCGTCCGATGGACGGCTACGCGTGCGTGGACGCGGACGATGGCGAGTTGCGCCGCGCCGCCGGGATAGAAGTAGTAGCGGTTTCCCCCGACGAGGTGGCCGACCGCTATCGGGAATGCCGGGATGTTTCCCGGGTGGAAACCGAAATCAGGGAGCGGTTCGCGCCGGAGACGGAAGGGGAGGGGGGCGAGGGCGGTTTGGCGCGCGCCCGTTCCCTGCGCTTGGCGGCCGCTTTGGAGGAACTGGACCGGGAGGGCGGATTCGACGCCGGGGCGATGAACTGCCATGTACCCCAGATCCGATACGCGGAGGACCCGGGGGTGACTCCCTGTTTCGCTTTGGGCCGGGAAACCACGCGCGGAGTTCCCTGGACATGCACCGGGGACGTGGTGACCGCGGTGGCCATGCTGGTGGCCAAGCGGTTGGCCGGGGCCGCCTTGTACCACGAGGTGGAGGCGATCGACTTCGTGCGGGAGGAGACGGCCATCGCCAACTCCGGGGAGCACGACTTGGCCTGGTGCCCTGACGATGTGCGGCCGCGTCTGGGACCCAACCCCTGGTTTTTGTCCGACCCGCTGACCGGGGTGAGCGTTTGGTTCGAGTTGCCTCCCGGCCCGGCCACCCTGGTCGGTTTCACTCCCCACCACGCCGAGCCGAGCGGTTTTCGCCTGATAGCCGCCGAAGGCGACATAACCGAACGCTCTTTCCCCGACAGCCCCACCGTGGGCGGGGCCTTCCGGTTCGCCGGGGACGACCCGGTGGGGGAGGTGTGGAGCCGCTGGGCGCGGGCCGGGGTGAACCACCACAGCGCCTGCGCCCCCGGCCGCATCGCCGATCAGGTGGCGATAGCGGCCCGCTACCTGAAAATAGGCTTCGTCCAAGTCTCGTAAACCATCAC
Organism: Candidatus Spongiisociaceae bacterium; assembly: GCA_965243835.1. Lineage (GTDB taxonomy): Bacteria > Actinomycetota > Acidimicrobiia > Spongiisociales > Spongiisociaceae. The sequence continues at coordinate 1,059,437 of OZ251578.1, forward strand.
CCCTCGGTTTCCACCAGATAATCAAACGACTGCCGAATAAGCCCCATAACATACGGTAATTCGCTTGGGCTTTGGATGGATGTTGTGGCTTTAACGCGTCCCCACCCTCTATCAGGGGGCACTTCTTCAGTTATGTTACGGGGATCGTATAGTTCGGCAGACGGCATATACAACCCTATGCCTACAGATCGGTCGTTACCGGTTACATTGATAAAGTTCGTACCTTCCAATTTATACGCTACATAAAATTTTCTGAAGTCTTCCACCACTCCGGGATCGAGGGTTTTAACCTCGTTCGACAACTGAAGGAATAGACTATGCATGGCGGCACCCGGCTTAAGGTATTGATGATCGTCAAGAATATAATTAGAATATCTAGCCGCTGTCGTCGTTCTCTTGGCTGGTCGGTACCGGTTCAGGATTTCGTCTGACAAAGACGGGTAGGGCCACACCTCTAAAGCCTGCGTAGACAGGATACCGGCCCGGTCCAAAATAGCTTGCTCGGTCCATTCTTCAGTGTCGCCCAATGACCGGTTGAGGAACAGCGGCGAATCCCGGAACCCCTTTTCCATATCCCGTTTCTCGGCAAAAGGCCGGTCGCTATATTCGCTATTGTATCCCGTCAAGGTGAGGTTGCCGAGAGTGTGCAGTAACTCCGAATGAACACGTTCCCAATCTTCTCCCAGCCCCTCTCGCCACTCTCGGGACAGGTTTTCGTTTTGGGGCATTATATGCTCAATAGTATACTCATTGACGGATACCGGCTCTTTGCGCTCAAAGTTTTCCAACTTCCGCAATAGATATTCGCGACGCTGAAAATGGTAGACGTCTTTTCTTATGAGATGGTTGTGAAATTCGTGATCCTCGGGATAACGTCTGTTGCCTGTTAGAAGCGAAAACTCGGCTTTGAAGCTTTCCAGGTAGTTATCTTTATCTATTTTTCTCGCAAATGACTCAAAGGTCTTGTTCATAGAATTAGTAGGTATGTCACAGACGGCGCGACGAAATACATAACTCTCCACCAACTTGACCGTGGTGAGAAATCCTTCATATGTCAGCATGTTGCTTTCATAGTCATCATACATTTCCAACAAGAGCGGATACACGACGTTGGCTCTTAATTGATGAATATCAAAAAACACCTTGGCTAGTTGCGTATCTTGTTCTTTGCCGAGGGTAAGCGCGCAATAATACTGGGAAAACTTGTATACATCTTGGAGTATATCGGCAATATCCTGCTTACTGTCATGTCTGAAATCCTTGAATTCTTCATAGACCTTGCCAATTTTGGGCGTAGTCCCCATTTTTACCGTCAAATAGTGACGCATAAAATAATCGAAGTCTTCCGCATAGGGTTCTTGCCCAAATGATGTTTCCATAGGATACCAGTGGTTATTATATAACTTCTCTTGTTTCTCGAATTCTTGGTCCATCAGCACAAAGTTGCGAATCAAGTCGGCTTGGCTTAGTTCCTTGCCAGTGGAGTTCATGCTTTCAAATATAAGTTGCGGGTTGTCATGCTCCCGATTTAAGGAAATATCGACGATAGCCAGTTTTTCCAAACCCCGGCACAGCGACCGTAAATCTTTTGATTGTTTGATATAGCCTTGAAACAATTCGAAGTTTTTGGTAATGCGATAGGATGCCTCTTTCGGCGACGGACTCTGATTTGCCAAGGCTAGATAAGTGTCCTTGTCCGTTTTGCTCAGGAGAAGTTTGTAACGCCGTTCATCGCTCTCTTCCGAGTTGAGCAGGTAGTAGTTGCGGAGCTTGTTGGTGGAAAAGCCATCTATGACTTCATCACTGCCCTCGAGATGACGTGCCAAAGCTTCGACGAGAAGCGAAACGGTGGTCAGCCGTTGCTGGCCGTCTATGACCAGCAACGGGGAATACCCGGTCACTGAATACATATCCTTTTCGATGTACACGATGGACCCCAGAAAATGGGCCCGAATGTCATCGTTGGCGCCGGTGCGGATGATGTCCTCCCACAGCTGGCGGCATTCCGGCTCGGTCCAAGAGTAGGTCCGCTGGTAAATGGGTACCGCAAACTGCTCGGACTTCCGAAGAAACTTCAGAAGTTGCGTCTCACTTGCTTTCATTGGTAGTTTCCTTTCTAGTGATTACCGATTACGGTATGCTAGTATGAACCGATTGGTAGTACTTAAATTTACGTTCGCGAAGCGGGTCGGCGGCGGGCGGGCTCGGGTCGGTGGTGGTTCTTTCTGGGATGTCCGGGGGGCGGATGATTTTGATTTCGGCGTCGGCGAGCAGGGCCCCTTGTCGGCCTTCTTCCATCGCCAGGTCCGGGTTTTGGCCGTCCACCGCGTAGTGGAATTTGTGGAACTGCCGTCGTAGCACGGTCATGGCGCGGGGGTTTATGTCGCAGGCGATCCACTGCCGTCCCAGCCGTTCCGCCGCTACCGGAACGTAGGCGCACCCGGCGAACGGGTCCAGCACCACGTCTCCGGGATTGGAGGAGGAGCTGATGATGCGCTCGGCGAGGGCGACCGGTTTCTGGGTGGGGTAGCCGGTCCGTTCCGGGTCGGTGCTGCCGATATAGGGAATGTCCCACACATCCCGCATGTTCACCAGGTTGTAAACCCCGGTCTCGTCTTGGAAGAACTCGGCCGACCCTCCTCCGTAATTAACCACCCCCGGTTTCCGCGACTTGGATTTCGTATACGACTTCTCCCTGGGTTGGTTGTAGGTCCAACGCGCGGATTTGGAATAGAAGAAAATAGTGTCGTGTTTGCTGGAAAACCGGGTTCGGGAGGCCCCGCCCGTCCGGTATGACCAAACGATTTCGTTGCGAAACCTTTTGCGTCCGAACACCGCGTCCAAAAGGAGGCGCAGATAGGAGTTGGCGGCGGCGTCGCAGTGCAGAAACAGCGAGCCGGTCGGTTTCAGCACCCGGCGCATCTCGATGAGGCGGATGGCCATGTAGGACAGGTAGGCGGCGTGCCCGTCGGAGTGGGAGTAGCGGGCGGCCTCGATCACCTTGGCCGCCGCCTGGTACTGCTCCTCGAGCTTGTCCAGCCATTCCTCGTGAACGTCTTCCTCCCATTTCCAGATGTCGGAGAACCCGGCGGCGGCCGCTCCGTTGTCCGGCGGCCATTCGATACCGGCCGCCTCCGCCTCGGCCCGGCTTGCGCTTCCCCAGTCGGCCAAGGTGCGCTTCTCCAGGGCCAGCTCCTCGGGGGACAGGGGCGGTTTCAGGTCGCCGGTGAAGTCGTAGTTCTTGGCGAAGGGCGGGTCGGTAACGACCAGATCCACAGTTTCGTTGTCCATGGCCGTCAGCATCTCCAAGTTGTCGGCGATCACCACAGTGCGGTGCAACGGGTGCGGGTTCGCTTGTTGGGCGGTCATTATCCTTGCTCCTTGACGGCCGGGGAATTTCCCGGATTTCCGATTGCGCCCTTCAACCTAAACCGGCGGTGTGACATTTTACCGGCCAGGCCTCCCGGCGCCCCCGCCGAGCGTCGCCGCACCCCGCCGAATCAGACGGACTGGCAGTCGATTGTCAGCAGGCGGGCGGTTTGGCGCAGGTCGCGTCCGCGGTGGCCGGGGAGCAACACGGCGTGGTGGGTGGCCCCCGCCGCGCACCACGCGGCGTAACCCTCCGCCACCGTCCCGGATTGGAACCGGAACATTCCGTTGGGGCCTTCCATGCGGTGATGCCGGGAGCCGATGATGCTCCCTTCCGCCGTTGCCAGCTTCCAGCCGTCGGAGTGGTCGACATGAGTCAGGCTGAGCAGGGTGGCCGGGCCCTCGGGCAGTTCAAAAGCGACGGCCACCCCCGGCCCCCGCTCCCCCATGTAGTGGTCTTCGGGCAACAGCCGCACCGGGGCCGGGCCGGGCCGGAGTGCCGGATCGCCCTCCCCGCCGTTGGCCGCCAGCACCCAGTCGCCCCCCAAGTCCAGTTGATAAAGCTCGCAGTACAAGGCCGCTCCGGCCAAGCGCTTGCCGATCAGCAGGGCGATTCCGGCCGGGATGTCCCCCGTGCAGGCGAAGGGCTTTCCCGCCTCGCTGCATCGGGAAACTCCCAGGCAGGCGGTGATCCCCACCTGCGGGTTGCGCCGCAGGACTTCGCCATGGCAGTTCACCGCCCCGCCCGCCGCCCCATGCGCGGCGCACAGATCCTCCAAGGCCAGCGCCAAGCGCGCCGACCGCTCCAGGGTGGGATCGTCCACCGCCTCCGCCCGGCAGGAGTCCCGGAGCGCCCCGGCCAGACGGCGCGCCTCCCCGTCTTCCACCGCCCGGCAGGCCCTCCCCATCCCGTCCGCATCCACGGCAACCACTTCCACCCCCAAAGACCGCAAAGCGGAGGGGGTGGTTTCCACATCCAGATAGCCGGGGATGGGGTCGCCGACCGCCAACAGCCGGGCGCCGCGCACCGCCGCCGCGGCCGCCGCCGCGGACAGGGCATCGGCTATGTCCCGCTGGGTTTCCGGCGCGGCGGAATGGCCGACGACGGTGATAAAGGGGCGGTTGAACCGGACCAGCACGTTGGTGAACATCACCAGCCCCACGGTCAGGCTGCGGCGGGTGGCCTCCTCGGTGTCGTAGTCATCGGGGACGGCGTCCAGTTCCTGCGCCCCCACCGCCACCACCGGGACATCCTCCAATTCCCGGATGGCCTCCCAGCCGTAGCCGGGCGGGGCGGCCATAGTCGGGGCGAACACGATTACGTCCACCGGGCTCCGGGCGAACTCCTCCGCCGCTTCCCGACCCGCCGCTTCGGAGTCCACCAGCCCCGGATAGACCACTTCCCCCAGGCTTTCCAGCCGCTCCCGCATGCTTTCCGCGAATTGGGTCCGCTCCCGCCGGAATTCGGGGGGCATGGCCTCGTCGAACAGGCCGAAGTAGACGCACACCAGCCCGATTCGCAGGCGGGGGATCGGGGGGCCCGGAACGTCCCCGGACAGCAACCGGGGGGGCGGCGGGGAGGGGAGGGGAGGGGTCAGTCTTGGTGCCAAACTTCTTCGGCCCAGTAGAGGTTGCCGTCCTCGTCTACCAGGCTGACGATCACCTCTTCGAACCATTTGGACCAGCGGGCGTTCACCTCGGAGGCTCCCACCTTGGCGAAGGCGGTTTCCACGTCCGGGTGGCATTCCACGTAGGCGATCACCTGGGTTCCCCGCCGGAACAGGGTGTAGTTCTTGAGGCCGGACTCCCGGATGAGTTCCACCAACTCCGGCCAGATTTCATCGTGGCGCTTCTTGTACTCGTCCGCCATGTGCGGATAGATCTCAAAAGTGAAACAGGCGCGTTGCATTGCGGCTCCTCGTCTCCTCGCTTCCGATGGTCGGCTTGCGCCACCGACTTTAGCACGGGTCCCCCGCCCGCCCCCGGCCCGGAGGCCTGAATTCCCGGGATCAGAAGGAGACCAGGGCCACCCCGGCCGCCACCAGGACCGCCGCTCCCGCCACCCGCGGGTCGGGGCGCCGATGGGAAAGAAAGGTTTCCCCGGCGATCACGAACAGGGGCATGGTGGCCAGCATGGTCTGCACCAGGGCCGGACTCCCGTAGCGCAGGCCCAGGATGGACAGGGAAAACCCGAAGGTTATGAACCCGGAGCGCACCGTCAGCCACCGCCAAGCCCCGCGGGGAATGTCCCGGGGCGGAGCGACCAGGGTGAACAAAACCCCGGCCAGGAGGGTGCGCACCACGTAGATTTCCACCAAGCCCGCCCCTTCGTCGAGCAACAGCCGGGACATCACCGCCGTCATTCCGGTGCCCACCGAAGCGGCGGCCGCCGTCAGCACGGTGACGGTCCGCCGCAGTTGCCGGAAGGAGTCGGAGACCGCCCACAGCACCCCGCCCACCACCAGGGCGGCCGCCGCCGCTTCCATCCATCGGAACCCGGCCGGTATCAGCAGGGCGGTGGCCAGCACGGTCGGGAACGGGCTGGTGGCGGTGGCGGTGGTGACCGCCGAAGCCGCCCCGTGTTCCAGCAACCGGAAGACGGCCAAGGCGTTGCCGCAGATCACCGCCAGGCTGATGACGTGCAGTATTCCGATGCGCGTCGTCCAATGCCAGTCGGTGAACGGAGCCAGCGGAACCAGCACGGCCGCGTTGAGCAGGTAAAGCGGGCCGATGAGCTGCAACGGAGGTAGCCGGTCCACGAAATGCTTGGTCATCAGCGAACCGACCGCAAAAGCGGCTACGCCCCCCAGCCCCAGAATGGTAGCGTTGATAGAGGTCTCCCCGGGGAGTGGCCGCCAGCATATCAGAAAGGAGGCGGCGCCGATGGCAACGCATCTCACCTGGTCGGATGATTTGGGCAAACGGGTTCGCACCGGCGACTGGAACGACCAGGTCATCCCCACCGTGACGAAGATAGAAGAGGCGATCGGGGAGGGGCGCGGGGAGGACGCCGCCCAGTTGATCGACTACTTCATGGAAGAGGCCAAGGTGGTGCACGCCATTTACAAGATCTGGTCGGAGGGTTTTGAGAGGTGGTTGCGGAGCAAGGAGGTGGAGGAGGAGGAGCTGGAGGAGGAACTGGGCCGGTTGCGGAAGTTGTTGCGTTTGCCCGACGGGTCGGCTTTCGCGCCGTTCACCATGTGGGAGGAGCTGGGGGAGCAGGCGGGGCGGTTGGCGAACCAGGTGCGGGCCGGCGACGCCGGGGAGGGGGAGGCGCTCATCGAAATGAACTGGTTGCGGGAAGGCTGGCGGCGGTTGCATGACCGATGGGTGGACTACATGTCGGGGATTTTGGCCTTCGGCGCCCGCCGGTTCGGGGAGGCGTCCCTGGAGGATATGTACCGGTTCACGTTGGAGCCCTACATCCAGGAGCGTTATATGCCGTTCGACCTGCGGGAACGGGACTACGCCGACACCATCTTCCGCAATATGTACACCACCATCGAGGCGATGCGGGCCCACCTGTGCGGCCCGGAGCGGCGGGGGGATATGGACCTGGACGAATACGAGGATCGGTGGGTGGTCAGCTTCGACCCGTGCGGCTCCGGGGGGCGTTCCTCGCGGGGCGATCCGACGGAAGGCACCGGGTCGCGGGTTCTGCCCCCCTACGAGTTCGGGGTGACGCAGGAGAAATACGACTGGGCCTGGAACGAGAAAGGCGTGTGCTACTACTGCGCCCACTGTTGCCTGGCCCTGGAGCGCCTGCCCGCCGAACGGTGGGGGCATCCGGTGCGGGTGGTGGACTCGCCCCTCTACCCGAAAGAAACCGGCGGTCGCGAGCCCAAAAAGTGCACCTGGACGGTCTACAAGACGATCGAGGCCATCCCCGAAGAGGCCTACCGGCGCATCGGCTTAACCAAACCCGACTAACAGCCGCGGCTACGACTCGACCAAGCCGAGGCGTCCCGGATCAAATATCAGACATCGCCCCACAAGTCCCTTTTGCCTTCCGTTACGGCTTTCGGAACCTCTTCGCTGGTGGTTCCGGCGGGTTCGATGTCGTTGAGATCGTCCAACCATTCCGCTAAACGGCCGCCTGACAGTACCTTGCGCAACGCCTCTTGAGTCACTTGGGAAATGTTGAGACCCGCGGTTGCGACCTCGGCGGCCAAGTCGTCCGGCAAGCAAACCTCCAACTTTGCCATACCCGGATTTTACCCGTAAGCGTGCGGGAAGAGCCCCGATTCGAGGAGGCCGGGCAACGAGGGGGGCCAGGCCCGGGAGGAGGACCGGGCCCGGCCGGGTTAGTCGGTTTAGACGGTCGCCCGGAGCAGATGGTCCAGCACGTATCCGAAGTCATCGTATCCGGGGACTTCGTACAGTTGCTCCTCCAAGCCCAGCAGGTGATCGGACAGGCGACGCAGGTCGGTGTAGATGCGGTCCGGGTCGGCGTAGGGGAGGCTGGAGTAGCGGTCGGCGGACAGGGCCACCACCGCTCCGAAGCGCAACATCGGATCCGACTGCGAGAACCCGGTCCCCCGCTCGGAGACCACCGGGGTCGTCTGCTCCCGGTTGCGTCCGCTGTTGGCATCCACCCACCGCAACCTCACATCGCCCAGGTTCATCCCGTCTCCCCGCTCCGCCGGGTCGTTGATTTCCACCTCGTAGAAGGCGGTGGTGGCGGTCCCGGCCGGGATTTCGGCGAACTTGCGGCGGTTCTCGTAGAAGGACTGATCGGAGGTGACCCGGTTCTCGTATCCGACCAGCCGCCAGGCGCGCACCGTCTCCTCGTCCCACACCACCTGCGCCCGGGTCTGGTCGGCGAACGGAACCGACAGGGACAGCCAACTTTCCCGCTCGAACACGTTCCGGGCCTGTTCGGGGGTGTCCAGATACCGGTACCAGCCGTTGCCGTACTGGGCCAGTTGCTCCAACAGGACATCGTTGTAGTTGGCGATTCCCACCCCGATGGTTATCAGCCGCAAAGGGTTGGACGGGTCGGGGTCGTAGGCCGATTCCAGGATGGCGAAGGGGTCGGTGGCGTCCACGTTGGCCACCCCGTCCGACATCAGAATGACGTAGTTGGAGGCGGAGGGGCGCTCCCGGCGGGCCATATCCGCCATTCGCACCCCCAGGTCCAATCCGGCCTGCACGTTGGTGGAGCTGTAGGGCTCCAGCCGGCTGATGGAATGGGCGATCCGTTCGTCGTCGGGGGAGGCGTGGGGGACGGACAGGTCGTAGAGGACATCTTCGCTGAACTGCACCACGCTGATCAGGTCCCGGGGACGCAGGCTGCGGCGAATAGTTTCCGCCGCCGAGCGGGCGATGGCCACCCGGTTGCCTTCCGACATGGAACCGGAGGAGTCCAGCACCAGGGTCACGTTGACCGGTCGTTCGCTGCCCGCCGCCTCCTGCCGGTCCGGGGCCTGGAATCCGATCCGCACCAGGTGCTTGCCGTTGTCCAACGGATGCCGCACCACGTCGGTGGTGATGGAGAACCGGTCGCCGTCCCGGGGCCGCCGGTAGCGGTAGTCGAAGGAGTTGGCCCATTCCTCGGCCCGCACCGAATCCGGTTCTATTTCGTAGCCGGACCTGGCCCAGTTGAGGGCCAACCCGAACGAGGTGCGGTCGGCGTCCAGGCTGAAAGTGGAGGTGTCGTCCCACTCGGTGGGCACGTAACCGGCCCGGCGGTAGTCCTCGAACGTAACCTCGCCCGGTTCATCGGGCACGGGGTAGGGATAGGGTTCGGGGAAAGGTTCCGGTTCCGACGGCCATATCTCGGACATCGCCGCCAAATCCTCATCCTGCGAATACGATCGGGACAGGGCCGGGGCATCCTCCTCCATAGCCTCCGCCGCAAATGTCCGTATTTCCCTTTCCGGGTTTCCGAGCGCCGTCGCCATCGTGGTGATGGCCGCCGCCGTAGTAGCCGGAGCGGCGGTGGCCGGAGCGGCGGTGATGGCGGGGCGGTCCGGGCTCGGCCGGTCCAGCAGGTCCTCCTGCCTTTCCTGCAACGACCGCGACTCCGCCGGGGGCGGTTCGTCGCCCACCCCGGACTGCTCCCCGCAGGCGGAGATGACCATCATCCCCGTCGCCAGCGCCAAAGTCGCAACTTTCATTTTGTTCACGGCAACCTCCCTTATGGTTGGGTTGCCGCTTAGACGCCCCCCGCCCCCCAAAAAGTTCCCCGCCTCTCGGAGGGGACTCTCCTCCTAGGGAAGCGGTGGGGCGTTACGCCCCTTGGCCTCTCATAAACTTGACCCTCTTGTTTTCCTGCTGTAACCCGCTTAACGTGAACCTGGACCCTTTGCGCTTGTTGCACGGACCGCACAGCAACATACGGTTCTCGTATTCGTGGCCGCCCTCGTCGCGTAGCGGGGTACTGTGATCGACCTCAAGGTATGCGGGATGGTCGAACTCCCGGTCGCACCCCGCACATTGCAGGCCGAATTCATCAAGCAGGCGTAATTTGATTTCCGCTCGTTGCCGGGGTGATTCCCGTTTAGGCACCCGCTTCCCCGTCGGGGTTTCCAGGTGGGGGATCGTCCGGGCGTCCAGCTGGTCGTTCCGCACCGGCGGTTCGGTGGTGTAGGTGATGTCGGCGAACGACAGGGTGGTGTCTCCTCCTTGCGGGTTGGCCAACCCCTCTTTCTCCAGACGCTCTAGGACGACTTCGTGGGCTTTGTCCCACAGGTCAATGCCCACCCACTGCCGTCCCAGCCGCTCGGCGGCCACGCAGGTCGTCGCGCACCCGGCGAACGGGTCAAGGACGACATCACCCCGGTTGGTGGAGGCCCCGATTATTCGCTCGTAGAGGGCGAGGGGCTTCTGAGTCGGATATCCGACCCGCTCCTTAGCCATATTATTGATTGTGGGGATGCGAAATACATCGGTGGCTAGTTTTCCCCGCTCATCTGGTTGGTATTTGTCCTTATAAGAATCGGCGTTTTGAACCCAGTTGGAGTCCTCAGCGTACGGCACCCGCACGGCATCAGGATTGAAAATCCATTCTTCGCTTTTAGAGTAGGCCAAGATGACATCGTGCTTACGCCCGAAAAACCTCTTGGAGGTTACCGCTACGTTGTAGTACCACCAAACGATCTCGTTGCGGAGATTATCTTTCCCGAACACGGCGTCCATCAGTATCCGCAGGTAGGCGTTGGCCGTTTGATCGCAGTGCAGGTAGATGCTACCGGTGGGCGGGTCGAAAAATCCTGACCCGTAGTTACGACCTGACTCCGGAACAGATAGAAGACGCCGTCCGTTGGAGCAGGCAGGCCCTGTCCTACGCGGGCCGGTCGTAGAAAGGGGCGCCGTATGGCTGATGTCCGGGCATGGGATGACCTTCTTCCGATAGAGGAGGCTATAGAAGAGATGCTGGCCGAGGTCCGCGCCTATAAGGGGACTCCCCATTACGCTGGGGTGGTGGCGGAGCACACTCCGTAGGCGGCCGGGGCCGTTCCTCCTCCAGTCTCAACCTCCCGTTCGATCTTCACCTAAAGGTCTCACTGGTAACCGCCCAGGCGGGGGGATGCCGGGGTTGGGGGCGGGGCGGGGGTAAAGTAACGGGTGGTTTCCCGGATGGGGAGGAGGAAAGGCTTTGGTTGCGGCGGTGGTGTTCGGCGGTCCCTCGCCGGAGCATGACATCAGCATTCTCACCGGGTTGCAGTTGGCCCGGTTGTTGTCGGAGGCGGGGCGGGAGCCGGCGGTCATCTACTGGGCCAAGACCGGACGTTGGTTCCGGGTGGCGGCCGACAATGAAGCCGCCGATTTTGCGGACGGCCCTCCCCGCAAAGCCCAGGAGTTGCGCTTCACGGCCGAGCCGGGGGAGGGGTGGTCGGCCAAGCGCCGTCCGCTGGGGGTGGAGCGGGCCTTGCTGTGCTGTCACGGCTCCCCGGGGGAGGACGGGACGTTGCAAAGCGCGCTGGATTTGGCGGGCGTACGCTACTCCGGCCCCGACGCCTCCCACTCCGCCATGTGCATGGACAAACTGGCTTTCGGGGCCTTGCTGGCGACGGCGGGCCTGCCCACCCTGCCCCGTCTGCCGGTGCGCCCGGGCAACCCCCCCGCATTCGACCCCCCCTACATCGTCAAACCCCGTTTCGGCGGGTCTTCCATCGGCATCGAAATAGTGGAAGACTACGCCACCGCCGCCGCCTTGGCTTCCTCCTCCGCCCATATGAGCCGGGGGGCGGTGCTGGAACCGTATCTGGAGGGAAGCCGCGACCTGAACGTGGCGGTGCGCACCTACCCGGAGTTGCAGTTGTCGGCCATCGAAGCCCCCCGGAGCGGGGCCTTCTACGGCTACGAGGAGAAGTACCTGTCCGGGGGAGGCATCGAAGGGGCGGAGCGGGAACTCCCCGCCCGCCTCCCCCCGGAGACGGAGGGAAAGATACGCTCCTTGGCGATGGAAACGGCCGCGTGGGCCGGGATTCGCTCCATGGCCCGCCTCGATTTCCTGGAACGGGACGGGGAGGTGTGGGTCAACGAGGCCAACACCATTCCCGGCAGCCTGTCCTTGTACCTGTGGGTGGACCCGCCGTTGCCGCGCTCCCGGCTGGCCTGCGACCTGCTGGACGAGCTGGAAACCATGCCCCCCCGCCGCTTCTCCACCGCCGGGGCGGACGGGGCCGCCCTGCGGGACGCGGCCGCCATCGCCCGCAAACTCGGTTAGAGCCCGGGCCGGAACCCGGCCCGGTTTCCGGTCAGAGGTTGGAGGTTGTGGAGGTTGAGGGGTTGGAGGGTCAGAGGTTGACGACCGGGCAGGTCAGGGTGCGGGTGATGCCGTTCACCGCCTGGATTTTGGCCACCACCAAACGCCCCAGTGCGTCCACGTCCGCCGCTTCGGCCCGCACCACCACGTCGTAGGGTCCGGTGACGTCCTGGGCGGAGATTACGCCTTCGATAATCCCCACTTGCTCGGCGACCACTTTCGCCTTGCCGACTTCGGTCTGGATCAGAACATAGGCTTCAACCATTGAGGCTCCTCTCTCGTTTGAAAGTCCAACTATACAGGCGCCCGCCGGGTCGCCGCCCGGCGGAAACCGATTTTCCCGTATTCGCCGCCCCCGCCGGCGCCCGACGGCCGGGAGTAAAGCAGATTAGCGGCCTTCGGAACCGATGCGGACCGTATGCGCCCACCGCCGCCCCCCGTCCTCCTCCACCGCAAAGTTGATGCGTTGCCCCTGGCGCAACAGGCGGAACAGGCTGCCCGCCAACGACCCGGGCCGCAGGTAGACCTCGCTCCGGTCGTCATCGCACACCACCACCCCCGCCCCGGTGTTCGGGTCGTAAATTTTCACTACGCCTTGCATGCCGGGGCATTCTACCCCGCCCGGGGCCGCGCCGCGCGCCCCCGTAGCATTACGAGTACAATTACAATCGGGGGCATGCGCCGGACTTTGCTTTCCCCTGGTTGCGCGGAGGTTGCGTTGGCGACGACCGGAGAGACCGGAGAAGCGACGGGAGGGCTTTATTCTGGGAGACATGGAAGAGGCAGGAGACACAGGGGAGGCGCGGCCCGCGCGGCCGGAGCCGATCGGGGCGGGGCGCAACCTGGCCTATCTGACCGGCATCGGGGTGGATGAGATCAAGGTGTTGCGGGGGCGGCGGGCCAAGGCCTTGCGGGACGCCGGGATCGTTTCCATCACCGATTTGCTGTTCCACATTCCGCGTCGCTACCTGGACCGCTCCCAGAAAGTCCCGCTGGGGGAGGTCCCGGAAGGGGACGATGTGACCGTTTTGGGGACGGTCGGCAGCGTGCGCACCCGTCGTCCGCGGCGCAACCTGGTGATGGTGGAGGCGATGGTGTCCGACGAAACCGGTTCCCTGAAAGCGGTCTGGTTCAACCAGGAGTTCCGCGCCGGGCAACTAAGGCAGGGAACGGAGGTGGCCCTGTCCGGGAAAGTGGAGCGCTTCCGGGGGCGGCCGCAGATGAACTCCCCGGCGGTGGACGTGCTGGGCAAAGGGCCGGAAAGTTTGGAGACGGGACGGGTGGTGCCCATCTACCGGGCGGTGGGGTCGGCCGGTTCCGGACATCTGCGACGGGGCATTTTCGACGCCCTGCGCCGCTCCCGCCCCATCCCCGACCCGTTGCCCGCCGACCTCCTCCGCCGCTACCGGTTGCCGGAGCGCGACTCCGCCCTGGTCGACGTTCATTTTCCGGAGAAGGTCGCCGACGCCTACCGGGCCCGTCGCCGCTTGGCCTTCGACGAGTTTTTCCGGTTGGAGGCGGCCCTGGCCATGGCCAAGCAACGGAACCTGAGCGAGGAAACGGGCATCGTCCACCCGCCCGACCCGCCCCTGGTGCGCCGTTTTCTACAGGGCCTGCCCTTTGAGTTGACCGGGGCGCAACGGCGGGTGATAGCCGAAATCGACGATGACATGTCCCGCCCGCACGCCATGCATCGCCTGTTGCAGGGGGAGGTCGGCTCCGGCAAGACGGTGGCGGCCGCGGCCGCCGCCCTCACCGCGGTGGCGGGCGGTTACCAGGCGGCGGTGATGGCCCCCACCGAGGTGTTGGCCGGTCAGCACTACCGGGGAGTCCGGGCCCTGCTCGACGCGGCCGGAATGGCCCCTCGACCGGACGAGGAGTCCCTGTTCCACCGGCCGGAACAAAACCCTGGAGGGGAAACCATCAGGGCGGCCCTGCTCACCAAGGACGAGTCCGAAGCCAACTTCCGCCCCCCGGGCCGCACCACCCGGGAGGAGCTCCGGGAGATGATCGGGAAAGGGGAGGTGAATCTCGTGTTCGGCACCCACGCCCTCCTCTCCGCCGGGGTGCGCTTCCACCGGTTGGGGGCGGCGGTGGTGGACGAGCAGCACCGTTTCGGAGTGCGGCAACGGTTGCGCCTGCGGGAGAAAGCGGGGGAGGCCGCCCCCGATATGCTGATTATGACCGCCACCCCCATTCCCCGCACTTTGGCCATGACCCTCTACGGCGACCTGGATGTATCCACCCTGGACGAAATGCCTCCCGGCCGTTCCCCGATCCGCACCTGGACGGTCGACAAATCCGCAACGGGACTGCGCCGGGTGTACGAGGCGATTCGGGAGGAGGCGGGCCGGGGCAGGCAGGCGTTCGTGGTGTGCCCGCGGGTGGAGGACACCGACAAGTCGGAGGCGGCTTCGGCGGAAGCCGAACACCGGAGGTTGCGGAAGGACCTGCCCGACCTGCGCCTGGGCTTGTTGCACGGCCGGATGCGGGCGGCCGACAAAGACCGGGTGATGGCCGAGTTCCGGGCCGGGGCGCGGGACGTTCTGGTGGCCACCACCGTCATCGAAGTGGGGATCGACGTCCCCAACGCCACGCTGATGGTGATCCGGGATGCGGACCGGTTCGGCCTCAGCCAGCTTCATCAGTTGCGGGGCCGGGTGGGGCGGGGCCGCCATCCCTCCCAGTGCATCCTGGTGGCCGAGCCGTCCACCGAGGAGGGCGCGGCCCGCATTCAGGCGATGGCGGACATCGACGACGGGTTCATACTGGCCGAAAAAGACCTGGAACTGCGCAAGCCGGGCACGGTGTTCGGGTCCCGCCAGTCGGGGGTGTCCGATTTGAAAGCGGCCAACATCCTGCGGGACGTCAAAGAACTGGGGCAGGCGCGCCAAGAGGCCTTCGCCCTCGTGGAGGAGGACCCGAAACTGGAGGGTTGCCCGGAGTTGCGGGAAGAAGTGCGGGCCCTGCTGGGGGACGATGTGGAATGGCTGTTCGCCTCATGAGCTCATGATCTTATGAGGGTGATCGCCGGCCGCGCCAAGGGGCGCCGTCTGAAAACCCCGCCCGGTCCCGGGGTGCGGCCGATGACCGACCGGATGCGGGAAGCGGTGTTTTCCTCCTTGGCGGCGGAGGTTCCCGGGGCGCGGGTGCTGGACTTGTACGCCGGGACCGGGTCGCTGGGTTTGGAGGCCCTCAGCCGGGGTGCGGCCGGGGCGGTGTTCGTGGAACGGGACCGGTCGGTGCTGGAAATCCTGCGTTCCAACATCGACCGGGTGGGCTTGGGAGGGCGGGCCTCCGGCGCGGAGGCGGGCCGTTTCCTGGCCGGGGCCTCCGCCCGCGACTCCTACGACCTGGTGTTCCTGGACCCCCCCTACCGGACGCCGGACGAGCGGGTGGCGGAGGAGCTGGCGGCCGCCGGGCGGCTCTTGTCCCCGGGCGGGGCGGCGGTGGTGCATCGCCGGGCCGGGGGAGAAGTGTTGCGGGCGGAGGGTTTGACGCTGGAAGACGACCGCAACTACGGTTCCGCCCGGGTATTGCGTTATCGGCGGCGAACCGGGCGGTAAACTGGGAAAGCATGGCGACCACTAGCGGCCCTCGATTCGGCCACGGCAAGGAGGGGCGGTGACCACCGGTTTGTGTCCGGGGAGTTTCGACCCGCCCACCAACGGGCATGTCGACGTTATACGGCGCAGCGCCTCGGTGTTCGACCGGGTGGTGGCGGCCGTCATTCGCAACCCGTCCAAGGCTCCCATGTTCTCCGCCGAGGAGCGGGTGGAAATGTTGGAGGAGCTGTTCTCCGACCTGCCGGCGGTGGAAGTGGCCTCCTTCGCCGGCCTGCTGGTGGATTTCGCCCTGGAGTCGGAGGTGGATGTGATCGTTAAAGGCCTGCGGGCGGTGTCCGATTTCGACTACGAGTTGCAGATGGCGCAGATGAATCACGGCCTGTCCCGGATCGACACCGTGTTCATTCCCACCAGCCCGGAATACGGTTATCTTTCCTCCTCCCTGGTAAAAGAGGTGGGCCGGCTGGGAGGGTCGGTGGACCGGTTGGTGCCCGCCGCCGTCGGCCGCAGACTGAAGGAACGGTGGTCGCAGTGACCGATTACGAACATCACGCCGCAGATCCGTTGCAACCGGGGCATCCGGAGGCGGACCCGTTGGACGGCATCGTGGAAGAGGCGGCCGCCTCCTCCCGGCCGCAGGGTTTTGCGGAAGGGCCGGACCTGCCCACGGTAGGGGAAATGCAGGACCTGATCGAAGAGATGATCCTGTCGGTGCAGTCGGCCAAATCGGTGCCCCTGTCCAGCAACGTAGTGGTGGACCGGGATCAGATGTTGGAAATGTTGCACATGTTGCGCGAACGGTTGCCGGACGAGATCCGGGCCGCCCGGTGGATGGTGCGGGAGCGGGAAATGTTCGTGTCCCGCACCAACGAGCAGGCCCGCGGCCTGGTGGCCAAGGCCCGCGACAAGGCCAACGAGTTGGTGAGCGAGTCCAACATCGTCGCCGAGGCCACCGAGGAGGCCAACATTCTGGTGCGCCGGGCCGAAGACGACGCCCACCGCATCCGGCTGGAAGCCGAGGACTATATGAACGACCGGCTGGAACGGCTGGAGGCGCTGCTGTCCCGCCTGCTCAACCAGACCCGCACTATGCGGGCCGAGCTGTACCAGGCCCTCCCCCTCGAAGACCCGCACGGCGGTCGATGAGAACCGGACTTTTCCCGTCCACCGGAGGGCAACCGGCCCGGCTGGGCCGTCTCCCCGGCCAACCGCTCCGTTCCTAGCGGGGAGACCCGTTCCCATCGGGGAAATTCAGTGCTTTAACCGGGATGCGATTTGACATAAACGGGGGGGGGGGGTAGTGTTTTGCGACATCGGGTCAGTATCCTGTATTGGATACGTAGATAGTTGATGGGAGATACGTTGTGAGACGCGTGGCGGGTTTGGGGTTGTTGATAGGTTTGGCGGCGGCGTTGTTGCCCGCCGCGCCTGTTCCGGTAGGGGCGCAGGTTACCATTTCCTTGTCGGTTCAGGATTCGTCCATGAACATGGTGACGGGGATTCCCGAGGATGGCGGGGCGGCGACCTTGACCTTGGTTATCAGCGCTTCAGGTGCGATTTCACCGGCGGTTCCCGTAAATGTGACATTTACGGGTGGTACCGCTACCAGGGGACAGTCGAATGATTTTACGGGGCCTAATACGGTGACTTATTCTATAGGCGGTTCCATAGGTACGGAGAACAGGCAAGATTTTGTGATTACGCCGATTGATGACAACGTTGCGGAAGGCGATGAGACGATTGTGATTTCCGCTACTGCGACGGGTTATACGATTGCCGATATAACTTTGAATATTATTGATGATGACGACGATATTGTATTGTCGTTTGATGATGGTAATGATTCCATGGCGGTGACGGGGGTGTCCGAAGAGGGCGGGGCGCAGACGGTGCGGGTGGTGGCCACGGCGCAGGAGGCGCCAACGAGCGAGGTGACGGTGACGGTGACGGTGGGGGGCGGGGCGAGTACGGCCACTCCCACTACCGAGTATGCTATTTCGGCCTCGAGTGCGACGGTGATTATCGCCGTCGGAGCGACCGTGGGCCGGTCGGCGGCATTGACGGTAACCCCGGTGTCTGATACTGATGTAGAGGGCGACCAATTTATTGAGTTTTCTGCGGTCACGACCCCGGGCAACACAATGTTATCTCCTGCTAATTTATATATTTTTGATGATGATGATGATGTTACGTTGAGCTTCGACGACGGACAAAGCACGCCGTCGGAGGTGTCGGAGTTATCCGAGGACGGGGGAGGGCAGTCGGTGCGGATAGTGGCCACCGCGGCCCGGCCGGTGTCGGCGCAGGCGACGGTAATGGTTACGGTGGCGGCCGGTTCGGCCGCGGAAACTACTGATTATACGGTTTCGGGCGCCACCGTGAGCGTGGTTATCAACAACGGGGATACGGTTGGGCGGGCGTCGACGGCGTTGACGTTTACCCCGGTTAATGATGCGTTGACGGAGGGGGACGAAACCATCCTGTTTTCGGGTACGGCCATCGGTACGACGCCTCCTTTGGATGTGCAACCGGCGAGTTTGGTGATCAATGACGCGGACACCGCGGTTACGTTGAGTTTCGACGACGGGAATCAGGCGGTGACGAGCGTAGAAGAAGACGGGGGCGGGCAGATGGTGCGGGTGGTTGCCCAATTGGGAGCCGGGATTACGACGACGGCGGATTTGGAGGTGGCGGTTGCCATAGCGGACGGCACGGCCGTCGCCGCTGATTATTCGGCTCCGGCGTCGACGACGGTGACCATCAGAAGCGGGCAGTCGTCGGGGAGGTCGGCGTTGTTGACGGTTGCGCCGGTTGATGATTTGTTGACGGAGGGGGACGAGACCATCTTGTTTTCGGGTACGTCCCCCGGTTTGGAGGTGACCTCGGCCGGTTTGGTGATCAAGGATGCGGACACCGCGGTTACGTTGAGTTTCGACGACGGCGGACAGGAGGTGACCAGCGTGGGGGAGGACGGGGGCGGGCAGACGGTGCGGGTGGTGGCCCGGTTGGGCGATGGGATTACCGCGGGGAGGGATTTGGAGGTGGCGGTGACGATAGGGAGCGGCGGCACGGCCGTCGCCGCTGATTATTCGGCTTCGGCGTCGTCGACGACGGCGACGATCGTCAACGGGCGATCGTCGGGGGCATCGGCGTTGTTGACGATTACCCCGGTTGATGATTTGTTGACGGAGTCCTATGAGACGATCCTGTTTTCGGGTACGTCCCCCGGTTTGGATGTAACTTCGGGAAGTTTGCAGATTGTAGATGCGGACACCGGGGTTACGTTGAGTTTTCACGACGGGAATCAGCCGATAACGGGGATCGACGAGAACGGCGGCGGGCAGTGGGTGCCGATGGTGGCCGAGTTGAGCGATGGATTTACCGCAGGGCAGGATCTGGTGGTGAGGGTACTCAGGGGCAGCGTGCCCGGATCTACGGTTACCTCCGCTGATCATGCAGGCGAGAGCTATAAGGATATTACCATCAGGAACGGAGATACGTCGGGGACGGCGTCATTGTTTATTAGACCCATTGACGACAGGTATGCGGAGGGGGACGAGATCATTAGTTACGGGGGTACATCCCCCGGTTTGGTCGTACAGCCGACGAGTTTGGTGATTGAGGATGCTGATGTGATTGCGTTGAGTTTTGAGGACGGTCAGGGCTCTCCGTTGTCGGAAATATCCGAGGACGGGGGCGGGCGGTCGGTGCGGGTGGCGGCGAAGTTGGATAGGGGAGTCACCGCGCAGAGGAATCTGATGATGACGGTGGCGATCGAGGACGGCACCGCTGCCTCCGCTGATTATTCGGCGCCGGGGTCGGCGACGTTGACTATGAGAAGCGGGCATTCGTCGGCGACATCGGAGTTGTTGACCGTTACCCCGGTTGATGATGCGTTAGCGGAGGGGAACGAGACCATCCTGTTTTCAGGTTCGACCGCCGGTTCCACCCCCGGTTTGAATACGCAACCGGCGAATTTGGTGATTGACGACGATGATGACGAGTTTACGTTGACGGTCAGCCCGGAGGGAGTTTGGGAGCACGCCGGCGGACAGCAGGTGACGGTAACGGCCGCCTTTGCGGGGACGGTAACGGCGGACACGACGGTTACGGTTACGGCGGCGCCCGGCGGCGGGGCCGTCCTGGGCGGGCCGGGGCCGCCTCCCACGGGTGATTACCGGACCGACCTGCCCGCCGACGGACAGTTGACGTTCAGCATCAACAACGGGCAATCCGGCGGCTCCAATAGTTTCAACATTACGCCCGTGGCGGACAACGTAGACGAGTCGGCGACCATGGAGAAAGTGGATTTGACCGGGACGGCCACCCTGGGAACCACCGCGGTGTCGGCCACGGCGGAGGTTCCTATTTACGACCGGGCGGCGTCGCTCGGTTTTACCGACGACTCCCATCAGGTTTTGGACAGCCTCGGGGAAGACGACGGACCGCAGTCGGTGCGGGTAACGGCTTCGGTTCCCATTCCGGCTACCGCCAACATAGAAACGACCGTCGTTATCGCCGACGAGGGCAGCTCCGCCGCCGCCGGAGCGGATGCGGATTACACCACCACCGCCCCCGCTACCGCCGTCGTTACGATCAACGCCGGGGAGACCCGCGGCTCCTCGCAGGTTTTTACGTTCACCCCCCGGTCGGATTTGATAACCGAAGACCACGAAACCATCAAGGTCACCGGTTCCGCTACGGATTACGTCATACGGAACGCCGACCTGACAATCACCGACGCCGACCGCGATATCGTCATTACCGTAAATCAAAACGAGCATGCCGTTACCGTGGAAGAGAAGGGAGACCCGCCGCCCAATCAAGAAGCCGTCGGCAGGTGCAGTTGCACAGGTTCCGACCCGCGCTCCTGGGTGTCCGCCCGGTTGAACGGGGTTATCGCCTCTACCTACAGCAGTTGGATTAATCTGAGATTTACGATGTACAGCGGGACGGCCCAATACGCGAATGGAGAAGATTTAGGAACTTTAGACGATCTGTACTTTCCGTATGACGATGAAACGAGCGGGTGGGGGCAGTTGTGGATGAGCATTGCTCCGGGGGCTCTTATTACGGGTAGATCGGCCGGGTATTCCTTGTGGCTGGATAATATTGCGGAGCCGAATGAGACCTACGGGTGGGGAGTGTATGAAATCCCCGGTTTCCGGGTGTATCAGGCGGCGGGGACTATCGTCGATGATGATGCGCAAATCAGTTTGGACGCCGGCGATGCCACGGTAGCGGAGGGCTCAACGGGGAGTAATATACCCATTGCAGTTAAACTGCAAGCTTCTTCTTCACTGCTGACTTCCGACACGGTGGTGACTTTGCGGGCGTTGCAGGAGAACGATCCGGAGGCCGGGATTTTGAGCGGTGCCGAGTTTTCATTTAGTTCGTTAAGTTCGGTGACGATCCCCGGCGGCGCCGTCAATAGTTCTTCTCCGGGGGTTTTGTCGGGTTTGACGATCAGGCAAGACAGGGTGGTGGAGGGCCCGGAGCGGTTGCGGATCGTGGGCAGGCCGGCCCTGGCGCCGGGCTCCTCCGAGACGGTAACGTTTACGGAGGCGAAAACCTGGGTGACGGTGTCCGACGACGACGCTGATATTACGTTGAGCGTTTCGCCCGGGAACGTGGTGGAGTCCCCCGGTGCGCAATCGGTGACGGTGGTGGCTGCTTTTGCGGGCGACTCTTCGGTTTTGACGACGGCGACCAACGTGGAAGTGGAAGTTCAAAGCGGGCCGTCCAACGGGGGAGCGGTGCGAGGGACGGATTTCACTACCGACCTCGACGACAACCGGTTGACGGTAACCATTCCGGCGGGCCGCACCAGCGGCGCCGCCTCCTTTAATGTGACGGCCCCCGTTGACGGAGACCGCGGGGACGAGACGGTGACCATAGCGGCGGCGGGCGCCGTGAACGTGGGCGGGGAGCCGGTGACCGTTACCCCAGCCTCGTTGACCATCAGGGATGCGGGATCGCTGGTTACCCTGCGTTTGCTCGACCAGCAAACCCCGCCTGCGTCGTTGACGGAGGTGGGTGAAGACGACGGGGCGCAGACGGTGCGCGTAAGGGCGGATGTCGACGCGGCTCCGAGCGGCAATTTAGCGGTGAGGGTGACGGTGGGGGCCGCGGGCGGCACGGCTTATGCGACCGATGATTACGCCGCTTCCGCTACGGCGGTTACGGTAACCATCCCCAGCGGAGATACCAGTAGCAATATCGCGGAGGTTACGATCACCCCGGTTAATGATACGGTAACCGAGGATGCCGAAACTATTCTGTTCGCGGGAGCCGCTTCCGGGTACACGGTGCGGCCCGCGGCGTTGAATATTGCGGATGCGGATCGGACGCTCCAGGTCCGGCTTTTCCGGGCGTCCGAGAGGGAAGAACCGCCCAGCAGCACCGAGTGGCGGTCGGACTATGTAGGCGTCAGGTTAAAGGACGTAACTTCTTCCACCTACAGCGAGGCGATGCGGATGCGGGTGGTGGGCAGAACAAACATATCCGGGCACCCGCCGGCGACCGCCTCGGACCCGGCTGATATTTACGTGCAGGCCAATGCCGACAGTTATCAAAGGTTTATTACCCTCAACCCCAAATTTCGCACCGGTTGGACTGATCGCAGTACCTGGTATGAGTTAAAATCCGATTCGGCGGCGGAGGGGCCGGAGTTCATTTATTACACGGTTACCGGCGCGCCGGAGGGGTTTACGGTGGAACCCGCCCGGTTGACGATCATCGACCGGCAGGATTCGCAGGTTGCCTTGACGCTCTCCCCATCCTCGTTGGAGGAGGGCGGGAGCGGTTCGGACGTGACGGTTACGGCCTCGTTTCCGAACGCTTCTTCCAACGCGATCGGTTCCGACACGGTGATAAAGCTGGCCCCGGCGACGGGAAGCGCCGGCGCGGACGATTATAACTACGCGGCGCCGTCCCAAGCCCCCGCTGTGACGATCCCCGACGCGGGAACGGCCAGTTCCGGGAACGGCGCGACGCTGTCGGGGTTGACCATCGACGACGATACGGTGGTGGAGAGCCCGGAGACGTTGCGGATAGTGGGTTCCTATATGGTGGGGGACGACAGCCGCCAGGCGACGGCTACGTTGACCGTGAACGATGACGATGCCGACGTTTCCTTGTCGGTGAGCCAGGCCGCGATAGTGGAAGGCTCGTCGATGAAGACGGTGACCGTCACCGCCGCCTTTGCGGGGACGACTTCGGCTTTGACTTCGGACACCGCGGTAACGGTGACCATTCCGGCGGGCGGCGGGACGGGGAAGGCGACGCGGGGAGCGGACGGGACATCCGGGGACTTTTTCACCGACGCCCCGGACAATCAGGTGACGGTCGTCATCCCGGCGGGGGAAAGGAGCGGCGCCGCCTCCTTCAACCTGACCGCCAACAGCGACAACGACTCCGAAGGGACGGAGGCGATTGATTTGACGGGGACCTCGTCGCTAACCGGGTCCGCCGTTACCGGAACCGCGATCAACATACTCGATACCGGAATCACCCTGGAGATAGACGCCGACCAGGGTACGTCGGAGAGGGAGACCTCGCTGGGGGAGGACGCGGGGATTAAAATCTTTCTGGTCAGGGTTACATTGCCTGCGGCGGCCCCGGTGGGCGGGACGGTGGTGGCGTTGAATGTGGTGGGCGAGACCGCCGTGTTGGACGCCGACGGGTCCCCGTTCGGGGCGCGAGAGGACTTTCGGGTTTCCAGTCAGAATCCGTCGGTCAACATCGCCGCCGGCTCCACTTCCGGGTCGACGACGTTTACCGTGACCATAAACGACGACGAGGTTGCGGAGGGGACGGAGAGGATAAGGGTGGAAGGCCCCGACGTCGCCATCGGCGGCGACTCTTACCAAATTGAGTCCGCCGGCGTCGCCATCGACGACTCCTCCGACGACCCGGCCCCCGCCTCCATCATTCTCACCGTCCAAGCCGAAGCGAACGGCGAGTATCGGGATATAGAAGAAACCACCGAGCGGGACGGAACGTTGCCGGTACGGGTACGGGCCTCCTACGACACTTCTAAAGTGCTGTCCCGGGCGGCGAGGGTGCGACTGCAGGTGGGAAAGACCGGGGACACCGCCTGGCAAGGGTCCGACTACGACTATCGGGGAACGCATTGGGTGACCATTCCCGCCTACTCCGGGGAAGGCTTCGCGGAGTTCGACTTGGATATCATAGACAACGACGCTCCGGAAGAGTACGAAGCGATAACCGTGCACGCTTCCTCCCCGGGGTCGGATCTGAGCGCCCTCGGAATTGAGTCCGTGAAACCCGACACCTTGCTGATAGCCGACAACGACATTATTTTGACATTTGTGAACTCCTCCGGGGCGACCGTAACCTCGGCCGCGGAAGGAGACAGCCTGCGAACGCGGCTCGCCTACCCCGATGGTCGGATTTCTCCGCCCCGGACGGTGCGTATCGAGTATGCGGGGTCCGCCGACGCGCAGGATCACAACGCCCGCACCCAGAACATTCTCTTCCCGTATTTGGCGAACCAGGTTCATGGGGACGCGTTCACCCTCAGCAACGACAACATCACCGAAGGGAATGAAACGTTGCGAGTGACCGCCGCCACCCCCGGGTTCGACATCGCTCCCGCCACCTTGACTATTCGGGACAGCGTCGCCGGGTCTACCCGGATACGACTTTCGCTAAATCAAAGTACCGTGCGGGAGGACGCGGGCCGCGCCGCGCGCCGGGTGACCGCCGCCCTGGTCGGCTCCACCAGGGCCGATGCGGTGACGGTCAACGTTACCGTGGGGAGCGGCTCTTCCTCCGGGACGGGATACTCCAATCTGAGCCCGTCCCGCTTCGCCATCACCATCCGGGCCGGAGCCCGGTCGGGGTCGGCGGCATTTTCCCTGACTGTCATCGATGACAACACTCCGAACAACAATAAAAATATCCGCATAACCGGCCGGGCCGCCGGTTTCACCGTGCAAGCCGTCACCTTGACTATAACCGATGACGGCGATACGCCTCCCAGCGGAGGAGGAGGCGGCCCGCCGCCCGGCGGTGGGGGAGGAGGCGGTGGAGGGGGAGGAGGCGGTGGAGGGCCTGTGTCCCCGCCCCCGCCCCCGGCGCAACCGCCGGAGCCGCCGCAACCGGTGTGTCAGGGACGGTTTTGCGATGAAGACGGCAGCGTCCACGAGGCCAACATCGAGCGGATCGCCGCCTGGATGATCACCCTGGGATGCGACGCCGAAGACCCCACCAGGTACTGTCCGTCGGCGCAGATTACCCGCCGGCAGATGGCCGCTTTCTTGTATCGGGCGGTCTCGCAACGGTGGCCGATCCAGGACCCGGAGGGGATAGAGATTGCGGATGTGCCCCCCGACGCCTGGTATCGCACGTTCGCCGACTGGGTGGTGTCGGTGGGGGCGTTCGCGGCTCCCGACGGAAGGTTCAATCCGGGCGAGGTGGTCACCCGGGCCGATATGGCGGTGATGATGATCGCCGCCTTCCCCCACTTGGAATCCGTAAAAGAATCCGAGGGATTGTTCAACGATGTGGAGGACCTGGACCCCGCCATCGTCCGCGCCATCGAGGGAATGTACGGCCGGGAGGTAACCAGAGGATGCACCGCCGAGCCCCTAAATTACTGTCCCGACCAGCCGGTGACCCGGGCGCAAATGGCCTCCTTCTTCGTCCGTGCCATCGACCTGGTCCCCGAAACCCCCGAAAATGGCGAGACCGGCGAACCCGGTGAGACGGGAGAGCCCGGCGAGACTCCCGAACCCGGCGACGCCGGAGAGACTCCCGAACCCGGAGAGACCCCCGAAGCCGAAGAACCTGGAGAACCTGGTGAAACCGGCGAGCCCGGTGAATCCGGCGAGACTCCCGAAGCCGGAGAACCCGGCGGTTCATAAGCCCATACCCCCCAACCAACCGGCCCCCCGCTCAACCCCCGGGGGGCCGGATTTTTACCAACGGTTGCGGCGGCACCCGCCTACCGGCCGGGTAAGCAGGTTGCGGTGACCCCGGACGCCCTCCATCCCGACCCCGCTAAAAATATTCCAAATCCTTATTATCTTCTACAAACGGTTTTACTACTCCGAAAACAATCCCCTTGTTTGGACCAAAAAAGTTGAGTATATTAAGGGTGGGAGGGCGGGGGGCGGGTGGGTGGGGGCCTCTAGATGCGAAATTTTCGGGCGCGGATTGCGATGGCGGGCCGGCGCCGGGTTTGCGGTCAGCCCGGGAGGTCACGGCGCAGGCGCCGGGTGGCTTCCTCATCCAGTCGGTAATGTTCCGGCAGGCGCACCAGACGGTCGGGTCCGCCGATGTATTCCACGACCACCCCGTAGTCCCGCGCCGCCCCCGCAATGGACACGTATCCTTCGATCACGTCATGCAGTACCGCCTGCGGGTCGCGCTCGGCGGGAGGGCCGTATCCGCCCCCGCCGGGCGGGTCGATGTGCACTGTCTGGCCGGGTTGCAAAGTCAGCAGCCGTTTCGGTTGCGCCTCGTCCTCCCCGTTGATGGTCAGCCCCCCCGCCGCCCCGGGCCGTCCGCCCTCCAGCCCCTCCGCCGGGCGCCGGATGCGGTCCGCCATCGCCGACAGCGTCCACGGCTGGTCGGTGCGGCAACCGAGCACGCTCCACTGGCCGAGGCCTCCCCGGTATTTCCCGGGCCCGCCCGAGTCGGCGCGCAACTCCCGCCTGCTCTGCACCAGGGAAGTGAGGGTTTCCAGCGACTCGGCGGGCACTCCCGCCACCCCGCTGGGGAACCCGGTGGCGGACAGGCCGTCTTTGACCGCCCGGGCCCCGGTCCCCCCGCATTGGAAAAGGCTGAACGTGAACGGGTCGGTTTGGTCGTTGCGCCGTCCCCGGCAGACGGAAATCCAGATCGGGTCGGCCCCCGGAGCCAGCAGACGGCCCGGCATGGCCCGGGCCAAAGCCCCGAAGATGACCCCCGGCAGGAAATGCCCGATCAGATGGCGGGAGGCCACCGCCCGCGGCTCCCGGCAGTTGAGTATGGAACCGGGCGGGGCGCTGACATGCACCGGTCGGAACGACCCGTCGTTGTGGGGGACCTCCGGGGTTATCGCCGCCTTCATGGCGAAGGAGGCGTAGGCGTGGGTGTAGTTCATCACCACGTTGACGCCCCGGTCGCTCTCCGGGGAAGAACCGGCGAAGTCGATGTGGATGTCCTCGTCCCGCACGGTGACGGCGGCCCGCAACAGGATCGGTTCCTCGAACCCGTCGCTCCGGGTTTCGTGCCGCCACGTCCCGTTGGGGATGCGCCGGATTGCCTCCCGCATGGCCGCCTCCGAGCGGGAAATGATTTCCCGGGACAGCGGCTTCACCGTCTCCAAGCCGAACTCGTCCATAAAGCGCGACAGCGACCGGGCCCCCACCTCGTTGCAGGCGGTTTGGGCGTACAGGTCGCCCACCGTTTCATCGGGGGTGCGCACGTTGGCCCGCACGATGTCGATCAGATCCCGGTTGATCTCCCCCCGGTCGTAGAGTTTCATAATCGGGATGCGCAACCCCTCCTCGTACACCTCCCGGGCTTGGGCGGACAGCAGGCGCCCGCCGATGTCGGGAGCGTGGCAGGTGTTGGCGAAGTAGGCGACCTCCCGGCCGTCCCGGAACACCGGGGTGAGCACGGTCAGGTCGTTGATCTGCCCGGCCGTCATCCACGGGTCGTTGGTGATCAGCACATCTCCCGGCCGCAACGACCCCGGCGGATATTCCCGCAGGAAATGGCGCACTCCGGTGGCCATGGCGTTGATATGGCCGGGGGTGCCGGTCATGGACTGGGCCATCATCCGGGCCCCGGCGTCGAACACCCCGCAGGCCAGGTCCTGGGTTTCCCGCACGATGGAGCTGAAAGCGGTGCGTTGCAGGGCCGTCTGCTGTTCGTTCACCACCGCCAGCAACCGGTTCCACAGCACTTCCACCTGCACCGCATCCAGAACTTTCTCTTGGGTCATTGTTCCGCCTTCCCGGCTCCGACGGCGACTATCAGGTCCCGGCGATGGTTCACTTCCGCCCGTCCGGTGGGTCCTATCACGGCCGTGGATTCCCGCTCTTCGATGATGGCCGGGCCGCGTAGGGTCGCTCCGGGTCCCAGGAGGTAGCGGTCGTAGACGGGGGTGGGGAGGTATCCGCCCTGCGACTCGTCGGGGGCGGCGAAGTAGGCGGGGCGTTCCCCTTTGCGGGCCGCCTCGGCGTCGGCGGAGCCCCCGTCTTGCGCAACGGGCAGGTCCGGGCGGGGACCGCGGCTGGTCACCCGCCAACTCAAAACTTCCAGCTCCACCGGCGGCCCCTCCCGTCCGTACAAACTCCGGTAAACGCGGTCGAATTCGGCCCGCAGGGCCGGTTGGAGGCCGGGGGTCAAAACCCCGCCCGGAACGGGCACGCTGACGTGATGGCCTTGGCCCACGTAGCGCATGTCCGCCGTCCGGGAATGGGCGATCCGCTCTGGGCCCGTCCCCGCTTCGGCCAGCAGGGCCGCTCCCTGCTCCTCCATTTCGGAGAACAGGGCGTTTATCCGTTCCCAGTCCGCTTCGTCCAGCCGCTCGTAACGGGAGCGCGCCAGGTCGAAGGCGGGCGGGGCCGCCAGCAACCCCAAGGCGGAGGCCGCCCCCGCCCCGTAGGGGAGCATCAGCTCCGAACATCCCAGCAACTCCGCCACCCGGAAGCCGTGCACCGGCCCCGCTCCTCCGAAGGCGATCACCCCCAGCGCGAGCGGGTTTTGGCCCCGCTCTATTATGTGCACCCGGGCCGCGTTGGCCATGTTTTCGTCCACCACCCGCCGCACGCCGTAGGCGGCTTCGGCCACGGTCGTCCCCAGCGGTTCGGCTATTTCCCGCAACAGCGCCTCCTCGGCGGCTTCTTGGTCCAGCCGCATGGCCCCGCCCAGGAAAAAGTCGGGGTCCAGATAGCCCAAAACCAGGTCGGCGTCGGTGACGGTGGGCCGGCCGCCGCCCCGCCCGTAACAGGCCGGCCCCGGGTCGGCCCCGGCCGAATCCGGTCCCGTCTTGAGCAGGCCCAGCGGGTCCACCCGGGCGATGGAACCACCGCCCGCTCCGATTTCGATCATTTCGATCACCGGCGTCGCGATGGGCAACCCCGACCCTTTTTTGAAACGGTAACGGCGGTCCACTTCGAAGTCGTTCACCACCAGGGGTTGGCCGCTTTCCACCACGGACAGTTTGGCGGTGGTGCCCCCCATATCGAAAGAGAGCATGGCTTCCTTCCCGTTGGCCCGCCCGATTGCGGCCGCGGCCAAGGCTCCGGCCGCCGGGCCCGATTCCAGCATGCGGATCGGGTGCCGGACGCAGGCGGCGGGGGCGGCCACCCCGCCCCCGGAGAGCATCACCAGGAGCCGTCCCCCTATTCCCAGATGGGTCAGCCGGGACTGCAGCCCGGTCAGATATTTTTCCACCAAGGGCTGCACGTACACGTTGGCGATGGTGGTGGAAGCCCGGGCGTATTCGCCTATCTCCGGGGCCGTCTCCGAGGAAATGGACACCCTTAGGCCGGGGGCGGTTTCGTTCACAATTCGCCGGGCCCTGATTTCGGAGTCCGGGTTGGTGAACGAATGCAGGAAACACACCGCCACCGCCTCTACGCCCGCTTCCGCCAACTCGGCCGCCAGCCGGGCGGTGTGTTCCTCGTCCAACGGGATGAGGGCGGAACCGTCGGCCAGGGTGCGCTCCGGGACCGCAAACCGCAGATGGCGGGGAACGAGGGGAGCGGGGAGTTCCAGCATCAGGTCGTACAGGTCGTAGCGGTGTTCGCGTCCGATTTCCACCGAGTCCCGGAATCCGGCGGAGGTGATGAGGGCGGTGCGGGCTCCTTTGCGTTCGATGATGGCGTTGGTGACCAGGGTGGTTCCGTGGAGCAGGCGGCGCACCGACTCCCCGTCCCGGCCGATCTGTTCCAGAGCTTCGCGCAGAACCCGTTCCACGCCCTGCGAAGGGTCGTCCGGGGTGGTCAGGGTTTTGCCGATTTCCACCCGCCCCCCGTCGTCGACCAGCATCAGATCGGTGAAAGTTCCGCCGATGTCAACCCCGACCCGTATGTCGTTTCCGCTCTGACCGGACAAAGACGCTCCCCGTTTTCGGCAGTCCTCCCCGCCCCGATTATAAACCCTTCCCGCCCGTCGGCGAACACCCGCCCCGCCTGCTCCGCCTACAATGGCGTTGACGGGTCGTCCCGCATCGCCCTCGTTCCGGGAGAAGAAAATTTTGAAGTTCGAATTCGCCGCCGAGAGAGAGAGAGAGAGAGAGAGAGAGCTGTTCTGCGCGCCGTGTTCGAAGACGGCGACTCATATGAAGGGGTCCGGCAGGAAGGGTCGGGTCAAACGATCACCTATTCCGGCGAGGATATTACATTTGACTATAAGCCGGAGTCCATCCACCCGGACCTGCTCGGTTTGTTGTGTCTGATCATCTTCTATCCGTTCATTGGCCGCCGGGCGCTGTTTCCTAGGCCGGTGTCGCCCCGGTTGGCGGAGGCCTTTCAGAACCCCTGCTTTGACAACAAGTTCCGTTTCGACAACGTGGACGATTCCTTGGAAAGGTACTCGGGATCGCGCATCGCCTTGTCCTTCGGCGGCGGCATCGATTCCAGTGCGGTGCGCGCTATTTTCCCGGAGGCGTTCGTAGTTCACGAGGCGCATCTGAAAGAGGCCGTCCTTCTTCCCTCCCACGTCCACTCCGTTGTCGGCGAGCTGGGCCCGGAGCGGGGGAGGGTGGTGACTTCCAACCAACGCTACGTTTCCCATCCGGGGGGATGGCATGGATGGCCCTGCTCGGCCGCGACGACGCTCTTAATGGCCGCCGACCATGATTTCGGAATCATCCTGATGGGATCCAATTTGGGCAGCAGCTTGCTGGCTAGCGGGTCGCATTACTGGGATCGGTTTCGGGCTCGCGGCTGGCACGGCTTCACCGGCAACTATTGGCAGTCGGCGTTTAACGCCGTCGGGTTGCCCATGTTCTCGCCGCTGTGCGGGGCCAGCGAATATGCGGCGATGACCCTGTCCTTGGATCTTATTCGGGAGGGCAAAGTGGTCTACTGCATGGAGCGGGAGGGCGGAGCCTGTTTGCGGTGCGCCAAGTGTTTGCGACGGGATGTAATCCGGGCAGCGGTCGATCCCGATTACAACCCTGATTGGCGGGCCTACGACAGCCCCGATATCCATCAGTTCCTGGAAAAGAGGCCGTTGTATTTTGGCCACATTTTCTCCTACGCGATGGGCCGGGTTAATGGCCTGCCCCGGTTCTTTACCTCCCGCATGCGGGGCGTTCCGGCTATCCGCTCGGACTGGCCACTGCGTTGCCATGCCGGAACTTTTGAGTTTTGCGATCCCGCTTGGAGAGACCGGATTAGCGGACCCGTGTTGGAGCGCTTGGCGCCGATGACGGAGCGACATATTGCGGAACTGGAAAGTTGGGACGGTCGTCCGCCGCCGGATGCCGATCCCCGTCCGGGTCCCCGTTTCCTCACCCGGATGCGGGACCGGTTGCGCCGCTAAACCCGACTCGCCTCCCCCGACTTGGCTCCGGGTTATGCGGGCAAGGGGTCGTCGGAGGCGAAGCGACGCAGCACGTTGTCGGTGATTTTGGAAACATCGTTGTCATAGCCGTTGTAGGACAGGCAGGCGCTCCAGGCGCTGGAGCCGGCGGCGAACACCGCCCCCCCGTTCGGGTATTCCATGTAGACCATATCGGCCCGCACCGGCCCCCCGGCGCCGCCGGCCTCCCCGGTTTCCTCCGCCATGTCAGCCTGGTCGAAGTCGGTGGCGACGGCCACCCGCAGGACGCGGCGGGCGCCGTCCGGGTCGCCGTCCATTCGCTCCACTTGTCCGCCGGCCGCCCCCCGCCCCCCGCCCGGAGCGGCGAAGTCGCCGAAGGTTTCGCCCGCCACCCCCGCAAAAATGAAGTCCGCCCGCGGGTGGTAACCGTCCGCCGTCCGCCGATAGGCGGAGCTGGTGCCGTTGCCCGGCTCCGCGGTCCATCCGACCCCCACCAGCCGTTCGGGGGCCCGTCCCCGATCGGCCCACATCCCTCCCCGCTCCCCGGTGGCGCTGTGGAAAGACTCGCCGGGGGCCTCCTTTCCGGGTTCGGGGCCCGCCCGCCCCCGTATTTCTATGATGTGCGGTCGGTGCGGGTCCACCGAGGTCACCCGGGACAGGCCGGCCCCTCCCAGATACATAAACCGGCCTCCGCCGTTCAAATATTCTTCCAGTCCGTCCAGCATATTTCCGGTCCAGCATTCGGGGTGGGATACGGACAGCACCGTCCGGTAGGGGGCGAGGGCTCCGGCCCCTTCCTCGTGCAGGTCTTCGTCGGTGATGAGGTCGAACTCGTGCCCCGCCTCTTCCAGCCAGTCCACCAGGCGCAGGTTGGAGTCGAACCGCCCCCGCTCCCCGTCCCCGTCGGAGTCGGACCGGGTTCCGGGCCGTCCGGGGCGGAAGTTGCGCAGAGGCCAGCGGGACGATACGTAACAGGGGCCGGCTCCGTCCCCCGGTCGCCGGGCGCCGTAGGCCAGCAAAGTGTAGGTGTTGAAGAGCAGGGCGATGCGGGCGGCGGGGCGGCCGGCGGGGGGCCGCACCAGGAAGGGGATGTGATCTTCATCGGTTCCGGCCCGCAACCGGAAAGAGTAGGCCCCGCTGCGCAGATCCTCCGGGATCGTATATTCAAAGTCGGTTTCCCATTCGGCGTCCTCCAAGTCGTCATCGTGGAAATGTATGGCCGCGTATTGCCCGGGGGCCCGCTGATAGTCGTCTTCCCGTCCGTCCCAGTTGTGTCCGGTAACCGCCCGGGCGGGGAGGTTGACCGCCGTCCCATGCAGTCCGGCGCCGGAGACGTCGGCGATCTCGGCGACGGAGAAGCCCCGGCCGAAATCCCAGGCGGCGGCCGGACCCCGGTCCGGGAACCGGTCGGCGAACAGGTCGTCCAGTTCGGCGGCGGACAGGACGCGGTCGTAAATCTTCGGGTTGTCGATCTTGCCGTTGAAGTGGCGGGCGATGGTTCTCTCCAGGCAGGCCCCGATCAGAAGGGGGGACTCGTTGACGGCCGGTTGCAGATAGGCGGGTCCCCCGACCGCGGCCCCCTCCGTTTCCCGCGACCCGGCGGCCGGCGTATGGCGCAGGGCGGTCTCACCCGTTTCCGGGTCGTAGGAGACGGCGGTGAAATACCAGGTGCGGGCCCGCAGTTTCACCGCGGTGGAAATCTCCTCCTGATTGTCCCGTCCGTCGCCTATCCAAAACCCCAGGCATCCTTCGTCGTCTATCACCAGGCCGTATCCGGCGGAATCGGCCGGTCGCCATTTGGTCAGAATGGCCTGCGCGCCCTTGTCGGGGGCGGTGGGGTAAATCCAGGCCGCGATCGTGAACCCGCTTTCCAGGTTGAGGGCCGGGTGATGGGGGACGGTGATGTAGGAACCGGGGCTGATGGTCTGCACCCGCCCCGGATAGACGGCGTTGGCCGGCGCGTCGATCAGTTCCTGCTTGAAGCCGGGGCCGTTCGGGCGGCGGTCGGTGTGGATGAGACGCACCAGTTGCGCGGAAAAACCGGGCAGGCGGCAACTGACCTTGAAGCCGAGGGTTTCCCCCGGTTGCGCCCGCAACCGGTCCGCATACCCCACGATTTCCATTTCGCCTCCTTAGTTCCTCCCCCGGTTTCCCGTATGACTATAGGCGGTCCGGTCTCCGCGCGGCTAGGGTTTGCGGGAAAGCGACCGGAAAGGAGAGCCAATTGTCGCAACTGGACTTCGTGTTCGACCGGTGGGAGGGGCAGGGCGTGAAAAGGGTGCGTTTCGAGATGCCCGATTTGCACGGCGTTTCCCGCACCAAGATCGTTCCGTTGCCCGCCGCCCGCCGGTTCGCCGTCCAGGGCCTCAATATGTACGCCGGGACGGCCGTGTTGGACTCCGCTTCCGAGGTGGCCCCCGGCAGTTTGTATCACGCGGAAACCCAGTATGGGGACAGCCTGCTGTTTCCCGACCCGGACACCGCCTCCCTGGTTCCCTGGGCGCCCGGCACCGCCCGCCTGATCTGCGACGCCCAATGGTACGACGGGAGCTCCTTGGAGGCCGCGCCGCGGGCCGTTTACCGGCGGGTGTTGGAGAAGGCGCACGCCATGGGATACGAGCCGCTCACCGGATGCGAATTTGAGTTCTATCTTTTGGACGGCGAAACCCGCACGCAACTGTTCCACGGCCCGCATCAGTTCAACGTGGTGCGCAACGAATGGACGCCGACCATCACCCGCATCGTGGACCTGATGGAGGGCATCGGTTTGGAGATTATCACCGCCAGTTGCGAATACGGCGGGTCGCAGTTTGAAATCAATTTTGCGCCCGGTCGGGGTTTGGCCGGGCCCGACAACGCGTTCACTTTCAAGAACGGCGTCAAACAGATCGCCTTCCTGGACGGTTACCTGGCCACGTTCATGACCAAGCCGTTTCCCGGCCAAGCGGGCAACGGCTGTCACATTCACATGTCGCTTCTGGACCGGGAGAGCGGGCGGAACGTGATGGGGGACGCCGCTAATGCGCAGGGCCTGAGCCGGATCGGCCTGTCTTTTGCGGCAGGGGTGTTGAAATACGCCAAAGCAACCGACGCCCTGTTGAACCCGACCATCAACTGCCGCCGTCGGCGACGGGCGCATACGTTCGCCCCCACTAATATTTCCTGGGGATTGGAGGACCGCTCGGCGATGGTGCGGGTCAAGGCGGGCGACCCGGAGGCGACCCGGTTGGAAACCCGGTCCTCCACCGGAATGTCCAATCCGTATCTGGCCTCGGCGGCGATTCTGGCCTCCGGGCTGGCCGGGATCGAACAGGGTCTGGAGCCGCCCGCCCCGTCCGTAGCGGGCTTTCCGGCGGAAGACGATGCTTCCCTGGAGAAACTACCGCTGACCCTGGAGGAGGCCCTGGGGCATTTCGAGTCGGACCCGGACACCACCGGGTTCTTCGGGCCGGAGTTCAAAGAGGCGTTGCTGGCCGTCCGTCGCTACGAGCTGGCCCGGTTCGCCGACCACGTAACCGACTGGGAAACCAACGAATACCTGGAACTCTACTAACCCCTCCGGCCCGCGGGGCCCCTCCGGCCCGCCCTCGGGAGGGGCTGGTCCGGGAAGCCCCGGGAGGTGTGTAGAATGGCGGTCATGCGTTTCACACCCAAAGATCCGCGTGTAGGGGACTGGTACTGGTTCTCACACGGTATCGCTATACACGCACCTGACAAGAAACATAGGTGGATAGTAACCGGTCGCGGTATTTTGGATATTGAAATACCGGCTTTATTGCGTTCCACTAGTCCCGGATTTGAAGGTATGGAGCATGATCCTCATAAATGCTCTTGCGGCTCGTCATCTTGTCGTATCGATCGCCCAGGCTGGATAAGCGACCTTCACTATATACCTTCTAGTAACTTCACTGAAAATCGTTGGTCTTGCTATGAACCAAGCGACGAGGTTCGCGAATCTGTCATGCAACGGGCGGTCCGACTACACCAACAACAAGCAAAGCAAAGGCCGGGTAAGCCACGGAGATACCGATGAAACTGTCTGAGATGCGCCGCGAGTACGAGTCGGATATTATAGGCCCTTTGCTCTTGCAAGAAATTCGGGCTGTTTGTTCCGCTCGTGCTCGGAAATATCCTCCGTCCATATACGGATTGTCATCAGAATGGGATGAGGAGGCCGTTGACGATTTGGTTCAAGATGTGGTGGTAAAAAGACTAATCGGCGAGCGTCAGATTGACTACTTATTTGATGTGGCGCGAACCGCCAGTGACTGGAGGGCCCTGTTGGATAGACAAGTAAGAATCACCTTGGCTCGGCGACGAGTACGTACCGTGGTTGATAATCTTATAGACCGTGCTAAGCGAGCACTGAGAAAAGATGATCAAGTTATAACTTCTAAATTCTCGCGCTGGACTGTATATTCGCTCCGGGGTGCTCACAATGCTTACCAACCACTAGATGATCAACAGGTTCGCAGGGTGGCGGAAAGGGTCAGAGTCATTCCCAAAAAGGCTCCCGGGTTGGCAAAACGTGCTCCTTCTGTTTACGCGAAGCGAGAATTTGAAGTTCTCCTTTATGTGGTGCTCCATGAAGCACCTGGTGGGATCACAGTGCGTGATTTGGGTAGGATTTTAGAATATGTTTTTACAGATTGGATTCCTGCCGTCCTTGAATTAAGTGAGGAGATACCTCAACCCGTAACAGGAGGCCCAGATGAATCCTCTCATATA
The DNA here is from genome assembly GCA_965243835.1 of Candidatus Spongiisociaceae bacterium. Lineage (GTDB taxonomy): Bacteria > Actinomycetota > Acidimicrobiia > Spongiisociales > Spongiisociaceae. The sequence continues at coordinate 1,095,326 of OZ251578.1, forward strand.
CGGGAGCTTGCAGATAGTATAATTGCCGATCTATCCAAGGAGGATGCAACTATTATCAGTGGACGGTTGGCCGGGTTACCTGATGTGGAGATTGCCCGACTACTTGATATAAGTAGACCAACTCTCATCAAGCGTAGCAAAACGCTATTTGACCGTATTCGATCGATGGCCGAGGAACTTGATGAATCAGGGCAGGATACCCTGATGGACCACATATCTACTGCTGTTCTAGAAAGGAGCATTGGAAAATGGAACAACCTAATTGGCTAAGAGCCGCCAAAGCCCAATGGGAGCAAACCGGGTATCAGTGGCACGAGTCTGAGCCTGTTGATGTTATACAAGGTGATATTATAGTTGCTGGCGACATGGACTTTTCGGAGCCGAACCGAATGCTAGCGGTGCTTGGATCGGATCCCGATCGACGCTGTTTCCTTGGTGCTTTGATGACTGACGAAATTTCTTTAGCTGCAGCTGGTGACTTAGTTTTGGAGCCGCATGAAACGGATCTACCTTATAGAGTTGCTATTCTAACTGGTTTGGTAAAGTTTCTGTGGTTTGTACAAATTGACAAACGCGTCGGTGCTATGACAGAGGAAGGACTTCAATCGGCGTTGGCCCTTTATGCGGGATCGGAGCACGAGTTTCAATATAGCCGGAGGGGAATGCCGCTCCAATACGAAGAGTGGGATATGCGGTGGGCGGATCTGGAGGCGGAAGCACAGCTCTTGCGTAAATTGTCAAAAGACTGTACGGAGAGGCGGGAGAACGATGATATAGATTTACCATATATTGATCCTAATCTGTTAGATGATCTTACTGGAGTAGAATTTCTCGCAGAAAAATATGACGAATTAGTGACTAATAGTCAGGGTTTCGCACCAAGTTGTATTGAACAGCAACTCAGTTCTTTAAATAGTTCACTTCTGAGGGCGTATCCGGCTCTATTTTCAGCAAAAAATTCTTCAAATGGCTTGATCTCAAAGTGTATTCGGGCTGACGAGGATCAAGAAGAATGGTTACTGGGATGCACTAAAGAGGATGGGTTGGCAAGTGCACCGTTCGTCAAAATTACTGGAAACGGTGCTCCAAGATACGAACGTTTGCGTTATGAAGGTAGGCGTGTCGAGTATCTGTATCAAGCAGTGGGAGGATAATAATGGCTGACAAAGCAAACACCCCTGTGAATACCGACCCTTTCATAAGCAAGGTGTCGCTGGGCAACTTCAAGTCGGTTGTTGACCAAGAGGTTGACTTGGCCCGCCTTACCTTGCTCGTAGGGGAAAACTCCTCCGGCAAGAGTAGTGTTTTGCAAGCACTGCGCCTCGTGCAACAAGCAGTTAGAACCCAAAATACCAGTGTCTATTTTCCATTGAATGGTGATTCAATACAAATGGGAACTATAGATGAAATAAGAACTGCCGGATTTAAGAAGTCTGTACCGGTATCGATTGGAATAAAAGTTCGTTGCTGTGATATTATTTTAAATTGGAAAGGTTTCTTTAGTGGTATAGTAACGAGTGAACCAGGTTCTACAAATTTGAAATCTCTTCATGTTGAAACGCAAGATATTAATGAAGATACCAAGTCTGTTTTGTCTCTCCGGCGTAATAAAAATAAACCCGAATATAAGTTTCTTCATTTTCCTTATTACCATTCTAATGAACTTCCTATATGGTCTTCTGATGAAAAAACGGGTATTGTTGATTTATCGATAAAAGGTTACTTAGAACAAGATAATATTCGGAAAATTCGTATTTCGGGTGTTAAATTATCCGGGTTTTTTCCTACACATCTTGCTGTACAATTTTCTACTAAATTATTATTGGTTGCAACCTGGTTACTCGGTTTAGAGTGGTCGATATCTAGGTCGTCTATGCTAAAGTCTGAAGATGCTACTACTAAACAGCCAATCGTCAACACGCGACGGGAGCTGATAGATTTTGCTGTTATCAGTATTAGTGACTATATCAAGAAATTCAAGCCGCGGGAATTTTCTTTGGATCATTTCAATGAGAATATTTCGTATCCACCTCCAAGCTCATTTTTAGAATCTGAGTTTACGCACAAGATAGATTTCTTGTTTGAAAGAGATAAAAAGTCTAATACTATGATGGCTCAATATATTCGGGATATAGCATCAAATCTCAATATTACAAGTAATATCAATGTGATATCTTGGGATAGATTCAGGTATAGTAGGGGCTACGATATAAAATGGTACGGAGATCATTGGTTAGAGAGAATTCCTTTGAGATTGAGCAGGGATGAGGATATTCCTGAGGATATTGCCCTTGAGGAGGTGGGTAGTGCCCATTTTCACTATATAATGGATAAAATTTGTTACTTGGGTCCACTACGCAGAGCACCGAGTATTATTATGCTCTCCTCACCTGGTAGTGCTGGCGGAATAGGACAGGAGGGTGAATTTACTGCTTCTATTTTGCGTTATCGGGGTAATAATATTATATACAAAGTACCTGTTCCTGATGGTATCAAATCTGAGCTCTCGCTTGCTGAAGCTGTCGGTAAATGGGTTTCCTATTTGGGTTTGGCGGATGATATTTCTGCGGAAGACTTGGCCGGGTTGGGGATCACGATTAAAGTGAAGCCGTCGGGTGTTACATCAAAACTTTCGCTTCCTTCGGTGGGGGTGGGGGTTAGTCAGTTGTTGCCGGTGTTGGTGCTTTGTCTGCTGGCTGAGCCGGGGAGTGTTATTCTGTTGGAGCAACCCGAACTTCATCTTCATCCGGCATTGCAACAGAAATTGGCCGATTTTTTCATCGCTGTTGCCAAATCCGGCCGGCAATTGATTGTGGAAACCCACAGCGAGTACTTCATTTCCCGACTTCGGCGCCGGGTCGTTGAAGACCCCGATGACGAATTGTTGAAGCTGGTCAAAGTGGTTTCCGCGGAGCGGGATTCGGAGTCCGGAGAAACTCAATATCGCGATCTTGACCTGACCCCGTACGGAGAAATCGAAGACTGGCCCAAAGGGTTCTTCGACCAAGCGGCCGAAGACGAGCGGGAAATCATCAGGGGGGCCCTTAAAAAGAGGAAGGATAGACGCCCCTCGGAGTAGCCGGCGGGGGTCAGCCGGTGTAGGAGCGGTAGGCGATTATGTTGCCGGAAGGATCCAGCAGAAAGGCTTCATCGCCGCCGTTGTTCCAGATAGGCAGATCGCTCTCCCAATACAGTCTGTCCTGATCGTCGCGGCCCGAGCCTGAGTGGATGGATACTTCGGATCCGCCGGGGAGGGTCCAGCCGTCTGGGAACCGGAAGCGGTTGGAAGATGATGAGTCGCGCAGGGCGAACCCGTCCAGGCGAGCTGGCTCGTCGGAGACGTTGCGCACCACCACATACTCCCCATTCAGGGCATCCCCGTCCGGCCCGGGCGGATTCCAGCGGATTTCGGTTATTTCCAACTCCGCCCCGGTCGGGGGCCCGCAGGCATCCGGGGCCCACATCCCCGCTCTTTCCCGGCGGGCGTCGGCTTCGGCCGCATCCAAAACCGCCTGGCGGGAAATGTTGGGCGGGTAACCCCGGGCCAGGGCCAGTCCCTCCGCCGCCAGTTGTTCGTTGACCAGGATGTTCCCCGCCCACAGGTAGGCCAACATCCGCCCGAACCGGTCCGTTTCCTCCTCGTCGGTTTCCAGGCGGACCTCTCCGCCCAGCAGTTCTTCCAGCCTCCGCCCCGCTTCCTGCGCCAGGCATTCGCCGCTTTCCGGCGCGTTGATCCCGATCAGCCGCACCCGCGTCTCCGTACCATTCCGCAGGACCACGATGGTATCCCCGTCGACTACCCGCACCACCAGTGCCCGCCCCTCTCCCTCCTCGGCAACGACAGAAGCGGTGGCAACGGGGGAGACGGCCAAAGTGGTCGGGGCTTGATAGTCGGCGCCGTCGGCGGCGGTCGTGGTCGTCACGGCGCTAGCGGCGGGGGTGCTTTCCGTGTTGGATGCGCTGGCGGCGGCGAGTGTGGTGGGGGCTGGTTCGGTGGTCGCTACGGCGGTGGTTGTGGTCGGTGCGTCGGCGGGGGCGGTGTCGGGTGTGCTGGCGGCAGGGGAGGCGGTCGGGTTGTCAGCGACCGATGTAGACGCGGCGACGGTTGATGCGCTGTCGGTTGCGGCCCGGTCCGACGCCGGGCCTGGGTCGGGTTCCGGGTCGGAGCAGGCGCGGATGATGGAGCCGAAGATCACCAATCCCGCGATCAGGAGAACCCAGAACCTGATCCGTTTCAGTTTCCGCAAAGGGTCCATTGCGGCGTGTTGCGGTTCACCCGCGCCGGAACAGTTTTTTGATCATCCCGGTAAAGCCGGACCACATAGTGCTCAACATCAGGGAGAAACCTTTTACTTTTCCGGCCTCGATCTGTTCGGCTACTTCCGTGGTTTCCGCTCCCAGCTTCGCCTCCAGGCAGTCGACGAAATCGCCGATCAGGCGTTGCGACATCTGGTTGACCAGGCCGGTGCGCCCGAACTGGGCCGCGGCGCCGGAAATGGTGATTTCGGCTTCCACCGTCACCAAAGACCCGGTTTCCGCGCTGGCGATGGAGTAGTCGACTTTCACCTGCCCCCGGGAGCCGCCCTGTTTGTCCGCCCCTTTGCCCACGATGCGCCCGGTGCGTTGTTCCGGGTCGGAGACCACCGTCGCCTCCCCCTCGAACCCGGCGGTCATCGGACCCAACTGCACCGACACTTTCCCGGCGTAGACCCCGTCTCCCTTGTCTTCGGTCAACTCGGCTCCGGGCAGGCACTTCGCCACCTCCGGCACGTTCTGGAAAAACTCAAACACCGTCCCGGCGTTCCGTCCTACCTCGAATTCCTGGGTGATTTTCATCGCCATCGGCGTCCTCCTTAGTTAGGTGTTTTCGTAAGTTTCCGTCGGCTCGCAGTCAAGGGAATCGTAACCGGAGAAACTATCCCGCGTCCGGTTGCGGCCATTCCCGGCCCTGGGCCGCCGCCCGCTCCGGGTTCACCAAGGCCAGCAAGGTTCCGCCCACCAGGAAGAAGGCGGCGATGGCCAGGATGGCCGGACGCCCGGAGCCGGTGGCCCCGCTGACGATGGCGAACACCAACGGTCCCCAGATGGCGGAGAACTTGGAAAATACGGTGTAAAAACCGAAGAACTCCGCCGCCGACTCCTCCGGGATCATAGTGGCGTACAGGCTGCGGCTGAGGGCTTGCACCCCGCCCAGCACCACCCCGATGACCACCGCCACCCCCAAAAAGGGCAGGATGCGGCCCGCGGGCAGGAAGTAGGCGGCCACCGTGATCAGCGTCCACACTCCCAGCGACCAGAGGATGGCCCGTTTGGAACCCATCCGGTCGGCCATTACCCCGAACAGCAACGCCCCTCCGAAGGCCACGAACTGCACCACCAAAAACGCCAAGCCGATGACGGCCAGGCTCAACTGCAACGTGTCCTCGGCGTAGGCCCCGGAGATGCCGATGACGGTCTGAATGCCGTCGTTGTAGAAAATGTAGGCCACCACGAACAGCAACAGTTGCGGGAAGCGGCGCAGGGTGCGCACCGTGGTCAACGTTTTGCGGAACCCGACCGCCGGGTAGGCCCGCCAAGCCGGAATCCCCGCATACCGTTCGGGCAGTTGCAGGGGGGAGCCGGTTTCGGGCATGTGGCGCAGGGAGTAGGCGGTGAAGCCCATCCACCATATCCCGGAGCCGAAAATGGCGATGCGGGCCGCGCCGGAAGATGACAGGCCGGTTATTCCGTCGTCCCCGCTCAGGAAGATGAGCACCATGGCCAGCGCCAAATACAGCCCCCCGCCCACGTACCCGTAGGCGTACCCTTTGGAAGAGACCCGGTCCATCCGGTCTTTGGTGACCAGGCCGGGCAACAGGGCGTCGTAGAAAACGTTGGCCCCCACGTAGCCGATGTTGGCCACCAGGGCCACGAGCACGAACCAGGGCACCGCCCCGTCGGGAATGAAAGGCAGGATCAGCACGAACACCGCCCCCAAGACGGCAAACCGGAGCAGAAACGAGCGCCGCGCCGAGCCGTAGTCGGCGGCCGCCCCCAACACGGGCATCAGCAGGAACAGCAGGGTGGCCGCGCCGGAAATCACCCAGGCCCAGATGGTGGCCCCCGACCATCCGTTCCATCCCTCTTCGGGCACGATGGTCCCGGTGAACAGGGGGGCGATGACGGCCCCCATTACGGTGATGTAGGCCGAGTTGGCCCAGTCGTACATCGCCCATCCGAAGATGGAGCGGCGGTCGTTGCGGGCGGGGGCGGCGGGGGTTGTCATCTCCTACCTCGTTCTCCTACTTCGTTCCGTTCGGGTTTCCGGAATTTCGGGCGTCCAAGCCCGGGCCCGGGTAGGCGCCGGAGCTTGTCGGGACAATGGTAGGGGGGCGGTGCGACATTTCCCCGCTATCCGCCGCTCGGCGTCCAGAACAGCAAGGCCAGTGAAGTCAGGTTGAATCCGCTATGCACGAAAATGGCCGGTCCCAGCGACCGGAAACGCACGGTCAAAAACCCCAGCAGCAAACCCAGCAGGAAAAACATGGTCAGCACCACCACCCCCCGCGGTCCGAACAGGGCGGGGTCCACCAAATGGGCCGCCGTGAATATCGCCGACGACAGCAAAACCGACTTGGCGGCGCTCATCCCCCGGTGCAGGCCGGTGCGCAGGGCCAGCCCCCGGAAGGTCACCTCCTCCACGATCGGTCCCATCACCCCCAAGGTGACGAAGACCGCCGCCGCGGAGGGGGTTCCCCGCAGGTCGCTGGCCAGTCGCAGGATGGCCTGCGGGTTGTCCTCGGTTATTCCCAACAGCGACTGCATGAGCGCGGACAGCGCCCCGAGCGAGATCAGGACGGCCAGCCCGACGGGCATCCAGATGATGTGGCGCGGTTCGAGCGCGAACCCGAAGGCGGCGGCCATGCCCCCCCGTCGCAGGCTGATCGCCCACAGCAGTCCGAACTGCGTAAGGTTCTGCAAGGGCAGGGCCACCCAGAACAGGCCGACGGTCTGGTCGATCCCCAACAGCCAAACAATGAAAAACCCGACTAGGGATCCGACCACCCCTCCGGCCATCACGATGGGAACGTACAGCCACGGCCAGCCCGGCTCCCCGGACATCGGGTCCGGCCCGGAACCCGAATCCGGGCCGGGAAGCCGGGGAGGGTCCCGGTCGGGAAGCCGGGGGCGGTCGAAGGGATTTTTCACAAAATCAAGGGTACCCTGCCGCGCCGGGCGGCGCATCCCGGCGCGGAACGGGGAGGAGGCGGGGCGCCCCCCGTTTGTCCCTGGTACGGTTTATAGTGCGTAAGTACGCAACCCGAAGGAAAGGGCGAGGGTGGACATCGACATAGGCATGGCCAAATCCGGCCGGCGGGCGTACGGGTTCGACGACATTTCCATAGTTCCGTCCCGGCGCACCCGCGACCCCGACGACGTGGATGTTTCCTGGGAGTTCGACGGCTTCCGGTTCGCCCTGCCCATGCTCGGCTCGGCTATGGACTCCGCCCTCAGCCCCGCCTCGGCGGCGGCCATCGCCCGGTTGGGGGGCTTGGGGGTGCTGAACCTGGAAGGGTTGTGGTCCCGTTATCAGGATCCCGGTCCGGTGTACGAGCGGATCGCGGACGCCCCGGCCGAGGAGTCCACCGCCGTGTTGCAAGAGGCGTACCAGGCCCCGATTTCCCCCGACCTGATCGGGCTCCGCATCGAGGAAATCAAAGGGGAGGGGGCGACGGCCGCCGGGTCGCTCACCCCCCAGAACGTGGAGCGTTACGCCCCCGCCGCCCTGCGGGCCGGGTTGGACATTCTGGTCATCCAGGGCACGGTGGTTTCCGCCGAACACGTTTCTTCCCGCGACCGGCCGTTGGACTTGAACGAGTTCATCGCCGACGTCGAAGCCCCGGTGATCGTGGGCGGGTGCGCCTCCTATGCGGGGGCCATTCACCTGATGCGCACCGGAGCGGCCGGGATTCTGGTGGGGGTGGGGCCGGGCGCGGCCTGCACCACCCGCGGGGTGATCGGAGTGGGGGTTCCGCAGGCCACCGCCATCGCCGACGCGGCCGGGGCCCGCATTCGCTACTTGGACGAGACCGGCCGCTACGTGCATGTCATCGCCGACGGGGGGATGCGCACCGGGGGCGACATCGCCAAAGCGGTGGCCTGCGGGGCGGATGCGGTGATGCTCGGCTCCCCGTTGGCGTCCGCCGCGGAAGCCCCCGGCCGGGGCGCCCATTGGGGAATGGCCACCTACCATCCCACCCTGCCCCGGGGGGCCCGGGTGACGGTCGGTTCCCTGGGAACGTTGCGGGAGGTTCTGCTGGGTCCGGCCCGGGACAACGACGGCCGCCGCAACCTGTTCGGGGGCCTGCGGGTTTCCATGGCCACCACCGGCTACGCCAACCTGAAGGACTTTCAGAAGGCGGAGGTGATGGTGGCCCCCGCCGCCGCCACCGAAGGCAAAAGCCTGCAACGGGCGCAACAAGTGGGGATGGGTTGAACGCAACTCCCGCGGATTCCGGCGCCCGCCGGCCGGTGCTGGTGGTGGATTTGGGGGCCCAGTATTCCCGGCTGATCGCCCGGCGGGTGCGGCAAGCGGGGGTTTATTCGGAGATCATCCCCCACACGATGGAGGCGGCCCGGGTGCGGGAGCTCCGACCGTTGGGGATTATCCTCTCCGGCGGCCCGCAGTCGGTGTACTCCGACGACGCCTATCACATCGACCCGGGGTTGCTGGAGTCGGGGGCTCCGGTGCTGGGCATTTGCTACGGGCACCAGTTGCTGGCCCGGATGCTGGGCGGGCGGGTGGAGCGCACCGGGGGGGCCGAATACGGGCGCACCGGGTTGCGGGTTTCGGGGCGGTCGTTGCTGTTGGAGGGGTTGCCGGAGCGGCAGACGGTGTGGATGAGCCACGCCGATGCGGTCACCGCGGTTCCGGACGGGTTCGCGTGCGTAGCCGCCACCGACGGCTCCCCGGCGGCGGTGATGGAGGATGCGGGGCGGGGGCTGTTCGGCGTGCAGTTTCACCCGGAGGTGGCGCACACCGAATACGGCATGGCGATTTTGGAGCGTTTCCTGCGGGGGGCGTGCCGGGCCGACTCCGACTGGAAGGCGGAATCGATCATCGCCTCCCGCATTCGGGACATCCGCGAGCAAACGGGTTCCGGGACGGCTCTGTGCGGTTTGTCGGGCGGGGTGGATTCGGCGGTGGCGGCCGCCCTCGCCCATCGCGCCGTCGGCGACCGCCTTACGTGCGTGTTCGTGGATCATGGCCTGTTGCGCAAGGGCGAAGCCGACGGGGTGGAGCGCGCCTTCACCGGACATTTCGGTATGAAACTGGTGCGGGTGGACGCCGGGCGGCGGTTTCTGGCGGCCTTGGCGGGGGTGGCCGACCCGGAGCGCAAACGGAAAATCATCGGGGAATTGTTCGTGCGGACGTTTGAGGAGGCGGTGGCCGGGCAGAAGCCCCGGCCCCGGTTTCTGGTGCAGGGAACGTTGTATCCGGATGTGATCGAGTCGGGGGCGGGGGCGGCGGCCACCATTAAAACCCATCACAACGTGGGCGGGTTGCCCGATGATTTGGAGTTCGAATTGGTGGAGCCGTTGCGGGATTTGTTCAAAGATGAGGTGCGGGCGGTGGGGGAGGAGTTGGGGTTGCCGGAGGAAATCGTATGGCGGCAACCTTTTCCCGGCCCCGGTCTGGCGGTGCGCGTCATCGGCGAGGTGACCGCGGAGCGGGTGGAGATTCTGCGGGAGGCGGACGCCGTAGTCGGCGAGGAGTTGGCCGCGTCCGGCCTGAGCCGGGAAATATGGCAGTCGTTTGCGGTGTTGCCGGTGGTGAAAACGGTGGGGGTGCAGGGGGACGGACGCACCTACGCCTACCCGCTGGTGGTGCGGGCCGTGACCTCCGAAGATGCGATGACCGCCGACTTCGCCCGCATCCCCTACGAGACCCTGGAGCGAATTTCCCGCCGGGTGATGAACGAGGTCCCCCAAATCAACCGGGTGGCCTACGACATCTCCTCCAAACCCCCCGCCACCATAGAATGGGAATAAACTACCTCCTATGAGGTACCTAGCGTAATCGTTTTTCTATTTCGCTATACACCTTTCGCCTTACGCTGGCCCTTTTGGTTTCCGTAAGCAGGTCGTTCCTGAGAGTAGATATATATTCATCGAATTCTGCTTGTTGGTGCTTTATCTGTTCCTCCAAATCTGATGAGTTTTCGTCAACAAGGCTTTCTATCCAATATTCCATAAGATCGACTTCTGTCATAACGTTTGCGCTGGAATCGTATAGGGTTTTTGTTTCCACTTGATATCGCGTCAGATGATAGATATAGCGTTGTTGCAACAGTGTAATTCCAAGGTCTTCCAAGCAGACTATTCTTTTACCTGTGAAGAGTGTTGCGGATGAAATAGTATGAATTTCTTCAAAGTTTATTTGCCAAAATTCATCTCCTGAATCTAAATCAGGAAGCGGCATTATTCTATAGTTACCTTTCCATGGCAAATTAACAGGTGATTTAGTGGTAGTAACTTGGGCAATGGTAAGTCGATCTCTTATTTTCACACCTTTTCGCATTGAGCAAGGATGTGTTAATATGACTGCTCTCTGGTTGACTGATGAACAGGTAGGGTCGGTTACCTCGAAAATATCACCCTGGAATATAGGGCGCGTTAAAGGCACATCAGCACGATACCGGTAAAGGTCGTTCGAGCTCGTGGGTGATTCAAGGGTTGTCACGAGGTTTCCTACGTCGGATAGCGGGCAAGCCGTCCTCTGCTATAAAAACCTCATGTTCTAGACGAAAATCTATTTCCCAATTAGGATTAATAGAATGTAAAACCTCTTGAGGATTACGATAAGAATACGCCAAATCCAAGAGAGAGCCATATTGCTTTCTGGACAATAAATCTAGATGACAAGGGCTGTATCCATCTAATATAGGTAGTTCCAACCAGCTGGCTGGATCTTCAATTTTTGCTTCTCCTAAAATATCCAATGTGGCAACTATATAGGCCAAAGCAATTCTGTTCTCGTTGTTGATAGATGCTCCTTGTCGCCATTTGCGAATACTCTGCACGCTGATTCCAATGGCATAAGCGATTCCGGACCAGGACATACCAAACTCAACTGTTAGTCGTTGCAGTAAGCCCTCGGTTGGTTTCTTGATTAACTCACGCGCCAGGGATTTTAATCCCGTATCATCTGTTGGTTGCCTTAGTGTTACCCTCCCTTCGTTATCTGACCGGCGGGTAGGATAATAGGTGTTATTTACTTCCCCAGTATGGGTAGTACCCTGGGAGTCGGGCAATAAATGTTTGGTACCGGTAGATTGGGTACCCTTGGCACTTAGAACACGTAACCACGCATGCATTAGTTCCTCCTCAGTACTTTGGTTCGTAATTGTTCCGTAATACATTTTTCGAACAAATTATTAATAGGACTATGCAGTTTATTGCTGATAGAAATTGTATTTTCAAGATCGAATTTATCTAAGTTACCTTGATTTAACCAGAAACTATCAATATCGAGTAGGAAAAATGGTCCCTTACCAGTACCATTCGGTAATATAAATACACCATCTTCAACTATATGGCCGTCGCTCATTCCAAACCAGAGATGAATGGCATAGTTTTCGGCAGTCGTAATGCCAAGTTGCCCCAATATCATAGATTGACCAATAGGTGACGCTACCTTGAGAGGACTCAAAAGGTCTTTGTTTATCCAAGATTGCCAATCTTCCGGCTGATTGATATTGTCTATTGTTCTAATCTCATTAATATAACGTAAACCAATTCTTTCAATCCCAGATATTTGTCCAATATCATTACAAATAGTGGAAAGCAAATACTGAATATTCTTATCTCTAAACTCTTCCCAAGTATGATAATCAGTGGTTTCTATGGCTAACCGGTTGGGTTGGATGGTTACGGCGAACATGCGGTTTCGCGCCAGAAAGCGGAAACCTGCCCCTACGGTGGCGGATTGGTCGCGGGGGTGCTCCAAAGGCTCTATAATCGGCAACCCGGAACGCAGGCGCTCGGCGAGGCGGGCGGCGACATTGGGTTCCGCCAGCGCGGGGGAGTGCGGGAACCGGTACTCGGCGGTTACCAGCCGGAGCGGGGCATTGGGGTAGACCTCGTGATCCGCCATATCGGTAATATAACCGAAACTGCAACCGAAAGTCAAACCATGAACCCTCGCGTGCTTGAATCACATAGTCGTAACTTATGTCCGGGCGGCGTGGTAGGGTGGGGGGTATGACGTTGCTCGCCTCGCCCCCCAAGCCTCCGGAAGTGCGCGATCCGGCGGATTCGCCCTTGTTTGCCGACCTGAACGCATCCCAGCGGGAGGCGGTGGCCGCCGTGGAGGGGCCGGTGCTGGTGGTGGCCGGGGCCGGGTCGGGCAAGACGCGGGTGCTCACCTACCGGGTGGCCCACCTGCTCCGCGACCTGGATGCGGAACCCTGGGAGGTGCTGGCCATCACATTTACCAACAAGGCGGCGGGGGAGATGGCCGAGCGGGTGGGGCGGCTGGTGGGCCCGGCGGCCCGGGATATGTGGGTGTCCACCTTTCATTCCGCCTGCGTCCGCATCCTGCGCCGGGAGGCCGGCCACCTCGGTTACAACCCCTCCTTCACCATCTACGATGAACTTGATTCCCGCCGGGCGGTGCAACGCGCCGTCCGCGAACTGAATTGGGACGAGAAGCGTTATCCCCCACGCAACGTCAAAAGCGTCATCTCCAACGCCAAAAACGAACTGGTCGACTTCGAGACGTTCGCAATGCAAGCCGAAGACGCCGGCGACCTGTACCGGATGGCGGTGGCCGAAATCTACAAGCTGTACCAGCAACGGTTGACGGAGGCCTCGGCCATGGATTTCGACGATCTGCTGATGGTGGCCGTCAACCTGTTCGACGCCGTCCCCGAGGCGCTGGCCCGCTATCAGGAACGTTTCCGCTACCTGCATGTGGACGAGTTTCAGGACACCAACCACGCACAATACGAGTTGGTGAAACGCCTGGCCGCCCGGCATGGCAACCTGTGCGCGGTGGGGGACGCCGACCAGTCCATTTACCGGTTCCGGGGGGCCGACATCCGCAACATAGACTCCTTCCAGCGGGACTTCCCGCAGGCCAAAGTGGTGGTGCTGGAGCAGAACTACCGGTCCACGCAGACCATTCTCACCGCCGCCAACACGGTGATCGCCCACAACGAACGCCGCCAGCCCAAGCGTCTGTGGAGCGACTTGGGGGAAGGGCCGCCCATTGTCCGGTTCAACGCCCAAGACGAACATGACGAGGCGGCCTTCGCGGCCGATGAGGCGCTCGACTTGCAACAGGGCGGGCAGGCGGACTTGGGCGACATGGCCGTTTTCTACCGGATGAACGCCCAGTCCCGGGTGTTGGAGGAAGTGATGAACCGCTACGGCCTGCCCTATCGGGTGATCGGCTCCGTCCGTTTTTACGAGCGGGCCGAAGTGAAAGACGTGCTGGCCTATCTGCGCCTGATCGTCAACCCGGAGGATGCGCTGTCGTTGCGGAGGGTGGTGAACATGCCCCGCCGGGGGCTGGGGGAGGTGACGCTGGGGCATGTGGAGCGGTTCGCCGAACGGCAGGGCACGACTTTGATGGACGCCCTGCGCGCCGTGGACGACATCCCGACCGTGGACGGCCGGGGGGCGCGGGGCATTCGCGACTTTCTGGCGGTTATGGAGTTGCTGTCGGAACGGACGGGGGAGGGCCCGGAGGCCCTGGTGCGCACCGTGCTGGACGAAGTCGGTTATATGTCCATGTTGCGCGAGCAGGGCACCGAAGAGGCCCGGGGCCGGATGGAGAACCTGGAGGAGTTGGCGGCCGGGGCGCGGGATTTCGCCCGGGCGCGGGAGCCCTCCGGGCTCTCCGAACCCTCCGAACCCTCCGAACCCTCCGGGAACGGGTTGCGCGACGCCGGGGGGGAGTCGGACGGACGGGGAGTTTTGGAAGCCTATCTGGAGTCGGTGAGCCTGACGGCGGACGTCGACGCAATGGACTCCGACGACAAGATCACTTTGATGACGATGCACAACGCCAAAGGACTGGAGTTTCCGGTGGTGTTCATGGTGGGGATGGAGGAGGGGCTGTTCCCCCACGTACGCTCATTTACCGACTCCGAGGAGATGGAGGAGGAGCGCCGGCTGTGCTACGTGGGGTTGACCAGGGCCCGGCGGCGCCTGTATCTGACCTCGGCCACCACCCGCACCCTGTTCGGTTCCTTCAACTACAACGCGGAGTCCCGGTTTCTGAAGGAGATTCCCGCCAATCTGATGACCCGCGTCGCCCACCGCCAACGGGACGCCGACCGGGAGCGGGCCGGGACGGGGAGCGCCGGGCCCGGCCGCAGTTTGTTGGGGGACGAGCCGGGGGTGGGGGACCGGGTGCGCCATGACAAATTCGGGACGGGGTCGGTGCGTTCCATTAACGGTTCCGGCAGCCGGGCCGAGGTGGTGATCGACTTTGACGCGGAAGGCCGCAAAACTTTGCTTCTGGCTTGGGCCCCGTTGGAGAAGGTTTGATTTCCCGATCCCCTTTCCGGCGGACATCGGTCGGCGGGGGAGCGGTAGAATAGGAGAGTCGATGCCAGCCAAGGGAGTTTCCTGAAATGTCCGCAACGTCCCCCAACCCCGCACCGTCCCCATCGTCCAAACTGCAAGCGTTGGCTTCGGTGGGACAGTCGGTATGGTTGGACGCCCTGTCCCGGGAGATGCTGGCCTCCGGCGCTTTGGCCGCCCACTTGCGGGACAACGCGGTCACCGGATTGACCTCCAACCCGTCCATTTTTGCGGCCGCCCTGCGGTCCGGGGATTCCTACGATGGGCAGGTGGCGGAAATGGCGGAGCGGGGGGCTTCCGCCGGGGAGATTTACACGGCGGTGGTCACGCAGGACATTCAGGGGGCGTGCGACGCGCTGGCCCCGGTGTTCGACCGGACGGGCGGGGCGGACGGGTTCGTTTCGGTGGAGGTGTCCCCGGAGTTGGCCGACGACTCCGAGGGGACGGTGCAGGAAGCCCGGGACTGGATCAATCGGGTGGACCGGCCCAACCTGCTGATCAAGGTTCCGGCCACGGCGGCCGGGTTGGGGGCCATCGAAGCCCTGACCGCCGAGGGGGCCTCGGTAAACGTGACCCTCATTTTCTCCCACGCCCGCTATCGGGAGGTGATGGAGGCCTACCTGTCCGGCTTGGAGCGGTTCCGGGGGGTGGGCGGCGATCTGTCCGGGGTGTCGTCGGTGGCTTCTTTCTTCGTTTCCCGGGTGGACGGCGAAGTGGACGCCCGTCTGGAGGAGATCGGTTCCGGGGAGGCGTTGCGTCTGCGGGGCCGGGCGGCGGTGGCCAACGCCCGGGCCGCCTACTTGGAGTTTCTGCGGACGTTCTCCACGCGGCGGTGGCGGTCCCTGCAAGCGGCCGGGGGGCGGGTGCAACGTCCGCTGTGGGCTTCCACCTCCACTAAAAACCCGGCCTATTCGCCCACCCTGTACGTGGATACCCTGGCCGCCCCGTGCACGATTAACACCATGCCCGAATCCACGATTGAGGAGTACCGGCTCCGAGGCCCCGACCGTCCGCCGGTGTTGAACATTGAGCAGATGAACCAAGCCGTGGACACCCTGGAGTCCCTGGCCGGGGCGGGGATCGACCTGGATGACGCGACCGGGGTTCTGGAGACGGAGGGGGTGGCCAAGTTCGCGGACGCCCACCGCCAGATGATGGGCGACATCGAAGTCGAACGCCGCCGCCTGTCCGCGCCCGATACGGGCGGGTAGGAGGGTCGCCGGGTGCCGAGACGGATTTTGATCGCCAAGCCCGGTTTGGATGGGCACGACCGGGGGGCCAAGGTCATCGCCCGCGCCCTGCGGGACGCGGGCAACGAGGTGATCTATTCGGGTTTGCATCAGACCCCCGGCCAGATCGTGGAGACGGCCATTCAGGAGGATGTGGACGCCATCGGGATGTCGGTGCTGTCCGGGGCCCATATGACGCTGTTTCCCAAAGTGGTGGAAATCCTGACCGAGCGGGGCGCCGACGACATCGTGGTGTTCGGCGGAGGCATCATCCCCGACCGGGACGTCGCCGCCCTGCGCGACCTGGGTCTGGCCGCCGTGTTCACCCCCGGCGCCCCGCTGTCCGAAGTAACCGAATGGGTGGAAGCCAACATAACCCCCCGTTAGCGTCGCCGGTTTGACATCTGGATTCGCCTTCAGTAAAGTAAATATCTATGAATGACAACGGCGCGGAATACGGCGTTACCGGTGTAATATCCCTCGCCGAGGCGGAGGAGCGTTACAGCGAAATTCTCGAAAAGGTTATTTCGGCAGGAGCGGATTTCGTCGTTACCGTAGAGGAGCAACCTAAAGCGGTCATTCTCCCCTACGAGGAATACGAGTCCCTAGTTGAGACAATCAGCATCCTGTTCGACCCGGACACTATGGAGGCGTTGGAAGAATCGGCGGCTGATATCAAGGCAGGCAGGTTGGTAGACTTGGCAGACCTGGATTTAGATGATTAAATTTTAACACCATTATGTTCTAGTTATCGTTAGTTAAGATTTTGGAACAGGGTTTCTGCCAGTTGCTTTTTTGTAACCCTCGGGAGTTGATAATTCTTCAACAACCCGTTCTATCCATTTTTGATTGTACAGGTATTGTTTGATAGAGGTTATATATTCACAGTAATTCTGGTCGAGGGATTGGTCCGGTTGCCCCTTTTCCGGTCTTATCTTCAGATACCTTGCTACTTTGGCATGGTCGTTATTACTAAATTTGAAAGGGATTCGTTTGAGAACTTCCTTTACGACATCAGATGGCCGTAAGCCGGGTCTTGGGCTTAGGGAAACTTTGGACAATATGACATAATTTGTTAATATTTCATGCAAATCATTGGGGACTTCACCGGGCCTCACAAAATACGCAACCGCATCAGGGCTTGTACCGGACGCTGGCACGAACGGGACAAAAGCTACTCGTAATGAATATGTGTCATCTGTGAGTAACTCCGGTGCTGTTCTTTCTGCCCGACTTAGAATAGTCTGAATTTCGAGAGGCAGATTTGCTTGTGCTTGTTTTAACGATGCTAATACATCCGGATTGCGAAAACCGGTAGATGCAGTGGCACTGAAAGATATTCCGCCAAGCTATGTTGATCTCCGAACTCGTTTGTAAGTATCCTTTCAAAGTTGAGAAGACCTGCTTGTGCTTCGGGAATAACCATGATATCGAGTTTCGGAAGGTAGTGATGAGCTACCTTATTTCTAAGATCAATCCAGTATCTTATATTTTCCCTTGTGCCCTTATTATCATCTTCTGGCAATACAAGTTTGATGAGTGAGTAGGTATCTAGCACTTTTTCCGTATTATCAATCGGAATGAATTGTCCAGATTTGTCTAGATGGCGCCACTCGATTCCGTCGCGTTTAGCCAAAGCAAGCGCGAGGTTGTTCCAGGCGGTCACAAACAACAATGAGAAGGTCCCTGTACGAAAGGAGGCGACCGGATCATTCCATACCCGCAGAGCGGACAAGCAAGCCTCCCTGCTGTGCAACAGATGGATTTCCACAGAGGTCGGGGTTGTTCCTACGGGAGTCTGTCCCAACGAGCGGACTTGGCGTTCCAAGTCTTCAATCCGGTTGGTTTGCTTTGAAGATTTGGTAGTATTAATTCCCAAGTGGTTCCAAATAAAGCGGTCGAACCTCCGTCCGTGGGAGCTGCCATCGTTCCAGGTACGGCGTTCCAGCTCGCTTTTTGGAGTGCCGCGTCCCTGGTCCCACTCCGCGTACAGTCTTCGGGCCAGTGCCTCGTTGTCGTTCTCGATGGGCGGTTCCATGCCCTATCTTGCCATGAAATTGTTAACATAGGGCTGCCGGCGAGCCCGTTTTGGCGCGGCGGGCGGGCGGGGGCGGTAATATCGGGCGGGATTAAAGGAGGGTCGTGGACCTACTGGAATATCAAGGCAAGCAGTTCTTCGCCCGGCACGGGATTCCGGTTCCGTCCGGCGGGGCGGCGGACACGGCGGACGAGGCGGTTGCGGCCGCGGAACGGATCGGCTATCCGGCGGTGGTGAAGGCGCAGGTGCACATCGGCGGCCGGGGCAAGGCGGGCGGCATCAAGGTAGCCGCCGACGCCGCCGCGGCCCGCGTCGCGGCGGCGGACATCCTGGGAATGGACATCAAAGGCCACCGGGTGGACACCCTGTGGGTGGAGGCCGCCTCCGACGTCGCCGCCGAGTATTACGCCAGTTTCACCCTGGACCGCTCCGTCCGCCGGCACTTGGGCATCCTTTCCGCCCAAGGCGGGGTGGACATCGAGCAGGTGGCGGAAACCGACCCGGAGGCGATCGCCAAAATCTGGGTGGACCCGCTGGACGGCCTGGACGAAGAAACCGCCCGGGCGTGGGTGTCCGCCGCCCGCCTGCACCAACAGGTCGAAGAGCAGGCGGTGGACATTCTCCGCCACCTGTACTCCGCTTACGTGGAGGGCGACGCCGACTTGGTGGAAATCAACCCGCTCGCCCTCACTTCCGACGGACGGGTGCTGGCTTTGGACGCCAAGGTCAGTCTGGACGCCAATTCAGTGTTCCGTCATGACGACTACCGGGACTACGACGCCACCCAGCCCCGCGACGAGCGGGAAACCGCCGCCCGGGCCCGCGGCCTGCAATACGTGGGCCTGGACGGGTACGTGGGGGTGATCGCCAACGGGGCCGGGCTGGCCATGAGCACCGTGGACGTGGTGCATCAGGTGGGAGGGGCGGCCGCCAACTTTCTGGACATCGGCGGGGGGGCGGATGTGGACACGATGGCCGCCGCCTTGGAGGTGATCAACAACGACCCGGCGGTGCGTTCCATCTTCATCAACATTTTCGGGGGGATCGTCAAAGGGGAGGTGGTGGCCCAGGGGATACTGGACGCTTTGGAGCGGGTGACGATGCGTTCCCCGATCGTGTTGCGCCTGGACGGGACCAACGCCGACCAGGGCCGGGAAATGCTGCAGGGCCGCATGTCCGAAATGTTGCAACTGGCCGATTCCATGCTGGCGGGGGCGGGACGGGCGGTGGCCATCGCCCGGGCCGGCCCGGCGGAAACCGGGGGAGGAGGCGGACGATGAGCATCTGGCTGGACGAAGACAGCCGGGTCGTCTACCAGGGACTGACCGGGCGCCAGGGCCGTTTCTACGGGTTGCGCAACCGCACGTACGGCACCAACGTGGTGGCGGGCACCCACCCCTCCAAGGCGGGAACCGATGTGGACGGCATCCCCGTCTTCGCCTCGGTGGGGGAAGCGGCGCAGGCGACGGGGGCCAACGTGTCCTGCGTGTTCATTCCCGCCCCGGGGGTGAAAGAGGCCGTTTTGGACGCGGCCCAAGGCGGGGTGGAGTTGGCGGTGGTGATCACCGAAGGCGTGCCCGCCCAAGACGAGGCGTGGCTGTTCAACAAACTGCGCCGGGATTACCCGCGCCTGCGGTTGCTGGGCCCCAACTGCCCCGGTTTGATCAGCCCCGGCAAGGCCAACGTGGGGATCACCGCCGGACACATCGCCCAGCCGGGCGGCCCGGTGGGGATCGTCAGCCGCTCCGGGACTCTCACCTACCAGGCCTTGTACGAACTGAAGCAACACGGCATCGGGGTGACCACCTGCGTGGGCATCGGCGGCGATCCGGTGCCCGGCACCTCCTTCATCGACTGCCTGGCCGCATTTGAGTCCGACCCGGAGACGGAGGCGGTGATGATGATCGGGGAGATCGGCGGCTCGGCCGAGGAGGAAGCGGCCGAGTTCATCACCGACCATATGAGCAAGCCGGTGGTGGCTTACATCGCCGGGGTGACCGCCCCGCCCGGCAAGAAGATGGGGCACGCCGGGGCGATAGTTTCCGGAGGCAAAGGCACGGCCGCGGCCAAGATCGAGGCCCTGACCGCGGCCGGGGCCAAAGTGGGGGAAAGCCCCACCGAAGCGGGCGCGCTGATGGTGGAGGTGGTGCGCAATCTCTGAGGGGCCGCCGCCCGCGGGCCGGGCCCTGCTGTCGGTTTACGACAAGACCGGGCTTTTGGAACTGGCCGCCGGGTTGCGGGAGGCGGGTTGGGAGATTCTGGCCAGCGAAGGCACCGCCCGGTTTCTGTGGGAAAACGGAGTAGCGGTTACGGGCCTGGCCGAGTATGCGGATTCGCCCCCCATCCTGGGACATCGGGTGGTTTCCCTGCATCCGAAGGTGCATGGCGGCCTGCTGGCCGACCGCTCCGACCCCGTCCACCGGGAGGAAATGGCGGCCCGGGGGATTGAGCCCATCGACTTGGCGGCGGTGAACCTGTATCCGTTTTTCTCCCGCCCGGAGCTGGAAAACATCGACATCGGCGGGTGCGCCCTGTTGCGGGCGGCCGCTAAAAACTGGAGATGGGTGACGACGCTGTCCGACCCGGCCCACTACCGGCCGGTTTTGGAGGAGATTCGCCGGGAGGGGGCGGCGACGGAGGAAACGCGCCGCCGTCTGGCCCGGGACGCCTTCGCACTCACCGCCGCTTACGACGCGGCCGTCGCCAATTGGTGGAACGAAACGGACCCGGACGCGGAGGCCCCGCCCCCCACCGTTCATTTGGCCTTGCGGAGGGCGGAGACTTTGCGTTACGGGGAGAACCCGGACCAGCCCGCCGCCCGCTACCGACCGATGGGGGGCGACGACTGGTGGGAGGGGGTTTCCCTGCTGAGCGGCCCCCGGCCCGGTTATCTGAACCTGCTGGACGCGGCCGCCGCCTGGGAGTTGGTTAATAACCTGGGGGAGGGGC
The DNA here is from genome assembly GCA_965243835.1 of Candidatus Spongiisociaceae bacterium. Lineage (GTDB taxonomy): Bacteria > Actinomycetota > Acidimicrobiia > Spongiisociales > Spongiisociaceae. The sequence continues at coordinate 1,116,116 of OZ251578.1, forward strand.
CGGCGGCGGTAGTCGTCAAACACGCCGACCCGTGCGGAGCGGCCGCGGCCGCATCCCCCGCCGCCGCGTTGCGATTCGCCTATCAGTGCGATGAGCGGGCCTCCTTCGGGGGGGTGGCGGCCGTGAACCGACCGGTGGATGCGGAAACGGCCGAGGTTTTGGAGAAGTCCCCGCAGGCGGATGTGGTGATCGCCCCCGCCTACCGGCCGGGAACGGTGGAGCGGATCGCCGCCCGGCGCCGCAACACCCGGGTCTTGCAGGCCCCGCCCCCGCCTCCGTCCGGGATGTCCCTGCGGCAGATGCCCGGCGGCTGGGTGGCCCAGTTGCCCGCGCCCGCGGACTTCCCCGGGGAGTGGCGGACGGTGACCCGGCGCGCGCCCTCGGCGGCGGAGATGGACGACGTCCGGTTGGCGTGGCGGGTGTGCGGGGCCGTTTCCTCCAACGCGGTGGTGCTGGCGGCGGGCGGCGTGGCTTGGGGAATCGGGGCTGGGCAGCCGGACCGGGTGGGGGCGGCCCGGTTGGCGGCGGAGCGGGCGGCGGGCCGGGCGGGGGGCGGGGCTTGCGCCTCCGACGGCTTTTTTCCGTTCCCGGACGGGGTGGAGGAGGCGGCCGCGGCCGGGGCGGCGGTGGTGGCGCAACCGGGCGGTTCCATAAACGACCGGGCGGTGATCGAGCGGGCCGACCGGTTGGGGTTGGCCATGCTGTTCACCGACCGGCGCCGGTTCCGGCACTGAAGAAACCCTCCGGGGATAGGATGACCCCCTGATGACGGCGACCCTGTTGGACGGCAAACGCGTGGCGGCGGCGATCCTGGACGAGGTCCGGGAGCGGGCTGGCGCCTTGGGCCGCCGTCCCGCCTTGGCCACCATCCTGGTGGGTGACGACCCGGCTTCCCGCTCCTATGTCCGGTCCAAACGGCGGCGGGCGGGGGAAGTGGGGATCGCCTCCGTCCATAGCGAACTGCCCGCCGATGTCGCGCAGGACGAGGTGACGGGTTTGATAAGTTCCCTGAACTCCGATCCGGAGGTGGATGGGATTTTGCTGCAACTGCCCCTGCCCGGCGGCTTGGACGGGGAAGCGGCGGCGATGCGGATCGACCCGGCCAAGGACGCCGACGGATTGCATCCGGCCAACCTGGGGATGATCGTGACGGACCGTCCCGGACTGGTTCCGTGCACCCCGGCCGGGTGCCTGCGCATCCTGGATTTCTACGACATTCCGGTGCGGGGGGCGGAAGTCGTCGTGGTGGGGCGGTCGTTTCTGGTGGGCCGGCCACTGGCTTTGCTGCTGGCGGCCCGGGGGACGGACGCCACGGTAACCATCGCCCATTCCCGCACCCGGGATTTGGCGGCGGTGACCCGGCGGGCGGACATCGTGGTGGCGGCGGTCGGATCGCCGGGAATGATCACCGGAGATTACGTCCGCCCGGGGGCGGTGGTTGTGGACGTGGGCATCAACCGCACCGCCGACGGCCGCCTGGTGGGCGATGTGGATTACGAGTCGGTCTCCGGAGCGGCGTCCGCCCTGACCCCCGTCCCGGGCGGAGTGGGCCCGATGACGGTGGCCATGCTGATGCGCAACACCATACAAGCCGCCGAGCAACGCACCGTCTGACGGAAGCTGCGGTTTCCCGATTATCCTCAGTCCAAAGGATCCGCCGACCCGTCGAACCACGGTCTGCCCTCCACACCCTCAACCACGAACCTGCTCCCATTCCAAACCGTTTTGATGCATTTCCCGATTATCCGCCAGTTGGAATACTCTTTCCACCCGACGGCTTCTTCTCCGTAGGGACGTAGCAATCTGATGTCATAGTCGTAATCTCCTTCTCTTTCCCGTCGGGTTTGTATGCTGGCCGGGGCGGGGCATCCCCGGAAGGTAGACGCCCCGCTTTTGGCCGGGAGGGGCGGGATGGCTGTGCCCCGACTGCCGTCCGCCCCGCAAAAAACTGGTTGCTCCACCGAACAGGTGGGTTATCCGACGTCGTTGTACTTGCCGCACTGGTTGCACTGCAACTTCTTCTTAGTCAGTAGCGCCCCCACCCCGACGGCCACCTTGGACCGGAAGGTGCGCTTCTGCCGGAAGGACTTCCCTCCGCAGTTCCAACAACGGGCCTCTCCGTTCTCGTCCATTTTGACGTTCTTCATCTTGGTTCTCCTTTCGGCTGGCCGGGCCGCCCAGTGGAGGGGTTGCTCCGCCGGGCGGCTTCCAGCCGTCTCTTTGTTATCGGCAGACCAGCTCAAACCCCGCGTCCGAGGGCTGAATATCGACTATGAAGTCGCCGTCCACGTTGTTGTTGGCTATCAGATCGTCGAAATCGCCGCTGAACCCCGCGAGGCGAGCCCAGTAACAAGACCCCGACAATTTGTACCGACCGGGCACCAAACTGTCGTCTCCGACCTCGAAAATATAAGACCCCGGCATAAACCAGGACAAGTCTTCGCTGGTAGCTACGGGACTATCCAATCCGCCAACCAGGGCGTCGCAGGACGATATTGAGAACCCGGCATCAGATTCCAAAATCTCAACCACTCCGTAGTGGTGGTTGCCGTTGGTGATTATCTCATCGAAGCTTCCGCCGAACCCCGACAGTCTTTCCCAATAGCAACTGTCGAACGATTGAAACCGAAGCAGGCCAGGTTCTATGTCCACGCCCACCTCATAAACCCCCGATTCCAATCGCGGCGTCGGCGGCTCGGTCGTCGTGGGCGCCGCCGTGGTCGTGGTTGGGGCGGCGGTCGTTGTTGTGGCCGGCGGGACCTCGGTGGCGGTCGAAACCTCCGGTTCTTCGTCGGTGGCGGCGGGCGCAACGGCGGAAATGTAACCGGCGCCGAGCTGGTCTTCGCATGGGTAGCCGTCCAGGTTCAGGTCGCGGGTTGCCCGCCATTCAAAACCGGCAACGGCGGCTTCTGCCACCACTTCCCGGAGGGCGGCGACGGTTCCGAAGTCGGTCCAGTTACCGCACCGCTCCCCGTTTAGCATCTCCGCCGTAACCGGTTGCGCAACTACCGTAATCGTCGGGACGGCCGTCGTAGCCGGAGCCGCCGTGGTCGGAGATTCGGTGGCCGCTGGGGCATCCGTCGGAGACAGAAAGTTTTCCGGCGAACCGCCGCAGGCGGCAGCTGTCAAAGCGACAGCCAAAAGGGCGGCGGCCGCTGGTCTAATCTGTTGCATCATTGGGTTTGTCCTTTCGGTTGTTGTTGCGGCGTCTTGTCGTCGGTGCCGCTTTCCTGTTTTTCCTCCGCCGGTTTGGTTTTGCCCGCCGCGGCCGCTATCCGTACCTATTATTCGTCCCTTTCGTCGTGGGGATTCCCCGGAGCCCGGTGGGCTTTGGAGGTGTCACCTGCTTATATGGGGCAAGGTAACAAGGGGGTGTGACAAACCCTGTCCAGGGATTTTCCCGGCGTAATCCGGGGGTGGTTGCCTAGCGGTCGCGGGCGAGGTCCCGGTAGAGGGCGGCGTAGGCGGCGGCGGGGGCCGCCCAGGAGAAGTCGGCGGACATGCCGTTGCGTTGCAGGCGGCGCCAGTCGGCGCGGTGGCGTGTGAAAACCCGGCGGGCGCGGCGGATGGTTTTAGCCAGGCTTTCCGGGCGCAACGACCGGAACCCGAATCCGGTGGCCCGCTCCGGATGTTCGTCCAAATCCAGCACCGTGTCCGCCAGCCCGCCGGTCAGTCGCGCTATCGGGGGCGCCCCGTAGCGCATGGCGTACATCTGCCCCAGCCCGCACGGTTCAAAGCGGGAGGGCATCAGGTAAGCGTCCGCTCCGGCGCACGTCAGACGGGCCAGCCCCTCCTCGTAGGGCAGGCGCCGCACCCTCCCCGGACAGCGCTCCGCCCACCCGTCCGCCATCCCCTCCAAATCCCCCCCGCCTACGAACAGGAACCGCAATCCCTCCGCCGCCAGCCCGTCGATAACCGGGTCCAGCAGGTCCATGCCTTTCTGTCCGGTCATTCGGGTCACCGCCCCCAACAGCATCTCCCCATCCTCCAATCCCGCCCGGTCCAGCGTTGCCCGCCGCGCCGCCGCCCGCCCCGCCGGGCGACCTTTGGAAAACGGAGCGGGCAACGCCGGGTCGGTGCGGGGATCCCAGGAGTCGGCGTCGATTCCGTTGAGGATGCCCGTCACCGGCGAGGAACGCGCCGCCAGCACCCCGTTCAGACCTCCCGAAACTTCCGGGTCGGTCAGCAAGTCGCGGGCGAATGCGGGGCTGACCGTGGTAATCGCCCCCGCCTCCGCCGCTCCCGCTTTCATGAAATTGGCCCGACCGAACCATTCAAGTGCGCCCCCCGGCGCCCGTTCCGCCGCCGTCGCCCCCACCAAGTCGGCGGTTTCCCGCAACGGCCCCAGGATGGAGTAGGCGGCGTTGTGGATGGTGAACACGGTGGGAACCGGGGCGGAGAGGGCGGCCGGGCCGGTGTGCCCGTCGTGCAGATGCAGGATGTCGTAGCTGGCGGCCAGCTCCCGCACCGCCGCCGAGAACCGCCCGAACCGCCGCCACTGGTCATCGTCGCCGGAGCCGGGATCGGGCCCGTAAATGCCCGGTCGGTCCGAGAATTCCGGGTCCTCCACCAACAGAACCGGCGCCCCCGCCCCCTCCGGTTCCACCCGCCGCACCCCCGACGCCGGCCCCGGAGCCGCCCCGGTTACGACCTCGCCCAGCCCGGCCAGATGCCGGTAGGCGGGGATGACCGCCGTCGCCTCCACCCCCGCCCGGCGCAACTCGGCCCCCAACCCGGCCATGGCCTCGCCCAGCCCGCCGGTGCGGGCCAGCGGGGAACATTCGGCGGCGGCCAGCAACACTTTCATATCGGGCTTGTTTTACGGACATCGGGCGGCATACCTTCAGGATAAAGGGGATGGCGGAAAAGGGGTCGTCCGTTATAGGTGGGGCCCCAGCGTCGCGGGCCGTTGTTAGCAGGCGGCAACCGGGACGGGATTGGTATCGCAGACGCCCGGCTGGTGGAGCGTCTGCGGGTTCAATCAACGCCCGAACCGGCGCGCCGCGCCCTCCTTTGATTTCACCTGCCGCGCCCCCGTCGTTGCCTCCGGAGGGTTCCGGTTGGGGTATCGCCCAGTTCACTATGGGGCCGGTGAAGCTTAAATGCTGGGGGGCTTGTTTCAAAGGGCGGTGGGCGACCTGCCTTTCAGGATGAAGGGGATGGTGGGGAAGAGCCGCCGGTAATGGGAGGGGCCCTGGTGTCATGATCCGTTTTTTGATGGGGCAGTCGGGGCGGACCCTTCGGTTCCACCCGTTGCGCCTCCGAAGCCGTCCCGGGGTCGCCCCGGGCTATGGCCTCGCCCGCTCCGGCCAGATGCCGGTAGGCGGGTATGGCAGCCATCGCCTGCTCTCCCTGTCCGTCGCAACCCGGCCCCCGGCCCCGCGACGGCCTCGTCCGTCCCCGTCGGTGCGGGCCAAGCGGTAAGTATTCGGCTGTGGCCGGCAACAGTTCATACGGGGCTTGTTTCATGGGTGTTGGGCGACCTGTATTTCAGGATGAAGGGGATGGTGGGGAAGGGGCGCCGGTAATGGGAGGGGCCCCGGTGTCGCGGGCCGTTGTTTGATGGTGGCAACCGGGCGGGATTTGGTGGCGGATGCCGATTGGCGGAACGTTTGCGGGTCAGCGGAACCGGTGCTCCCCATCTTGTTCGATTTCGCTAACCGCACCCCTGTCGCCAGCCCCCGGGCCGCTCCTGCTACGGCCTCGCCCAGCCTGTCGGGTTGGGGAGTTTCGACGGTGGCGGCACTTAAATGCGGGGAGGGCTTGTTTCACGGGCGCGGGGGCGGGATCGGGTTCGCGGTTGTCCTGTCGGTCCATGAATTCCGGGTTCGCTGCCGGCAGAATCGGGGTTCGCCCCGTTTGGTTCCGTCCGTTGGCATTCCCAGTCGCCGGCCCTTGGGCCGCCCCGGTTGCGATCTTGCCGCTCCTGTCCGACGCAACCTGACTCCAACCCGGCTACGGCCTCGTTCCAGTTCGCCGGGGGAGGCCGGCAGTACTTCAAATGGGGCTTGTTTCATGGGAGCCCGGCGGCATACCTTTCAAGATAAAAGGGGATAATGGGAGAGGGACGGCAGCAACCGGAGGCCCTATGCCGAACGGACGACAACCGATACGTATGGACAACGAAGCCGCGGTGCGGGCTTTCCTGGCCGCCCAGGGTTTCGCCGACGGGCGGGCAACGGGCCGGGTGGACGCCCGGCATTTCCGGCGGGTGATCCGCCGCATCCGGCTCCTGCAGATCGATTCGGTGAACACTGTCGCCCGGGCTCATTACCTGCCGGTGTTCTCCCGCCTCGGCCCCTACGACCGGGCCGCCCTGGACCGCTGGATCTACGAAGAGGGGGCGATGTTCGAATACTGGTGCCACGAACGTTCCTACGCCCCGGTCGCTTTCTACCCGATGTTGCGCCCCCGCATGGAGGCGATGCGCAACCACCCGTGGCGTCCAGTGCGGGAGATGGCCCTCGCCTCCCCCGATTTCATCGATGAAGTGTTGGGGCGGGTGGCCCGCCTGGGCCCGGTTCCCGCCCGGGAGATAGGGGAGGGGGAGGCCCGTCCCGCCGGGTGGTGGAAAGGATACGGAGCAACCCGCCTGGCGTTGGAATGGCTGTTCGGCGCCGGGGAGGTTTCGGTGGCGAAACGGGTTAACTTTCACCGCTGGTACGACCTGACGGAGCGGATCATCCCCCCTGAAGTGTTTCAACAGCCGCCGCCCGACCCGGCGCAGGCCGACCGGATGATGATTCTGGAGGCGGCCGCCGCCTTGGGGGTGGGGACCTCCGATGACTTGGCCGACTATTTCCGGATGCGCAAAGCCGCCGCCGGGCAAGCCGTTCATACCCTGGTCCGGCAGGGGAAACTGCGGGAAGCGGAAGTGGCCGGTTGGGGGAAACCCGCCTACGCCCTCCCCGGCCTGTCCGTTCCCCGCACCCGCCGGGGCACGGCCCTGCTCGCCCCCTTCGATCCCTTGGTGTGGGACCGGGCCCGCACCGAGCGGATGTTCGGGTTCCGCTACCGGATTGAGATTTACACGCCCCGTCCCAAGCGGGTGTTCGGCTATTACGTGTTGCCGTTTCTGCTGGACGGACGGCTGGCGGGGCGGGCGGATGTCAAAGCCGACCGACCGGCGGAGATTTTGCGCGTACCGGCCGCCTACGCCGAGGCGGAAACCGGGCGCCGGGCGACGGCCCGCGCCTTGGCCGCCGAGTTGCGGACAATGGCCGACTGGCTGGGGTTTTCCGACATCGCCCCCGGTCAGAAGGGCAATCTTATCAGGCCGTTGCGGGCCGCCTTGTGAGCCGCCTCCCGCCCCCCGCCCCCGACGCTTCCAAAGGGGAATGGCGCCGCTGGGCCCGCTCCGTCCGCCCCCCGGTCCTCCCGGCGGAAACATCGGAGCGGGTGGTGGGGCATCTGGCTGATTGGTTGCCTGTTGCGCCCCCCGGATGGGTGGTTTCCTACTGCGCGATGCCCGACGAAGTGGACCTGTCCGGTCTGCCCCGGCGCACCGACCGCCCCTTGGCCCTCACCCGCACCCCGCCCGCAGGCCCGCTCACCCTGCATGCGGCGGACGGTCCGCTGGAAACACACCGCTACGGCTTCGCGCAACCGGCCGCCGGGTCTCCGCCGGTGGACCCCGGCCAGGTGGGGGTGGTTCTGGTTCCCGGCTTGGTGTTCGACCGAACCGGAAACCGTTTAGGCCGGGGAGCCGGTTACTACGATGGGCTGTTGCCCCGTATTGATTCCGGGGCCGCCCTGGTAGGGGTGACGACCGACCAGATGGTGATGGAGCGTATCCCCGTCGCCGGCCACGACATCGCAATGACCCATTTAGCAACCGAGTCCGGCACGCTCCCGGTCATTTCCGGGCAGGTAGGGTTGCCCGGATGGTGAAACGCAAACTCATAGAGGTAGCACTGCCGCTGGAGGCCATCAGCCGCGAGTCGGCCCGGGAGAAGTCCATCCGGCACGGTCATCCGTCTACGTTGCACCTGTGGTGGGCTCGTCGCCCGCTGGCGGCGGCACGGGCCGTGCTTTGGTCGTCGCTGGTGGACGACCCGTCCTCGCGCCCGGATGATTTCCCGACGGTGGAGGATCAGAAACTGGAGCGTAAACGATTGTTCGATATTCTGGAGCGACTCATCAAGTGGGAGAGCAGCAACAATCAGGATGTGTTGGACGAAGCCCGTAGGGAAATCCATAAGAGCATCACCTCACCTCACCTCAACACAACACAACACAACACAACACAACACAACACAACACAACACAACACAACACAACACAACACAACACAACACAACACAAAGAATGTTAGCAGAAATCTGAGAAAAATCAAGGTTTTAGATCCGTTTTGCGGGGGAGGGACGATACCGCTCGAGGCGCAACGCCTCGGGCTTTCCGCGTACGGGGGAGACCTGAACCCAGTCCCGGTCCTGATCGCCAAAGCGATGGTGGAAATCCCGCCTCGCTTCACCGGGCGGCCTCCGGTCAATCCCGAAGCCGGGCCGAATCGGGATTTGAAAACCTGGCAGGGAGCACAAGGATTAGCCGAAGATATTCGATATTACGGGAAGTGGATGCGGGAGCAGGCTTGGGAACGAATCGGTCATCTATATCCGCAGGCGGATGGGAAAACAGTAATTGCCTGGCTATGGGCCAGGACCGTCCAGTCTCCTGACCCGTCCTGGAAAGGTCATGTTCCTCTACTGAAATCCGGGATTTTGCGCAACAAGCCAGGTAAGCCAGTGGTGTGGGTAGAGCCGATAGTGGATCGTGATACGCAGATCGTTTCGTATAAAGTTAGAGAGGGCGGTACTCCGGGTGACGGTACAATCAGCAGAGGGGGAGGGGTTTGCGTTGCTACTGGGGCATCATTTGATTTAGGATATGTAAGGGAGCACGGCCAGAAGGGTAAGATAAGGGAGGTTTGTATAGGTGCTGTGGTTGAGGAGAGTAAGGGGCGTGGTTATGTGTCTCCTCCTGAGTTGCAGGATGTGCCTGAACCGAGTTGGAAACCTAAAGGTATATTACTAGGTAAAGCTGCTGTGAATGTTCCACTGTATGGAATGACAGAGTGGGGAGATTTGTTTAACAGTCGTCAGTTAGTCGCGGTAACCACGTTTTCTGATTTGTTGTTTGAAGTGCGAGAGATAATTGAGAGGGATGCTCATAATGTGGGGTTGGCTGATGACAAGATACGGTTGCGTGATGGAGGGACAGGTGTTATGGCATATACAGATGCGTTGATTACATATTTGGCGTTCGTAGTTAATAAATGTGCTGATTATTGGTCAAGTCTTTGTAGTTGGCACAATAGCGGAGAAAAAATTCGAAATACATTCGGTCGACAGGCGATAGCTATGATATGGGATTATGCAGAAGCTAACCCGTTTTCTTTTTCCACAGGAAATTGGTCAGGTCAGGTTAAGTGGGTGGAGAGGGCAGTTGCTCATTTGCCTAGCTCGGGATTTGGGGAGGTAGTACAAAGGGATGCAGTAGCCAGACTAAAGGAAGTAGAGTGCTCGGTAGTGTGTACTGATCCGCCTTATTATGATAATATTCAATATGCGGATATATCTGATTTTTACTATACTTGGATGTGCCGTAATTTATCGAATACTTGGCCGGATGAGTGTGCCACATTGTTAACGCCAAAGCGTGAGGAGTTGGTAGCTAATCCCTGGCGGGCAGGTTCTAAGGAAGCGGCAAAATATCATTTTGAGTCGGGAATGTTAAAAGTCATGGAGAGGATAGCCCAAAATCAGCATTCCGATTTTCCAGCATCAATATTTTACGCATTCAAACAACAGGAAACAAAAGAAGGGAATGTAACCTCTACAGGTTGGGAAACTTTTCTTCAAAGTTTGGTGGATGCCGGGTTGGAGATTACCGCTACTTGGCCGATACGGACTGAAATGGGAAATCGGATGGTGTCTATGGGAAAGTCGGCGTTGGCCTCATCGGTGATGTTGGCTTGTCGGCCTCGGCCGGAGGACGCGCTGTTGGAGACGCGGGGTGGGTTTATGGAGGCTTTGCGGGAGGAGTTGCCGGAGGCTGTCGGCCTACTACAGGAGCAGGCTATTCCGCCGGTGGATATGGCGCAGTCGGCGATCGGGCCGGGGATGCGGGTGTTCTCCCGTTACAAGAGGGTGGTGGAGGCCAACGGGGACACGTTGCGGGTGCGCACCGCCTTGGCCCTCATCAACGAGGTGTTGGAAGAAATCTTGTCCGAGGAGGAGACCGAGTTGGACGCCGACAGCCGGTTCGCCCTCACCTGGTACCGCCAGTTTGGTTTTGAGCCGGGCCCGTTCGGGGCCGCGGAGACACTTTCCAAGGCCATGAACACCTCGGTGGCGGGGGTGGTGGAGGCGGGCGTGGCCGAATCCAAGGGCGGCTCGGTTCGGTTGATTACCCGGGAGGAGTTGGATCCGGAGTGGGACCCGGCCGAGGACCGGCGACTGACCGTTTGGGAGTTGACCCAACATTTAGTGGCGCGCCTGGATGTGTCGGAAGTGAGGGCGGGGGAGTTGTTGGGGAGGGCGGGTGGTTTTGGGGATTACGCCCGCCATTTGGCGTATCTGTTGTATGAGGTGGCCAACGCCGCCGGACGCACCGAGGATGCGGTGGCCTACAACTCGCTGGTAGCGGCCTGGGACAGCCTCTTGTTGGAAGCCGCCAAAGGTCGGCGACCCCTCCCGGATATTGACGCCTGAACCGGCGGGTAAAATTTACTCTATGAAATCTTATTCCACCGTTGGTCGCGTCTTGCGACGGGCGGTCCGGGTGGCGGCCGGGGCGGGCGCCGTCGGGGTGGGCGGTTTGGTCGCCCAGGGTTACTACGCCGGGCACCGCCGTCTTCCCCACTCGCCGGACCTGGAATGTTCCGGCGTGTTCGGCCATCCGGACGGCTCCCCCGTCCGCATCGTCGCCTTGGGTGACAGCGTGCTGACCGGGGCCGGTCTGCTCCGTCCGGCTGATATGTGGTTGCGGCAGGCCGTTCATCGGTTGCCCTACCGATACCGGATCGACCTGCGGGTGCTGGCCCGGGGCGGAGCCCGGGTGCGGGAGGTGCGCGACCGGCAGTTGCCCGCCGCATTGGAGATGTCCCCGGACATTGCGGTGGTGTCGGGCGGGGCCAACGACCTGCTGCGGGGAGTCCCCGCCCGCCTCATCCAGAGTCGTTTGGCGGAAGTGGCGGAGGGGCTGTCCGGGGCCGCGCAACGGGTGATTTTTATGGGGATCGGGGATTTGGGCTCCATCCCCCGGGCCCCGCAACCGCTGGCCGCTTTTCTCACCTGGCGTTCCCGGCGGGGAAACCGGGCCCACCAGCGAATGGAGCGCGTTCACCCCAAAGCTACGACGTTGTCCATGTGGGACGGGGTCAGCCAGGCGTTCCGGGCCGACCCCGGATTGTTCGGCCCCGACCTGTTTCATCCCAACGCCGACGGCCACCGCTTGTGGTCGGATGCGGTCTACGCCCCGTTGCTGGCCGCCTGTCGCCAAGTCGCCTCCGCCCGGTCGCCGGCGCGGGATCGCCGCCGGGCCGGCTGACCGCCCTCCGCGCGCCCCGGTCTTTCGTTGACCCCCCGCTCCCGATGGGGCTCCGCCTGATTTGACAACCTTTTTAAAATAATCTAGAATATGGGAATAAATACCCTGCCAATTCAGTTATACGCTATACAAGGGGTAAAAATGTCACACCCCCCTCCTAAGGTGAACACCATGCAACACAACCCGCACACCCCCGCCGCAACGCTGGAGCAAACCTGCGGGCGGTTCGAAACCGCCATCGCCGCGGCCGTGGCCGGGTTGCGCCGACAGGTGGGTTCGGACTTGTCCCGCTCCCAGCTGGGGCAAGTGGCGGAAGCGGTGCGACGGGCGGAGGCGCAGGTGGCGTCCTTGAAATGCGACTTGGCCGGCCGGCTCAGCCGCACCGACGGGGGCGCCGGGGCCGGGGAGGTGCTTCGGGACCAGTTGGGGGTTACCAATCATCAGGCCAAGCAGTTGTCGCAGGTGGCCCGCAAGTTGGAGGAGATGCCCAACACGCGGGCCAAGCTGGAGGCGGGGGAGATCACCTTGTCAAACGCCGCCGCACTGGCCTCGGCGGCCCAAGAATGCGGAGCCCGGCAAGTGGATCGGAACAAGGGGCTTCTGGCCGAGGCGGCTGCCTCCAACCCGGACGATTTCCGCAGGCAATCCCGCCGGTGGTCCAACTCCCACAGTCCGGACCGGGGCGAGGAACTGCTCCGGCGGCAACGGCGGCGCCGCGCGGCCAACCTGTTCTGGAGCGAAGATTCGGAAATGGGAATCCTGCGCGCCGAGATGGACTACATCACTTTCGGGCAGGTGCGGCAAGCCCTGGACAAACGCACCGACCAGTTGCGGCGGGAGGACTCCGGCGGGGATATCCACTCCGATGATGTGCGCACTGGCGCGCAAAGGCGGGCGGACGCCCTCGTGGAACTGCTCACCGGCCGCCGCGCCCACACCTTGGAGCCCCTGCCCGACGCCGGGGGCGAACCGGGCAAGACGGTTACGCAACTGGTGGTGGTAGCCGACGCGGGCATGATAGACGGCTCCCGCCCGGACGGGACATGTGAAATACTGGGCGCCGGACCCGTCCCGCCGTCTGTTTTGGAGAACCTGTCGCCCGACGACTTCGTGTGCGGGATCATCTTCGGCGGCAAAGGGCGAGTGTTATGGCTGGGACGCAACCAGCGACTGGGCAACGGTGCGCAAAGATTGGCCGCCGCGGTGCGTGATAAGGGATGCGTGCGGTGCGACGCCCCCGTTCACCGCACCGAGTTGCACCACCTGCGGGATTGGTACGACGGCGGCCCCACCGATATTGACAACCTGGTGTCCCTGTGCGGGCCCCACCATCGGGAGTTGCAGGAGCACAACCGGGAGTTGGTAAAAATTGGAAACAGATGGCAAACCCGCCCCCGCGCCGGACCGCCCCCGCCGCCCCGCCCATCGCGGCCAGCCAAACCCCCCGCCCGCGCCGGCCCTTCCCCATAATCCCCCTTTACTTTCCCGCCACCGACGGCCTAGTGCGACTTGAATGTCGAACTCCACACCGCTGAGGTCCCAGCCTTTGATAGTCGCGTTAGCCGGTTTCATAGTTGCGTTTCCTTTCGTTGAGCTTCCCGTTAGGGAAGGGTTTCTCTTTTACCCCACCATTCCGCCCACTCCGCCGGATGGCATTCCGGTCTCGCATACACACCCTGCCCGTACCGAGTTCCGGTCCCGATGGGAAGCCTCCACGCGTTGATACAATCCTGCCCCGGCGGTTCCACCTGCTGGAAAGTAACGCTACGGAACCGGTGATGCGGTTCTTCTTCGCCGGTCATCCGGTTGGTAGAAGTCTTGACCTGGTATTCCGCTGTTTGGAAATTCGTCCAAGAATACACATCCGCTCGTACCGGGAAAGCCGCCTGGGTGGTCCGGGAGCTTCCATACAATCCAACGCTGAAACCCCCGGTCTGGGACTATCACCCGACCCATCAGTGGTGAACACACTCCGAGTGTATCCCACGCTCCACGAAGGGCCTTTCAACGGGTCCAACGGGATGGGACCATCCGGGTCGGCTACATACACCGCCAGTACAGACTGGTCGTCTTCATCGTTCGTTCCCTGGTAGAAGAACCAGTGGATAATCAGGTCTCTTTCTTCAATCGGCACTCCCGCAATCGGTTCGCGGGGGATGGTGATTGTCGGTGGCCTAGTAGTAGTTGTGGTCGGCGGCAAGGTAGTCGTAGCGGCCGTGGTTGTGGTTGTGGGTGTGCGTTCTCGGACGGAACGCCAATGGACGTACCTCTCACCCGCCAGGTCGCGTTGGCGATTATCGCCCCGCCGGTCGCCAGGGTGAAGGCGGCCAGCAGGATGGCGGTCAGGGTTCTTGGTTTCATAGGTTGTGTTCCCTTTCGTTGAGCGGCCCGCCCGCAGGTTAGCAGACAAACCAGGTTGGTTATTGTCCCGCTAGTTCTTCCTTGCGGGTTTCGAAGAAAGCGACCGTAGTCGCATCGTCGAAGTAGCACTTGCCGGATAGTTCCTCATACACGGGGTCGTAGATACTTTCCCCGCGAGGGAGAGTGAGTTCCTTCCAGCAAGTGATACACCGATAAGTAGCGTGCATATCATCTGAGGCTACGGGTTGCCAAGAATGGTCCGGCTCCCGGTCCGCCACACCTGCGACTATCTCCCCGGTCGGGGTGGGACGGCGGCCCGCCCACCAATCCCAGTAGGCCTCCACCGCCTCGCAGAACCGGGCGGATTCCTCTCTGGTGTCGTGATACCCGGCGGTGTCAATCACCCGCCCGGCGAGGCCCCGCTCGTCCACCCACTCCCCGTTCGCGACCACCATCAGATGCGCGGTCAAGTCCGCGAAGCACTCCCCTACGCCGCTCCAACGCCCGGTCTGGGAGTTGCGGTGGGGTTTCATCGGGGGTCGCGCCCGGTTGGTAGCGCGGGTCAGGAACTCGCCGTTGAGGAAGTCCCGCCAGGCGCGGGGATGCCAATCTCCAGGCCGCGTAGGTTGCGTAGTCGTGTCGGTCATATCTATCTAATTTCCTTTCGGTCAGGCCGCTTTTGCGGCTCTCTGAATATATAAAGGGAATTCACGGCGGGTTTCTTCCATCAAACCTTCCGTCGCCGCTGGGTGGTGGATTTCCCGGTAGGTCGGCGGAACGAAATGTTTGTAGACGACGTCCTTCCCCGTCTCGCTGATAACAGAGGTGTATTCACCGAACACTCCCAGATGCGTTAACGGCCGGGCGGGCCCTTAATAGGTCAACACAGACTGGATAACGGGGGGCGGCAACGGAACATCCCAGACCGGGTAAACGAACGCGGGGGGATGCGTGTTCCGCCCCCTCGGTTTCCCTGCCGGGTAGGTGGGGAAGAAAGAAGTTCCGACCATCGCCAAGAACTCCACTCCCGACACGAACCAGGGGAATCCGCTCCGCCCCGGTTGTCCGGCACGGGTGATAATTCGGGCGGTTTCGATCCCAGGCCTACGAGTTCGGTTTCAGGAATCGGCGTGAGTTCCTGTCCGGTCGTGAGGGCGACTCCGGTAAGGCCCGTTGCGCAACCGGCGGTAGCAGTCGACTTGGGGGTGATAGAAGGTTCCCGTCCGGATACGTCCAGCACATCCCCGCCGAAGCCGAGTTGGGCGTAGTCGACTTGGGGGTGATAGAAGGTTCCCGTCCGGATGGGTCTTGTGAAATTTGGGAACCGGGCCGGTTCCGGACAACCTGTCGCCTGATGCTTTCGCGTGCGAGGTCATCTTCAGGGGCAAAGGGCGAGTGTTGTGGCTGGGACGCAACCAGCGGTTGGGCACGGTGCGTAACGGCTGGCCGCCGCGGTGCGTGACAAGGGGTGCGTGCGGCGCGAGGCCCCCGTTCACCTTATTGCACCACTTGCGGGATTGGTACGACGGCGGGCCCCGCCATCGGGAGTTTCAGGAGTACAACCGGTAGTTGGTGAAAATTGGCAACAGCTGGCAAACCCGTCCCCGCGCCGGGCCGCCCCCGCCGCTCCGCCCGTCGCGGCCGGCCAAACCCCCGCCCGCGATGGCTCCTCCCCGTAAACCCTATCTTCTCCCACCGATTCCGCTATTCGGATATCACGTGCCCACCGAATGACTGAAAGGCAATGGCGCAACGCTCCCGGTGGCGATGGTCGGCGGTCCGGGACGGGCGGTTGCTACCACCTTGTCATCCCAAATTTCCGCTGACTATTTACCCCACCCGCGCCGGTACCGGTTCCGGGTCGCCGTCGCTCGATTTTCCGACCCGTCGCCTGCCCATCCGGTTTTACGCGAGTTCGGTGATTATCCGGGCGGCTTCGGCCCAGGCCTCCGAGCTCGGTTCCAGGAAATCGGCGTGTCCGGCGCCGGGTATTTCCAACAGCTCCGCCGTCTCGCCCGCCGCCTGCGCGGCCCGCACGTAGTTGCGGCTCTGCGCAATATCCACCGATTCGTCCGCCGTTCCGTGCACCGCCCAAGTGGGGATTCCCAGCGGGACTTGTCGTACCGGGTTTAGTGGGTTCAAGTAATTCCGCTCGCCTCCCAGCAAGTTATCCACCAGCTCCGCCAAGTGCGAGCGGGACGACAGTTCCAAGTCCAGCATGGACGCCAAGGCGACGAACCGGGCGGGCCTGACTTGCGCCTCGCGGGCCGCAAAAAACGCCACATGTCCGCCCGCCGAATGCCCGACCGCCGTCACCCGCTCCAAATCCAGGGGAAACTCGTCCGCCAACTCCCGCAGGTAATCCACCGCCGCCGCTCCGTCGGCCAACATATCCCGCCATCCCCCCACCGGCGGCAGGCGGCGGTATTCCACATTCCAGGTCGCCGTTCCCCGCCGGGCCAGGTCCGCGGCTATCCCGTCCATTTGGTCCCGGGCGTAGGTCCGTCGCCATCCGCCGCCATGGAACAAGACCGCCAGGGGATAAGGGCCGTCGCCCCGGGACGGGTCGGGGATGCGCAGATCGCCCATAGTATCCGGGTTGTTCGCGTCTTCCCCGTAGGAACGGGTAGCAGGCGGGTGCGCCGCCCGGTAGTGGAGATGGCGGATGGCCCACTTGTAACCTTCTACGCCCCGCCCGAAAATGCGGCGCACGCAGGCCGGACCGATGCGGGACTCGCGCCGCCAGGGCTCCCGGGCCTCCACATCGGAAATGTGGATTTCCACGGTGGGGACCTCCGCCGCAACTATCGCATCATGCAGGGCGTAGCTGGTGTGGGTGAACGCCCCCGGGTTGAACACGATTCCGTCCGCCGTTCCCCGGGCGGCGTGCACGGCTTCTATCAGCTCCCCTTCGTGGTTGGACTGGAAGACCTGTAATGCGCCGCCCGACTCTCCGGCCCAGGCCCGGCATTTGTCTTCCACATCCGCCAGGGTGTCGGAGCCGTACACTTCCGGTTCCCGGGTTCCCAGCAGGTTCAGGTTCGGCCCGTTGAGCAACAGGTATTTCATCGCCCACAGACTACCGCCTGTCCGCCCGCTCCCGGGACCCGGTTTCTCGGTTCCAGCAGGCCAAGTAGCAGCCCTGTCCCATCTCCGGTTCGCTCCACCCGCCCGTCTCCGGTTCGTCCAACCCTGCGCCGCGCCCGCCCCTCACTGCTACAGCGTCGTCTTCCGTGCTTCCCGGGAAACCGGGTATGTGTGGTCACCGTTCCGGTCGCGTCCGGGCTTTGGCAAGGGTGCTGGCGTCGTATTCCTCCGGTTTTCAGGTTTGCGAGCAGGTTCAGGTTCGGTCCGTTGAGCGACCCGTTTTGGTTACCCGTTCTCGGAAAGGGGTTTCTTGTTTGTCGATGGTCGGGCGGTGTGCCGTGTTTCCGTTCCCTTTTGCTCCACCCGCCAGTCCCCGGTTCGTCAAATCCAGACTTCCGTCGCGTCCGATGCCGTTGCTAAATCGTCGTCTCCCGTACTATTTCCCAGGAACCGGGGCGTACATCGCTACCGCTCCGGTCGCGTCCAGGTTCCTCCGGCGTTGTCCATCACGATTTCTCGCTGGCGTGGGCCATCCTCGGTATCGGGCGTTGGCCCGCTCGTTTTGCAAATCGGCCAGGGAGACGGCGTCGCTTGCCTCCGGTTTTCGGGTTCGCGGCCGGTTCAGGTTCGGTCCATTGATCAACAGGTATTTCATCGCCCGTAGCCGGCCGGTTGGCCGCCCGTTCCCGGGACGCGGTTTCTT
Source organism: Candidatus Spongiisociaceae bacterium (assembly GCA_965243835.1). Lineage (GTDB taxonomy): Bacteria > Actinomycetota > Acidimicrobiia > Spongiisociales > Spongiisociaceae. The sequence goes on from OZ251578.1 coordinate 1,133,817, forward strand.
GGTTGTAGCCAGCGGGGCGGTGGGCCGTATTCCATTTCGGTTCGCTCCACCCCGGCCTTGCGTCTTGCCTGCCGCCGCTCCAGTGGCGTCCGGGTTCCTTTTTGATATTCGACTGTGCATACACCTCCTGTGGGGCGCGGCGGGTTGCCCAGCGTGGCCGCCTCTTTATCGTCTACAGCCGGTCGGTTGGCCGCCCTCTCTTGGAACGGGTTTCTTGGGCGCCGTCGGCCGGGCGGCGGGCCTTATTCCATTGCCGTTCGCTTCGCCCGCCCGTCTCCGGTTCGTCCATTCCAGCCTTCCGTTGCGCCCGTCGTCGCTGTTCCGGCGTTGCTTCGTTGTCATCATGAGTGCCCTGTCGGCGTGGGTGCGGTCCTCGGCATTATGTGTTGGTCCGGTTGCTTCCGCATCGGTCAGGGCGCCGGTTCCGTACGTCTCCGGTTTTAGGGTTCGCGGCCGGTTCAGGTTCGGTCCGTTGGTTTCAACCTGTTTTGGCCATCCGCTCTCGAGACCCGGTTTCTTGGTCGTTGCGTGCCAAGCGGCGGGCCGTGTCCCATTCCCGTTCGCTCCATTTGCCTGTTTGCAGTTCGTCCAACCCCGCCCCTCGCCGCGCCTGTCGCCATTGTTCCAGCACTGCTTCTCGCACTTCTTCCCAGGTAACCGGGGAGTACATCGCCACCGCTCCGGTCGCGTCCGGGTTCCATTCGATATCCAACTCCGCATACACGGCCTGCAGGACGCGGCGGATTTCCCCGGCGTCGTCCACCACGATCACCCCGCCGGTGTGGGCCGCCCCCGGTATCAGGCGTTGACCCACTCCCATCAGTTTGCGCCGTCCGCCGGCGTTCACTGACCAGGCACCCGGGCAGTACTCCCCGGCTATCTCCCCCACCCGGGCGTCCACTCCCAGGGAGGCCAAGGCGTCCCGGACGACCCCGCTCGCCAGCCGGTAGCGGTCGGTCACGCCCCGGCCCGGGTCGGGGTCGGGACGGGCCCAGGCGAAGGCGATGGTTTGCGGATGAAACACCGCCGCCCGTCCCCCCGCCGCCCGCACCGCGGTCTGATAACCGGCCGCCCGGGCCGCGGCAACCGCCCGCCGGAAGCCGGGGGAGGCCGCGTCCCGCCGTCCGAATGCAACCACCCGCCCCGGCCGGTAGAGGCGCAACGTCTCCGGGGAGCGTCCGGCCGCTACCTCGTAGAGGACGGCCCGCGTCAGCCCGGTCTGCAACTCCGCCTCGGCGGGTCCCGCATCGCTCAGCAAACGCATTGTTCAGAGTTTATGTAAACGGCACCGGGGGGAGGCGGGTTATTCTTGTCGGGGCCGGGCGCTATATTGTCATATTGTCAGATCAAAGTCCAGGGGCGCCCGTACGGCGGGGCCCGCGGTCCCGGCCGCCTCCAGCAAAAAGTCAGAAAACGAGGTAGCAAGCAAATGCACTACGCAGCGCCCGCATCGGTGGAAGAGGCGGTGGGATTGCTGTCCGGCGATCCGCAGGCCCGTCCCTATGCGGGTTCCACCGACCTGATTCCGCAACTGCGCGGGGGGCGGCCCGAGCCGTCCCTGCTGGTGGATCTGAAAAACATTCCCCGATTGACGGATATACGATCCGAAAACGGGGCGTGGATCATCGGGGCGGCCGCCCCGGCCGCGGCCCTCGTCGAACATCGGGAGCTGTCCTCCGACCTGCCCGGCTTGGTGGAGGCGGCCGCCCTCATCGGCTCCGACCAGATCCAGTCCCGGGCCAGCCTGGGAGGGAACCTGTGCAACGCCTCCCCGGCCGCCGATTCGGTTCCTGCCCTGGCTGTCAACGGGGCCCGTGCGGTGATCGCCGGCCCGGACGGGGAGCGCACCGTCCCCGTAACGGAAGTGGTCACCGGACCCGGTCAAACATCCTTGGGAGCGGGGGAGTTGGTGGCGGAGCTGGTAATAGACCGGCCCGCTCCGGGAACCTCCGACGCTTATCTGCGATTTATTCCCCGCACCGAAATGGACATCGCCGTAGTGGGGGCGGCGGCCCGCATTTCCCTGGACGGGGAGGGGGGATGCCGCGGGGCGGAAGTGTTTTTAGGGGCGGTGGCCCCCACCGTGGCGCCGGTGCCGGAGGCCTCCGACCGGCTGGCGGGCGGCCCGATCGGGGAGGAGGGCCTGCAGGCCATGGCGGCGGCGGCCGCGGCCGCCTGCGATCCCATCGACGATAAACGCGGCACCGTTCGGTACCGGCGGCGGGTGGCCGGAGTGCTGGCCCGCCGGGCCATCGTCCGGGCCGCCGCCCGCGCAAAGGAGCGTCCATGAGCAACATTCCCGTCTCGGCCATCATCAACGGCGACCCGGTGGAGTTTCTGTGCCGGGCCGACCAGACCCTGCTCGACGCCCTGCGGGACACTTTGGGCCTGATCGGAACCAAAGAGGGGTGCTCCACCGGCGACTGCGGGGCCTGCTCGGTGATAATGAACGGACGGCTCACCTGTTCCTGCCTGGCGCCCGCCCCGGAAGCGGACGGGGCGGCCATCACCACCATCGAAGGCCTGGCCGACGGACATCGGCTCCATCCCCTGCAGGACGCTTTCCTAGAGGGGGCGGCCCTGCAGTGCGGAGTGTGCACCCCCGGGTTTTTGATGGCGGCCAAAGCCCTTCTGGACCGCAACCCCGACCCCACCGAGGAGGAGGTGCGCTACGGGGTGGCGGGCAACCTGTGCCGGTGCACCGGCTACGACAAAATCGTCCGCTCCATTATGGACGCCGCCCGGGAAATGCGGGAAAACGTCCCCGGTTAGATTAAATAGCCGGTAAACAGCGGGCAACCAAGCGACCAGCGAACCAGCAAGCAAAACGACAAAGTTCAAAACGGGGCAAGGAGGACAAGTGACTGCAACCACCGCCGCGACCAACGGTTACAAGTGGGTGGGGACCCGGCCGGTGCGCCATGACGGATTGGACAAGGTGACCGGACGGGCCCGGTTCGGGGCCGACTTGGCCCTGCCGGGAATGCTAATCGGGGCCGTTTTGCGCTCCCCGCACGCCCACGCCCGCATTGTTTCCATCGACGTTTCCGCCGCCGAGCAGATGGACGGGGTGAAGGCGGTTCTGACCGGGGCCGACCTGCCGGAGCTGGAGTCGGAGGCCGGGTCGGGCGGGGAAGCGGAAGTGAATTTCCGGGACCTGTCCCGCAACGTTCTGGCCCGCGACAAGGTTTTGTACGCCGGGCATCCGGTGGCGGCGGTGGCGGCCGTCACCCGGCGGGAGGCGACGGCGGCCGCGGCCGCCATCCGGGTGGAATACGAGGTGTTGCCGCATGTGTTGACGGTGGACGAGGCGATGGCCCCCGGCGCCCCCCTGTTGCACGACGACCTGTTCACCAAAGGGGCGGAGCCGCCGGCCGAGGAGCCGTCCAACATCGCTTCCCGCTACTTCTACGAGCATGGAGACGCAGAAGCCGGGTTCGCCGGGGCGGAGGTGGTCGTGGAACGCGAGTTCACCACCAAGGCCGTGCACCAAGGCTACATCGAGCCGCATGCGGTGGTGGCCGACACCGGCGAAGACGGACGGTCGACGGTGTGGTGCTCCTCGCAGGGCCATTTCGCGGTGCGGAGCATGACCGCCAAGGTGATCGGATGGGAGCCGAGCCGGATCAAGGTGATCCCGGCCGAAATCGGCGGCGGATTCGGCGGCAAGACCACCATCTATCTGGAGCCGTTGGCGGTGCTGTTGTCGCAACGGGCGGGACGGCCCGTGAAACTGGTGATGAGCCGCGAGGAAGTGTTCACGGCCACCGGCCCCACCTCCGGGACGCGCATCCGGGTCAAAGCGGGGGCGGCCAGGGACGGCAAACTGACGGCCGCTACCGCCTGGCTGGCCTACGAGGCGGGGGCTTTCCCCGGTTCGCCGGTCGGCCCGGGCGGAATGTGCATCTTCGCCCCCTACGAGATTCCCAACGTGCGCGTGGAGGGTTGGGACGTGGTGACCAACACCCCGAAAGTGGCCGCCTACCGGGCCCCGGGGGCGCCGATGGCCTCCTTCGCGGCGGAGACGGTTTTGGACGAAATCGCCCGCGAACTGGGAATGGACCCCATCGATCTGCGACTGGCCAATGCGGTGGCCGAAGGGGCCCAGTCCACCTACGGCCCCAAGATTCGGGTGGTGGGTTGCCGGGAAACCCTGCAGGCCATCAAAGACCACCCCCACTACCGGACCCCCCTGCAACCCGGCCAGGGCCGGGGGGTGGCCACCGGTTTCTGGTTCAACATCGGGGGCGACTCCAGCGCCACCGTCCACGTCAACGAAGACGGCACCGCCTCGGTGATGACCGGCAGCCCCGACATCGGCGGCTCGCGGGCCTCCCAGGCTTTGATGGCGGCCGAGGAGTTGGGGATCGACGTGGGGTTGATCCGTCCGTCGGTGGCCGACACCGAATCGGTGGGTTACACGGATATGACCGGCGGCAGCCGGGTGGCGTTCGCCACCGGGATGGCGGTGGTGGAGGCGTGCCGCAAAGTGGTGGCCGAACTGCGCTCCCGGGCGGCCAAAATGTGGGGGGCCGAGCCCGAAGAGGTGGAATGGGTGGACGGTTCCGCCCAGCACGTTTCCGGCGCCCAGCCTCCCCTGACCCTGGCCGAGTTGGCCAAGGCCTCCTCCCGCACCGGCGGTCCGGTGACCGCCAGCGCCGCCCTCAACGCCCGGGGGGCGGGGGCCGCCTACTCCACCCAGTTGTGCGATGTGGAAGTTGACCGGGAGACCGGGGCGGTGAAAGTGCTCCGCTACACCACCGCCCAGGATGCGGGGCGGGCCATCCATCCCAGTTACGTGGAAGGCCAGATGCAGGGCGGGGTGGCGCAGGGCATCGGCTGGGCCCTGAACGAGGAATACATTTTCGACCGGTCGGGGAAGATGGAAAACCCCGGTTTTTTGGACTACCGGATGCCGGTGGCTTCCGACCTGCCGATGATCGACACGGTGGTGGTGGAAGTCCCCAATCCCCGTCATCCGTACGGGGTGCGGGGGGTGGGGGAGGTGGGGATCGTCCCCCCGCTGGCCGCGGTGGCCAACGCGGTGTTCGACGCCACCGGCCGCCGGTTCCGCGACCTGCCCATGTCCCCGCCCCGGGTGCTGGCCGCCCTGGATGAGGCCGGGGCAGTTGCGGCAATGGGGGCCTAGGACCATGGCCCGGGTTTTTCTGGCCTCCGGGTTGCGCGGTTTCACCGGCGGCGCAACCGAAATAGAAGTAGAGGCCCCCACCGTGCGGGAGTTGATCGCCGGGTTGGACGAGCAGTTCCCCGGCCTGGGGGAGCGTCTGTCCTCGGGGACGGCGGTGGCCATCGACGGGGAAATAATGAACGACGCCGATTACCTGCCGGTCCCCCCGCAGGCCGAAGTTCACTTCCTGCCCCCGCTGAGCGGTGGATAGGTTGCAGCGCGCCCCGTTTCGCAGGGCGGCGGTCCTGGTCGCGGCCGCGGCCTGCGCGGCATTGGCTTTGGGAGCCGGACCGGGGGCCGGACAGCCTGCGGAGCCGGGGGAAGGGTTGTTGGACGCCGCCGGTTGCGCCGACGGGACGTATGTAACCGATGCGGCCGAAGGCGCCGATGCCGCCGCTAACGCCGGTTTGATCTCCGACTGCCGGACGCTGGTGGAGATGCGCAACTACTGGCTGTCCCACCCGGACAACGCCGACCTGCCCGCTGATCACTTGTTGCGGGCCTGGGGACGGGGGGAGACGGCGCACTTGGCCGACTGGCCGGGGGTGCGGCTGGGCGGGGGGCGGGTGGACCAGTTGTTTTTCACGGGGGCCGGAATCGGCGGGGAACTCCCGCCCGAGATCGGCCGGCTTACGGGACTGGTGAACCTGCGTTTGGGGGGCAATGAGTTCACGGGCCGCCTGCCCGTCCAACTGGGGGAGCTGGAAAACCTGGAGGAACTGTTCGTTTGGGGGGCCAACCTGCAGAGCCCCATCCCGGCGGAGCTGGGCCGGCTGGTTAATTTGCAGTTCTTGTCCATCTTCGGAAACGACTTCGCCGGTACCATCCCGGAGGAGCTGGGCGACCTGCGCAGTTTGCGGGCCTTGTCCATCCGGGACAACCGCCTGACCGGTTCCATCCCCTCCCGGTTGGGCCGGCTGTCCAACCTGACCCTGCTCTGGTTGGAGCGCAACCGGTTGTCCGGCCCCGTCCCGCCCGAACTGGGCCGGTTGACCAAGTTGAACAGTTTGCGTCTGGGAAGCAATAACCTGTCGGGCGGCATCCCGGATTCCCTGGGCGGTTTGGGGGATTTGACCGAGTTGTGGCTGTACGACAACCGGCTGTCGGGCGGCGTGCCCGCTTCCCTGGGCGGCTTGGGCGACCTGCAGTCGCTGTTGCTGCATAACAATAATTTGACCGGGCCCGTTCCGTCCGGGTTGGGCGGCCTGTCCCAGGCGGGGGAAATCGACCTGTCCGGGAATATGTTGTCCGGCCCCGTTCCGCCGGAGCTGGGTTCCCTGCCCCGGTTGACCGCGTTGCGCCTCTCCGGGAATACGCTTACCGGCCCCGTTCCGCCGGAGCTGGGAGGGCTGGACGCTTTGGAATGGCTGTACCTGCAGGACAACCGGCTGACCGGCCCGGTTCCCGAAGCGGTGCTCCGTCTGGACGTGACGGAGATGCGGCTGGAGGGCAACCAACTGACCGGCCCGCTCCCGGCGGTTCCGGCGGCGGTTTGCCGAGGGGAGTTTGCGGGCCGGTTCTGCGACGAGGACGGGGGCGCGCACGAGGAGGCCATCGAAACGGTGGCCGGCCGGGGACTGATCCTGGGATGCGAGGCGGATCGTTTCTGCCCCGACCTGCCGGTAACCCGCCGTCATATGGCGGCGTTTCTGTTCGGGGCCTACCGGTGGTGGAAAGACTTCCCGGGAATAGAAGTGGAACCGGCGGAGTTGCCCGACGTGCCCGAGGGGGCCTGGTACCGGACATCCGCCGAATGGGCGGTGACCAACGGGGTGATGTCGGTCGTCGGAGGCCGCTTCAATCCCGGCGGCGCGGTAACCCGGGCGGAGGCGGCCCGTATGCTGGTCGCCGCTTTTGATCATTTGCAACCCGCCCCGGAACCCCAGGGCCAGGGGGCATTCGCCGACCTGGTCGGATGGGAACCCGCACAAGCGCAAGCGGCGGAGGGCCTGTACGAGGCGGGAGTAACCCTCGGTTGCTCGACCGGGCCCCGGCGATTCTGCCCCGCCCGCCCCCTGACCCGCGCCCAGTTGGCGTCGCTATTGTTCCGGGCCCTGCCCACCTGATTTACCGGTAACCGCCCCCCCGAATTTGTTCCTCGCGAAAAAAATCTCAACCTCTCAAAAAAGAAAAACCCGCCATTTACCAGCAGTTTTATCCTACGGGGAAAGCCGGCGGAAAAACACCCCCCCTTGTTTGAGGTTGCAAAGTCGGGTATATTAAGGGTGGGAGGGAGGAGGGCGGGTGGGTGGGACGGCCAGCCGCCGAAAATTTTGCGCGGACATTCCGGGGTTGCGGTTGCCTGCGGATTTTGGGTTTGAAAAAGCGCCGCTGACCAGGCAGGAGGTCTTCTTGGCCCAAGGCAACGGGAGATTGCGCCGAAGGAGCGTTTGACGATGGTGTCGACGGTGTCGGAAAGGATAAGCCATCGCGGCGGCCAGGATATGAGAGCGTCGCGGGCGGATGGCGTACGAGTGGGCGCTCCGTTGCCGCTCGCCGACCAGCGCCCGGTTGGCGTTGTTCCTGTTCCGGGCCCTGCCTACCTGATTTACCGGTAACCGCCCCCCGGATTCACCCCCTCGCGAAGAATATTTAAACTTCCGAAAAAAGAAAAAGGGCTATTTACCAGGTGTTTTAGCACAGGGGGAAACCTGGCGGAAAAAGACCCCCCTTGTTTGAGGTTGCAAAGTCGGGTATATTAAGGGTGGGAGGGAGGGGGGCGGGTGGGTGGGTTGACCAGCGCCAAAATTTTTTCGCGGATTTTTTGGAGTTTGCCGATGTTTGCGAAAGCTGTATCCGCCGGTTTTTGATCCCGGGTCCGGCGCAGGCCGGGACGGTCGTAGTATGAGGATAGCGACGGGCGACGGCCGGGAGGTGAAACATCTGGGGCGGATGGGGACACGGCTGGAGGTCCTTTTTCCACGATGACGATAAGCGGCGGGCGCCGGAGTTCGACCGCGCCCTGCTGGCCCGGGTGTTCGCCTACGGCCGCCCCTACCGGTGGGCCCTGATCGGGGTGCTGGTCACCATCTTTATCATTTCCGGGCTGACGGTGGTCCCGCCCATCCTGATCCGGGAGCTGGTGGACCGGGCCATTCCCCAAGCCGACCTGGGGCTTTTGACCTTGCTGGGCGCGGGGATGATAGCCGTTCCACTGATCAACGCCTTGGTGGGCATCGCCCAGCGGTGGATGGCGGCCGCCGCCGGGGAGGGGATAATCTTCGACCTGCGGTGCAGCCTGTATCGTCATCTGCAGTCCATGTCGCTCCGGTTTTTCACCGCCACCAAAACCGGGGAGCTGGTTTCCCGGTTGGACAACGACGTGGTCGGCGCCCAGACCGCCATCACCGGCACTTTCGTGACCATCGCCTCCAATCTGGTGTCGGTGGCGGTGGTGCTGTTCGTGATGTTGCGGGCCGAGTGGCGGCTGACGTTGCTGGCGGTGGCCGCCCTTCCCCTGTTTATCCTCCCCGCCCGCCGGGTGGCCCGGATGTTGCGGGCCGTCACCCACCGTCAGATGCAACACAACGCCCGGATGTCGTCCATACTCAACGAAACTTTCAACGTGAGCGGGGCGTTGGCGGTGAAACTGTTCGGGCGCAAGCGGGACGAGGCGGGCCGTTTCTCCGGGGAGGCGTCCGAAGTGCGCCGGCTGGGAGTGCGGGGGGCCCTGATCGGAATGTGGTTTTTCGCCGCCCTGGGGTTGGTGAGCGCCATCGGGACGGCGGTGGTGTTCTGGTTCGGCGGGTATTTGGTAATACAGGGGGGTTTGAGCCTGGGGACGGTGGTGATGTTCTCCACCCTGCTGGTGCAGTTGTACGGGCCCTTGTCGGCGATGTCCAACGCCCGAGTGGAGTTCGCCACTTCCCTGGTGTCCTTTGAGCGGGTGTTCGAGGCGCTGGATCTGGAGGTGGAAATCGTGTCGCCGCCGGGGGCGGTTGATGTCCGTTCCCGACCGGGGTCGGTGGAGTTCGACGGGGTGTGGTTCTCCTATTATTCGGAGCGGACGGCCCGGCTGGAAACCGTGTTCCGGTTCGGGCGCACCGACGGCGAAGAAGCGGAAGAAACCGCTCCGGCGCCCGGCCGGGCGCACGCTTTGCAGGATGTGTCGTTTCATATTCAACCGGGGGAGGTGACGGCCCTGGTGGGTCCGTCCGGGGCGGGGAAAACCACGGTCGGCTATCTGGTTCCGCGCCTGTACGACGTTGAACGGGGAGCGGTGCGGGTGGGGGGCGTGGATGTGCGGGAGGCCGATTTGGATTCCCTGGAGGAGTCGGTGGGGATGGTAACCCAGGAGACGTTTCTGTTTCACGACACGATCGCCGCCAACCTCCGCTACGCCAAACCGGACGCCTCCCGGGAGGAGTTGGAGGAGGCGGCCCGGGCGGCCAACATCCACGACTTCGCGGTTTCGCTCCCGGAGGGATACGAAACGGTGGTGGGCGAGCGGGGCTACCGCCTGTCGGGGGGCGAGAAGCAACGCATCGCCTTGGCCCGGGTGATACTGAAAGACCCCCGCATTCTAATTTTGGACGAGGCCACCGCCCATCTCGATTCCGAGTCGGAGGCCCTCATCCAAGAGGCCTTGGAGCGGGTGATGCGTGGTCGGACTGCGCTGGTGATCGCCCACCGCCTGTCCACCATCGCCTCCGCGGACCGCATTCTGGTGCTGGACGAAGGCCGCCTGACGGAGGAGGGCGCCCACGCCGAGTTGCTGGCCGCCGACGGCCTGTACGCCCGTTTGTACCGCACCCAGTTCCGCTCCCAACCCGCCCCAGTTTGAGGTTTCTCGCGCTAAATGATCAGCCCGGGAGCGTAGCCCGCGCCCGGAATTGGCCGAGATTGTCTAGAATTCAAGTTCGCGAAAAATATCTTAATCTCGAAAAACCCTCTTTACCAGGAGTTTTATCACCCAGGCTGGCCGCCGGAAAAAACACCCCCCTTGTTTGGGTTTGAAATATTGGGTATATTAAGGGCGGGAGGGCGGGGGGTGGGTGGGTTGCCAAGCGACAAAATTAACTTGGTACGGGTAGATTTTGCTCTGTCCTGGGAGCATCCCCAACGCGTGGCCCTAATCAGGGGTTTCCCATTGTTGCAGGATATCCTTAGGCCAATCATTTGAGAGGGCTGGATATATACTCCCATCTTGAACTCCTGTTGCTATTTCCCGTAGATTTTGTGCGTTAGGGGCTGTCCAGTTATTAATCATCGCCCAAGCCTTTATCATATGCGGTTCCCACTCATAGCCGCCTACTTTGAGTTTTTGAAATAATGAAATAGTAATAGAGGAAAATAACGGATCGAAGTTAATTTTTAAGTTAACTTTATCAGTTAATGATAGCATAGCACGCTCAACTGTAGGGTCTAGTTGAGGTTGAGGCAATCTTTCAACTTCAATTAGCTCTATGGGTTGCCTAGCCATGCGCCAAGCTCGTACGTCAAATCCGGTCCAGGAAACGACACACATTTCTTGTAAACCGTCCAAACAATCTAATTTATCTAGTTCTTCTTCTTCTGGCCAGCAAGCCAATATTATTTTAGACTTTCCTGTATAAGAAGGCCAAAACTTTGTGTAGGAGGTCTTGTTATATTGGTCTGTGATGGTTTTCAATTGAGGATGAGCCCTAAGGGGATAATCTTTAAAGTGATTTAAGGTTGGCGCGATCACCAAGCCCTCTGAGAAGGCTTGTATCCATTCGATACCGGCCTTGACCGCTTTATCAATTCCCGCGCTCGAATCAGAATGGGTTGCTTTGTAGGTTGTCATACTGGTCCTTTTGTACTGTTGATTCAGTATACCATGTTTTAGGCTCCGACCAGCCGGGAGGCGGTGGGGGAGTTGTGGGCGAACAGGATGTAGTTTCCGTCCCGGCGCATCCACAGGTCGTCGTCGGCGCGCAACCAGCGGCGGGAGGGGATGGTGCGCAGTGCCTCCTTGGCGGCGGGGTGGGGGGCGGCGTAGGCCAGTGCTTGCTGGGCGGGGATTCCGATTACGGGCAACGCTCCCGCTAGGTCGAATTCTCCGAATAGTTCGGTGAGTGCCGTCAGCGGGGACAATGCTCCGCGCTGGTCGCGGAATGACACTTCGCAACAGTCGAGGCAGGCGAGGACCTGCATGCCGCGGTGTTCGGCTTGGTCGGGGCGGGGGTGTTTGCATCTCATCCCCCCATTGTCCCCGCCGGGTGTGACATTTCCGCGGTCGGCGGCGCGGGGCTGGTCAGAAAGGAGCGTTAAATCCAAAGCCCGTGCAAGTGCAAGATTTGAAATCCGGCCATAGGCTCCGACCATCTGGGAGGCGGTGGGGGAGTTGTGGGCGAACAGGATGTAGTTTCCGTCCCGGCGCATCCATAGGTCGTCGGCGGCGCGTAGCCAGCGGCGGGAGGGGATGGTCCTTAGGGCATCTTTGGCGGCGGGGTGGGGGGCGGCGTAGGCCAGCGCCTGTCGGGCGGGGATTCCGATTACGGGCAACGTTGCCGCCAAGTCGTACTCTCCGAACAGTTCGGTGAGGGCCGTCAGCGGGGACATCTCCCCCTGCTGGTCGCGGAATGACACTTCGCAACAGTCGAGGCAGGCGAGGATGTGCATGCCGCGGTGTTCGGTTTGGATGGGGCGGGGGTGTTCGCATCTCATATCCCCATTGTCCCCGCCGGGTGTGACATTTCCGGGTCGGCGACGCGGACTTGTCCGGAAGGGGGCATAAAAATTCAAGTCCGTAGCGGTGAGGGCCGTCAGCGGGGAAGCCTCCCCGCGCTGGTCGCGGAATGACACTTCGCAACAGTCGAGGCAGGCGAGGACCTGCATGCCGCGGTGTTCGGCCCGGGCGGGGCGGGGGTGTTCGCATCTCATCCCCCCATTGTCCCCGCCGGGTGTGACATTTCCGCGTTCGGCGGCGCAGGCCGGTCAGAAAGGGGGGTTCTGCCCTTGTTGGTAAGCGGCGATTTCGGACAGGAACGGTTCCGCGAAGTCCCGGAATTTGGCGGCCCCCACTCCGGGAACGGCCGCAAATTCATCGGGGGTGGCGGGACTGCGGGCGGCCATTTCCGCCAGGGTGCGGTCGTGGAAAATAATGTAGGCGGGCACTCCCCGTTCCCGCGCCAACCGCAGTCGCAACCGCTTCAGACGGTCGAACAGTTCCTGATCGTATTCGGGGAGCGGCTCCCGGTCCCGGGCGGGCGCGGCGCGCCGCGGGGCGGCGTCGGGCTTGCGCCACCGCCGGTAGCGAAACTCCCCTTCCCCCGCCAGCAGGTCGCGCCCTTTGCGGGCTACCCGCAACCCGCCGTGGTCGTAGTCGATGTCCAAGTGGCCGGCCGCCACCATCTGGTGAATAATGGAACGCCACTGTTCCCGACTCCACTCCTTGCCCGTCCCGTAAACCTCCAGTTGGTCGTGTCGGCGGGAGCGTATTTTGGCGTTGTTCCCGCCCAGCAACACGTCCACGATATGGGCCTGCCCGAATATCTGGCGGGTGGCGGTCACCGCCGTCAAAGCCAGCTCCGCCGCCCGTCGCCCGTCTTCCACTTCCGGCGGACGGTCGCACAGGTCGCAGTTGCCGCACGGCTCGGACTCCTCCCCGAAGTAGCCGAGCAACACCTGCCGTCGGCACTGCACCGACTCGCAGTATCCGATTAAGGCGTTCAGCCGTTGATGCTCCCGTCGCCGATGCTCTTCGTTCCCCTCTCCGTCCCGGTCGATCATCCGACGCCGGACGCGGATGTCCCCCAGCCCGTACAGCAGGAGGGCTTCCGCCGGTTGGCCGTCCCGCCCCGCCCGCCCCAGTTCCTGATAGTAGGCCTCCACGCTTCCGGGCAGGGAGGCGTGCGCCACATACCGGATGTCGGGTTTGTCTATTCCCATCCCGAAGGCCACGGTGGCCGCCATCACCATCCCGGGGCGGGTCATGAACTGGTCCTGGGTTTCGGTTCGGGCCTGCGTGCTCATACCGGCGTGGTAGGCGGCGGCGTCCGCGCCCGCTTCCTGCAACTGTTCGGCGGTTTGTTCGGTGTCCTTGCGGGACAGGCAGTAAATAATGCCGCTCTGCCCGGCTCGCTCCCGGACGTAGTCCGTTATCCGGCGCCGGGAGGCGTTTTCCTCCACCGCCAAGTGAATATTGGGACGGTCGAACCCGTACACGAACACCTGGCAACGGCGGTTGAAGAGTTTGTCGGAGATGTCGCGGCGGGTGGTGGCGTCGGCGGTGGCGGTGAAAGCCCCGATGACGGCCTCCGGCAGTTGCCGGGAAAGGTCGGCCAGGGCCTCGTATTCGGGGCGGAAAGCCGGCCCCCACTTGGAAATGCAGTGGGCTTCGTCCACTACCACCAGGTGGACCGGAACCGGTTGCAACAGGTCCATCAGCGAGGTTCCCATCAGGCGCTCCGGGGACAGGTAGAGCAGGAAGGGACGGCCCCGCTCGGCGGCGTCTTTGGCTTGGAACCAGGTGTTGCGGTTCTCCTCCTTGGAATGGGAGTGGTTTATGGTCCCCGCCGGCACGCCCGCCAGGCCCAACGCCGCCACCTGGTCTTCCATCAGCGAGATGAGCGGCGACACCACCAAGGTCAAGCCCCGCCGGAGCAGGGTGGGGATCTGGTAGCAGAGGGATTTGCCCGCCCCGGTCGGCATAACGGCCAGCACGTTCCGCCCGCTGGTCAGGGCCTCGATCACCGGTTCCTGCCCGGGACGGAACGAGTCGAACCCGAACACTTCCCGCAACACCCGCCGCGGACCGTTCTGCGAATCGGTTTGCGGGTCGGTCATATCACCGTTCCGGTATGTAATTTATCGTAGTATAATGTTATCATTATTAACCTAATAGAAGAAACTCCCATGAAACTATGCTACATAGACGAATCCGGCGATGGCCGTCGCCCCGATCCGCAGACCGCCAATGTTACCCCCGTATTCGTCATAGGGAATTTTAAACGGTGGTAACCTGATGGGAGTGCATAATGGCAGCAATGCCGTAGTCGGCCTCGCCTTGTGCTTTGGTCGGCGGTTCCTTTTTCGGAAGGGCCCGAACATACGCGTTCTAGACCAGTCTCGCTTTAGCCCGGTTTGACGGTGGTAGTCTGCTTGGCAGTACATATTGGCAGCAATGCCGTAGTCGGCTTCGCCTTGGTGCTTGGTCGGCGGGTTCTACGGTCTCCCTAACACGGTGGCCGTAGTTCCTTTTTAGGAGAGCGGTTTCGCCATGGGGAAGGCACTCTTGCGAGGGGCGCGACGCGGGCGAGGGGTGGCCGTCGCCGCCTCGCCGTCGCCGGGACCGTCTAGGCAATTCCGGTTGCCCCGCAAAACGCAGGGTAGGCTGTGGCGCGGCCCCGTTGCTAACTTAACCGGAGGAGGGGCCGGGAAAGGCGAAGGAGGGCCGGTAATGGAGTTGGGCCTGGAGGGTTTGGCGGAGGATTCCGACAACATCACCGATTGGTGCCTGCGGGAGTTCCAGACCCGTTACGGCGATGCCGATATTGCCAAGGATGACATTTGGGAGTATTTGTACGGGGTGATGCACGCTCCCGATTGGCGGGAGCGGTACGCCAATGATTTGCAACGCAATCTGCCCCGGGTGCCGCTGGCCGCTGATTTTGAGGCTTTTCGGCGGGCGGGTCGGGAGTTGATGGATTTGCACATCGGTTATGAGACCTGTCCGGAGTATCCGGGGGTGGAGGTGTTGGTGGATGGTTTCCCGGACACGGCGGCGGATCCGGAGGCCTACCGGATTGAGGGGAAGATGCGGTGGGGCCGCAACCCGGAGACCAAGAAGCGGGACGATCGCACCGTTTTGGAGGTCAACGATCGGTGTCGGTTGGTGGGCATTCCGCCCCGGGCGCAGGAGTATACGGTGTCGGGTCGGTCGCCGCTGGATTGGGCGATCGACAGCCTGCGGCATAAGCGGGACAAGGCGTCCGGGATCATGGACGACCCGAACGGTTGGCACGTGTGGGAGCGCAACCCTTTTGAACTGATCCGTCATTTGCTACGGTTGGTGCATGTGAGCATCCGCTCAGCGGAGATCATCGCTTCACTGCCCCCCTCCCTGCCCGACGGAGGCGAAGGAGCAAGCGGCTGATGGGATATTTGGCGGAGGCGTTGGAGATCATAGAAGAGGGGGCGAGCACCACGGTTGAAAAAGGTTGCGGTTTTGAGGACCTGGTCAAGGCGGCTTTTTTGTCACATCCGGGTGAATGGGGTAAAGACCGCTTCCGAAACGTCTGGTTATGGGGGGAGTGGCCGGATCGGGAAAAGTACGGCTACGAGGCCGGGGACGATGGCATAGATTTGGTGGCGGAGCAAACCGAGGCGTACGGCGGCGGCCTGTGCGCCGTCCAGTGCAAGTTTCACCGTAGCGAAGTTCCCACCGGGGCGGTGGACAGGTTCATAACGCATTCCCGTCCGTCATCGGATCTTTTCCGGTCGGTTTTGCTGGTCGCCACCGCTTCGGTCTCCCGTAAGGGGGAGGAGGCGTTGCGTCGCCACCGGGATGGGAAGGTCTTGTACTCCGCGGAAATGGACGGGTGGGTGGATGACTGGCGCGACTTGGTGGAGCGACCCGAATTGCTGACCATTCGCCGTCAACCGAAAATGCCGCATCCTTTTCAGCGGGATGCCCTCGATAAAATTAGTTCCGGGTTCAATAGTTGTGATCGCGGTCAACTCATTCTGCCGTGCGGTACCGGCAAAACGTTGGTGGCGTTGTGGGTAGCCGAACAAAATGGGGGGGGGGGGTAGGGCTACCGTACTTTTCCTAGTTCCGTCATTGGCGTTGATGGATCAAACTATGAAAGAATGGTCGGCCAACAAGACCGAGCCGTTGGAGTTTTTGGCGGTATGCTCCGATGCCACCGTCGGTCGCGTCGATCGTCGGCGGCTAACCGAGCTGTTTGCTCCTGTAACTACCGATTCGGAAAAGCTGGTTGAAGCACTCCGAAAACCGGTGAATCCGGGGATGGTACGAGCCGTATTCTGCACTTATCAGTCTTCGCCGATGTTGGCCGAGGCTGTCAAATCCATTCCCGACTTCCAGTTTGATTTGGCGTTCTTCGATGAGGCGCATCGTACTACCGGAATCGACAAGACGGAGGGCGGAATGTTCCAGACCGGGCTGGATGATGAACGCATCCCCTGTCGGAAGCGGCTGTTTATGACCGCCACGCCCCGCGTGTTTACCGAGTCGCAAAAAGCCCGTATCGCCAACCGGTACTACGACGGCCAATCCTATTCCATGGATGATAAAGATATGTTTGGTCCTGTGTTTTACCGTATATCTTTTGCCGAGGCGGTGGATGGTAAAACTGTTGATGGTGTTCCGTTGCGAGCGGATGAGCAACCGATGCTGTCCGACTATCAGATACACGTAGTGGCCGTAAGTCGCGATTTCCGTTGGCAATCAGCCCGCTCCGAAGGGGTGGGAATGGAGTGGGAGAACATACCGGGCTATGAGCCGCAGGGTAAGAAAAACACCGAAACCGGAAAGCGGGAACCGGCGTTGTCGTTGAGCGACGGGGTGCGGTTGGCCGGTGCATGGGATGCCCTGGCTACGCCTTACTCCACAAAGGTGGACTCCGACCGACCCGCCGGAAAGACGGACGAAGAGTTGGGCTCGCCCGCCGGCACCGCTCTCCTCTACGCCAACAAGGTGCCCCGGAGCAAGGAAGTGGCAATGGTGTGGGCGGAGTTGGCGTCCCGGCAAGCCGCCGTCGATGGGGACCCGTCCGGCTACT
The DNA here is from genome assembly GCA_965243835.1 of Candidatus Spongiisociaceae bacterium. Classification (GTDB taxonomy): domain Bacteria; phylum Actinomycetota; class Acidimicrobiia; order Spongiisociales; family Spongiisociaceae. The sequence continues at coordinate 1,150,716 of OZ251578.1, forward strand.
TGAAGTTGGAGGTCAATCATGTGGACGGGAACACCAACGCCTCCGAACGCACCGTGCGCATCAACCGGTTGCGGACTGTCGCCGACATCCCGCAACCAACGGATGATCAATCGCCGGTCTGCGAGGTTCTGACCAATGTGAAGGTGCTGACCGAAGGAGTGGATGTTCCCGGCCTGGATGCCGTTGTTTTCCTGGATCCCAAAACATCAGAGGTTGACATTACGCAAGCGGTAGGTCGGGCGATGCGTACCACCGACCGGAAAACCGAAGGGCATATCGTCATCCCGGTGGTCATAGACGAGGGTGAGAGCGACCCCGAACAGCGGTTGGCGCAAAGCGAATTCGCGAATGTGGCCAGCGTGGTACGCGCCTTACGTTCCCATGACGACCGAGTGGATTATTGGGTTTCCGACCCCGCCGTTTGTCTATTGAAAGGAAACTGGGATTTTCGAGTAATCGGCGATAAGGATAGCGACCGCCACGCCCGTAGGGCAATGGAGCAGATGCGGTTCCAGCTCACCCAGCAGTTGGCCTCGGTGATAGTTGACAGGGTAGGGGATAAAAAGATGTGGCCGCGCTGGGGACAGCGGGCGGCCAAGGTATGCGCCGATGTCCGCTCGCGACTTAAAACCGCCCTTGATGATCAGGTATGTCGGCAAGCGTTCGATGAGTTGGTATATGAGATGAAAAAGGTAATGGGCGACTACGTGACCGCGACCCAAACCCAGGAAATGGTCGCCCAGCATATCGTAACAATTCCCGTCTTCGACGCGATGTTTCACGGAAAGTTTGCTCAATTGAATCCCATAAGCATACGTATCAGTCAACTTCTTGATATACTGAAGAGTCGATGCGTAGACTTTGCAGGTGATTTAGCACCCCTCCAGCGTGCCTACGATCGTATCGAGGAAGTTTTCGAAGCGGCTGAGGAGGTGGATAAAAAAACGGATGTGTTACGGGAAATATATGACGGGTTCTTCAAAGAGGCGATGCCTGATGCGGTAAAACAATTAGGTATCGTTTACACTCCGGTCCAAATAGTAGATTTCATTATCAGATCGGCGGCCGCTATATGTGAAAAAGAATTCGGAACCCATATCTCCGATCCAGATGTTCAAATTTATGATCCATTTTGCGGAACTGGCACGTTCCCGACTCGCCTACTCACCGTCTTCGACAAGAACGGGAAACTAATTGTCCCGGATAGTAGATTGGAGAGTGTATGGAATAACTTGCACGGATCAGAGTTGGTGATGCTTGCCTACTATATTGCGGCCCTTCAAACTGAAGAAACTTACCGGAGGAGAATTAACGACCGAGACAGACAAGACCCTGAATATAAACCCTGGGAGGGGCTTGTTCTGCAGGAAACTTTCTCCTCTGGTCGACTGGGCGGTGGACGAGGACAACAACGTAATTTAGCCGATGCCCAAGATAATAATGTGGCTCGGGCGGCCCGCTTAGATTATACTCCTGTAGATGTTATCTTTAGCAACCCTCCTTGGAGTGCTGGTGCTAAAATAGCCGGGCAGGTTGGCAGGATGAGGTTTCCCGACTTGGAAAGACGCGTTAAAGAGACTTTCGGTAAGAAATATAAGGGAGGTAAGGCATTTGGAAATCTCTATGTGCTAGCTCTCAGATGGGCCATGGATCAACTTGATAAAGAACCTGTCGATAGGGGTAAAATTATAGGATTTGTTCATCCAAATTCGTTATCAGACGGCCCTTCTCTGGTTGGTGTTAGAGCAACATTAAGGGAAGAGTTTACGGATATATATGTTATAAACTTACGAGGCAATGCCTATAAGAGTGGAGAAGCAAGAGCGGAAGAAGGAGATGTCTTGTTTGATGCAATAGGCGGTACGGGTGGATCGCGCAGTGGAGTTCAAATAACTTTTTTGGTTAGAAATCCGAACAAAAATTTAAAAGAACATAGTTCTCTATTTTACGCGCAAGTTCCCAATTACAAAAGTCGGGACGAAAAATGGGAATGGTTGGAAGCCTTGGGGGACATAACTAGTCCAGTGCTGAAAGAAGTACCCGTTACGGATAAGCATGACTGGGTTAATTTGTCTGATGGTACTTATGAAAAATTATTGCCAGTATGTAGTACTAAGGATAATAAGAATACCGTAATACATTCTCATGCTTTGGGTTTGGCTACTAATCTTGATACTTATGTTTATTCGTTTAGTAAGGATAAACTAATAGAGAAAGTAAAACGCTTGATTGATGCTTACGAGCAGGCTTTAGATTTAGTAGAAGATTATGGATATGATTTTGAGGAGGCTATTCTCAATCCTCGTTTGGATGTTATTAAATGGACAGGCCATTTAAAAAATACTTTGAAAAAACGTAAACCTCTTGTGTTTGATGAAACGCGTATTAGGGAGGTGTTGTACCGACCTTTCACAAAGTTGTGGCTTTATGAGGATGACCTTATTTTATCCTCGGTCAGAACCATCGCGGCTATGTTCCCCCGTGGTGAAAAAGAAGAGGCGATATCATTTAGCAATGGATCTGGGCGGGGAATGTCTGACACCGCCTTTGCCTCTGATGAAATACTGGATCTCAATTCCGTCCGGGGGGGGGGGGCAAGGGTTTTCGCGAGGAGGCGATCCTGATTCCGAGCCCGTCGGGGATGTCGATTTTCGGGGTGGTGGCGGTGGATCTGTTGCCGGATCTGTGCTCCCGGGGACCGGGTCAGCCCACAAGGGTGATACCGCGCCGCAGGTAACGGGGGGGGGGGGGTTGGGGAATTCTCGTCACCTGTCCATCGAACAAGGCCGTCTTCGGAATCCTCGCTACCGGGGTCATCTGCGACCTCTGCGCAGTGGGAACCCAGCAGGCCAGTCGGCTCCTCCCCCGGAGGCGATGATGTTGACGGGGCCGTCGAACATGGCTCGGTTCGGGGTGCTGGCGGGAAGCCGGTTGCCGGATTTGCATACGATGGCGGCGGGTCAGCAAACGAGGGTGATACCCCGCCGGTAACCGGGGGGGGGGGGGCAGGCCGTCGATCCTGGTCAACCAGACGCAACAGTTGCCTTTCACCACACTCGCCGCAGGAGTTCTGTGCGACTTGTGCGTCACCGGCCGTCAGACTCGGATACTTCCCCGGCGTTGTTGATTATGAAAGACCCGCAACTTCCGTTCGCGGTGTTGACGACGGGGATTCTTCCCGATTTGCATACGGCGGGTCGTCCCACCCGGGTTTTGCCTCGGGGGAGGCGATCCTGATTGTCACTTCCTCCAATCGGGCCCGCCCGGCGGTTTTGGCCGCCGACATCCTCCCTGACTTGCATGTCATAGATCCCGCCGCCCGAGCCCTGCCCCGAATTCAGTATTAGTCCTGCGGGGCGGTGCCGTCTGCCCTTAGTGTTCGGAGTCGTCGGGGATCGCCCCTTCGGGGGCGGGAATGAGCAGGATGGGCAGGTTGGTGGCCGCCGCCACTTTCATGGACACGCTTTTCCAGGCCTCTTCGGTGAAAAGACTGCGGGTGGTTCCCATTATGATCGCCTCCGCCCCGGCGGACTCGGCGGTTTCCACGATGGCCTGCGCCGCATCGTCGGCTTCCACGAACACGGTGTCCGGGCGCACTCCCCGCTCCCTCAGGGCGGCCAGCATCGGTCCCACCCGGCGGTTCCCCAGCTCTTCTATATAACGTTCCATCTCGCCGGGGGGGTCGCCTTCCGTCCCCGTTCCCGAGGCCGGTTCGTCGCCGGCGAAGGGCTGCCATCCTCCTCCGGCCAGATCCATCGGCAGGTCGCGGGGGGCTTGGACTACGCTCATCACCGTCACCCGGTCGGAGCCGGCCAGCTTTCCCACAAACTCCGCTACCGGTTCCGGCGGCAACACCCCGGCGGTGGAAATCAAAATATGCACAGGCTTAATTTAGGCGCATCCGGCGCTCCTTTGCCGTTTAAATCGGGCAAAACCCCCGCTCGTCAATCGGGGTAGGATTTACCACCGCCCGCCGCCGGGCCCCATTCGGCCCGACCGGAAACCGGGCCCAACGTAAGGAGGTAGTAGATGGTGGAGCCGGAGGTAGTCAACCGAGTGACGTGGATGATTCCCAACGCCCTGGCCCTGATCGGGTCCCGGGCCGGGGAGGAATGGAACGGGATGACCGCCTCTTGGATCACCCAGCTGTCCATGGAGCCGGTGATCATAGGAGTGGGGGTGGACAATACGGCCGTCACCCACCGCCTCATCAGCGACGGAGGGGCTTTTACGGTTAATCTGTGGTCGCCCGAGGACACCAGGGTGTTCGTCAAGTTCTCCAAGCCGGCCCGCAAGGAGGGAATGACCTTGAACGGGCGGGCCGTTCGGGAGGGGATCACCGGGGCGCCCGTCTTTGTAGAGGCGGTGGCCTGGATGGAATGCGAAGTGCGCCGGGCGATCGACTTCGGCACCCATACGCTGTTCGCCGGGGAGCTGGCGGCGGCCGGGGCGGTCCCGGAGCAGACGCGGGCGGCGGCGATGAGCGACACCCGGATGAAATACGGGGGAGTGCGGCGCGGCGGCCACCACGCCCCATAGTTATCAATAATTTAGGAGGAGGCAAGCGCATGGAGGCGGCAGTGGAAGGGAAAACAGCGGTGGTGACCGGAGCCTCGCGGGGCATCGGGGAGGCGGCGGCGGCCGGGTTTTTGGCGGCCGGGGCGCGGGGGGTGGTGATCACCGGCCGTAAAAAGGAGAACCTGGCGGCGGCGGCCGACCGGTTGGGGGAACCGGAGCGGGTGGCGGCGGTGGTCGCCCGGGCCGACGCCGAAGAAGGGGCGGCGGCCGCGGTGGGGGCCGCCCTGGACCGTTTCGGTTCCTGCGACATTCTGGTCAACAACGCCGGAACCAACCCCGCTTACGGGCCGTTGGCGGAAGTGGATCTGGGGGCGTTGGATCGCACCTGGCAGATAAACTTGCGCGGCCCCCTGCTCTACGTGCGGGCCGCCTGGTCCGGTTGGATGAAAGAGCATGGCGGGGTGGTGTGCAACATCGCCTCGGTGGGGGGGCGCACCCCCGCCCGCGGCCTGGGGGCCTACAACGTTTCCAAAGCGGGGCTGATTTTCATGACTAAACAGTTGGCGTACGAGATGGCCCCCGCGGTGCGGGTGGTGGGGGTGGCCCCGGGGGTGGTGAGGACGCGGCTGTCGGAGTTGCTGTGGAAATCGGACGAGCAGGCGGCGGGCGATAATCATCCGTTGCGGCGTTTGGGCGAGCCGCGGGACGTGGCGGAGTCGGTGGTGTTTTTGTGCTCGGAGCGGGCTTCCTGGATTACGGGAGCGACCCTGGATGTGGACGGCGGTTTGCTGAACGCCACCGGTTATCTGTAAGGCTCCGGGCTGTTAATATAGGCGGTAGGGATGATGGAGATAAGGGAAAAAGGTGCCGCGCCGCGATAGCGAACGTTCCCGGCACTACGCCATGGAACGGTTCATCGCCCTGATTACGAACGGGGATGCCGTCCCTCCGGTGAGCCTGGACGAAGCTCGGCGGATGGCCGACGAGATTTGCGATGAAACCGATGGATCCGGGATAGCACGGATACCGGTCCACGGACGCCCCCCGAAGAGCGCTGCGGCGTTTGTAGCGTATCCCGACCGGGAAATGTCGTCCGTTCGGATGATGGCGTCGGATGGACGCGAATACGCCGTTCGGGTGGAATTGCCCGAATGGGCCCGGCGGCCCCTTTATATAACGCACCAAGTCGCCCACTACGTGACTTTCATACGGGGCGGAAGCGATTCGGTCCCCGGTTTCGGAACGGAACATCTGGAGGAACCGGATGACGAACCGGACGGATGCCGATATGTCCTCCGGGCGGACGGCGGTTGGGAATACGCTTATCCGCCGCCGCCCGGACTGGACGGGAAACGCCCCTTGCCGACCCGACCGGCAGAGGCGGGCGGAAACGACTAACCGGGTTTAAGATTCTTCGCAAATGAGGGGCGGCGGGTTGGGGGATGCGGCGGAGGAGTCGTTGGAGAATAGCGGCGCGCCCGAGAGCGGCCGCGGCGCCGGCGGTGTGGGAGGAGGTCGCGGTGTCGGGGCGTCGGTCGGTTATCTGCAGGGCCAGCGGCTCCCCGACGACGGGTGCGGCGGTCGGTAGGCCGGGCCGCGCGGGGCGGGGGTGAATCCGGTTTCGGTTAGTAGTGCGCTTGGGGGGTGCGACTGCGCCGGTTGGCGGTTGATGGTTGCGAGGCGTAGTCGCCGGTTGCGTTTCCCGATTTCACCCAGGGCTCCGGGGGTCGTCGGGTGTGCTTCCGGGTCGGGGGGCGGTTTTTGAGGAATCAGGTCGGTGAGGTGGGGTTTTGTTGGCTCGCGGATCGGGGATGGAGGGGGTTGGGCGGTCGGAAGGAGGGTCGGCGGGCGTTGTTACGGGTTGGGTAAGCCGCGGGAGTGGGTTGGAGTCTGGAGGTGTTGGGGTCGTCTTCGTAGTTATCTGTAGGGGGCGGTGGGTGGGTCGGAGGGGCCGGGCGGGGGCGGGGCGGCGGCTTCCCGACGACAGCGGCGGCGGTCGGTAGGCCGGGCCGCGCGGGGCGGGGGTGAATCCGGTTTTGGTTAGTAGTGCGCTTGGGGGATGCGACTGCGCCGGTTGGCGGTTGATGGTTGCGAGGCGTAGTCGCCGGTTGCGTTCTCCGATTTCCCTAGGGCTCCGGGGGTCGTCGGGTGCGTTTCCGGGTCGGGGGGCGGTTTTTGAGGAATAAGATCGGTGAGGCGGGGTTTTGTTGGCTCGCGGATCGGGGATGGAGGGGGTTGGGTGGTCGGAAGGGGGGTCGGCGGGCGTTGTTTACGGGTTGGGTGAGCGGGGCGGGCGAGGGCCGTTGTTACGGGTTGGGTAAGCCGCGGGAGTGGGGTGGAGTCTGGAGGTGTTGGGGTCGTCTTCGTAGTTATCTGTAGGGGCGGCGGGTGGGTCGGAGGGGCCGGGCGGGGGTGGGGTGGCGGCTTCCCGACGACGGCGGCGGTGGTCGGTAGGCCGGGCCGCGCGGGGCGGGGGTGAATCCGGTTTCGGTTAGCAACGCGCCCAGGGGATGCGACTGCGCCGGTTGTCCGTCGATGGTTTCCAGGCGTAGTCGCCGGTTGCGTTTCCCGATTTCACCCAGGGCTTCGGGGGCCGTCGGGTGTGCTTCCGGGTCGGGGGGATGGTCTTTGAGCAAACAGACCGGTGAGGCGGGATTTTGTTGGCTCGCGGATCGGGGATGGAGGGGGTTGGGTGGTCGGAAAGGGGGGTCGGCGGGCGTTATTTACGGGTTGGGTGAGCGGGGCGGGGGTTGGGTAAGCCGCGGGAGTGGGCGGAGTCCGGAGGCGTTGGGGTCGTCTTCGTAGTTATCCGTAGGGGCGGCGGCTCCCCGATGACGGCGGTGGTTGGTAGGCCGGGCCGCGCGGGGCGGGGGTGAATCCGGTTTTGGTTAGTAGTGCGCTTGGGGGATGCGACTGCGCCGGTTGGCGGTTGATGGTTGCGAGGCGTAGTCGCCGGTTGCGTTCTCCGATTTCCCTAGGGCTCCGGGGGTCGTCGGGTGCGTTTCCGGGTCGGGGGGCGGTTTTTGAGGAAACAGACCGGTGAGGCGGGATTTTGTTGGCTCGCGGATCGGGGATGGAGGGGGTTGGGTGGTCGGAAAGGGGGGTCGGCGGGCGTTATTTACGGGTTGGGTGAGCGGGGCGGGGGTTGGGTAAGCCGCGGGAGTGGGTGGAGTCCGGAGGCGTTGGGGTCGTCTTCGTAGTTATCCGTAGGGGCGGCGGGTGGGTCGGAGGGGCCGGGCGGGGGTGGGGCGGCGGCTTCCCGACGACGGCGGCGGGCGGTAGGCCAGGCCGCGCGGGGCGGGGGCGAATCCGGTTTCGGCGAGTAATGCGCCCAAGGGATGCGACTGCGCCGGTTGGCCGTCGATGGTTTCCAGGCGTAGTCGCCGGTTGCGTTCCCCGATTTCACCCAAGGCACCGGCGGCCGCCGGGTGCGCTTCCGGGTCGGGGGTCAGCAGGGCCGCCCGACGGCCTCCTTTTTCCAGGAACAGCAACGGGTCCCCTCCGTGCAGGATCACGTACGCCCCGGCGGAGCGGGAAGCCCGGCCCCCGGAACTCTCCGGCCAGGGGAGCAACGTTCCGTACGGGTTGGCCGGGTCGGCGGCGGCCAGCACGGTCGTCGTCGTCGGGGCGGAGTCGGGGGCGCGCAACCGGTCCACCGCCCCGGCGTGCGCGAATTGCAACCCTCCCATTCCTTCCACGAAATATCCCCGGCGCACCTGCCCGGTTCCCTCCATGGCGTCCAGCACCGGATAGAGGGCGGTCATCCCCCCGGGAATGCTCTCCGCCAGGGCCGCCGCCCGGGTCAGCACCCCGTAACGTTCCAGCAAGGCATCGGTCCAGGCCTTGGCCCAGGCGGTGTCGCCGGGTTGTTCGGTCAGCAGATCCGACACCTGCCACCACCGTCCGGAGGAGGCGGGCGGATAGGCGGCGGGGAGGCGGGGCTTGCCCCGGGTCGGGCGGCGCGCCTTGCCCAGTTGCCGGGCCCGCAGGGGAGCCAGGGTGTCGTTGGTTACTTCCCCCGCCCACACCAGATCCCACAGTGCCTCCAGCGTCTCCTCCAAGTCCCCCTTCCCGGCCGCGGCCGCGCAGATGTCCTGGAAAAAACAAGCCCCCCGCCGGGCGAGACAATCTCGGATCGCGGCGTGCAGGGCCGAGTCGGGGGCTTCTTCCGGGGAGGGCCGGTGCATCAGGGGAAGGCGTTCCCGGCGATAAAGGGCGATCCGTCCGTCCCGGGGACCGATGGAACCCCGTCCCACCCATACCACCTCGCCCGAGGCCATCAACTGGTCCAACATCTCCGGCGAATAGTCGTGGCGGGCGGCCAGCACGTCCCGTTCCAGAACGGAGGCGGGGACGGCGGCCCCGGTCAGGGAGTCGATAACATCCCGCAACGCCTCCAAGGAGCGGCGGTCGGCGAGGCCCACCCCCTGCCAGGCGGGCAGGAACCGCCCCAGGACGCGTTGCTCCACGGCCTCGATTTCTTTGCGCAACACGGCCAGGCTGCGGCGTTTCAGGCGGCGCAACACTTCGGCATCCGCCCATTCCGGTCGGCGGGCGGGGCTGAACGACCCTTTCACCACCCGGCCGCGGGTTTCCAGAATTCCCAAAGCCGTCTCCACCGCCCCCGGCGGCAGGCCCAGGTCCCGGGCCGCCTCGGCGACAGTGAACGGGCCGCGGCTGCGGGCCAGCCGGCCCACCACTTCCGGCAACGGGTCGGTCGTCTCTTCCAGGAAGGCGGCGGGGGTTCCCGGCGGGGGGGAAACGCCCAACGCGTCCCGCAGTCTGCCCATGTCTTCGACGGCCGCCCACTTCAACCGGCCCGCTACCCGGACGGGCGCCGCCCGGCGGTCGGCTTCCAGCCCGGACAGGAGGGCGGCGGCGTCGCCTTCCCGCAACCGGGCGGCCACTTCGTCTACGGTGAGCGGGCCCAAGGCCGTCAGCAGGTCCGCCACCCCGTCTTCCCCCCGCACCCGGCGGCCGGGGGTCAGCCGTTGCAGTTCCATTTCCACCGCGGCCGTCGCCTCCGGGTCCAGCAACTCCGCCAGCTCCCCTTCCCCGAGCAGTTCCCGCAACAGGTCCCGGTCCAGGGTGAGGGCGGTCGCCCGCCGTTCCGCCCGGGGGGCGTCCCCCTCGTAAATGTAGGCGGCGGCGAATTCGAACAGCAACGAAGAAGCGAAAGGTCCGGCCCTTTCCGTTTCCACCTCCGCGGTGCGGATTTTGCGGGAGCGCAAATCGGTCAACACTTCCCGCAGGGCGGGCACGTCGAACACGTCCTGCAGGATTTCCCGGTACGTTTCCAGCATGATCGGGAAGGAACCGAAGCGGGCGACCACCGCCATCAAGTCGGCGGCCCGGCGCCGTTGCAGCCACAGCGGGGTGCGTCCGCCGGGGCGGCGGCGGGGCAGGAGCAGGGCCCGGGCGGCGGTCGCCCGGAACAGGGCCGCGAACAGGGCGGTGTCCGGCAACTCCTCCCATAGCAGCGTTTCCGCTTCTTCGGGGTCCAGCAGCAGTTCCTCCGCCGACGGCGCCTCCTCGGCGTCCGCGAAGCGGAAAGAAATGCCGTCGTCGCTCCAGATGATGTCCATGTTCCGCCCGTAGCGTTCCCGCAGTCGGCGGCCCAGGGCCATCGCCCACGGGGCATGCACTTTGGCCCCCCGGGACGACAGCAGGACGATCCTCCAGTCGCCCACCTCGTCCCGGAAGCGCTGCACCACCAGGGTGCGGTCGGTGGGCAACGTCCCGCTGATCGCTTTTTCTTCGGTCAGGTAGGAAACCAGGTTGCGGGCCGCCCACTCGTCCAGGTTGTGCTTTTCCCGCAGTTCCTCCTCCGCCGTCTCCGGTTCCAGGGCGGAGATGCGGGCGATGAAGCGGCCGATGGCCAGCCCCGTTTCCAGGGGCCGTCCCTCTCGGTCGCCCCTCCAGAAGGGCATTCGCCCCGCCGCCTCGCCCGGGGCGGGAACCACTTCCACCCGGTCGGCGGTGATGTCGGTGATGCGCCACGCGGAGGCCCCCAGGATGAACACGTCCCCCGGTCGGGACTCGTACACCATTTCTTCGTCCAACTCGCCCACCCGGGCTCCGTCCGGCAGGTTGACCGTATACAAGCCCCGGTCGGGGATGGTTCCCGGGTTGACGACCGCCAGCCGATGCGCTCCGGAGCGGGCGGTTAAAGTCCCGGTCGTGCGGTCCCATACCAGGCGGGGGCGCAACTCGCCGAACAGTTCCGCCGGGTAGCGTCCGGCCAGCATATCCAGCACCGACTCGAAGGGGGCCCTTCCCAGATCCCGGTAGGGGGCGGCCCGCCGCACCAATCGGTACAGGTCGTCCGCGTTCCGGGGTTCCATGGCCGTTGCGGCCACGATCTGCTGGGCAAGCACGTCCAAGGGGCGGCGGGGAGGGGACGCCGCTTCCACCAGTCCGTCCCGGCACCGGTCGGCCACCACCGTCGCCTCCAGCAGGTCGCCCCGGTATTTGGGGAAGATTTTGGCCGTGCTGACCGCCCCCACCTGATGCCCGGCCCGCCCCATTCGCTGCAGGCCGGAGGTTACGCTGGCGGGGGATTCGATTTGGATGACCAAATCCACCGCTCCCATGTCGATTCCCAACTCCAGGGTGGAGGTGGCCGCCACCGCCGGCAGGCGTCCCTGTTTCAGCATTTCCTCGATTTGCAGGCGCTGCTCCCGGGAGACCGACCCGTGATGGGCGCGGATTATCTCCTCGCCGGCCAAGTCGTTCAGCTCCGCGCACAGTTTTTCGGCCAGGCGGCGCGAGTTGACGAACACGATGGTGGAGCGGTGGGCCCGGATCAGTTCCAGGGCCTTCGGGTAGACGGACGGCCAGATGGAGCGGTAGCCGTGGTGGGCGGGGTCCGACCGCAACGGGTCGGGGGGAGCGGGGGCGGCCATGTCCTCCACCGGCACCACCAGCTCCACATCCAGCCTCCGGTCGCCGGGGACGTCCACGATGGTCACCGGCCGCGGTCGCCATTCGTCCTCGTCCCCCGGTGGCGCGTCTTCCGCCTCGCCGGAAGCCGGGGCGGAGGCGGGGGCGGTGCGGGCCGGTGCGGAGGGAGGGGCGGGGAGGAGGACGCCGCCCGCCATAAATTCGGCCACCGCTTCCAGGGGGCGCTGGGTGGCGGACAGGCCTATCCGTTGCGGCGGCCGCCGGGTCAACTCCTCCAGCCGCTCCAAGGACAAGGCCAGATGCGACCCGCGCTTGGAGGCGGCCACCGCATGCACCTCGTCCAGGATCGCCCACCGCACCGACTCCAACATCTCCCGGGCGGAGCTGGTAAGCAGCAGGTAGAAGGACTCGGGGGTGGTGATGAGGATGTCGGGCGGGGTGCGTTGCATGCGCCGTCTTTCGCCGGGCGGGGTGTCGCCGGTGCGGATGGCGGCCGTCACCTCCGACAGGGGCCCCAGCCCCTCCCGGTCGGCCGCGGTGCGGATTCCGCGCAGGGGGGCGCGCAGGTTGCGTTCCACGTCGTGGGCCAGGGCTTTCATCGGGGAGATGTAGAGGGCCCGGCAACGGCGGGCGGTTTCCGGTTCCGGCTCGGTCAGCAGGCGGTCCAGGGCGTAGAGGAAGGCGGCCAGGGTTTTCCCCGACCCGGTGGGGGCGTGGATGAGCGCGTGCCCCCCGGCGGCGATGGCCGGCCAGCCCTGCGCCTGGGCCGGGGTGGGCGCGGCGAACGCCCCCGAAAACCAGGCGGCGGTAGCAGCGGAAAACATGTCCAGTCCCATACCGACCAGCGTACCCGCCCCCTGCGACAAAGCCCCGCCCGCACCCCGTTCGCCCGGCTCCGCCCCCGTCTCCCGGCGGGCGTTTAGGACATCAAGATTTTCACTTCGTCGGTCAGAGGCGGCAGATATTTCACCAAGATGTTCCAAACCTGTTCATTGTCGATATCGAAGTATTTGTGCGTCAAAACATTGCGCATTCCGATGATGGAACGGTGTCCGGTGATATTCCCGAGCAAAGCGGCGTCCAGTTCACCCAGCGCTATCAAAGCCGTACCGATTTTACTTAAACACCGTTCCGCGCACAATCTTAGAACCTCGTCTTTTTTGTAATCCGACATGTCCTTATCCCGAATCTGTTCGGTGGCAATTTCAGAGAAGTATTTAATGTCGTACAGGAAGGTTAATGCTTTGTTATTCATATAACTATTATCTTACCTTATTTTATTTTCGTAGATCGCGCAGGCCGGTCAGGTGACGGAGCGGCTGGGGTGAGGGTGGCCGCGGTATTCGTGTTTCAGGATGCCCCAGATGGAATGGTCCACCCAGCGGGCGCCGATTTTGACTTCGTCCCGTAGCAGTCCCTCCCAGGTGAAACCCAGTTTTTGCGCCACCCGTTCGCTGGCCAGGTTGCCGGCCGCGATGCGCACCACGATGCGGTGCATCCCCAGTTGCTCGAACCCGACCCGCAACAGGGCCCCCGCCGCTTCGGTGGCCACCCCCCGGCGGGTTTCCCCGGTGCGTATCCAATACCCGAGTTCCCCGCTGTGGTAGCCCCGCGACACATGCCAGATGCTGACGTTGCCGACGTGATATTCGGGACGCTCCGGGAGCCGGATGGTGAAATCGTAGGCTTTGGCCTCCCGCCAGGAACGGATGCTTTCCCGAACGAACCCGGCGGCGGTGGAACGGGTGTAGCGGGCGTGCGCCCAAGGCAGGTATTGGGACAGTTCATCGTGCGATTCCAGCACCGCCCGGTGCAGGGACGTTACATCCCGCCGCCGGAAGGGACGCAGGATGAACCGGCCGGCGCCGATTTCGGCGTGGGCGAGCGGTTCGCGATGCAGTTTGTTGAGTATTTAGGGGCTCCTTGTCCACCGGACAGGTTACCGGGCGGCGGCGGGCGGGGCGGGCTTGGCCGTCCGCGACTTTCCCGGTTACGATGAGCGTGATGGAAAACGAATGGCGGACGGCCCGGTTGCTTCCCGCCCCGCAACCGGCCGGGCCGGAGCCGCGGGCGGCGGTGCTGGCCTGCCTCTACCCCGAGGGCGGCTCCGTGCGCCTGTTGCTCATCAAACGCCCCGTCCATATGCCCACCCACGGCGGCGATCTGGCTTTCCCCGGCGGCAAACCGCAACCGGGGGAAATCCCCCTGCGCACCGCCTTGCGGGAAGCCGAGGAGGAAGTGGGAGTCAAGCCGGATGAGGTGGAAGTGCTGGGATACCTGCCCGACATTCACACCGTCACCTACGTCCGGATGGTGACCCCGGTGGTGGGGCGCCTGCCCGCCCCGCCCGTCCTGACCCCCGACCCGAGGGAGGTGGAGGCGGTGTTCGCCCCCCCGTTGGACGTTTTTCGGGACGAGGCCGGATGGCGCGCCGAGGACTGGGGAAACCGCGTGGTTCATTTCTTCGACCTGGGCGGGGAGACGTTATGGGGGGCCACCGCCCGGATGGTGCGCCGCCTGGTCGGCCTCGATAATTACTGACGCCCCGCTCCGCCCGCCTGCCACGGCCTGGTCGCCCCCGGCGGCGGCTATTCCCCGTTCGGGTCCCCCGGGCGTTGGGACACCAACTCCAGCAGGGGCTGATGCAACAGGCCGTTGCTGGCCAGCCCGCTCCCGGCCCGGAAGTCGGAAACCCCGTTGCGGTCGGTGAAAATTCCCCCCGCCTCCGGGATGATGACCGCCATCGGAGCCAGATCCCAGGGGGCGGCGATCGGGTCGTACATCGCTTCCACCAGTCCGGTGGCCACCAGCGAATATCCGTAGGCGTCCCCCCATCCCCGTATCTTCACGGGGCTGCGATGCAGTCGTTCCGCCACCTCCCCCCGCAACAGGTCGAAGCCGGTGGTGGTGAACATCGCCCCCTCCATTTCGGAGCAGTCGCTGACCCGGGCCGGGGAGCCGTCCAGGAAACACCCCCGTCCCCGTCCCGCCGCCACCGTGTGCCCCAAGGCGGGCAGGTTGATTACCCCCACCGCCATTCCATGCTCGTCCCGCATGGCCAAAAGCGTTGCGTATAAAGGGATGCGGCGAATGAAGGACTCGGTGCCGTCGATCGGATCGATGAACCATGTTTTGCCGTTGCGCCCCGGGGCGACGCCATGTTCTTCGCCCACGATCCCGTCCGCCGGATGGCGGTCGGCCAGTTGCGCGCGCAGAAAACTTTCCGCGGCGCGGTCGGCTTCGGTCACCGGCGACCCGTCCTGTTTGGCGTCCACCTCCAAGGTCGCCTGCCGGAACCAGTTCAAGGTGAGGGCCCCCGCCTGCCGGGCCATTTCCGCCGCCTGCTCCACCAAGCTTTCCTCCACCGGAGGGGGGGCCTCCGCGCCCTCCCCGAGCGTGCTCCCCGCCGCGCTCGGCGGGGGGGCGGTTTCGTTTTCTGCTTCCCCGGTCGGGTTGTTCATGGTCGTCGCTCCCTTATCAAACCCACCACGATCCCGTCCACCAAGGCCTGCCAGGAGGCTTCGATCAGGTTGGGATGCACTCCGATGGACCCCCAAGTGTCCGTCCCGTTGGTGGTCTCGATGAACACCCGCACGGTGGCCCCGGTGGATTCGGAGGAGTCCAGCACCCGCACCAGGTAGTTGGTCAGCCGCAGTTCGCCCACCGCCGGATAACAGGCGGTCAAACCCCGGCGGAGGGCCTGGTCGAGGGCGTTGACCGGCCCGTTGCCCTCTCCCAAGGTGACCACCCGCTCGCCTTGCACCACCAGTTTCACGGTGGCTTCGGCCACTATTTCCTCATTGGACCTCCGTTCGGTGAACACCCGGAACGATTCCAGGTCGAAGAAATCCTGCTCCCAGCCGGTGGAGCGCCGCAACAGCAACTCAAACGACCCGTCGGCGGCTTCAAAATGGTAGCCCCGGTGCTCCATCTGTTTTATTTCCTCCAGCACCGTCCTGATTTGTTCGTCAGTTACTGCGATTCCCAGAGCTTCCGCCTTGTTGACGATGGTGGCCCGCCCCGACAGTTCCGACACCACCATGCGGGTGCGGTTGCCGACCGCGGTCGGATTCTGGTGTTCGTAGGCGTCCGACCTGCGGGCCAGGGCGGAAGTATGCAAACCCGCCTTGTGGGTGAAAGCGGACGCTCCCACGTAGGGGCGGTGCGGGTCCAGGCTGATGTTGACGATTTCGGCGATGTGGTGGGAGATGGGGGAGATTTGCGCCAGTCGCTCCTCGTCCACGACCGGGGCCCCCATTTTCAGCACCAGGTCGGGGATGAGGGTGGAAAGGTTGGTGTTGCCGGTGCGCTCCCCGTAGCCGTTTATGCACCCTTGCACTTGGCGCACCCCCCGTTCCACCGCCAACAGCGAGGAGGCCACCGCGCATCCGGCGTCGTTGTGAAAATGAACCCCCAGTTCGGCGTCCGGCAGGCTTTCCCGCACCTGCGTCACCACTTCCCGGACTTCGTGGGGGAGGCGGCCGCCGTTGGTGTCGCACAGCACCAAACGGGAAGCCCCCGCCTGATGGGCGGCGCGCAACACCGCCAACGAAAAGTCGGGGTTGGCCGCGTAGCCGTCGAAGAAATGTTCAGCGTCGAAAAACACTTCCCGGTCGCGTTCCCGCAGGTAGGCGACGGATTCGCCCACCATGGCCGCCCCGTCGTCCAAGTCGGTGCGCAGGGCCTCCCGCACATGGTAGTCCCAGGCTTTGCCGACCAGGCAAATGACCGGGGTTTCCGCCTCCAGCAGGGCGGTGAGTTGTGGGTCGCCGTCGACTTGGCCCCGGGGGCGGCGGGTGGAGCCGAAGGCGGTGAGGACCGCCCGGCGCAGGTTCAGCTCCGAGCGGGCTCGTTTGAAGAATTCGCTGTCCTTGGGGTTGGAGCCCGGCCATCCGCCCTCCACGTATCCCACCCCCAGGTCGTCCAGCAGGGCCGCCACCCGCAACTTGTCGGACACGGACAGGGAAATCCCCTCTTGCTGGGAGCCGTCGCGCAACGTGGTGTCGTAGATTTCCAGTTGGGGGTGGGTCATTGGCTTCTCCCGGGTGGTCGGCGGGAGGCGGGGTGCGGCGCCGTCGTTCCAAAAAATAAACCCTCCGCCGGGGGCGCAGGGCTGTGGGGACGGCGCGGGATATGTCCCGCCGTCCCTAGTCGATAATGGATCCGGAGTTATGTTTCACAAGCCCAGTATGGCGGGGCCTCCGCCCGATGTCAAACCCGCCGCCCCGATGTTGCGCGAGATGTTGCGCGACTCGGGGCGTCAGTCCCGTTCCGTCCGCAGGCGCAGGGGGCGGCTTTTTCCCGGCTGTGCCTTGTCCAGCAACGCCGCCGCCTCCGCTCCCAGGAAGAATTCGGCCTCCCCGGGCGTCATCGTCGCCGCCGGGCGCGCCGGATGCGCAAGTTCGTCGCCGTTAGCCGAAATGGGGGTGCTTGTTTCATGCATGTAACAAATTATAAACGCGGGTCTAAGATAGGTTGGCACTGATTCGGCGATCCATCGGGAGGGAAAGTGTCTGAGCGCGACCGGTCGCGGCGGAGGGTGTTTTCCGGAATTCAACCCACCGGGGATATCCACATCGGCAACCATTTGGGGGC
Organism: Candidatus Spongiisociaceae bacterium; assembly: GCA_965243835.1. Lineage (GTDB taxonomy): Bacteria > Actinomycetota > Acidimicrobiia > Spongiisociales > Spongiisociaceae. Next base: position 1,167,732 of record OZ251578.1, read on the forward strand.
TCTGCGCAACTGGGTTGCCATGCAGGACGAATACGACACCATCTACTGCGTGGTGGACCTGCACGCCCTCACCCTCCCCCAGGATCCCCGGGAGCTGGCGGAGGCCCGCATCCGCACCGCCAAGATTCTGCTGGCGGCCGGGATCGACCCGCAACGTTCCCTTGTCTATTTCCAAAGCCGGGTTCCGCAACACGCCGAACTGTCCTGGATTCTGGGGACCCTGGCCTCCATGGGGCATTTGGGTCGGATGACGCAGTACAAGGAGAAAGGGGACAAAGGGGCCCAGAACCTGGGCCTGTTCTCCTACCCGGTGTTAATGGCAGCCGACATTGTGATCCACCGGGCGCACGCCGTCCCGGTGGGGGACGACCAGACCCAGCATCTGGAGTTCACCCGCGACCTGGCCGAACGGTTCAACGCCCGCTACGGCGACTTCTTTCCCCTCCCGGAGCAGATCACCCCCGGGGTGGGGGCGCGGGTGATGTCCCTCACCGACCCCGCCGCCAAAATGTCCAAGTCGGACCCGGATGTTCGATCCCGGATTCTGGTGACCGACTCCCCGGACGCCATCGCCGCCAAGATCCGTTCCGCGGTGACCGACTCGGAGGCCGTCGTCGCCTATGACATTGCCCGCAAGCCGGGCATCAGCAACCTGCTGGACATCTTGGCGGTGTACACGGGCCGTCCGGTGGAGGATTTGGCGGACGAGTACGCGGCGGCGGGCTACGGGCGGTTCAAAGCGGCGGTGGCGGAGGCGGTGATCGAGGGTTTGACCCCGGTGCGTTCCGCCTACGAAGCGTTGGGAGACGCCGAGGCGGAAGAGATTATGGAGACGGGGGCGGAGACGGCCCGCGCCGCCGCCGCCGAGACCATGAGGCAGTTGCGCCGCCTGATCGGGCTTTCCGCCTAAACCAGGTCCAACCCCCGCCGTCGGTTCGCCCTTTCCGGGTTGCGCCCGCGGGTTTTGTCACACCCGCTTTCTACCATCGGCGGTATGTATTTTTCAGCAGTCGTCGCCGGTGCGGAGTTGGCAACGGTCCCGCCGGTCCGGTATGCCGGTCCGGGTTTGTCACACCCCCTGTTTACCCTGCGCTTTATGAACGTTTCCGCCGACCGCGACGTCTCCTCCGGGGAATTTCCCGGCCCGGCCGGGCGCATCTACGCGGATGATTGGTTGCCCGATTTCGGGCCGTCGCGGGACGCGTCCGGGGTGCGCAACCTGGCCGGGCAGGTGGATGTTGCGGTGCAGACCGACCGGCGGCGTGCTCTGCCCGGTTTGGTTTCCGAGCGTTTTACGGAAGCGGCGGCGGACGGCGTGCGACGGGCGGATGTACGGTTGACCGCTGATGGAGCCGTTCAAGAGTCCCGTACCCGGTTCGGCGGTTGCGTTCGGGGCCGGGTCGGCGCGGCGGCGTCTCGCTCGCCTGTCCGGTACCCCTGTCTGGGTTTGTCACACCCCCTGTTTACCCTGCCTTTTATGAACGTTTCATCTGACCGCGACGTCTCCGCCTCCGCGGGGCATTTACGCGGATGATTGGTTGCCCGATTTCGGGCCGTCGCGGGACGCGTCCGGGGTGCGCAACCTGGCCGGGCAGGTGGACGCCGCAGTGAAGTTCGACCATTGGAGCGCCATGCCCGGTTCCGCCGCCGGGGGATATGAAATGTCGGAGGGGGCGGAAGTCTCCCCTCCGCAAACAGAAACAAGCTCCGCCCCGGGCGACGATCAGCAACCAGGGGAAAGGAACCGCGATGACCGAAATAGACGGCAACGCGAGGGCGGCGAACGCCCTGTTCCCGGTTTGGGGCGCCTCTCTACAGGACGGCCCGGCCAACGCAGTGGTCGTCCAAGTCGCCGCTCCCTGAGGAGTTTCGGTCTCCGTTGCGGGAGTGGCCGCCGGACGGCCTCCGCGTCGTTTGGCGGTTGCGTTCGGGGCCGGGTCGGTGGTGCGGTGTCTCGCTCGCCTGTCCGGTACCCCTGTCCGATCCTGTCACACCCCCTGTTTACTATGCCTTTCGTGAACGTATCAACCGACCTAGATGTCTCCTCCGGGAACTTTGCCGCTCCGGCCGGGCGCGTCTACGCGGATGACTGGTCGACCGGGTACTGGCCGTCGTGGGACGCGTCCGAGGCGCGCAACCTGGTCGGGCAGGCGGGCGCCGCGGTGAAGCCCGGCTTTTGGCGCGCTCTGCCCGGTTTCGTCGCTGGCCGTTTTACGGAAGCGGCGGCGGACAGCGTGCGGTGGGTAGACGCCCGGTTGACCCTGATGAAGCGGTTCAAGAATCCCATTCCCGGTTCGGCGGTTGCGTTCGGGGGCGGGTCGGTGTTGCGGCGTTTCACTCGTCTGTCCGGTACCCCTGTCCGGGTTTGTCACACCCCCTGTTTACTATGTCCGTTATGAACGTTTCCACCGACTTCGACGTCTCCTCCGGGACCTTCCCCGGCACGGCGGGGCGCATCTACGTGGATGACTGGTCGCCCGACTACGGGCCGTCGCTGGACGCGCCCGAGGAGCGCAACCTGTCCGAGCAGGTGGACACAACGGTGGAGACCGACCATTGGCGGGCCATGCCCGGTTCCGTCTCCGAGCGTTTTACGGCGGCGGCGGTGGTGGACGGCGTGCGGCGGGTGGATGCCCGGTTGACCTTGATGGAGCCGTTCGAGACCCCCATTCCCGGTTTGGTGGCCACGTTCGGAGTCGGGTCGGCGCTGTGGCTCCCGGAGGAGCGCGCCTGCCGGTTCGGCGCGCAGGCGGCGGAGCGGCTGGTGGTGATGGGCAAAGGCCGGCGGGCGCAGGCGGAGGGGATGGGCGGTTTGCGGATGACCGTCGCCTCGGCGCCGGGCGATCAGCATCTTGATTTGCTGGAAATAGTGCAAGAGCGGATGCGGCAGGCGGAGGCCCGGCTGGCCGAGGAGTTGGCCGGTCGCGCGGAGCGGTTGGTGGTGGCCGACGGCCGGCTCAGTTACGGAGCCCCCCCTTCGGTGGTCGGCTACGTGAAAAGTCAACAGGCCGTTTATCTGGAGGGATTGCATCTGCCCTTGGTCGGCCAGCTGGAGGCGGGGGAGAGGACCCCGGTGTTCGCCATAGGGGGCAAACATCCCCGCTACTCCTGGTATCTGAACCTGGCCGAGGTTCCGTTCGGTTCCCCTTGGGCGGGGGTGGCCCGGTGCGAGGTGATGGCCGAGGGGGGCTTGGAGTCGGCGGTGGAGGCGGCCGACGCCACCGCCGCCTGGTTGCCCCGTCTGGCCTCCGAGAAGCACGTTGATCCGCGCGCTCCCCAGAACCTGGTTCCGATCGCCGCCTTGGAGCGGGAGTTGCGCAAGTCGATGGGAGATTCCCGGATGACGGAGCGCATGGTGCGGGAAGCGGTCCGGGACGGTCGACTGACCGCCGTCCCCGCCCCCGAAGAGGAGTCGGAACAGGGTTGGGAAGAGCAAGATTGGCCGGCGGAAGAGGAGGAGTTATGACCGATTCACAGGCGGTAGGCCGGGTGCTGGCCACCCGGGAGGCGGCGACCACCGGGCGTTTCCGAGTGGTGCTGAACGACGACAGTTACCTGGCTTTGGACGACTTGGTGGTGGTGACCACCGAAGTGCCGGGCGCGGGCGAGGTGCGCACCTACGGGATAGTGACCGAAGCGGAGAGCGTCTACGAAGGGGCGTCTTTCGACTCCGACACCTTTCGCATCGCCGAGCAGGGCATCCTCCCCGCGGCCCGCATCCGCTCCGCGGAGGTGGCGGTGACCAGGGTGGACCCGGAGTTGTGGGTGGCACCGGACCCGGGGCGGGAAGTGCGCCGGGCGGCCGACTCGGAACGGGACAAGGCCCTGTACGCGGACGAAATGGGGCGGCCCCTGCCGGTGGGGATCGGACGGGACGGCCATCCCATCTTCGCCGACCTGGATTTCTTCGACGGGACCAAAGGGGGACATATGTCCATCTCCGGCGTGTCGGGGGTGGCTACCAAAACCTCCTACGCCCTGTTCTTTCTGCGCATGCTCACCTCCCGTCCCGATCTGGTGGGGGAGGCGGCCGCCAACCTGCGGGTGCTGGTCTTCAACGTGAAAGGAGAGGACCTGTTGCACCTGGACCGCCCCAACAGGGGGTTCAACGAAGAGTCGGCGGAGATGTGGCGCAGTCTGGGGGTGGCGCCGGGTCCTTTCCCGTCGGTGGGTTTCTGGGCTCCGCCCCGCCGCCGGTCGGGAGATGTGATGTTGCCCGACACGGGAGGCCGGATGACGGGAATCGAGCCGTTTGCATGGACGCCCCGCGAGTTCATCGACGAAGGGTTGCTGGCCTTCCTGTTCACCGACGTCTCCGATATTCGCAATCAGGTGGCGTTCGTGGAGGAGCGGGTGCGCGCCCAGTTGCGGAAGTGGGCGTTAGACGTGGCGGGCGAGCCGGGGGCGGTGGTTCTGCGCAAGCCCGATTCGGGGATCAAAAAAGGCCAGGCGGTCACCGCCGAGCGGGGGGAGACGGTGATCCGTTCCCTGCCCGACCTGGTGTCCGCCTTGGAAGAGTTTTTGGAACCGGAGGACGGGGGCGAGCCGGATTACGCCTGGTCGGGGCGGGTGCAGGCGGGAACCATCTCCGCTTTTATGCGCCGCCTGTACAGCGCCTCCCACCGTTTGGGGCATCTGGTGCAAGCCGGGGAAAGCCGTCGCATCGACCGGCGCCGGGCGCAGGTGACGGTGGTGGACATCCACGCCTTGCACGACCTGGGGCAACGGTTCGTGGTGGGGGCGTTGTTGCAGGAAACCTGGAACGAGAAGGAAGAGTCGGGCCGCCGGTTGCCCTTGTCGGTGGTGGTGTTGGACGAGCTCAACAAGTACGCTCCCCGCGAAGGGCGCAGTCCGCTCAAGGAGATGCTGATCGACATCGCCCAGCGGGGGCGTTCGCTGGGGGTGTTGCTGGTGGGGGCCCAGCAGTCCGCCTCCCGGGTGGCCCCGGAGGTGTTGGAGAACGCGGCCCTGCGGGCGGCGGGGCGTTTGGATTCGGCGGAGGCGGAACGTTCCGAATACGGATGGATGCTGCCCTCCACCCGCGCCCGGGCCCGGCTGTTGAAACCGGGGACGATGGTGCTCTCCCAGCCTTCCATCCCCATGCCCCTGGTGTTGGAGTTCCCTTTCCCACCCTGGGCCACCCGCGCCGAAGAAGTCGACTCCTCCGGGCAGGAAGACCCTTTCCGGGGTCTGCCGGGCCAGTCCGGGTAAGCAAAGACCGCAGAGAGAAAGGAAGCGATGATGTTCGAACGAGTTTCCCCCTCCGGTTACCGCGGTCCCGCGCGCACTGGCGGCGGCCGCCCCTCGCTCCGGGAAACGTCCGGCGCGGCCGGGGATGCCCTGGAAACCATCGGGTATTACATAGTGCTGGGGGCGGTGTGGTTCTGGAAGGGCCTGCTCCTGCTGACGTGGTGGGTAGCGAAAATGGCGTGGTGGCTGGTGCTGGTCCTGCCCGCCTTGGCCGTGTTCTGGAAACTGCCCTTCCGGGTGATCGGGTTCACGTTCCACGCGGGCCGCAACCGTCCCCGCTTGCGCCGCCGCCGTCGGCGCCGCCGTTGGTAGGGTGGGCGAAATGAAGGTTTTGCACACTTCCGACTGGCACATCGGCAAAAAGCTGGGCCGCTTCGACCGCACGGAGGAGTACAAGGAGGTGTTGGCGGAGGTAGCCGACATCGCCGACCGTGAAAAAGTGGACCTGGTAGTAAACAGCGGCGATGTCTTCGACCGCCCCGTTCCCCGTATGGAGGAAGACCTGTCCCTGGGTCTGAATAGCCTCGTCCGCCTAACCGACAACGGCCGCCGCCCGGTGGTGGCCATAGCCGGCAACCACGACTCCCCGGCGATGTTCGAGGTACTGGCCCCTTACTTGGCCCCCCGCAACGTCCATCTCGTGGGACTTATCAAATCCCCCGAGAAGGGCGGGGTGCTGGACCTGAAAACTCCGGGCGGCCGGGCGGTGATCTCCTGTTTCCCTTTCCTGCGCGAAGGCCATACGTTCCATGTATGGGAACCCTCGGGAGCCCGTCGTGGTAAATATGCCGACCGGCTCAAAGAGATATCCCATGCCTACGCTAAATATGCCGGAGATCTGGCCGGGACAGACGCGGTGACCATCCTGGTAGCCCATTTCTTGGTAGGCGGTGCCAAGGTGCAAGGTCACGGTGCTCCCCGCGGAGAAAGAGAGTTGCATATGGACAAAGCTTATGCCGCTAACCCGCAGGCCATTCCGACGGGGCCGCAGTATGTGGCGATGGGACATATTCATGCTCCGCAACCCGTTCCGCATGCGCCGGTGGCCGCCGAGTACGCCGGTTCGTTATTGGAAATGGACTTCGGCGAGGCGGGAGAGACTAAACGGGTGGTGATTGTAGATATCCAGCCGGGGTTGCCCGCCCAGATTAAGTCGGTAGAACTGGAGGGCGGTCGTCGCCTTCTGCGTCCGGAAGGAACCTGGGCCGAGATCAAAGAAATGCCCGGCGTATACGAGTCCTACCTTGACCTCACCGTCAAGACCGAGGGCCCGGAACCCGGCTTGGCCGACCGCGCCCGCGAAGAGTTTGAATATATGGTCAAAGTCAAAGCCAATTATCCCGATGAAAAGAGACCACGGGTTTGCCTTGACAAATCGCGGCCTTGGGTGGATTTATACGGCGACTACTACCGAAATGAAACCGGTGTGGAGGCCAAGCCCGGACTGCTAGAGGCTTTCCGCGAACTGGAGGAGGCGGTGGCTAATGAGACCACTTGAACTACGACTGCGGGGTTTTCGTTCCTATTCCGGGCGGGAGGAGCATCGCTTTGATTTCCGGGGCCGTAACCTGATCGCCATCGTGGGACCGACCGGGGCGGGCAAAAGCACCATACTGGATGCAGTTTCCCTCGCCCTCTACGGCCGCACTCCCCGTATCGGCAAAGCCGCCTCCACCCTCATCAACCAGCGGTCGGCGGAGGCCGTAGTCAGTTTGCGCTTTGAAGCGCAAGGTTCGGAGTGGGAAGCGGTCCGTCATATCCGTCGTAAAGCCGCTAACGAATCTGCCCTTTATCGTTTTGACGACGCCAACTCGCGAGAGCCGACCGAAAAGTGGGTGATGGCAGGGGGAGTGAACGCCAAGATCTTGGAGCTGTTGGGCTTGGAATTTGATGCTTTCAGCCGCTCGGTTTTACTGGCCCAAGGTCAGTTTGACAAGTTTCTGGGCGCGGTCCCTGCCGACAAAGTCAAAGTATTGAAAGGCCTGTTTGGGCTTGAGCGGTTGGATGCTATGAAAGGGTTGGCAAAGATAAGGGTTCAGAATGCAAACACTGAAATTAGAATTTTGAAAGGGCGGTTGGATGGTGTCAAACAAGCCCAAGATAGGTGCAAGCAACTGAGAGAGGACATTAAGGAAGCCCAAGCTCGTCAGAAACAACTGGAAGACGCTCTCCCTAAGTTCGAAAAATTGGATGAGGAGTTGGCAAGTATTCGTAAAACAATGGCCAATGATCGGGAGAAACTGGATGAGACAAGAGAGATGAACCTTCCTCCTCAGGAAAAATCTGAAAAGACGATTAGCGATGCTGAGAAAGCCGCGGACGAACTCGCGACAGCCGTTGCCGGGATGAAGAAAGCCTCCCAAGTAGCCAAGAATACAAACGACAAGATCATATCACCTGAGTTCCAGGAACGGAATAATCGTTGCCAAGAGGCTAAGGTTTTAATTGGGCGTTTGGAAGATCTACGGAAAGCATATAAAACCGCCTGCCAACGGGCAACCGATGCCAGCCAAAAGGTAAAGGAAGCCGAAGGCCAGTTAGAAAAATCACGCCGCGATTTGAAATCGGCGCAAGAAGAGCTAATCAAGGCCAAGAAGAAGGCAGAGCAGGCTGAGCAGGATTATGCGGAAGCGGAGAAGGCTTATTGGGAAGCGCGTCATCAGAATATGGCCGCCGAGCTACGGTCGGATTTGAAGAAGGACGGAGATTGTCCCGTATGTGAACAGCCGGTGCATGAGATTCCCCCGCCAATCACCGGTACCGGAGTGACCCAAGCAGAAAAAAGTTTACAGAAGGCAAAAGTAGCCCGCCAAGAGGCTTTAGCGGCTTTGCAAAAGGCGACCAATGAAGAGAGAGAAGCCGTAGTGGGCTTGAAAGCGGCTAAGGATAATCTGGAAGGATTCCAAAAGGCGGCCGAGGACGCGGCTAAAGAGAAAGATGAAGCGCAAGAAAATTTGCAGAAGCTTATAACTAAATTGGCCGAGCTTTTGGGCGAGGGCGATCCGGACGTTCTTTTGCCAGAAGAAGAATTCGCCTTGAACGAAATGCGGGAACAGGCGGAAAAAGCCCGCAAGATGGAAGAAGAGTCTCGACGTATGCTAGAGAAGGCACGCTCCGATGGGGAGAGCGCGCGACAGAAGCTTAGTAAACTACGGGACGACTTGTTGAATGTGGCCGCTCTCTTGAAAATGGAGATTTCCATTCCGGTCAATGACCCACCGGCTGTCCGTAAGGCACTGAGCGACATACGTCAAGAGCGTGATCGGATTGTTGCCGAACTGACCGACAAACTCGACATAAGCCAAACAGATCTGAAGGCTACAGAGGAGCGTAGAGCGACGTTGGTTGTCGAGTATAAAATAAAAAGATCGGTGAAAGAAGATTTGGCCGCGATTGAACAGAAAATAAAGTTGCTGTTAGAGAACCTGGAGGCAGAGAAAGAGAAAGCGGCTGACCTAGTGAATTTGGAAAACCAGATACAGACTGAGAAATCTAGGCGGGATAACTACCAGAGGCTCAATGAAGACCTGACCGACCGCCAAGGCACTTTTGTCAATTTCCTGTTGGAGTCTGTGCGGATGACCCTGTCGGAACTCGGTTCCGAGCATTTCCAGCGTTTATCCTCCGACCGTTACCAGTTTTCCGAGGACGGCAAGTTTGATGTCATCGACCTCACTTTCGCCGGTGAGACTAGAGGTTCCGACTCGCTGTCCGGAGGGGAGACTTTCTTGGCGTCGCTGGCGTTGGCGGTGGCCTTGGCGGAGATGGTGGGGCGGGAAGGGGGACGCCTGGACGCGTTTATGCTGGATGAGGGGTTCGGCTCCTTGGACCCGGAGCATCTGGACCTGGCGATGGAGGGAGTGGAGAAACTGGCGTCCGACAGTGCTCAGCGGTTGGTGTTACTGGTGTCGCATGTGCCCGAGTTGCGGGAGCGGGTGGATGATTTGCTCATCCTGGAAAAAGATCCGGCCACCGGCGACACGAAAATCATCCAGGGGGCCGGGGCCGCCTGACGGGTGGGCGCAACTCAGATGTCGGCGAGCATGCGCAGGTCGGCGTTGGTGATGTAGTCCGTCGGGTTGAAAGGCAACTCCGCCCGGGCCGGGTCGTTGTAGTAGCGTTCCGCGGCCGCCTCAAACCCTTCGTCGCCGTCGTAGTGGACCATCCACACGAACTGATTGTCGGCGTCGTTGCGCCACGGCCCGCTCACCCCGAACCCATGCCGTTTGCGCAGGGGGATGATGTGGGACGCCACTTTGCCGACGAATTCGTCCATCAGCCCCGGCTTGATGTCATAGATGCGAAGTTGCGTAGTCATACCCCCATCATACCCCCTTCTCGCGTAAGCGACGCCTCCGCCCACCGAACCCGCACCCTATCCTGGTCCGCCATCCCGTTCCCAGCGCGGCACGACGGAGCGGGCGACTGCGTAGATTTGCGTTGCCGCGGTCACCGAATCCTCGGCCTCCCGCCGCGTGTAGTCCACGACGATGTTTCCGTGGTCGCCTTCATATGCGTAGCGACTTCCTATGTAGTGCCTCTCCAAAATGGAAGTTTTGCTTGTCATTGAGTCATAATCAGCGTGATTCTTGAAACTTGTTTGTTCTAATTCTTGAATCAAGAGCCGCAGGCTGTGAGCTCTTTGGGGAGTTTTTGGCCTCAAATAAGGGCTGGTTGCCGGGCCCGGTCATAGATCACCACTCCCTCGGCGGTGGCTTTTTGGTAAACATACGTGTTGCGACGGGCTTGTCTTTGCCACTCGTCGGGGGTGTGCACGCTCAGATCCAAGCCGGGAGGATGGGGCGGCAATCCCGAATCCTGATGCTCATTATTCTTTTTCACCATGGCTTCCCAAATGGGTTGATATAGGCCTCTTTTCCGCTGGTGGATGTCCAGGTCGGTTTCTTTTATCAGGATCAGGTCCAGGTCGCTACCGGGGTGGGGGCGGCCGGTGGCGTACGAACCCCAGATGACGGCCCGCTCCACGCCCAGCTCGGCCAAGGCGGGGGCGAGGGCTTCCCCGATGTCCTCCGGGGTGAGCATGGTGAACGTTACCTGGGTCGGCATAACCCAATTGTAGCACGATCCGCTACCCTGTCGGGTTGATGGCTCGCGTCGGTCTGTTCGGCTTCGCCAATTCGGGGAAGACCACCCTCTTCAACGCCCTTACCGGGTTGACGGCGGTCACCGCCCCCCATCCGTTCACCACTTCTTCGCCGAATGTGGGGGTGGGCCGGGTGACGGATGCCCGTTTGCGGGAGGCGGCCGTTTTGGAAGGTTCGGCCAAGGTGACCCACCCGTCCCTGGAACTGGTGGATCTGCCCGCCCTGGGAGGGGGAGGGGAGGCGCTGTCCCGGTTGCGGGAAGCGGATGCGCTGACGGCGGTGTTACAGGCACATTCGCTCCGGTGGGATTCGGGTGCTCCGCCTGACCCGGCCGCCGAGGCGGAAGAGTTGCTTTTGGAACTGTGCCTGGCCGATCATGAGGTTTTCAGACGACGCGCCCCCCGCATCGCCAAAGAGGCCGCCGCCGACCCGGATTTGAAACCGGCCGCCCGGGCGGTGGAGGAAGCGGCCGCCCTGCTGTCCGACGGGGTGTTGTTGCGCAGCCGGAACTGGAGCGAATCCGGGATGAAAGCCTTCCGGGATATGTCCCCGGTTACCCTGGTCCCCTGCGTTTGGGTGGTGAACATGGATGAGAACCTGCCCCCCGCCGACTGGGACGAGTTGCGGTTCCGGGTGGAGGAGGCGGTTCCGGAGGGGGATTTGGTAGTGACCTTGTCCGCCCGTCTGGAGGAGGAGGTGGCCCGGCTGGGGGCGGAGGAACGGGGGGAGTTGTACGAGGGCTTGGGGTTGGGGGCGGGGGCCCCGGATGCGATAATGTCCGCCGTGTACCGGGCGCTGGGCCTGGTCACTTTTTACACGTTGGGCCCCAAGGAGTCCCGGGCTTGGGCCCTGCCCGCCGGTTCTTCCGCTTTGGAAGCGGCCGCCAAGGTTCATTCCGATTTGGCGCGCGGTTTCATCCGGGCCGAGGTGTGCGGTTTGGAGGAGGTGGTCGGCGCGGGCGGTTGGGATGCGGCCAAAGCCGCCGGGCTGTTGCGCGTGGAAGGCAAAACCTACCGGGTGGCCGACGGCGAGGCCCTGCTGATCCGGTTTTCGGTATGAGCTCCGGCCGTCCTCGTCCGGCGCCGCGCCTGCTGGCCGGATGGTGGGGGAGGGGGTTGTTGATGGGGGCGGCCGATCTGGTGCCCGGGGTGAGCGGGGGCACGGTGGCTTTGGTCACCCGCATCTACCCGCGCTTGTTGTCCGCGCTCAACGCGGGCGCGCAGGCGGCGACGCTCCTGTTGCGGGGGGAGGTCAGGGGAGCAGGCGGGACTTTGCGCAAAGTGGACTGGTGGTTCGTCGCTTCCCTGGCGGCGGGGGTCGCCATGTCGGTGGCCGCTTTGGCGGGCGTGATCGAGACGCTACTGGTGGAGCAGCCGGTGCGCACCGCGGCCGTGTTCTTCGGCTTGATGGCGGGTGCGGTGGGGGCCGCCGCCCGGCTGTTTCGCCGCCCGGCTCCCTGCCACCTGCTGATCGTGGCCACTGCGGGGGCGGCGGCCTTCTGGGGGTTCGGTTTCCAGTCGGCGGCGGTTTCCTCCCCGGCTTGGTGGGCGTATTTCCTGGCCGGGGCGCTGGGGGTGTGCGCTTTCATCCTGCCCGGGGTGAGCGGCTCCTTCGTGTTGCTCTCCATCGGGATGTATCAGCCGGTAATCCGGGCCCTGACCGGACCTGACTTTTCCGCCCTGGTCGTGTTCGCCCTGGGTTTGGCGATCGGCCTGGGTTGCTTCTCCCGTTTGTTGAACTTTTTGCTGTCCCGTTTCCACGACCGGCTGCTGGCGGTGATGATCGGCCTGATGGTCGGTTCGTTCCGCATCCTGTGGCCTTGGCCGCACGGTTTGGGCGATGAAAACGGCGTCGGCGCCACCGTGCTGGCCGTCCCCGGCCCCGACTTGGCCGTCCCGTTGGTTCTGGCCGTGCTTTCCGCGGGCGTCGTAACCGCCCTGGTGCGGTGGGCCGATCGCGACGGCCCCCCCGTTTCCTGACCGGTACTCACCGCGCCGCCGCTGGGTATTTGCGATTTTTGCGCCGGAGGACCGCTAAAAATCAAGGAATTGCTAAGGAATTTTTTCGCGTTCTCAAAAAAATTTTCAAACCGGGGCCCACCCGCCCCGCCGCCCGCCCACCCGTAACATACCCGGGAATTTTGGTTTAAACAAGGGGTTCGTCCAGGGGCGTCGATCACCGGAATGGTAAAACTGCAGGTAGACGGGGGTTTGGGGGTTGGAGATTCTTTTCGCGACTTCTATCGTTTCGGCTTGGTTTCCTCAAGGGCGGTTGAAGCCTTGTGGTGCGGGCGCGGCTGATCGCGACGGTTTGGTCCGTGACCGTCGCATGCCGTCGACTCCTACTCTCATGCTGTTGCTAAGGAATTTTTTCGCGTTCTCAAAAAAAATTTTCAAACCGGGGCCCACCCGCCCCGCCGCCCGCCCACCCGTAACATACCCGGGAATTTTGGTTTAAACAAGGGGTTCGTCCAGGGGCGTCGATGGCTGGAATGGTTAAACCGCAGGTAGACGGGGGTTTGGGGGTTGGAGATTCTTTTCGCGACTTGCCGTCGCCGGGGTCGGGTTGCGCCGGAAAGGTTACGGGACGGTTATGCGTTCGTAGATTTCGGGGCGGCGGTCCCGGTAAAACGACCAGTGGTGGCGCACTTCTTCGATCAGGTTCATGTCCAGGTCCCGCACCACCACCTCGTCTTCGGTGTCGGAGGCGGCCCCGCCGAGGAGCTCCCCCCGGGGAGTGGCGAAATAGGAGCTGCCGTAGTAGTCGGTGTCCAGGTCTTCCCCGCCCACCCGGTTGATGGCCCCCACGAAGTACTCGTTGGCTACCGCCGCCGCCGGTTGTTCCAGCTCCCACAGGTATTTGGAATGGCCGCGGGTGGTGGCGGACGGGTTGAACACGATCCGCGCTCCGGCCAAGCCCAGTTCCCGCCACCCTTCGGGGAAGTGGCGGTCGTAGCAGATGTACACCCCGATACGACCCACCGCCGTGTCGAACACCGGATAGCCCAGGTTGCCGGGACGGAAATAAAACTTCTCCCAGAATCCGAGCACCTGCGGTATGTGGGTTTTGCGGTATTTGCCCAGGTAGGTTCCGTCGGCGTCGATCACCGCCGCCGTGTTGTAGTAGTGGCCGATCCCTTCCTGCTCGAAGATGGGAACCACCATCACCATGCCGGTTTCCGCGGCCAGCTCCGTCATTTTGGAGACGGTGGGCCCGTCCGGGATGGACTCCGCGTAGGCGAAGTTGGAGTTCTCCTGGACGTTGCAGAAGTAAGGCCCGTTGAAAATCTCCTGGAAGCACATCACCTGCGCCCCCTGTTCGGCGGCCTGCCGGGCGTAGTCGATGTTCTTGGCGACCATGGAATCCTTGTCGCCGGTCCAGGCGCTTTGGACCAGGGCGGCGCGCACCGTGTTGTTCATTGACGTTCTCCTGCGGGTCGGCTGTCCGCCGTCGGGCGGTGGTCGGTCGTTCCAAGATTACAGGATAATGAGCCCGGGAAATCTAAACTGGCGGGATGACGAAATTGCCCGGCGCACGAGTAGCAAGAGCAAGCGGAGGTCGGCGGCCATGGACAGACGGATAACGGTGGGGGCGGCCCAGATGGGGCCCATCGCCCGCGACGAAACCAAGCCGGACGTAGTGGAGCGCTTGCTGGCCATGTTGCGGGAGGCGGCCGACCGCCAAGTGGAACTGCTGGTCTACCCGGAGTTGGCACTCACTACTTTTTTCCCCCGCTGGTACGTGGAGGACGTGACCGAATACGACCATTACTACCACCGGGAGATGCCCGACGCCGACACCGCCCCCCTGTTCGACGAGGCCCGCCGGCTGGGCGTCGGGTTCGCCCTCGGATACGCCGAAATTAACATCGGCCCCGACGGAGCCGAGCATCGCTACAACACCTACTTACTGGTAGAGCGGGACGGGTCGGAGGTGGCCAAGTTCCGCAAGGTGCACATCCCCGGGCACGACCGCAACGAGGAGTGGCGCCCGTTCCAACACGCCGAACGCCACTACTTCGAGCCGGGCCCGGACGGGTTCGGGACCTGGCGGGCTTTCCGGGGCATTGTGGGAATGGCCCTGTGCAACGACCGGCGCTGGGCGGAGACCTACCGGGTGCTGGGCCTGCAGGGGGCGGAGTTGATCCTGATCGGCTACAACACCCCCCTCTACTATTCCCCCGACCCCTCCCAGGACGCTTTGGCCGCTTTCCACAATCATCTGGTTATGCAGTCGGGGGCCTATCAGAACGGGGCGTTCGTGGTGGGGGTGGCCAAAGGCGGCATCGAGGAGGGGGTGGAGTCGTTGGCGCAGAGCGTAATCATCGCCCCCTCCGGCCAGATTATCGCCCAGGCCATCACCACCGAAGACGAGGTGGTGTCGGCGGTGCTGGACCTGGACTTCTGCGACCATTACAAGGGCACCCTGTTTGACTTCGATTTTTACCGGATGCCGGAGTATTACGGGCTGATAAGCGAACGCCGGGGCGCGGTGCTCCCCGACTAGGCGCACCCGGCCCGCCAAGGCGAACCGGGGCAAAACGAAAACTAGAAAAAAGAAGCGGGGAGGGCCCAAAATGTTCGTTACGGGTTTGCGATGCACGATCTGCCGGGAGTCGTACCGGATGCAGCCGGGACGTTACACCTGCGACGGGTGCGGGCCGGCGGGAACCCTGGATGTTGAGTATGACTATCCGGCCGTGGAGAAGGTTCTCACCCGGGAGGGTTTGGCCGCCGACCCGGACCGTTCCATTTGGCGCTACCTGCCGTTGTTGCCCCTCCGCCAACCGTCCGCCGGGGAGGACCCGGCGGCCCCCCCGGTGCGTTCCCGCCTGGGGGTGGGGGGCACCCCGTTGGTTTCCGCCCCTCGCTTGGCGGAGGAATGGGGGGTGGGGAGCCTGCTCGTCAAAGACGAAGGCCGCGCTCCCACCGCTTCCCTCAAAGACCGGGCTTCGGCGGTGGCCTTGGCCCGGGCCGCCGAAGAGAAAGCCCCGGTGATAACCACCGCCTCCACCGGCAACGCCGCCGCCGCCTTGGCCGGGTTGGCGGCCGGAACCGGTCAGAAGGCGATCATCTTCGTTCCCGAATCCGCTCCGGAAGCCAAAGTGGCGCAACTGCTGGCCTACGGGGCGGAGGTGGTTTTGGTGGAAGGCGGATACGACGTCGCCTTCGACCTGTGCCAGGAGGCGGTGGGGCGCTTCGGCTGGTACAACCGCAACACCGGGGTGAACCCCTACGTGGGGGAGGGCAAGAAGACGGTCGCCTTGGAGATCGCCGAGCAGACGGAATGGGACCCGCCGCAGGCGGTGTTCGTAAGCGTGGGGGACGGATCCATCATCGGCGGCGTCCGTAAAGGGTTCCAAGACGCCCGGCGGCTGGGTTGGATCGACCGGACGCCCCGCTTGTACGGGGTGCAGGCCCGGGGCTCCTCTTTTCTGGCGCAAGCCGCCGCCGCCGGGGAGGACGTAGCGGCCAAGCCGGCGGTTCCGGCGCGCACCGCGGCCGATTCCATCAGCGCCGACCTGCCCCGCGACCGGGTGAAAGCGGCCGCCGCCGTTCGGGAAACCGGGGGGGAGTGGGTGGTGGTGGACGATGACGAAATACTGAAAATGATCCCGTTCGCCGCCGCCCGCGCCGGAGTGTTCCCGGAACCGGCCGCGGCCGCCGCCTTCGCCGGAGCCGCCCAAGCCGCCGCCCGCCGCCTGCCCGGGGCGGGCCCGCGGGACAGGGTGGCGATTATTTCCACCGGTTCCGGCTTGAAAGACGTCCGGGGGGTGCGGGAAGGCATCGACCGGTCGCAAATACGGCCCCTGCGCCTCGCCCCCGGCCCGGACGCCCTGGACCGGATCGGACGCGCCCTGTCCGCCGGGTAAACGGGGCAACCGCCCCCGGAGCGCCGGGTAGATTTAGCATAGGGGGGCGGGCGGCCCGCAAACTGCAAAACGCCCCGCCCCAACCGACGTAATCTCATAATCCGCCGGCGCGACCGAAAGAGAAACACATGATCGACCTGACCGTCAACCAAGCGGCCCTGCCCGCAACGGCGGAGCACACCCGCCGCCGCGGGGTGCGCATCCCCACCCTGGCCCAGATGCGCGACCCGTCCCTGATCCCCGCTGATGTCCGCGACCAACTGCGCGGCGTCGGCCTGTGGGATCTGCACCCGCTGAACCTGTTTCGCATCACCTGGCGCAACCAGCCGGTGGAGCGGGGGGGCGGGTTCGGTCCGGTCAACGCCGTGGAATGGCCCCCGGAGCTGACCGGCGTCCCCGCCCGGATCATTTCCCTAGTGGGCAAGTGGTTCCCGACCGGCGCCCACAAGGTGGGGGCGGCCTTCGGGTGCCTGGTTCCCCGCCTGGTAACCGGAAATTTCAATCCCGCCCTCCAGAAAGCGGTGTGGCCGTCCACCGGCAACTACTGCCGGGGCGGGGCCTACGATTCCCATCTGCTCGGATGCGAATCCATCGCCATCCTCCCGGAGGGGATGAGCCGGGAACGTTTTGAATGGCTGGAGTCGGTGGCGGGGGAAATCATCAAAACCCCCGGTTCGGAGTCCAACGTAAAAGAGATTTTCGACAAATGCGCCGAGCTGGCCGCCTCCGGCCAGGACTTGGTCATCTTCAACCAGTTCGACGAGTTCGGCAACTACCTGTGGCATACGTCGGTGACCGGCCCGGCCGTGGAAGACGCGGTGCGGGCCGCCCTGCGGGAGGGGCAACGGTTCCGGGGGTTTGCGGTCACCACCGGTTCGGCGGGCACCATCGCCGCCGGGGACTACCTGAAGCGGGCCTTTCCCGGTTCGGTGATCGCGGCCGGGGAGGCGGCGCAGTGCCCCACCATCCTGCTCAACGGCTTCGGCGAGCACCGCATCGAGGGCATCGGCGACAAGCACATCCCCTGGGTGCACAACGTCAAAAACACCGATTTCGCCATCGGGGTGGACGATGAGGCGGCGGTGGCTTTGGAGCGGCTGTTCAACGAACCGGCCGGCCAGGACTATCTGGCCGACCAGGGCGTCCCCGCCGGGACCATCGCCGACCTGCCCTTGTTGGGCGTGTCGGGGATCGCCAACCTGCTGTCCGCCGTCAAACTGGCCAAATACCTGGAAATGACCGGGCGGGACATGCTGGCCACCATCGCCACCGACTCCATGGAGATGTACCGCAGCCGCCTGCACGAGATGGCCGAGGACCGGGGTTCGTTCACCGACCGGGACGCGGCCGCCGCATACCATCGCCATTTGCTGGGGGCTTCCACCGAACACACGCACGAGTTGGGCTACTACGACCGCAAACGCATCCACAACCTCAAGTACTACACCTGGGTGGAGCAACAGGGGCGCACCGCCGAGGAACTGCAGGCGCAGTGGTACGACGATGATTACTGGACCGGCGTCCAGTCGCAGGCCGGGCCGCTGGACGAGTTGATCACCGCTTTCAACGGGCTGACCGGCCTCGGTTGACCTTGGGCGGCCGGTTCGAACTGCTGGGGTGGGGACTGTTCTTCGCCTCCGGGGTTATTTTCCTGGCCGGGGCGTTGCGGGTCGGCGACTGGTGGACGGCGTGGGGTTCGGCCGCCTGGCTGGCCGGGGTGGTGTTTTTCCTGTTGGACATCCCCTCCCGCCGCCGCTGAGGGAGGCCCCCGGCCGGTTGCGGCTAGGGACGGCCGGTTCCGGTGATGCGGGCCGGGTGGATGAAAACCGCGGTGCGCGACTCTTCCCGCATCACCCGGTCGTATTCGTCCCAGTCGTCGTGGGTTCCCCCGGCGGAGATGAACACATCCCGTAGCAGTTGCGGCAGGCGGGCGGGGTCGAAACCCTCCGCCGGGTCGCGGGGGCCGATGATGGAAACTTTCCCCGCCGCGCCGATCCACGCCCAGCCGGACCGGAACACGAGGGCGGCCTGCGGATGCTCCCGGAGGCGGCGCAGTTTCACGGTGCCGCCCGGCGTAACCAGCGCAACCGTTTCCTCCCCGGTCAGGGGATGGGCCATCACCCCGGCGTTTACCACCGAAGAATGAACCGACCCGTCCCTCTGGGCGAAGGAAAGCACCGCCAACCCCCGATCCGCGGCCGCAAACTGCCGCACCTCGTCCATGGAGCGTGGTTGTCGCATCGGGGTTTCACCTTCCTCGTATCAGGTCGCCGGTTGCCGTTTCCCGATTGTAGCGTGTGTCCCGCCGGGCGGGTTGTCGGGGGTTGATTTGACAAATTGGGGGGGGGGGTAGCGTTTTGAGACCACGGCTGTTTAGGTAGGCGCAGGTAGGCAAAATGGCCGGGTTCGTATTAGCGATAGAAGGAGGTGCGTTGTGGCGCGCGTGTTGGTTAGGAAGTGGTTGGGGGTGTTGTGGGTGTTGGGTTTGGTTGCGGGTTTGTTTGGGGCGGCGCCGGAGGGGGCGTCGGGTTCGCATGGGGGGGAGGCGGATGTGGATTTTGGGGCGGTGTACGGGGCTTGTGTGGGGGCGGCGGCGGTGGGGGCGGGTTTTGAGGATACGGCGGGGTTGTTGGCGGAGGAGGAGATTAATTGTTTGGGGCATTATGGGATTACGCGGGGTCGGTCGGCGACGGTTTTTGCTCCGGGGGAGTCGGTGTTGCGGTGGCAGATGGCGTTGTTTATGGCGCGGGCGGCTCGGGCGGCGGGGATTGTGTTGCAGAGCCCGGCGGATGATCAGGGTTTCACGGATATTGGTTCGGTGTCGGAGGAGGCGCGGAACGCGATTAATGGTTTGGCGGGGGCGGGGATTATGCCGGGTTCGTCGGGGAGCCTGTTTTCTCCGAACGGGGCGGTGACGCGGGGGTCGATGGCGGTGATTTTGGATGCGTTTTTGGGGCGGGCGCGTCCGGGGCCGGGGGCGTTTGGGATGGACGGGGAGGAGTATTCGGATGTGGTGGCGGATAATTTCAACGTGTTTGAGGACCTGGGCAGGGTGTCGCGGTTGGCGTATGATGCTGTTTATCGGTTGTATGAGGCGGGGGTGACGGAGGGGGTGGGGGATCACATGTTTGGGCCGGGGCGTAATGTGACGCGGGCGCAGATGGCGGCGTTTATTATGCGGGCTTTGGCGCATACGGTGGCTCGGCCGGCGGGGGTGTCGGTGCAGGCGATGAAGGATTCGGTGTTGGGGGCGGATGCGGTGGAGTTGGCGGTGTCGGTGCGGGATACGGCGTTTCAGCCGGTGGTGGACGCGCAAGTGGATGTGTTCCGGTCTACCGAACCCGACGACGCGTTCGGCGAGGAGGGGGGGTGCGTTGCGGGGAAGGTGGGGAAGGTGGGGGCGGTCGGGGTGGCGGCGTGCGAGGTGGACGGGGGGGATGAGTTGACCAACGCCGGGGGGGATGTGATCGGGTTGTCGGTGCAGGTGCGGGACGCGGACGTGACGTTGTGGGCATGGACGGGGGAGCTGGGCGACGAGTTCGACGCGGACGAGGCGGCGGCCCGGTTGACGGTGGGGTTCTCCAAGGCGGCCAGCCAACTTTTGGTAACCGACAACCTGGAGGAAGGACAAACGCATTTGCCGTTCGGGGAAACGGTTGCGGTGACCCTGCAGGTAGCCGACGAGGACAAAAAGGCGGTGGCGGATAAGGGCAAGATGGTGACCGTGGCGGAGACCGTCACCTCCGACGACGGGTCCACCAGTTCCTCGACCAGGGGCATGGCCACCGACGCCGACGGGAAAATCGTGTTGCAGTTCACCCAAACCGACCCCGACGCGGCCACCGCCGGCCAGTCCGCGTCGGTGGAGATAACCCTCAGCAACCCCCCGCAGGGTTTGCCCCTACAGGACCAGGACGGGGAGGCGTTCGCTTCCAAGACCGTCACCTGGTCGGACGAGGCGGGGGTTCCCACTACCTTGACGGTAACTTCCCGCAACGAGTTCGTCCTGGCCTCCGACGAAGGCGACGGCGCCCAAAACGCGGTGACCGCCATCCTCGCCGACCAGTACGGCAACCCCATCCGGGGCAAGCAAATCAACTTCTTCTCCGACACCGCATGCGCCCCCGCCCCGGACGAGACGGAATGCGACCGGCCCGGGGTGGCCGCCGGACTTTCCCGGACTACCCGCCGGAACGGAGAGGCCAACCTCAACTACGACTATGACTCCGATGACAGCGTGATCGAGACCATCTGGGCTACCTACGAATACGCCGGGACGGAAGGGGTGCGGGGAGTAGCGGACGACGCCGCGGACCGCCCGGATGACGACCCGGACGATGAAACCGCCCTGGTTTCGGAGCGAATTTACTTTTACTGGGTTGAGGAACCGGCGGGCGCGCCGTTCACCGGGCGGATCCTGATCAAGGACGCCGACAACGACCAGCTGGCAGTAGCCGCCGGCGAGCGGGTGATGCTGGTCAAATACGACGCCAACGACCAATTTAACAACCTGGCGGGCCCGGCTGTGATGGCCGACTTCGAGAAAGACCTCGGCGACGACGCGGACCCCGCCGCCGTCCACCTGACGGTGAGCCGTTACGACTCCTCCGCCGGCAAAGTCAGCGCACTAAAGCTCCGCCCGGAATGGCCCGGCCTGGCATATCCGGACGGGGTGCGGTTGTCCTATCCGATCGTGGCGGCCGACAACGGGGTTTTGGTGGTCGGACACTACGGCGCAACGCACGACGGCGGCACGCCCGACGACGACTCCGATGATCTGGCCAATGCGGGGATGGCTTACATCTACCCGAACGGACCAGAAACCGCCGTAGCGGACATCATCGCGTTGCAACCCCCCTCCCCGGCGGAGAACGCACGGTTCGGATATGATGTGGATATCAGCGGGAACACGGTGGTGGTGGGCGGCTGGAACAACGACCGGAACACCGCCATTCCGGGCAGTGTGTACGTTTATGTGCGTCCCGAGGGCGGAGTGTGGTCCGCTGCTCCCACCGCCGCTTTGACCTACTGGGGGGATGCGGGACAAGGGGTTGCCATTTCCGATGACGAGTCCACCATCGCTATGCTCGCCCCCGCCACCTCGCCTGATCATCAGTGGCAAATAGCGGTGATGACCAAGCCCGCCGGGGGGTGGGCGGATAGTGCCGTGGGTTGGTCCACCGCCGCTTTTCTGCGGGATGGGGACGGCTATGTGGGCACCGCCCCCAGCGCCCCGGATTGGCTCCCATGGGACGAAGTCGGCACTCCCCCCGTGTGGGAGCGGTCCATCGCCATATCCGGGGACGGAACGGTGGTGGTCGCCGGCAGTTGCAACTACGAGCCTGATTTCGCCGCTCCCCACGCCTGCCCGGGGGCGGTGAACGTGTGGGTGGCGTCCGGGCCCGACGGCGCTTGGGGGACGGCCCGGGAGCAAAGCAACGCGGACGCTACGTTATTCGCCAACGGGGGAGAAACGATAGGGCAGGCCATGGGCAAGTACGTGGCCATCGCCGACGACGGGAACACTATCGTCGCTTCCGGTCATTTCGACGGGGCCAATCCCCCGTTCGACGAGCCCGGAAGCATGTATTTGTTCGCCAAACCGGACGGCGGTTGGAGCGCCCTGAATAACGACACCGGGTCCTCGGTGGTCCTGTCAGCCGCCAAAGGCCGTCCGAACGATGTTTTCGGACAGTACGTTTCCATTTCCGGCGACGGTTCGGAGGCGGCCGCCGGCCGTCACTGGCGGCAGGAAGGGAACCGGCGGGGTTCGGTGGCGGTGTTCAAGCGTCCCGCCGACGGGACGTGGGTCAATGACGGCAGTCCGGACGAAGAGTTCCTCGGTCCCGAACCCCTTGCCCATGTGGGGTGGCAAACCACCTACGACAAGAGCTCCGCCGACCTGTACACGGCGGTGGCGGGCCCGATCGACGAAAGCCCGATTTACGCGTGGAAGATTACCCGCTGAGCCGTTATTCGTCGGCGGCGGGGGAGGGGAGCGGGGGGAGCACGAACCCTTCTTCGGCGTTGAGGATGTTCAGCAAGCGCAGGGTGTCGTCGGCGCCGGCGGCGTTGGGCTCCACCCAGTAGCCGTCCGCTTCCCGGTGCACCAGAAAGGCCTGCTCCGTCTCCACCGCGAACCGCTCCCCGGTCAGATACAACCTCGGTTTGATGATGGCCGGGTCCCCCTCCTCGGGGCAGAACACCATGCAGTTGCCGCACTCGTTGCACAGCTCGGCCAGCACCAGGTACTGCTGTCGGCCGGCCATTCCCGCCTCGCTCAGGTCGCGGGGGGTGGGCAGGCGGAAAAAAGCGTCGTTGGGGCATACGGTCACGCATAAGTTGCACGCCACGCATCCCCACATTTCCAGGTCGTGATCCACCGTGCGGGGCGGTTTCCGATTGGCGGCCAAGGCGTAGGCCCCGTTGCGGGCCGGGTCCAGCAGGGCGCTCACGTAGGCATCCACCGCCCCCGCATGCCCCTCGGCGGCCGCCAACTCCCCCCGGTGGGCCCGCCATTCTGCCAAATTGCCCGCCCCGGCTTCCGTCATCCGCTCCCGCAGGGCGGCCAACATGGGTTTCAGTCGTCCGT
This sequence comes from Candidatus Spongiisociaceae bacterium, assembly GCA_965243835.1. GTDB lineage: Bacteria > Actinomycetota > Acidimicrobiia > Spongiisociales > Spongiisociaceae. Next base: position 1,190,551 of record OZ251578.1, read on the forward strand.
AGCCGCCCGGTTTCAGCAGGTCGGAGCAGATGGTGATGGGGGCCAGCCCCAGCCCGGCCGCCTCCGGCAGGTTGTCCTTGGTGATCCCGGCCGAGAACGACACCTGGATGTCACCCTCCCCGCCGTCCACTTTCAGTTTGCCGGGCAGGGCCCGATGCAACTCCCCCAGCAACGTAGTGGAAACCACATGCAGGGGAGGGCCGGACAGGTACATCGTCTCGTCCGGCATAAATCCCTTGGTGTTTTCCACTACCAGGGTGTTGGTGAGTTTGATGCCGAAGCGCCGATTATGGCGGGCCGCGAAACCCTCCAACTCCCCGATCAGTTCCAAAGCGCGGGGAAACTGCAGGTCGTTTTCAAAGTCGGCGGCACGCAGGGACACCGACTCGTATCCCAGCGTGCGGCGCACGATTTCACTGACCCGCTCCAATCCGAGCAGGGTCGGGTTGAGTTTCACGATCACATCCAGGCCATGGCGGGTGATGAGGTGTTTGGTGATGGACTCGATCTCGTCGGGGGGGCAGCCGTGGAAGGTGGACAGGGTGACCGTATCCGCGATCCGGGCGGGGAACTCCAGGTCCCGGAACTCGGCGAACACCCCCCCGACCTCGGGCCGCAGTCGTTCTATTTCCGCGGCGGCGTCCATCATGGAATCGATGAACCAGGCCACCGCGTCGGTGGAAATGCCCGCTAAGTCGTACCCCACCGACAAGTCGAAAATGTGCGGGCCGGGGTCGGGGCCGATGAAGGGGCGGAGCGGTTCCCAGCGGCGCAGGATTTCCAACAGCATCCACCCTTTAACGTATTCTTCCAGCGACTGGGGGATTTTCAGCTCCTGGCTCCACTCGATGTTGTAGCCGACGGTCTGCATGTCGATGCAGGGCCGGTTGATGACCAACTCGTCCAGAATCTGCACCGTTTTCAACTCCATCAGCCGCCCCCCGCCCAGCCAGGACAAGACGATGTTCTGCGCCATCTGGCTGTGCGGCCCGGCGGCCGGGCCGACCGGGGTGGCGGCCGGGCGCCCCAGGAAGTCAATGGACAGGTCGGGGCCGTCGGAAACGTTGCAGAAACGGGCGATGGGCAGGTCGAAGATGCGACGCCGGGTGTCCCACTCGTGGGCGATGCGGGCCAGCAGGTCCGCCAGCGAAAATGGGGTCAGCGGGGGATGGGCCTCCGCCGGGGGCGGGGCGGCTTCGGCGACGGCCGTCGTCATCCCGGCGCGCCCTACAGGCGGGCGTGCAGGCGGGCCGCCTGCTCGCGGGCTTTGGCTCGTATTTCGGCCGCGTCCACCCGGGTGGGGGCCCCGTCCCGAAACACCACTTCGCCGTCCACTTCCACTTGCCGGGGGGACACCCCGGCTGTAAACGCGATGTGCCACGGGTCGGGCGGGTCGTAGTTCCAAACCACCCGGTCGCTCCGGCATTCCGGGATCAGATCCCAGCCGTTTTCCAGCCATCCCCAGGCCGTTTCCGGGGAGGCGGTCACATCCGCGGAGCGGTGCATCACGTACGCCAAGCGGAAAGATTCGATCATATTGCCCCCGATTCCGTCGGTGCCCAAGGCTACCGGATTGGAGAAACGGGCCGGGGCGGCGTAGCCCACCGCGTTGTTCAAGTTGGAACGGGGGTTGTGCAGGATGGTTCCCGCCAAACCATGGCCGTCGGGGAGATGCACGCCGTGGGCCAGCAGCCACGAGTCGCGGGCCAGCGGGGCCAGCCGGGGCGGAGCCTCCCCGTCCTCCGGGCCCTCCGCGACGTGAATGTGCACTCCGCAACCCAACTCCCCGGCCAGATCGGCCGCGGCCCGCAACGTGTCATCGGAGCAGGTGAAGGCGGCGTGCACCCCCACCATCCCCGGTCCGCCCTCCGTCAGATAGCGGCGGTTTTCCTCCAGGCCCCGGCGGGCCCCGTCCGGGCCGTGCCGGTCGGTCACCCCGTAACAGGCCCGCACCCGCACCCCCACCTCGGAGCACCCTTGGCGGATCATCGACAGCGACCCTTCGATGGCCCCTGGGGATTCGTGGTGGTCGACGATGCCGGTGGTGCCCGCTTCCAGGGCTTCCAAGGCCCCCAGCCGGGCCGAATGGTAGATCATTTCCAGGTCCAGGGCCGCGTCCAGCCGCCACCAGATCTGCTCCAGTATCTCCCGGAAATTGACCGGGGTGCGGGGCGGGGGGGGCATCCCCCGGGCCAACGCCGAATACAGGTGATGGTGGGCGCAGACCAGCCCCGGGGTGACGGGATCCGACACCCGGACTAGGGGCCGACGGCCAGCGGCTGATGCACCGACATCGGCAGACGGGTGCGCCACTGTCCGTCCACTTCGCGCAGGGCGGCGGCCACCGCCCCGGCGGTGGGCACCAGGCCGATTTCCCCCACCCCTTTGATCCCGTAGGGGGCGCGGGGCTGGGGAACCTCCACCAGGATCACTTCCACCTCCGGCATATCCTTGGGACGGATTATGCCCAGGCTGCGTAATGTCATATGGGTGGGGCGGGACTGTTCGTCGGCGGGAAACTCCTCGGTCAGGGCGTATCCGAGCCCCATATGCACCGAGCCTTCGACTTGGCCTTCGCACAGCACCGGGTTGACGGCCCGGCCCACGTCGTGGGCGGCGATCACCTTTTCTATTTTGCCGGTTTGCGGGTCGGCGATCACCAGTTGGGCGGCGTAGCCGAAGGCGGAGTGGATGATCGGGTTGGGAACCCCTTCGCTGAGGGAGTTGGTCCAGTCCACCCGGTATTCGCCGCGATAGTCCACCCCCGGGCGGCGTCCGTCGGCGTCCGCTTTGCGGCACGCGTCCCGGATGGCCCCCGCTCCCATCAGCGTGCCCCGGGAGCCGGTGGTCTGCCCGGCCCCCAGCTCCCGGGTGGTGTCCACCACTACTTTCACCCCGGCCGGGTCCACCCCCAGCTCCTCGGCCGCCACCTGCTGGGCCACGGTGTGGATGCCCTGTCCCATCTCCGTCCAGCAGTGCCGCACTTCCACTTGCCGGTCGGAACCGTTGTCGCTGAAGCGCACCACGGCGGCGGCCGTCTCCTTGAAACCGTTGCCCAACCCGCTGTTTTTCAAGCCCAGGCCCAGTCCCACCGCCTTGCCCTCGGCCCGGGCCTGGTCGTAGTGGGGTTTGACCGCCAACAGGCACTCCCGCACCCCCCGGCAACCGTCGTCCATCACCTGCCCCGGTCCCCACACCGACCCCGGCACGATGGCGTTGCGGTGGCGTATTTCCCAGCCGGAGAGGCCCGCTTTTTCGGCCAGCCGGTCCATCACCCCCTCCATGGCGAACTGGGCCTGGTTGGCCCCGAACCCCCGGAAGGCCCCCCCGATGGGGTTGTTGGTGCGGGCGGCCGTCGACTCCACGTCGATGTTGGGAACCGCGTACGGGCCGGAGGCGTGTCCCGCCGCCCGTTCCAACACTTTCATTCCCACCGAGGCGTAGGCCCCCGAGTCGCCCAGCATGCGGGCGCGCAAGGCGGTCAGTTTGCCGTCGGCGTCGCAACCGGCCCACATTTCAATGCGGATCGGGTGGCGTTTGGTGTGGATGCGCAACGATTCGGTGCGGGACAGGGTGCATTTCACGGGACGGCCCAGCAGGTGGGCGGCCAGCGCCGTCTGCGCCTGGTTGGCCATGTCTTCCTTGCCCCCGAAGGCGCCTCCGTTGGAAACCAGTTCCACGGTGATCCGGGAGGGGTCCACTCCCAGCACGGAAGCGATCTGGTTGCGGTCGTCCCACACCCCCTGCCCGCCCGAATAGACCATCAGGCCTCCGTTGTCGTCGGGGACGGCCAGGGTGGATTCCGGTTCCAGGAAGGCGTGCTCCACCCGTTGCGTGATAAACGTTTCGTGCACCCGGTGGGGCGCGGCTTCGTAGGCGGAGGCGAAGTCGCCCCGCTCGTACTTGGAGACGGACAGGACGTTGCCTTCCAATCCCCACACCGCATTTTCATCGGAGGCGACGGCCGCGGCCGGATCGGTGAAAGGTTGCAGCACCCGGTATTCCACTTGGATTTTTTCGGCGGCGGCCCGGGCGGCCAGGCGGTCTTCGGCCACCACTACGGCCAGCACGTCCCCGTAGTAGGAGGTGCGCCCCCCCTCCGGGATCAGCACCGGCCAATCCTTGTGGATAAGACCCACCCGCAACTCGCCGGGGATGTCGGCGGCGGTGAAGACGGCCTCCACCCCTTCCGACTCCAAGGCGGAGGAGATGTCTATGGAGATAACATCGGCCCGGGCGTGGTCGGTGAGGCGCAGGGCGGCGTGCAAAAGGCCCTCCACCCGCATGTCGTCGATGTAGTCCCGGTCGCCCAAGGCCAACTCCGCGCCCTCGTATTTGATCCCGTTCTTACCGATTCCGCCCGCCGACTCCAAGGCGGGGATTTCTCCGGCGGCCAACATGTCAATGGCGTCGAAAATCTTGGAGTAGCCGGTGCAACGGCACAGATGGGCCCCCAACTGTCCGGACGCTCCCCGCCCGGTGAGGGCCGAGCCCTTGCGATCCAACAGGGCCTTGGTGCGCACTATTATCCCCGGGGTGCAGAACCCGCACTGCAAAGCACCGGTAGCCGCAAAAGCGGCCGCTAGGCGCTCCCGCTCCGCCTGCTCGAATCCCTCCAGGGTGACCACCTCGCCCCCGGCGGCTTTTTCCAGGCTGGTCACGCAACTGACGGCGGCCCGGCCGTTGAGCAACACCGTGCAACATCCGCACTGGCCGGACGGCGAGCAACCGTCCTTGGGGGAGGTGACATCCAGTTCCTCCCGCAACGCGGCCAGCAGGTGGGGATGGTCGTCGCGCACCGAAACTTCTTGCCCATTCAGCGTGAAATGAATTGTCCTCCGGTCAATCAGCGTCATACCGCATCGGCTCCTGTTAGAGGGCGGAGGGGCCTGCGCCGAATGGAGAACCCGTCCGGCGGGGGCCCGACTGCCTGAATATTCCCTTTTCCCTACTTTACCACCCCGCGGCGGCGGAGGTGAAAATGAGGGCGGTCGTGGTAAGGTGCGTTGACCGGAAAGGCAGGTGAGGCGGTGGTTGGCAAGGGGATGAGGGCCGCGGCCGCGGCCGTCATCGCGCTGGCGTTGGCCGCCTGCGGGGGCGGGGGGGTGCCCCTCGACGCGGACGGGCCGGAGATCTACCGGGCGGTGTGCGCCCGTTGCCATGGCGACGACCTGCGGGGCGGCGCCGGCCCGCCGCTGGCGGGGGAGGGGGCCGGCTCGGTAGGCCGTCCCGAAACCTATTTCACGCAGGCGATTTCCTCCGGCATCGGCCGCATGCCCGCTTTTCGCCGCACCCTTACCGAAGAGCAGATCCTGCTGGTTTCCCGCTACGTGATCGACCGGCAGTCCTGAAACGCCCCTCCCCCGCAAACGAACCCCCAAAAAACGAACCTCTTGAATTTTTTTCAAAAACCCCTTAAACTGCGGGTGGGCGGGCGCGGGGGCGGGCGGGCCCCCCGAAAACGCGAAAATCGCGCAAGAACGCGAAAAAAATGCTTAGCCGCTAGCCTGGACGCATGTTTCCCCTGGTGGCTTTCCGGCATCTGTGGCGGGCGATCCGCATGGGCTGGACCGACCCCGAGTTCCGGGTGATGCTGTCCTCGGCCCTGGCCTTGATCGGGCTGGGCGTCCTGTTCTACACCAGGGTGGAGGGCTGGAGCGTGCTGGACAGCTTTTACTTCGTGATCATCACCATGACCACGGTCGGCTACGGCGACTTTTCCCCGGTCACCGCGGCCGGCAAACTGGCGACGGTGGTTTTCATCCTGGTAGGCATCGGCCTGTTTATGGCTTTCCTGTCCCGGATCGCCTCCCTGGCCACCGCCTCCGCCGCCCAAGCCCGAAAAAAGAAAAAGAAGAAAAAGAAAAACAAACCCCGCCCCCAACCGGACGCACCCCAATGAAACCGCCATATGGCTCTGATGCGCCCGCAGGATGCTAAGCTTGGAATCAAGGTACTCATAAAGAATGACCACTCTTGCCAAGCCCATCCAAGACTTTGCCGAGGCGGACCGCACCTTGTTGGAGGTCTCGTTGTTGGACCATTACAGCCGTACTGTTCCGTTGGTTAAGGGGTTTTTAAGGCAGGATATGGTAATTATTCCTTGGCAAGACCGGATTATAAGGCCGGTCAGCGAGGAGGACCGATATTACGCGGTGTGGGATCTCAGCCTTGAGTTTATGACCAATGGGGGCTCTCGGACAAGGACGGTCGGCATCTCCCGCTGGCGGAAACGCGAGCTTTGTCGGATCGATATCTGGAACATGTGCTAGGTCTGTATCCGGGTCGGTCGCGGGCACCCGGGAGGGATTGGGAATTGCGTAGCGGATCTCAACCGGGGCGAATGAGTTATCGCAGGATAGGCCAAGCGGAGGAGCGGATAGTGAAGGCGGAGTTCGGCGACGACGGCCGCTGGCGCGGTTACGACCTGCATGGTCGATTGTTGTCCGTAGCCAAGACGGAAATAGCCCTACGCGAAGGGCTGGAGATTCACTTTTCCAACCAACGCAGGTTCCGGGAGGAAGAGAACCGTTTTTGGCGCCGCGCGGGAAAATACGGGAACGTTGTGATGACGTTGTATGACATCAGGGAGGCGTTGCTTCCGGCATTGACGGAGACCGGCGCCTTGCGAGCGGTTGTTTACGGTTCCCACGGCCGCGGGGAGGCGCACCGGGGAAGCGATTTGGATTTGCTGGTGGTAGCTGATCGGGATGATCTAGCGGGGGTGAGGGTTTCCCACCGTCCGGATCTGTTCAGTGCCGTGCGTCGCGCGTGGGGGAAGGCCGCCAAACGGGATATGGATTTGATCGTTCTCACCAACGAGGAGTTATCGGACATTTTGGAAAGCCGAAAATCATTCGGCAGAGCTCTGCTCCGCGAGGGTAAAATTGTCTGGCAACGACGGTAGCGAAAGACGGCAAGCTGCCAATGGCTGGTTGTCTCGGGCCCAAGAATTTCTTGAATCAGCCCGTTCCGATTTAGAGGAGCGTTATGGCCTTCCAGTCCCGGATCGACTCCCTGGCCCCCCGCCTCTTCTGCCCAAGCCTAAAAAGAAAAATACCCCCATCCCCCACCGGATGTCGCTCAATAATCAGTGAGCGTGTTGGGGAATCAGATTACGGATAACGTCGTATATTGTTTGGGCGGTATCAACCGCTATTTGTGCTTCTCCTTCATCATAATGGGCAAATGACTCCAACATTTCTTCATGTGGTCTCTCATATCGGGCATCGACATAATATCGTGTTATCCCCTCTAGCATTGGTACTAAATGCTTTATAGAGTTTGTAATAGATGGTATAACATCCATCAATTTTTAATATAACGTAATCAAGATATGAGTCTTGATTGGTTGTGGGTAACCATGCCATCGTAGGGCCGCCTTAAATGACAATTCAATAGTCTGATGGGCGTGTAGGCAAGCACGGTTGTATTTGCCTTATTGCAGGTTATGATTAGCATCATCAAGCGTTTCGCAGGCGTTGCTCAACCATTTATTGGCCGCCCAAACATTTCGATTATTAGGTTTGTTCATAAATGATCTGACCTTCTGTTTTTAAGTCTCTGCCTAACGGGCTGTCGGGATCGCTCAAACTTCTGTTCAGTTCTTCCCTAGTGCAAAGAACCAGGTCCATATCACGATGGGTGGCTCTGCCCCATACCGTGCTGACCGAAGCGTATTCCTTCCATCTGCGACCGCCGGTCGCGTCAGTATCAACTACCAGCAGAAGATCAAGATCGCTACTGCGATGAGCAATACCCCGCCCGTATGAACCAAAAACGATTGCTTGCTCTATCTTTTTTTCCTTTAAAACAGGTAGCAGAACGTTGCGAATTTCCGAGAGGGTCAAAGTAACATTCCTATACTTATTTCGTTGTCGCCAGTAAGAATCCTGATTGTCTTTGGTTTGGAACTGATAATCAACCCGCTCCAGCAGAGCGGGCAAACTTTGATGAGAGGCGATCCGTGTGCCGCGCAGGTCAGAGGCATGATAGATTGGTTCTACTTGACCGACTTCCACAGTAATGCTTAGGAGGCGATCCGCTATTCGATAATACATGCGATTTTCGTTACGGGCGGTCGATGGGATATGTTCCCATTCAGGGACGGGTATTTTAAGTGCGGCATCGTACAATTCGGTTAAATACTTCAGCCAGGTCTCAGCCTGCATCTGGGCGGTTTCCAGGTTCGCGGCAATAACCGGAACTTTTTGAGTTGTGTAATCCAAATCGTTTTCCCGGCGATAGGTCAGCTTCCATACCGCCCGCCAGTCCACCCGGTCCGCAAAGGGGCGAATCGCCTCGCCCCCTTTAGGTACGGAGATAATGTCTTGTTCCAATACCCCATGCTCCCACCCTCCGGCGCGGGCTCCGAATTCCAGTGTAACCCGACGGGAAAAATAAGGCAGAACCAACGGGCCGGCGGGGGCCGGTAATTTCATAGCCGGTGCAGTAGCGACCGCGATCATAGTTTTATTATATCAGAAGCTTATTAAGCAGGCAGCCATTCCCGTTCCTCGCCATGCTACAGGGGACGGATAGCTTCTACGGCGGCGGGGTTTTCCAGGCCGGTCAGGTCGCCGGGGGGTTGGCCCAAGGCCCGGGCTTTGACCACCCGGCGCATTATTTTGGCGGAGCGGGTGCGGGGCAGGTCGTCCGCGAACCGCACCACGGCGGGGCGGAAAGCCTTGCCCAACTGGGAGGCCACCGCCTCGGCGACCCGGGCGGCCAAGGCTTGATCGGGCTCCGTTCCGGGAGCGGGGACCGCGAACAGGGCGATGGCCTCCCCTTTGACCGGGTCGGGAATCCCCACCGCGGCCGCCATCGTGATCTCCGGCAGTTCCACGACCGCCGATTCGATTTCGGCCGGCCCCACCCGTTTCCCCCCCACGTTGAGAGTGTCGTCGGAGCGCCCGTGCAGAAACCAGAATCCGTCCTCGTCGACGGAAGCCCAGTCGCCGTGCACCCACACCCCGGGCCACCGCCCCCAGTAGGTGGAGAAATACCGGTCGTCCCCTCCCCAGAACCCGCGGGTGACCCCCGGCCAGGTTTTGACGCACACCAGTTCCCCCACCTCTCCCCGCACCGGCTTCCCCGACTCGTCGTACACATCCATCGCCATGCCGGGGGCGGGGCCGCCCACCGAGGTCGGCTTCAAACCTTGCAGTATATGGGAGGTCAGAAAACACGCCCCCGCTTCCGTCCCCCCGGAAATGTTGATGATGGGGATGCGTTCCCCGCCCACTTCCCGGAACAACCACCACCACGGGTCGGGGTTCCACGGTTCCCCGGTGGACCCGAAAGCGCGCAACCGGGACAGATCGGCGGCCCGGGCCGCCTCCGCCCCATGCGGTTGCAACGCCCGAATCAGGGTGGGGGAGACCCCCAGCGCGGTTAGACCCAGCCCTTCCGCCAGCTCCCAGATCCGGCCCGGCCCCGGATAATCGGGGGCCCCGTCGTAACAGCCCACCGCGGCCCCGTTGGCCATTCCCGCTATCACCGACCACGGACCCATCACCCATCCCATGTCGGTCACCCACATCACCCGGTCCTCGGGCCGCATCTCGAATTGGAAAGCCCCCTCCGCGGCCAGTTTCACGGTCAGCCCCCCATGCACATGCACCACCCCTTTGGGACGGCCGGTGGTGCCCGAAGTGTAGGCCAACAGCACCGGGTCTTCGGAGGAAGTGGGGGCCGCCCCCCTCCGTTCGGCGGAGGCTGCGGCCTCCTCGAAAGACCGGTCCCTCCCCTCCGTCCAAGGGAGGCCCGTCCGCTCCGCATAGGAAACCACCAGCGTAGCCGGGGACAAGCCGCAAATTTCCAAGGCCCGGTCGGCGGTTTCTTTCATGGCCACCGGTTTGCCGCGGCGGGTGCAACCATCGGCGGTGACCAGCGCCGCCGGACGGGCCGCGGCCAGCCGTTCCGCCATCGCCTCCGGCCCGTATCCGGAGAAAATGGGCACGAACACCGCCCCGAGACGGGCTACGGCCAGCATGCACGCCACGGCCGCGTCCGACATCGGCAGGTAGACGGCCACCGTATCCCCCCGCCCGGCCCCGGCCGCCGCCAAGGCCCCCGCCGTTCTTTCCACCGTCTCCAGCAACTCCCCGAAAGTCAAGGTTTTACGGGAGCCGTCCTCCCGCTCCGCCACCAGGGCCGTGCGCTCCGGGGCGAGAGCGGCCCACCGGTCCACGCACGCCTCGGATAAATTAATCACCCCGCCGGTGAACCATTTGGGGTAGGCGGGACCGCCGGAGTCGTCCAACACCCGCTGGTAGGGCTCGGCGAACGGAATCCCCAAATATTCCGCCGCCGCCGCCCAGTACCATTCGATGTCGTCGACGGATCGCTTCAGCATCTCCCGGTAGTCGGCTATGCCGTGCCGGGACATGAACTCGACGGTGCGCGAGCGGGCGATGTCCTCCGGTCCCGCCCGCCACACGATCCCCTCCGGCCGCCGCCCTCCCGTCTCGTTCATCTCCGGCCTCCCGCCTTGCTAGTGTTCGCCCCCTGTACCATATCCCGACCGACGTCCCGGAATAATCCTACCGGTCGGTCGGGAGGCGAGGAGGAGGACGAGCAATGGATCAGGCCGCCCCCGCGCCGCCGCCCCGCGACGGGATGCCCCCCTGGATACCCCGTTTGATCGTTATGGTGATCGGGTCGCTGGCCGTCGCCTACTTTGCGTTCTGGGCGCTGGGGCGGATGCGGGGGGTGTTGCTCAACCTGTTGGTGGCCCTGTTCATCTCCTTCGCCTTGGAACCGGCGGTGGTTTTCCTGGCCCGCCGGGGGTGGAGGAGGGGGTTGGCCACCGCGGTGGTTTTCTTGGCCGCGGCCGTGACGGCGGGGTTGTTCATCGCCATCACCCTCCCGCCTTTGGTGACCCAGATGGGCAACCTCATTTCCGAAATCCCCAACTGGATCAACGCCGTTACCGATTGGTTGAACAACCGCTTCAACCTGAACCTCAACCTGTCCAACCTGGCCGACAGCTTCAGCAACCTGCAGGGAACCCTGCAACGCTACGCGGGCACGTTGGCCAACAGCGCCCTGGGGCTGGGCACCCGGGTGCTGAGCCTGGTGGTGCAGACGCTGACCATCGGCTTGTTCACTTTTTACCTGTTGGCGGACGGCCCCCGGTGGCGGCGGATGTTGCTGTCGGTGTTCCGGCCCGCCCGGCAGAAGGAAATCTCCCGGATGTGGGAAATAGCCATCGACAAAACCGGCGGCTACGTCTACTCCCGGGCCCTGCTGGCCCTGGCCTCGGCCGTCTTCACCTACCTGGCCCTGCGCATCATCGGGGTGGAGTTCGCGTTGGCCCTGTCCATCTGGGTGGGAGTGGTTTCCCAGTTCGTTCCGGCGGTGGGAACCTATCTGGCGGCGGTGGCCCCCACCTTGGTGGCGCTGTCCGATTCGGTGCGCAGCGCCGTCATCGTGCTGGCGGTGCTGGTCGTCTACCAGCAGATCGAAAACCTGTTGCTGGCCCCCCGCATCACCGCCGGCACCATGTCCTTGCATCCGGCGGTGGCTTTCGGATCGGTGCTGGTGGGGGCGGCCCTGTTGGGAGTGGTGGGGGCCCTGATCTCCTTGCCCGCCGTCGCCACCCTGCAGGCCTTCGTTTCCACCTTCATCGAGCGTTACCAGGTGGAGGAGTCGATGATCGGTTCCGCCCGCGCCTCCCCGGAGGAAACCGGCTCTCCGGCGGAAGCCGCCGACGATGATCCCGGGCCGGAGTCCGTCTCCTAAACGGCCGGGAGGTCGGTGATGGGCGGGCCGCTGGCCGGGGTGCGGGTGGTGGAGTTGGCCGGGGTGGGGCCGGCCCCCTTCGCGGGGATGGTTTTGGCCGACTTGGGGGCGTCGGTCATCAGGGTGGACCGCCCGGACGCCCCCGCCTCCGCGGCCGCCTCCTCCGCTCCGTCCGCCGCCGGCCGTCCGGCCGATCATCCGGAGATGATGAACCGGGGCAAACGCTCCATCGCGGTGGATCTGAAGCGGCCCGGGGGGGCGGAGGTGGTCAGGAAACTGGCCGCGGCCGCCGATATTCTGCTGGAGGGGTTCCGCCCCGGGGTGGCGGAACGGTTGGGGATAGGACCCGAACAATGCCGGGAGATGAATCCCCGGTTGGTGTACGGGCGGGTGACCGGCTGGGGGCAGACCGGCCCGCTGTCGGGAGCCGCCGGGCATGACATCAACTACATCGCGTTGGCGGGGGCCTTGGCCCATATGGGGCGGGCCGGCTCTCCGCCCACCCCGCCCATCAACCTGGTCGGCGACTTCGGCGGGGGAGGGATGTTGCTGGTCGTCGGGGCGCTGGCCGCCCTGCTGGAAGCCCGCCGCTCGGGGCGGGGGCAGGTGGTGGACGCGGCCATGACGGACGGGGCGGCCCTGTTGATGACCATGACCCACGACTGGGCGGGGCGCGGGATGTGGAGCGACCGGCGGGGGAGCAACCTGCTGGACACCGGGGCCCCCTTCTACGACGTCTACGAAACCGCCGACGGGGAATATATGGCGGTGGGGGCCTTGGAGCCGCAGTTCCGGGCCGAGTTGCTGGAGCGGTTGCAGGTGGACGTCTCCGATTTGGGGGACCTGCGCCACCCCTCGGCCTGGCCGCAGTTGCGGTCCCGTATGGCGGAGGCCTTCGCCGCCCGCACCCGCCGGGAATGGACCGGTATCTTCGCGGGGAGCGACGCCTGCGCGTCCCCGGTGCTGACGATGAGCGAGGCCCGCGCTCATCCGCACAACCGGGACCGTTCCCTGTTCGCGGAGGTGGGCGGGCGCCCGCAACCCGCCCCCGCCCCCCGTTTTTCCCGCACCCCGCCGTCGCCCCCGGCGCCCGGTCCGCTCCCCGGGGCCGACGCCGACCCAATTCTGGCCGAAGCCGGTTTCGCTCCCGGGGAGATTGGTAGACTGCGGGAGGCGGGAGTAATCCGGTAAATCGGCGGCGGAAGAGGAGAGCGCAATGGATTCCAAAGTGGAACAAGAGCGGCGCGAGATCGCGGCGGCCATCGGGGATATGACCCTGGTGGACGTGATGAACCGCAACGCGGAACGGTTCGGGGCCCGGCCGGCCCTGAAGTGGATGGAGCCCGACGGCGGGCGCACGATGAGCTGGTCCGCCTATCGGGACCGGGTGCGGGAGGCGGCGGCCGGTTTGCTGTCGCTGGGGGCGGGCCGGGGCGACTTCGTCGCCATTGTGGCCGCCAACCGGCCCGAACATGTGATAGCCGACTTGGGAGCGGTCTTCGCCGGGGCGGTCCCGGTGTCGATGTACAACACGTTGGCCCCCTCCCAGATCGCCTACATAGCCGGGCATTGCGCGGCCAAAGTAGCCATCCTGGAGAACGCCGAGTATTACGAGAAATGGTCGCAGGTGCGCTCCGGGTTGCCCGACCTGCGCTACGTAGTGGTTATGGACCCGGCGGATGATTTCACGCCCGGGGAGTTCGACCTGACCTGGGAGGGCCTGCTGGAACGGGGACGGGAGGCCCTGGCCGCCGATCCCGCCGTCGCCGACAAGTCCGCGGCCGAGGTGGGCCAGGACGACTTGGCCACCCTCATCTACACCTCGGGCACCACCGGCGACCCGAAAGGGGTGATGATCAGCCATCGCAACGTCCTGTGGACCAGCGAATGCATCGCCCGGGCCTTCCCGGAGTTGCCCGACCATCTGCGCATAGTTTCCTATTTGCCGTTGGCTCATTTGGGGGAGCGGATGGCCAGCCATTACACCGGCGTGTGGCGGGCCGGGTCGGTGTGGTACGAACCGGATCTGACCAACGTGCTGGCCGCGGTGCAGGCCCACCGCCCGCAAGGTTTTTTCGGCGTGCCCCGGGTGTGGGAGAAGTTCCAGGCGGGGTTGCTGGCCAAGTTGCGGGCGGAGCCGAAGAAAGCCAAGCGCAATTTGGCCTTGGGGTCGGTGGAGTTGGGCGGCAATGTGGAGCGGGCCCGTCAGTCGGGCGAGGGTTCCTCCGCCGCCGACCGGGTCAAAATGTGGTTCGCGGAGAAACTGGTGTTCAAAAAAATCCGGAGCGGCCTGGGATTGGACGAGTTGATCCTGGCTTTCTCGGCCGCGGCCCCCGTCGCCCCCGAGTTGCTGATGTTTTTCCGGGGGATGGGGGTTCCCGTCTATGAGCTGTTCGGGCAGACCGAATCGTCCGGGCCGGGGGTGACCAACCGTCCCGGGGCGGACCGGATCGGCACGGTGGGGAGGGCCATGCCGGGGGTGGAGTTGGACATCGCCTCCGACGACGAGATCCTGATGCGGGGCGGTTTGGTTACGGAAGGCTATTACCGGGACGAGGAGGCCACCGCCGCCGCTTTCCGGGAGGACGGATGGCTGCACACCGGCGACCTGGGCCGCTTGGACGAAGACGGGTTTTTGTCGATTATCGGACGCAAGAAGGAGATCATCATCACCGCCGCCGGCAAGAACGTGGCCCCCGCCCGGCTGGAAAACCTGCTGGCCCAAAATCCCCTTATCGCCCATTCCTGCGTGGTGGGGGACGGGCGCCGGTTTCTTACGTTGTTGGTGGCGTTGGACGAGGAGCAGGCCCCGGCGTGGGCGGCCCGCAACGGGCTGGAGTTCGAGGGTCTGGAGCGGTTGAGCCGGGAGGCGGCCCTGGAGGCGGAAATCCGCCGGGCGGTGGAGGAGGCCAATCAGCAGGTGGCCCGGGTGGAGCAGGCCAAGCGGTGGTTCATCGCCCCCGAGGCCTGGTCGCCGGAGACCGACGAGTTGACGCCGTCCTTGAAACTGAAGCGACGGGTGGTTTTGGAGCGGTACGCGGCGCAGATAGAAGAAATGTACGCCGCGGACGACGAGAGCTAGCGTGTCCGGCGTTGCGGACATCGCGTTTGACAATCGGACGGCGGTGGTTACCGGCGCCGGCCGGGGCTTGGGACGCGCCTACGCTTTGGAGTTGGCCCGCCGGGGGGCCCGGGTGGTGGTCAACGATCCGGGCGGGGCGGTGGACGGGGAGGGGAGCTCGGCCCGGGCGGCCGACGAGGTAACGGAGGAAATTGCGGCGGCCGGCGGGGAGGCGGTCGCCTCCTATGATTCGGTTTCCACCCCGCAGGGAGGGGAGCGGATCGTGCAGACCGCCGTGGACGCTTTCGGTTCGGTGGATGCGGTGATCAACAACGCCGGGATTCTGCGGGACAAAAGCTTCGCCAACCTGACGGCCGCCGACGCCGGCGCCGTGTTGGACGTGCATCTGCGGGGGGCCTTTCATGTGACGGGTCCCGCCTTTCGGGTGATGAAAGAGCGGGGCTACGGCCGGATTGTTTACGCCTCGTCCGCCTCGGGGCTGTTCGGCAACTTCGGCCAAGCCAACTACGGGGCGGCCAAGATGGGGCTGGTGGGGTTGATGAACGTAACCGCGGTGGAGGGGGCCAAATACGGGATTTTGGCCAACGCGCTGGCTCCGGTGGCCGCCACCCGGATGACCGGGAACCTGCTGGGCCCGTTGCAGGAGCATGCATCCCCGGACTGCGTGACCCCGATGGCCGTTTTCCTGGCTTCCGAGCAGTGCCATTTCACCCATCAGATCTGGACGGCGGGGGGAGGCCGGTTCGGCCGGGTGTTCATCGGCGTGAACGAGGGATGGTTCGCCGGCCCCGGGGCGGCTCCGTCCGCCGAACAGGTTCGGGATCATCTGGACGAGATACGGGACATCGACTCGTACATAGTTCCCGACAGTTCCGCTGACGAATTGAAAATATTGGGTAGGCTGTTGGCCGGGTAGTTACCGCGGGGTGCGATCCGGCGGGCGAGATACGGGAGGAAGAATATGAGCGCCGAACTGGTCGAGGAACGGTTGACCCGGCTGATGGACGAGTTCCCTCCCGGGGTGACCGATGACATGGAGTTTTGGGGGGCGCAGTTCGATTTGGGTTTGGCCTGGGTGGACTTTCCGCAGGGGATGGGGGGTTTGTCCGTCAACCGCGCCTATCGCAACCGGGTGCACGAATCGCTCGGCAAGGCGGGGGCGTCGTTCGCCAACCTGAACCGCAATATGATCGGGTACGGGATGGGGGCCCCCACCGTGGTCGCCCACGGCACCCCGGAGCAACAGTTGCGTTTCCTGCGGCCCTTGTTCATCGCCGAGGAAATATGGTGCCAGCTGTTTTCCGAACCGGGGGCGGGGTCCGATGTGGCCGGTTTGGCCACCCGGGCGGTGCGGGACGGCGACGAATGGGTGGTGAACGGTCAGAAAGTGTGGACGACTTTGGCCCACACCTCCAAGTGGGGGCTGTTGGTGGCCCGCACCGACCCGGATGTTCCCAAGCATCGGGGAATGACCTATTTCATCATTGACATGGAACAGGAGGGAGTGGAGGTGCGCCCTTTGCGCCAGCTCACCGGCGAGGCCGAGTTTAACGAGGTTTACATGACCGACGCCCGGGTGCCGGACGCCAACCGGCTGGGGGCCGAGGGGCAGGGCTGGTCGGTGGCCATCACCACCCTGATGCACGAGCGGGTGTCGATCGGTTCCCTGCCCACGCCGCGCGGGGGAGGGGCCATCGGGGATGCGGTGGATTTGTGGCGGTCGTCGCCGCCCCCGGTCCGCACCCCCGTGAAACGGGACCGGTTGGCCGCGTTGTGGGCGGAAGCCGAGTCCTTGCGACTGACCGGGATGCGGGCGGCGGAGGCGGCCAAGACGGGAGACGCCGGCCCCGAGGGCTCCACCAGCAAGTTGCAGTGGGCGGAGTTGCAACAGGACATTCACAATTTTGCGTTGGATCTGCTGGGGGCGGAGGGGCTGGGCTACCCGTCCGGTTACGAAATGGTGCGCCCCGACGAGGCCGCCTTGGGAAAACGGGACCCGCAGAAAAACTTCCTGCGCTCCCGGGCCAACTCCATCGAGGGCGGCACCTCGGAGGTGATGCGCAACATCCTCGGCGAACGGGTGCTAGGACTCCCCGGCGAACCGCGGGTGGACAAATCGGTCCCCTGGAACCAAATCCCCCGCAGTTAATTACACCCTTCTTTCGGGAATAAAATTTTCATGTCGTTCTGCCTTTAGATTAGCCGAAAGGCAATCTAAAACATGCTGGGCTTGTTCCCGGGTGACAGGCGGGAACATCTCGCAAAACTCGACAACGGTGGCCGATCTCAGGTTCTCGAACAACGCCCGAACGGGCACACGGGTGTTTTTGAATACCCAGGCGCCGCTCACCTTGCCGGGTACTGATTCCAATTCTGGGCAAGAACCCCAGTCAAACATTTTATTCCTCCTATGATGGCTCTTCTCGGTTTAAGGGGGGGAGTAGGTGTTTTGGTGTGTGGGGGGTGCTTGGTTTAGGGGCGGGGTCCTCCATAATCGGGGTTGTAAACAGCTCCCTAGTAGCAGGAGGACCCCTTGTGGAGGAGGATCTTAGTCGGGCGAATGAGGTGTGGGTGGGTTTGGGGGATGTGGAGGTGGTGGGGTGGAGGGAGGAGGAGGATGGGGTGTTGCGGGTAGTGGTGTGCTTGCGGGGGCGGCCGGTGTGCGGGGGGTGCGGCGGCGGGGTGTGGGCTAAGGAGACGCGGGAGGTGGTTTTGGCGGATCTGCCGGTGTTCGAGGTGCCGGTGCGTCTGGTGTGGCGGAAACGCCGGTGGCAGTGTCCGGCTTGACCCAGTGGTACACGCATTTACGGAGTTCCCGGCGTCCGAAGCGGCCCATCTGTTGGCTGGCGTTTCCTTTGCCGCGGGGCAGAACGCTTATTTCTTCGCATTGAAAACCGCAGGATTCGGCGATGTCGGCCAAGATCAGGTCAACCGGGATTTCCTCACCGTGATATTGAACGTTGTCGTTTACCATCACCACCCTCCCGCCCGGCCGGGTAAGGCGGGACAGTTCGGCGACCACAATGGCCATTTCCAGGAAATAGTTGGCTACCAATCTGATCACATGCGGGTTGCCCAGTTCGGAACGTTGCCGGCGGAGGGCGTTCAAGGCTTCGGTTAGGGCCGCCCCGGAGCGGACAGCGGATTTGGCCCGACGCAGGACCGCGGGCCGGGGGTAGGTACTGTCCAGGGACTCCTCCTTGGAGCGGTTTTCGACGGTGGCGCTGATCAGGGACTGCCGCAATGCTCCGAAACCGGCTTTGTCGTATCCCAGCCAGGCCAGCTCCAAGGCGTAGGTGCGGGTGTAATCGTAGCGGTTGGCGTAGGGAGGCGACGTGACGGTGAGGCCGATGGATTCAGTGGGCAGGCCGGCGAGTTCGGTGAGGGCGGAGCCTTGTCGCAGACGGGGGGTTCGGCCTCCGTAGAGCCGGGCCAGCCGGGGAGCGTCCTGCGCCATGTCGAGCAACCGCTGTTCCAAAGCCTCGGCGAAGCCGGGTATGGGCCCTTTGTCCATGCCCCCCCGCAGTTGACGCCCGCATCGATTGTCCCACCGCAGATACTGGCCGTCTTTGCGGGTGTAACTGGTTTCTTCCAGTATGCTCATACAGGCCACATCCAGGATCACCCGTCGTGGATCTTTCTTGTCCATCCGGTTCAGGAAAGACCTGTCTTGGGCTATTTTGCGTTCTGTTGCGGCGGGAAAAGCGTGCTCCGTGATCGGGACATGCGGGAAACGATGCTGACCGGGGGCGTCTTCGCCTTGCAGGGAACGGAGGAGGGCCGCGCCCGCCCTTTTGACATCCGCCTCCTCCCATTGGTTGGCTACCGATGAGATGGCCTGCGCCACCCTGATCCCCACCGGCATTATCTCGATGCCGGTAGCCGGGCGGCCGGCGCCGGCGGCCACCAAGACCGCAGTTCCAATACCGGAGAACGGGTCCAGCACCGGCCCTTCCGCCACCCGGAGATTGCTTTTTACCAAGTCAGCCGAGAATCCTTCCTTATAACGCATCCATCGCAACCCGGGTTGTTGTTTGTTGCCTTGATAGGACACCAGTCGCCGGGTCAGGTCGCGGCGCACCGCCAACCGGTCCGCAAAACGCCGGTAAAGCGCCTCCCGTTCGGAATGCTCCCGTAACGGGGTGTGAGCGCCGGTTCTGTTTCCAGCAAGCGCGGTATGGCGTAGGTCATCCGCGTTCCGTTGCTTTCAGGCCGGCGGCGTTCATATCACCAGCGTAGTAGCGCGCCTCGCCGGCGGAGGGCAATGTCCGGCGGGGCGAGGAGGGGCGGGCTGTCTGGTTCATAATGTTGAATATAAAACACGACTGTGACAAAGCGGCGCGCTCCGGTCGGCAGGCGCAAGTTGTCGGTGTCCGGCTGGCAGCCGGAGGGGGGTTCGTCGCACCGACTTGGTATGGTTACCGGCAATGTTTAGCGAAGAATACGTGGTCTTTGACTTGGAGACCACTCCCGGCGGGGCGGGGACGGAGTCGCAACGGATAGTTCAGGTGGGGGCGGTCATCGCCTCCGGCCTGCGGATGACCGATCGGACTTTTGACAGCCTGGTGCGGTGCGAAACGGGGATCGCCCCGGAGGTGCGCCGGATAACGGGGCTGGCGGACGAGCAGGTGCGGGATGCCCCGCCCTTGGAGGACGTGATGCGGGACTTCCTGCGGTTCGCGGGCGATCGCCCTTTGCTGGCCCACAACGGAGCGGGGTTTGACTTCCCCGTCTTGGAGCGGGCGTTGCGGGAGACGGGTTCGCCCTCCCCGGTCGGGGAGCGGTTGGACACCCTGCAACTGGCCCATCTGGTTTTCCCCCGGGCGGGCCGCAACGCCCCTCCGGGTATCGGGGGCGATCTCCCTCCGCCGGGGCGGAGCCTGGACGACCTGATCGCGTATTTCGGAGTCGCCCCGGAACGGGAGCGGCACGCCGCCTTGGAAGACGCCTGGTTGACCGGGCAGGCGACGGCGCATCTGCTCGGCATTTTGAACCAGGATGAGCCGGCCCGCCGTCTGCAACGTTGGATTCTGGGGGCGGGCGGCCACCCCTGGGCCCGGTTTCTGGAACCCGAAGACGACCCTCCGCCGGTGGAGGACATCCTGGCGGAGCCGGCCGGGGACGAGCCGTTGGCGGCGGGCGGCGAGTTCGACATTGCGGCCGTCGCCGCCTGCTTCGGGGAGGGAGGCCGTCTGATGACGGAGGGCCGCCGCCCCCGTCCGCAACAGCGGAAGATGGCGCAACAGGTGGCGGAGGCCATGGCCGATAAGCAAAGACTTTTGGTAGAGGCCCCCACCGGCACCGGCAAAACCTTGGCCTATCTAATTCCCGCCATTGAGTACGCCCGCGCCTGCGGCCGGCCGTCGGCGGTGGCCCCCCACACCCGCCTCCTCCAAGACCAGATAACGGCCACCTTGCGGGAACTGGAGGGGCGTCTGGAACCCTTCCGCTGGACGACCCTGAAAGGGAGGGACAACTACCTCAGCCTGGAGGCGCTGGCCGGCGAGCTGGACGCCGGAATGTTCGATCCGGGCTCCGCCATGGTACTGGCTTTGCTCACCGGGTGGGCGGCCGAAACCCCCACCGGGGAGTGGGAGGATCTGCGCGTCTTCTCCCTGGAAAAAACGGTTCCCGAGCTGTCCGCCCTGCGTTGGAAGTTGCGCACCGCGGACAATGCGGACCAGGATACGAAACTGGGGCGGCTGGACTTCCACGGGCGGGCCTGCGACCGGGTGGCCTCCTCGCATGTGGCGGTGGTCAACCACGCTTTAGTGATGACGAGCCGGACGTTGAGTTCGGTGCGGAGCCTGGTAGTGGACGAAGCCCACAACCTGGAGGATACCACCACCGGCGCCCTCACCAAAGAGGTCGAGGGCCGGGAAGTTCTTTTCCTGTGCGAAGCCGTCCTGGGCCGCCGGGGTCTGGTGCGACGGCTGGCCGAAGCGGCCGGGGTTTCCGTCTCCCATCCGCCCCTTGCGGCGGTGCGGGAAGCGATGGAAAAAGTGCGGGCGGCGGAAACGGGGTTCGTCGGGCCCTTGGAAGAATACGTGCGCAGCCGGGGCGGGACCCGGAGGGAGGAGGCGGAACGGTTCGGCGTTTCCTACCGCATCCGGCGCGGTTCGGATACCAAAAACCCCCATTACCGGCCGGTTTTGGAGGCGGGCCGGAAGTTGCGGGACGCCCTGCAGGCGGCGGCGGCCGCTTTCAACGAAATAACCGTTCCCGAGCGGCCGCAGGGCAGGTACCGGCAGCGACGGTTGGAGGACGAGGTGCGCCGCCTGGGATGCACCGCCTGCGAGCAGGCGGGTTTGATCGACGGCGTGCTGTGGTCCGGGGAAAGCTGGGAGTGGATCAACATCGCCCATCTGGAATGGGAGGACGGGGCCTGGCTGTGGTCGTTGCGCCGGGCTCCGGTTTCCGTTTCCGGCAAGTTGCGGGAGTTGTGGGAAGAACTGGACTCGGTTTGCCTGACCTCGGCCACCCTGCAAGCGGGGGGCGATTTCAGTCACCTGCTGGACATTCTGGGTTTGGGGACGGCACGCACCGAGGTGCTGGACTCCCCGTTCCACCGCTTGACGGAGAACCATCTCCTGTTGCTGGCCGACTACATGCCCGCTCCCCGGGGGAGCCTCATGGAGCGTTTCGGACAGGAAGAGGCGGAGGAAATACCGCGCCTGCTCACGGCGGCGGGCGGGCGCGCCTTGGCTTTGTTCACCGCCCGCGCCCGGTTGGAGAAAGTGCGCGACCACGCCCGGCCCCCGCTGGAGGGTTTGGGGATTCCCTTGTTGGCGCAGGGCGAGGGGACGGTTATGCAGTTGGTGGAGAAAATGCGCAACCACCATCCGACCAGCCTGTTGGGGGTTCGTTCCTTCTGGGAGGGGGTGGACATTCCCGGCTCTGCGCTCAGCCTGCTGGTCATCGAGAAAATACCGTTCGATTCGCCCGCCGATCCGGTGGTCGGGGCCCGTATGGAACAGCTGGAACTAAGCGGCAAAAACCCCTTCACCGACTACATGGTGCCCCGGGCGGCGTTGCGCTTCGCCCAAGGCGCGGGGCGTCTCATCAGGTCGGAGAGCGATGTCGGCGTCTCGGTGGTTTTGGACAGCCGGCTGTGCCGGACGGGTTCCTATCAGGAGAAGATGGTGAAAGGGCTGACCGGGCCTCCCCAAATCCGGGAGTCGTCGTTCCGGGAGGAGGCCTATCGGGCCATCGCCGGGCATCTGGGAATTAATTTTGACGATGAACTCCGGGCGAGGATCGGCGATATTCCGAGCGCCGACCCGTGGCAACGCCGGGTGTTGGAGTTGGGTCGGGAAATCTCCGCCGGGTCGGAGGCGGGGGAGGATGCTCTCCGGAAACTGCTTGACGAAGCCCTGGCCTTGATCGGGTTTACGGAGTGGCGCCCCGGCCAGCTGGAGACTTTGCTGGCGTTTATGGGCGGCCGGGACGTGTTGGCGGTGGCCCCCACCGGTTCCGGCAAGTCGCTCACCTACCAGTTGCCCGCCCTGCTTTCTCCGGGGGTTACGTTGGTGATCTCGCCCCTCATCGCGCTGATGCGCAACCAGATTAACGGCCTGCGGGCGCGGGGAGTGAGCGCGGTGGCCGGCATTTACAGCGGAGTGCCGCAAAGCGAACAGGACGACATTTTGCAGGAAGCGGAACGCGGGGGGTTGAAGTTGCTGTACGTGAGCCCGGAGCGGTTGTGGTCGCCCGGTTTTCGCAGTCGCCTGGCCCGGGTGAACGTATCCCGGGTGGCGGTGGACGAGGCGCATTGCATCTCGCAGTGGGGGCACAATTTCCGCCCCGAATATTCGCTGATTCCGCAAGCCTTGGCGGAAATATGCGGCAAGGTCCCCACTTTGGCGGCCACCGCCACCGCCGCTCCCCGGGTGCGTGAGGAAATATCGGAGCTGTTGCAACTGGACGATCCACGCATAGCGGTCGGCGATCCGGATCGCCCCGAAATTCATTATTACCGGCAGAGGTGTCAAGACGGCGACGACCGGTTGGTGCAGGTGGTGAACATCGTGGAACATTTCCGGGGGCGGAGCGCCATCGTGTACGTGCCCAGCAAGTCGGCGGCGGCCAACGTCGCCGCCGTTTTGCGGGCCGCCGGTCATTCGGCGCGCAAATATCACGGCGGGATGACCGACGAGGAACGCAACTACGTGGAGGAGGCTTTTATTCACGATGAGATCAACGTGGTGGCGGCCACCAAAGCCTTCGGGATGGGCATCGACAAACCCGACATCGCCCTCGTCGTCCACTTGGAGATGCCCGCCTCCGTTGAAGAATACGTACAGGAGACGGGGCGGGCGGCCCGCGACTTGGAGCGGGGAACGGCCGTGTTGCTGACCGCCCCCCGCGA
Organism: Candidatus Spongiisociaceae bacterium; assembly: GCA_965243835.1. Taxonomy (GTDB): domain Bacteria; phylum Actinomycetota; class Acidimicrobiia; order Spongiisociales; family Spongiisociaceae. The sequence continues at coordinate 1,213,746 of OZ251578.1, forward strand.
CTGCCGGATACACAAGTTTTTTATCAACTCGGCGGTTCCCCGGCGCGAAGACCTGAAAGAGGTGTGGGGAAATCTGGGTCCGGGGATCAACTATGTGGACACGGACGGTCTGCTACTGGAGGGGAAAGGCGGGTCCCGGGGCGAGGCGGCCCGGCTGGCCTTGCATTACCTGGAGCAAATCGGGGCGGTGCGCCGGGGACAGGACTGCGTGTTGCGGGGCAGGGCGACCGTCGACGGCCGTTCCCGGGACAGGGCGGAGGCGTTGCGGGAGGAAGACCCGGGGTTGGCGGAGCGGGCCGGACGCATCCTGGACCTGGTGGAAACGGAGGGAGGCGAATACGGTCCGGGCTGGGCGGAGAAGTTGGGTTGTTCCCGCGCGCAGGCGGAGTCGGACCTGTTTGAAGCGGCGGCCCGCAACATCATCGGTTTTTCAACCTGGAAGTACGGGTGGACGGTGGAGCGGTTGTCGGATTCCGAGCCGGATTGGCAACAGGTGAACGAATTGTGCGACCAGCGCCGGGAGATAGTGGAAGACAAGGCCGCCCAAGCCCGGCGGTTCGCCCGGGGCGAACATCACTGCCTGCGGGAGTCCCTCCTGCAATATTTCGGGAGTTCGGGCCCGGGACGGTGCGGCAAATGCGACGCCTGCGCGCCCGATTTGCCACGCCCGTGGCAAACGAAGCAGGTTACGAAAGAACAGATGGTTGATTCCATCGAGCCGCGGCGGGTGGTCCTGCATTTGCTCGATTGGGCGGAGGGCCGCAATTTTTCCCGCGGCAATCTGGAAAGCGCCTTGTACGGCCGGCAACGGGGGAAGAAACCGTTGTCGGCCGAGTTGCAGGCGCATCCCCTCTACGGCCGGTTGCGCCTTCTGGGCCGGGAGGGGGTGACGGATACCATCGATGAAATGATCGAGAAGGAACTGGTAACCGAAGAACCCCGGGAGTTCAACGGCGTGTCCTACCGCACGTTGCTCCTGGAGCAGGATGGTCGGGCTCTCCTCTAGTATTGCCCGGATAATGGCTTTCCTACTGCCGGAGAACATCCCCAGCCGCAACGACATCTCCCGACGGTTGCAGAGCGTGGCCCGGGCGGCCCGGGATCACCTGCCGGAGGAGGTGACCGTCTGGTTGCGGGAGGAGAAGGACGAGAAGGGGGAGGGTTACCGGTTTCTGGTTCTCCTGGACCCGGCGGCGGGGATCCTGGTTCTCGAGGCCCCGCCGGAACGTTCCCGGCAGGCCAAAAGACGCAAGTTCAAGCCCGAAGCGGAGAAAGTCCTCCGACAGGTGGAACAAAATATGGCTCGGCGCGGGCAGGGGGCCGAGGCGTTGCGGGTGACTTCTTTGCCGGTTGCGAACGCCCTGGCCTTGCCTGATGTCAAACGGGGCGACGCCTTGAGCCCCAAACTGGCCGCGGCGGGCCGGACGGTGCTGTTCGCCGAAGACTTGACCGCGTCGGCCTTTCGGGAGGCCGTGGCCCGTATTTTGTCCCACCGGGGGAACGCCTTGACCGGAGAGCAGGAAAAAGCGGCCCGGGCCGCGGTCAACCCGAAGATCATCATCAAAAGACCGGTCAAAGACAACCAACTGGTGTTCCGTCCCCCCGGCGACGCCGAGTACGTGTTTGCGGTAATGGACCGGCAACAGGAGCGCTTGGCCGAACATCTTGGTCCCGGTTACCGGCGGATCAGGGGGGTGGCGGGGAGCGGCAAAACCCTGGTGCTGTTGCACCGCGCCCGTTTCATAGCAGACCATTTCAACCGACGGGTGTTGTTGCTCTGCTTCAACAAGGCCCTGTCCTTGGCCTTGCAGGAGTTGGTCGGGGACAGGGGAAACATCGATGTTCGCACCGTGGATGGGCTGGCCTCTAAACTATTGCATAAAGTGGGAAAGAGTTTCGAATGCGAAGTCGATGAGGACTGGGAGCGGCAAAGGACAGAAGCCCTAAAAGAGGCGCGCCGACTGTCAGCGGAAGAGCGGTACCACTTGGTTTTGGTGGACGAGGCGCAGGACTTGCGCAAATCCCATCTGGACCTGGCGTATGAGATGGTGAAACGGGGGCCGGTGGAAGAAATGGATTTCGTGGTGGCGTTCGACAGCGCCCAGGACATTTACCGCCGTAAAACACTGTGGAATCCGCCGGACATGACGGCTCGGGGGCGTTCCACTGTAATGAGCGTCAACTATCGCAACACCCGGGAAATTCTGGAGTTCGCCATGAACTTTCTTTCCCCCGATTGGAGCGAAGCGCAGTTGGACCCGGAAGATGACTATGCGTTGGTGCCTCCGGAAGCCGCCCGCAGAACCGGTTCCTATCCCGTCGTGGTGGAGTGTTCCGATTGTCGACAAGAGGCCCGGGAGATAGCCGACCGGGTAAGGGATCGACTCGATAACGGTCTACGTCCCGATGATGTAGCGGTCCTGTTTGGCGACAAAAGATTGCGGAAAGACTTGGAGAATGCCTTGGATCGTAAGAATATTCCATATTTGTCGGTTAGCGGGAAAAGTGTAATAAATACGAAAGATAAGGTGCGTATCTCCAATGTTTACCAGGTAAAAGGTTTGGAGTTTCCATCCGTTTTTATCTACGGAGTAAATAAGATGCGGTTATGGGATGGAGAAAAAGATACGGACCGGATAAAGTCGCTCCTGTATGTGGGGATGACAAGGGCGCAGGATGAGTTGACGGTTACCTTTTCGGGGGCGGGAGAAGTGGGGGAGGCCTTGCGCCGGGCGCAGGTTGAGTGATGCGAATAGCGGTTACCCGCCGTACTTTCCCGGTGGTGGAGGAGATGTTGGGCGCGGCGTGGACGGTGTGGACCTGGCCGCAGGACCGGCCTATTCCCCGGGAGATTTTGCTGGGACGGGCCGCGCAGTCGGAGGGACTGTTGGTGACGCTCACCGACCGCATCGACCGGGAGCTGTTGGAGTCGGCCCCCCGCTTGCGGGCGGTCAGCTCCATGGCGGTGGGGGTGGACAACATTGATTTGGCCGCCTGCTCCGAGCGCGGCATTCCGGTGGGGCATACCCCCGATGTGCTGACCGAAACCACCGCCGATGTCGCCTTCGGTTTGCTGATCGCCGCCGCCCGCCGCTTCCGGGAGGGGATGGAACAGGTGGCGGCGGGGGAGTGGGGCGACTGGGACCCGCGGGGGATGCTGGGCTACGACCTGTACGATTCCACCCTGGGAATCATCGGGTTGGGGCGGATCGGACAGGCGGTAGCCCGGCGGGCGGCCGGGTTCGGAATGAGGGTGATTTACAATCGCCGCACCCGCGATGCGGAGGCGGAGGCCCGGCTGGGGGCGGAGTTCCGCCCGTTGCCTGCCCTGTTGGAAGAGTCGGATCATATTGCGGTGTTGGTCGCATTGACCCCCGACACCCGGCATTTGATCGACGGGGAGGCCTTGTCCCGGATGAAGCCGACCGCCACGTTGGTTAATGCTTCCCGGGGCCCGGTGGTGGACAGCGCGGCCTTGGCCCGGGCCTTGGCCGACGGAACCATCGCCGCCGCCGGTTTGGACGTGACCGATCCGGAGCCCATCCCCCCCGGCCATCCGCTGGCGTTGGCACCCAACTGTTTGATAGTTCCGCACATCGGCAGCGCCACGGTGCGCACCCGCACCCGCATGGCGGAGCTGGCGGCCCGCAATCTGGCGGAGGCCCTGTCCGGCCGCCCCATGCTCCACTGCGCCAACCCCGAGGCCCTCCCCGCCTGACGCACGAACCCTGAATCACGCTCCGAGGCAACCGCTTGGTTTCACTGCGGCGGCCGGTATGATATAGATGGCATAGTAGATTTGGCGCGCACGCAAAGGAGAAGCGGTGTCGACTCTTATCGAGTATGACCAGATTACCAGCCGCCGGATGTTGTTGGACTTGGTGGAGGAGCATGACCATGTGGTTATCGTTCAGGACGGTTCGGTCATTTTCGAAACCAACCGGTCGCAAAACCCGGATGCTATTTTCGCCACCTTGGAGTTGGTGTCCGACCCCCATATGCGAGAAGCCATCCTGGATGGGATAGATGATTTGAATCACGGACGGGAATACACGGCTGAAGAGGCGGAACGGATACTAGACAACGGTAATTTTAGATGAATGGGGATGAGTGGGAGATTATATATACTCACAAGTCTTTGCGGGATTTGGATTAGATATCCAAGACTTCTCGTTATTGTAAGGGAGGAATAATGAGGAGACATTGTCGCTTGCTGGCCGGTGCGGTTTTGACGTTGGCTTTGGCGACGATGGGGGCGTGCGCATCCGACCCGCCGCCGGTCGTTATCGGGGAGGCGACGGTCCCGCCGATGGAGGTAGCGGTCGTGACTGCGGATTCCCCTTATTGGATGGGGGTTACCGGTCTGGCGGCCGGCGCCGACGAAGTTGTTTTGGGTTCCAACCGGTCCCGGCAACGGGTGGAGAACATTCTGTGTTTGACGGACGGCCGGCAAGTTCCCTGTGCGCCGGAGGGCGATGTTTGGCGGGCGGAGTTGGACGAACCGGGCCGGGCGATAGTCCCTGTTCCCGGCGCGGGGACCCGCCGCGAGGTGATCCGGCTGTTGGATCGGGACGGGCGGCCCGAAGGGGTGATCCCCTTTTCCAGGATGCGGTCCCTGGACGGGCCAGATGCCTCTTTCTCCCCTGAACGGGTGGGTGCCCCGCCGCCGGAGGCAACCGGTTCGCCGGGCGGATGCGACTATGTACATCTGGAAAACGGCTCCGACACCCGGTTCCCGCTCCGGTTCGCCCCCTCCGACAAGCCGCTACGCATACGCATAGTCCTGTGCCCGGAGCGGCCCGCCTACGTAATGCATCCGATGGTGGTGGTGAACGAGACGATGGTGGCCGAGATTGACGGATTCCACCCGTTCCTCGCCCAGCCGGGACGAACCTACGTCCTGCGGGTTCCCGACGAACTCGTAACCCCGGGCGTCCGATTGCGGGCGGCGGTCAGCCGGGTTACCTCCGTCCCGAATATGTACGCGGGGCATTGGATAACGCATCCGGTCGCCGTCATCGCACCGGGAGACGTGCGAACCGAAGCAGAGTTTTGGGCTTCCCAACCGGAGCCGGGGCGCGCCGGGGGCGGTGCGGGCGGAGGAAGGTGAGCAACCTCCGGGCGAACTACCCTGATATGGTTAAACCGTTGATTATTAACTATCCGGGCAAACAGGGCATGGAGGGGGCTCTGGAGCCCGCCTTGCCCGGGGAAATCCGACCTAATCGGGAAACTGGGAAACGGAGGTTGAAACGTGGCTGATCCGGTCAGTTGGAGGTTGGAAAGTTGGGCCGAAGCGTTGCCCGACGCCTCCTTTTATCACATTGAGGCGGCGGCTCGCCTGGCCCATCTGGCCCGGGCCGACGCGTGGACGATGGACCGGGTGGCCGCGGAAGACGGCCTCTCCAACAGCGGCGACTACGAGTTTCTGTCCACCATCCGCCTCGTGGAAAATCAGGGCAATTTCATTATGCCGGTGGAAATCGCCCGCCGGCTGGGAATGACCACCGCCTCCATGGTGAACCGGGCGGACCGTTTGGAGAAACTCGGCTACGTGAAGCGGGACCCCAACCCGGCGGATCGCCGAACCCTGTTTCTGAAACTGACCCCGGAGGGGAGGGAATGCGCGGATCGGCAGGTGCTCCGCCGGGTGGAGGAACGGGAACGGCTGTTGGAGGAACTCACCCAAAGAGAGGCGGAAACCCTGAGCCGGATTCTGCGCAAACTTTCCGCTACTTGGCTTCCGGTCACCGGGACGCTCGGCGCGGCCGGTGGTTGACGACCGCGAGCAGAACCCCGCTTTCCACCCCGAGCGTCACTGGGCCGCCCCGGGCCCGGTTGCTGATCCCCAGCGACGACCAGGCCGGCAACCGGGCGGAGTCGAGCGGCCAGCGCAAACCGCGCAAGACAACCCCCGTAGCTTCCCTTCCCGCGGCCAGCACGCTCACTGCCGTTCCCTCCGCAACCTGCAGGGTCAGCGAGTCGTGTACCGGGTAGGCGGTTTCCCGGGCGGTTATCCAGGATGTTTCCACCCCCGCCAGCGCCGGGTCGCAGATGACGGCCGCGTTGCCCAGCAGATGATCCAGGCGCCCTCCTCCGCCTCCCACCACCGTGATCGCCGTCGCCCCCCGCCGCCGCGCCGATGTCAGGGCCAGCGCCAAATCGGTAGCGTCCTTGTCCGCTGGAAAGGTTTCCAGAACGGCCCCCGAATCCCGGACCCGTCCCAGCGCCTCCTCGGAGATGGAATCCAAGTCGCCCACCAGAACATCCACCGCCGTCCCGGCCGCCTCCGCCAACGCCGCTCCCGAATCGGCCGCCATCACCAAGTCGGGGAGGGGAAGGTTCGCCCAACGTTGCGGAGGAACCGGGTCGCCCCCGCAGAAAATTAAGACCCGCACCGCCCGTTAACCGGTCGTCCCCACCGACTGCCCGGAGAGAGGGGCGGGCGGGTCGGACGCGGGGGAGAAGGCGGCCATGGATCCGGGAGCGAGCAATACCGGAAACTCGTCATCCAACCGTTGCAGGAACACCCGGTCCTCTCCCCGGTCGGAGGCGGTGAACACGAAGGAGGAACTGTCCGGGGACCACATTTCCAGGCTGAGCCGGTACTGCCCCCAGAACAGCAGGTAGTTGCGCAGAAAATTCTCGGTGGGGACGATGCTCTGGTAGGAGATGATCTCCCCCGCCTGGTACACCTGCCGGGACAGCAAACTCCCGTCCAAGCCCAACAGCAATATTTTACGGCTGTCCGGGCTCCACTGCCAGGCGAACACCCCCGGGGCCCGCACCCGCTCCGCAGGCCCGGACGCCCCCGGCCCGTCCCCCATGTTCAGCAGGAACATTTCGGAGGATCCGTCCAGGGTGCGCACCGAGTAGGCCAGCCGCCGTCCGTCCGGGGAAAAGTCAAAGTCGAAGAAGCCATCCCCTTCGGCCAGCGTCTCCTCCGCCCCCGACTCCAGGTTGCGCAAGGTCAATTGACGGGGCCGGTCGGCGTCGGACGGATCTGGGGCCCGGACGTACGCCACCGAGCGGCCGTCCTCCATCCACACCGCCGACAGGAACCCGCCGGGGGTGGCGGCCACGGGGGTGGAGTCGTTGGCGGACGCGTCCAGCAGTTCCAGCCGGGTCTCGTCCAGGTGGGTGATCATCCGGTCATCATCCCGCGGAGACCACTGCAGATAAAAGGAGGTTGCCGAGTTTTTGAATACCGCTTCCCCCCGTTCCAGGTCCAACACCGCCAAGCCGGTGCCTCCCGGGGCGGCCCCCAGCAACGCCAAGGCCCGCCCGTCCGGTCGCCACTGGATGTAGAAGGGGGTGAACGGGGTGGGGTATTCCTTTTGCTCATCGTCCGCCAGCGACCGCACCGCCACCGACGGGGCGGCCCCCGCGCTCTGCGACCACGCCACCCGCCCGCCGTCCGGCGACCAAGTGGGCTGGGCGGCGAACCCGCCCCGCTCCCGGTAGAGGATGAGCGGGTCCGGATCCGGTCCCAGCACGTACACCGAATCCGACAAGGGGCCGTTGACCACGATGCGGCCGGGAATGGCCTCCAGCGGGACTTCGGACAGGATCAACGGAGGAGCGGCGGGGGCGGCCGGTGCGGGGGCCTCCGTTGCCGGAGGTTGGCGGGCGGGGAGAGTTTCCCCGGGGGCGGCGGCGGGCGGGACGGTGGTCTCCGTAGTCTCGGAAACAACCGGGGAAACAACGGGGGCGACCGGGGCGGGAGTGGTCGGAATCTCGCCTTCAAAAACCACCTCGGACCCGCCCGCGCAGGCGGCCGCCTTTGCCCAAGCCAAAAGCGCCGCAAAGCGAATCATCCGCATCATTTTCTTATGTTAACCGGCTCCCCGGATTCCAGGCAGGTTGCGGGGCGGCGCCTACGACGGCGGGGAGCCGTCGCCGAACCGGGCTGTGACGTCACTCTATTTTTACCCGCAACCGGCGGCCCGCGCGCCGGAGGGCCGCTTCCACCCGGTCCGGCGTTTCCGCCCGGGCGAACACGAAGCCCAGGTAAACGGACTCCTCCGGCAAAGGTCCGACTTCCCGCCCCGTGATGCGGCTCACCTCCACGCCGGTGACGCCTTCCACTCGTCGGGCGGCGGCCGTCCCGTCTATTCCGGCGAACACCCCCCGCCGGGGGACGGGGATCATCGTCACTCCCGAAGCGCCGGGGGCCAACCGGGTTCCCCGCACCCGCTCCCCTAGGGCGTTGCGGATGATCAGGTCCTCCAGCGGGGTGTCGGCCAGCCCGAACCGCAGGGCCCGTCCGCACAATCCGCCGATGGGACGGGCCGCCAACTCCAGCAAAACGGCTCGCTCCCCCAAGCGCAGTTCGGCGTGCACCGGGCCCCGCACGATGCCCAAGGCGGCGGCGGCCCGGGCGGCCGCCCTTTGCGCTTCCTCTATTAATGGACGGGGATGGCGGGAGGGGGTCACGTAATGGGTTTCCGGGAAAAAGGGTCCATCCAGCGGGTCGGGTTTGTCGAACACGGCCAGCGTTTCCCATTCCCCGCCCGCAACCAACCCCTCTACGGCCACTTCCGGCCCCGGTGCGAACTCCTCCACCAGTATCCCGCACCCGGGTTGTCCGTGACGGGCGGCGATGGCCCGCACCCGCTCCGCAATCGCCCCCGCCTCCTCGGGGCGGTCGACCCGGATCACCCCGGCGGAACCGGTCAAAGTCGCCGGTTTGATTACCGCCGGCGCCCCCACTTCCCGCACCGCATTGTGCGCGGCCTCCGCCAAATCCCCATCGGGGGGGAGCGTCCGGTAGGCGGGGGAGGGGACCACTCCCGCCAAGCGACGGCGCATCTCGGCTTTGTCGCGAGCGGCCCGCACCGCCCGCGCCGGATTGTGGGGCAGTCCGCGCAGTTCGGCGGCCGCGGCCGCAATCTCCACTCCCCGGTCGTCCAAGGCGGCTATCGCTTTCAACGCCGGGCGGGCGGCCGCGATGCGGACCGCGGCCTCGGCCGGATCATCGAAGTCGATCGGGATCAGGGAGGCGCCCATTTCTTCGGCCAGGGAATGGTGGGCTTCGGTGGCCACCGCCAACTCCGCTCCCAACCGCCGGGCCGACTCCACATAGTCGTCGATCCGATAGGCGGCCGAGGGGGCGATCAAAACCACCGCCCCCCGCCCGCCCGCCGCCTCCGGCTCCGGGCTGTTTGTCGCTTGATCAGCCGAATTCACCGTTCCCAGTGTATGCGAAGGCTCAGGGGTTGTGAGATTAAAAAAAGCGCGCTTTGAGCACGGTATGCGGCAATGACGCAGGAAGCGCGATGATCTCCCCGCTTCGTCGGATGCGGCGAACGCGGCGGGAAGCGGCTAGTATGGGGCTATGACTATTTCCATGAGTTCACCGCCGGAGCAGCGGGTAGCGGACCCTTTGATGTCGGTCACCGACGAAGCCCGGGAGCGGATTATCGAAATCCGGGACCAGGAGCCCGGGGATGAGGAGTTCGGGCTCCTGATCGAGATCACCGGGGTGCGGGGAATGCAGTTTGACTATTCCCTGTCTTTCGTACCCGTGAGCGAAGCGGGGGAGACCGACCGGGTGGAGCGGCACGGCGACTTGGCGATTATCATCCCCGCCGCCCGCGCCGACGACATGCGGGGGGCGGCCCTGGCTATGTCCGCCAACCCGATGACGCCGGGTTTGGCCATCGACAATCCCAACAACCCTTCGCCGGTTATGTCCGCCGCCCCTCCCGGCGACCTGAGCGGTCCCATCGCGGAGCGGGTGGCGCAGGTTCTGGCTGAGCAGGTCAACCCGGCCATCGCCTCCCACGGCGGCCAGGCCCGGCTGATCAGCGAGGAGAACGGGGTGGTCTACCTGCAGTTGGGCGGGGGGTGCCAGGGGTGCGGGATGGCCGCGGTCACCCTGCGCCAGGGTATAGAACGCATTCTGCGGGAAGCGGTTCCCGACATCGTGGAAGTGGTGGATGCGACCGACCACCAGAGCGGGGAAAACCCCTACTACGCCGCCTCCGCCAAAGGCTGACGGGCGGCACGCCCGCCATCCGCAACTTTTTGGGAACGGCGGCCGACTCCCGGTTCCCCCGACCCCGCTAGCCCCCGGCTTGTTCGCTCCGGGGGAAGGGAGACGGGGTCCTGGTTCACGCTATTCGGATCGCTCAAATGGCCCAAAAAAGTTTTTACCCGCCGTTTACCCGGATGGTTCTCTCCGTTAACAATCCCCGCATAACGTAGGGGCGCAACATCCGCAAAGGAGAGGTGCGATGACACTCGCAAAACTGATACGAATTCCGGCCCTGCTGATAGCGATGGGCCTGATCGCCGCCGCCTGCGGCGGGGACGGCGGGGCGGAGGTGACCACCATGGCCACCGCCGCCCCCCCCACGACGGCGGCCATGGAAGAAGCAGAAGCGGTTTCGACCACCGCCGCGCCCGTTGCCGATACCGCGGCTGTTGCGGGGGGGTCTGGGGGGGTTTTTGGGTTGGATGCGGTGGATCCGTTGGCGGTGTCGGGTGATATTGCGGTGGCGGGTTCGTCGACGGTGTTTCCGTTGGCGGAGGCGATGGCGTCCCGGTTTGAGGATGAGGGGTATGGCGGTTTGTTTACTATTGATTCGATTGGTTCGGGGGGCGGATTTGAGCGTTTTTGCGTGACGGGGGAGTCGGATATTTCCAATGCGTCGCGGCCTATCAAGGATTCGGAGGTGGAGTCGTGCCGGTCGATTGGCCGGGAGCCGATTGAGATTCGGGTGGGTACGGATGCGTTGGCGGTGGCGGTTTCGCCCGGTAACACTTTCGCCGTTGATCTGACGGTCGAGGAGTTGGGGGTTTTGTTCTCGACGGCTGAGACGTGGCGGGATGTCCGTTCCGATTTTCCGGAGAATCCCATTCAGCGGTTTATTCCGGGGACGGATTCGGGGACGTTTGATTATTTTGTGGAGGAGATTTTCGACGAGGAGGAGGGTCCGATTTTGGCGGCGTCCAACACGCAGTTGTCGGAGGACGATAATGTGTTGGTGCAGGGCATCGCCGGGGACGGGTGCAATCCGGAGGACGCTTCCTCGACATGCGCGGTTGGCTTCTTCGGGTATGCGTATTATCAGGAAAATCAGGATCTGCTGTCGGTGCTGGACGTGGAGGGGGTTGCCCCCACGTCGGATACGGTGAACGCCAACCAGTATCCGTTGGCCCGTCCGTTGTATATGTACTCCACGGCTTCGATTATTCAGGACAAGCCCCAGGTGGGGCATTTCCTGAGCTTCGTGTTGCAGTACGTGAATGAGGAAATCGGCGAGGTGGGATATTTCCCCGCCCCGGACAGCGTCCTCGGCGCCGCCGCCGCCCAACTAGCGGCGGCCATGAGCTAGGAAAACCGGCCGGTCCGCTCGCCGGGTCCCCCGGACCGCGGGCGGAACGGGGCTTCTTTAGCATCTATCATTCCGAGCTGGGAGGAAACGCCATCACCGCTAAAACCACCGACGCCGCCGCTCCGGCCGTTCGCCGCCTTCGCAAACGGGCTCGTCCCGGGGAGGCGATCATCGGCGGGCTCTTGTTCATCGCCGCCGCCATCTCCATTCTCACCACGGTCGGCATCGTGTTCGAACTGGGGCGGGAGGCCCTCTTGTTTTTCAGGTCCGAGGAGGCGTCGGTGGCCGAGTTCTTCAGTTCCACCAACTGGCAACCGGCCATCCTCGATTTCGGCATCTGGCCGTTGGTGCTGGCCACCCTCACCACCTCCGGCATCGCCATGCTGGTGGCCCTTCCCATCGGCTTGGCCGCCGCCATCTACCTGAGCGAATACGCTTCGGCGCGGGTGCGCTCCATCGTCAAACCGATCCTGGAGGTGTTGGCGGGCATCCCCACCGTGGTCTACGGCTATTTCGCCCTCACCTTTATGACCCCGCTGTTGCGGTCCCTGCTGGGTTCGGAGGTGGTGGAAATTTTCAACACCGCCTCGGCCGGGATCGTGGTGGGGATTCTGATCATCCCCCTGGTCAGCTCCATGTCCGAAGACGCCTTGCACGCGGTGCCCGCCTCCCTGCGGGCCGGGGCCTATGCGGTGGGGGCCACCAAACTGGAAACCTCGTTGCGGGTGGTGTTGCCCGCCGCCTTGTCGGGCATCACCGCCGCCTGCGTGGTGTCCATTTCCCGGGCCATCGGGGAGACGATGGTGGTGGCCATCGCCGCCGGGGCCGGCCCCAAGAATTTCACATTCGGGGAGGACAGCTTCTTCGGCTACATTCTCAATCCGTTCGTAGCCGGGGAGACGATGACCGGGCACATCGTGCGCATCAGCGGCGGCGACCTCAGCTACGACTCCATCGACTACAACTCCATTTTCGCCATCGGCCTGGCCTTGTTCGTAATCACCCTGTTGCTGAACGTGCTCAGCCGCCGCTTCGTGGCCCGGTTCCGGGAAGTGTACGAATGAGCGATTGGGACGGCATCCGGGGGGGGAGGGAGGCCCGGCGCCCCTCCCTGACCGAAGTCCCCGCCCAGTTGCGCCGCCGCCGGGGAATGGGACGGGCGGTGCGCATCGGATTGTTGGCGGCATTGATGACGGCGGTGGCGGCCTTGGTCACCTTGCTCTTGACCGTGCTCAACGCCTCCTTCGGCCTGATCGCGGTGGAAAACGAGAACCCGCCCCGGGAACTGGTCTCTTCCCTGGGTTACCCGGCGGACATGGAGATGTCCGACTTGGGCAAACGGGAACTGGTCGCCCTGCTCGCCGCCGAAATCTCCCCCAACCTGGGGCGTCGCCTGGAACGGGAGCAGAAGTTCTTCGCGGACAGCCTCGTCTTCGAATATCCGGCCCTGCTCAACGAGCTGTGCATGTCGGAGGAGCCCCCGCCCGCTTGCTCCCGGCCCGCCCGCACCCGGGAGGAGGTGATGGAACTGGTGACGGAGCGGGTGGTGCAGCCGACGGTGGTCGGGACCTGGTCGTTGTACGATTCGGTGTTCAACCGGGGCGAAGTGGAAGCGGAGGCGGCGGCCAGGTTCCCGGAGGCCGGATTGGAGTTCCGCTCCTGGCTGTCCTGGGATTTCATCATCAGCCCCCAAGACCCGGAACCGGCCATCGCCGGCATCCGCACCGCCCTGCTGGGGTCGCTGTGGGTGGTGGTAATCACCTTGCTGTTCTCCTTCCCGGTGGGGGTGGGGGCCGCCATCTACCTGGAGGAGTACGCCCGGAAAAACCGGTTCAACGCCATGATTCAGACCAACATCAACAACCTGGCCGGGGTGCCCTCCATCATCTACGGGATGCTGGGACTGGCCATTTTCGTACGCACCCTGGAGGTCATTACCAGCGGTTCCTTCCTGGGCGGGGGCAGCGAAACCACCTCCAACGGGCGCACCATCCTGGCGGCCGGACTTACCCTGGGGTTGCTGATTCTGCCCATCATCATCATCAACTCGCAGGAGGCGATCCGGGCGGTCCCCAGGTCTTTGCGGCAAGCCGGGCTGGCCTTGGGCTCCACCCGCTGGCAGACCATCCGCGCCCATGTGCTGCCGGGGGCTTTGCCCGGAATCTTCACCGGCACCATCCTGGCCCTGGCCCGGGCCTTGGGGGAAACCGCCCCGCTGGTGGTGGTGGGGGCTTCCACTTTCATCACCACCGACCCTTCCGGTCCGTTTTCCAAGTTCACCGTGCTGCCCATACAAATCTTTCAATGGACCAGCCGTCCGCAGGACGAGTTCCGTAATATTGCCGCAGCCGCCATTGTGGCGTTGCTGGTATTGCTGTTAACCTTGAACGCGGCCGCGGTGATACTCCGCAACCGATATTCCGGAAGGACCCGATAATATGGAACCCGCGACGTTGGCGCCGGAAGCCGAGGTGAAAGTGACCGTTGCCGCAACCGAAGCCGTTCCGCCGGAAGCCCCGCCCGTCGGGGCCCGGGTGTTCGCCATGGAAACCAGCGACTTGGCCGTTTACTACGACTCTTTCCGGGCGGTGCGGGACGTGTCCCTGTCTTTCATCGACCGCAACATCACCGCTCTCATCGGGCCCTCGGGATGCGGCAAGAGCACCGTGCTCCGTTCCCTGAACCGGATGAACGACCTGATACCCGGCACCCGGGTGGAAGGGGCGGTGCTGTTCCATGGGGAAAACATTTACGGGGAGGGGGTGGACCCGGTGGAGGTGCGCCGCCGGGTGGGGATGGTGTTCCAAAAACCCAATCCTTTTCCGAAAAGTATTTACCAGAACGTGGCCTGGGGGGCCAAGATCAACGGGATGGGGGACAACCTGGAGGAGTTGGTGGAGCATTCGCTCCGTCAGGCCGCCCTGTGGGACGAGGTGAAAGACAAACTGAACCAGAGCGGCTACTCCCTGTCCGGCGGGCAACAGCAGCGCCTGTGCATCGCCCGGGCCATCGCCGTCAAACCGGAGATCATCCTGATGGACGAACCCACCTCCGCCCTGGACCCGGTGGCCACCCTGCGCATCGAAGAGTTGATACAGGAGTTGAAAGTCAACTACACGATCATCATCGTCACCCACAACATGCAACAGGCGGCCCGGGTTTCCGATCGCACCGTGTTTTTCAACATGGACGGGGAACGGACCGGATATGTGGTGGAATCGGGGGTCACCGGCGCCCTGTTCACCAACCCTTCCAAGAAAGAAACCGAGGATTACATAACGGGGCGGTTCGGATGACGGAAACCCGCAGTCATTTTCACGCCGCCATGAACGAGTTGGAGGTTTTGCTGTTGGACATGGGGGAGGCCGCCTCCCGGCAAATCGCCGACTCCATGACCGCCCTCACCACCGACGACGCCCATCTGGCGGGTCAGGTGCTGGAAGGTGACAAAACCATCGACCAACTGTATCTGGACGTGGAACGGCGCTGGCACGAGGTGATGGCCCTGCAGACCCCGGTGGCCTCCGACCTGCGCCTGATGTCGTTGATTCTGAACAGCAGCCACAGTCTGGAAAGGGTGGGCGACCAGGCGGCCAACATCGCCCGCATCGTGGAAACCACCGCCCGCCTGCCCCACAACGGGACCATCATCCTCCATCTGCAGGAGATGAGCGGCATCGTGGTGCCCATGCTGGGGGCGGCCATGGAGTCGCTGGTGAAAAGGGACTTGAACCTGGCCCTGCGCTTGCCGGAGATGGACGATCCGGTGGACCGCATCAACCGCAATATGTGGCGGGAAGTGGCCGCCTGCCGTCCCGACCCGGAACTGCTGGAATGGGCCATCCACATGATTTTGGTGTCGCGGGCTTTGGAGCGGGTGGGGGATCGGGCGGTGGACATCGGCGAGCAGGTGGCCTTTTTGCTGACCGGCGAATTCCGGGAGTTTCCGGAGGCATGGGCCCTGCCCGCTCGTTCCTAGGGGAGGCGTTGTGACTTCCATTCTGGTAGTGGAAGACGAGGAAACCCTGGCCGAGTCGTTGCGCTACACCCTGACCCGGGAGGGATACCGGGTGGCGGTGGCGGCCGACGGACGTTCCGCCCTGGACCGGATGTCCCCCGTTCCGCCCGACTTGGTGGTGCTGGATCTGATGTTGCCCGGCCTGGGCGGGTTGGACGTGTTGCGCCACATCCGGGCCTCGTGGGCCATTCCGGTGGTGGTGGTGACCGCCAAGGACGCCGAAGCGGACGTGGTGGCCGGTTTGGAACTGGGGGCCGACCATTACGTGACCAAGCCTTTTTCAATGCGGGAGCTGGTGTCGCGCATCGCGGCCATCCTGCGCCGGGTCCCCGCCTCCGCCCGCCGCAACCGCTCCCGGGTGCTGGAGGGCGGCCCGGTTTCCCTGGACATCGACCGGCACGAGGCGACCCGCAACGGGGAACCGGTGGAGTTGCGGCCCAAAGAGTTTGAACTGCTGGAGGCGTTGCTGGCCCGCAAAGGACGCCTGGTGGCCAGGGAAACGTTGTTGGATGAAGTGTGGGAGTCGCCTTTCTACGGAGACGCCAAGACGTTGGACGTTCACATCGGCCGCCTGCGGGAAAAAGTGGAGGACGACCCCCGTCGCCCGCAGTGGATCGTCACCGTGCGGGGCATGGGGTACAAGTTCAACGACCGGGCGTAAATGACGGACCGGGTTTTGCCCGCGGCGGTGGGCCTGGCGACCGCGGCCGCCCTGGTCGCCCCGCCGCCGTGGCGGTGGTTTTTGGGTTTGGCGGCCGCGGCCGGCTGGGCGGTTTATTACCGCCGGACGCGCCGGGCGGCGGCGGTTGCGGCAGCGGCGGAAGAGGGTTTGCGGGCCGAGGCGGGGCGGCTTGCGGAACGGGACGGTTTGCACGCCGCCCTGCTGGAGGCGTTGCCGGTGGGGATTATCGCCCTGCGGGACGGGCGCCCGGCGTACGCCAACCGGGCCGCGACCGAAGTGCTGGGGGGGAGGGTGACGGAGGAGGGGGCCCCGTTGCCGAGCGAAGTGCGGGAGGCGATCGCCGCCGCCGGCGTCGGCGAGTTCGCCGCCCGGGAGTTCGACCGGCACCCGGGGCGGGTGATTCAGGTGATGGCCCATTCCTCCGGGTCCGACGGTTTGCTGGTGTTGACGGTGACCGACGTCACCGAGCGGCGCCGGGCGGAGACCATGAACCGGGATTTCGTAACCGCCGCCTCCCACGAGTTGAAAACCCCGGCCGCGGCCATTCAAGCGGCGGCCGAGACCGCCCTGCTGGCGGCGGAGGACGACCCGGAGGCGGCGCGGGAGTTCACCGGGCGCGTCCTGGACAACGCGCAGCGTCTGTCCCGGATAATGGCCCATCTGCTGGACCTGTCCCGGTTGGAGTCGGGGGGTTTCAGCCCGGCCCCCTTCGACCTGGCCGACCTGTGCGAGGAGGAGGTAATGCGTTTCGGCTCCTCCGCGCCGTCCATATCGCTCGCCTCCGCCCCCGCTCCGATGACGGGAAGCGCGGCCGATGTGGCCTTGGCGGTGCGCAACCTGTTGGACAACGCCCTGCGCCACACCCCCGGGGAGGGCGAGGTGCGGGTGTCGGTGACTTCGGAGGACGGGAAGGCGATGGTGGAGGTGGCCGACACCGGGTCGGGCATTCCCGCCGCCGACCTGCCCCGGGTGTTCGAGCGGTTCTACCGGGTGGACGAGGCCCGGTCGCGGGCCATGGGGGGCACCGGCCTGGGCTTGGCGATCGTCAAATACGTGGCCGAAATGCACGGCGGGCGGGTGGAAGCGGAAAGCGACCTGGGGGAAGGTTCCGTCTTTCGCCTGCGCCTCCCCAACGTCCCGCCCGCCCCCTAACCGCCCGGCGCGTATCGCGCAACTGGTAATAAAGGGGCAAAGCGAGACGGTCTTTGGGCCGATCGGCCGCTTCCTTGCTGTCGATGATCGCCTCCAGTTCGGCCACTCTGACTTCCGTGTTCCGCAACTCCCATATCTCCGACCGGGGCAGAATGTCTTCGAAAGAGCCGATTCCGGCCGCCGAGAATAAAATGTCACAGGGACCGTATTTGGTCAAACAGGTGACGGTATCGCGGAATTGGAAAAATTCCCGGTCGCTCCAATCAAAGTCCAATCCGTACGGAGGGTCCGGGATGCGCAACTGGGCTTTGGCTTCCTGCAGGAGTCTTATAAGACGGCCTATGGTTTCATCGTTGCGGGGAACCACAATGTCCACGACGTTGGTTCCGCCTATGAAGCCATGCACAACGCCCGCCAAACCACCCACAAGAATAAAATCAATTCGGTACTTCGCCAATAGGGAAAAAATTTTGTCAGGCTGGAACGGTATCACTTGTCCGGGCGCTTCCGTCGGGCATTGGCGGCTAAGTTGGCTACGTTGGCCGCGGACTGTATCCGGTCCTCGGGTGACAGAATTAGAACCACCAAGATGGCGAATCACTCGCCGCGGCTTTCCTTGATGCGCTTAACGCGCCTAAACAACTCCTCCAAGCCAGGATTGTGTCGGGGTGGAGCCTCCAAGTATCTGATCAGGTTTTCGAACACTTCGCGCGGCGCCCTTATCGCGCAGTTGAAGGAATCCTCGATCCTGTACTCGGATTCGTTGTTCGGAGAGGCGGCGGCGTCTTCGGGGGCGGGCGCGGAGGGACTCCCCTCGCTGACTGGCGGGATATCTTCCTCCCGCGGGCAATCGGGGCTTTCCGCCAACGCCTGGTCGGGGGCGGTCACGGGTTCCATAACGTCAGTATAAAACGTTCCCGGGCTGGCGCGCCCCGGTGGAAACGACTTGGGGGAAGGTTCCGCCTTTCGCCTGCGCCTCCCCAACGTCCCCCCGCCCCCTATCCGCCCGGCGCATAAACGGTATCACTTGTCCGGGTGCTTTCGGCGGGCGTTGGCGGCCAAGTTGGCTACGTTGGCCGCAGACTGTATCCGGTCCTCGGGCGATAGCATTTGGAACCATCCCAGCAGGCTTCTCGCATCCTCCTCCTCGGTTAGGTGCCGGATACTTCACATGCAACGGCTCTTGGCTTCCTTCCGTAACCGGTTCATTCCCCGGAGGGGGGCGTTCCCTGATCGGATCGCGGTTGGTTTGCCGTTTGCTTTCCATTCTTAGCCTGCAAAGGGTTTAAGTTTGTAGAGCGGCAAGGCGAGAACGTCGGGTGTCCCGTACTCCTCAAAGCCGAATTTATGGTAGTACTCGAATAATCCGGGGCGGGGATGAACGACAACGGCCCTGATTCCCACCTGTTGCGACAGTTGCCAGCACCGCCGAAAGGCGTCTTCCAACAGTTCGGAGCCGGTTCCCTGTCCGCGTGTTCGTCGATCGGAGCCAAGTTGTCCTATCAAAATGATCGGAACGGGCAAACTACGGGGAAGGCCTTTTTGGATGTCGGAGGATCCGTTATCGTTTGGATCCAGCGAGCCCGTGGTTAGGGAATAGAACCCCATAATGCGGTTGTCTCGTTCCATTACATAGACAACTGACAGGCCTTTCCGTTGCCATTGCTTGGCGCGTTGTTGGAACCAAGAGTTAATCTGGCTGTCCCCGCAATCAAAGTCAGCCAAATTATCTTTTTTACCAAGATGGCGAATCACTCGCCGCGGCTTTCCTTGATGCGCTTAACGCGCTTAAACAACTCCTCCAAGCCGGGATTAGGTTTAGGAGTCGGGGAGTCCAGTTCCCTAATCAGGTTGTCGAACACTTCGCGCGGCACCCTTACCGCGCAGTTGAAGGAATCCTCGATCCTGTACTCGGATTCGCCGTTCGGCGCGGCGGCGTCGACCGCGGGGGCGGGTACGGCGGGGACCTCCTCGCTGACGGGCGGGGCGCCTTCCTCCCGCGGGCGGTCGGAGTGTTTCGCCAACGCTTGGTCGGGGTCGGTAACGGGTTCCATAGCGTCATTATAACACGCTCCCGGCATAAGCGCGCGCCGGAGGAAACAGCGGGAGCCGGGCCGGGGGTCAGCCGGCGCCGGCGGCGGACTCCACCGCTTTGGCCACCTGTTTGGCCACTTCCTGGTTGAACACGGAGGGGATGATGTAACTGGGGTTGAGCTGGTCGTCCCGCACCACCCCGGCCAGGGCCCGGGCGGCGGCGACGTTCATCTCCCCGGTCACCTGCTCGGCCCGGGCGTCCAACGCCCCCCGGAACACGCCGGGGAAGGCCAGCACGTTGTTGATCTGGTTGGGCAGGTCGGAGCGCCCGGTGGCCACCACCGCCGCGTAGTCGCGGGCCTCCTCCGGGTCGAATTCGGGGTCGGGGTTGGCCAAGCCGAAAGCGATGGGGTCGGCGGCCATCCGCTTCATCTCCCGGGCCGGGAACAGGTTGGCGGAGCTGACCCCGATGAACACGTCCGCCCCCTCCAAGGCTTCCCGCACATCGCCGGCGCGCCGCTCGGGGTTGGTGCGCTCCTGCAACCAGATTTTGGAGGAGTGGTTTACCTCCCGGTGCGGTCCGATTATCCCCCCCCGGTCGCACACCAGAACGTCGGTAACCCCGGCGGTGAGCAACAGTTTGGCGGTGGCCACTCCGGCCGCCCCCGCCCCGGCTATCGCCACCCGCAACCCGCTCATCTGTTTGCCGACCACTTTCAGGGCGTTGGCCAAGGCGGCCAACACCACGATGGAGGTCCCGTGCTGGTCATCGTGAAAAACGGGGATGTCCAAGGAGTTGCGCAACCGTTCTTCAATGTCGAAGCAACGGGGGGCGGAAATGTCCTCCAGGTTGACCGCCCCGAAACCGGGAGCCAGCATTTCCACCGCCCGCACGATCTCGTCGGTGTCGGCGGAGTCCAGGCAGATGGGCCAGCCGTCCACCCCGGCGAACCGTTTCAGCAGGGCCGCTTTGCCTTCCATCACCGGCAGGGCCGCCACCGGCCCGATGTCGCCCAAGCCGAGCACCGCGCTGCCGTCGGTGACGATGGCCACCGTATTCCCCTTGATGGTCAGATTGCGGGCCGCTTCCGGACGCCGGGCCAGTTCCATGCTGACCCGGGCCACCCCCGGGGTGTACGCCATGGACAGTTGGGCGCGGGTGCGCAACGGCACTTTCAACCCCACTTCCAGCTTGCCTCCCAGATGCAACAGGAAAGTGCGGTCGGAAACGTTGCGCACCGTCACCCCCTCCAGGGAGTCCGCCGCCGCCGCCAGTTCCGCGGTATGGTCGCTGTCCCGGGCGTTGGCGGTCAGATCCACCACCAGGCGGGTCGGTTCCGATTCCACGATGTCCAAGGCCGTGACCCCTCCCCCCGCTTCGCCGATGGCGGTGGCGATGCGCCCGATGGCCCGTTGGTCGTCGGGCGCGATGTACAGGCGCATGGTTACCGAATATCCGGCGCTGGGGATGGCCATCGTGAAACTCCGTTCGGGTGGAGGTCGGGGGTCCTTTTAGACTACCCGTTCCCCCTTTCGGTAACGGGAACCCGGCGGGGGCGGGTGATACCCTGACCCTTATGGCGACCAATCTGGAGTTGGCGGAGGCCTTCGGCGAGATGGCGGACCTGGTGCGGGTGGCGGACGGAAACAACCATTCCCACCGGGCCCGGGCCTACGGGGCGGCCGCCCGCACTTTGCAGGGGTTGCCCGCGGCGGCCGCGGAGATGACGGAGGCGCAGTTGCGGGAACTGGACGGGATCGGCGGGGCCGTCGCCTCCCGCATTCGGGAGTACGCGGAGACGGGCCGCATCGGCAAGTTGGACGAGTTGCGGTCCGCCTTTCCCCCCGAGTTCATGGAGTTGACCCGCATTCCCGGCCTGGGGCCGAAAACCGCCCTGTTGCTGCGGGAACGGCTGGGGGTGGGGTCGGTGGACGACCTGGTGGGGGCGTTGCAGGGGGAGCGGTTGCGGGATCTGCCCGGCCTGGGGGCCAAAACCGAGGAGAACCTGCGCCGCGCGGTGCGGCGCCTGGGTTTGTCCGGCAAGGAGCGGCGCACCCCCCTCATGGAGGCGCAACGCCAAGCCCGCCGGTTGCTGGCGGTCCTGGAGGAGGTCCCGGGGGTGGAGCGGACGAAGGTTTGCGGCAGCCTGCGCCGGTTCCGGGAGACGGTGGCCGACCTGGACATTCTGGCGGCGATGGACGGAGACGGGGAGGCGGAGGGGCGGCGGAGGTTGGACGAGGTTTTGGCGGAGGCCCCTCCGGTGCGGGAGGTGTCGGCGGCGGGGGAAACCAAAATCACTTGCCTCACCCATTCCTCCCTGCAGGTGGATGTGCGGGTGGTGCGCCCCGGCCAGTGGGGGTCGGCCGTCCTCCATTTCACCGGTTCCAAAGAACACAACGTGCGGTTGCGGCAACTGGCCATAGAGCGGGGATGGGCGTTGAACGAATACGCACTGGCGGACGCCTCCACGGGACGGGTGGTTGCTTCCCGAACCGAAGGGGAGGTGTACGCGGCCCTGGGTTTGCCGTGGATCCCCCCGGAGTTGCGGGAGGATCGGGGGGAGATCGAGGCCGGGCGGGCGGGGGAGTTGCCGGAGCTGACGGAGGAAGGGGACTTGCGGGGGGATTTGCATGTTCACACCGACCTGTCCGGGGATGGGGAAGATTCTTTGCAGGACATGATCCGGGCGGCCGCCGGGCGGGGTTTGGAGTATTTTGCTATCACCGACCACGCCGAGAACCTGGCTATCAACGGGGCCGACCGGGAACAGATGCTGGCCCAGCGGGAGCGGATCCGGGAGTTGCAACAGGACTTTCCGGAGATGCGTATTCTGCATGGGGCGGAGTTGAACATCGCCCCCGACGGGTCGTTGGACTACGACTTCGATTTCCTCCAGGGATACGACTGGTGCACGGCTTCGGTGCACAGCCATTTCGACCTGCCCGCCGCCCGGCAGACGGAGCGGTTGCTGGCGGCCATCCGCCATCCGGCGGTGAACGTCGTCGGTCATCCCACCGGACGGCGCATCGGACGCCGGCCGGGGATCGAGTTCGACGCCGATGCGGTGCTGTCCGCCGCCGGGGAGACCCGCACCGCGCTGGAGATCAACTCCCACCTGGACCGTTTGGACGCCCCGGCCGAGCTGTTGTGGGAGGCCCGGGGCCGCGATGTCCTGTTCGTGATCAGCACCGACGCCCATCGGGTAAGCGAACTCGGGCAAAGCAAATGGGGAATCCGCCAGTCCCGCCGGGGCTGGGTTCCCAAATCGCAGATAGCCAACACCTGGCCCGCCCCCCGCTTCCTGGAATGGGCCGCCTCCGTCCGCCGGGTTTAGCGACCCTCCGGTTTCAAAAGAGGGAGCAACCGCTCGCTCACCGGGAGAACGGGGAGCGAAGAGGTCAGGCGGGGGGGAGGGGGCGCCAGTTGGTTAGGGGGGAGCGGGCGGACAGCATAACCCGGTGGGAGCCGTCGGCTTGGGCTACCCAAGCCTGCTCTTCGGTTACGCGGCCCCGCCTGTCGCGCAGGACGTTGACGTAGGTAAAATATCGGCCGTCCGGAGACCATTCGCACAGGGGAAACGTGTAGCGGGAGCCGTGTTCGGTCAGGAGGCGCTTGCTTCCGCCCTCCATCTCCGCCGTCCAGATTTCCATTCGCTGGTCCTCGCCGAACTTCTCTTGGGGAAGAGCGTAGACCGCCCGCTTGCCGTCCGGCGCGGGTCGCATGAGGATCCAGGGGTCGGGCGGCGCACCGGGAAACGCGGCAGGTTGGGAGGGACAGGGGCGGGGATCGTTCCCCGCGGCGTCCGCCTGCCATAATTCGCCTACGGGTTCCTCTTCGCCCCCATCTGTTTCGTCGTACCTCCAGAACAGGACCGTTTTCCCGTCCGGCGACCATTCCGGGGTTTCTCCATCCCCCAGTTTTCGGAGTCCGCCTCCACCCGTCCTTGCCACCCAAACCTCGCTGTTGTCCGGGTCCGACAAATCTTCGCCCTCCAAGAACGTATAAACGAAGCTCTCCCCATCCGGCGACCAGCGGCCCGGTATCAGCAACTTCATCCAGGGAGGCTCGTTTAGCCGAGGGGGTTCGGAAACGCACTGAACCAGTTTCCTCCGGCCTTGTCCGTTCGCCTCCTCCACCCATAGCTCGACCCTGATGCGCCCATCCGCATTGCCGAAAAAGTAGGAGTCGTAGGCGATGCGGTCCCCGTTCGGCGACCATCGGTGATCGGAGCCGTCCGGGGAGAGTCGGCGGGGCTCCGACCCGTCAGCCCGCACCATCCAAATTTCATTCCTGAACATGGAGCCCTCCCCGCCGGGAACCGGTTTCATGTAGGCGAGGCGCCGCCCGTCCGGTGACCATCGCACCTTGTGGTACCAAGTCTCCGATACGTACCGGCGTTGGGAGCCGTCGGCTTCTGCTATATAGAGTTGCCCGATTTCCGCTTCCTCTTGGTTCTTCTTGCGGACGATGTAGGCGACGCAACGGCCGTTCGGCGACCAGAAAGCGCCGATGAAGTCCCCGGTCAGCCGGTAGCGATCGGAGCCGTCGGCGGAAACCACCCAGGCTTCGTGCACGGACCAGCTTCCGCTCTTCTCGCCATGGTCGACTACGTGCAAGATGCGGGCGCCGTCTAGCGACCACACTGGAGATTCGCCCCGCCCGGCCAGCCGGCGCCGGTTTCCGCCGTCCGGTTCCGCCACCCAGATTCCGTTATCGGAAAAAGCGATCAGGTTGTCGGATGTCATAGCCGGGTCCGGGATGGAGTATCGGGTCTCGGAGATTGATGATAGACGGATCCGGGGCCGGACGATGAGGTCGCGTCGCCCGGTGACCCAGCCCCGAATCTGTCATCGCCGAATATTTTACAATCGCCGAAATTTTATGCAGACTGGCCCCTCCGCAATCCGTCCCGCGCAGTCGCCTAAACGGGTTCCGTCCCTCCGGCGGCGGCTTGCGGCGCGGGGCGCCACTCCATGTCGGCGGAGCGGGCGGACAGCATAAACCGGCGGGAGCCGTCGGCGGAGGCCGTCCATGCCTGCTCTTCGGTTACGCGGCCTTGCCCGTCGTGCAGGAGGGCGGCGTAGGAGACGTATCGGCTGTCCGGGGACCATTGGCAATGGAAAAACATTTTGTCGAAGCCGTGTTCGGTGAGAAGAGCATGGTTTCCGTCCTCCTCCGCCGTCCATAGTTCCATGCGTAACCCGCCGCCCGCCGCCTCTTGGGGAAGGCCGTAGATCGCCCGCCGTCCGTCCGGCGACACTCGTACCGCGCGCCCGGGCACGGGCGGCACGCCGGGAAACGCGGGCGGTTCCGGGCGACGGGGGCGGGGGTCGTCTTCGTCGACATCCACCTCCCAACTTTCGTACACTTCTTCGCCTGCGCTGTTTTCCGCATACGTCGAGAAGAGGACCTTCGTCCCGGTCTCCGTCGACCATACCGGCATATCCCCGTCCGCCAGTTTTCGGCGACCGGTTCCGTCCCGTCCCGTAACCCAAATCTCGCTGTCGGCCGGGTCGGGAAAATCTTCGTAAACCACCGATGAGTAGAGGATGCGTTTCCCATCCCCGGACCATCCGTCGGGTAACAAACACTTTGTCCGGGGACGATCGATCGCGCTCCGATCCAGCATCCGCCGGTTGCCGCCGCTCGCCTCCTCCACCCACAACTCCCCCCCGATTTGCGTATCGTCTTCAAAACAGCAGGAGTACAGGATAAGTTTTCCGTCCGGCGACCAACTGTGGCCGGAGCCGTCCCGGGAGAGCCGGCGGGGCTCCGACCCGTCGGCCCGCACCATCCAAATTTCCTCGCGGAAGGCGGCATCGTCGGAGTCGTCGCCCACCGGTTTCACATAGGCGAGACGACTTCCGTCCGGCGACCACCGTAAATTGTGAAAGAGAGAGTCGGAAATGTACGTACGGTGGGAGCCGTCGGCCGCCGCCGTATAGAGTCGTCCGATGTCATGCCAGCGGTTCCGGCGGGCGATGTAGGCGATATGGCGTCCGTCCGGCGACCAGAAATCGCCTACGCAGTCCTTGGTCAAACGGTAGCGGCGGGCGCCGTCGGCGGAAACCACCCACGATTCAAACAGGGGCCAGATGCCGTGCTCTTCGTCGGAGAAAACCGCATACGAGATGTAGGAGCCGTCCGGCGACCACCCCGGACATTCGCCCCGCCCGGCCAGTCGGCGCCGGTTTCCGTCGTCCGGGTCCGCCACCCAGATTCCGTTATCGGAAAAAGCGATCAGGTTGTCGGAGGTCATAAGAAGGGTCCGGCGTCGGGGTCTTTGGGGATTGGAGGGAGGACGGACCCGGGACCGGACGAGGAGGTCGCATCGTCCGGTGACCGCGCCCCGAATCTGTCATCGCCCGACATTTTACACAGCCGAAATTTTATGCGGGTCGTCTCCCTCCGGATCCGGCCCGCGCCGGGTCTCCGCTTCCCGAATTTTGCGCCAATGCGGAACCGGGCGGCGGCGTCGCCCGGCGAATGCCCGTTTGTTTCGGTTGCGGGCCCTTCGGACAAGAGAGACCGTGACGGGGGAGGGGCAATCAAGCAGGGGTCTCGGGGGTTTGATGATGGACGGATCCGGGCCGGACGAGGAGGTAGCGTCGTCCGGTGACCGCGCCCCGGATCTGTCATCGCCCAACATTTTACAACCGCCGAAATTTTAATGCGGGCCGTTTCCGACAGGAAGTCGCCGCTCTGTCCGGTCAAGCTGTTACGGAACTCTCCGCCTAAGCCGAAAGAGACCGCGGCGGGGGAGGGGGGATTTACCCGGACAGGAACTCGCCCAGGCGGGTCAGTCCGGTACGCAGGTCCTCGTCGCCCAGGGCGTAGGAGAAACGGCTGTAACCGGGGGCTCCGAAAGCTTCGCCCGGCACGAAAGCCGTCCCCGCCTGTTCCAGGCAGAGGGCGGCCAGCTCCAAGGCGGTGTCCGCCGTCCATCGCCCGCCCGGGCCCAGCGGCCTCCCCAGCGCCCCCTCCAGGGACGGGAAACAGTAAAAGGCCCCCTCCGGCTCCCGGCAGGTCACGCCCTCCATCGCCTCCAGCAGGCCGTGCATGGTTCTCCGTCGCCGGTCGAAAGCCTCCCGCATGGACTCCACTTCGTCCATCGGTCCGGCGACCGCGGCCAGGGCGGCCGCCTGGGCGACGTTGCAGACGTTGGAAGTCAAATGCCCTTGCAGGCGAACGGCCCCGGTCATCACCTCCGGGGGGCCGATCATCCACCCCACCCGCCATCCGGTCATGGCGAAGGTTTTAGCCACCCCGCTCACCACTACGCACCGGGACGCGGCCTCGGGGGCCTGCACCGGCAGGGATGAAAACCGGGCCCCGCCGTACACCAGATGCTCGTAGATTTCATCGGTCATCGTCCACACCCCGTTGGCGGCCGCCCACTGCCCTATTTCGGCCACCTCCCGCGGGGTGTAGACGGCCCCGGTGGGGTTGGACGGGGAAACGAAGATGAGGAGCTTGGTGCGGGGCGTGCGGGCCTCCTCCAGTTGCTCGACGGTCACTTTGAACCCGCTCGCGGCGTCGGTGGGCACGGCCACCGCGCGCCCCCCCGCCAGACTCACCGCCTCCGGGTAGGTGACCCAGTAGGGGGCGGGCAACAGGGCCTCGTCGCCTTCGTCCACCAAGCATTGCACGGCGGTGTAGACCGCCTGCTTGCCCCCGTTGGTGATCAGCACCTGCGAGGGGGAAACCTCCAGTCCGGAATGTCTCCCGGTTTTTTCCGCCACCGCCTCCCGCAACTCCGGCAACCCGGCGGCCGGAGTGTATTTGTGCATAGCCGGGTTGCGGGCCGCCTCCTCCGCCGCCTCTACAATGGGGGCCGGGGTGGGAAAGTCCGGTTCGCCCGCCCCGAATCCGATCACCGACCGGCCCCGGGCCCGCATTTCCCGGGCTTGGGCGGTGATGGCCATGGTGGCCGATTCGGCTATGTTGGATATCCGCCGCGCAACGGCGTCCGCGCCCGTCATAGGTTGGCCTCCCGGCTTGATCCGCCTACTCTTATAGGGAAGCATACCCCGTTCCAGGCGCCGGAGGCGCGCCGGAGGTTCCTCCGATGACCCAACCACAGCCCCCCGCCGGGTCCGCCGCCCGGCCGGAAATAGTCATTCCCGCCCGCCTCTTGCCCGCCGACGGGCGGTTCGGCTCCGGCCCCAGCCGGGTGCGGCAGAGCGCCTTGGAGGGGCTGGCCGCCGCCGGACCCTCCTTTATGGGCACTTCCCACCGGCGCCCGGGAGTGCGTTCCGCGGTGGCCCGGGTGCGGGAGGGACTGGCGGAAATGTTCGGGTTGCCCGACGGCTACGAGGCGATCCTGGGCAACGGCGGGGCAACCGCTTTCTGGGACGCGGCCGCCTTCGGCCTCATCGAGCGGGCCAGCCAGCACCTGTCTTTCGGGGAGTTCTCCGCCAAGTTCGCCCGGGCCGTAGCCGGGGTCCCCCACTTGGAGGAGCCGATGATTATCCAATCTCCGTACGGGACGCATCCGGTTCCCGAACCCGACGACCGCTATGACCTGTACGCGTTGACCCACAACGAAACCTCCACCGGGGTGCGCATGCCGGCGGAGCGGGTAGCGGGACGGGGTTTGACGGCGGTGGACGCCACCTCGGCCGCGGGCGGAATTCCGGTGCGGCCGGAGGAGTTCGACGTTTACTACTTCTCCCCCCAGAAGGCCTTCGGGGGGGACGGCGGGCTGTACGTGGCCTTGTGTTCCCCGGCGGCCTTGGAACGGATCGGGTCGTTGGCCGTCTCCGGCCGCTGGACGCCCCCTTTCCTGTCGTTGCGCAATGCGGTGGAAAACTCCCTCCGCAACCAGACTTACAACACCCCCGCCTTGGCCTCCATCTACATCCTGATGGAGTCGGTGGAATGGATCAACGGGAACGGGGGTCTGTCCTGGTCGGCCGGCCGTTGCGCCGAAAACGCCGCCGCCCTTTACCGGTGGGCGGAGGATCATCCGCTGGCCTTTCCTTTTGTGGAGGACCCGGCGTTGCGCTCCCCGGTCACGGCCGCCGTTGATTTTCAGGAAGCGGCCTCCGCCCCGGCGCTGGCCGCCCTGTTGCGGGCCAACGGGGTGGTGGATGTGGAGCCCTACCGCCTGCTGGGGCGGAACCAGTTGCGGATCGGGTTGTGGCCCGCCGTCCCCCTATCCGACGTGCAGGCCCTGCTCGCCTGCCTGGACTATTTGATTGAGCGGATCGCGGATTGAAGCGGTATAATGTCCGCCCGCCGCTCCCCGTTTTCGGCCTTGGTCTCCGATCTGCTGGATTCCCCGGGGTCCCGCCGCCGCTTGCGCCTGCAGGGGGAGTTGGAAATGGACCTGCCGCAGGTGGAGCGGTGCGGTCCGGTGACGGCGGAGCTGGAACTGGAGGCGACGGGGGGCGGGGTGCTGGCCCGGGGCGGGGCGCGGGCGGAGGCCGCAGTGCTGTGCAACCGGTGTTTAGGGGAGGCGTCGCGCACGGTGCGGGCGAATCTGACCCACCTGTTCGCGGCTCCCGGCGCCGCCCCCGATCAACCGGTAGGATACGATTCGGTACAATCGGACGGTTGGATCGACTTCGGTCCGTTGTTGCGCGACGAAATATCGCTGGCTTTTCCGCTGGTGACGCTGTGCCGGGAGGAATGCCGCGGGCTGTGCGCAACGTGCGGGACCGACTTGAACGTCGGGGAGTGCGACGGGCATGAGGAGGTGACCTCCTCGCCTTTCGCCGAATTGAAGAACCTGTTAGACCGGACGTAACCGGTGACCAGCTAGAAAGGGGTGCGCCATGGCGGTGCCCAAAAAGAAAATGTCGCGCTCGCGCACCAGGAGCCGCAAGGCGCAGACCATGCGCGTCTCCCGGGTGGAGACGGCGGCCTGTCCCCGGTGCGGGACCCCCAAGCTTCCCCACCGGGCCTGTTCCGGACCGGACGGTTGCGGTCACTACCGCAATAGGACGGTCCTCTCCGGCTCCGGTTAAAACCTCACGGGCGGGACCAGTGGCGCGGGTTGCGCTCGATGTAATGGGCACCGACCGGGGCCCGGCCGAAATGGTGTCGGGGGCGTTGCTGGCGGCCGAGGCGGGCCGGGAAGTGACGCTGGTGGGGGATCGGGAGGTGCTTGCTCCGCTCTTGGCCGGGCGCGGAGCCGACTTGGAGGTGGTGCACGCCGCCGAGGTGATCGACATGCACGACGACCCGGCCCGGGCCCTGCGGCTCAAACCGGATGCGTCGGTATTGACCGCCGCCCGGCTGGTGGCCGACGGCCGGGCCGACGCCCTGGTTTCGGCCGGGTCCACCGGGGCCGCCCTGGCGGCGGCGGTGATCGCCCTGGGGCGGATCGAGGGGGTGTTGCGCCCCGCCATCGCCACCGCCATCCCCGCCCCCAACCATCCGGCGCTGTTGCTGGATTCGGGGGCCAACCCGGAGGTGCGCCCCGAGCACCTGGTTCAGTTCGGGGTGATGGGTTCGCTGGCCTCGGAAATCATCTACGGGGTGCCCGATCCCCGGGTGGGACTGCTCAACATCGGCGAAGAGCCGGCCAAGGGGCGGCAACTGGACCGGGACGCGCACGCCTTGATGTCCGACTCCCCGGTCAATTTCGTGGGCAACGTGGAGGGCGGGGATCTGGCGGCCGACGCGGTGGACGTGATCGTCACCGACGGGTTCACCGGCAATATTTCCCTCAAGTTCATCGAAGGCACCGCCCGGTTCGTGGCCGGGGTGATCTCCCGGGCCCTGGCCCGGGTTCCGCAGGAGGCGGCCCCCTACCTGGAGGCTCCCTTGGCCGAGTTGCGGATGGCGGCCGAGCCGGACGAATACGGGGGGGCCCATCTGCTGGGGGTGCGGGGCGGGGTGGTGATCGGACACGGGTCCTC
Source organism: Candidatus Spongiisociaceae bacterium (assembly GCA_965243835.1). Lineage (GTDB taxonomy): Bacteria > Actinomycetota > Acidimicrobiia > Spongiisociales > Spongiisociaceae. Next base: position 1,243,843 of record OZ251578.1, read on the forward strand.
CTCCGGGTTGGCGGTTTCCAACGCCGTCCGCATGGCGGTGGAGGGCGTGAAAGGGGGGTTGACGGAGCGTCTGCAACAGGGGCTGTCCCGACTATGACCGGGGCGGAGGACGAAGCCTGGGATTCTGAGGGCCTGGAAGCCGCCCTCGGCTACCGGTTCGTGGACCGGGGGCTGGTGCGGCAGTCGTTGCAACATCGCTCCTATGTGGGGGAAAATGACGATTTGGAGTCCAACGAACGGATGGAGTTTCTGGGGGACTCCATCCTGCAACTGGTGGTGACCGATTACCTCTACGACCGTTACCCCTACCTGTCGGAGGGGGATATGGCCCGCATTCGGGCCCGTTCGGTCAGCGGGGACGCCTTGTACGAAACGGCCCGGGAATTGGGCCTGGGGACGTACCTGTTGCTGGGCCGGGGGGAGGACCTGCAGGGGGGGCGGGACAAGGTTTCCATCCTGGCCGACGCCATGGAGGCCCTGTTGGCGGCCGTATATCTGGATGGGGGTTTGGAAAGCGCCCGCCGGGTGATAATGACCCGGTGGGTGTCCCGGATTTCCCGGCTGGCGGAAACGCCCGAATACCGGGATCCGAAGAGCAATCTGCACGAGAGCCTGGCCGGGCGGGGGGTAAAACCGGAATACCAGATTTTCGCCGCCGGCCCCGACCACCGGAAAGTGTTCCAAGCGGAGGTGGCGGTGCAGGGCGAGGTAATGGGCCGGGGGGAGGGCGGTTCCAAGAAAGAAGCCCAGCAACGGGCCGCCGCCCGCGCCTTGCGGGTTCTGGACGCGCGGGCGGACGCTCCGGATTGAGACGGGGTCCGGGTGCCGGAACTGCCCGAGGTGGAAACCACCCGCCGCGGCCTGGAATCGGCCCTGCGGGGACGGCGGGTGACGGAGGTGCGCGTCTCCCATCCCCGGATGCTCCGCCGCCAACCCCCCTCCGGCGACTTTGCGGACCGGCTGACGGGCGGAACGGTGCTTTCGCTGGGGCGGCGGGGCAAGTTTCTGATGTTCGAGACTTCCCGCGACCTCACCTGGGTGATCCATTTGGGGATGTCGGGCCGGATGTCGGTGCATCCGGCGGGGGCGGCGCGGGAAGCGCACACCCATCTGACGGCGGTCATCGATCGCAAACAGGAAGTGCGAATGGTGGACCCGCGCACTTTCGGATGGAGCGCCGTTTTCACCCGCAACGAGCTGGCCGCCTCCACTGTGGCCCGGTTGGGTCCCGACGCCCTGGACGGGCTCCCTCCGGCCCGGCGCCTGGCCGCGGCCGCCGCCTCCCGCGGCATCGCCGTCAAAACCTTGCTGTTGGATCAGCGGTTCGTGGCCGGATTGGGCAACATTTACGCCGACGAGTCGCTGCATCGGGCCCGCATCAATCCGCTCCGCCCGGCTTGCCGGTTGACGGTTTCCGAATGGAGCGTCCTGCGCCGGGCGGTGCGGGAGGTGTTGCGGGACGGCCTTGAATACGGAGGGACTTCCCTGTCCGACTTGGCCTATCTGCTGCCCGACGGCCGGGCCGGGGAGTTCCTGGGGCGGCTGGCGGCCTACGGCCGGGGCGGTTCGCCCTGCCCGCGGTGCGGGGACTTGATCGTCCGTCGCCGGCTGGCTGCCCGCTCCGCCCATTACTGCCCGACCTGCCAGCCGCAATAGGGGGTTGCCGCATTCCCGCGCGGCGCGCGCTAGCATTCATTGCCGGACGCTAATCACACAGGTGTAAGTTGCATCTCAAATCCCTGAGCATGGCGGGCTTCAAGTCCTTCGCCGACCGCACCCGGCTGGAGTTCGAGCCGGGAGTGTCGGTGGTGGTCGGCCCCAACGGAGTCGGCAAGTCCAACATCGTGGACGCCGTCGCCTGGGCGTTGGGCGCGCAGGCAACCCGCGGGTTGCGCACCGACAAGATGGAGGAAGTGATTTTTGCGGGGGCCGCCTCCCGCAAACCGCTGGGCCGGGCCGAGGCGACGGTCGTGCTGGACAACTCCGATCGGGCCTTGCCCCTGGACCTGGACGAGGTTTCCATCACCCGCCGCCTCTACCGGGACGGGGAGGGTGAGTACGAAATCAACGGGGTGGGGTGCCGGTTGCTGGACGTTCAGGAGTTGCTGTCCGACGGGGGCATCGGCCGCCGTCAGCATCTGATCGTGGGACAGGGGCGCCTGGACGCGGTTTTGGAGGGGAAGGGGGAGGTGCGCCGTCAGATCATCGAAGAGGCGGCCGGCGTACGCAAGCACCGGATGCGCAAAGCCAAGGCCGAACGTCGCTTGGAGCGCACCGACGCCGACCTGCTCCGTCTGCATGATGTCCTGTCGGAGATGAAACGCCGCCGCCGTCCCTTGCGCCGTCAGGCCGAAGCCGCCGCCCGTTACGAAGAAGTGCGCGACCGTCTGCGGGCCATCCGAATATGGCAAGGAGGGTGCGAGTTGCGCCGGTTGCGGGAGCGGGCCGCGCAGTTGTCCGCCGAGCGGGAAACCCTGCAGTCGGAGGCGAGCGGGGGGCGGGCCCGGTTGCGCGAGCTGGAGTCCGATGCGCAGGTTTGGTCCGGGGAGCGGGAAACTCTCGCCGAACTCCTGGACGGCGCCGCCGGGGCGGCCGCCCGGTTGGAGGCGACCGCGGCGCAGTTGCAGGGGGTCGCCTCGGTGGCCCGGGAGCGTTCCGGGGCGATCGCGGCCCGCATCGCCGGGGAAGGCGACCGGCGGGCCCGGCTGGAGGCGGAAACCGCCCGCCTGGAGGAATCCCTGGAGGAGGCCGCAACGGAGGAAGCGGAGGCCCGGCGCCGGGCGGAAATCAACGAAGCGGCCCTGCGGGGGCTGGAAGGGGAAGTCCGCTCCCTGGCCGATCAGGAGGCGCTGCCCGAGGCGGGGGCCATGGCCATGGCCTACGGCGACTTGCGTTCCCTGGAAGGCGAAGAGGCGCGCGAGGGAAGGGAGGCCCTGGACATCCGGCGCCGCCTGGAACTTTTGGAACGGCAACGGGAAACGGAGACCGGGGAACGGGAAAAAGTATCCGATCAGATACGCTCCACCGACGAGTTGATCACCGCCGCCGGTTCGGTGTACCGGGAGCGGTGCGCGGCCCGCGCCGCCGTGCAAGCCGACTGGGAGGGGGCGGAAAGCATTCTGCGTTCCGCAGAGGCGGCCTGTGCGGGTGCGGTCGCCGCGGTGGAAGCCTTGCAGGCGGGGGCGCCGGGTTGGGCCAATCCGCAAGCGGCGGAGGCCGCCGCCGCCGATGAGCGGGTGACGGGGATCCTGGCCGACCGGCTGGACATCCCCGAGGAGATGGCGTCCGCCTGCTCCGCCGCCTTGGCCGGATGGCTGGAGGCCCGGTTGGTGTCCGACGGGGAGGCGTTGCGCGAGGTGGCCGCTTCTTTGAAAGCGTCCGATTTGGGGGGACTGACCCTGCTGGCCGCTCCCCGGAGCGGGGCGACGCGGGACATTCCGGCCCGGGCCGCGGCCGGGAGGTGGGGGGCGGAGGCCTTGGCGGACCGGCTCGGTCCCTCCGCCGACCGGGAGTTGGCGGCCTCCCTGCTGGGGGACGCGGTGCTGGTGGAAGGATGGGCGGGGGGTTGGGACATAGTAAGCCGGGAGCCGGAGGTGAGGGCGGTAACTCCGGAGGGGGATTTGATCACCCGGTTCGGCATCCGCTTGGCCGACCCGCAGGGCGACGCCCCGGCGGCCTTGCGCGCCGCCCACCGCACGCGGGAGGCGGCTAAAGTGGACCGGGCCCGGGCCCGCACCGCCGAGGAAACGGCCCGGGAAGCGTTCGCGGGGGCCCGCGACGGGGAACGGGCCGCCTTGGAGGACCTGGAGGCTCTGGAAGCCGTCTTGGCCGGGGCGGCCGATTCCCTGGATCGGATTACCCGCGCCGGGGAGGCCTCCGCCCGCGAAATGGACCGTCTGCGGGGGCGGCTGGAGGTCCTGGAGGAGGCCTCCGCCGGACGCCGGGAACGGTTGGGGGAACTGCGGGGCCGCATCGCCGGTTGGGAGGAACCCGGGGCGGGGGGCGGCATGGAGAATTGGGCCGACCGCCGGCGGGAGGCCGCCCATCGCCTGGAGGAGGCCCGGCGGTTGCGGGACGAGTCGCTGGTGGCGGAAGCCGCCGCCGCGGAGCGGAGGAGGATGCTGGAAAACAGGTTGGGGGAAATCCGCCGGGCCCGGTTGGAGGAGCCGGCGGACGAAGGGTCCCGGGAGCGGATGCGCACCCTGATCGACGTGGAAAGGCTGGCCCGCTGCGCCCGGGCGGCGGTGGAGGAGCATGTGCGGTCTTTGCGGGCCGATCAGATCCGGGCGCGCTCCGAACTCGGGGAAACGAACGACCGGTTGGAAGAGGCCCGCCGGGAGATCGCCCGGTTGCGGGAGGCGGAGGAGCGGGCCCGGGAACGGCTGGCGGCCCTGGCGGTGGAGTCCGCCGAAATCCGGTTGCGAAGGGAGTCGGCGGCCGAAAGCCTGCGCCGGGACGCCGACGCCTCCGAAGAGCGGGCCTTGGCAGCTCCCCGCCCGACATTGCCCGCCGCCGGGGAGGGGCCGTCCGCCGGGGAATCTTCGGAGGAGGAGCTGGAGGAAGCGGCTCGTTCCCTGGCCGCGGAACTGTCCCGGATGGGGGCCATCAACCCGTTGGCGGCGGAGGAGTTTCGGGAGTTGGAGGAGCGTTACGAGCTGATCACCGGGCAACTCTCGGATCTGGAAACCTCCAAGACGGAGTTGCGCAAGGTTATCAAGGCCTTGGACGAAGAGATGGAATCCCTGTTCCTGCGCACATTCGAGGAAACCGCCCGTTGCTATCAGCGCTATTTCACGGTGTTGTTTCCGGGAGGCGCCGGTCGGCTCTCCCTCACCGACCCGGCCCGTCCGTTGGAGTCGGAAGTGGAGGTGCGGGCCCGGCCGTTGGGCAAGCGGGTGGGAAAGTTGTCCCTTTTGTCGGGGGGGGAGCGTTCCCTGGCCGCGTTGGCCTTTCTGTTCGCGGTGTTCGCCGCCCGTCCCGCCCCTTTTCACATCCTGGACGAAGTGGACGCCGCCCTGGACGGCGCCAACCTGCGCCGTTTCCTGCGGTTGGTGGAAGAGTTCCGGGGCAACGCCCAACTGATGGTGATCACCCATCAGCAACCCACCGTGCACGCGGCCGATGTCCTGTACGGCGTGACGATGGAGCCGGGCGGCTCCTCCCAAGCAGTGGTTAAGCGGATGGGCGAGCCGGCCCTCCAACCCGGATAGCGGGCCGGAATCGGGATGCCGGGTTTCTGGATTTGGGCGGCGGCGATCGTCGTTGCGGTTACGGCGGCGGCGCTGGTTGCGCGGCGACTGGCCGTCCGCCGCGCGCGCCGTCCCGATCCCGCCGGGGGGCGGACGGGGGCGGGGGGCGGATTGGGGGCTTTGCTGGCCCGGTTTCGGGGCGGCGCAGATCCGGAGTACTGGCGGGAAATGGAGAAGACCTTGCTGGGGGCCGACTTGGGCCCGGCGCTGACCGCCCGCATCTTGGAGAGGGCGCGGGAGGCCGCCCCCGACGACGCCGGCGGGTTGCGCCGGCTGGTGGAACGGGAGTTGGCCGGGGCCATGTCGGAGGGGGAGCGGGCGTTGCGCCGGGACGGGTCGCCGGCGGCGGTGGCGCTGGTGGGGGTGAACGGCTCCGGCAAGACCACCACCGCCGCCAAACTGGCCGCCCGTTTGACCGGGGAGGGGAGCAAATGCCTGCTGGCGGCGGCGGACACCTACCGGGCGGCGGCCGGCGAGCAACTGAAAACCTGGGGCAGGCGCCTGGGGGTGGAAGTGGTGACGGGTGCGCCCGGAGGCGACCCGGCGGCGGTGGCCTACGACGCGTTGACGGCCGGGAAGTCCCGGGGAATGGAGGCGGTGCTGGTGGACACCGCCGGGCGGTTGCATGACAACCGCAATTTGATGCGGGAGGTGGCCAAGATCGTGCGGGTGCTGGGCCGGGACGGCCGTCCGGCCCCGGAGGTGCTGTTGGTGTTGGACGCCTCCACCGGCCAAAACGGTTTGGCCCAAGCCCGTGTATTCACCGAACAGGCGGGGGTGACCGGTATTGTATTAACCAAATTGGACGGTACGGCCAAAGGAGGAGCGGCGGTGGCGGTGGAACACGAATTGGGAATTCCGGTGAAGTTCATCGGCGTAGGGGAAGGTCCCGGCGACCTGCTCCCCTTTGACAGGGCGTCGTTCGCGGCGAGCCTGGTGCGATGACCGGCGAACGGGCTTCGGACTCCTGCTCCGCGGAGGAGCTGGCCGCCGCGGCGCGGCGGGCGGCCCAAGGGGCCTACGCCCCCTATTCCAACTTTCACGTGGGGGCGGTGGTAGTGGACGAGGAAGGGAACCTGCACGCCGGGGCCAACGTGGAGAATGCCGCCTACGGTTCCTGCATCTGCGCCGAAGCCACCGCCATTTCCGGGGCGGCCGCCCGGGGGGTGCGACGGATGGACATGGTGGCGGTGGCCTGCGTGGACGCGGCGGATACGGACGGGGCTTACCCATGCGGCAACTGCCGACAGTTGATGAACGAGTTCGGGGTGAAGCGGGTGATAGTTACCGCGGGGGAGGGGTCCGAAATTCGCCTTCACCAGTTCGGCGATTTGCATCCGCACGGGTTTTTTCTATAAGGAACGGGAATGGCCGATTCCGCCGGGGGGTTGAACCAGCCCTTTGACCTGCCGGTGCGCCCTATGAAAGCCCGGGTGCGGGAAACCCCTCCCTCCGGCGGGGGATGGGCCTACGAACCGAAGTGGGACGGTTTTCGGGCGATCGCTTTCGGGGGAGGGGGGGAGGATGCGGTGCGGATGGACTCTCGCAACGGCCGCGACCTGTTGCGTTATTTCCCCGAACTGCGCCCCGCCCTGCGCGGTTTGCCGCCGGGGACGGTGGTGGACGGGGAGGCGCTGGCGGTGGTGGAAGACGCCACCAGCTTCGACGCCCTGCAACTGCGCATTCACCCGGCACGCTCCCGGATCGATCGGCTGGCCGAGGAGTCGCCCGCCTCGCTGGTGGCTTTCGACCTGCTGTCCATGGAGGGGAAGGACCTTACCGGAGCCCCCTATGCGGAGCGCCGGGGCCGGTTGGAGGAGTTGTTTCGGGAAATGGACCGCCCTCCATGGCATATAACTCCGGTTACTTACGACGTGGCCGAAGCCTCCCGCTGGTTTCACGAATACGAGTCGGCGGGATGCGACGGGATCATCGCCAAACGCACCGACGGGATTTACCGGCAGGACAAGCGGGAGTGGGTGAAGTGGAAGCATCGTCGGGAGGCGGACTGCGTGGTGGGCGGCTACCGGGTGCATAAAGACGGAGACAAGTTGGGTTCCATCCTGCTCGGTTTGTACGACGATTCCGGCGAACTGCACTTCATCGGTCATTGTTCGGGGTTTTCCAACGCGGACCGGGCGGAGCTGTTGCGGCAGTTCGAAAGCCTCCGCTCCGAAGAAAGTTTCGGGGGGGCCGACCATACCCGTCGTCCGGGGGCCCTGAGCCGCTGGTCCACCGAACGCACCCGGGACTGGGTCCCGGTGGAGCCGGGGGTGGTGGTTGCGGTCAGCTACGACCAACTGGAGGGAATCCGTTTTCGGCACGCCACCCGTTTTGAACGTTGGCGGCCCGACAAACCGGCCGGGGAATGCACCCTGGAACAACTGGTTCGCCCCTCCGGCGCCGGCTTCTCCCAAGTAGTCGGGGTCCCGGAGCAGTAAAGGGCCCGGCCCCCCCGGGTGTTGGGGCGGGGGGGCCGGGTGGTTGGGGGGTGTTGATTTCAGCTGTCGGCGGCGGGCGGGGTGTAGTTGACGGCGCGGACGAAGAAGGAAGCCATTTGCGCCCGGGTTACGGGTTGGTCGGGGCAGTAGTTGAGAGGCTCGGCGCTGCACCCTCTGGTGACGCCGGTGTGGTACATCCCCTCCACGGCCCGCACCACCTCCGGAGTCGCGCCCGCTACGTCGTTGAACAGGCCTTCGGGTTCGTCGACGGCGTTTATGTCGGGGAAGGAGGCGATCATCATCACCGCCATATCCGCCCGGGTGACGACTCCGCCGGGGTTGAATTGTCCGTCGGGGGCGGCGAAGGCTCCGGTGGAGACTACCCAGTCGGCGAATGCGCGGTACCAGGCGTCTGTGGGGACGTCGTTGATTTCTATGCCGGTGGGGGGTGTGATGGGCGAGATCCGGTTGACGGCCCGGTGGAGGAAGGCGGCCATTTGCCTTCTGGTGATCTGCGCCGAGGGGCAGAACTTGGTGGCGTCGTCGGCGTCGCATCCGAGGGTGATTTCCCAGGCGGCGATTTGTTCGATATTGGCTTGGTGGACGTTGCCGTCCTCGTCGCAGAACCTGCCCTGGCATACCGGCTCCGCCGGGGGCGGGGTTACCGGACCGGGGGGCGGTCCGGCGGGGGGAGGCGCGCCCCCGCCGCCTCCGCCGCCTCCGCCGCTGGGGGGCGGGGCTCCGCCTCCTCCTCCGCCTCCTCCTCCGGGGTCGGCGGTACTCACGTTGGTGATGCGGAAGTCGGCGTTGGCGCGGCCGTAGGCGCTGTCGGCGGCTATTCTGATGCGCTCCGTTTGTTCGGTTAGGGTGTCGCTGAGGATGACCACCCGGAAATTGCCCGTAGCGCTCGACGCTTCAGCGGGGATGGTGATAGTCAAAGACGACGAACCCTGGTTGCGGTAATCGCTGTCCCGGGTGGCGGTGCTTCCCGCGGCGCCCACTGTTACCCGCACCGGGGTGGGTTGGGAGCTCCGGTTGCCTACCAGGGCGGCGGTGACGGTTACGCGAAGAGGGGAGGTTCCCCGGTTCTCAGCCGCCGTGTCCGGGCTTATGGTCAGGGCGATCCCGGTGGGCGGGCCGTCGTTGTCGACGATCTCCAAGGCGCCGGGGTTGACGATGAACCCGGCTAGGGCGCCGGTTACGAGCAGGGTTTCGTCTGGTTCGTCGATGTTGTCGTCGCGGGGTCCGCTCAGGTCGAGGGTAAATGCGGCGGTGGCGCTGTTCTGGGTGGCGGGGATGGTGATCTGGCTGGGGAAGCTGGTCGCTTGGTAATCAGCCGCGGAGGCAGTCCCCCCCGGGGTGAGCGGTATCGTCTGCGCGTCGGGCAAACTTTTCCCACTGGGGTAGGAGGCCCGTATCTTGACGGTGGTGGTTCCGGTTCCTTCCTCCAGTGACGCCAGTGGTTCGTCGGAGGCGTTCAGGAACGCGAGGGTGATGGCCGCGTCGTCGTCGATGATCGTCAACTGCGCTTCTCCTATTGTTCCTATCGGGAGATCGGTGTCGTCTCCGGTGACGGTCACCGTTTCCGGCCCTTCCGCGTCCGTGTCGTCTTCGGTGTCTATTATCAGCTGGAATGTTTGGGTCCCGGTGGTTTCGTACTGGTCGATTACGATGTTGAAGACGCCTACCGTTTGGTAGTCGGTCCCGGCGGCGGCTTCCCCGGTTTCTCCGGCTTTCCCGACCGTTATGGGGATGGACACCGTTTTGTCGGATACGGTGCCTCCTTGGTAGGCGGCCCGGACTTGTACCGTGGTGTTGGGGCTTTCGTTTTCTTGGACGCTGGCCAGGGCGCCCCCGCCGGGGGTTTGCAAGGCTAGGACGACATTGGGGGCGTCGTCGTTGTCCGCGATTTTGAGGGTGGCTCCTAGTACGGCTAAGGAGTTAACGGGGTCGCCGGTGATTTGTATGGTTTCCTCGTCTTCTTCGTCGGCGTTGTCGTCCTGAACCGTGATCGTGAAAGTCGCTTCCCCTTCCGTTTCGTTAGCCGCGACGACTACTCCCAGCTCGTGGTTGGAGGGGGTGCCGGTCGGGGCGGTGAGGCCGCTTATCCGGTAGTCCTCCCGCGCCGTCCAAGCGTTGTTGGTGTCTTCGGCGGCGGAGCCGCCGCCGATGTTGAGCCCCACCACCGTCTCCGCGGCCACCGCCCCGGGCATGGTCACCTTCACTTTCACCTGCGACGCGCCGCTGTCTTCCCCTAGGGATGTCAGGTCGGAGTCGTCGGCCGGGTTGAGCAGTTCCACTTGTATGCCGGAGCTGGCATCCACGATATTCAACGTAGCCGAATCCGTATTCGTGGAATCCCCCGCTTCGGTTCCGGTGATTTTCAACGTTTCCGTCGACTCCGCATCCCCGTCGTCCCGGGCGGTCACGCTGAATGTGCCGTCAGCTGTGGCCTGCCCGGCGGGAATGCTGATATTAAACGTGTCCGTATTCGTACAAGCGTCCGTGCTGGTATCCGGGCAGGATGTAGCCAAAGTAGCTCCGTTGGAGTCCCCGGACGCCACCGCCACGTTCACGGTCGTGGCCGCCGTCAACTCCGAACCAGACGCCCCCCTAAACCCGACCGTGACCGTAATCGTATGCGCATCCGACTGCTCCGCCACCGTCTGCGGCGACACCGACACATCCAACACATCGTCGCTGGCTCCAATCGTCAGCGTATCCGCAGTGACCGTCCCGCCGGGAACCGTGCCCGTAATCAAAAACGTCTCCGCCCCCTCCGTTATCGCGTCATCAGACACCGCCAACCCCGTAAGGTTCGTCCACCCGCTATCAGTATTGGAACCGGTAGGGATAGTCACCGCCACCGGCGAGGCGGGAGCGGTGAAATCACCCCCAGATCCCTCCGTCGCCGACGCCGGCGATGCCTCCCCGGCGGTTACCGACACCACCAAACCAGAGGTCAAATCATTCGTCACCCCCGAACCCAAAGCGGCCCGCACCCGCACCGCCACCGTACCGCCCTCCGACAAATCCTTCTGCTCCCCGTTCGTTCCGATGTCGGTATCCGCCGTCAACACCACATCCAAATCATCATCGGTAATCCCCAACACCGCCCCGCTCACCGCAAACCCCGTCACGGAACCACCCACCGCAATAGACTCCGCTCCCTCCGCCCTCATGTCCTGCATAATCCCCAACCCCGACAACGCCGTGGCGCTACTTTCTGTACTTCCGGCCGGGATGCTCAACGTCACCGCCGACCCCGGAGCGGTGAAATCCTGCGTATCCGCGTTCGCGCCCGCCGCGAACGACAACACCACATCCGTGGCCCCCGTCAACACCGAACTAGTCGCCCCCGCAAAACGGGCCGTAGCTGTCACCGCCCCCGCGTCCCCATCTCCCTCACCCACCGCGGTTGCGCTCAACACCAGTTCGATCGTTTCCCTAATCTCCAAATCAGCATCCGTCACAGCCAGATCGTTGCCCGTCCCACTGAACCGGATAGTCTCCGGCCCCTCCGCCACCCCGTCGTCCCGGGGGGTGATCGTCACATCCGCCGTATCAGATTCGGTACCCCCGTTCGGGATAGTAACACTCACCGTCGCCGCGCTCCGCGTGTAATCACCCGACGAACCCAGGGCGGCGGTGCCGCCCGCCGCTCCCACCGTAACCGTCACCGTCGTCGCAGACGACACCGCCGACCCGGCGGTGGCCTTCACCCGCACCGTCTGCGCCCCCCCGCTCTCACTGACCCCCGACAACGCCGGATCGCCGGCAACCGCTTGGTGGAAACTCAAAGCAACCGGAATATGCGGATCGTCGAGATCAATCTCCGCCGAAGTCACCGTCACCGCCCGCCCCACCGACGCCGTCCCGGTAACCGCTATCTTCTCCGTCCCCTCATCACTATTGTCCGCCGTGGGCGTCAACGTAAACGACTTGCTCCCAGTTAACTGCCTCGCCGGGATGCTCACCGTAAACCCATTGCCCGAAACCCCCGACCCTCCGGTCGTGAAATCCGTATCCGGGGTAGCCCCGTTGGTAGCGCCGGCCCCCACCGTCACCGCCACATCCGTCGCCGACGTCAACACAGACGACTGCCCCGCGAACCGGGCCGTAACCGTTACCGTCGTCGCGCCGTCGCCCTCCCTCACCCTCGCCGTATCCACCGACAACGCAATATCCGCATCGTCATCCGCGATCGTCAACGTAGCCGCCGTCGCGTCCCCAAACGACGACGAACCCGTCACCGTGAATGTCTCCGCGCCCTCCACCACCGTATCATCGGTAACAGTCAACCCCGCCAACGAACCCGCCGTCGTCGACGACACCTTCTGCGTCGGGATAGTGACCGTATTCGCCGGCGACGCAGAATACGTTAGATCACCCGTCCCCGCCTGCCCCGCGCTCGGGGTGGCCGCCCCCGCCGCCGACAACGTCACCACTGTCGCCGACCCAAGCACCGACGACCCCACACCCCGATGACTCCCGGGGGTGCCGCCAGTATTCGGTTCGCGCCACTTGCCGGCGAACCTGCCCGACACCGACACCCCCGACCCGCTGTCCCCCTCCGTCAACACCGCCTGGTTTCCGTCCTCCCCGCTGTCGGTATCCACCACCACCTCCACCTGCGTATCATCATCCAAAATCGTCACCGGCACCCGACGATGCGTAAAACCCGCCGGGTTATCCTTCAACCCTATATAAAACACTTCATCCCCCTCCGCCTTATTATCATTAGCTATCCTAATATTCAAGTTTTTGTTACCCTGATCAAACGCGTCCGCCCCAAGGGTGCCATCCGGAATACTAATCCTAGCACGATTCGATGTATTCAAAGTATGGTGATCAGAAGCCCAATCATCTGATGATCCAGGATCGGAACCATCTATACCATTAGCAGTTCCTTCATGGTATTTAACCACCAGATTCAATGTCGAACCATACGTGTTACCAGTTGAAGCCGTAAACACATCATTGGTAACACCGCCCAACGCACCATGCACGTAAATCCAAAAATCCTGATGATGATGATTTTCAATCCTCGTCAAAGCCGTCTTCTTCGGCGTGGTCTCGTCACCCTCCGCCGTCAGCTGAATCACCCGATCCTGATCCGTAATCGCCAAATCAACCGGTGCTATCGTATACCCGGTCGCCGTGCCCGTAAACCGGATCGTCTCATGTTGCTCGGTTATCGTGTCGCTGACCGGCGTGATCGTAACACTGGCAGAAATACCCTGCAAAGCGGCTGCACCGATCGTCACCGTGACTGAACTCTTGTTCCGCGTGTAATCATTGGAGGCCCCTACGGTGGCGGTGCCGCCCGCCGCCCCCACCGTCACCGTCACCGACACGTCGGTCGCCGGCGCTGCCGAAGCGACCGCCTTCACCTGCAGGGTCTGCGCGCCGCCATCCTCCCCTATCGCAGTCACCGTCGTGGAAGTATTCGACGCGTCCACCAAACTAAGGGTGATCGTCGCCCCTTGCCCCGCTACCGGAACCGGGGCGGACACCAACGCCGACGCCAACCCCAACGCCGAAACCGCAACCAACACCCGTCGCATCAAAGCCTCCTTTTCGGTCCAACACCGAACTCGCGAACGTTCACCATCGGGCCAACCGACCCAATGTCCGAAAAACGCTACCCCCCCCCCCGATTTGTCAAATCAAACCCGTACCCCTGCTTGCCGCCCGCGGCGCCAACGCGCGGAAAAACTCCAAAATATTTTGATGCGAGACGGCGGTTGTCCGGTTAGGTAGTGGAGGCGAGGGCTGCCTAGGCGCGGCCGTAGACGGGGATGGCGGCCCCGGAAATAACCCCGGATTCGCCGGTGAGCGCGAAGTCGGCCACGGCCGCGATCTCTTCGGGGGAGGGCCACCGCACGTAGTCGGCGTAGGGGAGGGCGGCCCGGGTGGCGGGAGTGTCGATTACCGACGGCAGGATCACGTTGACGGTGATGTTCGCTTCCTCCAGCTCCAGGGCGGCGGTTTGCGCCAAGGCGACCACCCCCGCCTTGGCCGCGTTGAACGCCGCCTGCCCGGGCGGGGTGTCCAGCGCCGCCCGGCTTCCCACCAGCAGGATGCGCCCCCCGCCGGAGGCGGTGATGCGGGGAATGGCCGACCGCAAGGTGACAAAGGCCGAACGCAGGTTCAGGTCCAGCATCCGCTCGAAGCGCAGGTCATCGGTTTCGGCCAGGTCCCTTCCCCCCGCCCATCCTCCCACCAGGCAGGCCAGAGCATCCACCCGCCCGAACCGTTCCGTTACCTCCGCCAGAAAAGAGTCCACTTCCGCGGACTCGACGGTGTTCACCCGTCGCAGAATCAGGCGGTCTTCGTCCAAAGGGTGCGTTCGCTCGTAGGCGGCGGCTTCTTCGGGGATCAGATAGGTGGCCCCGATGCGGAACCCACGGGCGGCCAGCCGACCGGTCAGGGCCGTCCCCAGCGAACCGGTGGCCCCGGTCACCACCGCCACCCGCTCGCTCATGGTCGCGTAGCCCGGGACGGGGGGAGAGTGGTCGGCGGTCGCATAGTGGAACCTCCATTATATATTTGGATGCGGGATGCGATACGGGGAGTCGGTCAGCCGTCGGATTTGTCAGCTATCCACAGGTCGGCCACGTTGCAACCGGTGCGGCCCGTTTTCAGCAACGCCCCGGCCCGTTCCAGAAACGGATAGGCGTTGAACTCCGCCAAGTGGCGGCGGGCGGCCGCCGGGTCGGCAACCGTTTCCCCGTCCACCAGGGCTCCGGCGGCGTCGGTGGGACCGTCGATGCCGTCGGTTCCCAAAGCCAGAAAACGGTGCGGGGAGGAAGCCAGGCGGAGGGCGGCGGTCAAGGCGGCGTGCTGGTTGCGTCCCCCCCGGCCCGGGCCGGTTACGGCGAGGGTGGTTTCACCCCAGAACACCCGCGCCGTCCCCTCGGGGATCGCCAGGGCTTTCTCCGCGGCTTGCATGGCGTCGCCCGTCCAACAGTCGGCGGACAAGGAAGCCTCCACTCCGGCCCCGGTCAGATAAGCGACCGCGGCCCGCCCGGCGTCCCTCCCGTTGGCCAACACCGTTTCCATATCCTCCTCCCAGTTGCGCGCTTCCCGGATAGCGGCCGCGGAGGGCCCCCCGGCGGCCGCCCCTCTGATCCGGTCGGCGAGGGGTCGGTCGATCCGGTACTCCTCCAGCAGGATGTCCAGCGGAGGGTGGGAGCGGTCCGGTTGCGGGGGACGGATAGTGGGGCCGGAGGCGACTACCGCCGGATCGGATTCCACATCCGAGATGACCAGGGTGACCGCCCGCCCCCGGCACCGGGCGGCCAGTCGTCCGCCTTTCACATCGGACAGGGCCGTCCGCAGACGGTTGATTGCCGCAATGGGGGCCCGGGAGCTGAGCAACCGGCGATTCAGGGAGCGGATGTCCCGCAACGTCCCCCCGGCGCCGGGCGCTTCCAGCAGGGCCGAGCCTCCCCCTGATATCAACGCCAGCAGAATTTCACCCTCGTTCACGCTTTCCGCCAGTTCCAAGGCCGCCTGTCCCGCCGCCCGGCTCCCCGGGCCGGGAATCGGATGATCGCCCACCATCAGTTCCGCCCAGTCGGGAACCGGGCCCGGCGCATCCGACGCCACCAGGCCCCGGGAGATGAGGCCGCCCAAAGCCAAGTCGGCTCCGCGGGCCATTCCCCGGGCCGATTTGCCTACCGCTAGCACCGCTACGCCCGAGGTTTCAAACAGCCGGCCCTTCTGCTCCGTCGCCGATTCCCGGGAGGGTTCCCGCACCCGCACTCCGTTCGCCTCGCGGATCAGGGAGCGCTCGGTCAGGCGGGCGGGTTCCACCGCCGCCAAGGCCGCGTCGGCGGCCGCCAGCAACCGGCCGCCGGCCTCCCGGTCGGCGACGGCGAGCTCGTTGATCAGGTCGGCCAGCGAGGGCGGGGAGGACACTAGGGCTCCAGTCTTTTGAACGCTTCCGCCTCCGACATCCCGTCCGGGGCCGCCTCCCGGGCCCGCCGCTTGATCTCGGCGCGGAAACGCCGGGTCGCCTCCCCGGATTCTCCGGCCCCGTCCAACGTGGTGGCCGACTGGCTGGAATGGGCCAGCAAAGCCTCCGTCTTGCGCTCCGTAAATCCGGTCGCCTCCTCCCAGTGGTCGGGTTGGTCGGCGGCCCACAACAGCAGAACCCGCGGGCGGTGCGGTTGCAAACCGCGCTTGAGTTGTTCGGGGAAAAACAAGGGGTCGCGGGCGGCCACTATCCCGTCTACCACCGCCCAGCCGGTCACCCGGTGATCGGGATGCCAAAGGTAAGGCCGCCATGGATCGTGGGTGAGCACCGCTTGCGGACGTTGCAGGCGAATCTGCTCGCACACTTGCGCCCGCAGTTCCATGGAATACTCCAACTCGCCGTCCACAAAGCCCAGGTTGACCACCCCCGTCGCCCCCAGCCGCCGGGCGGCCTCCACCTGTTCCTTGGCCCGGGTCAGCTTCAAGTCGGCCGGTTTGATCGACGGATCCCAGGAGCCTTTGCTCCCGTCGGTCAACACCATTATGTTGACATGCGCTCCGGCCGCCGCCCATTTGGCCAGGGTGGCCCCCGCTCCGAACTCGGCGTCGTCCGGATGCGCCCCCACCGCCAGTGCCCGCTCCGGCAAGTCCAGGTTGACGGAGGTCGCGGCGCGGGCGGTGCGGTAATCAACCATTCCCCCGAACCTTTACCGGGCCGAAGTCGTCCATTCCGGGTCGGGTTGAACGGTGTAGCGTCCCTTTTTCCGCTGTTTCTCCGTCATTTGCTTCCCTTCCTCAATCCAAGGGCGTACGTAATAAATATAGACGGCTACGGTCAACACCGACCTCGCCCAGCCCGTCATTGTAGAATGGGGGAGTGCGCCGGTCGGAGAGGGGCCGGGGCGAGGCGAGCGGGAAACGGAATGCAAGTCAGTCTTACGGCGGTGATAGCGGTGGGGGCGTGCGGGGCGATCCTCGGGCTGGCCCTGTGGGCGTTGGCGGCCGCCCGGCGGGTTCGGAGCAATACGCTGGCCGCCGCGGAGATGGCCGGAGCCCGGCCGGGGCCGCCGGCGGTCGAGCGCGCCCCGGACGAGAACCGGGCCCGGGTGGACGAGTACCTGGAGCGGGAGCAGGCGGAGTTGGATCAGCGCCGGATGGCGTTGGAGACGGCCGAGGACCGCATCGCGCAACGGGAGCAGACTTTGGAACAACGGGCCTCCAACCTGGCTTTGCGGGAGCAGATGGCGGTGCGCCGGGAGACGGAAGTCGCCGATTTGCGCACCGAAGCGGAACGGCTCGGTCAAGACGCCCGGGTCCGACTGGAGCGAATTTCCCTGCTGGACGCCGACGCAGCCAAAGAGGAGTTGCTTAAACAGATTCGGGAAGAAACCCGCCGGGAGGCGATGCTGATGATGCGGGAAACCGAAATGCGGGTGCGGGAGGAAGCCGATCGCCGGGCCCGCCGCATTCTCACCACCGCCATCGAACGTTTGGCCGCTCCCGTCACCGTTGAAACCACCGTTTCCACCGTGTCCCTGCCCAACGATGAACTGAAGGGTCGCGTAATCGGGCGGGAGGGCCGCAACATTCGGGCTTTCGAGTCGGTAACCGGCGTCAACCTGCTGGTGGACGACACCCCGGAAACGGTGATGGTCAGCTCCTTCGACCCCGTCCGCCGGGAGATCGCCCGCCTCACTTTGGAAAACCTGGTGGCCAACGGACGCATCCACCCCGCCTCCATCGAAGAGTTCTACGAGAAAGCCCAGACCGAAGTGGAGCAGTCGGTGCGGGACGCCGGGGAGTGGGCGGTGCTGGAGGCGGAGGCGTCCGGCATCAACCCGGAACTCGTCACCCTGCTGGGCCGCCTCAAATACCGCACCTCATACGGCCAGAACGTGCTCAACCACCTGTTGGAAACCGCCCACATCGCCGGCATGCTGGCCTCCGAGTTGGGACTGGACCCCGTCAACGTGAAACGGTCCGCCTTTTTGCATGACATCGGCAAGGCGGTCAGCCACGAGGTGCAGGGCTCGCATGCCCTGATCGGGGCGGAGATCGCCCGCCGCTTCGGGGAGGACCCGGCGGTGGTGCACGGGATTGAAGCCCATCACAACGAAGTGGAACCGCGCACTCTGTTGGCTATTATCGTGCAGGCGGCCGACACGGTTTCCGCCGCCCGACCCGGGGCGCGCAACAACACTTTGCAATCCTACGTCCGCCGCCTGGAAAGAATAGAATCCCTGGTGCGGGAGTTCAGCGGAGTGGACCAGGTGTACGCCATGCAGGCCGGCCGGGAGGTGCGTATCGTGGTGGACCCGGGGGAGGTGGACGACTTGGCCGCCGCCCACTTGGCCCGCTCGGTGGCCCGTCGCATAGAAACCGACCTGCACTACCCCAACCACATTCAGGTGACGGTGATCCGGGAAGTGCGGGTCACCGACTACGCCCGTTAGCGTTAGCGAGGAACGCCGCCATGACCGCCGTTTTCCTGGACGACCCCCGTCGCCGCCCGGCCTCCGCCGCCGGGCCGGACGCGCCCGGCCCCCCCGCCGAAAGGCGGCGCCCCACCCGCGCCGGCCGCCGTTACTTTCTGCGCACCTTCGGCTGTCAGATGAACGAGCACGACAGCGAGCGGGTGGCGGGCTTGTTCGAAGCGGACGGAATGACCCCCGCCCCGCGTATGGAAACCGCGGATGTGATTTTCATCAACACCTGCACCATCCGGGGGAACGCCGACAACCGGCTGTACGGCAACCTGGGCCAACTGAAGACCCTGAAAGACGCCGATCCGGGCCGGATGCTGATCGTGGGGGGATGCGCCGCTCAAAAAGACCGGGAGTTGGTCCGGGAGCGCGCCCCCTGGGTGGACGTAGTGTTGGGCACCCACAACCTGGGCCGGGTGCTGCACCTGCTCGATCAGGCCGAGGAGTGGGGGCCGGTGACCGAAATAGCCGACGAGATGAACGCCATGCCCTCCGATCTGCCCGCCCGCCGGGAAACCGACCATTCGGCCTGGGTGACCATCCAGATCGGTTGCAACAACACCTGCACTTTCTGCATCGTGCCCGCCGTGCGGGGGCCGGAGATCAGCCGCCGTCCCGGGGATGTGATACGGGAAGTGGAAAGCCTGGCCGCCCAGGGGGTGGTGGAGGTGACCCTGCTCGGACAGAACGTCAACACCTACGGGCGGGATTTGGCCATAGACGGCCGCCGCCGTCCCATTTTCGCCGACCTGTTGCGCCGGGTGGGGGAGACTAAGGGGATAAAACGCGTCCGGTTCACCAGCCCCCATCCCAACGACTTCCGTCCGGAAGTGGCGCAGGCGATGGCCGAAACCGCCGCCGTGTGCGAGCATCTCCATTTTCCGCTTCAGTCCGGTTCGGACCGCATCCTGGCCGCCATGCACCGCGGCTACACCGCGGACAAATATCTGAAACGGTTGGCGATGGCCCGGGAAACGGTGCCCGACCTGACCGTTTCCACCGACATCATCGTCGGCTTCCCCGGCGAAACCGAAGAGGACTTTCAGCGCACGTTGGATGTGGTGGAAACCGCCCGTTTCGACCATGCCTACATGTTCTTGTTCTCGGCCCGTCCCGGCACCAGGGCGGCGCAGATGACCGACCGCCATGTCCCGACCGCGGTCGCCAAAGAACGGTTCCGCCGCCTCACCGAAACGCAGACCGCCATCGGGGCGGAGCGCAACCGCAGCCGGGTGGGGCGGCGCCTGGAAGTAATGACGGAGGGGCCCTCCCGCAAAGATCCGGATACGGCCACCGCCCGCACCCGGGGCAACACGGTGACGCATATCCCGGGCCGATACCCGCCCGGAACCCTGCTGGAAGCGGACATCGTGGACGCCGCCCGGCATTACCTGATGGGGGTCCCCGCCTGAGGGCGGTCATAGCCCTGCTCGGTCTCACCGCCTCCGGCAAAAGCGGCTTGGCGTTGTCTTTAGCGGAGGAAATGCGGGCGGAGATACTGTCGGTGGATTCGGTGCAGGTGTACCGGGGAATGGACATCGGAGCCGCCAAACCTTCCGCCGCCGACCGGGCCCGCATACCCCACCATATGCTGGACCTGGTCCCCCCGGAAACGGATTACACGGTCGCCGAATTCCAAGCCGAGGGGAGGCGGGTGATGGCGGAGGCGCAAGACCGGGGGGCGACTCTCATTCTGGCCGGCGGATCGGGTTTGTATTACCGGGCCTTGGTGGACCCGTTGGAGTTCCCCCCCGGCGACCCGGAGGTCAGACGGGGGGTGGACGAGATGTCCGAAGAGGGCGCCCGGGCCGAGTTGCTGGCCGCCGACCCGGACGCCCCCCGTCATGTCGACTTGGCCAACCCCCGCCGGGTGCGCCGCGCCGTGGAGGTGATCCGCATGGGCGGACCCCCTCCTTCCCGCCGCTCCGGACGGGAGTCGGCCCTGAAAGTGCGGGACTACCGGGGGGGCGCGCCGGCGCTGGCCTTGGGGCTGGATCCGGGTCCGGCCCTGGCCGGGCGGGTGAAGTCCCGTCTGGCGGGGATGGTGCGGGAGGGGCTGATGGAAGAAGTGGCGGGGCTGGACGGGAGGTTGGGACGCAACGCCTCGCAAGCGGTCGGCTACAAGCAACTCCTGCCGGCGGTGCGGGGGGAGGTCCCGTTGGAGGAGGGAATGCGCCGGGCGGAGTCGGCCACCATGAGGCTGGCCCGACGGCAACGCACCTTTTTCCGCCGCGACCCCCGCATCCGGTGGATGCCATGGGAAGATGATCCCGACGGAATGCTCCGGTCCGCCCGCCGGTTGCTCGCAGAAATGGAGGGGTAGTGGATTTTCTGAAAATGGAAGGTTTGGGAAACGACTTCGCGGTGCTGGAAGGGGAGCGCCCCGGCCCGGAAACCGTCCGCCGTTTGTGCGACCGCCGCACCGGGGTGGGGGCGGACGGCGTGTTGCGGGTGTCGCCCGCCTCCCGCCCGCAGGCGGCTTTGCGCATGGAATACTGGAACGCCGACGGGTCGCCGGCCGAGATGTGCGGCAACGGCCTGCGTTGCGCAGCCCGTTACGGATACGAGCGGGGCTGGACCGACCGCGCCGAATTCATTGTGGAAACCCCGGTGGGGGGGTTACGGGCGGCGCTGGTCGACCCGGGCCGTCCGGAAATGTGGCGGGTGGAGTTGGGAGACTATGCGGTGGGAGGGGAAATCGTCATTGAGGGGAGGCGGTTCACGAAGGCGACGGTGGGCAATCCGCATGTCGTTACTTTTGCGGACGACCCCGATTCGGTTCCGGTGGATGAGGTGGGACCCCGGGTGGAAAACGATCCCGCTTTCCCCGACCGGGTCAATGTGGGGTTCGCCGCCCCCGACCCGGAATCCGGGGGTTTGCGGTTGCGGGTGTGGGAGCGGGGAGTGGGGGAGACCCGGGCTTGCGGCACCGGAGCGGCCGCGGCCGCGGCCGTAGCCGCGGTCCGCGGCTGGGCCGCTTCCCCGGTGACGGTGAGGTTGCGGGGCGGCCCCCTGCAAGTGGATTTGGAAGGGGGCCGGGCCTGGCTGACCGGCCCCGCCCGCAATGTCTTCCGCGGGACCCTGGAGACGGGCTGACCCGGAGCCGGCGCCGCGCGTTGCGGGTCAACAGGTTGGATGCCCGGCGCGGGCTGGGAATGGCGCTTTTGCGTTTAGGGGGAGCGAGGTGGAGGCGGCGGTGGCGGGTGAAGTGTTTGCCGGTGGTGGTTCGTTTGCGTTGGCGGGCGCTCCCCGATTGAGGTTCCGGTGGGTGAGGTTGGGCCTGGGGTGGAATTTCGATCCCGTTTCCCCGATCGGGTGAATGTGGGGTTCGCCGCCCCCGACCCGGAATCCGGGGGTTTGCGGTTGCGGGTGTGGGAGCGGGGAGTGGGGGAGACCCGGGGTTGCGGCGCCGGAGCGTCGGCAGGCTGTGGATGTGGCCCGCGGCTGGGCCGCTTCTCCGGTGACGGTGAGGTTGCTGGGCGGTCGTCTGTGAGTGGGTTTGGGTGTGGGTCGGGCTTGGTTGACCGGCCCTGTCTGTAATGTTTTGCGCGGGGCCTTGGAGATGACCGGAACGGGTTCTGCGCGTTGCGGGCAACAGGTTGGATGTCTGGTGCGGGTTGGTAAATGGCGCTTTTTGCGTTTAGGGGGGGTGGGGTGTTGGCGGCGGGGGAGGTGGAGGTGGTGGGTGAAGTGTTTGCCGGTGGTGGTTCGTTTGCGTTGGCGGGCGCTCCCCGATTGAGGTTCCGGTGGGTGAGGTTGGGCCTGGGGTGGAATTTCGATCCCGTTTCCCGGATCGGGTGAATGTGGGGTTCGCCGCCGCCGACCCGGAATCCGGGGGTTTGGGGTTGCGGGTGTGGGAGCGGGGAGTGGGGGAGACCCGGGCTTGCGGCGCTGGAGCGTCGGCGGGCTGTGGATGCGGCCCGCGGCTGGGCTGCCTCCCCGGTGACGGTGAGGTTGCTGGGCGGTCGTCTGTGAGTGGGTTTGGGCGGGGGTCGGGTTTGGTTGACCGGTCCTGTCTGTAATGTTTTGCGCGGGGCCTTGGAGATGACCGGAACGGGTTCTGCGCGTTGCGGGGTAACAGGTTGGATGCCCGGTGCGGGTTGGTAAATGGCGCTTTTTGCGTTTAGGGGGGGTGGGGTGTTGGCGGCGGGGGAGACGGAGGTGGTGGGTGAAGTGTTTGCTGGTGGTGGTTCGTTTGCGTTGGCGGGCGCTCCCCGATTGAGGTTCCGGTGGGTGAGGTTGGGCCTGGGGTGGAATTCGATATCGTTTTCCCGGATCGGGTGAATGTGGGGTTCGCCGCCGACTCGGAAGATGGTGTTTTTGGGGTTGCGGGTGTGGGAGCGGGTGGTGGGGGAGATCCGGGGTTGCGGTGCCGGAGCGGCCGCAACCGCGGTTATGCTGTTTCTCTGGTGACGGTGAGGTTGCTGGGCGGTCGTCTGTGAGTGGGTTTGGGTGGGGGCCGGGTTTGGTTGACCGGCCCTGTCTGTAATGTTTTGCGCGGACCCTTGGAGAAGGGGGCGACCGCAAGCGGGGTCACGCGTTCGAACTTTGCCAGCGGCGCTTCCTTGGCGGGGGCGGCAGGTATGCGCGGGGTATGGTCGCATAGGGGGGTCGGTGCGGTTGTGGATCAGTCGGTGTTCGGGAGGCCCGGTTGCGTTTGGCGAGGATGCGTAAACAAGGCGAAGGTATGTTGCGCGGTCATCGGTCGGTTTCCGGGGGACTGCCTTGCCCGAGCGGGCGCAGGGCCAGTCCGTCGCACGCTCGTATTTGCTTGGGACTGCCTCCATCGCCCTTTCAAATTGGTGATGCATTTTCTCGGAACGGGGGACGGTTCCCCCGGCTACGACTGAGAGACCGCTTTCTTTACGCGGAGGGCCGTGTCCGTCGTTCCCTAGTTGTAAGTGGGCGCCGGGTGGGTTGGTCCGGGTTGGATTACCTGATAGCCGGGTTCGGTTTCCGGGTAGGCCTCTACCTTTGGGCGCGGCGCGGGGACGGGCTGACCCGTTTCCCGCAGAACCGCGACATAGGCGTCGGCGGCTCCGGCTACGTTGCGGGCGGCTTCCTGCGCCGTCCGGCCCGCGGAGGTGCATCCGGGGAGGTCCGGCACGTACGCGAACCAATTCTTCCGTCCCGGTTCCAGAACGTATCCGTATTTCATGACATCTGCCCCTTTCCGTAGGGTCGTTCGACTCTAGACCCGTCCAGTCGGCCCGGTTGCGGCCAGCGGGGGTCAGCGGCGGGCGACGGCGCGGCGGGAGGGGCGCAGGGTGCGTAGTACGGTCACCACCCGCCCTAAGGCTTGTACGCCGTCGGTGAAGACCAGCGGCTCATAGGCCGGGTTCTCCGAGTGCAGAACTACCCGGCCGTCCCGGCGTTCCAGCCGTTTCACTACCGCCTCTTCCCCGTCCACCAGGAAGGCGGCGATGTCCCCGTTTTCCACGTCGGGCTGACTGCGCACCACCACCAGGTCCCCGTCCAGGATGCCCGCTTCGATCATGGAGTCGCCCCTCACCTCCAGCATGAACAACTCGCCCGACCCGACCAGCGACTCGGGCAGGGTCATCACCGTTTCCAGGTTCTCCTCGGCCAGGATGGGCCCTCCGGCCGCGATCCGGCCCACCAGCGGCACTTCCCGCCCCGGCTCTCCCCGACTCGCCGGCCCGTCGTCGTTCCCCGCCTCTCCGAGCACGGCGATGGCCCGCGGTTTGGCGGAGTCGCGGCTGATGGCCCCCGCCCGTTCCAGAGCCGACAGATGACTGTGCACGGTGGAGGGGGAGCGCAACCCCAACTCTTCCCCTATTTCCCGCACCGTGGGCGGGTAGCCGCGCACCGCCACCGTTTTCTTGATCAGTTCCAGCACATCGGTCTGACGGCGGCTGAGCCGCTTCCGCTCGGCGGCTCCGTCTCCGCTTACCGGTCGGTAGCGCTCCATTTGAACCTCCTCCTCGTTTCGGGTTTTCGCCATCCTACCCCGCCCGGCTCCGGATTACAAACATATGTTCGGTTTGACATAGAACACGCGTTCGGTAATACTATCCTTGTAGTTAATCGAACATACGTTCCCTCTCGGGCGGAGGGGGGAGATCCCGGCAAGAGCAAAGGGGAAAGAAACTATGAACAACCAATGGAGTTCCGCCGTCATGGTCTACGGCGCCGGGCGCGACCGCGTTCCGCGTCGGGTGGAGACCGCCGCCGACCGGCTGGGTCCGGTCCCCACCGTGCGCGCGCCCCGACCCGCCCCCACCCGTCCGGCTTCCCCGGGCCGCCTGCCCCGTCGCGCCCGGCCGGGGGCCCGGGTGGCGTGGTTGCGGGCGGCCGTGTGCGCGGCGGCGGCGTTGCTGGTCCTGCTGGCGGCGGTGGGGATGAGAGCGGGGGCCGACGAACCGGAGCCGCCCGCCGTCTCCTACGTAGTGGCCCCCTCCGACACGCTATGGTCTATCGCCGCCGGCCATGCCGCCGCGGGGAGCGATGTGCGCGCCTTGGTGGCGGGCATCAAAGAGGCCAACGGGATGACCGACTCCAACCTGCGGGCCGGCCGGCGCATAATGATCCCGGTGGATGCCGGGTGAGATCGCTCTCCGCCGTCGGGCCGCCCCGTGTAAGGCGGGTGTTGGTGATTTGCCGGGCGCCGGGTCGGGTTAACCGGCGGCGACGGTGCGGAGTTGGGAGCGCAGGTCGGTGATTTCCCCCTGCGCCCATTCGATGACCGGTCCCCGATGCCAAGCCAGCGAACGGTCCAGGGCGATGGTCAGTTGGCCGAGGTTGCGGGCGGCCGCCCCGGCCCCGGTTGCGTCCCCGGCGCGCAAGGCGGTCACGTAATCGTCCTGCCAGCTTTCCAGTTGCGTCAGGGCATTCGTCGCTTCGGTGCGGTGGGCGGTGAAGTCCGCGATGTCCGGCAGGTCGCCCAGGATGGACCGGGACCAGACGATGGATTCGTTGAGGGAGGCGGAGACGGCCTGCAACTCCTCGGGGGAGGCGGCCCGCTCCGGCAGTTCCGGCAGATTGAAGGCACGGCCCCAAGGTTGCGCGTAGGACAGCATTTCCGCCAGCCGCTCCTCCATAATCAAGGCCCGGGTGGAAATCCGGCCCAGGGTTTCCCGCTCGGCGGCCAACTCCTCCGGGACGGACGAGGCCCCCGGCAACGGCGAGTCGGGCAACTCCTCCTCGGACAGGGTCATGGCGCGGCGGGCCGCCCCGTCCAGTCTTCCCAGTTCTCCGGCCAGCCCGGACAGGACCTCTTCGTCCCAACCGCCCGCGGCGGTGATGGAGGCCAATCGCAACTCCAAGGGCCGCAGGGAGGAGTCCAGGGTTTCGGCGGCGGAGGCGTGTTCCGCCTGCCGGGCCGATACGGCCTCGGCGGAGCGGCTGGTGAGTTGCCATCCCGCGAACGCCCCGGCCGCCAGGATGAGCGACGCCACCAAAATCAACGGCCAGCGCATTCGCCGCGGGCGGCTCAGATGATCGACGGGCCCGATGTAGTCGGGGTTGCGCCGGGGGCTGAGATCCATCTGTTCGGTGGCCTCCCACAGTCGTTTGACGGCGTCCCCGGTGTTGCCCTCCCGTCCATTGGGCGGAATCGTTTCGGGGGAAACATCGTCCAGGGAGGGCAACATATCCCAGGCGGAGGGGGCGGCGGTCGGGTTTTCCCACCCGTTTTCACCCACCGCGGTGACGAACCGGGCCGAATGTTCGTCGAAGCCGAGCAGGGTGGCCAGCATCCCCCCGTCGGCCGGGTGGGCGGTGGGCAACAGGTCGCTGTGATCAACGTAGGCCGCCGGGGGGGCGTTCTTCCTTTTCCGACCTTTGGCTCCGTTGGAGGAGGCGGGGGAGGAGCCGTTGGCGGACCGGGGGCGGTCTCCGGCGGCGGAGCGGGCGGTCTTGTTCCGGCGGCGGGAGCCCGGCGCGGGTGGGCCCGTCCCGTTGGGCGCGGCCGGGGCGGCCGCGGTCAGCGGCAGTTGGCCGTCCGGGGCGGGGGGCGGATCGGGCCAGCGGCCGGCGCCCGCTTCGTCGGCGGGGTCCGGGGAAGACCCGGCGCCGGTTGCGCGGACTTGTTCCCCGGCGGGGGCGGGGTCGGCGTCGGTCGGGGGGCCCTCCGGCAGTCGGGGGGACATCAGCCAAGAGGGGAGGAAGAAGTCCACCGCGTTGCGCTTGTCCGGAGCGTGCCGGGGTTGGTGGAGGGACCAGGAGCGGGAAGCCCGGTGTTTGCCTTTTCCGCGGCCCCCGTTGGAGGAGGCGGGCGCGGCGGGTGAATAGTCGACCGCCGGGGACGGTGTTTCGATTCGGGGGATGGGAAAGCTCCTTCAGGCCTTACTCCGCCCGGCTCAAGAGCCCCGCCGTTTTAAATTTGTCCGCTCCTTATTCAATAGCCGGTCGTACTTGCTAAGAATAAGGACTATGAACCTTAGCGTCCTCAAATTGGATTTGCAACTACCGACGCCGGGGCGGGCCCATCCCGGGGATGCCGGACTGGATTTGCACGCCCGGCATCCGACGCTGATCGAACCCGGGGAGCGGGCGGTGGTGGGCACCGGGGTGGCGGTGGCCGTTCCCGACGGTTACGCCGGACTGGTGGTGCCCCGCAGCGGCCTGGCCGCCCGGTTCGGGATCGGGGTGGTGAACTCCCCGGGACTGATCGATTCCGGGTACCGGGGGGAAATCAAGGTGATACTGGTCAACCACGGCCGGGAAAGGTTCGCAGCGGCCAGGGGCGATCGCATCGCCCAGTTGATGGTGTTGGCGCTGGCCTCCCCGGCGGTGGTGGAGGTGGAGGAGCTGGGGGAGTTGGGGGATACCGCGCGGGGCGGGAACGGTTTCGGTTCTTCGGGGCGGTAGGGGCGCGGAGCCGGTCGGTGCGGCCGGGTTGCGCCGGCGCCGATGGAAACCTGCTATACTGGCTTCGCCGGATATTGGAGACGGCGCGGAAGTAGCTCAGTTGGTAGAGCGCAACCTTGCCAAGGTTGAGGTCGCGGGTTCGAATCCCGTCTTCCGCTCGGCGGCGACGTGGCCGAGTGGTTAGGCACAGCTCTGCAAAAGCTGGTACACCGGTTCGATTCCGGTCGTCGCCTCGACCGGGCGGGAGCGGGCGCTTAGCTCAGGGGAAGAGCGCTTCCTTGACGCGGAAGAGGTCACAGGTTCAAATCCTGTAGCGCCCACCACCGGCGGTTTTGCCCGGCAACCCGCCCGCTTGATTACCCCCCTGTTCGCCGATTAGCAACGGGGATTTTCCATCGCTTATCACCCGCGGTTTTCCGTCCCCGCTTTTCGGTTTGCGCTTTTTTGAAAAGGGGTGTATAGTAGGCGTCAGTACTAGCCACTAGGAAAGGATGATTCGGTAATGCCGATCACAGAAGAACACCGGGACGCCATTGTCCAGGGCAGGAAAGAGTCCCGGGCCGTGCGGGTTTATTTGGAGGCCCTCACCGCCGCCCCCAGCGGTCCCAGCAACGAGGAGAGCCTGCGCAACCGTTTGGAGCGCACCGAGGCCGCCTTGGAGACCGAGACCAACACCCTCAAGCGGTTGGACCTCACCCAGAAGAAGTTTGATCTTCTGGACCAGCTGAGCTCCACCTCCGATTCGGTTGACATGGAGCAACTGGAGGCTGACTTCGTGGCCGTGGCGGCTGGTTATTCCGAGCGCAAGGGCATCGGTTACAGCGCTTGGAGAGCGGCCGGAGTCGCCCCGAGCGTTCTCGCCGCGGCCGGCATCTCCCGCACCCGTCGGGGCTGATTCCGAACTTTCAACCCCATCCCATATCCTCCAGTCGGTCATCCGACATTCCCAAGTGATGGCCGACTTCGTGGAGGACGGTGCGGCGGATTTCATCTTTGAGTAGGGCATCGTCCGCTTGGTGGTTTCGTTGCCAGGCGAGGTGGGCGCTGATATAGATGGAAATGCGGTCGGGCATAACTCCGGCGTAGTCCATTCCCCGTTCCGTCAGCATTATGCCGTGGTACAACCCGAACATGCACTCCCCGCACGGGTCGTCCTCCGGGTCGGGCCGGTCTTCGAGCACCACGACCAGGTTGTCTATCTTCCGGGCGATGTCGGGCGGAACTTCGGACAAGGCGCGGTCGATGGCCCGCTGGAAGAAACGGCGTATGGGACGTCCGTAGATGTTCATAGCCGCATTGTAGTTGCGGACGCGCTCCGAGTGGAGAAGCATGGGATGTTGCGTCGGCGGGGATGCGCGGTGTATAATGCGGGTTTCCGCCGCCGGGCCGTTCCGCGCCTGGTATGATTATTGCGGGAGGGGAGGGCGCTTAGCTCAGCGGGAGAGCGCTGCCTTCACACGGCAGAGGTCACTGGTTCGATCCCAGTAGCGCCCACCATGGGAACCCGTCGGCGGAGCGCGGACGGCTTTATTTTCAGACGGTCGTACAATCGCGCTATGACCTCTTTTCCCCGCAACGGAGATCCGGATCCGGAACTGGGCCGCCGGATGGACAACCAGATGCGCCGCGAGATGGAACGGGCCGAACAGCAGGCGATCGACTTGGCGGTGCGGCGACGCAGTTTGGAGGACGCGGCCTGGGAGGCGGTTCAGTCCGGGAGCCGGGTGGGGGTGCGGGCGGGCGTTTTTGAAACAGAGGGGGCGGCGGTGTACGCCCGCAACGATCTGCTCAGCCTGGAAACCGCCCGGGGCGGGGTGGAGGTGTGCCTGCCCAATGTGGATGCGCTTTTGGTCCGTCCCGGCGGGGAGCCGGGGCGTTCCGTGCCGCGGGAGGCGGAATCTTTCGCCGCCCGACTGGCGGTCATGCATATCTACCGGGAGCGGGTGGAGGTGATAATCCGGGGCGGCGCCAGCCGTTTTCCGGGCAGATTGGAGGCGGCGGCCCGCGATCATCTGCTACTGGAAACCCCCGATGCCCGAATCTTGATACCTTTGCCGGCCGTGGCGTGCGTCCTCCGTCCCCGCTCCCCGGAAGCGGGGTTTTAGCGCGGCGCCGACTTCCGGGAAATCATCCGTTCGGAACCGGCGGACAACCGGGGGAAGACCGCCCCCGCTACCCTCCCGCAAACCATAACGCATCGACCGCTATCGCCCCGAACAGCCCCGTCAAATACATTATGGAAAACAGGAAAAGGCGCATGGCGCCCTCCACGGTCAAAGTCCGGCGCAAACGGACCGCGTACAAGATGAAAACCGCCCCCAGAACGGCCGCGCACGTCGTGTAGAACCAGGACATTCCGCCCACCGGGGCGAACCCCAAACTGAGGGCGGCCACGATGAGTGTATAGACCAGAATTCGGTTGGCCACTCGGCGAAAGGAAACCACTACCGGCAACATGGGCACGCCGGCCTCCCGGTAGTCGTCGCGGTAACGAACGGCCAACGCCCAAAAATGGGGAGGAGTCCAGAAAAACACGATGGCGAACAGCGCCAGCGGAGCCCACCCCAGGCCGTTCTCCACCGCCGCCCAGCCCACCAGCGGGGGAACCGCTCCGGCCGCGCCGCCGATGACGATGTTGGAAGGCGAGCGGCGTTTCAACCACAGGGTGTAGACCAGAATGTAAAAGGCGGCGGCCCCCAAAGCGAGGAGCGCGCTCAGCGCGTTCACCCAGATGATCAACACCGCTCCCGCCGCCGCCTCCAGGACGATGGCGAGCAGGGTCGCGGCCCGGGGCGTAATCACCCCCGTCGGCAAAGGCCGGCCCCGGGTGCGCCGCATTATCCGGTCCAGGTCGCGGTCCAGCACCATATTGGCGGCGTTGGCCCCCATGGCCGACAAGGCCCCTCCGATGACCGCGGCCGCCCCGGGGACGAACGGGGGCAGGCCCCGGCGGGCCAGGAACATGGCGGGAACCGTGGTGATCACCAGCAACCCCACGATGCGGGGTTTGACGAGGGCCGCCCACGCCCTCCATGGGGCGGGGGTCGGAGACGGACGGGGGCGGGTTCCGGTTAATGCCACAGTCGGCAATGTTAATATGCTTGCGGCAGTGAAGTTTCACATCTCCCCGGCGGCCTATCGCCGCATCACGCGCGCGGCGATCATCGCCCTCGGGGCCATCGTGCTCACCGGGGCGGCGGTGCGGCTTACCGGTTCCGGGCTGGGATGTCCGGACTGGCCGACCTGCTCCCGGAGCCGGATTGTTCCGCCCTGGGAATACCACGCCCTGATCGAGTTCGGCAACCGGTTGGTGACCGGGGCGGTGTCGGCGGCGGTGATTCTGGCCGTGCTGGGCTCGGTGCGGCGGAGGCCCCGCCGCCCGGATCTGGTCTGGTGGTCGCTGGGGCTGGTAGCGGGGGTGGGGGCGCAGGTGATACTGGGACGCTGGGTGGTGACCTCGCATTTGGCCCCGTGGGTGGTGATCGCCCATTTCCTGCTGTCCATGGTCCTGCTCTGGAACGCGGCGGTGTTGCATCACCGGGCCGGTCGGGACGATGCCGCCCGCCCCGCCCCGTCCGTGGGCGGGGGAGTGCGGGCCCTGCTGTGGGCGATGAGCGCGGTCGCGGGATGGGTGTTGGTGAACGGAACCCTGGTCACCGGCTCCGGCCCGCACGGCGGCGACGCGGACGCCCTGCGGCTCGCATTCGACATCTCCAACCTGGTCCGCCTCCATTCCCTGAGCGTTGTTCTTTTCTGCCTGCTGACCCTGCTCCTGCTGTGGATGCTGGCGCGCCGCCGGGCCGCCCGGACGACGTTGCGGCCGGTGTACGCCTTGTTGGCGGTCGTAGCCGGGCAGGGGGTGGTCGGCTACGTTCAGTACTTCACCGGCGTGCCGGAGGCCCTGGTCGGCCTGCACGTGTTGGGCGCGATCGCCTTCTGGTGGGCCGCCCTGCATGTCCACCTGACCGTTCCGCGCCGCCTCGCGCGGGAAGGCGCGGCGGCGGGCCCGGCTTGATGTTTCCGTCCCTCATTCGCCGGCCGGCCTGAATACCCCGTCGCTGCTTCCCTTTCCGGATATTCAAGCCGCGACCGGTCCTTTCCGCGGTTGGATTCCTCCATCCCGAAAACCGGTTGTCCGGGGCGCGAAAAATTTGCTAAGCCCGGTTTTCCGATTTGCGGGTTCTAACTGGCATTTTGCCGAAAAAGCCCTTCGTTTTTCCCGTTCGTTTAACTATTTTTTTCCAATTCGTTTCCAAATTATTCCAAAACGGCGACTCTCAAATAACCGGGTCCGGGTTTTATCCCCGTTCAAAAGAACCAAAAGCAACATAACTATTCGCGCCCAACTAGCGGCCCGGTGCGGAAACGGAGCGGTTTACCTTGCCGCTTATGAACGACGCACCGCCGACCAACGAGGGCGCAACCCCCGGCCGCCCCGCCCCTGCCGTCCGCAGGCGCAGACAGCGCCTGCGCCTGTCGGCGGGGCATATCGTGATGATCGCGGCCGGCCTGGCCGCCTTTCTGCTCAACCTGCTCATCCTGCGCGGCGGGGATGAAACCGTCCCGGCGGCCGCGGCCGCCCGCCCACTGCCGGCCGGGGCCCGGCTGACGGAGGGGGATTGGGAAGAGGTCCGGGTGGCCGCCGGCGGAGCGCTGTCCCGGCGGTTGCTCGCCCCGGAGACGGCCGCCGGGCTGGCGGGCATGGCGCTGGTGCGGGATGTGGAAGCGGGCGCTCCCCTGTTCCCCGACGATTTTCGGCCCTCCGTCCCCGGAGCGGGCCGGGCTATGAGCATCCCCGTCCCCTCCGGCCGGGCGGTGGCGGCCGACCTGCGCTCCGGAGACTTGGTGGATGTGGTGTCGGCGGGGAGGGGATGGGGGCGGTTCGCGGCCATGGGGGTGGAAGTGCTGTCGGTGGCGGAAGATGGCGACGGATTGGGGGGCGGCGGGTTGAACGTGATCGTGGCGGTGGACGGAGCCGACGCCTTGGCGGTGGCGGCGGCCTTGGCCGATGACGAGGTTTTTCTGGTCCGTTCCACCGGGGCCCCGCCGGTGGAGGAGGTCTCCTACCGGACGCCGCCTTGGCCGGGGGAAGAAGGAACCGGCGTCCCGGCGTGGGAGTTCGCGCCGGGGGCGCAATGATGGACGGGGAAACCGCCATCGCGGTGGCCGTATCGCAACGGGCCTGGGCGGCCCGGTTGATCAGATACCTCATCGACTACGGGGGCGCACGCCTGGCGGGGACGGTCCTCACCGGGGAGGACGCCCTCCGGCAGGAGTGCGACGTGCTGTTCATCGACGACATTTCCAGTTTCTTCACCCCGCGTCTGGTGAAGCAACTCCAAGAGCGGGGCCGACGGGTGGTGGGCGTCTACGACGGAGAGGGCGGGGCGGACGGCCGGCAAAGGTTGGCGGCGGTGAAAGTGGACGCGGAGCTGGACGCCGAAGCGGAGGCGGAGGTTTTTTTGGAAACGGCCCGGCTGGTTTCGCCCCGCCGCTCCCAATCCGCCCCTCCGGTTTCGTCGGGGATCATGACCGTCTCCCCGCCCGGTTTGACGGCGGTGGCGGGCGGGGATTTGGCGGGCGATGTGGCTCTGGTCTTGGGCGGGGAGTTGGCCGCCGTCTGCCGAAACGTGCTGGTGCTGGACGCCGACACGGTGGCCCCCTGCCTGGCGCAACGGCTGTCCATGCCCATCGCCCCCAATCTGCTGACCGCCCTTGATTCACTCGTGCAACTGCGGGGGAAAATCGAAGATTCCATGCTGTCCGGTCCGGACGGGACGACCCTGGTGACGGGAATCCCGGAGGCCGCGGAGTGGGAGACCGTCCGCTCCGGGGACGTCGCGGATCTGGTGACCGCCGTCTCCCAACGGTTCGACCGGATGGTGGTCAAAATTTCCCCCCATATCGAGGACCTGTCCCGGCTGGGTTCTCGCGACGGCCGATTTGAGGTGAGCCGATCCCTCCTGCGCTTGGCGGAAGATGCGGCCTTGTTGGCGGAGCCCACTCCCATGGGCCTGTCCCGGGCCATCTCCTGGATTTCCCAGGCGCAACGGCTCACCTCCGGTCGCTTGCACGTACTGTTCGAGGACGCCCCGGCGGGGGCCTTTGAGCGCAACCAGCTCCGCGACGAACTGACCAGGACTTTCCCCCCCGCCTCCATCACCTGGTTGCCGGCCGACCCGGCCCGGGCCCGCTCCGCCTGGAACGGCACCCCGGTGCCGCGCGGTCCGTTCCGCAAGACGGTGCACCGGTGGGGGCGGCGAATCGTGACGGGCGGGATGTGAACCGGGGCGCCTACGACCTGTTGCGCCGCCGGGCCGCGGAGCGAATGGGCCAGCTGGAGCTGGACCCGGCCGCCGACCCCTCCCGGGTGCGGGCCGAGGTGGAGCGGATGGTGGACGACTATCAGCGGCGGGCTTTCGCCGGGGACGGAATCCGCCCCGTGCGCGACCCGGCGGGGCTGACCGACCGCCTGCTGGACTCCCTGGCCGGATACGGCCCGCTCACCGCCCTGTTGGAACGCACCGACATCGAGGAGATCTTCATAGAAGGGGAGAGGGTGTCCTACCTGGACGGAGCGGGAAGGCTGCATCCCCTCGACATCCCCACCTCCGAAGAGGAGAACATCCAGATAGTGTCCCGCATTCTGGCCGGAACCAACCGGCGCCTGGACACCTCCAATCCCATCGAACAAGCCCGGGTGCTGGGCGGATCCGCCCGCCTGACCGCCGTCATCCCCCCGGTGGCGGACCGCCTGTCGGTCACGTTGCGCAAATACGTGGTCAAGGACTACGACCTGGATTTTCTGGTGGGGCGCGGGGCCCTGTCCGGGGCGGCGGCCGCTTTCCTGCGGGCGGCCGCCCGGACGGCCGCCACCCTCATCTTCAGCGGAGCCCCCGGAGCCGGGAAAACCACCATGTTGAGCGCCTATCTGCGGGCCTTGCCCGCCGACCGGTGCGTACGGGTGTGCGAGGAGGTGCGGGAGGTGCACGTTCCGCTGACGCACGGCAGTTACTACGAGGCCAGCCCCCCCGCCCTGGACGGAACCCGGCGCTACACGTTGCGCGACCTGGTGAAGGTGGTGCTGGCGCAACGCCCCGACCTTATCTGCGTGGGGGAAGTGCGGGGGGCGGAGGCCTTCGAGTTGACCAGGGCCGTCAACGCCGGGTGCGGGTTCGCCTGCACCATTCACGCCGACTCGGCCCCGCGCGCTCTGTCCGCCCTGGTCAACGCGGCGGTGATGGCCGGAGAGAACATCACCGAATCCATCGTGACCCGGGTGTTCGGGGACTCCATTGACTTCGTGGTGCATCTGCGCCGGGATACGCGCCCCCCGGCGGGAGGCCCCGGCCGGGGCGTTCCCGGACGCCGGGTGCAGGAGATCATTTCCCCGGCGGCCTCCCCGGACGGGTCCGGGTTTTCGACTACGCCCCTCTTCGTCAGGGAAAAACCGGATTCCCCCCTGGAATGGACAGGGAAACTCCCGCCCCCGGATGCGGCGGCCCGGTTGGAAGGGGCCTTGCCTGCCGGCGCGGGGCTGGAGCGGCTCCTGGCCGGGGAGCGGAGCCCCGGCCGATGAGAGCGGCCGCCCCCCTGCTGAGCGGCTTGGCCGCCTATCTGGCGGCGGCCGTCGGCGTAGGACGGATTTCCAGCCTGCGGTTGCGCCGGTTGCGGTTGGCCCCGGCCTCCGATCGGCGGTTGTGGTTGACGCAGGCGGGAAGCGACTTGACCCCCTGGCAGTTCGCGGCCGGGTCCTTGGCGGTGGGGGCGGGCGTGTTCGCGGCCGCCCTGGCCGTAAGCGGAGCCTGGTGGTTGGCGGCGGTCCCCGCCGCAGGCGCCGCCCTCTTCCCCCGGGCCTACTACTCCCGGCGCCGCCGGGAGCGCTTGCGGGCGGTTCGGGAAGCCTGGCCGGACGCCCTGCGCGACCTGATGGCTTCCGTCTCCTCGGGGGCCACCCTGGTCAACGGCCTGGCGGAGTTGGCCGCGCAAGGCCCGGAGCCCCTGCGGGCCCGCTTCTCCCGGTTCGAGTCCCTGTCCCGGATGTTGGGGGCGGAAGCCGCCTTGGAAGTGATGAAAGAAGAGTTGGGGGATCCGGTTTCCGACCGGGTGCTGGAAGTGTTGATACTGGCCTATCGGCACGGCGGCGGGTTGATCGGGGACGTGCTGCGGGATTTGGCGGCCGAGATCACCGAGGATCTGCGCTTGGAGTCCGAGGTGCGGGCCGACGGGGCCGAACAGCGAATGGAAAGCCGGGTGGTTTTGCTTATGCCCTGGGCGATTTTGCTGTTCGTGTCCGCCTCCTCCGGCCAGTATCAGGCTTTCTACCGCTCGGGGACCGGTTTCCTGGTGGCGGCCGGCGGGGCGGCCTGGTCGCTGGTCGGCTGGCTGGCGGTCCGCCGCCTGTCCCGCCCGGAGACGGAACGGCGGGTGTTGACCGGCTCCGGCCCCGCCGGGGAGGGGAGCGCTCCCTGATGTCCGGTCTGCGTTGGCTGGCGATGGCATGCTCGGTCACGGCGGCGATGGCCGGGGCGGCGGCGATTTTGCGTCCGCCGCGCCGCCTCGCCTCCCGGGTCCGTCCCTATCTGGCCGCCGCCCGCGCCGGGCTGGGCCGCCCCCCGGATCCGTTGCGCCCGGCCCGGTCCGGGTTCGGTCCGGGGGTGGTGCGCCGTTTGCTTTCCCCCATGGCGGAAGGCGCGGCGCGGCGGCTGGGGCGCCTGCTTCCCTCCGGGTCCGAGGAGCGGTTGGAGTTGCGTTTGCGCCGCTCGGGCTTGTTCCCCGATGCGCCGGAAGGGGCCCGGGCCGCGGCCTACCGTTTGCAAACCCTGTACCGGGCGGCGGGACTGGCGGCCGGGTTGGGGGGCTTCGCCCTGTTCACCGGCTCCTCCGGCCTGCGCGCCGTCACGTACGGGGGGTTGGGGGCGGCGATCGGGGTGTTCCTGTCCCGTAGCCGGGTGCGGGAGGCGGTGCGCAGGCGGCGGGAGCTCATCCGCTCCGAGTTGTACACCGTAAACCAGTTGGCGGCCATGCGCAGCCGGGTGGGGGGCGGGGCGGCGGAGGCGGTGCGATACGCGGCGCAACGGGCGGCCGGGGAAGCGGCGGCGGAACTGGCCGAAGCCCTGGCTCTCCACCAGCGCGGATGGTCGTTCGGGGAGGCCTTTGCGCGGGCCGCCCGGATGACGCCCGAACCGGAAGCGGCCCGCGCCTACCGGGTGATCGCCGCCTGCCAGGAGCGGGGGGCGGACCTGGCCGGTGCCCTGTTGGAGTTGGCCAAGGAACTGCGCTCCGCCCGCCGTTATTCGCTGCGGATGGCGGCGGCCCGCCGGCGCCTGCTGCTGGTGATTCCGATCGTAGTCATCCTGGCCCCGGTGACCTTGTTGTTTTTGGCCGCGCCCATTCCCACCCTGGTCTTCGGAGGGTGACGCGGCGTAGCCGGAGACGGCGGACAGTCCGAGTCAAGCAAGAGCAAAGGAGAAAGACGATGAAAACGATGGCCACCCTGCACGCGCTGTGGGAAAGGTTGCGCGACGAGCGGGGGGCGGCCGAGACCTCCACCATCTTCGCCTGGATCGCGGTGGGGGTGATGGTGGTGTTCGGCCTGCAGACCCTGTTCAACACCCTGGGGGCGGACATTATCGGCTGGTTGCGGGACAAGGTGCGTTTCTGAGGCCCTGCGGTCTTTGAGGGTAGGAATGAAAAATGCCCGGTTCCCTCCTATCCTCGACCTGCCCGGCGTGGCGGACCTCCTCGGCATTTCCATTGAGGAGGCCCGCCGCCTGGCGGGGGAGGGTCACCTGTCGGCCACCCTGGTGGGCGGCCGTCCGCTGTTTCACCGCGACCGCGTTCTGGAATGGTTGCGCGCGCAACGGGTACGCCACCGCGACTGACCCGGCCTGATGTACCGGTATGACTCACCTAACCTGCCGCGCGGTTGGTTGTACGTAATGATCACCGAATCCGCCCACACCCGCCCCCGCTCCGTCTCGCGGAAATTTCTGGAACTGTCCCTGGAATCCGTTCTGTGGGAAAGAGACGAGGGGGAGTCGCAACTTACCGTCGGGATGCGCCGATGGAAGCTGGCGGGCTTGCATCCCAAGGATGGCTACGTTGTGATGATCGCCGATGAATCATACGATGGAATTTGGGCGCGGGTGTTTCACTCCCACAAAATGACCTCCCCTGAAGAGGAGGTGTGGCTCAGGGAGAAAGGAGTTATATAATGACGGACATGACCAAGTCGCCTGCTGATACATCCAAGGTATATCCGCACCAGTTGTCGCCGGAGACGCTGACGCCGGAGGAGGAGGTGGGGTATGTGGTGGAGTCGGCCCGGATTCATTTTGAGAGGGGGGCTTTGGATGCGGTGGAGATGAGGGAGTGGATTTTGGGGGGTTTGCCGGACGGGTATCGCATTGGCGGCGATGGGGAGATCGTGGCCGACGATCCGGCCTTGCCCGCGATCCCGAATCTGGGGAAGTTGGCTCCGCTTCCGCTATCTGGACAGGGATAGCGGGAATATTCGGTTTTGTCGTCGGGGATGGGTAAAACGGAGAGGCGCAGAAGCGCCGACCCCTCCTGGTCCGAGCGCCCGCGCGGATATCGGCACCGGAGCGATGGGATGGTTGTAAACCAGGACGACGAGGTGGTGGGTAAATGGTCTTACATACCGGAAGGATCGCCGGAGCGGCTGACGCCGGAGGAGGAGGTGGGGTATGTGGTGGAGTCGGCCCGGATTCATTTTGAGAGGGGGGCTTTGGATGCGATGGAGATGCGGGAGTGGATTGTGGGTGGTTTGCCGGAGGGGTATCGCATTGGCGGCGATGGGGAGATTGTCGCCGACGATCCGGCGTTGCCCGCGGTCCCGAACTTGGGGGAGACGGCGCCGCTCCCCGAACGGGGGTAATCGGGAAATACCCGGCTTGTCGCCGGGGGCGGGTAAAATAGAACATATGTTCGTACTCGGTATTGATCCCGGTTTGACCACCACCGGTTTCGGAGCCCTGCGGCCCGCGGGGACCGGGGCGGAATCGGTGTCGGCGGGGGTGATACGCACCGACCCCGGCCTGCCCGTCGCCCGGCGCCTGCTGGAACTCTACAACGACCTGACCGCCCTGATCGCCGAGGTGCGGCCGCAGGTGGTGGCGGTGGAGCAGGTGTTCGTCAACCGCAACCTGGCAACCGCCACCGGAGTGGTGCAGGCGGCGGGGACGGCTTTGCTGGCCGCGGCCGCGGCCGGGGCGGAGACGGCGGAGTATTCCCCCTCGGCCATCAAGGCGGTGGTGACCGGAGACGGGGCGGCCGGCAAAGCGCAGATGCAGAAAATGGTGGCCCGGCGCCTGGGGTTGACCTCCCCGCCCCGTCCGGCGGACGCGGCCGACGCCTTGGCGGTGGCCCTGTGCCATCTGCAACATGCGGCGGGCCGCTGGGGGCGGTTGGAGATGGCGGGAGCGGGCCGATGATCGGCCGCTTGCGGGGCCTGGTGGCGTCCCGCGCCTCCGCCACCGTGCTGTTGGAGGCGGGCGGGGTGGGATACGAGATTGCGGTTACTCCCCGAGACTTGGCCTCCCTGCCCGGACCGGGGGAGGAGGCGGTCCTGCACACCCATATGGCGGTGCGGGAGGACAAAATCGCCCTCTACGGGTTCGGGGCGGAGCAATCCCGGGACCTGTTCCGGGTGCTGGTGGGATGCAGCGGGGTGGGCCCGGCCCTGGCGATGGGGATTTTGGGGGCCCTGACCACCGAGGAGATCCGCCGGGCGGTGGCCACCGACGACCTGGACGCCCTGACCATCGCCCCCGGGGTGGGCAAGCGCAAGGCGGAGAAAATTATTATGGAACTGCGGCCCAAGTTGGGGGCGTTGGAAACCTCCGCCCGGAGCGGGAACGGGCTGGCCGCGGTGCGGGAGGCGCTGGAGGGCCTGGGGTACTCCCCGTCCGAAATCCGCATCGCCCTGCAGGACGCCTCCGCGGAGGAACCGGTGGAAGAGCAGGTGCGGCGGGCCCTGCAAACCCTGAGCGGACGCTAGGAGGACGATATGCGCGAGGACGGTCTGCTGGTGGCCAAACCCACCGACCAGGATCTGGTTCTGGAAGACACCCTGCGGCCCCGCACTTTGGACGAGTTCGTGGGTCAGCCCGCCCTCAAGGAGCGGCTGGGCATTTCCATCGATGCGGCGGAGAAGATGGGGCGGCCGCTGGACCATCTGCTCCTGTCCGGCCCGCCCGGTCTGGGCAAAACCACCCTGGCCCGCATCGTATCCGGCGAGTTGGGTTCCACCCTGCGCACCACCTCCGGCCCGGCGGTGGAAAGGGCCGGCGACCTGGCCGCCATCCTGTCCGGCCTGGAAGAAGGGGATGTCCTGTTCATCGACGAGATTCACCGTCTGCCGCGGGTGGTGGAGGAAGTCTTGTATTCGGCGATGGAAGACTTCGCCTTGGACATAATGGTGGGCAAAGGTCCCTCCGCCCAGTCCCTGCGCTTGGGATTGCCCCGTTTCACCCTGGTGGGGGCCACCACCCGCCTGGGCACGGTGACCGCCCCGCTCCGGGACCGGTTCGGGATGGTGGACCGTCTGGACTATTACGCCCCCGAGGATTTGGAAAAAATAGTGGTCCGTTCCGCCCGCATTACCGGAATGCCCATCACCCCCGAGGGGGCGCAGGTGATCGCGGGCCGCAGCCGGGGGACGCCCCGCATCGCCAACCGCCTGTTGAACCGGGTGGGGGAGTACGCCATCGCCCGGGCGGAGGGGACCGTGGACCGGGAGACCGCCCTGGCCGCCTTGACCATCTGGGAGGTGGATTCCCTGGGTTTGGACAAGGTGGACCGGGCCATCCTGGAGTCCGTAGTTTTCAAGTTCGGGGGCGGGCCGGTCGGCTTGTCCACCTTGTCCATCGCGGTCAGCGAAGAGCCGGAGACCATCGAGGGGGCCTACGAGCCGTTTTTGGTGCAACGGGGTCTCATCCAGCGCACCCCCCGGGGCCGTATCGCCACCCCCTTGACCTACGAACACCTGGGAGCTCCGCTCCCGCCTCCTGCCGGATACCGCGCCGACCAGGATGCCCTGCTCACCGTCCCCTCCGCCCCCGGCCCATGACCGCCCCCTCCGTTGCTTGAGATATTCCCCAAAGAGTGGAGACGGCGCGGTTTTTTTACGAGTTGCCCGAGGAGCGGGTGGCGCAACGTCCGGCGGAGCCGCGCCATTCGGCCCGGTTGTTGCGGGCCGCCGATTTATCCGACTGGACGGTGCGGGACCTGCCCGGTCTGCTCCGGCCGGGCGACTTGGCGGTGGTTAACGAAACCCGGGTGCGGGCCGCCCGGTTGCGGGGGCGGCGGGCGGGCACCGGCGGGGCGGTGGAAATGTTGCTCCTGGGCCGCGCCGGGGAAAGGTGGGAGGTCCTGTTGCGTCCCGCCCGCCGGTTGCGCTCCGGAACGGAACTGGAGTTCGGCCCCCTCACCGCCCGCCTGGAAACCGACCCGCACCATGGAAAAGCGCAAGTGACGTTGGACGCGGGCGGCCGGGACGTAGAGGAAGCCATCGCCGGGGTCGGGGAAATTCCGCTCCCCCCCTACATCCGCGCCCCTTTGGAAGACCCAGAGCGTTATCAGACGGTGTTCGGGCGCAAAACGGGTTCGGCGGCCGCCCCCACCGCCGCCTTGCACTTCACCCCGCAACTGCTGGACGAACTGCGGGAGGGCGGGATCGGAGTGGCCGCGGTGGAACTGCAGGTGGGTTTGGACACCTTTCGCCCCATCACCGCCCCGCGCATTGAAGAGCATCGCATCCATTCGGAATGGGCGGAGGTGACGCCCGCCGTCGCCGCCCGCATCGCCGACGTCCGCTCCGCCGGAGGCCGGATAGCGGCCATCGGGACCACCGTGGTGCGCACCCTGGAAACGGCCGCCGCCGATGGGGAGGTGCGTCCCTACCGGGGTTCCACCCGCCTCTACATAACGCCCGGCTACCGTTTCCGGGCGGTGGACGTTTTGATGACCAACTTCCATATCCCCGGCTCCTCCTTGCTGGTGCTGGTAGCCGCCTTTATGGGGGAGCGGTGGCGCGCCCTGTACGAGACCGCCCTGGCCCGCCGCTATCGTTTCCTGTCTTTCGGCGATGCCATGCTGGCGGAACGGGAGCCGCTCCCGTAATGGCCGCTCCGGTCTCCTATCAGTTGCTGGCCTCCGACGGGGAGGCCCGCCGGGGACGGATAACCACCCCGCACGGGACGGTGGAAACCCCCGCCTTTATGCCGGTCGGCACCCGGGCCGCCGTCAAAACCCTGGATGTTCGCGACCTGACGGAAACCGGGGCGCAGATGACGCTGGCCAACACCTATCACCTGATGTTGCGTCCCGGGGCCGGCTTGGTGGAGCGGATGGGCGGCCTGCACCGGTTCATGGCCTGGGACGGTCCCGTTCTCACCGACTCGGGCGGCTACCAGATTTTCTCCCTGGACCCGGCGGTGGACGAGCGGGGGGCCCGGTTCCGGTCCGTCTACGACGGGTCGGCGGCGACCCTCACCCCCGAAGATTCGGTGCGCGTCCAGGAACAACTCGGCCCCGACATCGCCATGGCCCTGGACGTGTGCATCCGCCTGCCCGCTCCCCGGGCCGAGGCGGAGGAGGCCATGCTCCGCACCCTGCGCTGGTTGGAACGGGCGGTGGCCGTTCACGCCCGCCCCGACCAGGCCCTGTTCGGGATCGTGCAGGGGGGAGTGGACCCCGATTTGCGGGCGGAAAGCGCCCGCCGCACCGCCGGGCTGGGAGTGGCCGGGTTTGGAATAGGCGGCCTGTCGGTGGGGGAGCCGCCCGCGGAGCGCAACCGGGCGGTGGAGGCGGCCGTGGCCCACCTGCCCGCCGGGGCGGTGCGCTACGTGATGGGTTTGGGGGATCTGGACGGAATGTTGGATTCCGTAGCCCGGGGGGTGGACCTGTTCGACTGCGTGTGGCCCACCCGCCTGGCCCGCCACGGCAAGGTCATCACCCGCCGGGGGGATTACGGCATCCGGGGCGCGGCCTACGCCGCCGACGAACGCCCCCTGGACGGGGAATGCCCCTGCGCGGTGTGCCGGGTCCACACCCGCGCCTACCTGCGCCACTTGGCGGTCGTCAAAGAAACGGGCATGCAACGTCTGCTTTCCATCCACAACCTGACCGTCACCCAGAACCTGCTGGCCGACGCCCGGGCCGCCATCGAGCGGGGGGATTTTCACCGGTTCCGCCGGGAGGCCGCCGCCGCCCGCCGCCCCCCTCCGGCCGATGATTGCCAAGTTGCCGGACAAGTCGGCTAACATCAGGGTTCTGCGGCGCCCGCTCCCCCAAATGGCCGAAGGGCGGGCGCGGCTATGCTTGGACGCACCGCCGTCGGCGGTCGGATAGACGAGAGGGTCAATTGGTGAAATTCTTTGCTAACAACCGGGGCGGCGCGCCGGCCCTGCTGGTTTTGGCGGTAGCGGCCGCAGGTTGCACCACCGCCGGGACCACCGGAGAAGGAGGAGGCGGAGGCTTGGGCGGGGCCGGGATATTTATTTATTTGGCCTTGTTCGGGGCCATCATCTATTTCCTGATGATCCGGCCGCAACGCAGGCGGACCCGTCAACAACGGGAAATGACCGCCAGCCTGGCCATCGGCGACGAGGTGCGCACCATCGGCGGCCTGTTCGGAATAGTGGTGGGAATCGCCGACGACCATGTGGTGCTGGGTTTGGAAGAGGGCCGGATACGGGTGTCGCGGGGGGCCATCGCCGGCAAAATAGGCGGGGGCGGCGGTTCCTCCGACCCGGGCACCGAGATAATGAATAAGGACGGGAACTAGCCCTCTATGTGGCGTCGGTGGACGGCCGTCCTGGTGATGGTCGGCGTGGCTTGGGGAGGAGTGGCGGCTTCTTTCCTGTTCGACTGGACCCCCCGTCTGGGGCTTGACCTGCAAGGGGGGACATCGGTAATTTTGGAAGCCCCCGCCGGAACCGACGCCGATGTGGTGGAGCAGGCGGTGGAGGTGATGCGGCGCCGCATTGAGGATTTCGGCAACGTGCAGGAACCGGAGATTTCCATCACCGGGGGCACTTCGGTGCTGGTGCAGTTGCCGGGGGTGACCGATCAGGAACGGGCCCTGGACGCGGTGGGACGCACCGGCCTGCTGTCCTTCCGCCCGGTTTTGGACTGCACCGTCACCCCCGCCGGGCTGGTCATCGGCGGCGCCTCCTGCGCCATGGACGAACGCTCCCCGATCCTGATCGAAGCCGCCGAGGCCGGGGAGGATTTTGTTTTCCCGCCGGAGGTCGATCCCGTAACCGGCTTAACATTCGCCGACGACGTCGCCCTGCCCCGGGCTTTCCTGCCCGAACGGGACGAGGAGGGCGGGATCGCCGTCGTCTACGAGGTGGGCCCGGCCGGCCTGACCGGGGCGGAAGTGGAATCGGCCCTTCCCATCTTCGGCCAGCACACCCCCGGGACCTGGGTGGTGCAACTCAACCTCACCCCGGAGGGAGACGGGATGTTCGCGGCCATTACCGGAAGCTTGGCCGCCAACAGCATCGGAACCCCCCAGCGGCGCATGGCCATCGTGCTGGACGGAGAGGTGGTTTCCGCCCCCTCCATGGCCGACGACGTGGGACCGGGCGGGATCACCGGCGGAAGCTCCGTCATCACTTTCGGCAACTCCGACACCGCCGAGGAGGAAGCCCGCGATTTGACCACCGTGTTGCGCTACGGGTCGTTGCCGGTGGCTTTTGAGCGGTCGGCGGTGCAGAAAGTGTCCGCCACCCTGGGGGAGGATTCGTTGCGGGCCGGTTTGGCGGCCGGGCTGGGCGGCCTGATCCTGGTGGTGCTGTTCCTGCTCGTCTACTACCGGGCGATGGGGCTGGTCACCCTCATCGGCCTGACCGTGTTCGGGTCCCTGCTGGTGCTGGTGTTCGGACTTTTGGGCGTGGTGCAGGGACTTACCCTCACCCTGGCCGGGGTGGCGGGGGTGATCGTGGCCATCGGCATCACCGCCGACTCCTACATCGTGTATTTTGAACGCGTCCGGGAGGAAATCCGCAAAGGCCGGACGGTGGTGGACGCGGCCAACGAGGCCTACCGCCGCGCCTTTCGCACCATCCTCACCGCCGACTTCGTGTCGTTCGCGGGGGCGTTGCTTCTGTGGGCTTTGGCGGTGGGACCGGTGCGGGGCTTCGCCCAAGCGCTGGGAATCGCCACCGTGCTGGACGTGATCGTGTTCTACTTCTTCACCCGCAACGCGGGCGGGATTCTGGTCCGGAGCCGGCTGGGCAAATGGACGGCGGCCGGGTTGCGGCGACGGCGGACGGAGCAGGCGGAAAGCGCATGAGCGGGCGCGGTTCCGTTTTGCGCCGCCTCTACCGGGGCGAAACCGACTTCGACGTGGTTGGCAACTACCGGCGTTGGTTCATCATATCGGCCGCGGCCCTGGTCCTGTGCCTGGGCTCGTTGGCCATCCGCAATCTGAACTTGGGGATTGATTTCACCGGGGGGATTTCCATCACCGCCCCCAACCCGGCCGGGGCGGACATCGCCGGGGTGCGGGACGCGTTGGGGACGGCGGGGGACACGGCCCGCATCCAGTTCATCGACGACGGGGCGTCGGTGCGCGTGCAGACCGAGGCGCTGGATCTGGAAACCGAACGGCGCATGGTCCTGGACCTGGTGGAGGCGGTCGGCTCCGAAATCGAGGCGACCGATTCCGAGTCGGTCGGACCCACCTTCGGGCGGCAGATCACCCGCCGGGCCGTTCAGGCCCTGC
The DNA here is from genome assembly GCA_965243835.1 of Candidatus Spongiisociaceae bacterium. Taxonomy (GTDB): domain Bacteria; phylum Actinomycetota; class Acidimicrobiia; order Spongiisociales; family Spongiisociaceae. The sequence goes on from OZ251578.1 coordinate 1,288,589, forward strand.
TGGTGTTTTTGGCGGTGGTGGTGGTGTTCATCAGCATCCGCTTCGAATGGAAGATGGCGCTGGGGGGGATCACGGCCCTGTTGCACGATCTGGTGATAACCGCCGGGGCCTATTCCCTGCTCGGTTTTGAAGTGACCCCGGCCACGGTGGTGGCGGTGCTGACCATCCTCGGCTATTCCCTGTACGACACGGTGGTGGTGTACGACAAAGTGCGGGAGAACGTGGCCGAAGACCAGAGGCGCCGCACCTACACCGACCTGGTCAACCGCTCTATGAACCAGGTGCTGATGCGCTCCATCAACACTTCCCTGACCAGCCTGTTGCCGGTGGGGTCGTTGCTGTTCATCGGCTCGTTGCTGTTGGGGGCGGGCACCTTGCGCGAATTCGCCTTGGCCCTGTTCGTGGGGATCGCCGCCGGGACCTATTCCTCCATTTTCGTGGCCGCTCCCATTTTGGCCTTGTGGAAAGAGCGGGAGGAAGAGTGGCGACGGCGCCGGTTCCGCACCGAGCGCAAAGCGTCCCGCGCCCCGCAACCGGCGACGGGGGCCGCCCGGGGCCGTTTAAGCAGCCGGGACCGCCGCTGACCCGGCGCCGGTTTTCCACGGGCGGGCCGGGACCGGCCGGTAAAATGACGACGCCGCCTCCCTGCGGGTCCGCGAAGAGTCAGGAGCAGGAATAATGGGACCTTCCGAGTTGCGAGCTTTGGTGCGCGATGTTCCCGACTTTCCGGAGCCGGGCGTGATTTTCAAGGACGTGACCCCGGTGCTGGCCGACCCGCGGGCCTTGGCTTCCTTGGTGGAGTTGATCGCCGCTCCTTTCCGGGAGGCGAGGGTCACTTCGGTGGCGGGGATCGAAGCCCGCGGGTTCACTTTGGCCACCCCGGTGGCCTTGGCCCTGGGAGTGGGGTTCGCCCCCTTTCGCAAACCGGGCAAGCTCCCCTACCGGGCGCATACCGAGGAATACCAGCTGGAGTACGGCTCGGACGCACTGCAGGCGCACGTCGACGCCATCCGCCCCGGGGAACGGGTGCTGATCGTGGACGACGTGGTGGCCACCGGCGGGACGGCCGGGGCGGCGACGCGGCTGGTGCGCCGCTTCGGAGCGGAAGTGGCCGGGCTGGGCGCTTTCATCGAGTTGGAGTTTCTGAACGGACGGGCGGCCTTGCCGGGGATTGACATCCGCACCATCGTCGCCTATGCCTGAGCTGACCGCCGTCCGGTTGGACGCCGCCCGCTCCGAACTGGCCCCCATCCTGGGCGCCATGCGCCGCCATTTCCCGGCCGCCGACGAGGTACTGGTGATGCGGGCCTACGACATCGCCCAGCGCACTCACGCCGGCCAGTTCCGCCTTTCCGGCGACCCGTTCATCACCCATCCCATCGCCGTGGCCCAGGTGCTGGCCTCCTACGGTTTGGACGCCGAATCCATCGCCGCCGCCCTCCTGCACGACACGGTGGAGGACACCGATTTCACTTTGGAGGACGCGGAACGGGAATTCGGCTCCACCGTGGCCCGCATCATCGACGGGGTCACCAAGCTGGACCGGGTCAAATTCGACCTGTCCCGGGAGGAGGCGCAGGCGGAGACGGTGCGCAAGATGATGGTGGCCATGGCCCAGGATGTGCGGGTGCTGATCATCAAACTGGCCGACCGTCTGCACAATCTGCGCACCATTCATCCCCTGCCCGAGGAGCGGCGCCGGGCCAAAGCCCGGGAAACTTTGGAGATACTGGCCCCGTTGGCCCACCGCCTGGGGTTTCAGGAAATCAAGCACGAGATGGAAAACCGCTGTTTCCAAATTCTCTACCCGGGGCGACATCGGGAAATCGACGACCTGATCGCGTCCCGGGCTCCGGAACGGGAAGCGGTGATCGAGAAAGTGATCGGGGAGATCGAGGCCATGCTGGAGGGGGCGGGGGTGGAGGCGGAGTTGAGCGGCCGTCCCAAGCATCACTATTCCATTTACCGCAAAATGGTGGACAGCCGCCTCAGTTTCGAGGACATCTACGACCTGATCGGAGTGCGGCTCCTAGTGCGGGAGGTGACCGACTGCTACGCCGCCCTGGGCCTCATCCATTCGGCGTGGGCCCCGGTGCAGGGGCGTTTCAAGGATTACGTGGCCATGCCCAAGTTCAACCTTTATCAGAGTCTGCATACCACGGTGGTCGGCCCGGACGGAAAGCCCCTGGAGGTGCAGATTCGCACCCACGACATGCACGCCCGGGCCGAGTTCGGGATCGCCGCCCACTGGCGCTACAAGCAGGGGGCGGACGGAGCCGACCTGCCCTGGATCACCGACATGCGGCAGGTGTGGGAGGAACATCCCGACCCGGTGGAGTTCCTGGACAACCTGAAACTGGACTTGTACCGGGACGAGGTGTTCGTGTTGACGCCCCGGGGGGAGGTGCGCACCCTGCCCCGGGGGGCCACCCCGGTGGACTTCGCCTATTCCATTCACACCGAGGTGGGGCACCGGTGCGCGGGGGCCAAGGTGAACGGGCGGCTGGTAACCCTGGCCACCGAACTGTCCTCCGGCGACATCGTGGAGATCATCACCGCCAAGGCGGAGGACTACGGGCCCACCCGCGACTGGCTGGGGTTCGTGCGCACCTCCCGGGCCCGCTCCCGCATCCGGCAGTGGTTCACCCGCACCCGGCGGGAAACTTCCCTGCAGGAGGGCCGGGTGCGGGTCAAGGACGCCCTGCGCCGGGAGCGGGTGACCGTCCCGGCCGGGGAGCGGGCCGGGCTCCTGACGCAAACCGCCGCCGCCTTGGGCTACGCCGATGCGGACGCTATGCATGTGGCGGTGGGGGACGGGGGGGTGTCGCCGCTGACGGTCGCCGCCCGCATGCGGCGCCTGGCGGAGGGGCCGGAGGATCTGGATCTGGAGCCGGTGGCGCGTCCCCCCCGCCCCGCCCTGCGTCCGGCCGGGGAGGGGGTGATCGTCGAGGGATACGATGACATGTGGGTGCGGATCGCCCGCTGTTGCAGTCCGGTGCCGGGGGACGACATCACCGGTTTCGTGACCGTGGGGCGGGGAGTGTCGGTGCACCGGGCGGACTGCGCCAACATCGAACGGCTGGGGGAGCGGCCGGAGCGGATGATCGAGGTGTCGTGGGTGCCGGACTGGGTGCGCAGTTTCACGGTTTGGTTTCAGGTGGAGGCCCTGGACCGCCCCAAACTTTTGGCGGACGTAACCGGGGTCATTTCCGAGGCGGGGGGGAACATAGTGGCCTCCTCCACCCGCACCGACCGGGACCGGGTGGCGGTGCTGCGCTACGAAGTGGAGCTGTCCGACCCCGGCCAGGTGGACGGAATTCTCCGTCAAATGCGCAACGTAGCCAGCGTCTACGAAGCCGTCCGCCTGAGAACTACCGGCCCCTGACCGCCGGTATCCGGGAGGCGGCTATATGGAAAGAAGCCCGCCCTCCGCACGGGATGCCCCGGTGGCGAGCGCCGCCTTAAAGCGCGTGGCGTCGGCGGCGGTTGCGATTTTGGCGCTGGCCGGGGTCGTGTTTACCATGTGGGCGACTTCGCGGTCGCGCGGGGAGTCTTTGTCCGCCTTGCCTGTCGGGGAGATTGGTTGCGTGGGTGACGATCGGGGTTCGTCCAGCTACATTATTCGACCCTTAGAGGTGCCGGATGTAAGAGCCGGTCAGGTTATTTTGGTTGCGGCTGACAGTAACGTATTGCAAGAGTTCGCGGTGATCGATTTTGCCGGGCAAACCGGCAAATACTATTTGTGTCCCCGGTATAGAGCACCAGTCCGGATCGGGTCGGTTTCCTTCACGACCCGAGGTGGTATATTGGCTACCGCCTACGATAACCAAGCTGTTTATCTGTTTCCCGATGCCGACTTGAATGCCCCGCCGGTTATCTTTGATTTACCGGAAGCCGATAGCCTGGTTCGGGATAACTTGTACGCCGTTCCCGATGCAACGGGTGATAAAATATGGGTAGTTCGCTCTACAAGTTATGAAACCATTGTAAATCTATACAATACTGATTCTGATATTTTGAATACTATGGAAATGACCGGCCGCTACCGACCGGCGGGCGTTTTAACCCATGCCCTGGTTCTGAAAGGAAGGTCCGGCGTGGTGATGTTGGGAGAAGACGGCGCCGTTGCCCGGCTTTTCGACTGCCCGGACCGGGACGATTGCCCGGATGTTGCGGCCGTTTATGACAACTACGTGGCCTTGCTCGAGGAGTCCCGGACCACGACGCACCCCTCCGGCGTCTTTACGAAAGGCTTTGGCGATCAAGGACCGGTTACCGAGGTAATCTTTGGCGACCTGGTTGTTATTAATGTCGAAACGGGGACACAACACACGGTACCCAAACCTCTGTCGGGTAGCTGGTACGGAGATCCTGCCCTGTACGAAGAAGCGGGGGGAGATTTTGTCCGGATTAATTACTCGCCTAAGTTTTTGATGGAATTTGAAACCGGTGAAGGCTCTGGGTGGCGCGATTGGTCGCAATATGTGATTGACATTCGGGATCAAACTTACCGGCTTTTAAGAACCGGAACCGGTTCTGCCGATTCCAAGCCTCGTGTTTTCGAAACAAACGATCAACAATATTTTTTCTTCACTCCTTACAATAGAACCTTGTATAAAATAGATAGGGAAACAGGTAATAGAATACCGCTATTGACTTTACCGGATCGATTGGATGGATATTATGTTTATGACGTTCTTTAGCAAACGGACCTGCCTTAGTTGGTTATCGATGCTGTTGGCGACCGTCCTGATAACAGGTTGCGCTCCATCCTCCGCGGAGGACGTTGCCGATGCCACCGACGGCGGGCCGTCTTCGGTTGCGGAAGCGGTTTCTTCTTCTACGGTCGCTCGCACGAACGCTACTACTACTACTACCACCACCACTACCGTTGTTCCGAACTCGCGAAGGGAAGACTGCGATCAGGAAGAGCCAATTTCATTGCCTCCTGACATATCGGAGGCGGCTTGGGAGTGGGAGGGGCCGTCGCTGTCCGGCAAGGTTTTGGCTACCAATGTTGACGAGGACTTGACCAGGATAATGATTATTGATTTGGACGGGCAAACAATGACTACCTATACCTTTCAACCGTCTTTTTTGTATTCTGATTTGGAATACTATCAGGAGGATGTCTCGCTTACTCAGGGCGGCGAAGTAGTGGCCGTATCCGGGCAGGGTTGTTCCGTCTATCTTTTTTCTAATTTAAGTAGCGAACCGAAAACATTTCCGGTTGATTGGCAATACCCGCAGGCGTTCACCAATCAGGACGGAACCAGACTGTGGATCGTCCAGCGTAGCGGGCCCAGCGACACCGACTCCACTTTAATTAACGAATTCTATGTACGAAATGGTCAAAGTTTTACCTCCAAAATACTGGATGAGCCCTATTTTGCGGAGGCGGTGGTAAACAACAAACTAATAATGTTATCCGAGAACGAAAGAATAATATTGGAAAACGGGCTGGTCAACCGGCTAATTCGTTGTAATAGATTTAATCTTTCGGTATGCCCGGAGTTGGCAGGGGTTAGCGAACGGGAACTTATCGCTCTCGCCTATTACGAAAGCGTCAGGTTGTTTTTCACCGGTCCCGGCTATAAGGCGGGGCCCGAAGAATACGATTATAATATAAACGAAATCATCGTAGCCGATTTGAAAACCAAAGAGTATTTGTACACGGTCCCCAAGCCGGAGCCCGGCTCCTGGAAAACGACAGGTCCGTTTCGGGACAGCCCTGTGCACGCCTCCGACGACTTGCTGGCGATGTTCGTTCCGGCGGAGGGCGATGTCTGGTCGTTGCATCGGATAAATATGGAGCAGGCGACTGTGGAACACTTGGTCACCGTGGACGACCGGACAATGTCGTCCGATTTCCGGGAAACGGGAGGCCGGGTGTGGCTGTCCGGGGAAGGCGAGGTTCTGTACACGGACGGATCCTCGGTCAGCCTGCTGGACCGGGAGACGGGTTCCCTGCGCCGGGCGGTAGCCCTGCCGGAGGGGTTTGCGGTGCGGGACGTCGGAGCGGCGGAGGGTTTTGTCGCACCCTCCGGCTAACCTCCACCGGTAATGCTGATCGAACAAAGCGAACTCTGGTTGGCCGCCACCAACGCCTACGTAGTCGCCCCCGAGTCGGGCGGCTTGGCCGCGGTGGTGTACGCCCCGCCCGACGGGGACGGCGTTCTGGACCTGTTGGCCCGCTACGACCTGACCCCGGCGGCCTTGCTGATAACCCACGGGCATGTGGACCATGTGGGAGGGGCGGGCCGGCTGACCGCCTCCGGCGGGATAGCCGCCTACATCCACCCCGACGACGATTTTCTGACCGGCGATCCCGAAGCCCAGTTGCGAGCCCTGTTCCGGGAGATCCCCCCCGGCGACTATGACCCGCCCGCTCAGTACCAGCCCCTCTGGGACGGCCTGTCCCTGGATGTGGCGGGGGTGCGCTTCGAAGTCCTGCACACACCCGGGCACACTCCGGGCCATTGTTGCTTCCACCTCCCCGCCGAGGGCGTCCTGTTCTCCGGCGATCAGCTCTTCGCGGGCTCCATCGGACGCACCGACCTGCCCGGCGGGGACTATCAGACGTTGCTGGACAGCATGGAGAAGCGGGTGTTGCCCCTGGATGACGAGACCCGGGTTCTCCCCGGCCACGGACCGTCCACCACCATCGGGCGGGAACGCCGCACCAACCCTTTCCTGTTCGGCCTGTCCCGGGAGCGCGTCCGATGAATCTGCGCGCCCCCAAGGGCACCGATGACCTGTTGCCCCCCGAATCCCGGATATGGAGGCGGCTGTTGCGGGTGTGGGACACGCTTACCGAACGCTACGGCTACGAGCTGGTTTCCACCCCCGTCTTCGAAAGCGCCGAACTGTTCGCCCGGGGGGTGGGGGAGCACACCGAGGTGGTGGAGAAGCAGATGTACACCTTTCAGGACCGCAAAGGCCGCCGTCTCACCCTGCGTCCCGAGAACACGGCCGGAGTGGTGCGGGCCTACCTGCAGGCGGGACGGGCCGGCGAGTTCAAAGGGGCCTACTCGGGTCCCATGTTCCGCCACGAACGGCCGCAGGAGGGCCGTCGCCGCCAGTTCTGGCAACTGGGGGTGGAATATCTGGGGACCTCCGATGTGGAAGCCGACTTGGAGGTAATCGAAATCGGCTACCGGTACCTGCTGGAATGCGGCCTGGCGGATGTGGAAATCCTGCTCAATTCCATCGGCGACCCACCCGACCGGGAACGTTACCGCCGGGTTTTGGCCGATTGGCTGAACGAACGGCGCAACCTGCTCTCGCCCGATGTCCGGCAGCGCATAGATTCCAATCCGTTGCGGGCCCTGGATTCCAAAGCCGACCGGGAGGCGACCGCCGACGCCCCCGCCCCGGTGGATTTTCTGGGAGCGGAAACCGCCGCCCACTACCTTCTGCTGAAAGAGGGCTTGGAGGAGCGGGGCATCGCCTACCGGGAGGAGCCGCGCCTGGTGCGGGGCCTGGACTACTACAACCGCACCGTGTTCGAATACGAACCGGCCGCTTATCAAGCCGCCCAGAAAGCGGTGGGAGGCGGCGGGCGCTACGACGGCCTGTCCGCCCTGCTGGGCGGGGGCCCCCTGCCCGGGGTAGGGCTGGCCCTGGGATTGGACCGCATCCTGGCCGCCCTGGGCGACCGCCCGGCCGCCCGGGCCCTGGACGTGTTCCTAGTGGTGGCCGACCCCGGGTTGCGGGCCATCGCCCAGGACTACGCCCGCCGCCTGCGGGCGGCCGGGGTGCGGTGCGACCTGACCGCCGGGCAGCGGCCGGTGAAAGCCCAGTTTCGGGCCGCCGACCGGCGGGACGCGGCGGCGGCCGCCATTATCGGAGCGGAATGGGAGGAGGGAATGGTCAAGGTGAAGGACCTCAGTTCCGGGGACGAGCGCACCATGCCCGCCGGCGACCTGGCCTCCTGGGCCCGCACTTCGGGGCGTGCGGCGCCGTGAACCCCTACCGCACCCATCGCGCGGCGCAGATGACCCCGCAACTGGTCGGGGAGCGGGTGCGGCTGGCCGGCTGGGCTGCGCGGGTGCGCGACCTGGGCGGCGTCCTGTTCTTCGATCTGCGGGACGCCGGCGGTCTGGTGCAGGCGCGGGTGGACCCGGAGCGGGTTCCGCAGGCGGCGGGGCTGAAGATGGAATACTGCGTTTCCGTGTCCGGAGTCCTGCGCCGCCGCCCGGAGGGGAGCGAAAACCCGGATTTGGAAACCGGGGAGGTGGAGGTGGACGCGGACGAAGTGACCGTTTTGGGGCCCGCCGACCCCCTCCCCTTTATGATCGAGGATCGCATCACCGCCGAGGAGTCCCTCCGCCTGCGGCATCGTTACCTGGATTTGCGCCGTCCCCGCATGGCCGCCAACCTGCGGGCCCGCAGCGGGGTGATCCGGGCCATCCGGGAAACCCTGGACGGGCTGGGTTTCCTGGATGTGGAAACCCCCACCCTCGTCAACTCCACCCCGGAGGGGGCCCGCGATTTCCTGGTTCCCAGCCGCTACCGGCCCGGTCGTTGCTACGCCCTCCCGCAAAGCCCGCAACTTTTCAAGCAGTTGTTGATGATCTCCGGCGTGGAACGTTACTACCAGATCGCCCGTTGCTACCGGGACGAGGACACCCGGGCCGACCGGCAGGCGGAGTTCACGCAACTGGATATGGAAGGCTCCTTCTGGGGGAGGGAGGGGGTGCTGGAGGCCGTGGAACAGGTGATGGCGGAGGTGATCCGCAGGCAACGGGGAGAGGAAATCGCCCTGCCCCTGCCCCGCCTCACCTATCAGGAGGCGCTGGACCGTTACGGCACCGACAAACCCGATCTGCGCTTCGGAATGGAGATCGCCGACCTGACCGGGGTGTTCGCGGACACCGCCTTCCGGGGCTTCGCGGGCGCGTTGGCGGCCGGGGGCGCGGTGCGGGGAATCAACCTGGGCCCCCGGGAAATGTCCCGGGCGGAGCTGGACGGGTTGATCGACCGGGCCCGGGAGCTGGGGGCGGCCGGGCTGGTGTGGGCCGTGGCGGAGGCGGACGGCGGCCTGCGTTCCCCGGTGGCCAAGTTCCTCTCCGCCGCCGAAATCGCCGGGATCGTCCAAACCTTGCAGGCCCGGCCGGGGGACGTCCTGGCCCTGGCGGCCGACGCCCCGGAAAGGGCGGGGGAGGTTCTGGGGACCATTCGCCTGGACTTGGGCCGTCCCGCCGGCCACGACCGCCTGGCCTTGCTGTGGGTGGTGGATTTCCCGATGTTCGAGGAGGGAGGGGAGGGCGTTCCGGTTCCCTCCCACCACCCTTTCACCGCCCCGGCCTCGGTGGAGGAAATGCGGGAGCGCCCGTTGCAGGCCGCGGCGCAGGCCTACGACCTGGTGCTGAACGGGTCCGAGTTGGGGTCGGGGTCGGTCCGCATCCACGACCCGGACACGCAACGGGCCGTGTTCGACATACTGGGCGTCTCCCCGCAGGAGGCGGAAACCCGGTTCGGATGGTTTTTGGAGGCCCTGCGTTACGGAACCCCGCCCCACGCCGGGTTCGCGATCGGCATCGACCGACTGGTGGCCATCCTGCGCAACGAGTCCGGAATCCGGGAGGTGATTCCCTTCCCCAAAACCCAGACCGGGGCGGACCCGCTCACCGGCGCTCCGACCGCCGTGCCCGACGCCCAGTTGCGGGAGTTGGGTCTGGACCTGTCCGCCGCCGCCCGCCGCGCTCTGGAGGCCGACTCCGACGGGGGTGGGTGATCGGCGGCCAGTCCGGCTTCTGGGGCGGCGCGGGGGAGATGCGCCGCCGCCGGGCGGCCCCGCTGGCGGACCGGATGCGTCCCCGCACCCTGGACGAAGTGGCGGGCCAGCCCGCCCTGCTGTCCCCCGGGGCGGCTTTCCGCACCATGGTGGAAACGGGACGACCGGTGTCGATGATCCTGTTCGGTCCGCCGGGGACCGGCAAGACCACCCTGGCCCGGCTGACGGCCTCCGAAACCGAGGCCGACTTCGCGCAGCTGTCCGCCTCCGCCCACGGCGTGAAAGACGTACGGGAGGTTCTGGACCGGGCCCGGCGGCGCCTGGAGGAGGACGCGGGGCGCACGGTGCTGTTCCTGGACGAAATCCACCGTTTTAACAAAGCCCAGCAGGACGCCCTGCTCCCGGCGGTGGAGGACGGAACGGTGATCCTGGTGGGGGCCACCACCGAGAACCCGTTTTACGAGGTGAACTCCCCGTTGATCAGCCGCAGCGCACTGTTCCGCACCGAACCCCTCCTCCCCGGCGATTTGGGAGAGTTGCTGGACCGGGCCCTGGCCGACATGGATTACGGCTTGTCCGCCGCCGGCGGCCCCTCTTTCACCATGGAACCAGAGGCGCGCTTTTCCCTGGCGGAGCGGGCCGGGGGGGACGCCCGCCTGGCCCTGAACGTGTTGGAAGTGGCGGCGCTGGTGGCCACGGGGGCCGGGCGGGACGACATAACCGTGCCGGATGTGGAGGAGGCCCTGCAGAAGCGCATCATCCGCTACGACAAAAAAGGTGATCGCCATTACGACGTGATTTCCGCTTTCATCAAGTCCTTGCGAGGTTCCGACCCGGACGCCGCCCTCTACTGGCTGCACACCATGTTGGAGGCGGGGGAGGACCCGGAGTTCATCGCCCGGCGCATGGTGATCTTCGCCTCCGAGGACGTGGGTTTGGCCCGGCCGCAGGCCCTGCCCCAGGCGGTGGCCGCCGCCCACGCCCTGGCTTACGCAGGGTTGCCGGAGGCGGCCTTCAACCTGTCGCAAGCGGCCCTGTTCCTGGCCGTCTCCCCCAAATCGGATTCGGTCAAAACGGGGATGGCGGCCGCCCGCAAGGCGGTGTCCGACACCCCGCAGGCGGTGGTTCCCGCCCATTTGCGCTCCACCGGCGGGCGGCTGGTCGGCGCGGCGGTGGACGGACGGGTCCCCGGTTACCGGAACCCGCACGACTACCCGGACCATTTGGCGGAGCAGGCCTATCTGCCGGAGGCGGCGCGGGGGATGGTCCTGTTCCGTCCCACCGCCCAGGGGGAGGAGGCGGAAACGGCCCGGCGGCTGGCCGATTGGGACGCCCGGCTGGGACGCCCGCCCCGCCTCCCGCCCCCCGCCGCGCCCTCCGGGGAGCCGGGTTAAACAAGGGCGCCGGGCTAACCTGGACCGGGCTATGCTCACCGGAGACATCCGACGCTCGTTTGTGGACTTCTTCGCCGAGCGGGGACACACACCCCGCCCGTCGGCTTCGCTCATCCCCACCGACCCGACGTTGTTGCTCACCGGGGCGGGAATGGTGCCTTTCAAACCCTATTTCCTGGGGGAGGAGCCCGCCCCCTGGCCGCGGGCGGTGAGCATTCAGAAATGCGTGCGCACCGTGGACATCGACCTGATCGGAAGCACCACCCGCCATCTGACGATGTTCGAAATGCTGGGCAACTTTTCCTTCGGCGACTACTTCAAGGAACAGGCCATCCGCTTCTCCTACGATTTCATCACCGGCCCGCTGGGGGTGGACCCGGACCGCCTGTGGTTCACCGTCTACGAAACCGACGACGAAGCGTCCGGGATCTGGCTGGACGGGATCGGCGTCCCCCCCGAACGCCTGCAACGGGGCGGCCGGGACAACTTCTGGCAGATGGGGGTGGCCGGCCCGTGCGGTCCCGCCTCCGAGATTTTCATCGACCGCGGCCCCGATTACGGGCCGGAGGGCGGCCCCCTCGGAGGCGGCGAGGAACGTTACGTGGAGTTGTGGAACCTGGTGTTCATGCAGAACATCCAGGACGAGCCCTATCGGGTGGTGGGCGACCTCCCCGCCAAAAGCATCGACACCGGCACCGGCCTGGAACGGCTGGCCATGGTGCTGCAGGACAAAAAAGACGTGTTCGAGGTGGATGCGGTGTGGGCCGTGGTGCGCCGGGCCGGGGAGGCGCTGGGGGTTTCCTACGGGGAGGCGGAGGAAACCGACGCCGCCCTGCGGATGGTGGCCGACCATGCCCGCGCCGCCACCTTCCTGATCGGGGATCGGGTCACCCCCGCCAACGAAGGCCGGGGATACATCGTGCGCCGCCTGCTCCGGCGGGCGGTGCGCAACGCCTGGCGCCTGGGAGGGGAGGGGATGATCATGCCCGCCTTGGCGGAAACCACCGCCGGGGTGATGGCCGAGGCCTATCCGGAGTTGACTTCCAACCTGGATTTCATCCTGGAAGTGACGGAACGGGAGGAGGGACGGTTCCGGCGCACCCTGTCCGCCGGGGCGGGGCGGTTGGAGGAGGCCCTGTCCCTGGTCCCGGAAGGCGGTTTGCTGGACGGAGCGGAAGCCTTCCGGTTGCACGACACCTACGGGTTTCCGATTCACCTCACCGAGGAGATGGCCGCCGAGCGGGGACGGGGGGTGGACGTGGACGGCTTCGCCGAGGAAATGTCCAAACAACGGGCGCGGGCCAAATCCGCCTGGAAGGGAGGAGCGGCCGCCGCCCGCACCGAGATCTACCTGCGGGTGCTGGACGAAATCGGTCCCACCGGGTTCGTGGGCTACGAGCGGGAGCGCGCCGGGGCCCGGGTGCTGGCCATACTGGCGGAGGGGGAGCCGGTGTCCTCGGTCCCGGAGGGCCGGGAAGCGGAGGTTTTCCTGGACCGGTCGCCCTTCTACGCCGAAGCGGGGGGACAGGTGGGCGACCGCGGCCGGCTGGAAGGGGAGGGGGCGTCTTTCGCCGTGTCCGACACGCAGGCGACCGTTCCCGCTTTGCACGGCCATCGGGGACGGGCCGCCGCCGGCGGCCTGGCGGTCGGGCAGGAGGTGGAGGCCCGGATCGACGCCCCCCGCCGGGACCGCATCCGCAAGGCCCATACCGGAACCCACCTGTTGCACTGGGCGTTGCGGGAGGCCATCGGCGAACATGTCCACCAGGCCGGCTCGCTGGTGGAGGACGGGCGTTTGCGGTTCGACTTCAACCACTTTGCGGCCCTGTCCCCCGGGCAGGTGCGGGAGGTGGAGGACGAGGTGAACAGCCGCATAATGGACAATCACCGCGTGTCCACCCTGGAAACCAGCAAAGACCGGGCCGAGGAGATGGGGGCCCTGGCTTTCTTCGGGGACAAGTACGGGGAGCGGGTGCGGGTGGTAACGGTGGGGGACTTTTCGGTGGAGTTTTGCGGGGGCACCCATGTGGGGGCGTGCGGCGAGGTGGGCCCGTTGCTGGTCACCTCCGAGTCCTCCATCGGCTCCAACCTGCGCCGCATGGAAGCCCTGACCGGAATGTCCGCCTACCGCTATCTGCATGCCCTGCGGGACGATTTGGCCGCCGCCGGGCGGACGTTGGGGGCGGGCCTCTCCGAAGTTCCGGAGCGGGTGCGGGCCTTGGCCGAGCGGGCCGAGGAGATGGCCTCCCGGCTGAAGGAGCAGGCCCAATCGGGACGTTCGCAACGGGCGGCGGAGTTGGCCGGGCGGGCCCGGACCACCAACGGAAGGTCCTGGGTGGTGGCCGGGTTGGAGGAGCAACCCCCCGATTCCCTGCGGGCGGTGGCCGCCGGAGTGCGGGACCGCCTGGGAAGCGGGGTGGTGGTCCTGGGGGCGCAAAACGGAGGCAAAGGCGGGTTGGCGGCCCTGGTTTCCAAAGACTTGGTGGAGGCGGGGGTGTCCGCCGCCGAGCTGGCGCAACCGGGGGCGCGGGTCTTGGGGGGCGGGGGAAGCCGCGACCCGGAACTGTCGCAGGCGGGCGGCCCGCACGGGGAGAAAATGGCGGAGGCCCTGGAGGCGATCCGGGACGAGGTCGTCCGCCGGCTGTCCGATTTATGAGCTCCCCGCTCCCCGCCCCCCGCCGGGTTATGGGACTGGATTACGGGACGGCCCGGGTGGGGGTGGCGGTTTCCGACGGCTTGGGCGTGACCGCCGGGCCGGTGGAGGTCATTCCCCGCCGCCATCCCCGCCTGCTGGAGCGTTTGGCGGAGATAATGGAGGAGTACGGGGCGGAGGCGGTAGTGGTGGGGTTGCCGGTTTCCCTGGACGGATCCGAACATCAGTCGGCGGCGGCGGCGCGCCGGTTCGCCGCGGAAGTGGAGAAGGCTTTGGAGGTAACGGTCGAGTTTTACGATGAGCGGTTCACCACCCGCATCGCCGAGGGGGCCTTGGCCGCCTCCGGAGCAAAGCGGGCCCGGCGGCGGGGGTCGGTGGACAAGGTAGCGGCCGCGGTGATGCTGCAGGGCTACCTGGATCGGCGGGCGTCGGGTTTGGCGGGGCGGCGGTGATGTTGCGGGGTTGCCTGGACCGGCGGGGGTCGGTGGACGCGTTGAAATTGGCGGAGGCGGCGGGTTGCGGGGTTGCGGGGTTGCCTGGATCGGCGGGCGTCGGGTTTGGCGGGGCGGCGGTGATGTTGCGGGGTTGCCTGGACCGGCGGGGGTCGGTGGACGCGTTGAAATTGGCGGGGGCGGCGGGTTGCGGGGTTGCGGGGTTGCTTGGATCGGCGGGCGTCGGGTTTGGCGGGGCGGCGGTGATGTTGCGGGTTGCTTTGGAGCGGCGGGGGTCGGTGGACGCGTTGAAATTGGCGGGGGCGGCGGGTTGCGGGGTTGCGGGGTTGCCTGGAGCGGCGGGGATCAGTGGACGTGTCGGATTTAGCGGAGGGGCGGTGGTGATGTTGCGGGACTGCTTGGATCGGTGGGGGTCGGTGGACGCGTCGAAATTAGCGGGTACGGCCGTGGTTGATGTTGCGGGGTTGCCTGGAGTGGACGCGTCGGGTTTGGCGGGGCGGGGGCGGTGGTGTTGCGGGGTTGCCTGAACCGGCGGGGACGGAAAGAGGCCTGGTGAGTTACGAGCCGCCCGAAGACCATCTCCACTTCGACCGCGGCGATCGGGAGCCGCCCGGTCGCGGGTGGCGGGGAGTGTTGGTGGCGGCGGCGGTGGGGGTGGTGGCGGTGGCCGTCCTGGCCGCGGGGGCCCGCACGGTGGGGGATTGGATCGCAGGCCTGGGCGGACTGGGGGACGACCAGAGCCAGGAGACGGAAATCGAGGAGGGGCGGGTGGTGAACCTGGTCGTCCCCCCCGGAACCTCCTCCCGGGGCATCGCCTCCATCCTGGCCGGCCAGGGGGTGATTTCCTCCGCCAACGATTTCGAGGCGGTGGTGCGCTCCCGGGGGGTGCAGGCCAACCTGCAAGCCGGGCAGTACGAGCTGGTGGCGGGAACCGACTTGAACGAGATCGTGGACGTCCTGCTGGAGGGACCCAATATCAGCACGTTCCGGCTGACCCTGGTGGAGGGGAGGCGCATCGGGGAGGCTTTGGACGACATCGCCGCCCAGACCCGCTTCACCGCGGGCGAGTTGTCCGCCGCCCTTACCGGCGGGCAGGTGAACTCCCCCTTTACGGCGCCGGGGGCGGAGGGGCTGACCGCCTGGGAGGGCCTGTTGTTTCCCGAAACCTACGAGTTTTTCTCCGATGACGGCCCGGTCCGCATCCTGCAGCGGCTGGCCGACGAAACCGGTCGCCGGGCGGGGCAGGTGGACTGGACGCAGTTGGAGGAAGGGGGGCGCTCCGTTTACGAGGGGATGGTGATCGCCTCCATCATCGAGTCGGAGGCGGGGGTGGACGCCGACCGTCCGCTGATCGCCAGCGTCGTATACAACCGCCTGCGGGACGGGATGCCGCTGCAGATCGACGCCACCGTGTTGTACGCTTTGGGAACCCGGGGGGCATCCCCCAGCCTGGCCGACCTGGAAACCGACTCTCCGTACAACACGTACCAGACATCCGGGTTGCCGCCCACTCCCATCGGCAACTTCAGTTTTCGTTCCTTGCAGGCGGCGGCCGCCCCCGCCGACACCGACTTCATTTATTACGTGCTCACTTCCGAGGACGGCTCGCATTCCTTTTTCGCCGAATACGGGGAGTTCCTGCGGGCCAAGGCGGACGCGCAAGCGCGGGGGATCGGACAGTGAAACTGCTGATTTTCGGCGACCCGGTGGAACATTCCCTGTCCCCGGTGATAATGGAGGCCGCCCTGCGCCACGCCGGAATTGCCGGTTCCTACGGCCGGCGCCGGGTGGACGGGGACGGGATGCGGGAGGGGGCGGCCCAAATACGGGACGGCCGCTTGGACGGGGCCAACGTGACCATGCCCCACAAACGCCTGGCGGCGGAGTTATGCGACCGCCTCACCCCGCAGGCGGAGCGGTGCGGCGTGGCCAACACCCTGTGGCGGAGGGACGGGTTGGTGCACGGCCACACCACCGACCCGGACGGGGTGACTTTCGCCTGGGAAGACGCCCGCCTGCCGGACGACGCCCCGGCGCTGGTGCTGGGTGCGGGCGGGGCGGCCGCGGCGGCCCTGCTGGCCTTGGAGGGGCGGGAGCTGTGGGTGGCGGCCCGCCGCCCGCAGGCGGCCGCCGCGCTGGCCGAGGGCCCGGTGGAGGGGGTGGGAGTCGCCGAGTGGGGACGGCCCGTTCCGGGGGCGGTGGTGGTGAACGCCACCCCGCTGGGCCTGGCGGGCGAGTCCCTGCCGGAAGAAGTGTTGGAGGAGGCGGCGGGTTTATTCGAGATGAACTACGGACACGGTCCCACTCCGGCTATGCGCAACATGCGGGAAGCGGGCCGCCCGGTGGCGACCGGGGAGATGATGCTGGTCGGCCAAGCCGTATCCGGCTTCCGCATCTGGACGGGGATAACGGTTCCCGCCCCGGTGTTGTTGCAAGCCCTAGCCGACTCCCGTCCCTAGCTCTAGTTGTACCATGCCAGGACGTTGGTAACAATTTTGCTTAGGTGAAGACCTCGGGATCAAGCACATCACCATCAACCACACTGCCCTTGGCAGAACGGCAAAGTCGAATGCTACAACCGAACCCTCAAACAAGAATGGGCCTACCAGCAGGCCTACTACGACAACCAAACCCGCGACCAAGCCCTCACCGACTGGGTCCACTACTACAATAACCACCGACCCCACAGCAACCTCGGAGGACAACCACCAACCTCCAGACTGTAACCAACCTACTGGCCGGGTACAACTAGGTTTCGGAGCCGGGCCCGGCTTGCTCGCCGCATCAGGTCGGGGGTGGGGTATTTGCGGAGGGCGTCGAGGACGTCGCGGCAGGCTAGGCGGGAGCCGAGGGTTCGTTCCAGGGCGGGGCTTAGGCCGAGCAGAGATTCCCGGAGGCGGTTCACCAGTCTGGTTTGGTCGGCGGCTAGGTCTTCATAATCGCCGCAGAACGCCGCTGTGCGCCTCTTTTGGTCGCCAGCCCTCCGGCGGGGGCCAGGGCGTTGCCGTTTTGCGGCGGAGCATTCTGCGACGCATCGGGGCAAATCGGGGATATTTCCCCATATTTCGCCCTCGGTAAAAAAGAGGCCTGAGGGCGATATCTACAGCCGTCGGCGGCCGCCAAAAAAGAGGGCCCGGAAACGGGATGCAGCCCGGCGGGGCTGGATAGCCGGGGAACGGGGGCGGTCCAGAAAGGCCAACCGCCCCCTCCCCGGCCATGAGGTGGGGCCGCCCGCCCGCCAGTGCGGGAGGCCCGGAGAAATCAGGTTGCGCCCCCGGGTTGCGGGCCGTTACCCTCCGCCCGGGTACTTGTACCCCTCGCTGGCCGTTAGAGAGCCACCCCGCCCGGCGGGGCGTCGCCCACACGTATCAAGTCGTCTTCGGGGAGGATGTCCTCGCACATCAGGCGATCCCGGTCGGCGTCCCGCCGCTGGGAGTACAGGAACACGAAGTTGTAGTTGGCTACGTTCCAGTCAACGTCGCTCCGCTCCGCCTCCCGGCAACTTATCTGCCCGCCGGTGGGGAACACATAGTTGTAGAAGGCATCCCCGTCGGCGTCCACGATCGCCCTAACGACGTACTTTTTCTTCAACCCGTTGTTGAGCTTGGCGTCGCCCTGACACTGGAACACGGTGTCGGTGACGAACCTTTTGTACCAACCGGTGACCCGGATGATGTCTTCGTTGCCAGCGAATATCGGCGACCCGAATTCCCGTTCCGGCGACCACTGGTCGGGGGTGAAGTCGTAGTCGTCGCGGAAACCGTACTCGTCGTAAGAGATGGAGACGGTGTACGCCCATAGCTCTTCGCAAGTCCCCCGCCAGGCCCTGCTTTGCGTGCGCGGCGGCGCGGTCGGGGTGGTCGGCGGGTGGGTGGTGGTCGTAGCGGCCGGAGACCTCAGCTCCCGAAGTTTCTTTATCCCGGCCAGCATGAACGACGCCATCTCCTCCCGGCGGATGTAACCGCCAGCTTCGGTGTCGCCTATCTTGCGGATGGCCTGGGCTATCTCGTCGGCGTCCACTCGGAGCCGCGCCCCGTACTTGCCTCCCGTCGCCCGGGGATCGGGGGGCAGTATGCCCCGCTGGTTGACGTAGTCCACGGCGTGGGCGTGCTTGTCGGCCACATCCGAGAACCCGGAGACGTTGGAGGCCACAACCGGAGCGGCCAGGGCCGCGCACAACACGGCGGCCAAAGTAATGCGTATCTTCATCGTGATTTCCTTTCCGTGGGGCGCCTGGCGGGGTGCCTCATGTTCGATGCCCCCATTGTCGCACCCTCGACCCGGAGGTTCGGACCCCCTCGCCGGGCTACCCCGGCACGGTTACTGAGATGATGCGCTCCCAGCCCGGCAGGTCGCCCGGCTCCGGCCCGGGGCTTATCTAGGTGTAGATGGCCAGGACGTTGTTGACAGTTTGACGGGTGGGGGTTTGCGTGAGGGCGCGGTTTGCGGCGTGGTTCGGGTTTGGGCAACCTGGTGTGCCGTTTTAGGTCGAGGGTGTCGGGGTCGGGACAACCGGTTGGGTTGGGCGGCGGGGGTTCGGGTAGCGGCGGGGATCGGTTATCGTCGGGGTTGTGAAATGCTTTCGGTCGGTAGTGCGGCGGCGTTTGCTTGCCGGGGGCGGGTTCGGGCGCCGGGGAGAGGTCGGGCTTTAAGATGAGTTGCGGGCGCAGTTCGGTTGCGGCTATGGGGAGGCGGGGGCCGGTTTTCGTTTGGTCGCCGGGAGATGTTCGGGTCGGGGATGTTTGGGCGGGGGAGGGGCGATGAGCATGACATGGTGGGCGATGGCGGCCGTCGCTGGCGGGTTGCTGGCCGCCCGGCCACTGTTGCGGTGGGCCGACCGGACGGACGGCGGGAAACGGGCGGCCGGGCCTTTTGCCTTTTGCGGGCCGGCGGGGGGATGGGATTGGGTTCCGGTGGGATGGTGGGCGGCCCGCCGGGGGCGGTGCCCGCAGTGCCGAGGGCGGGTTCCGCTCCGGTATCCGTTGCTGGAAATCGCCTGCGGCGGGTTATGGGGGGCCGCCGTGCCCGCGGTGGGGATCACTCCGGTTCTGCCCGCCTACCTGTGGTTCGTTTCCGTAACCCTGGCCTTGGCGGTCGTCGACTGGGAGCGGATGCGTCTGCCCAACCGGATTTTGCTCCCCGGAACCCTGATCGGCCTGCTCCTGTTGGCGGCCGGATCCCTCCTAGAGGGGGGAGCGGCCCGGTTCGGGGAGGCCGTGGCCGCCGGAGCGGGATGCTTTGCGGCCATGCTGGTCATCGCCCTCCTTTCCCGGGGGGGCTTGGGATACGGAGACGTGAAACTGGCCTTCCTGCTGGGGGCGTTCACCGGATACCTCGGATGGCGGGGGGCGGCCCTGTCCCTGGCGGGGGCCTTCGCGGCCGGGGCGGCGGCGGGCGCGATATTGCTGGCCACCCGCCGCCGCGCCCGCCGCGATGCGTTGGCTTTCGGGCCGTTTATGGTGGCCGCCGCCTGGTTGGCGGTGGCGTTCGCTCCCTACATTTCCGAAGCGGGGAGTTCCGGTATGACCGGTTTTGTCCCCGGCGGGTTCTAACATCGGCGCATGCTTCGTTTTCTCACCGCCGGCGAATCGCACGGTCCGGCCCTGACCACCATCGTGGAGGGCCTCCCCGCCGGCATGCCCTGCGATCGGGAGGGACTGGCCGCGGAACTGGCCCGGCGCCGGCTGGGGTTCGGGCGGGGCAACCGGATGAAAATCGAACAGGACGAGTTGGAGATCCTGGCCGGGGTGCGGCACGGACGCACTTTGGGATCGCCGGTGGCGATTTTGATTCGCAACACGGAATGGCCCCGCTGGTCGGAGGAAATGTCCCCCGATCCGGGGGAGCCGCGCCGCTTGATGACCACCCCCCGCCCCGGGCACGCCGATCTGACGGGAATGCTCAAATACGATACCAAGGACGCCCGCAACATCCTGGAGCGGGCCTCCGCCCGGGAGACCGCCGCCCGCACCGCGGCCGGCTATCTGGCCAAGCGCCTGTTGGAGGCGGCCGGGGTGTCCGTGCTGAGCCACATAGTGGCCATCGGGCGCGCCCAATCCCAAGAAGAGGCGTTGCCCGTCCCCGGCGACCTGCCCGCCATCGACGCCTCCCCGGTGCGGGCTTTCGGCTCCGGGTCGGAGGCGGCGATGGTGGCCGAGATCGAACGGGCCGCCGCCGACCGGGACACCCTGGGCGGGGTGGCGGAGGTGCTCGCCTACGGCCTGCCCCCCGGGATCGGCTCCCACGTGCATTGGGAACGGCGGCTGGACGCCCGGCTGGCCGGGGCTTTGATGTCCATCCAGGCCATGAAGGCGGTGGAGGTGGGCGACGGATTGGAAACCGCCCGCCGACGCGGCTCGGAGGCCCATGACGAAATCTTCTACGAAGACGGCGGGTTCACCCGTCCCACCGACCGGGCGGGGGGGACCGAGGGGGGAATGTCCACCGGCGGGACCTTGCGGGTGCGGGTGGCGATGAAACCCATTTCCACGGTGATGCGCCCCTTGCGCACCGTGGACGTGGTCACCAAACAACCGGAAACCGCCTTTCGGGAGCGGTCGGATGTGTGCGCGGTGCCCGCCGCCGGGGTGGTGGCCGAGCAGATGACGGCCATCGTGCTGGCCCAGGAGATGCAACGCAAGTTCGGAGGGGATACGTTGGGCGATTTTACGGCCGGCGTGGAAGCCTATCGGGCCCGGCTGGCCGAATTCTGATTATCTGATGGGGCACTTGTGGCTCATCGGGATGATGGGGTCCGGCAAAACCACCGTCGGGAAGCTGGTCGCCGCCGCCCGGGGGACGCCCCATTGGGATGCGGACCGCCTGCTCGAGGAACGGGCGGGCCGTTCCATCCCCGAGATTTTCGCCGAGCGCGGGGAGGGGTTTTTCCGGGGGCTGGAACGGGAGGTGATCGCCCGGCTGGCGGCGGAGGCGGAGACGGGGGCGGTGATTTCCACCGGCGGGGGGTCGGTTCTGGACCAGGACAACCGGGCGGCCATGCGGGGGTCGGGGGCGGTGGCGTGGCTGGACGCTCCGGTTTCGGTTCTGGCGGAACGGGCGGAGGGCGGCCGGCCCCTGCTGGAGGGCCGGGAAGCGGAATCCAGGCTGGGGGAGTTGCTGGCCGAACGCCGTCCCTGCTACCAGGCGGCCGCCCATTACGCGATCGACGCGCGCGGCCCCGCGCAGGAGACGGCGGCGCAGGTCGGCGAATGCGCCCGCCTGACGGCGGGGGACTCCTCGGAGATACTGATCGGACGGAGCCTCCCCCGCCCCCTGCTCCCCCCCTCGGAGCGGCGCCGGGCGGCGGCGGTGCTCACCCAGCCGGGGGCGCGGGCGGCGGCGGGTCATGTCAAAGAACTGTTGCGGGGGCAGGGGACGGAGGTGTCCGTTTCCCTGACGTTGCCCGACCGGGAGGCGGCCAAGACGGTGCGCACGGCGGAGATGGCCTACCAGCGCTTGGCGGAGGCCAACCTGGGACGGGACGATGTCATCGTGGGCGTAGGCGGGGGGGCGGCCACCGACCTGGCCGGGTTCGTGGCCGCCACCTGGTTGCGGGGAGTGGAATGCGTTTTGGTTCCCACCACTTTGCTGGCGGCGGTGGATGCGGCCATCGGCGGCAAAACGGGGGTGAACGTGGCGGGCAAGAACCTGGTGGGGGCTTTCTGGCATCCCTCCCGGGTGGCCGTCAGCCTGCGCATTTTGGAGGAGCTGCCGGAGGAGTTGCTGCGGGAAGGGGCGGCGGAGGCGGTCAAGGCCGGTTTCATCGCCGACCCCCGTTTGGCGGAGCTGTTCGACCGCTGCGGGTTGCGGGCCCCGTTGGGGGAGGTGGTGCGGAGGGCGGTAGCGGTGAAGGCGGAGGTGGTGGCCGGCGACTTCCGGGAGGCGGGGCGCCGGGCCATCCTCAACTTCGGCCACACCATCGGGCACGGGGTGGAGGCGGCGTGCGGAATGCCGCACGGGTTGGCGGTGGCGGTGGGGATGGCGGCCGCGGCGGAAGTTTCCGCCCGCCGCTACGGGTTCGATCCCATGCTGGTGCTGGGTCCTCTGCAAAAGTTGGGGTTGCCGACGCAGGCCCCGCCGGTGGACCGGGAAAAGGTGATGACCCTGATTTCCCGGGACAAAAAACGGACGGCGCATGGCCTGCGGATGGTTCTGCTTAGGGGAATCGGCGACCCGGTGGTGGAGCATGTGGAGCCGGAGGAAGTCGACTTGGGCTTGGCGGCGGTGGGGGTGGGATAGGGCGTCCGCCGAAGCCGCTCTAATATGACGGCATGGTTTCCACCAACGACGTCAAAACGGGAATGGCCCTGGAGCTGTCCGACGGCTTGTTTCAGATTCTGGAGCATCAGCATGTGAAGCCGGGCAAAGGCCGGGCGTTCGTGCGCATGAAACTGCGCAACCTGAATTCGGGGGCGGTGGTGGACCGGACTTTCCGGGCGGACGAGAACGTTCCGCAAGCCATGGTGGAGCGGCGCAACCACCAGTTCCTGTACGAGGACGATCTGGGCTGTCATTTCATGAATCTGGAGGATTACTCGCAACAGGCCTTGTCGCCGGAGGAAGTGGGGGAGGCCCGGCCCTTCCTGGCGGAGGGGGCCGCCGTCGTGTTGCGGCTGTTCAAAGGGCGGGCCCTGGGGGTGGAGTTGCCGGCGGCGGTGGAGTTGGAGGTGACGGAGGCGGAACCGGGGGTGAAAGGGGATCGGGTGTCGGGGGCGACCAAAGGGGTCACCCTGCAGACCGGGTTGCTGGTGCAGGCCCCCCTGTTCGTGGAAGCGGGGGATGTGATCAAGGTGGACACCCGCTCCGGCGCCTACATCACCCGGGTGTGATCTCCTCCGAGCCGCGGGCGCAGGCGGTGCAGTCCCTGTACGAGGCGGATCTGCGCAACTTGGCGGTCCCGGACACGACCGGGTTGGGAAGCCGGGCCCGCCGCTACGTGGAGGGGGTGTGGTCCCGTCTGCCGGAGCTGGACCGGGCCTTGGAGCAAGCCTCCGATCATTGGGCGGTGCGCCGGATGGCGGCCGTGGACCGGGCCATTTTGCGCCTGGGTTTGTACGAGTTGCGCTACGAGAACACGCCCCCCGCGGTGACGTTGAACGAAGCGATCGAGTTGGCCAAACGCTATTCCACCGCCGACAGCGGGGCGTACATCAACGGCGTCCTGGCCGCCCACCTGCCCGCCGCCTCCCCCTCCGGGCGGGTGGAAAAACCGGGGATGACATAGAGCCGGTCGCGACCGGGCGCTAAAGTGGGGGAGCCGCCTTTAATCCGGTCCGGCGAGGCCGAAAAGGAGAAGATAATGCGCCTGTCCCGCGGACGGACCCCGCCCGCCGTTCCCATCCCTTCGGTTCGCTCCGCCGCGCCGTTCCCGGAGGCCGAATGCCGCAGGTGATGACCGCCGGGGATATTAATCGGGCGGTGCGGCGGCTGTCCCACGAAATCCTGGAAGGGGACGACCATCCCAAGTCCCTTCTGTTAATAGGCCTCCACACCCGGGGGGCGCCCCTGGCGGGGCGAATGGCGACGGTCATCCGGGAGTTGCGCGGCTCCCGCCCGCCGGTGGGGGAGTTGGACATCGGCCTGCACCGGGACGACCTGGCCCGGCGCCCGATGGCCGAGTTGGCCCGCACCTTTCTCCCCGGGGACATCACCGGCCGCCGTGTGATCCTGGTGGACGATGTGCTGTATACGGGACGCACCGTGCGCTCCGCATTGGACGCCCTCAACGACCACGGCCGTCCGGCGGCGGTGCGCTTGGCGGTGCTGGTGGACCGGGGGCACCGCCAACTTCCCATCCGCCCCGACTATGTGGGAAGGAACGTGCCCACCTCCCGCTCGGAGCGGGTGTCGGTGGCCTTGGCGGAAACCGACCGCGGTCGGGAAGGGGTGTGGATTGAAAGCCCCGCCTCCCCGGAGAGGGAAGGGAGCGCAACCCCGCCCGCCCCGGCCGCCGCCGGCGCCGGGAAATGAGTTTTCTCACCACGGAAGGCCTGCCCCGCGCCGAGTTGGAAAGCCTGCTGGACCTGGCCGAAGAGTTTCAGCGGGTGCTGGCCCGCCCCATCCCCAAAGTCCCCGCTCTGCAGGGGGCGGCGGTGGCACTGATGTTCTTCGAGGATTCCACCCGCACCCGCCTCTCCTTCGAGCGGGCCGCCCGGGCCTTGTCCGCCGACGTCATCAACTTCTCCGGACCTGGTTCCGCCCTTTCCAAAGGGGAAAGCCTGCGCGACACCGCCCTCGCTTTGCGGGCCATGGGGGCGGACTTGATGACGGTGCGCCACCGGGCCGCCGGGGCCCCCCGGCGCATCGCCGATTGGACCGGTTTGCCGGTGGTCAACGCCGGGGACGGCGCCCATCAACACCCCACCCAGGCGTTGCTGGACTCCTTCATCCTCCGGAGCCGGTTCGGGAAACTGGACGGGTTGCAAATCGTCATCGTGGGCGACGTTCGCCACTCCCGGGTGGCCCGCTCCAATATGTTCGCTTTCACCGCCTTGGGGGCGCAGGTGACCCTGGCCGCCCCCCGCACCCTGCAACCGGTCGACTGCCGGGGATGGCCGGCGACCGTCACCGACCGCTTGGATGACGTCTTGGGAGACGCGGACGCGGTCTATCTGTTGCGCATCCAGACGGAGCGGGGCGGGAGGTCGCTGTTGCCTTCCCTGCCCGAATACGCGGCCCGTTTCGGACTGACCCGGCGCCGGTTCGAAGCCCTGCCCCCCCATTCGGTGGTGCTCCACCCCGGCCCGATGAACCGGGGAGTGGAGATCGAGGATTCGGTGGCCGGCGAGGAGCGGGCCTTGATGACCGACCAGGTGGAGGCGGGGGCGGCGGCGCGCATGGCGGTTCTGTTCCGGTTGCTGGGCGGGCGGTCGTGACGGGCCCGCCCCCCGCCCCGGCCTGTTTGATCGCCGGAGGGACCGTCCTCACCCCCGACGGTCCCGTCGCGGCCGACGTGACGGTGCGGGACGGGCTGGTGGCGGAGGTCGGCCCCCGCCCGCCCCGGCCCGCGGAGGGGGCGCCTCCCATGGAGGAGGTGGACGCGACCGGGATGGTGGTGGGGCCGGGGCTGGTGGACCTGCACGCCCACCTGCGGGAGCCGGGGGAGGAATGGAAGGAGGACATCGCCTCCGCCTCGGCGGCGGCCGCGGCCGGCGGATACACGGCCCTGGTGGCCATGCCCAACACCGACCCCCCGCTCGACGCCGGGCACCTGGCCCGATACGTAGCCGACCGGGGACGGGCGGTGGGGTTGACGGAGATCGTCCCCGCCGGGTGCGTCACCGCGGGCGGCGCGGGAAAGCGGCTGGCCCGTTTGGACGAGCTGTGGGAGGCGGGGGTGAGGGTGTTCACCGACGACGGCCGGACGGTGGCCGACGCCGGCCTGATGCGCCGGGCGATGGAATACCTGTGCGACCGGGGCGGGGTGCTCGCCCAGCACGCCGAAGACCCGGGGTTGGCCGCGGACGGACACATGCACGAGGGAGAGGTCTCGTCCCTTCTGGGAATGTACGGGTTGCCGACCGCGGCGGAGACGGCGACGGTGGCCCGCGATCTGATATTGGCGGAGATGACCGGCGCCCGCTACCATGTCCAGCACGTAAGCGCCGCCGCCACCGTGCAACTGATTCGGGAGGCCAAAGGCAGAGGCCTGCCGGTGACGGCCGAGGTCGCCCCCCATCATTTGGCTTTCACCGACCAGAATGTGAAAGGGATGGACCCGGTGTTCAAAATGTATCCGCCGTTGCGCTCCTCCCGGGACCGCGCCGCCCTGCGCGCGGCGGCGGCGGACGGGACGATCGACGCCGTGGCCACCGACCATGCCCCCCATGCCCCCCACGAAAAAGACGTTCCGTTCGAAGAGGCCCCCCGGGGGGCGGCCGGTTTGGAAACCGCCTTGGCGGCGGTGCGCACCGCTTTGGAGCCGGATCCGGTTACCTTGTTTTTGCGCATGTCGGTTTCCCCGGCCGCCATCGCCGGCCTTCCCGGCCAGGGCCGGTGGATCCGCCCCGGGGCTCCGGCCAACCTGGTTGCGGTGGTCTGGGACGAGTCCTGGACGCCCGCCCCGCCCTACCATTCCCGGTCCGTCAACAACCCTTTCACGGGCCGCCCCCTCACCGGCCGGGTGCGTTTCACGTTTTACCGGGGACGCCTCGTCTTCCGCGACGGCCGCGTCCTGACCGGCTCCCCGGCCCCCGCGGGGGAGGGGCGATGAGGCGGGGATTTTTGGTTACCGCCTCCGGGGAGGTGTTCGCGGGACGGGCGGTGGGGGCGGAGGGAACCGCCCTCGGGGAGGTGGTGTTCAACACCTCCATGACCGGCTACCAGGAGGTGCTGTCCGACCCTTCCTACGCCGGGCAGGTGGTGGTGATGACCTCCCCCCACATCGGCAACTACGGGGTGAACGAGCACGACGACCAGGCGGCCGCCCCGGCCGCCCGCGGTCTGGTGGTGCGTTCACTGTCCCGCCGTCATTCCAACTGGCGGGCGGAAGATTCCCTGGCCGGTTACCTGCGCCGGCACGGGATATGCGCCTTGGCCGACATCGACACCCGCCGTCTCACCCGCCACATCCGGGAGGCGGGGGCGCAGCCGGCCGCCATTTCCGACGCGGACGACCTGTCGCAACTGAAGGCCCTGGCCGCCGGCGCCCCCCGGATGGAAGGACAGGACCTGGCCGGGGAGGTGACCACCCCCCGGCCCTACCGGATCGACCCGGCGCAGGAACCGGTGGGGCGGGTGGCGGCCATCGATCTGGGCATGAAACGCGACATCGGGCGCCGCCTGGCCGACCGGGGACTGCAGGTTTTCGTCCTGCCCGCCACCGTCCGGGCGGAGGAAGTGGAGGCTTTCCGTCCGGACGGGGTGTTCCTGTCCAACGGGCCGGGGGACCCGGAACCGCTCACCCGCCAGATAGAAACGCTGCGGGGGATTTTGGGCAAGATTCCGGTGTTCGGGATTTGCCTGGGGCATCAGGTGCTGGGGCTGGCTTTGGGGGCCGAGTCGTACAAACTGCCTTTCGGCCATCACGGGGGCAACCATCCGGTGCGCCGCCTGCGGGACGGGCGGGTGGAGATCACCGCCCAGAACCACGGGTTCGCGGTGGATTTGTGGTCGCTGGCCGGCCGCCCGCCCCCTCCGCTTTCCGGCCTGCCCGGCCCGGAGTTGCTCCCGGAGGAGGCGGAAAGCGACTTCGGCGCGGTGCGCCCCACCCATCAGAACCTGAACGACGGCACCTTGGAGGGCCTGCGTTGCCTGGATATCCCCGCCTTTTCGGTGCAGTATCACCCGGAGGCCGCCCCCGGCCCGCATGACGCGCTGGGTTTGTTCGACGACTTCCTTGATTTGATGGGCGTGGACGCCCCGCCCGCCCCGCCCGCCGCCGCCCCTCCGGGGGAAGTTTGATGCCGGCCCGCGCCGATTTGTCCTCCATCCTGCTCATCGGGTCCGGCCCGATAGTGATCGGCCAGGCCTGCGAGTTCGACTATTCGGGCACCCAGGCCGCCAAAGTCCTGCGCGCCCGGGGCTACCGGGTGGTCCTGCTCAACTCCAACCCGGCCACGATCATGACCGACCCCGGTTTCTCCGACGCCACCTACCTGGAGCCGATCACCCCCCGCATCGTGGAGCAGATCATCCGCCGCGAACAACCCGACGCCCTGCTCCCCACCCTGGGCGGGCAGACCGCCCTCAACGTGACCGCCGACCTGGCCCGCTCCGGGGCCTTGGACAAGTACGGGGTGGAGTTGATCGGGGCCGGTTTCGACGCCATCGAGCGGGCCGAGGATCGGGGGCGGTTCAAGGAAACCATGCAGGAGGCCGGGTTGGAAATGCCCCGCTCCCGCTACGCCCGCTCCCTGGCGGAGGCCCGGGCCGCGGCCGGGGAGATCGGCTTTCCGGTAATGGTGCGCCCCTCCTACATTCTGGGCGGCGGCGGAACCGGGGTGGCCCAAGACCCGGCGCAGTTCGAACGCATAGCCGGGCGGGGGTTGGACGCCTCCCCGGTGGGGGAGATCCTGGTGGAAGAGTCGGTGGAGGGCTGGAAAGAGTTCGAGTTGGAGGTGATGGCGGACCGCAACGGCAACGCGGTGGTGGTGTGCTCCATCGAAAACCTGGACCCGATGGGGGTGCACACCGGCGATTCCATTACGGTGGCCCCCATTCAGACCCTGTCCGACCGGGAGTACCAGTTGATGCGCAACGACGCCATCACCTGCCTGCGGGCCATCGGGGTGCAGACCGGCGGCTCCAACGTGCAGTTCGCGGTGGACCCCGGCACCGGCCGGCGCCTGATCATCGAAATGAACCCCCGGGTGTCGCGTTCCTCGGCTTTGGCTTCCAAAGCCACCGGGTTTCCGATCGCCAAAATCGCCGCCCTGCTGGCGGTGGGCTGCACCCTGGACGAGATCGCCAACGACATCACCGAAGCCACCCCCGCCTGTTTCGAACCGGCTTTGGACTACGCGGTGGTGAAAGTCCCCCGCTTCGACTTCGCCAAGTTTCCGTCCACCTCCGACCGGCTGGGAACCTCCATGCGGTCGGTGGGGGAGGCCATGGCCATCGGCCGCACCTTTCCGGAGGCCTTGCAGAAAGCCCTGCGTAGCCTGGAAACCGGCCGGGCGGGGCTGAACGCCGACGGAGGGGAGCGTCCCTTGCGGAACCTGTCCGACGAGGAGTTGCGGGAGCGCATCCCGGTCCCCACCCCGGACCGCATCTTCCAGACGGCCGAGGCCCTGCGCCGCGGTTGGGAGACGGCCGATGTCGCCGCCGCCACCGGCGTGGACCCCTGGTTTTTGGACCAGATGCGGGAAATACTGCAGGTGCGGGCCGAGGTGGAATCCGCCTCCGGCGGGGAGCCGGCGCCGGATCTGATCAGGGAGGCGAAGCGCGCCGGTTTCTCCGACCGGCAACTGGCTTATCTGTGGGACAAAACCCCGGAGGAGATCGGGGAGGTCCGCCGCCGGGCGGGCATCGTCCCCACCTACAAGCGGGTGGACACCTGCGCGGCCGAGTTTGAAGCCCGCACCCCCTATTTTTACTCCACCTACGAGGACGAAAGCGAGGTAGAGCCCTCCGGGCGGCCCCGGGTGGTGATCCTGGGCTCCGGCCCCAACCGCATCGGGCAGGGAATAGAATTCGACTACTGCTGCGTGCACGCCTCCCACGCCCTGCGGGAGGCCGGTTACGAAACGGTGATGGTGAACTGCAACCCGGAGACGGTGTCCACCGACTACGACACCTCCGACCGCCTTTATTTCGAACCGCTCACCGCCGAGGACGTTTTGGAAATATGCGCGGCGGAGGACCCGGCGGCGGTGCTGGTGCAACTGGGCGGGCAGACCCCCCTGTCCCTGGCCCGGGACCTGGAGGCGGCCGGGCTTCCCATCGCAGGCACCTCCCCGGACAGCATCGACGCCGCCGAGGACCGGGAGCGGTTCTCGGCCGTGTGCCGGGAGTTGGGGATCGCCCAGCCCCCGCACGGCATCGCCCTCTCCCCGGCCGCGGCCGGGGAGGTAGCGGACCGGATCGGGTTTCCGGTGTTGGTGCGCCCCTCCTACGTGCTGGGGGGGCGGGCCATGCGGGTGGTCTACTCCTACGATGAACTGGACTCCTACCTGGGGGAGATTTACGGGTTCGAGCAAGTGGCGGGCCTGGACCTGTTCGCCGCTCCGCTCTTGCTGGACCGGTTTTTGGAGTCGGCGGTGGAGTTGGACGTGGATGCGGTGTTCGACGGGTCGGAGTTGCTGGTGGGGGGGGTGATGGAACATGTGGAGCAGGCCGGGGTTCATTCCGGCGACTCGGCCTGCCTCACCCCGCCCCCCACCATCGGGGAGGAGACCCGCGGGCGGATTATCGCCGCCGCCGCCGACCTGGCCGCCGCCTTGCGCGTGCGGGGCCTGATCAACATCCAGTTCGCGGTCCGGGCCGGCCGCTCCGGGGAGGAGGAGGTGTTCGTGTTGGAGGCCAACCCGCGCGCCTCCCGCACCGTTCCTTTCATCTCCAAGGCGGTGGGGATTCCGTTGGCCAAGGTGGCCACCCGGGTGATGATGGGGGACTCCTTGCGCGCGTTGCGGGAGGAGGGGGCGTTGACCGTTCCGCCGGAACCCGCCTTCACCTCCGCCAAGGAGGCGGTGCTCCCCTGGGACCGCTTCCCGGAGGAGGACATCGTGCTCGGCCCGGAGATGCGGGCCACCGGGGAGGTGATGGGGATCGCCGAAGACCCGGGAGGCGCCTACGCCAAGGCCATGCTGGCCGCCGGAACCGGCATTCCCGGGGAGGGGACGGTGTTCCTGTCCCTGGCCGACCGGGACAAACCGGAGGGTCTGGAGGCGGCCCGGGCCTTCGCCGAGCGGGGCTACCGGTTGCTGGCTTCCCCCGGCACGGCCGCTTTTCTGCGCGGGCGGGGGGTGGCGGCCGAGGAGGTGCCCAAGGTGGGGGAGGGCCCCCGCGACACGGTGCAGCGGGTGACGGCCGGGGAAGTGGATCTGGTCATCAACACCCCCCGGGGCCGGCGGGCCCGCGGGGACGGCAAACTCATTCGCCGGGCGGCCTCCGCCCGGGGGGTGCCGTGCGTCACCACCATCGCCGGCGCGCAGGCGGCGGCCCGCAGCTTGTCCTCCGGCCGGGAGGCGGTGGACCGGGTGCGGAGCCTGCAGGAATGGCACGGGACCTCGACCGGGAAGTGACCCTGGGTCCGATGCGGCTCCGCTCGCCGCTGATCGGGGCCTCGGGAACGGTCGGGTCGGCGGCGGACTTCGCCGGGGCGGGGGAGTTGCAGTACTACGGGGCGCTGGTGGCCAAGTCGGTGTCGCGGGACCCTTGGCCGGGTCATCCGCCCCCCCGCCTGGCCCCGGCCGGAACGGGAATGTTGAACGCAATCGGCATCCAGAATCCGGGGATTGAAGCATGGGCGGCCCGGTTCGGAGCGCGCCTTCGTTCCTTGCCGGTTCCGGTGTGGGGGTCGGCGGTGGGGCGCACCCCCGGGGAGTTCGCGGCCGTGGCCCGGGGGCTGGAGGAGGCGGGATGCGCGGCGGTGGAAGTGAACCTGTCCTGCCCCAACCTGGAGGGGGAAAGCCTCATCGCCCTGGACCCGGATCTGTCCGGCCGGGCGACGGCGGCGGCCCGCTCCGCCGTTTCCCTGCCGATGGGGGTGAAACTTTCCCCCAACGCCCCCGACATCGCGGCCGTGGCCCGGGCGGCGGTCGCGGCCGGCGCCGACTGGCTGACGCTGACCAACACCGCCTGGGGGGCGGCGGTGGACATCGCCACCGGCCGCCCCCGGCTGGCGACGGTGACGGGCGGCTATTCGGGACCGCCGCTCAAGCCGTTGGCCATGCGGTGCGTGGCGGAGGTTTCCCGGGCCCTGCCGGAGGTTGCGATCGTCGGTTGCGGGGGCGCGGTCTCCGGAGCGGACGTAGTGGAATACATGATGGCGGGGGCGGGGGCGGTGGCCATCGGAACCGTGCATTTCTCCGAGCCCCGGGCCGCCCGGCGCATCGATCGCGAGTTGGCCCGCTGGTGCCGCAAACGCGGGGTGGGCAAAGTTTCGGAACTGACCGGCGCCATGGCGCGCGACCGGGGCGGCTCCGCAGGTAAGGTGGGGGTATGAGCGAAGATTTCCGCAATCCGATACTGGTGGCCCTGGACGTATCCACCGCCGAGGAGGCGGTGCAGTTGGCGCAAGCGGTGGCCCCGCATGCGGGGGGGTTCAAGGTGGGCTTGGAGTTGTTGAACGGGCCCGGTCCGGGGGCGGTGGCGGTGCTGTCCCGGATGGGAAAGCCCCTGTTGGTGGACGCCAAACTGCATGACATTCCCAACACGGCGCGGGCCGCCGCCCGCGGGTTGGGCGCGGCGGGGGCCCGCTGGGTGACCGCGCACGCCGCCGGCGGCCGGGCCATGCTGGAGGCGGCGGCGGCGGGACTGGCCGAAGGGGCGGGGGCCCGCCCGGCGGGGGTGTTGGCGGTCACCGTTCTCACCAGCCTGGACTCCTCCGACTTGGCCGAAACCGGGACCGACTCTTCCCCGGCCGCCTTGGCCGCCTGCCGGGCCCGCCTGGCCGCCGGGGCGGGATGCGAAGGGGTGATCGCTTCCCCCCGCGAGCTGAGCGTGATCGCCGACGCCGCCCCGGAGATGCTGAAGGTGACCCCCGGCATCCGCCCCGCCGCGGCCGCGTCCGACGACCAGGTGCGCACCGCCTCTCCCTCCGAGGCCTTGGGCTGGGGGGCCGACTACCTGGTCATCGGCCGCCCCATCACCCGCGCCCCCGACCCGGCCGCGGCCGCGGCCGCCATCCTCTCCGGGTTGGCGGCCGGAGGCCCGGACGGGGACCCCCCTGCGTCCGGGTGACCGCCGGGTTCCCCTCCCGCGGGCGGGCGGCCCCGGCGCCGCTCCCGGTTTCCAAAAGAATTCGGCGCTCCGGCGATGAGGCCCCGTTTTCCGGAGTAAAGTTGGGTGCGCAAACTTCCATTCGCAGGGAAGAAGGAGAAACCTAAATGCCCTTTCCGCAGTTGACCGAAGAGCAACGGGCGAAAGCCTTGGCCAAGGCCGCTCACGTGCGTCGCACCCGCGCCGAGTGGAAGCAGGCCCTCAAGACCAGGTCCTTGACGCTGGCCCGTCTCTTGGAAATGGCGGAAACCGACGAGATCGCCGCCGGCATGAAAGTGTCGGCCGTTCTGGTGTCCATGCCCGGCAACGGCAAGGTGCGCACCAAGCAGATAATGGAAGGGGTGGGGATTTCCGAAAACCGGCGGTTGCGCGGCTTGGGAGAGAGGCAAAGAGAACAACTCATCGACATTTGCGACAAACCCGAAAAACGCGAATAAACCGGCGCCTGAAACCGGCATGACCGAAACGCCGGCCCGTCCCGGCTTGTTGCTGATCATCTGCGGGCCGTCCGGGGTGGGCAAGCAGACCATCCTGTCCGGCTTGGCGGACAAATGGCCGTTCCGGTTCGCCGTCTCGGCCACCACCCGCCCTCCCCGCCCGGGCGAGAAAAACGGCGTGGATTATCATTTCCTGGAGCGGGACGAGTTCGATTCCTGGGTCGCGGAGGAACGGTTTCTGGAATGGGAGCGTTACGACGGGCACCGCTACGGAACCCCCGCCTCCGAGGTGGACGGGTATTTGGCGCAAGGAGAGAACGTGGTGCTGGACGTGGAGGCGAAAGGGGCGCGGCGCATAATGCGGCTCCGCCCGGAGGCGGTGGCCGTTTTCCTGGAGCCGCCTTCCCCGGAGGAGTTGGAGAACCGGTTGCGGGGGCGGGGGGATATGACCGGGGAGGTCATCGCCTCCCGCATGGCGGCCGCCGCCGAACAGATGGCGATCGGACGGGAAATGCCCCATCAGGTGACCAACCGGCGGGTGGATGACGCGGTGGATGAAATTCTTGCTATACTGGAGGAAACGGACGGCGGACGGCAAAGGCGGGACAATGATCGAACCCTCCATTGAACAACTGGTCGACAAGGTCGGCGGCCGGTTCAACCTGGTGGTAGTGGCCGCCCGGCGCGCCCGCGACATCAACAACTACTACACCCAGTTGGGGGGCGGCATCGGACAGTACGCCCCGCCCCAAGTGCTGTCGCAAAGCCAGAAGCCGCTTACCATCGCCTTGGAGGAGATCGCCGCCGACAAGTTGACCGCCCGGGAAGGCGAGAAGGAAACCTCCAAACAAAGCGACGGGTTTCTGACGCTGAGGGAGAGCGGGTCTGACTGATTCGGTCCTGGCCTCCCGGCGGCTGATTCTGGGGGTGGGCGGGGGGGTGGCCGCCTACAAAGCGGCCTACCTGGCCCGTCGCCTGACCGGGGCGGGGGCGGAGGTGCGGGCGGTGATGACCCCCGCCTCTCTCCGTTTTCTGGGGGAGCAAACCTTGGCCGCCGTAACCGGGCGCGCGGTGCTGACCGAG
Organism: Candidatus Spongiisociaceae bacterium; assembly: GCA_965243835.1. Taxonomy (GTDB): domain Bacteria; phylum Actinomycetota; class Acidimicrobiia; order Spongiisociales; family Spongiisociaceae. The sequence continues at coordinate 1,322,728 of OZ251578.1, forward strand.
CTGTTCGGCGACCGCCGGGTCAGCCCCCACACCGATCTGGCCCGCTGGGCGGAGGCCATGGTGGTGGCCCCCGCCACCGCCAACCTGCTGGCCAAAATAGCCCACGGCTTGGCCGACGACCCCCTCACCGCCGTCGTGTCCGCCTTCGCCGGGCCGGCGCTCTTGGCCCCCGCCATGCATACGGAAATGTGGGAACAGCCTTCCACCCGCCGCAACGTCTCGTTGTTGGAGGGGGACGGGCGTCGCCTGATCGGTCCGGTTGCGGGGGAGTTGGCGGCCAGCGACCAGGGAATGGGGCGGATGGCCGAACCGGAGGATATTCTGGCCGCGGCGGCGGCGATGTTCGACCGTTCCCTGGCCGGAATGACGGTCCTGGTCACCGCGGGCGGCACCCGGGAGGCCCTGGATCCGGTGCGCTACCTGGGCAACCGCTCCTCGGGCAAGATGGGGGGCGAGTTGGCGCGGGAAGCCGCCCGCCGCGGGGCGCGGGTGGTCCTGGTCACCGCCGCCCCTCCTCCCTCCCCGGCGGACGGCATGGAGATCGTGCCGGTGGAAAGCGCGGGCGACATGGCGGAGGCGGTGTGGGCCCGGTCCGGGGAAATCGACGCGGCCGTGCTGGCCGCGGCGGTGGCCGATTTCCGCCCCGTCCGTTCCGCGGAACGCAAACTGGACCGGGAGGCGGGCCCGCCCTCCATTGCGCTGGAGCCCACCCCCAACGTGCTGGCCGGGTTGGTGGAGCGGGCCGGGGAGGGGACGACGGTGGTGGGGTTCGCGGCCGAGGTGGGCGGGTTTGAGCGGGCGGTGCGCAAGGCCGCCTCCTATGGGGTGGATTTGTTGGTGGCCAACGACGTGGCTTCCCCCGGCAGCGGCTTCGGCTCCGACACCAACGCGGTGCGTTTCATAACCCCGGCGGGCGAGGTGGAAACGTTGCCGGTGATGAGCAAACGGTCGGTGGCGGCCGCCATCTGGTCGCGGGTGGCCGCCCTGCGCGGTTCCTAAGTCCGGCCCGGTGCGGCCGGGGTGTAAACTGCCCGCTATGAAATATTTCACCAGTGAGTCCGTAACCGAAGGCCATCCCGACAAGGTGGCCGACCGCATATCCGACTCGGTTCTGGACCGCCTGCTACAGGACGATAAGTTTGCCCGGGTGGCCTGCGAGACCCTGGTTACCGACCGCAAAGTGGTTCTGGCGGGGGAGGTGTCCGATCCGTCCCTGGACCTGAAACCGGTGGTGCGGGAGGCCATCCGCGACATCGGCTACGACCGCCCGGAGATCGGTTTCGCGGCCGACGATGTGGAAGTGGAGGTGTTGCTAAATCCGCAAAGCTCCGATATCAAAGAGGGCGTGCGCCGTTCCCTGGAGGTGCGTTCCGGCGACTCGCAAGACCCCGACGACGGGGAAGGGGCGGGCGATCAGGGTTTGATGTTCGGGTACGCCGTTCGGGAAAGCCCCCACCTCATGCCCTTGCCCATCGCCTTGGCCCACGAGTTGGCGGCCCGTTTGGCACGGGTTCGCAAATCCGGAGACCTTCCCTATCTGTATCCGGACGGAAAAACCCAGGTGACCGTGGAATACGAGGCGGGTAAGCCGGTGCGGGCGCAGCGGGTTCTCATCGCCGCCCACCATGCCCCGGGCGTGGAACTAGAGGATATGGAGCGGGACATACGGGAGCACGTTTTGGGCCATTGCGGAGACGGATGGCTTGATTCCGACACCCCTTTGTCGGTCAACACCTCCGGTAAGTTCTTGGAGGGGGGACCGAAGGCGGACGCCGGGTTGACGGGGCGCAAGATCATCGTGGACACCTACGGGGGATACGCCCGGCATGGGGGAGGGGCCTTCTCCGGCAAGGACCCCTCCAAAGTGGATCGCTCGGCGGCCTATTACGCCCGCTATGCGGCCAAGAACGTGGTGGCTTCCGGCTTGGCCGACGCCTGCGAGATAGCGGTGTCCTACGCCATAGGCAAAGCCGGTCCCTTTTCGCTGAACGTGGAAACATTCGGCACCGCGCGGATGGACCCGGCGCAGTTGACGAAGCTGGTGGAGGAAGCGTTCGACTTCCGTCCGTTGGCCATGCGCCGCCAACTTGACCTGCACCGCCCCATTTACGCCCGCACTTCCAGTTACGGTCATTTCGGTCGGCCGGAGTTCCGCTGGGAGGAGACCGACCGGGCTGAAGAACTGGGGAAGGCGGCGGGCTGAACCCGGGCTCCGACCCGGTAGTCCGGGTAGTCCCCGACCTCCCCGCGTTTGCGGTGGACGGCGGCTACCTGTACCGGGTTCCTCCGCAACTGGCCGGACGGGCGGCGGTGGGTTCGCTGGTGCGGGTTCCCCTGGGGGGGCGGACGGTGCGGGGGTTTGTGGTGGAAAGCGGCGGTCCTCCGCCCGCCGACCCGGATACGCTGTTTCCCGCCGTCCCGTTGAAGAACCTGGGGGTGGTTTTGGGCGGGCAGCCGGTGTTCACCTCCGCCATGTTGCCCGCGTTGCGGGAGAGCGCCCGCCATTACATCTCCCCCCTGTCGGCCATGCTGGGGCGCGCCGCTCCCCCCAACCTTCCCCGCCGCCCCTCCCCGCTGGCACTGCCGTCCCTCCCCCCCGCAACCAGCCCGGTTCCCGAGGCGAGCCGGGCGGCGGCGGCGGGACGTTACCACCCGCCCGTTTCCCTGTTGGCGGGCCGGGACCGGGCGCAACTGATCGCCCGGGCCGTGTCCGCCCCGTTGCGGGCCGAAAAGTCGGCGCTGGTGATCGCCCCCACCGCCGCGGAAGCGGCCCGGCTGGCCCATCGGTTGCGCCGCAGTCTGGGGCGGCGGGTGGTGGAAGCGGCCGGGGAGCGGGCGGCCGCGGTGACCGAAGCCTGGTCGCGGGCGGCGGCCCAGTCGGGTTTGGCGGTAGTGGGGACCATGCGCGCCGCGTGGTGGCCGGTGCGCGACCTGGCCATGATGGTTCTGGTCGAGGAGGGGCGCCGGGGCATGAAGGAGCGGCGGACGCCCACCGTAGCGGCCGCCCGCCACGCCCGGTTGCGGGCCCGGGAAGAAGGATTTTCGGTGGTGGCGGCGGGCCGGGTTCCCACCCTGGAGTCCGTAGTTGCGCAAGAGGCGACAGTGCGCGTTCGGGGCCGGTTGTGGCCTCCGGTAGAAATGGCGGACCGCCGTCGGGAGCCGCCCGGCGGGGGGGTGATCACGGAGCGGGCCCGCATCGCGTTGCGGGCCGCGGCCGGGCAGGGGGGGCCGGCCCTGGTTTTCTGCCATCGCCGCGGCTACTCGCCCGCCGCCCGATGCGCGGCCTGCCGCAGTTTGCGCCTCTGCCCGCAGTGCGGATCCCGGCCCGATCCCGGACCCCGCTGTCCGCGGTGCGGGGCCGAACTGGGCGGTTGCCCGGATTGTGGAGGGAAGCGCTTCGATCCGCTGGGGGCGGGGGCGGGGCGGGTTCTGGAAGAGTTGTCCCGCAAGTTGGCCGGCGCCCCCGGGGAGGTGGGGGAGGTCGCCTCCGGCCGGGAGGTCATGGTGGGAACGGAACGGGACCTGCCCGACTTGCCGCCCTTGCGCTTGGCGGTGGTGGTGGACGGCGACGGCTTGGTGCGCCGTCCCGACTACCGGGCGGGGGAGGAGGCTTTGGCATTGCTGGCCCGGGTGGCGGGATGCCTGGGGCGGGAAAGCGGGCGGCGGATGATGGTGCAGACCGCCGACCCGGAGCATCCGCTCTACCGGGCCTTGCGGTCGGGCGACCCGACCGGTTTCCTGGAGGGGGAGGCGGAGGCGCGCCGCGCCCTGGGCTTGCCCCCGGCCGGGGAAATGATCCTGCTGGAGGCGGCCGGAGCCGACGATTTGTCCCCGTTGGAGGAGGCCTTGCGGCAGGTTCCGGCCTCCGTCGCCGTGCACGGCCCGGTGCAGGAGGGAGGCCGTTCCCGCTGGTTGATTCAAGGCTCCGACCTGGATCCGTTCCGGGATCGGTTGCGCCCCGCCCTGGCCCGGGTGCGGGACAAGGGAGGGCGGGTGCGGGCGGACGTCGACCCCCGGGACATTTAGCCGATGATAAACTCGCAACGTTGCGGGCGGCGCCCTCCTCTACGGGACGGCGGGACCTTCCCGCGCGAGACGCCCGACTATTGCGTGAAATCCTGATGGCTATTTTCCCTATTCGCACCTTCGGCGATGCGGTGTTGCGCACCCCCGCCGCGCCGGTGAAGGAGTTCGACCGGGCTTTGGCCCGGTTGGTCGACGACATGTTGGAGACGATGTACGACGCCCCCGGCGTGGGGCTGGCCGCCCCCCAGATCGGGGTTTCCAAACGGGTGTGCGTGTTCGACGCCGGGGAGGGACCGCAGGCTCTGGTCAACCCGGAGCTGGTGGAAACCTCCGGCTCCTGGGAGTTCGAGGAGGGTTGCCTGTCGGTGCCGGACCGCACCTGGACCATTGTCCGTCCCGGCCGGGTGCGGGTCGCCGGTCGCGATCCGGAGGGGAACCCGGTGGAGTTCGCCGGGGATGAACTGTTGGGACGGGTGCTGCAACATGAGTTGGATCACCTGAACGGGGTGTTGCTGGTGGAAAGGCTGGACCGGCGCCTCCGCAAGGCCGCCCTGCGGGAGTTGCGCAACGAGGTGATCGGGCCGCACCAGTGACGGATATCGCCTTTTTGGGCACGCCCGAAGCGGCCGTGCCCTGCCTGCGCGCCCTGCACCGGATCGGGGAGGTGCGTCTGGTTATCACCCGTCCCGATCGGGGGCGGGGGCGGGGGCGGAAAACCTCCCCCTCTCCGGTCAAGCGGGCCGCCGTCGGGTTGGGCCTGCCCGTTGCGGAAGCGGACGACGCGCAGGCGGTGGAAGAGGCCCTGCGGGCGCAACCGGCGCAGGTGGCGGTGGCGGCGGCCTTCGGCCTCATCCTTCCCCGCCCGGCGCTGGAAACGCCGCCCGCGGGGATGGTCAACGTTCATTTTTCGCTTCTGCCCCGTTGGCGGGGAGCGGCTCCGGTGGAGCGGGCCATCCTGGCCGGGGACGAACGCACCGGGGTTTCGTTGCTGGCGATGGAGGAAAGATTGGACGCCGGACCCGTGTTTAGCTCCTGGGAGACCCCCATCGGGCCCGAGGAAACCGCCGGTTGCCTGACCGGCCGTCTGGCCGAGGGGGCGGCCCGTTTATTGGCGGACAACCTGGAGCAGATCGCGTCCGGAGCGGCGCCGGCGGTTCCCCAGGACGAGGGCCGGGCTGTCTACGCCCCCCGCATCCTGCCCGCCGAAGCCCGCCTGGATTTCCGGCGCACCGCCCGGGAGACGGCGCGGGCGGTGCGGGCTTTCAACCCCCGCCCGGGAGCCCGGGCCGTCTGGAGGGGCGTTCCCGGTTTCAAAATCCTCACCGCCCGCCCGGCGGAAGCGGACGCCCCCCCGCTTCCCCCCGGCCATCTGCGGGCGGCGGAGGGCCGGGTTCTGGTCGGCACCGGCGACTTCCCGTTGCAGTTGGGCATGGTGCAACCCCCCGGCAAACGCCCGATGGAAGCCTCCGACTGGTACCGGGGCTTAAAAGGCGATATCGGTTGTTTCGCGTAGCCGCAATCGTCCCTTCACTCCTATCCCAAATCCGTCCCCCGCCGCTCTCGTTGAACTCTCCCCATTCCCGTTCCCTCAAGCGGCCGGTGGTTGGCCCCTAATTTGACAAAAATGGGAGGGGGAGGGTAGCTTTTCGAGGGCCGACTTTTCCCGCGGTTGGCGGGGGGGCGGTTTATTGGATGGGAGGTGCGCGGTGAGACGTGCATTGGTTTTGAGTTTGGCGGCGGGGTTGCTGGCGGGGGTGTTGCCCGCCTCTCCGGCGGCGGGGCAGTCGGGGACGATTACGTTGAGCGTAGTGGATGCGTCGGATACGGCTACAGTGGTGTCGGCGGTGGGGGAGGATGACGGCCTGCGGACTTTGCAGGTGAAGGCGGAGGCTTCGGCGGCGGTGTCGGCGAGCGTGACGGTGTCGGTGACGGTGGGGGGGATGGATAGCACAGCCACTAATAATGATGATTACGCGTGGGGCGGGGGTCCGGTTTCGGTGATGATCAGGCCGGGGGATACGGAGGATTTTTCCGGCAATTTTACGGTCACGCCGGCGAGCGATACGGCGGTGGAGGGCAACGAAACGATTCAGATTACGGGTTCGGCGACCGGGTATACGGTGTCGCCGGTTGATTTGATAATCGCGGATGCGGATTTTGGGCCGATCGTGTTGAGCGTGGTGGATGCGTCGGATACGGCGGTGGAGGCGGTGGGGGAGGACGGGGGTCAGCAGACTTTGCGGGTGAAGGCGACGGCTCCGGCGATGGTGCCCGCGGACGCGATAGTGTCGGTGACGGTGGGAGCGGCGGGCGGTACCGCTACTGTCGGGGCGGGGAATGATTACGAGTTGGGGACGACTCCGGTTTCGTTGACTATCAGTTCGATGGCTACGGAGGGTTTGTCTTCCAGTTTTACGGTCACGCCGGCGAGCGATACGTTGGTGGAGGGGGCGGAGACGATTCGGGTTACGGGTGCGGCGGTCGGGTATACGGTATCGCTGGTTGATTTGGTGATCGCGGATGCGGATTTCGGGTCGATTGCGTTGAGTGTGGTGTCCTCGTCGAATACGGCGACGGCGGTGTCGGCGGTGGGGGAAGATGATGGTGCGCAGACTTTGCGGGTGAAGGCCGTGGCTCCGGCGGCGGTGCCGGCTGACACGACCCTGTCCGTGACGGTGGGAGGCGGTACCGCTTCCTTTACTCCCCCTAATAGTGATTACTCGTGGGGCGGGGGTCCGGTTTCGGTGACGATCAGTTCGGGTGCTGTGGAGGGTTTTTCCGGTGATTTTACGGTTACCCCGGCGAGCGATACGGCGGAGGAGGGGGACGAGACGATCCGGATTAGGGGCGCGGCGGTCGGTTATACGGCGGAGCCGGTTTTTTTGACTATTACGGATGCGGATTTGACGGCGATGATTACGTTGAGTTTCGACGACGGAGAGTCCACCCCGTCGGCGGTGACCGGGGTGACGGAGGACGGCGGGGCGCAGATGGTGCGGGTGGTGGCGACGGCGGCGTCGGCGGTGACATCGGCGGTGACGGTGGCGGTGTCGGCGGCGGCTGGTACGGCGACCGAGACTGCGGATTACGCGCTTTCGGCGACGTCGACGACGGTGACGATCGCGTCGGGTCAGACGGTGGGTTATTCGTCGGCGTTGACGGTGACGCCGGTGGATGATACGCGGGTGGAGGGGGACGAGACGATTGTGTTTTCGTCTTCGTCTGGTTACACGTCGGTCACCGGCGGCAGTTTGGATATTACCGATGACGATGACGATGCGGTTGCGTTGTCGGTGGATAAGTCGGCGGTGATGGAGTACAGCGGCCAGCAATCGGTGTCGGTGACGGCCGAGTTCACCGAGGCGACCGCGTCGGATTTGGCGGCGGCGACGGAGGTAACGGTGACGGTGGCGGGCGGCGCCGGGATGGACGGGGCCACGTTGGGATCGGCCGGCCCCCCGCCGACGGGTGATTTCTCCACCGATCAGACCATGAATCAGTTTACGGTGAACATCGGGGCGGGGGCGGTGAGCGGGTCGGGGAGTTTCAACCTGAGTGCCCACCCGGACGCCGATACCGAGACCGGAGGGGAGAAGGTGGCGTTGTCGGGGACGGTGACGGGGGGGACGGTGACAGGCACCGAGATCACCATCCACGATGCGGTGATCACGCTTAGTTTCACCGATACCGCCGACCCGCCCGCCGCTTTGTCCGGCTGGGGCCCGGCCAGTGCCAAGGGGTTGGGGGAGGACGCCGGGCGGCAGACGGTGCGGGTAGCGGCCGCGGTTCCCGCTCCGGCGCCGGCTGACGCCGCGGTGGCGGTAACCGTGGCCGCTACGGGCGGCACCGCTACCGCCGGGGCGGGCGGGGATTACACCACCGCCGTCCCCGCCACCGTCACGGTTACCATCACCTCCGGGGCGACGAGCGGGTCATCGGGGGACCTGGTGTTTACTACTTTGCCGGACCGGGTGTTTGAAGATAACGAAACGATCAAGTTCACCGGTACGGTTGCCGGGTATGCCGTGGAAGAGGCTGATTTGCTGATTGTGGATGCCGATCGTACTTTGGCGGTTACCATGAATCCGGGTCCGGTTTCCGACCTTGAGTATCCTGCCGTGCCGGTAATAGAAGGCGAACCCTATACGCTTCGGGAATACAACGATAGCACCGCCCCGGGCGGTGGAACTACTTCGGGCAGCGGTTATGGGAAGCCGGGGATGACGGTTCGGGTTAGCGGGGTTACTTCTTCCACGTACAGCCAGAATTTGCAATTGCGCAAGGATTTTTTTAGCGGAACGGCTAAGATCAGGCACGGCGCCGGGCCGACTGGAAATGATGATGTTCGCCCCTATGTTGCGAGTGTTCCGGGTGATCCAAGTGCTTGGGATACGATTACTATTACTGCGGGGTCTTTGTACGCCAGTAATAATCTGCGGTATGATTTGAAAGATTGGGGGGATCAAATTGCGGAGCCGGATGAGACTTTTGAGATAGGCGTGCATTCGCCCGCGGGGTTTACGGTGGTTAATGCGCCGGGTTTGGTTGTTGATGATGATGTGCAGATTAGTTTGAGTAGCGGTGATACGTCGGTGGCGGAGGGTTCGTCGGGAACGAACGTGTCGATTTCGGCTAGTATGGACGCAACCTCTTCTGCGATAACTTCTAATACGGTGGTGTCATTAACGGTGGACGCCGACGGCGGGGAGGGGTTGTTGGACGCGGGCGAGTTTTCTTACACGTCGTTGGGTTCGTCGGTAACGGTGCCCGCCAGCTCTGTAAGCAGTGTCGCGTCGGCGGTGTTGGCGGGATTGGCGATCACCGATGATACGGTGGTGGAAGGCCGGGAGGAGGTGCGGATTACGGGTCGGCCCGCTTTGGCGGAGGGCGCGTCGCAGTCGGTTACTTTCGATGAGGCGTTGACGAGTGTGTGGGTGACGGATGACGATGCGAACATTACGTTGTCGGTTTCGCCGGGGGCGGTGGTGGAGAAGGCGGGCGGGCAGACGGTTACGGTAGTGGCCGAGTTCGCCGGCGATTCGTCGGTTTTGACGTCTGATACGGAGGTGGTGGTGCAGATAGCGGGAGGGACGGCTACCTTGACCACCGATTTCACTACCGGCCTCGGCAACAATCGGTTGACGGTGCGCATCCCGGCGGGTCGCACCAGCGGCGCCAACACCTTTCAGTTGACGGCGGTGGATGACAGTACTACCGAATCGAGCGGGGAGACGGTTACTTTTGAGGCGCACGGAACGGTTACCGTAGGCGGAGGGGCGGTGACGGTTACGGGGACAACCTTGACGATCAACGATCCGGGATCGGAGATCACCCTTTCCCTGACCGACACCGCGGATGATCCGCTTACGGCGTTGGACGAGGATGGGGGAGCGCAAACGGTGCGGGTAGTGGCTACGGTGGGTACGCCCCCGAGCGGCAACTCTTTGGACGTAACGGTGACGGTGGGCGCGTTGGGCGGCACGGCTGACGCAACGGATGACTATACCGCCTCGGTTGCGACGGCGACGGTGACGATCGCCGACGGGGTTACGAGCGGGACGGCCGACATCACGATTACGCCGGTCAGCGATACGGTCACCGAAGATCATGAAACTATCTATATAACGGGGGAAGCCACCGGATACGTGGTGAATCCGGTTAGTTTGCGCATTACCGATGCGGATCGGACGTTGGTGATTTCCATGCCTGATCCGGTGTATGTGGAAGGGACTACTCAGTCGAATCAAATTCATAGGAGCGTGCAGGTTGCCGTAAGCGGGGAAACCTCTACTTACAGTAATAATATCAGGGTGCGGTTGGGAACGGAAAACGGCTCGGCGACGGTGTATAATCCTGTTGATGATGGTTTCCATACTCTTTATTTCGCTTTTTTTCCAGAAGATAATCATGTTTATGTTACTATCGGTGCGGGTGATGTGTCAGGGTCGAATACGTTTGGGTTAGTTGTCAAGTCGGACCCGAGAGCGGAGCCGCCGGAGGATTTTTACGTGACCCTGGTGAGCACGCCCGCCGGTTTTCAGATGGAGCGGGGCCGGGCCACGATCGTGGATCGGGTGGACACGGCGGTGCAACTGAACGCCGAAGGACATCTGACCGAGGGCGGGAACGGGTCGGATGTGAACGTGACCGCCGGTTTCCCGGGCGGCGTGACGGATAGCGATATCGCATCCGATACGGTGGTTGCGTTGGGGGCGGCGAGGGACGGGTCGGCGACCGGCGATGATTTTACTTATACGCCGCCGGCTTCGGCCTTGTCGTTGACGATTCCGATGTCGGTTATCGCGAGTCCCGGGTCGGGGGCGGTGTCTTTGTCGGGGTTGAGCGCGGTTGACGATACGGTAGTGGAGGGTCCGGAGACGGTGCGGTTGACCGGCAGTTACATGTTGGGGGGCGAGAGCCGGGAAGCGACCGGGACGGTGACGATATGGGACGATGACGCCAATATCGAGTTGTCCGTGAGTCCGGAGACGGTGGTGGAGGGAACCACCGGGGAAGTGACGGTAACGGCCAAGTTCAAAGGCGCATCCACCGTTTTGACTACCGACACGACGGTGACGGTGCAGGTAGCGTCCGGGGACGGAACCGGGGCGGCCACCTTGGGGGCATCGGGTGATTTCACGACCGATGCCACCGGCGATCAGATAACGGTTACCATCCCGGCGGGTGCGTTAAGCGGGAGCGGCGCCTTCAACCTGACCGCCGCCACGGACAGCAACACCGAAGGGCTGGAGACGGGCAAGTTGACCGGTTCGGCCAGTATGAGCGGACAGACCTTGACCGTGGACCCGGCCGCGGTGACGATCGCCGATCCCGGTCGGGGCATTGCCTTGGCGGTGGAAGACGCCGACACCGGCACCTCGGGAACGCAAACCTCGGTGGGGGAGGCCGCAGGGACGGTAACGGTGCAGATATCGGCTACTTTGCCGTCGGGGGTGAACGCCCCCGCGGGGGGGACGGTGGTGGGAGTGAACGTAGTCGGCGGAACCGCCGTGCCGGACGACGACGTCTCCTTCGCGACCGGGGAGGACTTTCGCGTCTCCTACCCGTCGAGCCAGACCCCGCCCCCCCCGGCCGGTCACTCGCTGGCGGTCAACATCGCCTCCGGGCAGAACTCCGGTACGGCCACTTTCACTATCACGTTGCACGACGACGACATAGTGGAAGGAACCGAAACGATAGTGATCGAAGGCGGTGACCACGCTATCAGCTCCACCACCTATAAAGTAACCGCGGCCAGCTTCCAAATCACCGACTCCGCAGACGACACCGCCCCCGCCGCTATCAACCTCACCCTGCGAAACGAGGAAGGGGAAGACTTGGAGGCCATAGGCGAAGGAGACAGGACCGCAACGATACGGGTACGAGCCGTCCTGGACGGAACCAAAGTGTTCCCCCGGTCGGTAACCGTGCCGCTGGAGGTAGGCGGAGGAGCCGACGACGTCGCAACCTCGGGGACCGACTTTGAAATGGCAACATCGCCGTCGGTGGTCTTTCTCCCCCACACCAGGGAAGCGACCGCCGAATTCGAGTTGGAACCCACCGACGATGACGAGGTGGAGGGGCCGGAAGCGCTATCGGTGCACGGCGGTACCATAGGCGCGGCGTTGACCGCCCTGGGGATCACCACCATAAACCCCGACGCGTTGACCCTGCTCGACAACGATATTATTCTCACTCTCCTCAACAACGTCTCCGGGGAACCCTTCGCTTCCGCCCCCGAAGGAACCAACCCGGACGTGCGGGTGCAACTGTCCTACCCCGGAACATATACCTCCACCGTCCCCCGGGTGGTGAGGATAACGGTAGTAGGGGAAACCGCCACCGCCAACCGGGACTACGGCATTCAAATCGAACCCGCCCGGGATATTTTCTTTCCCATCGCCCGCAACAAAGCCAGCGACGCCTTCGGACTGAACCTGCGCGACAACTACGACGACAACATCGCCGAAGGAGACGAAACGTTGCTGGTAACCGCCGCCGCCACCGGATTCGCCATCGCCCCCTCCACCATCACCATCATCGACAACGACGACCTCCCCACCCGCATCGCCATGAGCGCATCCGCGTCCCAACTCAGAGAGGGATCCCCCCAGCAGGTAGTAACGGTAACAGTAGGGTTCCCAGCCGGGTCCGGCGCCCTGCCCGCCGACACCGCGGTAACCATCACCGTCGCCGGCACCGCCACCGCCTCCGATTACACCATATCAAGCAACAACTTGATCATCCCCGCCGGGTCAACCTCGACCTCATTCACGATAACAATTACCGATGACGAAGACGCAGAAGAGGACGAAACCATCATCCTCACCGCCCGCACCGCCAACTATAACGGCGCCGTCCTCACCCTCACCATCGAAGACGACGACCCACCCCCCGGCGGCGGTAACGGAGACGGCGGCAACGGCGGCGGCCAACCCCCCGGCGGCGGAGGGGGCGGTTCTCCTCCTCCTAGCGGTGGAGGAGGCGGTGGTACGCCTCCTCCCGCAGGCGGCGGCCCGGTTACCCCGCCGGCGGAGCCGGCATGTCAGGGGCGGTTCTGCGACGAGGACGGGAGCGTCCACGAAGCCAACATCGAGCGCATCGCCACCTGGCGAATCACCTTGGGTTGCGACGCCCAGGACGCCGCCAAGTACTGCCCCTCGGAACGGATAACCCGTCGGCAAATGGCCGCTTTCCTGTACCGGGCCGTCTCCCGGCTGGGACCCATCGACGCCCCGGAAGGGATAGAAATAGCGGATGTGCCCGCCGACGCCTGGTACCGCACTTTCGCCGACTGGGTGGTTTCCGTGGAGGCCTTCGCCGTTACCAACGGGCTGTTCAATCCGGGCGGGGTGGTCAGCCGGGCCGACATGGCGATAATGATGATCGCCGCCTTCCCCCACTTGGAATCCGTGGAGGAACCGGAGGGTCTGTTCAACGACGTAGCGGACCTGGACCCCGCCATCGTGCGGGCCATCGAGGGAATGTACGGCAGGGGCGTCACTAAAGGATGCACCGCCGAGCCGCTCAACTACTGCCCCGACCGGCCCGTGACCAGGGCGCAAATGGCCTCTTTCTTCGTCCGGGCCATCGACCTGGTCCCCGCCGAGAGCAACGGCAACGGCGGCGGATCATAAACTCATACACCCCCCATCACCCGGCCCCCCGCCAACCCCGGGGGGGCCGGGCTATCCCCTTGCCCGGCGCAACGGGGAAGCAGAGCCGTCGGCATCCGGTCGGGCGGTTTCCCCGTTGCGCGCCGCGGACTCATCAAACTGCGCAGTTGGCCGGCATGAGGCCGGTATGAAGGCGGGAGCGGCGGCGCGGGTGGCGGCGGCCGGGTTGGTGGGCAGGGTGGACCGGGAAGGGGCCTGGTCCAATGTCATCCTGCGGCAACTGGACCTGCCGGAGAGGGACGCCCGCTTGGTGCGCCATCTGGTGTACGGCACGGTGCGCAACCTGGTCCGCATCGACCGGGCGATCGACGCCCTGTCCGACCGTCCCCTCGGTTCCATCCAGGGGACGTTGCTGGACTGTTTGCGGGTGGCTTTCTACGAGGTTCTGTTCGATCGCACCCCCGACTACGCGGTGGCCGACACGGCGGTGGCCGCGGCCCGCGCCGCCGGACACGGCCCGGCGGCCGGGTTCGTCAACGCCCTCGTCCGCCGCCTGCAACGCCAAGGGGAACCGTCCCCGCCCCGCACCCTGTCCGAAACCTACGGGGTCCCGCAGTGGGTGGTGGACGACCTGCGGGAGCTGTGGGGGGCGGAGCAGACGGGGGCTTTTTTGGAGGCCAGCCACCGCCCGGCCCCGCTGACGTTTTGGACGGGCGACGACCTCCCGCCCGCTGGGGCCGTCCCCACCCCGGTGGCGGGCGTCTACGCCAAAGGAAGCACCCCGCCGCCCGGGGCGTTGATCATCGACCCGGCTTCGGCGGCGGCCGCGGCCGCGGTGGGGGCCGGTCCCGGCCACCGGGTGTTGGACATCGGGGCCGCCCCGGGCGGCAAGTCGGCCATTCTGTGGGCGGCGGGCCCGCAGGCCTTGGCGGCGACGGAGGTTCATCCCCGCCGCATCCGGCGGGCCGCCCGGCGGCTGGCCGGGCTCCGGTTCGGGGGATGGTGGGTGCAGGCCGACGGCCGCCGCCTCCCCTTTCCCCCCGCCTCCTTCGACCGGGTGCTGTTGGACGCTCCCTGCACCGGGTTGGGAACCCTGCGCCGCCGCCCGGAAATTCGCCATCGGGTTTCCCGGGACGACCACCGGCGACTGGCCTCCCTGCAGCGCAACCTGCTGCAGGCGGGTTTGGAGATGTTGCGCCCCGGCGGGCGGCTGGTGTATGCGGCATGCACCGTCACCCGGGCTGAAACGGTCGGGGCGGTGGCCGGTCTGGGCTCCCGCCCCCCGGACGGCCTGCCCGGCCGGCGGCTGGAGGAGGGGCTGTTAATGTCCCCCCATATCACCGACACCGACGGAATGTTCATCGCGGTGTTGGAACGGTGAGCCGGCGCTCCGGGGGGCGGGGCGGGGAGGGTACCATGGGGGAAGTGACAGCGTCCGCCCCGCTCCGGATCGCGGCCTCCATCCTCGCCGCCGACTTCGCCCGTTTGGGCGAGGAAGTGGCGGCGGTGGAAGCGGAGGTGGACATGTTGCACATCGACGTGATGGACGGCCATTTCGTTCCCAACATTTCGCTGGGGGTTCCGGTGATCCGTTCCCTGCGGGCGGTGACCGACCTGGCGTTCGACTGTCATTTGATGGCCGCCGATCCGATCCCTTTTTTTGAACCGCTACGGGAAGCGGGGGCGGACGGGGCGACCGTGCATTTGGAGGCCGTCTGCGAACCGGCGGCGGCCGCCCGCCGGGCCCGGGAGGAAGGGTTGCGGTTCGGGGCGGCCATCAACCCGGACACCCCTTTTTCGGTTTTGGAACCCTGCCTGGACTTTTGCGACTTGGCGGTAGTGATGTCGGTGCATCCCGGCTTTGGCGGCCAGGAGTTCATCTCCGGAGTCTTGGGCAAAGTGGAGGCGGCCCGGCGGGTCATAGAGGCGGGCGGCTTGTCGACCGGTTTGCAGATCGACGGGGGCATCGGCCCGGACACCATCCGTTCGGCCCGCGCCGCCGGGGCCGACGTGTTCGTGGCCGGGACCGCCATTTTTCGGGCCCCCGATCCCCCCGCCGCGGTGCGCGCCCTGCGGGCCGCGGCCGGGTGCGGATGAGGGGCCGTTTGCGGGATAATGAGCGGATGAGCGGCTTGTCCCTGGAGTACGTGCGGTTGCCCTCCTCCCCGCTTCCGTGGGCGGGGCGCCTGATGGATCGGGCCCTCCGGCTGGCCGCCGCCCACCATCCGACACCCAACCCGCGGGTGGGATGCGTGATCGCCTCTCCGCAGGGCCGGATCGTGGGGGAGGGGGCGCATCAGCGTTGCGGAGAGGAACACGCCGAGACGCTGGCCCTGCGCATGGCGGGGGCGGCGGCCCGGGGGGCGGACGTGTACGTCACTTTGGAGCCCTGCTCCCATTTCGGAGCCACCCCGCCCTGTGCGGACGCCCTGGCGGAGGCGGGGGTGGGCAGCGTCACCGCGGCCGCGGTGGACCCCGACCGGCGGGTGCGGGGCCGGGGCCTGGGGATGCTGGAGTCGGCCGGCGTCGTCGTTTGGGTGGGACTGCGCCGGGCGGAGGCCCTGCAACTGGACCCCGCCTATCATCGGGAGCGGGCCGCCGGATGAGGAGATGAGCTGATTTTCACCGGAATCGTGGAGGAGAAAGGTCGGGTGGCCGCCCGCCGCAACCGGGATGCGGGGATGGTCCTGGAAGTGGATGCGGCCCGGACCCGCCCCGGGTTGCGGGTGGGGGATTCCATCGCGGTGAACGGGGCGTGCCTGACGGCGGAGGAGCTTTCCCGGGAGGGGTTTACGGCCACGGTGGTGCCCGAAACCCTGCGCCGCACCAACCTGGGGGACGTCAGCCCCGGCCAATACGTGAACCTGGAGCGCCCCCTGCGGGCCGACTCCCGCTTGGAGGGGCACATCGTGCTCGGGCATGTGGACGCGGCGGTTCCGGTGGTTTCCGTAACCCGCGGCCCCGGGGGGCGGCGCATGACGGTGTCGGTCGGGGGCGGCCTGTCCCGGTTTGCGGTGGAGAAAGGTTCCGTCGCCTTGGACGGGGTGAGCCTGACCGTGGCCGCGCTGTCCGACGAGGGGGAGGATTCCCTGGTGGAGGTAGCCTTGGTTCCGCACACGTTGCGCGCCACCGCCCTGGGCGAGCGCCATGTGGATGACTTCGTGAACCTGGAGGTGGACATTCTGGCCAAATACGCCGCCCGCCTTTGGGAGCGGGGCGCCCGGGCCGGGGGGGAGGGGACGTGAGTTTCGCATCCATCCCGGAGGTGGTGGAAGCCTTCCGGCGCGGCGATCTGGTGGTGGTGATGGACGACGCCGACCGGGAAAACGAAGGCGACCTGATGATGGCCGCCCAGCTGGCCACCGAGGAAAAAATCGGGTTTATGGTGCGTTACACCAGCGGCCTGATCTGCGTCCCGATGACCGCCGAACGGCTGGACGAGTTGCGCCTGCCCCTGATGGTCACCGAAAACACCGACAGTTTCCGCACCGGTTTCACCATCTCGGTGGACCTGGCGCAGGGAACCACCACCGGCATTTCCGCCGCCGACCGCTCCAAAACCATCCGCGCCCTGGCCGACCCGGCCAGCCGGGCGGAGGACTTTCACCGCCCCGGCCACATTTTTCCGTTGCGCTACAAAGAAGGAGGGGTGTTGCGGCGGGCCGGGCATACCGAGGCGGCCATCGACCTGGCCCGCATGGCGGAAATGTCGCCGGTGGCGGTGCTGTGCGAGATAGTCAACGACTCCGGGGATATGAAACGGGGCCCGGAGTTGGAAAGTTTCGCCAAGGAGCACGGCCTGCTCATCTGCACCATCGCCGACCTGGTGGCCCACCGGCGCCGGGACGAGCGGCTG
This sequence comes from Candidatus Spongiisociaceae bacterium, assembly GCA_965243835.1. Lineage (GTDB taxonomy): Bacteria > Actinomycetota > Acidimicrobiia > Spongiisociales > Spongiisociaceae. The sequence continues at coordinate 1,339,726 of OZ251578.1, forward strand.
GTGCGCCGCGGTCCGGAAACCGTCATCCCCACTCCCTACGGGGATTTTCGGGCCATCGGCTACGACTCGCTGGTGGACGGACGCCAGCATGTGGCCTTGGTGCGGGGGGCGATCGCCGGGGCCCAGGAGGTGCTGGTGCGGGTTCATTCCGAATGCCTGACCGGGGACGTGTTCGCCAGCCTGCGTTGCGACTGCGGCTCGCAACTGGACGAGGCCCTGCAGCGCATCGGAAGCGAAGGCCGGGGGGCCCTTCTCTACATACGGGGGCATGAGGGGCGGGGGATCGGCCTGATGCACAAACTGGCCGCCTACGCCCTGCAGGACGCCGGCCGGGACACGGTGGAGGCCAATGTGGAACTGGGGTTGCCCAAAGACGCCCGCGATTACGGGGTGGGGGCGCAGATACTGTCCGACTTGGGCATTACCACCATGCGCCTGCTCACCAACAACCCCACCAAGCGGGCCGGGATCGAAGGGTACGGGTTGAGCATCGTGGAACGGGTGCCGCTGATTACGGGACAGAACGCCCACAACCGCCGGTATTTGCGCACCAAAGTGGAGAAAATGGGGCACCTGATGGAGTTGGACGGCGATGAAGAGGCGTGATGCGGCGGCCGACCCGTCCGGGGCCGGTTTGACGGTGGGGGTGGTGGTGTCCCGTTTCCCCAAGTTCGATACCGGGCCGCTTTTGGAGGGGGCGTTGCAGTTCCTGGAGGAGGCGGGGACGGAGGAGGTGGTGGTGGTGGAAGTGGCCGGGGCCCTGGAGGCCCCGGTGGTGGCGGCCGGGCTGGCCGGGAAAGTGGATGCGGTGGTGGCTTTGGGGGCGGTGATTGAAGGGGAGACCGACCATTACGCGCACGTAGCCGCCCAAAGTGCGGCCGGCTTGGCCCGGGTGGCCTTGGACTCCGGCGTCCCGGTAGCCAACGGAATCCTGACCGTACGCGACGCCCGGCAAGCCGTAGCCCGCAGCCACCCCGGCCCCGAAAACCGCGGCCGCGAAGCCGCTGCCGCCGCCCTAACAGCCGCCAACGCCCTCCGCTCCCTAACCTAACCCGCCCGCAAAATCACCCAAAAAACCGAACGGATGGTTTCCGCCGTGGAGCCCAATAAGGAGAATTCCGATCTTCTTTGTCAAGCGGTTTCTTCCCGGGATCGACCGGCCGAGCGCGCTTTGCGTTCTCTAGTATCTGCTTCGCATTCAGACGCTTACGTTTAATCAGATTTTCCTGTTCACGCACCTCTATGGGAGAAAGCCGATCCCTGTTTTGCTTCAGATAGCGCTCTGACTTACGGGCTTCAGTCAGCAATGCACGATACATTATCTCCTCCTGCGATTGTATCCTCGTCCGCTGTTCTTTCTTTAAGGGCCGGTGCGCTGGTTCCATAGATTTCCTCCTTGGGTAGGTTGGGAACCAAGTGTACCAAGATTGGGCGCGAGCCGCCTTTTTGCGTCACACCTACGGAGCATGATTGACCTATGCTGATTATCCATATATAAACCCGATAATGACCCAGTTGACAATGTTATCTTCCGCAGAGGCGCCCGCGAGGCCGGTTAATGTGGCTTCGGTGCCGCAACGGAGCCCGTTTCGGTATCCGGGGGGGAAGACTTGGCTGGTTCCGCAGATCAGGAGGTGGCTGGGCGCTCTGCCCGCCCCGCCCCGGAAGTTGGTGGAGCCTTTTGCCGGCGGGGGCATAGTCAGCCTGACGGCGGTGGCCGAGGGGCGGTGCGCGCATGCCCACCTGGTTGAGAAGGACGCCGATGTGGGGGCGGTGTGGGAGGTGGTGATAAACGGCGGCGGCCCGCGCTTGGCTTCCCGGATAATGGAGTTTCAGCCCACCCTGCGGGCGGTGACCGGGCTGTTGGAGCGCGTCCCCGCCACCCTGGAGGAGCGGGCCTTTCACACCATCGTCAAAAACCGGACTTTTCACGGCGGCATCCTGGCTCCCGGTTCGGCCCCCACCCGGCACGGCGAAGGCGGGCGGGGCATCGCCTCCCGCTGGTATCCGGAGACCTTGAGCAGGCGCCTGTTGGAAATTCACGGTTATCGGGAACGGCTTTCTTTCACCGGCGGGGACGGTCTCCGCGTTTTGCGGGAGGAGACCGCCGCCGCTGCCTTTTTCATAGATCCTCCCTACACGGCGGGCGGCAAAAAAGCGGGACGCAGGCTGTATGCGCATTTTGAACTGGACCACGAGGAACTGTTTCGGATCGCGGCCGCCCTGCCCGGCGATTTTCTGATGACCTACGACAACGCGCCCGAAGTGCGCGAACTGGCCGGCCGGCATGGGTTCGACGTGGAGCCGATCAGCATGCGCAACACCCATTTAGCGGAGATGACCGAACTGCTCATCGGGCGGGACCTCGCCTGGGCCCGCCTCCCCTGACCGGGGGAGACCGGTGGCCCGCAGTCGGTCGGCGGGCGGGAGTTATTGTCTCCTGTCCGGGATAGGTGTTATACTGGCGGCTGAAACGAAGAGGGAGCCCTGATCGCTTCCCACCCGGCCGCCGGTTTCCGGGGCGCGCCGCGGTTCCGGCCCGGGAGCGGGCCGCGATGCGCCGACGGGCTCGGTCCCGTCGGGGCGGTCGGACAGGTCCGGGCCCCGGTTCTTCGTTTCCCGGTAATCGGGGACGACTCCCTGCGGACTCTTGAAACAAGGAGGAATACGGTATCGCAGACCTGCGCGTAAACAAGGACATCCAAGCCGAACAGGTGCGGGTGGTGGCCCCGGATGGGGCGCAAGTGGGGGTGAAAACCCTGCGGGAGGCATTGTGGCTGGCCGACCAGTTGGGATTGGACCTGGTGGAGGTGGCCCCCTCCGCCACGCCCCCCGTAACCCGTTTGATGGACTACGGAAAGTTCAAATACGAGCAGTCCGTCAAAGAAAGGGAAGCCCGCAAACGCACCACCCGCAGCAACATCAAGGAACTTTCCTTTCGGGTGAAAATCGGCAACCACGACTACGAGGTCAAACGCAACCGGGCCCGCCGCTTCCTGGAAAACGGGGACCGGGTACGAATCCGGGTGTGGTTGCGGGGTCGGGAAGCCAGCCGCCCCCAGTTGGGACACGCCATTCTGGACCGTCTCTCCGTGGACTTGGAAGAGGTTTCCAAGATCGAGCAGGAAGCCAAAATCGAAGGCCGCAATATGACAATGACCTTCGGCCCCCTCCGCAAGGGAGGGATACGCGCCGAAGAAGCGGCCCCCGCCTCCAATTGAGCGGCGGGCGGGCCGTCGGACGACCGAAACCGAGGAAAGAACCATGCCCAAGATGAAAACGCACAAAGGCGCCGCCAAACGCTACAAGGTGACCGGAACCGGCAAACTACGCCGCCGTCAGTCGCACCGCGGCCATCTTCGCATGGCCAAGGGCAAAGACTCCTACCGCCGTCTCAAAGGCGAGACCGGTTTGGCCAAAGGCGACGAGAAGCGGGCCAAGCGCCTGCTGGGAATGTAGGGGCGGGCGATGGCGCGCGTAACCCGTTCCCCCAACTCCCGCCGCCGACGCCGCCGGGTGGTCGCCTCCGCCAAAGGCTACGGCGGGGCCAAAAGCCGGCGGCACCGGGCCGCCAACGAGCAGGTGATGAAATCCAAGCAGTACGCCTACCGCGACCGGCGCACCCGCAAAGGCCAGTTCCGCCGGTTGTGGATCACCCGCATCAACGCCGCCGCCCGGGAAAACGGCATGACCTACTCGCAACTGATCGCCGGGTTGAAAGCGGCCGAGTTGGAGGTGGACCGCAAGATGCTGGCCGAGTTGGCGGTGAACGACCCCGACGCCTTCCGCCAAATTGCGGAACTGGCGGGCGCGTCGCGCTCCTAGCTGCCGCGGGACCGCGGGAGCGGCGATAACCTGGCGACTATGGACCTGAACCGGATCAAAGCGCAGGCGGAGGAGGATGCGGGGCGGATCGGGGAGGCCTCCAGCCTGGAGGAACTGGAAGAGTTGGAATCCGCAACGCTGGGCCGCCGGTCGGAGATCGCGCAGGCCCGGCGCGGCATCGGACGACTGAACCTGCAGCAGCGCAAAGCCGCGGGACGCGTCATAGGGGAGGCCATGCAGGCCTTGGCCAAGGCGGCGGATGAGCGCCGGGCGGCTTTGCGGGAAGAGGCCGAGAACCGGTTGCTGGAGGAAGACCGGGTGGACGTCACCCTTCCCTATCGTCGTTTCCGGCGCGGCAATCACCATCTGCTGACGCTCACCATGGACGAAGCGTGCGATATTTTCCGGGCTTTGGGCTACCGGGTGGCGGAAGGGCCGGAAGTGGACCTGGCCTGGTACAACTTCGACGCCCTGAACACGCCCCCCACCCATCCTTCCCGGTTCGAGTCGGACACGATGTACGTGGAATCCTATGACGGTCGGGAACGCACCGGCCCCGACGAGTTGCTGCTCCGCACCCAGACTTCCCCCATGCAAATCCGCTATATGGAAAAACGGGAACCGCCGGTGTACGTGGTGGTTCCGGGACGGGTGTTCCGCACCGACACCTGGGACGCCACCCACTCCCCGGTTTTCCATCAGATAGAAGGCTTGGCGGTGGACGAGGACATCACCTTCGGGGATCTGAAAGGAACCCTGGCCCATTTTGCGCGGGAGTTTTTCGGTCCGCAGGCCAAAACCCGGTTCATACCCCATTTCTTTCCGTTCACCGAACCCTCGGCGGAGATGCTGGTGTGGTGGGACGGCGCCTGGCTGGAAATGCTGGGATGCGGGATGGTGGACCCCAACGTGTTCGAAGCGGTCGGATACGACCCGGAGCGGGTGACCGGGTTTGCGTTCGGGATGGGGGTGGAGCGTCTGGCCATGGTCAAACACGGCGTGGACGACATACGGCACTTCTACGAAAACGACCTGCGCATCCTAAGGCAGTTCCGGTGAAAGTCCCCCTCGGCTGGCTGGCCGATTTTTTGGAGCTTCCCGTCTCCGACCCGCAGCAGTTGGAGGAAATACTGGCCTCCTTGGGGCACGAGGTGGAGGGCGCGGAACGCATCGTCCCCTCCTTCGAAGGGGTGGTCGTGGCCCGGGTGGAGGAGGTCGGCCCGCATCCCAACGCCGACCGCATTCGCTTGTGCCGGGTGAACGACGGGTCGCAGACCAGGCAGGTGGTGTGCGGAGCGTGGAACTTCGAGGAGGGGGCGATCGTGGCCTACGCCCGCCCCGGTTCCCGGCTCGGTTTGAACACCGACCGGCCCCTGTCGGTGGGGGTGCGGGAAATCCGGGGGACGGCCTCCCACGGGATGATCGCCTCCGCCCGGGAGTTGGGGCTGGGCGACGACCACGAGGGAATAATGGTTCTGGACCGGCTGGGGGCGGCCGGCCTCTCCGATATGGGGAGGGACTTCGCCGAAGTCGCCGGGATCGGGGACACGGTCCTGGACGTTTCCATAACTCCCAACCGGGGGGACTGCATGAGCATCCGGGGGCTGGCCCGGGAGTTGGCCGCCTACTGGGAAATTCCGCTCCGGGACGTCGCCCCCCGGCCCGCGGTCGGCCCCGTCCCGCCCGGGGCGGACATCATCATCGAGGACGCCGCCGCCTGTCCCCGGTTCGTCGGGCACGAAATAGACGGGGTGCGGATCGGTCCCTCCCCGTTGTGGATGCAGTTGCGGCTTTTGTCCATCGGGCAACGGCCCATCTCCAACGCGGTGGACGTTTCCAACTACGTGATGTGGGAGATGGGACACCCCATTCACATTTTCGACGCGGCCCAAGTGGCGGAGCGCCGCCTCATCATCCGCCGGGCCGGGCCGGGGGAAACCTTGCGCACCCTGGACGGCGCCGACCGGGAACTGACCGGGGACGACATCGTGGTCGCCGACCCGTCCGGGCCCATCGCTTTGGCGGGGGTGATGGGCGGGGAGTCCACCGAGGTGTCCGCGGACACTACCGACATCCTGGTGGAGGCGGCCAACTGGCATCCGCCCTCCATTCTTTTCACTTCCCATCGGCTGGGATTGCGCAGCGAGGCCTCCGCCCGGTTTGAGCGGGGAGTGGACCCCAACCTGTCCGGGTCGGCGGCAGCCCGGGCGGTGGAACTGATCACCGCGATCGGCGGCGGAACGGCCCGGGCGGAGGCGGTGGACCGTTACCCCGCTCCCCGCCGGCCCCGGCCGGTGCGCCTGCGGGCGGCGGACGTTTCCCGTCTGCTGGGGCCGCAACCGGACTTCGCCGACTCCCTGGTATTGCTGAACCGGCTCGGATTCTCCTCCCAAGCCGCCCCCGGGGGGGAGGCGACGGTGTCGGTTCCCACCTACCGGCCGGACGCGACCCGCCCGGCCGACTTGGTGGAGGAGATCGCCCGCCTGTACGGGTACGACCGTTTCGGGGATCGGGTGCGGCACGGAACGGACGGCTCCCTCGCCCCCGGCCAGGCGGCCCTGCGCCGGTTGCGGGAGGTGCTGGTGGGGGCCGGGTTGAGCGAGGTGCACACTTTGAGTTTCCTGCGGCAGGAGGACCTGGACGACCTGCGCATTCCCGACGACAGCCCCCGTCGCCTGGGGATCAAGGTGAAAAACCCCCTCCGGGAGGAGGAGTCCGTCCTGCGCACCACCCTCATCCCCGGCCTGATCGAGGCCGCCGCCCGCAACGCGGCCCGGGGCGCGCACCGCGAGGCGTTTTTTGAAATCGGGCGGGTGTTCTGGCGGAAGGACGACCCCGACGACCCCCGCATCCCGCATCAACCGCGTCAGTTGGGGATTATCATCGCCGGCCCGGACGTGGACGTTTTCTCCGGGGCCAGCCTGATCGAACTGCTGTCCGAAACCGGGGGGCGCAACCTGAGCCTGCCCCAGGGCAAGCTGGCCGCCCTGCATCCGGGGCGGGGGGCCAACGTGTTCTGCGACGGGAAAGCCATCGGGTTCATGGGGGAGTTGCACCCGTCCCTGGCCCGGGAGGCGGGGTTGGAGGGGCGGGTGGTGATCGCCGAGCTGGATTTGGAGCCGCTGATCGCCCCCGTTCCCGACTGGACTTTCCGGCCGGTGTCCATGTTCCCCCCGCTGGTGTTCGACATGGCCTTCATCCTCCCCGAGGCGGTTCCGGCGGCCCGGTTGCTGTCGGTGATGCGCGTCGCCGCCGGCCCCGACCTGGAAACCTTGGAACTGTTCGACGAGTTTCGCGGGGCGTCCATCCCGGACGGGCATCGCAGTCTGGCGGTGCGGGCGACCTTGCGGGGGAGGGACCGCACCCTGACCGACGAGGAGGCGGCCCCCGTCCTGAAAGGGATCGCGGCCGCGGTGTCGGAACGGCTGGGCGGCCGACTGCGCGGGGCGGTGCAATGAGGGAAATCACCGACCTGCTGTGCATCGCCGACCTGCGAGCCGGCCAGATGGAACGGCTGGTGGAGCGGGCGGCCCGCATGAAAGCGGACCGCACCCGGGGCGGCGCAACCCTGGCGGGCCGGAAAATCGGATTGTTCTTCGAGAAGCCGTCCGCCCGCACCCGGGTTTCTTCGGAGACGGCGGCGGTGGAGTTGGGGGCCCATCCGGTGGTGTTGGGCCAGTCGGAGGTGGGATTGGGGAGCCGGGAGAGCGCCGGGGATTTGGCCCGGATGCTGGAACGCTACCTGGATGTTTTGGCCCTGCGGGTGTTCCGCCACGGGGTCCTGGTGAAGATGGCCCGGGCCTGCTCCATTCCGGTGATCAACCTGCTGTCGGATTTGGAGCATCCCTGTCAGGCGGTGGCCGACTGGCAGACCATCGCCGAGCACCGGGAGCCGGCGGGGGCGGTGGTGGCGTACGTCGGGGACGGCAACAACGTGTGCCACAGCCTGATGGCGGGGGCGGCCCTGCTGGGGGCCGAGGTGCGGGTGGTGGGCCCGCCCGGGTTCGCCCCCGACGCCTCCTACATTGAATACTGCGGGGAGCGGGTTTCCGTCACCGACGACTTGGCGGCGGTGGAAGGGGCGGACGTGGTGTACACCGACGTGTGGGCCTCGATGGGACAGGAGTCCGAAGCCGCCGCCCGCCGGGAGCGGTTCGCGCCCTACCGGGTGGACGAGGCCTTGTTCGCCCGGGCCCGTCCGGATGCCGTCTTTATGCACTGCCTGCCCGCCCACCGGGGGGAGGAGGCGACCGACGGGGTGCTGGACCATCCCCGCTCCCGGGTGTTCGACCAGGCCGAAAACCGCTTGCACGCCATGAAATCGATCCTGACCGAGCTGGCCGGTTGAACCTTTCCGACCGGAGCCCGGCGGGGGAGGGGCGGATTGACTTGTCGTCCGGGCCGGCGGCGGCCGCCCGGCGGCTCCTGGGATGCCGCTTGGTCAGCGAGATCGGCCCCCGCGTTGCGGTGGAGATCGCGGAGACGGAGGCCTACGGCGGCTCCGATGACCCGGCTTCCCATGCCTTTCGGGGCGCCACCGACCGCAACCGGTACATGTTCGGCCCGGCCGGGACTTGGTACGTGTACCGCTCCTACGGAATACACTGGTGCCTGAACCTGGTGACCGGCCCGGCCGGGGAGGGGCAGGCGGTTCTGCTACGGGGCGGACGGGTGACGGAAGGCGGGGAAACGGCCCGGCGCCGACGGGGACGGACGGACCATTTGGCCGACGGACCGGGCAAACTAACGCAAGCCCTGGCGGTAACCGGCGAGCGGGACGGAGCCCCGGCCTTCACCGGCCGTTTGCGCCTGGAACCCGGCCCTCCGCCCGACCCCTCCCGGATACTGTCCACCCCCCGCATCGGCATCTCCCAAGCCGCAACCCGCCCCTGGCGCTTCGTTCTGGAAATATAGAACCTTCCATTGCGGGGAAGGGGCCGATTATGCGCGGCGGAGGCGGGCGGATGCGCTAAAGTAAGCCCGGCGCTTCCCCGCGTACGGATTGTTCCCGCCCGCGGGCCAACCCGTTTTCCGGGGAAAACGACAAATGTCCAAAGATGATTTCGTCCATCTGCACGTGCACAGCGAGTACTCCATGCTGGACGGAGCGGCCCGCATCGACGAGTTGATGGAGGCGGTGGTCGCCGACGGCGGGCGGGCCGTCGGGTTGACCGACCACGGGGTGCTGTACGGGGTGGTGGATTTCTACCGGGCGGCCCGCGCCCGCGACCTGACCCCGGTGCTGGGGGTGGAGGCCTACCTGACCGCCGGTTCCCGTTTCGACCGTCCCCCGCCCGTCTCCAACACCCGCTATCACATAACATTGTTGGCCGAAAACCAAACCGGCTACGCCAATCTGGTGAAACTGGTCAGCCGGGCCTACCTGGAGGGCTTCTACTACAAACCGCGCGTGGACCGGGAACTGCTGTCCGAATACGCGGAGGGGTTGATCGCCACCACCGGTTGCCTGGGCGGACAGATACCGCAGTTGCTGGCCCCCGACGCTTCCCGCGAGGAGGGCAACACCGGCGGGGTGCGGGATGCGGAGGCCGCCTATCGCACGGCCGGCCTTTACCAGGACATATTCGGCAAAGACAACTTTTTCATCGAGCTCCAAAACCACGGCTTGGAGCCCCAGCGGAGGATTTTGGACGATCTGATGGACATCTCCCGCCGTCTGGAGGCTCCTCTTTTAGCCACCAACGACATCCACTACACCCAACAGGAGCAGGCGACGGCGCATGACGCCCTGCTCTGCATTCAGACCGCCTCCAACATCGCCGACGAGAACCGCCTCAAGTTCGACACGGAAGAGTTCTATCTGAAAACTTCCCGTCAGATGCGGGACCTGTTTCCCGAGGACCGGTTTCCCGGGGCGTGCGACAACACGTTGTGGATAGCGGAACGTTCCGAGGTGCGGATCGACTTCGACCAGATTCTGCTCCCCCATTTCGGGGTGCCCGCCGGTCACACCTCCCTCTCCTACCTGCGCGAGTTGGTGCTGGAGGGGGCCCGTTCCCGCTACGGGGCGGTGGAGGGGGAGGTTGCGCAACGGATCGAGCACGAGTTGCGGATCATCGAGGAAATGGGTTTCCCCGACTATTTCCTGATCGTGTGGGACCTGGTCCGCTACGCCCGGGAGCACGGCGTCCGGGTGGGGCCGGGGCGGGGATCGGCCGCCGGATCCATCGTGGCCTACTCCCTGCGCATCACCGACCTGGACCCCCTCCGCTACGGCCTCATCTTCGAGCGTTTTCTCAATCCGGGCCGTCGGGAAATGCCCGATATCGACATTGATTTCGATGAACGCCACCGGGGCCGGGTCATCCAGTACCTGGTGGACAAGTACGGGTCGGAGCATGTGGCGCAGATCGTCACCTTCTCCACCATCAAGGGCAAGCAGGCCATCCGGGATTCGGCCCGGGTGCTGGGCATGTCCTACGAGGTCGGCGACCGCTTGGCCAAGCTGATGCCGGAGGCCGTGCTGGGCCGGGAAGCCAGCCTCGATATCTGCTTAACCCCCCCCGACGAAGATTCGGAAAGCCTGGTCAAGGACTGGTACGCCAACGCCTCCGGCTTGCGCGAGGCCTGTCAGGAGGAGGACGCCAAAAAAGTGATCGACACCGCCCGCGGCCTGGAGCACCTGCGCCGACAGGATTCCATCCACGCCGCGGCGGTGGTCATCTCCCCGCAACCCTTGACGGAACTGGTACCGTTGCAACGCAAAGGGGACGACAAAGAAGTGGTTACCCAGTACGAGATGGGGGCGATCGAGGCCTTGGGATTGCTGAAAATGGACATTCTCGGCTTGCGCACCCTGTCCACCCTGGACAAATGCCAGGACCTGGTGGAAACCGCCCGCGGCCTGCGGCCCGACATCGACAACGTGGACCTGCGGGACGCCAAAACCTTCGACCTGCTGTGCCGGGGGGACACGGTGGGCGTTTTCCAACTGGAAGGTTCGGCTATGAGGGCTTTGATACGAAGCCTGCAACCCGACCGATTCGAGGACATCATCGCCCTGGTGGCACTCTACCGGCCCGGCCCGATGTCCAACGACTGGCACAACGCCTACGCGGAACGCAAAAACGGCCGCCGCCGGGTGGAGTATCCGCATCCGGCAACCGAGGATGCCCTGCGGGACACCTACGGCCTGATGATCTACCAGGAGCAGGTGATGGAAATCGCCCGGCAGATCGCCGGTTATTCAATGGCCGACGCCGACGCCCTCCGCAAGGCGATGGGCAAGAAAATCCCCGCCATTATGAAAGCGGAGCGGGAGAAGTTCGTCAACGGGGCGCAGTCCCAGGGACACTCGTCGGAGTTGGGAGGGTCCCTGTTTGATTCCATCGAAGGGTTCGCCGGGTACGGGTTCAACAAGTCGCACAGCGCCGCCTACGGCCTGCTCGCCTATCAGACCGCTTATCTGAAAGCCAACTACCCGGCGGAATACATGGCCGCCCTGCTCACCTCGGTGCGTCGGGACAAGGACAAAACCGCCCTCTACCTGAGCGAATGCCGCGCCATGGGGCTGAACGTGGTCTGCCCGTCGGTCAACCACGCCGAAAGCGACTACGCGGTGGTGGGCGAGGAGATTATGTTCGGCATGGCCGCGGTGCGCAACGTGGGACCGCGGGTGGTGGATTTCATAGTGGAAGAACGGGGAAGCGAACAGGGTCCGTTCACCGATTTCGTTGATTTTCTCAACCGGGTGAATCTGCTGGTGCTGAACAGGGGCACGGTGGGTTCGCTGATCAAGGCGGGGGCCTTCGACGCCTTGGGCCATTCCCGCAAAGGCCTCTCGGAGGCCATGGAGACCATGATGGAACCCGTTATCACCCGCCGCCGCAACGAGGACAAAGGCCAATTCGGTTTGTTCGGGGAAGCCGACGCGGGGGCGGATCGGCGCACGGCGGAAATTTCCACCGAGGAGTGGCGGCAGTCGACGCGCTTGGCCTTCGAGAAGGAAATGCTGGGAATGTACGTGTCCGATCACCCCCTGCTGGGAGCGGGCCGCCGGGTTCTCAACTTGGCCGACTGCTCCATTGTGGATTTATGGGATCGCAACGACGCCGACCCGGTGAAAGTGATCGGCATAGTGGGCAAGATCACCCGCCGCTACACCCGCAACGGCGAGTTGATGATTTTCTTCGAGTTGGAGGATACGGCCAGCTCGGTGGAGGTGCTGGCCTTCCCCCGCACGGTGCGGGAGAGCGGAGATCAGATCGAAGAGGACGCCATCGTGCTGGTGGAAGGCCGTCTCAACCGCACTGAAGAAGAAGTCAAAGTGCGGGCCTACAATATAAAACAGCCGACCATCCGCACCTACGAGGACTACCCGTTGCGGGTGGACCCGGAGACGATGGTGCCGGAGACGGCGCACCGGCTGAAGCAAATTCTGGCCAACCATCGGGGCAAGGTCCCGGTGATGTTGCACATGGTCGCCGCCGGCGGAGCCGGGAGCAAAGTTTTGCGGTTGGGGGCTGATTTTGCGATTGAGCCCTCCTCCACCCTGGACGGTGAAATCGCGGAACTGTTGGGAGCGGAGGCCCTGGCCATGCCGGGGGCCGGATAAGGATTTCGCGCCGGGAGACGCGAGACGGAAAGGAGGCGGGCGGTGGCCGAGTTTGACGTGGACGCAATGCTGGAACGTTTCCGGGACCGGGCGCAGGCGGTGCAGGAGCGGGGCTTGCCGCCGGTGGCGGGGGAGGGCCGACGGGCCTTTGTGGAGCAGGCCGAGCGGGATTTCACCGACTTCGCCCTAGTGGGGTCCGCCGTCTGGTCGGTGGAGGACGGCCAGCTGGTGTTGCGCATCCCCCTGGCCGGCGGCGGCGCGGCGTAGCCCTCGCGGGTCCCCGAGGAAGGGAGGAGGAGATGATGGAAACAGCCCTTTTACGGGACGAGTTGGAGAAGCAGGGGGAGCGGATGGCGGACGCCGTCGCCCGCGCCGGGCCGGACCGCCCCGCTCCCACCTGCCCGGACTGGAACGTGCGGGAGTTGGCGCATCACACCGGCCGGGTTCACCGGTGGGCGACCGGGGTGGTGGCCCAGGCCCAAGACCAGCCCTGGAGCGACCCGAAGTTGATAATCCCGGAGGGCTGGCCTCCGCCGGCGCGTTTGGCCGACTGGCTCCGGGAGGGGTTGGCGGGGTTGCTCTCGGCCTTGGGGGAGGCCCCCGACGACTTGCGGTGCTGGACTTTCTTCGGCGATCCGCACCCCAAGGCTTTTTGGACCCGCCGGATGGCGCACGAGACGGCGGTGCACCGTTGGGACGCCGAGCTGGCGGCGGAGATGGAACCGGCCGGGTTCTCCCCGGAGTTTGCGGCCGACGGGGTGGACGAGTTGCTGACCATGTTCGTAAAACGCACCCGGGGACGTTCCGCTACCCCGTTTTTAACCGCCCCCCGGCCGGTGACCCTGCACGTCGCGGCCGCCGACGTCGATGCCCGGTGGACGGTTGACTTCGGACCGGAGGGGGCCGCGGGGCGACGGGGAGGGGAGGCGCGGGAGGCGCAGTGCGCGGTGTCCGCCCCGGCCGGGTCCCTGTATCCCTTTCTGTGGAACCGGCTTTCCCCCGACGACATCCGGGCGGAAGGCGACCGGGAGGTTCTGGAGTTCTGGCGGAACCACAGTTCTTTTTAATCGCCGCCGACGGATTTCCGTCTTTCGCCGGCGAAAGGGTGTAATTTATAATTGACAGTTGACAAACGGGAGGACGCGAGGTGCAACAAGAGAACCAGTATCTGGATCTGCTACGGGAGCTGGTGAAGAGCGGGGTTTCCAAACCGGACCGCACCGGGGTGGGCACGTATAGCCTGTTCGGGCGTCAGATGCGGTTCGACCTGTCCGAAGAGTTTCCGTTGCTGACCACCAAGAAGGTGCATTTCCGCTCGGTGGCGCACGAGTTGCTGTGGTTCCTGTCCGGCGGCCGCAACGTGCAATACTTGAACCGGGCCGGGGTGAGCATCTGGGACGAATGGGCGGATCCGCACACCGGAGACCTAGGGCCCATTTACGGGGCGCAGTGGCGGTCCTGGACGGGAGCGGACGGGGAGGCCATCGACCAAATGGCGCGGGTGGTGGAGGAGATTCGGACCGACCCCTACTCGCGGCGGTTGGTGGTGTCGGCTTGGAACGTTTCCGACCTGCCCAACATGGCCCTGCCCCCCTGCCATGTCCTGTTCCAGTTCTACGTAGCCGATGGAAAGCTGAGCTTGTCCCTGTATCAGCGCAGCGCCGACATTTTCCTGGGCGTCCCCTTCAACATTGCTTCCTACGCGTTGCTGTTGCGGATGATGGCGCAGGTCACCGAGTTGGAGCCGGGGGAGTTCATCCACAACTTGGGTGATGTGCACCTGTACAGCAACCATGTAGATCAAGCCCAAGAGCAATTGTCGCGTAAACTTCGCCCATTGCCGCGACTGGAGATAGTAACCCCTCGTAATGATCTGTTTTCGTTCGATTACGATGATTTTATGTTGGTAGATAGAGAGAGAAAGAGAGACAAACCCGAACAGCACCCGTTTCTCCCGTTAGCAGACGAAAGCTACAAGCACCGGGGATACCGTCCCCTCCCGGCCATTCCGGCCCCGGTGGCGGTGTAAAGGGGGGTTTATGGGCCGGGTGGAACCGCTGGTTTTGCTCTTGCGCATTCTGCGGGTGTTGCTCATCTTCGCCGCCCTCGGCTTGGCGGCGGCCCCGGTGTTGATGCTGATCAACCTGACCGGAGGGGGCACCGGCTACGGGTTGTGCGAGCAGGGTTGGACTTCTTGCGACGGGTCGTTCTCCGCCGGGTTGTTGCGGATGACGGCCCTGTGCGCCGGGTTGTTCCTGTTGGCGGGCGGGGTGCGCGTGCTGTCCTCCCTGATCCGCCGCATCGAACGGCGCCGCCAGTTCCGCGAATACCTGGCCGCTCAGGGAGCGCCGCCGGGATAGGAGGCCCGCAACTCGTCCAGGGTGTGGCTGACCAGGTACAGCCCGCGGGCGGAAACCGCTTGGGCCCCGGACGGGTCGGCCAACTCGCCGCTGATGATGAGGCGCCGTCCGCGGCGCCGTTCCACCCGGGCCCGCACCGACACCTCCTCCCCGGCGTTGTCCACCGGCCGCTCGTAGCGGATTTCCAGCTTGCCGGTGACAGTCAGGGCTCCTTCCTGCAGGATGCCCGCCCACACCAGTATTTCATCTAAGGCGGCGGCCGCCACCCCGCCGTGCAGACGGCCGATGGTTCCCGCAAAGTCGGGACGGGCCGCAAAGCGGGCGGTTACATCCCCGTCCCGGAAGGCGAATCCGTCCATCCGCAACCCGACGGGGTTGTCCCGTCCGCAGGCGAAGCACCCGTCCCCGGTCAGGCGGCGCAACCGGTCCACGACCGCCTCCAAAGACGGGTCGTCCATTGGAGACGGGTCCGGCGGGGGCGGGGGGTTCAACGGCGTCCTCCCGGTCAGCGGGCGGGGAGCGGCGTTTTCGGCTGGTAATCGCACATGGTTTCCAGCTCGCATTCCCAGCAACGGGGTTTGCGGGCATCGCACACGTCCCGCCCGAACTGGATCACCCGCATGGACAAGTCCCGCCACTCCTTTTTGGGGAGCAGGGCTTTCAGATCCTGTTCGATCCGCGCCGGGTCCGTCTCCCCGGTCAGGGACAAGCGGCCCGATACCCGCCGCACATGCGTGTCCACCGCGATGGCCGGTTGGCGGAAGGCTTCGGCCAGCACCACCGAGGCCGTTTTGCGCCCCACCCCCTTCAGCGTCACCAGTTCCTCGAGGTCGTCCGGCACCTCCCCTCCGTACCGCTCCGCCAGGTCCTGCGCCAAGGAGATGATGGAGCGGGTTTTCTGCCGGTAGTAGCCGGTGGGGAAAATCACACGCTCCACTTCTTCCGGGTCGGCCGCGGCCAAGTCCCCGGGATGCGGCCACCGTCCGAACAGGTCCGGGGTCACCCGGTTGACGTTGGCGTCGGTGGTCTGGGCGGATATGACCGTGGACACCAGCAGTTCATAGGGGTTGGCGTAGCGGAGGGCGGTCCCGATTTGCGGGTAGCGCCGGGCCAGTCGGTTCACCACCCGTCGGGCCCGTCCCCGTTCCGCCGCGGTGGGGACGGAGCCGTCCGCCCTGGTTTCTCCCTGCGCCATTACCCGTCAGGTTAGAGCCGAATTCCGCCAGCGGGGCGAAGCGGCGTACCCTGGGGCGGATATTGGGACGCCGCTTCGCTTTCACCGCCGACGACCGCCAAATTTTCCGGTTGGCCGTTCCCGCTTTGGGGACCTTGGCCGCCGAGCCGTTGGTGTCGCTGGCGGACACCGCCTTCGTGGGGAGGCTGGGAGCGGACTCCCTGGCCGCGTTGGGGGTGGTCACCTGGGTGTTCGGGTTCGTGTTTTTCCTGATGACGGCCCTCGCCTACGCCGGCACCCCGCTCATCGCCCGGGCGGTGGGCGAAGGGGACCCGGGGCGGGCGGCGCAACTGGTCTCCGGGTCTTTGGTCATCGCCGCCGTTCTGGGAGCGGCCGGGTTGGCGGTGATGGAAGCGGCCGCCCCGCAACTGATCTCCTTGATGGGGGCCGCCTCGTCGGTGGACTTTTTGGCCGTCGACTATTTGCGCATTCGGGCCTTGTCGTTGCCGGGCCTGTTGTGCATCACGGTCGGCCATGAGTCGTACCGGGGAATGGGCGACACCCGCACTCCCATGCTGGTTGCCGTGGCCGCCGCCTCGCTCAACCTGGTTCTGGACCCGGTGATGATCTTCGGGTGGGGGTGGGGGCTGAACGGGGCGGCCATCGCGTCGGTGATCGCCCAAACGGCCGGGGGAGCCGTCTTTATGTTCCTGCTGGCCTCCGGTCGCACCGGCTTGCGCCTGTTTCGTCTCCGTCCGCGGTGGGAGACGATGAAAACCCTGCTGGGGGCCGGTTCCGCCCTCACCCTGCGCACCCTGGTTCTGGTGGCTACTTTCACCCTGGCCGCCGCCTCCGCCGCCCGCCTGGGAGTGGTGGAGATAGCCGCCCACCAGGTGGCCATCCAGATTTTCGTGTTCTTGGCGCTGGTGATGGACGCCCTGGCCATAGCCGCCCATTCGCTGGTGGCCCGCCGCCTGGGGGAGGGGGACGGGGCGGGGGCCCGCCGCCTGTCGGTGCGGATGCTAGGCTGGGGATTAATCTGGGGGCTGGCTCTGGGGGCGGCCATCTGGGGGTTGCGCGGCCCGTTGGCCGGCTGGTTTTCCTCCGACCCGGAGGTGACGGCGGCCGCGGCCGGCCTGTTGTCTTTGGTGGCCTTGGCCCAGCCTTTGGGGAGCGCGGTGTTCGTGTTGGACGGGATACTGATCGGACAGCAACGGTTCCGCTTTCTGGCGGTGGCCATGTTGGGCGCCTGCCTGCCCACCATGATCCTGTTGGCGGCCGCTCCCACCGTCGCCCTGGTGTGGTGGGCGATAATGTTCCTGTTGGCGGCCCGCTTCCTGCCGCTGGCCTGGAGTTTCCTGCGTCACATCTCGGCCGTGTAGGAACCCAGTTCCGCCCCGGCCGTTTCCGGTATCCACACTTGGGCGAGGGCCGCCAACAGCGCCCCGGACCCGGCCGCGGCCACCGCGGTGGGCAGACCCCATGAGTCGATGGCCCCCGCCGCCAGGTACAGGCCCAGGAAGGACCCGGCCACCGCCATGGAGTGCAGCCATTGGACGGCGGTGGCCCGAATGTAGGTGGGGAAGAGTTCGGCCCTTTGCACCGCCCCCACCGGCAGGGCGGCCGAACCGGCCAGCGACGCCAGCAGGATGGCCAGGAACAGCAACGCCGGGTTGGTCAGCCAGTACAGGCCCACCCCGCCCGCCAGTCCCAGCAGGATGGACAGGACGATCACCGGTTTGCGGCCCACCGCATCCGCCATCCTCCCCCCGATGAAAAAGCCCGCTCCGCCCAGGGTTCCGCCCGCCAGCATCAGCAACGTGGCCCGGCCGGCGGAAATGCCCAAGTCGTTGATGAGCCGTTCCAGGGAGAAGGTGACGGCCACCGCCGAGAAGGAGCTGAGGGACAGGTTGTACAGGGCCAGCAACCAAAACCGGCCCGCGAACCGGCCAAATAGCAGACGCGCCATTCGCCCCTGTTCCGGTTCCAGATATCCGAAGGCGGGGCTCTCGTTCAGTTTGGGGGACAAGAAGGGATAGACGAGCAGGCCGATGAGGGCGGCGGTGAACAGCCAGCGCCAGGTTTCATCGCCGAAGCGGGCCACCGGCAAGGCCATCAGCCCCAGCCCCGAACCGAGTCCGACCGCGGTGGAGTAGAAACTGACCGCCCACGCCCGGTTGTCGGGTTGCATCTGCTCCGCCAACAATACGGTGGCCAGGATGGCCATGGCCGCCGCTCCCATGCGGGCCGCCACCTGCAAGGCGGTGTACATAGTGGGGTTGACCGCCAGGGCGGTGGCCCCGGTGGCGAAGAAAAACACGATGTAGGACACCAGAAACGGCCCCCGCCGGCCCCAGCGGTCCCCGAAGGCGGCGTAGACGACCGCAATCAGGGCCCCCAGCCGGGTGAGGGCGAACAGGCGCGCCATATCCCCTTCGCTGAGGCCGAAGGACAGCCGGACGAACGGCAAAGTGTTGACGGCCTGGGTTTGGGCGTAGCCCAGCGCTATCCCCGCCAAATACATTACGGCCAGCAGGCGCCGGTCTTGGCGCCGGTAACTGACCAGGGGGCCGAACACCCGGAGCAACGGGAGGGACATAGGGGCAGAATAGTCAAAAGCGCCGCCCGGTTTGGAGCGGTGCGGCAAGTTATCCCAACATTCGGTCGGAAAATCCCCGGCGGCGGAGGCGGGCGGCCGTCAATTTCGTCCCATCCCGCTAGAGTGGGGAGCCCCGACGGGAAGGGAGTCGCAAATGGATCCGGGCGGTGCCTTGACCGCTTTTTTGTTCGGGGCCTTGTCGTTTATATCGCCGTGCGTTTTGCCCCTCCTGCCCGGCTACCTGTCCTTGATGTCCGGGTATTCGGTGTCGGACCTGCAGGCGGGCCGGGCGGGGATGTTGCGCATGTTGCGGGTCACCTCCTTGTTCGTGGCCGGGTTCACGGCGGTGTTCATGGCGGCCGGGGCGGGGGCCACCGCCCTGGGAGGTTTTCTGGTTCGCAACCAGCGCCTCACCTCGCTCATTTCCGGCTGGCTGATCATCATCTTCGGGGCGATCATCGTCGCCTTGGCGGTCTCCAACTCCCCCCGGCTGGCCTTTTTGGCGCGGGAGCGCCGCTTGGAGGTGCGTCCCTCCCGGTTGGGAGGATGGGCCCCGCCGGTGATGGGCATGGCTTTCGGGTTCGGCTGGACGCCTTGCATAGGCCCGGTGTTGGGGGCCATCCTCACCCTGGCCGCCGCTCAAGAAACGGTGGGGAGGGGAATTTGGCTGCTCTTTGTCTACTCCATGGGTTTGGGCATTCCCTTCGTTCTGGCCGGGGTTGGCCTGACCAAGATGTACTCCGGGATCAAGGCCCTGCACAAGTACCTGCTTCCCATCAACATCGCCTCCGGCCTGCTGATGATCGGGTTCGGGGTCTTGTTCGTCACCGGACGCATCACCGTCCTGTCCGGTTGGATCAGCGATTTCCTGATTCGGATCGGCCTGGAACGGCTGGCCGTCATCTGAGGCCGGGATCGGGTTGTCCGCTTTCTCCGTGAGCGGAGCGTAAGATTACGGCGATGAAAATTTTCCCCGACCGGGACGGTTTCCGCGAGCTGGCCCGCTCCTACCGGGTGGTTCCGGTGACGATGAAACTGCTGGCCGACCGGGAAACCCCGGTGACCGCCTTCGAGAAACTGGTGGGGGGCGCCCCCGGGTTTTTGTTGGAATCCCTGGAGGGGGGCGAGCGGTGGGCGCAGTGGTCCTTTTTGGGATGGGACCCGGTTTTCACGCTGTCCAGCCGGGATGGAGTTTCGCAGACGGACTCGGAGAAAGTGGAGGTCCCGGCGGGCGATCCGTTGGCGGTGTTGGAGGAGTTGACGGGCCGCTATGCCACCGCTCCGTTGCCGGGTTTGCCACCCCTCCATTCGGGGGCGGTCGGCTACCTGGCCTACGACGCGGTGCGCTACATCGAGCATCTGCCCCATCCGCCCCCCGACGACCGGCGCCTGCCGGAGATGGTGTGGCAATTTGCGGGCAGCTTGGCCGCTTTCGACCGGTTCGGCCAGAGCCTGACCCTGGTGAGAAACGTGTTCACCGACCTATGGTCCAACCTGGACATCGCCTATTCGGACGCCGTGGAACGCCTGGAAAGGTACGCCTTGCGCTTGGGCGACCCCCGCCCCTACCGTACGCGGGACCCGTTCTCGGGGTCCGAGCCCCGCCGGGATCCGGTCTCCTCCTCCATGGGTCAACCCGAGTTTGAGCGGGCGGTGCGGGACGTTCAGGAGTACATCAAAGCCGGGGACGCCTACCAGGTGGTGCTCAGCCAACGTTTGTCCACCCCCTTCTTCGGCGACCCGTTCGCCGTGTACCGGGCTTCCCGGCTGATCAACCCCTCCCCGTTTCTGTTTTTCCTGCGCTACCCGGAGTTGTCGGTGGTGGCCTCCTCCCCGGAGTTGATGACCAGGGTGCGGGACGGGGTGGTGTATTCCCGGCCCATCGCCGGCACCCGCCGCCGGGGGGCGACCGACGCTGAGGACGCGGCCCTGGAGGAGGAGTTGCTGGCCGATCCCAAAGAGCGGGCCGAGCACATAATGCTGGTGGACCTGGCCCGCAACGACTTGGGACGGGTGTGCGAGTACGGGACGGTGGCGGTGGACGACCTGATGACGGTGGAACGCTATTCGCATGTGATGCATATGGTGTCGGGGGTGTCGGGGAGGTTGCGCCCCGGCTACAGCCCGGTGGACGTGGTGCGGGCCGTGTTTCCGCACGGCACGGTGTCGGGGGCCCCCAAAGTGCGGGCCATGGAAATTATCGACGAGTTGGAGCCGGTGGCCCGCGGCCCGTACGCGGGGGCGGCCGGGTATTTGGATTTCAGCGGCAACGTGGACACCGCCATCTGCCTGCGTACCGTTATCATCGCCCGCGGACAGGCCTGGGTGCAGGCCGGGGCCGGCCTGGTGGCCGACTCCGACCCCGCCGCCGAGTACCGGGAGACGATGGACAAGGCGGAGGCGGCCCTGTCCGCCCTGGCCCATGCCCGCCGCCTGTGACCCCCTCCCCGCCGCCCGCCCCCTGGCCCGATTCCTTCGGGGACATGCGGGGCGAATACCAGGCCGCCCGGAGCCGGGCCGCCTACGCGGGCGGGACGCGGGCCCTGCTGTGGGCGGAGGGCCCGGACGCCGTCCCGTTCCTGCAGGGCATCCTCAGCCAGGACATTGCGGCCATGACCCCCGGGCAAACGGCCCGCTCCTTCCTGCTGGAACCGCGCGGCAAACTGCAGGACCTGCTGTGGGTGTTGCGGGGGGAGGAGAGGGCGGGCCTGGTCACTACCCCCGCCCGGCTGGATTCCACCCGCTCCGCCTTGGAACGCTGGAAGTTGCGGGTGGAGGTGGAGTTGCGGGCCGACCCGCGGACAATGTTCGAAGTGTGGGGCCCGGACGCCCCTTTCCCATCCGGTTCCGGCTGGGCGGAAAACGGCGCGGGGGTGATGACGGCCGGGCTGGCCGATTACCCGTTGCGCCGATGCTTGACGGCCGGTTTCACCGGCGGGTTTTTGGAAAAAGAGGGCGTGCGGCCGATGGGCCGTTGGGCGTACGACACCTTGCGGGCGGAGGCGGGGGAGCCGCTGATGGGGGTGGACGTGGACGAAAAAACCATTCCCCAGGAGACGGGCCTGGTAGCCGAATCGGCCTCTTTCGACAAGGGTTGCTATCTGGGGCAGGAACTGGTGGCCCGCATCGACACCCGGGGCCGGGTCAACCGCCGCCTGTGCGCGGTCGGCATGCCCGCCGGCGAAATCCCCCCGGCGGGGGCGGCGGCGGAACAAGCGGGACGGACGGTGGGCCGCCTCACCACGGTGGGGCGGGCCAACCCGGCGGGAACGGCCGCCTTGTCCCTGCTTCACCGGGAGGCGGAGGCGGGGGAGGCGGTGGAAGTGACGTGGGAGGGAGGCCGTTGCCCGGGCCTGGTGGAGAACGTCCCTATGCCGTCCCGGTTTCCGGCGTTGTAGTCTGGGCGGATAATGCTGGACAACATCCTGGCCGGGGTGCGGCGTCGTCTTCCTTTTATTCAAGCCTTGGAAGGGGAGTTGCGGGCCGCCGCCCTGAGCCGTCCGCCGGCCCGGGATTTCGCCGCCGCCCTGTCCGCCCCCGGCTTGTCGGTGATCGCCGAGTTCAAACGGGCTTCCCCTTCCCGGGGGACGCTCAATGCGGACATGAACCCGGCGGAGCGGGCCCGCCAATACGCCGCGGGCGGGGCGGCCGCCTTGTCGGTGCTGACCGAACCTGAGTTTTTTCTGGGTTCCGGCGATGATTTGGAGGAGGCGCGGGGGGCGGCGGACCTGCCCGCGTTGCGCAAGGATTTTCTCCTGGACCGGGCCCAGGTGTGGGAAACGCGGGCCATGGGGGCGGACGCGGCGCTGTTCATCGCCGCCCTCTTGGACGATGACCGGTTGCCGGGTCTGTTGCGCGTCGCCCGCGCGGCCGGGTTGGCGGCCCTGGTGGAGGTGCACGACCGGAGCGAGGCGGAGCGGGCCCTGCGGGCCGGAGCGGAGATCGTGGGGGTCAACAACCGGGACCTGGGCTCTTTCGAAGTGGATCTGGCCGTCAGCGAAAAGCTGGCTCCCCTGCTGGCCGAAGTCCCCGTAACCGTTGCGGAAAGCGGAGTGGGCTCCCCCGGGGACGCAGCCCGCTTGGCCGCCGCCGGTTACGACGCCCTGCTGGTGGGGGAGTACCTGACCGTCGCCCCCGACCCGGCCGCCGCCCTGCGCGGCTTGCGGGAGGTCGCCCCCGGCGGGCCGGGATGAGGGCCGGGCGGCGATGACCTGGGTGAAAGTGTGCGGGTTGCGCACCCCCGCCGATTTGGAGACGGCGGCCGCGGCCGGGGCGGACGCGGCCGGGCTGGTGCTGGTGGAGGACACTCCCCGTTGCCTGACCGTGCAGGAGGCGTCCCGTCTGGCGGCCCGCTCCGTTCTCCC
The DNA here is from genome assembly GCA_965243835.1 of Candidatus Spongiisociaceae bacterium. Classification (GTDB taxonomy): domain Bacteria; phylum Actinomycetota; class Acidimicrobiia; order Spongiisociales; family Spongiisociaceae. The sequence continues at coordinate 1,362,623 of OZ251578.1, forward strand.
CACCGTCATCCTCACCCGCGACCTGCCCCCCGCCCGGTTGGTGGAAACCTGGGAGCGGGTGGGGGCGGCCGGGGTGCAACCCTACGGGGAGGGCAGGGAGACGGCCGGCCGGGCCGCGGCCGCAGCGGGGGCGTTCGTGCTCTATCCGGTGCGGGTGCGGGGTCCGGTGCGCCTGGAAACCATTCCGGACAGGCATCTGCCCCTGTTGGACGGATACGAGCCGGATCGTTTGGGAGGCTCGGGGACGGCCCCCGCCGGAGAGTGGCTTCCACCGCCGGGGAGCCGCTACGTGCTGGCGGGCGGCCTGGGGCCGGACAACGTGGCGGAGGCCGTCCGCCGCCGCCGGCCGTGGGGGGTGGACGCCTCCTCCGGTTTGGAGTCCTCCCCCGGCCGGAAAGACCCGGCCCTGATCACCGCCTTCGTGCGGGCCGCCAAAGGGGCTCCGGCCCGGGGGGAGGGGGCGTGAGCGGCCCGCTATCCGCCCGGGCCCCGAAACTGGACCGTCCAGATGAGCGGGGACGGTTCGGGGAGTACGGGGGGCGGTTCGCCCCCGAGACGCTGATGCCCGCCTTGGAGGAGCTGGCGGATGTCTTCGCGGAGACGTGGCGGGACGCCGGGTTCGCTGACCGTTTCCATCATCTGTTGCGCACCTACGCCGGCCGCCCCACCCCCTTGCACGAGGCCCCCGCCCTTTCCAAAAAGTTGGGCCTGCGGGTATTGCTCAAGCGGGAGGACCTGGCGCACACCGGGGCTCACAAAATCAACAACGCCCTGGGCCAGGCCCTGCTGGCCAAGCGAATGGGCAAACCCCGCCTCATCGCCGAGACCGGGGCCGGCCAGCACGGGGTAGCCGCCGCCACCGCCGCCGCCTACGTCGGCTTGGAATGCGAAGTGTTCATGGGCGAGCGGGACATGGAACGGCAGGCCTTGAACGTCGCCCGCATGCGCATGCTGGGGGCGCGGGTGATTCCGGTCGCCTCCGGAGCGGGCACCTTGAAGGATGCGGTCAACGAAGCCATGCGGGACTGGGTGCGCACCGTGGAAACCACCCATTACATCATCGGGTCGGTGGTGGGGCCGCACCCTTTCCCGTGGATGGTGCGGGAGTTCCAGAAGGTGATCGGCGAGGAAAGCCTGGAGCAGGTGGGTGAAGCTTTGCCGGATACGGTGGTGGCCCCGGTGGGGGGCGGCTCCAACGCCATCGGCATGTTTTATCCGTTCGCTGGTTTGGAGGGGGTGGATCTGGTGGGGGTGGAAGCGGCCGGGGAGGGGATCGCAACCGGTCGGCACGGGGCTTCCATCGGGGCCGGTTCCCCCGGAATTCTGCACGGGGCCCGCACCTACATGTTGCAGGATGAGGAAGGGCAGGTGTTGGAGGCGCATTCCATTTCCGCCGGTTTGGACTATCCGGGAGTGGGTCCCGAACACGCCTATTTCGCCGACGCCGGCTTGGCCCGCTACGAGTCGGTCACCGACGAAGAGGCCCTGCGGGGGGTGGAGTTGCTGGCCGTAACCGAAGGCATCATTCCCGCTTTGGAGTCGGCGCATGCGGTGGCCTGGACGGCCCGGGAGGCCGCTTCGCTCCGGGGCGGCGCCGCGCTCATCAACCTGTCCGGCCGGGGCGACAAGGATGTGGAGATCATCGCCGGGAAGACGCCGCTGAGGGAGGAGGGCCCATGAGGGGGGCGGGGCGGTGAGCCGGGCCGCTTTGCAGGCCATGTTCGCCCGGGTGCGGGAGTCGGGGCGGGCCGCTTTTCTGCCCTTTATGACCGCCGGTTTGCCCTCCCCGGAGCGGGCGGTGGATGTTTTCGTCGCCATGTCCGAGGCGGGGGCGGACGCCTTCGAGGTGGGCATCCCCTACAGCGATCCGCTGATGGACGGCCCGGTCATCGCCGAGGGCAGCGCCCGGGCCTTGCAGTCGGGCATGACGTTGCGGTCGGGGTTGGAGGTTTTGAGGAGGGTTGCGGAGGCTACGGGCCGTCCCGTTTTGGCGATGTCCTACGCCAACCCGGTGTTCCGCATCGGCCCGGAACGATTCGCCCGCCGGGCGGCGGAGGCGGGGGCGGCCGGCCTGATCGTGGCCGACCTGCCCTTGGAGGAGTCGCCCCCGGTGGCGGAGGCGGCCGCCGCGGCCGGGATCGGCCTGGTTCTGTTCGCCGCTCCCACCACCTCCGAAGCCCGCCTGTCCCGGATCGCGGTCGCCGACCCGGTATTCATCTACGGGGTGGCGGAGATGGGAGTGACCGGCGAACGGGCCTCCTCCTCCGACCACCCCCGGCGTTTGGCTTCCCGCATCCGCTCCCTGACCGACGTTCCGTTGGTGATGGGGGTGGGGATCAGCACCCCCGCCCAAGCGGCGGCCATCGCCCCCTACGCCGACGGGGTGATCGTCGGTTCGGCCCTGGTGCGCCGGGCCCTGCATTCCCCCGACCCGATTTCCGAAGTGGGGGCCGCCGCCCGCGATCTGGCCCGCGCCCTGCGCAATGTTGCATCCGGCCCGGAGTAAATGGTAGAATGGCAACCGCGCAAGCCGGGATGGCGGAACTAGGTAGACGCGCCGGATTCAAAATCCGGTGCCCGCAAGGGCGTATGGGTTCGATTCCCATTCCCGGTACCTTTGAATATTTTAAGATCCGGGTTCGGCCTGCGACAATTTGATTCCCCTCCGCATATGATGATCAGCTTTGCGGAGGCTATTGCTTCTTCTACAATGAAAGATAATGTCAAATAATTCTGTTTTCGCCAAACATGCGGCGATTGGTTGCACGCAGGTGATGAGACCATTCCGCATAGATGGACGCGCCTAAAAATTAACCCTTCCGCTTTGGGCAGGATGAGGATTGAGCAGATACTGCAGGTTTTGAATAATTGGGAAACAGAGACTTTTTGGGTAGAAAGCCTGGATCCGCGCCGGGAGTATTATCATGTCCTGCTTGTTCGACAAGATGGTATAGACCATCTTGTTTACGCGGAGAGCAAAATAGCTCCGGAGGCGATGGTGTTTCACAGTTGTCCAGGTATTTGCGGATCCTCCAGAAACCTGTTATATAATAAAGGCATGACCGACATGGAAGGCGGCGATGATGGCTGAGATTGCCGAGCGGGTCGAGTTTCTTGGTGCGTTGGCGCCGCCCGACGGTGCGGACGATCAGGCTGAGGTTGAAGAATGGATCGCATCGGTGGAGCGGGGAGATCCGGAGCATGTAGCGGCGATGGCGGAGCTAGTCCATAGGTGGGAGGAGAAGGGATGGCGGATTGTTCCCGGCGAGAGACCGGGAGATCCACCGCGCGGTATGCGCGTCGCAGACTAGAAAGCGAAAATAAGGCACAGGTTCGCCTTCATAGCGGTTGCCACCGCCCTCTGTTCGCTTGTCGCGCGGGCGGACTACGATTGACCTATGTCGCTTTTGGCGTTGCTTGACGGGCACAGCCTGGCCTACCGGGCTTTCTACGCCCTGCCCGAAACCCTGGCCACCGCCTCCGGGCAGGTGACCAACGCCGTGTACGGGTTCACCTCCATGCTCATCAAACTGCTGGGGGACCACTCGCCCGACGGCTTGGCGGTGGCGTGGGACGCGGGGCGGGCCACCTTTCGCACCGAGAGATTCCCCGAGTACAAGGCGCAACGCTCCGCGACCCCGGATTCGTTCCGCAGCCAGTTGCCCCTCATCCAAGAGGTGCTGGAGGCGATGGGCGTGACGCAGGTGGAGTTGCCCAACTACGAGGCGGACGACGTGATCGCCACCCTGGCCCGCCGGGCGGAGGCGGACGGATGGCGGGTGCTGGTGGTGACCGGCGACCGGGACAGCTTCCAGTTGGTGTCCGAGCGGGTGAACGTCCTCTACACCCGCCGGGGCATAACCGACACGGTGCGGGCCGACGTAGCCTGGATCGAAGGCAAATACGGGGTGCGTCCCGATCAGTACCTGGAGTACGCCGCCCTGCGGGGCGACGCTTCCGACAACCTGCCCGGCGTGCCCGGGGTGGGGGAGAAAACCGCTTCCCGCCTAGTGTCCGCCTATGGAGACGTAGAGGCGGTGTTCGCCCGTTTGCAGGAGGAAAAACCGAAACTGCGGGAAAGCCTGGTCGAGCATCGGGAGCGGGTGTTGGTCAACCGCCGGTTGATGGCACTGGTAGACGACCTGGATTTGAACCTCGCCCCCGGGGACATGGTGCGCCGCCTCCCGGACCGGGAGTCCCTCAAGCCGGTGTTCGACCGGTTGGAGTTCGCCACCCTGTGGGAGCGCCTCGGCGAGTTGGAGGACGGGATGTCCGCCCCGGCCGCGGGCCGGAACATCGCCGTGCAGGTGCGGCGGTTGCGGGAGGCCGGACAGGTGCGGGAGTTGGCCGCCCTCCCCGGGCTGGCGGTGGAGCCGGTGCATGACGGAGGCCGGCTGGCGGGCTTGGCGGCCGCCCCCGACGGGCCCGAGGAGGAGGGGCCGCAGACCGTTTTTTTCATCCCGGCGCATCTGTTAGGGGAGCTGGCCCCGGCCTTGTCCGACCCCGCTTTCCCGCTGTCAGCGCATGGGGCGAAGAGACTGGTGGGCGACCTGTGGGAGGCGGGGGCGGGGACAGGGGCCGGGTTGGCTTTCGATTCGGAGTTGGCCGCCTATCTGATCAACCCGGCCAGCCGCCGCATCGCCTTGGAGGATTTGGCCTCCGGGCGGCTGGGGCTGGAGTTGGCGGCCGCCGGGCCCGAAGACGAAGGGGGCGATCCGGATTCCCAGGCCGCCCTCGCTTTCACCGTCGGCCCCGACTTGGAGGGAGCGGCGCGGCGGGCGGTGGCCGTCCGCCGGTTGCGGGCGGGCATGGAAGCGGAATTGGCGGAGCGCGACCAGTCGGGCCTGTTGGCGGAAATGGAACTGCCCCTGGTTCCGGTGCTGGCCCGCATGGAACGGACCGGCATCCGGGTGGACCGCCCCTACCTGGAGCGTCTGGGGGATTCCCTGCGGGACGAGTTGGCCGTTCTGGAAAAAGAAATATACGAGGCGGCGGGAGGGCCGTTCAAAATCAATTCCACATTGCAGTTGCGCAAAGTGCTGTTCGACGATTTGCAACTGCCGGTTCTCAAAAAGACGCCCAAGGGCGCCCCTTCCACCGACGCCACCGTGTTGGCCAAACTGGAGGGGACGCATCCCATCGTCGGCAAACTGCTCGGCTTCCGGGAGCGGGAGAAGTTGCGCAGCACCTATGTGGACGGCTACCTGCCGCTCATCGGGCCGGACGGCCGCATCCACGCCCATTTCAATCAGACCGCGGCCGCCACCGGGCGCCTTTCCTCCGACCATCCCAACCTGCAGAACATCCCGGTCCGTTCCGAACGGGGGCGCACCATCCGGCGGGCTTTCATACCCCGGGAGGGTTGGCGGTTCGTAGTGGCCGACTATTCGCAGATCGAGTTGCGGATTTTGGCCCATCTGTCCGGGGACCGGGGATTGCTGGCCGCCTTCGCGGCCGGGGAGGACATCCACGCCGCCACCGCCGCCGGCGTGTTCGACGTGCCGATGGAGGCGGTCACCCCCGAGTTGCGGCGGCGGGCCAAGGGCATCAACTTCGGACTGCTGTACGGAATGGAATCCTTCGGATTGGCCGAGCGGTTGGAAATCAGCCGGGAGGAAGCATCCGGGCACATGGACGACTATTTCGACCAGTTCCCCCAAGTGCGTGATTTCCTGGACCGAATGGTGGAGGACGCCCGCCGCACCGGTTACACCACCACCATTCGCGGACGCCGCCGTTACCTGCCGGAGCTGTCCGCCGGCGATTACCGGGTGCGGCAGATGGGGGAGCGGATGGCCCTCAACGCCCCCATCCAGGGCTCGGCGGCCGACATCATCAAACTGGCCATGGTGGAACTGGACCGGCGGTTGCCGGAAGCGGAGGCGGCCCTGCTCCTGCAGGTGCACGACGAACTGGTGCTGGAGGCTTCCCCGGAGGCGACGCCGGAGATCATGGCGTTGGTGGCCGAGGTGATGGAGGGAGTGGAGTCCCTGGAGGTGCCGCTGACGGTGGAAATCGCCACCGGCTCCGACCTGGCGTCGGTCAAGGGTTAGGGCGGGAGCGCGCCCCGGCGGGGAGGGTTTCCGCCGCCCTTCGGTTCCCCTGGTTCAAAAACGGCGCTACGCTTACCGGTATCTCCCACGGGCGGCGATAAGACGTCCGCTGGACAAGCAATCCCCCGAAGGTGAAAAATCAACGTATGACAAGTATCAATCACGATGTCGAGGCCGGTCCGACGGAGCGGCCCCCCGGCGTCGCCGACCAAGACGCCAAAACGATCACAGAAGAGGAGTCGGCTTCCCTTGCGGCGTCCGTCTCCTCCGGGATGGCAACCGGCCCCGTCCCCGAAGCCCCCGCTCCCGCCCCTCCGCCGGCGGAGGACCCCTCCGGGGAGCGGGTCGCCGAATCCCAACCCGCACCGGAGCCCGACCCCTCCGCCGCTCCGCCGCCCGTCGCCGAGACGCCTCCGGATCCGGAGCCGCCCGCCGCCCCCTCCGCTGTTGCGGCGGACATTGCCGAGACGCCCCCGGATCCGGAGCCGCCCGCCGCCCCCTCCGCTGTTGCGGCGGACATTGCCGAGACGCCCCCGGATCCGGAGCCGGCCGTCGCTCCGCCCGCCGCCGGGTCCGCAACCGGGGTTTCCGCCCCCGTTCCCGCAGGGCCGCCCCCGCCCGAGCCGGAGGCCCCTCCCGCGACGGCCGGGGAACCCCCCTCCGCCGGGGAGACCTACTCCTCCCCGGAAGCGGCTTCCGACGCCGGGGTCGAGGACGCCCCGCCCGTGGCCGCCGCCGACCCGCAACCCGCCATCAAAGCGCGGAGCGTGAGCTCGCTCCCCGATGACATCGGCCCCGAAGATTTCGCAGCGGCCATCGACGAGACGGTGCTGGAGTTCAAAGACGGCGACATCATCGAAGGCCGGGTGGTGAGCATCGCCCACGACGAGGTGCTGGTGGACATCGGTTACAAGTCGGAGGGGGCGGTGCCCCTGCGGGAGCTGTCCATTCGCAAAAACGTTCCGCCCGGCGAAGTGGTGAGTTTGGGGCAGACCATCGAAGTGCTGGTGCTGGAGAAAGAAGACGAAGAGGGGCGCCTGATCCTGTCGATGAAGCGGGCCCAGTACGAGCGGGCCTGGGGTCGCATCGAGAAGTTGCGTTCCGAGGGGGGCCCCGTCACCGGGGTGGTGATCGAAGTGGTGAAAGGCGGGTTGATCGTGGACATCGGCTTGCGGGGGTTCCTGCCCGCTTCGCTGGTCGATTTGCGCCGGGTGCGGGATTTGGAGCAGTTCGTCAACGAGGAGATCGTGGCCAAGGTCATCGAGTTGGACCGCAACCGCAACAACGTGGTGTTGTCCCGCCGGGCCTATCTGGAAGAGGAGAAGGCCGAGCAACGCACCGCCTTCTTGGACAACCTGCAGATAGGCGAAGTCCGGGAGGGTCACATTTCGTCGGTGGTCAACTTCGGCGCCTTCGTCGACTTGGGCGGAATGGACGGGCTGGTGCATGTTTCCGAACTGAGTTGGCAACATGTCAACCATCCCTCCGAGGTGGTGAAAGTGGGGGAGAAGGTGACCGTGAAAGTGTTGGAGATCGACCGGGAACGCACCCGCATCTCCCTGTCCATCAAGCAAACCACCGAAGACCCGTGGCAGGCTTTCATCGCCTCCAAGGAAGTGGGCCTGATTTTGGAGGGGACGGTGATCAAAACGGTTCCGTTCGGGGCTTTCGTGTCGGTCGGCCATGGAGTGGAGGGCTTGGTGCACGTGTCGGAGATCGCCATGCACCGGGTGGAGTCCCCGGAGATGGAACTGTCCATCGGGCAGAAGGTGTCGGTGAAGTTGACCGAGTTGGACGAAGGCCGCCGGCGGGCCAGTTTTTCCATCAAGCAGGCCCTGCCCAACTATTCGCCTTCTTCCCGCCAGTCGTCGCCGGGGGAGGGGCCCCGGCCTCCCCGCCGCCACGCCGCCCCGCCCAAGGTGCGCGAGTTTGTTTCCGAGGAGGCGGGGGCGGGGGACCAAGAAGAACAGAAGCCGATGGAAGTGGACGCTTCCCTGGAAGAGATTCTCCAGGAACTCAAAGAACGCGGCATCGGCCGCTGAGCCGGGTTCCGCGCATGGCGGCCCCCTCCCCGGTCCGGATGGCGGTGAGCGGGGGGATCGGCTCCGGAAAATCGGCGGCGGGGGCCCTGTTAGCCGAGCGGGGTTTCCTCGTGATCGACGCCGACCGAGTAGGGCATTCCCTGCTGGAGGCGGGCCATCCGGTCGCCGAACGGGTTGCGGCCCGCTGGCCGCGGGCGGCGACGGCGGACAGGGGAGTGGACCGGGGGATTCTGGGGGGGATCGTGTTCGCCGACCCGGAGCAGTTGCGGGAGTTGGAGGAGATGACCCACCCGGAAATCGGCCGCATCATCCGGGAGCGGGCCGCCGGGGCCGGCGAGTCGCCGGTGGCGGCGGAGTTGCCGGTTCCGGGAGACCTGCTGGGGGAGGGTTGGTTGCGGGTCGTGGTGGACGCCCCCGAGGCGACGCGCCGCGCCCGCCTGCTGGAGCGGGGAATGACCGGGGAGGACATAGACCGCCGCATGGCCGTCCAACCCACCCGCGCCCAATGGCGCTCCGTCGCCGACTGCCTCCTCCCCAACCATGCGGATTTGCCCGCCCTGGCCGGGGAGGTAGACCGACTCCTAGCCCGGCTCGGCTCCGCGTGACCGGAGAGGCCGCCAATTGCCGTCGGTATTAGATGACGACTTGGAAATCCTGTTTGGGTGACATTAGGGGCCGTTCGGGCAACGAGGGATCAAGCCTGGTTACCCGCCCGTCGCCATCAATCTCATATCCCTCTGGGAGGTTGGCGACGAACTCCGCGTACAACTCCTCCCAGACCGGATTGACATCCTCGGATTCAGACAGTCGGAAGTACGCCTGTTGCTCTTGTTCGGTCAATTCCATTTTCGCATCTCCGTTTCAAACGATTGCGCCTCAACAGCGACCGAGGTCATGGCTGCCAATCCCGACGAATAGAACGCTAGATTTCGCTGATAATTTGCGAACATATAATTTTAGTATAGGGATTTCATATTAACTATTTGCCCTCCTTTTATGGTCCGCAGTATTTCTAACAAGTAAGGTTTATAATAACTCTCATTGTATTTTAATATTTTCCAGTCACCCCAAGGTAACACAACGATAGACAGTGAAGAATTGTAGGATAGGTTAGTGTGTTCTCTATTTGTAAAACCTTTATCAGCCGTTATAAATATATGATAATCTGCTTGTTCAGCCTCTGATATAAGACGACTATTATCTAAGGTTTCCCAGCCCTCTTCCCTGGCACTTACTACTTCATAAATTTCAGGCATCCAGCCCTTTAAACCGTCAGGGATATTTTGGTCTAGAATGATAGATTCTTGCGACATTAGATGGAGGGGCTGCTAAGCGTCTGTTCGCTTGTAAAGATCAATACTGCCTTTGCGGGAGTTGGTTCATAACTGTAGGTTTCACAGAAGGATTGGAGAGTGCCTCCGAAGGCTAGTTCCTTGAACAAAAGGTGTATGGGAAGTCTGCTTTTGGAAAAAACCCACTTTCCGCTCAGGACTTTGGGATCGCTACTGACATATTCGCATCTATTCCACTCACACAGAAGCGGCTTGCGGCCGGGCTGATGAGGCATTTCCAGTATTACACCCATATAATAGAGTACCGACATAATTTTTTCAGGCCTGATACCGGTCTGATGGGAGTAGTCGCGAACGGTGCTCGTTCCGTCTGCTAATGTAGCAAACAACGAACTCAGCGGTTGACGGTAGTCGGCGAATATGGGTATGCCTCGATCGTCAATAATTATTTCCGGGCAATGTTCCCATCCGTAGGGGGTGTCGGACGGCCCCGCGTAGTAAACGGCGTCGGAGACGTCATAGTCAAGTCCGCATTTTACGGCGATCCCTTTTTCGGAGAGGGCAGTGCGGAACGTCAACGTGATGGGCGCCTCGCGCGGGTGCCATGGGAATTCATCGTCCACTTGGAAAATTATTTCCGCGGCGGCGGTTTCTCGGCCCGGTATGACGGCGGGCATCGTATCGATTTGACCTGGATAACGGCGGGCTCCGTAACGCAGGGCGGCCTGCGGACGGCAATCGAGGGCGGAGGGGGAGGTGTTGGCCACCCTCAGCTTCGCCCGGAAGACGTTCGGCTCGTAGGGGAACGCAATTTTGGGCACGTCGGCGAACCGGATCTCGCAACGCCCGTCCCGGAACGACTGTTCCCGGTTAATGTCGTAAACTGCAGGGCGGCCGCTCATGCCCGGCATTCTACCAGCGTTCCCAAAGGAGGGGTTTTGCCTGAGTTTCGGGTTCATTCCGATTTCCGCCCGGCGGGCGACCAGCCGCAGGCCGTCGACGGGCTGGTGGAGGGTTTGGAATCCGGGGAGCGGTTTCAGACGCTGTTGGGCATCACCGGCTCCGGCAAGTCGGCCACCGTGGCCTGGACCATCGAGCGGGTGCAGCGTCCGGCCTTGGTGCTGGCCCCCAACAAGGCGCTGGCCGCCCAGCTGGCCTCCGAGTTCCGCGGGTTCTTCCCCAAAACCGGGTGGAGTATTTCGTGTCCTACTACGACTACTACCAGCCGGAGGCCTACCTTCCGCAAACCGACACCTACATCGAGAAGGACGCCACCATCAACGATGAGATCGACCGCCTGCGCCATTCGGCCACCGCCTCCCTCCTCTACCGGGAGGACGTGGTGATCGTGGCCAGCGTGTCCTGCATCTACGGCCTGGGCAGTCCCGAGCAGTATTCCGGTCAGATGCTGCGCCTGATTAGGGGGGTGGAGTTCCCGCTGTCGGAGGCGGTGCGCCGCCTGGCGGAAATCCAGTACGACCGCAACGAGGTGAACATCGTCCGGGGCCGTTTCCGGGTGCGGGGCGACACTTTGGAGGTGTTTCCCGCTTATGAGGAGACGGTAGTGCGGGTGGAGTTCTTCGGGGACGAGGTGGAGCGCATCGTGCGGGTAAATCCGGTCACCGGGGAGATCATCGAGGCGATGTCGGAGGCGTGGATTTTCCCGGCTTCCCATTATGCGGTGGAGCGGGAGAGGATGGAGCGGGCCATGGCCGGCATCAGGGAGGAGCTGGCGGAGCGCCTGGCCGAGTTGGAGCGACAGGGGAAACTGTTGGAGGCGCAACGGTTGCGCATGCGCACCACCTACGATTTGGAGATGATGGCCGAAGTTGGGTTCTGCTCCGGCATCGAGAATTACAGCCGCCACATCGACGGGCGCCTGGCGGGGGAGCCCCCCTACACCCTGCTGGACTATTTCCCCGATGATTACATAACTTTCCTGGACGAAAGCCATGTGGCGGTTCCGCAACTGGGGGCGATGTACGAGGGGGACCGCAGCCGGAAGGACGTGCTGGTGGAACACGGGTTCCGCCTGCCGTCGGCGGTGGACAACCGGCCGTTGCGGTTCGACGAATGGCTGGAACGGGCCGGGCAGGTGGTGTTCGTGTCGGCCACTCCCGGGGCCTACGAGCGGGAGCATTCCCCGCGGGTGGTGGAGCAGATAGTGCGCCCCACCGGACTGGTGGACCCGGAGGTGGAGGTGCGCCCCGCCCGCGGCCAGATCGACGACCTGATCGAGGAGATCCGCCGGCGCACGGCGCGGCAAGAGCGGGTTCTGGTCACCACCCTCACCAAAAAAATGGCCGAGGACCTGACCGACTACCTGCTGGAGATGGGCGTCCGGTCCCGCTACCTCCATTCGGAGATCGACACGTTGGAGCGGGTGGCCCTGTTGCGGGATTTGCGGCTGGGGGAATACGACGTGCTGGTGGGGATCAACCTGTTGCGGGAGGGCCTGGACCTGCCGGAGGTGTCGCTGGTGGCCATTCTGGACGCCGACAAGGAGGGGTTTCTGCGTTCGGTGACCAGCCTCATCCAGATTATGGGCCGGGCGGCCCGCAACGTGGCGGGGAGCGTGGTCATGTACGCCGACGAGGTGACCAAATCCATGCGGGCGGCCATCAACGAAGCCAACCGCCGCCGGGCCCGTCAGTTGGAATACAACCGGGAGCACGGCATCGACCCGCAGACGATTCGCAAAAAGGTGTCCGACATCCTGGAGTTGGTGTCCTCCCGCACCGCCGCCGACCGCCCGGCCCGGGAGCGCCCGGAGGCGAGGGCGCCCCTCGACTTGCATGGAGAGGACCTGGGCCGGCTCATCCAGAGCCTGGAGGACGAGATGCGGGAAGCGGCCAAAGAGTTGCGCTTCGAATACGCGGCCCGCCTGCGGGACGAGGTGGCCGACCTCCGCAAAGAGATGAAAGCCCTAGCCGAAATCACCCTCTAACCAGGCAAAACGCCTCTCCCGCCCGGTTCCCGCCGACATGGTTCCAGTATGTTTTCGGAGCGGTTAGATTGAGAGGGGCGCCTCTGTGGGAAAGGCGCCTCCCGAAGCGACGGGGAAGGAGACCGTCAGATGGCCGAACGCCGATTTCAGTGCGTAAGGAGGAGACTGACATGACCGCGGAAACGGCGAGGCGCGTCGGGCGCGCGTCTCTCGGCCCGGCGCCCGGGCGCGGATCCGTTCCCGGCGGAGCGGACGATGCCTCCGGTTTCGGAGAGTACGCAGATTACGCCCGCTATGCGCAGGCGGCCTTCAACCGTCAAATCAAGCGCGGTCCCCTGGGTCGGGCCCGATCCCGGCTAGTGGGGGAGCGGGAGCCGAAGGTCCCGTCCGTGAGCATTCCCTATCGGCTGATGGAGAACACCGACACTCTTTACTATCTGGCCCCTTTGGACGAGGTAGATTACGACAAGTTCAGGTTGCGGGGGTTCTTCCCCCGTCGCGTGTTGCTCGACCAAGAACCGGAAGCGGGACGAAGAGCGGCCGGGGAAATAGCGGCGTCCTTGGCGAAGGCGGTGGAGGCCCGTATTTTGAATGATCTTTTCGACAAACTGATTGCGGCGGGCAAGGGCGTTCCTTCCGCGCCGAACGGGACGGTGGGGGCTTTCCCTCTCGCCGGTCTGTATGGAGGAATAGGATGCCAAAGGCCTGGGCAAGACGGTCACCGGCTTCACGAATGGATTATGACGGTTGATGCCTGGATAAGGTGCCGAAGCCGGTTTGAAAATATGATTAAAGTTCGTTCTAAGCGTGAGTCCTCAAAAAACGAACCGTTAAAAACCTTGAGCAATGAGCCGGTACGAACAGGTTGGTTGAACCATGAAACGGCGGCCTTGTATGGATGTTTCCAAGGCGGGATGACTTTGGAGGTATCCGATTTGGAAATTTTCAATACGGATGACAAAGACGATAATAACGAACCTTTAACGGGTTTACAAGTTACGACAAGATGGACGGTGGGCGACGAAAGCCTTTTTATTTGCTGGCTCTTCCCTGAGAAATAACCGTGGCTTTGTTAGCAAGTTTATCCGCCACCCTGTTCGTAGGGCTTGGCATTTTCTTTGTTAATTATAGATTGAACAGACCAGACCGTACGATCGAAGCGACCCGGGAGCTCATGCAACTCCAAGAAGAGATGGATAGTTTGTCTTTGGAGGAGGACCCCGCTGAACGATCCAAATTGCTTGATAAACAGGATAGGCTGGAAAACGAGATATTTGCCGAACGGAGACAAGAAACCTCTTTATGGATCAGTTGGGTAGGCCTGCTTACCTGTGGAGTGATCGTCCCTTTTCTCGGCCATCTTATTTTGTCCGGCGATAAAGAAAATATTATAGAAATACGAATAACGATAGGATTTTCAATGCTGTTGGTAGCAGGACTAGTAATCTGGACTGTAGGAAAGGTAAACTACGCCCTGAAAGAGGCTAATCTTGAACGACAACTTAGTAATAATATCTTGGCACCGGTGCCGCCGATGGTTAGCATAACATTAGTCGTAGTATATGTGTTGCTGATATTTTGGTGTATTTCAGTATTAGCAGGCTGGGTCCCGTCAGGTTTCTGGCTAGAATAAATAAAAGATAAACTAGTCGCTATTGCTTGCTTCCCAAGTAATATCCCGGAAATCTTCAGCAGTCATATTGCATAGTTTCGGGTTGCCCTCCCCACGAGCTTCCTCGTACACTATATATGTACTATCATGGAGGCCGCCGAACGCGGCTTCCACCACTTTCCCATCCTTCAGAATGGCGGTTTTGACTGCGCCGTTCGTTTCGTAAATGCTAATTTTGGTTCCCACCGGAGGAAGTTCCAAACTGTCGGTCAACCTATCCAAGGCCATCGTTATACTCCTATCCGTCGTTAATGTTTGTTTGCGCCGACCGGTAACGGCGAAAGCATCTTCGCCTTACCATACCACAACTTTTGACTAGGCGGCGCGGGAAGCCGTGTTCCCGCCGTTGGTTCCCCGGATGGCGTTGCGGCACCGTCGGTGGGAGAGCGGAGGAGCCGAAGCCCCTAGCCGAATCGCCCTCTGACCAGGCAAAACGGCTACCCCCCAGGGAGCGAATTACACTATGTCAAGGGTGTACTCGGAGCATGGTAGCCTGCCAGATTATGGACATTAATAACGACTCCGCCTGGCAAGTCGTCTTGGAGGCGAGGGATGCCGCCAAGAAAGCATGGGAGGTCGCCAAGGAAGCCTCCGACGCCGTCATTAAGGCGGCCGACGACGCAAGGAGCTCCGACGCCACCGCTCGGGCCGCGACCCAGCGGGCTTGGGACGCCGCCGACAGGGCTTGGGAGGCCGCCCGCCGATCCTGGAAAGTGGCCGACGAGGCGTGGGACACCTACAAAGCCACCGAGAAAGCCGCGGATTACCCAGCACCCGGCTGACCGGCAAAGGCCAGCGGAAGCGTGATGACCGGCGACGGGGCATTGGGAGCAGGCTCTCCAGTGTAGCTGTTTAGGTGGTCGGTCTGGAGATCCGGATCATGAGGCAAGGGCATTGAAAAATATGCCCTGACCAGGCGAAACGATAGCTGATGCTCGTGGATACGGCTTGTGGTCCCGGCTGTTCCGGAGGCGTGCTAAACTACATCTACGTAATATTAAGGTGGGCCCGGGAGAGAGGGTCCTTGGAAATTAGAAAGGAGCAGGAATGCCTGCCGATGTTCAAGATGCCTTTGAAGAGTTTGATGAGGCGTTGAAGTTGGATACGAACGAGCGTGAGGACGCTAAGAACACGCATCGCAAGATTCGAGTTTGGCTTGATGACCAAGGTGTCACAGCGGGATCGATTCTGCAGGGGAGCTTCGCCCGCAAGACTATGTTGTCGCCATTGCGAGACCGCGATGTCGACATCGTTGCCTTTCTCAAGGCATCCGATAGCGATCCTAGAGGGTCCCCGGATCAAGCCATGGACTTGGTCGAGGATGCCCTCCGCAAATTATATACGAGCGTTGAGTTCAGCCGATCAAGACATGCAGTGAAGTTGGACTTTGGTGCCGATAAACCCAACTTTGATGTCGTTCCTGCGTATGATCGTAATGATGGGTCCAAATTAATTGACATAGCGAATCGCGACAGCGGCGGTTGGGATGCGTCAGATACTCGTATCATCATCGATAAGGTGAGTGAGCATAATCAGAAGTGTGGGAGAAAGTTTATCCATCAGGTGCGTATGCTCAAGCATTGGGGGAAGAGGGTATTCGGTGAGGATATACCGGGATTTGCGCTGGAGTGCATCGCCTATCAAGTGATCGACGAAGACCGAGAGCACGCTGAGGCTTTGGGCGAGGTGTTCAAGGTAGGGGCAGATTTGGTGAAGGCTGGTGAAGTTAAGGTTCCCGGCGGTGATGAAAATATCCTTGATAGACTCTCTGAAGAGCAAAAGAAGCAATTGGCTAATGAAATGGAGAATGCAAGAATTCGTTCTTTGGAGACTATAGAGTGCATAAAAAACGATGAGTATCAAGCCGCTATAGGAATTTGGCATGAAATATTTGGAGAACCTTTTCCCAAGCCTTTAGAGGGTTCTTCGGGAGATTTTTGGAGTGCGACAGGGTTGACCTCAGCAGGTCATCCAACTTCCTCTACTCGACCGCACTCCCCGCTATCCAGAACTCGTTCCTGGCTGTCACCTAATGATAACTTATCTTGCTACACACACGACAATAAGTTTGCTAATGTAGGATTAGAAGATAATAATATGATTGGAATGAACTATTTATTAGATTATCCGGAAGAAGTATGTGCCTACATCAGTAGTCGTAATGGCCCTTACTATGTACTAAAGGCGGATGTAATATCTTATCGCGCAACTTTAGTTATTAAGGTGTTGATGCAACCAGTTCCCAACTTGCGAGAAGTTGGTTTCCCTATTGAAACGATAAAGATAATCGTAAGTCCCAAATACCGATGGATTAGAACTTTTCCTTATAAAGGAAGTAGGCGCAAGTGGTATCACCGTAATCTCCGAGGTGATCTTTGCTTATGGTATCCTCAAGATCCACGTCCTCTAAGATGGGAATGGGAGGATGGCTTTATACTATATCTGGGAATTGTCAGTCGCCATCTTCAGGCAGAGGAGTGGTATAGGCTATATCGATCATGGCCTTTTGAGGATGCACCGCACGGTCATGGCCCTGGAGGTAGCCCTCATCCAATCCTGACAAACCAACTACGTAAAGAAGTTAGGAAGTTGCAATGACTAGTGAATTGGCCTTGATTATCGCCATTATTTCTCTTGGTGGTTCTATAGCTAATGGACTTCTGACATATCTGATAACGTATAGGCGCGAGACCAAGAAATTAAGGCGTGAGGGATACGGGGAGGCGGTAGCGGCTTTGTATGCTTGGTATGAATATCCATTCCAGATTAGGAGACGTCTATCGAATTCGCAAGAAATGCTGGATCGCCTTATCCAACTCGGAAATGAAAATCAGCAACGTATAGCCCGTTCGCTTGCTTGGATGGCTTTAGATAGAAAGGATGCATATGTTCGTTATCAAAAATTGGTCGACAAAGTAAAAGCTGTCACTGCAGAATACATAAAGGAGGCTTGGAGATTATCTCCCATCCGATATTCGGTAGAAATTAATTTGGGCTCGTGGGGACCTGAATCTATTGATGATAAAGTCAAAGATTTTCTTAATCATATGTCGCCTACCAAACAAAAATGGTGGTGTGTTAGAAGAAAAAAGAAAAGTGCTGTTAAGAGTGAAGACAAATATATAACTTGGAATGATTTACGTACTATGTTTACCGGCAGGTTTATAGGTAACATACTCGCATTGGTTGGAGCTTCTATTTTCGCTGTAACTATTATGTTTAATAATCGCAATATTGATCAGAATTCTCCGGAATGGGATAGTGTGATTACTTTGTGGGGTGTAATTTTCAGTTTAATAATATCACTTGCTTTGGTATCTATTTTTGAATGCTTGTCTAGAGGTTTTTTGAAATCAAGGGATCGTAACTCGGATAGAAATTATAATATAATATTTGGGCTCATAAGTCCCAGTCTCCTTTTAGTATTGTTTTCAGGTCTTTTTGTATTGTTGTTTCGGATATTTTAGGTAAATAGGACTTAGGGTTTTATCGGGAGCGGATGAATTACGAACGGGGGTGACAGTTAGGCCTACGAAGCCTCCGTCATGAACCGTTATCCCACCAGATCAAAGCCGTCTACAAAGCAACTGTTGCTCCGTCAGGCACTGTCGTTCCTGTTGGTCGACGACTCAGGGATGAGGCGACCAATTCCATGCGGGCGGCTATCAACTAAGCCGACCGGTCGCCGACCGGTCGGTCCGGGAGCACCCGCAGTCGGGGGTGCCCAATTGATTCACCGGGGAGGACCTTTGGTCGGCTGATCCCAGAGCTTGGAGGACGAGTTGTGGGGAGCGGGTACGGGTGGTGGCCGTTTTGCCGTCGCGTCGTATTTGGGCGGAAGTGAAATGGTGCGTGCTGTGGCTGTTCGCCGCGGCGGTGGGCGCGCCTTTGCTGGTGCTCGTCGCCTGGCGGCCGGTGGAGGTGATATTTCTGGCGCTGGTTCCGAGCGGGGTTCCCGGGTGGTGGTCGTGGCTGACGGCGGCTTCCATACCATGCGTCATCGCGCTCTGGGCGATCAGTCGGGGCGATCGGCTGTGGCGGGAGGTGTTGCAAGTGCGTTATGAAGCGGGCGTCGGGGGCGTGATAATCATAGAGCGGCCGCCGTCCGCCGAGTATCCGACCGATGGACATCCGGCGTCGGATGTGCCGTTGTCCGCCCACGCCCCGCGGTTTGGTATGGTTGAGCCATGACCTCCGCGCAGGGAATGATCTATTTGACGGCCTGCGCTTACTGCGGCGTGGCGGTTTCCAACGTCAGGGTGCTGGATGGTCCCGACGCGATTAATGCCCGTGCGGTATGCCCCGATTGCTATGAGGAACGAAATTCCGTTCGCCGGGACGATGGCGAAACGAGCGGGTCGGCCGACGCTTTCGACGCCCGGAGGTATTCCGTCCCCGTTTGATCGCCCAAACATCCGCGGCCTGTTCCCGGGTTTTTGTCGGAGGGGCGTGCTAGAAATTAGGGGGATGGGATGCGCCTATGCGACTGAGTGAAATAAAGCCGGGCCAGCGGCTGGCGGGGGTGCGGGCCGACGGGCCGGTGGAGGTGGTGGCCTTCGACCGGAACGGCGACCGGATGGGCACCCTTACCCTGCGCGCCTGGGACGGGTCGCTGGATCAGCGGCTGGTGTCCGCCGAGGACGCCCTCGGGTTTGAAATATCCTCAGATGGGCGTTGGACATTCGACGCCGACGGCGACCTGTTCCGGCTGGCCTCGGAGGCGCGGCGCATCAAGATGGCCCACCTGTTCGATCCCTACTCCGCGATCGAGGCCTCCGGCATCGAACCGTTGCCCCACCAGATAGAAGCCGTCTACCGGGAGCTGCTTCCCCGTCAGCCCCTGTCGTTCCTGCTGGCCGACGACCCGGGGGCGGGCAAAACCATAATGTCCGGCCTCTACATCCGGGAGCTGATGTTGCGGGGCGCCCTGACCCGTTGCCTGGTGGTGGCCCCCGGCTCCCTGGTGGAGCAGTGGCAGGAGGAGTTGCACGACAAGTTCAACCTGCGGTTCGACATCTTCTCCCGGCAGATGGTGGAGGCGACCCTCACCGCCAACCCGTTCCTGGAGAAAGACCTGCTCATCGTCCGCCTGGACCAGTTGGCCCGCAACGAAGAACTGCAGGCGAAACTGGCCCAGGCCAAAGAAAGCAAAGAATGGGACTTGGTGATCGTGGACGAAGCGCACAAAATGTCCGCCCACCTCTACGGCCCGCGACTGGAAAAAACCAAGCGTTTCCAACTGGGGGAGAAACTGCGCGACCAGGCCCGCAACCTGCTGTTGCTCACCGCCACTCCCCACAACGGCAAAGACGAGGACTTTCTGGCTTTTATGACCCTGCTGGACCGGGACCGGTTCGCGGGCCGCCTGCGCGACAAGGCCCTCCCCGACACGAGGGACATCATGCGCCGCAAAGTCAAAGAGAGCCTGCTCACCTTCGACGGCAAAGCGCTGTTCCCGGAGCGCCGGGCCGAGACCCTCGCCTACGACCTGAGCGAACCGGAGCAGCGCCTCTACGACCAGGTGACCGAATACGTCCGCACCGGCCTGGACCGGGCCGATCAGTTGGCCGACCAGAAGCGGGTGATTATCGGCTTCGCCCTGGTCGGCCTGCAACGCCGTCTGGCCTCCTCCCCGGAAGCCATCTACCAGTCGTTGCGCAGGCGCCGGGAACGGTTGGAAAAGCGACTGGCCGAACTCCTCAACCCGCCCTCCGACCCCGTCCCCTCCCCGGAGCAGACCCGTCTCGGCCTGCGGCGGATGGGACTGCCCGCCCATCTGGCGGATTTGGACCAGGACGAGTTCGACGACGAGGAGTGGGAGCGGTTGGAGGAGACGGGGGTGGAGGAAACCGCCGCCGACTTGGCCGACCCCGACGAGTTGAGATACGAAATCGGGCAACTGAAAGAGTTGGAGAAAGCGGCCTTCGAGGTGCGCCGCTCCAACCGGGACAGCAAATGGACGGAGTTGTCCGAGTTCCTGGATTCGGACGACTTCCGGGGGGGAGACCCGCCCCGCAAACTGATCGTGTTCACCGAACACAAGGACACCCTCCGCTACTTGACGCAGAAAATCCAGACCCGGCTGGGCAGGCCGGAGGCGGTGGTGAACATCCACGGCGGAATGAAACGGGAGGAGCGCCGCTCCGTCCAGGACCGGTTCCGCAACGACCCCCTGGCGAAGGTGCTGGTGGCCACCGACGCCGCCGGGGAGGGCGTGAACCTGCAACGGGCCAACCTGATGGTCAACTACGACCTGCCCTGGAACCCGAACCGCATCGAACAGCGCTTCGGGCGCATCCACCGCATCGGCCAAAAAGAGGTGTGCCACTTGTGGAACATGGTGGCCCGCGCCACCCGGGAAGGGCAGGTGTTCGACCGCCTGCTGGCGAAGATCGAAAGCCAGCGGGAGGCGCTGGGCAACGACCAGGTGTACGACGTGTTGGGCGACCCGCAAATCAACCGTTCCCTGCAGGCGGCTCTCCTCGACGCCATCCGCTACGGCGCCCGGCCGGAGGTGATGGAACGCACCCGGCAGATCATCGACGCCGAAATAGGGGAGCGGATGAAAGAGCTGGTGGAGGAGCGGGCTTTGGCGGGGGAGGTGATGGCGGCCGCCGAGTTGGATGAAATCAGGGATCAGATGGAACGGGCCAAAGCCCGCAAACTGTCCCCCGGTTTCGTGCACGCCTTCTTCGCCGAAGGGTTGGAGCGGATGCGGGGGAGGATGGCCGGCCGGGAAAGGGAGCGGTTCGAAATCACCCGGGTTCCGGCCCGCCTGCGCAACCCCGATCATCAAGCGAAGGGGCCGATTCACGAACGGTACGAGCGGGTGACGTTCGACAAGGAACGGATCGAGGGGGCCGAAGGCAAACCGCGGGCGGAGTTGATCGCCCCCGGCCATCCCCTGCTGACCGCCCTGATGAAGGAGGTTTTGGACGAGCACGGCCCCCTGCTGGACAGGGGGGCGACCCTGGCGGACGAGTCCGATCCCGGTTGCGAGCCGCGGGCACTCGTTTACCTGGATCATGAGATAACCGACGGCAGGCGAGTCACGGCCTCGCGCCGTTTCCAGTTCGTGGAAGTGGACGCTCAAGGTCGCACCAGCGACCCCGGGGCCGACCCCTACCTGAACTATCGGGCGCTGACGGAGGAGGAAGCCCCGTTGGTGGCGGCCCATGTGGATCATTCGTGGGCGGACGGGGAGGTGGAACGGGTGGCCCGCAACTGGGCGATCGCCAGTTTGGCCTCCCCGCACCTGCGGGAAACCTCGGACATCACCCGGGCCCGGGTGGGGCGGGTGCGGAGGGCGGTGGAGGAGCGGCTCAACTCGGAAATCCGGTTCTGGGACGGAGCGGCGACGAAATACAAGGAGCAGGAACTGAACGGAATAAAACCGAAATACACCTCCGGCTACGCCCGGCAACGGGCCGACGAACTGGCTGGCCGCCGGGATTACCGGTTGGCGGCGCTGGCCAAAGAGGCGGAGTTGGCGAACCACCCGCCGCAGGTGGCGGCGGCCGCCCTGGTCGTCCCTCAGGGTTTGCTGGACCGGTTGGCGGGGACGGAGCCGACTTTGACTCCGGGCGACACGCGGGAAACCGACCGGCGGGCGGTGGCGGCGGTGATGGCGGCCGAGCGGAGGCTGGGACGGGAACCGGAGGAGCAGGAACACAACAATCCCGGTTTTGACATCCTGTCCCGCGACCCGGAAACCGGCCGCAGATTTTTCATCGAGGTGAAAGGCCACAAACCGTCCACCACGGAAATCAAAGTGAGCCGGGTTCAAGTTCAGCAAGGCAAACAGCACCCGGACCGTTTCCGCCTAGCGGTGGTGGAAGTGCCCGAAGACCCGGACGAGGAACCGCAAGTGGGCTACCTGATACGCCCCTTCGACGGCTACGACCTGCACTTCGCCCAAGCCAGCCTCCCCCTGAAAGTATCCGACCTAATGACCGAAGCGGTAGACCCCCAATGACCACCCCCTACAAACCCAAACTAATAGAAGTGGCCCTGCCGCTGGAAACCATCAGCAGGGAGGCGGCGCGAGAGAAATCAATTAGACACGGACACCCCTCTACTTTGCATTTGTGGTGGGCGCGTCGCCCTTTGGCCGCCGCGCGGGCCGTTCTATGGGCATCGCTAGTGGATGATCCGACGGCGCACCCTGATAAATTTCCCACCGAGGAAGAGCAAGACTGGGAACGCCGCCGGTTATTTGGTATTTTGGAGCGACTGGTGGTGTGGGAGAATTCCAATGACCGAGAAATATTGTTGGAGGCGCATAATGAAATAAAGAAATCCTGTGACGGTAAACTGCCCAATATACTTGATCCATTTTGCGGTGGAGGCACTATTCCCTTGGAGGCAGGTCGGTTGGGACTTCCTTCTTATGGCGGTGACTTAAATC
The DNA here is from genome assembly GCA_965243835.1 of Candidatus Spongiisociaceae bacterium. Classification (GTDB taxonomy): domain Bacteria; phylum Actinomycetota; class Acidimicrobiia; order Spongiisociales; family Spongiisociaceae. Next base: position 1,385,036 of record OZ251578.1, read on the forward strand.
CGGTAGCTGTTCTGATAACTAAAGCAATGATAGAATTACCCCACAGATTTGCCGACTTGCCTCCCATTAATCCCAACAGTAGGGAGGAGTCCAAGTTGCGGACTTGGCAAGGTGCACAAGGCCTCGCCGAGGATATAAGGTATTATGGAGAATTGATACGCGAAAAAGCTTGGGAAAGTATAGGACATTTATATCCCAGGGTAAAACTGCCAAAAGAAAAAGGTGGGGGAGAGGCCAATGTTATAGCGTGGCTATGGGCGCGCACGGTGAAATCGCCCGACCCGTCATGGCCAGGACATGTTCCTCTTATAAAATCAGGAATTTTGCGTAATAGTGGAGATAAATCTATTATTTCAGTAAAACCCGTTATAGATCAGGTCAACAAGCAAATAACTTATAAAATACGTGAGGGATCCACTCCTAAAGGTACTATGGTAAGGCGAGGTAACGCAGTATGTGTAGCTACGGGAACTGCAATACCTAAAGACTATATTAAACAAGAAGGAGAAAAAAAGAAATGGGGAACCCATCTCTTAGCAGTAGTAGTAGAAACTAAAGAAGGGCGCGTGTATCTACCACCTGATGGTTGTTATATTCAAGTGGAAAGACCTATTGAATACCCAAGTGCTAAATTATCTAATAACTCTCGTTATATGGTACCTACCCTCTACGGAATGGATACAATAGATTCTCTGTTTACTAATCGTCAAATGGTTGCGCTCATCACTTTTTCAAAATTATTAAAACAAATACGATCGATAGTATTCGAACACGCTGGAAAATCTATTGATTTGGTCGACCCTATTGTCTATGCTGATGCGATTATGACTTATTTGTCGTTTATATTAGATAGATGTGCAGCTCATTGGTCATCGTCTTGTGTTTGGCACACTACAAGGGAGACGATGGGGCAGGTTTTTGGCAGACAGGCTATTCCTATGGTTTGGGATTTTGCGGAAGCCAATCCTTTTTCATCATCATCTGGTAACTGGTCTGGGCAGGTAAATTGGGTAGCGAAAGCCGTATCCAACATTCCATCTATAATATTGGGAGAAGTGAACCAGAGAAACGCTATTACGAGATTACGAGAGGTTAGTTTACCTGTTATTAGTACCGATCCTCCTTATTACGATAATGTACCTTATTCTGATTTATCCGATTTTTTCTATATTTGGCTTCGTCACAATCTATCCGAAATTTGGCCGGATATTTTATCGACAATAGTTACTCCAAAGAAAGATGAGCTGGTGGCTGACAATGAGAGGGCTGGTTCGAGCGAAGCGGCTAAGGTTCATTTTGAAGAAGGGATGTATCAGTTTATGTTGGAATTAGCACGAGTACAAAATCAGGATTTCCCCGCCACCATTTTCTATGCTTTTAAGCAACAGGAAGTCAAGGAGGGACAACGGGCTTCTACAGGTTGGGAAACTTTTTTACAAGCATTAGTGGATGCGGGTCTGATGGTAACTGCTACTTGGCCTATGCGTACTGAGATGTCAACTCGTATGCGGGCGGCGGGTTATGCCGCTCTAGCTTCTTCAATAGTTATAGCTATGCGTAATCGTCCTAATGTTGCGCCTATGGAGACTCGCGGTGGGTTCGTCTCGGCTCTCCGAGATGAGCTTCCTAGTGCGATTCGGTTGCTTCAGCAACAGAATATTGCGCCGGTGGATATGGCGCAGTCGGCCATCGGGCCGGGGATGCGTATATTCTCCCGGTATTCCAAGGTGGTGGAGGCGGATGGGTCGGCGATGCCGGTGCGCACCGCGTTGGCGCACATCAACGAGGTGTTGGGGGAGGTGTTGTCGGAGGAAGAGTCGGAACTGGACGCCGACAGCCGGTTCGCCCTCACCTGGTTTGAGCAGTTCGGTTACGAGGCGGGGCCCTACGGCGATGCGGATGTGCTGGCCCGGGCCAAGGTGACGGCGGTGAACGGCGTGGTGGAGGCGGGGATCGCCGAGTCGCGGGGCGGGCGGGTTCGTTTGCTACGGCGCGAGGAACTGGAGGAGGACTGGTCGCCAGCGGAGGACAAGCGGCGCACCGACTGGGAGGCGACCCAGCATCTGATCCGTCTTCTGGACCGTTCGGAGGCGGAGGCGGCCGGGTTGCTGGGGCGGTTGGGCGGGGTGGGCGACCGGGCCCGGCAACTGGCCTATCTGCTATATGCGGTGTGCGAGGAGAAAAACTGGTCGGAGGAGGCGGTGGCGTACAACGGCCTGATAACCTCATGGCCGGAACTGACCCGTCTGGTGGCCACCACCGGAGCCGGACAACAAAGCATCCTGTAATGACCGCTCCCTACAAACCCAAACTAATAGAAGTAGCCATCCCGCTTGAAGCCATCAGCGATAGTGCTGTGGCTGAAAAGTCTATTAGGATGGGACATCCAGCAAACTTACACACATGGTGGGCTAGACGACCATTGGTGGCCGCACGGGCAGTTTTATGGGCATCCTTAGTGGATGACCCATCAGGGCATCCCGACAAATTTCCCACAGAGGAGAAACAGTCTGAGGAGCGTGAGCGGTTGTATGGTATTTTAAAAAGGTTAGTAGTTTGGGAGAACTCGAACGATCCTGACCTGTTGATGGAAGCAAGAAAAGAAATTGAATTATCTTGCGATTATAAATTACCCAATATATTAGATCCTTTTAGTGGAGGTGGAACGATAGTTTTAGAAAGCCAACGTCTGGGATTACCATCGTTTGGCGGCGATTTGAATCCAGTTTCTGTTCTAATTTCAAAAGCACTCATTGAAATTCCTGGACGGTTTATAGGAATGAAACCTGTAAATCCTGAAAGTTGTAATGACTCAGGTTTGAAGACGTGGGAGGGTGTACAAGGTTTAGTTGAAGATATCCGTTATTATGGGGAATTAATGCGGTTGAGAGCATCAGAACTTATCGGTCATTTATACCCGAAAGTGCAACTACCTGCAAATAAAGGTGGCGGCTTGGCTAAGGTGATTGCTTATATTTGGGCTCGTACAGTAACGTCACCTGATCCCGCTTGGGGTAGGCATGTACCTTTAGTACGCTCTTGGGTTCTATGGAAAAAGGGAGGTAAACCAATGGTGTGGGTAGAGCCAATTGTAGATCGTAATCTCCGGTCGATATCTTATAAAATTAGAACAGATGGTGATCCAGTAGATAGTACTATAGGACGGGGGGGGGGGGGTATGTATAGTAACTGGTGCAAAAATTGGATTTGACTATATTCGTGAACAAGGTAAGCAAGGTCAATTGGGTGAGGTATTATTAGGCATTGTGGCTGAGGGAGATAGTGGTCGAGTCTATTTAGATCCAGTTACTATACCTGATATTCCTGAACCGAGTTGGAAGCCTGATATAAGACTTCCAAACAAAACTTTAGGTTTTCGTGTACAACGATATGGAATGACAATGTGGAGTGATTTATTCACAGATCGTCAGTTGGTAGCTTTATCTACCTTTTCGGATTTATTAAGTGAGGTTCGTTCATTAATTAGGCAACACGCTAAACAATCGGGAAAAAATATTAACGGAGATTTACCATTTCGAGAGGGTGGTTCTGGGGTAGAGGCATATGTTGATACGATAGTTACGTATTTGGCCTTTGCTATCGATAAGTTAGCTAGTCGTAGTAATTCTTTAGTTTGTTGGGGAGAGGCGGTACAATGTCCGCTTGATATTTTTTCAAGACATGCAATCTCAATGGTATGGGATTTTGCTGAATCTAATCCACTAAGTTCATCGTCCGGTTCTTGGAAACTTATTATTAATAATATCGTTCGTACGTTTTCGTCTAAAGCTTGGCCACCGCCTAATCTTGATTTTTATAGTGAAATCAAACAAGAAAGTGCCATTAATAGATTATCTCAAATTGATAAACCTGTAGTGTGCACTGATCCTCCATATTATGATAATGTTCCATTCGCGGATTTATCAGACTTTTATTACGTATGGCTTAGGCATAACTTATATGATATTTGGCCAAATGAATTTAGATATTATTTAACACCCAAAGGCGAGGAGTTAGTAGCTAATGCTGAGAGAGCGGGGTCTAGAGAGTTAGCTCGAAGGCATTTTGAAGACGGTATGGAGAGTTTTATGGTTAGGCTTGCGAAGGTTCATAATCCCGATTTTCCAGCTACCATATTCTATGCCTTCAAACAACAAGAAACAAAACAAGGAGAAACTATTTCAACGGGTTGGGAAACTTTCTTGCAAGGATTAGTGTCCGCGGGGTTACAAGTACAAGCTACTTGGCCTATACGCACTGAAAGACGCGGTAGATTGCGCGCTCATCAATCGGCCGCTTTAACGTCATCAGTGATCATTGTTTGCCGTCGCCGTTCCCTAGAGGCAAAACCTGAGAACCGCGGCGATTTTGTTTCGGCGTTAAAAAAGGAACTTCCCGATGCTGTTCGTTTGTTGCAAAAGCAAAGTATTGCGCCGGTGGATATGGCGCAGTCGGCTATCGGGCCGGGGATGCGGATATTCTCTCGGTATTCCAAGGTGGTGGAGGCGGACGGGTCGGCGATGTCGGTGCGCACTGCGTTGGCGCACATCAACGAGGTGTTGGGGGAGGTGTTGTCGGAGGAAGAGTCGGAACTGGACGCCGACAGTCGGTTTGCCCTCACTTGGTTTGAGCAGTTTGGCTACGAGGCGGGTCCCTACGGAGATGCGGATGTCCTAGCGCGTGCTAAGGTGACGGCGGTGGACGGCGTGGTGGAGGCGGGGATCGCCGAGTCGCGGGGCGGGCGGGTTCGTTTGCTACGGCGGGAGGAGTTGGAGGAGGATTGGTCGCCAGCGGAGGACAAGCGGCGCACCGACTGGGAGGCCGCCCAGCATCTGATTCGTCTTCTGGACCGTTCGGAGGTGGAAGCGGCCGGGTTGCTGGGGCGGTTGGGCGGGGTGGGCGACCGAGCCCGGCAACTGGCCTATCTGCTGTATGCGGTGTGCGAGGAGAAAAAGTGGTCGGAGGAGGCGGTAGCATACAATGGGCTGATCACGGCTTGGCCGGAACTGACCCGTCTGGTGGCTACCACCGGAGCCGAACAGCACAGCATCCTGTAGGAGAAAGGTAACCGATGGCCGTAGCCAATCATGAACGTCTGCAAACTTGCCTGATGGAGTTGCGGGACGGTCTCCGCTCCTACTGCGAGCGCACTTGGGAGGGGTTTTACGGCGACGAGTGGCTGTCGGTCGTCAACGACAAACTCAAGCATCCCGACCGGTCCCCGTCCGCCGCGGATCTTTCCTTTCTGTTGAAGGGCATCAGCTCCACTTGGCATGAGGTGTGGAAGCACCATTTCGGCCAGGGGGAGCGCAACTGGATTTCGGAGTTGACCAACGTCCGCAATCGCCATGCCCACAACGAGACGTTTACGGTGGACGACACCTACCGGGCCTTGGACACTATGGAACGGCTGTTGGAAGCGTTCGGGGCCAGTGAACAGCAACAGAAAGTCAAGACGCAACGCAACGACCTGATGCGGCAGCGCTACGAAGGGCAGGCCAACCAGGCGCGGTTCAAAATCGCCCACACCGAAGGTGCCCCGAAAGAGGGTCTGACGCCGTGGCGGGAAATCATCGCCCCCCACACCGATGTGGCCACCGGCCGGTTCGAGCAGGCGGAGTTCGCCGCCAACCTGCATCTGGTGCGAACCGGCGAAGCCCCGCACGAATATCAAGATCCGAGGGAGTTCTACAGCCGCACCTATCTGACGGGGGGGTTGCGCGATTTGCTGACCCGGGCGGCCCGGCGCCTGGCCGGGAAGGGGGGCGAACCGGTGGTGGAGTTGCAGACCAACTTCGGGGGCGGCAAAACCCATAGCCTGATCGCCCTTTATCACCTGGCGGGGGAGGCGGCCCCGGCCGAGTTGGCTGGGTTGGGGGAAATGCTGGCCGACGAAGAAATCCAACTGCCGAAAGAGATCAACCGGGCGGTGTTCGTCGGGCAGTGGGAGGACCCTGCGCGACCATCGCAGAAAGAGGACGGCGCGGTGGTCAACACCATTTGGGGGGAAATCGCCCACCAGTTGGGCGGAGCGGACGGATACAAGATGGTGGAAACCGCCGACCGGGCGGGGACCAATCCGGGGAGCGCCCTGCAGGACCTGTTCAAAACTTACGGGCCGGCCGTCATCCTCATCGACGAATGGGTGGCCTACGCCCGGCAACTGCCTATTGATCCGGAGCGGCAAAGGTTGCCCGCAGGCGACTTCGACACCCAGTTCACGTTCGCCCAAGCGTTGGTGGAAGCGGCGGCGGCGGTGGACAACGTGGTGGTGCTGGTGGCTATTCCCGCTTCCGGCATTGAAGTGGGAGGGGAACTGGGACGGGAAGCTTTGCAACGTCTCCGGCTTGTGGTGGGCCGCCTCGCCCACCAATGGCAACCCGCCACTCCCGATGAAAGTTTCGAGATCGTCCGCCGCCGCCTGTTCGATCCGATGCCGGAAGAGAACTATCGGGCCCGCGACCGAGTGCTGGAAGCCTTCTGGGATGCCTATAAGAAGAACCCCCGCGATTTCCCGTCCGAAACCAAAGAGAAGGCTTATTTGGAGCGGATGCGCAAATGCTATCCCATCCACCCCGAACTGTTCGACCGGTTGTTCGAAGACTGGTCCGCGTTGGACAAGTTTCAGCGGACGCGGGGGGCGTTGCGGTTGATGGCGGAGGTCATTTCCAACCTGTGGCGGAACGAAGACCGCAACCTGATGATAATGCCCGGCACCCTGCCCATTAATCACCCGCCGCTGGTGGCGGAGTTGCAAAGATATTTGGAGGAAGGGTGGGATCCGGTAATCAAACGGGATGTGGACGGCCCCAATTCCCTGCCCGCCCGCATCGATCAGGATAAAAAAGTGTTGGGGGCGTATTCGGCGACCCGCCGCGTCGCCCGCACCATATACATGGGGTCGGCTCCCCGGCGCGACGCCGCCAACCGGGGCGTGGACCGGCGGCGGGTGGTGCTGGGATGCGCCCAACCGGGGGAGCAACCGGGGAGGTTCGGCGACGCCCTCCGGTATTTGTCCAACGAGGCCACCCACCTGTATGTGGACGGCAACCAATACTGGTATCAACTGCAGCCCAACGTGACCCGGGTGGCGGCGGAACGAGCCGAGTCCGTCGACGTATACGACGCCGATCAGGAAATCAAGCGGCGCCTGTTGGATACGGCGGGTCGCAATCGGGACTCGTTCAGCGCGGTGCCCATTTTCCCGGAGGGGCCCGGCGATGTGGACGACTCCGACGACGGGGTGAGTTTGGTGATACTGCCGATGGACGCCGAACACATTCGCGGAACCGGAGACGGCCCGGCCATTAAGGCGGCGAATGATATTTTGGCCAACCGTTCCGCCGGGCCGCGCCAGCACCGCAACCTGCTGGTCTTTTTAGCCGTAGGCGCAAAAAGGGTGGAGGAAGTGCGGCAGGCTTCCCGTTCCTATCTGGCCTGGAAGTCCATTGACCGGGATCGGGAGTCGATGGACTTGAGCGCGCATCAGCAGAAACAGGTGGAATCCAAGCTCAAGGAATCCGACCAGACTTTGAACTCCCGGATCGAAGTGGCCTTTGAGTACATTCTCACGCCCAGTCAGAAGATGGGCACCGCCGATATTGAGTGGATTGAAATCAGGCTCACCGGCAACGGGCCGTTGCCCAAGCGGGCGGCGGACAAACTGAAATCGGAGGAGAAACTGATCGCCTCCTACAGCGGGGTGCGGGTGCGGATGGACTTGGACAAGGTGCCGCTATGGGGGGAGCGGGGCGACATCACGCTGGCGGATTTATGGGCGGCTTACGCCAACTTCCCCTATCTGCCCCGTCTGTCCGACTTCAGCGTGCTGAGCACCGCCGTCGGCAACGGCGCCGCCAGCATGAGCTGGGAGGCCGAAACCTTCGCCTACGCCGAAGCCTGGGACGAAGAGTCCGAAGAATGGCGGGGAATAGTCCGGGGAGCGCAGATAGGGCATCCCTCCCGCAGCGGCCTGCTACTACGCCCCGATGTAGTCCCGCCCCCGCCGCCTCGGCCCGAATTTAAAAAGGAACCAGACCCGCCCCGCCCGAATGGCAATGGCAAAAAGGTAGATAACGGACCAGATCCTACCCTCTCCGAGCCGATACCACAAAGGTTCTACGCCGTCTTCAACCTGGACCCGGTGCGCGGCATCCGTCAGTTGGGCGAAATAATGGAAAGCGTGACCAAGCACCTGGGCGACAAAGTAACCCTGACCTTGGAGGTCCGAGCCGAAAACCCGGACGGCTTCGACGACCGCACCCGTCGCACCGTGGAAGAAAACGCCCACCAACTAGATGCTCACGACCACGCCTTCGAATAAGCCACAAAACCAACACATTGATTTTCCGAGTTTATTGATGGTGTTTTCTATAGTAATAGTAGTCATGTATAAGATAATGTCCCAAGAGAGTAGCATTATGAATTCGAGAGGAGGCTTCCTCCTGGGTTGAATAACCAGGATGCGATCCGTTGGTATTAAATTCGCTTATAATATCATGTAATGAGTCAGCATCCTCTTTATATATTATTAGACCTATTTTTTTGAGTCTGTCCACAGCACTTGTATCGTTTTTTGCATCATTATTAGTAGCACGCTTATAAATAGTCTTTAGCAATCCTTCTAAGAAGGAACGTAGCATTGCATTGCAAGCTTCATAGTAGCCACACTCAAAACAGTCTAGTGCCTGCCTGTAAAAATGAAGCTCCCGTTCTAATTTTGTTCTCTCAAGAAGCGAACACAGAGAATCCGGATTGTCCCAATTCGTGATTAGGCGAGAAACATTTTGCAATGGTTCTTGGAAATTTGCAGGCAATGTTATTTGCCATAGCGGAACAGGCGTAGATGCAATTTGTGCCTTTACGTGTTGAACCTGTTCAGATAACTCACGCATGGCTTGTGGTCCGCCTATGCTACGCTCGATATCTTTATAATAGCGAATCGCTTTTAGGACCCGCGCCAACTCTCGTTTGGATAATGTCATTGCCATTCTCCTTATCTTTCTTTCCCAGGTCCCTGATATTCCTGAGATTACTCGTGCACTGCCTGTTGGGAATCAAAAATATCATATACAAAACTTTTTGTCAAGCCCTTTCGGCGGTCTCCACTAAGGCCGTGTTTGATCTGGTCAAGGTGGTTTACTCTGTGCGGGGACAATGTCCAGCATAGAGCACCGTGGTTGTTGACCTCCGGTTTGCTTATTCGTTGGGATGAGGTAGAATATTTGGAGTTCACGCCCGGTGAGGTTGACGAAGGAGCTTCGGATTTCACTGCGGCTGGCGACAAAGCAGGAAATCCGGAGTCCGTGTTGGATGAAAGGGATGATAGCGATGTTTAACAAAGAGGCTAGGGAGATAAGGAAAAGAGCCCGGGAGGCTCGCAAAAAGGCCAAGGCCTATGCTAAGAGAGTTAGCCAGGGTCCCTACAGGGGAGCCAAGATTCGCGCCGAGGACAGTGTGCCGCCTCCGGACTGGCCGATTATCGGGTTCCAAAAGCCAACAGGGCAGGCCAACACAACCCCCGGCAATGTAGGATCTTCGTCTGAAACGCCTTCGTCTGTGTAAAGTAACGCAAACTAAAAAGGTTTCGTTTACCGGTGGTATGGTAATTAGTATCGCCACGGGAAATATTAAGCCTGGAAAGGAGAGTAAAGATGCGCAGGAAAAAGGAACGGAAGCCTCGTCGGAAATCAGGCGCGCCTTATATGGCCGGTGACGTGCGGGTTGAGGATGCCGGGCCGCCTCCGAAGGGGCCGATCATCGGATTCCATAAGCTGGCCAAGCCCGCCCCTGAGCCCGAGAATGGGAAATCCGCGGTGGATGCGGAGGCCGCTTCTATTGTAGAAAGAGCGATAAATAAGGTTAAGTATTAGGTCCGGGGTGGGCGGCAGGGGAGCGACGGTCCTGTTGGGGTGGGTTATTATAGGGAATTGCGCGACCTCTTCTCGGAAACGGAAGACCGTGGAGAATGGCGGCAAAATGAAGGGAGCGAAATCGATGTTTAGGAAAAGAGGCAAACGGCCCCGCCGGGAAATAGGCCGGCCGGAAATGGGAAGGCCGTACGTGGCGGCTGATGTATTGCCAAGCGAGGCTGATCCGCCTCCGGATGATTGGTTTATCCCCCTTCACGGAGGAAGCCGGCGAGAGAGCGTTCCCCGCAAGTCGGATGCTTCCCCTGAAACCGCTATGCAAGGGTAATTAAGGGCTTAGTTTTGCTGTGGGCGCAAAGGCCTTTCCCCATTGAGGAAAGAGCGATAAATAAGGTAAAACACTAGGTCGGGGGACAGTTGGCGGGGGAGCGACGGGCGTGGTTTGGGCTACTATGATGGGGGGTTGCGCACGCTTCCTCTCGGAAACGGAAGAACTTGGAGTATGACGGCGGACAATTTGGTGGTGCGGGGCGCCCGCGAACACAACCTGGCGGATATTTCGGTGGAACTGCCCCGGGATCGGCTGATCGTCTTCACCGGCCTGTCCGGGTCGGGGAAGTCAAGTTTGGCTTTCGACACCATCTACGCCGAGGGGCAGCGCCGCTATGTGGAAAGCCTGTCCGCCTACGCCCGCCAGTTCCTCGGGCAGATGGACAAACCGGATGTGGATTTCATCGAAGGCCTGTCCCCGGCCATCTCCATCGACCAGAAAACGGCCAGCCGCAACCCCCGTTCCACGGTGGGCACCGTCACCGAAGTTCACGACTACCTGCGCCTGCTGTACGCCCGCATCGGCAAACCGCACTGCCCGCAGTGCCAGAGGCCGGTCACCCGCCAAACACCCCAGCAGATCGTGGACCGCATCTCCGAGTTGGAAGAAGGCGCCCGGTTCCAGGTGTTGGCCCCGGTGGTGCGGGGGCGAAAAGGCGAATACGAGGAGCTGTTCAACGACCTGTCCAAACAAGGGTTCAGCCGGGTGCGGGTGGATGGGGAAATAATGGACCTGGGCGGAAAACTGCGCCTGGACCGTTACTTTACCCACAACATTGAAGTTGTAGTCGACCGTTTGGTCGCCCGCAAGTCGGGGGTGCGCCGCCTTACCGACTCCCTGGAAACCGCTTTGGGGCTCACCGGCGGGATCGCGGTGGTGGACGTCATCGACGGACCGGAACTGACTTTCAGCCAGCACTTGGCTTGCGACCACTGCGGCCTGTCGTTCGAGGAGCTGGAACCCCGCTCCTTCTCCTTCAACAGCCCCTACGGAGCCTGTCAGACCTGTTCCGGGATCGGCACCAAATTCGAAGTGGATCCGCAACTGGTCATACCGGACGACACCCTCACCCTGGAGGAAGGGGCGGTGGCCCCCTGGTCCGCCCACCGCAACCTTTACTACCGCAACCTGCTGGAGGGACTGTCCGAAGAGTTGGGCTTCCCCATGGACGTCCCGTTCCGAAAGCTTGCCAAAAAACACCGGGAAGCCATCCTGTACGGCACGGGCGGGTTGCGCATCCCGGTGAAAATGACCTCCCGCCGGGGGCGCACCCGTCACTATCGGGTGCGTCATGAAGGGGTGATACCGCTCATACGCCGCCGCCACGAGCAGACCGAAAGCGAAGCCTCCCGCTTCTACCATCAGGAATATATGCGGGAAGCCCCCTGCCAGGACTGCGGAGGGGCCCGCCTCAACCCGGTTTCGCTGGCGGTGACGGTAGGGGAAATGAACATCTTCCAGCTCTGCTCCCGCTCCATTCGCGCCACTTTGCAGGCCTTGGAAAAACTGGAACTGAACGAGCGGGACGCGGCCATCGCCGACGCGGTGCTGAAAGAAATCAAAGCCCGGCTGGCTTTCCTGCTGGACGTGGGATTGGATTACCTGACCCTCTACCGGGGGGCGGCCACCCTCTCCGGCGGGGAGGCGCAGCGCATCCGCCTGGCCACCCAGATCGGCTCCGGCCTGGTGGGGGTGCTGTACGTGCTGGACGAACCCTCCATCGGCCTCCATCAGCGGGACAACCGTCGCCTGATCGAAACCCTGCTCCGCCTGCGGGACCTGGGCAACACCCTGATCGTGGTGGAACACGACGAGGAAACCATACGCAGCGCCGACCACATCGTGGACCTGGGGCCGGGGGCGGGGGAGAGCGGGGGGAGGGTGGTGGCCGAAGGTTCCCTGCGGGACGTTACAGCCGAGCGGGAGTCGCTGACCGGCGACTATCTGGCCGGGCGGCGCTCCATCGCCTCCCCGGAGCGGCGCCGGCCCGGGGACGGGCGGGAAGTGGAGGTGATCGGAGCCGCCGCCAACAACCTGCGCGACCTGGACGTGGCTTTTCCGCTGGGGACGCTGACCGCCGTCACCGGGGTGTCGGGCAGCGGCAAATCCTCCCTGGTTCTGGAAATACTTTCCAAAGGGCTGTCGCAGCGCCTGTACCGGTCCCGCTCGGTGCCCGGCCATCACCGCCGCATCCTGGGGGCGGAGTCGGTGGACAAGGTGATCAACATCGACCAGTCGCCCATCGGACGCACCCCCCGCTCCAACCCCGCCACCTACACCAAGGTTTTCGACCGCATCCGCTCCTTGTTCGCCTCCGTCCCCGAAGCCCGGGCCCGGGGTTACAAACCGGGGCGGTTCTCGTTCAACGTGACCGGGGGGCGGTGCGAAGCCTGCCGGGGGGACGGCACCATCCGCATCGAAATGCATTTTCTGCCCGATGTGTACGTGCCTTGCGAAGTGTGCGAAGGCCGCCGTTACAACCGGGACACCCTGGACGTAACGTGGAAGGGCCGTTCCATCGCCGACGTGCTGGGAATGCCGGTGGAGCAGGCCCTGGAATTCTTCGCCGCCCAGCCTCCCATCGCCCGCACCATGCAGACCCTGTGGGACGTGGGCTTGGGATACATCCGGCTGGGACAGCCCGCCCCCACCTTGTCCGGAGGGGAGGCGCAACGGGTGAAACTGGCCTCCGAACTGGGGAAACGGGCCACCGGCGACACCGTTTACATCCTGGACGAACCCACCACCGGCCTCCATTTCGAAGATGTCAAAAAACTGTTGGCGGTGCTGCACCGGCTGGTGGACGGGGGCAACACGGTGATCATCATCGAACACAACTTGGACGTGGTCAAATCCGCCGACTGGATCATCGACCTGGGGCCGGAAGGGGGGGAGGAGGGGGGGCGGGTGGTGGCGGAAGGAACCCCCGAACAGGTGGCGGAAGTCCCCGACTCCTACACCGGCAAGTTTCTGCGGGAGATGCTGGTCCCCTGAGCGGGGCGGCACTTCGTCGACGCTGATGGAACCGCCCCCGCCCCGGGAGGAGTCCGACTGGACGGAGCTGACCGAATGGTGGTTGGCCGAATCGGCCGCCGAAGCCTACGCCGAAGAGGTGATCCCGCTGTTTTTGGAGATAATGCCCCCGGCGGCGGGGCGGGTGTGGCTGGACGCCGGATGCGGGGACGGGGCGGTGGCCGACCGGGTGACGGAGACGGGGGAGGCGGTGGTGGGGGCGGACGTCAACCCGGAGTTGGCGGCCCGGGCCGCCCGCCGCCACCCGGCGGTGCGGCTCCGCCTGCCCGACCTGTCCTGCATCCGGGACCGGTCTTTGGACGGGGCGTACGCGGTGCTGGTCTTGGAGCACATCTCGGATCGGGAGCGGTTCTTCGCCGAAACGGCCCGGGTGGTGCGGCCGGGAGGGGCGTTGGCGGCGGTGATCAACCATCCGGTGTACACCGCCCCCGGTTCGGGGCCGATACTGGACCCGTCCGACGGGGAGATTTTCTGGCGGTTCGGGGACTACCTGGCCCCCGGCGTCGCCACCGAACCGGCCGGAGGCGAGCAGGTTGCGTTTCATCATCTCCCCATGGGGATGTTGCTGACGCAGGCGGCGGCGGCCGGATGGTCCCTGCGGCGCGTGTTGGAGCGGGGAGTGGGGTCGCGGGCCGCCGCCCGCGACCCCATCCTGGCCCGGCACGGCCAAATCCCCCACCTGATGGCCCTCCGCTGGAGCCTCGGTACCCGCCTCCTTGATGCCTGTTAGTAGACAATGCTAATATAAGATAAGGATTATGATGGTTGCTATGAGAGATACAGCAGACTCCCGTTTGATGGGGTCGGATGTCATTCCGGAGAGCTACTTGCGTAGTTTGCCGGATGAAGCGGTCGAGTGGCTTGGCAACCACGAGTCGGAACTGGCTCTGGCGGCGGCGGCGGAGCGCGGTGAGCATGATGCGGATATTCTGGAAACCCTGCGGGAGATGGAGTCCGAACAGGGCGCAACGCAGTAGGCGGGCCGCGCCGGACGACGATGGCAGGCGGGTCGCCGGGCGGGTAGCCTGGGGGTATGAGACGGCCGTCCCGCGCGGAAATCCCCCAGGCCCCCGGCGCCTACCTGTTTCGGGATGCGCACGGGAGGGTCAACTACGTGGGCAAAGCCAAGTCGTTGCGCAACCGGGTGTCCACCTACTTCAACCGGGACATCGGCCCCCGCACCCGGGCCATGGTGGAATCCTCGGAACGGGTGGAATGGATCGTGGTGGAAAACGAGGTGGAGGCCTTGTTGCTGGAGTACTCACTCATTCAGGAGCATCTGCCCCGCTTCAACATCCGGTTCAGGGATGACAAAAGCTATCCCTACCTGGCCATAACCCGCTCCGAAGAGTGGCCCCGGGTGCGTCTGATGCGGGGGGCCAAAAAGAAAGGCGTTCAATATTTCGGTCCCTACGCGCACGCGTACGCTATTCGCAACACCCTCGACCTTTTGTTGAGGTCGTTGCCGATGCGCACCTGTTCGGAAACGGTATTCCGTAGACATCAACTAAAGGGTCGGCCTTGCATTGAATATGACATTGAACGTTGCTCCGCCCCCTGCGTCGGTTACGTGGAGCCGGAAACCTACGCCGAATACGTTAAGGGAATGGCGGAAGTGCTGACCGGCTCCGCCGATGACCTGTTGGATCGTTTGCGCGCCCGCATGACGGAGCAAGCCGAGCGACTGGAATACGAGCGGGCGGCCCGCACCCGCGATCAGATGCTGGATGTGCGCAAAGCGGTGGCTCGCCAGGAAATAGTGTCCGACCGCCCTGAAAATTACGACCTTATAGCAATGGTTGATGATGACCTTGAAGCGTCGGTTCAGGTGTTCCGGGTGCGCAACGGACGGATTGTGGGAAGGCTGGGCTCGGTAATGGACAAAGTGGAGGATTTGGGCAAAGGGCACATAACGGCCGCGGTGTTGCGCGACCTGTACGGGCAGGCCTCCCTTCCGCCGCCTCCGTTGGTGCTGGTGGAGGAGGCCCCTCCGGGGGACGAGCCGTGGGAGGCGGTACTCACCCGGAGGCGGGGATCGCAGGTGAAAATAAAAATACCGCAACGCGGCACCAAAAAAAGGTTGCTGGCCACCGCCCAAACCAACGCCGCCGAAGCTTTTATGCGCCATCGTTTGCGCAGGCAGTCCGATCACAACGCCCGGGCCCGCGATCTGCGCAGCCTGCAGGAAGTCCTGTCGCTCCCTAACCCTCCACTTCGCATTGAGGCTTACGATATTTCCACCATTCAGGGACGGCACACGGTGGCCTCCATGGTGGTGTTGGAGGACGGATTGGCCCGGCGGGGGCATTACCGGCGGTTCCGCATCCGCACCGTGCGCGGCCAAGACGACTTCGCGGCCATGGAAGAGGTCATACAGCGCCGGTTCACCGCCTACCTGGCCGATTTGGAAAAACCG
Organism: Candidatus Spongiisociaceae bacterium; assembly: GCA_965243835.1. Classification (GTDB taxonomy): domain Bacteria; phylum Actinomycetota; class Acidimicrobiia; order Spongiisociales; family Spongiisociaceae. Next base: position 1,400,685 of record OZ251578.1, read on the forward strand.
CCTTCGGAGCGGGGCAAATTCTCCTATCCCCCCTCGCTGGTGCTCATCGACGGGGGGGCGGGGCAACTGGGGCGGGCGGTGGACGCGCTCCGCCGGCTGGAACTGGACATTCCGGTGATCGGATTGGCGAAACGGATGGAACAGGTGTTCGTGCCCGGTCAGCCCGACCCGATCGTCATCCCCCGCGACCAGCCCGCTTTGCATCTTCTGCAACGGGTGCGGGACGAGGCCCACCGGTTCGCGCTTATGTACCATCGGCAGGTGCGGGGCAAGCGGATGATCGACTCCATACTGGACGAGGTGGAGGGGATCGGGCCGGTGCGCAAAAGAGCCCTCATCCGGGAGTTCGGGTCGCTGAAACGGTTGCGGTCGGCGGCGGTGGAGAACCTGGCGGAAGTGGTTCCGCAGGCCGTGGCCGAAAACCTCTACTCTGTGTTGCATGAGTAACGGAACCGCGGCGACGGGCGGCGGGATGGGCGCCGGGGGGGAGGCCCCCCGGTTGCTGGTGCTGACCGGCCTGTCCGGCGCGGGCCGTTCCACTGGGGCCAAAGCGCTGGACGACCTGGGGTTTTACGTGATCGACAACCTGCCGCCCGGACTGTTGCGGCCGGCGGTGAACCTGGAAGACCTGCGGGCCCGGGGGGTGCACTTGGCGGTGGTTTTGAACAGCCGCAGCGGGTTCCGGATCAACGAACTGGACGAGGCCATCTCCGAGTTGGAGGCCTCCGGCATCCGGGTGACCCTGGTGTTCCTGGACGCCACCGACGACACCCTCATCCAGCGCTATGAGGAGCACCGCCGCCCCCATCCGCTGGGTCTGGCCACATTGCCGGAATCCATCGCCGCCGAGAGGGAAATGATGGAACCGCTTCGCGCCCAAGCCGACATCTACGTGAACACCAGCGACTTAAACGTGCACGAGTTTCGCCGCTGGTTGCTCCGGCAATTCGACGACTTGGAGGAAGCCCCGGCGTTGCGGGTGGCGGTCACCTCCTTCGGTTTCAAAAACGGCACTCCCCGCGACCTGGATTTGATGTTCGACGTGCGGTTTCTGCCCAACCCCCACTGGATTCCGGAGTTGCGCAACCTGATCGGAACCGACCGGAGGGTGCGGGAGCATGTGATGTCGTTGCCGGACGCCGGGATGTTTTTGGAACGGTTGCGGGAGATGCTGGCATTTCTGATACCCCGCTATCGGCAGGAGGGAAAATCCTATGTCAGCATCGGCATCGGGTGCACCGGCGGACGCCACCGCTCGGTGGCCTTGGCCGAAGAGTTGGGGGACTGGTTGCGGGAGGGGGACTACCACCCGGCGGTGCGCCACCGGGACGCAGGCAAATAATCCCCGAGTCGGGCGGGGCTACGGCCTCGGCTCCCGGGCCTCGTCCGAGGGCGGTTTGTTTGCGGTTCGGGAAGGGGAGGGGAGGTCAAAGGGCTCTGGTCCATGGTGCAGGATGATAAGTTCGTTCAGCCACCGCAACCGGTCGTCCAGCTGTCGGATGTCAGTCCTTAATCCGGTGTGCATATCCTGGATGTTCCCCTTTAGGCCGGTGTGCATATCCTGGATGTTCCCCTTTAGGCCGGTGTGCATGTCCTGGATGTTCCCTTTCAGGCCGGTGTGCATGTCCTGGATGCTTCCTTTTAGGCCGGTGTGCATGTCCTGGATGCCGGTGCTGAGCCCCTGGATGTTCCCTTTTAGGCCGGTGTGCAGGTCTTTCAGGCCGGTATGCAGGTCCTTAATCTCGGCCTTGAGATCGGCCTTCAAGCGGGTGATGACGACGAGCAAGACGCCCATCATCACCACCGTGCATACCAGCGTGGTCAGGATTGATGCGTCCAAGGGTTGTTTTCCTTTCCGCCTTTGATTGTATTACAGGGCGCCGTCCCCATGCGCCTTTTACTTGCGGGGCGACGGGCGGGTTGCCAATAGGTCAGGCGTTGACCGGGTTGCGCTCTGTTGGTTGCCGTTCGGGGGGCGGGGGGAAGTCATCGGGCGGCAGACCCGTGTGCCTGATGATGAGGGTTCCCAGTTGCCAAACCCGGTCGTCCACCCGTCGGATGTCTGTCGTGAGGTTGTCCTCCACCCGTCGGATGTCCTTTTCCAGGTCGCCCTTGGCATCCCGGAGGTCGCCCTTGACTTCCCGGAGGTCGCCCTTGACTTCCCGGAGGTCGCCCCTGGTTTCGCGGAGGTCGGCCCTGACCTCCCCGATGTCTTGTTTCAGGTCGGCCTTCAGGCGGGCGATAACGGCCAGCAGGCCGCCCATCATGGTCAGCGCGGTCCCCATCGTGGTCAAGATTGTCGGGTCCATTGTTTGCTTCCTTTCCGCTTTGGATTATACACGGCGTACAGCCGCATGCGTGCTTTTTTTATAATATAACGTAAAACAAAACAAAAAACAACCCCCTTGTTTCGACAAACGATTAAATGCGTCTGACCTGCGGAAATGCAACTTCCGGCGGCGGGCGAAGATGGCCGGGAAGCCGCTCCTGTTTTGGAGTCGGACGGCGGGTCGGCCAAAATGAGGTCGGATGTTTGGCGACGGGATGCGGGGGCCGGGCGGCCGCCGCCCCGAAAATGAAAATATCACACCCGCCGGGCATAATGGGACCGCATCCCCCGCAATGGGAGTTGCGGACGCAAGCCTTTTCCGACAAAGCGACAGCGGGGGGAGAAGAGAGATGGCGACCTATCTGACAATCGACGATCTGGAACCGGCCGGGCGGCGGGTCCTGTTGCGGTCCGACCTGAACGTTCCGTTGGCGGACGGGCGGGTGGCCGATGATTTCCGGTTACGCTCCGCCCTGCCCGCCGTCCGGCGCCTGCGGGAAGCGGGGGCCAAGGTGATCGCCTGCAGTCATCTGGGGCGCCCCGGCGGCCGGCCGGATCCGGAACTGCGAATGGCCCCGGTGGCGGAACGTCTGGCGGAACTGGGCGGATTTCCGGTGGCCGCCTCCCGCGACCTGGTCGGTCCCGACGCCCGTCGCCTGCTTTCGGAAACCGGGCCGGAGGAGGTGATCCTGCTGGAAAACACCCGCTTTCACCCCGGGGAAACCGCCAACGATCCCGGTTTGGCCGACCAGCTGGCCGGTTTGGCCGACCTTTTCGTACTGGACGCTTTCGGGTCCGCCCACCGGGCGCACGCCTCCACGGCCGGGGTGGCGCAACGACTGCGGGCGGCGGCCGGGCCGCTCCTGGAAGATGAGTTGCGGGCTTTCGGGACCCTCTTGGAGGAACCCCCCCGTCCTTTCACCGTAATCTTGGGCGGGGCCAAAATATCCGACAAGCTTCCGCTGTTGGAAACCATCCTCCCCATAGCCGACGCAGTGCTGATCGGAGGGGGGATGTGCTTCAGCCTGCTGGCCGCCGAAGGTTATGAAACGGGCCGCTCCATGGTGGATGACGACCGCTTGGAGCAGTTGCGGGATTTGCTGGAAGGGGAGTACGGGGACCGGATCGTGTTGCCGGTGGACGCGACGGTCGCCGACCGTTTCGCTCCCGATGCCTCCGCCCGCACCGTCCCCATACGGGAAATAGGGGAGGGGGACATGGGTTTGGACATCGGCCCGGAAACCTCCGCCCGCTTCGCGTCCGCCGTGGCCGGGGCGGGCGCGGTGTTCTGGAACGGTCCTTTGGGAGTGTTCGAGTGGGAGCGGTTCCGGGCGGGCACGCAGGCGGTGGCGCAGGCCTTGGCCGAAACCTCCGCTTTTACGGTGGTGGGCGGCGGAGAGGCGGCGGCCGCCCTGCGCGCGCTGGGCGGCGCGGACCGGGTTTCCCACCTGTCCACCGGGGGCGGGGCGGCGCTGCGACTGTTGCAAGGCCGCAAGTTGCCTGCGGTAGCCGCCTTGGGGAAGTGGGCATGAGCCCCGGTCCCGACCCGGCCCGCAAGCCGTTGCTGGTGGGCAACTGGAAAATGCACGGTTCCCATCTGGAGGCCATTCAGCGGGTGCAGAAACTTTCCTACCGGCTGGACCCGGGCGACTACGACCGGGCGGAGGTGGCGGTCGCCCCCCCCTTCACCTCGTTGCGGTCGGTGCAGACCGTGATCGAACTGGACAACCTGCCCATCGGGATCGCCGCCCAGAACGTATGCCCGGCGGCGGAGGGGGCTTTCACCGGCGAGATTTCCGCAACCATGCTGTCCAAGCTGTCGGTGGGCTACGTGATCGTGGGCCATTCCGAACGCCGGACGCATTTCGGGGAGGACGATGCGCTGGTCAACCGCAAAGCCAAAGCGGTCCTGGCGGCGGGCATGACCCCCATCGTGGCGGTGGGGGAAAGCCTGGAGGAGCGGGAGGCGGAACGCACCGGGGAAGCGGTGGGCGGGCAGGTGGCCGGGTCGTTGCGGGGAATCAAATCCGAGGACATCGCCCGCTTGGCGGTGGCCTATGAACCGGTGTGGGCCATCGGAACCGGGCGCACCGCCCACCCGGACGACGCCGGGGAGGTGATCGCGTCCATCCGGGAACAGGTGCGGGGGCGGCACGGGGAAGCGGCCGACTCCATGCGCATTTTGTACGGGGGGTCGGTCAACCCCGGGAACGCGGCGGCACTGTTGGCCAAGCGGGATATCGACGGCGGCCTGGTCGGAGGGGCGTCGTTGGACCCGGATTTGTTCGCGGCCTGCATCCGGTTTTGGAGGTGAGGGCGGTGGGCGCCCCCGGGCAGGCGACGCAGGCGGTTCTGCTCCGGCACGGGCAGAGCGTCTGGAACAGGGAGAACCTGTTCACCGGCTGGACGGATGTCGGTCTCACCGACGCCGGGGCGGAGGAGGCCCGCTCCGCCGGACGGCTGATGGCCGAGGCGGGGATAGCCCCCGACGTCGTGCACACTTCGGTGTTGCGCCGGGCCATCGACACCGCCCACCTGGCCCTGGACGAAATGGACCGGCATTGGATCCCGGTGCGCCGCGACTGGCGGCTCAACGAACGGCACTACGGGGCCCTGCAGGGTTTGGACAAGAAAGAGACCGCCGCCCGTCATGGAGCGAAGCGGGTCTTCGCCTGGAGGAGGAGTTACGATGTCCGTCCCCCGGAGCTGGCGGCCGACGACGAAAGACACCCCCGGCATGATCCCCGTTACGGGGACCTGTCCCCCGGGGAGATTCCGTCCGCGGAATGTTTGGCGGACGTGGTGGAGAGAATGATCCCCTACTGGAAAGACGCGGCCCTTCCCGACCTGCGGGCCGGTCGCCGGTTGTTGCTCGCCGCCCACGGCAACAGCATCCGGGCCCTGCTTAAACACCTGAAAGGCATACCCGACGAAGAGATAGCGGTCCTCAATATTCCCACCGGCATTCCCTTGGTGGTGGAGTTGGACGAAAATCTGGGTTACGCGTCCGACCGGTATTTGGGGGATGCGGAGGCGGCGGAGGCGGCCGCGGCGGCGGTGGCCGCCCAAGCCGGATAAGTCGGGAGGGGCCATGCCGCGCACGGTGCGGGGGGCGGTGGTGCGGGCGGCGGGGGAGCCGGCGGAGACGGCGCAGGTTGCGGTGCCCGACCCCGGGCCGGGGGAGGCGGTGGTGGAAGTTCAGGCGTGCGGGGTGTGCCGCACCGACTTGCACTATCTCCAAGGACGGATGGGCGGGGAGTTTCCGGTCCTGTTGGGGCACGAGGCGGCGGGGGTGGTAGTCGAGGCGGGCGCGGGGGTGGACGAGGTCGCCCCCGGCGATTTCGTGATTTTGAACTGGCGGGCGGCCTGCGGGCGGTGCCGATGGTGTCGGAGGGGACGGAGGGAGTTCTGTTTGGAGTCCCGGACCGCCGAACGGAAGATGACGCTCGCCGACGGGACGAAATTGACGGCGGCCATGGGCATCGGCGGGTTGGCGGAGGCCGTCCTGGTAGCGGCCGGGCAGTGCACCAAAGTGGACGCGGCGGCCTCCCCGGCTGCGGTCGGGTTGCTGGGATGCGGGGTGACCACCGGTTTCGGGGCGGCGGTTCACACCGGCGGGGTGGGCCGGGGGGACAGCGCGGCCGTATTCGGATGCGGAGGGGTGGGGTGCGGGGCGATCGCCGGGGCCCGCCTGGCCGGGGCCGTCGTCATCGCGGCCGTGGACATCGACGACCGGAAACTGGAATGGGCCCGGCGGTTCGGGGCCACGCATGTCGTCAACGCGACGCGGACCGACCCGGTGACGGCCGTTTGGGAGGCCACCGGCGGCCATGGGGCGGATGCGGCGATCGACGCGGTGGGTTCCCCGGAAACTTTGCGGCAGGCGCTGGCGTCCCGGGCGGTGCGGGGCGCGGCCGTGCTGGTGGGGGTGCCCGCTCCGGAAGCGGTTCTGGAGTTGCCCATGTTTGAAATGTTCGACCGGGGGGGAGCCCTGAAAATATGCTGGTACGGGGATTGCCTGCCGTCGCGGGATTTTCCGACCTTGGTCGACCTGTATTTGGGAGGGCGGCTGGACCTGGACGGTTTCGTGTCGGAGAAAATCGGGTTGGAGGAGACGGAGGGGGCGTTCCGCAGGATGGAGCGGGGGGAGACCCTGCGGTCGGTGGTAGTATTCTGAATTCTTGGCGGAGCCGCCCCCCGGCGCTAATCTGGGGAGCGTTCCCGGACTGGATGCCGCCGGCGCGGGCCGGGCAACCGGGCGAGAGGAAAGGAAAACACTGCCGATGACTGTTATAACCGCCGTCCTGACCGGGATTCACCTGATTACGGCGGTGTCTTTGGTGTTCCTGATCCTGCTCCACTCCGGCAAGGGCGGATTGGGCGATATGTTCGGCGGCGGGATGCAGTCCTCGGGCTTGGCCGGTTCCACCCTGGCGGAACGCAACCTGTCCCGTCTGACCGTGCTGGTGGCCCTGGTGTTCGCCGCCACCACCCTCACTTTGGTAATCCTGCTCGGAGCCTGACATCCGCCGGTGGGGCGGGGTATTCTCCGGTAGGCGGCTTTGGCCGTAAGTTTCCAAGTAATCGGTTTCAGCAAGGAGGATGGGAATGCCGCAGACGGTGCGAGGGGTTATTTCCCGGGCGGCGGGGGAGCCGGTGGAGATGACGGAGGTGGTGGTGCCCGACCCGGGTCCGGGGGAGGCGGTGGTGGACATTCAGGCGTGCGGGGTGTGCCACACCGACCTGCATTACCGGGAGGGGGGCATCAACGATGAGTTTCCGTTCCTGCTGGGGCACGAGGCGGCCGGGCTGGTGGCGGAGACGGGACCGGGGGTGGACGATGTGGCCCCCGGTGATTTCGTGATTCTGAACTGGCGGGCGGTGTGCGGCCAGTGCCGGTCCTGTCGGCGGGGCAAATCCCACATTTGCTTCGACACCCACAACGCCGTCGGCAAAATGACGTTGACCGACGGTTCCGTCCTGTCCCCGGCCTTGGGGATCGGGGCTTTTGCGGAGTCCACCCTGGTGGCGGCCGGGCAGTGCACCAAAGTGAACCCGGAGGCTTCCCCGGCCGCGGCCGGCTTGCTGGGATGCGGGGTGATGGCCGGGATCGGGGCGGCGGTCAACACCGGCGAAGTGGGCCGGGGGGACTCGGTGGCCGTGTTCGGATGCGGCGGAGTGGGGGACGGGGCCGTGGCCGGGGCCAACCTGGCCGGGGCCTCGATCATCATCGCGGTGGACATCGACGACCGGAAACTGGAATGGGCCAAGGGCTTCGGCGCCACCCATACCGTCAACTCGACGCAGACCGACCCGGTGGAGGCCATTCGGGAGTTGACCGGCGGCAACGGGGTGGATGTGGCCATTGAAGCGATCGGTTTGCCGCACACCTATCGGCAGGCGTTCGAAGCCCGCGACTTGGCGGGCACGGTGGTGCTGGTGGGAGTGCCCACTCCGGATATGACCATCGAACTGCCGTTTCTGGAGGTGTTCGGGCGGGGCGGGGCCCTCAAATCCAGTTGGTACGGGGATTGCCTGCCCTCCCGGGACTTCCCCATGCTCATCGACCTGTATATGCAGGGGCGGCTGGACCTGGACGGTTTCGTGTCGGAGACCATCGGGCTGGGCGATGTGGAGGAGGCTTTCCACAAGATGGAAAGGGGCGAGGTGCTCCGGTCGGTGGTGATGTTCTGATACCGGCGCGGGAGGCGTGAGATGACCTGGGAACTGGTAACCACCGACGGCTTCTTCGCCTTGGACGGGGGCGAATGGGCGGTGACCAACAATATTTGGCTGGCGGGCAACGACCGGGAAGTGCTGGTGTTCGACGCCTCCCACGACCACCGGCCGATCGCGGCCGCAGTAGGGGGACGGCGGGTGCGGGCCATCGCCCTCACCCATGGGCACAACGACCACATCAACGCCGCCGTCGCTCTGCGGGAAGCGGTGGATGCCCCGATTTTGCTTCATCCCGCGGACCGGATGCTGTGGGACATGGTGTACGAAACGGAGGAACCGGACGGGGACTTGCAACCGGGGGAGGAGTTGCAGGGGGGCGGGCGCCGGTTGGGAATCATCTCCACTCCCGGCCACACTCCCGGTTCCTGTTGCTTCCGGGATGAGGCGGGCCGGATCGTAGTGTCGGGCGACACCCTGTTCAACGGGGGGCCGGGGGCCACCGGCCGCTCCTTTAGCGACGAGCCGACCATTCTGCGCAGCATACGGGACCGCTTGCTGACGTTGCCGGACGATGTGGCGGTGCACACCGGCCATGGCGACGTCACTACCATCGGGGCGGAGCGGGCGGTGGTGGCGGCGCGCATCGCCGAACTGGGATTGGACTAAACTGGGAGGAGTCGTCGCCCGCGGGCGGCGGGTCGGAGTGGCGGAATTGGTAGACGCGCTAGGTTGAGGGCCTAGTGCCCGTTAGGGCGTGGAGGTTCGAGTCCTCTCTCCGACACTATGAAACCTTTGGAAACCTTGGAGATCGGCGCGCCCGAAATTGACGCCCGCGCTTTTATAGCCCCCGGGACGCACATTTACGGGAAGGTGCGAGTGGAGGAGGGGGCGGTGATAATGTTCGGGGCGTCCTTGCGGGCCGAGTTGGACCCGATCGTGATCGGCCGGTTCAGCAACGTGCAGGACAATGTGGTGATGCACGCCGACGAGGGTTTGCCCTGCCTGGTGGGGGAGCGGGTGACGGTGGGGCACAACGCCACCGTGCACGGGGCGGCGGTGGGGGACAATTGCCTGATCGGGATCGGGGCCCGGGCCTTGAATGGTTCGCGGCTGGGGGAGGGGGCGTGGCTGGCGTCGGGGGCGGTGCTCCCCGAAGGCCGGGAAATACCCCCCTGGACGCTGGCGGTGGGCATCCCCGCCAAACCGGTGCGGGAGTTGACCCCCGAGGAGATAGAACGCCAAGCCGGAGGCGTGGAGCACTACCAGCAATTCGCCGCCGCCTACCGCCGCCTGCTGGAAGGGACGGCAAAGGAAGACCGGCAATGATTACCTATGACGCTCCTTGCGACAGAGAAGAACCCGGGGGGACCTTGGTGGAGCGTAGAGCCTTGAGCGGATTGTGGTACATCCAACAAGGTATTTTCCGTGTGTTGAGCAAAACAGACGGTAAAGAATTCAGTGATTATGTACAGGATACCGATTTGAGAGATATAGTAGAGGTAAATTTGATTATGATCGCTAGTTCTTTATCCTCCTTGAAAAATATGAATTGGGATAATAAAAACCAATATCAAGATATCATGAGTATCAAAGCGGATTTGATTGAAAACTATCGTGATATCGATAATCAATTTATTTGGGAAATAATCACGCAAACTTTGCCGCAACTACAACAAGAAGTTCAGTCTGTATTTGATGAGATAGATCCATAGATGAACTATTTACGACGTTCTTGTTTGGTGCGTTTGACAGTCCATCGATATGACAACCACCCCGTAACCAACCAGGCGACAGGTTCCCACCAACGTTGACTCCATCCTTCAAGTGAGCTTAAAGAACTTATAACCTGGGTGGAGCCCACGGTGGTGAGCACTACCAGCAGAACCGTGATCCAGTCTTGACCCATTTCACGTCGGTAGTTAACCTGGCGTTGACGGAGTTCGCGTCTTCTTTCGACAGTACGCTCTATGATAGGCAAGGTGCTCTCCAAGGCTACTACTTCATTTGCGAGACGGCTAGTGGACACCAACTGGCTGAAGACTTCTACATGCCGGGTAGAGGCGGTTGAAGATAGCTGTAGACTCTGGTAACGCTGTAGACAACGTGTCATTTCAATCAGAATACCATCCTGATCGGGGTCTGATTCTTCGTTATTCAAGGTAGCCGTTACCCTTTTATTTAGTTGATGGCAAAGGTTCCATAACGACTGTAACCGGAGTTCCATATTCACTAGCATTTGTTTAGCGGCTTGTACATTTTCGCGTCCGCAGGTTACGGCCACTACTGCTGACCATGTGGCATAAATGATTGTGTTAGGGTCGGTATCAATATTTTTCACTTTATCCATAGAAGCAAATTCCACAAAATCAGAGTTTAGTTCGCGGATTTTACGTATAGAGGTTTCATCAGTTACACCTACTGCGGAGCGATCGGCTACTATCTTAAGCGCGTCTTCAGAATTTTCAGTTGGTGGCCTGTCAAGTTCCAGTACATAAAAATTGAATACATAGTCGGTAGTGGATTGACGCCAATCTCGCGCTCCTAGATTTTCCAGCACCGCGGCCAGTACCGGATCACCTTCGTTGAGAAGTAGATGTTTATTCAGATGATTGCGGTCAATCAAGATATCTTGCGCCAGTTCATATAGGTCATCTAATGAACCGGGTTGAGGCTCTGAGCGGTGTAGTAAGAAACAAACTGAAGTATCAACAAAGGCCAGATCTACGTTGTATTCGAGTTCGTTCTTTGTTTTGACCGGATCCGGTAGACGGTAGGCAGTGGCTTCTTCGGTTCCTATAGCGTCAGAACGCGGCCAGCCTTGCATTTTGACCTGCGACTGAGCCAAGTCTGCTTGCTCCCCTCCGATCTCAAATGGCAGAATCGCATATTCGTGGAGGATCATTGGATTTGGCGGGCTCCGATTTGGCGGCGGAGGATTAGCAGGGCCGCTTGATGGTGTTCCTCCCCGGCATGGCTGGCGGACGCTTTGGACAGCACTACCGGTCGGATTCCGTTCTCGAACAGGTCCACGGCGCATTTCATTACGCATACATCGGTGTCGATGCCGCATACGTGCACCTCGCTGATAGCCCGGTTGCGAAGGTTGTCCAAGAAATCAGGGTTAACACAGGTGTAGGTGGTTTTGTCAATAATCTCCGCCTTGGGAGAAGCGCAGAAAGCGAGTTCCGTGTCCCGCGACCCCTCCCCGAAGCGGTGCCAGTCGAGCAGACCGCGATGGGGGGAGTCGGTGCCGTTGATGAACCGAGTGGCGAAAATATGTTCGTAGCGGGTTTGCAACTCTTCCACCGCCCGGATGACGTATCTGGTGGAGTCGTTGATGAACCCTTTCTGAACATCCACGATCAGCAAAGCCGTGTCCAGCGGCTCAAGTTCGGAGGCGGGGTCGGTCATCATTAGGTGAGTATACCAACATCATGGTTATCCCGAGACCGTGACGGGCCGTTCCAACCGGGGGAGGGGTTAGTCGGTTGGTTCTGGTTGCGTTTCGGCGGGCTCTGGTTCGTCGTCGTCCTCCTCCGTGGCGGGGGGCGCCGGGTCGGCGGGGTCTTCGGTCCAGGTGGGTTCGCCGGGGTCGGCGACCGGGGGGGCGATCAGGGGCAGGACTACGGTGAACTCGGTGGATTCGCCCTCTTCGGTTTTGACCTTGATTTCCCCGCCGTGTTCGCGGATTATGTCATTGGACAGGGCCAACCCCAGACCGGTTCCCTTGTCGGTGGCTTTGGTGGTGAAAAACGGGTTGAAAATCTTGTCCAGGATTTCTTCGGGAATTCCGCCCCCGTTGTCGCGAATGCTTATCCTCGCCGTGTCCCGGACCTGGCTGGTTTTAATCCACACCGTGGGCATATAACCCGTTTCCCCCTCTTCCTCCAGTTTGCGGCGCCGTTCGTCGGTGGCCTGGCAGGCGTTGCCGACGATGTTCAGGAACACCCGCCCCAGGTCCTGCGGAACCACCTCCAGCGAACCCATCTCCGGGTCGTAGTCCTTTTCGATGGTCAAGTTGAAGTCGGGGTCCACCGCCCGGGCGCTGTGGTAGGCGAGCAGGGTGTGCTGCTCAACCAGCCCGTTGATTTCGGTGGACTGGCGATCGCCTCCGCCCCGGCCCATCCGCAACATATCCTGCACGATCCGGTTGGCACGGTCGCCGTGGGAGCGGATGCGCTCCAGGTTGTCGGTCAAATCCTGGACGATCTCCAACAGTTCCTCCCGTTGCTCCGCCCGGTCCGCGTCTTCTTCGTCCAGCACCTCCCGCAACTCCGCGATCAGTTCCTCGGAGGCCTCCGAAAAGTTTTTGACGAAGTTGAGGGGGTTGCGGATCTCGTGCGCCACCCCGGCCGTCACCTCGCCCAAAGCGGCCAGTTTCTCCCGCATTACTATTTGGTCCTGGGCCTGCTCCAGCTCCTCCAGCACATCCTCCAACTGGGTGTTTTTGTCCCCCAGTTCCTGGGCCAGTTGCTCCACCAGGTTCAGGCGCTGCACCTCCAAGGCGTGGCGGCGGAACACTTCCAGGGCCTCCGCCATCTCCGCCAACTCGCCCCGCCCTTCGACCACCACGTTTTCCTCCAACTCGCCTTCCGCCATGCGGCGCATCCGGCCCGACAGACGGTTGATGCGGCGGAGCAGAACCCGGCCTATCAAGCCCCAGCTGATGAGCAATCCGCCGATTAAACCCAAGCCGCTGATGGTCAATAGCACGGTGCGTCCGGTGCGGATGGCCTGAGTGGAGGCCTGCGTGGCCAGGTTGGCTTCTTCCTGGGCGGCGTCCACCACTTCGTCGACCGCCGTTACCAGCGACACCTCCAGCTCTTGGTTCTGTTCCAGCAGGTTCCGTTGGCGTTCGTCCCGCCGCAACCGATCGGCCAGCAAGTCGAACCCGCTGTCGGCGCTGGTGCCTATTTCAATAAGCCGGTCCAAAAGGACTTCCACTTGCCTGCGCAGGGCCGAGTCGCCCAAGGCGTTGAGGTTGGCGTTCAAATGGCCAGCGGTTGATTCGAAGCTTTCCCGCAACGGTTCCACCTGAGCCGCACTGGAAACGCTGAAGGCGCTGGACAGCAACTGGATGGCCAGGGTGGAATCAGCCCGCAAGGCGGCCAGGTTGCGGTACAGGTTGAGCTGGGTTTCAGAAAAATGCTCTTCCCGGGGAGCGCGCTCGTCTCCCAATGTCCGATAGCCGGTGATCTGGTAGAAAAGTTGGTCGTCGATCGCCGGAACCAGCAGGGCGGTCAACCGGTTGCGCAGGTCGTTCAGATCCGACAGCAGGGCATCGCTTCGTTCCACCAGGATGAAACTGTCCGGCTTTTCGTTTTCTATGGTGTCCAGGTTGGAGAACATCGTCTGGGCGTCGGTGCGGATGCGGTCGAACAGGGAATCGGCGGCGCCCATCTCGTCCAGGACCGCGACTTGCGCCTGGAAGGCGGCCTGCGCTTGGTCGATTTCGGCCGCCACCGCCGCCAGTTGCGCGTCGTCTTCGGCGGCGGCCAAGCGGGGGGCGGCAGCCACCAGGATGCCCCCCGAATCGGCGATGCGGATGGCGGCGGCCATGGACGGAATGCTTTCTTCGGCCACCTGGTTCTGGGCGTCGCTGATCCGGTTGAAGGAAAACCAGGAGACGGCGGCGGCGATGATAGTCAGGGCCAAGGCCCCGCCGATCGCCACATATATCTGGGCGGCGATGCGAAACCGGACGTTCAACAGCCGCAGGAGGAAACCGGCCAAACTCAGCCCCCTCCGTCGCCGATGCGCAGGGTGTCGACGGGCCGGTAACGGCCGTCCCCGTCGATGACGGTTACGAACACCCGGTCCGAACCCTGGTTGTCGTCCGTTCCGTAGGTGAGGGGGAACCCGTCGATGTCGACGTCTTCCGTTCGCAACATGGCATCCAAAAAACAAGTGCGGTCCACTACCCGCCCGCACCGTTCCAAACCGGCGATGGCCAGCCGTCCCGCCAGATAGCCTTCCAACGATACGAAACCCGGTTCCGCACCCGGGGCGTATTCATTCAGCGCCCGTTGGTAGGCGGCCACCACCGGATGCGAAACATCGGTGGGGAAGGGCACCACCTGGGTGACGAACACTCCCTCTCCGGTCGGGCCCAACTCCCGGGCCAAGGCGTTGGAGCCCACGAAGGAAAGGGTGATGAACACCGAATCCATCCCGACTTGCCGGGCCCAGGCGATGAGGGCGGCCACCGGTTGGTACGCCCCCACCACGATCACCCCCTCCGGGTCCCCTTGCATCAGATCCAGCAGGCCGGTTTTAACGGCGGTGGTGTTGCGGGGATACAGCCCGATGGACACCGGTTGCATGTTCCGCCGTCGCATGGCCTCCAGCGCCCCTTGATAGCCGGTGCGTCCGAAGGAATCGTCCTGGTACATAATGGCGATGCGCTCCATGCCCAAGTCGGTGGTGAGACGGGCCACCATCTCCTCGGTTTCCTGATCGTAGGAGGCGCGCAGGTTGACGACGTTGCTCCAAGATTCCTCGCGCAGGAAAGCGGCCCCGGTGAAGGGGGCGATGAAGGGAACGCCCGCCGCGGCCGCCAACGGGGCCGCCGACCGGGAAGTGGGGGTGCCCACCTCCCCGATCAGGGCGAACACCTCCTCCTGTTCTATCAGTTGCGTGGTATTGCTGACGGCCGTCTCCGGCTCGTAGGTGTCATCCAAGGCGACCAGTTCCAACATTCGGCCGTGCACCCCGCCCGCCCGGTTGGCTTCGGCGAAGGCGGACTCTATGCCCTGCCTCATTCCGATCCCCAGTTCCCTGGCGGGACCGCTGAAGGCCGCCGACTGTCCAAACCGGATGCGGTCCATGGAGATGCCGGCGGCGGCGCTCGAGCGGGACCCGCCCAGATCGGGGATGGTGATGATCGATTGGGTGGTCGGGGGAGGCGCGGCGGAGTCCGAACATCCCGCAATCAGCAATGCCAGGCCCAGCAATGCCGCCCGCGACAATCGGGACGGGGCGCGGGCCTTCATCCGGGCGGGGTTCCGGGAATAGGGTTCGCCCAGACCGCCCAGACGTTGGTTAGCCGGAATCCGGTTCATTGGAACGGTAGGAATCGTCGGCGATGGACACGATCAGGGTCAGATGGTTGCGGCCCTCCTCCCGCTGATAGGTGGCGTCGTCCACGATCTCGCGTACCATATGCACGCCCAACCCGCCGATGGGCCGGTCCTCCAACGGGGCGTCCAAGTCGGGGAGGGGGGCGTCCCGGATCGGGTCGAACGGCGTCCCGTTGTCGAACAGTTCGATAGTCAGGGTGTCCTTTTGGGAGGCGAGCGTGATCTCCAACTCGCCGTCGCCTTGCTGATTGCGTCCGTGGGTGAGGGAGTTGAGACCCAACTCCTCCAAAATAAGGTTCACCTTGTACACCAAAGGGGCGGGCCACCTCTCCCGGATCCCAAGTTCCTCCACCGCGGCCGTTATATGGGTCAGGATGTCGGCGTTGGTTTCACCGCTTCCGGTGTTGAACTTGAGGGTGAGTTCGTTGCTCAATGGTCGTCCCGTTCCTGGGTTTCTCCTAGTGTCGGCGCAACACCAGGCAGGTGATGTCATCGGACTGGGGATGGTCGCCGGCGAAAGCGTGCACCGCTTCGAAAATAGCTTGGGTGGCCTCCCGGGAGTCGTTCGGCGGTTGGGAGGAGAACACTTCCTGCAACCGCTCCAAACCGAACTCTTCCTGGTCGGCGTTCATTGCTTCGGTTACCCCGTCCGTATAGAAAATGACCGACTCCCCGGGGGCGAGGGTGATCTGGTTCTGCCCGAAATCCATATCCGGGGCCACTCCCAAGGCGATGCCCGTCGCCGGGGGAATCAACTCGGAGGAACCGTCCGGTTTGATCAGGAGCGGCGGATTGTGGCCGCCGTTGGCGTAGGTCAGATCGCCGCTGACCGGATCGTATATCGCATAGAACAAGGTGACGAACATCGTTTGTTCGTTTTCCTCGTGCAACAGGTTGTTGACCTCTTTCAGCACCTCGCCCGGGTTGTCCAGTCCGATGGCGCTGCCTTTCAGCCAGGTGCGGCTGGACATCATAAACAAGGCGGCCGGGACTCCCTTGTCGGAAACGTCGGCGATGGCCAAGCCCACCCGTTCGTTCTCCAAGGAGATGATGTCGTAGAAGTCGCCGCCCACGTTGCGGGCCGGTTCCATGCTGGCGAACACTTGGTAGCCGTCGGTTTCCGGGAAGTGGGTGGGCAGAATGGAAATCTGCATCTTGTTGGCCACATCCAGTTCGTTTTGCAGGGTAACCAGCTGGTCGCGGGAGGCGAGGGCTTCCCGCCATTCGGTGAGGTGCCGCAAAGTGCGGTCGATGGTCAGTTTCAGATCTTCGAAATCCACCGGTTTGGTTACGAAATCAAAAGCCCCTCGGTTCATGGCGGTGCGGATGTTTTTCATATCCCCGTAGGCGGAAATGATCACCGAACGGATGTTGGGATCCACTTTGGGGATTTGCTCCAACAGGGTCAGTCCGTCCATCTGCGGCATGTTGATGTCGGACAAGACCATGTCTATGTCGTCTTCTTCGTTCAGCCTCTCCAAAGCCTGGACGCCGTTGTTGGCGAAGACGAAGGTGTAACGTCCGGAGCGGATGCTGCGTCGCATCCTTTGCAACATCAACGGCTCCAGATCCGGCTCATCGTCCACCACCAGAATCTTGTAAGTGGTCTTGTCCGGCGCGGTTTCCCGGTTGGCGTCCGTGTCAAGCATGGTCATGGTTTTTATCCTAACGGTATGGGTGTGTGGTTCCGGTTTTGGCGCGACCCGTCGGCCGCTAAGGCGGGCTAGGACATCGCCGCGAGAGCGGCGGCCGGCGAGTCGTGGATTTTGATGATCTGGTTGAATCCGCTCATCGTGAAAATCTCCATCACCGAATCCGACAGCGAGCAGATCGCAAACTGCGAGTTCTGCTGTTTCAGGTCTTTGGCGATCAGCAGGATGATGCGGAGGCCGGCGCTGCTGATGTAGTCCAGCTGTTCCAGGTCCAGGATGACCTTGTCGTCGTCCGGGGTGATGGACGATTTGATGCCGTCCTGGAACAGGGCGGCGGTGGAACCGTCCACCCGTCCTTCGGTTTTGAGGAGCAACGCCCCGTTTTCCCGATCGCTGCTGATCTCCATGTTCTGGTTCTCCTTCTCGCTCGGAACGGACCCCTACGCGCCCGAAGTCCCGGTTGGCCCATTGTAGTCGCCGCCGGGCGGGGGCGGCGGGGTCGGCGCGGATCGTCCCGGATGCTACCACATCCCGGCGCCGGACCGCCCCGGCGGCTTTTGAGTTGCGACGGCGAACAGGCTAGCCTGGCGGATATGAGCCAAGCCGCCGATATCCCGAAGCTGGTCTCCGAACTGACGGACCTGACCAAAACTTATCTGGTGGAGAACACGGTGGAGCCGATGCGCCGCATGGGCCGCTTCGCCGGGTGGAGCCTGCTGGGGGGGATTTTGATGGCGGCGGGATGGGTTTTGCTGTCGGTGGCCGGACTGCGCCTGTTGCTGGCCGTCCTGCCCGACACGGAGCTGTGGAGCGTTCTGGCCTACGTCCTGGCGATGGCGGCCGCCCTGCTGACGGCCCTGCTGATCGTAATAGGCGCCTCCCGCAGCCGGGCCCGTCCCTGACCGGCCATGGCCGCCGCGACCGACCAACCCGGCCGCTCCGCGGGAGAAGAGTCCGAAGACCGGCGATCGCCGAACGGCGACTCCGTCACCCTCCGGCAAGTGGAAGCCAAAGCCCGGGAGCTGGAGGCGGCCCTCGCCGGAGCCGGAGAGCAGGCGCGCAACAAGGTCAAACTGGGCGCGTTGGCGGCCGTCGCCACCGCGGGGCTGGCCGGTTTCTGGCGCAGGCGCAGGCGCCGGGGGGCGACCAGGATAGAAATCCACCGGCTCTGAGGGAGAATTCGGGAGGGCGGGCCGCTACCGGTCGCCGGGAACGCGTATCACCGCCGACTGGCCGGGTTGCAGAATCATGGAGGCGACCGTCCGCCGCCGGTTGCGCCGCAACCACCGCACCTGCCACCATACGCCGACCGCCCCCGCCGCCAGCAGAACCCCCCGGCCTTCGCGAATTCCCCGCATCAGCAACCGCACCGCCCAATTTTTGGTTATCATGCTTCCCAGGGTAGGGGGAGGGAGGGGGCGGCGCAAAGCCGGGTGGGGCGGCCGGGCTAAAGACGGGAGAGCGGAATGACCGAGACGGAACCTACTGCGCGGAAACGGTTGCGCCGGAGCGTCTACGAGGAGGAACTGGCCAAGTTGCACACCGAACTGGTCAAGTTGCAGGACTGGGTGGTCACCAATAATTTGAAAGTGGTGGCCTTGTTCGAGGGGCGGGACGCGGCCGGCAAGGGGGGCGTGATCAAACGGATCGTCGAGCCGCTCAACCCCCGCATCGTCCGGGTGGTGGCTTTGGGCGTGCCCACCGAACGGGAGCGCACCCAGTGGTATTTCCAACGGTACGTTCCGCATCTGCCGGCCGCCGGGGAAATCGCCTTGTTCGACCGTTCCTGGTACAACCGGGCCGGGGTGGAAAGGGTGATGGGGTTCTGCACCGACGAAGAATATTGGGAGTTCCTGCATTCCGCTCCCGAGTTCGAACGGATGCTGATCCGGTCGGGAATTATCCTCATCAAATACTGGTTTTCGGTTTCCGACGACGAACAGGAGCGCCGTTTTCAGGCCCGTTTGGACAGCCGCCGCAAACGGTGGAAGATCAGTCCGATGGATATGGCCTCCCGCTCCCACTGGGTGGACTATTCCAAAGCCAAGGACGTGATGTTCGAATACACCGACACGTACGATTCCCCCTGGTGGGTGGTGGACGCCGACGACAAACGGCGGGCCCGTCTCAACTGCATCGCCCACTTGCTGAGCCGGATCGAATACCGGGATGTGCGGCCGCCCGACTTGGAGCTTCCCCCCCGCCAGGAACCGGACGCCGGTTACGTGCGCCCCGCCAAAGGGGCCCAGCGATGGGTGCCCGAGGCCTTTTGACGGCCCTCTCGCCCATAAGATACGCCGAATATGGGAAACTGGACGACATGAGACGCTTTCCGAAGTGGGTGATAGTGGTGGTGTGGATAACGGTGGCGGGCATGGTGCTCACCCTGCTGGGCTCCGCCGCCCTGTCCATTTTCTAGGCGATGCCGGACGGAGCCCCGTTCCGGGAGGGGGAGGCGGCCCTGCTGTTCGACGACCGGGATCGCCGCTATCTGCTTCACTTGCGGGCGGAGGGGGTTTTCCAGTACCACTTCGGCTCCCTGCCCCACGCGCAACTGATCGGATCTCCGGAAGGCGGGGTGTTCCGTTCCTCGGGCGGGGCCCCGCTGGTGGCCCTGCGGCCCCGGCTGGGGGATTACATCCTGAAAATGCGCCGCGGTCCGCAGGTGGTCTATCCCAAGGATCTGGGGGCGATCCTGCTCTACGCCGACATTTACCCGGGCCTGGTGGTGCTGGAGGCCGGAACCGGTTCCGGGGCCCTGGCCATGACCCTGACCCGGGCGGTGGGGCCCGCCGGGCGGGTGGTCTCCTACGAGGTGCGGGAAGACCATGCCCGACACGGCCGGGGGGCTTTGGTCAAACATTTCGGCGGCCTGCCCGACTGGCTGGAACTGCGGGTGGGGGATGTGGCCGACGGCTTGGGGGAAGTGGAAGCCGACCGGCTGGTGCTGGACGTTCCCGAACCCTGGGGGCTGATTCCGCAGGCGGCGGACGCCTTGCGGGCCGGGGCGACGGTCTGTTGCTATTTGCCGACCGTTCCGCAGGTGGAACGGCTGCATCGGGCCATGGACGAAACCGGCCGCTTCATAGACGCCGAAACGTTCGAGGTTTTGCGGCGCACCTGGAACGTGCGGGGGCGTTCGGTGCGCCCCGACCACGGGATGGTGGGGCACACCGGTTTCATCACCACCGCCCGCCTGCGCAGCGCGGAGGAGAACCCGCCGGCGCCGCCCCCGGAGGGCCGCTGATCGAATGAGACGCCTTAAACCGCCGTCGTCCCGTATAATGCCCCTAGCAACGGGGATGAGGCTATGAGCGAACAATTGGACAAGAGCGGGTACCAGCGGCGCATCAACGCCTTGCAGGACGCCGTTCATACGTTGGAAGACGAGGTTTCCCTCCTCCGCCGGCGATTGCAGGACGCCCCCGGCAAGGTGCGGGTGCTGGAGGCCCGGTTGGCGGAAGCCAAAGGGAACCTGGCCCAGGCCGTGGGGCAGAACGAAAAAATGGCCGCGGTGCTGGAGGAGGCCCGCGAGCAACTGGCGGTGTTGCGGGCGGAGATCGAAAAACTGACCGCCCCTCCCAACCAGTTCGGCGTCGTGCTGGGGGTGAACAGCGACAGCACGGTGGACGTAATGGCCGCCGGGCGCAAACTGCGGGTCAACGCCCAGCCTTCCATCGAAATCAAGCAACTGCAACCGGGGCAACAGGTGTTGCTGAACGACTCCATGAACATCATCGAAGCCCGGGATTTCCCCCAGGGCGGCGAAGTGGTTTTAATCAAGGAGACGCTGGGGGAGGACCGGCTGGTGGTGCTGGCCCACGCCGACGAGGACCGGGTGGTGGAGCTGGCCGGGCCCCTGCTGGAGGTCCCGTTGCGGGCCGGGGATTACGTGCGGATCGAGGCCCGCACCGGATTGGCCTATGAGAAACTGATCCGCCCGGAGGTGGAAGAGCTGATTTTGGAGGAGGTCCCGGAGGTGGGTTACGAGCAGGTGGGCGGGTTGCGGGACGAGATCGAGTCCATCCGGGACGCGGTGGAGTTGCCGTTCGTGCACCGGGACGTGTTCGAAGAGTACGGGTTGGTGGCCCCCAAAGGGGTGTTGCTGTACGGGCCGCCCGGGTGCGGAAAAACCCTGATCGCCAAGGCCGTGGCCCACAGCCTGGCGCAGGCGGCCGCCCAACGTTCCGGGAGCGACGACGTCCGCTCCTATTTCCTGAACATCAAAGGCCCGGAGTTGCTCAACAAGTACGTGGGGGAGACCGAACGTCAAATCCGCCTCATTTTCCAGCGGGCAAAGGAAAAAGCGGGGGAGGGAGTGCCGGTGGTGGTGTTTTTCGACGAGATGGATTCCCTGTTCCGCACCCGCGGCACCGGGATCTCCTCGGATGTGGAATCCACCATCGTCCCCCAGATTCTGTCCGAACTGGACGGGGTGGAATCGTTGCGCAACGTGATCGTGATCGGGGCCTCCAACCGGGAAGATCTGATCGACCCGGCCATTCTCCGCCCCGGCCGCCTGGATGTGAAAATCAAAATTTCCCGTCCCGACGAAACCGCAGCCCGCCAAATATTCGGGGTCTACCTTGATCCGCAACTCCCGTTCGACGAAGCCGAGCTGGCCGCGGCCGACGGGGACCGCCGGGCGTTGGTGGACAACCTGATCGAACAGGTGGTGGAGCGGATGTACTCCACCGGGGAGCAGAACCGTTTCCTGGAGGTCACATATCAGAACGGCGACCGCGAGATACTCTATTTTCGGGATTTCGCCTCCGGGGCGATGATCGAGAACATCGTCCGGCGGGCCAAGACCGGGGCCGCCAAACGCCGCATCGAGGGCGGAGGGGGCGGCGTGCGGGCCGATGACCTGCTGTCGGCCATCAAGCAGGAGTTTCGCGAACATGAAGATCTCCCCAACACCACCAACCCGGACGACTGGGCGAAGATTTCAGGCAAGAAGGGCCAACGGATAGTTTATGTGCGCACCTTGTTGAAAGGCGACGGCGAGTCGCGTAGCATCGAGACGGTGGGAAGCGGCCAGTACCTGTAATGGCGTTGCCGTCGGTTATCGGCACCGAGACCGAATTTGGAATCATGGTTCGCGACCGGCCGGACTACAGCCCCACCCTGGCGTCCTCGCATGTGGTCAACTCCTATCAGGGGGGGCGGGTGCGCGTGCAGTGGTCGTTCGAGGAGGAAACTCCCGGCAACGACGCCCGCGGCGCCGGGTACGAGACCTACGGGCCGGCGGAGGCGGACCCGGGCTTGATCAACGTGGTGCTGTCCAACGGGGCCCGTTTCTACGTCGACCACGCCCACCCCGAGTATTCCAGCCCGGAATGCGTCGACCCGCGCCAGGCCGCCCTCTACGACAAGGCGGGGGAACGGGTGGCGGCCGCGGCCGCGGAGGCGGCCCGCGACGCCCTGCCCTCCGGGGGGGAGTTGCGCATCCACAAGAACAACAGCGACGGCAAGGGAAACTCCTACGGTTATCACGAGAACTATCTGGTGTCCCGCGACCTGCCGTTTGCGGACCTGATCCGGTACGCCACCACCTGGCTGGTGACCCGCCAGATTTTCACCGGTTCGGGCAAGATCGGCGCGGAGAACGGCCGTCCGCCCGTCGACTATCAGTTGACGCAGCGGGCCGATTTCTTCGAGGAGGCGGTGGGATTGGAGACCACTTTGAAGCGGCCCATCGTCAACACCCGCGACGAACCCCACGCCGACGCTTCCAAGTACCGCCGCTTTCATGTGATCATCGGCGACGCCAATATGTCGGAGGTGCAGACTTTCATCAAGATAGGGGCCACCGCCCTGTTGCTGTCGGCGGTGGAGGACGGGGCCCTGCCCGACGAGTTGCAACTGGCCGATCCGGTGGAGGCCGCGTGGCGGGTCAGCCACGACCTGACCTTGAGCCGCCCCCTGCGGTTGGAGGGGGGCGGCCGGGCCACCGCCTTGGAGTTGCAACGGCAGTATTACGAATGGCTGGTCAAATACGCGGAACGGGAATTGCCCGAACCGGTATGGTCGCAGGCGCTGGAGGAGTGGGGGTCGGTGTTGGACGATCTGGAAACCGATCCCCGGCGGTGCGCGGACCGGCTGGACTGGGCGGCCAAGTACCGGTTGGTAGACGGCTACCGCCTCCGGGAGGGTCTGGCGCGGGACCATCCGCGGGCGGCGATGATCGCCCTGCAGTATCACGATGTGGACCGGGAGCGGGGTTTGGCTTATCGTCTGGAAGAGCGGGGGGACCTGCGGCGGATGTTCACCGACGAGGAGGTGGAACGGGCGGCGGCTTTCCCGCCCTCCGAAACCCGGGCTTTTTTCCGGGGAGGGTGCGTGGATCGTTTCGCAGAGTCGCTGGTGGCCGCCAACTGGGATTCTCTGCTGTTCGACATCGGGGAAGCGAACCTGAAACGGGTCTCGATGATGGAGCCCCGGCGGGGAACCCGGGACCTGGTGGGCGGGTTGCTGGAGTCGTGCCGGCTCCCGGCGGACCTGATCCGGGCTTTAGGCGGGTAGTTTGGAGGCGGCGGAGGGCGGAGCGACCCTTTAGGCGACTTACGAAAACAGGAGGGCAAATGGCGCAGGAACGCAAGGGCAAGCAACCGGCCGCGCGCGACCGGACCGAAGACGCGGAGCGCATCGACGTGCGCGAGGCCGACGAGAGCCAAATGGAGAAGATCGACGATCTGCTGGACGAGATCGACTCGGTGTTGGAGGAGAACGCCGAGGAGTTCGTCAAAAACTACGTCCAGAAAGGCGGCCAATGACCGAACCGGGCGCGCCGCTGTTGCCGCTGGCCGCCCTGGGGCCGGGGGCCGGTTTCACCGGGTTGTTGCGCGACCTGCGACTGGGTCCCGACTGGGAGGTCCCGGGGGCGGACCTGTCGGCGGTGGCCGCCCCCGAAGCCACCACCGTTTTGGCTCTGCGCTTCGGGGGCGGGGTGGTGATGGTGGGCGACCGGCAAGCCACCGCCGGATACGACGTGGCCCATCGGCGCATTCAGAAAGTGTTCCCCGCCGACGGTTTCTCGGCGGTGGCCGTTTCCGGCACGGCCGGGCTGGCCGCGGAGATGGTGCGTCTGTTCCAAACCGAACTGGAGCATTACGAGAAGTTGGAGGGGGTGCGGTTGAGCCTGGACGGAAAGGCCAACTACCTGGCCCGGATGGTGCGCATGCAGTTGCCGCTGGCCCTGCAGGGCCTGGTGGTGGTTCCCCTGTTCTGCGGTTACGAGCCGGCGGACGAAGAGGGGCGCGTGTTCACGTTCGACGCGGTGGGAGGGCGCTACGAAGAGCGGGATTTCGGGGCGGCCGGTTCCGGAAGCCGGGAGGCCCGTTCCTATCTGCGGGGGGCGTACCGGCCGGACTGCGAGCGGACGACGGCGGTGGATCTCGGCTTGCAAGCCCTGGTGGCCGCAGCCGGCCAGGATCTGGCCACCGGCGGCCCCGACATCCGCCGGGGCATCTACCCCACCGTGGCCGCCGTCACCGCAGAAGGGTTTTCCGAGCTGGACGAGGAGACGGTGGCCGCGGCCGCGGCGCGGGCTTTGGAGGCGGTGGCGTGACCCTCCCTTTCTACGTTCCGCCCGAACAGCTGGTCAAGGACCGGGCCGAGTACGCCCGCAAGGGGATCGCCCGGGGACGGTCCATCGCCGCTTTGGAAGTGGAGGAGGGGGTGGTGATTCTGGCCGAAAACCCGAGCCGCACCCTCACCAAGATTTCCGAGATCTACGACCGGATCGCCTTCGCCGGGGTGGGGAAGTACAACGAGTTCGAGTCGTTGCGGGTGGCGGGAATCCGGTACGCCGACGTCAAAGGGTATCAATACGGGCGGGCGGATGTGACCGCCAAAAGCCTGGCTTCGGCTTTTTCGCAGACTTTGGGAAACATTTTCATGCAGGGGGTGAAGCCGTACGAGGTGGAAATCCTGATCGCCGAAGTCGGTTTGCCCGCCGCGCGGGACGGTTTGTACCGGGTGTCGTACGACGGGACGTTGTACGACGACCAGGGGGTGGCGGCCATCGGCGGCCAGGCGGAGGTCCTGTTGGAGAGGTTGGGGGAGGGCTACCGGCCGGGGATGCCGATGACCGAGGCTTTGGGCATGGCGGCGGCCGCTTTCCGGGAAGTGCAGGAACGGGAGGCGGAAGGCTGGGAGGGGGCGTTGCTGGGCCGGGAGGGAACGCACCGCCGTTTCCGGCGGCTGACCGTCGGGGAACTTTCCCAAATCTGACCTAGCTGGCTGATGCGTCCGCCCTCTCCTCCGTTGTAACGCGCCATGACCGAAACCCCGGCCCCAAACAATCCGCCGTACGCCCCGCAGGGCAACGGGATGGCGGTGGCCGGATTTGTCTTATCCTTGTGCGCCTACCCGCTGTTCTTCCTGGTTGTTCCCTGGATTTTGGCGGTTGTCTTTTCGGGGATCGGGCTGTACCGGAGCCAATTCCTGCCGGGCGGGCATGGCAAAGGATTGGCGATCGCCGGTTTGGCGCTGTCGCTCGGTCCGGCGGCGTTGCTCTTCATGTTCGGAATTATCGGCTCCTTCGCTTCCTAATCGCTCGTCCGGTCCGCCGGCTGGTCCCGGGGATTTTCGGACGGCTCAGCAGCCCGTTTCCCGCCTTAGCGGGCCGGGGGGAGTAGCCTGGGGGGAAATGCGGCGGCGTATATTCGGGTTGGAGAGCGAGTTCGGGGTTACTTGCACCTTGCGGGGCCAGCGCCGGCTCAGTCCGGACGAGGTGTCCCGCTACCTGTTCCGCAGCGTGGTGTCCTGGGGGCGTTCCTCCAATGTGTTCCTGGAAAATGGGGCCCGGCTGTATCTGGACGTGGGCAGCCACCCCGAATACGCCACCCCGGAATGCGATGACATCCTGGACCTGGTAGCCCACGACAAGGCGGGGGAGCGGTTGCTGGAGGGGTTGCGGCGCGCCGCGGAACGCAATCTGGCCGAAGAAGGCATCCGCGGGGATATTTACCTGTACAAGAACAATACCGACTCGGTGGGCAACTCCTACGGATGCCACGAGAACTACCTGGTGGGGAGGCAGGACGACTTCGGGCGCATGCTGGACACCCTCATTCCCTTCCTGGTCACCCGTCAGATTTTCTGCGGGGCGGGCAAACTTTTGCACACCCCCCGGGGGACGATGATGTCCATCTCGCAACGGGCCGAACACATCTGGGAGGGGGTGTCGTCGGCCACCACCCGCTCGCGTCCGCTGATCAACACCCGCGATGAGCCGCATGCCGACGCGGAACGGTTCCGGCGCCTGCATATCATCGCCGGGGATTCCAATATGAGCGAGTTCGCCACCTATGTGAAAGTGGGCATCACCGCCGCCATCCTGGAAATGTTGGAGGACCGGGTGGCGTTCCGCGACTTGACCATGGCCAACCCCGTGCGCGCCATCAGGGATATCAGCCACGACATCACTTGCCGCCGGACGGTGCGTCTCAGCAACGGACGGGAACTGTCGGCTTTGGACGTTCAATGGGAGTACCTGGACCGGGTGATGCGCTACGCCCGCAATCCCGGTTTCTCCCCGCCGGTGGCCAAAGCGGTGGAGATGTGGGAGACGTTGCTCACCGGCCTGGAAAAAGATCCGCTGTCGCTGAGCCGGGAAGTGGACTGGGTGATTAAATATCATCTGCTGGAGCATTACCGGCAACGGCACGGCCTGCGGTTGTCCGACCCCCGCATGTCGCTTTTGGATCTCAGCTATCACGACATCAACCTGGACCGCGGCTCCTACTATCTGATGGCCGGCAAGGGATTGCTGGAGCGGGTGGTCACCGAAACGGCGGTGCGTGCCGCCGTCTCCACTCCCCCCAGGACCACCCGCGCCCGCTTGCGGGGCGAGTTCATCACCGCCGCCAAAGCCAGCAAACGCGAATACACGGTGGACTGGGTGCACCTGAAGCTGAACGACCAGGCGCAACGGACGGTGCTGTGCAAAGACCCCTTCCTGGCGGTGGACGAACGGGTGGAACGCCTAATAGCAGGCCTCTGACCCCGCCCTCCGGCTCCCCTCGTCGCATAACTCCCCAACCCTCCTATCCTGGCGCGGTACGGAGGCGCTCTCCGCAGGCTCCCCGGAGGACAGATGACCCCGACTACAAGGAACCCTCGCGATGCCCTACGACAATGATGCTTACTACGCAACTTTGTTGGAAGTAGCGCGTCTGGAAAAGGAACAGGAGGAAACCCGCCTTCAAGGTGCGATCAGGACCATCCGGTGGTGGTCGGCGGGCTGTTTAGCTGTGACGACCTTGCATGGAGCCCTCCCCTTCGGGTTGATGGCAGGATTGGACAGTCGCGTGATCAGGGGAGTGGCTGTCTGCGTTGTGGTTTCCTTATGCGGATGGGCATGGGCGGTGTGGGGGTCGGTGCGGAGGCTGAAGCCCCGTTCCGCCATAGGCCGGTCGGGGATTTTGCGGAGAGATTATCTACAAGGTAAAACCGTTGACGCAAGGCAGGTGTTTTTTGAACTGTGGGGGAACCCATACTCCCCGGGGTCCGGAGGAGGATCGGTGGCCTTCAAGGAAAGGGAGGCGAACGAGGCCGATCGTTTCGCCGAGGAGGTATACCGGATGGTCAGGCGGGCTTGCCTCGTCACCGGAGCGGCGGCGGCAACGTCCCTGGTCATTGTCGTGTTAGGGTTGCTGGTATGACCGCCTTGACCGGCTATGAGGGGATACCTTCCTACGAACAGGTGGCGTATCGCGAGACCAACCGCAAACGGCGGGCGAGGGTGGTAGCGGCGGTGTCGGCTGAGATTCACCTGCGCGATTCCTTGGGAATGTCCGGACTTAGGGTTTTGATCGCGGGCGACCGCCCCGGCCAGGTCCAGGTGCCAGTGTTTGTTGCGCCCGCCGTTAGGGATCGGCGCGAGTCGGATTGGACGAGTTGCCGCTTGGAGGAGGCGCCCGGGATCCGGCCGGGGCTGAGGGTGTTCACGGGACGCCTTGAGGAGGAGTGGCCGGAAGAAATCCCGCAGGGGGAATCGCGGGCCGAGGATATGAGAGTGGGGCAGGAGTTTGGGCGGAGGGCGGAGACAATCGTTGTAGACGAGATGTGCGCTTCCCTTTACGGGCATTTGCGGGATGATTGGGGCGTGACGGCGGAGCCGCTTCCGTCTGAGGTGGTTCCGCGTATCGAAAAGTGGGCCGGGTCTGACTCCTTTACGCTCCGTCATCCGGATGCGCCGCGGGTTCGCTTGTCCGAGCCCGTTGGCGATTCCCGCTTTCACGCCGATTTCACATCCGGGTTGCTACCGACGGGCGGGGTCATCGTGTGCGATCACTCTTACGGAGGATTAGCGGTGAGCGTGCGCGCTTCATATCCCCGTACCTGGCGGCGGCGAATCAAGTTGGCGGTTGATTACAGCTGGGCGGTCACCGCGCCGGAGGCCTTCCGGCTTTTCAAGGCCGCCTGAAAAACGGCTGTGCTGACTGCCTCGGAGCGGGAGCGTTCCTACGACCAGATCGGGGTTCGCGACAACAACCGTCGCCGACGGGCGGGTATCGCCGCCATGGTGTCGGCCGCGTACCACCTGCGGTTTTTGGAGGCGTTGCCCGGGATCCGGGTGAAAGCCGCCGAAGGGGAACCCGATGCGGTGGAGATAACGGTGCGTACGCCGCCGGGGCTTCCGCATGCTCCCTCCGGCGGCCAAACGGAAGGGAGGGGGCTGGGCGGCTTGGATCAGGCGCCGCCGGGCTGGACGAGATGCCTTCTGAACGAGGTTCCATCGTACTGGCCGGGCGCCAGGGTGTTCCGGGGACGAGTGGAGGAGGAGTGGCCCGAGGGGTTGCCGCCGGGAGAGTCCCGCCCTGCGGATATGCAATGGGGGCGAAAGGTCGGCCGGCGGGCGGAACGAAGAATGGCGGATGATGTGTTTTCTTCCCTCTACGGACATCTGCGGGACGATCTAGGCCGGGCGGCGGCGGCTCTTCCATCCGCTGTCATACCGCGCGCCGAACGGTGGACGGCCACTTCTTCCCTGATCATTCGCCACCCGGACGCGCCCGAGGTTCGCTTGTCCGATCTTTCCGGCGAAGTTCCCCTACATTCCCACTCCGACATGGTTTCTGATTTGTTGCCGCGGGGAGGGATCATCGCGTGCGAAGACGCCGTCGGCGGATTGGCGGCGGGGGTGAGGGTCGCCTATTCCCGTTTTCCAAGGCGGCGGCGGATCAGGTTGGCGGTTGATTACAGCTGGGCGGTCACCGCGCCGGAGGCCTTCCGGCTTTTCACGGCCGCCTGAAACCGCTTTGCCCTCCCCGGCGCGGAGGCGGTTAATCTAGGGGTGTTCCAACCGCGAAGGACGGCTCATTCGGAAAATCATCAAAACCGTGCTCGTTCCCGGCAGCGCCACCGCGCTGTTGGTCTTGTCGGTGGTGGTCGGCATTGCGGTGGGGGTGGGGGCTTCCGCTCTCATCTACCTGCTGGAGACGATGTCCGAATGGCTGGATTCCCTCACCGCCTCCGGGCGGCTGGTTCCCTTGGCCCTCGTCCCGCTGGGACTGACCGCCGCCTGGCTGATCACCCGCCGTCTGGCTCCGGAGGCGGCCGGGGACGGGGTGCCGGAAACCCTTACCGCCCTGGGGCTGGACCGCGGGCTCATCCGGGGCCGGGTGGCCCCGGTAAAGGGCATCGCCACCGCCCTCACCGTAGGGCTGGGGGGCAGCGCCGGGCGGGAGGGCCCGATGGTGCACATCGGCGGGTCGCTGGGGTCCTTGGCCGCCCGCTGGTTCGGCCTGGGGGAAGACCAGGTGCGCAGTCTGGTGGCGGCCGGGGCGGGGGCGGGAATCGGGGCTTCGTTCAACGCCCCCATCGCCGGCATGTTGTTCGCCATCGAAATCCTGTTGCGCAACTTCTCCATCCGCCACATTTCCTCGGTGGTGGTGTGTTCGGTGTCGGCCGCGGTGACCACCCACTCCATCGTGGGGGAGGATCTGCTGTTGCAGGCCGACTCCTTCGGCCTGCAAGACCCCCGGGAACTGTTTCTGTACGCGGCTTTGGGGTTGCTGGCGCCGGTGGCGGGATGGGCGCTGCTCAAACTCACTTCCTGGCTGGAAGACCTGAAACTGTTCCGCCCCTCCCGGTGGACCACCCCGGTGTTGGCCGGATTGATCATCGGCGGAGTGGGGGTGTTCGAGCCCCGGTTGCTGTCCAGCGGCCAACAGCTGGTGGCGGAGCTGGTGCGCATCGAACCGGAAGCGGGGGCGTGGTGGGCGTTGGGACTGTTGGCGGCGGGCAAGATATTCACTTCCTCGGTCACGTTTGCGGGGCGGGGCTCGGGCGGGGCGTTTATGCCCAGCCTGTTCATCGGGGCCGCCTTGGGAGCCGCCTTCGCCCACCTGGTGGACGGAGTTTGGAACTTGTCCGTCCTGCAACCGGGGGCGTTCGCGGTGGTGGGCATGGCGGCTTCCTTTGCGGCCTTGGCCCGGGCCCCGTTGACGGCCGTTCTCATCGTATTTGAAATAACCGGCGACTACGGGCTGGTGCTTCCCCTGATGCTGGCCGCTTCCCTGGCCACCCTGCTGGGGGATCGCCTGCACAAAGAGGGGGTTTACACCTACGGACTGGTCAAGAAAGGCATTCATCTGGCCCGGCGCCCGGAAGTGGACGTTCTGGACACGATTACGGTGGGCGAGGTGATGAGCACCGATTTCACCGCCGTCGACTCCGCTATGTCCACCGCCGAACTGCAGGGAATATTCGACCATCGCCGCAGCCACGGAGTGGGGGTGGTGGAGGACGGGCGCCTGGTGGGGATGGTCACCGTCACCGACATCATCCGGGCGGAAGGCCCGAGCGACTCCATTCTGGTGAAGGACGCAATGAGCCGCAACCCGGTTACGGTCACCGCCGGGTCGGCCGTGTCCTCGGCTATGGAAAGAATGGCCCGGCTGGGGGTGGGCAGGTTGCCGGTGATGGCCGAGGACGATCCGGAGCGGCCGGTCGGGATGTTCCGCCGGGAGGACGCGGTGACCGCCTATCAGCGGGCTTTGGCGGCGGAGGTGAGCGGGCAGCGGCAGACGCAACGGTTGCGGGCCCGCATGTTGCCCGGGGCCGATTTCTTCGAATACCATGTGGCGGAGGGAGGAGGCTTGGCGGGCAAGAAAGTGCGGGAGGTGTCCTGGCCCGAAGGATGCACGGTGGTGTCCATCCAACGGGGGGCGGCGGTGTTCGTGCCCACCGGCGACACCGGTTTGGAACCGGGCGACATGCTGACCGTTTACGGGACCACCGGCGGCCGGCGCCGTTTGCGGGAGCGGGCGGAAGCCGAGGGGGGGCCGCCTCCGGATCCGCCGCCCGGGTACCGGTAACGGCCGGCCGCGGCGCCCCTTGGCGCGGGTCGGGCGGAGGTTGTCGTAAACTGGACCGCTATGTCACGGGTCATTGAGCGTTACATAAACCTGCTGTCGTGCCTGGCCGCGGCCCGCCGTCCGCTCACCATCGACGAAATCCGCGAGCAGGTGGTGGATTACGACCAGGACTCCCGCGAGAGTTTCCGACGCATGTTCGAACGCGACAAGGACACCTTGCGCAACATGGGGATCGCCTTGGAACTGCGTCCCGTGGACGCCTGGGAGGTCGAGGATGGCTACGCGCTGGCGGAGGACGCCGGGCCGGTGGAAGCCGGGCTGACCAGCGAGGAGCACGCCGCCTTGGCGGTGGCCATGCAGATGGTGCATGTGGGAGGCGGGCAGGTGGGGGCGGACGGGCTGTTCAAACTGGGGGGGATGCCCATGTTGGATTCCGCCCCCCCGCAAGTGGCCGACCTGGGGATGGACCCGGATACGCTGTCCCGCATTCTGCGGGCGGTGCGGGAGCGGCGCCGTCTGACGTTCGACTACCGGGGGGTGCGGCGCATCGCCGAACCGTACGGTTTGGCGTTCCTGCGGGGCAACGGCTACCTGGTGGCGACGGAGATGGACCAGGATCGTCCCAAAAACTTCCGCATCTCCCGCATCCAGGAAGCGGAGGCGGGGGAGGATGCGGGGGTTTTCGTCCGTCCGCCCGGGATTTCCCTGCGGGACGTTGAAACCTTCGGGAAATGGGAACAAGGCCCGGAGCGGATCCGGGCCCGGGTGCGCTGGAACCCGGAGGCGGCATGGCTGGCCGCCCGCCGCCTGCCGGACGGGGACGGGTTGACGGAACTGCCGGACGGCGGGGCGGTGACGGAAATGACGGTGGGCGACCCGGCGCATTTCCTGAACTGGATTCTCGAGTTCGGTCCGCTGGCGGAAATCCTAGAACCCCCGGAGTTGCGGGCCGATTTCATCGCCAAAGTGAAAGGGGCGGGATGATCTCCGACGCCACCCTGCGCCGTCTGCAACGCATACTGTCGTTGCTTGCCTGGTGGCACGCCAACCCCTATCCCGCACCGGAGGAGGTGGTGCGCCGCTTCGGCTACCGGGACGAAGAGGAACTGGCGAAGGACATGTGGTTGCTGTCAATGTGCGGGCCGCCCGGCCATTACCCGCATGAGATGATATGGGCCCAATCCGAGGACGGGGTGGTGGTTTTGGAACAGGCCGAACAGTTCGCGGCCCCCATGCACCTGCGGCACATTGAAGCCTTGGCGTTGTTGGCGGCCGGCAAGTCGGCGGTGGGGGCCGGCGCCGCTTCTCCCGCTTTGGAGCGGGCGGTGGCGAAACTGGCCCGGGCCCTGCCCGGTTTGGACGATGCGCTGGTGGCCGAGTTGCCCGCCGCGCCCGAGGCGGTTCCGCTCCTGCAGCAGGCGGTCGCCGACCGGCGGGCGGCGAAGATCGCCTACCTGTCGCTGCACGGCAACCGGGAAACCTCCCGCGTGGTGGAGCCGTGGGCGGTGACCGCGCATGACGACCATTGGTATCTGACCGCCTTCTGCCGCCGGGCCGGGGACCGCCGGGTGTTCCGGGCGGACCGCATCCGGGAGGCGACGGTCACCGACATGGGTTTCGCCCCGCCCGATCCGCTCCCTCCGGTAGGACCGCAGTTCGCCCCCGACGAGGACTGCGTGTACGCGGTTATCGGGTTGCGCCCCGCCGCCCGCTGGGTGGCCTCCTACTATCCGACGGAGGCGCTGTCCGAGGAGCCGGAGGAGATGGTGATCCGCTTCGCCGCCGCCTACCCCCGGGTTCCGGCCCGCCTGCTGATCAGGCTGGGATCCGACGCCCGCCTGCTGGAAGGAAAGGAGGTGCGGGAGGAAAGGGAGAGGTTGCGGGCGGAGATCCTGGCCCGCTACGGGGAGTGAAATGACGGCGCCGACGGGGGAGGGTCGGTAGTCCGGCCCGGCGAGGCTGTACTATTCCCCTATGTTTCAATCCCTCAGCGCCACCGAAATTCTCACCATCGCCGTGGTGGCCCTGATCGTGATCGGGCCCCGTCATCTGCCGGGCATCGCCCGCCGCATCGGACGGTATCTGGGGGAGATAAAACGGGTGGCGGCCGGTTTCAGGGACGATCTGGAACGGGAAGTGGGTCCCATCAAGGAACCGTTGCGGGATTTGAAAGAAGCGGGAGCGGAAGTGTCCAAACCGCTGGGGGATGTGCGCCGCAGCCTGGACGAGGCGGCCTCCGCCGCCAAAAAACGGCCGGCGGCCGACCGGGGGAAACCGGGGGAAGGCGGCGGCGACCGGAAGGACGGGGGGAAAGTGCGCTGGGTGGGGCCGGAGCCGAAAACCGGGGTTTCCCCGGACCAGGCCTGGGAGGGGGTGAACGACCCCGTTCCGCCGGGGATCGCCGTCTCGTCCTCCGGCCTCCCCGCCGATGATCCCGTTCCGCCGTCCCCGGTTGATTCGCCGGCCGACCCTCCGGCCCCGTTGGACGGAGCAGTCCCGGCGGGAACCGACGAAGCGAAGGAGGGGGAATGACGGAGGCGGCGGACCCGTTCCGCAATTCCCCGGCGGGCGGGCGCGATGAAACGGGCCCGGTTGCGGCCGGCGATGGCTGAGAGGCGCCGATGAGCGAGCGGACGGAACGGGCCCGCCAGCCGTTGCTGGGCCATCTCACCGAGTTGCGCAACCGGCTGATAAAGGCGGTCGTCGCCGTGGCGGTGGGAGCGGTGGCCGCCTTCATCTTTCGGGAATGGATTTTCGACCTGCTGGAGGGGCCTTATCTGCTGGTCACCGACCGCCCGCTGGTCATCACCGGCCCCACCGAACTGTTCTCCATCGCCATGCGCATCGCCCTCTTCGGCGGGGTGATTCTGGCTTCGCCGGTGCTGGCCTACCAGGCGTGGGCTTTCATCAACCCCGGCCTCACCCCCCGGGAACGCAAATGGGCCTTCCCGGTGGCGGGGGCGTTGACGCTCCTGTTCTGCCTGGGGGTGGCCTTCGCCTACTGGAGCCTGGAACGGGCGCTGGGGTTTCTGCTGGTGGGGATAATGTCGGGGCCGGAGGTGCTGGTCACCGTGGACGCCTACACCCGCTTCGCGGTGCGGTTCCTGTTGCTGTTCGGGGTGTCCTTTCAGTATCCGGTGTTCCTGTTCGGGGCGGCCGCGGCCGGCATGGTGACCTCGGCCAAACTGGGCCGGGCCCGCCGGTGGGCGGTGCTGATCATCGTCACCGTGGGGGCGCTGGTGACCCCCACCGGCGATCCGCTCACCCTGTTGCTCCTGTCTACTCCCCTCTACCTGTTCTATGAAGCGACCATCTGGCTGATACGTCTTGTCCTCAAAAAATAAACCTCGCGGCCTGGCCGCTTTTTTGGAATCCCTTCCTTATCCCCCCGACCGGTTCCAGACGGCGGCTTTGGAGGCGGTGGAAAAGGGGAGTTCGGTGGTGGTGACCGCCCCCACCGGAGCCGGCAAGACGCTGGTGGCGGAAGGGGCGGTGGATATGTGCCTGGGGCGGGGCGGGCGGGCCTTTTACACCACTCCCATCAAGGCCCTTTCCAACCAGAAGTTCCGGGACCTGTGCGGGATGTACGGGGCGGAGCGGGTGGGGCTGCTCACCGGGGACAACACCGTCAACGGCGGCGCCCCGGTGGTGGTGATGACCACCGAAGTGCTGCGCAATATGATCTACGTGGGGGACGACCTGTCCGAGGTGGAAGTGGTGGTGCTGGACGAGGTGCATTACCTGCAGGATCGGAGCCGGGGGGCGGTGTGGGAGGAGGTGATCATCCACGCCCCGCCCCACATCCGGCTGGTGTGCCTGTCGGCCACGGTTTCCAACTCCGGGGAGTTCACCGACTGGGTGCGCTCCCGGAGGGGGCCGACCGAGCTGGTGATCGAGGAGCATCGTCCGGTGCCCCTGGAAAGGTGGTGGACGGTGCGGGACCGCTACCGGGACTTCACCCACCTGTTGCCGCTGTTCGCCGACGGGGAGCGGGGGGAGTCGCTCAACCCGGATATTTCCAAACTGCTGGCCCGCTACCGCCGGGGGCGCCGCCGTCTGGTCACCCCCCGCCGTTCGGAAATCGTGGAGCGGCTGGAGGCGGAGGGCATGTTGCCCGCCATTTACTTCGTTTTCTCCCGGGCGGGATGCGAGGATTCGGCGAACCGCCTGGTGGATTCCGGGGCGCGCCTCGCCGACCCGGAGGAAAGGGAAGAGATCCGCAACCGGGCGGAGGAGGGATGCGCCCATTTGGAGGACGCCGACCTGCGGGCCCTGTCCTACGACCGCTGGATGCGGTGCCTGGAGGCGGGGGTGGCGGCCCATCACGCCGGGCTGGTGCCCGCCTTCAAGGAAGTGGTGGAGGAACTGTTCGCGGCCGGGTTGATAAAACTGGTGTTCGCCACCGAAACCCTGGCTTTGGGAATCAACATGCCGGCCCGCACCGTGGTTTTGGACCGCCTCACCAAATACACGGGGGATGGACACGAGCCGCTCACCCCCGGGGAGTTCACGCAACTGACCGGCCGGGCGGGACGGAGGGGGATCGACGTCGTGGGGCATGGGGTGGTGCTGCATTCGTCGAGCGTGCCTTTGCGGCAGGTGGAGGGAATCGCCGCTTGGGGGAGTCATCCGCTCCGCTCCAGTTTCCGTCCCACCTACAACATGGTGGTGAATTTGATGGCCAACTACGGGCGCCGCCGGTCGGAGCGGCTGTTGCGGGCCTCCTTCGCCCAGTTCCAGTTGGAGCGGAGCGGCCGGGGACGGCGGGGGGGAGGCCGGGACGGGTTGGTGCGTCATTTCCACCGGGCGCGGGGGTTGCTGGAGGAAATGGGTTACGCCTCCGACTGGTCCTTGACCGGGCGGGGGGAGGCCCTGCGGGTGATTTACAACGAGTTGGATTTGCTGCTGTTGGAGGCGGTGGCCGGCGGCCTGTTGGCCGGGTTGTCCGGGCCGGAGTTGGCCTCCCTGGTTTCCTGTTTCGTGTTCGAGCCGCGCCGGGAGGCGGATTCCCCCGACCGGTTCCCCACCCCCGACTTGGGCGAACGCTGGGATGTGCTGTGCGATATGTGGGAGGAGTTGGCGGAGGCGGAGGAAGCGGCCGGCTTGCAGGTCACCCGCCCCCCCGAGTCGGGTTTCACCCATCTGGCTTATCACTGGGCGCAACTGACGGAGCTGGACGACCTGCTGGAGGGGATCGACTTGGCTCCGGGGGACTTCGTGCGCACCGTCCGCCAGATGGAGGACGTGTTGCGCCAGTTGCGGGACGCGGCCCCGTTGCTGGAGGAAATGGGGAACGCCCGGGGGTTGGCGGAGGCGGCGGAGGACGCTTTGCGCCGGGTGGACCGGGGGGTGGTGGCCGCTCGGGGGGTGATATGAGCGGGGTTCCTTGGCTGGTGCTGGTCAACCCGGCGGCCGGGACGGGGGAGGGGCGGCGGGAGCGGGTGGAGCGGGTGCTGGCCGAACGGGGGATCGGCGCGGAGGTGGTGGAAACCGGGGACCGGGCCGCCTTGCGGGAGGCGGTGGCGGCGGCGGCGGCGGAGGGCCGGGACCGGTTCGCGGCGGCGGGGGGGGACGGAACGATGAACGCGGTGGTGAACGAGGTGCTGTCCCATTCCTGGGAGCGGCCGCCGGTGGTGGGGATGTTGCCGACGGGCACCGCCTGCGACCTGTTGCGCACATTCGGGATCGGAACCACTTTGGAGGAGGCGGCCGACCATTTGGCGGGCCCGCAGGTGTATCCGGTGGATGTGGGCATAGCCCTCGGGGAGTGGGGGCGGAGGTTTTTCGTGAACGCGGCCACTCTGGGTTTGTTGGCGGAGACGGTGCGGGCGGCGGGGAGAATGTCCCCCCGGTGGCGGTCGGCCCGCTACGTGGCGGCTTTGTTGCGGACATTGCCCCGGTTCGGGCGCTCTCCGATAACGGCGGAGATGGCGGGGCGGCGGTTTGCGGGGGAGGCCCTGGGGATGACGGTGGCCAACGCCCAGTTTATCGGGGCGGGTTTCAACATCGCGCCCCGGGCGTCGGCGGCGGACGGCTTGTTGGACGTGCAGGTGTTCACCGCCCGCCGCCGGGAGGTGTTTCGCTTGACGATGAAAGCCCGCACCGGTTCCCACCTGTCCGACCCGGCGGTGCGCCGGTTCTCGGTCCCGGAAGTGCGGGTGGACGCGGAGGACGGAGGATGGCCGGTGGAGGCGGACGGGGAGGTGCTGGGCGTTACCCCGGTAGTGTTCCGGGTTCAGCGCGGTTTGCTTTCATTAAAAATCTGATGTCGCCGCTGCCGGTTGAGGCGGGCGCTATAATGACGGTGTTCGTAAAGAAAGGCCCAGTTTGAAAGGAAGACCCGGTTTCCAGATTTTCGGGGGATGGGGTCGCGCTCGGCCCAAATCGGGTTCTGGTAACGGGAGTCGTCGGGCTTGTCCGTCCGCGGCGCATCGGTGCTCGGTCCTAAGAATGGCAGCCTGCTTGTTGGTTGTCTTCACTAGTGCGGCTTGCTCATCTGTAGATTACTCTAGGGAAGGTGTTGCTAGTAACAGTAGTACTACGGTTGACTTGACAGCAACGACTAAAGGTGCTAGAGCATTGGGTCCGGCGTGGATTGACCAACAGAGATGGCAGAACGCTTCTGTTGATAATACGGCTACTCTTTATAGTGATTTTATTTTGAATAATCCGAATAACCTGTCCACCCCTATGGGTGCGTTGTGCTGGGCCCATCATGAAGTAGAGAGGGCTATTTTTAGAGCTGTTACTCGGGAGGCAGTAGATAATGATATTGTACCGTTAATAATCGAATCTTTGGGATTGACTGTCGAACAAGTTGGGAACGGAGCTCAGGCTACAATAGTTTTACGTGAGTTGCTTGGGGATCAGGATAGTAGTGTTTCTGAGGTGGCAGAAGAAGATGACGGTAGCTCTATTAATAGTAGTAATGCTGGAATGATTGATATTTCAGAAGACGATTTGCCTATTACAGATGACTTACTTACCTATTTCAAGTCAAACTGGAAAAACAATATAGAGCCACTTGATGAAATAGGCGGTGATGGCACTGAATGGGTGGACATGTTCCAGGAAGTTGTTAAGCCGGATATAGTAGCCGCTACAAGGGCGGGGCCTGGCTTGCCTGTATCTGTTCAGTATTTTGCCGATGCTCTTTTCACAGCAGTCGCTGAGTTTCTGGATGGTACTAGAACCGACTTATTAGATCCTAACGGACTTAGCTATAAACTACCTAATTGGAATCAGTTTGTAGAAGAAGCCAAGTATTCTCAAGATTGCCAGAGGGCCTTGCTTATCGTCGGGGGTAACGGGCAATAGGTTGTCTAAACAAGAGTAACTTAAAAACCAGACTCGTTCGACTCAAATGTCATCTGCTTTTCGGTTGGTTTGTATAATCTGCGTTCGGCAGGTCCGCGGCTGGCATGGCGGCGGTGACGGAAGGAGGAGGGTTGACAATGCCTGTTGCGGGCGGAGGCCGGTTGCGGTCGGGGGGGCGCGGTTGGGCGATGGTTCTGTTGGCGGCGGCGGTCGTCGGTTGGGGAGCGGTTTGGGCGGCGGCGGCCGGGGCGCAGGCCGCCGACCTGGATGCGGCGGGGTGCGGGGACGGACGGTACGTGGCCGACCCGGCCGCCAACCGCGGGCTGGTCGCCGACTGCCGGGCCTTGCTGGCCATACGGGACTATTACCTGGAACATCCGGACAACCGGCAGTTGCCCGAAGACCACTTTCTGCGCACTTGGGGGGCGGGTCTGTTCTGGAACGGGGTCGTCATCGCCCCCGCCGCCGACGGCTTGCGGGTCACCCGGATTGATTTTGCGCTGGGGGGATTGGGGGGAGGCATCCCGGACATGTTCGGGGAGCTGACCGGATTGGAACGACTGTATCTCAACGGCAATCGGCTGACCGGTTCCATCCCGGCCGGGTTGGGAAACCTGTCCCTCTTGGCCGACTTGCAGTTGCAGGACAATCAGCTGACCGGGGCCGTCCCCGGTGAAATCATCCGCCTGCCCCGCTTGGAGCGGTTGCGGCTGTCCGGCAATCTCCTGTCCGGCACGCTCCCCGCTGAAGACCGCACGGCGGAAGCCGCCGATACGGACCCGGACCCGCCCGCCCCGGTACCGCCCTTCTCTCCGCTTGATCCGGCCGGGTGCTCCGACGGAACGTTCGTGTTCGATCCCGCCGCCGCCGGTTTGGTCTCCGACTGCCGGACGCTGGTGAAAATCAGGGATTACTGGCTCAGCCACCCGGACAACGCCGACCTGCCCGCCGACCATCCCATCCGAACCTGGGGCGCGGGAATGTCCTGGGACGGGGTGTTCCTGGCTGGATCCGGACGGGGAGTGAGGGTGGACACCATCGCCCTTCCCTGGTGGAACCTGGGAGGCGGCATTCCGCCCGGGTTCGGGGAGTTGGACGGACTGCGCCGGTTGTTCCTCAACCACAACCGGCTCACCGGCCCCGTCCCCGCCGCGCTGGGAGACCTGGCCGGGTTGACGCAGTTGCATCTGAACAGCAACCACCTGTCCGGGCCCTTCCCGGAGGAGTTGACCCGGTTGCGGGAGCTCACCCGGCTGGCCCTGTTCGACAACCGCCTGACCGGACCTTTGCCTCCCGGGATCGGGGAGTTGACCGACCTGGTTTATCTGGACCTGGACCGCAACCGGATGTCCGGCGCCCTCCCGTCGGAACTGGGGCGCCTGGTCCGTCTGACCAGCTTGTGGCTGCGGGGGAACCGGTTCTCCGGCCCGCTCCCGGACGAGTTGGGAAACCTGGTCAACCTGCGAAGACTGCACATAGCCGACAACGATTTTTCCGGTCCGGTTCCGGATTCCCTGACCGGTTTGGCCCCGTCCCGGGGCGGTTCGCTGGCGGTGCTCGACGCCTGCCGGAGCGGAGTTGCGGGGAGGTTGCCGCCCGCCCTCCTCCGGATATTCCAGGACTCCTATTTCGGCGGATACTGCGACGACGAAGGAGACGTCCACGAGTACGCCATCAGCTCCCTGGCCGAATGGGGGATTGATTTGGGATGCGATGTCCCGGCCGGTTTCTGCCCGGGTCGTCCCGTCGACCGGGCCCAGACGGCCGCCTACCTGCACGAAGCGGTGCGGCGGCTGTACGGGCCGCCCGGAGGGGCGGTCGCGCAACTGACGGACGTTCCGGTGGGCGCCTCCTACCGGCCCGCGGCGCAGTGGGCGGCGGCCGCCGGGGTAATGGACGCCCCCGGAGGACGGTTCAACCCCGCCGGGGCGGTCACCCGGGGGGAGTTGGCGGTGATGATGACGGCCGCTTTCCCCCATCTGCGCCCGGCGGGGCCGGTCGCGGACGGGTTCGCGGATTTGTCCCGTCTTCCCGAGGCGACGGCGCGGGCGGCGGAGGGATTGCGGGCGGCGGGAGTCGTCCGGGGATGCGGGTCCGACCCGTTGCGCTACTGTCCCGCTCAACCGGTCGCCAGAAGGCAACTGGCCTCCTTCCTGTTCTGGGCCATAGACTCCGCCGGGGCCTGAACCACGCTCTCCGTCGGGCCCGCCCGCCGCCGCCGGGACCGCGACCGGGAAAGTTTGTGATATATTTCGGCGCCAGCGGTCCGGAAGCGTATATAATGCCGCATCCGGACCATCGGAAACGGGAGGTGGTTGGTGGAAGCGGCCGACAAGATACTCGACGATGACGGCTTTGAGGACATTCCGGAGGACGTCCCCGAAGTGGAACTGGAAGAGCAACTCGCCTTGCAGGAGGGGGAGGTGCTGAACCAGGACGCCGACCTGGATGACGACGATGACCTCGACGACGAGGAGGGCGAAGAACCGGAACCCGACTTGGACGATGACGACGACGATGAAGACGATGAAAACGAGGAGGGAACGGTGGAACTCGACCCGCTGGAGGTCGAGGAAATGGAGGCGGTGGAAGCCAACGAACCGGCCACCATGCTGGTGGATGAAGCCTCCGAGATCAAAGCCATCCGCCGGGAGGAAATGTCGCTGGATCCGGACAGCGATGAACGGCGCAAAGACGAGTTCGTGTGCCGGTCGTGTTTTCTGGTGCGCAACGTCGTGCAGCTGGCGAACAAGCGCCGCAAAATCTGCATCGACTGCCACCGGTAGCCTCCGGTAGGGAAAATCCGGCGGACGGACTACCCTGGACATCGAACCGAACCCTCCGATGGGAACCCTGATGGAATACGCGGTAACCGCCCGCCGCGCCGAAACCGACGACGCGCCCGTCCTGCTGGACTTGTACCGGCGACTGGAACGGGAGATGACCGCCTTGCATCCCATGTGGCCGCGGGCGGA
Organism: Candidatus Spongiisociaceae bacterium; assembly: GCA_965243835.1. GTDB lineage: Bacteria > Actinomycetota > Acidimicrobiia > Spongiisociales > Spongiisociaceae. Next base: position 1,442,046 of record OZ251578.1, read on the forward strand.
CGGCTTTCCCGAACCGGTCGGGGAAACCATCCGGGAGCGCCTGGGCGACCCGGACTCCCTCTTCTACATAGGGGAGTTGGGCGGATATCCCCTGGGTTTCATCTACGGCCGCTCCGAAGCGCTGTTGCCGCAGGAGGGGGGAGCGCGAACGGGGGTCGTCCGGCTGGTGTTCGTGGAGGAAGAAGCGCGGGGAGTGGGAATCGGGGAGGCGGTGCGGGAGGCCTTGCTGGCGGAGTTCCGGCGCCGGGGTTTGACCCTGTTCGACGCGCATGTGCTGCCCGGACACCGGCTGGCTAAAAACTTTTTCGAAGCGGGCGGGTTCTCGGCCCGTTCCATCGTGATGCACCATAATGACGACCGCTGACCCGGCCCCGCCGACTTCGGACGGCCCGGCCCGGCCGGTGGTGGGAGTGGGAACGGCGGTGGTGGAAAAAGGGGCTTTGCTGATGGTGGAGCGGGGCGGTCCCGTCCGCCGCGGATACTGGGCGGTTCCCGGCGGGAAAGTGCGGTGGGGGGAAACCTTGGCGGAAGCCGCCGTTCGGGAAACCCGGGAGGAAACCGGTTTGGAAGTGGAAACGGGACGGGTGATCTGGACCGGTTCGGCGTTCGGCCCCCCGCAGCCGCCCCCCGACGGGCCTCCCGCTTATCACATCGTCATCGTCGATTTTGCGGCCCGGGTGACGGGGGGGTCCCTGACGGCGGGGGACGACGCCCGGCGGGCCGTTTTCGTTCCCCTGGAAAACCTGCGGGAGTTGCCGCTGACCCCTACTATGTACGAACTGTTGCCGGTGTTAGGGGCGTGACCATGACCGACCGCGACCCGCAGGGCGAAATCCTGGAACTTCTGCAAGTTTTGATACGCAACCGGTGCGTGAACGACGGCTCCCCCGAATCCGGGGGGGAAATCCGTTCCGTGGAAACCCTGCGCGACTTTTTCGGCCAGGCGGGGGAGGCGGTGGAACCCGCCCCCGGGCGGGCCAGCGTCGTGTACCGGGTTCCGGGCCGGGACCCGTCCGCCCCCCGTTTGTTGCTGATGGGGCATCTGGACGTGGTGCCGGTCACCGAAGAATCCTGGAGCGTCGACCCGTTCGGGGCGGAAGTAAGGGACGGGATGGTGTGGGGGAGGGGGGCGGTGGATATGCTCAATCTGACCGCGGCCATGGCCTCCGCGTTCAAGCCCTACCTGACCGGGGCCCGCCCCGCCCCGGCCGGCGACCTCATCTATCTGGGGGTGGCCGACGAGGAGGCGGGCGGCGCCCTGGGGGCCGAATGGCTGTTGGATAACCGGCCCGACCTGGTGGACTGCGAATACGTGCTGACCGAAGTGGCTTTGCCGGCCTTTCGGGTTCCGGGGGCGGAGCCGGCGCATCTGGTGAAAGTGGCCGAGAAAGGGCCCTTCTGGCGCAAACTCAAATTTTCGGGGACGCCCGCCCACGGCAGCTCCCCCTACGGTTCCGACAACGCGGTGGTGAAAATGGCGGAGGCCGTCTCCGCCATCGCCGGGGCCCGGTCGCCGGTGGAGATCACCCCCGAATGGCGGGCGTTCGCGGAGCGGGCCGGGTGGCCGCCGGAGCGGACCGCGGCCCTGCTGGACCCCGACCGGGTGGATGCCGAAATCGACCGGATGGCGGTCGAGGACCCGGCCCTGGCCCGCTGGGTGCACGCCTGCACCCACGTCACTTTCAGCCCCAACCTGGCCTCCGGGGGCTCCAAAGCCAACACGGTGGCCGACCGGGCGCAGGCGGCGGTGGACATCCGCATCCTTCCCGGCCAGACCGAACGGGACGTGACCGACCATCTGCGCAAGACGCTCGGCCCCTCTTTCGAGGAGGTGGAAATCGAGCCCGTGATCGACTTCTCGGCGGAGTCCTCGGCCGCTTCCGGCCCCCTGTGGGAGGCGATCGGGGACGCTTACGAGTCGGTGGCCGGTTCGCGGCGCATCGTGCCCGTCCTCACCCCGGTCACCACCGACGCCCGTTTTTTTCGGGCCCGGGGGGCGGTCGCCTACGGGGTGGGCTTGTACGACGACCGCACCCGTTTCAGCGACTTTTTGGGGATGTTCCACGGCAATGACGAACGGGTGAGCGTGGAGTCGCTGGGGCTGACCGCCCGGTTGCTGTCCCGGATCATCGAACGGTTCTCCGACCGCCTGTCCCCCTAGGCGCGTTGCGGCCTTCTCCCGTCCGCCCCCCGGAAACCCTCCTGCGTTTCATACCGGGAGGCGGATGGAGCGCGCCTCGGTTGGTCCCGCAAAACCGGAGGCGGCCCGCGCCCGTTTCCGCCGGCGGCGGGCAATGGCGCGCATAGCGTTCGCAACCGGCGATAATGGGGGTATGGAGAACAACCCCGCCCCGCCCCCTCCGTTGGAGAAAGCGCGTCTGGAGCGGGCGATAGAAGCCATCGCCGACGGCCCCCCCTTGGACGCCCCGGAACCGGCGGCGGCGGTGGCCGCCGCGCTGTCCGCCCACCTGGACGGGAAGCCCGCCCCCGACTCCGCCCGGCGCGCGCTGGACGAAATGTCGGAGGCCGTCCCGTCCGATTCCGCCCCGCCCGATTGAGCGGGCAAACGGGTCGGAAACGCCGAAGCATGGGGATTGCCCGCAGGAAGCGCGCCGCGCGCTCCCCGGTTCCGAAAGGGGGAGCGGGATGAAACTGGCGCTGGTCCCCCACCGCGGGCGGCCGGAGGCGGTGGAGTTGGCCCGGCGGATGGCGGAGCAGGCCCGGGCCCGTTCCGTAGAGGTGGCTGCGCACGAAGAAGACGCCCCGGCGCTGGGAGTGGCGGCTACCGGTTTTGAACCGGACTGCGGTTTGGAGGCGGTGGCGGCCATCGGCGGGGACGGGACCGTGTTGCGGGCGGTGCGGCTGGCCCTGCCCGCGGGCGTCCCCGTTTTGGGGATCAACACCGGGCGGCTCGGGTTTCTGGCGGAAGGGGAACCGGAGGATGCGGCCCGCATCGTGGAACGGTTGGCGACGGGGGACTATCGGATTACGGAACGGATGACGCTGTCCGCCCGGACGGAGCGGGCGGAGGCGGCGGGGCTGAACGACGTAGTGATGGAAAAAACGGAAAGCCAGAAGACGGTGTCCCTGGCGGTGTCGGTGGACGGGGAGGAGTTTACGACCTACCGGGCGGACGGGTTGGTGGTCGCCACCCCCACCGGTTCCACCGCCTACAACCTGTCGGCGGGAGGCCCCTTGGTGGACCCGGCCCTGGACGCCCTGGTTCTCACCCCGGTCGCCCCCCACACCCTGTTCTCCCGCACCCTGGTGTTTCCGCCGGACCGCATCCTGCGTTTTGAAGTGCGCGACCAGCAACCGGTGGGGGTGACCGTGGACGGAAACGAAATAGGGAGGGTGGAACCGGGCGGGTCGGTGACGGTGACCGCCGGAGGCAAGGCCCCGTTCATCACCCTGCATCCCCGGTCGTTTCCGGCCGCTCTGCAACGCAAGTTCCACTTGGGATAGGAGGGCGGATGCTGGACGAGTTGTCGGTGGCCAACCTGGGGGTGATCCGCTCCGCCCGCATCAGCCCCGGCCCGGGGATGGTGGTGTGCACCGGGGAAACCGGGGCGGGCAAGACCATGCTGCTGGGGGCCCTGCGCCTGCTGGCCGGCGAGGGGGCGGCGGGCGACCTGGTGGGGCCGCACGGAGAAGAAACCTGCGTCGAAGGGCGTTTTCTGTGGGACGGGGAGGAGTCGGTGGCCGCCCGGCGCATCGCGGTCGCCGGCCCGCCGCCCGGGAAAGGCAAACCCCCGCCGGTCCGCACCCGCGCCTACCTGAACGGGGCGATGGCCCCCGCCAAAACGCTGGCCGCGCACATGGAAGGCCGGTTTGAGATCGTGGGCCGCCACGATCATCTGACGCTGAGCCGCCCCGGCGAGGTGCGGGAACTGGTGGATCGCCGTTTGGAGTCGGAGGAGCCGGTGACCGCCTACCGGGCGGCTTGGGAGCGGATGTCCGACTTGGAGTCGGCCCGGCGCCGGCTGGGGGGAGACCGTCGGGAACTGGAACGGGAACTGGACCTGCTCTCCCATCAGACGGATGAAATAGACCGGGCCGGTTTCGAAACGGGCGAGGACGAAGAGTTGCGCACCGCCCTGGCCCGCCTGCAACATGCCGAAGCCCTGGGGGAATGGTACGCGGCGGCCGGGGCCGATTTGGAACGGGCCGGGGAGCGGACGGGGGCGGCGGTGGCGGCCCTGCGCCGGGCGGTGGAACTGGATCCGGGGGCGAAGGCCCTGTTGGAGAGCGCCGAGGCTTGGGAAGCGGAGTTGACCGAAGGCCGGGCCGCGGCCCGCGACCTGGGGGAGGGTTTGGAGTCCGACCCGGAAAGATTGCAGGCGATTCACGAGCGGTTGCGGCTGTTGGGCGACCTGCGCCGCAAATACGGGGACGACATCGCCGAAATTCGGATGTTCCGCGACCGGGCGGCCGCCCGCTCCCTGGAACTGGCCGACCTGCTGCGCCGGGCGGAGGGCATCGACGCCGAATGGGAGGAGGCCCGGACCCGCTTGGAGGAGGCGGGGGAGGAGTTGCGGGAAGCCCGGCGGAGGGCGGCCGGGGTCGTCGCCGCGGCGGCGGCCGCCCATCTCACAGAGCTGGGTTTCACCGACCCGGCGGTGGCCATCGATGTGACGGCCGACCGGCCCGGCCCGGCGGGTGCGGACCGGGTGGAAGTGCGCTTCGCTTCCGACCGGCGCCTTGTTCCGGGGCCGGTGAAACGGGTGGCCTCCGGAGGGGAGTTGAGCCGGCTGATATTGTCGTTGCGGCTGGCTTCCGGATCGGGGGAGGCGCGGGTGGCGGCCTTCGACGAAATCGACGCCGGGGTGGGCGGGGCCATCGCCCTGGTGATGGGGGCCAAGCTGGCCGCCTTGGCCGAGGACCGGCAAGTGTTTTGCGTTACCCACCTGCCGCAGGTGGCGGCTTTCGCCGACACCCATCTGGTGGTGGAACGGCGGGGAACGGAGGCGGTGGTGCGGGAAGTGGACGGCCCGGAGCGGCTGAAAGAACTGACCCGGATGCTGTCCGGCCTGTCCGAATCGGAAAGGGGCCGGGAGCACGCCGCAGAACTGCGGGCCTTGGCTCTCTCCCGCCGCAACGAGGGCGGCGGCTGAGCGACCCTGTTATGCCGAGCAAACTATGAGACTTGCCATTGAGTTATCCGAAGAAGTCGCTTCCCTGTTGCGATCGGAGGCGCAACGGAGGGGAATGACCGTCTCGGCGTCGGCCGGCGAGGCGATTGAGAGGCATTTGGCGCGGACGCCGCGTAAGTTGCGAGCGGCGGGGATCGGACGGAGCGGGCACGCGTACAAATCCGAAAGGGTGGATGAAATACTGGCCTCCGAGGTTATCCCGTATCTCTCATAGCAGACACCGATACGCTTTAACGCCTATCTGGACACTGATGATCGCCCCCGCCACGCGGCGGCTTTTGAGTTGCTTCCGTGACATACGCCGTCCGGGGGCGGGGGATTGCCGCCGCATGGCCGCCGGGTGTGTTATTCTGTAGTCCCGTGACGAAATACGTATTCGTGACGGGCGGCGTCGCCTCCAGCCTCGGCAAGGGGATAACCGCGGCTTCCCTGGGCCGGTTGATGAAGGCCCGCGGCCTGCGGGTGGTCAACCAAAAGCTGGACCCGTACATCAACGTGGACCCGGGCACCATGAACCCGTTTCAGCATGGCGAGGTGTACGTGACCGACGACGGGGGGGAGACCGACTTGGACCTGGGGCACTACGAACGGTTCACCGGCGAAAGCCTGCGTCGGGATTCCAACGTGACCACCGGCTCGGTGTACCTGTCGGTGCTGAACAAGGAACGGCGGGGGGACTACTTGGGGGACACCGTGCAGGTCATCCCCCACATCACCAACGAAATCAAGGACCGCATTCGCCGTCTGGGGGAGCGGGGCGAATACGACATGGTCATCACCGAGATCGGGGGCACGGTGGGCGACATCGAGATTCTGCCCTTCCTGGAGGCGGTGCGGCAGTTGGGGCGGACGGCGGGCGCGGGCAACGTGGCCCACATTCACGTGACGCTGGTGCCCTACATCGGGCCGTCCGAAGAGTTGAAAACCAAACCCACCCAGCATTCGGTGGCGGAGTTGCGCTCGCGGGGGATACGGCCGGATGTGATCGTGGTGCGCTCCGACCGGCCCATCGACGAGTCGGTGCGGCGCAAGATTTCCCTGTTTTGCGATGTGGACCCGGACGGGGTGATCGCCGCCGAGGACACCGACGACATTTACGAGATGCCGTTGCTGTTGCACGAGCAGGGCCTGGACGGGGTGCTGGCGGACCTGTTGCGGTTGGACGACGCCGACCCGGACCTGACCGACTGGACCAGGATGGTGGAGCGGGCCCGGTCGGCTACTGAAACGGTGCGCATCGGAATGGTGGGCAAATACGTGGAGTTGCCGGACGCCTACCTGTCGGTGGTGGAGGCCCTCAACCACGGGGGCCGTTCCAACGGGGTGCGGGTGGAGGTGGTTTGGGTTCCGGCCGAAGAGTTGGACGGTTTGTTCGGGGATTCCCATTTTGACAGGGTGGACGGGGTGTTGGTTCCCGGCGGGTTCGGACCGCGGGGGATTGAAGGTAAAATTCATGCGGTTCAACATGCCCGGGAAAATGGGATTCCTTTTTTGGGTTTGTGTCTGGGTTTGCAGACGGCGGTGATCGAGTTCGCCCGCAACGTGCTGGGTTTGGCGGATGCCGACAGCACCGAGTTCCATCCGACTACCCGCCACCCGGTGATCGACTTGATGGAGCATCAGCAACAGGTGGTGAACAAGGGGGGGACGATGCGCCTGGGCATCTATCCGGCCAAGTTGGCGAAAGGGTCGCTGGTGCGCCGCTTGTACGGGGAGGAGTTGGTGTACGAGCGGCACCGCCATCGTTTCGAGGTGAACAACCGTTATCGTCAGCGGTTGCTTTCGGCCGGCATGTCCCTGTCGGGGATTTCCCCGGACGGCCAGTTGGTGGAGTTCATCGAAATACCGGACCATCCCTTTTTTGCGGCCACCCAAGCACATCCCGAATTGCGTTCCCGGCCTTTGGAGCCGCACCCCCTGTTCACGGGCTTCGTAGACGCCGCCCGCCGCCGGGCCCGCGCCCGACGGAAACAGGTCGAGACGCAAATCCCCTCCCCCTCCGAATCCGAACTGACCGCCTGAAATTATTTTCCGGGTTTTCGCTCCCGAGCAGGGGGTGGGGTGTGTAGGGTAGGGAGACAGCCCAAGAACGGGAGGCGCCGAATGCGCCGTGATACATTATTTGATGAGATAGACGACGGGATGGGGCAAGACCGCCCCGAACGGGATGCGGGCTTGGGGTTTTTGGCCCGGTTCGGTTGGTACCGGCGGTGGGCGGCGGGATTGTCGGTGGGAAGGCCGCGCCGTCGCCGGCGGTCGGGTCGGGGATGGTGGTCGCTCGGCGTGACCATGTTGTTGCTGTTTTGCCTGTTTCTGCCGCCGGAGTACGTTTTTTCCTCTTTGACGGCGGGGGAGGAGCCGGCCGCGGCGGCCGCCGAGCAGGAGGAAGGGGCCAGCTCGTCCCGCGAGGAGAGCGATGGCGGCGCTTCGGGGTCGTCCGACGGCGGCACTTCATCGGGGTCGGGTTCGTCCGGTTCCTATGTTTGCCCGGAGAACCCTCCTACATTCACGTTCAGCAGTAAGACGACGGGGTCGGATGGTACTGTTACCTGTCATTACACTCGACCGGGGACCACCACCCGGACGGCGTCGGTCACCGTCTCGCGTTCTTGCCCCAAAGCCCCCGCCGGAGGTTTCGGTCCCGGTGTCCGCAACGGTGATATCTGCACCTACACGCGAAGCACTTCTACTGATCTGGCCGGTATTCCCAGCACGACCTATAGTTGCCCTCCGGCTCCTGTCGGTGGTTACGGTTCCGGCAACCTGAGCGGCAGAAGTTGTAATTATTCGCGGTCGGGTAGTACGGAGAAGGCGGCGTTGAGTCGCACCACGTACTATTGCCCCTACGTGGCCTGGTTCGGTTCCGGCAGCTTGGGTAGCAGAAGATGTTCTTATTCGCGGTCGGGTAGTACGGAGAAGGCGGCGTTGAGTCGCACCACGTACTATTGCCCCTACGTGGCCTGGTTCGGTTCCGGCAGCTTGGGTAGCAGAAGATGTTCTTATTCGCGGTCGGGTAGTACGGAGAAGGCGGCGTTGAGTCGCACCACGTACTATTGCCCCTACGTGGCAGGGTTTGGATCCGGTAGCCTGAGTAGTAGAAGATGCAGATACTCGCGTTCAACTACTACCTACCGTACCGCTTCATATAATATTATCACTCGTCAGTATCACTGTCCGCTCGCGCCGAACACCTACAGTTTCAGTAGCCGCCAGGGGAGCAGATGCCGTTACACTCGATCGGGTAGTACTTCTCGGACGGCTCTGTCTCGTGTTACCTATTATTGTCCATCGGCTCCCTCCGGCGGCTACGGCTCCGGTAGTTTGAGCGGCCGAACGTGTACATATAAGCGGTCGACTAGTACTTCTCGGACGGCATTATCTCGTGTTACCTATTATTGTCCATCGGCTCCCTCCGGCGGCTACGGCTCCGGTAGTTTGAGCGGCCGAACGTGTACATATAAGCGGTCGACTAGTACTTCTCGGACGGCATTATCTCGTGTTACCTATTATTGTCCATCGGCTCCCTCCGGCGGCTACGGCTCCGGTAGTTTGAGCGGCCGAACGTGTACATATAAGCGGTCGACTAGTACTTCTCGGACGGCATTATCTCGTGTTACCTATTATTGTCCATCGGCTCCCTCCGGCGGCTACGGCTCCGGTAGTTTGAGCGGCCGAACGTGTACATATAAGCGGTCGACTAGTACTTCTCGGACGGCATTATCTCGTGTTACCTATTATTGTCCATCGGCTCCCTCCGGCGGCTACGGCTCCGGTTCTTTGAGTGGTCGAACGTGTACATATACTAGATCAACCACTACTACTTTGCCTGCTCTATCCACTACAACTTATACTTGTCCACCTTCCCCTACGACCTTTATATATACCACTAAATCAGGAAGCACCTGTTATTACAATCGCTCAGGAACCACCACCCGTACTGCCACCACTATAAACACGTACTCTTGTCCTATACCCGCCACCTTTAGTTACAGTCACCGTACTGGAACTACTTGTTATTTCACCAGATCAACCCAAACTACTCTCCCCGCCATCTATACCACTACCCCAACTACAACTACTACAACAACTCCTCCTACTACAACGACCACCACAACTACAACTACAACTACGACTACGACCACCACTATCCCTCCCGTTACTACGACGACTACTACCACCACAACGACTACGCTTGCACCTAGCAATCCGCCTCCCGCTACTCCCGGCTCCACCAATCCGAGACCTACAACCCGAGTTAGCCTCACCCCCTCGACCACACAACCTGCTACCACGACTACCACCACAACTTTGGCCATACCGTCGGGTATAAAAGTCGACGCCGACAGTCGGGGACTTGATGCAGGAGTTGGACAAAGTATTGTAGAGTGGGAAGCGGTAACAGGTGCTACCAGTTATGAAGTAGAACATAGAAAACATCGAATCATTATGACTGTAGCCCAAGAAGAGGTAAAGATAAACGAAGTTAGTAGTACTACTTTTACTATAAGCGATCTTCGAGAAGAGACTCCTTACCCTATCCGTATTAGAGCTAAAAATAGCAGTAGCACTTCGGATTGGTCTGATTCTATACATACATACCCAACGAAGACAACAGTAGGTCCGAATTCAATAGTGAGAACTATTGAAATTGATGGACATCTTGATCTTGAATCGGTTGGTACGCCTAGTTATGACCCACCTATTGGCGAGTTTGCTTTCGTGCTATGTGGGAATACATTACCCCCTGATGAAATTGCAACAAGAGATAAGAACGAAAAAGAAATTACAGCCTCTCAAATAAGATCAGGAGTAGAGATATGGAGTACAGAAACTGGTTCAATAGTGACTTATAAACATAATAAACAAGACGATACGATTGATTGTAATTCTCAACCAGAGTTTCAATTATATTCCGACCAAGTAGGTAGTATTAATAAAATTCAGTTATCATCTCCTGGGAGTATTGTGATGGATTGTCGAGTTCCACAATATCTAATTCGGCCTGGTATAGATATAAATGGTTGTGCCAGATCTGATGATTCGGATCCCATAACCAAAATACAGATATACCTTAATATTAATCTACAAATTGGCGAGCAGCAGGGGACTGCTGATCGAAAATGCTCACAAATGTTTCAAATAACTATGCACGAAACCGGTCATGTCTATGGTCTTGGTCATAGCACCACAGGCTACACCACAATGCGAAGAAATTATTTAAATCATAATGATATTTGTAAGCCTACAGTATCTGATGTCATCGCTATAGCAAAAATATATCAATCTCGTTAAGACTTAGGCAGAAAGGATATCACATGAAATATAGCCGTATTTTTCTTGAGATGTTGATATTGTTTACGCTGTCTTGCACCAGCAGTTCGGGCGAGACTGTTACAGAAGTGACTTCTACTGTTACATATGTTCAGTCAGAAGGGGAGGTAGCGGAGGTGCCTACTCCTCCTGTTTTGATTGTATCGTCAGTTGTTTCGGAGCCAGATAAAGTTGTATATAGGGACGGTAGAGAGTATTTGAGCGGTGTTGTTTCTCCTTGTAGTGTTGATGGAGGTACAAATCGTGATCCTTGCGAACCTAGGGAACTACCGGTTCTTGAAACCTCCTCAGACTATGCGTCTTATACATTTCTCGAAGTTGATTTCCTGCGCGTTATGCTCCCCGAGGATGATTTAGATTTTATAGGAACGCATTTGGTGCTAAGAGGGGTAGTGCAAGATAATTCCACTCGTTGCGACTATTATCCTATTATGTTCCCGAATTTCGTAGCTGATAGTATGAAAGAACCTAGATTTGAGCAACTTTATGATTATCATTGTTTTGTAGATGTAACAATTAGTGAGTATATTGTGGGTGAAGGGCCACCTGTAATGACTATATCTGTTAACCGATATCCTATTACCAGATATGTCATAGATGAGCTAGGGAGAGATCCTGAAGAAGTATCGAATAACCCGCGTTCTTGGACTGCCGGGGCTTATGAGGGTAAAGAGATGGTAGTATTTCTTTCTACTTCTATGACTTTCGCCGTAGAAACCTGGGCAGCTACAGATGTTTGGTTTGTGCAAAGAACAGATGAGAACTTGATACAAGCCGTTTCTCTAGATAGAGATGTTACTCCTGCTCACTTGCAAGACCAGAAGATTATGCCGTTGCAGGAACTCGTGCAAAGAGCCAAACAAGCAGCCGAGGAAAGAAATATACTAACTAATGGACGACTTGGTGTTAATCCCAGGCTTCCGCTTCTTATAACCGATGCTTATGATTTGAGGGAATTTTATGAGGATGCTGGCGCCGTTTACGGTACGGTGGAGGGGGCGACGGTTTTGCCGCCTCCGGTGCCGGGCGAGGATGATCCGGCTCCGCCTACCATCCCTACTGATGAGGGGGTTGCTGTTTCATCTGTGCCGGTTCCTGGTGAGGAAACTACCGTTCCGCCCGCGACTGACGATGCCGGGTTACCTAACGATGAGGTTACAACCACTGTCATATCAACGACAACTACTGCAACGACAACTACTGAGGTTTTTGTTGCCACCGTGGTTCCTACTTCTGAGGTGGACTCGACTGTTGCCACAGCACCGGTTGAGACTACCACCACCACTACGACCACAGAACTTGATACTACCGAAACTGCTTCCACAACCACAACAACCGTTGCGCCGGGCGACGAGGGTGGATTGCCCGAGTCGGAGGATGGTTTGCCTGGAGAGGAACAGTCCGCCCCCGCTACCACTGCGTCGTCCGGAGAGCATAATGTTCCAGAGGCGGAGAACACAACCTTGCCGATCGAGAACCAGGGGGATGAGCAACAAGAGGACAGTAGTGGTCCCGGTCAGGAGCCGGGAGACGACGGTTAGCGGACGCCGCCCCTTGACGCGGTAGGAGAGGATGGCAAAACCGCCGATTTAGGGGAGGGATGGTCTAGTTTGGCGGAGTATGAGCGTTGTCCCGGCGTCCGCAAACGGCCATTTGAAAGAATATCTGTCGGTGCTGGCGGTGGAACGCGGCCTGCGTCCCAACACGTTGGACGCCTACCGGCGCGACCTGCGCCATTACCTGGATTTTCTGGAAGAGCATCACCGGGGGGTCGCCTCCCCGGAGACGGTGGACGACTACCTGTTCGGGTTGCACGAGCGGGAAATGCGAGCCGCCACCATCGCCCGCAAACTGGCCGCGGTGCGGGGCTATCACCGGTTCCTAGTGGACGAGGGGCACAGCCCGGAAGACCCCACCCGGTTCACCGAAACCCCCCGCTTGGGAATGGCCCTGCCCAAGGCCTTGGATGTGGAAGAAGCGATCCGGCTGGTGGAAGCCCCTCCGCTTGATGACGCACTGGGACGGAGGGACCGGGCCCTGATGGAGTTCCTGTACGGCACCGGGGCCCGGGTGAGCGAGGCGGTGGATGTGGAAGCCGTGGCGGTGGACCTGGAAACGGCCACCGCCATGTTGTCCGGCAAAGGCGGCAAGCAACGTCTGGCGCCCCTGGGCCGCCCGGCGGTGGCCGCCGTCGCCGCCTACCTGCCCGACCGTCTGGAACTGCGGCGGCCGGGAAACGACCCGGGGACCCTGTTTCTCAGCCGCCGGGGAAAACGGCTCACCCGCCAGGCCGTGTTCATGTCGGTGCGCAAATACGCCGCGCAGGTGGGGATTCCGGACGGCAAAGTTTCTCCGCATGTGCTGCGTCACTCGGCCGCCACTCATATGGTGGAGGGCGGAGCCGACCTGCGCTCCGTTCAAGAAATCCTCGGACACGCTAGTATATCGACAACGCAGGTGTATACGCGGATGTCGTTGCAGCATCTGCATGAGGTTTACGTGGAGGCCCACCCGCGGGCCTTGGCCTTGAACCGGAAGTGAAAGGAAAGGCGAGTGCCCGACTATTCGGCAGCCAAGCGGTCGTTGCTCGCCCAGCGGGAGAAACTGGCCCGCCAGTTGATCGAGTTGGGAGCGGACGAAAGCGGCGACCTGCGCCGCGACCTCGACTTCGGGGAGGGTTTCTCCGATGCGGCCGCCGCCACCGCCGAACGCACCGAAGTCCTGGGTCGGGTGGAGGCCGCCCTCAACCGACTGGGGGAAGTGGACGCCGCCCTGGCCCGGATCGAAGACGGGTCTTACGGGATCTGCGCCCAATGCGGGACCGTTATTTCCCCGCAACGAATGGAAGCCCGGCCGGTGTCGGCGCTGTGCGTGGCATGCAAGTCGGCCCGGGGGTGAACGAACCCTCCCACCCTCCCCATGCGCGGCCCGGGTGGCGGCATCTCGCCGCCGGGGCGGCGGAGTACGCATTCGCCCGTCGTCTCGCCCCGGCCGAGCAGATGGAAGTCGCCGGATGGCTGAACTCCCCGGCGGAGGCGGACCTGTTCTGGAGTCAGGCCCCCGCCGACCAGCGGCACGGGTTGGCCGCCGCCCGCTTGGTGTCCCGGGAGCGGCCGGAACGCCGGGATCTGATACGGGCCGCCCTGTTGCATGACGTAGGCAAGGGCCGCGCCGGGCTGGGTTTGTGGGGGCGGACCCGGGCGGCGCTGGCGGAGCGGCGCGGCTGGAAACTTTCCCGGCGGACGGAGGAATACCTGCGGCATGGGGAGGCGGGGGCCGAGGAGTTGGCCGCCGCCGGGGCGGAGGAGACGGTGGTGCGCTACGCCCGGGCCCATCACGGGCCGCGTCCGCCGGAAATACCCCCCCGGGACTGGGAGGTTCTGATTCGGGCCGACCGTCCGTTACGGAAAGGGCCGCCCCCGGCGGAGCCCGCCGCCCGCCAAGCGCCGCCGACGGGGAGGGGGCGGTGAGTTACAACATCAAAACCGAAGTTTTCGAGGGGCCGTTCGACTTGCTGGTCAGCCTGGTCAATCGCCGTCAGGTGGATGTTATGTCCATCAGTTTGACCGCCATCGTCAACGACTATCTGTCCTACCTGGACCGGATGCGGGAGATGGACATCGACGTAACTTCCGAGTTTCTGCTATTGGCGGGGTCGCTGATCGCCATCAAGGCCCGGATGTTGCTCCCGGCGGGCCCGGACGACGAAGACGATGACGACCTGATTGAAGAAAGGGATCAGTTGCTGTCCCGGTTGCTGGCCTCCCTTACTTTCAAGGACGTGGCGGCGTTGCTGGCCCACCGGATGGAACGGGCCGGGCGGAAAATAGCCCGCAACGCCGGCCTGGACCGGGCCTTGCCGGACAACCGGCCCCCGCCTTTGCCCGCGGTCACCGTCCGGCAGTTGGCCGCGGCCGCCGCCCGGGCCCTCGCCCCCGCCCCCGAACCCGACTTGGACCATCTGGAAATGGACCTGCCCTCGGTGGAGGAAGCCCTAGAAGACGTGCGCATCCGGGTGATGGCGGAAGCGGCCTCCACTTTCGACCAGCTGGTGGAGCACTGCACCCGGCGGACGGAGGTGGCCGCCTATTTTCTGGCCATGCTGGAACTGGCCCGGCTGGGAGCGATCTCCGTCAGCCAGGCCGACCGTTTCTCCGACATAGCGGTGCGTCCGGCGCCGGGAACCCGGGCCTCGGAGTCCCTCCCATGAACCGCTCCGCCGCTTTGGAAGCCGTCTTGTTCGTGGCCGAAACCCCCATCCCGGAGGGGGAGTTGGCCGAAGCGCTGGGGGTCTCCGCCGATGAAATCCGGGCGGAACTGGAGGCGATGGCCTCCCGGTTGCGGGACCCGGAGCGCGGCTTGACGTTGGAGAATGTGGCCGGGGGGTGGCGGCTGTACAGCAAGGAGGAAGCCCTGCCCTATCTGGAGCGCTTCGCCTCCGCCGCTGCGGCGGCCCGGTTGTCCAACGCCGCTTTGGAGGTGCTGGCGGTGACCGCCTACCGGCAACCGGTCAGCCGCGGCCAGATCGCCGAGTTGCGGGGGGTGGACTCCGATTCGGCCCTGCGCACCCTCGCCCGCCGGGGCCTGGTGGAGGAGGCCGGGCGGTTGTCGCTTCCCGGCAACCCGGCCGTGTACCGCACCACCGACCTGTTCCTGGAAATGATGGGGATGCGGTCGCTGGAGGAGTTGCCGCCGCTGGCCGATTACGTGCCGCCCGCCGACGTGGTGGAATCGTTGGAGCGGGGAGCGTTTTGAATCAGGGGGAGCGCCTGCAGAAAGTGATCGCCCGCAGCGGGCTCGTCTCGCGGCGGGGAGCGGAGCGGCTCATCGCCGCCGGGCGGGTGCGGGTCAACGGCCGTATCGCCCCGCCCGGCCGTTTGGTAGACCCGGAGCGGGCGGAGGTGCTGGTGGACGGGGTGCCGTTGCCGGTCGCCCCGGAGCGGGTCCGCTACCTGTTGCACAAGCCGGAGGGGGTGGTCACCACCACCGACGACCCGCACGGCCGGCGGACGGTGGTGGAAATGGTTCCCCCCCGTCCACTGGTGTTTCCGGCGGGGCGCCTGGACGCCGACACCACCGGCTTGCTGATCCTGACCAACGACGGGCCCTTGGCCAACCTGGTGGCCCACCCCTCCCGCGGCATGACCAAAACCTACATCGCCCTGGTGGGCGGCCGCCCCCGGCCGTGGGATGTGGAGCGGTTGGAAAAGGGGATGGAACTGGAGGACGGTCCGGCCCGGGCCCTGTCGGCCCGCATCCTGGGCCAAGGCGGGGCTTCCTCCCACTTGGAACTGGTGATGGGGGAGGGGCGCAACCGGGAGGTGCGCCGACTGTGCGCGGCGGCCGGTTTCCCGGTTATCCAGTTGCACCGGGTCGCCATTGGGCCGTTGCGGGACCGCAGTCTGCCGGCCGGCGAGTGGCGGCATATGAGCGCGGAGGAAGTGCGCAACCTGTACCGGGCGGTCCGCGACCCCCGGGCTTCCCGGGCCGATGCCCCCGCCTCCGGAGCGGGCGGGGTGCGGGGGAAAGCCCGGAAATGAATGTTTACCGGGTGGCTCCCAAAACGCCGCGGGGGTCGGCGGTGCGTCCGCCCGGCTCGAAAAGCATCACCAACCGGGCCTTGGCGGCGGCGGCGTTGGCGGACGGAACCTCCACCTTGCTGAACCCGTTGCGCAGCGAGGACACCGCGGCCATGATCGAATGTCTGCGGGCGATGGGGGCGGGGATCGCGCAGGAGGGGGACGACCTGACGGTGCGGGGAAGGCCCCGGCCGGCGGGCGGGGGGCGGTTGAACGCCCGGGCCTCGGGCACCACCGCCCGGTTCATGACCGCGTTGGCGACCCTGGCCGACGGTCCCAGCGTGATCGACGGAACCCCCCGTTTGCGTCAACGGCCCATCGGCCCCTTGGTGGACGCCCTGATCTCCCTGGGGGCCCGCGTGACGAAAACGGATTTTCCGCCGGCGCCGGTAGCGGGCGGGGGGCTGCCGGGCGGAACCGCTCCCATCGACGTTTCCCTGTCCAGCCAGTTTTTGACCGCGGTTCTGCTGGCCGCTCCCGGGGCGGAATCCGATGTAACGTTGCGCCCCGGCCCGGTGATCGTTTCCCGGCCCTACGTGATCACCACCCTGGAGGTTATGGCCGCCTTCGGCGCGCAGGCCGGGTGGGACGATGACGGGTCCGTAACGGTGCGGGCTACGGGCTACCGGCCCGCCGTCTACCCGGTGGAAGCGGACGCTTCGGCGGCCGTCTATCCGTGGACGGCGGCCGCCGTCACCGGCGGGGAGGCTACAGTGGTGGGGATCAGCCCGGACACCGCCCAGGCGGATGCGGCCGTTTTGGAAGTGTTGGAGCAAATGGGATGCGGGGTGAAGCGCTCCCCGGAAGGGATTACCGTGTCCGGCCCGCCCCGGTTGCGGGGGGTGTCCGCCGACCTGAATCACTGCCCGGACGCCGCCTTGGCCCTGGCCGCGGCGGCGGCCTTCGCCGACGGGAGCAGCCGGTTCGTCAACCTGGCCAATCTGCGCATCAAGGAAACCGACCGGCTGGCCGCCCTGGAAACCGAGTTGGGCAAAATAGGGGCGGAGGCGCAAACCGGACCGGACTGGATAACCATCCGCCCCGGACGGGTGCGGGGGGCCCGGATCGCCACCTACGATGATCATCGCATGGCGATGTCGTTCGCGGTGGCCGGGTTGGCCGCGCCGGGGATGGCGATTGAAAACCCGGAATGCGTGCGCAAAACATGGCCCGGGTTTTTTACGATGCTGGAGGGGCTGTGAGCGGCCGGAGGGTGATCGCCATCGACGGCCCGGCCGGGGCGGGCAAGACCTCGGTGGCCCGGGGGGTGGCCGCCCGCTTGGGATGGGAGCATCTGGACACCGGGGCTTATTACCGGGCCGCCACCCTGGCCGCGTTGGTGCGGGGCGCGGATTTGGACAACGAAGTCGAGACCCTGGCCGCGGCGGCGGCGGTGGAAATCGGATACCGGAACGGGGCGGCCGTCGTGGCCGGCATTAATGTGGAGGAGGCCATCCGGGGGGAGAGGATCACCGCCGCGGTCAGCAAAGTGGCGGCCATGGCCGGAGTGCGCCGGCTGTTGGTAACTCGTCAGCGGCAATGGCTGACGGACAACGGGGGGCGGGCGGTGGTGGAAGGGCGCGATATCGGGACGGCGGTCTTCCCCGACGCGGCCCTGAAGGTGTACTTGACGGCTTCCCCGCAGGTGCGGGCCGCCCGCCGGGCGTGGGAAACCGGCCGGGAAGTGGGGGAGGTGCGGGCCGGCTTGGAGCGCCGGGACCGGTTGGACTCCACCCGGGAGGCTTCGCCCCTGCAGGCGGACCCGGAGTCGGTGGTGATCGACACCACCTGTCTGACCCCGTCGGAATCCGTAGAGCAAGTGGTGCGGCTGGCCCAGGCGCGGGGGATCGGCCAGGATTTATAGGCGAAGATGGAGGCCGTCTGCAAACCACCAGCGCCCACCCCGCCGGTCTGATGAGGCAAACAAGGTCAAGTTGCCAGTCGCGGGGGCGCCGCGATAGTAATGCCTGTCCCTGCTAAGGCCGCTAATTCCGGTGTCGACCGCCGCGGGGGATGTAGGGGGGGAGGATGTCAGACCTCAGACGCCAAGGATGAACCGAATCGAAACAAGCGCATACGAGATTGAATCGATGGAAATGGCACCGGAAACAGCGACCACAACATGCGCACTGATCAGGCCGAGGCAGTCGCAGTGTTTTCAGATGTGAGAACAGCCAACGGCGCAGGGCCAACCATCCCGGAGTGACTACACGCCCTCCTCCGAGGGCAGTACGGCCAGGATTTCGCAAGAGAGATAGTAATCAACCCCCCGCAGGTCAGGATTTCCCTCTTATGTGAAGGCGGCGGGAGCACTGTGAATAATGTTCCAGACACGCTTACTCCCTATCCGCCGGGTTCGTTCTGACGCACGGTTGACTGCCGCGTCGTTTGACGGTGGTGAATAGAAGTTTCGGTCGAAGCGGGCAGGGCGGGTACTCATTTTCCTTCGTTCTGCAGGCCCCGATTTGCATGGCGGGCTTCAATCCGAGTCTGGTGCGGGGTCGGCGGCGGAAGGAGGGCCGTCGGTAATCAATCGGCGGGGGCCAGGTTGCGCAGGGCCCCGGCGGCGGTTAGTTCCCGGTCTTCGTCCAGGGGGCCCGGTTGCGGACAGGGGCGGGCGGTGAAACCGGCGGCGGCGGCGGCTTCCAGGGCGGTCAGAAACATGCGCAGACGGGCCGGGAGCGGAAAGTATTCCCCCTCCTCGGTGATGCGGAACAGGGTGAAACCTTCCACCGGGTTGAGCTTTTCCACCACTTCCGCCACCAGATGGTCGGGGGCGGAGGCCCCGGCGGTGACCCCCACCGCCCGCACCCCCCGCAGCCATTCCTCCCGGATGCCCGCCGCCGACTCCACCCGGTAGGCGGGGACGTCCATCATGCGGGCGGTGCGCACCAAGGCCCGGGTGTTGGACGAGTTGTCCGAACCCACTACCAGGATCAGGTCGCATTCCCGGCTCATTTCCCGCACCGCCCGCTGGCGGTTGGTGGTGGCGTAGCACAGGTCGCTTTTGCGGGCGGTGAGCAGGTTCGGAAACCGGTCGTCCGCCTCCCGCAGCACCGCCTCCCACTCGTGCAGGCCGAGGGTGGTCTGGGCGAACAGGGCCACCCGGCCGGGGTCGTCGGGCGTGAAATCCCCCAATCCCCGTTCCGGTTCCACCAGGGTGATGGCCGATGGGGCCTCGGCCACCGTTCCCACCGCCTCGTCGTGTCCCCGGTGTCCGACGAAAATAATGTCGTAGTCGCGGGCGGCCGCTTTTTTCACCTCGTGATGCACTTTGGTCACCAGCGGGCACACGGCGTCGATCACCACGCCCGCCCGCCGGTTGGCTTCCTCCGCCACCTCGGGAGCGGAGCCGTGCGCCGACAGCATCACCGGAGCCCCGGGAGGCGCCTGCTCCGGGGAGTCCACGAAAACCACCCCCGCTCGTTCGAAAGCCTCCACCACGAACCGGTTGTGGACTATTTCGTGATAGCAGTACACGGGGGCGGGGAAAATCTTCACCATCCAGGTCAGGGCCTTGATGGCCATGTCCACCCCGGCGCAGAACCCGCGCGGCTCCGCCAACAGCACCCGTTGCGGACGGGCCGGAGGGGCGGCGGAAGAGGATGCGGGGGGATGGGTCATTACCCGCCATCGTACCTTTTGCGCGCCGCGCATGGGGACTCCGGACGGCCCTGCAACCGGGAGGGGGCGTTCTTCCCTTTACAATATGAGCGTCGCCGACGAGAGCAGGGAGCCGGTCGCCGTGGAAACCTCCAACCCCGTGGTCGCCTTGGTGGGCCGCCCCAACGTGGGCAAATCCACGTTGGTCAACCGGATAGTGGGGGGGAGGGCGGCGGTTACCGAAGAAATGCCGGGGGTGACCCGCGACCGGCGCCGCTTCGACGCCGAGTGGAACGGACGCCGATTTGCGGTGATGGACACCGGGGGGTGGCGGCCGGCGGGCAAAGGGGAGCGGGGGCATCTGGAAGCCGACATTCGGGAACAGGCGGAGGCGGCCATCGCCGAGGCGGAGCTGGTGATTTTGGTAGTGGACGCGCAAGGCTCGATCACCACCGAAGACGCGGCCGTGGCCGCCCTGTTGCGCCCGGTGCGGGGAAGGGTGTTGGTGGCGGCCAACAAATCCGACAACGAAGAAACGGCCGTCGGGGCCGGGGTTTTCTACGGGCTGGGTTTGGGGGAACCCTTTCCGGTTTCGGCCATTCACGGGGCGGGGGTGGCCGACCTGTTGGACGAGGCGGCCTCCCGCTTGGGGGAGGCGGCCCCGCCGACGGAGCGGAGCCGGGAGGAGCCGCCGCAGGTGGCGATAATCGGACGCCCCAACGTGGGCAAATCCACCCTTTTCAACCGTCTGGTCGGCTCCCCGCGGGTGTTGGTGTCGCCGGTTCCGGGAACGACCCGCGACCCGATCGACGTCACCGTCGAAATGGGCGGAGCCCCCTACCGGCTGATCGACACGGCCGGAATGCGGAGGCGGCCCAAAATCGCCGAAGATGTGGAGTTTTTCTCGGTGTTGCGGGCCCGGGAAAGCCTGCGGGCGGCGGACGCGGCCCTGTTGTTGATCGACGCCCGGGAAGGGGTGACGCAACAGGATCAACGCATTGCCCGGGAGGCGGCCTCCTCGGGGGCGGGCCTGGTCGTGGTCCTCAACAAATGGGACGGTATCGACGCCGAACAGCGGGAGCGCACCACCGGCGAGGTGGGAAAACGGCTGGCCTTCGCCGGATGGGCCCCGGTGATACGCATCTCCGCCCTGACCGGAGCCCGTATGAAGCGCTTGGCCCCGGCTTTGGAAACGGTTCTGGAATCCCGCACCCGCCGCATACCCACCGCCCTCCTCAACCGTTTGACGGCGGACTGGACCGCGGCCCACCCGCCGCCGGTGCGCAAAGGGCGCCGTCCCCGGATAATGTACGCCGTCCAGTCGCAAACCGGGCCCCCCGCTTTTGTCTTTTTCGTCAAGGGGGGGAGCGTGGACGACACTTATCTGCGCTTTTTGGAGGGCCGGTTGCGGGGGGTTTGCGACTTCACCGGTTCCCCCCTGCGGTTGGCGGTACGGCGCGGGTCGGGTCCCCGTCGGAAAGGGCCGGGATGAGCCGAGAACCACCGCCGGGGGAGGCCCCGTCGGAGGAGGCGCCGTCGGAGGGCTCCCCGTTCGGGTTCAAACTGATACTGGGCTTGGCCGTGCTTTATCTGGGATGGCGGCTGGCGCAGGGGATAATGTGGGTGATTCGCCAGCTGGGATAAGCGGAGGCGCCTATGGTCGGGCTGGCGGGATTTGAACCCGCGACCTCTTGACCCCCAGTCAAGCGCGCTGCCAAGCTGCGCCACAGCCCGGTTGTACTGGCCATTGTAGCGCCGTTGCCGGAGAAGAGGCGCGTAGGATGCGGAACGGGCAGTCCGCCGTCGCTCGCGGG
Organism: Candidatus Spongiisociaceae bacterium; assembly: GCA_965243835.1. Taxonomy (GTDB): domain Bacteria; phylum Actinomycetota; class Acidimicrobiia; order Spongiisociales; family Spongiisociaceae. Next base: position 1,463,526 of record OZ251578.1, read on the forward strand.
AGGGAAAAAAATGAAATCCGAATCTTCCCCTGATCTTGATCCGGTCGCCGACGACCGCGGCTTGTGGACCGTGCCCAACCTGATTTCACTGTTGCGCATCTGCGCCATTCCGCTCTTTTTGTGGTTGTTGCTGGGGGCGGACGATCCGCGGGGGGCGGCCCTGGTCTTGATCGTCATCGGGGCGTCCGACTTCCTGGACGGGGCCTTGGCCCGCAAACTGGGGCAGACCTCGGAGATAGGCAAGTTGCTGGACCCCACCGCCGACCGACTGGCCATTTTGGCGGCGCTGATCGGGGGGTTGGCGGCGGGGGTGGTTCCGGGTTGGTTGGGATGGCCGCTTTTGGTGCGGGAAATACTGGTGGCGGGGGGAACCTTGTTCCTGGTGGGCAAGCTGTCCGCAAAACCGATGGTGCGGCCCGCGGGCAAGTGGGCCACGGCCATCGTCTACGCCTCCATCCCCGCCTATTACCTGGCCGCGGCCGGGGTTGCGACCTGGTTCGCCCCTCCCCGCTTTTGGAGCGCGCTGGGGGCGGTGACCGGCATAGTCGGGTTGGTCTTGTACTGGGGCGTGACTTGGCTGTATCTGGGGGATCTGCGCCGGGCCCTGGCCGCCTCAAGCTCCACTTCAACCTAAGGGAGGGAGCGCCCGCCCGCCCCTAAACCGGATTAACGTTGAAATGCGGGAGGGGAGGCTATAATGACCCTATGGATGAGATGGAGAGCGGGCCCCCCGGTGCGGAACCCGGAGAGTTCGTCGCCGAAACCGACCCGACCGTCATCTACGTGCCGGTCCGGGAGACCTCTCTTACGCCCGAGGCCGCCCGGGCCATGGCCGGCGTGAAAGGCATCGCCCTGATAGTGGAACGCGGCCCGGAGGCGGGCAAGACCTGGCTTTTGGGAATGGGGGACACCGAGTTGGGCCGCCACTTGTCCAACGACATCGTGCTCGACGACATCACCGTTTCCCGTCGTCACTGCACGATCAGGGTCACCGACCAGAAAATATCCCTGTTGGACGCCGGTTCCACCAATGGCAGCTACGTGAACGGCCAACGGGTGGACGCCGCTCCGCTGGCGGCGGGCGACCGGTTGCTGATCGGCAAGTTTCATTTGATGGTGGCCCGGGGCGATGGTTGAGGAGGAAGTCCTCACCATCGGCGAGGTCATCAATCTCCTGAAAGACGATTTCCCCGATGCGACGGTTTCCAAAGTCAGGTTTTTGGAAAGCCAGGGGTTGATCACCCCCACCCGCTCCGCCTCCGGATACCGCCAGTTCGTCGCCGCGGACGTGGACCGGTTGCGCTTCATTATGGAACAGCAACGGGATTGGTTTTTGCCGCTGAAGGTGATCCGCTCCCAACTGACCCTTTGGGAGCGGGGGGAGGAGCCTTCCCCGGTTCGGGAGCACGGTTCGGCTTCCATCCGGGGGTTGCTGGAGGCGGAGGACGATGAGGAATTGTTCGACGAGCAGGAACTGGCCCGCCGGGCCAAGCTAACCAGGGAGCAGGTTCGGGAGTTGGCGCGGAACGGCCTGATAACCCCCTACGGGAGCAAACCGGATCAGATGTTCTCCGCCCGGCAGGCGGCCATCGCCCGCCAATGCGGGGCCCTGTTGGAAATGGGGTTGGAAGCCCGCCATCTGCGGGGGGTGCGCCACTCGGCGGCGCGCAGCGCCGATTTGCTGATCGGATTGACCGCCCCGGTGCGCCGTCGTCGCAACCCGCAGGCCCGTCAAGAGGCCATGGACGCCCTCGCCGACTGTTCCGAAGCTTTGAACCGGTTGATGACGTTGCTGTTCTCCATGGAGATCAGGGCGGTCATCAACCCCGACTGAGGTTGGTTGTGCGCCGGGCGGCGGCCGGGTTGACGGCGGTTGCCCTGTTCCTGCTGACCGCCCCGGCGGGCGGGGAGGCGGCCCTGTCCGGCGGACCGGGAGGTTTCCCCCCGGCGGCGCTGGTTCCGGCTCCGCCCCCGGAGGTGACCGCCGAGGCGTGGATACTCTACGACGACTCGTACGGGCGGGAGCTGGCCTCCTCCAACGCCGATCTGACGCGGGCGCCGGCTTCCACCACCAAGATGATGACCGCCCTGGTGGTGTTGGAGTCGGCCGGGTTGGACGGAGAAGCGGTTATCAGCCGGCGGGCGGCGGCGGTGGGGGAGTCGGAAATAGGACTGGCGGCGGGGGAGGAATCGTGGGCGGTGCGGGACCTGTTGGCCGCCTTGTTGCTGGACAGCGCCAACGACGCGGCGGTGGCCCTGGCCGAGCATACGGCGGGTTCCGTGGAGGGTTTTGCGGAAATGATGAACGACCGCGCCTCGGAAATGGGGCTGGCGGGGACCCGTTTTGCGAACCCGCACGGTTTGGACCAGGAGGGCCATTACAGCACGGCCCGCGACCTGCTGGCCGTAGCCCGGGCCGGAATGGAAAACCCGGACTTCGCCCACCTGGCGGGGGCGCAGTCGGCCAACCTGCCCGCCGACCCGGAGGGCAATCCGCGCACCGCGCTCAACACCAACCGGTTGCTGGCCGACTATCCGGGGGCCATCGGCGTCAAAACCGGCTACACCGACCGGGCCGGACTGTCGCTGGCGGCGGCCGCGGAACGGGACGGGCGGCGCCTGTACGCGGTGGTTTTGGGTTCCGATGATCACTTCGCCGAGGCGGCCGCCCTGCTGGACTACGGGTTCCGGGAATTCGGAATCGCCGCCTTGGTGGAAGAGAAGGGCCGCCTCCGGCCTTTGGGGGGGCTTCTGGCCGGAGAGCCCCTGCCGGCTCCGCAACCGGGTCTGTTCACCGAGGTGACCGTCCCCGCCCCGCCCCCCACAGTTTCCCGCCCGCCGGCCCCCGTCCCGCCCGCCGCCCCTCCCTCCCCCCGACCGGAGCCGACCGACCGGACGGAGACGGACGCCGCCCTCCCGTCCGGGGAAGCGGCGGCGGACGCCCCCGACCTGCCCGCATTGCGGGACGCCCTAGGCTGGGCGGTCCGTTACATGGGCCTACTGTTAGGCGGACAATGACCCAACCAGGACCAGGGGATATGACCGGCCGGCCGGCCGCATCGGAGGTCTTCGCCGAGGTGGCTTCCGCGCAGGCCATCGCCTCCCGGGTGGCGGAGCTGGGACGCCGCATCTCGGAAGACTACGAGGGGCGGACGCCGGTGTTGCTGGGAGTGCTTTCCGGCTCGCTGATGTTTCACGCCGACCTGGTGCGCAGCATCACCGTGGCCAGCGAAACCGATTTTCTGGCCCTGACCCGGTTCGGGGAGGGGGGCAGGGTGCGCTTGGCCATGGACGCCGCCGCCAACCTGGAGGGCCGCCATGTGCTGATCGTGGAGGACATAGTCGACACCGGCTTCACGCTCTCGTTGCTGATCAGGACGTTGCAGACCCGCAACTGCGCCGAGGTGCGCACCGCCGCGCTGTTGGACAAGGTCCCCCGCCGCATCGTGGATGTTCCCATCGACTACCGGGGGTTCGAAGTCGGCGACGAGTTTCTGCTGGGCTACGGCTTGGACTGGGAGGGGATGTTCCGCAACCTTCCCTCCTTGTGGGCGGTGATGGACTTTGCCCGGTTCAGCGAAAATCCCACCGCCCTGTTTGAGGTTGCCTACGCAAATGTATAGGCTCGTCCTATGAGCGACGCCTTGCCGATGGACCTGGTCGGGGTTCGGATCGAGTACCCCACCAACCAGCCGATCGTGTTGTTGCGCGAGGCGGAGGGGGTGCGGTATCTGGCGATCTGGATCGGGGCCATGGAGGCCACCGCCATCGCCTACGCCCTGGAGGGCGTCAACAACCCCCGCCCTTTCACCCACGACTTGCTACGGACGGTCATCGAAGAGTTGGGGGCGGAGGTGAGCCGGGTGACGGTCACCGAGTTGCGGGACAGCATCTACTACGCCGAACTGATCTTGTCCCGGGGCAAAGGGGAAGTGAGCGTGAGCTCCCGCCCGTCGGACGCCATCGCCTTGGCGGCCCGCACCGGAGCCCCCTTGTACGCCACCGAAGAGGTTTTGCGGGATGCGGGGATCGAAATCAAGGACGAAGACCAGGAAGCCGAAGTGGAACGCTTCAAAGAATTCCTGGAAGATTTGACCCCCGAAGACTTCGCCTGACGCCGAACGGGGAAGCCGGCGCGGGCGCGGCTTGGGGGAGGGGGCGCGGTAAATGATTGATAAACCGGACGGATGCGTCTAGCCTGCCTGATAGCGGGCGGGTAGTTACGGCTATGTAAGCCGCCGCCCGGCGGAGGCGGCGGAGCAAACGGAAGGCGGACAATTATGCAACTAACCACGGCGGAAACGGGGGAGGCGGAGATGGAGGGTTACGGCGGCCCGCGGGTGTGCAAGTTGGCGGGCATCACCTACCGGCAACTTGATTATTGGGCCCGCACCGGACTGCTCACGCCCTCCCTGCAGGAGGCGCAGGGGTCCGGCACCCAGCGGCTGTATTCATTTGAGGACGTGGTGCGGTTGCGGATCATTAAACGCATTCTGGACACCGGTATGAACCTCAACAAGATCCGCCGGACGGTGGAATGGTTGCGTCGGGAAATGGAAGACGGAAAAGATCTGTCCGGGATGACTTTGATGTCGGACGGAGCGTCCATTTTCGCAGTGGGCAGCCCCCAAGAAGTGATCGACGTTTTGCAGAGGGGGCAGGCGGTGTTCGCCATCGCCATCGGGCCGGTGATGGAAGAACTCGCCGGCGGGTTGCTGGAGTTGCCCCCGATGACGGAAACCGGCCGCGGGGAGCCGGGTGCGGCGGCCGCCGCCGGCTGAGGGAGGAAAGCGGTATGGGAGCCCCGCCGCCCCGCGCCGCCCCCGGCGCGGAAAATACCGACTTCGCTCACGAAAGCGAACGGGACTTCGCCCGGCTTTTGGAGTTCTACGACCTGGCTTGGGAGTACGAACCTCGCCGCTTTCCGGTGGAGTGGGGAACCGACGGGCGGCCGCGCAAGTTTTTCACCCCCGACTTCTACCTGCCCGACGAGGATCTGTTCATAGAGATCACCACTATGAACCAGAAACTGGTCACCTCCAAAAACCGAAAGGTGCGGCGATTGCGGGAGTTGCACCCCGAGGTGCGGATTAAGGTCCTCTACCAAAAGGATTATCTGCATCTGGTGGCCAAATACGGGTTGCGGGAGGGACGTGAACGGATGGCGGACCTGACCCGGGAGCCGGGCCCGCCCCGGGTGCGGTCGGCCGAGGGGTTGCTCTCCCCGGCCACCTGACCGGCCCGGCGGCGCCGGCGGACGCTAACCTGTCTCCCGGGGCCGTCGCGGAGAAACTTTATGACTTCGACAGTGCAAATCGGAATAACCCGCACCGGGGCCACCGAACTCACCCGCCGGTGGCGGGCGGAAAACCGGTGGGCCTCCCTGCTCGTCGTGCACGGCTTGGGCGAACACTCCGGGCGCTATGAGCGAACCGGCCGGGCGCTGGCCGGGGCCGGGATCGGGGCATTCGGGTTCGATTTGCCGGGACATGGGGCTTCCGGCGGACGCAGGGGCGATCTTCCCGCCTGGAACGTGTATCTGGACCAGGTGGCCGACAACCTGGGACGGGCGCGGGAAGAGGGCGGGCCCGTCGTTTTGCTGGGCCATTCCCTGGGCGGCCTGATCGTCGCCTCCTACGCCCGTTCCCGGCACATTCAGCCCGATTTGGCGGTGCTCAGCGCGCCCGCCCTGGGCGCGGCTTTGCCCGCCTGGAAGCGGAGGGCGGCCCCCATTTTGGGCAGGTGGGCGCCGGGCCTGCCGGTTCCCAACCGCATCCGCCCGCGGGAACTGTCCCGGGACCCGGCGGTGGGGGAGGCCTACCGGGCCGACCCGTTGGTGGTTTCCCGCACCCGGGCCCGGTTGGGAGCGATGATTCTGAAGCAGATGGAAACTTTCCGCCTTGCCCAAGATGACTACGCCCTTCCCACACTGCTCCTGCACGGAGGCGACGACGCGGTGGTTCCGCCCGCCGCCACCGTCCGGTTGGGGGAGAGGCGGAACGTGGAACGCCGGGTGTATCCGGGGTTGCGCCACGAAATATTCAACGAACCGGAAGGACCGCAGGTGGTGGAGGAGATGATCGCCTGGATAAGGGAGCGGGCCGGCTAAGGGGCGTCGGCGGCGGGCGGGGAAGATGTAGACTCCCGCAAGGCGGAGATGACCTCCTCCGACACCCAGTCGAACTCGGACACCGCGGCCTGAAACCTGTCCAAGGCCCGGGAACGGGCTTCCCCGGTGTCGGGCGATTCCAGGCCGGCCACCATCCCCCCGGCCGAGTCCGCCATCACCTGCAGTGAATCCTGCAACCGCAACCGGTTGTCCAAGGTCAGCGCGGCGGGCGGGTCAAGTTCCGCCAACTGTTCCGGCAGATCCTCCGCCTGCAACCGAATGGAAATCAATCCGCTGCGGGTCACGTCGAAGTTTTGGGTGCGGTCGTCCCAAGCCCGGTTGACCTGCGCGGCGGATGAACCCAAAGCGGCCACCTCCCCCGCCAAGGCCTGCAGGCCGATTACGTAGTCGTTGATGGCCGACTCTTGGGCGGCGGGGAGGGTGGTGGTGGACGGGGCCGGTTCCGGTTCGTCGCCGGAGCGGAACAAGGTGAGTGCGGCCAGGATCACCGCCGCCCCGATCACGAACAGGATCACCGCCCGCCGCCAAACGAAGGGGGAGTAGGCGGGCGGAGGCCGAACGGATTCCTCCCCCGGCATGACGGGAAGCGGTCCCTCTCCCTCCCATTCCCCTCCCGCGGGGTCTCCGCCGTCGAGAGGGCGGTCGTATTCGGAGAAGTCAAGGTCCCATTCCGCGGCGCTCCATTCCCCGGTCGGTTCCCCCGCGCCCCGGGGGTGGTCGGGAGGAGCGGGATGGGGGGGAGGGACGGCGGAAGCGGGCGGGGAGGCGCGGTCGGGCAGATGGTGGCGCACCCCGCACTGCAGGCAGTAGGAGGCACGGGCGGGGTTGACGGCTTGGCACACATGGCAGACGAAGCCGTTCTCCCCGGCTCCTGTCGGGGAGGGACGGGAGGAAGTATGGGGGGTAATCATGGCGTCAGTCACCGGCGCCGGTTCGGCGGCTCCCAAGTCGGCGCCCATATCCCGCGCCGGAGGGGGACGACCTCCGAAGGGGTTTTCATCACCCGGGATGGTCACGTATGCTCCTCAACGTTGCCTGTCCGGGTTCAAGAATAGTGTCTTATGTCGCTAGCCTGTCGCCATTATGCAAATCAGGATGGCGCCGCCCTCCCGACTGGGCGAGGAACTGCCCCGTCTGATAGACGAAGTCGCCCGCTCGGAAGGGGCACCTCCCTTCAGCGAGGTGTTGCTGACGGCTCTCCGGGACCCGTCCCGGGGCGGGATCGGAGTGGCGGGGATACGGGAGGGACGTTTGACGGCCTACGCCTTCGCCTTCCCCAATCCCGACCGGTGGGTGTGGACCTTGGAAGTGGCTCATTCCACATCCGCCCGGCCCGGCGACTACGACCGGTTTGTGGAGCGGGTGTTGGCGGTGCTGGCCGGGGAGGGCGTGGAGGAGGTCGTATTGTGGGTGCACGCCCCCGGACTCCGCCCGGCCGTGACCGGTTTGCGGCCCGACCGGCGCTTGTTGCGGATGACGGTGGAACTGCCCGTCCCGGAACCGGCGCGTCCGCCGGAGGGCTTCGACCGGCGGGGATTTACGCCCGGCGCGGACGAAGAGGCGTTGCTGGCGGTCAACAATCGGGCTTTCACCGGTCATCCCGAACAGGGCGCCTGGACCCCCCGCGATCTGGAAGTGCGCCTGGGAATGGACTGGTTCGACGCCGAAGGGTTGCGCACCCTGTGGGCGGGGGACGCCTTGGCGGCCTTCAACTGGACCAAGGTGCATCCGCCGGGAACGTTCCGCCCCGGCCAGACGGTGGGAGAGGTGTACGCCTTGGCGGTGGACCCGGCCTTTCGCGGACAGGGCCTGGGCCGGGCGGTTACGTTGGACGGCTTGGATTACCTGACCCGGCGCCGGGGGGCGGCCGCCTCCATGCTCTACGTCGATTCCGACAACGCGCCCGCGATAGGATTGTACGGCGGCTTGGGATTTACCACCGAACACACCGATCGGGCTTATCGCTGGACCGCGTCGGCGGACAACGACGCCTGAAAACCGGTTGATGGGGAAGATGAGCATTCAGCTGACATTGCCGGACGGGAGCTTGGCCCGTCATCCGTCCGGAGTCACCGGCCGGGAAGCGGCCCGGGCCATCGGTCCGCGCCTGGAGGCGGCGGCGGTGGCCGTCTCCCTGGACGGGATTCCGCTGGACCTGGATCGCCCGTTGCCCGGGGACGGGGAGTTCGCCGTGCTCACCGCAGGCAGCGAGGAGGGGCGCTCCGTCCTGCGCCATTCGGCGGCTCATATTATGGCGCAGGCGGTGCTCAACCTGTTTGCGGGGGCCACCTTCGCCATCGGTCCCGCCATCACCGACGGTTTCTACTACGACTTCGACATCGGGCGTTCCTTCACCCCCGGGGACTTGGAGGCGATCGAGAGGGAAATGGAACGGATCATCGCCGCCGACCAGCCCTTTGCGCGCGAGGAGATGAGCCGGGAGCGGGGGTTGGAACTGTTCGCCGACCATCCCTACAAACAGGAGATCATCCGGGAGGCGCAACCCGCCGACCATATGGAGGCGGCCGAGGGCGAGTCTGTATCCGTGTACCGCAATCACGGGTTCGTCGATTTGTGCCGGGGTCCCCACATCGCCTCCACCGGCCGCCTGAAAGCCTTTAAACTGCTGCGTTCCGCCGGGGCCTACTGGCGGGGGGACGAGAAGCGTCCGCAGTTGCAGCGCATCTACGGAACCGCCTGGGAGTCCAAGCGGGCCTTGGAGGAGTACTTGACCCGGTTGGAGGAGGCGGAAAAGCGGGATCACCGCCGTTTGGGACGGGAGCTGGACTTGTTCTCCTTTCCCCGCCGGCTGGGTCCCGGGTTGGCCCTGTGGCATCCCAAAGGGGGCATGTTGCGCAAACAGGTGGAGGATTACAGCAGGCGCATCCACGAGCAGTTCGGGTTCGAGTTCGTGTGCTCCCCGCATTTGGCCCGGGCCGGACTGTGGGAGACATCCGGGCATCTCGATTTCTACAGCGAGAATATGTACCCGGGAATGGAGTTGCGGGACGGGCAGGGGGCGGACGAGTACCGGGTGAAGCCGATGAATTGCCCTTTCCATGTCCTTATCTACCGCTCCCGGGCCCGCTCCTACCGGGAGTTGCCCCTGCGATTGTCGGAGTTGGGGGTGGTGTACCGGTACGAGCGGTCGGGGGTGATACACGGGTTGTTGCGGGCCCGCGGCTTCACCCAGGACGACTCCCACACGTTTTGCACCCGCTCCCAGGTGGGGGAGGAGTTGCAGATGCATTTGCGGTTCGTGCTGGACCTGTTGCGGGACTTCGGATTTGACGATTTCCAGGCCGAGCTGTCCACCCGTCCCGCGGAAAAATGGGTGGGGGAGGCGTCTTTGTGGGAGCTGGCCGAGCTGTCGTTGGAGGAAGCCCTGCGCGCCGCCGGGATTCCCTACCGGACGGCGGAGGGGGAAGGGGCCTTCTACGGTCCCAAAATCGACGTGCACATTCGGGACGCCATCGGACGCAAATGGCAGATGTCCACCATCCAGGCGGACTTTTCCCTGCCGGAACGGTTCGAACTGGAATACGCGACCCCCGCCGACGGACGGGAGCGGCCGGTGATGATCCACTCCGCCAAGTTCGGGTCGGTGGAGCGGTTCATAGGCGTATTGCTGGAGCATTACGCGGGGGCCCTGCCCACTTGGCTGTCCCCGGTGCAGGCCAAGGTGATTCCGGTGGCCGACCGCCACCTGGAATACGCCGGGGAGGCGGCCGGCCTGTTGCGGGAGCGGGGAGTGCGGGTGGAAACCGCCGCCGGGTCGGGCAAGTTGGGGGAGAAAGTGCGGGAGGCTCTGGTGTCCAAAATACCCGCCGTGCTGGTGGCGGGGGACCGGGACGCGGCGGAACGGACGGTCGGGTTGCGGCGCCGGGGAGAGGGAGGCGAAGTCAGGGGAACTCCCTTGGCCGAGGCGGTAGCGGCCCTGGCCGCCGAATCCGCGCCCCCCCGTTGACCCGGCGGGTACGGCGCATCGGCGGCTTTTCAAAAATGTACGTATCGCAACGATGCGTGGATAATTTCTTCTACTTCCTCCAAGGTCAGTTTGACTGACATAAGTTCGCTCTGTCGGCGGGGCGTATCACCGCAACAGGCGCAACCGCAACAGGCGCACGGTTGCGGACCGGGGTCCGGTGGAAGCGACGGCGATGCACCGTCCGGTGGGCTGTTTTCCGATTTCATAGCAGGCCTCCCCAAACGGATAATAGCAGGGTTGTAACGGAACCGACGGAAACCCAGGTAGAGGAACGGGCGAAAAGCCGCGCCTTCCACTCGTTAAGAACGTACAGTTGCTGATTGGTCGCAACGTACACGTTGATAAGTACCAGTTTTAGACTATCAGGGTCTTTCATTATATATTCCACTAACAAGTGGGTGGTCATTGCGAGCAACGGGTTGGGGCGCCAAGCCCGGTACGCTAATACGATCCCGGCCACTGCGATTATGCCGGCCGCTCCCGCCGCCGGGCCGGGAATCAGGTCGCGAACGGATACCAGCAGGGCGGCGTACACCCCGCCCGCGGTGATCACCGCCAGCAACTTGCGGTCCAGCGCCTTGGACATTTCCAGCAACTCGCGCCTTTCGCGCTCCGCCTTTTCCAGCAGATCGCCGACGCTTGCCGGGTGGGCGGACTGCTCGAGTATCGGCTTCGGCAACGGGATTTGAGACCGGGGAGGGCGCAGGGACCGCAGGAGGTGCGTGGCCGCGTGCCGGAGGGCGAGTAGGCGCAGGTAAATCATATAAACCAACATAACCCGGATTGCATGGAAAAAGAAGGGGGTTGTTTTCAGGCGGGGGAGGAGGGCGGGGTCAGGTTCTCCAAGTAGGGGTCGCCCAAGGGCCGGCCATCGGTTGCGTAGAGGCGGATCAGTGCCCGGCGTTCGGGGGGGTCTTCGGCCGAGTAGAGGATCACGTTCCACACCGGACGGCTGCGCCAACCGACGAACGTGAGGGCGGCCGAGGCGTGCCCTACCGTGAACGGGGCGCGGACCGCGGCGGCCGCCAAGGCCTGCTCCTGCTCGACGGCCAGCGGCCAGGCGGTCTGAAAATGGTAGCCGGCCAGCGCGATTAATGCCAGGGCCAACGCCCAGAACCCGGTGGACAGGTCGGCCAGCGCCGCCAAAGCGGACAGTCCGGCCGCCGCCAGGTAGATGACTCCGGCCGTCGCCCGGCGTTCCGGGGAGGGAAAACGGTAGGGCCCGAGGACGCTGGAATCCAGATCTTCGGGTACGCCGGAGGCGGCGGCCGCCTCCTCCGGGATGCGGATGCCGTCCATCACCGGTCGGGGCGGGAGGGGAAAGGCCGCCGGGGCGCCCCCCGGTACAGCTGGCGGGGGCGTTGGATGCGGGAGGAGGGGTCCATCGTCATTTCGCGCCATTGGGCCAGCCACCCCGGAAGCCGCCCCAAAGCGAACAGCGCCGTGAACATGTCGGGCGGGAACCCCAGCGCCCGATAGATGATCCCCGAGTAGAAATCCACATTGGGGTAGATGCGCCGTTCGATGAAATATTCATCGGCCAAAACCTCGGATTCCAACCGGACGGCCAACTCCAGCAAAGGGTCTTCGGTCCCCCGCAACAGGTTCTGGGCGTGGGATTTGATCAGGGCCGCCCGCGGGTCCACGTTGCGGTACACCCGATGTCCGAATCCCATGAGCCGGAACGGGTCGTCCCGGTCTTTGGCGCGGGCGATGTAACGGCCGGCGTCTCCGCCTTGTTGCTGAATTTCCTCCAGCATGGACACCACCCGCTGGTTGGCCCCGCCGTGCAACGGACCGGACAGGGCCAGAATGCCGGCGGAGATGGACGAGAAGAGGGTGGCCCGCCCGGAACCGACCAGCCGCACCGCCGACGTGGAAAGGTTCTGTCCGTGGTCGGCATGCAGTATCAGCAGTATTTCCATAATGCGGGCGTGGGCCCGGTCCACCCGGTAGGAGTCCGGGTCGTCGGCGGGGGCGAACATCATGTGGAGCAGGTTGGCCGCATAACCGAGTTCGGGACGGGAGGGGACCGGCCGCAATCCGGCCCCCGCCCGGTATAAATGAGCGGCTATCACCGGAGCCTGGGCCAAAAGCCGCACCATATTCAGCCAGTCGCCCCCCTCGGCGACCGCTTCCCGCGAGTCGGCGTAGCAAGCCTCCAGCGACAACACGGCGGACGCCAATCCTTGCATGGGATGGATGCGGGGGGGCATTGCGGACAGCGCCCGCTCCAATACGGGCAGGGCGCGGGCGTTGCGGGCCGTCAACTCCCGGTACTGTTCCAACTGCGGCGCGGAGGGAAGCTCGCCTACGGCCAGCAGGTAGGCCACTTCCAGAAACCCGGCGTGCCCGGCCAGCTCCTCCACCGCGTATCCCCGGTAGCGGAGCGTCCCCTGTTCGCCGTTCAGATAAGTTATGGAACTGACGGTTTCCGCGGTGTTTCCGTAGCCGGGGTCCAGGGTGGTGAGGCCGGCGACGCTCCGCAAACCGGAAATGTCGATGGCCCGCTCGCCTTCCGTTCCCGTCATTATCGGCAGGGTCACCGGGGGGCCGCCGGCGGGTTTCAGCTCAGCCACGGCGCCGGATTGGGGATGGGAGATGTTGGGTTCCTCGCTCATGGGAACCTCCTTATTCCCGTTCCCGGGCGGCGGTTATTCGCTGCACCTCCTGCGGAGGGGCGGGTTCGTAGTGGGAAAACTCCATTTCAAAGGTTCCCCGGCCGCCGGTCATGGAACGCAGATCGACCGAGTACCGTTGCATCTCGGCCAGCGGAACCTGCGCCGACAGCACCCGGCCCCCGCCTTCGGCGTCCATGCCCAGCACCCGGCCCCGCTTGGAGTTGATGTCGCCGATCACATCCCCCATATACTCTTCGGGAACCCGCACCTGCACGGTTGCGATCGGCTCCAAAATGGTGGGGCGCAGATCATCCACCGCGGCCCGCACCGCCATGATGCCCGCCATGCGGAAACTCAACTCGTCGGAGTCCACCGAATGGAATTTGCCGTCGTAGACGGTGGCCCGCACGTCGATCACCGGGTAGCCGGCCAGTATTCCCCGCTCCAGCGCCTCCCGGATGCCCTTGTCCACGGCCGGTATCAGGTTGCGGGGGATGGAACCCCCTTTGATTTCGTCGATGAACTCGTAGCCTTGGCCCCGCTCGCCGGGGGCGAACCGGACATAGGCCACCCCGAACTGGCCGCGTCCGCCCGACTGCTTCTTGTGCTTGCCTTCCACGTCGGCCGAACCCGTTATGGTCTCCCGGTAGGGCACCTTGGGGATTCCGGTGTCCACCTCCACCCCGAAACGGCGCGCCACCCGGGCCAGCGTGGCGTTGACATGGGCTTCCCCCAGTCCGGCTACCACCGTTTCTTTGGTCTCCGGCCGCCGCTCCACCACTATGGTCGGGTCCTCTTCCTGCGCCCGGCCCAGGGCGGTGGACAGACGATCCTCATCCTGGTTGGAACGGGGGGAGACGGTCACCTCGTGCACCGGGCGGGGCATGCGGACGGGGGCGATCACCGTCTCCGAGCCCGGCTCCCGCAGGGTGTCGCCCGCTTTCACCGTTTCCAGTTTGGCCACCGAGCCGATGCCGCCTGTGGTTACGCGCTCCAAATCCCGATGCTCTTTGCCCAAGACGCTGAACAGGCTGGACATTTTAATTTTGTCCCCCCGGTTGGTTTCCAGCACCGCCTCCGGCCCAAACGAACCGGAGAAAACGCGGAAAGTGTTGATCCTTCCCACGTATTGGTCCCCGGAGGTTTTGAACACGTAGGCCGTCGCCGGCCCGTTCGGATCCGGCTGTACGTCCCCGCCCTCCGCGGGCGGCATGTTCCTCTCCAAGGGGGACGGGCCGAAATCGACGACGAAATCCACCAGGGTGTCGACGCCGATCAGGGCGGAGGCCGACCCGACCAGCACCGGGAAAATATCACCGGCGATCATTCCCCCGTGGATGACCTCCACCATCTTCTCCCGGGAGGGCTCCACCCCCTCGAAATAGGCTTCCAACAGTTCGTCGTCGGTCTCCACCACCGCCTCCACCAAAGCGGTGCGGGCTTCCTCCACCGCGGCCGTCACCGATTCGGGGGCCTCCGTTTGCTCGCCGCGGGGGTCGGAGCCGTCGTAGCGGTAGGCGCGGTCGCTCACCACCCGCACGATGCCGGACAGGGAATCCTCTTCGCCGATGGGGACTTGAACGGGGGCGATCCGTTTCCCGAAGGCGCCGGTCAACCCGGTCAAGGTGCGGCTGAACGAGGCCCGGTCGCGATCCAGTTTGTTGATGAACACCGCCCGGGAAATTCCTTCGGCGGCGGCCGCCTGCCACAGCAACTCGGTTTGCACTTCCACCCCGTCCACCGCCGACACTACGAACAGGGCCAGATCCACCGCCCGCAGGGCGGCGAGGGCGTCGGCTATGAAATCGGCGTAGCCGGGGGAGTCGATCAGGTTGATTCGGTAACCGTTGTGCGTAAAAGATCCAATGCCGAGGCTGAGCGAGGTGCCGCGCTCTATTTCTTCAGGCTCATGATCCATAACCGTGTTGCCCGCTTCCACGGAGCCCACCCGGTCGGTTTGGCCCGCGTAATAGAGCAGGGCTTCGGCCAAGGAGGTCTTGCCCGCACCGCCGTGGCCGAACAATCCCACGTTGCGCGTCTTCTCCGGTGTCATAGTTCCCTCCGATTTCCCTCCGATTGGGTATCCTGCCATAGCAGTGTAGTGGGGCGGCGGTATGCGATGTTCGCGTATGGCCCCGCTCGAGGAGTCCCCAGGGTGATTGAACTTAGAGCCCAAAAATACATCGAGGCGATCGTGGCCCCGCTCGGCCGGGGGCTGGCCCGCCTCGGGTTGCGTCCCATTCATCTCACGTTGGGGGGGCTGATCATCACCCTGGGCGGGTCGGGGCTGTTGGCGAACGGGTGGACGGCGGGCGGGGCCTTGATCATCCTGGGCGGGTCGGCCCTGGACGGACTGGACGGCACGGTGGCCCGGGCCACCAACACCGTCTCCGCCCGGGGGGCGTTGGTGGATTCGGTGTCGGACCGTTTGGGGGAGACGGCCATGTTCGGGGCGTGCGCCTTCTGGCTGACCTCCCGGGGATCTCCGGCCGAAGGCGACCCGGCCCTGGTGGTGCTGTGCGTGCTCAGCCTGGGCGCGGCCCTGCTCACCTCCTATCTGCGGGCCAAAGCGGCCGAAACCGGCGCCGACGGCCGGGGGGGGATAATGGGGAGGGCGGAACGGGTTATCTTGTTCACCGCCGGGTTTTTGTTCAATCAGGTTACGGTAATGCTGTGGCTGATGGCCGTCCTGACCTGGATCACCGTTCTGCAACGTTTCAGCAAAACCTGGCGCCAACTGGGCAAGTGACCGACCGGCTCGTATATATGGCTTACCGGCTGGGAGCAGGTTTGTTCGGCCTGTTGCCCGAGACGGCCGCCCGGCGGTTGGGCGAGGCGGCGGGGAGGACGGCCTGGCTGTGGGCGGGGGAGCGCAAGGAGATGGCCTTGCGCCACGCCCGGCGGGCGCGGGGGGGACATGCGGACGGCCGGGGGGAAACGGCGGAGGAAGCGGCCCGGGCGCGGGCCGGGGCGCGGGCCATGTTCGCCTCCTACGGACGCTACTGGGCGGAAACTTTCTGGTTCCGGCCCCGCCGGATAGAAGGGATACGCCGTCACATGCAGGTGGAGGGAATGGAGCATGTGCGGGAGGCGATCGCCGGGGGGGTTCCCATCCTGGCCGCCCTGCCCCATTTGGGCAACTGGGAAATGGCGGGCGCCCTGACCGAGACGGCCGGGGTGGAAATTACGGCGGTGGCCGAGGCCTTGGACAACCGGTTGGTCACCGACTGGTTTATCGGCCTGCGGGCCTCCCTTTCCATCGAGATAATTTTGGCGGAGGGGCGCCGCACCCTGCCCAAACTGACGGAGGCGTTGCGTCCGGGACGGGTTTTGGCGTTGGTGGCCGACCGGGACATGACCGGGCGGGGGGTGGAAGTGGATTTTTTCGGAGAGAAGACGGTGCTGCCCGCCGGCCCGGCCGCCCTGGCGTTGCGCACCGGGGCCATGTTGTTGCCGGTGGCGATGTTTTTCAGGTCGGGCCGCGGCCACCGGGCGGTGATCGGCCCTCCGGTGCCCACCCCGCGGGAGGCGGATGCGGAGTCGGTAACGGCGGAGCTGGCCCGCCGGTTTGAGGATTTCATCCGGACGGCTCCCGAGCAGTGGCACCTGGTGCAGCCCAACTGGCCCTCCGACCGCGCTTTTCTGGAAGGGCAACGGGCGTGAAAATCGCCCTGGTCTCGCCCTATTCCCTGACCGAGCCGGGCGGGGTGCAGGCGCAGGTGCGGGGCCTGGCCGGGCGGTTGCGGGAGGCGGGTCACCGGGTGCGGGTGACGGGTCCGGGAGGGGATCCGGCGCAAGGCGAGGCGGACGCCGGACGATGGGTGCGCGTTCCGGTCAACCGGTCGGCGGCTCCGGTGGCCCTTTCCCCGTTGGTTTTCCGCCGGGTGCGGGAGGCGGTGGAGGAGGCGGACGTAGCGCATATTCACGAGCCCCTGGTCCCGGCGGTGGGCTGGGCCGCCTTGCGCGCCGACCGGCCCCGGGCGGTCACCTTTCACGCCGACCCTTCCCGAACGGTGCGCCGTCTGTACCGCTGGGCCGGACCGGGTTTGCGCCGCCTGCTGTCCGGGGCGGCCGTCTCGGCCGTCAGCCCCACCGCCCGGAGGGCGACGGAGGAAATGGGCCTGGGGGCGGAGATAATACCCAACGGGTTGGATGTGGAATCGTTTCGGGCGGGGGAGCGGCGTTTTCCCCGTCAGGTGGCCTTCATCGGGCGCCCGGACCCGCGCAAGGGGCGGGATATGCTGTTGGACGCCTGGCCGGCCGTCCGGCGGCGGGTCCCGGATGCCCGGTTGGTGATAATGGGGGGCGGCGCGGAACCGGAAATGCCGGGAGTGGAGTATTTGGGGAGGGTGTCGGAGGAGCGCAAACGGGCCGTATTGGCCGGGAGCGGGGTGTTGTGCGCGCCCAACCGGGGCGGGGAAAGTTTCGGAATCTCCCTAGTCGAGGGAATGGCGGCCGGATGCGCGGCGGTGGCTTCCGATTTGGGGGCTTTCGCCGATGTGCTGGGAGGCGGGGGGTTGCTGTTCCGCACCGGCGACCGGCGGGATCTGGTGCGGGCCCTGGTGCGGGCGCTGACCGACGACGGGTTGCGGGAACGGTTGGCGGCGGCCGCCTCCCTCCGGGCGGAGGACTTCTCCTGGGACAAGGTAGTCGCCCTCTATCTGGATCTGTATCAACGGGCCCTGGAGCGGGGCTGAGGGGCGCCCGGGCGGAGCGGCGCAACCCCCCCCGCGGGCCGGGCAGGAAACCCCTAATCCGAAGAGCCGGCATCAGGGGGGCGTTGTGATGCTGGTAACATCGGGGAAACAGGCGGCGACGAGGAGCAAGCCACGGTGGATAAAGAATTGGATACGGGGCGGGAAAGCGCAGTCGGCACCGACCGGGTTAAACGGGGTTTGGCCGAAATGCTCAAGGGCGGGGCGATCATGGACGTGGTCACCGCCGAACAGGCCCGCATCGCCGAAGAGGCGGGGGCGGTGGCGGTGATGGCCCTGGAGAGGGTGCCGGCCGATATTCGCGCCCACGGCGGGGTGGCGCGCATGGCCGACCCGGCCCGGATAACGGAGATAATGGAGGCGGTGACCATTCCGGTGATGGCCAAGGCCCGCATCGGGCATTTTGCGGAGGCGCAGATTCTGCAGAGCCTGGGGGTGGATTACATCGACGAGTCGGAGGTGCTGACCCCGGCCGACATGACGCATCACATCGACAAGCGGGCGTTCACCACCCCCTTCGTGTGCGGCGCCCGGGACCTGGGGGAGGCGTTGCGCCGCATCGGGGAGGGAGCGGCGATGATCCGCACCAAAGGGGAACCGGGCACCGGCAACGTGGTGGAGGCGGTGACCCATATGCGGCGCATGAACGAGGAGATACTCCGGGCGCGCTCCCGGGAGGAGGAGCATTTGCCCGCTTTGGCCCGCGAGCTGGGCGCCCCGCCGGAACTGGTGCGGGAAACGGCGCACCGGGGGGCGTTGCCGGTGGTGAACTTCGCGGCGGGCGGGATCGCCACCCCGGCCGACGCCGCCCTGATGATGCAACTGGGGTGCGACGGGGTGTTCGTCGGTTCGGGCATTTTCAAAAGCGGCGACCCGCAGCAACGGGCCCGGGCCATCGCGGAGGCGGTCACCTTCTACCGGGACCCGGACATACTGGCCAAGGTGTCCCGCGATCTGGGCGAGCCGATGGTCGGCATCGAAATAGAGGCCATCCCCGACCGGCAACGGATGCAGGAACGGGGCTGGTAGCGCCAAATGGACGGCGCGGCCGCCGCCGGACGCAGGTCATCCGCCGTGGCCGGGGTGCTGGCCCTGCAGGGGGATGTGCGCGAGCATCGCCGGGCCCTGGCCGCGGCCGGGATGCGGACCATGGAGGTGCGCACCCCCTCCGATCTGGAAAAGGTGAACGGGCTGGTCATTCCGGGCGGGGAGTCGACCGCCATCAGCCGGCTGGCCTCCCGCTACGGGCTGATCGACCCGTTGCGGGCCCGGATCGAGGAGGGGATGGGCGTGTTCGGCACCTGCGCCGGGATGATTTTTTTGGCGGCCCGGGTGTTGGACGGGGCCGGGCCCCGGCCGGGGGTTTTGGACATCACCGTGCGGCGCAACGCCTACGGACGGCAAAACCAGTCCTTCGAATGCGATGTGGACGTCGCCGGCTGGAGGGAGCCGTTGCGGGCGGTGTTCATCCGTTCCCCGAAGGTGGAGGCGGCGGGGGAGGGGGTGGAGGTGCTGGCCGAACACGCGGGCGGGCCGGTTCTGGTGCGACAAGGGCGGATCCTGGCGGCGGCTTTTCATCCGGAATTGACGGGCGACGGGCGGTTGCACGAGCTGGCGGTCGATATGATGGGGGAGGATGGGAAGGCGACCGGGGAGGTTTGAATGGCCGGACATTCCAAATGGGCCAACATCAAACACCGCAAAGGACGTCAGGACGCGGCCCGCGGCAAGTTGTTTTCCAAACTGACCCGGGCCATCGAAGCGGCCGCCCGCAACGGCGGGGGGGACCCGGCGGGCAACGCGGTGCTGTCCGCCGCCATCGACAAGGCCCGCGCCGCCTCGGTTCCCAAAGAAAACATCGAACGGGCCGTCAAGCGGGGGACCGGGGAGATGGCGGGGGAGAGCCTGGAGGAGATTTTTTACGAAGGGTACGCGCCGGGGGGAGTGGCCCTGTTCGTGCAGGTGCTGACCGACAACCGCAATCGGGCCGCCTCCGAGGTGCGCTCCGCCTTCACCCGCTTCGGCGGCGCCCTGGGCGAACCCGGTTCCGTCTCCTACTTGTTCACCCAGAAAGGGTACGTATTGGTATCCGGCGACGAAGAGGAGATTTTTCTGGCCGCGCTGGAGGCGGGGGCCGAGGATGTGCGGCCCAGCGGCGACCAGTTCGAGGTGATAGCCGCCCCGGCTGATTTCGGGGCCGTTTCCTCCGCGTTGGAGCAGGCCGGGCTGGCGGTGGAGTCGGCGGAGGTGACCCGGCTTCCGGCCGCCACCGTCGCTTTGGACTCCGGCAAGGCGGGACGGGTGCTGCGTTTGGTGGACGCCCTGGATGACCTGGTGGATGTCCAAGAGGTGTACGGCAACTTCGACATCTCCGAGGAGATTTTGAGCGCCCTGGCCGGGTCCTGATCGCCCCTGATCGCCCCGGACCGCGGGGTCAGGCGGCGTTGACGTCGATGGTGTGGTAGCCGGTGGCCCCGTCGGGGCGCACCGGGGTTCTTTCCGCGGTTTGGAATTCCCCGGAGTCGTCGGCGGCCCGCACCATAATCCGGTGCCTTCCGGGGGACAGGGTTTCTTCAACGCTCCACTGCCGCCATGAGTCGATGCTCAACTCGTCGGGCAGTTGCGCTTCCCGCCAGGGCCCGTCGTCCACCGCCACTTCCACCCGGGTAATGCCCCGGGACTGGGCCCAGGCTACGCCGGCGATGGTGACCGGTCCGGCGTCCACCGGGCCGGGTCGGGGATAGTCGATGCGGGACTGGGTTTTGATCGGGGCTTCTTTGGCCCATCCCCGGGGAACCCAATAGGCGTCGAAGTCCTCCCAGCGGGCGAACTCGATCTCCGACAGCCATTTGGTGGCCGATACGTATCCGTACAGTCCGGACACCACCAGCCGGGCCGGGAACCCATGCTTGAAAGGCAGGGCCTGGTCGTTCATTCCCACCGCCAATAATGCCTCCCGGCCGTCGAATACGGCCTCGGTGGGGAAGCCGACCGTGAACCCGTCCACCGAACGGCCGATCAGCTGGGTGCCCTCCGGCCGCACTCCCGCTTCCTCCACCAGGGTGCGCAACGGTATGCCCAGCCATTTGGCGTTTCCCACCAGCTCCCCTCCCACCCGGTTGGAGACGCAGGCCAGGGTGATGTAGCGCTCCACCATCGGTTGGGACATTATCTGCTCGTAAGTGAGTTGCAAGGGACGGTCCACCAGGCCGGTCATGGAAAGGGCCCAGGAGTCCAGGTCCACCGCCGGAATACCCAAGGCGGTATCCACCTTGTAAAACTCTTCTATGGGGGTGATCAGGGGGGAGACGCCGGCGGCGGAGGAGATTTGAGAGGGGAGAGGGTCGGGGATCGGCTCGGAGGCCCCGGGCAGGGCGACTTCTTCGCGGGTGGCGACCCGGATGCGGGAACGTTCCGTCCAGGTTCGTCCCAAGACGGCGGACCCGGCGGCGATGGCCGCCGCCCCGGCCGTCCCGGCCAGAAAGTTCCTCCGTCCGGCGGAGGAAAGCAGGGCGGGGTCGGTCAGCGAGGGTCGGCCGGGGATATTTCCCTTTTCAATCAGACAGCGCAGTATGAGCAGGCAGGAGAACCCGCTTACGGCCGCGGCCGCAGCCGAAACCGCGGTGAGGGCGGTTCCGGCCAAGGGGGTTTCGATCCCCAACCAGAAACCGAGCGCGCCGAAGGCGGCGAAGGCGGCCGCTCCGATCCACGGGAGACGACGGGCGATCATTCCCACGGCCCCGCCCAAGAGGAGGGTGACCGCGATCATTCCGCCGATCAGGATGTTTTTGTCGTTGGCCCCGAACACGTCCACCGCCCAGTCCTTGAGCCAGGCCGGCGTGATATCGATGAAGGCGTTGCCCACCGCCAGCACCAGCGAGGGGACGGACAGGTTGAAACCGGATATCAGCTCCGATATCCCCAGGGCCGCTCCGGCCGACACCGCCCCGGCCAAGGCGTACATCCATCCGGTGCGCCGGGCGGGCGCCTCGGCGGTCTGCTCCGGGTCGCGGGAGCCATCCGCCTCGTCCGGAGAGGAGGGCTCCTCGGCTGGTTCCAGGGGAGTGGATAGGTTTTCGTCCATCGGGATCGCCTTTCCGTATTGCGGCAGGCTGTAACGCCCCCTCTATGACTATATAAAACTACCCTATATTAGGATGGAGTTAGACTAAAGGCGCGACAAGGCGCGCAAACGGTCCCTACCGGGAGGTGAGGCGAGATGAGCGGGATTCCCGAAACCGAAGCCGAGTGGCGGGAGCGTTTGACGCCCGAGCAGTTTCGGGTGGCGCGGCAGGGGGGAACGGAGCGCCCCTTCACGGGGGAATACTGGGACGCCAAGCAGGAGGGCGTCTACCGGTGCGTCGGTTGCGACGTTGCTTTGTTCAGCAGCGAAACCAAGTACGACTCGGGCACCGGTTGGCCCAGCTATTACGATGTGATGGAGGGGGCGCCGGTGGAGGAGGCGACCGACCGCAGTTACGGGATGGTGCGCACCGAGGTGCGGTGCGGCAAGTGCCGAACGCATTTGGGGCATGTGTTTCCGGACGGCCCGCAACCGACCGGTCTGCGTTACTGCATCAACTCGGCTTCCCTCAATTTGGACCGGGCCTGACCCGACCTATACCTTCCGCACGGCGGGCGGGCCCCGTCGCCGGTCACCTGCTGAATACGTTGGAAATTCCCCCGATCAGGGAGCCTTCCCCGTCCGATCCTCCCGGTTGCAAGTTGCGCACCACCCGGTCGGCCAGCCGGTTGAAGGGGAGGGACTGCAACCACACCCGCCCCGCTCCGTTGAGGGTGGCCACAAACAGGCCTTCGCCGCCGAACACCATGGTGCGCAGGTTGCCGGCCCGTTCGATGGAGTAGTCGATCTGGGGTTCGAATGCCACTAGGCATCCGGTGTCCAAACGCAGGGTTTCCCCTTGCAGATGGCGTTCTACGATGGTTCCCCCCGCATGCAGGAAAGCCATCCCGTCCCCTTCGATGCTCTGCAGGATGAAACCTTCGCCCCCGAACAGGCCGGTTCCCAATTTCCGGTTGAAGGTTATGTCCAGTTTGGTGCCCATGGCCGCGCACAGGAAGGCGTCCTTCTGGGCGATGATGCGCCCGCCCAGCTGTCCCAGGTTGAGGGGGATGATTTTGCCCGGATAGGGAGCGGCGAACGCCACTTTGCGCAAGGAACCGCCGCCGTTGGTGAAATGGGTGAGGAACAGCGACTCGCCGGTGATGGCCCGCTTGCCCGCCGACTTCAGTTTCCCCCATGCCCCTTGCTTGGGTTGGGAACCGTCCCCCAAGCGGGTCTCAAAAGCGATGTCGGGTTCGCAGAACATCATGCCTCCCGCCTCGGCGATCACCGTCTCGCCGGGGTCCAAGGCCACCTCCACGAACTGCATGTCGTCCCCGTACACCTGATAGTCAACTTCATGACTGCGCATCTTGCCATCCCTTTCTCCATCCAGGCCGATTTTTTGCGGCCGCCACGCCGACTCTACCACCAAACCCAACCGAGGTGCCGCCTCCGCCGCCCGAATACCGTCTGCCAGTTCGGTGCTCCCCGCTGGCGGCCCACGTGTCCGATAACGCCCGTTACGGATAGTTCGGCCGCCGGTGTATTCCAACTGCTTGCGCGCGACAGGTTACACTGGTGTAATTCAAAACCGGAGGATTTAGTAATTACGGGTGGGCGGGGATGCTCTGCTGGAGGGCGGCGAGAAAGGAGAGAACATGAGATCTCGTTCGCGGACTCGGTTCCGCAAAGGCGGCCGTAGAAGGCATACACGGGCGGTTCCCGGCCGTGGTTGGGTTTCGGTTAGGACGCGGCGGAGGGCTGAGCAGGCCGAGGAACGCCGAGTGCGGAGGCTGTCGCCGGGGTAGGAGGGGTGGTGGCCTCCGCAGCGTCGGGGGGGAAACGCTTAGGCAAAAACGTAACAGCCGCCGACGCTGGCGGGGCCGGGTGTTATTTTACCATCCGGCCGGGGGCGGTTGTTTTCGGGTTGTGGTTTGACGGGTTTTTACGGGGCGGCTATAGTGGGGGGCAGGCAAAAACGTAACAACAGGAGGAATCGCCTATGTCTTCGTTCATTTCCCCGGAGCCGGTAGCGGCCGGTTCGGTGTCCCCGTCTGACCCGGATGTCCCTCCGGAGTCGCCGTCGTTGGCGGCTGATGTGCGGGGGTGGGCCGACGCGGCAGAGAGGGAGGGCCGTGCGGGGGCGGCCGAGGTTCTCCGGCGGATGGCCGATAATCCCGATTTGGCGGGGGCTTCTTTGTCGGAGGAGGAGGTGCATGCGGTTGCCGGCAGTCCCGTGTCGTTGGAGGAGTTGGAAGCCGCCGCTGGCCGATTTGATCGGTTGGATGAAGCCCGCAGGTTGGCGAAGGACATCGAGATGGATGTCGAGATTCCGACCTGTCAGAGTTGCGGCTCTCGGATGGAATGGGACGATCGCATCGTTGCGTTCCTCTGCCCGGTGCGTTACAAGGGATGGAATGGGACGACCGCGTCGTTGCGTTCCCCTGAGTACCGGTGCGGTACAAGAGAGAGCATGAGCGTCGGGCCGGTAGTGAAAGGAGAAACGTTATAGGTTTCGATGCGGCGGTAGTGGGAGCGGGCCGGACGGAGTTCGGAGCTGATGGGTCGCCGGTCCCTCCGGCGGGGACGGGCGACGCGCGGGTGTTGGCGGCCTGGTTAGCGACGGGGGGCGAAGACCGGGCGTGGTTGGCGCGGGTGGCGTTGGCTGACTGCGAGGCGGGCGGCTCCTTCGAGCCGGGGGTGGTTCTTCCGTGGGCTTGGCCTACGGAGGCGGTGCGGGACGCGTTGGATGTTTTGTACGATCCGGCGGGTCCGTGGAAGTGGGAGGCCGGACCGGATCCGGTGCGGCCGAAGGGGCCGCCGAAGTTCATGTTCCGAGTGTCGGAGGCCACGCTGGGGGAGCATTCTTTCAGAGTCCGCGCTTTGAACGCCGTGGAGGCGTTGGCCTGGTTTTTCAAGACCAGCGAGGAGCGTATCCGGGAATGGATGGCGGGCGTGGGAGCTCCGCGGTACTGCAAGTCGGAGCATTGGGGTGAGAGCTGGCCGAGATGCGATGTGGACCAGTGGGGTAATGTCCTTGAGGAAGATTGCGGTTGCGAACCGATGGAAATCAGCGTGTATGACGGGGCGTTTCCGGTGGACGACGACCACTTGGAAGTAGGAATGGACGGGGCGGCGGAGTTCTGGGGGAAGGTTTACTTGGAGGACGACGAAGTTACGGTACCGGAGGGCATGGCCAGCGTCCTCGATTTGAAAGGGTCAGAGGAGGTGGCGGTGGAGCCTGCTCACGAACAGTTCTGGCAGGTCGGTGACTATGAGTATGCCCCGCCCGACCCGAAGAGGGAGTAACCGTTGAGGCGGTTGTTGTATTGCTGGGCGATGCTCGTGTGCGCGGGAGCGATATACGCTTTGGCGTTTGTTTGGGTATTGCTCCGGATTGGTTGGGTGCGCTAGGGTATGCCGGGTGCGGTTGCCGACCGATAGTGTGAACGGAGGGGGGTGGGGGTTGTCTGAGTTGCGGGCGGCGTTGTGGGCTGTTCGCTGTTATGAGAGCCGGGTGGGGCTGGCGGGGGGTGTCCGTCTTCGGGGTTCCCCGGTTCATTGGAAGAACGCGGCGGCTTGGTGGCGGGGTTTGGCCAGCCAGTACCGGCGGGTCGGGGAGGGGGACGGCTATTCTGCGTATGCGGTGCTGTGGTGCATGTCCCGGCATGAGGAGGCCGTCCGGTCGGCGGCGGCGTGTTCTACGGCGGCTGATCGTCTTATGGCCGGGGGGTGAAAGGTGCGGCGGGCGATGTTCGACTGCGTTTTGGAGCCTCCGGACGCGGGCGGTGCCGGTTGGGGCGGCTGGGTGCCGGGTGTGCCGGGGGCGGTGGCGGAGGGCGACAGCCGGGAGGACGTCCTCCGGCGGTTGCGGGAGGTGGTGGATGGGGTTTTGGAGTTCCGGCGGGACAACGGGTTGGCGGAGCCGGCGCGCGTCCGGTTTCCGGGTCCGGAGCCTGCGGGATGCGAGGTCGTCCGGGAAGCGGTTTGAACACCCCCCGGTTTTAGGCGAGGTGTTCGTTGATGATCCGGCGGACGGACTGGGAGGGGACCAGGCCGTGCGACTGCCCGTATTCGACGACCTTCTGGTAGTCGGAGGGGTGCAACCGGACGCTGACGACGCGGGTTCCGTCGTGTCCGTTCATGCCGGTGCCGGGCGGCCGGCCCAAAGGCTTGCGCGGGGTTTTGAGAGTCTTCGCCATGTTGCCCATGATTGTAGCATGCGGCTGTGACAGACCGGCGGTTTCGCCGGAGAGAAGGGAAGGGTGGTTACGCGTGAGTCGTGAGCGGCGGCGGTGATGGCCTTTGGTGATACGCGTCCTAGATGCGAGGCCTGCGGAGCCCGGTTTACGCCCTATGGTGTTATCCACGAGGACAACTCCAAGATTGATTTTCCTTTCTTGGTGTTCCTGTCGGATGGATACTATCTGGTTTGTCCGCTATGCCGGGGGGCTTGGAAATGAGCGCGGCGGAGGTTGTTCTTTACCATCCGATGTCTCTTCTGCTCCGTTGCCGCCGTTTTTGGTCGTTCTCAGGTAGTTCTGCGGGTGATGTTCTGTAAGTGTTCATAAATTCCTCTGGTGTCATCCCCGCCCGTCTCGCCGCCAACCGGATAGCTTGTGTTGCTTCTTCCAAGCCCACAAACGGTTCGTCGCCGTTCGTTGGTGGAGTAATGATCCCGCTGTAGTTTGGGGAAGTAGTCTGACTGGTCAGCGGGGTTGTTTGTCCCCTTTTGGTTCCGACTCGACGTTCATCCGGTTCGGCTTGTACGGGTGTTTTTTTCACTGTTTTTTTGCGGGTGCGCGTCGCTCCGTTGTTGATGTATTCGACGACGCGGGGGGCGGCGTTGTAGGATTTTTTTATCATGTTGTCTACGTAGTGTTCTACGAGGTTTCGTATGTCCTGGTGGCGGGCTTCGGCCATTAGTTCGAAGTTGTTTCGGAGTCCTTGCTGGGTTAGGTTGGATGATCCGATGAGCATGGCCTGTTTCTGCGGCCAGGTTTTCCGGGTGATCCAGGCTTTGGCGTGCATGATGTCTTCTGTCCGGTTTTTGGCTTGTTTTTTGGTGTACCAGCATAGGAGTTCGGTGTCGGGGCGGTTGAGGAAATCCGTAGCGAGGTCTCGTTCCTCGGCGGTGCCGAGCCCTAGTCGGTAGGCGCGGAGGTCGCCGACGATGACACGCGTCGGCCGCCGGGGGGCGTTCCGTTGGAGCCAGGCGAGGCCCCATATGCTGACGTAGCCGGTCAGGACGTCCAAGTCGCCGCGGCTGTACGATTTGAGAAAATCTAGGATGCGGGTTTCTACGTTTTGGTTGGCTATGGTTTCTCCTTTCCCGGGTGGGGGAATGGTAGCGCGGGTTGCGGTGACGGAGAAATTGGGGGTCGTTTAGGTCGGCGGCTTGGCGGCGGTGCGGTTGTCGGCCGGGTCGGTATGGCGGAGGACGCGGTGTACAAAGGCGCGGAATGCGAGATTTGAGATTAGGAGGAACCCCGCATAAGTTGAAAGTAAAGCGAACATCGCTTGGGTGAGCGTTAGCGAAGTCCGGGTTAGCAGAGACGTGACCCCGCCGAGTAGTAGGAGGAGAGCCACGTTGCAGTAGATTTCGAATTTCAGCCACCGTTGCCGGAAGTGTCGCATGGTCATCGGCCGGGGCGGTTCGGCGGTCGGGGCCGTGCGGCGGCGTTTGTCTCGGCGGCGGAGGTAGGTGATGTATGCGCCTACTCCGATCAGCTGGCTTCCGAGGAGGGTGAATAGTGGCCATAGTATTGCCGCCGGAAGCGGCGGCGGCGTGGTCGCTATCCAGTAGGCTGTTAGGAGCAGGAGGGACGCGCCTCCGATGATCATGGGACTGCCGCTCATTTGCGTCATTTTAGTCGGTTTGGCCGGGTTTGTTCTTCGGCGGCGGCCCGGTGGTAGTCGGCGGCGGCTCGTTGGTTGTTGGCGGCTGACCGGGTTGACAGGCTGTCGTTGTTTTGGGTTTCGGTTTGCTGGTAGTCGGCCATCACGTCTAGCAGCCGGGCGTATTCTCTCCGGGCGGCGGCTAGTTGGGCGTGGGGGTTGCTGGCGGCGGCCGCGGGTGGGGGGTCTTCGTTGTGGTCGTAGAGGAGGGCTAGTTGGAAGCGGACGGCGGCCGTCTCGTGTCGGATGTCGGCGAGTTCTTGTTGGAGCCGGGCGGGTTGTCCGGCTTCGGCGCCGGGCGGCGGCGGGTAGTATATTCTGGTTTGCCCCGGCGTTTGCGCCGTCTCGGTTGCCTCCGGGTGCGGGGCGGCGGCGGTTTCGGCGGCCATTTTATTGTCCGCCTAGTCCGGGGGGATGGGCGGTTTCTAGTTCTTCGGCGATGGCTTGGTCGTATTCGGCGACGGAGTATTCGTAGGCGGCGACTTGGCGGCGGGCGGTGGCGTCGTTGCGGTATCCCTCGGTGTCTTGGTAGTCGGCCATTTTGTCTTCCAGTTGGGCGTATTCTCTCCGGGCGGCGGCTAGTTGCCGGTAGGTTGCGGCGGCCGCGCCGGGGGGCGTGGGTTGGCCGGCGGGTTCGTTTTCGTTGTGGCCGTAGAGGAGGGCTAGGTGGCGGCGGATGTTAGCGGTGTTCCATCGGGTGAGGTCTAATTGTTCCCGGGCATGGGTCAGGTGTTCTTCCTCGGTGGGGGGGCGGCGTTCGTAGCCGTTGGGTGCGTCTTTGCTACGCAGGTCGCTCATGGGCGGGTTTCCGCGTCTCCCCGGTCGGAAGGGCAATCCGGGTCGTTGTCGCTGGCGTACGCCCATCCCTGGAGGTATGCCGGGTCGTTCCACACGGGAGAAAAGAACCGGCGGTCGCGGTAGTCGGCCATCCCTCGCTGATACCGGATTTCCCGGTTCTCCGCGGTTAGATAGAAATCGTCGGGTTTATGGCAACGGGAGCACATGTTGTTTCCGTTGTTCGGCGGGGTTGGGCTTTTCGTTGTGTGTTCGGCCTTGTAGGAGGCGGCCGCCTGTTTTGGGGGTGCGTCCGCCCCATTGTTTGAAGAAGAAGGGTATCCGGTTGGCGGCGGCTTGGTCGCGGAGGTCGGTTGCCCAGCCGGGTTGCATGGGCCGGGCTCGGGGGCCGCTTTCGCCGCCGGCGATGATCCAGTGTATGCCGTTTAAATCCAGGTCGGGGAGGGGGCCGAGCAATGGTTCGGCGCTTATGAACCTGATGGCCGCGTTTACTGTGCGGAGGTGGTCGATTCTGTGTTTGTAGCGGGCGGTTTCTACGCTTACTCCCATCCAGAGGTTGGCCGGCCAGTTCAGCGTCGGGGCGAGGCGGGCCAGCCGGTGGGAGCGTTTGGTGAGCAGCTGGTATTGGTGCCGGGGGGTGTCGGCGATCGTTGCGAAGACGCGGCGGATGTAGTCGGGGGGTACGTCTTTGTGGAACAGGTCGCTCATGGAGTCGACGAAGACGGCGCGCGGTTTCCGCCAGGCGCGGGGAATGTTCAGTGTTCCGGGGTGGAGGGTCAGTCCGAAGCCTGGTCCGCTGGTGCGGGGGTCGCCGTCTCGTTGGTATTTCTCCGCTCCCATCGCTTGGAGGCGCTTCGCCATTGCGAGGGCGTAGCAGTTGTCGCATCCCGGGGAGACGCGGTCGCATCCGGTGGTCGGATTCCAGGTGGCCTGGGTCCATTCGATGCCGGTTTTGTCAGCCATCAGCGGGGGGGTGGTTGGTTACGCGGAGGCGGGCGGGGTCTATGTTGAGGTCGGCGAGGAGGAGGTCGTTTACGTAGGCGCTGACGTTGGGGTATCCGAGGTCGGAGGCTCCGTTTTTTATGAGTTCCGCTTCGGCGGCGTTGATGGTGGCGGTTACGCCGACTTTGATTTCTCCTATGGATCCGTTGGATTCGGGTCGGACGGGTTGGGCGGGCGGTGCGGCGAGGCGGGTGTGTTGCCGGTGGTAGGCGTTGAGGATGACGCTCCCGGTGGGGAGGTTCTGGTCGTGTTTGGCTTCCCGGAGGCCGATGAGGGCGGCGAGGGTGATGGTGTATCGGCTCTGTTTTGCCATTTGGCTGTCCTTGTTTGCGGGCTTGCGGGCAGGTTAGTAGTCATAGTTAACTATGTCAAGTGTAAATGTAACGGATGCTGACAGTAAATCGACACTTGCGGGTTGCCGGACTTGCGGCGTTAAATCGGCGGGCGGGTCTGTCCTTGCCGGACGGCCTGTGGATAAGGTTCGGCCGGTGGGGGCCGGGGGTTGTGGATAACTTTTGACATCGCGGGCGGCGGGTGTGTAGGGTTTGGGGGATGTTTCAGAATTTTCTTACGGGGGCTGTGGGTGTTCGGGGGAGGATGGTGGCGTCGGGGGTGTTGGTGTTGGTGTTTGCGGTGTTGCTGGTTTTCTTCGGCCGGGGCGGTGGGGCGGAGCCGGGGGCGTTGGCGTTGGTGACGGCGGGGGATTGGGTTGCGGGGTCGGTGGGGGAGGCGGTGGCGGTGGAGTTGCCGTTGCGGGCGGCGGCGTTTTTTGTGGATGAGGAGGAGTTGGGGGATTTGGTGGCGGCGGTGGATTTGCCGGCGGGGACGGTTTTGCAGCCGTGGATGCTCCGGGCGGGGTGAGTTGCGGTGTTGTTGGCGGTTTCGGATCCGGTTTTGGATGAGAGCGTGCGGGGGGATGTGATTGGGGATTTGATGGCGGGGGTGTTGGAGCGGGAGCGGGATGTGTATTTGGCGGAGAGCGCGTCTGATGCGGGGATGGCGGGGCGGGGGACGGTGTTGTCTTTGCTCCGGTCGGATAGCCGGGAGTCTTTGCGGGGGGCGGCTTCGTCGGCGTCGGCGGTGGTGTACGTGGGGGACGGGTCGGTTGGGGGGGTGCGGAGGTTGCTGGGGTTGGACGGGGGGTTGGGGTATCAGGTGCCGATGGTGATGGTGGCGGTGCGGGATGAGCCGTTGGAGAACGTCCGGGACGTTCGGCGGATGGAGTTGGTGGAGGTTCTCCGGGTGGTGGACGGGGCGGGGTCGCGGCGGGCTCGGCGGGTGATGCGGAAGATAGGCAGGCGGTTGGCGGGGTATGCGGTGGCTCCGCGGCGGTTGGACGCGGCGGATCAGGTGGTGCGGGTGTCGGCGGTGGAGGAGCGGGCGGAGGAGATGCTCCGGGAGTTGATGGCGGAGGAGGGGGTGGAGGAGTATCAGATACGGGGCGGGGAGCGGATGATGGTGGCGCATTCCGATGAGACGACTTCGTACCGGGATTCGCCTTTCCGGTCGGAGCAGGAGCTGATAGACGCGGCCCGGTTTTTGGCGATGAGCAAGCATGTGCGGTTCGATCCTTTGTATCCCCGGTTGGACATTCGGGTGGGGACCAGGTGGCGGTTGCACGCGGAGGGGTTTGTGGTCACTCCGGCGCATATGGTTCTCCGGTCGAATATGGCGGGGGCGGTGAAGTTGGCGGATTTGGAGTTGGCCGATGAGCGGTTGTGCGCCGTTTTGGAGACGGCCATCTGCGGGGGGGTGCGGGCGAACGTGATCGTGGCGGCGACGATGGGCGGCGGGAAGACGACACTTTGCCAGGCTTTGCTGGCCGGGTTGGACGACACGGAGCGGGTGGACACCATTGAGGACACCCCGGAGCTCCGGCTGGCGGAGTACGGGGTGCATCAGAACACGTATGAGCGGTTGACTAGGGACGCGAACACGGACGGGGTGGGGAAGCATACCATGGCCGATCACATCCGGGACGCGAAGCGGGCCAACTCCGGGAAGCTGGTGGTGGGGGAAGTCCGTGGGGAGGGCACGTTGGCGTTGCTGGACGCGATGTCTTCGGGAATGAGCGGATGTTTGGCTACTTTGCATTCCCAGCCCGGCAACGGGGTGGTGGAGAAGATCGTGTCGTACGCGATGATGGAAGGCGCGGGGGAGGAATACGCCCGGGCGCAGATAGGCGCGGGGGTTCATTTGCTGGTGTGGCTGGGCCGGAACGCGAAGCGGCAGCGGGTGATAGCCGACGTGACGGAGGTGATGCCTTTGGACGGGAAGGCGGGTTTGGAAACGAGGAGTTTGTGGAGGCTTCCGGAGGGGGGCGGCTGGCCGGAGCCGGTGGCGGAACCGGCGTCGGAGCGGATCCGGAGCTTGTACCGGGAGGCGGGCGTGGACGGCCTGGTAACCGCCGAGTTGCAGAAGAAGAACCTCGCGTCCGGGTTGGGGAAGCCCGGATGACGGATTCCCTGGTTTTGTTCATCGGAGGGTCGGCGGCGGCGTTGGCGATCTGGTGGACGCCTTCCTTGCCGTCCGGGTCGTTGTACGGGGTGCGGCCGCACCGGACCGGCGCAGGGAAGGACACTGTGTTGTTCTGGATGTTCCCCGCCGTAGCCGGAGCCGGTGGGGGGGTTTGGGTGGGTTGGACTTTCATACCCGTCTTCGGGGCGGTGGTTTGGGTGATGGCCGCCGCCATACGCGCTCGGCGGCGGATGAAAGCCGCCGCCCTGCGGGCGGAGGCGATGTCCCGGCTGACGGCGGTGCTCGCCAACCAGACGCTGGTGGCCACCACCGTCTCCGACGCTCTCCGCCGTTCCGCGCCGCTGGTGTCCGGCCCGGTGGGAGACGCGGCCGCCGCGTACGCCGCCGGATGCGCCGACAACCTCCACCTCCAAGCCGGAGTCGACTTCCAGCGGGCCGTTCCCAGGTCGGCCGCCGCCCGGTGGCTGACCGAAGCCGTAGACGCGACCATCGGCGGCGGCGGGCAAATCGGGCCCGTGTTGGAAACGTTGGACAACCGGGCCAGCGAAGCGGCCGTCAAAGCCCGCTACGCGTACGGGAAGGTAGGGGCGATGATGACCTCGGTAGCGACCGTAACCGCCGTCTCCGCCCTGGTCGTCGCCGTCATGGCCCCCGTAGCAGGCCTGTCCGACTGGATGACCAGCCGGCCCGCCGGTCAAATGACCCTGATAGCCTCCGCCGGAGCCGTGGCCCTGCTGGCCGGGTGGGCCATCGCGCCCGCGGGGAAACTCACCCGATGAACGCCTGGGCCGTCACCGCCGCGTCCTTCGCCGCCGTCGGAGCCGCCAACATCCTCCGGCCCGGCCGGGTGCACCCCCACCAGCAGGAACTAGCCGCCGCCGGATGGGCCGAGCACCGCACCCGCACCATGGCCGTAACCATCACCGGCCTCGTAACAATGTTCGCCCTCGCCGTAGCCGGGACTATCTTCGGACTCCGGACGGCGCTTCCCCTCGTAGCCGCCGCGGTGGTGTGGCTCCCCTTGCTTATTCCCCGGCTCATACAAAACGGGGTGCTGGCCTCCACCCGGCCCGCCCGCGACCTGGCGATACTCTCCTGGCTCCAGCTGATGCGCCTCTACACCGCCTCCGGCGCGCCCGTAACCGCCGCCGCGGTAGCCGCCGCCGAGAAAACCCCCGACAAAGCCTTCTACACCATATCCCACAGCATAGACCAAGCCCTCCAAACCGGCGTCGACCCGCTCACCGCCGCCGCCCGCACCGCGCAAGGATCAGCCGCCGAAACCCTCCTCGCGACCATCACCACCATCGACCAAACCGGAGCCGGAGCCGCCGGTACGATAGACAAGATACTCGACCGGAGCATCCAGTTGCTCAACGCCACCGACACCGCCCGCATCGACAAAGCCGCCCGGCAAGTCACCTCCGCTACTACACTCATAAGCGTCATCACCGGAGTAGTAATCCTAACCGCAGTCATGCTGACACTCCCCACAATCTAAACCAGCAAGAAAGGAGAACCGAATGGAAAACCCCATCGTCAGAACCCTGATCGTCCTCGCCGGAATACCCGCCGGCGCCGCGGTAGCCGCCCTCCTAGAGTGGGCGCTCCCCCCAGGCTTTTAGGCTTTTCCGACAATCCAAAGTTAGTAAGCAAGACAAAGGAGAACCATCATGGAATCACCAATTGTTCGGATCGTGATCATCGCCGCCGCGGTGGCCGGTGCCGCCGCGGTAGTCGCCATCATGTGGACGGTGATCAACTCCAACGCCGAGCAGTTGGACGACCAGTCCGCTGCCATTCCCTACGAGAGCATAGAGTCCCAGACTCTATGCGAATCCGTCGAAGACGGAGCCTGGATACAACAGCTAGAAGCTGGGGCCACGGTAAACACCAAAAGTTACGACGACGAGGATGTCTGGAAAGACGGCACAGCGGAGTGCGTAGACTCAGACACCTTGGATTCATCAAGGGACGGAAGCTCCAAACTAAAAGCTAGGAACAAGAAAACTTCCGGTACCTATGCAACAGCCGACGGCGGTAAGTGGGAGTTGTTTAATCCGGATGTCTTGAACTAGCGGGTTGTCCGAGGGTGTGCTGTGGAGGGGCCGTTAGCGTTTTTGAAGCCGATGGTGACGGTGTTGTCGTTGGTGTTTCTGATCGTGGGGTTGTTTACTTGGCAGATGAGCCGGGTGGCGGCGGCTTCGGCGGCGGCTTCGGGGGCTGAGGCCGCCGCCGCGCTTTTGGATCGGGCGGATTGGGATTGCCGGCCGGTGGGGGCGGTGTGGGAGCGGGCGGTGGCGGAGGCTGGGCGGGTGGCGGCTGTCCGGATGGCGGGGGTGGGGGGTGTGGCGGTTGGTTTGAGCGTGGGTGCGGAGCGGTGTTTTGTGGTGGTGGGGGTGGAGGGCGCGGCGCGGAGGGCGGGTTGGTTGTCGTTGGGCAGCCGGGGGGTTTCGTGCGCGTCTACCGACGGCGCCGATTTGTCGGCTTTCCGGCCTTGTTAGGAGCGGGGGGTGGAGTCTCCGGTTGCGGCCGTGCTGGTGTTTCCGGCGTTGCTGGCCGGGGCGTTACTGATTGTGTGGGCGGGGGACGCGGGGGTGGGGAGGGGGGAGGCTGTTCATACGGCTTATCATTTGGCGGCTACCGCCGGGGCGGGGTTGGGTCCTGATTTGAACGAGGGGGAGCATGCGGGGTGGTTGGTGAGGATGCGGCCGGCGGCCCGGACGGCGGGGTTGCGTGGTTTGGCGGGGGGGTGCCGGCTGGTGGAGCGGCCGGGCGGGGGGCTGGATCGGGGGGCGGTGCTGGTGGGGATTGCGGATACTGAGGGGAGGATGTGGTCTAAGTTCGTCCGCCGGGAAGGAAGGATTCAGACGTTGCCCGATAAGCGGCATCGCCCCGCCGCGGCCGCCGCCTCGGTGGGGCCGGTGGATTTCGATTGGGACGCGGAGGTGGCGGGGGTGTGGGCGAGTGTGCAGTGCCGGGCTGAGGCGGGGCCGTTCGCGTCGGGGGTTTCGGCTTTCGTGATGTTGCCCATCCCGCCGGCTCCGCCTGCGGAGGACGAAGTAGAGGAGGGCGGCGCGGGAACCGGGGACGGCGACAGCGGGGGGGATGTGATCGGCCACGGCGAGGAGGTGACCGCCGCGGTGCGTTCCGGGGGGGTTTGGGTGTCGTGGCCGGCTCCGGACGACGAGGACGGGGACGGCGCCGCCGACGAGGGCTCCGGCGGCGGGCCGGGCGCGTACGGGGACGGGGAGGGGACGCGGGTGGTGTATCAGGCGCAGAAGTGCGCCACTGTGTATTCGGGGAGCGTGTGCTGGCCGTGGCGGACGGTTCAGCCGACCCGTTCGCCGGGCCGGCTGGGGGTGTCGTTCGGGGATTTGCCGGGCGGGGGCCGGTTCGTCTTCGGCATCCGAGCAGGGGCGGGCGGCGGCTGGGGGACGGAGAAGCGGACGACGGCGGAGGTCAGTATGCCGGGCGCGGCGGCGGCGATAAGCGGCCGGGCGGCGACGGGGCCGGTGGTCACCGCGCCGGGCATGCCGGACGGCCCGGTGTGGGTGGCGTACTGGTTGTATAAGCGGGCCCCGAACGGAACGTATTCCCGGGTCGGCGGCTACGGTCTTACGGGAGCGAGGGACTTGCCCGTCTCTCTTCCGCCGGTGACGGGCGACTGCGCCCGGGCCGGGCAGGTCTGCTACCTGGAGGCGCTGGTGGATCAGGACTCGTCGGGGAACTACTACTACGGCAACTCGGCCTCGTTGGAGTGGACCAGGCGGTATTTCACCGGAGGCGGGCCGTTCACCGTCCAAGAGCCTCCCCGGTAAATCCGATGTCGATTCCGATAGTCGCTCTCAGCCTGGTAGCGGCGTTGGCGGCGGCGGTGCAGACCGTCACCGACTACTCGGACATGGTGGCCGCCCAGCGGGTGGTAGCGGAGACGGCCCGGCGGGACGCGGACATCCTGGAGGGATGCCAGCATCCGGTTCCGGAGGAATGCGTCCGCTCGGAGGTGTGCCGCGTCCCGGGGGCGCCGGTGGTGAGATTGACGTCCGCCCGCACCAGGAGCGCGGCGCTGTGGACCGGGTGGGGAACGGTGGAGGGCGTCTACTTGTACGAACTCCGGTCGGGGGAATGGCCGTCGTTTCCCTGGATTGCGGGAACGGAGACCTGTGCGGGCGGCTGACTACATCCGCCGCCGGATGGCCACCGGGGAAGGCCGGCGGAACATCCGCCGCTGGGCCGCCGCCGTCCTCTACCTCCTCCTCCTCGCCGGGGGAGCGGCCGCCGCCGTCGCCGCCGGGTGGGCGGCCACCAGCCCGGACGACGTCCGGCAAGCGTGGAACGCGCTCCGGGCCGGGCGGGTCACCGCCGACGTCCTCCCCCCCATAGTCTCCGCCGCCTTCCTCCTCGCCGCCCCCTCCGGCCTCGCCGCCGGGAAAGCCGCCTGGGCGCTCCGGCCGTGGCGGCCGCACAGCGGAGGAACGCACCTCGCCGCCCCCGCCGCCCCCGCCTTCACCCGGGTCCGGCCCGGCCACGCCGCCTACCAGGAAATACTCCAGCAGATACAACTAAACGAAACCGCCCGCCCCGCCGCCCCGCCGCCGGCCGGCGCCGGACCGGGAGAAGAAGACGGGGCCGCGCCGTCCCGGACGGTCGCCGTGCTGACCCTCGGCGAGGTGATACCCCCCGGCATGCTCCTGTTCCGGCTCCTGGGCCGGATGGAAGAACTCAACCCCCGGCAGTACAACACGCTGGCGTTCATGCTCTACAACGACCGGCGGGTCCACAAAAAAGAAATAGCCACCTGCCTCCACGTCAACGACGACCAACCCTCCAAAGCCGCCGAAGCGATACGCTCCCGGATGAACCGGATGCCCCCCGGATGGGCGGAACCCGACGACCGGGCCGACGGGTTCTGGATCATCCCCGACACCGTGCACACCGACCTGGACCTGCTCATCGAAGCCACCGAGCAGAACAACGAAACCCTCGCCTCCGCCCTCGCCGCCGCCGCCGGGCCCCCCCTGCCCATGCTGGAAGAAACCGACCCCGAAACCAACTGGGCGCACCACCGGCTGCTGAGAGGCGGCAACGTCAAAGACGAACTCCTGGCCAGAGCCAGCGACGCCATAGACACCGCCACCGAAAAATGGGACGGCAACCCGGTCTTCCCCCAAGCCTCCGACCGCCTATACGGGGAACCGATTTGACAAACAAAAACCACCCGCTACAATGTAGTCATAGTTAACTATGACTACACCCGAAGGAGGGATGAAATGAACACCAAAACCGCCCCCGCCGCCATCGCCCTGACCGCGCTCCTGATGGCCGCCGCCGCGTGCGCCCCCCCGCCCCCCGAGGGACTCCCCGTAGAACCCGCCCCCACCGGAGCCGGAGCCCAACCGCTCACCTGCCCCGAAGACAGCCCCGGGTACCACATAGACCCCGAAACCGGCGAATGCTGGCACATAGACACCATCCCCAAAACCACCACCGCCGCCGCCCCGGTGGAAGAGGAGCCCGGTCCCGCAAACGAAAACACCGAAGTAGAATACATAACCATGACCACCGGCCCCCCCGTCCAAATCCAAACCCCCCCCACGCCGGAGGAAGAACCCGACCCGACTCCAACCACGACAACGGAACCCCCGCCCCCCACCACCACCACCACGGCCGCACCGGCGACGACGGAGCCCCCGCCCCCCACTACCACGACAACGGAGCCCCCTCCAACCACTACAACGACGATCGCTCCGGCGACGACCCTTCCCCCGGCGACCACCACGACAACGGAGGCCCCGCCCCCCACTACCACGACAACGGAGCCGCCGCCGGCCACTACCACGACAACGGAGCCGCCGCCCACGACTACTACGACGTCTCCGGCGGGGCCGGTGGTTTCCATCCCCCAGCCGGGCGACGACGTGCCCGCCCGAAACGTCTATTACCGGGGGGAGCCGGAGGTGGACGTGACAGAGTTCCCCCCGATGGCGAACATCATCCCCTGGTCGGACTGGAACCGCCCCGACCGCGAAGGCACCCCCGACTGGGGCCGGGATTATGGACATTGGAATTATGAGCTGACTTGGTGGTCGTATCCGTTGGATATTCGGGTGGGTACCGTGCTATACGGCGTTCCCGGCGGAGCTGACGGGTTGGGGCCGGATGAGTCGTATGTTGTGTCTCGTATCCGCAAGGCGTCGGACTGCTCCGGCGGCCAGTACTGTTACCCGCACCAGGGATGGCATTATAGGCTGGAACCCGGCGAGGACAGCGAGATAATGTTTGAGGATAATGACGTTGAGCAGTGGTTGATTCGGGTATGCGGGATTATCCCCGAGAATCGGGAGTGGGGAGCGAGTTGGACGGCGGTGGGGGTGCGGGAGGACGATGGCCGCTTCCGTATAATTATCGGCTGGTGGAAGAACCCGTCAGTTGGATGTTACGGTAAATATGCGTAGCGGGTTTCGTTTTGGTTGGCCGTTCCGGGCGGCGGTGGTGCTGGCCGCCGCGGTGTGGTTGATGGTGGCGTGGTGGGGTTCGGACGCTGGGGGGCATACAACCCGGTCGGATCATACGACCACCTACACCGGAGCCATAACCCGGACAGTGCAACCTATACATTTTACCTATTATTCGAATCATGTGAACGGGCCCTGTAACGGGTATACTTGCGATGACGCTCATAAAGATGACCGTGGGATTTGGGGGAGTTATATTAATCATGAAACGCGGGTGACTGTGCGTTGGTCTTGTTCGGCTGTGGGGTCTTTGCGTAGTTATTCCCGGAGTTATTCGCAGACTTATAAGAGGCGGGATGGGGTGACGACGCATTCGTTTAGCATGTTTGGTGTTCCGGCGGTTCCGGCGGGGTGGCCGCAGTCGGGGGTGTGTTCGTGGGTGGAGCAACATCCCGCCCCCACTACTACGACTACTACGAGTACTACTACGACTACGATGGCTCCTTCTGCTCCGGTGTCGCCTCGGGTGTCGCTAGTGACCCCTCCGCCGTCTTCTACTACGACTACTTCGACGACTACGACGACTTTGGGGGGTGATTCTCCTCGGCCGGCGAGTTGTCCGTCTAGTTGGGTTTGGGATGGGGTGGATTGTACGCGGCCGTCGGGGGGTGGGACTACGACTACGACGACGAGGCCGCCTGCGGCTCCGTCGGGGGATTGGTCGGGGGCTTGTTCTTACCGGTGGCGGGTGGGGGATGCGGTGTCGGGTGTGTTGTTGCCGTTGCGGGACGGCGTTTCGGCTTACGCGTTTTCTGGTGGGTTGCCGGATGGGATGCGGGTGGAGGTGGTGAACCCGTCGGGGTTCCGGATGCGGGGGAACGGGCCGGTGGTTGGGGGCCGGGTGCGGGTGGTCGGCGTTCCGAGCCGGGCGGGGACGTGGTCGGGGAGTTTGTACGGGTTTCATTCGTGGTCGGGTGCGGGCGGGGTGTTGACTTCGTACAGGAGCGTGAATTTGGGTTGCCGGTTTGTGGTGGATGGGGTGCTGGTGGCGCCGGAGGCGGTGGAGCATCATTGCCGGGCGCGGGTGGGGGAGGAGCGGCTGGGGGAGTTGCGGGACGCGGTGATGTGGCGTTCTAACAAGACCGCTCCGGCGGGGGCTACCGACGAGTACGCGGAGGAGCAGGGCATTCCTGATACTCCGGTGTTTCCTGATGCGTGGTTCGCGGCGCATCTGGGGGCGGTGGAAGGGGATGTGCGGTTGTGGATGTATTTCGATCCGAAGGTGGGGGGGATGTTGGACGTGACGGACACGGACGGGTGCGAGTGGTCGGTGGCGGATATGATCACCAGGGTTTGGCAACATGTGCCGTGGGAAGAGGACGGCCTCCGGCGGTTGCGGGCTTCTGGGGGGGAGGGGTTGGCTTTGGCGGAGCGGTGGGACCGGATGAGCGAGTCCGGCCGGGCGGCTTTCCGGGGGGAGTTGGAGCGGGAATGGAAGCGGTGGGGCGGGACGGAGCGTCCGTCGCCGGAGCATCCGGTGGGGGCGAAGTGCCCGATTGCTTTGACGTGGGATGAGGGCGTGATGGAAGACCGGGGGGAGGTGGCGGAGTTGGAGGAAGCCTTGAATGACCGGTTGCGGCGGGAGTGCTTCTGGTGGGTTCCGGTGCGGGGCTTGTATTCGTGGGAGACGACCATCCAGTATTACACCAACGACGACGACCGGGGCAGGCGGGTGGGTGAGATAGCCATTTACGAGGGCACCGAGTGGATACCGACGGTAGCGGACTACGCCGTCGTGGACAGAATATACATCGGGTGAACGGGTCGGCCGCCGTCTCGGTGGACATGACTCGGGAAGCCGACAACGCTTTCCTGGCCTCCGCGGGCACTACCCGGCCCGCCGTAACGCTGGCCGGGTTCGACGACGAGTTCGTCGCTTTGGACTATGAGACGGCGAACTCTCGCCGGGGAAGCCCCTGCGCCGTCGGGTTGGCGGTAGCGGAGCAAGGGCGGGTGGCGCGGTCGGAGAACTGGCTGATGCGCCCCCCGGATGGGGTGGACTGGTTTGACGATTTCAATACGGCCATTCACGGCATCACCCCGGAGATGGTAAAGGGCGCCCCTCGGTTTGGGGACATCCTCCCCGATGTCCTCGCCGTCGTTGACGGCAGGCCCGTGGTGGCGCATAACGCCGCTTTCGACGTTGGCGTAACGCGAGACGCCTGCGACTTGTCCGGGATGCCTTGGCCGACGTTTGAGTATCTGTGTTCTATGGTCGCCGCCCGCGCCGTTTTGGATTTGGAGTCTTATCGGTTGCCGGTTGTCGCTGATGATTTGGATGTCGTTTTGGCGGGTCATCACCGGGCGGAAGCCGACGCGGTGTGCGCCGCCGAGGTAATGCTGGCGTTATGCGCCCGCGTCCAGGCGCCTACGCTCGCCGCTCTGGCGGAGACGCTTCGGTTGCGGTGGGGCCGGACAGACCCCGGCGGCTGGCGGGGATGCCGTAAACGGCCGCAAACGGCGAGCGGACGCGACGTCATTCCCGACGCGAACCCGGACGCTGATCCCGGCAACCCGTTCTACGGCAAAGGCGTGGCGCTGACCGGGAAACTCCCCGGCGACGTCGCCCGGAAAGCGGCGATGGGTATGATCGCAGAACTCGGCGGACGGCCCGCCTCGTCCGTTTCTAAGAAGACTGATTATTTGGTGATCGGCGACTGGGATCCGAGGACCCTGCGCCCGGATGCGGCGCACTCCCGGAAATACGATCAGGCCTTGCTGTTGCGGGGGAAGGGTCATCGGATAGAAATGATGGACGGATGCGACTTCCTCGCGTTGCTTCAAGAGGCATACGACCAGCAAACATTGAAAGTATCCAACTATGAAAATTGAATACGAGGAGATCACCGGCCGCGGGTTTTTGACGGATTTGATTGACCGGCATGGGCATGTGGTGGTCACGCAGAACGGGGATGTGATTTTCGAGGCCGACCGGTGGCAGAACCCGGATGCTATTTTCGCTACTTTGGAGTTGGTTTCCGACCCTGCCATGCGGGAGGCTATCCGCGAAGGACTTGAGGACGACCGCCGGGGGCGGGTTTATTCGTTGGAGGAGGTGGAGCGTATGGTTGAAGCCGATGGGGGCGGCGATGCGGGTGGGTGATACGCGAGGTGGCGGACGCCGGATTTTGGAGGTGATTGTAGACCAGTGGGGTGGCGACAGGTCTGTTGCGTATTGGAAGAATGGGCTGCTCGGGGGTACTGGTTCTGTGCGGATGGTAGACGCGAGGGATGAGTTTCGGGCGGGGAGGGGGGCGGTTTGGGAGCTGTCGTATCCGGGGGTTTGGGCTTTTTGGTGCGACGACGGCCACGACGCTGATGGTCGGCCTGTCTTGTTCGGCCAGGTTCGCCGCCGATGGTATGGGTGGGATGTCAAACCTTTGTCCGCTACTGGGGCGGTTGGGGGGAGGTTTTTGCGTTTCGGTTCAGCGGTGTTGGGGATGACTAGGGTGCATCAGTCCGGGCAGCGGGTATCGTTGAAAATAGGAAGTAATAGGATGGGCGCGTTTTGGGAGCTGGCGTCTCCGGGGGTTTGGGCTTTTTGGTGCGACGACGGCCACGACATCGTTGTCGAAGGCGGCGGTGCCGGGGACTGTAGGGTTTACGTGCGGCCTGTCTGGTGCGGCCGGGTTGTTCGCCGGTGGTGGGGCTGGGAGGCCGAAATTCCGGGGGGGAAGTCTTCGCTGGCCCCTTCTTTCCCGGGAGCCCGGCCGGCTCATCGGTGGGATTCCAAAGTTCCGGGGGGGAGGTTTTTGCGGTTCGGTTCGGCGGCGCTCCGGCTGGAAGGCCGGCATCTGGCCGAGGAACATGTTTTGCCTGACCCGGCGGAGGAGTAGTCGTGGCGCATCAGGAGAGGCAGTATTTGGATTTGTTGCGGGAGTTGGCGGAGTGCGGGGTTCGGAAGGCGGATCGTACGGGGGTGGGCGTGTTTAGTTTGTTCGGCCGGCGGTTGCGGTTTGACTTGTCGGAGGAGTTTCCGTTGTTGACGACGAAGCGGGTGCGGTTTCGTTCGGTGGCGTATGAGTTGTTGTGGTTTTTGTCCGGGGGCCGTAATGTGCGGTTTTTGAACGAGGCCGGGGTGCGGATTTGGGATGAGTGGGCGGATCCGGTTACGGGCGATTTGGGGCCTGTGTACGGGGCGCAGTGGCGGTCTTGGCGGGGGCCGGATGGGGCGGCGGTTGATCAGATGGCGCGGGTGGTGGAGGAGATTCGTTCTAATCCTGATTCGCGGCGGCTGGTGGTGTCGGCTTGGAACGTTTCGGATTTGCCGGATATGGCTTTGCCGCCTTGTCATGTTTTGTTTCAGTTTTACGTTGCGGGGGGGCGGCTGAGTTTGGCTTTGTATCAGCGGAGCGGCGATGTTTTCTTGGGGGTTCCGTTTAATATCGCTTCTTATGCGTTGTTGTTGCGGATGACGGCGCATGTTACCGGTTTGGAGCCGGGGGAGTTTGTTCATTATTTGGGGGATGCGCATTTGTATGTCAACCATTTGGA
The DNA here is from genome assembly GCA_965243835.1 of Candidatus Spongiisociaceae bacterium. Taxonomy (GTDB): domain Bacteria; phylum Actinomycetota; class Acidimicrobiia; order Spongiisociales; family Spongiisociaceae. The sequence continues at coordinate 1,506,231 of OZ251578.1, forward strand.
GCAGGCCCGCACGCAGTTGATGCGTGATCCTTTTCCGTTGCCGCGGTTGGAGATAGCCGCTTCTCGTAGTGATCTGTTTTCTTTCGAGTACGATGATTTTGCGTTAGCGGGGGGGTATCGTCATCATCCGGCTATTCCGGCGCCGGTGGCGGTGTAGGGGGTTGACGGGGGTTATAGGGTGAGTTGGAGTTGTTTCCGTTCGGCGGCTGGGGGTTCTTCTGTTTCCCGGCCGGGGGTTTCCGCGTGTTGCCGGGCGGGGGTTTCTGTTGCTTCTTGGGCGGCGGCGGTTTGTTGTTGGTGTTGTTGGGTTATTTGGAGGGTGTGGCGGATGTGGTCGTTGTGGTGGGGGTTGGTTGTGCCGTGCCGGGCGGCGTGTTGGGGGTCGACGGGGCCGGGGGCGGGGGGTTTGGGGAGGTTTAGTTGTTTGAGGAGGGTGTGGTAGGTGATGGGGTTTCGCCAGATGTGGTGGGCGGTTTGGTGGGCGAGGATGGCTTGGAGGACGGGGTGGACGTTTTGTTGCTGGTCGGTGAGTTGTTGGGCGGCGCGGTAGCGGGGGGTGTCGTTTTGGGTGTGGGTTTGCCGGAGGTGGTGGATTTGCGTCCAGGGGTCGGGGAGGGCTTGTTGGATGCGGCGGAGGAGTTGCTGGGGGGGGAGGCTGTCGGGGTCTTGGCCGGGGGGGAGGTGGGCGTTGGCGGCGGGGGTGCCGTGTTGGCGGGCGGTGTCTATGATTTTTTGGGCGTTGGTTTGTCCGGCTGGGTCTCCGTCGTAGAGGGCGGTGATGCGGCGGGTTCCGTGTTGTTGGAGTTGCTGGTGGTGTTGGGGGGTGTAGGCGACGCCGCCGGTGGCGATGGTGTCGGTGAGGCCGTTGCGGTGGGCGGCGATGACGTCGAGGTAGCCTTCTACGATGTGGGCGTGGCGGGTTTCCCGGATGCGGGGTTGGGCGTGGTTTATGCCGTATAGTGTGCTGGTTTTTTGGTAGAGTTGGGTGGTGGGGGTGTTGAGGTATTTGGGGGTGTCGGGTTTGCCGGCGAGGTCGCGTCCGGCGAAGGCGATGACGGTTCCGTGTTGGTCGTGGATGGGGATGGTGATCCGGTCGCGGAGGGTGTCGTACGCTCTTCCGGTTTTGGTGAGGCGGGTGAGGCCTGCTTGCCGGGCGGCGTCGGTTTGGGTGCTGTATTTTTTGAGGAGATGGTCCCATTCGGGGGGTGCGTATCCGAGTTGCCATTTTTTCCAGTCGGTTTCGGGGATGCCTCGTTCTTGGAGGTATCGGCGGGCGTGTTCGGCTCGGGGGTGGGTGAGGAGGAGCTGGTGGTAGTGTTCGGCTGCGTCGGCGAGGAGGCGGCGGGCGGTTTGGGTTCCGTCCGGGTATTGGGCTTCCGGTTGGGGGGCCGGCGCGGGTGGTTGGGGGGTTAGTTGGAGGAGGAGTTCGGGGGGGAGTTGGAGGAGCTGGGGTTTGGGGGCGGCGGTGAGGAAACCGGTTGGCCGCGGGGGACGCGGGGGGAGGGGTGCGTCTTTGGTGAGGGTGTTGACGATGGCGGTTTCTTGTTCGTCCCAGAGTTGGATGAGGTCGTAGGGGTGGTCGGCGCCGTTGTCCAGCCAGCAGACGAGACGGGCTTCCCAGAGGGCGAGGTGATGGTCGGCGAAGGCTTGTTTTGCGGTTTCGGTGAGCGGCTCGGGGTAGTTGGCGGCGATGACGTGGAGGGTGTTTTCGAGGTGGGCGGTTAGTTGGTCTATGGCGGGCTGGTGGCGGCGGCCGCGGTTGCGGATGATTTCGGTGCGGACGTTGGCGGCCCAGTAGGCTTGGTCGGGGGGCGGCGGCTGGTGGGGGCGGGTTTGTTGGAGGGTTTGCCGGAGTTGGGGGTCGGCGACGGCGGCGAGGAGGGGGAGGATGCGGTCGGCGGCGGGACTGTCTCCGGCGTGGAGGGCTTGCTGGTAGAGGTGGGCGAGGTCGGGGAGGGGCCCGGAGTGGTTGCGGTATTCCCCGGGTCCGGCGGGCGGTTGCGGCGGGAAGAAGAGGGCGGGGCCGTCCTGGTGGTGCGGGTAGTTGTTTTTTACGTGTTCGATTGCTTGCGGGCGGGCGGTGTCCGCTCCGAGGTGTCTGAGGATGATGCGTCGTATGTCTTGGTCGTATCCGGCGCCGTAGTCCGGTCCGGCGGGGGGTTCGCCGCCGTCTTCCTCCGCCCCGGCGGGGGATAAGGTTGTAGTTGAGGTTGAGGGTTCGTTGGTTGCGGGGGGCGGTTCGGTTTGGCCGTAGTCTTGGTAGTCGCGGTAGTCCTGGTCGTAGTCCTGGTGGTGGCGGTAGTCCTGCTCGTAGTCCTGGTGGTGGCTGTAGTCCTGCTCGTAGTCCTGGTCGTAGTCCTGGTGGTGGCTGTAGTCCTGCTCGTAGTCCTGGTCGTAGTCGTATTCTTGGGGGTCTTGGCCGTGGTCGTAGTCTTGGGGGTAGTCGTATTCTTCGGGGTAGTCGGGGTCGGGTTGGTGGGGGTGCGGGTGGGTGATGGTTCTTCTCCTGGCGGCTTCGGTGTCGGAGGGGTTGTTGAGTATCCAGTTGATGAAGTCGTCTTCTCGTTTCCGGTTTTGTTGGTCTTCTTCGGGGTCGGGGATGGTTTCGTCTGGGTGGAGCCATTGGTCGATGTGGTCGGCGATTTCTTCTTCGATGTGGGTCCAGTCGGGTTGGGCGGCTTGGGCGAGGAGTCGTTGGGCGGGGTGGCCGGGGAGGTGGGGGAGGGGCTGGTTGTTGGGGGTTTGGGCGATCTGTTGGAGGTGGCGGGCGGCTCCGGGGAGCGGCGGCGGTGTTGGGGGGATGGCGAGGTTCCATTTGCCGGTGCGTTGGAGGGCGGTTTGGATGATTTCCTCGGGGGGGGTGTGGGCGGGGGGGTCTTCGGGGTCGTGGCGGGGCTGGTCGGTGACGATGTAGAGGTGGTTTTCGTCGCGGCCGCGGGTGAGTCCTACGTAGAGTTGTTTGCGGGTGGTTTGGGCGGTGATGAGGGTGAGGGCGCGGTGGGTGGTGAGGCTTTGGGCGCGGGTTTGGGTGATGGCGTAGCCGAGGGTGAGGTGGGGGTGGTAGTCGGGGGGGAATTCGATTGTGCGGTCGGGGTTGCCGTGCCGGTGGGCGGTGATGCCGCCGCCGGGGGTTTGGCCGGTGATGGTCCATTGGTCGCCGTTTTTTACCCATTCGCCTCCGGCGCAGACGAGTTTGCGGTTGTTTCTCCGGGTGGTGGTTTGGTCGCCTGTGCGGATTTGGGTTTCCCCGCGGGTGAGGACGGGTTGGCCGGTTTGCCCGTTTCTCCTCCGTTGGTGGGCTATTTCGCGGTTGATTTCTTGGGTGAGTTGCCGGGTGGGGGCGGTGATGATGACGGGGCCGTGGGGGTGGTGGTTTTGCCACCATCGGGCGGCGTGGTCGACGGCGGCGGTGTGGGTTCCGTCGCGGACTCGTCCGTGTTGGTGGTGGTGTTGGAGTGCTTGGGGGTGGCCGCGGCGGATGAGGTTGGTGGCGGCGGCTTCTTCCCGGTCGGTGAACCGCCATAGTTCGTGGAGGACGTGGGTGGGGGTTTGGGGGTGGTCGGCGAGGGCGTCGTAGAGGCCGCCGAGGGTGATGCTGGTTTGCTGGGCGGGGTCTCCGACGAGGACGATGCGGCTGTTGGTGCGGGCGGCGAGTCCGGCGAGTTGGGCTAGTTGCCGGGTGGGGGCTTGGGTGGCTTCGTCGACGATGATCAGCCCGTTTTCGGGGAGGCCGGTTTGGTGTTCGGTGAGGTAGGCGAGGGTGTTGGAGGGGGCTCCGATGGCGGCTCCGAGGGTGGCGGCGGCGGTGGCGGTGGGGGCGGCGGCGATGACGTTATCGGTTCCGGCGGCGGCTACGGCCCGGGCGAGCATGGTGGTTTTCCCGGCTCCGGCGGGTCCGACTATCACGACCGCGCGCCGGTCGGCGTTGAGTATTCCCCGGGCGGCGGCGGCTTGGTCTTCCCCCAGCCCGGCGGTGTCGAGGCCGTTGCGGTCGAGGCCGGGGTTTTGGTGGGGGGCGGTGAGCCAGCGGAGGGCGGCGTGTTCGGCGGCGATCATTCCGGGGGAGTACCAGAGGCCTTCGTGCTGGATGAGCCGCTGTTCGATTTCCGCCCGTATTTTGCGGTGGTGGAGGTCTATCAGCCGGGTTCCGCCGGGGCCTGTTTGGTGGGCGTCTTGGAGGTCGCGGTGGGCGTTGAGGGCGGCGTATATGTGCTTGTCGAGGTCTCGGTCTTCGAGGCCGTTTCCTTCTTGTTCTATCAAAGAGAGAAGATGATCCAGGAAGCCGGGGGAGGGCTGGGGGGTTTGGGGTTGGAGGAGGTGTTCGGGCCGGTCGTAGCGGTCGGGGCCGGTGCGGGCGGCGGTTCGCCAGATGCGGTTTTGGAGGCCGGGGTCTACTCCGAGTCCGGCGGCTTCTTCCCGCCAGTTCCGGTGCGGGTCTTGGGGTTGGCCGGGTTTGGGGGGCCGGGTTTTGAGGGCGGCTTGTTCCCATATGGCGACCCGTTCGGCGGGGGTGGGTTCCCGGCCGCGGGTTTCTTCGAAGACGGCGACTTGCCTGCCTGCTTCCCGGTTGAGAGCGGCGCGGCGTTTGGACCAGTGGTCGGTGAGCCGGCGGGGGGTGCCGCTGATTTCGGCGTGGAGGGTCTGGTCGACCGGGTTCCAGTTCCATCCCAGCCGTTGGCTGATCTCGGCTCTGAGGACGGCGGCGGCGTAGACGCTGGCCGCGGCGGCGTGTTTGTACAGGCCGCGGCCGTCCAGGGTGCGCCATTTGCCGTCCTCGCACAGGACGCGGTTGGCGAACAGCATGTGGGCGTGCATCTGCGGGTCGCCGGCGCGGCTGCACCAGTGGTCGAAGCGGGCCACGGCGGCTCCTGCGGGGACGTTGATGCGGTTGGTTCCGCCTGCTCCGGTGCGGGAGGAGACGGCGTGGGTTTGGAGGTAGCGGATGGCGGCTTCGGCGGATTTCCCGAAGGCTTCTTCGATGTGCTTGCGAACGTCGGGGGGGGCGATGGCCCACGCGGCGGAAACCGATTTGGGAACGGAGTAGGTGACGTCGAAGGCGGAGCATGTTTGCCGTTGCCGGAGGATGCCGAGCCGGTCGGTGAACGTTCCGCCGGGGGTGTATTTCCTTCCGAGTTGCTCCCCGGTCCGGGGGTCGCGGCCGGAGAGGAGGTTGCGGAGCTCGCCGGGGTGGACGGGGGCTCCGGCGGCGATGTTCATTCCCCCGGCGCGGGACCAGCGGCCGGTGAGTTCCCCGGAGCGGCCGGCGTAGTAGCCGACCGGCCCCGGGTCCGGTTCCTGGTTGGAGCCGATGTAGTAGGCGGCGTGGTTGGCACCGACTTTGCCTATGGAAATCATCAGGGCGCCGATTATGGCCGGGGGGGCTGTACGACCCTGGACGCGGCCCGACCCGCCCCCCGGTTTGCGTTGTTTTACGTTGCTTGCCGGACGGGGGGCACTTTAGTGCAAACGTGTGTCGGCATTTCGCCCGGTTTCGGCCTGCGGGGGGTTTGCGTCCGGGTCGGCCTCCGGTTCGGGTTTGGCCGGTTCGTATGCGGTCTGCTTTGTCCCTCCGCGCCCGGTCCGGCTCTTCGGGTTTCGGCGGGGTTGTCGTCGTTTCCGCACGTCACTTGGTGTTTTGTACGTTGTGGCCGGTTTGTTGATTCTCCGGGTTCCGGTTCTGCCGCCGGTCGTCGCCGTCCTGGTCTCATCCGGCGGTTGCCCCTTTCGGCCGGGGGCGCGGTTTGGTTTCCGGCGGCGGCCTGGTTGCGGTTTGCCGGTGGATGTCCTCCCCGGAGGCTGGTTCCGTCCGCCGGTGTCCTGGACGGGGGCTGTACGCGGCGTTTCGGCAGGTCAGAGCGCATTCGGACGGTTTTCGGGCGGCGGTTCGTCCAGCTCCGTACCGGAGGCGCGGCACGAAGGACGTGTTTGGCGGGCCGTTTTTGGTCGGCGGCGCGTCCCGGGAGTCCCTTTTTTTGTTTTCGGGTACTTCCCTCCCGCAACGGTGGACCCTCCGGGCGCGTCCGCCGCGTCTGGGAGTATAGCGGAGCCGCTGGCCGCCGGCCGGGGAGGGCGGGGTTCCGGCCGGGGGCGAAGAACCTCCCGGAGCCGGGTCAGGGGCGGGGGCAGTCGGCGAGGGCGGCTCGGATTGCGTCCGCTTCGGCTTGGTCGGCGGCCAGGTCGTAGGCTTGTTTGGTTTCCACCCAGGCGGCGATGTAGGCGCACCTGTTCCTCCGGGGCGTCCACTCGGCGGGGTCGTGGTCGCTTTTGTAGAGGTTCTCCGCGGCGGGCAGGACATGAAGATTGGCTACGTCAAGGTAGAAAGCCCGTTTCCGGTCGGCCGTCCACCGGTAGCCGCCGGAGCGGTGAGCCTCGGCTACGGGCACGAGATGATCCCGATGCGGGTCGGTGCGGGACACATCGCAGGCCGGTTCGGGGGAGTCGGCGTAAAACGCCCACTTGCAGTCCGGCCGCCGCCACCGGAGTTGCCGGTTGACCTCGGCCGTCCAGCCCGTCCCCGACCACTCGGATCGGTCATAGGCCACCCGCCGGTTCTCCGGTTCAACCGTCAACTCCCCCATCGGCGGGGAAACCGGGTCCGGCGGGACGGCCGAAGACGGGGAGGATGTGGTTGCGGTCGTCTCCGGCGCAACGGCGGCTGGAGGGGGTTCCGGGGCGGGGGGGAAAGTCTGGGGGGAGTCGTTGGCGGCCGGCTGGGTTTCCGGCGGCGGGGGGAGTTGGCAACTCGCTAGTAAAAATACTGCGGCGGCCGCGGCGGTTACTACTCCGGCTGGGACGGACGGCATTTGCTTTGGGGGGCAGTCTCAGAGTTCTACCGCCGCCCGTTTCTCGGCTTGCATGACCCGGCCGGGGCTGAGGCGGGAGTAGCGGGTTTCCATTTCGGCGGCGTGTAGGTGCTGGCTGGCGAAGGCTGTGTGTTCGTAGGCGATGTTGGCGTGGTTGCGGGCTTGGTCGGCGAGTGCGGCGGCGGCCTGGTGGTCGCCTTTGTCGTGTTCGTCGCTGGCGCGGTTGAGTTCGTCTACGGCGGCTAGGAGTTCGTCGGCGGCGGCCTGGCAGGCGAGAGCGGCGGACTGGTAGCCGTTTCTGGTGAAGACCGGGTGGTAGCGGTGGATAGTAGTCACCGGCGGGGCGTTGTGCATGGTTTAGAGGCTGATGCGGGCGGGGCCGGCGTGGGCGGCGCGTTGGAGGCGCGGGGGGTTGAGGGCGTTTTGGATGTCGGCCCGGTTGCGGAGTTCGGGGTTGAGGGCGGTTAGGCACTGGATGATCTGCTGGTCGTTGTGCCGGTCGGGGGGGCGTTGGCAGTTGCCGCATTTTTGGTTTGTCATCGGGTTTCCTTTCTCTGTTTGGTTGTCGTCAGTTTAGCGGGTTCTTCTCCGGTGGGGGGACGGTGGGGGCTGTACGCGGCGTTTCGGCAGGTCAGGGGGGCTTTTTGGTGTTTTGGGCGGGGGTTTCGTCCAGGGTCGTACAGGTGGTTGTGGGATGTTTGCCGTCCGCTATGGAAAGGAGCGGCTTGGTGTCGCCGTTTTTGGATCAGGGTTCGTTGTTCGGTCCCGGTTTGGAGCCGGAGTCGGATGTTCTGCCCCCGGCGGCTGGGGTTTCTTCCCCGGCGGCGGGGGAGCCGGTTGCGGTGGCTGTTCCGGCGGAGGAGCCGGGGGAGGTTCCGGTTGCGGGTGCGGGGGGGCCGGTGCGGGCTGTTGGCGGCTGGTTTGTTCCTCCTTCGGGGGAGAAGAGCCGGGCGGCGGCGAATTTGGCGGCGGTGCGGTTGGTGGTGGGGGCGCGGGGCCGGGAGGGGGCGGCGTTGGGGGAGGATGAGCGGCGGGTGTTGGCTAGGTGGTCGGGTTGGGGGGCTTTGCCGGATTTGTTCGAGGGCCGTCCTCGCCGGTTGGGGGCGGAGGCGGAGGAGTTGGCGGGGTTGTTGTCGGCGGAGGAGTTGCGGGCGGCGGCTGGGAGTACGATTAATGCTCATTACACTTCGCCGGTGGTGGCGGAGGCGGTGTGGGGGGCTGTGGTTGGTTTGGGGTGGCGGGGCGGGAGGGTGTTGGAGCCGGGTTGCGGGAACGGTGTGTTCTTCGGGGCGTTGCCTCCGGGAGCGGAGGCGGAGTTGGTGGGGGTGGAGTTGGATGGGTTGACGGCGGAGTTGGCGGGGTTGTTGCATCCGGGGGCGCGGGTGGTGGCGGGGGATTTCAAGGATTTCCATGAGGGCGGTTTCGGGTTGGCGGTGGGGAATGTGCCGTTTGCGTCGTTTAAGCCGTATGACCCGGTTGACAGTCCGCAGGCTGATTTGTCGTTGCATAATTACATGTTGTATAAGTCGTTGCGGTTGTTGGAGCCGGGGGGGTTGCTGGCGGCGGTTACGAGTTCGTTTACGTTGGACGCGCAGAACCCGTCTCAGCGGGAGCGTTTGGCTTCGTTGGGCCGGTTTTTGGGGGCGGTGCGGTTGCCGAATAATGCTTTCCGGGCGCATGCGGGGACGGATGTGGTGGCGGATGTGGTGTTGTTCCAGCGGCGGGACGGGGAGTTGCCCCTGGAGCGGGCGGCTGAGGAGGAGTGGACCCGGCCCGGGGCGGCGGATGTTTTGGATGAGCGGGTGCGCGGGTCGGGGAGGGTGCGGTCGGTGGCGGTGGGGTCTTGGTTCGCGGATAATCCGCATCTCGTTTTGGGGGAGACGGTCATCGCTAGGGGCGGGGGGATGTACGCGGACGGCCAGCCGACGGTGCGGGCCGTTCCGGGGGCGGATTTGGGGGCTGGTTTGCGGGAGGCTTTGGGGGAGGTTACGGAGCGGGCTTTGAGCGAGGGGGTGGCGGAGGTTCCGGCGGGGACGCGTCTGGTGCGGGGAGCGGACGGCCCGGCGGGTGGTTGGGTTCCTCCGGAGTGGGCGTTGGAGGGTTCGTTGCACGCGGCGGGGGGCGGGTTCTTCCGGGTGGAGCGGCGGCGGGGGGTTCCGTTTGATCCGCCGCGGGGCGGGGCGGGGGAGTTGCGGGCGGTGCTGGAGGTGCGGGACGCGGCGGGGGCGTTGCTGAGAGCGGAGGCCGGTTTGGAGCGGGGGGACGTGGACGTGCTCCGGGCGGAGTTGAACCGGGTTTACGACCGGTACGTGAGCCGGTTCGGGCATTTGAATCGGCCGGGCCGGGGAGTGAAGTTGGGCGGCTTCGCGTCCGATCCGGGGGTTCATTCCGTCCGGGCGTTGGAAACCCGGTCGGCTACCGGGGAGGTGGTGAAGGCCGACATCTTCGTGAAGCGGACGTTGTTCGCCCCTCCGGCCGGGCCGGCGGATGGGGCGGTTACTGCGCGGGACGCTTTGAACGCTTCGATGAGCCGCTTCGGGCGGGTGGACCCGGAGTTTATGCGGGAGGCCACCGGGGGCCGGTTGGACGACTCCGAGTTGCTGGCCGGGTGTTTCTTGAACCCGGAGACGGACCGGTGGGAGCCTGAGGAGTTGTATTTGTCGGGTCATATTCCGTCTAAGTTGGCGGCGGCGGAGGCGGCGGCGGGGGGGGACGGCCGGTTCGCGCGGAACGTGGATCGCCTCCGGGAGGTGTTGCCGGCTCCTGTAGCGGCGGAGGACATCGGCGTTCGTCTGGGGGTGGGGTGGGTGACGGTGGAGGAGGTGGCGGAGTTCATAGCGGACACGTTGGACATCGAAGTTTCGGAGTTTCAGGTGTCGTACACGGAGGCGGGGTTCGGCTGGAAGGTCAGGTCGGCCGGCGCGTACCGGCATGGGGAGACGTTCACCTCCGAGTGGGGCACCCCGAAGAGGGACGCGTTCAAAATCGTGGAGGCGGGTTTGCGGAACTCGGTTGTGAAAGTCATGCGCAAGGTGGGGGAGGGGGACGAGGCGCGGGAGGAGTTGGACGAGGAGGCGACGGCGGCGGCGATCGAGAAGGTGGAGGCGTGGCAGACGCGGTTCCGGGAGTGGCTGTTCTTCGACGACCCGGCCCGGGCGGAGGAGGTGGCGGCCCGGTACAACGACGCGGTGGGGGGATGGGTTCCGCCGTCTTTCTCCGGGGAGTGGGTGAACACCCCGCCGGGGTTGAAAGCCCAGGGGATCGATTTGCATGACCATCAGAAGGCGGCGGTGGCGCAGATTTTGACTACGGGGGATTTGCTGCTGGCGCACAAGGTGGGGGCGGGGAAGACGTGGACGATGGCCACGGCGGCGATGGAAATGAAACGGATGGGGATAGCGTCCAAGCCGATGTTCGTGTTGCCGAACCATCTGGTCGGCCAGTTCCAATCCGATTTTCTGACGGCGTTCCCGAACGCGAGGTTGCTGACGCCGATGCACGGCGAAGTCGGGTCGGGGAAGAAAGCCGACCCGCGGGGGTTCGGAGCGAAATGCGCGTACGGCGACTGGGACGCGGTGCTGATGAGAGAGTCCGACTTCGAGAATTTGGCGGTTCACAGGCGGGTGTTCCATCAACGGTTGCGGGACGAAGTGAAGATGCTGGCCGCGGCTTACGACGAGGCCAAGGCGAGCGGCGCGTTGCATGTGAAGCAAATACAGCAGGCTTTGAAATCCCGGGAGGCCAAACTGGAGAAAGAAATGGCGGATCACGCCGCTAAGCACCGGAGCGGTTCGGTGACGTTCGAGGAGCTGGGCGTGGATTACTTGTTCGTAGACGAGGCGCATTTGTTCAAAAACCTGCCGATCATTTCCACCAACGCTGATTTGATGGTGGGCGGCTCCACCAAGTCCGTGGAGTTGGAGGAACGGCTGAAGTGGCTGAGGAAAACCTACCCGGGGAAGGGGGTGTGCACACTCAGCACCGCTACCCCGGTGGCGAACAAACTCGCGGAAGCCTATGTGATGCAACGATACGTTCAGCCCTCCAGGTTGCAAGAGGCGGGGATACGCTCCTTTGATCATTGGACGGCCTCCTTCGGGAAGGTAGTTACCAGGCCGGAGGCGGAGCCGTCCGGCGACGGGTGGAGAATGCGGAGCAGCTTCGCGGCGTATCAGAACATCCCGGAGCTGATGCGTCTGATGCGCGTCAGCTCCGATTTCAAAATGGGCGATGACATCAAACTGGACACGCCCGCCCTGGTGATGGAGGAAGAGTCGCCGTACCGGACGGTCACCGTCATCCCGAAGAACGAGCCGCTGGACGAGTACGTGGAAGAGCTGATCGCCCGGCGGAAGAACCTCGGAAACGTGGACCCGAGGGAGGACAACATGTTGAAGCTGGTGGGCGACGCCCGGAAAGCGGCTTTGGATTTGCGTCTGGTCGGCCGGGAGCAACAAGACGAGTGGAGCAAAATAAACGCCGCGGCGGAGAACATTCACCGAGTGTGGGAAGACTACCGAAACATGGAGTTCTCCGCTGTGGACTCCTCCGGTTTGGACACCGGGGAACCGTCCCCGATCCGGGGGGCTTGCCAGCTGGTGTTCTGCGATTTGGGAACCCCCGGCGGGTCGGCGGAGTTCGCGGTGTACTACGAGCTGAAGGCCCGTCTGGAGGAGAAAGGCATCCCCGCGGAGGGCATCCGGTTCATTCACGACGCCGGCGAAGACAAAACGAAGAAGGAACGGCTGTTCAAGGAATGCCGGGCCGGGAAGGTGAGCGTACTGATCGGATCAACGGAGAAATGCGGCACGGGAATGAACATTCAGCACCGGCTGGCGGCTCTCCATCACCTGGACGTTCCGTGGCGGCCCGCCGATTTGGAACAACGAGAAGGGCGGATACTCCGGCAGGGCAACCAGCACAAGCAAGTGCACGTATTCAAATATTTAGCGGAGGGATCGTTCGACGTGTATTCGTGGCAGACGGTGGAACGGAAAGCCCTGTTCATCGAGTCGCTGATGAGCGGCCGACATGGCGGCGGCCCCCGGAGTTACGAAGAAGACGAAGACCACGCATCCATGACCGCCGCGAAGATGAAAGCAATCGCCGCTAACAACCAGACGATGATCGCCCACCTGGAAGCGACCGACCGGTTGAACAAACTGGAACGGCGGAAAGAAACCCACATGAAAGACCAGACCCGGTTGGAGAACATCCGCCTGTCATCCGCCGCTCAGAAAGCCCGGCTGGAATACCTGATAGACCAGTCGGAGCGGATGACCCCCGAACCCGGCGGCGGCCACGCCGACTGGAAACACCACGACTGGGAGTTCGCGTTCGCCCCCGAATGGAAGCGGATATTATCGGAGAAGACCGACCAGGTGATAGAAAAAAACGAACAGTACCTTGCCCGGCACAGCGGCGATAGCAGGTTCGCCGACATCAGACCCCGCTACGAATCCGTTATCAGCTACCACAAGATGATAGCGGGGATACTGGCCGGGGACGAAACCATACGCCGCTTCGGTTCCTACACCAACGCGAGAGGGAAGAACATCAGCGGCGAAGATATTCTGTCCAACTTGCTGTACGAAGTAGTAGACGACGTAGAAACCAAGCATGCGAGCGTGGACGGATGGGGCAAGGTGCCCTTTTACCATCAGGTGCGCCGGGATGTGGGCGCCGGCCAGCCGTTGACTTACGGCACGGAGGTCGGGTCTTGGGGCGGCGTTCCTTTGTGGGTATGGCCGTACCGGGGCGGCCCGGAGGACGTCACCGGCCAAACCACCTGCGCTTACGTGGGATTCGGAGCAGGCGGCGTCCGGTATCAGAGTTGGCCCAAGTACAAAAAACAGCCGACGGCGGCGCTGACCCGAATGCTGACCAACCTCCCGAAAGCACTGGACGACCGCCGAACAAGGCTCTCCAAAGTGGAACAAGACATCCGGTCGGTGAAACGGCGAAGCGGCCGGGACTTCCCCGACGAAGAAGAACTCACCCGGGCCCGCACAAAAGAACGGATGCTGGCCGCGCAACTAGCCGCCGAACAAGGACTCGACAAACAAGGCCTGGACTCCGGCGAACCCGCCGCTCCCGAAGCCGGAAACCCGGCCCGGGAACAAACCGCCGCCGCCGATGCGGATGCCCCCAGCGGCGGGGGGCATACACCGTCTCCCTCCGTCCCGGATGCGGAGCAGTCCCGGGATTATGAGATTTTGAGGAAGGTGGTGAACTCCCGGTTGGGTAGCACAGGTCCTATCGACTGGGAAGATAAAAAGACGCTGGACGCGATGGCCGCTCAACTGGTTTCCGAGACGGGATGGAACCCTGAATCGCGGGCGGTTCAGCGGGCGGTTCAGAAGATGGTTGACCTCCAAGCCGGTCATATGACCGCGGTGGACGGGAACCAGCCGGGCCGGCTGTTGGAAGACAACGAGCACTACCGGGCGGGATGGACCGTAGAACTAATTGAGCAGGTTCGGAATGGCCGCGGCGACATCTCCGCCCTTCCGAGGGTAAACGAGTTGCTGGAGCATTCCGAGTCAGCGGGGTGGCCGGCGGAGGACGTACACCAACTGTTTGAGTTGTGGAACTCTTTGATGGACATAAAGGCAGGAGTTGAACCGGTAACCCCCGAAGATGGAAACCGTCCAGGCCGGGAACCCGCCAGCCCCGCCGCCGGGGAGTCCACCCCGTCCGCTTCCGTCCCGGCCGAGGGCGCGGCGGATGATCCCGCGCTGGTTGCGTTCCAGGCCGGTTGGAGAGCCACTAAAGACAGCCGCCCGCCGCCCGGCCGCCGGTTGGATAACGATCCGGATTACCGGGCGGGATGGATAGCCGGCCACGCTAGCCGAGTGAGGCAAGGCCGCTACAAGGCCTCCGCCCTTCCGAGAGTCAACGAGCTGCTGGAGCGTTCCGAATCGGCGGGGTTGTCAAGGGAGGAAGTTTACAGCCTGGTTGATTTGAGAGACTCTTTGTCGGCTATGAAATCAGCCCTTGAACCGGAAACCCCCGTGAGCCGGGAACCCGCCGTTCAGGAAGCGGAGCCACCGGTGGACGGAGCGGAGCGGCGGCGGGAGTCCCGTGATAAGGGGAGGGTGAACGTCAGGGTGATCCGTTCCCGGCCGCCCGCCGGTCGGGAAGACAGCGGCGGAGAGAAGGCGAGTCCGGCTTCCCCCGACCAGGACGAGGCGGTGGATGCGGAGGAGGAGCGGCGGCGGGAAGTGGAGGGGGCTTTGAAGGATATGTTGCCGTCCGGGTTGGAGTCGAAAATCCGGGTGGTTCACACCGGTCCGCCGCCGTCGGGGCCGGTGAGTGATGAGAAGCGGCGGCCGAGCAGAGGAGACATCGGATGGTAGACAGACTGGACGGGATGGTGGAGTTGGACGGCCGGGTTTGGTCGTGGGACGAGCTGAACGAGCGGTGGGATCACGGGTATACGGTGCTGGACGGGGCGGAGACCATATATGGGATGAAGGCTATTCACTGCCCGGGCGACGCGGTGGGGGAGTCGGGGGAGGTGATTTTCCCGGCGGAGTTCGATTCTGTTTGGTGGCGGGTGGACGTTTGTTCCGAACCGGTGTCTCAGGACAGGTCTGATCAGTCTTCTGTGGGGAAACTGAAAGCCGCCGCCGAGCGGCCCTTGAAGGTTTGGAAACCGGTGAACGTCTTCGAAATGGCCGACGCTCCGGGCGTGGTTCTCACGGGGGAAGACGGCCGCTTCATTGCGTGCCCCGAGACGGCGGCCTGGGCGGTCAGACGATGGGCGAAGAACTCCGGTCGGGAAAGGAATGAGGTGTTGAGAGTGTCGGGGATAGAGGTTTTCTCGGACGCGTTCGGCGATCACGATTGGCGGCAGCACAACGGCCATCTCCTGGATGGGGAAGAGGATGTGGACGACATCGAACTGTTCGTCACTATGGAAGACAGTTACACGGTTTTAGCGGAGCGCGTCCGGGGTTTGGACTGCACTTGGATATCGAGGGGCGACGCTCCGGTGCATCCGCAAAACCGGGTGGATCACTCCGCGGAGGAGATAGCGGCTATGGGATGGAACTACGGGACCGTCTCGCAGATCGTCGGCCGGGACGGCCAGCCCCTTGTAAAAGATGGCCGTCGGCGGGCGGGGATTGGTTTATGAGAAAGGAGAATGTAATGGAACGTGAACGGACTGTAGTGCCTTGGCCGGACGGGCCTCCGGCGGGGTGGATAGTCGATTTGGCCGGTTGGTCCCGCGACGGGTCCCCCTTCTACGACCACATGAAGCACCGGCATAGTTTCACGAACGGGGTCGTAAAGTCCCCGGGGGCGGGGGTGTCTGACACGGCCGAAGAGGCGGCGGAGTCCGCTTTGGAGATGCTGAACTTGTTCCAAGCCGTGAACCCCGGAGGCTATTGGGATGTGGAACCGGGCGGCGTGGCGTGGGCGGGTTTGCGGCCGGTGGACGCGGCGGGAAGAATACTGCTCCCTGCCTTCCCGGGCGGCGAGTGGAGGTTGCTGTTCGCGGAAAGCCCGGACGGACGCACCCCCCCGGTTGTGATGAGATGGGACGGCGAGTCGGAGCGGAGCGCGGAGGTGATGCCCGACTTGGGACGGTTGGATGTGTGCGAGCCGCTCGCTGAAACGGAGAAGGTCATCCGCCGCCGTATGGGAATAGACGACGGCTACGAGATCGGCATGCGGGTTTCCCCCGCCCGGGCGTGTTACACGGGCGAGTTCGCCGTTCATTGCGTTAAGAAGCCGCCGTCTCCTTGCTTGGAGGGGGAATACTCCGCCGAGGAACTCGCCGACATCACCTACACGGTGACTATGGACTACCGGCGTCTGGCGGCGGCGGCCACCGACGAAGAGGCCGTGGAAACCGCTCAGGACATTATGGACGAATGGCTGGAAGAGCGGAGCATACTGGATCAGGCGTCCGATTATACGCCGGCTCTCGTCGGCCGGGTGCGGAGGGGAACCGCCCCGTGGATGACGTCCGCCGGAACCGGCCGGGGGCCGAGACGGGAGTGGTCGCCGGACTGGAACGTTCCCGCCGACCCGGGGGAGGCCGAGCAGGACATTCTCATATACCCGGCGCAACGCGAGTTGCCCGCTATGGCCTCTTACACGGACGGGTCTCCGAGTTGGACCCGGGCGGAGGTGCTCAGCGCGCATTGTTTCCCGCTGGACTGGCAGGCCGTGCGGGAGGCGGTCGGGGCCCGCTTCGGGGCGCTTCCGGTCTCCTCGCCGTGTTTGTCCTACTTCTTCGACCGGCCGTCCCCCGACTGGGAGGCCCCCGACTGGCTGGTTCCGAGCGAAGCGGTAACGGCGCACCTGCGGGAGCGGCGGCGGCGGAATTTGGCCGTGGTGGAGAGACGGCCCGCTCCGGCGCGGGTGTCGGTCGGGGCGGGGTGGTAAGAGTGGCGGCGGTTGCGGACGGCCGGCCTGATCTCCGGGTTTTGTCCCTCGGCGGGGGGGTTCAGTCCACCGCGTTGGCTTTGATGGCCTCCGAGGGAAGGTTCGGGCCGCCGCCGGATGTGGCTTTCTTCGCCGACACGGGATGGGAACCGGGGTATGTGTATGAGACGGTCGCCGCCGTCAAGGAACGGGCTTCGTTTCCGGTGCGGACGGTCAGCAACGGCCGGAACCTGGCGGAGGACACCTTCCAGGGAGTTGCCGCGAACGGCAACCGGTTCATTCCCGTGCCGGTGTTCATCAAATACCCGGACGGGAAGCGGGGAATGAACCCCCGGCAGTGCACCAACCAGTACAAGATCGACCCTATCAACAAGGCCATCCGGGCCATGCTCGGAGCGACCGAGAAAGGCCAGCGCGTCCCCCATGGGGTGCGTGTGGAGCAGTGGATGGGCATCTCCACCGATGAGATACTCCGGGCGAAGCCGAACCGTCTCAAATACATCACGCACCGGTTTCCGCTCGTGGAAGAGGACTTGTCCCGCACCGACTGCCAAACGTATATGACCGAACGTCACCCGGACGTTCCGGTAGGGAAGTCGGCGTGCGTGGGATGCCCCTATCACTCCGCGGAGGCGTGGCGGACGATACGGCTGGAACACCCGGCGGATTTCCGGCGGGCGGTGGAAATAGACCGGCAACTCCGCACCCCCGGCCACAACCTGAAACGAGGGGACTGCTACCTCCATTCCCGGAGAGTGCCCCTGGAAGAAGCCGTCCAAACGCAGTCGGTCGAAGCCGGGTTGCAGGACGAGGAATGCGAGGGAATGTGCTTCGTATAACCCCCCGGGTAGCCGAGAAAGGACGATGACAATGGACAACGCTGAACGGTTGAAACTGTCCGCCGAGATGGACAAAGCGGCCGAGGAACACGAACTGGCCGAGACGGAGGTGGACAGCCTCCGGCCCTTCTACAAGTCGCTCGCGGGCATACATGTCCGTCGCGTGGAAGCCGACCGGCTGGAGAAACTAGCGGAGGAATACCGGCAAATGGGAATGAGTTCCCCTCCCGGGGGGGCCGTTGACTGCGCGGAGAGAGCGGAGACGTACACAGCGGACGCCGCGTACTTGCGGGCGGAGGCCGACCGGATGGAACAGCAGTTCGGCTTCACAGCAGAAGAAGTGTCGTGGGCGCGGGCGGAGGTGCGGGAAATGCGGGCGGAGCAGGCGTTGGTAACGGCCTTTCGCAAACTCGGCCATTGGGAATGGTCGCCCGCGACCGACGAAGAGGGCGGAGGGCCGACCGGCCCCCATCCGTTGTTTATAGGCGACGCTACCGAACCCACCCCGGGGTTCGACGGCGACCGGGCGGTGTGGCGGCCCGCCGGATGCGACTTCCGGCAACGGGTCATCGGGGGAGAGCGGCCCGATGAATGCCCCACCTTCTGGGCGGACGACGCCAAATGCGTATGCGACCTGCCCGTAGATTGGCTGCCCACCCGGATACAAACCTCTTTGGACAACCGCTATCTGGAAGGACGGCAGGACGCTATGAACGGCCGGAGTAACCCCGGCCGGGTGGAAGACGAGGATTACCGGAGAGGCCACAACGACGCTCTAGTTGAGCAGATAGCGGCGGTCAGCCGGGAGAACACTCCCCCGAAGCCGCGGGAGTACGTGGAGGGATGGCAGGACGCTATGAACGGCCGGTACAACACCGGCATGGAGGACTACGAGGATTACTGGAGAGGCCATCACTACGGTTCGGCTGAGCGTGCGCGTATGAAGGCGGCCAGACGGGAGAACCGGATAACGGAGGTGAACAACATGGCCGCCCAGGTGCTGGCTAAGCAGTTGACCGGCGGATCGGAAGGCGTCGAGGACGCTTTGTCCCAGATAGACGAGGAGGCGGCCGCTGGGCGGGGGCGTGAATGCCCGGATGGTCTGCCGGATTGCCCGCAGTGCGCGCTCAACCGGAGGGTGGAAACCGCGAACGCGGCGGCGGGTGTCGGCGAGCGGGTTCCCCGCGGGCTTCTTCCGACGGCTGTGATTTGGGAGGACGAGGACACCGGCGGGTGGCGGGTGGCTTTCTCCGACGGGGAGTGCGCTGGTATGTCGCTCGGCTCTTTCTTGGGTGTGGATCAGGCGCGCGCCGCCGCCGGGCGGCTGGGGTATAAGGAGGATAGGCAGTTTGTTTATCCGATGGCGGGCGGCCCGTTCCGGAGGTTATGCGATTACACAGGGGAGATCACGGGGGGGAGCGAGGGGATCGACTTGCTGGAGACGCGGGAGCTTCGTTCCTCGTATCTGGTGACCGCCCGGTCGGACGATGACGCGATAGCGGCGGCGTTGGCGGAATGCGCCGACTATTTGGACGAGTTGCTGGAGGATCATGGCTTGGCGTTTGATGAGCCGCCGGTGTTCGCCGTGATAGACGTTGAAGAACCGGACGGGAAGGCGCGGCGCATTTACGCCCGGCCGGCTGGCGTGTTCCGGCCGGCGACGGCCTATTACACCGGCCCGGAGAATGAGCATAACAGAGCGGAGTTGTTCACCGACGACCCCCACCCGGGTGACCTCTGTTGGACGGCTGATGGCTGGGCGCCTGCGAACGGCGGGGAGCCGCCTCCGATTGTTATCCGGTCGGGGGATCGTTTGGACGCTCGGATAAGGGACTTCCGGGGTGATAACACCCGCGGGGCGGGGTTGTCTTTATAATGAATAAACCGGATGAGTTGTTAGACGGCGGCCGGGTTGGATGAGTTGCCGGTTAACGGGAAGGAAATGACGGATGTCTACTGTAGTAGCTGAGAAGACGTCGCCGGCGGAGGCCGGGGAGGGGGGTTTGTTCGCCGGGAGGGTGTTTTCCTCCGAGGGGGTGGATCCGTTGTTGGCGGCGGGGGAGTGGGGAACGCGGGATGTGCGGATTGAGACCGCTTCCGGGGAGGTGGTGTTTGAGCAACTGGGGGTGCGTTGCCCGGTGGGTTGGTCGGCGACGGCGGCGAATATCGTGGCGCAGAAGTATTTCCGGGGGGCGGTGGGGTCTCCGGGCCGGGAGCGGGACGTGGCCGGGCTGGTGGGCCGGGTGGTGTCTACTATCGCCGGTTGGGGATGGGACGACGGCTACTTCCAGGGGGCGGAGGAGAGGGATTTGTTCTCCGATGAGTTGACGGCGTTGCTGGTCGGCCAGCGGGCGGCTTTCAACTCGCCGGTGTGGTTCAACTTGGGAGTGGAGGGCGCGCCGGATCAGGTGTCGGCGTGTTTCATTTTGTCGGTGGATGACGATTTGGAGAGCATTTTGGACTGGACGCGGGTGGAGGGGAGAATATTCAGGGGCGGGTCGGGTTCGGGTGTGAATTTGTCGCGTGTGCGGGGGTCGATGGAGTTGCTGTCCGGCGGCGGCGTGGCTTCGGGGCCGGTGTCGTTCATGGCAGGCGCGGACGCGTCGGCGGGGGCGATCAAGTCGGGAGGGAAGACCAGGAGGGCGGCGAAGATGGTCTGTTTGGACGCGGATCATCCGGATGTTTACGAGTTCGTGCGGTGCAAAGCGGAGGAGGAACGGAAAGCGCGGGCGCTGGCCGCAGCCGGGTTCGGGACGGGTTTGGACGATGTGACCGTCCGGTTCCAGAACGCCAACAACTCGGTGCGTGTTTCCGATGAGTTTATGCGGGCGGTGGAAGCCGACGGGGGGTGGGATTTGACGGCCCGGACTACGGGGGAGCCGGTGCGGAGGGTGCGGGCCCGGGATTTATGGCGGCAGATAGCGGAAGCGGCTTGGGAATGCGCCGACCCCGGGGTTCAGTTCTCCACGACTATCAACAAGTGGCATACTTGTTCCAACACGGGGCCGATAAACGCGTCCAACCCTTGCTCGGAGTACGTCCATTTGGACAACTCGGCGTGCAACTTGTCGTCTTTGAATTTGCTGAAGTTCTTGGACGGGGACGGCGAGTTCGACGCCGCGGGGTTCGCGGCGGCGGTGCGGGTGCTGACGGTCGCTATGGACATTATGGTCGACCGGGCGGATTACCCTACCGGCCGGATAGGGGACAACACCCGGCGGTTCCGGCAGTTGGGAATAGGGTTCACGAACCTGGGAGCGGCGTTGATGGCGCTGGGCTTCGGCTACGACTCCCCCGAGGGTCGGCGGTGGGCGGCGCTGGCGGCTTCTTTGATGACCGGAGCCGCGTACGCCGCGTCCGGAGACATAGCCGCCCGGATGGGACCCTTCGCCGGGTTCGGAGACAACCGGGAGCCGATGACGGGGGTGATCAGGAAGCACCGGTCGGCGGCGTGGGAGACCGTCGCCGATATGGAACGGAGCCCATGGACGGATCTGATGGGGGAGTTGTGGAACCACGCGTTGGAGCGGTGCGAGGCTGCGGGGTTGCGGAACGCGCAGGCGACGGTGCTGGCCCCGACGGGGACTATCAGTTTCCTGATGGACTGCGACACCACCGGGATAGAACCCGATTTGGGGCTGGTGAAGTACAAGCAGCTAGTCGGCGGAGGCCGGTTGAAAATAGTGAACCGGACCATAGGCCGGGCCCTCCGCCGGTTGGGATACCAGGAAGAAGACGTGGAGCGGATAGTGAAGTGGGTGGAGGAACGGGACGTCATCGACGGCGCCCCGGGCCTGGACCCGGCTCACCGGGACGTGTTCGCCACCTCGCTGGGAGACAACCCGATTTCCGTTGAAGGCCATCTGCGGATGATGGCGGCGGTGCAGCCGTTCCTGTCCGGGGCCATATCGAAGACGGTGAACCTCCCGGAGTCGGCTACGGCGGAGGACGTGGAGGACACTTTCATGACCGGCTGGCGGCTGGGGTTGAAAGCGGTGGCCGTCTACCGGGACGGATGCAAAGTAGCCCAGCCGCTGTCCGACAAAGAAACGCCCGTCCCGGCGGGGGAGAAACGCGAACTGCCCCCGGAGCGGCAAGGGAGAACCGTCCGCTGGCAGGTCGGGGACTGCAAAGGGTACATGACCACCGGGGAGTACGAGGACGGGTCCTTGGGGGAATTATTCGTCAAAGTAAGCAAACACGGCGGCACGCTGTCCGGTCTGATGGACTCTTGGGCGATAGCCATCAGCAACGGCTTGCAACGGGGCGTGCCTTTGGAAGCGTACCTGATGGACTACCTGGGGTCGGCGTTCCCCCCGGCGGGGATAACCACCGACCCGGACGTGCGGATAGCGACCTCCCTGCCGGACTTCCTGATACGGAAACTGGCCGTAATGTACTTGCCGGAGGACAAACGAAGAGATTGGGGATTGCTGACCCCCTCCGAACGGGCAGAGGCGCTTCCCGGCCTGGAAACCGGCAACGCCGAAGACGCTTCCGACTTCCCGTTTTGCATGATGTGCGGCACGATCATGTCCCGCGCCGGGACATGCTACGCCTGCCCGGTGTGCGGCACCACCAGCGGATGCAGCTAACAAAAGAGCAAGGAGCAAACAAATGACCCCCCCCCCCCCGAATGCGGCCATCCCGAAGAAAGACGGCTGACCGCGGCCGACCCGTTGCCCTACACCGGCACCGCCCCCGGAGCGCACCTGTCCGACACCGGCGAAACGAGAGCCGCGCACGGCAACGCGAGCCGTCTCATAGCCTGCTCCGACTGCGGCCTGGTCAGAACCGAAAACTACAACCAGCGGTTCGTGGAACACGGAGCGTGGCGGCCCCCCGCCGGGGACGAATCCCTCCGGCTGACGGAGATCGGATACGCCCCCGTCGCCGGACGACGGCGGACGGGCGGACTGAGCCTATAAAGGAAGGAGCAAACAAGTGACGCTCCCGAATGACGCCCCCGCCCCGATGAAGTTCGCTTGCCCCGCCCACGACCTCCGCTACGGCGGCGACGATAGCCTTTCCGCCGGGTGCGGCGGATGCGACCCGGTAGCCATCGCGACGATGGCCGGCCGGGGAACGGCCTCCGCTACCCCCCGCCAAGACGCGGTTAATCGTCTTCTGCAGAACCGCGCCCGGCAAATCAGGGCGATGACACCATCGGAGGTGGAGGCCTCCGACTCCCCGGATTGGGAGATGATGATGATGTCAGCCCAGGTCTGCGATGAACTAGCCGCCGCTCAGAGTTGGGAAGATTTGGGGTTGGTCGACCAGCCGCGGGTCCGGGGGGTGGCATACACCATGAGCCGTCAGCGGCGGACGGGCGGACTGAGCCTCTAAGCGATGACCTGACGCTCCTCCTATAAGAAAGGGAACCGCCATGTCCGACACGGCCAACCAAAACCCCCCGCCTCGGTCTTACGATTGGGAAACCGACCCGGAATACCGGGAAGAGGCCGCCGCCGACGGCTTCCGCCGGCAGGAAACCGAAGCCGAGCTGGGGTGGCCCCCCGCTCCCGATCCGGCGGCGTTCGCTTGCCCCGCCCACGATCCCGACTTCGGAGGAGACCCCGGCCTCGCCGACGGGTGCGGCGGATGCGACCCGGCGGCTATCGCGTCTATGGCCGGCCGGGGAACGGCCTCCGCTACCCCCCGCCAGGACGCGGTTCTCGGTCTTCTGATGAACCGGGTTCGTCAAATCAGGATGCTGCCCCCATCGGAGTACTGGCAGTCGGGCGGATCCCCGGACTGGCCGGCGATGATGCTGGCCGCCCAGGTCGCCGATGAACTGGCCGCCGCGCCGAACTGGGAAACTATGCTGGCACTCCGGGGAGTTGACGAACCGGCCGCCCCGGCCCGGGAGACGGGCGGTTTAAGCATTTGAAGCCCCTCTGCCTAGCCGCCGTTTAGCCCGATACGCGTCGAACCGTTCCATCTCCCGGCGGATATCTTCCATCTTGTAGCGGGGAATGCCCTCGCAGTTGGCGCACCCGGTCAAATCCAGACGCTCCACCGCCAACCGGATAAGGGCGCTGGCCGTCATTCCCGCCCGGGTTGCCGCCGCCTGGATGGTTTTCCATTCCGGGTCGGTCATGCTCACCGCCCTCGCCCGGGCCCGCCGCTTCGGGGCGGCCCGCAACGGATGGTCTTCGCCCCGCGGGTCTGAGTCGGGCGCGGCCCGCCCGGAGGACGGGGAAGGAGGTTCCATCCCCCGGGTTGGCGACTCGGGCCGCAAATCGGTAGCCTGGGGGGAAGCCCCTGCTGTTGCGCGGGGGGCCCGGTTCGACTCCGGGCGAGCCCCCGCCGTTTCGCCGGTGGGGGTTTCCGGGTTAATGAACCGCCACCCCGTCTCGGGGCCGCGATCTTGCGTTGTTAACTCGGCCTTGCCGTCCTTCCCGGTCGGTTACAAAAGCCCCGGCCCGTCTATTATATAACCGGTTTGGCGCACCTTGGCGGGTGTGCTATAGTAGGGCGATAACGCAACTATCCCCCAACGCAACACCGGGGGAGAAAGGACGCAACAATGAACGCAACCACCACCATTGCCCTTATAGATCCCCTTCCCTAGCGGAGCAGTATGCATGCACCGCCGCCCCCCGCCTCGGGTGTCCGGGCAACTAACCCCCCCGATGTTGCGTTCGGGGGGGTTCATTTTTCGGACAAACGGGATATTTTGGCCGACGGTGGATACACTGCCTCCGGGCGGCAAATCGGCAAAAAGCCTGTTTTGGGGGCAATTTCCAGGCTATCTAGTGCCACCCGGTCTGTTCTAAGCCGTTCTAGGGGCATCCAGGGCGATATTCCGAGAGCGAATTCCGGCAAAACCCTAAAACAATGATAGGAGTATCAACAATGGCCACTATACGCACTCTCTACACAGGCGACAACTTGGACATCCTCCGAGGCCTAAACTCTAACATGGTGGACTTGGTTTACCTTGATCCCCCGTTCAACTCCAACCGCAACTACGCCGCTCCTATCGGCACCCCGGCGGAGGGTGCGGAGTTCAAGGACGTGTGGACGCTGGACGACGTTACGGAGGAAGAGCATGGCCTGCTTGCTGATGAGTCGCCGGCGCTGTACGAGGTCATCGCCGCGTCGCGGTCGGCGCACGGGCGGGGGATGATGGCGTATTTGACGATGATGTCAAGCAGGCTTTTGGAGTTGCGGTGAGTCCTGCGCCCGACGGGGTCGTTGTATCTTCACTGCGACCCGACCGCTAGTCATTATTTGAAACTTGTCTTGGACTGCGTGTTCGGGCAAGACCAGTTCCGCAACGAAATCGTCTGGGCGTATTCGGGCGGCGGAGTCCCGAAACGGGATTTCCCCCGGAAACACGATGTTATTTTGCGGTATGCGGGGGATGACCGGACTTTCAATGTGGAACGGAAACCCTACAAGGAGAATACCCAGCAGGTAGGAAAGCACAGCACGCTGTCCGGCGGCGGGGAGATAAACCTGGAACGGGGAACTCCGGTGACCGACTGGTGGGTGGATGTAAAAACTGTTACCGGTTGGAACCCTGAGAAGACAGGCTGGAAAACCCAGAAGCCGTTGGCTTTGCTAGAGCGGATCATTCGGGCTTCCACCAACGAGGGGGATTTGGTGTTGGATCCGTTTTGCGGTTGCGCCACCGCTGCCTTGGCCGCCGAGAAACTACGCAGGCAGTGGATAGGAATTGACATGTCCCCGCTGGCGCAGAAGTTGGTGAGATCGCGGCTTAACAACGAGCTGGGTTTGGAGGGTCTGGACGTGAGTTTTTACGACACTCCGCCGACTCGCACCGACTTAGACGATCAGCCGGTTAGCCGCGTGTCGGCGAAGCACGAACTCTACGGTAGGCAGGAAGGCATTTGTAATGGGTGCTTGATTCATTACCCGTTCCGTAACATGACGGTTGATCATATTGTGGCGACCGGCCGGGGCGGAGCCGACCATCCCTCCAATTACCAGTTGCTGTGCGGGGCATGTAACTCGGTGAAGGGGAAAAAGACGCACGCTGAGTTAATTGCCCGGTTGCGGGAGCTGGGGATAAGGCAATGATGGGGGAGAGATTGAGTTTGCCCCCGCTGGGTGGTAGACTTGGCGGCTATGGCGGATCCGTCTTTGTCTGATGATGAGCGTATCGCGGGGGCTTTGGGCCGGATAGCGGCGGCGGAGTCGTTGCGGTTTATGCGTGAGCATCATTTGGAGGTAATGCAGTCTCGCATTGGGATGGCCCGGGCTGGGGACATCAGCGGCGGCGGCGCGGTGGGGAACGCGGCGGCGGTTATTGAATGCGCGGGGGTGATGGCCTCTTACGCGGTGGAGAAGGGGGTGGCTTCCGATGCTCGGTTTTTGCCGCTGGCGGGGGTTGCGGCGGGGTTGGCGGAGGAGGCGGCGGGTATTTTGGAGCGTGATTATGAGCGGCTTCTGCCCGGGGACGGGGAGGATGGGTGATGTCTGAGGCTGAGGCGCGTATCGCCGCCGCGGGCCGGAGAGCGAAGACCGACGCGGTTCTCCGCGAGTTGCGGGGGCATATCAGCCGGGCGGCTGAGAGGACCGAGGATGTTAGGCATTTTTACCGGGAGGGTGACCATGCTCGGGCGATTTTGTTGGCCGCTCAAGCCGCTAGGTCGTTGGGGGAGGCCGTTGGGGTGGTTGCTGGGGCTCCGGCGCGGGTGACCGGCCTTGCTTCCTTCGCGGGGGAGAAGAGTCGGATGGTGAGGTTGGCGGAGGCGGCGGCGGGGGTGGCGGATCGGGCTTGGAGCGATTTAGCGACCGCCGACAGCGGGTGATGGGCCCGGTCGTGGGTTTTTGTAGGTTATTCCGGGTTTGGGGGGCTGGTTTGCCGCAGGTGGGCGGCTGTCAGCCGGAGGAGGCACCGCTCTGTTCGGTCTTCGGGTTGGGGAAGCGACCAGGCTATTAGGCCGTCGCGGGAGCATAGGAGAAGGTGGATGCCGCTGTTGATGGCGCCTCGGGGTTCTATGTAGAGTTCCATCACCCACCGGTTGTCGGTGTTGTGGGGGCGCAGGCATTGCGTCGGTTTCATTAGTCCGTATTGGCCGCATTCTTGTTTTAGGAGGCGGCGGTCTTCCAGTATGAGGCAATGTTCGGGCCGGAGTTCGATTAGGTGGCCCCCTCGGAGTCCGCCCAGGAGGGACAGGTTGGGGCGGGGGTTGGCGTTCCCGAAGGCGGTGATGGCGTAGTCGGCCGCTTCGTCGTTCTTCGCCCAGTTGTAGGCCGCTTCGCATCGGGGGTCGATGGCGGCGGCGGGGGGCGGGGGTTGCGCCGGAGCGTCGCTGTCGGCGGCGCGGGCGTTGAGGAGGTTGTCCTGTTGCCTCGCCGTCTGAAAGGACCATCCAGCCGTTAGCAGCCACATTGTCGTCCCCACCGCGGCGATTACGGCGATGGCCAGCAACAGTCGGATGGACCGGAGTCCGGCTACGCGGGGGGGCCGGTTGCGGGAGGGGGTGTTGTTGTGTTCTGTCATCTCTCCGGGATGTTACCGGCCGCGCCGGTTGGGTTTGGGTTTTCGGTTGGCGGGTTTCGTCTGTTCGGTGCGCTGGCCGGGGGGCGGGGGTGTTTTCTGGGGTGTTTTTCGGCTGGCGGGGGGTGGTTTGGGTGTGTGCGGGGGGGTGTTTCGGGGTGGGGGCTGTACGCGGTGTTTCGGCAGGTCAGAGCGGGTTTTTGGGGTTTGGGGCGGGGGTTTCGTCCAGGGTCGTACAGGTGGTTGTGGGATGTTTGTCGTCCTGTGACTTCGCAAGCGCATCCGTTTCCCGTCCGGGGGTCTTTTTTGGAGAGTCTCCGGGCGGCGGCTTCGTTCCGCCGGCGGGCGGTTCCCGCGGGGGAGGTTGTTTCCCCGGGGGGCCGGTCGGGGGAGCGGGCCGTCCCGGTGGGCGGGACTGTGTCTGATTTGGCGCGGTGGGCGCGGGCGAGCGGCGGGTTGTCAGCGGCTGATATGCCGGGGTCGGGACTGGAAGAGGTGTTCCGGCGGCGGTTGTCGAGGGCCGGTAGAGCGCCGGGTTGCGTCTGGGATGGACGCAGGTTGGCTGTTAGAGGAGGTGAGTGAATGTTGGATTTGGTTTTGTTCGCTGTGGGGTTTTTGGCGGGTTCGTTGGCCGCGTGGGCGGCTGTCAGGAAGATCACGGGCCGGTTCCGGAGGTGGGAAGCCTCCGGTGGGGAGAGGGTTCGTGCGGAGGTTCCGTTCCGGTAAAGGGCCGGGCGCTCCCGGCTTTCCAGTCGGGAGTTCAGACAACGAAGGAGGTAAGGCAATGGGAGTATTCGATTTAGCGGAGGGGTGGCTGAGGGGCGCCCTGATTTTTCTGATCGTCGTGGTGGGGGTGGCCGGCGTGGGGCTGGCGGTGTCCTCGTACATCAAGGACAAGAACCTGGGCCGGGCGGTGAGCTTTCTGGCGGGCACGGTGGTGCTGATGGTGGTGTCGGGGAGCATCTTCTGGATCGCGGGTTTGTTCGCCACCGACGTCGGCGGCGGGTTGGAGGATGACTCTAATCGGGTGGTGAACGTGTCCGATTTGACGGAGGATTACGACTGGTCCAGCGGCGGCGGGGGCGGCGGGGGCGGTACCGGCTGATGGGGGATCCGCGGTTGGTGAAGTCGTTTACGGAGGCCCGGCGCCGTCCCACTGAGTTGGGGCGGCTTCCGGGGTTGGCTTTGCCGTGGACTTTTTCGTTGGCTCAGGTGGGGGTCGTCGCGGGGGGTTTGGCGGCGGGGGGTGTGTTGTCGCGGCTGGCGGGGCATTGGTGGCCTTTGGCGTTGGTGTTTCCTCCGGCGTTGTTGGCGGCGCGTCTGATCCGGCGGGTGAAGTTGGATGAGAGGCCGTTCCTCCGGGGCGTGGCGCGGAGGTTGAGTTGGTGGCGGCAGCGGGGGAAGTTCCGGTCGGTGGGCCGGCGGTCTGCGGACGCGGTGGTGGGTAATGCGGTGGTGGCGGCGGATCATTCGGTGTGGTTGTTGTTCTCGGTGGAGCCTGCGCATTACGGGAGGTTGTCTGATGTGGCGTCGGCGTTGGGGTCGTTGACGAGGGCGGAGAGGTTCGTCCAGTCGGTGGGGGTGGGCCGTTGGCGGTTGATGTCGGTTTTGGAGGATTTGGGAGCGGATGAGATCGCCCGGCGGATGAGCGGGGCTTCTTCGTGTTCTACTTGGGGGACGGAGGTGGACGCTTGGGAGAAGCATTTGGAGAGTGTTTCTTTGACGGAGCGGAAGTTTTGGTTGCTGGCGGAGGCGGGGCGGGCGGTTCCGCCGGGGGGGGATTTCCGGTCGCGTGTGAAGTCGTTTTTGGGTTGGCGGGTTCCGGCCCGGGCGGGTTGGGTGAACGGGGAGGAGTTGGACGCGTTGTCGGCGGAGTTGGTGGCGCGGGCGGGGGGGTCGTTGCCTATCCGGCCGGCCTCGGCTGAGGAGGTTTCGGGTTTGCTGGATCGGGTTCCGGTG
This sequence comes from Candidatus Spongiisociaceae bacterium, assembly GCA_965243835.1. Taxonomy (GTDB): domain Bacteria; phylum Actinomycetota; class Acidimicrobiia; order Spongiisociales; family Spongiisociaceae. Next base: position 1,534,706 of record OZ251578.1, read on the forward strand.
GGGAACGCTCCGCGGGTGAAGACGGCTGTGTTGGAGGATTACGATTTCTTCGGGCCGGGGGTCGTTCCGGGGGCGGTGCGGGTCGGGCAGGGGAATGTAGCGGAGGGGGCTTCGGCGTGGACTTTGGGCCGGGCGGATTGGTTGGAGCCGCGGCGGGGGATGTGCGTTGCGGTGTTGCCGGGGGGGGAGCGGGTGGCGCATTTGACGGCGGCGGTGGCGGCTGTTCCAGGTAGTTGGTGGGTTCCGGGCGGGGGGGAGTTTTTGTGGCGGTTGGACGCGTTGGCGGACCCGTGGGATTGGATGACTGATGTGAAGGTTACGCCGCATGCGGTGGCGGCAGCCCGGGCGCGGAACAAGGAGCGGGCTTTGGCGGGGCAGTACGGGGAGTACGCGGGGGATATGGCGGGCGCTCCGCCGGATTTGGATTTGGCGATGACGCAGATCAGGGACGAGCGGGCGGCGTTGGCGGCTAATCGGGACAGCGATGAGTATACGGTTACGGTTTTGGTTTCCACGGCCGTCCGGGTGGAGGCGGAGGGGGAGGCGGGGTTGGAAGCGGCGGCGGGGGTTTTGGAGGAGCGGTTTCACCGGTTGCGGTCGGCGGCGGCGGCGGTTGCGGTGTCGGTGGTCGCTCCGGCGGGGGATCAGGTGGACGGCCGGGCGGCTTGGTTCCCGTCGGCCGGGAGCCGGGGGCCGGTGCTTACCGATTACCGGCAGTATCTGCTGGGGGACGGGTTGGCGGGGTTGGCTCCTTGCCAGCAGGCGAAGTTGGGCGACCCGCAGGGGACTTTTTTGGGAGTCAGCGACGAGCGGGGGTATTTGGAGCCGGTGCTGTTCGATCCTGCTTTGGGGCCGCGGGCGGCGGAGGTGGGCGGGTCTCCGAAGTCGCCGAGCATCGGGGTGTCGGGCCGGCTGGGTTCGGGGAAGAGCGTGTTCTGCAAGCGGTCTTTGTGGACTTCGCTGGCGGCGGGGGGGTCGGCGGTGGTGGTGGACAGGTCGGAGTCGGGGGAGTATGTGGCGTTCGCGGAGGCGGTGGCGGCTTTGGCTCCGGAGTTGTCGGTGGAGATCATCGACGTGACCGACCCGGAGGGGGCGAGCATCGACCCGTTGCGGACCATCCCGGACGCGGCGGCGGCGGCGGAGACGGCGGTGCGGTTGTTGTGTTTTATGTCCAACCTGGACCCGAGGTCGAGCGTCGCGGCTCGGATAGCCCGGGCGGCTAGGTCTTCGGGCGGGTCTCCTATGCTCCGTATGTTGGAGGGGGAGGCGGACGGCGACGTTCCGGAGTGGGCGGCGGTGTTGGATTTAGCGGAGGTGCTGGCCGCGGACAAGACCGGGGGGGCGTTGTTCGACCCGGAGCGGCGGCCGGGGAATTTGACGGCTGATCTGGTGGTGTTGTGGTGTCCCGGGTTGAGTCTGGTTTCTTCGCCCGATACTCCCTCGGATGTGGCGGCGACGGCGGTCGTGTTGGGGACTATGTTGGTGGCCCGGGCGCTGATTTTCGCTTCCGCGGAGCGTTACGCGATGTTGCTTTTGGACGAGGCCTGGTCGTTGTTTCCCGACAAGCGGGCTTTGTCGGTGGTGGTGGAGGCCCTCCGGGACGGGCGGAAGCACAACTCGGCGGTGTGTTTGGCCACCCAGTCGCCGTCCGATTTCGGGATCAGCCCGGAGTTGGCGCAGTTGCTCGGTTACGTCGCTTTGTTCGGCACCGGCAATTTAGCGGCGGCGGAGGAGGGCGCGGCTTTGTTCGGAGTGGACGGCCGGTACGCGTCGGCTCTGGTCGGGTTGCCGACCGGGACGATGTTGTGGAGGGACGTGTTCGGCCGGGTGGGGTTGGTGGAAACTTGGTTGCCGGCCGACCCGCGGGCGGCGGCGGCTATCGACACCACTCCCGGTTCGTACGAGGATTAGAGCGTTACTGATGCTGGATTTCGGTTTTGCGCAGGCGGCTGGACGCGTCGCCGGGGCTCCCTTCACCTCCCGGGGGGCCTGTGTTCGCCGCCTGCTACCGCCTTTCCGGGCCGGGGGGTGACCGGTGGGTTTGAGTTTCCTCCAGCCTTTGACCGTCAACGCGGTGGCTTTGACGGTTCTCGCCCTGGGGGTGGCGACCGTCGGGTGGGCGGCGGCTTCGTGGGTGAAGAACAGGCAGTTGACCTCCGCGGCGAGGGTGTTGCTGACCGGCGCGGCGGCTATGACGCTCGTCACCGGGGTGGTGTGGCTGGCTGGCCGGATGGCGGCGGACGTTTCCCCGGAGGTGGACATCGCCGGGGGCCCGGAGCTTTCCGCCGACGGCTCCGGGCCGGTTCCGACCGCGGGGGGGACGCTTCCTCCGTTGTGGGCGGACGGGTCGCTGGGGAATGTTCAGGAGGCGTCGGAGTTGCTGGCCGCGGCGTGCGTGAACGGATTGGACGATTACATTAATATCAGCACCAACGGCCCCGCTTCGGGGTTGACGGGCATCGGCGCTTTGGACGGGCTGATCAACATTCCGGGCAATCTGGTTACGGGGATTTTCACGAAACCGGCCGCGTGTCAGGCGGACGCGGCGATGAAAGCTCAAATGTCGAGAGGGTCGGAGGGGTGGTTCAACTCTTCGTCGGTGCCGCACACCACTCCCGGTTATCCGCTGGATCGTTACAACATGTTCTACCAGTCTTCTTTGATAAGCGGGGAGACCATGATGGGGTGGGGCACTTCGCTGATTTGGACGGTGGGGAAGTTCGGGTTGAAGATAGCGATGTGGGCTTTGGACTGGGCGGTGTCCGGCCGGATAGTGGAAGTGGTGGGGGTGATACCGGAGCAGATAGCCCGGTTGTTGAACGTCAGCATCGTCGGCGCGGGGTCGGGTTTCACTTTGGGGCACCTGGCGTTGATCTGCTTGGGAATAGCGTCCGCGTGGGGGATACTGCGCGGCAGGTACGCGGAGGCGGTGGGGGGGTTGCTGTTCGGGATTGCGGCGATGACGGTCGCTTTCTTCGTGTTGCTCAACTACGACGGCTACTACCAGGGCGCTAAGAACGTGAAAGAGGAGTTCGCGCAGGCGGGGATGATAGGCACGCTGGCCGACCATGTGGGGGACGGGGGGGAGGTGGACGCTACCGTGGCGGTCGCTCCGTTGCTGGACGCGGTGGTGCATGTCCCGTGGGAGCATCTCAACTTCGGGGCGGCGCTCCAGACCAGATGCGAGATCAGCGTAGGGAAAGACCTCCTTTTGGCGGGCGTCGGGGCGAGCAACCCTTATCCGGTGAACCGGCTGGCGGCGTGCGACACGGAAGCCGCCCGTCTGAAATCCGCGCACGCCGCTACCTCGTCCTGGACGAAGCTGTTCGGAGCCGCCTTGTCGGTCGCCGGGCAGGTGGCGATCGCGGTGCTGATCTTGTCCACGGCTCTGCTGGCGTTGGTGTCCGAGCTGCTCTTGGCGGTGGCGTTCGCCGTGTTGCCGGTAGCGGCGGTGGCGGTGGCTTTCCCCGGCGGGAGGAAAATAGCCGGCATGTGGCTGTCGACTTTGCTGAAGGGAGTTGTGGGCCTGGGAGTGGGGATGCTGTTTTTGTCGCTTGTCATCACCGTCCTCACCGCGGTGGTGCACAACACTACGTCGCTGGCGATGCTGGAACGGCAGGTGCTGTTCGTCCTGTTGGCGGTCGCCGCGATGCGTCTCCGGAAGATGGTTCCCCAGGCGGCGCAGAAACTATCCGCCACTCTGTCCGGGAAGGTGTCCAACCTCGGCTCCGGCGGCGGAGGAGGCGGGGCGGGTTGGGGAGCCGCCGCGGGCGGTTTAGCGGGCGGGGTGGCGGGCGGTTTAGCCGCCGGAGCGGTCGCTTCCCAGGTGATGCCCGCCCAGATGGGCATGGCCGGATCGTACGCCGTCCGGGCCGCCAGACGGGTGGGAGCCGGAACGTTGAACGCCGCCGCCGGAGCCGCAGGCGCCGCGGGGATAGCCACCGGCCGGCTCGACCCCGAGGGAGGCATAGCAAAAACGCTCTCCGCCCGGGCGCACGGCGGGTCGCTGATGGGAGCGGGCGCCCAAGCCGCCGCGTCCGCGGTGAACTCCAAAATAACCGGATCGGGCGGAGCGCAACAAGCCGCCAAAGCAACCGGCGGCCTGTCCGACCAGCGGATAGAAGAACTCGCGGGCGGCCGGAAGCAAGACCGGCGGGTGGCCGCTCAGCAAGCAACCGACCCCGATGTGCTCCGCAGACTCGCCGAAGACCCCAACGAGAAGGTAAGAGCCGCCGCCGCCTCCAACCAGAACATGCCGACCGATGTCCGCGACGAGATGAGCCGGAACCGCGGCGGACGCGTCAGCCGGGAATTCCGCAACCAGCGCCCCGCCCCCGCCGGAGCCGCCCCGCCGCCGGAGGACCCGTTCGCACGCCGGCCCCCGCCGCCGCCTCCGACTGCTCCAGGCGGGGACTCTCCGACTCCTCCGGGGGGTGAACCCCCGCCGGGCGGGCCGGCTCCGGGCGGGAGAGAAACGGCCAACCGTCCGCCCCCGTCCACCGCCGGAGCCGCCCCGCCGGGCGGTGAACCGGCTCCGGGCGAGGGAGAAACGGGCGAGGGGCCGCCCCCGTCCACCGGCTCGGCCCATCCAGGCGGGGACTCTCCGACTCCTCCGGGGGGTGAACCGGCTCCGGGCGAGGGAGAAACGGCCAACTGTCCGCCCCCGTCCACCGCCGGAGCCGCCCCGCCGGGGGATGAGCCGTCTCCGCCGTTGGATGATCCGTTTTCATCGCGTACCCGGCCGCCGCAACCGTCTCCTCCCCCGCGGGCCTCCGCCGGAGCCGCCCCGCCGGGCGGGGAACCGGCAAACAGCAGGGGTTCCACCGGCCAGGCCTCCCCCCCGGACGGGCCGCCCCCGCCGACCGAAGGGGCCGAGGGGCCTCCGCCCGGCTCCAGGAGCGCGCCGTCTCCCCCAACCGGGGAACCGGCAAACAGCAGGGGTTCCACCGGCCAGGCCTCCCCCCCGGACGGGCCGCCCCCGCCGACCGAAGGGGCCGAGGGGCCTCCGCCCGGCTCCAGGAGCGCGCCGTCTCCCCCAACCGGGGAACCGGCAAACAGCAGGGGTTCCACCGGCCAGGCCTCCCCCCCGGACGGGCCGCCCCCGCCGACCGAAGGGGCCGAGGGGCCTCCGCCCGGCTCCAGGAGCGCGCCGTCTCCCCCAACCGGGGAACCGGCAAACAGCAGGGGTTCCACCGGCCAGGCCTCCCCCCCGGACGGGCCGCCCCCGCCGACCGAAGGGGCCGAGGGGCCTCCGCCCGGCTCCAGGAGCGCGCCGTCTCCCCCAACCGGGGAACCGGCAAACAGCAGGGGTTCCACCGGCCAGGCCTCCCCCCCGGACGGGCGGCCGGATGTCAGCAGGCCGGAGGAGCCGCGTCTTCCGGCGGGGGATGGGGGGGATTTGCCTTCGGGCCGTGAGTCGAGGGGGCAGTGATGCGTTTGCCGGGTAAACGGGCGGGGCGGGCTGTTCGGGCGGGGCGGGCGGCGCGTGATGTTTCGTTGGCGGCGGCGGGGGATGCGACTTCTTGGGTGCGGCTGGGTTTGCGGCTGTTGCGGAGCCGGAGGTTTCGACGTTTGGTTCGCGTGTCGTTGGCGGCTGGGGGGGTTGCGGTTTTGTTCGCGGTGTGGGGGTTGTTGGGTATGGCCGCGGGCGCGGGCGGCGACGCGGCGGGGGGCGGAGGGGCGGAGGAGGGTGGTTGGTTTGACGCTTCCCCGGCGGTTTGGTTGGCGTACAGGGCCGCGGGGAGGGTGTGGTGCGACCCCGGGTCGGGGAGGGTGGAGTTAGCGGGGGGCGGGGAGGATTTGTCGGCTGGGGGGCTGGTGCGGGCGGATTGGCGGTTGGTGGCGGCGGTGGGGGCGGTGGAGTCGGATCACGGCCGGGGCCGGTTGGTGAACGCGTGGGGTGATGTGTCGCCGCCGATTGTGGGACCGGTGTTGGACGGCCGGGGGGGAACGGCGGCGGTGGGTGATACCGACGGGGGCAGGTTTGATTTCTCCTCGGTTGGGGACCGGGCGGCGGGTTTGATGCAGTTGTTGCCGGGGACGGTGGCGTCGTACGGGGTGGACGGCAACGGGGACGAGGTGGTTGATCCGCATAATGTGTGGGACGCGACGGCGACGGCTTCGGCGTATCTGTGCCTCCAGGGGGCGGGGGCGGGGTTGGGTTTGGAGGATGCTTTGCTGGCGTATAACAGGTCGGCGGATTACGCGGAGCGTGTGCTGGGGGAGTATCAGATGATCAGGGGCGCGGCGGTTCCGGATGCGGGCAGTTGGCCGCGGGGCGCGCCTTTGGGTTTCGCGCATGCCGGGGGGGAGTTTGGGGGGGTTTCCGATGAGGTTTTGCGTTCGTTGGTGACGCGGGTGGGGGAGCCGGGTTCGGTTCCGGATGTGGATTGCCCGCCGGTGGGGGGGTGCGTGTGGTCTGTTCCGGGCGCGGGGGAGTGGTCTCGTTCTTGGGAGCCGCTCCGGGCGGCGGGGCTGGGGGCTCCGTTGCTTCTGGACTCCGGGAGCGTGACGGGGTCGGGGGAGGCCGTCCGGAGGGACAGGGTTCCGGTGTCGGCGGCGGGTTTGGCTTGGCCTTTGCCGGTGAGCGTTCCTCCGCAACCTGCGGGGTATGACACTCCGGGGTGGTGGTCGTTCGCGTTGCCGGCCGGGTCGGAGGCGTGGACGGCTCCCGCAACGGGGACGGAGGATGACGCGTGGGCGGCGGTTCTGCCCGCTTTCCCGGGCGGGTTGGTGTACGCGCCGGCGGCGGGGGAGGCCAAAGGCGGCGGGGGGGATGACGATTGTTTGACGATCACGGACGGGGACGGATGGGATTGGAGGTTGTGCGGGGTGGTTCCGTTCCGAGTCGGCGGCGGCGGTTTGTCGGGTCGTTTGGAAGCGTTTTTAGCGGATTGGCAGTCGCTGGAGGAGGAGGCGTCGTCGGGGGACGGGGCGGGGATGGTGAGTTTGGGTACTTTCAACTGCCGGCGGATAGCGGGTTCTGACACGTGGAGTCAGCACGCGTTCGGGAACGCGGTGGATATCGGAGCGGATTTGGACGGCGACGGGCGGAGGTCGGCGGCGGAGGCCGCCTCCGCGGCCGGTTTTGAGTTGCTGTCGAGGGTGTTTGACCGGTTGGCGGCTTCGATGAGTTCCCCGGTGCGGAAGATGATGAGCGACGGTTCTACTTTGTTGCAGGACCAGCGGCCGGAGCTGAGCCGGTGGGGGATAAGGAACGCGATTTTCAACGAGGGCTACCAGCCGGGTTCTCCGGTGTCGGTAGTCCGGCACGATGAGCATATTCACATAGATTTCCATCATCCGGATCAGGGGGAGGAACCTGAATGCGTTCCGCACGCGGTGGAGCCGGGGCTGGCGTTGGGGTTCGCTTCCGGGGAGTTGCGGGTCTGGTTGACAGGCCCGGGGGGGGAGAGGCTTTGCCCCCAGGTGCTGTTCGGAGCGTGGCGGGAGAACGACTGGACGTCCCCCGCCGGCCTCCACGAGGAAGAAACAACGAAGAACGAAGAAGACGCCGACGGATCGCCGGGGACGACATTGTTCAGCGACCCGCCGGGGACGATACCGGAACCCGACGAAACCGGCGGGGACGACGACGGGGAGGAGGGTTGCGATGCCGGAGCGTAAAAAAGACGGCAAACAGGACGGCCGGGGGAGCGGGAAGCAGTCGGGGCCGATGGAGTGGCTGGGCGGCGACGCGGCGGCGGTGTGGATATTCCTGGTCGTGGTCGGCGGCGGCGTGGTTTGGGCGGTGACGTCGTTCGCTTTGGCGGTGGGTACTTGGCTGGCGGGCGGGGAGCCCTGGTCGTGGCCGGGGGCGCGGGTGGTGGCGGAGGTGCTGTGGAAGACGATCGCGGGGGGTTACCGGCCGGATGAGGCTTGGCTTCTGGTGTCGGGCGCGGACGCGGTTGCGTCTTGGTTGTGGCTTTCGTTGCTGGCTTTGGGGGCGTTGACGATTTTGTTTCTGCTGATCGCTTTGGTGTGGGCGGCCGCGGACGGGGGGAACCCCTTCGCCGGTTGGGGGGACCGGGCGCGTACCAGGCCGGTCCGTAATTTTCTGGTGCGGTCGTGGCCGGCTCCTCCGCCTTACACTCCCCGGAAGCCGGGCGCGGGGGTGTTGCTGGGGAAGCACCGGTGGCGTCTGGTGGCTTCCTCGGACGGTTTGCCGGTGCTGGTGCTGGGTCCCACCGGGTCGGGGAAGACCCGGCATTTGATAGGCCCCAACTCGGCGCATTGGCCGGGTCCGGCGGTGATCACCTCCGTGAAAACCGATTTAGCGGAGTTGACGTTGCCGCACCGGAAACGGTTGGGGAAGTGTTACGGGTTCGACCCGGCGGGCCGGTTGTGGGACTGGATGCGGAAGGAGGGGATAACGCCGGTGGTGTGGGACCCGGTCCGGTTGCTGGCCGAGGACCGGAGCAAGGAGCACACCGACCTGTTGGCGCAGTTCCTGGCTTCTCAGTCGTCGGCGGCCGACGCGGGAGCGCAGAGCATTTGGGCGGGTCTGGCGCAGCAGATCATCTCCGACTGTTTGTATTTGGCGGCGGCGATGGGCCAGCCCCTGTCGGCGGTGCTGGAGTGGGTGGTCGACTTGGACGGCTTCGTGAGCGACAAAAGTTTGCCGTGGCATAAACTGGACTTGGAGGGCAAACAGGTGCTCGCTTCCGTTCAGAACATGAGCGGCAAAGACGACCGGTTGTCGGGAAGCGTTGAGATCACCATCCAGGAGATAGTGAGATCGTTGGAGCACACCGGCAAAGAAACCGCTTCCGAGGAGTTGCTGCCGGTCGGGTTGACTACGTTGTCGGAGTCCGACACTTTGTTCCTGGTCGCCGATCATTTGTCGCAGAAGACGCATCAGCCGGTGTTCGCGGCGGTGCTCCGGCACCTGTTCCACGCCACCGAGTCGTACCTTCCGGAGGAGGGCGTCGTTCCGCCGCGTTCGTTGTTCGCTTTGGACGAGCTGGCGAACCTGGCCAAGTTGCCCGACCTCCCGGAGGTGCTGTCCACCATCCGGTCGAAGGCGCAGGTCGTTATCGGCATTCAGGAACGGAGCCAGCTGGATGCCGGGTGGGGCGCCGCCAACGCTAAAACGGTGATCGGGAACTGCCCGGTGAAGGTGCAACTGCCCGGCTCCTCCGACGCGTCCGCCCTGTCGGACTGGGCGAAGATGAGCGGAGACCCCGACGACGAGGAAGGCGCCGCCGGGTGGAGGACCATCAAACGGGGCCGGTGCCGGATCATGGCGGGCAACCATCGGGTCTTCGAAGTAGAAATGTCAGACCCCGACCGGTGGCTGAAACCCCCCAAACCCGGTCGGGGAGAAACCGGCGGAGACCTCACCGACGAGGAAGGACGCGCCCCCTCCGGTGAAGAACCGGACAAGGGCGGCGACGAACCGGTCGGGGAAGACCGTTCCGGCCCCTGGCCGGGGGACGAACCGGACCCGGCCGGGGAAGACTACGGCGAGGAGCACGAGGAGGAACCGGTGCGCGTGGCCGGGGGAATGATGATGGACCCTGACAGCGACCACGAATACGAAGACGAGGACTACGAGGACGAAGGGGAGGAAGACGCGGCGGGGCGGGGTCGCGGCGGACCTGGAGCGGACGCTTCCCGGCCGGGGACGGCCGGGGAGGCCGGCGGGCGGCCGGGGTGGGTGCGGAAACCGCCGCCGCCGGACGATCATATGAGCCGGCTGGTGGAGAAACTTTACAAGGAGGGATACACCTTGGACTCCGCCCGGCCCCCCGCCTCCGGTCCGGAGAAGAGCGGCGCCGGGCCGGGGAAGAAACCGGCGGCGGCGGCGGCGGTGGAGTTGCCGTTGACGGCCTGGGTGGGAGACGAACCGGCGGTGCTGGACTTCTCTGAAACCCCGGACGGGGAGCTGATAGCCGAGATAGAAGGCCCCGGCCCGGCCCGGCCCGGGACGAAAGAGGAGGGGAAGGGGCGGAGCCGGAGGGACGGGCTGGCGGAGGTGGAAGTCGTGACGCTCTCGGACGGGGAACCGGTGGGGGCGCACCAGTGGGGGTTCGTGGTGGACATGAGCGAAGGAAGGGAGTAACCAATGGCAAGCAGCAAAGTAACCGAGGTGCTGGCGGTCACCGCCGCGAAGTTGGCCGACCTGATGGAAACCGCCGATGTGTGGACGTTTCCGTACAACCAGATCGGCCAGCACGTGTCGCACAACCCGGTCAGCGGAGCGGTCTACTCCGGGGTGAACCGCTTGTTTTTGGCCGCGGCCACCGCCGCGTTCGGCTACGAGCGGGGCGCGTACGCCACCTACCGGCAGTGGCAAGACGCCGAATGCCAAGTACGGAAAGGCGAGAAAGGCGTGAAAATAGTCCGCGGGTTCCGCTTCAAATGCTGCCCGGACGCGCCGGCGAACGACCGGGAGGAGTGCTACTGCGGCGAACCCCGGCGGACCAGCCTGGCGCTCCACACCGTGTTCAACGCCGGGCAGGTCGAAGGCGACCCGCCGGTAGACGACCGCTTCGACACTCCCGCGCCGGGCTGGGACTACCAGTCCGTCCAAGAAGTGTTCTCCCATCTGGGAGCCAACTGGCGGGAAGCCGCGGGCATACCCTGTTACAGGCCCTCCGAGGACTTGATCGTAACGCCCCCGCCGGCCGCGTTCACCGACCCCGGGGAATACGCGTGCACGGTAGCCCACGAGTTCGTTCACTGGTCCGGGCATCCCAGCCGCGTCGGCCGGTGGGAAGAAGGCCAGCCCGGATGCGACGGAGCCGAAGAATACCTAGACGAACGGCGGGGAGAAGAAGAAATCATCGCCGAACTCGGCGCGCAAGTAGTAGTCAACTCCCTCGGTTTGGAACACGCTCCTCTGATCAACTCCGCCGCGTATCTGAAACACTGGGCGGCCCGCCTCCGGGGAGAAGAAGGCCCCCGGCTGTTGACCCGCTTCTCCGGCCTCGCTCACAAAGCGGCCTCCTACATCGTGGAGGGAATAGAAACCGCCCGGCAAACCGTGGAACAAAACCGCGAGCGGCAGCAACCCGTAGAAGTCCGACCGGCCGGGCCCGAACAACTGACGATAACCCCGGAGGAGACCGTACCCGTCGCCGCGCAAGCCGCGCCGTCCCCGGAGGAGCGGCCGCCGACTATGGAAGAGTTCATAAAAGAAGCCTTGACGAACCCGCCCGGATTAGAAGAAGAAACAGCCAGTTTAGGAGAAGAAACGGGCAGGTTGGAATCGGACGACTACGTTCCCGCATACATTCCCCCGCCGCCGGAGGAAACCAGAACAAAAGTAGGGAAGTGGCTGGTGGAACAATTCGACGACCCCCGGGCTGTGCCGTTTTACTCCGAGTTCCTCGACGTTCCCCCCGCCGGGTTGACCGGCGCCGTCCCGGACCCGTCCCCCGAGGACATTCAAGCCGTGAAACAATGGTGGACGGACATGGCGTTAGCCGAACCGACCCCCATACCCGGGGAAGTAGAAGAAGCCCTCGCTGAGATAAACCAGATGCTCAACCCCGGAGACGAGGGACTTCAAGTGGAAAAAGCCGACAGCGGCTGGCTGATAAACTCCCTTCCCCGCCCGGAGAGTGTAACATTAGAACCTCTCGATGTCTGACCACAGCAAGTTGCGGAAAACGGGCGTATGGCTGGGAATAGCCGCCGCGGTGATGTTGCTGATAATGCTCGCCGCCCGATGCTCCGCGCCGTCCACTATCAACACCGGCGGCCCGGCCGGAGCCGACATAGACAACATCAACGCCGCCGCCGCCGGAGTAGCCGCACTCACCGACTGGGCCAGCCAGCCCGCCCAGATGCTCAGCCTCCGCCGTCTGGCCGGGGGACAAGCCGTAATAACCGCCCGCGTCGGCGGGGAAACAGTGTCCATCCCCGTCGTGCCCGGCCCCGAGGGAACCTGGAACGCCCCCTACCCGCCCCGCCCGGCCGCGCCCGGAGAGGGAAACGGCCGTGAAACGCTTTCCGCCCCCCCGGCCGCCGCGGAAGAAGACGAACGATGGATCACCGCCGCCGGGTTCATCGACGCCTGGCTCACCGGCCAGCCCACCGACCGGTGGACCCTCGTCGACTACACTCCGCCGCAACCCGGAGACGTCTACGAATACGAAATAACCGGAACCGACTCCCCCCGGCCCGTTCCCGACACCCCCCTGATCGTAGTAACCGTCGAATACGCCGCCCGGCCCCGGGGAGCAGACCACCCGCCCCGGCCGTACCGCTTGTACCTCGGCCTCGCCCAGGACAACGCCGGCCGGTGGGTAGTAGCCGCCCTCGGAGACCTCCCCCCGCCGCCCCCGCCCCCAGAATAAGGAGAAGACCTTGTGAACAATATCGTCATCACCGGCGTAATAGACAACGAACCCATCCGGAACGAAACCGCCAACGGAGTAGTCGTCAACTACCGGATACGCTCCGGGAAAGCCCGGAAGAAAGGCGGCCGGCTGTGGATGGACATCGCCTGCTGGGGCCACCAGGCCGCCGCCGCCCAGACCGCCGCCCGGGAAGGCCGGAGCGTCATCGTAACCGGCCGGCTCACCGCCCGCTCCTACCGCAACGCCGACGGCGGCAAAACAGTCCGCTACGCCATCAACGCCCACGCCGTCGAATACCTAAACGCCAGCCTCCCCGAAGAAGAACCCAGCGAACATAAAGAAACCCCGCCCGAACCTTAAAGACGCATCTCCGTCCTAACGAAAACCTTAACGACAACCACCCACCATAAAGCAAAACCCCAAAAACCTTAACCCCGCCGCCCGGAGGGTAACCGCTCCATTTCTTTTCGGCGGCTGAAATATATAACGACTATGAAACTGACATTGTATGACCCCCGCCCCGTAAAAAACGACATCGTTCGCTGGATTGCCCGGCCGCCGGTTGCCGCATGTGGGCAATCCACACATGCGGCAACTGCGGCAACTGACGGGGGGAGCCGCCGGGGAGTTGCCGGTGACTGGCCGGGATTGTGCGTTTGACCTGCGGTTTCAGTTGCCGTTCCGTTTCCGGGAGGTGCGGCGACTGCCTGTTTCAGTTGCCGTTTCCGGTGCGGTGACTCACCTGCTGTATTTCCCGCTCCGGGGGCGAGGACGCCCGCCCCGGGCGGGTACCAGTGCGGTTCAACTCCGCATCCCCCGGCCACCCCCGGGAGGCCGGGGTTTATTGTTTGGCGAGTTTGTATAGGGGGTAGCTTTGCGGGGTTTCGCCGGTTAGGGTGAGGTAGTCGTTGGCGATGAGGTTGTTGACGATGGTTGCGGCTTTGGTTTTGCCGCAACTGACGGCGGGGGCGATGATGTCGTTTGCGATGCGGTTTTTGGTGAGTGGTTTGCCGCCGTGTTTGCGCCACAGATCGGCGATGCGGCCGTGGGGGAGTTCGGAGGGGATGGTTTCGCCTTCGGAGGGGATGGCGGAGGCGATGATTTCCCAGTGGTCGGTGACGCGGAGCTGGGCGCCGATGCCTTCCCATCTGTTTTTGAGTTTCCGGGGGGTGATGTGGAGTAGCCGGTCTCCGGACGCGGCGGAGGCGGGTCGTTGGATTTCGTAGACGATGGGGGGTTTGTCGGTTATCCGGCTGGTGCCTCTGGCTCCGCTTCGGGGGTTTTTGCCGGAGTGGTGGACGATGATGGAGTAGCGGGTTTGGAGGAGAGGTTGGAACTGGGCGATGGCGGCGTGGTAGGCGGCCGCTGAGTTCTCGTCCTCCAGGAGGGGGGAGAGGCAGTCTATGACGATGATGCGGGCGTTGGTTTCGTCGGCGAGTCTGGCGAGGTCGGCGTGGTCGGTTCCGGAGGCTGGTTGGCCGGCCAGGGCCGTCCAGGTGATGTTCTGGCCGGTGAGCCGTTCGGCGACTGCGGGGAGTTGCTCGGTGGCGATGTAGAGGGCGGGGTAGTCCTCTCCGAGTTGTTTCAGCGTCCAGACGGCCGCCCACGTTTTGCCGGTGTTCGTCGCGCCGTAGTAGAGGGTGATCTCTCCGGGTTCCCCGAGGGTGACGTCGGCTCCGGTTTCGGTGCGTACGTGAAGTTCGGGGGGCTGGTCTGCTACGAACCGGGGCAGTTCCGGGGCGGGGATGATCTGGAACGGCGCAGTGAGCACCAGGGCTTGCTGATTGTAGAAATCCACGTAGTCGGAGTAGTCGACGTCCCGGTAGGTGTATTCATCGTATTTGAGCGGCGGCTTGTTGGGCCGGAAGATGTCCACGAATTGTCCGTTGCGGAGGATTTGCGTCCCGTAGGTGAGTATCAACCCCAGCGAGAACACGCCCCGCCGGGACTCCGCGCCGTCGGCCTCCGGCGGTGGAGCGGGGACGCCGTTTTTGTAGGGCCGGAGGACGGCTTGCCTGGCGATGCCCTGTTTGCGGGCGGCGAGGTCGGCGAGGTCGTAGGTGGCGGGTTGTTTCCGGCCGGTCTCCGGGTGGGGCCGCCCGTCCGTCCAGGTTTCCGCCCCCAGCCGGTCGGCGAGCGTCCGGGAGAATATCATCACCCGGGTGCGGTCGGGGTTGGCGGCGTAGGCCTTCCCTCCGCCTCCGCTGTCCGGGTGCGCGTAGTGGTGCGGCCATCCGGGGGGGCCTTTCCGGCCGATGTACTCGCCGCCGAGGACGTCTTCGGGGGAGAACGTCTGGCTGAACCGGTCGGCGGCGGCCGCCCACCCTCCGGTATCCCCCCCGGCCCGCCCGTTCCGGGTGTCGCTTGTTTGGACATCTCCGGGCGGGGGAGCGGCGGGGAGGGATACGAGCAGGGCGGGCAGGCCGGTTACGGGGGGGAGCCGGTCGGCGGGTTTCCCCTCCGGGTCGTATAAGCGGTAACGGCCGCCGCTGGCGGGGTGTTCCGATCCGGGCATCACCGCGTACCGGTGGAAGTGTTGGATGATCTCCGAGCAGTCGGTCGGGTTGGCGGGCAAACCGCCGGGGGGGATGCGCTGGCCGCATACCAGGTAGTGTCTTATCCCGGACGGCGCGGACCGGGCGGTGGTCGTCCAAGTCGGCGGGAAACCGTCGGGGAGGCCGAGAGCGGAGCCCGTTTCCGCTACGATGTCCCGTCCCTCCGCTTCCGGTTTGTAAGCGTCGATGTCCACCCCGACCGGCCTGGCGTCGGCGCCGCCGCATTCCGGGCAAGCGAAGGGCAGGGGGTTCATCCGGGCCGCCCACTGCCGCCACCCGTACTCCGGCATAGCCGACCAGCGGGCGATGAGGGTCTCCGTCACCATTTTGCCTTCCCACCCGGTGAAACCCGCAGGCGGCGGGGTTTTCTTACCGGCCGGAAGCGGCAACGGCTGCCAGCCCAGCCGGAGAGCCTTCACCAGTTCCCCCGCCCGGACATCCGCCGGCGCGGCGGGCCAGTCCGACAAATCAACCCCCGCCCCGCCGTCGGTGGCCGCCGACACCGGGGCGGGCCGCAACCCCGGAACGTATTCCATTCCCATCGCGTGCCCGCATTCACCCGGCAGGCAAGCGGGGCAGGTCATCAAATACCGGCCGCCCAATGTCACCGCCCGCTCGTCCCGGCCGGTCTCCGGGTTCCGCCAAACGGCCTCGCCCCACTCCAAACCGACCCCCGGGTCGGAGGTCATCCGCCCCACGGCTTCCCGCACCCAGTCCGAAGAAGAAACCGGCGCCAATCCGGAGAACCCCCCCATTTCGGGGCTTGTAGGAGCCGATATGCGGCCTTTCCCCGAACGGCCCGGCGGTGGACTGCCGGACAAACCGGCCGAATCCGGGGTAATCCGGCCATCGTCTGGGAGGTTCATTTCCGTCTCCTCGCTTCCCCGCGGATGATCCGCTCTATCCTCCGGCCGGTTTCCGAACTTATATCGTAGGCCTGCCGGATGAGACGCTCGTCGCTAGCCGACTTCTGGCGGGAGTGCATGCGAAGGGCGATCGCAGATAGTTCGGGGGGCAAGTCGGCTATCACCTCCAACGGTTCACGCTCGTCCTCCGCCGGGACTGCTGGGACAAGTGAAACAACCGCCGGAGCCTCCGACCACTCCGGGGGACGCACCGGACCCGGCGGGGGGGAAGAGAGCTCGCCTAAAGCGCAATCGCGGGCATCCCGGCCGTGAACCGCCGACCTGCAACGTTCAACCGGCTGGCCGTTCCGCACCGGGGGATGATCCAAATAGCACATTAGCAGAGTCCAGGCCATCCCCGCCCGCCGCTTCGGGCGGCGGCGGTGCGTCACCTGGCAGGCCAGCGCAACCGCCAGCAACCGGATGTCGGCGGAAACCGACCCCAACCGGCGTATCTGCCGCCACAATCGTCTGATCTCCCCGGTGGAAGGGCCCCGCCACCGGCCGGAGCGCATCATAGCGTCAATGGTTGATAACCTGTCCCACTGGAAGGTCAAGCCCGGGACTTTCCATAGCTCATCGGGAACTCCCAGTCCCGCGGCCGCCGGTTCGTACGCTCGGACGGCCCCCGGCGGGCCGGTTCCCGCCGCCGTTGTAGTTCGCTCGGTCATCGGATCACCTCCTCGTTCGCCGTTTGGCGCGCTCAGCTCTTTTTTAAATTTAAAAAACGATCCGCGGTACTCGGGGGGACGTACTCTCAAGGATCCAAGGGGACCCTGTGCTTGTACCCGCGCACGGTCCATATAAGGACCAGCAATGTCTGAAAACTTTTCCGACAACCCGCCGCCGGGCCGCCGCTCGTCCAAACGAACGACCTCCCCCCGGCCCCGCTTCCCCCAAACCCGCCTCCGGGCCTCGTCCTGGACGCACCCCGCCGCCCGCAACGAAGAATGACGGCAATCCAACGCCGGAGCGTCTTCCCCCGCCCGTCTCATATCATTCAACGCCCCCGCCTCCCGCCACCCCGCCAGCAACGCCCTGAAATCCGCCGCCGACCCCACCCCCGCCCGCCGCCGCACCTCCGCCCACACATCCCCCGCCCCCTTCGAACGGAGCCACTCCACGTTCAACCGGCCCTCCCGGTCCGCGCACGACAAAAACGCCAACCCCGCCGCCAACCACCCCGAAGGCAAACAATGACCCGGCCCCACCCAGAAACCAAACGACACCCCCCGAAACAACGGCTCCGCGCACCACCGCAACCGCACCCGGCCCCCTCCCAAATCCTCCACCGTCCAAACAGAAGCCGCCTCCCAAAACCGCACCGCCGACCAAACCCGGCCCACCGACCGGCACACCCACCCCCCAGCCTCCGCTAAATCAACCACCAGCCCCCGCCGGAGCGCGTAACCGCTCTCCGGCCGATCACCCGGCCTCCGCATCGTCCACGCCAAAGAAAACACCGCCCCCAGCACATCCACATCCCGCGCCCGGCCGCCCCGCACCAGCAAATGCTGAGGAACCCCCACCTGAAACGCCCACCCGTCCCGCTCCGGCAAAAACGCCACCGACCCGCCGTCCGCTCCCGGCGCACCGGGATCCGAGGCGGTAGGGGAGAGCGGCAAACACGGCTGCCGACCGTCCCCCGCGAAGTCGTATGCGGTAAGTTCCATCCGCCCGGCGGCGGGACCCTGCGTTCAAAACCCGGCCCTGATTTGACAAGACAAACTCGTCTGCTAACATCACCACAGCATCTTGGCGGATAGCTGGGTGATGTAGGCCGAGTGGCTGAAATCCCATTCGGAAACCCCCCGACTAACAACGGGGGGTTTCGCTTGTACGGGACAAGCCTGACCGCCGGGCAACCCGCTGGCCGCCGTACTCTCCTTCCCCACCGGCAACCTGCCTGTCCGATAACGCCCGTTATGTATAGTAGGAATAGGAGCGGAGAACCCCGCCAAACACACCCACACCCCCGCTTATGTATAGTAGGGATGGGAGCGGAGAACCCCGCCAAACGCCTCGGACTGGAAGGGCCTTTTCTCAATAGCACCAAGGCTTTTGGCGATTCTCTCCCCTGTCGCTACCAGTAGTTGCGTCGCTTGCGCGGGGACGGCCGTTTGTTGAGAACCGGACGCGACGAGCGTCGCACCCTCCTGCGCTCGATGGCCAACGCCTGTCGCCGGTTGCGTGTGCGGGCCACTGTCCGGATGGAGAACTTTTTGCCGTGCAACGGGGACCCTGAATTGCGGCGATGCTCGGACGCCCGCCTGCCCAGCGACCGACTGGTGGTTCCGTAGTACACCTTTCCGCCGCCCCGCCCGCGGGTCGTAGCCCGGTACACCCGATGCGGCCGGTTGGCGACTGATCTGCGCCTTCTTCTGCGACGTCGGTAAGCCATAGCCTTCCCTTCGGTTGGGTTGCTTTCCCAATCTTACCCGGGTTTGCCAAACCACCCTTGCCTCTCTCTAAGATAAGGTTAGGGGTTATCCGTTACTTAGAAAGGGCGACCGTAAAGGATGGCGGAGCACATACCTTTGTATTGGGAGCCCAACTTCCACGGGTTGACGCGCCGCGACCGGCAGGGCTGTTCCTACAACGCTTACCTGCCCGATCCGGTGCAAGGTTGGGACCTGGTCCTGCCCGGTGATTTGGCGGCCGACATCGCCGACGCGGAGACAGCGGTGCGGGCGTTGAACCGGGAAGGGGTTTCGCATGTCAGCCGGGAGGGACTGGCCCGCTTCCTTCTTCGGACCGAATCGGTAGCCTCTTCCCGAATCGAGGGGTTGGCCGCCGGACCGAGGAGACTGGTGGAAGCCGAGGCGGTCCTCGCCCATGGGGGCGATACCTCCGACCGGGCGGCGGTGGAAATTATGTCCAACATCGCGGCGATGGAAACCTCGGTGCAGTTCGCCCTCCGGCCGCGGCGTTTGTCGTTGGGCGATTTGCTCCAAGTCCACCGTCGGTTGCTGGAAACCTCATCGCCCGACACGGGCGGGGTCGTCCGCACGGAGCAGAACTGGATCGGCGGCTCTTCCTATAACCCGTGCCAAGCCGCCTTCGTCCCTCCCCCGCCTGAATATCTGGGCGGCTTGTTGAACGATTTGATCGATTATGTGAATGATGACCGGCATTCCCCGCTGGCGCAGGCGGCGATCGCCCACGCCCAGTTCGAGGCCATTCATCCTTTCCCGGACGGAAACGGCCGCACCGGCCGCGCCTTGATCCACATCATCCTGCGCCGGCGCGGCCTGGCCCCCGCCTTCGTGCCCCCGTCAGTCTGGTGTTGGCGAGCTGGCCGGATGATTACATAGCCGGGCTGAACCGGTTCTGCCATCTTGGGCCGGCGGATGTCCCGCACCGGTCAACCGTTGCTCAAGAATGGTTGCGCACCTTCATCTCCGCCGTCTCGCGTTCCTGCCGCGACGCCCAGGCTTACGCGGACCGAATCGACGAGTTGAACGCTCAATGGCGCACCGCCCTGGGCGCAGTCCGGGCCAAATCAACCCTGGACGAGCTGTTGCGGCTTCTTCCCGGAACGCCGTTGCTGACCGCGCAGTCCGCCGCCCGCCTCACCGGACGCTCGCAAGTGGCAACCAACCGCGCCATCGCTCGACTGCTGGAAGCCGGAATCCTGATCCAAAAAAACATCGGCAAACAGCGTTACCGCATTTTCGAATCCCCCGCCGTCCTGAATCTGTTCTCCTCCCTGGAACAATCCCTCACCACCCCAGACTGTTTACTGCAATGAGCGATTCGCTGGCTGGAAGTTCAGAACCATCTTCCGTAGTGATGTTGCTCATACTGTAGGTATCGGTGTGGGAAGTGCTACATTCTTCGTCAATTTGACTTTATATACGATTTTGGTAAAATAGCGGTATAGGGAGATAAACAGCCTCTAGAATGAGGCTATGCCCTTACTCTCGGTGAAGGAAGAAACTCAGTACTATCGATAGGTATAAATAAAGGTAGTTAGGCTCATATTGAGTGTAATACTAACAAGGAAGGAATGAATATGCGCTTGAAACTTAGGTTGGCCATCTCTACTGTGCTTGTACTAGCACTTGCACTGCCAGTAGTAGCAGTCAGTGGTCTTTTCACAGATGTGAACGACAAGCATGCTATCGCTGTTGACTATGTTGCTGGCAACAGGATGCTTCCTCCCGACTCGAGAGCTCAAGAGGGTAAATATGGTGCCAGATATCTTGTTAGTGATGCTGACATCATAAATGCCATTCGCACCTTCGAACGAATGGAAGGCGATCGGCTTCGTCGAGAAGAATTTGCTAGTTTCCTACTAGCAGGCGTCCAGAAGGTTCGGAATCTAAAAAACCCGCCTACTACAACTACCACCACGGAACCTACAACTACAACAACCACGAAGGTCAATACATCCGGTAGTATTAGTTCCAGAGCAGACACAGTAAGAACTGTATACATCCCTGCGGGTGTGTATAAATTTACTTCTTCTACATCTAATTGGGGAGATATTACTATTAAAACTCTTGATGGATCCTCTTTAGACGGAACTAGTTGGGGACTGTCTTCACAACGATTAGCAGATAGTTGGGGAGACCCGGACAACGATGTACAAAGTGTGCGTCTTAAGGGTGGAACCTATTTAATAGAAATCAGTAGGAATGGTACGGTTAGATGGGAAGCAATAGGCTCTCGTTCCTGACTATCATGTAACAAATTCGATAGGGTTATGATCGATTCGTAGGGAGCGTTCTTTACTCGGACTGATTGTCAAACGACGATTTGGCGGGTGCCAAATATGGAGGATGCATCCTGAGGTGAAGTGACCTCGGGGGACGAGATTCCTAACAACCCTTTCCTCCACCATCCCCTCCCCGATGATCCCAGGTATTATTGGGCTATGGCTATGACTTTGTTAGTGGGCGGGGCCCGGAGCGGCAAATCCAATTTGGCGGTGCGGATGGCGGAAGGCCAAAGTTCGCCGGTGGTGTTTATCGCTACCGGCGAGGCGTCCGACGAGGAGATGGCGGAGCGGATCGCCCGGCATCAGGCGGAACGGCCCTCCCACTGGCGCACCATCGAGGTTCCGCGGGACGTTGCGGGGGCATTGGCGGGAGTCGACCCAACCCACTTTGTGATCCTGGACTGCCTTACTTTGTGGACGGCCAACCTGCTGGAAGACGACGACGCGACCATCCTGGACGCCGCCCGCAACCTGGCCGGGGCGCTGAGCGGGCGGGAGGGGCCGAGCGTGGCGGTGAGCAACGAAGTCGGTTCGGGAATCGTTCCCGCCCATCCGGTTTCCCGCCGTTACCGGGACCTGCTGGGGCTGGTCAACAACATTTTCCGACGGGCTTCCGACCGCTCTTATCTGTGCGCGGCGGGCGGGGTGGTCCCCATCCAAGGCGCCCCCCTGTGAACGGGCACGACTTGGCGGCGTTGCTGGCCGCCGCCCCCGAAGCGGACCGGGTTGCGCAAATGGCCGTAGCGGAGCGGGCGCGCAACGTGTTGCGGCCAGCGGGGGCGTTGGCGGCTTTGGATGCGGTTGCTTCCTGGTTGGCGGGTTGGCAACGCACCGACTCCCCGGCGGTTGAAAAACCGGCGGTCGTACTAGCCGCCGCCGATCACGGAGTGACGGCCCGGGGGGTGAGCGCCTACCCCCCGGAAGTCACCGCCGCCATGTTAACCGCCATCCGGAGCGGGGCGGCCACTTCCAGCGTCCTGGCCCGCGCGGCGGGGGCGGAGATGGCGGTAATCGACGCCGGAGTGGGCCGTCCGTCCGCCGATTTCACCCTCTCCCCCGCCCTGACCGCCGACGAGTTCGCCGCCTGTTTTCAACAGGGCCGGGAAGCGGCGGCCGGTTTGGACTGCGACCTGCTGGCCATCGGGGAGATGGGAATCGGAAACTCCGCCAGCGCGGCGGCGATAGCGGCCGCCGTCATCGGGGGCGATGCGGCCGGGTGGGCGGGACCGGGTTCCGGAGCCTCCGGCGCTGTTTTGGAAAACAAGCGACGGGCGGTGGCCGAAGGGGTGCGGCGCATCGGGGAGGTCGAGCCGATGGAGGCGTTGCGGCAGTTGGGCGGCGGCGAGACGGCGGCCCTGGCCGGGGCGGTCGCCGAAGCCCGGTTGCGCTCCCTGCCGGTGCTGTTGGACGGGTTTATTTCCACCGCGGCGGTCATCGCCCTGGAAGCCGCCGTGCCGGGAGCGTTGGATCATTGCCTGGCGGCGCATGTCTCCGCCGAACCGGGTCATCGCCGCCTGCTGAAATGGCTGGGGAAAAGCCCGCTGTTGGACTTGGAAATGAGGTTGGGGGAAGGCAGCGGGGCATTGCTGGCCATCCCGTTGGTGCGGGCGGCGGCGGCCGCGGTGACGGAAGTGGCTACTTTTGCGGAATGGGGATTGGAATGAAAGGCTTGCCGGCCGCCATCGCCTACCTGACCCGCATCCCAATGTCGGCCGGGGCGCACTCGCCGGATTTGCCGGGGGCGGCCCTCCCCTGGTTTCCGGTGGTAGGGACCGGAATAGGAGCCTTGGTGGGCGGCGCGGTCTGGTTGGGAGGAGCGGTCAACTTGCCTCCGCTGGCCGCGGCCGCACTCGGGGTCGGAGCGGGGTTGCTGGCCACCGGCGCCTTCCACGAGGACGGATTGGCCGACGCATGCGACGGTTTGGGGGCGGGCGGCTCCGCCTCCCGGATGCTAGAGATAATGCGCGACCCCCGGCTGGGAACCTTCGGGGTCGCCGCCCTGGTGATTTCGCTTCTGTTGCAGGTATCGGCGTTGGCCGCCCTCCCCGGCGGGATGGTGATCCCCGCGGCGGTAGCCGCTCATTCCTCCTCCCGGTCATGGCCGGCGGCGGCCATGTTTCTCCCCCGCGCCTTCCCCCATGGCCACGCCGCCTCCCTGCAACAGGCGGCCGGCAAGCGGGCGCGCCTCCTCTGTTTCCTGCTCGGTTTGGTCATTGCGGCGGCGCTGTTGCGAACCGCCGCCTGGGTGTTGCTCCCCGCCGGAGCGGGCGGGGCCCTGTTCGCTTGGCGGGCGGTGCGCAGGCTGGGCGGAGTAACCGGCGACATCCTGGGAGCCGTCCAGCAAACCACCCTCGTCGTCACCCTGCTGACCCTCGCCGCTTGGTGGGGCGGCTAGTCCCCAAATCCGGATTTTCCAGTCTCTCGCTTGACTTTATGCAGGATTTCTGCAATAATCAGGGTATGAGCCAACACAAACCGCCTTTGGAAGGGGCCAGTGCCCTGCTGTCTTTCACGGTGGAGAACGCCCACTCCTACCGCGATGAGACTGAATTCTCCATGGTGGCCACCCGGTTCGCCAAGGACGATATCCGGCGTGACCTCTCTATGGCCGGGTTGAAGAATCCGGTGGGGGTGTTGCCCGTCGCAGGTATTTTGGGAGCCAACGCTTCCGGAAAGACCACCCTCCTGCGGGCAATGGCCGATATGCGTATAGCGGTCAATAATTCCTTCCGTCGAGGTGACAATACCAGTGGTTTTAGTCGTTTACCTTTTCTCCTCGATGCCAAACGCGCTGAAGAACCCTCTAGTTATGCTGTCGATTTAGTAATAGACGGTATTCGTTGGCAATATGGATATGAAGTTGATGACGAACGCGTTATTGAGGAATATGCATACTACTATCCTAAGGGGCGACGCTCCCTG
Organism: Candidatus Spongiisociaceae bacterium; assembly: GCA_965243835.1. Taxonomy (GTDB): domain Bacteria; phylum Actinomycetota; class Acidimicrobiia; order Spongiisociales; family Spongiisociaceae. The sequence continues at coordinate 1,558,119 of OZ251578.1, forward strand.
TTATTTCATCGTAAATCAGACAATGTTGAATTTGGGCCTTCACTTCGTCCGAGCAGTAATTCTTTACTGGGAATATTAAGAGTAAACTCACTTATACTATCAACCGCGGGCGCGACGGGAAATACGAACTTAAACCCTTTGTTTCAGTGGTTTAAAAATAATCTAATATATATAGATTCTGAAAGTAGAGATTTTCGCATTCATGAATTAGCAAAAAATCTCCAAAATAGCGAAACAAAAAAGAGAATATTGGATTTAATTCATAGTGCTGATTTAGGTATAACAGATATAAAAAGCACTCCTCCTGATCCGATGATGGTCGAGCGAGCAAAACAAGTTATACGGATAATGACAGGTGAAGATAAAGAGATGGATTTGGAGGATGTTGATTTAATTAGTCGAGCTAAATTTATACACCGTGGAGTTGGTTCCGATGTGGAGATCGATGCTTCTCTGGAATCTATGGGAACATTGGCTTGGGTTAGTTTACTAAAAGTTATTATTGATGCTTTAATCAAGGGGAACATCTTACTCATAGATGAAGTAGATTCAAGCCTCCATCCCCACCTTGTTAATTTATTAATTAGTATGTTTCAATCGGATATTACTAACCCTAGGTGCTCTCAGATTATATTTAATTCCCATGATATTGAAATACTAAACCGTCGTGATCTCGCCCTCGGTAGAGATCAAATATGGTTTACAGTAAAAGATAATAATGGAATCACTACTATCTATTCTCTATCTGATTTCAAACCTCGCAATAACGAGAACCTTGGTAAAAGCTATACCATTGGTAGGTATGGTGCTATTCCATTGGTGCCTTCTTCTGAGATTGATTTAAATATTGAACAAGGGATAGCTCTTGAGTCGGTCACGTAATCATCGCCTCCGACCGGAACGCTCGCGCCCTCGTAAGAAAATTATCCGGGTACTAACGGAAGGTAGGGTCACTGAGCCTAACTATATTGATGTACTGAAACAGAAATATAGAGATAGTTTTGAAATAGAGGTTATGAAAGGCGACGCTGGCTCTTCACCTAAAATCCTGGTAGATTTAGCACGCAAATATCAAAAGAACCGAGACAAAAATAACCCAGAGTATGATGAGATTTGGTGTATTTTTGATGTAGATCAACATCAGAATTTGGAATCAGTAATACAAGAGGCTCGAGACAGTAATATAAAAATTGCCGTTTCCAACCCCTGTTTTGAACTTTGGCTGGTCTGGCATTATCAGGATCAGACTGCTCCCATAGAAAGTCATAATATCCAAAAAGAAGCGAAGCGATTGGGTATCTTGAAAGGGAAACATCTCACGGAGGATAGTAAGAATAAAGTGCGTGAAAACTATGAGGATGCTAAATCCCGGGCGCAACGGCGGGAAAAGCGTCATATAGGCGATAGTTCCAAATCTTGGGAGAATCCCAGTAGTCAGATGTGGAAGTTTGTGGACCGGTTAGAGAACGGTTAGCGTTGCTCGCGGAAGTAGGGGATGGCTAGGCCGGCGGGGGCGCCGAGGTAGCGGGCCCGTTTGCCGCTGGCCAACACGATCATCGCCGCTATGGCCAGCACGAAGGGGAGCATGGCCAAAATGGTGGACGGCACGTTGCTCCACGGCTCCCCCAGCGTCTGCAGGGTGAACTGAATGTATTCGGCGGCCCCGAACAGGTAGGCGGCGAATATTGCCCGCCACGGACGCCAACTGGCCAGAATCACCAAGGCGATGGCGATCCATCCCGCCCCCCCGATCGGGTCGTCCTGCCAGGTGGGAACCAGCGACAGCGAAAAATAGGCCCCGCCCAAACCGGCCAGGGCCCCGCCCGCCATCACATGCGCGTAGCGCACCCATGCCACGTTGATGCCCACCGACTCGGAGCTGGCCGGGTCCTCCCCCACCGCCCGCAACGACAGCCCCGTCCGGGTGCGGAACAGGTAGTAACTCGCCCCTCCGGCTACCGCCCAAGCTACGTACACCAGCAAGTCGTGCCCGAACAGCAACGGTCCCAGCAACGGCCAGTCGGCGATCCCGCCTTCGATGACCGCGGTGAACACCTCCCGGGACGGGTTTCCCACCAGCGGCTCGCTTCCCGCCCGTCCCAGGAAACTGGCCAGACCCGACCCGAAAATAGTCAGGGCCAAACCGGAGACGATTTGGTTGACCCGCAGGGTGATGGAAGTAAATGCGTGTATGGAGGAAAAAGCCGCCCCGGCCGCCATCGCCGTTATCACCCCCCAGGTCAGGCTGCCGGTGTTGAACGTGGCCCAGAAACCGGCCACCGCCCCCACCAGCATCATTCCCTGCACGCCCAGGTTGAGAATCCCGGCCCTTTCGGTGATGATCTCCCCCACGATGGCGAAGATCAACGGGGTTCCCAAAGTGATGGCGGCGGCGATGGTGAGGATCAGTTGCGAGTCGTTCACCCGGGACTCCCCTCCCCCGTCGCCTGTTGCACCGCCGCCGACCGGGAGCGGACGCGCCGCAGGCGGTTGACCACCAGAAACTCCCCCGCTACCGCAAAAATAAGAATCGCCCCCTGCAACATGGTCACGGCCGCGATCGGCACCCCGATGGACTGCAGGGACGGCCCCATGTTGTTCAAAGCCCCCATCAAAATCCCCACCGGGATGATCGCCAGCAGGTTGAGTCGGGCCAGGGCGGCCACGATAATCCCGGTGAAACCCAACCCCAGGTCCAAAGAACGGGGGTCCAACGCCCCGGCCGGGCCCGCCACGAACAACGCCCCCGCCAAACCGGCGAACGCCCCCGACAGCAGGAAAACCCCCAGAATTTTGCCCGGCACTTTGATCCCGGCGTAGCGGGCGGCGTTTTCGGAGTCCCCCACCACCCGCACCTCGAATCCCCACCGGGTCTTGTTGAGCAGATACCAGGCCCCGGCCGCGACCGCAACCGCGATGAACACTCCAATGTCCAACCGGTTGAAAAACTCGGGGAAGCGCGCCCCCTCCGGCAACGGGCGGCCGGAAGGGAAAGTGCTGAACCCGGAGTCCCGCCACGGGCTGTGCGAACCGAAAATCAGATAGTCCATCAGCCGCAGGGCGATGAAGTTGAGCATCAACGTGGTGATGATCTCGTTGGTTCCCAGGTAAACCTTGGGGACGGCGGAAGCCGACGCCCACAACGCCCCGCCCGCGCATCCGGCCAGTATCACCATCGGCAGGGCCAACCAGGGGGCGGCCCCCTCCCCCAGCCAGATGGCCATCCCCGATCCGGCGATGGCCCCTACCAGGAACTGGCCTTCCGCTCCGATGTTCCACACCAGCATGCGGAAAGCCGTCGCCGCCGCCAACCCGGTCAAGATGAGGGGGGTGGCTGAAATAAGGGTTTCGCTGACCCCCCGGGAGCTGCCGAAGGCCGACCGCAACATGTGCGCGTACACCGTAGAGGGGGTTTCGCCGGTGATGTACAGGAAAATTCCGGCCACGAACCCGGCGGCCAACACCGACAGGACGGGGATGAGCAGTTTCACCCACACCGGGGTCAGGCCCCGCGGCTCGCTAATCAACAGGCGCAAGTTCATATCTGCTACCCGTCCGGTGGCCGGCCATCAACAGCCCCAACTGGTCCCGGGTGGCTTGTCCGGTTTCCGCCTCGCCGACGATTTCCCCTTCGTAGATGACGGCCAACCGGTCGGACAGGGCCAGCAACTCATCGAGGTCTTCGGAAATGAGCAACGTAGCCGCCCCCCGGCGCCGTTGGGCCAGCAGATGTTCCCGCACCGTCTGGGTGGCCCCCACATCCAGCCCCCGCGTGGGCGAGACGGCGATGATCACCTTCGGTTCCAGTTCTATTTCACGGGCGATGAGGGCTTTTTGCAAATTGCCCCCGGACAGCAGGCGGATGGGCAATCCGGGCCTTGCCCCCCGGATGTCGTAGCGTTCAATACGGCGCGCCCCCTCGGTTCGGAAAGCCCCCGCAACCAGACGCCCCCATTTGGAATAGGGGGGACGGCGGTAGGATTTCAAGGCCAGGTTCTCTTCCGTGGTCAGCCCCGGGGCCAATCCCACCCCCAGACGGTTTTGGGGAATGTAGGCCAGCCCCGCCTCTATCCGCTCCCGCACCGAACGGCGGGTTACGTCCCGGCCCGCCACCTCCACCCGGCCCGCGTCCGGAGCGCGCAATCCGACTATTCCGTAGGCCAGTTCCCGCTGGCCGTTGCCCGCCACCCCGGCCAAACCTAAAATCTCCCCTTCCCTTACTTGCAACGAGATCCCTTGCACCGTCTGCAAGCCGCGGTCGCCGGTGACCCGCAACCCGTTCACCGCCAGCGCAACCGGGCCCGGTTCGATGGCACCTTCCCGGCGCGGCAGGCGAAGTTCGCGGCCCACCATCATGGCGGCCAAGTCGCCGGGGACCAGGTCGGCGGTTTCCCCCCGCCCCGCGTTGCGTCCGTCCCGCAGCACCGTCACCCGGTCCGACACCTGTTTCACTTCCGCCAGCTTGTGGGAGACGAAAATTACGGAGCGGCCTTCCCCGGCCAGTTGGCGCATTGTTTCAAACAGTTGCCCGCTTTCCTGGGGGGTGAGCACCGCGGTCGGTTCATCCAGGATGAGTATTTGCACGTCCCGGTACAGCAGTTTCAGGATTTCCACCCGTTGTTGCTCCCCCACCGACAGTTGCCAGATGCGGGCCGACGGGTCGATGGGCAGGCCGAACCGCTCTCCCATTTCCGCCGCGATCCGCTCTTGGCGGCGGCGTTGCGCCCGGAGGGGCAGATGCGGATGGCCCAACACCAGGTTTTCGGCCACGGTCAGGTTTTCCACCAAACGGAAATGCTGGTACACCATTCCCACTCCGGCCGCCAACGCGTCCTTGGGGGTGCGGAACGAAACCGGCCGGCCGTCCAGCGCCACCTCTCCCGCATCAGGGCGGTACAGGCCGGCCAGCACCGAACACATCGTAGACTTGCCCGCCCCGTTCTCCCCCAGCAGGGCATGCACCTCCCCCCGCCGCAGTTCGAAGTCCACTCCGTCGTTGGCTTTCACCCCGTAAAACGACTTGTCGATGCCGCGCAACCGGACGGCGGGAGGGGACGGATCGATGCTCATAGGACGGTAAATCTAGCCCCCGCCCGGGCGCGCGGCCGGGAAAGCGGCTACTCCTCCGGATGGGGTGCGGGCGGGTCCCGCCATCGCCGGACCCGCCCTGTTTATCGGAAGTCGGCCGTAATCAGCCGGTGGGGCTGCCGACCACTCCCTGGACGAAGTAGTCCATTATGAAAATGTCGCCCAGCGGACGCTCTTCTCCGTCCTGGTCGGTGACCGTGTCCGGGAAGACGGAAAACGTTCCGTCGATGATCTGTTGCTGGCGCTCCAAAATCATCTCCTGGATTTCAGCGGGCACCGATGTCCCGAACGGGGCGATGTCCACCATCCCGTCTTCCATATCGCCGTAATAGGCCTCCGGTTCCCAGGTTCCGTCGATCACCTGCCGGGCGGTGCGCAGGTAATGGGGACCCCAATCCCAAATGGCGGCCGTCAGCCAGGCGTTGGGGGCGAACTCGGTCATGTCCGTGTTGTAGCCCACCCATTTGGCCCCGGCGGCTTCCGCCACCTGCCCGGGTGCGGCCGAGTCCTGATGCATGGCGATCACGTCCACGCCCGCGTCCAACAGCGACTGGGCGGCGGCGGATTCTTTGGGCGGGTCGAACCAGGTGGAGGTCCACACCACTTCCACTTGCACGTCCGGGTTGGTCTCCTGGGCGCCCAGGGTGAAAGCGTTAATGCCCCGCAACACTTCGGGGATGGGGAAGGCGGCCACATAGCCGATCCGGTTGTTTTCGGTAGCGTCCCCGGCGGCCATTCCGCTCAGGTAACGGCCTTCTTCGGCGGCCCCGAAATAGTTGCCCATATTGGGGCCGGTTTTGTATCCGGTGGCGTGCATGAAGACCACCTCCGGATAGTTTTCACCGGCGGCCAGCATGGGATCCATGTAACCGAAGGAGGTGCCGAAGATCAGGTCGTGGCCGGTGGCGGCCAACTCTTCGAACACCCGTTGCGAGTCGGGGCCCTCGGGGATGATCTCCAGGGTGGTGATGGTCACCGCGTCGCCCAACTGTTCCTTCACATATTGGGCTCCTTGGTCGTGTGCCCAGGACCAGCCTTTGTCGGCCACCGGTCCCACATGCACGAAGGCGATGTTGAGCGGCTCCATCATTTCCCCGCTCATGTCCTCCTCGTCCATGTCGTCCATGTCCTCTTCCGGCATGGCTTCGGTGGTGGTGGTAGTTTCCTCCGCTTCCATATCGTCCCCGGCCATGTCGTCCTCGGCCATGGTGTCTTCCGCCATGTCGTCCTCGGACATATCCGCCATGGTGGTGGCGGGGGCTTCGGTCATCTCCGGGGCGGCGGTCGTAGTCGGGGCGACGGTGGTAGCGGGAGCGGTCTCCTCGCTGCTGTCATCGCCCCCGCAGGCCGCGGCCGCCAGGGCCAGGACCAGCGTCAACGCCGCAGTGAGGCGCCAAGTACCTGTTCTTAACATCCGGTTCTCCTTACTCCGTAAATTATTTACCCGGCCATAAGGCGGGCAATACCGGTACATTACCCGCAATGCGGCAAATGCGCTAATTATCAGGACGATAACCCGCAATGGAGATATAGGGATAATCCGAGTCTCGCGAACCGCCCGCTCCCCCCTAATCCGCCGGCGGGGGTGCGCCGCCTCAGCCGAAGGCCCCTTGGCGGCGGGCTTGGGCGAGGCGGGCCGCGTCCCAGCCCAGTTCGGTGAAGACTTGTTCCGTGTGTTGGCCGACGGCGGGGGCGGGGCCCTGCGGGGCGATGGGAACGCCCTCCATGCGGATGGGAGAGGCCACGGTGCGGAACTCCCCCGCCGTCGGGTGCTTAACCTGCGGAAACGCCCCCGTCGCCCGCGCCTGCGGGTCGTCCGTTACGTCGGTCAGGCGGTTGGCGGGACCCCACACCAACCCGGCCTCGTCCAAAACAGCGGCCCACTCCACCAGCGGGCGGGAGGCGAACACGTCGTCCAATCTGCCCACCAACTCCTCCATATTTCGGTAGCGGGCGGCGGGATCGGCGAACCGCTCGTCGTCGATCAACTCCTCTAAACCCAAGGCGCGGCACAGGGGGGGCCACATTCGGGGGCCGGGCATGGTCAGGAACAGCCACCGGTCATCGGCGGTTCGGTAACGGTTGTTGAGAGCGGTCACCGCCCGGTTGCGGGCCCGCCGGGAGGGTTGGCGGCCGTCGATCAGGGCCGGGGCCAACTCGGTGGCCATAGTCCATATTCCGGAGGCGTAGAGGCTGACGTCGACCACTCTCCCCCGGCCGGTGGATTCGGCCAGACGCAGGGCGGCCAGGGTTCCTGCCACGGCCGCCATCCCGGTGCTGTGGTCGCCGGGGCCGGTGGGCGGCATCGGGGCGTCGGTTCCGGGACCGGTCATCGCCTCGGTCAACCCGGCCCGCCCGAAGAATGCGGTCACATCGTAGCCGGGGCGGTGCGCCTCCGGCCCTTTCCGCCCGTAGCCGCTGACCAGGGTCACCACCAGACGCGGGTTGACCGTCAGCAACCGCTCCGGGGCTATGTCGTATTTCTCCATTCGCGCCGGCAACATATTGGTGAGAAAAACCCCGGCGGAGGCGGCCAACTCCAGCAGGGCCGCCCTCCCGGCCGTTTGGCGGAAATCCAAGGCGACCGATCGCTTCCCCCGGTTGTTGACCGTGAACGGATAGTCCACCTCCGCCCGGGCTCCCTCCACTTTCGGCGGGCGCAGCATTCCCCGCACCGAATCCCCCTCCGGCGGCTCCACCTTGATCACCTCCGCCCCCAAATCGGCCAGTACCGCCCCGGCCGAGGGAGCGGCGATCCAGTTGGCCGACTCGACGACCCGCACCCCTTGCAACGGACCTGACGGTTCCATGCGGCGGCCGTTACGCGACGGAGGCCCGGAAGATGGCCTCGACGGACTCGTCCAGCGTCCGGTCGAACTCGGATTCGCTTTGCCGAACGTGCAGTCCCTCCAAAAGGGCCCGGCTGAAGCTGGCCGACATTCCCGGCTGGCGGGCCAGGCGCCGATTGGCCTCCGCCCGGCTGTAACCTCCGGACAGGGCCACCACCCGCGCTGTCCGCGGGTGGGCGATCAGCTCCGAGTAGAAACCGTCCTGGCTGGGAATGCTCAATTTGAACATCACCTGCCGTCCCTCGGGCAGAACGTCCAAATGATCGAAAACGGCTTCCAGCAACAGATACTCGGCCTCTTGCTTGTGGGGGCTTTTAATGTCCACCTCCGGTTCCAGAATGGGCATCAGCCCCGCATCCAGAATTTGGTTCCCGATTTGGAACTGCTGGTCGGCGACGGCTTTCACTCCGTCCGGGTCGGCCTCGTGCACCACCGACCGCATCTTGGTTCCGAACACGCCCTGCTCGCGGGCCCGCGCCAAACGCTCCTCCAAGCCGGTGATGGGCGACATCAACTGCACGCCCCTGCCCGGCTCCGCCAACCCCTCATCGGCTTTCAGGAACGGAACCACCCCTTTGGCGTTCCACAGGTAATCCACCGCCCCCCGCCCTTCGATCTGGCGGCCCAGGGTGTCTTCGAACAGGATGGCCCCGTTCAAGCGGGTTCCGTCGAAGGCCGGACTGGTGATGATGCGGGTGCGCATCTCGTGGATGCGGTCGAACATTTCCCGCGGGCTGGAATAAGACTCTTCGCCCAGACCGTAGGCCTGCAAGGCCCGGGGGCTGGAACCCCCGCTCTGGTCCAGGGCGGCGATGAAACCTTGCCCTTCCCGTACTTTGTGCAGTTGCTTCTCGTCCATTGCCCCTCGTTGGTAGTCGGATGCCGGCGGCGCGCCTGCGCCCGCCCGCCTCTAGAATACACGCCCGCCCGTTGCCCGACAGATTGCGCATCCGAGACCCGGTCGGTGATACTTCAGGGAGATGAGCCTTTAGGCGGAGGTATAGCATCGGGGGTTCCGCCAATGCTGATGGGTATCCCAGGCGCTTATCAAATCTGGCTGATGTTGTTTAATCCATTTTTAAGTAGTTTAACACGTTTAGCACTTCCTAAATCAGACCATTTGCCTTGGATCAATTCCAAATTAAGTATGTTAATAGTCAGGACGGACTGATTACCCAACCAGATGTGGATGTGAGGGTGGTTATGCCTGGTTCGCATATATTCGTAGTAGATACGAATAACCATGCCGTTGAAACGGCAGAGGCTGGACATCCCTTAATCGGCGCGCCGACCGTTAGCAAGAAAATCGTAAATTCCGCACGGACCCAGCTCTATGCCCTCGCCCCAACAGACTACCCTCCATTCGGGATGGACATACACGCTGTCAAAAACCCGCTTGTCCTTTAAGGGGGCAAACAAAGGCAATTCGCGCAATTGACGACAATCGACCTCTCCTTCAACCCCATCCTCAAACCTCACCCAAATTCGCCAGTCTCCCACAGACCGTACCTCTTCCACCGGCACCAAAGTTGTTGCGACCATCACGCCCCTCCTAGTCTGGCTGATTTAATAATACTATCACAGTCGCGCCAATGCCGAGCCATCAACGGGGTAATCGAGGCCTCTATTGAGATGCGCGTTCACCTCCCGGCAGGCCTCGGGGCGGAGCCCCTCCGTCGGCCCCTCCCTCGCCATCCGCACCCGCTCCGCTCCCAGCTCCCCGATACGGGACGCATCGGATGCCGGCGGCGCGCCTACGCCCGCCCGCCTCTAGAATACATGCCCGCCTATCAACCGCCGCGCCGAAAGCCGGGGCGGTCCCGGTTCGCTTCCGCATCTGATAAACTTGATCCACAGGAGGTCTGGACCTCTGGGCATCCGCTTGGAAAGGAACGATAATGGCTACCGAATTGGACGTGGCCGATGTCCAGCCGCGGAACGGTTGGAAAATTTGGGTTCTGTTCGAGGATGGTGTGGAAGGTGAAGTTGATATCAGCGATTTGCAGGATATGCCGATGTTTGCCGTTTTACGGGACCGTCAGGTATTTGAATCGGTGTATGTACATCCGGAACTAAAAATGGTGTGTTGGGGGAAAGACTTGGAGATTTCTTCTTGCGGATTATATGACGAGCTTGTCTTGGCGCGTGTCTGATTCATGCCCTGCGTTTGCCGATTCAACGGCATCAGCATTTATTTTTATCCCGGGAAGGCCGTCATCAAAAGCCTCCTTTTCCATGTTCGACTCAAAAACATGAGGCTGGCCTCCATAGAAATCGAGTCGGGCGAGTTGCTCGCGGGGAGCCTGGTAAAACTAAAACAATCGCCAAGAAAAACTTCTGCGACAATGGATAAATGAACATAGGAGCGAACTGTTGAAGGCTTGGGAGCAAGCGCGCACCGGTGTCGCCTTGGACGGCATACCTCCCCCCGTAGGCACATACCCTTGACTTTCCCGAAGTAATCAGCGGGAGGCGGAACCGACCAGGTTGCCGAAACGGTGCAGGGTGCGGCTTATCGTCTGCTCCTTCAGGTAGTAGAGCAACTCAACCCGCCCGCTGGGAGTAACCGGGGCCTCGATGAGATGTACGTTCGCCTCCCGGCAGGCCCGGCGGAGGGCCTCCGTCGGCTCCTCCCCCGCCATCCGCACCCGCTCCGCTCCCATCTCCCCGATCCGGGACGCGAAAGCCTGCGCGCTCTCCTCCCCCGCCCGGGAGACCGTTACCGGCGTCCCGCACCGGCGGGCGGCGGCCAATGTCCGCTCCACCGCCTCCTCCGGGGCGTCCTCCCCCGCCCGCACCGCCGCCCCGTCCAGCGGCCGGTAGCGGAAAATGTTGGACTCGCAGAACAGGCCGGACGGGTCATGTTCCCGGCTGAAATGCTCATCCCACCAGCGGGCGTCCGAGGCGGGGGCCGCCTCCCATCCGACGGTCCCGTCCGGGACCCATGTCCCCAGCTGGCGCACGTAGTTGGGTCCGCCCGCTTTGGCCCCCGCTCCCACATTGGACTCCTTCCACCCCCCGAACGGTTGCCGTTGCACGATGGCCCCGGTGATTCCCCGGTTGACGTAGGCGTTTCCCACCTGCGCCCGTTCCAGCCAGAACTCCGCTTCGTCCGGGTCCAGGGTGTGAATTCCCCCGGTCAGGCCGTAGGCGACCGCGTTTTGAATATCCAAGGCCGCCGGCAGGTCGGGGGCGTGCATCACCCCCAACACCGGACCGAAACATTCCGTCATGTGGAACCAGGAACCGGGGGACACCCCCCACCGCACTCCCGGACTCCACAGCGCGCCCGCGTCGTCCCGGCGCTCCGGGGCGACCAGCCACTCCTCGCCCTCCTCCAGCCGGCTGAGGGCGCGTTCCAGTTTTCCCTCCGCCGGGGCGATGACCGGGCCCAGTACGGTGGCGTCCGCCGCGGCCGGGCCCACCGCCAGGCTTCGCACCGCGTCCCGCAACTGGCGGCGGAAACGTTGCGACCGATAGACGCCGCCTACGCACACCGCCAGGGAAGCGGCCGAGCATTTCTGGCCGGAATGGCCGAACGCAGACTCCACCAAGTCGGCCACCGCCTGATCCAGGTCGGCGTGTTCGGTGATGACCATGCAGTTCTTGCCGGAGGTTTCGGCGAACAGACGCAACTCCGGCCGCCATGAGGTAAAAAGCCGGGCGGTTTCCGCCGAACCGGTCAGTATCAACCCGTCCGCCGTTTCCACCAAGCGGCGGGAGGCCCGCTCCCCCTCCTCGCCCCGGGGCAGGGTCAGGAAAGCCAGGGCATCCCGGGGAACCCCGGCCTCCCAGGCGCATTCGGCCATTATTTCCGCGCAACGCTTGGTGCGGCTCGATGGTTTGAGCAACACCCGGTTGCCCGCCGCCAAGGCCGCCGTCACCCCGCCGGTGGGAATGGCCGCCGGAAAGTTCCAGGGCGGAATCACCGCCGTCACGCCCAGCGGCTCAAAGGCGGCCCCGTCCTCCGGTTCCAGTTCCAAGGCCCGGTCCCCGTAATAGCGGGCGAAGTCGATCGCCTCCGAAACCTCCGGGTCGGCTTGGGCGAAGGTTTTGCGTCCCTCGGCGATCATGGCGGAAATCAGGTCGCCCCGCCGCCGGGCCAGCCCGTCGGCCATCTCGTGCAGGGTTTCCCGTCTCCGCCCGGCCGGCGTTCTCCCCCAGGGCGAGCGGCGGGCGGCGGACGCGATCGCCTCCAACTCGGAGGCCGACCCCACCGCCGGAGTGCGCACCGCCCCGCCGTCCCGGGCCCTCACCCGGGCCGCCCACTCCCGGTTGCCGGGCAAGGCGGGGTCGGTGTCCGGCTCGTTGGCGAAACGTTCCCGGTTCCGGGAGACGGCGGACGGAGCTGGTCTTTCCTGCTCGCGGCGGGGCCGGTCGGAAACCGCATGGCGGTCCCGCACCGCGGTGCGGAAAGCGTCCGCCTGCCGGTGAAACTCCTCCGTGCCCGGGGCCAGGGTGAACAACGCACGCAGGAAGTTCCCCTCCGCCGAGTTTTCCTCCAGTCGCCGGAAAAGATACGCGATGGCGGTATCGAAAGTTTCCCGGGCCACGATCGGCGTGTACAAGAGCACTCCGCCCGACGATGCGTCCCGGACCACCCGGGACAAAACCGGGGCCATGCCCTGCAGCATCTCACAGTCCACCCGCTCCTCCACTCCCCGCTCCCGGCTCAGCAGATGCGCCCAAGCCAGGTCGAACAGGTTGTGGCTCCCCACTCCGATCCGCACCGCCCGGCACCTTTCCGGACGCAACGCGTAATCCACCAGACGCTTGTAGTTGGCGTCCACCTCCGCTTTGGTCCGATAAGGGGCCTGCTCCCAGCCCCGCAGGGCCGCCTCCACCCGCTCCATGGCCAGATTGGCCCCTTTCACCAACCGGATTTTGATGTCCGCTCCCCCCGCCGCCCGGCGCCGAAGAGCCCATTCGGTCAAATCCCGCAAGGCGGGAAAGGAGTCGGGCAGGTAGGCCTGCAACACGATGCCGGCGGTAGTCGATTGAAACTCTTCCTCGTCCAGCAAATCTTTAAACACGGACAATGTCAGATCCAGATCGTGGTATTCCTCCATGTCCAGGTTGACGAAGGTGGCCGGGCGGGAGGCGGCCGCCCGCCGGAAAAGGAGGCGCAAACGGGACAGAATACGGGCGCGGCTCCCCTCCCGGTCCCAGTAGTTCAACTGTTCGGCCACCGCCGACACCTTGATGGAAACGTAATCCACTTCCGGGTCCTCGATCAGGCGGATGGCGTCCTCCAAGCGCCGGTCCGCCTCCTCCTCCCCCAGCACCGCCTCCCCCAGCGGATTGACGTTGCGGGAAAACCCTTCTTGGCGCATCCCGGCCAACCTCCGCGCCAAGGCGGGCTGGTCGGCGTCGGTTAACAGGCCCCCGACCAGTTTCCGCATCCGGCGCCGGGCCATGGGCATCACCAGCCAGGGCAAGAGCGGAGCCAATCGGGCCCCGGCCTTAAGCAACGCCCGGTCGGCGACGGACAGAAAAGCGGGGGAAGAGCGGGAGTCGACCAGGGAACGCAACTGGCGGGCGGCGGTGCGGTGACGGTCGGGCCGGATTACGCGGTCCACGAATTGCATGGTGAAAGCCGTTCCGTCCGGGTCGGACAGCAACCGGCGCAACGGACCGGCCGCTGTCCGGTCTTTACGGGTCCCCGTCCGTGCGGCGGCGGCCAGCCATTCGCCGACCAAGCCGACCGCCGCTTCGGCCAGGTCGGTATCTTCTCGGCCGGCGTCGGTCATTTCACAATCCCACCTCTACCGACTCCACGGGGATGGATTCCTTCTCCAGATATTTCAAAAACCGGTCGTAGGACTCCGGGTGCGTTTCCCCGGCCGCGGAATGGGAGCCGATCACCACCAACAACGGCGCGTTCTCCCGGACGGAGGAAATCAACTCCTCCGCCACGTCCCCCTCCCGCATTTCCATCGTCACCGGGATGTCCCCCGTTTCGGTGTCCTTGGCGGCCAAGCCCACCATAGTGCGAATCAGCAATCGGGTTTCGTCCTTGATGGCGCGTCGGAACGCGGGAGACGACTCCTCGTATTCCCGACCGTTGAGAACGTGCACCACCCGCAGTTCCGCATCGTGTTCTATGGCCCGCCACAGCGAGACGGCGTGCAACAGGCGGGAATCGATGCGGGCTCCGGTGGCCACCAGCACCGTTTTCACTGCGCCGCTCCCGCGTCGGCGGCCTGGCCGGTTTCCCCGGCCGCCTGCTTGGACTGCTCCCGGATCCGGTCGCCGATGTACTCCAGGGCGGCTAGCCGATCCGATATTTCAATCACCAATTCCTCGGCCACCTCATCGCTTACCAGCCCCCGCACCACCGCATCCGCCATCTCGGACCGGCCGGCCCGCAACATGTCCTCCCGGGCTTTGAGCAGGGTTTCTATTTCCAGCCGGGGGTTGGCGTGAAAATGCCGCATCATAGAGCGGCGGTCCTCTATCAGCTCTTCGTCGTACAGGTTGTCCATCACCTCCCAGGTATCGGGGGTGATCACCTCCTCCCCGCTCAACTTCTCCAACTCCAAACGTCCGGCCCGGGCGGCCAGGAAACGTCCCTGGAAACGTTGGTAATCGATCAGTATGGAGGAAGTGCCGGGAATTTTCGCCCAGTCGATGGCCCGCTTGATGGTGGTGCCCTGCACCAGAAGCGTGAACAGCACCGCCCCGAAGGTCATCGACAGCAGGGTTTCGGTGTCGAATTCGTTGAAATAAAAAGGCAAGGACAGGGCCAAGGCCAGGTTGACCGCCCCCTTCAATCCCCCCCAGTACAGAATGTGTTGAAAGGCCATCGGCACCTTGTAGGCGGAGGGCAACAAGTTGCTGACCCCCATCATTCCGTACACGATCAACATCCGCACCACTATCAAACTGAGAATGGCCACCCCGACCTCGGGCAGGTGGCTGAACATAATGCTGATGTCCATCCGCACCCCGATCAGCAAAAACACGAAAGCGTTTACCACATAGGCGGACATCTCCCAGAAGTTCTCCAAGGCGTAGCGGGTGGTGGGGGAAGTGTTCTTGCGCCCCAGGTTGCCCACGATCAGCCCGGCCACGATCACCGAGGAAATGCCGTCCAGCTCCAAGATGGCGGCCGTCGTGTAGGACCCCAAGGCCAAAGCCAGGGTGATGATGGTTTCCAGCAGGTAGTTGTCCAGGTATTTGAGGATCAGGGTCACGACCAGGTATCCAACAACGCCCCCACCGCCAGCCCGCCTACGAACACCATCAGAAAACGCCCGACCGTGTTGGAGAGGGTGAGGTTGGCGGACCCCGCCACTATCAGGCCGAACAGCACGATGCCGGTCCCGTTGTTAAACAGGCTTTCCCCCTCCACCAGGGTGGACAAACGCTTGTTTACTCCCAACTCTCGGAACCGGTCGATGACCGAAACCGGATCGGTGGAGGCGATCAGGGCCCCGAAGGCCAAGGAGGCCTGCCAGGGAAGACCCACTAACGCCTCTACCAGAAACCCCACCATAAAGGTGGTCAAAAGGGTTCCCCCCACCGACAGCGACACAATTCTCCCCAAGTCCATCCGCAGGCGCCGCCAAGACAGATGCATGGTGGCCTGAAAAACCAAAGGGGGGATGAGCACGCCCAAGATGAACCCCTCCGAAACCTCCACGTTGAGGGTGGTGATGAACGACAGCGCCAAACCGACCAGCACCAGGGCCACGGTGTAGGCCATTTTCAGATACCGGGCCAGCAAGGCCACCAGGGTGGCGATGCTCAGCAACACCGTCAGCAGGATCTCCACCTGCAATACGGTGCTGGTATCCATCATGGTTTGCGCTGGACCTAAGAGGTACATCGCCTATAAGATACCAACTTCGACCGCAGGCGCCGCGTCATTGTCGTCGCCGATTTTGGCAATGCCGGTCGGAGGGCGGACCGGGGGGTAGCCTGGAGCCAAGTACGCGACCCGGGGAGATGCTATGAGCGAGGCGACGGTAGTGATATTCGCCGGTCTTTTGGCGGGCTTGGCGTCGGTGGCCGCTTGGAAGGAGGGCGGCGCCGGCGCCCCCGCCGGTTTGCGGTGGAGGCCCGCCGAGAGCCCGGTGACCGCTATCTCCCTCATCCTGGCGTGGGTGATGACCGCCTACGTTGATCCGATCATGCAGTCTGATTCCCTGCTGGACGGCCTGTTCGGCGGACCGGAGGAAGTACTCGGCCATCCGAATTGGGAGGCCCTCCGCCACCCGGGTTCTTACGCGCCGCTGGTGTTCGGCCTGCTCCTGGTGTTGACCCCGCTCATCCACCGGGCGCTGACCCTGGGCGGGGGCTCCGCCCGCTGGAGATTCGGGATCACGGCCGGAGTGGTCGCCTGGGCCGCGTTCAGCGTGATTATCATCAGCGCCTTTCGCATCGCGGGCCTGATCGACGGCTATCCGATCCTCCCCCGCCTGGCGTTGCTGGGACTGCTGGCGGCCGCCGTGCTGGGGGCCTTGGTCCACACCGCCCGCTCCCTGCATGCGGCGGCGGTCAACGCCCCCGCCCCCTGGACCCTCCCCTAAGGCAATAGCCGGATTGCGGCGTGCGCCTTGTAATTCAGTAAGTCCAAGTATGGTAAAATCGGCATCATGGACCACTCGCATCTCAAACATAACGAAGTAGCCGGCAACCGCCGGTCCTCGGAGGGGCCGCGCGCCGCGGCTGACGCCGGCCCGCCCGATATACGCGAGATTCTGGGCGAATGGGTGGGCGAAACGGTGACTATTCACCGCGACGACAGTCGCCCGGTCAGCGGACGGCTTGTGGAAGCATCCCCAGAGCATCTGGTGATACAAGAGTTCTTACGAAACAAGTTTTCGCCCTTGGAGATGCAAATCCTCAAAGCGAAGGGAGCCGACCGGGGTTTGGTATCGTTTGACTTGGAGAATGTGTTGCGGGTAACTCCGGGGGACATTTATGCCCGCCTCTGATAACCCTGACGGGCGGGAGAAAAATCCGGTACGTCAAATATGGAGGGATGTAGAACAGCAACTGATCATCATGAACGGATACTGGGAGTTCTACCTGGTTCACCATCTCCAGTACCCGCGGGAGGAATCCGATCCTCCCCCGCTTGGCCTTGCCGGGACTGCTGGCGGCCGCCGTGCTGGGGGCCTTCGTTCACACCGCCCGCTCCCTGCATGCGGCGGCGGTCAACGCCCCCGCCCCCTGGACCCTCCCCTGAGGTTCGGGCCAACGAGGACTCTGCTATTCTGTCCATAGCAGAAAGGAGGGTCGTCCTTGATAAGTTGGGAGGATTGTCCCGCGGTTGAGTCCGTGCCGGACAAAATGAGCGGAGCGTGGGTGTTTCGGGGAACCCGGGTTCCCCTGTGGTCCCTGTTCAAGAACATAGGCGATATCAGCATTCAAGAATTTTGCGACTGGTATCCGCATGTCAGCCGGGAGCAGGTAGAAGTCGTTCTCGATTTCTTGGCGGAAGAGCACAAGGTTACGTTGGATCTTGCTAGTCCTATTGGATGAAAACGTGCCTCATCAAGTGCGTATTCCCCTAGCCGAGTCGGGGCACGCGGTTCATACCCTGCAACACAATGGTTGGATCGGCGTCAAGAACGGTGAACTTTTGGACCTCGCCGAAGCGAAGGGATATGAGGTGATAGTCACTTTTGGCAAAAATATGTGGTACCAAAACAATTTTGCCGTTCGAAACATCGCTTGTGTATTACTAACCGGCAAAGAATCCCATGCAAAACTACGGATCAGAGAGATAGACAGCGCGGTTAGAGCCGCTAGCCCGGATCTCCTTTATGAGGTTGCTCTTTCCTAGCGTTCCTCGAGAAACGCAACACTAATCTTGACCCATAGGGAGCCGGTACCAAGCATCCGTGCTAAAAGGGGTTGGGGCCGGCTCCGAGGACGGTCATTTCCCGGCGGGGAGTGGTGCGGGGGCCGGGGAGGAGCAGGGCCTGCGCCCGGAAGAGGTCGGGGACCTCCAAATCCACGGGAATGGTTTTGCCGTCCAAGGCCCCGCCCGCCCCCACCAACAGCGTCCCGCCCCAGGAATGACCGGGGTGGTCGATCGGCCCCAGCGAGGCTTCGGCCACATCCAGCGTGTTGCGGTTGGCGTCGATGACTTTCACGTATCCCTGGTAGCCCATCCCCTTATCGTAGCCGATGCGGGGGCAATGTCGCGCGCGGGAAGGGGACGACCGCCGCTAACGCGACCGGCCCGCACCCGGGTCCGGCTCAGTCTTCGATGAACCGGCTGTATTCGTCCAAGAGCGGAACGACCACATCGGCCGGGGCGGGGGGAAGCCACACCCCCATGCGCTTGATCCCCAGCTCCTCCCACGCCCCCCACCGCTCCGGGTCGGGTTTGCCCCCGAACACCATGACGTCGAAGGAGGACGGGTCCCGGCCCGCCTCCCGCAACGCCTCATGGAGTCCCGCGACCTGCTCTCCCAGGTTGCGGCCGGGAAAGGGCAGCCAGCCGTCGCAAAATTCGGCCATGGCCGCGAAGGTTTTGGGGCCGGCCGAGCCGCCCATGTAGATGGGGGGATGCGGACGTTGCACCGGCTTGGGCCACGCCCAGCTCGGTTCCAGGGTCAGCATCTCCCCCTGATAGGAGGCCTCCTCTTGCGTCCACAGGGCTTTCATCATCCCGATCTGCTCGGCCACCAGCCGGCGGCGCTCCCCGTAGGACACGCCGTGGGAGGCCATCTCCTCCTTGTTCCATCCATACCCGATTCCGAACTGGAAGCGACCGCCGGAGATGACATCCAGGGTGGCCACCTCCTTGGCCAGCCAAATCGGGTCCCGCTGGGCGACCAGGGTGATGCCCGTGCCCAGAATCAGGTTGTCGGTCACCGCCGCCGCCGCCGACAAGGCCAAGAAAGAGTCCAGGGTGCGCCAATACTCCTCGGGCAGGGGCGGGGCCCCGGCGCGTCCCCCCCAAGGGGAGAGCCGGGAGGCGGGAATGTGGCTGTGCTCGGGAACCCACAGGGCCTCAAATCCCCTGCTTTCCAGTTCCTCCGCCAACCGGGTGGGTTCGATCGCCTGATCGGTCAGAAAAATGCATGCTCCGATTTTCATTGTCGCCTCCTCGCGTCTCGGGATGTCCTAATCATACAACGCCGTCGCCGGTCTCCGATCCCCGGGAAGACGGCGGCGGAGGTTCAGGAAACAACCAGGCGCCGACCGGTTTCCGGATGACGGATCACTTCTATACGACGCCCGTACACCCCGGTCAGCAGGTCCGGACGCAGGATTTCGGCGGGAGAGCCGAAGGCCGTCATTCGTCCCCCGTTCATCACCCCCACCCGGTCCGCGTATCCGCCGGCCAGGTTCAGGTCGTGCACCACCGCCGCCACCGCCCCGCCCCGGCGGGCGGCGCGTTGCGCCAAACCCATGATCAAATGCCGATGCCGTATATCCAACGCGGCGGTTGGCTCATCCAACAGCAAAATGGGGGTTTGTTGGGCCAGCACCCGGGCGAACATGGCCCGCGCCCGCTCCCCCGCCGACAAGTCGGTGAACAGGCGGTCGGCCAGCTCGGTCATTTCCGTGTCCGCCAACGCCTGCTCCACGATCCCGCGCTCGTCGCGGCCGTCCCCTCCTCCCCGATGGGGGAAGCGCCCCATAGCCGCCACTTCCCGTACCCGGAACCCGAATTCCAGGTGATATGTCTGGGGAAGCACCGCCCGCACCCGCGCCGTCTCCCGGGGTTTTCCCCCCGTCGCCGGCAATCCGCCCAAACGTACGGTCCCGGACGCGGGAATCAGGTCGCCCGCCAAAATCCGCATCAGGGTGGACTTGCCCGCGCCGTTGGGACCGACCAAAGCCGTCAACGAACCGGCTTCCACATGCAGGTCGATCCCGTGCAGGATCGTCCGTCCGCCCGTCCGGTAGCGGAGGCCCGCGACCGATATCATCCCCAACCTCCCCGGGCGCGGCGGACTCCCGCCAGCAACCACAGAAACAGCGGAGCCCCCGCCAGGGAGGTCAGCACTCCCAGCGGTATTTCCGCCGGGGCGGCCGCGGTGCGGGCGATCAGGTCCAGGGCCAGCGTCATAGCGGCCCCGGCCAAGGCGGCCGCCCACACCAGCCTCCGGTTGCCGGGTCCCAGGACCAAGCGCACCGCGTGCGGAGCCAGCAACCCCACAAACCCGATCACCCCGGCCGCGGCCACCGCCGCCCCGGTGAGCAGGGCCGCGGCCCCCATCACGCTGAACCGCACCCTTCGCACGTCGACTCCGAGGTGGTGAGCCTCGTCTTCCCCCAACAAGAACACATCCAACTCCCCGGCCCGTCCGGCCAGCACCGCCCAGCCGGGCAAGGTGAGCGCCAAGACGATGCCCGCCGTCTCCCACGTAGCCCGTCCCAGGGTTCCCAGGCTCCAAAAAGCCAGCGATCCCAGCCGATCGGAAGCGACCGAGTTGACCAGGATCCCCACCACCGCCGCGCCCGCCGCGTTGACCGCCACCCCGGCCAAAATCAGGGTCACCACCTCCACCCTCCTCCCCCGCCGGGCGACCCGGTAGGCGAGCAACGCGGCCGCCATCCCCCCGGCGAACCCGGCCAGGGGAGGAACCACCGGCGACAGGCCGCCCCCGCCGACGGCCAAGGCGAACACCGCCCCCGCCGCCGCCCCCCAGGAAACCCCGATCACCTGCGATTCGGCCAGCGGGTTGCGAAACACGGTCTGCAAACCCACCCCGGCCGCCGCCAACCCCCCGCCCGCTACGGCCCCCAGCAGGATGCGGGGCGCCCTGATGGACCACAACACCGACGCTTGCGCCTCCGTCGCCGCCGCTCCGATATCCATCCCCGCCCGCTCCGCCAGCAGCCTCAGAACCTGGCCGGGGCTGATGGAGACCGCCCCCATGCCCAAATTGAGAAGCGCCAAGGCCGCCGTCGCCGCCGACAGGGACCAGAAAACCAGACGGCGGCGGCGGACGGGGTCGTATGGTCGGCGTCCGGAGGGGTTCACCCGGATGTTCCGTACAGTCCGCTTACCAGTTGCCGCAACGCTTCGCCCACCCGGGGGGTGAGTCCCAGAAAAAGCAGATCGTCGTAGACCAGGATATTTCCCCGCCTGCCCGCCCTGGTCTGCGCTACGCCCGGTATTTCCAACAACCCCTCCCTCCCGCCGACCGACTCCATTCCGTCGTCGGTCAGAATCAGCCAATCCGGGTCGCCGGCCGCCAACCCTTCGGCGGTCAAGAGGGCGAATTCGCCCACCCCGGAATCGGCCCCGGCGTCGATTGCGCCCGCCGCGGTAATCAGCGCCTCCGAGGGCGAGCCGCTCCCGAACATGAGCAACAGATCCCGGCCGCGGGCGTACAGGAAGGCAACCCGGGGCGGTGCGGAGGCGTCGGGGATCCCGTCCCGGGCCGCCGCCACCTCGGCGCGCATCCGCTCCGCCAACCGCTCCGCCCGCTCCTCGACCCCCAGCGCCTCCCCCACCGACAGCACCCTGCTAATCGCCCCCTCCAGGGTGTTTTCCATGGGCAGTATCACCACCGGCGTACCCGTTTCCCGAACCTGCTCCAACGCAAAAGCCGGCCCCGCCTCCGTGCTGCCGATCACCAAAGTCGGATTAAGGGAGATAATGCCTTCGGCGCTCAGGGTGCGCTGATAGCCGATCTTGGTTACCTCCTCCGTTTCCGGGGGATAACGGGCGCTGAGATCGTTGCCCACCACGAATTCGCCGAACCCCAAGGCGTAGACGGTTTCGTTGATGTAGCCGTTGAGAGCCACGATCCGGCTGGTGTCGGAAATGACGGAGACGGCGCCGTCGGCGCCCGCCATGGTGCGGGCGGGCCGGGCGGGTTCGCCCGCGATTTGCGGATCGACGGCGGACTGTCCCCCGCAGGCGACGGCCAGCGCCGCCAAAAACGCCGCCGCCCGTCGGCATCGGGACCGGCCCCCGCGGCCGGTCAAATTGCGGCTCCGTTCAACCGGAGGGACATGAAACCCGGGCCGAGGACATAAACGTGCAGAACCGCTCCCGGGTCACCGTCCACACCCCGTCCTTGCGCACCGCCTCCCCGGTCAGGTCGGAGTAGGCCGTCCGCTCGCCGAAGATCACGTTGTAGGTGACCTCCGCCGTATCCCCGTTGATTTCCACCGCCGTCGGATCCAGGGAAATCCCCCCGAAGTTTTGGGCCGTTTCCACATACGCCGCGAACGTGCTGCGCAACCGCTCGGCGTCCTCCAAGTAGGGAAGTTTCTCGTCGAAAGGCGTCGCGCTGTCGAACACGATCCGGTAGGACGCCATCACCGCTTCTACCTCCGGATCGGATCCTTCGGCGGCCCCGTTTTCCGGGGAAGCGGCGGGGAGAGAGCCTATTTCAGCGGGGCTGATCCCCAAATCCGCGTACAGCGAAGAAAGGACGCCGCTTACCATCGGTCCCGAGCCGGGTTGCGGAGGTCCCGCCGACAAGGCGAACCGGGCTCCGACGGCGCGGGCCGCCGCCTCGTCCGCTTGCGCAACCAGCGGTTCAATCACCCGGTAGAAAGCCCCGCCTTCCGCCTGCGCAATCCGGGCCAGCTCGGCGTCGTCCGACTGCAAGGCGTCGTCCATCTGGTAGGCGTACCTGATGGCCGCTTGCAAATAGGTGATGGTTATTTGCCGGACGATCTCCTCGTATTCGGTCCGGGCGGCATCCGCATCGCCCGCCGCCAAGGCCTCCGCCCCCCGGGTAAAGGCCGCGGCCAAGGCGTCGTTGACCGAGGTTCCGGTTCCGAAGTTGTCCCCCCGCTTGTCGGCGGTGGCGTAGGGAGCGCAGTCGGGGGCCGCCCCGTGGTAGAAAGCCCACCCCTCGTCCCAGTTGTGGGGGGCTCCGGAATCAATATCGAAAGAACCGTCCGCCGCCTTGTCCAAGGCGGCCACGAGTTCATGCAACGTCCACGCGATCATTATTTGGTTCTGGACGCCTTTCGCGATGGCTTGCCGGCGCACCAGGTCCGGTTCCCCGGCGAAGTCCCCGCTCCCCCGAACAGCACTCATCACATACGAGTCCAACCAGTTGGGGTCGCCGTAATAGTCAACGTAGTCATTCCATATTTCCTCGTCCCGTTCGGCGCGGGCGAACCCCGCCAGGGTGCGCGCCGCACCGTCGCCGGTCATCGAAGAACCCCCCTCCGTGTAAATTGCCTCCACCCGGTCGTAGTCGATGGGTGAGTCGACGGGGAGCGCCTGATTTATCGCGCATATATCGAGAACTACCAGGGAATGACCGGAAACATCCGACAGGGGACGGTAGGCCCCCATTTCCGGGGAGGGTCCGCCCTCGGGGGAGGTCCCGGAAGCGGAACCCGAAGCCGAGGCCGAACCCGAACCGGAATCGATACCCGAAGCCGAACCCGAACCGGAACCGGAACCCGACACGCTGGCCGACCCGCCCGAATCTATGCGCCGCACTTGTCCCCCGTCATCCCCGCCGCAGGCGGAGACAACCAGGATGGAGACGAGTAACGCCCCCGTCAATTTTTTAAACATTTCCATCGGTGTTCCTCCCAACCGTAACTTCGGGTATGTATTAGGATAACCTAACAAAAAATATAAGGTTATCCAAATAGAGCGTCCTGCCCGCGGTCCCGGAACGGACCGCCGCCCCTCTCCGCGTGCCGCACGCCCAGCCAGGTCAAGCCCGCGGCGACAACCAGCCACAAGGCGTGCCAGCGCCAAGTGGCGGCGGACGCATACAGATAATCGGGCAGGACGGCGCTCCACGCCCGGTACAGCGGATTGGCGGTCCCGGTAAAATCGACGATCAAGGCCCGCGCCCCGCCGGCGGTCTCCGCAACCAACCACAGGTAGGATACCATTCCCGTCGCGGCCGCGGCCGCCAACCCCCTTTTCATCATCCGGGACCGTCCGTCCGCCCATTTCATAATCAGGATGGCCAGTATCGGGATCACCGCCACCACCTGCCGTCCCGGCCACCACCAGCCGTGCATGGTCTGCGCGACGAAGGAGGCGGTCAACCATCCCGCGGCGCCCAACCCCAAGAGCAGGCCCCGCCCCGGGAAGCGTCCGACGAAGGCCGCCGCGGCCGCCGGGATAATAGCCAGAAAGGCGGGTTGCCAGGCGGCCAACCCGAACCCCCGATCGATTATCAAACCCAACAGACGCACCGACCGGCCCAAGAAATCAGGGTTGTAACCCAGAGCCGTCAGCTCGCCCGCGGCGAAGAAATCGCCCGCCGCATAGGGGGTCCATCCGCCGTAAACCGCTTGGTTGAACGCTAGATAGACCGCCCCCATTACCGCCAAAACCGCCCCCCAGCCCGCCAGTTGCGCGGGCCTGCCCCGCGCCCGCCAGAGCAACGCCCCCGCCAAAACGGCGGCCAACGGAACGTATTTCACCGCCAGCCAGGGCAAGGCGACCACGCAGGCGGCCGCCGCCGCCTGCGACCGCCGCCCGGCGGAACCGCACAGCGCGGCCGCGGCCGTTACCGTCAGCAGGGCGGCCGGCATCTCCGGATAGATCTGGGTGGCGTAGAAGGCCATGGGCGGGGTGGATGCCATCAACACCGCCCCCGTCGCCGCCGCCGGCCGGGAAATCCCGAAGCGATGGCGGGCGGTCCAGGCCGTGACGGCCGCGGTCGCCCCGGCCAGGACCGCCAAGGCCGCTTTGGCCGCCGGCCATCCCCCCGCCGCCATGGGCAGGGCCAAATAGGCGGGCAACAAGGGACCGTGGGGGCTGATCCGGGAGCCGTCCGGTTGCAAGAGGGTCTGAACGGGCAGGGTAGCTTCATGAAACATCCGATAATCCCCTGAATAACGCTGGTTGGCGATGTTCAAGTCTCCGTCCCGGGCGATGGACAGGGCGGTCATCAGATACTGCGGCTCGTCGGCGGAGGTGCGCGCTCCGTAGGTGGCCCGGGCCCCCGCGCCCGCCAGGGTGAGAAGCAACGCCGCCAGGCCCGTCCACGCCGCCCAGCGGACGCTCCCCCTCATGCGGGCGGGCGTTTCAATATCAGAAGCCAGGTCAGAACCCACGACAGTCCGATCAACAGCAACGAGGCCACCCCCACCTCGGCGAAGAAACCGTCTTGGGCCGCCCCCCAGATCAGGGTGGACAAGGTCCTGAATCCGATGGGAGCCAGCAAAAGCGTGGCCGGAAGTTCCTTGAGCGTGGAAAGCATCACCAGACCCGCCCCGGCGATCAGTC
Source organism: Candidatus Spongiisociaceae bacterium (assembly GCA_965243835.1). Lineage (GTDB taxonomy): Bacteria > Actinomycetota > Acidimicrobiia > Spongiisociales > Spongiisociaceae. The sequence continues at coordinate 1,583,205 of OZ251578.1, forward strand.
CGGGGGCGATAAGAGGCAGTTTCACCGTCCAAAAACGCCTGCCCCGGCGGGCTCCCAGGGTTTGGGCGGCTTCGGGGAGGGCGGTCGGCAAGTCCCGAATGGAACTGCGGGCCGCCCCCATGGCCTGGGCCCCGAAATTAAGAACGTAGGCCAGTACCAGCAGGGGAAAAGTCTGGTACAGGCCAGCCAGGGCGGCCGGGGCCCGGATGGCCCAGAAGGCCACGGACAAGGCCACTACCAAGCCGGGAAGGGCGAACACCGAGGACACGGCGGCGGCTACCGCCGCGGACGTAAACCCCCGGCCGCGGGCGGCGACGAAAGCCACCGGCAACGTCACCGCGACGGCCGCCGCGGCCGCGACGGCCGCGGCCGCGGCGGAGCCCAACAAGGGAGCGATCAGAAAGGCGAGATCGTCGCCCAAGCCTGAATAACCCATCCCCACCGTAGTGGACCCGCGCACCATCCACACCGCGAATACCGCCACCGGAGCGGCGAAGGCCGCTCCCGTCACCGCTCCGATCAACCCCCCCGCCGCCCATCTCCCCCCTCCCAACCGGTAACGCACCTGCCGCGCCCCGGAGCGGGCGGCGGCCGGGACCGGCCGGGACAATCCCCGCTCCGCGGCCGCCGCGCCCAAGGCCAGAATCGCCAGGATCAGACCCAGAGTGAGCGAAGTGGCCCGATCCAACAACCGGGACGAGAAGATGGCCCGGGTTATGGTGTCGTACCGCATCAGGGAAACGGCCCCGAAGTCGCTCAGCACGTACAAAAACACCAGCAACATTCCGGCCAGGACGGTTCCCCTGATCTGGGGGTAGACCACCTTGCGCGCCATTCGCCACGGGCTCCCGTCCAGCACCCGGGCCGCCTCCTCCAGTTCCGGGGCGGTGTTTTGCAACCGCATGGCGACCGGCAGGTAGACGTAGGGGTAGCTGAACAGCATAAGGACGATAAAAGCCCCCCAGAAACCCTCCGGGCGGGGCGCAAAGGACAGCAGGGCCCCCGGCCCGAAGGCGGCCAGCATGGCGGTGGCCCCCACGAAAGAAGGTATCGCCAAAGGCAGGGGGGCCGCCATTTTCCACACCCGTCGTCCGGGAACGTCGGTGCGCACCACCAGCCACGCCAGGGCGGAACCGAGAACTCCGCAGGCCAGGGAGACGGAGGTGGCGATCAGCAAAGACCGTCCCAGCGGCCCCCATACCCCGGCCCCGGACAGGGCCGCCCGGATGTCTCCGCCCAGATTGGCCGTTCCCCACGCCAGATAGGACAGGGGAAAGAGGAAAAAGACAGCGGTGGCGACCGCCAGGGCCGTGGTGGGCCATCCGGTTGTCAGACGATGTACGGTGCGCTGGGGGGAAACCCGGTCAGGATCCTTCCAGACCGCTCTCATCTATCAGTTCCTTGGTGCGTTCCAAGCCGCCGCCCAGACGGTCGAAATCGTAAGTGGTGATATTAATGTCCGCCCAGGAGGGCAGGGCCTCCGCCGGTTGCACCCCGGCCGCCAACGGGTATTCAAATGTCTGCTCGCTGAAGAATGTCTGCGCCACGGGTCCCAGCATAAACCGCACCAGTTCCGCGGCCTGCCCCGAGTTGTCGGAGGAGTCGAGTATCCCGATGGCGGTGACGATCAACAACGATCCGATGTCGCCCGCCGTCATGTAATGGTTCTCCGAGGGGGTGTTCGGATTCTCGGCTCGGGCCCGGTAGTTGTAATAGTGGTTGACCAGCCCCATGGGAATCTCCCCCCGCCCCACCGCCTGCACGATGGAGGTGTTGTTGGGGTAGGTGCGGGACTCGTTGGCCGCCATTCCCCGCAACCATTCCAGTGTGACCGCATCTCCGTGCACCTGCCGCATGGCGGTTATGAAATCCTGGAAGGAACCGTTGGGCGGAGCCGTCGCCACCCGGCCCCGGTAGCGTTCCCCGGTTAAATCAAACACCGAGGAGGGCAACTCGGCCGGGTCCATCAAGTCGGTGTTGTAGACCAGGGTGCGCACCCGGCCGGACATTCCCACCCATCTGCCTGCGGTGTTGCGAAATGACGGGTCCACCAGCCCCAGTATTTCCTCGTCAATCATCATTAGGCGGTCCCCTTCGGCCAAAAAACCCATCGCCCCCGGGCTTTGGGAAATGAAAACATCCGCCGGGCTTCTGTCCCCTTCGGTTTCTATCAGCAAGGCCAGGTCGGCTGATTGTCCGTAACGAACCTCGATATCGATTCCGCTCTCGGCGGCGAATTGCCGCAACAAGGGGTCGATCAGGTTGGCGGTGCGGCCCGAATAAACGGTAATGACATCGCCTCCCCCCGAGCAGGCGGCCGCCCCGGCCGTTAGGCAGATCAACAAGGCGCAGACGATCGGCGAACGGAGCCGCCGGGCGAAGCCGGCTTTCACACCGCCGCCTTCAGCGCGGACGACAGGGCGGCTTGTCTTTGCACCGCCGCCGCCAAGTCCGTGGTCAGGTCCACTCCCAGCATCCCGGAGGAGCGGGAGACATCGGCCAAAGTGTGAGCCGGTTCTTCCGGAGCGGCCGGCTCCACCACCACCGGCGCCGCGGCGCCGAGGGCCGCGAACACCGCCTCCGTCATTTCCCGCAAACTGCGGCCCCGCCCGCTTCCCAGGTTGAATACGCCCACCGCCCGGAATTCGGCTATCCGGGCCAAGGCGGCACAAACGCCTCGCACATCGGTTACGTCCCTGGTTCTCTCCAGACCGCCGAACACCCGAATCGGTTTTCCGGCCCGCACCGCCCCCATCCATGCGCACAGGGCCATATCGGAGCGTTGCCCGGGACCGATTACGGTGAAGGGACGTACGATGGTCACCGGCCCGCCCGACTCCCGGAACATATTTTCCATAACCCGCTTGCAACGGGCGTATCCCCCCCGGGGAGCGAGTCGCTGCCCCTCCCGGCAGGCGATCACCCGCCCTTCCCGCACCCGGGCTCCTCCGTACACCGAGGAGGAGGAAACAGCCACCAGATGCCGGTCCGGAGGGGCGGCGGACAGCAACCTGCGGGAGGCTTCCACGATGTTGCGCCGCCGCCGGCCCCCTATTCCCCGCTCCCGGTTGCGAACCCCCGACTCCCCCGCCAAGTGTATGATCGCTTCCGACCACCTCGTCCATTTTCGCAGTTCCGGAACGCATTCCGCTTCGGCCAGGTCCAACGGAACGAACCGAACCGGGTCCGCGGGCCGCCTCCGCCGGTCGATTCCCACCACCTCGTGCCCGGCGGAAACGAGTTCCTCCGTCAGATTGGAGCCTATGAACCCGGAGGAGCCGGTTACCAGTATCTTCATACCTCCCAGCATAGCCCGTCCGGAGAAAGATGTAAAGTTAGCCTACGAATGAATGTTCGGCAAACCTTACGAACCGGGCCCCGGGGGATAGTCAAGTCCCGTTGGACTTTGACCCTCCTGTCCTTGTCCGCCGTCGCGGCCGCGGTATGGATAGTCGCCGGGACGGTGGACGGACGGGCCCTGGCGGCGGCTTTTCGCAATCTGGCCGGGGACCCCCCGCTCTTGCTGGCCGGGATGGCCCTGTTCGGGACGGCCTTTCTGATTCGGGCGGCGATCTGGCGGAGGATGGCGCCGGAACTGTCCCTGGGGCACGCTTGGGCGGCTATTCACGTCGCTCTTTTGGGAAACCATTTGCTCCCCTTCCGGCTGGGGGAGCCGTTGCGGGCGCTGTCCGTTCACCGTCGCGCCCGCCTCCCGTGGGGGGCGGCCGTCTCCTCCACCCTCACCCTGCGTTCCGCCGATCTGCTGGCCCTGCTCGGCTGGGCATGGCTCACCGGAGCGGCCAACCTGCGCATCTTCGCGTCGCCGGCGGTGCGCTGGGCGATCGCCGCGGCCGGCGCGGCCCTTTTGGCCGGGCTGATTTGGTCCCTGCGCCTGCGGGGCGCCGGCAGATTGCGCCCCCCCGACCTGTGGACGGCGGCCGGGACGGCGGCCGCCTGGGTAGCGGAAGCGGGACTGGTGTACGTGGCCGCCCGCGCCGCCGGGATCAACCTGGGACTGTCGGGGGCGGTGCTGGTCGCCGCCGCCTCGGTGGCGGCGCAGATCGCGGCCATAACCCCGGGAGGGTTCGGCGTGTACGAGGCGGGAGCGGTGGCCGCTTACGTCTATCTGGGTGCGGATCCGGGTACCGCCCTGGCGGCCGCCCTGGTAGCCCATTCCCTGAAAACGGCCTATTCCATAGTTGCGGGGGCCGCGGCTTTGTCGACTCCCGCTCCCCCGCTGTGGGGGCGGTTGCGCCTGCCCCGCGCTCTCCCCGACCCCCCTCCTCCGCTCCCCGCCCCGGAGGGCCCGGTGGTGCTGTTCATGCCCGCTTACAACGAGGAGGAGACGGTGGGGCGGGTGGCGGCCCGGGCCCCCGCGTCGGCGGCGGGCCGGCCGGTCGCGGTGGCGGTGGTGGACGACTGCTCCTCCGACTCCACCGCCGCCCGGGCCGCGGCCGCCGGCGCCCAAGTGGTGTCCTTGCCCGCCAACCGGGGTCTGGGAGCGGCGGTGCGGGCCGGCTTGGCCTACGCCGCGGAGCGGGGAGCCGGCGCGGTGGCCTTTTGCGACGCCGACGGGGAATACGCCCCCGAAGAGCTGGAGAGGCTGGTGGCTCCCATCCTGGCGGGCGAAGCGGACTATGTGGCCGGTTCCCGGTTCCGGGGGGACATACGGTTCATGTTGCGCCGCCGACGGCTCGGAAACCGCCTGCTCAGCCTGGTCTTGTCGGTCATCGCCCGCCGCCGGATAACCGACGGTCAAAGCGGATACCGTGCCTTCAGCTCCGAAGCGGCGGCCGCGGCCGAGATTATTCATGATTTCAACTACGCCCAAGTGCTGACGTTGGATCTGTTGGGCAAGGGCTTCCGCTACCGGGAAGTTCCCATCTCCTACAGTTTCCGCACCGCCGGAACCTCCTTTGTAAAACTGGTTCCCTACTTGCGCCGCGTCATCCCGGCCGTGTACCGGGAACTTAATCAGCCGGAGCGGGAGAACAACCCGTCCCCCAAAAAACGGCCCTCGTCCGGCGCGCCCGGCAAGGCGTAGAAGAACCCTCCCCCCTCCGGCAGGATGTATTCCTCCAGCGGCTCCCCGGTGAGACGATTCTGCACGGCCAGAAAACCCTTGTTCAAACTGCGCTGATAGGAGACGAAAGCCAAACCCATGTCCAGGCGCCCGGCCCCGTCGAACCCCCGGGTATAGGAGAAGCCGCGGCGGAAAATAAGATTCTCCCCGCTTTCCGGGGTGCGGGGGTTGGCCAGGCGGATGTGGGCGTCCAACGGGGTGCGTTCCCCGTCCGGGTCATCGGAATAAACGGGCAGGTCGCTCTCCTCCCGCATTCCCAAAGGCGCCCCCGACGACTTACGGCGTCCGATGATCGCCTCCTGTTCCGCCAAAGGGGTGCGGTCCCAGAACTCGACGAACATCCGGATCACCCGCACCGCCTGATAGCTTCCCCCCGTCGCCCAGTCGGGTTGCTCGTCCTCCGGTTGCACCCACACGAACCGGTCCATCGCCCGCTGGTCGCGGCTGTCCAGATTGGCCGTTCCGTCCTTGAAACCCAACAGGTTGCGGGGGGCGCCCGCCCCGGCCTGCCTGGCCCCGGCCCCGCGGGTGTATCCCTCCAGCAGCCAATGCAAGACCAGGTCCCGCCGCCGGCGGCGCATCAGCTGGCGGAGGGCGAACTGCAGGGTATCGGGGTGGCCGGCGTCGATGTTGAACAGAATATCCCCATGGGTGCGTTGCGGGTCCAACCGGTCGTTGACCAGAAAAGGCATTTTCGCCAGTTCGCCCGGTATCAGATCGGCCAGTCCGTACCGGTCGTCGAACAGGGAAGCCCCCACGCTCATCACGATGCTCAGATTGTCCGGAGCGGGTTGCGCCCCCAGAATGCCGGAGTCGACGGGAGGGTACGCCTCCTCCCGGACGACGGGCGGGCGGCCGGACATCAACCCTTGTATCTCATCGGTGATTTCCCGAAAGGTTTCCTCCAGCTCCGCCCGGTTCGGGGACAGGGCCTTGAAGGAGGCCATCATCCCCAAGGCGGGGATCTCCGCCGGGGCGATCCCGGCTTGGCGCTCCCCGTAGAACTCTATGAATTTCCCCGTCGGAGCGGGCTCTTGTTCGGCGTCGGAGCCGCCTCCGCAGGCGGTCAGCAAGGCGGGCCCGCCCAGCAGGGCCGCCCCGCCCGCCGCCCCGGCTTTCAGGAATTCCCGACGCGAAACTCCCGGACGGCCGGGCGGCGGCGCGGGATGCTCCATTTACGTTTATTGCAGACCGAGGGCTCCGGCCGTCAGGGAAATATTTTCCGACAGGCCGGCCAACTGCGCCTTGAGCAGGTCGACGACGTCCCCGGTGACGGTGACCTCCGTGCACAACGGCGACGGAAACGGGTCGTTTTTCCGACAATACGGCGCCCATCCCTCCCCGTCCCGCAAAGGAGACAGCGTTTGGTCCAGCTCGGCGAAACCGGCGTTGATGCGCTCCAACAGCGCCGGGTCGGCTTCCCGCAGGGCCGGGGTGAGCAAATCGATCACTTTGCGGGAGCCTTCCAGGTTGGCGTTAAAGTCCCACAGGTCGGTTTTGGAGTAACGGTCTTCCTCCCCGGTAATCTTGCCTTCGGATACTTCTTCCACCAATTCGGCGGCCCCTACGGCCACCGCCGCCGGGGGCAGTTGCAGGTCGGCCATTTCGGTTTTCAGGGTTTGCAAGTCGGCTTCCAGTTGATCGGCGAACGGGGCCCCTCCCTCGGTGGTTCCGAGTTCGAACAATATGTATTCCAGACGGTGCCATCCGGTGAACTCCGGGTCGTCGGGACCGGCGAAGTCATCCACCCGGCTGTCCACCGCCCCGTCGATTTCTTCGATGAGTCCGGCGATGGGTTCGATGCGTTCCCATTCTACCCGGGACGGGGCGTAGAGAGCGCGGGCGGTCTCCAGGTCCCCGGCCCGCACCGCGTCGGCCAGTCTCTTGTTCTTGGCGATCATGGCGTCGATCTGCCCTTCCACATAGGCCTTGTATTGGTCCACCGCGGTGTTTACCAACGGGTTGTCCGTTCCGCCCTCCAGTTCTTCGAGCGACAGGCCGGTGGCCGAGCCCGACCCGGAGGCGGAACCAGAGGCGGAAACCGACCCTTCCCCGCCGATGGTGCGCACCTCCGCCCCGTCGTCGCCCCCGCAGGCGGCCGCCGCCATCAGAAGCGCCGCCGTCGCCAACATCATTTTACGCATTGTTAGTCCTCCCTACTAGGTGATGTCAAGATAGCCTAACATATATATTTAGGCACGGCGAATACCAAGGAGCCCGGGTCAATCCTCCACTACGTGATCGGCGAATTTCCGCCGGGCGGCCGCCCAACGGGCCTGGTCCAACCCGCCTGCGGAGGTGACCGCATCCGCCGCCGCAAACGCCATGGCCATGGCATGGTGGGTGTTGTCGTGGGCGAACAGCCCCTGGCGTCCGAAGGACAGCAGTCGCGGTTGTTCCGCGAGCCACCGCTCCATCCGCCGCAGTTCCCGCTCGTAGCCGATTTCGTAAATCGGATAGGCATGGGAAATGCGCACCGTCTCCTCTCCCGCCGGCGCCGGGTCGGGCAACCCGCACCGGAGAAGCGACTCCGCCACCCTCCCGGCCAGTTCCCCGTCCGCAGCCCGCCATGTTTCATCCCCGAGGCGGCACGGAAGCTCGGCGCACAGCACGGTGAGCTCCGCCGGGTCGGGACCGTCCCGATAGTTTTTGGGTTCCGAAACCCGCGTCATGGGAATGCGCGGGCCGGGAAAATAATGAGCGTCGTACGCGGTGTAGCGGGGTCGGGGAACCGTGAGATAAGCCAAAACCATGGCGCGGTAGCGCAGTCCCTTCCCGTCCGGTCCGTCCGCCAACCGGGACAAGACGGGAAGGGGAACGGTGGACCAAACATGCGCGGCGGCGAAAGAACGTTTCCCGGCCGCCACTTCGCATCCCTCCCGTCCCGCGGCAACCGATTCCGCTTCCGTACCGGTGTAAATAGCCGCCCCTTCCCGGACGGCCGCTTCCGCCAGGACTTGCGGTATGCGCCCGAATCCGCCCGCCGGATAATAAAAAGACCCTTTTTGCCCGCTCCGGCGCAGTTTGCCTGCCAGCTTCCAGGGGTAGTCGGCGCCGATCCTCCGTCGGGCCTGCTCTCCGCTCAGCCGTTCCGGGGACTCCCCCCAGATTTTGCGGGCGTACGGAAAATAGAATTCCTCCCCCATGGGACGGCCCAACCCGGTGCGGACGTATTGATGGAAAGAATCAGTCCGGCGGCGCCGCAGACAGGCCGCCGCCGCCCCGGTTGCGGCCCTCGCCAGAAAAGGTTTGGGCGCCGATCGCAAAACGTCGCCCGCCGACAAGGGAAATTTCAACCACCTGTCCCGGAGCAGGATGCGGCCGTTGCGGCGCCGCGCCTGCAGTTCCCCGCCCAGCAACCGGGTGAGCAATTCCAGAATGCGCGGCGCGGCGGAGGGATGGAGACGGTGGCTGCCGTGGTCCACCGACTGGCCCGCCACCTGGCGGGAGGCGGCCAAACCGCCCACCCGTTCCGATTTTTCCAGGACGATGACTTCAAACCCCCGTTGCGCCAGCAGGCAGGCGGCGGCGAGCCCGGCCGGGCCGGCCCCCAGAATTATGAAATCGGCGGAGAGCGCGGTCACGCCGTCCGGACCGGCTCCGGTTCCGTAGCGGGAAAGGCCATGGTGTCCGGCCCGGCGTAGGCGAGGTCCACCCGATCCCCGACGCCGAAGCGGGGAACGGCCAACACCCGCACCGTCATCCGGCTCTCCTCCACATCCAGGGAGTAGGCGGTGTCGTGGCCGTAGTATTCCATCCCCCGCACCGTGCCCAAGCGGCCCGCCTCCATCGTAATGTATTCGGGCCGCACCACCACGTCGCACGGCCCGTGGGCGGGAACGGCCAGCGGTATCACCCCGATTTTGGTTCGCACCCGGGGCCCGTCGGCGATTCCGGGCAACAGGTTGGCGTCGCCCACGAACCGGGCCACCCAGGGGTCCACCGGATGGTTGTAGACCTCGCCCGGGACGTCGAACTGCAATATCCGCCCCTCCCGCATCACCGCCACGTTGTCCCCCACCACAAACGCCTCCTCCTGATCGTGGGTGACGAAAACGGCGGTTATGTGCAACTCCCGGAGCAACCCCGCCACTTCGGAACGGATGCGGGAGCGCAGTTCGGCGTCCAAGGCGGCCAGCGGTTCGTCCAGCAACAAAACTTCCGGCTGGGGCGCCAAGGCCCGGGCCAGCGCCACCCGTTGCGCCTGCCCGCCGGAAAGGGTGGCCGGGGCGCGGTCGGCGAATCCCGTCAAATCCACCATTTCCAAGGCCCGCTCCACCCGGCTCCGGTCGTAGCGGCGTCCCAAACCGTAGGCCACGTTGGCCCCCACGCTCATATGGGGAAACAGGGCTCCGTTTTGGAATACCATCCCCACATTTCGGTCTTCGGCCAGCACCCGCCGCCCCGGCCGCTCCACCTCCGTTCCCCCGATGGCGATGGTCCCCGAATCGGGGATTTCCAGCCCGCAGATCATTCTCAGCAAGGTAGTTTTGCCGCACCCGGAGGGACCGAGCAACGCCAAGGTGCGTCCGCGCGGAACATGCAGGGTGGCCGAGTCAACGGCGACGGCCCCGCCGTAGGTTTTGGTTACGTCGTCGAGGCGGACATGAGTGGAGTTGGTCATCGCGCCTAACATACCATATAAGGTTTGCCGAACAAAACTTTGGGCGCGTCCCGGGCGACGGTTGGAAGCGCGAAACCGTTTCCGGGAACAATACGGCGGCTAATCTGGTTGCAACGTATAACGGACCAGCGAGGTGAAAATGTTCGCAACCCGCCGCAAGCATCAACTGACGGACGCCGCCGACGCCCCGCCCGGCCGCGAGCATCCCGTTTTGGAGCCGGAGCCGCATTTCGCGCACGGCCGCCCCATCGTCCCCCCCTTCCCCGGCCATTTGGAGACGGCCTATGTGGGGATGGGTTGCTTCTGGGGGGTGGAGCGCCTGTTCTGGCGGGTTCCGGGCGTGTTCACCACCGCCGTCGGCTACCAGGGCGGACACACTCCCCACCCCACCTACCGGGAAGTATGCTCGGGCCGCACCGCCCACGCCGAGACGGCGCTGATCGTCTACGACCCGTCCCTGGTTTCTTTTGCGGATTTGCTCAAGATTTTCTGGGAGGAGCACGACCCCACGCAGGGGATGCGTCAAGGGAACGACCGGGGCAACCAGTACCGGTCGGTTATTTTCTGGACCACCGGGGCGCAAGGCCGGCTGGCCGAAGATTCCCGGGAAACGTACCAACGGGAATTGACCGCGGCCGGCAAAGGGACCATCACCACCGAAATCCATCCCGCTCCCCCCTTCTACTACGCCGAGGACTACCACCAGCAGTACCTGGCCAAAAACCCGAACGGCTACTGTGGCCTGAAAGGCACCGGCGTAACCTGCCCAACCCCCGCCCCCGCCGAGCATGCCATCGCACCTGCTACCTAGTTTGACATTGATCAAAAGGAGTACTATAATGAAGTCAGTATTACCTTACGGAACCAAAAACGGAAAGGAGACCGGCAATGGCAGTTATGGAAGTGGGCATCACCGAGTTCAGATCCAATATGAGTCACTGGCTGACCGAGATAAAGGCGGGTGACGAGATTCTCCTAACGGAACGCGATATACCGGTAGCCCGGATTATAGGAGTCAACGGGTTGACATCCTGGGAGCAAATGATACGTGAGGGTATTGTAAATCCATCTACCCAACAAAAGCGTACCAAAGCGGCGAATATCAAACGAATACCAGCAACAGAGTCAGTTTCCAACATTGTCTCTGAACATCGCGATCATCCTATGTACTCATGACGGTTTATAATCTTGAAACACACACCTCAGCTAGAGCGGATTCATTAAAAGAACCTATTGTTTATTTTGATTCCAGTGCAGTTATAAAACTAATGATAACGGAGAAAGGTAATGAACAAGCTATGGCGTTGTGGGACAATGCTTATAAAGTTGTTAGTAGCGAGCTCACCTATCCCGAAGTTAGAGCCGCACTCGCTGCTACTCAGAGAAATAGGCGTATCTCAACTAAGTCATTAAATAAGTGGAAAAGAACTTGGGAGAACTTATGGGCGGAAATTAATTCAGTACCCGCCCGATGGAAATTGCTAACTTACGCAGGGGATATTGCCGAACGCTATCGACTACGAGGTTACGACGCTGTCCATTTGGCAAGTGCGATGAGTATTGTACATCCGAACATTGTAATGGTCGCCTGGATAAACGGTTGCGAGAAGCATCCACCGAGGCTGGATTACAAGTAGCACCTTCCCGAATTTGAGTTGGCAGAAAATTTATTCAAATCTGTATACTTATAAGATATGAACCATCTATACACAAAAGATAGAGGAGGGAAACCATGCAATTAGAAATCACGGAGTTCCGGTCGAATATAAGGCGTTGGTTGAGTGAAATCGAGTCGGGCGGGGAAATCATTCTGACCGACCGGAACAGGCCGGTGGCGCGCGTTACCGGCATTAAGGTTTCGCCGATAACGGAACAGACGGAACGCGAAGTCCTGATAAGAGGGCCGCGCAACCCAAACCGGGTGCAAGCTACGGGACGTAAGCGGGCTCCGGTGCGGGGCTCTGTTTCGGAAATCATCACCAGGCTGCGGGGTTGCGACACCCCGCCCGGCGGGTAACTCAGCGGAGTAGGAAGCCGCGGGGGAAGGGGTCGTCGTCCTCCATGGTAAAGCGGGCGGCGCCGGTGTAGTGGGCCCGGCCCGCCACCTCCACGGTGGTCACCGGGTGATCGCCCCCCACCCCGGAACCTCCGCCGGCGGCCGAAACCACTTTTCCGGTCATCTCCGAGCCGGCGACGCTGACGAACACCCGCTCCTCCCCCGCCCGGACCTGCCCTTGGGCGTAGCGCAGTGCCATGCGGGCGGTCACCCCGGAACCGGTGGGGCTGCGGTCCACCTGCGCGTCGGCGAACACGCAGATGTTGGCCGACGGCCGCTCATCGTCGATCCCGTCGGTGAGAATGGACCCGTACAGGTAGGCCAACTCCTCCGAATCGGGATGGGACAACCCGCCTTCCCCGGCCACGGCCCCGCTCAGTGCGGAGGCGGCGGCCCGCAACTCGGCCGTCGGCGACCGCCGCACATCCAGGCCGAAGGCGGCGGCCGGGGCCACCGCGTAAAAAGCCCCTCCGTAGGCCGTATCGTAGGAAACCGGCCCGAACCCGGGAACCTGCGCCGTCCGTCCCAACCGGTGGGCGAACGCCCCCACGCTGTGGAAACGAACCCGCCCCGTCCGTCCCTCCCGCACCTCCGCGTAGACCGTCACCGGCCCGCACGGGCATTGAACAACCATTCGGGTCTCGGGCTCCACCGCCTCTACGATTCCCTTGTCCACCGCGTACCGGCCCAGGGCGAGCACCGCGTGGCCGCACATCAAGGAATAGCCTTCGTTGTGGATGAACAACACCGCCAGGTCCGCCTCCGGCAGATCGGGTTCCACCGGAATCACCCCGTACATATCAAAATGACCGCGCGGTTCATGCATAAGGGCGGTGCGCAAATGATCGAACTTCTCCCGGGCGTAGCGGCGCTTGTCCAGGATGGTTTCCCCCGCCAGCGGGGGGTAACCGGATTCGATGATCCGCACCGGTTCGCCTCCGGTGTGCATTTCGCAGGTGACAATGGTCGGGGGACGGGGTCCGTTCACGCCCGGAATGGTAGCGGAGGCCGCGGCCCGGCCCGGAAGCGGGTAGCATTGTCGGCGCATCACACCGAGACCGCTGGAGCAGACCCGATGGGTTTTCGAACCGACCAGATACACGCCGGGGTGGTCCCCGACCCGTCCACCGGGGCCATTCTCACCCCCATCCACCAGACCAGCACCTTCGTCCAACCGTCGGTGGAGGAGTATATGGCCAAGGGGTATTCCTACTCCCGCTCCGCCAACCCCACCGTCTCCGCCTTTCAGGAAAGGATGGCCGTCCTGGAAGGCGGCCATTCGGGATGGGCGTTCGCCACCGGGATGGCGGCCACCGACGCCGTGTTCCGGGCGGCGCTGAGCGCGGGCGACCATGCGGTGGTGGGCGATGTAACCTACGGGGGCACCTACCGGCTGGCCACGCAACTCTACGCCCGGTTCGGGGTGGATTTCACCTTCGCCGACGCCGCCCGCCCGTCCGCCGTGGAAGCGTCCGTCACCGAACGCACCCGCCTCATCTTCACCGAAACTCCGGCCAACCCCACCCTCAAATACTGCGACATAGCCGGGGTGTCCCGCATCGCCCGGGAGCGGGGCATCCCGCACGCGGTGGACAACACGTTTCTCACCCCCTACTTTCAACGCCCCCTGGAACTGGGCGCCGACTTGGTGGTGCATTCCACCACCAAGTACCTGGACGGCCAGAACGCCACCGTGGGCGGGGCGGTGGTGTGCGCCGACTCCGGCCTGTCGGAGCGGATCGGCTTCGTCCAGAACGCGGCCGGAACCATAATGTCGCCCATGACCGCCTGGCTCACCCTGCAGTCTTCCAAAACCCTCAGCGAACGGATGGAGCGGCAGTCGGCCAACGCGGCCGCGGTGGCCGAATACCTGGAGGGGCACCCCAAGGTGGCCAAAGTCGTCTACCCCGGTCTGGACTCCTTCCCGCAACGAGAACTGGCCGCCCGGCAAGCCTCCGGTTTCGGGGCCATGGCCTGGTTCGAGCTGGCGGGCGGACTGGAGGCGGGGCGCCGGTTGATGGCCGCGGTGCGCCTGTGGACGCTGGCGGAAAGCCTGGGGTCGGTGGAGTCGCTGATCACCCACCCGGTGACGATGACCCACGCCGACGTGGAGGAGGCGGAACGGCTCCGCACCGGCATCACCGACGGGCTGGTGCGCATCTCGGTCGGTTTGGAGGACGTCGCGGATCTGCTGGCCGATCTGGAGGCCGCCTTGGAGACGGCGTAAGGCGATGAGCGGTTACCGGGCCCCCTTGGCCGATATCCGCTTCGCCCTGTTGCGCATCGCCCGCCTGGAGGAGTTGGCGAAGTTGCCCGCCTACCGGCACGCCGACCCCGAAACGGTGTGGTCCGTCTTGGAGGAAGCCGCCCGCTTCGTAGGGGATTTGGTGGCCCCCGCCAACCAGCCGGGCGATCAGCAGGGCTCGGTGATGTCCAACGGCGGGGTGCGCACCCCGGACGGTTTCCGGGAAGCCTACCGGGCTTATGTGCAGGCGGGCTGGGGCGGCGTTGATTTCCCCTCCGAGTGGGGCGGGCACCAAATGCCGAAAGCGGTGGGACTGGCTTTCGAGGAAATGCTCACCTCGGCCAATATGTCCTTCAGCCTGTGTCCGCTCCTCACCTACAGCGGAATCGACGCCCTGCTGGCCCACGGCTCCGAGGAGCAACGGGCCGCCTACCTGCCCCGGCTGATCAGCGGGGAATGGTCGGCCACCATGAACCTCACCGAACCGCAGGCCGGGTCGGATCTGGGAACGATCACCGCCCGGGCCGCGCCGGCCGGGGACGGGACCTACCGCATCACTGGCTCCAAGATTTTCATCACCTACGGAGAACACGACCTGACCGACAACATCATCCACTTCGTACTGGCCCGCACCCCCGGATCGCCCCCCGGAACCAAGGGAATTTCCATGTTCATCGTCCCCAAGTTCCTGCTGGACCAAAACGGGGAGGCGGGGCGGCGCAACGACCTGAAAGCGGTGTCGCTGGAACACAAACTGGGAATCAGGGGCTCCCCCACCTGCGTGATGGCCTACGGGGAGGACGCGGGCGGGGCGGTCGGTTTCCTGCTCGGCGAGGAACATCAGGGGATGCGGAACATGTTCACGATGATGAACGCCGCCCGCATCTCGGTGGGCTTGGAGGGGATGGCGGTCGCGGAACGCGCCTACCAGCAAGCCGCCGACTTCGCCCGGACGCGCAAACAGGGACGGGCCCCCGGGGCCCGGGAGGAGTCCCCCATCGTCGACCACCCGGACGTGCGGCGCATGTTGATGACCATGCGCTCCAACATCGAGGCCATGCGGGCCCTGCTGTACCGAACGGCCATGCACCAGGATCTGGCCGAGCATGCGGAGGACGAAGCCGACCGGACGCGGCACGACCGCGCCGTGGCCCTGCTCACCCCGGTGGTGAAAACGTGGTGCACCGACATGGGCGTTTCCCTGGCCTCCATCGGATTGCAGGTGCATGGGGGAATGGGGTTCGTAGAGGAAACCGGGGCCGCCCAGCACTACCGGGACGTCCGCATCACCCCCATCTACGAGGGCACCAACGGCATCCAGGCCATCGACTTGGCGATGCGCAAGTTGCCGCTGGACGAGGGCCGGTTCGTGCGCTCTTTCCTGGACGGGATGCGGCGTCCGGCGGACGGGTTGCGAACGACGGGATGGACGACGGCCGCCGACCGGTTGGAGCGGGCCGTGGAGGACCTGGAAACCGCCGTGGCCTGGATGGCGCGGGCCGGGACGGAGGACCGACTGGCCGGGGCCGGTCCCCTGTGCGCCATGTTCGGAATCACCGCCGGGGGGGCGATGATGGCCGAAGCGGCCTGCGCCGCCCCCGACCGCGCCTCCAAACGGGCCACCGCCCGCTTCTACCTGGAGCAGATCCTCCCCGGGGCCGCCGGCCATCTGCCCGCGGTCACCGCCGGGGCCGCCCCCCTCTCCGCCCTTTCCGCCGCCGACCTCTGAGTTCCCGTCAGGAGCGGCGGCGGCTCCTCATGTAGTCGTCCATGGCCCGCCGGGACTCCGGGTCTGCGGCCGCCCCGGCCAGCAAACGGGAGTCGCCGCTTCTCCCCCAAGCGGGGACCAGCTGTTCGGCTGCCTCGCTTATCGTTTTTTTCACCGCCCGCAACGCGTAGGCGGATTTGGCGCACAAGACCTCCGCCAACTCCTCCGCCTCCTCCTCCAACCGCGCGGCCGGGACCGCCCGGTTGACGAACCCGGCCCGCAACGCCTCCCCGGCCGTGAACGGGCGGCAGGTCAGCACCAGTTCCCGGGTCAGGGCGGGGCCGATCTCCCGCATCAGACGCGGCGCCCCCGCCCATCCCAGCGGCAGTCCCACATCCACCTCCGGGATGGAAAAATACGCGTCCTCGGCCGCCACCCGCAGGTCGCAACAGGCGGCGAGCACCACCCCGCCCCCCACTACCGCCCCGTGCAGGACGGCGATGGTCACCGCCGGAATGGCCTCCACCGCCTCGGTCATCTCCCGTCCCAACTCCCCGACATCGAAGGGCGGCCCTTCCTCTCCGCCCAACAACGCGAAGTCGGCCCCCGCGCAAAAAGCCCGCCCCTCCCCCCGCAACGTCACCACCTTCAACGGACGTTGCGAAACCTCCTGCGCCGCCTCCCGCAACCGGCGCAACGCGGCGGAGTTCAAAGAATTGAGCGACCCGTCCCGGGTGAGGGTGATCACCGCCCGGTCGGAGGAGGGATAGGAAACCGCAACATCGCTCACAGGCCGCCAGCCTACTCCCCCGCCCCCCACCGGACGCGGCCATTATGCTTTGGGACAATGCTCGATCCCAAGTTCCCGGACTTTGAAACGCTGGGGGTGCACGCCGGCCATCATCCGGACTCCGACTTCGGGGCCCGGGAAGTGCCCATCTACCAGACCGCCTCCTACGTGTTCCGGGATACGGAACACGCGGCCGGCCTGTTCAACCTGGAACGGCAAGGCCACATCTACAGCCGCATCTCCAACCCGACGGTGGCCGTGCTCGAGGAACGGCTGGCCGCCTTGGAGGGCGGGGTGGGGGCGGTGGCCACCGCCTCGGGAATGGCGGCCCTGTTTTTGGGGATCGCCACCCTGATGGGGTCGGGCGGACACATCGTGTCCTCGTCCAGCCTGTACGGAGGGGCCAACAACCTGCTCTCCGTCACCCTGCCCCGCTTCGGAATCACCGCCGACTTCGTCCATCCCCGGGACACGGACGGCTTCCGGGAGGCCATCCGCCCCGAGACCCGCCTGGTGTTCGGGGAAACGCTGGGCAACCCCGGCCTGGAAATAATGGACATCCCCGCCGTGGCCGAAATCGCCCACCGGGCGGGAGTTCCCCTGATGCTGGACAACACATTCGCCACCCCCTACCTGTTCCGGCCTTTCGACTGGGGGGCGGACCTGGTTTATCATTCCATCACCAAGTTCATCGGCGGGCACGGGCTGGCGGTGGGGGGCGCCCTGATCGACGGGGGGACGTTCGACTGGGAGAAATCCGGTCTCTTCCCCACCCTCGCCGAGCCTTATCCCAGTTACCACGGCCTGCGTTTCACGGAAGAGTTCGGAACGCAGGCTTTCATAGTCCGGGCCCGGGTGGAGGGACTGCGGGATTTCGGGGCCCCGCTGGGACCGCAAGACGCCTTCTACATCTTGCAGGGAACCAAGACCCTGGCCCTGCGCATGCGCCGACACGTGGAAAACGCCCGCACGGTGGCCCGGTTCCTGCAAGGCCGGGAGGAGGTGGCCTGGATCACCTACCCGGAGTTGGACGGCCACCCCGACCGGGAACGGGCCGCCCGACTGCTCCCCCGCGGTTGCGGGGCCATTATGGCCTTCGGTCTGAAAGGCGGCCGGGAGGCGGGGCGCCGGTTCATAGAGCGGTTGCGGATTTTCTCGCATCTGGCCAACGTGGGCGACGCCCGGTCGCTGGTCATCCATCCCGCCTCCACCACCCATTCCACGATGAGCCCCGCCCAGTTGCAGGCGGCCGGGGTGGGCGAAGACCTGGTGCGGCTGTCCATCGGCTTGGAGGACCCCGGCGACCTGGCCGACGACCTGGCGGCCGCCTTGCGGGCCTCGCAACGGAAATGAAACTCACGGTAGACGGCGCGCAGGCGGATGCCGCCACCGGCGGACGCCCCCTGGACCCGGAGTCGCCCTTGCTGGTGATGGTGCACGGAGCGGCCCTGGACAAAACCATCTGGCAACTGCAGACCCGCTACTTCGCCCACCGCGGCTACTCGGTGCTGGCGGTGGATCTGCCCGGACACGGGGCCTCCGGAGGAGATCCCCTCCCCTCCATCGCCGACTGCGCCGACTGGCTGATACGGGTGTTGGACGCCGCCGAATGCGAACGGGCCCATCTGGCCGGACATTCCATGGGCGGGCTGATCACCCTGGAGGCGGCCGCCCGCCGCCCGGACCGGGTGCGCACCCTGACCTTGGCGGGCGGGGCGGCGGTCATGCCCGTCCACCCCGCCCTGCTGCAGGCGGCCGCCTCCGACTCCCCCCTCGCCTACCGGTTGATGACCTCCTGGGGTTACGGGAAACGTTCCCATCTGGGAGGGCACCGCACCCCCGGTTTGTGGATGACCGGGGCCGCTTTGCGCCTATGGGAGCGGGCCGCGCCGGGACTGCTGCGGAACGACCTGCGAGCCTGCGACGAGTACGGGGGCGGCCCCGCCGCGGCCCGGGCGGTGCGGTGTCCGACCCTGCTCATCACCGGCTCCATCGACATTATGGCCCCGCCCGCCGCCGCCGGGCCGTTGCGGGAGGGGCTGGCCGATTGGGAGGAAGCGGTCATCCCCGGCGCCGGTCACATCATGATGATCGAACAGCCCGACCCGACGTTGGACGCCTGGGCCGATTTCCTGAAACGGCGGGGCGGGGAGCGGTCCGCTCCTCAGGGCAAGGCCCCGGGCGGGGAATAGGGGTCGAACAGCTCCCCCTGCGCCTCCTCGCGCCGGTAACGGGGCAACCCCGTCCAGGGCAGTCCTTCCATGAACACCCAGCTGCGGCGGTGAATGGCGGAGGGCCCCCAAGCGGCCAGAGCCGCCCGATGCCGGGGGCAGGGATAGCCTTTGTTGTCGGCGAAGACGTAGTTGGGATAGTGGAGGGACTCCGCCCGCATTATCCGGTCCCTGCTCACCTTGGCCAGGATGGAGGCGGCGGCGATGGTAAGGGAAGTGGCGTCCCCCCGCACCAGCCGGATCGTGGCGGACCCCCCCACGAAATCCCACCGGCCGTCCAGCAGTATCCGATGCGGGGAAACCCCCAGCCCCTCCAAAGCCCGGCGGGCGGCCAGCCGTTGCGCATCCGACATTCCCAACCGGTCGCATTCTTCATGAGTGGCGTGACCCACCGCCCAAGCCCGGCACCATTCCGCCACCCGCTCGAACAATCCCTCCCGTTCTACTTCGGTGAGCATTTTGGAGTCCCGGATTTTATAGACCCGGCGGTGGCGGGGGGCCACCGCCGCCCCCACCGTAAGCGGGCCCGCCCACGCCCCCCGGCCCACCTCGTCCATCCCCGCCACCACCTGATGTCCCTCCTCCCACAAGTCGCGCTCCACCCGCAAGGTGGGAGCGGCCCGGCGCAGGGCGGGACGCAGTCGGAAAGAAGCGGAGGCCATCCAACCGACCCTACCCGCCGTCCCCGCGGCCCCGTCCCTCAAAAACTGGTTACGCGCAGAAACTCATCCGAATACAGCCGTTCCAACTCCTCGTCCAACTCCAACCGCACCAGCGCGTTCATGGTCTCCGGCGGCGGATATATCACCGGATTGCGGGTGAGAAGCGGGTTGATGTAGTCCAAGGCCTCCCGGTTGGGGGAGGCCAGCCGGGAAGCGTTGGACATCCCCGCCGAAATACGCGGCTCCAGGATGAAATCGATAAAGGAATGGGCGGTGCAGGGACTGCGGGCGGTGACCGGCGCCGCCATGACGTCCATCCAGATGACCGCCCCCTCCCGGGGGATTACATAGTCGAAATCGGTTGAATTTTCCGGAATGACCTCGAAGAAGACATCCGATCGCCCGTGCGCCACGTCCACGCTGCCGTCCACCAGCCGCCGGGCGTAGTCGGTGGAATCAAACCGGGTGAGCAGGGCGCGGGTGGCGGCCACCAAATCGGCCGCCTCCGCCACCTGTTGCGGGGAGTCGGTGTTGGGCGAATGACCCAGGTACAGCAGGGCCGCGGCCAGCGCCTGACGGGGGTCTTCCATCAGGGAAATCCGGCCGGCGTACACCCAGGCCCGGTCCAGGTCGAAAATCAGCTCCCAGGTCGGTTCGATCTCCGGCGTCGCCAAGTTGACGTTCACCCCCACGCCCACCGTACCCCACAGGTAGGGAACCCAGAGAAAACCCTCCCCGACCTCGACCGGATAGCGCCACCGGGCGGGATCGAAACGCGGGATCAGGTTGGAGCGGCCGGGCACCGCCAGGGAATCCAGGGTCAGCAACAACCCGTCCCGTCCCATTACGTAGGCCAGGCTTTCCTCCATCAGTATCAAATCCACCGGGTCCGCCCGGGCGCTGATCCGGGAAAGCAGTTCCTCGTCCGAGTCGTAGGACTGCTCCTCCACCACCACCCCGTAGCGGCGTTCGAACTGCTCCACCGCGGTGAACACCGGGGAGGAGGTTTGGTTGACCACCAGCAAGTCCCCGTCTATCTGACCGGCCGCGCACACCACCGGCTCCGGCCCCGAAGAGGCGCTATCGGTTCCGCAGGCGGCCGCCATGCCCAACCCCAACAGGAGGGCGACGGCTCGCAACACCGGGCGACGGGAGGCGCGGGCCATGCCTAGTCGAACCGCACCGGGGGGCGGGCGGCGATGCAGGACAAGTCGGGATCGGCCTGCGGTCCGTCCAGGAACCCCAGGGTGACGGAGCGGGCGCATTCGTGGGAAAGGGCCGCCCCATGCGCCAAATCGGGGAACTCCGCCAACCGGACGTCGGACAGGTTGCGCGCCGCCAACCACCCCCATTCGGGAGGGGTTATCGGATCAAAAGAGCCCGCCATGACCAGGGCGGGGATGTCGCTCCGCACCGGCAGGTTTTCCACCGGGTCCGCCTCCCCCAACCCCAGGTCGCGGCAGAACCGCAGGGCGTCGGCGGATTGGAAGACGGCCTGCGCGAAGAACCCTTGCAGTCGGGGAAACCGCAGTGTGGCGGCGGGGAGGGCGCCGGTCGGCTCAAACGGGATTTCCTCGTTGCACAGCATAGCCATCCCCTGCCCGTAGGACAGCATGCGGCCCGCGAACAGCAACCCGGTCATCACCAGGGCCGCATCCAAATAGTCCCGGTTGCGGATGGAGTCGAGCAGTGCCGGCAGGCTCCGCACCACTCCCATGTTGTACATCCCCAGGAAAACCATGTCCAGCAAACGGGCCCCGGTCAGGAATCCGTCCTGTATCCACAGCCGGTCCACGTTGAACAGGGCGACGGGGGCGGGTTGCTCGTCGAGCAGGGCCCGTTGCCCGTAGAACAGTGCCTCCGCATCCCCGTACCGGGATTGGCAGTCCGGGTCGGCGGAGCAGGCGGCGAACAAATGTTCCAAGGCCCGGTTCAAGTTGGCCCTTATTTGCGGGCGACCGTTTATTTCCAGCGGATAAACGGAGTCCAAAACCGCCCGCCGCACCCCCGTTGGATAATCCCGCATTACCGTCAAGGCCAGCCGGGTTCCGTAGGAAAGCCCGAACAGGTCCCACTGCTCGTATCCGAGGGCCCGGCGGAGGAAATCCACGTCGGAGGCGGAGGCGGCGCTGTTGATGTGGCGCAAAACAGAAGCGTCCGCCTCCCACCGGGCGGAACATTCCCGCAGGACGTCCAAGAAAAAGCCGGGGTCTTCGTCCGTACCGCCCATCAACTCAAAGGTGCGCTCCACCACTTCCGGACAGGAAAGGTCGGGTTCGGAATATCCCACTCCCCGCTGGTCGAACACCACCACCGTGCGATCGGCGTCCAGGGGTTTGATCAGGTTGGAGTAGGTGAAAAGCAACGAGGCCAGGGTTTTGGAACCCGGCCCGCCGTCCAGATACACCAGCGGCGGGGCGCTCTCCCCGTTGCGGGCGGGGAATATCGCCACCGCCAACTTGATCAGGGGGCTGTCCGGGTCGGTGCGGTCCAGCGGAACCGCCAGGCGCCCGCACCGGGCGGTGACTCCCCACGGGAGCAGGAACGGGCATCCCTCCTCGGGGGTAAACACCCCCCACCCCGGCGGCTCCAACGGCCGGTCGGCGGTCGCGGCCTCGGGAACGGCGTCGGAAGCCGGGACGGTCGCAACGGTGGTAGAGGTGGTAACAACCGGGACGCTCGTAGCGAGCGGAACGGTCGTTGTAGTGGTGGAGGTAGTGGTGGTCGGAACGGTCGTAGAAGTAGTAGTGGCGGTGGTGGTCGCGACGGTCGTAGTGGTGGAGGTAGTGGTGGTCGGGATGGTCGTCGTGGTGGAGGCGGCAGTGACCGGAACAGTCGTAGAGGTAGTGGAAGTAGTGGTCGCGACGGTCGTCGTGGTGGAGGCGGCAGTGACCGGAACAGTCGTAGAGGTAGTGGAAGTAGTGGTCGGGATAGTCGTAGTAGCGGAGGCGGCGGCGACCGAGGCGACGGCAACGGTGGTTTCCACAACGGCGGCGGTCGTTGGCGCGGCGGTGACGGCGGGGGCCGCCTCCCGGGGCGGGTCGGATTCGCCCGCTACGCACGCGGAGGCCGCAATGGCCAGTACGAGGGCGACCGCCCCTCTACGGCGCGGACCGCTCATTAACCGGGCGGCCAACCCAGCGGGCGACCTCCCAGGATATGAAAATGCAAATGCTCCACCGTCTGGCCGCCGTCCCGTCCCACATTGGTCACCACCCGATATCCGGATTCGGACACCCCTTCCTGCGCGGCCACCCGGGCACACACCGACAGCAGGTGGCCGATCAACGCCCGATCCCCCTTGGTGATGTGGGACAGGGAGACGATGGGCCGGCGGGGGATGACCAGCACATGCACTTCCGCCTGCGGGTTGATGTCGCGAAATGCCAGGCACGCCTCGTCCCGGTACACGATGTCCGCCGGGATTTCCCCGCGGATGATCTGACTGAAAATGGTGTCGGGCGGGTCGCCGTCAGTCATTTTCCATCACCGCCTTCCAGTCGCTTTCGGCCATCATTTCCGCGTCTTCCACCAGCATCACGGGAATGCCCTCGTCTATTCGATACCGAAGGCGGGTTTCGGGATCGGTGGAAACCAACGTCCCGTCCACCTCCCGCAAGGGGGCCTTGCTGACCGGGCAGACCAGTATTTCCAGCAGTTTCGGATCCAGCATTACGGGTCCAGTATCGCATCTTCTCCGACTTATGGGCGGCTAACATCAAAAGTTGGTCCGGGAAACGCAACGCAGAGGTGGAAATGTCGGATATAGCCCGCCGGGTTCGGGAAACGCTGGACGGCCTGCGCGCCGAGTACGAAACGTTGGAAATCGATCCGGCGTTGTCCGACACCGTCCCTTTCTGCGAGCATTACGGCTACCCGTTGCAGGCGGCGGCCAACGCCATCCTGATGGCCTCCAAACGGCCCGCTGGCCGGTATGCGGTGTGCGTGGCCTTGGCGACCACCCGCTTGGACGTGAACCGCAAAGTGCGGGAGGAAATGGGGGTGAAGCGGCTTTCCTTCGCCTCGCCGGAGACGACGGCGGAAATCACCGGCATGGAAATAGGCGGGGTAACCCCGTTCGCCCTCCCGGAGGGACTGGAAACGTACGTGGATGCGACGGTGCTCCAACCCCCGCAGGTGATTGCGGGAGGCGGCGACCGTGCCTCCAAAATCCTGGTAAATCCGGAAGTTTTCACCCGGATGCCCGCCGTCCGGATAGTGGAGGGTCTGGCGCACCCTCCGCCTCCTCCGCCCGTCGGGAACGTCTGAGGTCCCGGCGCAACAAGGCCCCGTAACCGCCCGCCAACACCGCTCCGAAAGAAAACCACTGGATGGCGTACGCCAGATGCGGGCCGTCTCCCAAGTCCGGCAGGGGAACCGGAACCGGCAAGGCCTGCGGATCGTCGGGGGCCGTCAACTGTATCCAGAAGGGAAGCAACGGCGCTCCCACCTGCCGGTCCAGGCGCGGCACGTCGATGCGGGACACCCGTTGCAAGGTTCCCTCCGGCTCGGTGCGGCCCAGGGCGGGCCGGGGCTGGGAAGCGCGTATCAGCCCGGTTATTTCCACCCGCCCCGCCCCGTACAGCCCGCTCGCCGGGGGGCGGGCCGCCCCGGACGGAAACCATCCGATGTTGACCAGCGCCGCCCTTCCATCCTCCAAGACGAAGGGATGGACGACATGCACCCCGTCCACCCCCTGGTGCACCTGCGAACGGACCTCCACCGTCCCCTCTTCGAGAAAATTACCGACGGCGGACACCGCCGTATACCGGTAGTGACCGGGATCGTCCGTCGTCCCCGCCCCGGCCAAAAAATCGGCCAGGGGCAGAGGTTCCCGCTCCAGCCGGGCGGCGGTGATCCGGTTGTCGAAACGCCGCTCCTCCAATCGGCGCAATTGCCACATCCCCAGCGCAACGAACGCCGCCAACAGCAGGACGGTGAACAACGAGAACACTATCCATCCCGGCCGTAGCAACAGGCGGGAGGGGCGGGCGCGGGCGGCGTCGTTCACTGCGGAATCCCTCCCATCCTACAGCATCCGCCCGCGCTTTCCCCTCCGCCCGCTCACCGCGGCGGGACCGGCTTCCCGATGTCCACGGTGACCGCCACCAGTTCCACCCGGCTGTGGCGGCCCTCCGCGTCGCTCCAGAACCGCCGGTGCACCTGGCCGACGACATCCACCTTGTCGCCCCGCACCGCCTCCCGCACGCTCCGGGCCGGTTCCCACACGATGACCGGAATCACGTCGGTGCGGGGACGGGGCTCCTCGGTGCGCACCGTCACCAGAAGCCGGGACATGCTCGCCCCCGAACCGTAGACCCGGCTCTCGGGGTCGGTGGCCAGCGTGCCCTTGAGCACCACCAGGTTCCGGTTGCCCCCCTCGGCCTGCTTGCTTCCTTCGTTGTGTATCATTATCAGCTCCTTCCATACGGGGAAATGCGGTAATACCCGTCAATATAGAAAAGGCCTGTGACACAACCCCCAACCCGCCCCCGACCGCGCGCCGCCCCCGGCCAGGAAGTCCTATGACGACGGCCGTCGCTTGCGCTCCCTCACAATCCGGGTCGTTAAATTTGCCGCCGCCCGAAACCCCTTGTAAACGCGCGGCGCCGACTGCCTGCCCTGTATGCAACCGTTCGCGCCAGGCGGGCGGAGCAGGTTCTGTACCGCAGCTATCGCTCCGGGCGGATAGGTTCCCTGCTCATCATCGGGAGCGAACTGTTTATCGTCCTGTCCCTGGCTCCCTATCAGCCTTGGCCATCGCCGGATATACGTTGCTGGCCGCGGCAACGAGCACCGCGGCCCACGTCTACGCTCTCGGCCAACTGGCAAAAGCGGCGGCGTCGGCGATGTAAATAAAAGAATGATGCAACGCCGGCCCCCCGAAGAGGCGGCATGAAACGGCGGCGCGCCTACACCGCCAAGACGATCAACACCGCCGCCAGCCCCAGGGAAACCGCCGTCATCACCGCTACTTCGGGCCGCCGGACCCGGATGCCCGCCCAGTAGATCACCGCGAAGGCCGGGAACACCAGCAACAGCGCCGCTCCCAACCATTTCGTCCACGCATAGTCCGGGAAGTAGAGCACCGCCGCCAGCACGATGAGAACGCGACCGATCCAGATCAGGGAAGATACGGCCTTGTCGGCTTCGTTCATATTTCACTCCTATTCGGCATTGGGGCAGTCCGCCTATTCTAGCCGCGGCTATTTCTCGTCGTCCTCCGCATATTTGCGCAACAGCTCCAGCCATTGCTCGGCGCGGGCCATATCACCTCGCGCAGAGCCTGAACTACCGCCTCCGGCTCTCCCGCCCTCGAGTTCCCGGTTCACGACGACGGGCCCCGGCGCGGGTGCGTGCTTTCCGAGGCGGCGATCCGACAACGGGATTCTTGTCCGAGTCGGGTATGCCTGTCTGCAACACTTGCTACAATATCCAGGCGTGACAACCAAATCCATGCGAAGCCGGACAATGGTACGCCCCGTGGAGGTTCGCGCCGCCGGGCCTTGGCGGTTGTGGTTCCGATTTGAGAATGGCATCGCAGGCGAGATGGATATCAGCGACATGCAGAACCGTCCCCACTTCGCACCCTTGAACGATCCCGAACTCTTTGAGCACGTGTATCTGCATCCGCTACGTCGAACCATGTACTGGGACAACGAACGAAGAGAAATAGCCCACTGCGGATTCCACGAAGCCGTTCAGGGCAACTGATTAATTAGGCGCGGGTGAGGAGGTTGCGTATTCCGGTAGAAGGGGTCGTGAACAACAAGGAGGTTCATATGGCAGTTGAACTTGATGTAGTCGAAGTCCAACCGCGGGAAGGTTGGTCGATATGGGTCAAATTTGAAGACGGGGTAGAGGGCGAAGTAGATATCAGCGATCTACAGAACTTGCCCGTCTTCGCAAGTTTGCGGGAAAGGCGGGTGTTCGAGTCGGTTTACGTTCATCCCGACTTGAAAGTTGTTTGCTGGGGGGAAGATTTAGAAATATCTCCATGCAAACTGTATGCCGCCCTGTCCGTTGCCCGCGTTGACTAAACCCGGTTTTTCCGGCTAGTTACGAAATGGGGATGGGGCGGTCGGCGGCGGCGGACTTTTGGAGGGCCAGGCCCGCTTCCAACAGGTGGCGGCCTTCTTCGCCGGTCAGGGACGGCGGCTCTTCGCCGCGCAGGGCGGCCATCGTGTTGCGAGTGGAAGCGGCGAAACTGGCCTCCCAGCCGGACGGCATGTCATCGTATTCGTAAGTAACTCCCCCCCGGTAGACGATGAGCGGAGCCCGGGGGACGGTGCGCCCATGCCCGCGGGTGACCCACAAAATTCCCTCGGAGCCGGTCACCTCCACATGATCGTCCTGAGCGTAATTGTCGCCCGCGATCCGCAAACCGGGGGAATAAACTACGTCGAACACCCCCATCCGCCCCCCGCTGAACCCGAAGGTGATCACCGCCGGGGCGTCCAGCGTCATCCCGTCCGCAGTCGCGGTGCTCCCGATTTGGGCGTACACCCGTTCAATGCGACCCATCAGAAACCAGGCCGCGGCCAGCTTGTGATGCCCGTCGTCGAAGGTGAGCGGGCCGCCCCCGCCCCTGCTCGGATCGTGCCGCCACTCCCGGGCCGCCCGGGGCACCCGCCATCCGTAGGCGGGATCCCCCGGGTTGGACTTGATGCGCACGCCGAGCGGCTCCCCGATTCCCCCCTCGTCTATTATCCGCCGGGCGCGGGCGATGGGCGGGTAATGAACGAAGTTCTCATACACCTTGAAGAAAGCCCCCCGACGGGCCGCCTCGGCGATCATCCCGTCCGCTTCGGCCAGGCTGACCGCCATCGGTTTCTGCACGGACACCCCCAGCCCGGCCCGCAAAGCGTACATCGCAACCGGATGGTGCAGATGGTGGGGAACGAGCGCCTCCACCAGGTCCACCTCCCCCGAATGGCACAAGGCCCGGTAGTCCTCGTACACCGCCACCGTCGAATCCGGCGTCCCCCACGCCCGGGCCTTGGCGGCCGCCGCCTCCCGGTCCACATCGCAAACGGCCGTTATCCGGAAGTCGTCGCTCCCCCGGTAGCCGTACGCGTGCAGATCGGAGATGCGCCCGCAACCGATGACGCCGACCCGGAACATCGCCTACCCTTTTACGGAACCGGCCATCAAGCCGCGTACGAAATGCTTCTGGAAAATGAGGAACACCAGCACGGTGGGCGCGCTGGCCGCCACCGCCAACGCCCCCTGGACGCCGTAGGCCACCGTGAACTGCCCCTGCACCGCCAGCAGTCCCAGCATCACCGTCCGCACCCCGTCGCTCTGGGTGAACGCCAACGGATACAGGAAATCGTTCCAGATGAACACGAACTGCAGGGTAGCGAGGGCGGCCAGGGCGGGGCGGGCCAAGGGCAGCATCACCCGCATGAAAATGAAACCGTGGTGGGCCCCGTCCACCGCGGCCGCGTCCCGCAGCGAATCGGGAATCTGGTCGAAGAAGTTGCGCATCACCAGGGTGCAGATGGACAGCCCCACCGCTGAATGAACCAGGATGATCGGCCACAAGGTGTCGATCATCCCCCAACTGCGGAACAGTGTGAACAAGGGCACCAGCAACACCTGCGGGGGCACGAACAATCCGGCGATCACCGCCGCGAAAATAACGGCCCCGCCCCGGGGCCGCAGTTTGGACAGGGCGTAGCCGATGGAAGCCCCGCCGGCGATGGAGAGGATTACCGCCGGAACCGTGGACAGCAGGGAGTTGAGCAGATAGCGGGGGGTGTTGGTTTCCCGCCAGATGGAAAGGTAGTTGTCCACGGTCAGCGTCCCGGTGGGGGCCCATATGCCCCGGGCGGCGATCTCGGCGTTGGTCTTGAACGAGGTCAGAACCACTCCCAGAATCGGGATCAGGTAGATGATTACGAAGATGAGCAAGGCCGCCCGGCCCCACCAGCGGCGGGCGCTCCGCCCGGCGGAGAGCGCCCGTCTATATCTAGAGGACACGGGACTTGCTCCTCCCCCACCAAGTGAACATGCCGACCACCGCCAGCGTGATCAGGAACAGAAGCAGGGCGATGGCGGCGGCCTCCCCCTGTTGCAACTCCCGCAACAGCACCCGGAACACCAACAGCGGCAAGGTTTCCGTTTCCCGCACCGGGCCGCCCTCGGTCATGGCGAACACCAGGTCGAAGTTGCGCAGCGAGTTGATGGAAACCAGCGACAGCACCACCGTGGTCACCGGGGCCAACAAGGGGAAAGTAACCTTGCGGAACACCTGCCAGCGGTTGCCTCCGTCCACCCGGGCCGCCTCCGCCAGTTCCGGCGGGACGGAGCTCAGCCCGGCCAGGTACAGGATCAAGGCCAGCACGATCTGTTGCCAGGACCAGGCGATTTTATCACCCAAGGCGTCCGCGAAGTTGTCCCACCCCACCCAGTTGACGGATCCGCCCAGCAGGTTGGCGTCGGTGAAACTGAGGCGCAACGCGGAAACCGCGGGGTAAACCACCACCACCGCGAACAAAATCAACGGAGGAACCAGGAAAATCATCGTCCATAGTCTGGATGTTCTCAATGCTCCTCCCGTTGCCGCCCGAAATTTTACCCTCCCCGGCGAACGACGACCGAGAAGGCGACCGGGCCCTAACCTGGAAATCGGGCCCGGCGCCTCTCGGGAGCGCCTGGGCGGGACTTATCCCAGCCCGGCGAAGGCTTGAGTCGCTCCGGCTTGCGCGTCGGCTTGTATGCGGGTGTAGTCGGCGGGGTCGTCCATAAACGCCTGGAACATGTCCAACCCGTATTCGGCCACCTCCGGCGGAGTAGCGAGATCGTAATTGAACGAATACGACGCCGCCTGCTGAACCTCCCCCAGCGCCTTCTGCAAAATCGGGTTCAACTGACTGGTATCCGCCTTGGCGTTGGGAGGCAACGCCCCCTGGCCGATCGCCCACGACAACTGGTTCTCCGGCCGGGCGTAATGCTCCAGCAAGGCGAAGGCGCCCTCCGGATTAGCGGCGTCCGCCGCCACCACCCAACCGTCGATCGGGCCCAGCGCCGCGTTTTCCACCCCCTCGTTAATCACCGGGAAATTGAAAAAGTCGTAATCATCGCCCGGAACCAGGCCGTTGCCGTCCCAATAACCGGTAATCCACGTCCCCATCAACGTCATCGCCGCCTCGCCGTTCGCCACCTGATCGGCGGCGTCCGTCCAGGTATACGCATTGGCGTCATCGACGAAATACCCGGCGTCGGCCAAATCCTTCCACCGTTCCAAAACCGCCGTCACTTCGGCGTCCTCATACGATCCCTCCCCCGACATCAACCGGGCCCGGTAATCAGGCCCCGCCGTCCGCAACATCAGGAAATCAAACCAAAACTGCGCCGGCCAGCGGTTCATCGAACCCAACGCAAACGGTTTCACGCCCGCCTCCGCGATCCGATCGGCGGCCGCAATCAACTCATCCCAGGAAGACGGCATCTCCGATACGCCCGCCGCCGCCATCACCTCCGGGTTGTAGAAAAACGCCACGTAGTGATACCCGAACGGCAACAAATACGGATCCCCGTCGTAAACGCCCGCATTGGCCAGCGCCGCCGGGAAATCATCCCACACGTTCGCATTGTCAAACACGCCCGCAATAGGTTGCAACTGGCCGCGTCCCTGAACCGAGGCCGTCCGCGCCCCGGCCCAATAGGAGAACACATCCGGCGGTTGCCCGCCCGCCAAAGCCACCAGAATCTGCGTCTTAAACGCCTCATGCTCAATCGGGTTGATAACCGCATTGCCCCCGTCCCACGAAGCGTTCAAATCAATGATCGCCCGCTGACCCAAATCGGAACCAAAATAATGCCCCACCGACACATCGCCTTGTCCCGTCATCGCCGCCTCCTCCGCGACGGTCGGGGGGACGGTGGTTTCCTCCTCGGCCGGAGCGTCAGTGGTCGGGGCGACGGTGGTCTGCTCCGCGGCCGTGGTAGCGGGGGTCTCCTCCCCTCCGCCGCAAGCGACCGCGGCCAGCGCCAGCGCCAACAGCGCCGCCGCCCACAAGCGTCCGTTAATTTTCTGCAACATTGTCTTACTCCTCCCTCTCCCTCGCCGGGCTCGCCTCCCGAAAGTCGGGCGTTCCCTCGGCGTCCTCGGTTTTTTCCTCGCTTGGTTTTTTTTCCGGGGTTGGTGAAATCTGCGGCGGGGACCCGCCCAGTCCGTAAGTGGCCTTGTCGGCCGCGGTGCGCACCTTCGCCCCCAGTTCGGCGAACCGCTCCAAAGTGATGCGTTGCGCCGGGCCGGACAAGCCCAGCGAGGCGACGGTCGCCCCGTGGATGTCGAACACCGGAGCGGCCAGGCACCGGATGCCGATGGTGAGTTCTTCGTCGTCGACGGAGTAGCCCCGGCGCCGGGTTTCCTCCAAGTCGGCCAGCAACGACTCCACCGTCTGATGGGTGCGGAAGGTGTGCCGCTCCAGGGGCAACTCCAGCAACGACTCCAAATCGGCCCGGGTGCTTCCCGCGTACAAGGCCTTGCCGGTGGAGGTGCAGTAGATGGGCACCGGCGATCCCAATTCGGTTTCCACGCTCAGCCGGTTGAAGGGCCGTTCCTGGGCGATGTACACCCCGCCCCGGGGGGTGCGCCGGGCCAGGTGGATGGTTTCCCCGGTGGACTCGCACAACTCCCGCATCACGGGCCGGGCGACCTCCACCAGGTCCAGGCTGCGCAACATGCTCCCGGCCAAAATCACGATCTGCACCGTGGCCTTGTAACGCCGCGACGCTTCGTCCTGCTCCACGTAACCCGTTTCCCGCAAGACGGACAGCAACCGATGCAGGTTGCCCTTGTCGGCGTTTATTTCTTTGGCCAGTTCGGTCACGCCCAGACCGGCCGGGGCGGCGCACAGCGTCTCCAGCACCAGCAGTCCGGTTTGCAACAGGCCCGAAGTTGAACGAGTCATACCCCCATTATACAACCCTGTTGTAAATATGTCAACTCGGTTGTTACACCAGGAAGTCCAAGTCGGCTCCCAAGTCGGCTCCCAGCACCGACCGGGCGTAGAGCCGCCGCCACCCGCGCTCCGCGATCGGGTAACGGGACGGGTCCCAAGCCTCCCGGCGGCGCGCCAGTTCCGTCTGCTCCACCAGCAACTCCAGCCGCCCGGCGACAGCGTCCAACTCGATCAGGTCGCCGTCCTCCACCAGGGCCAAGGGCCCTCCCGCGGCCGCCTCCGGGGCGGCATGCAGAACCACCGTCCCGTAGGCGGTGCCGCTCATCCGCCCGTCGGTGACGCGCACCATGTCGGTCACGCCCCGTTCCGCCAGGGCCCGGGGAATCGGAACCGAACCGGCCTCGGGCATTCCCGCCCCCCGCGGCCCGATCCCCCGCAGGACTATCACATGCCCGGGGGTGAGGACCGCCCCCATCCGGTCCAGTCGGGCGGAGGCCCCCTCCGCTCCGTCCACGACCGCCGCCGGTCCGATGTGCCGTAGCAACTCCGGGGAGGCGGCCGCCCTTTTCAACACCGCCCCGTCCGGGGCCAACGATCCCCGCACCACCGTCAAATTGCCCGTCCCCCCCGCCGGGTTCTCCAGCGGGGCGATGGTCGTTTGCCAGTCCCCCGGGCCCGGCGTCCCTTCCAGCATCCGCCCCACCGTTTCCCCGGTGACGGTCATCGCCGACGCATCCAGCTTCTCCTGCAGGGCTTTCATCAACACCGGCGCCCCGCCCGCGGCGTGGAAGTCCTCCATGTAGCCCCGCCCGGCCGGTTTGCAGTCCGCCAGCAACGGGGTGTCCCGGGAAATGCGATGCAGGTCGTCCAAGCCGAACGGGATGCGGGCCCGGCGGGCCAGTGCCGTCAGATGGATGACCGCGTTGGTGGAACCGCCCACCGCGCACAGCACCCGGGCCGCGTTGTGAAACGAACCCTCCGAAAGGACCCGCGATGGCCGGAGGCCGGCGCGGGCCGCCGCCGTCGCCGCCCGCCCGGTGGCCGTAGCCGCCCGTAGCCGGTCCCCCGTTCCGGAGGGCGGGGAGGCGGAACCGGGGACGGCCATTCCCAACGCCTCCGTTATGCAAGCCATGGTGGAGGCGGTGCCCATCACCATGCACGTCCCCCCGTCCGGGCACAGCCGGGAGCGAATCTCCTCCAGTTCGGAGTCGGAAAGTTCCCCGGCCCGATGCCGATTCCAGGACAGCCGGCAGTCGGTGCACGCCCCCATCCGCTCCCCCCGCCAGCTCCCGGCGGTCATCGACCCGGCCACCAGGGAAACCGTCGGGACGTCGGCGCTGACCGCCCCCAGCAGATGACCGGGAACCGTCTTGTCGCACCCCCCGACCAGAATCACCCCGTCCATCGGTTGCGAGGTTATCAACTCCTCGGTTTCCATAGCCAACAGGTTGCGCAGCAACATGGAGGTGGGCGAAGTGAAAATCTCGCCGATGGCCAGGGATGGAAAGGTCATGGGCAGGCCGCCCGCCTCCAGCACCCCCCGGGCGGCGGCGGCGACGATGGCGGGAAGATGCCGGTGGCAGGTGACGTAGTCGGAGGCGGTGGAGGCGATCCCCACCACCGGCCGGTCGATGTCCTCCTCGTCGTAACCGGCCGAGGCTAAAAAAGCCCGGCGCAGGAACCGGCTGAACCCGGGATCGCCGTAGGAAGTCAGATTCCGGTCAAAACCGGCCGGGAGCCCGGTCATTGGCCGACCCGTCCTTTACTCACGGGTCCTCACAAGCTCTCACAAGTCCTCACGGGGGCGGCAACGCCATGTTGATGTGCTTGGATACGGTGTAGGCATCCAAGCCCTCGGCTCCCCCTTCCCGGCCAAACCCGGACATTTTCACCCCCCCGAAAGGGGCTTCGGCGGTTGCCACCACCAGGTTGTTCACCCCCACCATCCCCGCCTCCAGGGCCTCGGCGGCCAGCCAGGCGGTGGACAGGTCGCGGGTGAAAACATAGGCGGCCAGCCCGTACGGGTTGTCGTTGGCCCGGGCCGCCGCTTCCTCCAAATTGGCGAAGGAGGTGATGGGGGCGATCGGCCCGAACGGCTCCTCGTTCATCACCGCCATATCCTCATCCACTCCGGACAGGACGGTGGGGGCGAAGAAAAATCCCCGGGAATGCTCCGCCGGGCGGACCCCGCCCCAGTGAAGACGCGCCCCCCGCTCCACCGCGTCCTCCACCAGGGCGGCGGTGGCCTCCACCCGGCGCAGATTGGAAAGCGGACCGACGTCCACCCCCGGCGCGCGCCCGTCCCCCACCCGCAGGCGCTTGGTCGCCTCCGTGAAATGTTCGGTAAAGGAGTCGGCCAGCGACTCGTGCACGAAGAAGCGGCTGGCGGCCACGCACACCTGCCCGGCGTTGCGAAACTTGCCCGCCGCCGCCTGCCGGGCGACCGGTTCCGCTTCGGCGTCGTCGAAAACCAGCACCGGGGAGTGGCCGCCCAACTCCAGGGAGATGGGCTTGGGGTGGGAAGCGCACAGGGCCATCAACAGCCTCCCCACCCGCACCGAGCCGGTCAGGGTGGCCTTGCGGATAATCGGGGAGCTGATCAGATGCCGGCTGATCATCTCCGGGTCGCCGGTCACCACGTTCACCGCCCCCGCCGGGACCCCGGCTTCCCGGCAGATCCCGGCTAACAAAAAAGCGGAACGGGGGGCCTCCTCGGCCGGTTTCAGCACCACCGAGCAACCCGCGGCCAGGGCGGGGGCCAGTTTGCGGGCCGGGAGCAGGCTGGGAAAGTTCCAGGGGGTGAAAGCGGCCACCGGACCGATCGGCTCCCGGCGGATGATCATCCGTTTGTCCCGTTGCCGGCCGTCGATCAGTTGGCCGTAGATGCGCCGGGCCTCGTCGGCGTACCAGTCGAACTGGTCGGCGGCCGCCCCCGCCTCCCCCCGGGCCTGGTCCAGCGGTTTGCCCTGCTCATCGGTGAGAACCGCCGCTAAAAGCTCCGTCCGTTCCCGAATCAGATGGGCGCACCGGCGCAGGATGTCGCTGCGGGACCACGGGTCAACGTCCCGCCAGGTTTCAAAACCGCGTTGGGATGACTGCAAAGCGTCGTCCAAATCGGAGGCGGCGGCCACCGGTATGCGGTCGATCTCCTGTTCGGTGGCCGGATCGATCACCGGCATCCGGGCCCCGTCCGCCGCCGGGCGCCACTCCCCGTGGATGAAAAGCAGGTTGGGTATCTGCGCGGGGTCGTGCCGGGCGCGGACCGCGTTCATTTCTCCTCGCTTCCGATCGTCGGTTGCCCCGTCAGTATAAACCATCCGGAACTCGCCGCTCCCCTAAATTTCATTACAACTAAATTGTAAAATACGCAACACGGATGGGCAAGCAGGGCTTCCCCGGGCCCAATTTTATTCCGCAACCCGTTTTATCTCTGAGGACAGTTGCTCCCAACCGGGCATTTCCGGGTCCGCTTCCCGGACGGCGACGGCCAGTTGCCGGGCGGTTCGGGAATCGCCCAAGGCGGCCGCGGCCCGGGCGGCCACGTACCAGCGGCGCAACAAATGCCAGGGCGGGTTGGGGGGCGGCGCCTGGTTGGGCCGGGTAACCGACCAGGCCTCCCGGGGGCGCCCCTCGTCCAACAGGAACGACCCGTACACCACCCGGGCTTCGGAGTCGGCGGAGGGCGGGCCGCCCACCTCCTGAAACCGCGTCCAGGTTTTTTCCACCGCTTCGGAGTCCCCCAAGGCGCGCAACGCATCCATTTCGGCGGGCATGTATATGGAGTCGCCCGCCATCCGCCGGTAGGCCCGCAACTCGGCCACCGCTTCCCGCCAGTTTTCGGTGTGGTAGGCGGCCAGCCCCAGCAGTTCCCGCACGCAGGCGGCCCGACCCGAAGCGGCTTTGGCTTTCCGCAACTCCTGACGGGCTTTCTCGTACTGTTCATCGGCGAAGGCCTCCACCGCCCGGGTAACGGCCGCGGTGACCGCGCTGAGGCGCTCCTTGCCGGTGACCCGGCGCAGTTCGTCCCGCATCCACTTGGGCAACTCCGCCGTCCCCGCCCCGGCGGACACCGGACCCGACCGGCGACCCTCCGCCCTCCGATCATCCCCCCGTCCCGATTTGCCGCCCCGACCCCGCTCATCCCGTCTCCTCCCCCCCCGGCCATCGCCCCGGCCCGCGCCGCCGCCTTTGCCCCGGTAATGTCCCCGTCCGCCCCGCTCCCCCGCCCGGCTCCGACCCCCGCCCGGCGCACCGCGCCCGCCGTCCTCGCCGTCTCCCCGACCCCGCCGGTCGCGCTCTTCACCCCGCACCCGCCCATCTCTCCCCCGCCCCTCACCGTCACGGCCCACCCCCCGGCCCCTGTCACCGCCCCGACCCTGAAAACCGCTCCCCGCTCCCGAACCGCCCCGACCCCGCTCCCCCGACCGTCCCCGACCGCCGCCCGGAGAAGCACGCCCGCCCTCCCTGCCGCCCCGACCCCGACCATCGCGCTCTTCACCCCGCACCCGCCCATCTCTCCCCCGCCCCTCACCGTCACGGCCCACCCCCCGATCCCTGTCACCGCCCCGACCCTGAAAACCGCTCCCCGCTCCCGAACCGCCCCGACCCCGCTCCCCCGACCGTCCCCGACCGCCGCCCGGAGAAGCACGCCCGCCCTCCCCGCCGCCCCGACCCCGACCATCGCGCTCTTCACCCCGCACCCGCCCATCTCTCCCCCGCCCCTCACCGTCACGGCCCACCCCCCGATCCCTGTCACCGCCCCGACCCTGAAAACCGCTCCCCGCTCCCGAACCGCCCCGACCCCGCTCCCGGCCTCCGCCGCCGCTTTTCCCGTCCCGACCATCCCCGTCGCGTCCCCGGGTCCGACCGGAGCCCTGCCCTCCCCGCTCCCCCGACCGTCCCCGACCGCCGCCCGGAGAAGCACGCCCGCCCTCCCCGCCGCCCCGACCCCGACCATCGCGCTCTTCACCCCGCACCCGCCCATCTCTCCCCCGCCCCTCACCGTCACGGCCCACCCCCCGATCCCTGTCACCGCCCCGACCCTGAAAACCGCTCCCCGCTCCCGAACCGCCCCGACCCCGCTCCCCCGACCGTCCCCGACCGCCGCCCGGAGAAGCACGCCCGCCCTCCCCGCCGCCCCGACCCCGACCATCGCGCTCTTCACCCCGCACCCGCCCATCTCTCCCCCGCCCCTCACCGTCACGGCCCACCCCCCGATCCCTGTCACCGCCCCGACCCTGAAAACCGCTCCCCGCTCCCGAACCGCCCCGACCCCGCTCCCGGCCTCCGCCGCCGCTTTTCCCGTCCCGACCATCCCCGTCGCGTCCCCGGGTCCGACCGGAGCCCTGCCCTCCCCGCTCCCCCGACCGTCCCCGACCGCCGCCCGGAGAAGCACGCCCGCCCTCCCCGCCGCCCCGACCCCGACCATCGCGCTCTTCACCCCGCACCCGCCCATCTCTCCCCCGCCCCTCACCGTCACGGCCCACCCCCCGATCCCTGTCACCGCCCCGACCCTGAAAACCGCTCCCCGCTCCCGAACCGCCCCGACCCCGCTCCCGGCCTCCGCCGCCGCTTTTCCCGTCCCGACCATCCCCGTCGCGTCCCCGGGTCCGACCGGAGCCCTGCCCTCCCCGCTCCCCCGACCGTCCCCGACCGCCGCCCGGAGAAGCACGCCCGCCCTCCCCGCCAACCTGACTCCGTCGGTCGCGCTCTTTACTCCGCACCCGCCCGTCTTTACCCCGCTCCTCACCCTGCCGCCCCCGTTCCCGGCTGCCGCCCTTGCCTTGCACGCCCCGGCCTTCATCCCGGCCGTTCCCCGACCCTGCCCGACTCTTGCTACCGCCCGCCGTACTGCGCCCGCCGTCCCGGCCGACCCCCCGGCCTCCTTTGCCGCCCCGACCCTGAAAACCGCCGCCGCCCGCTCCCGAACCGCCCCGGCCGTCCCCGCCCCGCCCCCCGGCCCGGCCGGAGCCCGGCCCTCCTCCCCGCTTTCGGGAAGCCCCGCCCCCGCCGCGTCCTCCCCCCGCGCCGCCGCCCGTACGGCGCGCAGGGCGGGGCGTCCGGGAAGAAGACGGGCCGGTTTCAGAATTTTGGGGCGTCATTGCCATCACCAAGTGTCAGGACTTTCCGCTGTCATAAAAAGAGCCGCCCGGACCTGGCGGGGTGCGGGCGGCTCCAACGAGTGCGTTCGGCGGTTTCCTACTCTCCCGGGGGTCTGCACCCCAAGTACCATCGGCGCCAGCGGGCTTAACTTCCGTGTTCGGAATGGGAACGGGTGGATCCCCGCAGCCATCGCCACCGAACAGCATCTTATTGTCGGACGCTCCGTTGAGAGCTCCATAGCGAGCATGAAAGCCTGAATTCATATTCAAGCCCTCGGACTATTAGTACCGGTCAGCTGAACGCATCGCTGCGCTTACACTTCCGGCCTATCAACCTGGTGTTCTCCCAGGGCCCTTACCCGGTTATCCCGGTGGGAGATCTCATCTTGAGGTGGGCTTCGCACTTAGATGC
The DNA here is from genome assembly GCA_965243835.1 of Candidatus Spongiisociaceae bacterium. Taxonomy (GTDB): domain Bacteria; phylum Actinomycetota; class Acidimicrobiia; order Spongiisociales; family Spongiisociaceae. Next base: position 1,621,032 of record OZ251578.1, read on the forward strand.
CTTCAGCGCTTATCCCGTCCGTACGTAGCCAACCAGCCGTGCTCTTGGCAGAACAACTGGCACACCAGAGGTACGTCCATCCCGGTCCTCTCGTACTAAGGACAGATCCTCTCAAATCTCCTGCGCCCGCGACGGATAGGGACCGAACTGTCTCACGACGTTCTAAACCCAGCTCGCGTGCCGCTTTAACGGGCGAACAGCCCGACCCTTGGGACCTGCTTCAGCCCCAGGATGCGACGAGCCGACATCGAGGTGCCAAACACCCCCGTCGATATGGACTCTTGGGGGGTATAAGCCTGTTATCCCCGGAGTACCTTTTAGCCGTTAAGCCACCGCGCTTCCACGTGCCACGGTAGGATCACTATGTCCGACTTTCGTCCCTGCTCGACTTGTAGGTCTCACAGTCAAGCTCCCTTGTGCCATTACACTCGTAGTCTGATTGCCGACCAGACTGAGGGAACCGTTGAGCGCCTCCGTTACTCTTTAGGAGGCCACCGCCCCAGTGAAACTGCCCACCAGACACTGTCCCTGATCCGGATAACGGACCGAAGTTAGGTGCCCGCCATGCAAAGGGTGGTATTCCAAGGTTGACTCCACGACACCTGGCGGCGCCGCTTCACAGTCTCCCACCTATCCTACACAGTACATACCAGACATCAATGTCAAGTTGCAGTAAAGGTTCCGGGGTCTTTCCGTCCTGTCGCGGGTAGTGAGCATCTTTACTCACAATGCAATTTCGCCGAGTCTCTGGTTGAGACAGCGCCCAAGTCGTTACGCCATTCGTGCAGGTCGGAACTTACCCGACAAGGAATTTCGCTACCTTAGGACCGTTATAGTTACGGCCGCCGTTTACCGGGGCTTAGATTCAGAGCTTCGCCGAAGCTAACCCCTCCTCTTGACCTTCCGGCACCGGGCAGGCGTCACAGCGTATACTGCGTCTTGCGACTTCGCACGCTGCTGTGTTTTTAGTAAACAGTCGCTTGGGCCTGGTCACTGCGGCCCCTTCAAGCTCCGGATGTGCATCCTTCACTTTACCGGGGCGATCCTTCTCCCGAAGTTACGGAACTATTTTGCCGAGTTCCTTAACCAGAGTTCTCTCGCTCGCCTTGGTATTCTCTACCTGTCCACCTGTGTCGGTTTGGGGTACGGGCGCCATACGCGCTGGCTAGAGATTTTTCTCGGCGGCATGGGAGTTCAGTGGCTTCGCCTAAAGCGGCTCGGCATCGTGCCTCGGGCTTCACGAGGTCCGGATTTGCCTGGACCTCACCCTACACACTTACCCCGGGTCAACCAACGCCCGGGTCCACTTACCCTTCCGCGTCATCCCATTGCTGACCTCCCTCGACTGGGTCGGTAGGCCCCGAAGGGCTTTCCTTAGCAAGTCCAGTTCGGTCTGGACGCACGCATGGCGGTACTGGAATATCAACCAGTTGTCCATCGACTACGCCTGTCGGCCTCGCCTTAGGTCCCGACTAACCCTGGGCGGACGAGCCTTCCCCAGGAACCCTTGGACTTTCGGCGGTGGAGATTCTCACTCCACTCTCGCTACTCATGCCGGCATTCTCACTCGAGCAGTCTCCACAGCCGCTTCCGCGACTGCTTCTCAGTCGGCTCGACGCTCCCCTACCGATCCCGTCCCCTGGACGCCCGAGGGCGCCGGGGTTTATGACGGAATCCCGCAGCTTCGGTGATGTGCTTGAGCCCCGTTACATTTTCCGCGCAGGATCACTCGACCAGTGAGCTGTTACGCACTCTTTCAAGGAATGGCTGCTTCTAAGCCAACCTCCTGGCTGTTTTTGCAATCCCACCTCGTTTCCCACTTAGCACATACTTGGGGACCTTAGCTGGCGATCTGGGCTGTTTCCCTTTCGACTATGAAGCTCATCCCACATAGTCTGACTGCCGCGCTTGGCGCTATGAGATTCGGAGTTTGACTGAGGTTGGTAAGCTTGTTGGCCCCCTAGCCCAATCAGTGCTCTACCCCCATAGCGAAACACGCGACGCTAGCCCTAAAGCTATTTCGGGGAGAACCAGCTATCACCGAGTTTGTTTGGTCTTTCACCCCTATCCACAGGTCATCCCCCCAGTTTTCAACCTAGGTGGGTTCGGGCCTCCACGAGGTCTTACCCTCGCTTCACCCTGCCCATGGATAGATCACTCGGCTTCGGGTCTAGACCATGCGACTGTACGCCCTATTCAGACTCGCTTTCGCTACGGCTCCGGACTTTAGCCTTAACCTTGCCACACAGCGCTAACTCGCCGGCTCATTCTTCAAAAGGCAGGCGGTCAGGAGCCGAAGCTCCCTCCCACTGCTTGTAGGTCTACGGTTTCAGGTACTATTTCACTCCCCTCGCCGGGGTACTTTTCACCTTTCCCTCACGGTACTTGTCCGCTATCGGTCGTCGAGTAGTACTTAGCCTTACGAGGTGGTCCTCGCGGATTCACGCCAGATATCCCCGACGCTACTCGGGATGGCCATCGGAAGACCAGTGTGATTTCGCCTACGGGGCTGTTACCCTCTCCGGCCAGTCTTTCCTGACTTGCTCGGCTATCACCTGGTTTTGTAACTTCCCGCCGGTTCCGATGCACCGGCTGACGGTTCCCTCAACACCGACATGGCAACGCCATCGGGCTCTTGCGCCACATCGGTTTAGGCTCTTCCCGTTTCGCTCGCCGCTACTCAGGGAGTCGCTGTTGCTTTTCTTTCCTCAGGTTACTAAGATGTTTCAGTTCACCTGGTTGCCTCAACCGGCCCTATGTGTTCAGACCGGAGTGGCCGGGCATTACCCCGACCGGGTTTCCCCATTCGGACACCCCCGGATCAACGTTTGCTTGGCAACTACCCGGGGCTTTCGCCGCCTGCTACGTCCTTCATCGGCTCTCGACACCAAGGCATCCACCGTAGACCCTTGGTAGCTTGAACAGTAAAAAAATTCAAGACAATTCATGCTCGCTATGCAGTTCTCAAAGAGCCGGCTCAGCCGGGCGGTTTCCCAACCCGGCGGGGCCTTCGCCTAAGGGCGGCATCCGCTGCGGATGCTCCCTCACTACTAAACAGCGTGTCCGACCCGTCCGCTCTCCGCCCAAGGCGGGCCGCGCCCCCGAAGATTCGGAGGGGCCTCGCACCGGAACGGGTTGCGAAGCGGATCGAGTAACCGAAAGATCAACTAAGAGCGGGCGGTCGGCGACCCGTCGGACGCCGAGCCCTCCCGGAGGCGTCGCTTCCCTCCGGGCTTTGGGCCGATGACCGGTCCGGTTCCCCCGTCGGGGTTCCCGGTTCCGGCGGCCCTCCGTGCTCCTTAGAAAGGAGGTGATCCAGCCGCACGTTCCCGTACGGCTACCTTGTTACGACTTAACCCCAATCATAGACCCCGCCTTAGGCAGCTCCCTCCCCAAGGGGTTGGGCCACTGACTTCGGGCGTTGCCTACTTTCGTGGTTTGACGGGCGGTGTGTACAAAGCCCGAGAACGTATTCACCGCAACTTTGCTGATTTGCGATTACTAGCGACTCCGGCTTCATGGAGTCGAGTTGCAGACTCCAATCCGAACTGAGGCCGGCTTTAAGGGATTGGCTCACCCTCGCGGGATCGCGACCCGTTGTACCGACCATTGTAGCATGCGCGCAGCCCTGGACATAAGGGGCATGATGATTTGACGTCATCCCCACCCTCCTCCGAGTTATCCCCGGCAGTCTCCTATGAGTCCCCACCGTTACGTGCTGGCAACATAGGACAGGGGTTGCGCTCGTTGCGGGACTTAACCCAACATCTCACGACACGAGCTGACGACAACCATGCACCACCTGTCACGGACGCTTGCGCACACCCTGTCTCCAGGGTTTTTCCCGTGATGTCAAGTCCAGGTAAGGTTCTTCGGGTTGCATCGAATTAAGCCGCATGCTCCGCCGCTTGTGCGGGCTCCCGTCAATTCCTTTGAGTTTTAGCCTTGCGGCCGTACTCCCCAGGCGGGGTACTTAACGCGTTAGCTTCGAGCACGGCATCCGTTGATAGAACGCCACGCCTAGTACCCAACGTTTACAGCGTGGACTACCAGGGTATCTAATCCTGTTTGCTCCCCACGCTTTCGCTCCTCAGCGTCGGTGCCGGCCCAGGGAACCGCCTTCGCAACTGGTGTTCCTCCCGATATCTGCGCATTTCACCGCTACACCGGGAATTCCATTCCCCTCTACCGGACCCTAGCCATGACAGTATCGACCGGCATCCCAGGGTTGAGCCCCGGGTTTTCACGGTCGACTTGTCAAGCCGCCTACGAGCCCTTTACGCCCAATAAATCCGGACAACGCTCGCCCCCTACGTATTACCGCGGCTGCTGGCACGTAGTTGGCCGGGGCTTCTTCTCGAGGTACCGTCATCTTCTTCCCTCGTGAAAGGGGTTTACAACCCGAAGGCCTTCATCCCCCACGCGGCGTCGCTGCGTCAGGCTTTCGCCCATTGCGCAAGATTCCCTGCTGCTGCCTCCCATAGGAGTCTGGACCGTGTCTCAGTTCCAGTGTGGCTGATCGTCCTCTCAGACCAGCTACCCGTCGTTGCCTTGGTGAGCCGTTACCTCACCAACCAGCTGATGGGTCGCGACCTCATCCCGAAGCGCCTGAACCTTTGCTCACCGGGCCATGCGGTCCGATGAGGTCATCCGGTATTAATCCGGGTTTCCCCGGGCTATCCCGGTCTTCGGGGCAGATTGGTCACGTGTTACGCACCCGTTCGCCGCTCCGTCAGACCCCGCCGTTACCGGCAGGGAATGCGTCGCTCGACTTGCATGCATTAGGCGCGCCGCCAGCGTTCGTCCTGAGCCAGGATCAAACTCTCCAACGTCAGTCTGTTCATACCGCCGCCCGGCCCGGAGGCGGGGTTGCGGCGTTGAATCCTGTCATGGTCTTCTCGGCTCCCGACCGCCCGGGGAGGGCGACGGGACCGGAAAGGTTTGATCCGTCCCGCCGGTGGGAAAACACCGGCGAGCGGGAGTACATTCCCAAACCGACCGCCCGTCCCCGGAGGGAGGGCGACGGCGGAATGACTTTCATTCGGCTTTTGACACGCTGTTTAGTTGTCAAGGAGCCCCGGGAGCGGGTCCCGGCTCCAACCCCGGCGGCAGGTGACGGACGCCGTTGCGACGCCCGGTTCCTCCACTAGGGCTGGCCTATTGTAGCAGGGTCTTTCCAACCTTGTCAAATCAATGCCCGCCCCTTCCGGCGGGAGGCTCGGTTTAGCCCTCTGACCAGGTATTTTAGACGTTTCCGCCGCCCGCCCGGACCGTTCGGGGCGGAGCTGGTCCGATGGGCGGCGGAAGCGGTTAGACGTCGCCGAAACGACCCCCTTGAATACGCGGCGCAAATTCATATCTTGGGAAGTATGAGCGATCCGCCCCCCGCCTCCGCCGACCTCGCGGCAGGCCTGCGCCGGCGGGGGATCCTGTACGTCTGTCATATGACGCCCTGCGATCGTCTGCCTTCCATATTCGCCTCCGGGGGGTTGCAGTCGCGGGACGCCCGCCGGGAGCGGGGCGTGGCCGAGCAGTCCCGTCCGCACGACTGGGGCGAGGGCAAACGGGAGGCCCTGGCCCGGTACGCGGTGTGCGCGTTCGAGACGCCCAAGTGGAGGTGCAACAAGCACCCCGAGGAGATGGCCCTCATCCTCCTGGACGCCCGCCTGACATGTTGCGGGGAGGGGGTCCTCTTCTGCCCCGGCAACAGCGCCGACGAGAAATACCCGGTGGACGACATCCTGGGGATGACCGGCGCGGAACATTTCGACGCCTGCTTTCGCGAGCCCGGCAACGCGGTGAAGTTCAGCGAGATCCTCGTTCCCGGCCTGATTCCGGTTGGCTATTTCCGCGGCTTGGTCTTCTGCGACCAACAAGCCATGGACTATTGGATGCCCCGAATAGAAGAGCGCCTGCCGGAACCGCCCCTCCCCCTCACGGTGACCAACCGGGTCCTATGGGGGTTCTACTTCCCGGTAGACTGGCATCCGGTAGAAAGGGCAGGGCTATGACTTCACAATTTGATCTGTCCTCGTTGCCCGCCAACGGACCGGACGCCTACGGATTGCGTATCGACCGCGTGTTGGTCGCGGGCGCGGCGGGGGATGCGCTGGGTTGGATGACCGAGTCGGTTCGCGATGTGGAGCAGTTGCGGAACCGGTTCAGCACCGACTGGCTGACCTACTACCGCGACTGGAGCAAACCGGAGGGAGGCGCCCGCGGCTACACGGACCGCATCCGCCGGGGCGACTACTCCGACGACACCCAACTGACCCTGGCCGTCGCCCGTTCCCTACGGGGAGACGGTTCATTGGACGCCGAACATTTCGCCTACCGGGAGTTGCCCGCCTGGTTGGACTACGCGCGGGGAGCCGGCTCGGCCACCATCGCCGCCGCCCGAGCCTTCCGACGCAATTCGGTGCGCTGGAACAAAAACTTCTACTCCTACGCCCGCCGTCACGCAACCTGCGACTACCGGGACGCAGGCGGCAACGGAGCGGCCATGCGAGTAGCCCCCATCGCCTTGGCCAACCTCACCGACCCGAATCTGATAACCGACGGCGTATGGCGCTCCGCCATCACCACCCACGGCCACCCGCGAGCGATAATCGGAGCATTGCTCTACGCCCACGCCCTGCGCCTATGCTTCTTCCTCCAAAACTCCACAACCCGGACCGACCTGGCCGGCGAACTGATCAACCTGCTGGAAGGCATCTCCCCGCCCCCCGTCCCCGAGTTCGACGAGTGGCTGGCGGTGTGGAACCGACGGGCCGACACCACATTCGACAACCTGCTCGAAAAAGTAACCGGAGAAGCCGCCGCCGACCTCGTCCACCTAACCGAACTACCCCCGGACGCGGCCGCCGCCCGCCGCTACATGGAATCCTTGGGTTGCTTCCGTCCGGAAACGAAAGGATCGGGAACCGGCACCGTCCTGGCCGCGCTGGCCATCGCCACCGCCGAACGAGACGACATCCAACAAGCCCTCCCCTGGACCATCAACCAACTGGGCTCCGACACCGACACCATCGGAGCATTCGTAGGAGCACTATGCGGAGCCATCCACGGACCCGACTTCGCCCAAAGCATATGGCTCTACGAACTCCAAGACTACGAAGGCATCTCCAACATCACACGCCACATGGATAACATTGTCAACCGCCGCTTCCCATCCCGGCTGGTTTCGCTTCCTCAACCAACCGGATTAAAGGGACCTCCCCCCTGCTGATGGAACGCCTCCAAGCGGATGACTTGTCCGAAGGCGAATGGGCGCATCATCCCATCCTCAGCGAAGGCAAAGTGAAAAAAATAACAACACAGCCCCTGCGCAACGACCCCCAAGCCCAAGTCCGGCTGGTACGAGTGGAGTTCGACACCGGCCAAAGTTGCCAATTCAAAGTATTCCCCTGATGCCGGTAGCAGAGGACCTGTTCGAGCGCATTGAAAGTTCCCTGGTAGCCGCCGCCTGCGGGGACGCTCTGGGTTGGATAACGGAAATGAATCGCCGTCCAGACTCTTTGCGAAACCTTTTTGGCATCGACTGGCTGACCGACTTTCAGGACTGGGAAAAATCAGCGGGGGCGGGCGGTCGGCGCCGGTTTGCGGATTATGTTCGCAGGGGCGAGTACTCCGACGATACGCAACTGACCCTGGCCGTCTTCCGGTCGCTACGGGGGGACGGTTCCTTCGACGGCGACCATTTCACCCAGCGGGAGCTGGCGATGTGGCTGGACTACGCCCGGGGAGCCGGAGCCGCCTCGGTGGGGGCCGCCCTGGCCGCGCAACGGAAACCGGTCCACTGGTATGACAATTTCTTTACCTACGGACACAGAGGCGGACGCAACTACCGAAGCGCGGGCGGCAACGGGGCCGCCATGCGAGTGTCCCCGATTGCGCTGGCCAACTTGCGCCGCCCCGACCGGATGGCGGAGGGGGTTTGGCGTTCGGCGGCGGCCACGCACGGCCACCCCACGGCGATCGTCGGAGCCCTGCTCTACGCCTCCGCCCTGCGCCTGTGCCTGGAGCGCCGGAAGCCGATACCGCGCCGTGATTTCATAAATGAAATAGTTGGCGTTATTTCCGGGGTCGCTCCGCCGTCGACCCCGGAGTTCGAACAGTGGCTGAACATTTGGAACAGCGAAACCGGTCACACGCGGGAGGGCCTGCCGTTCGAGGAACTGTTGGCGGACAAAAAGAGCGAAGTGACGGAGCATCTGGAACGGCTGGCGCAACTTCCCGATGATCCCCGTTCCACCCGGGATTATATGGATTTCACCGTGGAACATTTCGGCTCCGGAACGGAAACCACCTTGGCCGCCTTGGCCATTTTCCTACAGGATCGAGACGACCCCCGGCAAGCCATACCGTGGACCGTCAACCAATTGGGTTACGACACGGACACCATCGGCGGGTTCGTGGGCGGACTGATCGGAGCCGCCTACGGACGGGAGGCCATCCCGACCCGCTGGTTCGCCGATATACAAGACAGTTCCTACTTCACATATATGGCCAGATGCCTGGAGTTCATCATCTGCGTGCGATCCGACCCCGCCCAAACTTTCCTCCCGATACCGACCATGGAGGACCAACAGTTGCCGCAACTACCCGATTGCCTCTCCTCGGATGACCTGTCCGAGAAGGACCGGGTGTTCCACCCCATTTTCGGAGCCGGGAAAATCACCAACATAGAAACCCAACCCGAAAACGAAATCCGTCTAACCAGAGTAACTTTCGACCAAAGCCAATCCTGTAAGTTCAAATACATAATAGAAAGGAACCACCATGATTAAAGATTTCGGTTTCCCCCGAACTGGGCTCCTACTGATAGGATAAGACATGACAATCCAACTTGAAACGACCACTTTACAGGAAACTCCTGAAGAAGATGCTATCTTCCCGCAAGTTGCGGGATCGCTCATCGGTGCGGCGACGGCTGATGCCTTAGGCTGGATTACCGAGTTCGCCCGCGGCGTAGAGCATTTGCGGAAATCTTACAAAACCGACTGGGTGACCCAATATAGAGGTTGGCAGAAAACGGTTGGGGGGCGATTCAACACTTATATTGACTATATCAATAAAGGTGAATACTCTGACGATACCCAGCTAACTATTGCCATCGCCAGATCATTAAACAAAGACGGCTCTCTAAATGCCGCTCATTTTATGCACCAAGAACTACCGATGTGGCTTGACTATGCCAGAGGAGCCGGATCCAGCGTAACAGCGGCGGCGCGGGCGGCAAAGCGTAAAACAGTCCGTTGGAACAGCAACTTTTACAAATACACCCATCGCGGACAAAAACTAGACTACCGGGATGCCGGAGGAAATGGAGCCGCTATGCGAGTATCCCCTCTCGCGCTCGCTAATCCTTCTCATGCAGAGAATCTTACCACTGGAGTTTGGGAGTCATCCATAGTTACGCACGGCCACCCGCGGGCCATCATCGGAAGTCTGCTCTACGGCCACGCCCTTAGGCTATGTCTTATTAGTAACGGTACGATCGTGAAGACCGATTTTCTCAACGATTTACAAGACACTATATCTCAAATCGAGATACCGCAAACTCAAGAATTTAATGAATGGCTTGCCATCTGGAATAATGGTCCTCATCTTCCGTTTGAAATACAATTAGATAACGTAAAACAAGAGGTCATATCCGACTTAGCAAAAATACATCAGCTACCCAATAGCTTTAAAAGTATTCGCTCATGTATGGAGAAACTAGGTTGCTTCCAACCGGAAACGAAAGGGTCGGGAACCGCCACCGTTCTCGCGGCATTATCTATCTTTCTGCAAGCAGAGAAAGATGTTGAAAACGCTATTACCTGGACAATCAACCAACTTGGGTCCGACACCGACACCATTGGCTCTTTTGTAGGAGGCCTATGCGGAGCTAGTTATGGCTATGATGTCATCCCGCATCACTGGACAACCGACCTCCAAGATTATTACTATTTTCTGCGAATAGCAACCGAGATCACTAGCATCACCGAGGGGCGAGGTTTAGGAGGATATGCTTTCCTACCTGATGGCAATGGAGAACTAGCCACCCTGCCGAAATTGCTCGAAATATTAAAAACAGGTGAAGTAAACAAAGGCGAGCGAGTGTACCACCCGGTTCTCGGGTCGGGATGGGTTGAATCCGTTGACGCCCAGTCCCTAAGACGCAAAGACGGAGGACGAGCTCTATTAGTACGGGTAAACTTTGATATGGGTCAAAGTTGCAAGTTCAAACATTTACAACTTCCCAAATCAAGATAATATACGTTCTTTTCTAGGCTCCGGCATCCAATCGGGCTATGAGGCGGGGAAGGTCTTGCTCGAATACCATGCCGAAGTTTTCCCAACGGCCCCAGCGACCGTCTTGGTTAACCGCTTTTATCCACAAATCCAGATACTGCTGTTTCGCCTGGGCTTGCGCTTCGGCCGCCCCCTTGGTTTCTATGATTATGTTGGTTTCATCTTCAAGACGCCAAGATTCGGCTCCGTCCGGTTGTAGTCGTACCACAAAATCCGGGTAGTAGCGGACCGGCGACCCCTCGAACACATAATCAACCTTGAATCCGATGTGCTCACGGTCGTTCTTCACCCATCCGGCCACGTTCCGATGATCCGATATAAGTTGGCCCGCATGCCGTTCCAGAGCGGAGTCATAAACTCCGACATTCAAATGGGTTCGGTCCACGCCGGGCTCGATCAGTTCCGGGCGACGGCGGGTGACCCAGGGACGCATTTCACCGGTGGTTGAAACCGGACGGTGCGGGTTTTCATATACCCCGTCTATTATTTCGTATTCCGCCTCTATCAAATAGGGGCGCAGATGACGGATCACCTGGCCCAGACCGGCTTTGATAACCAGCTCGCGGGGGACTCCGTTGCCTACAATTTGGAGTTTCGCCGGGTCGCTCACAAACCGCAACATCACGTTGGCTAGTTGCCCCCACATAGCCGCCCCATCGTTCGGCCATCCTTCGTGACTGCGGTAAAACACCCGCGCCGCATCAAAAGCCAAGGTTTGCAGTCTCCTTTCTTCCAGTTTGCTACGGAGCATTGTTTCCTCAGGGTCGGCAGTAACATACTCCAAAGTAGAGGCCATTCCCGCCTCGGTAAACACCTCGTCCGCCCAGAGTATTAATGGTTTCACTTCATCCCAGTCAAGTTCCAGAGTACGGCGGGGCGCGGTTTCCACTCGTCGCAGGGCGGGCCACGCCACCTCAAACCTACGATTCTCCTCCACCGTGTAAACATCGACCGGAGGATGATGCATTACTTCCGGGATCGTCGGTTCATTCTCGGCCAACAACAACGTGAACGGCACCCCGAAGATGCGTACGTACTCCGGGTTGAACAAACCCTCCTCGTTCAACTCGTAGGAGGTGCGACGTAAACCGCGGCCGATCACCTGCTCGCACAACAACTGGCTGGTGAAAGCCCGCAACCCCATAATGTGGGTGACGGTCTTCGCATCCCATCCCTCTGATATCATATTCACGGCGATAACATGCCTTATCTCTTCGCCGGGGGATCCTTCTACCCCGACCGTCTTCGCTATTTCCCGCAAACGTTCCGCCGCCGCCCCCGACCGGCCTGCGACCCGCTCCCCCGCTTCCAGTTTCTGAACGGCCTTGACGGTAGTGCTGTCATAATGAAGAGTGATTTCCTCCCCGGCCAGTTCGGAAATAACCTGTTTGGAGTCGACGAACAGCCTCTTCACCCGCTCGGCGGTTTCGGTGCGGTTGCAGATGCTGACCATAACCGGCGGAACCCGCGACTTGCCTTCTTGCCAACCGCGCAGGGTGTCCAGCCACGACTCGGCTAGGAGCTGATACGCCGAAACCACCAGCGAGGGCAACGGCTCCCCTATTATCGCTTTCCCGCCGCGTAGGTTTTCCTTAACCCCCTCCTGTTCGTAGAGATGGAACAGCTTGCTACGTTGTCCGGCCCCATCCATTTCCAGCCCCGGCAAAGGATCGGCTCCGGCATGAGTCAGGTTGTCCTCGGCGGCTATACGCGGGGTTTTCACCAGCCCGGATTCGATGGCGTCGGACAACCCGAAGTCGGACACCACCCACGGAAACAGTCGTTCCCCTCGTTGTGTCTTCTTGCCGGACGGAGGAAAGGGGGTGGCGCTGAAGTCGTAGCACCGAACCAGCTTTCCCACATTGTGCAGTCGGTCCAAACCCTGAACCCACACCGTCGCCTCGTCTCTCTCCTCCTTGTCATATTCGGAAGGATCGGCGTCCGGCGGCACCCGCCACGCGTGATGAGCCTCGTCGTTGAACACCAGAAAAGGAGCATCCGCCTCCAGGGTGCGGTTGAACACCCGCCTCATAAAAGTGGGGTCGGTTTCCGGATCCAGTTTCACCACCCCGGCGCCGGATTCGGTTTGCGGAGCCAGTTTATGCCAGTTCAGGATGAGAACCCTCGCCCGGTTCAGCTGTTGTCGCAACCCCCCGCCCGGAGGAACCAGTGCGAACCGGTCATAATAGTTGTCGGAATGAGCGGGCGACAAAACCTGCAGGCGGTCCCGCACGGTAAGATTGGGGGCGACGATCAAAAAGTTCCTAACCCATCGGCGTTCCCGTTTTTGCCGAGTGCCGGGGGTCGCGAAGTTCAAGGTTTGCCAAGCGATCAACATCGCCATCAACACCGTTTTCCCGGTTCCGGTGGCCATTTTGGCGCACCACCTTTCCAGGGGGCCGCCATCACCCGCTATCCGTTGCGCGATGAGTCTACCGACCTGGTTTTCGGTAAGAAAGATAAAGGTTTCCGCCGCTTCCAGTTGCGCGTAAAATAACTTATGCTCCCGCTCAGTATCGTTCCAATGCTCCAACAATCTCCTGGTTATAGCAGTAAGACCGAGATACCCTTCATTGCGCCAGCGAATAAGAGCCTCCCGGGTTTCATTCACTAACTGCAACGGTTCCTCGAGCAAACGTCCCGTACGGGGCTCGCGCAACTGGTAAGTGGCCCGCCGCCGGTGGTTCACTTTCTTGAATTCGTTGGCCTCCCGGTCAAGTTTCCAGTGTTGGTCGGGACAGGCGAAAGGGTTGTTGATAATCAGACTGCCGTCCACTCCCGGAGTTTCCGCACGGTCGTTGACGATCGCCATCAGGGACCCGGTTGCCCGCCACCCGCTTCCGGCAAAGGCAGGACGACCATTGATTCCACCCCCCGCCGATCCACTACTTTCACCGCCGCCCGCCGATGCCGGCCTGCCGCAAACGGCAAACTGACATCCCCGTGATACCAGTCCAGCAGGTCTTCATCTACGACCGCGCCCAACGTTTTCGCCAGTTTCCCCCACCCGTCCTTGAGTTTTTTAGCGTTGGGGAAGAAAATCTGGGAGGGGAACAGGCTTCTGCCATCGTAGTTGGAATCCAGCAACCACAATGCGATGTTCTTTATACTACCCGAAGTAACCTCGTTCTTCTGATGGTCGTAATAGTCGAAGCCTCGCACCCGCACTTGCCATGTATCCTCCCCCTCCCCGGTTTTTGACACCCCGACTTCGGGTTGCCCCACCAGCCAAAATACATCGTCGCCGGGTTGGGCCTTTTTCAAGTCTGTTATCAGCAAATCGCCATCTATGACGGTCCGCATCAGCTCCACTCCCGGCCAATCTTTTTCGGCCAACAGCTGGGAAGCGGCCGGGTCGAACATGAAAGCTGCGAACAAAATAATTTCCGGACGCGGCACCAAGGCCTGGGCTTCTTCGATGGCGCGCTCCGCTTGAAAACCCGACAAGGGTTCGTACGGGGAGCCGAACACTACGCACAATCGCTTCCCGCATTCCAAAACTCCCACCGCGTGTATCCATTGGCCGCCCGGATGTTCTGCTAGTTGTTCAAAATGTTGTTTCCCGTTGCGGATAGTGCGCACCCCGGACCGGCGCATCTGCTCCAGCCAATCCCGCCAATCATCTAACCCTTCTCGTCTATCCCTTGGGGGTTGCCCCCCCCCCCCCCCCGCGCCATTCTTTGGCTCCTCGGGTCCGGTAGGTTCGTGCAAAGACTGTACCGGCCGCGGTGCGTACGGCGCAGGCAGGGCTTCCATCGTAAAGCAACCCGACACCCGCCTCTTCCCGGAAACCTGCCGGGGACGGTCCACTAATTGTATGGCATCGGGATTTTCATTGTAAGCGAGCGTCGCAGATGTAACCTTCGGACAAATCTCATATACAAAACCGCCTCCCGGACTTATGTCATTCTTCAACTTATAGTAAGGATAAACGGCGGTTAGCAGTCTCTTTCTTGCCACAGTAAGTGCCACCCGGCTGGTGTCCATAGTTATCCAGCGGCGGCCCCATTGTTCGGCTACATAGGCGGTCGTGCCGGATCCGCAGGTAGGATCAAGAACGAGGTCACCAGGGTCAGATGTCATCAGGATACAACGTTCTATAGTGGGGACAGCAGTTTGGACAACATACACCTTGTCGGAGGGTCGTACCTGTTTCCACCAAATATTACTGAGCCTTTTCCCCGGCCACTCTTCTTCGTACTTTTTCCGCATAAGTTGCGACGATTTGCCCGCTTTATCACATAATCTATCCAGTTCCGCAAGGCGATCCATTCCTTCGCTAGATACACTCCAGTGTCTACTATTAGGGCACGGAAAAGCTTTACCAGCCCATTCATAAGGTTCGGAACGCCCGGTAATATAACCTTGAGATGTCAATCTGTCACGACCATATAATCTGACATCTTTGATTGTATTGGGATTTTTCTTTTCCTCTTTAGTCAACTCACGTGTAGTCCCATCTTTTTGTTCCGCCATAATCCAGCTCCCAAAGTGTTCCATTAGATCCTGTTTGGTCCGCTCGCCGTATAATTGCCTAAATTTAACTTGTTCTTTGTCCTTGGCGTACCACAGTAGATAGTTAGCCGCATTCGGCAACAAACTGCTGGAACCGCCTCCCGAGGTAGCGTAAGTAATCAACTCGACTCGGTTGTCGGCACCGAATACCTCGTCTAACAACAGTCCCATTCGTAACACATTTTCTGAACCTATTTGAAGAAAAAGAGAGCCGCTGTCAGACAATAGTTCTCTACACAGTAACAGCCGGTCCCTGATATATGACAAGTAGGAATGAGTACCCTTCCGCCAGGTGTCGCGAAAGGCACGCACCATTTCCGGCTCGTTGGTGATGCCCGCTTTGGTATCTTTTACATCCAAATCGTCGGTCATCATCTGCCAGTTGCCGCCGAACTTGATCCCGTACGGCGGGTCAAAGTAAATGGTCTGCACCTGCCCGCCGTAACCCTCTTTTTCCAACAGCGAGGTCATCACCAGCAGGCTGTCGCCGGCGATCATCCGGTTCCGCCACCCCACCTCGTGCTGATAAAACTCCACCGACTCCCGGCCGATCAGCTGTTCCCGGTCGAACAGCGGCGGCTGGCCGTCCGGTTGGCTATCGGCCCGTATCGCCTCCAGCACGCTCAGCGGCTCCAACCGCTCATGGATGTGCAAATCCCGCACATCCGCCTCCACCACCCGGCCTTCCCGCTTCCCGTGCCAAGACAGGAACGGGTCGGTGCGATCATCGTGCTCCCACTCTGCGGTCTCCGCCCGCCCCGGATGACCCAGATGCGCCTCCGCCTGCCCGGCCTGCGGATTATTTAGCCGGGACGACTCGGAATGCTCATAGGAGGCGGGCTCGCCCCGCCCGGAATCGTTCACGGTTGCTCCATCTCCTGTCTTGTTAGGCGGACGAAGCGGCGGCGGCCTCGGGATAGGGTTTTGCCGGCCAGCTCGTCTCGGGGTGGTTTTCTTCGGTTGTCTGTCGGCCGTCGATGTGGACCGCTCCTTGGGCGAGCAGACATCGGCCTTCGCTGTTGGACTTTACCCGTTTTCCTCCTCTGACCAAGTATTTTAGGCGATTTACCGTACCCTCCGGGACCGGTCGGGACGGGAGGGTACGGTGGGCGGCGGAGTCGGTTGGGACGTCGCCGAAACGACCCCCTTGAATACGCGGCGGAAATTCATATCTTGGTAAGTATGAGCGATTCGTCCGCCTCTGTCGACCTCGCGGCCGGCCTGCGCCGGCGGGGGATCCTGTACGTCTGCCATATGACGCCCTGCGACCGCCTGCCTTCCATATTCGCCTCCGGGGGGTTGCTGTCGCGGGACGCCCGCCGGGAGCGGGGCGTGGCCGAACCGTCCCGTCCGCACGACTGGGGCGAGGGCAAACGGGAGGCCCTGGCCCGGTACGCGGTGTGCGCGTTCGAGACGCCCAAGTGGATGTGCAACAAGCACCCCGAGGAGATGGCCCTCATCCTCCTGGACGCCCGCTCGGTGTGTTGCGGGGAGGGTGTCCTCTTCTGCCCCGGCAACAGCGCCGACGACAAATTTCCGGTGGACGACATCCTGGGGATGACCGGCGCGGAACATTTCGACGCCTGCTTTAAAACCTCCGATAACCACCCAAAGCCTTTCAGTGAGATCCTCGTTCCCGGCCTGATTCCGGTTGACTATTTCCGCGGCTTGGTCTTCTGCGACCAACAAGCCATGAATTATTGGATGCCCCGCATAGAAGAGCATCTGCCGGAACCGCCCCTCCCCCTCACGGTGACCAGTCGCGTCCTATGGAACTTCCGTTTTCCGCTAAACTGGCATCCCGCAGAAAGGGTACGGCTATGACCTCACAATTTGATCTCTCCTCGTTGCCCGCCAACGGTCCGGACGCCTACGTGTTGCGTATGGAATGCGTGTTGGTCGCGGGCGCGGCGGGGGATGCGCTGGGTTGGATGACCGAGTCGGTTCGCGATGTGGAGCAGTTGCGCAACCGGTTCAACACCGACTGGCTGACCTACTACCGAGACTGGAGCAAACCGGAGGGAGGCGCCCGCGGCTACATGGACCGCATCCGCCGGGGCGACTACTCCGACGACACGCAGTTAACATTGGCCACAGCCCGTTCCCTGCGGGGAGACGGTTCGCTGGACGCCGAACATTTCGCCTACCGGGAGTTGCCCGCCTGGTTGGACTACGCGCGGGGAGCCGGCTCGGCCACCATCGCCGCCGCCCGAGCCTTCCGACGCAATTCGGTGCGCTGGAACAAAAACTTCTACTCCTACGCCCGCCGTCACGCAACCTGCGACTACCGGGACGCAGGCGGCAACGGAGCGGCCATGCGAGTAGCCCCCATCGCCTTGGCCAACCTCACCGACCCGAATCTGATAACCGACGGCGTATGGCGCTCCGCCATCACCACCCACGGCCACCCGCGGGCGATAATCGGAGCATTGCTCTACGCCCACGCCCTGCGCCTGTGCTTCTTCCTCCAAAACTCCACAACCCGGACCGACCTGGCCAGCGAACTGATCGCTCTGTTGAAAGGCATCGCCCCGCCTCCCCTCCCCGAGTTCGACGAGTGGCTGGCGATGTGGAACCGACGGGCCGACACCACATTCGACAACCTGCTCGAAAAAGTAACCGGAGAAGCCGCCGCCGACCTCGTCCACCTAACCGAACTACCCCCGGACGCAACCGCCGCCCGCCGCTACATGGAAACCTTGGGATGCTTCCGTCCGGAAACGAAAGGATCGGGAACCGGCACCGTCCTGGCCGCGCTGGCCATCGCCACCGCCGAACGAGACGACATCCAACAAGCCCTCCCCTGGACCATCAACCAACTGGGCTCCGACACCGACACCATCGGAGCATTCGTAGGAGCACTATCCGGAGCCATACACGGACCCGACTTCGCCCAAAGCATATGGCTCTACGAACTCCAAGACTACGAAGGCATCTCACATATAGCAGACTGTACGAGGCGTATTACCGACCGGCTCTTTCCGTATCGACCCGTTTCGCCTTTTCGACCAACCGGATTAAAGGGACCTCCCCCCCTGCTGATGGAACGCCTCCAAGCGAATGACTTGTCCGAAGGCGAATGGGCGCATCATCCCGTCCTCAGCGAAGGCAAAGTGCAAAAAGTGACAACGCAACCCCTGCGCAACGACCCCCAAGCCCAAGTCCGCCTGGTACGAGTGGAATTCGACACCGGCCAAAGTTGCCAATTCAAAGTATTCCCCTGATGCCGGACTTTTCCTCCCGATATCGACCGAGGAGGACCCCAGCTCCCAAAACTACCCGAATGCCTAGCACAAGACGACCTATCCGAAGAGGACCGGGTGTTCCGCCCCATTTTTGGAGCCGGGAAAATCACCGATATAGAAACCAACCCGAAAACGAAATACGACTAACCAGAGTAACCTTAGACCAAAGCGAATTCAAATACCTTACTTCTCAATAGGACCCGACCAAATCTTTAATGCTATCTCCGCTAGCTCCTCGCTACGTTGCGCTATCATATTCTCATCCCAGGTATTAGGTAAAGACCTATTCAATTCAAGAATACTATGCTTTTTTATTTCAAGGAGTTTATCAGACCAAGATTTATTGGATAAACTAGAATTAAAATCTCTAGTAACCAGAGTAAGGTTACCTAATAAATGTACAGTATTATCACGCTTGTCATGGTCTGAAGTCTGCCAACTTGGACTAGTTTTCCAAGACTGTGGAAGCAAATGTTCAACACTAAGATTATCAAAGTCATTAACAGATAACAATCTATCTTCTCGTCTGATTTCCTTTCTCATGTAATTTTCTATCGATACTAAAATACTTAGAATAGGATATTTCTTCGTATAGTTTCCCTTCTTATCTTTCTTATAAACAGGATATAATAGTGCTGATCTAAAATCCGTATTTTGAGGCCAAAATTGGCTATCACCTTCTAATTCTGATAATATATTATGAAAAGATAATATCAAATCTCCTTTTGTTTCTGATAATAATCTTAAAATCATCGGGAACATTCTATTATAGTTTTGAGTTGTTAAACCTGTTATTTTACGACGAACAAGATAATCTTCAATAAAATGGAAAAGTTTGATCTTAGTATCTTCTGGTAACTCAGGCTCTAATCCCAAGATATATAAAATCAGAGGATAAGTAGTAGTAGCACTTAAATTTGATATCTTATCAAAAAACAAATTATGATAATCTTGTTCGTTATGCAATTTATTATAAAGAACAGCATACTTTTCAAGTTCTACAAGTATGCTCTCAATTATCGAGTAGTTATTTTGTTCATTTATATTGAGGTATTTCTCCAAGAAATCTCTAAACTCTACAAATAATGACCTCATAGTAAAATATGATTTCTTAGACATTTTCAAATAATTATATAAAAACTCATCTAATTTATTACTTCTGTATACATATCCTTTTTTTCTACCTGACCATTCAGGTTTATCAAACATACTCCAATATTTATCATACAAAGTTTCAACCTCTATATCCAGCACTTCAGCCCGATGAAATAAGTGGTTCTTTATTAGATCAGAGGCAAGCAAGGGCTGACTTCGCGCGTTTAGCGACTCGAAAATTAGCTGTGCATCTTCGTCTGCCGTAAGATTAATAGTTACAATTTTTATTCGTTGCCGAAGTATTTTTATCAATAAATCTAACTTTTGCAGTTCGTCATTATCAGAACTCTTTAGCCATTCTTCTATTTGTCTCTTAAAATATCTGTAAGCTTTACTAATAAGAGAATCTTTGTATTCGACTAGTATAGATGAGCGCATCACGCTTTTAAAGGCATTGCGATCAGATTTCGTAGGATAAACTCTAAGGCCATCTTCGTCTGTACTCAAAAGATGTCTCTGTATCTGGATGAGATCCTCAAGACGCTTCACTTGAATATCATAATTCTTGTTTTTGGCAATATCTCTACACGCTGCCACCATAATTTGGAGGGTGATCAGGCGTTGCTGACCATCTATCACATCTCTACTTATGGGTTCGCCTTGCTCGTTCCCACGTTGTGCAAAAACCATCGCCCCCAAGAAATGGGTTTTTGACGACCGACCTTCCGACATAGATGACTCCGCTAGATGTTTTACATCCTCCCAGAGCGGTTCCCACTGATCGGGCTTTCTCCAACGGTAGTTCCGTTGGAAAAATGGAACTTTATATCGCTCAGAAAGCGAAAATATGTTCTCGAGGTCCTTATAATTTGTTGTTACCTTTTCCTGGCTCATGCCATACTCCTTATTTTGTTAGGTGGATGAAGCGGCGGCGGCCTCGGGATAGGGTTTTGCCGGCCAGCTCGTCTCGAGGGTGGTTTTCTTCGGCTGTTTGTCGGCCGTCGATGCGGACGGCTCCTTGGGCTAGCAGGCGGCGGCCTTCGCTGTTGGACTTTACCAGGCCGGTGGCCGCCAGGAGCGCGGGGAGGTATATCGGGTCATCCTCGGGTAGCGCAAAGATGGGGGCGTCGTCGGGGATCTCGTGGGCGCGGAACTGGCGGTTGAAGGACTCTTCGGCCCGCTCCCCGGCTCCGGGGCCGTGGTAGAAATCGGCTATGGAACGGGCCAGCGTCCGTTTCGCATCTCCGGGATGGGCCGCCCCGGATGACAGACCGGCCGCCAACTCTTCGGCCCGCTCCCATTCCAGGCCGGAGGCTAGGCGCAACCACTGCGGCATGGCCTCATCGGGGATGCTCATCGTCTTGCCGAACATTTCCTCCGGCGGCTCGGAGATCCCGATGTAGTTCCCCAGCGACTGGGACATTTTCATCTTCCCGTCGGTTCCCACCAGCAGGGGCATGGTCAGAACCATCTGCGGGCGGCCCCCGAACCGCTGTTGCACCCGGCGGCCCATCATCAGGTTGAACAACTGGTCGGTTCCCCCCAACTCAATGTCGGCTTCCACCGCCACCGAATCGTAGGCTTGCAACAGCGGATACATGAACTCCATCAGGGAAATCGGACGCTCCGCCGCAAAACGCTGCGCGAAGTCGTCCCGCTCCAGCATCTGCGCCAAAGTGGTCATCGCAGTCAGCTGCAACACGTCGGTCATATCCAACCCGCCCAGCCACTCCGAGTTGCGGCGAATCTCCAGGTTGTCCTCCGACAGTATCTTGCGGAACTCCCCCAGCACCGCCGCCGCGTGCCCGGACACTTCCTCGGCGGTCAGCTGCGGGCGGGCCTCCGAACGACCGCTCGGATCCCCCACCCGGGCGGTGAAATCCCCCACGATCAGCACCGCGGTATGCCCCAAGTCTTGAAACTGGCGGAGTTTGCGCAAAGCCACCGCCCACCCCAAAGTAACCGCGGGCGCGGTGGGGTCCAAACCCAGTTTCACCCGCAACGGCCGACCTTCTCCGAGCCGGGCCGCCAACTCCTCCTCCGGGAGAAACGTATCCGCGCCGCGCAACAACCGCTCCGCCTGCTGTTCGGGGTTCATAACCTCCCAGGATAGTGCGGCACGCCCCGCCGGATCAGGATCAGGCGGCGCCGGCCCGCAACGACTCCACCGGCTCCAAGAGGGAAGCCCGCAACGCCGGATACAAGCCGGCCAACAGCCCCACCACCGCCCCCAGCAACGGCGCCCCCACCGGTATCAGCGGGTTCAGCACCGGCGTCCAAGTGCGGGCGGCGGACACCGCCACCACCGTCAGAACCCCCAACGAGGCCCCCACCGCCCCGCCGAACAAACCCACCCCGGTCGACTCCAGCAGAAACTGGTAGGCGATATGGCGGCGCCCCGCCCCCAAAGCCCGGCGCAAGCCGATCTCCCCCACCCTTTCCAGCACCGACACCAGGGTCACGTTGGCGATCCCGATCCCGCCCACCAACAGCGACACGCCCCCCAGAATCAGAAACAGGGCGTTCACGTTCTGTTGCACGTCCTCCCGCAAATCGTCCGGTTCGGGCGGGGCCTGCACCCGTATGATGGACGGGTCGTCGGGGGACACCGCAATCGGCCCCTGGGCGGCGATCAGCGGGGCCGCCCCCACCTCGGTGCGGATCTGGATGGTGGTGGGCGACTCCAGATTGTAGAGTTTGCGGGCCGTCCCCTCCGGCACGATCAGGGCGTTCAGCAACTCCGGTTGCCGTTCCACACGAGCCAGAATGCCCAGCACCACGAAACTCACGTCCCCCACGAACACCACCGGTTGCTGATCCACCCGGGTCACGTTCAAGCGCCGGGCCGCCCCCGCCCCGAGCACCGTCACCCGGTCCTCCCGCTCCGAATGGCCGAGGTCGTACCAGCGGCCGGTGGCCAGGCGCCCCCGCGAAGCCGGATAGATTCCCGGGGAGGCGGCGATCATCGAAATCTGAAACTCGGTCTGCCCCAACGGGTCGTTGATGGGCACCGACCGCACCAGGTCGTCCCCCAACCCCACCTCCGCCATGGACCCGGCCGCCACCACCCCGTTCAACCGGGTCAACCGCTGCTCCGAATCCCAGGGCAGGGACAGCCGCCGGTTGGCCCCCGAAAACCCTCCTTCGGTGGTGAGCACCACCGAGGTGGCCGACAACTCGTCGAAGGTGGCCACGATCTGGTTGCCGGCCGTGTCCGCCACCCCCAAAGTGGCCACCAGGGCCGCGATCCCCAACACCGCCCCCAGCGCGGTCAAAAGCGAACGTCCGGGACGGGTGAACAACCCGGCCAGCGCCTCGGCGAACAGGTCCCGCAGACGAAGCCGGGAACGGGGAATTCCGCTCACGCCGCCTCTTCCGAGGCCCGTCCGTCGTGCATGCTGATCACCCGCTCCGCCCGGGCGCTGACCAGCGGATCGTGGGTCACCACGACGATCGTCAGCCCGTCGCCCCGCAACTCCTCGAACAGTTCCAGTATCGATTCGCTGGTGGCGCTGTCCAGGCTGCCGGTCGGCTCATCGCACAACAGTATGGGCGGGCGGGTGACGATGGCCCGGGCGATGGCCACCCGTTGCCGCTCCCCTCCGGACAGCCGGGAGGGGAGAAAACCGGCCCGCTCGGTCAACCCCACCCTGTCCAAGGAGGCCAGGGCCCGCCGGCGGCGCTCGGCGCGGGGCACGTTCCCGTACAACATGGACAGGATCACGTTTTCCAGGACGGTGCGGTGGGAAAGCAGGTGAAAAGACTGGAAAACGAACCCTATGCGATGGGCGCGCAGGCCGGTGCGTTCCCCCTCCGACAGGCGGGACACGTCCAGCCCCTCGAACCGGTAACGGCCGCTGGTGTGGCGATCCAACAGGGCGATGATGTTGAGCAACGTGGATTTGCCGCTCCCCGACGGCCCCACGATGGACATGTAGTCGCCCCGGTTGACGGCCAAGTCGGCGGCGCGCAGGGCGCGCACCTCCACCTCCCCGGAGCGAAAGGTGCGACCCACCCCCTCCAGTCGGACCAGCTCCTCACTCACCGGAGGCCGCCCCCACCACCACCCGGTCGCCGACGGCGATCTCCCCGTCCAGGGGGGTTACCTCCACCAGGCCCTGGGCCGACAGCCCGGGTTCCACTTCCACGAACCGGGTGGAGCCGTCTTCCCCGGCGATCTCGACGCGGACGGCCCCGTCGGCGGTGGCGGACAGGGCGGCGGCGGGAACCGCCCACACCTCGCCCGCGGTGCCCCCCACCGGTATCACGATGCGCACGTTTTTACCCACCAGGTCGTCCGGTATTTCCCCGGTGGCGGTGATCTCCATATAATGCCGGTCGCTGGCCACGTTGCGGGTGCCGGGCCGGTTTTCCAGCAGGCGGATGGAACCCGGAATCGGTTCGGTCAGCGACGCGTCCTCAATCCGGGCCTCGCCGCCTTCCCCCACCAGCGACACGTCCCGCACCAGCACCGAACCCCGCACCGCCAAGTCGGAGCCGGTCACGGTCATAAACCCGCCGCTGACCCGGCTTCCCAACTCGGAGGTGATGGCGTCCACCCGCACCGGCGTCCGTTTCAGGAAAATGACCTCCCCGGCCGGAATCCAGATCCCGTACTCCTTCTCCAACTTGTCCAAGTCGTTGCGGGCCGTTTCCAAATCCGCTTCGGACTCGTCCGCTTGACGTTGCAAAGCGGTCAGGTCGGGCGGTTTCAAAAGTTCGTCCAGCGCGTCCTGCGCGTTCAACAACCGGTTACGCGCCTCGTCGCGCTCAATCCCGGCCAAAGCCGGACGCCGCCCCACCGCCGCCCGGGCATCGGCCACCGCCCGCCGGGCTTTCTCCAAACGCTGCTCCCCATCCGGCGGATCAAGCAACTCGTCCAAAGCGTCCTGCGCGTTCAACAACCGGTTACGCGCCTCGTCGCGCTCAATCCCGGCCAAAGCCGGACGCCGCCCCACCGCCGCCCGGGCATCGGCCACCGCCCGCCGGGCTTTCTCCAAACGCTGCTCCCCATCCGGCGGATCAAGCAACTCGTCCAAAGCGTCCTGCGCGTTCAACAAGCCGTTGCGGGCCGTCCGCAGATCGGATTCGGCCTGCATGGGGCGCTCCCGCAACGCGTCCCGGGCGTCGGTTATCGCCTTCTCCGCTTTCTCCAGTTGCATGCGGGCGGCGTCCGTCGCCAGCCGCAACCTTTCCAACTGACCGGCGGTGGGAACGTTGCCGGTCTCCGGGTGCACCCCCATCCGGGCGCTCTGCTGGTTGCTGTCCGCCTCCGCGTAGGCG
Source organism: Candidatus Spongiisociaceae bacterium (assembly GCA_965243835.1). Lineage (GTDB taxonomy): Bacteria > Actinomycetota > Acidimicrobiia > Spongiisociales > Spongiisociaceae. The sequence continues at coordinate 1,645,469 of OZ251578.1, forward strand.
CGGGCGGCGGTCTCCCGGGCCCGTTCCGCATCCAACACCGCCGCGGCGGCGGCCGCGTCCTCATCGGCCGTCCGGCTCTCCGTGATGCGCAAGTTTCTTTCGGCGGCGGCCACCGCGTCCCGCGCCTGACGAACCCGGGTATCGCTGGGGCCGGCCTCCAAATCCCGCACCGCCTGCTCCGCGTCCTCCAAAGTCTGCCGAGCCGCCGCGTCCGACGCCGCCACCGTAGCGTCAATCCCATCCCAATTCGCCTCCGCCGAAGCCACCGCCGCCCGCGCCTGACGAACCTGCGTCTCGGTGGGACCGGCCTCCAAATCCCGCACCGCCTGCTCCGCGTCCTCCAAAGTCTGCCGAGCCGCCGCGTCCGACGCCGCCACCGTAGCGTCAATCCCATCCCAATTCGCCTGCGCCGAAGCCACCGCCGCCCGCGCCTGACGAACCTGCGTCTCGGTGGGGCCTTCCTCGGCGTCGGTCAGGGCTTTACGGGCGGAGCGCAGAGCGTCGTCGGCGGTTTTCACCCGGTTGCGGGCCGTCTTGAGGGCGGTCTCCTCCTGTTCGCTGATCCCGTTGGCCTGGTATCCCCGGTCCTGGTACCAGGCTTCCACCGCCGCCTCGGTGTCATCGTTCCAAACCTGGTCGGCCTCCTCCGATAAAAACCCGAGGCGGACCAGGGACTGTTCCACTTGCAACACATCGGGGCCGACCGCGCCGGGACGCATATCCCGGAACACCGGAATCGGGCCCTCCAACAGGAAAACCGGCCGGCCGGCTATTTCAATCACCGCTTCCCCCTCCGTCAGCTCCTCCCCCCGTTCGGGGACAGCGGTCACCACCAGGCTCCCGGTCACCCCGCCCAGGGAGCCGCCCAAGGAGAGAATGGCCGGATCATCGTAGCCGACGTCGGCCCGGGTGATCACGTTGGCCGACAGCTCGGTGCGTTCCACCTGCACGGTGATCAGCGACGCTTCCGGCGGTTCGGCCTCGGCGGCTATCTGGGCCGGGGAACGGATGCCCCGTCCCAGCCACCATCCCGCCCCGGCGGACACCGCCACCACCAAAACCACGACGGTGACCGACAGGCCGCGTTTCATCGCCCGACTCCGCCGGTCAAATCAACCCACATCCAGAGAGTCGCGGGCCCTGATCAGGGCGTCCCTGTTCTCGCGGATGAAATCCTTCTCCAATTCGGCGGTCACTTCTTGCTCAATTGTCCGCCGCTCCTCCCCGCATTCGTAGTTGGCCGTCGCCAAGGCGATCTCCTCCTGTTGCAGGGACGCCACCGCTTCCTCGTCCACCTCCTGACGGGCCTGTTCCGCGAACTGGTCGAAGTAATCCTGAATTTCCTGCGGGTTGTTGTTGGCGTAAAACTCCTGTATCTGCTCATCCGTCCAACCGGCGAAGGGGTCGGCTTGTCCCACAATCTCCTGATAGCGGTTCTGCAGATCGGGTATGGCGGTGTCGAACAAATCGTCGGCGTCATCGTAGTCGTAACCCCGGTCGGACATGCAGGCGGTCCACCTCTGATCGGCGTCCGCCAACCGGGGATCGGCTTCCACCCGCTCCTGCAGATCCGTCAACAGGGGTTCCAAGTCCTGGAAAATCGCGTCGGCCTGGCCGAAAACCTCCTGCGCGGCTTCCCCTTGGCATCCCCCTCCCCAAAAGGTGGCGTCCGACTCTTCGGCCCCCGCCTCCAGCCCGGTTTCTTCGCCGTATAAAGCCGTGTAGTAGGCGGCTTCTTCCGAGTCGGACATCGCCGCCACGATGGCCCCGTTGGGGTCCACCCACTGTTCGGCCTGATTTTCTGCAACGGTGTTGTATCTGGTGCTGATGCCGAACCCCTGCTCCCGGGCGTACTGCTCATCGTCGAGGGCGAGAACGTCGACGTTGCCGGGGGCCACCGCGGGCACGTATTCGAAACCCTGGTTGGCCATGCAGACGGCGATCAGTTCCTGCTGGCTCATCTGCCACCGCCGGAGTTGCTCCTGCGAAGCGTCCGGGTCGTTGGGATCGAAACCGAAGAAGGCGTTCAAAGATTCGGGGTCGGCTCCGGAATCCTCCGCCTCCTCCGCGGCCGTAGTGGCAACGGTGGTGGTGGTTTCCGCCTGCGACCCGCTTCCCGTCTCGGCGGGAGCGGAAACGTCCGTCGCGGCTCCGGAACCGCAAGCGGCTACGAACAGAAGCAACGCCGACCCGAGCGCCAAAACCAGAGACCGGCTCATAACTTTCCCCTTTCGTTCGTGGCCCCTTGCGAAGAACCGCTTACCGGCGGAGCGAGCCATCTCCTTAAGTATGCCACATCCCCGTTTTTATCTGCGCCATGGCGCGGTAGCCCCCCGATCATCGGTCCGTTCCCGACGCGGACTCCCGTACTTGTTCCAGAACCTCCCGGTTATCGCGGATAAACCGCGTCTCGTGTTCCACGCGCACCGCGTTCCAAACCGCGTCCCGTTGTTGCGAACAGGCAAAGTCGGCCGCCGCCAGGTCCCGTTCCTCTTGTTGCAAGGCGGCCAAAGCCTCCTGATCCGCCTCCTGCCGCACCCTCAGATCCGCGGCGGCGAAGAAATCGTCTACCTGCTCCCCGCTGCTTTCCGCCCAAAAACGCTCTATTTCCTCCTCCGACCAACCCGCGAACGGTTCCGCAACGGGGACCAACGCGCGGTACCTCGTTTCCAGATCAGCCACTCCTTTCTGGTACAACTCGTCTTCATCCCGGTAGGGATAACCCCGTTCGGACATGCACCGGGTCCATCCCTCCGCCGCTTCCGCCACCCGCGGGTCCGCCGTCACCCGTTGGTTCATTTCCTCCAATCCGGGTTGCAACTCGCGGAACAGCCGATCGTCCACCTCGTAAATTTCCCGGGCGGCGTCCGCATCGCATCCGTCGGCCCGGAAATCATCCGATACCTCTTCCTCCGCAACGGCGACCGGGGCTTCTTCCCCGGCCTCCTCCGCAACCTGGATCGACTCTCCGCCCGCGGAGGGCGTCCCGTCCGCCGGCGGCGGACCGGCGGCGGGGGCTTGCTCCTCAACATACGCTACGGTCTCAACCGTCGCTCCCGACCCCCATAAGGCCGCTTCGTACGCCTCCCGTTCCGACCCGGACAGACCTTCCCAAATGGCGTCGTTGGGGTTCACCCATTCCGGCCCCGGCCTGTCGGATGTCCGGTCCTCCCGAATGCTGACGCCGAACCCCCGATTGCGGACTTCTTCCGCCTCTGTGGCCGCATCCCGGAAAGTGACGACGCCCAGTCCCGGATTAACCGCCGGAATGTACTCAAAACCGGCTTCGGCCATGCAGGAGGCCACCAGCTCCTGGCGACGGCGCTCCAATTGCAGGGAGCGGGCCGCCGCCGCTTCCGGATCGTCGGGGTCGAAACCGAAATAGGAGTACAGGGAGGGTTCGGATTGCGGGGCGGCGTCGCCGGAGGCGGAACCCCCGCAAGCGGCCGCCGCCAGAACCAGAGTTGCAATTATCAGCCGACCGCCGCGCATTTCCGTTCCTTTCCGGGTCGGAATTGACCTTCGGGGCGCCTTTCTACGACCAGATCAGGGGTCTTTCCTGGAACAACTCGGCCGGGCCGTCGTGCAGGCCGTTGCCGTTGCGGTCCCAAAACACGCGAATAGTGTCGGTGACGGTGCGGGCGAAATTCGCCGGCTCGTCGGGGCCCGTGTAGCGGAAAGAGGCGGTTTGGATTCCGGAAACGGTCCTTTCCAGGGTGTGCACCGCCAAGTCGTCGCGGATCACCTGCATCACGATGCGTTGCCGGGACAGCGTGGAGCCCTTCAGCCGGGCGGTGATCGTCACCTCTTCTTCGTAATCGGCCCCGGCGGGAGAAGTCACCACCAGTTCGGCGGGGACGGCGCGCCACACCACCGGGGCCGACGTTTCGTTGTTCACCAGGTCGGCGTCGAACACCTCCCCCTCCTCCCCCACCCAGGCGTACAGGAGGTTCACGCCGGGATCGGGAGAGTGGGACAAGCCGACCACCACCCGGCCCGAAGAGTCGGTGCGGGGATCGGCGTGATCGATTTGGCAGTCCGCCGAAGTGCCGGGGTCGATCCCGTTGATTCTGGCCCCCGCATCCAACCGGCACAGCCCGTCGCTGTGCAGCCTTTCCACCGCAAACACGTCCACCAGCAACCCGGGATAGGGGTCGCCGTTGGGTCGGCGGACGGTGATGGTGACGGTGGAGAACCCCGTCACCGACAGGCGATCGGGTTCCACCGTCATGCTCAAAAGCGCCGGCGAAGCATCCCCCGCTTCCAGGGAACGGGAAAGGAACAGGGCCATATCCTCCCGGGTGACGGCGGCGGCGGGCCGAAACTCGCCGGGGGCGGCCCCGGGCATTATTCCGGCCGCGGCCAGTTGTCCGGCGGCCCGGGTCAGCTCCGCCTCCGGATCGGGCAGGTCGGCGAACGCAACGGCCGTTTCCGGGAAAGAGACCCGCGCCTTGAGCAGCAAACGGTGGATGAACCGGGCCATCTGTCCGCGGGGGACCGTGCGATCCGGGTTGAAGAGGTCGGCGTCCGTCCCCCGGGTGACGCCCAATGCGCGCAACAGGGCGATGTCGGTGCGGGTTTCCTCACCCAGGTGGGCGATGTCGGTGAAAGGGGAAACCGGATCTTCGGGCAGGTCGACGCCGAGGGCGCGGGCGGTGCGGATCAGGAACCGGGCCATCTGGGCGCGGGTGACCGGCGCCGCGGGCGCAAAAACGTCGGCGGTCACCCCCCTGGCGACCCCGAAACGGACAATGCAGGCGATGGCCGATTGCGACTCCCCGCTGAGGCGGGCGATGTCGGTGAAGCCGGAAGCCGCGGGGGAATCCGGGCATTGCCGGTTTTCTTCCTCGGCGTTGACCTCCTCGGCGCTTTCCTCCTGCGCCCCGGCCGCCCCGACGGCGACCAGCGCCACAAGAACCAGCGCGCATACTGCGATCCGACGCATACTCTATTCTAGCACCCGCCCCCGCTATTTTTTCCGGGTGGCAACCGGAGGCCTATTTACCGCCTCCGCCCCCGCCGTCGCCTAACCTGATGCCCAGCGCTTTTTGCGCGGTGCGGGGAAATGTCACACCGGGCTTGTAACTTGAACGATGACCCCGCACCCGGGCCCGCAACCCGCCGGGAGCGACCGACAGAGAGGAAACCCAAATGGCCGCCCATCAACCCCAGTTCCCGATCCCCGCCATCTTCTGCTACGACAACCTCGACGTAATGCGGGGCATGAACAGCGAAACCGTTGATCTGGTCTATCTGGACCCCCCGTTCAACAAGGGCAAACAATTCCACGCCCCCGTCGGCGGCAAAGCCGAAGGAGCGTCCTTCGCCGATATCTGGCACGAAGACACCGTCAAGTCGCACCAACACCTGGAGCTGGCCGACACCCACCCCCATTTGTATCGCTACATCAGCTCTGTCGAAGGCATCGGGTCGCGCTCCGCCAAATGGTATCTGATATTCATGGCGGTGCGCCTCGTCGAAATTCACAGAATAATGAAACCCGCCGCCAGCCTGTACCTGCACTGCGACCCCACCGCCAACTACCTGCTACGCGGACTGCTCGACGCCGTCTTCGGATACCAAAACTTTCGCAACGAAATAGTCTGGTGCTATACGGGACCTGGAAAAACCACTCGCTGGTTTCCCCGCAAACACGATACTATCCTGTTCTACGTCAAAGATACCAGGCAAAAAGCCGCTTTTAATAAAGACGCCGCTCGTATTCCCTATAAACGCCTCAACATCCAGCATCAGCGGGAACAGCCCGGGGGGATAGGGGGGGCTCTCACCCCGGACCGGGTGGAGGAATATCGGAAGAGAGGAAAAGTATCCGAGGATTACTGGCTGGAGGACAGGGACGGGATGAGCCCGGTGGGAAGAAAGAAAGAAGAACGAGTGGACTATCCTACTCAAAAACCGCTGGCCTTGTTGGAACGGATCGTCAAAGTTTCATCCCATCCCGGCGATCTGGTGTTGGACCCGTTTTGCGGTTGCGCCACCACCTGCGTGGCCGCCCACTTGCATGACCGGCGATGGATCGGAATTGACGTGTCGGCTAAAGCTTACGAACTGGTCAAGGAACGGCTGGACAAACAAGCGTCTCAGGGACGACTGGAACAAGGAAGCGTACCTGCCATCACCTACTTTGATCATCCTCCCCACCGCACCGACCTCGGGGAAATCAAACCGCTAACCGGCAAATGGAGAAACCAGCTACACGGGAAAATGTACAAAGCCCAAGACGGAGACTGCGCCGGATGCGGAGAACCATTCGGCCGCCAACATCTGCAAATCGACCACAAAATAGCGGTTTCCAAAGGCGGAACCGACCACCCCGACAACCTGCAACTGCTGTGCGGCAACTGTAATTCAACCAAAGGCGACCGTCCGATGGATTATCTCAAAAAGAGAATCATGCAACGAAAGTGGCTGGATTTCTAGCGCAAACCGCTAGGCGGGGACGGGGGCTAATGGCGAAGCCGCCTAATCCGGGGGGAGGGTTCCCGAATGAGGCGGGCCCAGGCGGCGCAGGCTTCGCCGCAGGTCGGCGGGGAGGGGGGCGACGGCCTGAACGGGCCGTCCGGTCGCCGGGTGCCGGAAAGACAGGCGGCGGGAATGGAGCCATGTCCGTCCCGGATCGGCCCCCGCCGGGGCCGGGCGCCCGTACACCGGGTCGCCCGCCACCGGGCGGTCGATGGACTCCAGATGCGCCCGAATCTGATGGGTGCGGCCCGTTTCCAGAGCTACCTCCAACAGCGACAGGTCGGGGCGCGCCCACTGCGCGACGCGCCGGTAATGGGTTATGGCCGGTTTGCCGGAGGCGGATGCGAAACGGCGGGACCGCCGCCGGTCCAGGGGGGCGTCGATGGTTCCGGTCGGAGTCGCAAACAACCCGTGCGCCAGCGCCAGGTACTTTCTCTCCACACGGCGGGCGGCCAGCTCCTCCGTCAAACCCCGGTGAGCCCGGGGGGTGAGAGCCGCCGCCATCGCCCCCGAAGTGTCCCTGTCCAACCGGTGCACGATCCCCCACCGCGGCTCGGAACCCACTCCCTCCGCCTGCGGCCAACGGTGCAGCAACGCCGACACCAGGGTGCGGTCATCCCAATGGCCGGGACCGGGATGCGTCACCATCCCCGCCGGTTTGTCCACCACCGCCAAATCCTCGTCCTCGTACAACACCGACAACTCGATCTCCGCCGCCGCCACCCGGGGCGGAGGCGGCAGACGATAACGCACCACCATCCCCTCCTCCGCCCGTCCCGCCGCACGCAACGGCCCCCCCTCCCCCGCCGCCTCCCCCGACTCCAACAAACGCTTGGCCCGGGTGCGGCTGATCCCGGCCAACTCGGCCAACGCCGCATCCAGGCGCCGACCGGCCAGGCGCCCCGGAACGATCACCGAGCGGGACGGTGCGTCCACAGCAACAGCGCCACCCCCACCGTGATGGCCGAATCGGCCAGGTTGAAAGTCGGCCAAAACGAGAAGTCGATGAAGTCGGTCACCGAACCGCCCAGAAACGAGCCCCCGGCCTTGAAGATCCGATCCGTCAGGTTGCCCACCGCCCCGCCCAGGATCAAACCCAGGGCGGTCAACCCGAGGCGGGTTTCGGCCCGCCCGGCCAGTTTCACCAGCCACGCCGCCGCCGCCATGGCCGCAAACGCCAACACCGGACCTCCCCCCTGGAAGAGGGAAAATGCCGAACCGCGGTTCTCCACCAGGTAAAACCGCAGGAAACCGTCAATCAGCTCCGTCTCCCCGTCCGCCAAGGACGACCTCGCCCACCACTTGGTCAACTGGTCGGCCGCAACCACTCCCGAGCCGATCAGGACGGCCCGGATCCGTTTGCGGTTCAGCGTCGCCGCGAGGCGCACGCCACGCAAAGGGCGGTGTGCGGGATCACCCGCAGGCGGGCTACCGGAATCGGCCGGGCGCAACTCAGGCAATTTCCGTACTTCCCTTCCTCGATCAACTCCAAAGCCTGCCGGACCTGCATCAGCAAATCGCGGGAGTTGCGGTCCACCGACAGTTCCTTTTCGAACTCAAAGGCCATGGAACCGCCCTCGGCGGATTCGGGGTCGGGACTGCGCTCCGCCGAAGTTTCAGACAGCCGCACCCCCGCCCGTTCCGCCTCATGCGCCTCGATCACCCGCACGAGACGGGTTTCCTCTTCTTTCAGCTTCCGCTTGAATCTGAGAACCGTGGACTCGGCAAGTTGTTTACGGCGCACCATCACTGACCTCCCACCGGGGGAACGAACCGCCAAATCTAGCAGGTAGTTGGGCGGCGCCGATAATTAACGCAACCAACGCACTTTTGACTACGATGTTATCCATCCCCGACCAGGAGGAGCGTTTGCCGGAAATAGAAAACCCGCCGCCGCCGGCCCCGCCCCGCTCGGACTTCCGCCGAGTGGACCCGGCGGTGGATCTGAAAGCGTTGGAGGCCCGGGTGCAGCAACGGTGGGACGAGGGGGACGCCTTCCGCGTCTCGGTGGAGATGCGCCCCGCCGATCGCGAATTTACTTTCTACGACGGTCCTCCCTTCGCCTCCGGGAGCCCCCACTACGGCAACATCCTGGCCGGGGTGATCAAAGACGTGGTGCCCCGCTACTGGACGATGCGGGGATACCGGGTGGAGCGCCGTTTCGGTTGGGACACCCACGGACTGCCCATCGAAATGGAAGTGGAGAAACGGCTGGGAGTATCCGGACCCCGCCGCATCGAAGAGTTCGGGGTGGACCGCTTCAACGAGGCTTGCCGGGAAATGGTGGAGGTAACCACCGAGGAATGGGAGGAGATCACCCGCCGCATCGGACGGTGGGTGGACTTTGAAAACGACTACAAAACAATGGACCCCGAGTTCATGGAAAGCGTGTGGTGGGTGTTCCGGGCCTTGTGGGACAAGGACCTGGTGTACCGCGACTTCAAGGTGCTCCCCTACTCGTGGGCGGCGGGCACCACCCTGTCCAACTTCGAGGTCAGCCTGGGCGGATACCGGGAGGTGGAAGACCCGGCGGTGACGGTGCGGCTGGAAGTTGCGGCGGGGGCCGGGCCGGTGCGGGCGGGCGACTATCTAGTCGTGTGGACCACCACCCCGTGGACGTTGCTCAGCAACCTGGCGGTGGCGGCGGCCGTGGACGCCGAATACGCGGCGGTGGAAATAGACGGGAAGCGCTATTGGACGGCCGCCGATCTGATCTCCGCGGTGTGGGAGGACCCGCCCCCGCCGGTCGCCGCCGCCCGCGGCTCGGAAATGCTGGGGGCCGTCTATCGTCCCGCTTTCCCCTACTTCGCCCGGGAAGAGGAAAAAGGAGCCTTCCGGGTCATCGCCGGCGACGAAGTGTCCACCGCCGAGGGCACCGGCCTGGTGCATATGTCCCCCGCCTACGGGGAGGAGGACTTCTACGCCCTGTCCGCGGCCGGAATCGGGTCCCTGGTGGACCCGGTGGACTCCGAAGCCAGGTTCACCGACCAGATCCCGGAGCTGGCCGGAATCCATGTGCACGAAGCCGAAGAGCGAATAATCGAAATGCTGGCCGACTCCGGGGCCCTGCTGAAAAGCGAACGCATCACGCACTCCTACCCGTACTGCTACCGCACCGACACCCCCCTCATCTACAAGGCCATCCCCACCTGGTTCGTGCGGGTGGAGCAAATCCGCGACCGGATGGCGGAACTGAACCGCACCGTGCACTGGGTGCCGGAGCGGGTCGGGTCGCACCGGTTCGGCAACTGGCTGGAAGAAGCGCGCGACTGGGCGGTGTCCCGCAACCGCTACTGGGGCAGTTGCATCCCGGTATGGGAATGCGCCGGATGCGGGCGCCGGGAATGCTTCGGCGGGCGGGAGGAGTTGCGGGAGCGATCCGGGGTGTGGCTGGACGATATGCACAAGCATGTGGCCGACCGGGTGACTTTCCCCTGCCCGGACTGCCCCGGGACCCTGGGGACCATGCGGCGGGTGCCCGAAGTCCTGGACTGCTGGTTCGAGTCGGGGTCCATGCCCTACGCCTACCTGCATTACCCGTTCGAGAACCGGGATCGTTTCCAGCGCGGCTTCCCGGCCGATTTCATCGCCGAAGGCCTGGACCAGACCCGGGGCTGGTTTTACACCCTGCATGTCCTGAGCGCCGCCCTTTTCGACCGGGCCGCCTTTCGCAACTGCGTGGTCAACGGGCTGATCCTGGCCGGGGACGGCCGGAAAATGTCCAAGCGGCTCAAAAACTATCCCGAACCTTTGGAGGTGATGGACAAATACGGGGGGGATGCGGTGCGGGCCTACCTGATCAACTCCCCGGTGTTGCGAGCCGAGCCGGTGCGTTTCTCCGAAGACGGCGTCCGGGACGTGGTGCGCACCGTAATCCTCCCCTTCTGGAACACCTACTCTTTTTTCACCACCTACGCCGAAGCGGACGGCATCACTTTCCAGGATCTGCGAGGGGCGCCCGCCCCGGGGGAGCGTCCGGAAATCGACCGCTGGATCATCAGCATGCTGCAGAGCCTCATCGCGCAGACCAACTCCCTGATGGAGGGCTACTACCTGTATTCGGTGGTGGGGCCGGCCTTGGGGTTCGTGGACGACCTGACCAACTGGTACGTGCGCCGCTCGCGACGGCGGTTTTGGCGCAGCCGGGGGGAAGGCGGACCGGAATCGGAGCGGGACAAACTGTCCGCCTTCGCCACCCTCTACGAGGCCCTGACCGCCTTCAGCCGCCTGCTGGCCCCGGTGCTCCCTTTCATCACCGATGAAATCCACCTGGGCCTGGCGCCGGATGTTTCCACCGTCCATCACACCGACTTCCCGCAAGAGTCCCCGCAACTGATCGACGCCGACCTGGAGCGTTCCATGGCGACGGCCCGGCAGGTGGTGCGGCTGGGCCGGTCGTTGCGCATCCGGCATTCGGTGGGGGTGCGCCGTCCGGCGGCGGCGCTGACCGTGCTCACCGGCGACCCGGACATTGCGGCGGCGGTGGAGCGCCACCGGTCGGTGATCGCCGAGGAACTGAACGTGAAACGGATCGACGTTTCCGCCGATGAATCGTCGGTGGTGGAACTGAGCGCCAAGCCGAACTTCAAAACCCTGGGCCCCCGTTTGGGGAAGGAAGTTAAAAATCTGGCCCGGGAGTTGGCCGCGGCCTCCGGCGAGCAGTTGGCCGATTTCCTGGCAACCGGGGAGATGACGGTGGGCGGCCATCGCCTGCGCGCCGGGGAGGTAGCGGTGATCCGCACCCCCCGTCCGGGGACGGCGGTGGCTTCCGAGGGCGCGGTCTCGGTGGCGTTGGACATTGAGCCCGCGCCCGGGTTGATTGCGGAGGGGCTGGCCCGGGAGGTGGTGTCCCGCATCCAGAACATACGGCGGGAAATGGACCTGCAAGTGACCGACCGGATCCGGGTGGATTACCACACGGCCGATGAGCGCCTGGCGGCGGCCATCGCCTCCCACTCCGGGTTCATAGCCGGGGAGGTGCTGGCCGCCGGTTTGAACGCCGATCCGCAACTGGAGCAGGAGTCGCCCGCCGACCGGCCGGGGGTTTGGGAACGCCGGGTGGGAGAGTCCCTGCTGAAAGTGCGGATCGGCGAAGACGGAGCCCGCTAAGGCGCAACCCGGGCGTACCGGGTCAGGGGGCGGGATCCCCCCACTGCGGATACGGACGGTCCGCGGATTCCCCCGACTCCCCCGGCGGAGCGGGAGCGGGTCCCTCCGGCTCGATCACCTGCGTGGGCAAGTCGTGATGTTCCGTCGCTTGATGTTCCGTCGGCGGAGGGGGCTCGACCGGGCCGGGGGCCGCGGGCGGGGGCGGTTGCTCCTCGCCGAGCAACGGGGGAGTAAGCGGGGGGGCGGGCAGCGGGGAGTCCCGCATTTCCATTTCCCGGCGCCGGCGCCGGTCCTCCGCTTCCCGCAACTCCCGTATCTCCCCTTGCGCCTCGTCCAGCCTCCGGTTCAGGTCGCTGATCGTGTCCGCCACTTGATCCAGGAAAATATCCACCTCGTCCTCGGCGTAGCCCCGCAGGGCCACCCGGAACTTGACCTGTTCGACGTCTTGGGTGCTGAGGTTCATTTCCCGAACTTTACACGATTAACAAATCACCTGTCGCACCAAGATCGCCGCCAGCAACAGGATCATCGGGGACAGGTCCAATCGGGCGGAACCGATGGGAATTTCCGGCACAACGCCGCGGATCACCCGCAACGGCGGGTCCACGATCACCGACAGCAGGGAGTTGATCCGCCCCACGGCATGGTCGGACGGAACCCTGACCCAGGACAGGACGATGCGGGCCACCACGGCCAGCGCGTACAGTTGCAGGGCGATGCAGACCAGGCTCAAAATCATCCCGACGGAGCAACCTCGCCTCTCAGGAGTCGGTTTCGTACAGACCCAGGGCGGCCAGGCGGCGCACCTCCCGGGAGGAAAGTTCCACCCGCGGGGGACTGACCAGAACCACCCCCTTCGCCGTCTTTTTGACAGCGCCGTCCAAGGCGTAGGTCAACCCGCTGGAAAAATCCACCACCCGGCGCGCCATTTCCGGCTCGGCGGACCTCAAATCCACCACCACCGGCACGCGCTCCCTAATGGAGTCGGCGATCCGCTTGGCGTCTTCTATCTCCCGGGCTTCGATCACCACCGCCCGGGGCGCGGTGGTTTCCCGAACACCGGTGCCGGGACGTAACACCACCCCGGACCGGGGACCGCTCCCCGGACGGGGACCGACGCCGGCGGTGGGGACTCCGCCGGCACGCGTTATCGGGGGAGCGGGACCGGGCTGGGTTCCGGGACGAACGGAGCCCGCCTGGGGCGGCATCGGCGGCCGGGTCGGCGGATGTTGCCGGGGGCGGGCCTGCCCGGGCGGCGAGGGTCCCGCGCCCGGCGCCCGGCGGGGGGACCCTTCGTCATCCTGCTCGTATTCATCCACCAGCCCCAGGGCCAGCATCATCCTTTTCCAAGCGCTCATGCACCGCCTCTTTACCGGCTAATCGCCTATTCGCGGACCAAAGATAGCCCGTCCCACCCGGATCAGGGTGGAACCTTCCTCGATGGCTACTTCAAAGTCGTCGGTCATTCCCAGGCTCAGGATAAGCGAACGTCCGACCCGGGCCGACAACCGGTCCTTTATTTCCCGCATTCTAGCGAAGTGCGGCCGGGCTGATTCGGGATTTCCCCCTTGGGGGGGGATGGCCATCAACCCCCGCAGGTCGGCCCCCTTCTCCTCCCACCTTTCAAACACCTGCGCCGCCTCCGCCGGGGACACGCCCCCCTTCTGCGGTTCTTCGCCTATGTTGATCTGCATAAGGGCCGGCGGGGCCGCATCGCCCCCCAACCATGTTTCCAACAGCCGGGGCCGGTCCAGGGAATGGAGCAAGGCGACCCGGGGACGCACCAAGCGCACCTTGTTGGTCTGCAAGGGCCCGATGAAATGCCATTCCGCATCCTGCGGGGCCTCTGCGGCTTTGCGGACCAGTTCCTGGCCGCGGCTTTCGGCGAACAGGCGCTGCCCGGCCCGGTAGGCCTCCCGCACCGCGTGCCGGGAATGGCCTTTGGCCACCGCCGCTAAACGGATCTCGTCCGCCCGCCGCCCGGCGCGCCGGGCGGCCTCTTCCATCCGGCTCCGCACTTCCGACAGCCGGCGGGCCGTCTCCCCGGGGTCGGGGGGCTCCGGGCGCCGGGTCACGGCAACCACCCGACGGCGGCCATGCGCCGGGGAGTGGCGTCCGCCCGATGGGAGAACCATCCCTCCCCGCAACGGGTGCATTGCCCCGCCGACCACCAGCGCGCCTCCGGAACCTGGGAGCGCACCGCGGAGGGCAGGTCCACCGACCGGGAGCCCCAACTGGTCCTCCCCTCCCAGTCCCCCAACGCCCGCAACACCTCCTCGCCCACCTCGAAACAGCAGGGACCGATCATCGGCCCCAGGGCCGCCCGGCGCACCGGACCGACGCGGCGCAACCGGCGGGCGGCGGCCGACACCACCCCCCGCGCCGCTCCCCGCCACCCGGCGTGCACCACCGCCGCCGCCCCCTCGGCCTGCAACACCACCCCCGCGCAGTCGGCGGTGAACACCGCCATCGGCAAACCGGGCCGGGAGGTTATCAGGGCGTCGGCGGGGCCGGCCGGGCCGGGGCCGAGCGCCTCCCGCACCCGGGTTCCGTGCCGCTGGCCGGCGGTGGCCCATTCCGGGGAGATTCCCAACCGGGCCGCCACCGCCCTCCGGTCCCCCCCGAGCATGTCCCCGGCGGCGGCCGTGGTGAATGCCGCCCCGCTCACGCCGGGCGGACGGATGATCATCGCCCGCCCCCCTCCCGCTCCGCCTCACTTCTCCACGAACTGGGGAATGTCGAACAGGTCATCGTCCACCTCGGGGATATCCCGATCCGAAGCCGGTCGGACCCCGGTCGGTTCCGCGGAGCGGCCCGTCGTCCGGTTGCGGTCCAGGCCGGCCGCAATCACCGTGATCTGGATTTCTTCTCCCAGGGACTCGTCGGTGTGCGCCCCGAAAATGATCTGGGCTTCGTTCTCGGTGTGCTCCCGAATCTTCTGGGCGGCTTCGTTCAATTCGTGCAACGTCATCCCGGGCGGGCCGACGATGGCCAGCAACACGCCCCGGGCCCCTTCGATGGAGGTTTCCAGAAGCGGACTGGACATGGCGCGCTCCGCCGCCTGCATGCCCCGGTCGTCGCCGGAAGCCCGTCCGATGCCCATCACGGCGCTCCCGGAGTCGGCCAAGACGGTTTTCACGTCGGCGAAGTCCACGTTGATCAAACCCGGTTTGGTGATCAACTCGGCGATGCCCGCCACCCCGTTTTTCAGAACTTCGTCCGCCACCTCGAAAGCGTCCAACATGGTCGTGGACTTGTCGACCAGATGCAACAACCGGTCGTTGGGAATGACGATCATCGCATCCACCGCCTCCCGCAGGTCGGCGATGCCCTTCTCGGCTTGGACGCTACGACGGTTGCCCTCGAACCCGAAGGGGCGGGTGACCACCGCCACCGTCAAGGCCCCCATGTTGCGGGCCGTCTCGGCCACCACCGGGGCTCCGCCGGTGCCGGTGCCGCCGCCTTCGCCTGCGGTGATGAACACCATGTCGGAACCGGTGAGCACGTCCTCCAGCTCCTCCCGATGGGCTTCGGCGGCCGCCCGCCCCACCTCCGGATCGGCCCCGGCTCCCAGCCCGCGGGTGACTTCCCGTCCGAAGTCCAACTTGACGTCGGCGTCGGACATCAGCAGGGCCTGGGCGTCGGTGTTGATAGCTACGAACTCCACCCCGCGGATCCGGGAGGCGACCATCCGGTTGACCGCGTTCATTCCGCCTCCGCCGATCCCCACCACCTTGATCACCGCCATGTAGTTCTTGGGCTCCCGCAATCTTTCCGTTACCATTTCCGATCCTTCCGTTTGGGTTTTGTCTTCGTCCGGCAGGGGCCGGTCCGCTGTTATCCGGTTTGTTTTTTGTTTGACCTAAAGGTTTAGTTACAGGTTACCCTTGCCCCTTTAGAGTGTCAAGTTCAATTTCTAACCTTGTTATAGAGGCTAAGGCTGGGTGTGGGCGAGAATAATTTTCAAGACGTTTCTCCAAGCCTCCCGTTACTACTGGTTTTCATCGCTGGTATCAGGTTCTAGTGTAGGTTCAAGGTTAGGGTTCGACCCCAGCAAATCGAACAGGTTGTCGCGTACCGCTGGCCGGTCCGGGGCAATCACGTCGATGATCACATCCGGTTGGCGCAAGCTGATGACGGAAACCACGGCCTTCGCTTTTTCCGCCATTTCAATGGGCGGCCCCAAGCGAATGTGCCGCTCCCCGACCTTGGACCATATTTCACCTCCGGCGGCGTAGATGCCGCTTTGGGAAGCCACCGACAACGGCAACGAATCCAAATACAGCAACGATCCGACCACCTGATCATCGTCTATTTCGCCGCCCAAACCCGGATCGGGGGTGGCTATCCGGATCACCGGACTCGCTTCCGGAACGGCATCTTCGTAACCCACCACCACCCCGTCCAGGGCTGCCAAAGCCCATCCCTCGCCGCCCAAACTTACCCACGCCACCCCCCGGCGCTCCTCCACTTCCACCTCCACCGTATTGGGAAGCCGCAAGCGCACCGTAGCCGCCCTCACCCAGGGATCCTCCAATATGGAATCCCGTATCTGGCCGGGCCGTATCGCCGCCATCGGCCTCCCCACATCCACCCGGTGCAAATCCAGAGCCTGCTCCACCCCGGCGTTGACCACTCCGCTCACCGTCACCGATTGCACGCTCAAATAAGAGGAGTTGAGCAGGGCGGCCGCCCCGCCTATCAAGGTCAGGGCCGCCCCCGTCCACAACGCCCGGCGTATCCCCCGACGGGCGTTGTCGGCGGCCACTTTGCGGCGGCGGCGCAGCAGGCGCGGGTCGATGGTCACGGCGCTTCTTCCCCCTCCCCCCCGGAGGTTTCGAACCGTCCCGCAAACCGGAGCTCCGGCTCCAAAACCACCCCCGTTTCCTCCCGCACCCGCTCCCGCACCGCGTACGTCAAGTCGTAAACGTCTTGCGCGCAGGCCCCCCGCTCGGCCGTGAAAAAATTGGCGTGCCGCTCGGAGACCCGCGCCCCTCCCCGGCGCATTCCTTTCAGACCCAGCTGGTCGATGATGCGGCCCGCGTGGTCGCCCGGCGGATTGCGGAACACGCTCCCCGCATTGAGGGTTCCGCCCGGCTGATGACGTTTGCGCCAGCGAACGGCCTCCCGCATGCGGGTTGCGGAACCGGCCGGGTCGCCGGGGCTGACCCGGAAATCCGCCGATAAAACCACCTCGCCCGCGGTGACGGCGCTTCTCCGATACCCCAGTTCCAGGTCGGCGGCCGGACGCTCCCGCACCCGCCCCCGGCCCATGTCCAGCACCGCGGCGGAAATCAAAACCTCCGCCGTCTCCGTTCCGAAAAAGCCGGCGTTCATCGTCACCGCCCCGCCCACCGTACCCGGAATGCCCACGTAAAACTCCAGCCCGCCCAGGCCCCGTTCCGCCGCATGCCGGGCCAGTTGCGGGAGGAAAACGGCCGCCCCCGCCCGGACCGGCCCCCGGTCGCCGCAGACGCGCAGTTCGCGAAATCCGTCCCCGAGCCGGATCGCCAAACCGTCCCACCCGGCGTCGGACACCACCAGGTTGCTGCCCCGCCCCAGCGTCGTGATCTTTATCCCGCTCCGGACCGCCGCCCCGGCCAACCCGGCCAGGGCCTCCGCGTCGGGAGGTTCCCAGTACCAACGGGCGGGCCCGCCCAGTTTGTAGGTGGTGAGAGGGGCCAAGGGAACCCGACTCCGCACCCCGTAGGCGGCGACCGTCTCCTCCCAACTAGTCATTTTCCGCCTCCAACCCGGCCAACAACAGGTCGGGCAACCGGGTTACGTCCCCCGCCCCCATGGTCGCCACCAGGTCCCCCGGCTCCGCCTGCGCGGCCACCAGCCGGGCCGCCTCCTCCAGGGTGGGGGCGTAGTCCGCGGCCCCCGCCTCCCCGCCCACCGCCTCCGCCACCAGCCGGCCGGTCACTCCCGGCTCCGGCTCCTCCCGGGCCCCGTATACATCGGTCACCACCACCCGGTCCGCCCCGGACAGGGCCCGGCCGAACTCCCCGGCCAACAGGCGCGTGCGCGAGTAGAGGTGGGGTTGAAACACCACCCACAACCGACGGTGGGGCCCGGAGCGCAACGCCTCCAGATCGGCGGACACTTCGGTGGGGTGGTGGGCGTAGGTGTCCACTATTTTCACTCCCGCCGCCTCCCCCCGCGCCTCCAACCGGCGCCTGACCCCGGCGAAATTTTCCCATCCGGCGGCCGCCCGCTCCGCGTCCCGTCCCAGCAGGGAGAGCAGGGCCAGCACGCCGGCCGCGTTGCGAACGGTGTGCAGACCGGGCCGGCCCACCCGCACCGCAACCTCCGCCCCCGGTCCCGACAACCGGAAATCAACCCGCTCCCCCCCGGCGGCGACCTCCGCGATCCTCCACTCGGCGTCCGGGGAGAAACCGACCGCGGGCAGGCCGGTGCGCTCCGCCAGCCGCCGCCCGCCGGGGTCGTCCCCCCCGATCACCACCGGACCGTCCACATCCGCCGCGACGGCGGCGAAGGCGTCTTCCAAGGCGGGCAGGGACCCGTAGTGATCCAGATGGTCGGTATCCACGTTGGTTATCAAAAGACCGCGCAGGCGGAGCCGGGTCATCGTCCCGAAGGCCTCGTCCGCCTCCAGAGCCAGCAAATCATCGCGCCCCAGATGGGCGCCTCCCCCCAGTTGCGGAACCTCCCCCCCGATTATGAAAGACGGGTCGCCCCCCGCCGCCCGCAGGCCGAGCACGGCCAGGGCGGTGCAGGTGGTCTTGCCGTGGGTCCCCCCGAAGCCGATGGTGGGGACGGCCCGGGTGAGGGCCGCCAGCAACCGGGGCCGCTCCCACACCGGTATCCCGGCCCGCTCCGCCGCCCGCCGCTCCGGATCCCCGGGCGGCACCGCCGAGGAGCAGACCGCCAGCCGGCATTCGGCCATCCGCTCCGGGCGGGACCCTTCCCAGGCCGCAACGCCCTCCCCGGCCAAAGCGGCCGCCTCCGCCGCAGGCAGGCGCAGGTCGGAGCCGGACACCGCATTGCCCCGCGCGGACAAAAGCCGGGCCAGGGCGCCCATCCCCGCTCCGGCCACTCCGATTACATGCAAGCGGCCGCCCCCGGAGAAAATCCGGTCATCCTCCGCCGTCATCCCCCGCCTCCGACAAGACAAAGCCCCGTTGCCCGCAAACCGCCGCCCCCGAAGGAAACCCCCGCATGCCCCGCCGTCGCCAACCGCCTACCGCAAGGCGGCGTCCCGGAACGCACCGGACGGCCAAACCCGGAGAGAAACCCTCCACACCGACCCATCACCACCCGCCTCCGACAAAACGACATGACCCGAACCAATCCCGACACGGGCGGATGAAGTTCCGAACCGCCCGGGAAGTTCATCGCTTCCGCCTATCCAGTTCGCACTGGTCGGATTCCAGGACGTTCAACGTCAATCCGCCGCTCATAACGAGCGACCACTCGCCGCCTGCGCGGGCGTCCCACCCCAGGACGAGGAGTATTTCGTTGCTTCCCGGATGGAGGCGGTTTCCGACGGGGAAGTCGACGGTCCACTCCCCCGGCCTCCCGCCTACGCCGTAGGCGGGGCGCCTGAGGGACGGGGACATGAGGGTGACTGTTCCGTCCCCTCCCTCGTTCCGCCACTGGAGCGTCGCCCGCCGCAGGCCCGGCGGGTAATCATCCGCCCGGAGCGTGAGCCGGCATTCGGGCGGTCCCTCCCACCCGACGGCCAGGTACGGCGATCCCAGGTCGTCCAGAGTCAACCTCTCCCGGTCGGTGAGGGAGGAGGGGGAAAGCCGGTGGCGGCGGAGCATCCGCGCCATCTCCGCCCTGCTCACCCCGGAGGGGAAGGCGCGGCGTATTACCTTCTCCACCTCGGAGGCGTCTATGACCGCGTCCGGTTTGAAGGACCCGTCGGCGTAACCCCGGAAGACGCCCTCCGCCCGCGCCCAGCGGACATCCTCGTAATAGGGATGCCCTTCCGGGACGTCGGCGAAGAGGCCGGACTGCGCCGCCAGGGGCGCGGCCAGGGCTACGCACAGAACGGCGGCGGCGGTTATTCGGAGTTTCACTCGGTCAATCCTTCCGTTGCCGGGCCCGGCCTACGAGGAAACCGGCCGCTCCGGTCGACAGGACGGCGTCATAGAGGTGCCGGTTGTCGTGCTGGAGTTGCTCGTGCCAAACCTTGTCAAAAGACGATGGCAATATCCCGAACCAACCCCGGCCGGACCGCGCCCCAATACCCGCAAACCGCCGCCCCCGAAGGGAACCCCCTTCATAGCACGCCGTCACCATCCGCCTCCCGCAAGACGACGTCCCGGAACGCGCCGGACGGCCAAACCCGGAGAGAAACCCTCCACATCGACCCATCACCACCCGCCTCCGACAAAACGACATGACCCGAACCAATCCCGACAAGACAGCGCCGCGAACCCGCAATACGCGCAGAAAAACCGACCGCAAAGAAAAAATCCCCGTATAGCGCGCCGTCACCATCCGCCTCCCGGCAAAACGGCGCCGAGAACCCCAACCGCTCCCGGAAAGAAACCCTTCATACCGCCCCGTCATCCCCCGCCTCCAGCAGGGCAGAGGCACAGCCCGAACCAACCCCGGCCGGGACCGCGCCCCGGTATGCGCCGGGTAACCGCCCTCGAAGAGAGCGCCTTCATACCGCCCCATCATCCCCCGCCTCCAATAAGAGGGCACAGCCCGAACCGATCCCGATAGGAGGCGCGCGATAGGCGCAGACAACCGACCCCGGAGGGAAACGCCTCTATGTTGCGCCGTCATCGCCCGCCTCCAGCAGGGCGGCGGCGATGGCCCGGGCCGCTCCCGGCCGGGCGGCGGCCCGGGCCGCCTCCCCCATTGCCCGCCGCCGTTCCCCGTCGGCCAACAATCCGGCCACCGTCTCCGGCAACCCGGACAAGCGGTCCTCGGATAGCGCTACCGCCGCTCCCAGTTCCTCCATAGCGGCCGCGTTCTCCAACTGGTGCCTGCCGGCGAAGGCCCCGGGAACCAAAATGGCCGGAGTGCCGGAGGAGGCGACTTCGAACAGGCCGCCTCCCGCCCGCCCCACCACCAGGTCGCAGGCCGCGTAAAACAGTTCCATTCTCCGTTCGAAGCCAATAGTCCGGCGGGTGACCGGGGCGGCGTCCCCCACCGTCGCCGCCCGCTCCAGGTTGGCTTCCCCCGTTATGTGAACTATCTGCAGGGGCGCCCCCTCCCATCCGGCGGCCAGCTCCCCCACCGCCCGGTTGATCGCCTCCGAACCCTGGCTCCCGCCGTGCGCCCCCAGCGTGGGCAGATCGGATCGCAACCGGTAATACTCCCCGGCGGCCGTCCGCAACCCCTCCTCCCCCCGGCCCTCCTCCCCCGGACCGTCAAATTGGGGGCGCAGGGGATAGCCGACCGGGACCGCCCCCGGCAGTCCGTCGGTGGCCGGAAAAGATCCGAAGCTGCGCCGCGCCCAACGGCCAACCAGCCGGTTGGCCAACCCGGCCCGGCGATTCTGCTCATGCAAAAACAGGGGAGTACCGGCCCGGCGGGCCCCCAAGGCGGCCGGAACCGTGACGTATCCGCCCATCCCCAACACGGCCCGCATCCCCCGTTCCCCTATTTCCCGACGGACCTCCCCGGCGGCTTTCCACACCACGGCCGGCAAGGCCAGGTTGCCGGGCCGCAGACTGCGGGACAATCCCCGGATGCGCAACGGCACGAAGCCGAACCCGGCCCGGGGGACTTCCTCCGCCTCCATGCGCGACCCGCCGAAAAACACCACCCGCTCCCGCTCCACCCCGGCCGCGACCAGGGCCTCGGCCACCGCCAAACCGGGGAAGACATGCCCTCCCGTTCCGGCGGCGGCTATCCCGTAGGTCATTTTCCGGACCGCGTCCCGGGGGCGGTGAGGGCGATGTTAATTAGAACCCCGACGGCCGACATGGATGCCAACATCGCCGTCCCCCCCACCGACACGAAAGGCAACGCCAACCCGGTCACCGGAATCACCCCCACCACGCCCCCCACGTTGATGATGGCCTGGATGCTCAACCACAGGGTGATGCCGATGGCCAACAGGCGGGCGAACGGGTCGCCGGTGCGGGCGGCGATCATCACCCCGATGACGACCAGTGCCATGAAAAACGCCAACAGCGTAACCGCCCCGATGAAACCCAGCTCTTCGGCGATGATGGAAAAAATAAAGTCGGTGTGGGCGTTGGGCAAATAGGACCACCGGGCCCGGGAGGCCCCCACCCCCAGCCCGAACAGGTTGCCGCTGCCCAGGGCCATCAGGCTCTGGGTGAGCTGGAAGCAGTCGCCGAGCGGGTCCGACAGCGGATCCAGAAAACACCCCAGCCGGGCCCGGCGGTAGGGGGAAACCACCGCCAGCAACACCATCGCCCCCACCCCCGCCAGGCCCCCTCCCAACACGTAGCGGGCGGGGGCGCCCGCCGCCATTATCATCCCCCATCCGGTGACCACCAGCACGATGGTGGTTCCCAAATCGGGTTGCAGCACCACCAGCAGGCCGATCAGACCCACCGAGGCCGACACCGGCGCCGCCAAAGCCCGCAGGTCGGAAACCCGATCGCCCAGCCCGGACAAAGCGGCCGCCAGAAACACCACCATCCCCAACTTGGCGATTTCGGAGGGTTGCACGGTCACCGACCCCACCTCAATCCACCGCCGGGCCCCGCCCCGGATCACCCCCATGGCCAGCACCAGCAACAACCCGGACACGGAGACGATCAGGATGGGAAGGGCGGCGGAACGGTACTTGGCGTAGGGGATGCGGGAAGCGGCTAACAATGCCGCCATCCCCACCGCCACCCACCGCAACTGCCGTTTGAACACCGCCAGGCGGTCCGAGTTGTCCAGTATTCCCTCCACCGACGAGGCGGACATGGTGGCACCCAGCCCCACTACCAACAGCACCCCCACCACGGCCAGGATCATCAACACCAGCCGGGTCCGGTTGCGTTCCGCCGCCCCCCGCCGGCCGGCCCGGGCCAGAAGGCCGGTGATGGAAACCACCCGGTTCACGCCGCGCCCTCCGCCCCCGCGGCTTCCGCCGCCAGCCGCATAAAAGCCTCCCCCCGCTCCTGGTAGGAGGCGAACATGTCGAAACTGGCGCATCCGGGCGAAAGCAGCACCGTGTCCCCGGCCACGGCCGTCCGGGCCGCCATTTCCACCGCCTGCTCCAGAGAATCGGCCCCGGCCGCGGCCCCGGGCCGGGAATGGGACAGGAGGCTCCCGGCGGCTTCGCCGATGGCGATCAGATAACGCACGGTGGGAACCGCGGTCAGCGGGCGCAGGTCCAGTCCCTTGTTGCGCCCGCCGGCGATCAGCACCACCGACGGGTAGGCGGCGGCGGCCGCGGCCGCGGCATGCGGGTTGGTGGCTTTGGAATCGTTGATCCAGACCACCCCGCGGCCGCTCCCCGCCCTCTGCCGCCGGTGCGCCCCGGGACGGAAACGGCGAATGACCCGCACGATGGACCGATGGTCCGCCCCCAACCGGTGGGCGGCGGCCGCGGCCGCCGTCAGGTCGGTCAAGTAAGCCGGATCGGCCACCGGAACCTGGCCGAGGGGCATCTCCCCCCCCGGCAGGAGCAACCGCTCCCCGGCCCGCCCCCGCGTCTCCTCCCCGCCTCCCCGCCCGGTGACCGGAACCGGCGTCCCCGGCGCCCCCGCCGCCAAGGAGCGTGCCCCGGGATCGTCGCGGTCGTAAATCAGCGGGTCCCGGTCCGCCAGCCGGGCGAAAATTTTGGCCTTGGCCGCCCGGTACCGGGGCAACGTCCCGTGCCAGTCCAGATGATCGGGGGCCACGTTCAGCAACACCGCCGCCCGGGGAGCCAACGACTCCGTGTACCGCAACTGGAAACTGGAGGCCTCCAGCACCAAGGCCTCCCATTCCCCGGCGGCGGCGTCGGCGGCCGCCCGGCCGTTGTTGCCCGCGGCCGCCGCCCTGATCCCGGCCTCTTGCAACATGGCCGCCGCCTGCTCGGCGGTGGTGGTTTTGCCGTTGGTGCCGGTCACCGCCGCCAGCGGACAGGACATTCTCCGCACCGCCAGCTCCAACTCGCTCACCACCTCCGTCCCGGCCCGGGCCGCCGCCCGCAACGGAGCCGAATGCGGGGCGAACCCGGGGCTGGCCACTACCAAATCCACTCCCGTCAGCCACTCCGGCCGCCACTCCCCGGACAGGGTCTCCGTCCCCTCCTCCGCCAGCGGGAGCAACGCCCCGGGGCGTTCGTCGTACACCGCGTATTCCGCGCCCTCCCGCTCCAGCAGGGCCGCCGCCGCCCGGCCGGACACGGCCGCTCCCAGCACCAGCGCCCTCATCCGGCCGCCCCGAACACCGGCTCGGTCCCGCCCGCGGCCAAAAAGTCGGCGTAGAAAATGCCCAAACCCACCGCCACTCCGGCCGCGGCCAGAATCCACAGGCGGGTGATGACGGTGGTCTCCGGCCAGCCCATCAGTTCGAAATGGTGGTGGATGGGGGCCATGCGGAACAGGCGCCGCCCTCCCAGCCAGTGAAAACTCGCCACCTGCAAAATCACCGACAGGGTTTCGATGACGTACAGGCCGCCCAGCACCAACAGCAACAGATGGGTGTTGGTCAGCAGGGCCAAAGCGGCCATGCCGCCCCCCAGGGCCTGGGAACCCACATCCCCCATAATGATTTTGGCCGGGGCGGTGTTCCACCACAGAAACCCCAGCGACGCCCCCAGCATGGCGGCCGCCACCGCCGCCAGGTCCAGGCTGCCCTCCACCTGATACAGGGTGGGATGGCGGAAAATCCAGAAGGCGACGATCATGTAGGCCCCGGCCACCAGGGCCGCCGAACCGGAAGCCAGCCCGTCCAGGCCGTCGGTGATGTTGACCGCGTTGGCGAATCCGGTGAGCATCAACAGCACCCACACCGCAAACGCGAACACCCCCCAGTCCAGGGGGGTGGGGCGGGTGAAGGCGAGGGCCGTGTCGGCCCCCATCGCCACCGACCCCCAGGCGAACAGTCCGGCGATGGCCAGTTGCCCGACCAGTTTGGCCGCTTTGCCCAAACCCCGATTGCGGGACTTGGACAGCTTCTGGTAGTCGTCGATGAACCCGATCAACCCCATCCCCGCCACCGCCCCGATCACCAAAAACCCGGCCCCGGTGAAACTGCGGAAAGTCAAACCGCCGCTCCCCCACCGCACCAGGGAGGCCGCATAACCCACCGCCACCGCCAACACGATGGCGATCCCCCCCATGGTGGGAGTGCCCCGTTTATGCATATGGCCTTCCAGTTCCTCTTGAATGAACTGGCCCACGTTCAAGGCCCGCAAGGCCCGGATGGCGTAGGCGGTGCCGAACAGGGCGGTCGCGAAGGCGACGGTGGCCGCGATCAGCATGGCGATCACGGGAGGGCCCCTTCGTCGCTTTGCATGCCGTCCTCCGCCTCCCGGTGCGCGGCCGTCTCCCGCCCGGAGCGCCCGTAGAGGGAATCCAGGCACCGGGCAACCGCCTCCCGATCGTCGAACGGAACCACCCGGTCTCCGAAATCTTGCCCCGTTTCGTGCCCTTTGCCGAGGATTAACACCACATCGCCCGGCCGCGCCTCCTGCAAAGCGGCCCGGATGGCCCGGGCCCGGTCCACCCGCAACTCCACCCGCGCCCCTCCCCCCCGGGCCCCGGCCGCCACTTGCTCCACCAAGTCGGCCGGGTCCTCGGAACGGGGATTGTCGGAGGTGATGACGGCCAAGTCGGCCGCGGCGGCGGCCCGGCCCAGCAGAGGGCGCTTGGCGCGATCCCGGTCGCCGGCCGCCCCCGCCACCGCGATGACCCGCCCCTTCCCCATCCCCCGGGCGGCAGCCACCGCCCGCCGCACCGCATCCGGAGTGTGGGCGTAGTCCACCAGCACCCGAAAAGGCTGGCCCCGTTCCACCGGTTCCATGCGGCCGGGGATGGGCGGAACCGAGGACAGGCCGCGGGCGATGTCCACCAGCTCCGCCCCCGCCCGGTGGGCGCATGCGGCGGCCACCAGGGCGTTGGCCAGATTGTGCTCTCCGCCCGGGTTCACCCGAACGGAGGCCGCCCCGCATCCGGCGACGGTCACCTCCATCTCCAGCTCCGGCGACGAGTCGGGCCGGACCCGTCCGCTTACATGATGGGCGGGGGACCACCCGACCAGGGTCACCGGAGGGGCGACTTCCCCGGACAAACGGGCCCCGTATTCGTCTTCGGCCCAAATCACCCGGTGGCGGGCCCGCTCATCGAACAACCGGCGCTTGGTTTGGTAATACTCTTCCAGGTCGGAGTGAAAATCCAGGTGATCCTGGGAAAGATTGGTGAAAGCGGCCGCCCACAGGGAAATGTCTTCCACCCGGTGCAGGGCCAGGGCATGGGAGGTCGCTTCCAGGGCGACCATCTCCACCCCGTCCACGGCCATCTCCGCCAACAAGCGCTGCAGGTCGGAGGCTTCGGGGGTGGTGCGGGACAGGGGGAGGCGGCGGTCGCCCCAAGCCGCCCCCAGGGTTCCCACCCTCCCGAACCGAATCCCGGCCGCGGCCGCGATGGCCTCCAGCATAAAGGTGACCGTGGTTTTGCCGTTGGTGCCGGTAACCCCGATCACCCGCATCTTGTGCGAGGGGCGGCCGTGCACTACGGCGGCGGCGGAGGCCAGCGCCCGACGGGAATCGGGCGTTTTAATCTGGGGCACCGGTACGGCCGCGAACTCTTCCACCAACAAGGCCGCCGCTCCCCCGGCTACGGCCGCGGCCGCGTGCTCATGACCGTCGGTCCGGCTTCCCCTTACGGCGGCGAACAGGGTTCCGGGACCGGCTTGCCGGCTGTCGTGGGTCACGTCCCGCACCCGAACGCTCCTCTCCCCCCGCACCCCGGCGGACAGCGCCCGCGCCAACTCCCCGACGGTGGCGCCCCGGGCCGCATCCCGGCTAGGCATCGGCCGGAACTCCCAGCTGATGCAGGGCCCGTTCCATCACCCGGGCGAACACCGGGGCCGCCACCGACCCGCCGGTGAGGCCCACCTGCGGGCTGTCCACCACCACCGCCGCCACCAGCCGCGGATCCTCCACCGGGGACATCCCCACGAAACTGACTAAAAATTCATCGCCGTAGGAGCTCAACTCGAAGTTGAACTTGCGGGCGGTTCCCGTTTTACCGCCCACCGAGTAGCCGGGCACGGCCGCCAACCGGCCGGTTCCGTCCTCCACCACTTCCCGGAGCAGTCCCCGCATTATGCGGGCGGTTTCCTCCGACACCACCCGCCGCTCGCCTCCCTCCTCCGTCAAGCGGCGGCCGTCGCCGTCCACCACGCTGGACACCAGCCGGGGTTGCCGCCACACCCCGTCGTTGGCGATGGCGGCGTAGACGCCGGCCAACTGCAACGGGGTGACCGACAGGGAATACCCGATGGCGGCCGAGGTGGGGCAGGTGGAGCACCCGTATTCCAGGTTCACCTCCCCGGACGCCTCCCCCGGATAGTCGATTCCCGTAACCCGGCCGTAACCGAAGGCGTTCAGGTATTTCTCCAGTTTCTCCGCCCCCAGATCCTGGGCGATTTTCACCAGGCACACGTTGGACGATTCACGCAGGCACTGCTTGACGCTCATCACCTCGTCCTTGTGGGGGCTGAAATCCCGGTAGCACCCCGCAATCTCTTCCGCTTCCTCGGCCCCCTCCCCCTCCTCCCCGTCTTCGTCCTCCTCCGACTGCAATTCTTCGCACGCCCCCTCCACCACTTCGATGGTATCGGGCACCAGGTACAAGGTGTCCCGGTTCACCACCCCCTCCTCGATGGCGGCGGTCACCGTTACCAGCTTCTGCGTGGAACCGGGTTCGTAAACGGACCGGACGGCGGTGTTGGTCAGCACTCCGCTGTTCGGGTCCAGGTTGCGCCGGTCGCCGGGATCGAAAGTGGGGATGACGGCCATGGCCAGCACCTCGAAGGTGCGGGCGTCCATCACCACCACCGTGCACCGCTGGGCCAGGGTCTCCTCCAAGGCGTCTTGGCAGGCCGCCTCGGAAGCGAACTGCACTTCCCGGTCCAGGGTGGTGATCAGATCCATTCCGGGAACGGCCGGTTCTATTTCGTGGCGGCCCTGCGGAATGAGCAACCCTCCGGGCGCCGTTTCGGCCAGAATCCGCCCCGGGGCGCCGGTCAACTGGACATCGTAGAAGGACTCCAAACCCTCGATTCCTTTGGAGTCGACGTCCACGAATCCCAAAACATGCGATCCGAGCGGACCGGATGGATAAACCCGTTTCGGCTCGGTGACGAAGTGGATGCCGGGAAAATCCAAGCCTTCCACTTCGTCGGCCGTCTCGTCGTCCAACTGGCGGGCCACGAACACGAAAGAAGAATCGGATCGCAATCGCTGCTCCAGCCGGGCGATGTCCAACTTCAGCAGTCCCCCCAGCAACGTCGCCACGTTGGCCGGGCTCTCGACTTGGCGGGGATCGGCGTACACGGATCGGGAATCGACGCTGACCGCCATCACCCGGCCTTGGCGGTCGTAGATGACTCCCCGGGCGGGGGTGGTTTCCCGCACCCTGATGCGTTGCGCCTCGGCCGCCTCCCGATAGTCGGAGGCTTCCACCACCTGCACCTGGAACAACCGGTAGCCGATCACCCCCCATCCGGTGAGGATCAACAGGATCACGGTCAGCATTCGGTAGTCGACGGCCCCCCACCGCCCCCGCAACCTAGCCATATCCCCTCCCCCCCGCTCCTGCGTCCGTCGCGTGCCCGGCCATTGCGCCCTCTAGGGACCGGAAGCCGACCGGGTGGCGTCCCGGGTGGGGTCGTCGTCGCGGAAGCCGGCGGGGTCCCCGGAGCGGTCGCGTCCCAACCCCAGCGGGGTCAACGGCACCACCCGTTCCGGCAGGATCAACCCCAGCTCTTCGGCGGCGGGCAGGATAACGGTCGGAGAAGACAGGCGGGTGATCTCCAGGCGCAACCGTTGGCGCCGGACCGTCTCCTCCGCGATCTGCCCGTTCAAGTTGCGCAATTCGTAGATGGACTGGTCCAGGGCGGTGCGCATAAAGATCAGCGACATAAACACCGACACCGCCAGCAACGGGGCCGCCACCCACAAAACCACCCGCAAACGCCGCCCTCCGCCCCCGCCGCTAATGACGGTCAGCGGCGGCGCGGAGTCGGCGTCCGGCTGACGGAGCGGACGAGGAGTCACAACCCCTCCCCCGCCTTCTCCACCGCCCGCAGACGGGCGCTCCGGGCGGACGGGTTGCTGGATATTTCCGCGGCGGAGGGGCGCAACGGCTTGCGATGCAACGCCGTCAGTTCCGCCGGCGGGGGCAGGGGCAGGGTGGGACCGTCCAGCTTCCCCTCCCCCCGGCGGAAGCGGCGTTTCACCAACCGGTCCTCCAAGGAATGGTAGGAAAGGACCGCGCACCGCCCGCCGGGGGCCAAAGCGGCCAACCCCTGCTCCAAGCCCGCGGCCAGCGCCGCCAACTCATCGTTCACCGCTATGCGCAGGGCCTGGAACGCGCGCCGGGCCGGGTGGCGCCCCGGACGGCGGGCGGCGGCGGGGACCGCGCCGCACACCACTTCGCTCAACCGGCCGGTGTCGTCGATGGGCCGGGCCGCGACGACGGCGGCCGCGATACGGCGGGCGGAGGGCTCCTCCCCGTAGCGGCGCAGAATGCGCTCCAGTTCCTCAGGCTCGGCCCGGTTGACCAGCTGCCAGGCGGGGGCGGGGGCGTCGGGCCCCATTCTCATATCCAGCGGCCCGGGGCTGCGGTAGGAGAACCCGCGGGCGGGGGTGTCCAGTTGATGACGGGAAACGCCGCAGTCGAACAGAACCCCGACGATCCGGTCCACGCCCCTGTCAGCCAGTATCCGCTCCATGTCTCCAAAGTTCCCGACTTGCGTTTCCAAGCGCGGGTGGGGTGCCGCCCGGCTGATCGCCGCGGGATCCCGGTCGATCCCCAGCACCCGCACTTTTTCGTCCAGGTTGTCCAGCAGGGCCGCCGCGTGGCCGCCTCCGCCGAAGGTGGCGTCCACGATGACGCCCTCCGTCGCCGGTCGGAAAACCTCCACTATTTCCCCGGTCATAACCGGGATGTGGAAGCCCGCGACTTGCGACGAACGGTTCAATCTGCTTTCCTGGCTCATGGCCGGCCCTCCGGAGCGAAACCAGTTAAGCGGGCGGAGTAAGGGCTTTTCATGGTTTCCCGGAGAGCCGGCGATGAGCCGGGGTTTGGGATTGTCGTCACTTTCTCAGATCCCGGCGTCGTACAGGGCCTCCTCTATGGTCGAGTAAAATTCATCGGCCTCGGCGTTGTAGGCGCTCCACTCGGCGGTGTTCCAAATCTCCACCCGATCCGAAACCCCGATCACGGTCACTTCCTTGCCCAGTGCGGCGTAGTCCCGCAGACCCTGTGGGAGTTGCACCCGTCCCGCGCCGTCCATTTCCTGGGCGATGGCCCCGGCGAAGAAGGAGCGGGCCAGGCGCCGGGCGCGGGCGTCGGTGCGGGGCAGGGAGCGGAACCGTTCCGTCTCCTCCCGCCACCGGGACATGGGGAACACGTACAGGCACCGCTCTTGGCCTTTGGTGACCACGCACCCGTCTTCCAAGCCGCGGCGGAAGCGGGCGGGCAGGACCATCCGCCCCTTGTCGTCCACCGCATGTTGGTATTCGCCGAGAAACACCGGGCTTCCCTTCCTTCCTGGTCGTTGCCTGCCGCTCCCTGTCTCCCGGAGCGGGTCGCTTACTATACCACTTCGCCCCACTATTGTCCACTTTATCCCACTTGTCAAATCGGCTGGCCCTTTTTCGGGCCGCGCCCCCCACCCCGCGATGTCGTTTCGCCCTGCCCTGGAGCGCAGATGGCGGGCGTCACGGCCCGGATACGGAGAACGGCGAATAGAGCGCGACGCCCAAAGGCGGACCGCAAGGAAGCGTCCGTAAGATTTTCCGGACAGCCGTCCTCGGCCGCCGGTTGAACGGCTTCTGCGGAGGATCAAACGCGGCGGCCGGAATGAGAGCGGTCAGCCGCCTCCGGTATCTGCCAGTCCCAAGAATTCCCGAACGGCCGTAGCCGAGCGCGGAATCTGACCGGCGCCGAGCCTGTCCACCAATTCATCAAGGGAAAGCACCGGGCTATGGGTATCCATCGCCTGCTCGGCCACCGCGCCTATGACCCGTTCCGGATGATCTTCCAGCAACTGCAGAATTATCGCATCCGGACTACGGGCGTAAATTTGGAATACGTCCAGTTCTGCTTGAGGAAAATCCTTGAGGTTGTTGGTAATGATGATGTTAGCTTTGCTGACAATCGCTGTCGCCAATACATGACGGTCGTCCGGATCCGGAAGTCTCAATTTCGGAATTACGGCTTCGTAACCGGTCACACTGGCATCAGGTACAGCCTCCTGCATTCCAAGAACGATCCGCTCCATCGCCTCTTTCAACCAAGGTTGCCCTCTAAGCACGGCGCGTACCATTTCGTCAAGAATCTGATCGGACCACCTGATCTTTACCAAGCCGGTTCCATGGAGCCTGATAAGAAGGTCGCGCAGTTTGGGCGGATACAGTACGTTGGCATCACAGACTACTTTGAACGATGGTGACTTAGACCCCTCGACATCATCAATCATATAATCCCATTAGTTGCGCCCTCTGCGTCAGTTGCCTCATCATCTCCCGCCGATACGCCTTGTCCCGACGCTTATAATCCAGCAGTTCCAGCAAGGGCACCTTCCGTCGGCCATCGACCTCCCGATACGGTATCTTGCCTTCGTCCAGCAACCCCGTCAGATAGGGCTGAGTGACACCGAGCATGCCGGAGGCCTGCATAACGGAGACCTCCGGTTGCAAGGAATCCACCATTACCGCATTGCCTTTGGACAACTCGGTCAACACCTCAACCAGATAGCGCATTGCCGCGGCTGGTACGTCAACTTCGCTCGAGCCTTCGGCTCCGTTGTCGCTGACCAACCGGACAGGCGGAGATTCGCCCTCCTCCAACAGAGCCGCCAACCGGACGGCGGCATCACCGGCCTGACGGGCGACGCGCTCATCGGGCAATTCAATTTCATAGGTTTTAGAACCGGTTTCCAATACGGTCATCAGTTGCCTCCCTGTCCAAATCCGGCAACGGGGGAGGACGAAAGCCGTACTCCCCGTTTGGCATACCGGCATTATACCCCGAATCGGAGGGTCAAAATAACTCCCTTCCACCGGTCGCGCCGCCGAACGGAACGGGTATGCTCCCCCAATGCCCCGCATCTTCGACAACCTGGACGCCCACTTGGACGAGGCGTTGCGCCAGACCCTGCCCAACTCCCACCAACTGGACGCCTGCGTCGGCTACTTCAACCTGCGGGGATGGGGTTTGCTGGCCGGGGCGGTGGACGAAATGTCCGACCCCCCGCCCGGTCATCCGGCGGACGCCCCCCGGGTGCGGCTGTTGCTGGGGATGGCCGACCCGCCCCGGCGGGAAATAGAAGACCGGCTCCGAATCGGCCGCGACGACCGCCGCATGGACAACAAAACCGCGGCCCGCCTCAAACCGGAGACGGTGGCCGACCTGCGCCGCCAGCTCACCTTCGGCTTCCCCACCGCCGAAGACGAAACCGCCCTGCGCCATCTGACCCGCGCCCTGCGGGAAGGCCGCGCCGCGGCCCGGTTGTTTCTGCGCCACCGGCTGCACGCCAAACTCTACCTGTGCCACCGCCGCGACCCGGACAACCCGATGACCGGTTTCCTCGGTTCCTCCAACCTGACCATGGCCGGGCTGGCCAAGGAGGGGGAGCTGAACGTGGACGTGCTGGACCACGACGCCGCCGACAAACTCCGCGACTGGTTCGAGAAGTTGTGGGGCGACCAATACACCCTGGACATCACCCCGGAACTGATCGAGACGCTGGATGAATCCTGGGCGGGGGAACGCCGTCTGCCCCCCTATCTCCTGTATCTGAAACTGGCCTACCATCTGTCCCGGGAAGCCCGGGAAGGTCTTTTGGAATACGGCCTGCCCGAGTCCATGGCGGGCGACCTGTTCGACTATCAAGCGGCGGCGGTGCGCATCGCGGCCCGCATACTCAACCGGCGGGGCGGGGTGATGATCGGCGATGTGGTGGGACTGGGCAAAACGATGATCGCCACCGCCATCGCCCTGCTCATGCAGGAGGAAAACGGAACCGAAACCCTCATCGTCTGTCCCAAAAACCTGGTGAAAATGTGGGAGGGATACGTAGCGCATTACCGGTTGCACGCCCGGGTGCTGTCCCTGTCGCTGGTGGTCCGCGACCTGCCCGATATGCGCCGCTACCGGGTGGTCGTCATCGACGAAAGCCACAACCTGCGCACCCGCACCCGCAAGGATTACATCCAACTGAAAGACTACATCGGACGCAACGACAGCAAAGTGATCCTGCTCACCGCCACCCCCTACAACAAGCGCTTCTTGGACGTGGCCAACCAACTGGGCCTGTTCGTGGACCCGGACGCCGACTTGGGCATCCGCCCGGAGCGGCAGATTATGAAAACCGGCGACTTGGAGTTTCTGCGCCAATGCGACGACAAACCGCAGACTTTGGGGGCTTTCCGGCGCAGTGAAGAACCGGAGGACTACCGGCGATTAATGTCCTTGTTCCTGGTGCGCCGCACCCGCCGTTTCATTGAAAAAAATTACGGCGGCTCGGGCTCGGTGGAGCGGGCCGACGGGGAGCGGGTCTCGTTTCCCCGCCGCCGTCCCATCCCCCTCCGCCACGAAGTCGCCCCGGACTCCCCGACGGCGAAGATGATATCGGACCGCACCCTGGACGCCATCGACCGGCTGGGCCTGCCCCGCTACACCCTGGCCCGGTTCTTGGACCGGCGGGCAGAGCCGACCGAAGACGAAGCCGGGATTATGAAACGGTGGCGCAAGGCCTCCGCCAACCTGATCGGCATCACCCGCACCCGCCTCTATAAACGTCTTTCCTCGTCGGGGGCCGTTTTCCGCATCAGCCTGGAACGGCACCTGTTGCGGGACCTGGTGTATCTGCACGCCATCGGCGAAGGCCTGCCCCTGCCCGTCGGTCACTACCAAAACCCGGAATGGGAGGACGAGGAGGGGGATGAGGGTTGGGCGCCTTCGGGGGAGGGCGCCCTTTCCGGCTTCCCCGGTTCCGGTTCCGGTTCCTCCCGGGATTGGGAGCGGGCCGCGGCCGCCGTCTATCAGGCGATCGCCGACAAGGGAGGCCGCGCCATCGGCTGGGTGCGTCCGCGTCTGTTCACCGGCAAGTTGCGGGACAAACTGGAACGGGACCGCGCCGTTCTGGAGGACCTGCTGGAGTTTTTGGGCGAATGGCGGCAGGAAGACGACTCCAAACTGGACGCCTTAGAGGGGTTGTTGGCCGGCCAGCACCGCCGCGACAAGGTTCTGGTGTTTACCGAATACCGGGATACCGCCGAATACGTCGCCGGCTCTTTGCGGCGCCGGGGACTGGAGTCGGTGGAGGCGGTGTCGGGTTCTTCGGACGACCCGACGGCCGCCGCCCGCCGTTTCTCGCCCCGGGCCAACCGCCCTATCGGGGGCCTGCCCTCCGGCGACTCGGAGGTGCGAACGCTGGTGGCCACCGATGTGCTGTCGGAAGGTCAGAACCTGCAGGACTCCCACATCGTGGTCAACTACGACCTGCCGTGGGCGATCGTGAAAATCATCCAACGGGCGGGACGGGTGGACCGCATCGGGCAGGCGAGCCCGGAAGTTTTGGTCTATTCTTTCCTTCCGTCCCGGGGAGTGGAGGAGGTGATCGGCCTGCGGAAACGGATCGCCCGCCGTTTGGCGGAGAACGCCTACGTGTTCGGCTCCGACGAGGCTTTCTTCGGAGCGGAAGACGAACAGCGGTTCCTGGAGGGGTTGTACGACGAGAACGCCCGACTGGATTTCGAGGAACCGGACGAAGAAGTGGATTGGGCTTCCCACGCCTACGAAATCTGGCGGAATGCGGAGGAGCATCACCCCGATTTGGCGGAGCGGGCCGCGGCCCTTCCCGATGGGGTGTACACCACCGCGCCCGCCCCGCCGGATGGGGAGGCGGGTGTTTTGGCGTGCGCCGAAAAGGAATACAACCTGCCCGCCTTGGCTTTCACCAACCTGTCGGGGGAATCCCGCCTTTTGGATCCCTACCAGGCACTGCAACTGGCCCGGTGCGAACCTGACGATTACGCCTACCCCCCCCCCCGTTGCCCTGGAAAACCACCATCAACTGGCGGCGACGGCCCTTACCGGCCCGTTGCTGTCTCCCGCCGCCCACCGGGAAGGTTCGCTCACCGGAGTGCGCAAACGGTGCTGGGATCGGCTCCGCAATCATCGGGATAAATACCCGGAAAGTCTCTTTATTGATGACGTCGACGCCGCCCTCGACGAGCTGTATCGCAAGCCTCTAACCGAAGACGCAACCAACCGCCTGGCCAAGGCCCTGCGGGAACGCACTCCCGAAGACCTGGCCCTGCTGATCGTGGCCTTGTACGAGGCGGGCCGCCTGTGCCTGTCCGAAGATGAACTGTCCGGGGCCGACTTGCGCCTGCTCTGCTCTCTGGGGTTCGCATAATGCGGACGGATCAGGAACGCATCCGCAAGTTCCTGGACCTGGGAGAGTTCGAGGAACTGTTCAACTACCTGGGATGGGACAACCCCGAACATGTTTCTTTCCGTTCACGCGATGACGAGGTTTCTGTTACACCGGTAGCGCAAAAACGGGGCGTGGGAGTGTGGCGGGTGGATGACATCCCTGAGGCGGCGGCGCGGCGGCGCATCGACCGGGAGGTTTCGGGGCACACCCGGGAGCGGTTGCTGATCTTCGACGGTGGAGACCGCCAACTTTGGCTGTGGCCGGAAACGCGACCCTCTGGTTCGGGCTATCACCTGGTAACCCACGAATACCGCCCAGAAACCCAGAACGAAGCCCTCATCCAACGACTGGCCGCAGTCGCATTCTCCGTGGAGGAACAGACCTCCCTGACGGTGATGGATGTGTTGCACCGGGTGCGTGGACAGTTCAAAGCCGACAAGGTAACCAAGCGGTTCTACAAAGAGTTCCGCCAAAACCACGAACGGTTGACCGGTTTCATCGAAGGCATCGAATCCGAGAAAGACCGCGAATGGTACGGAACGGTGTTGCTCAACCGTTTGATGTTTATCTACTTTTTGCAGAAGAAAGGGTTCCTAGAAGGAGACCGCAACTATCTGCGCAACCGCCTGATGATGGTCCGCAAGTTGCTCGGCAAGGACTCATTCTATGGGTTTTTCCGCAAGTTCATGCTCCCGCTGTTCCACGAGGGCCTAGGCTCGCACCGGCATTTGTACGACGACCCGGCAATAGCCGAAATCATCGGCGACATTCCCTATGTGAACGGGGCCATCTTCGACCCCCATAAGTTAGAAGAAGAACACGACATCAACATCCGCGACTTGGAGTTTGAACGGATTTTCGATTTCTTCGATCAGTACCGGTGGCATCTGGACGAGCGACCCACCCACCAACCCAACGAAATCAGCCCGGATGTGCTCGGCTACGTATTTGAACAGTTAATCAACCAAAAAGAGCAAGGGGCCTACTACACCAAGGAGGACATCACCGGCTATATGACGTCGGTGACGGTAATCCCCGCCCTGTTGGATCGTTTGGATGTGGACGATGATCCGCTGGAGTTATTGACCGCCGACCCGGAACGCTACATCCACGAATCCGTATCCTACGGTATTGACCAGGACTTGCCGGAGGACATCGCGGCGGGAGCGGCCGACCCCGCCCAAATCGCGGACGAGGACTGGTTCGAAAAAGCGCCGCCCCACATCGGACTCCCCGGCGAAACCTGGTGGGAAACCATCGATCGCCATCGCCACTACCGCCAACTGAAGAAGCGGGTGGCGGATGGGGAAATCCGCACGGTGGACGACGCCATCACCGCCAACCTGGATTTGCGCACGCTGGTAACCGACTTCCTGGGAATGCTGACCCCGATGGAGGCGGTGGAGCGCGCCTACCGGACGCTACAGGAACTGACCGTCCTCGATCCGACCTGTGGCTCCGGCGCTTTCCTGTTCGCCGCCCTGGACATCCTGGCCGACTGCTACAAGATGCTACTGGAACGAGCGGAAGAACTGTCCATCGGCGGCGACATACCGGATATTCTAAGAGAGGCGGACGAGCACCCCAACCGTATGTATTTCATCTACAAGCAGGCAATGCTCAACAACCTGTACGGCGTAGACATTATGCCCGAAGCAGGCGAGATAGCCCGCCTGCGAATGTTTTTGAAGTTAGCCGCCCAACTAACCGACCCCGACAAAATAGACCCCCTCCCCGACCTGGACTTCAACATCAAAACCGGCAACCTACTAGTAGGAATAGCCCACCTCCAGGATGCCCATAATCGACTGAATGATATAATTGGTTACCCAAAGTTACAAGAAATTGAAGAACAAGCATCACCACTAGCTAACATAATGGAAGAGTTCTCCCAAGCCCAACAGACAAACGATAATCCTGACAAAATCCAAGGAATAAAGAACACTATAAACAAGGAAAAAAGAAAATTGCGAGACCAGCTCGATAAACATTTATATGAAATAAGAGCCGAGCAAGAGTATTATGAACAATGGCGTAAATCTCACCAGCCTTTCCATTGGTTTGCAGAATTTCCTAACGTATTCATCAGTAAGGACGGATTTGACATAATTATAGGCAATCCGCCCTATATTACTAGAACTAAAGTAATTCACCCGATATCACTAGAACCAGGATGGATATATTGGCAAAGATATCAAACCAATCACTTAACAAATATCTTTACCGTTTGTGTGGAAAGAACCTTATCGTTAATCAATCCTAGGTCCCGATATTCTATGATTTTACCTGTTTCGTTCCAATTTCGAAATAGTTTCAAAATAGTACGAGATCTAGTGACCAAGGCTTTTCCATTACGCTGGATCAGTACCTACGATAAAGATCCGGATCAACTCTTCGAGGGAGTAAAGGTCAGGGTAGCGATTTTATCTGGAAGCAAAATATCACAAAAGAGCCACAAAACCCTGGCTGTTACGCGCTTTAATAGGTGGTTAAAGGATTATAGAAATTGTTTATTCGACAATCTTCGACACACGATATTACCGGAAGAAATCGAATACAATTCAGGTTGGCTAAAGATCGGTTCATCTCAAGAAGGTCAAATTTTAAGGGCATTAATTTCTACTGGTAAGACTATAAATAGCATCACTGGTGGTCCACATGAATTAACCTTCAAGGCTGTTATCTGGCACTACCTAAGTTCCTTTATTGACCCTCCACCTGCTTACGATTTATATGGTAACCCTATAGAACAGCCAGCAGTAAAAACACTAAACTTCCCAACCAGTGAGTTACGCAATGCTAGTTTTGTCTTGTCTCTTAGTAAAGTAGCACTTATGTGGTGGTCAGCTACCGGAGATGGCCTTAATTTACCCTCAGGAGCGTTAGGCTCAACTCCAATCCCCGAATCAATCCGGTTCCTAAAAGATATATCTCAACTAGCACCCGACATACAGAAAGGCTTAAAGGATACCCTCAAATACGTCAAAAATGCTAAGCAGTGGGTTGGTAACTACGATGTTCGTGAAATACGTTATCTAACCGACGAGATAGATAAACGGATTCTGAGCGAGATAGGTTTAGACGATCTATGGCCTAATATTCAGTTATTTAATGCTACTTTTATGAAGCAAAGCGGGGGCAAAAGTGCTCTTCTTGAACAACCAAAGTTTATCCAGTATTGGTAATACTACTTATCAAAAATGTAACTTAGTACTCAAGCCCAATGTGTTGTGCCTCTTGTGTGAGTTCTCTAGCCTTTGCTCGTCGATGTGCATCATCACGACGTTGATAGTCCAGCAGGTCTTGCAAGATATTCTACGTCGATTGCCAACTAGCTTATATGGAATTTCCCCTTCGTTCAATAGCTTAACTAAATAAGGGAGACTGACGTTCAATATATCAGCCGCTTGCTGGCTAGTTAGTTCAGCCTGCACAGGGGCTACAGCAACCGCGTTGCCCTTAGCTAACTCGGTAAGAACATTAACGATCAACCGGACTGCCAAAACTGGCAACTCTATCGTAGTGGGTGAACCCTCTCCGTTTGTTCTTACCAGACGAAGTGGTATAGACGATGACGAATCATCACCCAAAATTTCCACCAAGTGCCTAACAGCATCCTCTGCTTGCTTAGCTGTCCGCTCATCCGGAAGTTCTAGCTCATGCCGAGTATCTACGTTGGTCATCGTATCCTTCCCTCCTGTGTAAGGCATTCCGGATAATCGATCCCGATGTTTTGTGTTTCGCTCATTATTTCATCTGCAATGGCATACCGGTATTTATCATCACGTCGTTTGTATGCGAGTAATTGCATCAGGGAGATCTTACGGCAGTTGCCCACCCTGCAGTCAGGTATCTCGCCCTTCTCAGTAGGCCTATCAGATGGGGTCGGCTGACATTGAGAATATCAGCCGCCTGCTGGGTGGTGAGCTCCGCCTCCGCCGGCTCCACCACCACCGCATACCCGCGCCCCATCTCGGTCAACATTTTAACAAGCATATCCACCGCCAACCGCGGCAAGACCACCGGTTCCTGTTGCTTGTCCCCGCCTTGGTTGATAGAACCGACAATTTTTAGGGTCCCGTTCGCCTCCCGCACCTTCGCCAGGAAGTTTACGGCATCCTCGGCCATATCACTGGTCAGAACGTCGGGAACGATAAAGTCCAGGAAATGCGCAGGGGGTTGAACATTGTCATGGGTTTCTATTGTCACCATTGGCTGAATCCCTTCTCTCGCGTGCGGATTGGCATCCACTAGCCCGCCACCCTGTAGCCCTATTCGCAATATTCGCAACGAAACCGGAGAGGAACCGGCGACGAGGGCGGGCGGTTTGGCACGCGCGGAGGGACTCGAACCCCCAACTTCCGGTTTTGGAGACCGGCGCTTTACCCGATTAAGCTACACGCGCCCGAAGCGAACGGGTCGCTCGGGCTACGCCATCGGAAGCGCGTACGGTCAGTCATGGGAATCACCTTACCACAACCCTTACGCCGATGTCAAACCGAAAGACAGATGCCGGATTGGGTTCCCTACCCAACGCATTATGCTGTAATCCGCAACTGGCAAAGTGGGGAGACGACAATGACAGCACAAACCAAAGACAGGCAACTGGAATGGGAAGACACGCCCCTTGCCGACCTCACGCCGGAGATGCGTCAGCGTATGAAGCAGGCGACGGAGGAGGGTATGCAACGGATACGCTCGTACCCGCATGGCGAGGCTACGTGGGACCACAACTTGGAAAGCGTTACCGACCCCGACGGACCCGCCTAGTCGGGAAACCTGCGACGAAACGAACGTTTGGCCGTTGCCGCTCTGGCGTTGGGGGGTGGTCGCTCCTCCGGGATCGTCGGGTTTGCCCCAATGGGGATTCCGGACGCTCAGATTAGGATGCCGGCGATCGAAGGCGGAACCGCCATTTCCATCGTCGCCAACCCAGAGCTGGTAGGAACCGTCACCATCGCCCGCACCGATGTCATCGGCCTCGTCTTCGGCTCCGGCTGTTACTAACCCGCCCGTTGACGACTCCGCTCCTCTGTCGTCAGGATGGGGGCGACCGGGCGCCCTCCCGCCCCGGGGAGCCGGGTCGTTCGGCAAGCCGGGGCTTCTCATCGCCGCACCTCGCCTGAAGCCAAACACGCCTTTGTCCTCGGGCGCCGGGACAGGTCTGGCAGGCAGGTGGCGCCTCGTCCTCCGCAACGTACGCGGTATCGAAGAAATGTCACACCCCGCCGGTAAGGTGAACGCCATGCAACGCAACCACCTCGCCCCGCCCGAATCCCCGCGGGAAATCCGCACGCGGATGAAATCCGTCACCGGTCGCCCGGCGGGCGTTGCGGGATCGGTTGGAGACCGCCAACCGGGAGGCCGAGCAGTTTCCCACAGGCGTCCCGCCGGGTCGGGTCGCGGCGGCCCGTCCGGCGGCCCGGTTCCGGAGGGGGGCGGCAAATATCTGATTTGACATTGATTTTAAAATAATCTAGAATATGGGAATAATATCCTACTCCATCCGGCTATACCCTATACAAACACAAAAATGTCACACCCACCCGGTAAGGTGAACACCATGCAACACAACAACCACGCCCCAACCGAAACCCCCGACCAGGTCTGCGCCCGGGCCGTAACGGACAACGCCGACATCATGACCGCCCTGCGCCGGTTGCTGGGAGCGGGGGCCTCCCGGGCCCAGCTGGGAAAGGTGGCGGAAGCGGCCAAACAGATCCAGGCCCAGGTGTCTTCCCTGCAATGCGACCTGGCCGGACGGCTCAGCCGCACCGACAACGGAGCCGGGTCCGGCGAGGTGCTGCGGGATCAGCTGGGGGTCACCAACCGGGAGGCCAAGCAACTGTCGCAAATGTCCCGGCGGTTGGAGGAAATGCCCAACACCCGCGCCAAACTGGAAGCGGGCGAGATCACCATGTCCAACGCCGCCGCGTTGACCAACGCCGCCCGCGAGTGCGGAGCCCGGAAGGTGGACCAGAACCAGGGGTTGCTGGCCGAAGCCGCGTCCTCCAATCCGGATGATTTCCGCAAGCGGTCCCGCCGGTGGACCAACGCCAACAGCCCCGACCGGGGCAAGGAGTTGCTGAACCGGCAAAAGAAACTCCGGAAGGCGCACCTGTTTTGGAGCAAGGAACTGCAGATGGGAACCCTGCACGCCGAATTGGATCCCGTCAGCTTCGGGCAGGTGCGGCAAGCCCTGGACAAACACACCGACCTGTTGCGGCGGAACGACTCCGGCGGGGAAGTCCACCCCGACGACATTCGCACAGGCGAGCAACGCCGGGCCGACGCCCTGATGGAACTCATCACCGGCCGCCGCGCCCACACCCTGGAACCCCTCCCCGACCGCCAAGGGCCGGGTAAAGAACCCACGCAACTGGTAGTAGTAGTCGACTGGGACTTGCTGAACGGATCCCGCCCCGACGGGAACTGCGAAATCCTGGGCGCCGGGCCCGTCCCGCCTTCCGTGCTGGGCAACCTCTCCCCCGACGCATCGGTATGCGGGATCATCTTCGGCGGCAAAGGCCGCGTGCTGTGGCTGGGACGCAACCAGCGACTGGGCAACGGAGCCCAACGCCTGGCCGCCGCGGTGCGGGACAAAGGATGCGTCAGATGCGACGCCCCCGCTCATCAAACCGAGTTGCATCACCTGCGGGACTGGTACGACGGCGGCCCCACCGACATCGACAACCTGGTCTCCTTGTGCGGACCCCACCACCGGGAGTTGCAGGAACACAACCGGGAACTGGTAAAAACCGGAAACGGGTGGCGAACCCGCCCCCGCGCCGGACCGCCACCCCCTCCCCCGCCCGCGCGCCGACCGACCAAGCCCCCCGCCCGCGCCGGGCCGACCTGACGCGGCGCCCACCCGCCCGCTACGGGAAAAAGCCCGCCACCGCCGTCCGCTCCCAAACGATTACCCAAATCGCGCATCGCCCGCCGGAGCGCGAGGGCCGCTTCGGCAATCCCTGCCGAGGATTTGGATAAACAGCGCCGACGGCGGGAACGACGATCGACTGGAGTCAACGGGGCAACCGTCTGTCCGCGACAACCGGAACGCGCGCCCGATTGCCGCTCCCGGTTTCTGAACCCGTCGCTAACCCGTAAGCGAGCGAACCTGCCTGGTTGGGCGAAAAACTTACCCGCCCGAGCGGAACGCAACCGGTCGGAAACAACAATAAGACGCCCGGAGGAAGGCCGGGCCGCTTCGGGTCAGGGCGGCGGGGCACCGCAAGTTGCGGTAAGCGGCTGGAAAACAACCAGCAAGCGCATCCGGCGGAAGAGAAGACGGCACGATCGCTGTCCGAAAGCGGAAACGCTGGTGGGCTCCCCCATTAAACCAAGAGCCAAAAAAAATTAAACGCAACGGCCAAACCAACCTGGCCGTCGCCTCGCAAAAAATTTCGGCGCTTCTCCGACCCACCC
Organism: Candidatus Spongiisociaceae bacterium; assembly: GCA_965243835.1. Taxonomy (GTDB): domain Bacteria; phylum Actinomycetota; class Acidimicrobiia; order Spongiisociales; family Spongiisociaceae. The sequence goes on from OZ251578.1 coordinate 1,688,054, forward strand.
ACTCCACCCCCCACCCTGCCCGCCCTCCAAAATACCCAATTTTTCGGTTTTAAACAAGGGGTATTTTTCCCGAGGTTGACAAAACGCCTGGTCAAAGGCCTAATTAGAACTAAGGATTTCTTTCGCGAGGCCGCAAAACCAACCAACCCGGACCGCGAACCGAAACCGGCCAGATCGACCAAAAATGCCAACCCGCGACCCCCGCCGCCCGGCTCGCCGGCGACCTGCAACGCGAATCCCGCCCGCCGGAGAGCGACCTACCCGGACGCGTATTCCGCACCTGTCTGTCTACAACCTCATCAAACGCGCAAAACTCGTCGCCTTCCGATTCCGCAACTGACTCAACTGCCGAACCCGCGGCCAACCGCCGCGGCCGCCGCCGGGCAACTCGCATCCGGCCCCCCGGGGGAGGTTTTGTCGCACCGGGTGATTACATTAAGCATATGGTTACCGCCAACCGCTCAGACATCGCCCCCGGCGCCGGGGGGTTTGACCCGTACGGCCCGGACTTTCGGGCGGCGGTGCGACTCATCCTCGACCGGCACGACGCCCACGCCTCCGAAGCCGACATTCGGGCGGCGGTTGGGAATTTTCTGGTATTCACCGGTCTGGCCTCCGAAGAGGACCTGCGCCGGGAGCGGGATCGCATCGACCTGCAGAGCTCCGACATGATTATCGAAACCAAACGGCGCATTGGCTCCAAACCGGGGGTTTATCCGGACCCGGACAACGTGCGGCAACTGGACGACTACATGCAAGAATCCGTCGATCGGGGCGACCCTCGCCGGTTGGGCATCCTTACCGACGGCCGCCGCTGGTTGCTCCGGTTCTACGGAAATGAGGAAGTCCGCACCCATCCCCCCTACACATTTGAACTGCGCCGCCCCGACGATGGAGTGCTCCTCTACGAGTGGCTGCATGACGAGTTGGGCGCTATGGAGCAGGAGAAGATGCCGCCCACGGAAGAAAACGTGCGCAGGCGCTTGGGGGCGGGGCTCCGCTTCGACTACGACATGGAAACCCTGCACCGGTTGCACGACGCCCACCGCGCCGACGGCGGCTTGCTGGTCAAGCAGGACCTGTGGCGAAACCTGCTGGCGGCCGCCCTCGGGGAAGCGGTGGAGGAAAACCCGAATCTGGACCGGTTGTTCCTGTTGCACACCTACCTGTCGGCGGTGGTGGGACTGGCCTTGCAGAGCGCCTTCGGCGTGGACATTCGCGGGGAGGCGGCCCAGGACCCGGTCGGTCTGTTGGGCGGACGTTTGCTGACGCAGACCACCGGCATACGCGGGGTGGTGGAATCGGACTTCTTCTCGTGGCCGGTGGAGACGGAGGAAGGCGCCGACTGGCTGGATTCTTTAGCGGTGCGGGTGGACGCCTTCGACTGGGGAGCGGCCGATTACGACTTCGCCCGGGTGCTCTACCAGTCGGTCATCCCCGAGCAGGACCGGCGTCAGTTGGGGGAGTACTACACCCCGGACTGGCTGGCCGAAGCGGTGCTGGCCGAGGTGGTCCCCGACCCGCTCGGCGCGCGCGTCCTGGACCCGGCCTGCGGTTCGGGCACGTTTCTGCGGGCCGCCATCGGCCGTTACATTGAAGCCGCCCAGGGAGCGGGGTGGGAGCCGGGCCGAATCGTGGACGGATTGCGCCAATCCGTTATAGGAGTCGATCTGCACCCGGTCTCGGTCCATCTGGCCCGGGCCACCTGGCTGTCCGCGGCCCGCTCCGTCATCACGGAGGCCGGGATGAAGCACGACCAACTGACCTTGCCCATTTACCTGGGCGACGCCCTGCAGTTGCGCACCGACAACGGCAACCTGCTCGGCGAAACCCAAGTCACCATCACCGTTCCGCCGGAGAACGACGGGAAGCATCGGATGTTGCAGTTCCCGCGCGCTTTAGTCGACCAGGGGGACTGGTTCGACGACGTCATGCTCCGCATCGCCTCGGCCATTGAAACGGGCGGGATGGGCCGACTGGCCTTGGACAAAGCCGACGTACCTCCCGGAGCGGACCGGGACCTTCTGGAGGAAACCGTGCGTCAGATGGAGGAACTGCACGCCGAGGGGCGCGATCATATATGGGCCTACTACACCCGCAACCTGGTGCGCCCCATTTGGCTGTCTACGGACGAAGGGAAGGTGGACGCCGTAGTAGGCAACCCGCCCTGGATAACCTACTCGCGAGCCAAAGCCGCCGTGCGGGCGGAGCTGGCCAAGCAGAGCAGGGAGCAATATCGGATTTGGGCGGGAGGCAGATACGCCCCCCACCAGGACATCTCCGGCCTGTTTTACGCCCGGTGCGTCGACCTGTACCTGCGGAGAGGCGGAAATATCGGAATGGTGATGCCGCACAGCGCCCTGTTCGCGGGGCAATTCACCAAATGGCGCACCGGGGAATGGGGCGATGTAGCGGTGGATATGAGCGTTAGTCAACCGTGGGATCTGGAACGCGTGGACCCCAACACCTTTTTCCCCGTCCCCGCCTGCGTGGCCTTCGCCCGCAAGGTGGACGCCTCCTCCGGAGCGAAGCGAATGAGCGGGTGGGCGCGGCGGTGGCGCGGACCGGAAGGCGGGCCCTTCCAATACGAGACCGTACCTATCAAGGACACATCGGGGAAATACCGGTCTCCTTATGGGGAGCGCGCCGCCGAGGGAGCCACCATTGTGCCCCGGGTGCTCTTTTTCGTGGAAGTGTCCGAACTGGAAGCATCCTTGGTCCAGGGACTGTGCCATATAGCCCCCCGCCGCAGTTCCCAGGAAAAAGAGCCCTGGAGAAGCCTTTCTAATATTACCATCAGAAGACTATCGGGACCTATGGAAGAACAATACGTTTATGATGTTCACCTCGGAGAAACCCTGGCCCCGTACTGTTTGCTCGACCCGGCGCAGGCCCTGTTGCCGATGCGCGAACGACACGACGGCGTAGTACGCGCCGATGGCCCGCAATCAATAGACGCGGGAGGAGTGGATGCGAGCACACTTGATGACCGTATGAGCCAAAGGTGGCAAATAATGTGCGACTTGTGGGAGGAAAACAAGAGTGTAAACAACCAACTTAGTTTGTTGGAACAAATTGACTACTTTGGAAAACTAGCCGCCCAGACGCAAGAGTCGACTCCGGTGCGTTTGGTGTATTCTTCGTCGGGGCGACCCACCGCCGCCGTGTTGGATAATCCGGAACCGCTGGTAGATAGCACCTTGTTTTGGATATCTTGCCGCTCGGATCGAGAGGCCTACTATCTGGCCGCCGTTGTCAACAGCGCAACCTTGAAGCGGGCGGTGGAACCGCTGATGACTAAAGGGCAGTTCGGACCTCGCCATTTGCAGAAGCATCTGTGGCGTTTGCCGATCCCCGAATACGATGAGGCCGAACCTGTTCATAGCGAACTGGCCTCGTTGGGCAAAAAACTTACCGCCCGAGCGGAAGGAAAATGGTCGGAAATTGGGAAAATACGCACGGAGGAGGGCCGGAGCGCTTCGGGCGGGGTGGCCCGCCGCGAGTTGCGCAAGTGGCTGGAAAACGACCCGCAAGCGCAACTGGCGGAAGAGAGAGTGGCAAGCCTTTTGGAGTCTCCGCGCGTTTGAGCGTGGAATGAGGGTTTAGGGGTGTTGGCGGGTTTACAGCTCGTAGAGGCCCATCAACTGGGATTCTCTGGCCATCTCATCCAGTAATTCTTGCGTTCGTTCGTAATCACGGCGTTTGAATTCAAGAAGTTCAGGCAAGGGAACCCGGCGAAATCCATCAACCACTCGGCATGGAATTTCGCCTTCATCAATAAGACTAATAATGTAAGAATGGTCTACATTCAAGACATCAGCGGCCTCCCATGTGTCAATCTCGGGCCGGACAGGTATCACCGCCACCGCGTTGCCCCTGCCCATCTCCGTAAGCACATCCGCCAAAGGTCGCAATGCGCCGGTCGGCAACGGAACGGGGGCCGATCCCTCCGTCGCATCGCCGTTTCCCAACAGGAACGGCGCGGACGAAGGCGACGACTCCCGCAAAAAATCGGCCAAACGCCCCGCCGCGTCCTTGACCAGTTCCGTATCTTGCTCATCGGGAAGTTCCAGATGCCGAGCGGCCAGCATCGCCATTACCGACTCCTTTCGAGCCCTTTGCCGATTTCCGTACGGTCCTATTCTAGCAGTTCCCGACCAGGGTGGGACCAAATGCCGGTGCGGGGACTATTCTGTGCGTAGAACCAAATAGAGTAGATAGGCACCGGGTTGTCGTCGTCTGGCATCAGACGCAACACTCACCTCGGGTAAACCGAACCTGGCGGGCGGGGCTGGAAAATTTTCGGCGCTCCTTGCACCCACCCACTCCACCCCCCACCCTGCCCGCCCTCCAAAATAGTCGATTTTTCGGTTTAAAACAAGAGGCACTTTTCCCGAGGCTGGTAAAAGGCCTGGTTAATAGGGGGATTTTGACTAAAGATTTTTTTCGCGAGGATGGTTTATATGCGATTTGGGGGAGGGAGGGGTTGGGGGGGGGGGGTAGGAGCTTTCGGGGGCGGGCTCGCCTTCGGCGTTGCTCTCGCTGGACTGCTCGCTGGAGTCCTCGGGTGGTGGGGGCTTGGGGGGGCGGGCTCGCCTTCGGCGTTGGTGTTTCGCTGGGCTCCACCCACTTCGGGTAAACCGAACCTGGCGGGAGGGGCTGGAAAATTTTCGGCGCTCCTTGCACCCACCCACTCCACCCCCCACCCTGCCCGCCCACCATTATACCCAATTTTTCGGGCTCTCCGCGTTTTGTGGTGGTGGCGGGGTTTGGTTGGTGTCATTGGTTAGGTTAGCAGGAGGGCGCGGCGGGTGTAGTTTTGGTGGTTGGCGTGGCCGTGTGCGGCTTGTCGGAGTAGTTGGAGTGTTTTGTTGGCGGCTTCTATTTTGGCGTTGGTTATTCGTCCGGTGGTGTGGTAGGCCAGTATTTGGTCGGACCAGCGGAGGATGGTTTGGACCGTTTTGCGGTACTGGGGAATGTGGCCGGTTTCGCAGAGGGCGGCGAACCGGGCCAGGGCTTGGTGGGCTTCTTCCAGGTTGGGGGCTTGGTAGATGTGGTGGAGTTCTTGGAGGGCTTGCCATCCGGTTTCCAAAGCAGGGTACCGGTCGAACAGCACCCGCAGTTGGGCGTGCTCGGCTTCGGTGAGGCGGTCGCCTCGTTTGAGAAGCAACCGGCGGGAGCGAAACAGCGATGGTTCCCACGCGGGCGGCCGGTCGCCGTGGGCGCGGCGTTGCAAATCGCGGCGGAGGTGGATTAGGGATTGCCCGAACCAGCGGACGACGTGGAACCGGTCCAGGACGTGTTGCGCTTCGGCAAGTACTCCTCGATAGCCGCCCGGTAGGGGGTGGAATTCGTCGGTGACGACCACCTCCACTCCCCGCCGCCATTCAGCGCCTTGATCTTTGAAGAACCTGGTCAGAGACGGTTTTGGTCCGTCCGGGGAGCATCGCCAACACATGTTCCTTCTCCCCGTCATAGAGCACCGTCATATACTGGTGTCCCCGCCCGACCGCGGTTTCGTCCACCAGAAGCACCCGGCAGCCAAGCGCCCCCCGTTCTCCGTTTTTGTTCACCAGCGCCCCGATGGTGCTCCAACTCACCCCCGCAGCCAGGGCCACCGCCCCGATGTTCTTCGACGTATTGACGCTCTCCGTCAACAAGCGGGCGTACTGCGCCGTGAACTTGCCCTCGATGGCCGGATGCGTCTCAATGTGCGTCCGTCCGCACCCGTCGCGCTCGAACCGGCGGCGCCGCCATACCAGCACCGTATCCAACAACCGGGTCGGGATATCCCGCACCCTAAGCGTCCGATACGCCCGCACCCGACGGCACACCCGCCCGCACCACGGACACGACGACCACTCCCGCACCGCCTCCACCATCGCCTCCAAAACCCCCCTCCCACTCTTCCCCTCCCAAGTCTGCTCCGTTCCGGTTATCCGAAACCCCCCAAAACCCAACGGAGCCGGTAAAATAGCCGACATACGAGGCCTCCTCGAATCGATGATGTTTACAACACCGATTCCAGCGAGGCCTCACCTAAATAGCAAGCACCCCACCCCACCCCCACCACAATCCGCGGAGACCCTAATTTTTGCGTTCGTTCGTAATCGCGGCGTTTGTATTCAAGAAGTTCAGGCAGGTGAATCCGGCGAAAGCCATTAACCAATCGGTACGGAATTTCGCCTTCATCTAAGACTAATGATGTAAAAATGGTCTACATTCAAAACTTCAGCGGCCTCCCATGTGTCAACCTCGGGCCGGACGGGTATCACCGCCGCCGCGTTGCCCCTGCCCATCTCCGTAAGCATATCCGCCAAAGGTCGCAGGGCGCCGGTCGGCAACGGAACAGGGGCCGATCCCTCCGCCGCATCGCCGTTTCCCAACAGGAACGGTACGGAACAGGGTGATGCCTCCCACAAAAAATCGGCCAAACGCCCCGCCGCGTGCTTGCCAGTTCCGTATCTTGCTCATCGGGAAGCTCCAGATGCTGAGCGGCCAGCGTCGCCATTATCGACTCCTTCGAGCATTTGCCGATTTCCGTACGGCCCCATCCTAAACAGTTCCCGACCAGAGGATGGGACCAAATATCGGCGCGGGGGCTATTCTGTACGAAGAGCCAACTGTCGATAAGCACCGGGGCGTCGTCAGTCTGTCGTCGGACGCCGCATCCACCTTGGACAAACCGAACTGGCGGGCGGCACTTGAAAATTTTCGGCACTATCTCGAACCCACCCACTCCACCCCCCACCCTGCCCGCCCTCCAAAATAACCAATTTTTCGGTTTAAAACAAGAGGCATTTTTCCCGAGGTTGGTAAAATACCTGGTCAAAGGGAGAAATTGTACTAAAGAAATTTTTCGCGAGAACCTCGAACTCACCAAACGGGGCCGCGGGCGGAACTGACTTGGCCATCCGATAACTAACTACCCTCGCTCCCCATTAAACACGAGAGAGCGGCCATAAACGGCGGGCCCGAATTAAGAACCGGGGCGACGCCACCGGCCTGACCACCCCCGCCAGTGCCCTTGCCGCACCCTACCTCGGGCAAACCGAACTGGCGGGTGGCGCTTGAAAATTTTCGGCGATCCTCGAACCCACCCACTCCACCCCCCACCCTGCCCGCCCACCAAAATAACCAATTTTTCGGTTTAAAACAAGAGGCATTTTTCCCGAGGTTGGTAAAATACCTGGTCAAAGGGAGAATTAGGACTAAAGAAATCTTTCGCGAGGATCTCGAAATAACCAAACGGGACCGCGGGGCGGAACTGACTTGACCGGCCGATAACTCACTACTCTCGCTTCCCCTTAAACACTAGGAGCGTCCATAGGGGCGGGCCCTATTAGGAACCGGAGCCGACCCCGCCAGCACCCTCCCCGCACACACCTCGGACAAACCGAACCTGGCGGGCGGCGCTTGAAAATTTTCGGCGATCCTCGAACCCACCCACTCCACCCCCCACCCTGCCCGCCCACCAAAATAACCAATTTTTCGGTTTTTGACAAGGGGGACTTTTCCCGAGGTTGGTAAAATACCTGGTCAAAGGGGGAATTGGGAGTAAAGATTTCTTTCGCGAGGAGCCTTTTTTTGGCCAGCGGAAACAGACGGATCACTAACAGGAAATCAACCCGGCTGGCTGGGAAACCGAACCACCTTCCATACAGACCGGTAACGGGCCGACCGGGGGAACGGGCCTATGACCAACTACGCCGTTAACTACACCCTGACGCAAACGGGCAAACCGAACCTGGCGGGCGAGGCTGGAAAATTTTCGGCGCTCCTTACACCCACCCACTCCACCCCCCACCCTGCCCGCCCTCCAAAATACCCAATTTTTCGGTTTTTTACAAGGGGGACTTTTCCCGAGGTTGGTTAAAGGCCTGGTTAATGGGGGGAATGGGAGTAAAGATTTCTTTCGCGAGGAAGATTTTTGGTCAGCGGAACTAACTATCTCCCGCCTCTTCGCGCCACTACCAGACACTACACCCACCAAAGACCACGGACCACGGACGGGCATCAAACATCTGCAAACATCCACCATCCCACAACCCAACCCAACCTAACCAAAAACCGAGGCTGGAAAATTTTCGGGCGCTCCTTACACCCACCCACTCCACCCCCCACCCTGCCCGCCCTCCAAAATAGTCAATTTTTCGGTTTTTTACAAGGGGGACTTTTCCCGAGGCTGGTAAAAGGCCTGGTTAATGGGGGGATTTTGACTAAAGATTTCTTTCGCGAGGAAGATTTTTGGTCAGCGGAACTAACTATCTCCCGCCTCTTTGCGCCGCTACTAGACGCGACACCCACCGAGGACCACGGACGGACCAAAAACCGGGGATGGAAAATTTTCGGGCGCTCCTTGCACCCACCCACTCCACCCCCCACCCTGCCCGCCCTCCATTATACCCAATTTTTTGGTTTTTTACAAGGGGGACTTTTCCCGAGGTTGGTTAAAGGCCTGGTTAATGGGGGGGTTTTGACTAGAGATTTTTTTCGCGAGGGCCCTTTTATGGGCGCAGGGGGTTAGGAGCTTTCGGGGGCGGGCTCGCCTTCGGCGTTGGTTTCGCTGGGGGCCTCGCTGGGGGATTCGGGGGACTCGCTTTGTTGTTCGGGGGGGCTTGCGGGGGCTTGGGTTAGGGCGCGGACGAAGAAGGAGGCCATTTGGGCTCTGGTTACCGGGGCTTCGGGGCAGTATCTGGGGGTGGTGGGGTCTGTGTTGCAGCCTAGGGTTATTTGGGCTTCTAGTAGGGACTTTATGGCTTGGATTGTTGCTGCGGGGAGGTGCGCGGTGTCGGTGAAGATGGGGGTGGGGTCATCGGCTGGGGTCAGGTGGGGGAAGGCGGTTACCATCATAACCGCCATGTCGGCGCGGGTTACTTGGCCGGAGGGGTTGAAAATTCCATCGGGGGCGGAGAAGGCTCCTATGGAGACTAACCATTCGGCGAAGGGGCGGTACCAGGCGTCTGCGGGGACGTCTGATAGCTCTACTGGTTGCGTGGGGGGTTGCGGGGGAGTCCATCTTAGGGATACGGCGCGGTGGAGGAAGGCGGCCATTTGGCGGCGGGCTATGGACTGCGCGGGGCAGAAAGCGGTGGGGTCGTCGGCGTTGCAGCCTAGGGTGATTTCCCATTCCACTAACTGTTCGATGCGGGGCTCGTGGACACTGCCGTCGTCGTCACAGAAACGGCCTTGGCATTCGGTTTCGTTCAGCGTTAGGTGGACGGGGGCGGTCTCGCCTAGAACTGAGCTGCCGGATACTTGTAGCGTTTCTGAGGCTTCGGCTTCTTCGTCGGGGAGGATGTTTAGGCCGGTTAGCGTGGCGGGGGTGGTGGAGGACAACGCTCGGGCGGGGATGGTTACCGTGTTCGGCTCGGGGGGCTCGTAGGCGTAGTCGCCGGCGGCGGCTTGGGCGGTTCCGTCGGCTACCGACAGGGTGATCAACGTGTCGGAGGCGATTTCCGAAGCGACTACGTCGGAGGGGAAGGTTGCGGATACCAGTACGTTGGAGCCGTCTCCGCCTTCGGCCAGGGTTGCGGGGCGCAGCGTTAGGATTATCCGGGCGTCGTCGTCGGTTATGGTCAGGGGGGCTTCGGCCGGCTCCAGGCCGGGGGAGGAACCGGTTACCAGGACAGTCTCGGGGCCTTCGGCTATGGAATCGTCGGTAACGGCCAGGGCGGTTAGGGCTACCGGCGGGGAACTAAGCTCGCCTTCCGGGATGGTTACCGTAATGGCCCGGAAAGCGGGGGGAGCGGTGAAATCGGCCGTCTCTGTTCCGGGGCCGGGGGCGAAGGACAACACCACCCGGGTGTCGGACTCGAACTCGGAGACGGCGGCGGAAGCGAAGGCGGCGGTGACCATGGCCGCCCCGGCGTGGCCGTTTCTTTCCCGGGCGGCGGTGGAACCGAAGTCCAGGGTGAGGGCGGAATCGTCGTCGATTATTTCCAGGCTGGTGGTCAGAAGCGGCAACGGGCGTTGGTTGACGATCACCGGCCGGCCCCGGAACAGGATGGTTTCCGGGGCGGGGCCTTCCGCCGCCTCGTCATCGTTCATCTCCAAAGTGATGACGACATCGGCGGAAGACTCCCCGGCGGGGATGTCGATCCCCAGCAGATGGTCGGCGGGGGGAACGTTCCCTTCCGGGTAGGTGGCCCGGATGTCTTCGCCGGCCGTGAAATTGGTTCCGGTGTCCAGGTCGGCGGTGCCGTCATGCACGTTGAGTCCGACCGTCAAGCCGCCGGAAGGGGCGACGGCACCGGTGGGCAGGGAGACGGTGATCGTCACCGGAACGGGGTCGGTCATCCCTTCCGGCAGGCTGGTCAGCTCGTTTCCGGCGCCGTCCGTCAACGATATTTGGACCCCGATGTTCAAAACCCGGACGAAGAAGGAAGCCATCTGCGCCCTGGTCACCGGGCGTTCCGGGCAGTAACGCAACGGGGCGGAAGTGGTGCAACCCAGGGTTACCCCCGCCTGGTAGAGGCCTTCCAAGGCCCGCACCGTCTCGTCCGGCAGGTCGGACACGTCGGTGAACAGGCCCTGCGCTTCCTCCACGGGGACCAGGTTGGGGAAGGCGGCCACCATCATCACCGCCATATCGGCCCGGGTTACTTCCCCGGTCGGATTGAACACTCCCTCCGGGGCGGAGAAGGCCCCGATGGACACCACCCAGTCGGCGAACGGGCGGTACCAGACCGTGGAAGGCACGTCCGTCAGCCGCACCCCCTCCGCCGGTTCGGGCTCGCCCCAGCGGAAAGTCACCGCCCGGTGCAGAAAGGCGGCCATCTGCCGGCGGGCGATGCTCTGCGAAGGGCAGAACAGGCGCGGGTTGTCGGCGTCGCACCCCAGGGTAATCTCCCAGTCGGCAAGCTGTTCGATGTTGGGTTGGTGGATGTTGCCGTCGTCGTCGCAGAAGCGGCCATCGCACACCTGTTGCGCAGTACCTCCGCCGCCGGGAACCCCGGCCCCGTCTTCACCGTCGCCGGGCTCGCCATCACCAGGTTCACCATCACCGGGCTCGCCGTCACCAGGTTCTCCGTCGCCGGGCTCGCCATCACCGGGTTCGCCATCACCGGGCTCACCGTCGACGGGTTCCGGATCTACAGGGGGATCCACGGGCGGGTCTACAGGCGGGTCCACGGGTGGATCTACGGGCGGATTCGCAGGAGGCGGACTTGGCGGGGGACTGGGAGGCGGAGTCACAGGTCCGCCACCTCCTCCTCCCCCACCTCCACCACCCCCACCGCCGCCGCCTGTAGGCACCACGTTGTTCAGGGTCAGGGTGTCGGCGGTAACCGTTCCCAACGAGGAAGTTCCTCTCACCTGTAACGTCTCGTTATCTTCATTAGGACCGGTTTGAAAGGTCGTCAAGCCGGTCAACCGGCCGGCGGTGGTGCTGGATGTTCGGTTGGCGGGGATGGTTACCCTGTTGGGCGAGGACGGGTTATACCTGTAATCAGACGGCGAGGTGGCGGTTCCGTTTGCCACCGACAAGGTGATCACCGTGTTGGAGGCGATCTGGGAGGAGGTGGCGGAGGTGAACTCGGCCCGCACCCGCACCGTGGAACCGCTCTGGCCTTCGTCTAACGAGTCGGGGTTGAGTCTCAGTCTGATTTGGGTGTCGTTGTCGGTTATGGTCAGGGTGGCCGGGACGACGATCAGGTCGCCGGTGGCGGAACCGGTTACGGAGATGGTTTCCGACAATTCGGCGGCGTTGTCTTCGGTGACGGAAAAACCGGTCAGCGGAACGGCGATGGCGGTTTCGGTCCCCATCGCCGGAATGGTCAACGTAAGCGCGGTGCCGGGGGCGGTGAAATCGGCGGCTTCGGCGGTGGCCGTCCCGCTGGCGTCGAACGACAGGGTAATGGTGGTTTCGTTGGAGATCACCGAATTGACGCCGGAGGGGAAAGAGGCGGTGGCGGTCAGCCCGTGCCCGGTACCCGACCCCTCCCCCACCGTCGACGAGCTCAAAGCGAGGGTGATCGCCGAATCGTCGTCGACGATGGTGAGCGTGTCGGGGGTTACCGTCGCGTCCGTGTCGCCTGCCGTCACGGTCCCGGTCACCCGGAACGTCTCCGGGCCCTCGGCGATAGTGTCGTTGTTGAGGGTCAAACCGGTCAGGTCCACCGCCGCCCCCGTAATCGAGTTGGCGGGAATGGTTACGTCGACGGCCGATGCGGGAGCGGTGAAGTCGGTCCCCCCGCCGGTGGCCGACGGCGGATCATCCGCCGCCGCGTTCACCGATACGGTGGTAGTAGAGCCCAGATCCGACGAGGTGGCGGTGGTGAAACGGGCCCGCACCCGCACCGCGGGCGTCTCGTCTTCGGCCAACTCATCCTGATCGCCGTTCTCTCCGCTGTCGGTATCGACCACCAGCGTCACATCCAGATCGTTGTCCTCCACCGGCAGATAGGCCCGGTTGACTACCAGGCCGGCGGGGGTGGTTCCGTCCACGGAAATGGTTTCCGTCCCCTCCGCCCGGTCGTCGTCCGCGATCACCAACGAGCTCAGGGAGACGGCGGAAGCGGTGGAAGTCCCTTGCGCGGGGATAGTCACCGTAACGGCCGTGCCGGGGGCGGTGAAATCGGCCGCCTCGGCGGTGGCGGTCCCGTCCGTTCCGAACGACAGGGTAACGACGGTGGCGGAGTTTATTACCGAACTGGTGGTTGTACCCGGGAAGGAGGCGGTTACCATGGCATCCCCGCCGTTCCCGTCCTCTTCGGAGGCTTCCGTGGTGCCAAAACCGAAGGTGATCGCCGAATCGTCGTCGACGATGGTGAGCGTGTCGGGGGTTACCGTCCCGCCCGCGGCCGCTCCGGTCACGGTCCCGGTCACCCGCAACGTTTCCGGGCCCTCGGCGATAGTGTCGTTGTTGAGGGTCAAACCGGTCAGGTCCACCGCCGCCCCGGTCAACGCGCCGGCGGCAATGGTGATGTCGGCGGCCGTGCCCGGAGCGGTGAAATCGGTCCCCCCGCCGGTGGCCGAGGCCGGGTCATCCGCCGCCGCGTTCACCGACACGGTGGCGGCGGAGCCCAAGTCGGAGACGGTGGCGGTGGTGAATTCGGCCCGCACCCGCACCGCGGGCGTCCCCTCCTCGGCCAACTCATCCTGATCCCCGTCCTCCCCGCTGTCGGTATCGACGATCAGCGTCACCCCCAAATCGCTGTCGGCCACCGACAGATAGGCCCGGGTGACCTCCAGGCCGCCGGTGGCCGTTCCGTCCACGGAAATAGTTTCCGTCCCTTCCGCCCGCGTGTCGTCCACGATTCCCAAGGCGCTCAGGGAAACGGCGGAACCGCTGGTGGAACCGCCGGGGATGCTGACCGTAACCGCCGTGCCGGGGGCGGTGAAATCAGCCGCCGCGGCGGTGGCGTCCCCTTCCGTGCCGAACGTCAAGGTCACATCGACGGCTGAGGTTATATCGGAGGTGGCGGCGGTGGAGGCGAAGGAGGCGGTGACCTGGGCGGCATCGGCGGTGGGAACCTCCGACGCCGAGGTACCGAAGGTAAGCTCGATCACCGAGTCGTCGTCGGTGATGGTCAAGGGAACGCCGGACACCGGATAGCCGGCGGCGGCGGCGGTCCCGCCCGCCAACACGGTCTCCGGCAACTCGGCGGCCGTGTCCTGCGCGAAAACGTAACCGGTCAAAGCCGTGGCCGAAGAGCTCACCGTCCCGGCCGTAATATCAACAGTGATGTCGGTCCCCGGCGCGGTTAGATCAGCCGCCTGCGCGGTCACCGCGTTATCAGTGGCGTCGCCCGGATCATCCACCGCGTCAATCACCAAAGTAACCGTCACGTCACCGGTCAAATCAGATGTCGATCCGGCGAAGGAGGCGGTTGCCATCACCGTTGCCAGACTGTCCCCCTCCGTGCCTCCCGTATAGGTTGCCGAGGACTGGGTGAACGACCAACTGATCCGGTGATCGTCATCGGAAATGGACACCGTCACCGGGGAAATAGCCGGGAAACCGTCCGGAGCGGAGCCGCCCACCGCCAGCGTCTCCACGTTCTCCGCCCCCAACCCGTCGTCCACCCGGGTGTCATCGGTGATCGTCAAACCCAGCGCCTGCGCCCCGCTGGTCAGAGTAGTGGCCGGAATGGTCACCGTAGTGGCGTTGTAGGAGAAGTCGTGGGAGTCGGCGGGCTTGGAACCGGAACCGGCGGCCGTGATCGTCACCGCGGTAGCCGAGGCGATGGTGGAAGAAGTAACCGCAGAATCAAAAGCGGCGGTGACGGTAAACGACGCGGCCGGGTCATCGTCCTCCGCCGGGCTGACGTTGTTCACGGTCAAGATGATCTGCGACTCGGGGTCGTCGATGGGCAGGTCGGAGGGGTTTACGGTGTACCCGGTGGCGGTCCCGGTGAAGCGGATGAACTCGACGCCTTCCGCTATGGTGTCGGAGTTGAGGGTAAGGGTTATATCGGCGGAACCGCTCCGTGCGTTGGCGGCAATGGTCACGGTGGCCGTGGCGGCGGAACTGGTGTAGTCGGCGCTGGCCCCTTCGGCGGCGGTGGAACCGGTGGCCCCCACCGTCACCGTCACCGCCACGGCGGAGTCGGGGGCGGGGAGGGTGTCGTCCAGGGTGGCGGTTACCCGCACCGTCTGCGCTCCCCCGTCTTCCCCCACCGAGGTCAGGGCGGCGTCGGAGGAGTCGGTGAAGGCGAGGTTGATGGACGAATCATCGTCGATGATGTCCAGGGCGGCGTCCACCAGCGGCAACGTGGAGCCCCCGAATGTCACATCGTCTCCCTGCAACAGGATGGTTTCGGTGGTTCCTTCCGCCACGTTGTCATCGTTGACCACCACGGTGATCGCCACCTGTTTGGAGGTCCCCCCGGCGGGGATGAGCAACCCCAAATCGTGATCGGCGGGGGGATTGGTGTCGGTGGGAAGAGTGAGCCGGAAGTCCTCCCCCGACTCCCACACGGCGTCGGAGCTCAAAGTGGCGGAGCCGCCCAGCACTTTGACCCCGACCAGCACCCCGGAACCGGCGGGCGCGGTGGTCCCGGAGGGCAGTTCGGCTTTCACCCACACGTTGGTGGAACCGGAATTTTCCGCCAGGCTGGTTACCGGGTCCCCGTTGCTGTCCACCCAGGACAGCAGGACGCCGGTGTCCACGATGTCCAGGGTGTCCTCCACCGAAGCTTCCGTCCCGTCTACGGTGGCGGTCCCGGTCACTTTCACTTCCTCGGCCCCTTCGTCGGAGCTGTCGTCCCACGCGGTCAGGCCGAAGGTGGCGGAGCCCTGGATGCTCCGGCGGGGGATGTTGAACGTGAACTTATCGCCGGTCTGGTCGGTGTCGAAGTCGCCCGTCGGGGGCGGACCCGCCGATCCCAAAGTCGCCTCTCCCGTCCCGCCGTCGCCGGCTATCGTCACTGACACCTCGGTGGGGTCGGAGCGGGTGGATTCGGTTACTCCCCCGGCGAAGCGGGCGACCACCGAAATGGTTTGTTCGCCGGACCCTTCCACCACCGTTCCCGGCGTGGCCGTTATCTCGAAAGCGGTGTCGGCGTCGTCCACGGTCAGATCCAGCTCGGCGTCGTAGTCGGAGCCCAAGGAGGACGAGACGCTCACCTTCAAGGTTTCCGCCCCTTCGGTGATCGCGTCGTCGAGGATGCTGAGCCCGGTCAGCGACCCGGCGGTGGAGCTGCTGATGGCGGTGCTGGGGATGGTCACCGTGTTGGCGGTGGACGGCGCATAGTCGTAGTCATCGTCTCCGGCGGTTCCGTCGGCCACCGACAAGGTAAATACCGTATTCACGCCCAGTTCATTAGTGGTTCCCGACGGGAACGCGGCCGAAACCGCCACCCCGGAGCCGTTTCCGCCTTCCGTCACCGAAGTATCGGAGGGGACGGATATCTCCACCATCGCATCATCATCGATGACAAACAGAAAACCCCCCCTTATAGGTCCAGTAAAATCAGGGGCTTTGAGCGTCACACTCAATGCTTCCTGCCCTTCCACGCGGGTGTCGTTGGTGATGCCCAGATTGGTCAGGGCCACAGGTTGGGAGGCGACGGCGCCGGCCGGGATGGTGAGGGTTATCTCATTACCGGAGGTGGGGTCGGTGTAATCGTTTGCTTCGACCGGATTAACGTCGTCAGGAAAAGATATCGGAACGCTGAAAACTAGTTCTACGTCAATGGCGGCGGGCAAGTCCGAGGAGTCGCCGGCTAACTCGACGGTGGCCATGGCACCTCCGGCGTTGCCGTCCTCACCCTCCTGCGCCTTGCCGCTGATAGTCAGGGATAGATCGTTGTCATTGTCCCTAATGAAGAGGGGGGCAGAGGGGACCGCCTGGCCCATCTCGTTCCCGTTGCTCCACGAACCGGTAATCCTAAAGCGTTCATCCTGCTCCACGACTCTGTCGTCGAGGATGTTAAACCCGGTCAACTCCACCCACGTAAACACCGTTTCGCCGTTTTCCGTCCGCTGGCCGTTGTTGAGATCACCGGCCGGGATGGTGACGGCGACCGGCGGATTGGGGGCGGTGAAATCCAACCCTTCCCGGGCGGGGACTTGAGTCGTCGTGGAGACTGTACCATCCGACGCCGTCACCATAATGGTGGTATCGGCGGCCAGCGTCGAAGAAGTGGCGGTGGTGAAACGGGCCCTTACTTCCACATACGAGCTTCGTCCCTCACGAAAGACATCCCCTTCGTTCTCGTTCCGGGCGAACAGGGATATTCCCAGGTCGTTGTCGATGATGGGGAGGGCGGCATCGTTTACGGTCAGGCTGTTGTCGGCGGTGCCCGTGACGGTGATGGTTTCGGCCCCTTCGGCGATGGAGTCGTCGACGATGCTCAAACCGGTGATGGAGACGGCGGAGCCGCTGGTGGAGTTGGCCGGAATGCCGACCGTTACCGCCGTGCCGGGGGCGGTGAAGTCGGTCCCGCCAGCGGTGGCGGTTCCGGCGCTGAAGGTCAGGGTAACGGTGGTGGCGGAGCCGATCTGCGAGGTGGCGGCTTCGTTGAAGGCGGCGGTCACTTGGGCCGCCCCGTCGGAAGAGGTCTCCGAGGCCGATTTGCCGAAGGTGAGGGTGATCTTGGAATCGTCGTCGGTTATGGTCAGGGAAACGTCGGACACCGGATAGCCGGCGTCGGCGGTCCCGCCCGCCAACACGATTTCCGGCAACTCGGCGGCGGTGTCTTGGGCGAAGGCGTAACCGGCGAGGGCGACCGCGGCGCTGCTGGTGGAGTTGGCCGGGATGGTAACGGTGAGGAGAGCGGCGGGCAATGTCACGTCGGCGGCTTGGGCGGTGATGGCGTCGTCGGTGGAATCGTCGGCGTCGTCCACGGCGTCGATGTCCACGGTAACCACCAGGGGGGCGGTGCGTTCGGAGGTGAGGCCGCTCGCGAAAGAGGCCGAGGCCATTACCGTCCCCAGGCTGTCGCCCTCGACGCCTCCGGTGTAGGGGGAACTTGATTCGGCAAGCGACAACGTTACGTCGTGGTCGTTGTCCAGGATGGAGAACGTAACCGGTCGCGCGGTCAGGATGCGCCCGTTGCCGTAGTCCCGCGAGCCGTAAAATTCCAGGGTTTCCGCATTGCCGGCCCCGGTCCCGTCGTCCACCACGGAGTCGTCGGTTATCTCGATATTGAAGAAGGTACTCCCGGACGAGGAGACGGCGCCGGAGCCGATCGCGATAGTGTTTCTTATCGAGTAGCCGTAGTCGGTGCTGTCGGCGGGGTGGGTACCGGACGCCCGCAAAAACAGCTCCACCGAAACGGCCCCCAGCTCCGAGGAGGTGGCCCCGTCCAAACGGCCGGTGCCGGACAAACGCACCGTTCCGTCCCCTTCCGCGCCGCTGGTTTTGTCAAAGGTCACGACCAGGTCCGAGTCGTCGTCTTCGATAACCAACTCGCTGTCGGTGAACGTAAAGTCGGCGGCGGAACCGGCGAACTTGATGGTCTCGTCCCACTCGGCGATCAGGTCCGAGGCGCCGGTGACGGACACGGTGGCGGAGGCGGAGCTCTGACCGGCGTTGATGGTCAGGTTCACGGAAGAGGAGCCGGCGGTGTAGTCGGTGGAGGCGGCGGTGCCGCCGGCGGCGCCGATCTCCACCGACACCGCGACGTTTTCGCTCAGGGAAGTGGAGGCGGCGTCCAGGGCGGCCGTAACCTGGGCCGTAACCGCCGCCCCGTCCTCGGACAAGGCGAGGGGGTCGTCGCTGGTATCGGTGACGGACAAGGTAACGCCCCGGTCGTTGTCGGCCAGGGTTATCAGGGCGGGATCCACCGAGAACCCGGTGGCGGAGCCGACCACCCCCACCGTCCGGTGGTCTTCGGCGGCGGTGTTTTCGGCCCAGGCGCCCAGATTGAAGGAAGCGGAGGCGGAGGTTTGGCCGGCCGGTATCAGGATGCTGAAGTTGGCGGGAGAGGCCGAATAATCGCCTGCGGAGGCGGTGTAAGCGGCGGAGGAGCCGGAGTCGGCGACGGAAACGGCGATGGTTACCCCGCCCACGGGGGCGACCGTTCCCACCGTGGCGGTGACGGCGATGGCGTCGGTTTCCCCTTCCAAAACCCGGTCATCGTCCACGGTCAGGTCCACGTCGTTGTCCAGGATGGAAACGGTGACCGGAGTTACGCTGGCGGCCCGGAAAGCGGCGGCCGTCACAAACAGGGTTTCGGTTGGTTCCGCCTCCCCGTCGTCGTTGACCCGCAGGCGCACGGTTCCCGAAGCCGTGGTCCCCCCGGCGGGAACGGTTACTTCCACCCCGGTTATTTCGATGTCGGAGGCGTCCACCATGATGAAATCGGCGGTGGCTCCCAGCTTGGCTTTGTCGGCGTCGGAGCTTTCCGCCAAGGCCAGGGTGAACACCATCCCCCCGGCGGGGGCGGTGTTCCCCTCCAGCAGGGTCAGGGAAACGGACAGGGCGGTGGTTCCGCTGTCTTCGGTCACGCTGGTCTGGTCGCCCGGCATAACCGGGTCGGCGTCCACTTCCAGGCGCACCGGCAGGTCGTTGTCGCGGATGGTCACCGCCGCCGGGTGGACCGTGAAGTCGGAGGCTTGCACCCCGGCCACCGTTCCGGCGATGGTGAAGGTTTCCTCCGTTTCCCGCTCCGAGTCGTCGGTGATGTCCAGGGTGAAGCTGACGGGGGGGCTGGAGTTGGAACCGGCCGGGATGGTGACCGCGATCAGGTTGGGGTCGGGGGCGGTGTAGTCCACGCCTTTCCCGAAGGCGGTTCCGTCTTCCACCGACACGTTCACCACCGTGTTGGCGGCCAGCACGGAGGTGCCCGGGTAGGAGGCGGTTACCTTGACGGTAACTCCGCTACCGGCGGATTCTTCCAGGGAATCCAGGGGTTGGTCGGAGGCGTCGGTCAAGGTCAGGTTGATTGCGTTGGCCCAGTCGTTGTCCATGATGGTGAGGGAGGCGGGAACCACGTCGAACTCGGGGTTGGAGCCGGCGGGAGCGGCGGGGGCGGTGGAGTAAATAGTCAAGATTTCCGGGTCTTCGCCGACCACGACGTCGTCGGTCACTTGCAGACGGAAGGAGGCGGAACCGCTGCTTTGCCCGGCGGGGATGACCACCACCAGGTCGTCGGTCACCGGGGCGCCCTCATCGTCCACGATGCGGAAGTCGGCTCCCTTGTCGGCGGTGTCGCCGGGGATGGTGATCGTGAGCGGATTTCCGTTCGGGTCGGTGATGGTCCGCCCGTCCGGGGCGACGAGGTTGATGACGCGTTGGGAACGTCCCCCCAAGCCGAGGGTGAAACCGGTGGGCCGGGAGCGGACCGCTCCCGGCCCGAAAGAGGCGGTGACGGTGAACCGGGCCGTCTCGTCCCCCTCCCGCACCCGGCCCGTGAAGGGCGGGGCCGCCGCCCCGGAAGCCCCGGCGGCCCCGGCGGGCGGGGCGGGGGCCACCGCCAGGGTGACGTAGGCGGGGGGGACATCGTTGTCGGCCACGGTCACGGTGGCGGGGATCACCGCGAACTCCCGGTCGGGATGCGCGGGGAACGGCAACCGGTAGGGATCTACGGCCCTGCCGGACAGGGAAATGATCTCCTCCGGCTCGCTCACCCGGTCATCGGTCAACGTCAAAGCAAAGGTTGTTTCCCCCGACAACTCCCCGGCCGGGATAACCACCCGCACCCCCGCTCCCGGCCACCGGTAATCATCCTCCCCCGCTTCCCGCGCCGGATTCCCCACCGACCCGGTCACGATCCCCGGCTCCACCAGCACCGTGGTGTCCACCGGGCGCACCGCCGACCCCGCCGGGAGCGCGGCCCGCACCGTCACCCCGGTTTTGCCGCCCTCCCGCAAACCCCCCTCGGGAACCGAGGCGCTCAAGGTGATGGCCCGCGTCACCACGTCGTTGTCGATCATCACCACCTGCCCCATCATCCCGACCGCCGTCGTCACCTGCAACGGCTCCCCACCCAACGGCGAGGCCGCCGACCCCGACACCCGCACCGCGTCGTACACCACCTCGTCCCCCACCCGGGAGGCCCCGTCGGCCACGTTGTCGTCCACCATCGTCAACGCGAACGTGGCGGAACCGCGGGCCGCGTCCGCCGGGATAACCAACCGCAAATCCTCCTCCGCCACCGGCTCGAAATAGGGCCCGCCCGGTTTGGTCACCTCCAACACCAACTCCACCGTCGTATCCGCCCCCAAGCGCGCCGCGCCCCGGGCGGCAGCGGTAACCGTCACCTGCTGAGGACCGCTGACCGCCTCCGTCACGGCCCGGGGGGCAATCGTCAACTCATAGGACGGCAATTGGGTGTCGTTATCCGTCACATGCACCACCGCCGGGGACACCCCGAAGCCGGTCGCCGAACCGGTGATCTGGAAGTTCTCCACCCCCTCCACCACCGAATCGTCCAACAACGACACCTGAAACGTCCCCACCGCGCTCCGCGTATTAGCCGGAATGGTCAAGGTAAAGGAGGTGTTGGAGGCGTTCAAAACCTTCCGCCCGGAGACGACGATGGGGGTGGGTTTGATGGGGAGGGTGGTAACCACGTACTCGCCCCCGGCAGCCGGCCGGGACAATCCCCCGTCCCAGGCCAGCAACTTGCCGTCCGCCCCGCCCAACGTGATCTCCGTATCCGAAGCGGGCAAATCCCCGGCCGCTACCGAATCCGGGAAAGCGGCCCGCACTTGCAAAGTGAGCGGACCGGCCACCCCGCCCGGCAAATCGGCCAACCGGGCGTTGGCGTCTTCCGCCAGCTCCACCTCCCGTTGCCCCGTGTTCCTCCCCGACCCGATCCCGCCGATGGTGAGCACGATCGCGTCCGGCTCCGAATCCTCGATGGTCACCACGGCCGGATTGACCGTGAACCCGGGGGCGGAGCCGCGGATGGTGAACGTTTCGTTGCCCTCCGCGTCCGCGTCGTCGACTACGTCGAAGTCGAGCGTGGCGGGCCGGGACTCGTCCACCGTCGTGGTGAGCGGATCGTCGGCGATGGCGGCGGTCCAATGGGCCATGGCCGCCGTCTCCCCGGCCGGGAGGACCGCCTGCCCGGCCAATAGCGGCCCTGTCCCGTCCGGATCCAGGAAGCGCAAAGTATAATCAGCGGACCCCGCCGAACCGGCGGCGGGCCACATGGTGACCACCGTGTCCGTCAGGCGGGCCCCGGAACCGGTCGGGAGCGACAGGGCCACCGACAAATCCAAATCGGAACCGGCGTCCTCCCGCACCAAGCCCTCCCGCATGACCGTCCCGGAGGGGGTGGCCGACAACGTGATCTCGCGGGCCGCCGTATCGTTGTCGGCGATGCGCACCCGCACCGGGTCCGGCGCCAAGTGGGCGGGCAGGCCGGCCGCGCCCACCAGCACGTCCTCCCCGGCGCCCTCGTCCAGGTTGTCCTCCATCACATCCAGGTTGAACACGGACGAGGCGGAGCTTTCTCCGGCGGGGATGGTCACCGTCCGGCGGTCCACGGGCGGGGGGACATCGTTGCGCGGTATCGCCAGTTGCGTAGAACCCACTGAACAGTAATCGGGCATCGGGGGATCGGGCGGCGGGGGACAGTCGGTGGTGGACCCGGAAATGGTCAAGACCTCCGTCCCCTCGTACTCGGCGTCGTCCGTCACCCGCAACCGCACCGTGCCCGTAACCCCGATACCCGATCCGGGAATCCCCACGTTGAACCGTCCGTTCGACACCGGCAGATTGTTGTTTCGGAAGCGGGCGGACACCACCTCGTAATCCGCGTCCGACGCCGAATCCCCCGCCGCGCCCACCGCCACCGATACCGTAGTACCTGCGAGCCTATTAGTAGCCAACCTGACGTACAAAGAAACGTCCACTTCCGAGCCTTCGGTCAAGACCGGCGCATTGGTCACCGACAGGTTCACCCACTCCCCGGCCGTGGTGACCGGAACCGCATCCGCAATGGGCGGCGGTCCCACGCGGAAATCATGAAAAGCGTTCGCCGAGCCGTCCGCCGTCAGCCGGGCCTCGTCGGTATCGCTCATGTCGTTGGCCACCCGCAACACAAACGGCAAATCCTGGGGGAAAGCCCCGGGGGAGCCGTCGGGGGAAACGAGGCGGGCGGTTACCGTCACCGGTTGCGTGCCGCCGTCCTCGTTCAGGGTCTCCCGGTCCGCCTGCAACCGCAACACCGGAGTCGGATCGTCATCGGCGATTTCCAACAGGGCCGCCTCCGTCGTCCAACCTTCCAGGTCGCTCCCCACCCGCACCCATTCCCCGGAGGAGGGGCCCAGGGGGGCGCCGGATTCGGTGAGGTTGTCCCCGGTCAGCGGCAGGTCAAACGCGGTCGTTCCCCGCAATTGGCCGGCGGGGATGGTAACCGACAAAACCTGCCCTTCCTCGGGCACGGGATGCACCGGGACGGGGGTTCCGTAGTCCACCCCGGCCTCCGCCCAGCCGGGCAACACGGCGCCTTCCCCGTCCACTTCCGCCGACAACACGATGGGGGCGGTCACGTCCCGGGCCAAAGTCACCGCCCTCCCCTGCGACGGCGGGTTGACGCTCTGCCGGAAGAACTCGGCGCAACGGGGGATGGAGTTGGGAACCGGCACGTAACGCAGGCAGATAACGGGGAGGGGCGACGGGACGGGCTCCCGTCCCAGGGAGGCGGTAACCGTCACCCGCACCGTATGATCCGTGTCCCCTTCCGCTACCCGCACCGGGGAAACCGCGAAGTTCAGCGCGGCGGGGGCCCGGTCGCGCAGATCCCAGATCTCCACATACGCGGCCGACACGGCGATGGGGTCCTCGCCGACGCCCCCGGGAACCTCCCCGGTGACGGCAAAGGACTCGGTGCGGGCGATGTCAACCGCGGCGAATCCGTCGGTGAGGGGGGCGGCGGACCATTCGGTTTCCCCCGCTATGTCGTCGTCGGTCATCCGGAGCCGCATCGGGGAGGAGGCGGAGGACTCCCCGGCCGGGATTACGATGTACAGATAGCCGTCGGCCTGCAAACCGCCGACGACGGAGTAGTCCGCTCCCCGGGAGGCCGTGTCCCACCTCGTCCCGACCGAGGCCCGCACCACCGTGTCCCGGTCCCGCACCACCGTCCCGGCCTCCGCCTCTCCGGTGAGGGAGGCCGTTACCGTTACCGAAACTTCCCCTCCGTCTTCCCGGACGTATTTCGGGTCCGTCCGCAACGTCACCGCGGCCGCCGGGTCGTCGTCGACGATGAGCAACCGCGCCGGATTGACCCTCAACCCGCTCGCCGACCCCAGGGCGGTGAAGGTTTCCGTTCCCTCGGCCACTTGATCGTCCACCAGCGTCAACTCCCCCAGGTCGACCGAGGCGCGGGAACGTCCGGCGGGAATGGTCATCGTAAACCGGGTGCGCTCCGGGGTTTCGTAGTCGATCCCGGCCGCCGCGGAACCGCCGCCCAGTATCACCGACACCCTGGTGTCGGTCAACACGCTCAACCCGGTCGGCCAAGCGGCGGTCAACGTCAACGGAACGGCGCCCGTCTCCTCCCCGGCGCTTCCCCGGCTGAACTGCAAATCCAACTCCCCCGCCGCCGCTTCGTTGTCGACGATGAGCAAGGTGGCCGGGTTCACCTGATACCCGAAAGCGGAACCGCCCACCGCCACCGACTCGGCCCCTTCCACCAACCGGTCCTCGCGCACCCGCAACTCCAGCCCGGCGGTTCCGATATGGGACCCGGCCGGAATGGTCACCGTCGCCGGCCCCAAAGTGAAGTCGTCGCCCTCCCGGGCCGCGCTCAACCCTTCCACGACGCCCAACTCCACCGTCCGGTCCTCGGCCAAAACGGGGCAACTCCCGGCCCGCGCACAGTACATTTGGGCGGTGGCCCGCAACGGCACCGTCCCCTCCCCTTCCCCCGCTTCGTTCCGATCCAAGGTGATATTAATCCGGTCGGGGGCGGCGGCCGCATCGACGAGGGTCGCGGTCACCGGAATAACGTTCTGGCCGCCGGAAGCCGTCCCGGAAATAATCAGCGACTCGGCCCCTTCCGCGGCGCGATCGGAATGGACGGTGATCGTTACCAGAATCTGCGCCAGGTCGCCTGGGCCGAGCTGGAGGGCTCCGGCGCCGGGGGCGGTCACCCTGGCGGACGGCAGGAACGACACGGAATAGTCGTCCGCGGAGGCGGTCCCTCCCCCGACCGACAAGGAAACCGTGGAAGGCGCGGTCGGCTTCCCCTGATCGGAGGGGGAGTCGACGGTGACGAAGTAGGAATAGGAACGGTCCTCCACCGGACCCTCCGACAAGGGAGCGGTGATGGGCAATACGTTCAGCAAGGCCGGGGTCATGCGCAACTGCAAATCGGCGGGGGCGGCGTCGTCGTCGGTGATTACCAGCCGGCGGTAAACGGACTCGGAACCGGCCGTAGCCGCCACCGTCACCGTCTCCTCCCCCTCCACCAACCGGTCGTCGGTCACCGTCCACAGGAACTTGCCCGTCGCCCGGGAGCGGCCAGCGGGAATGGTGATGGTGAACGGGGACACGGCCGCGTAATCGGACCCCGCCAAGGCTCGTCCCTCTTCATCGTCCCCGGCGCCGGGGTCGGCCCCGGTGACCGTAATCCGCACCGGGGTGGACACGGGGCGCACCCCTCCCCGCAAGGAGACGGTCACCGTCACCCCGGTGGTCCCCGAGCCTTCCGCCGCCCCCGCCCTGTCCAGACTCATATCCAAAAGGGTGGGGGGCGAGTCGGTGATCGTCAAAGAGCCGTCGGTGATGGACACCGGGCGGTAGGTGGAACGGGGGTTGTGGGCCCGGTCGTCTTCGGGATCCGAACCGGTGATGCTCACGGTTTCGTCATCCTCATCCAACCCGTCCGCCGTCTTGTTTAGCGTAATGTCGACGGCGACGGAGCGTTGGCCGGCGGGGATGACGAGGGGGAAGTCGGGCACCGTCGTGTAATCATCCCCCTCGGAGGCGGTGTCGCTGTCCGCCCCCACCGACACGATGATCCTGGTGTCGGAGGTGGACAGCTGGCCGGGAACCGTCACCGACCTGGTACCGAACTCCGCGCACCGGTCATTCGCGTCATGCCGAACGCAATACGACTGCTCCCGCACCACGTCGTTTATGCGGGCCGTAATCCGCACCGGCGCCGGCCCCTCCGACTCCCCCACCGACGCCGGAGCGGCCCGCAAGGTAACCGCGGGGCGTTGCTCGTTCCCCGCTATCACCACCGGAGTAGCCAGCACGGTCATCCCCGTCGCCTCCCCCGACAACCGGAAGGTTTCCGACGGCTCCGCCGTCCCGTCGTCGGGCACTTCCAACTCCACGGTCGCCGTCCGCTGGAACTCCCCCGCCGGAATTACGATCCGCAACGGGCCCGGAACCGTAAAGTCGGACCCCGCCGCGGCCGGAACCAAGCCTTCCCGCGCCGCCGCCGCCCCCCACCGGACATCCACCGCCGTATCCACCGCCCGCGGCCCCGCGCCCGCGCTTGACATCGGGTGATAGGCCACCGACACCGTCGACCCGTCCGACTCGTAGGAACAGGTAACGCTCCCCTGCAACCCCGACCCCGGCCATACGGGAGTTACCTGCGGCACCATCACTATGTTCCCCATGCCGTCGCGCTCAATATTCCCCATATCATCCAACTTGGGCACATACGTGGTCACCGGCAACCCGCAGGCGTCGCCCATCGGATATTTGGCGTCCGTATAGGAACAACGACCCGTCCCGAACTCGTCCGGCCCGCAGGCGATCGCGGCATTCTCATCATCATTGCGCAGGTAGGTGTGCGTATACGTCACCGGAATCGGGGAAGCCAGCGGCGCGAACACCGGCTGTTGCGCCACCGCAATCATCTGCGAAGTATCGGCCGGATCGGGATGCGAACAGCGACCCACTCCGAACTCGTCCAGCGGACAGGGAATGGTGACTTCGGCGCCCAAATGGTTGGCGTACGTGTACGTATCGGGAGCCGTCCAATTCCCCAGCCGGGCGGTAACCGCGACCGACTGGGCGCCCGTCGCCTCCGGCACCGGATTCGGGGTAACGAGCAGCTGGACGCCGGTGTTGGCGACCTCGCCCGCTTCATC
Organism: Candidatus Spongiisociaceae bacterium; assembly: GCA_965243835.1. GTDB lineage: Bacteria > Actinomycetota > Acidimicrobiia > Spongiisociales > Spongiisociaceae. The sequence goes on from OZ251578.1 coordinate 1,714,511, forward strand.
GTTAATGGTCAGGGTTCCCTGCGCCGTATAACCCGGGAGGGAGGGGGAACCGGTTATCCGGATGGTTTCCGAACCTTCCACCAGGTCATCGTTCACCACCCGCACCGTTATGGAACCGGGGGCGGAGGTTCGTTGGCCGGACGGGATAGTCAAGGAAATGGGCGGGGAAGCGGAGTAGTCGGGGGAGCCGTCCGCCAAGCGTACGTTGCTGATCACCAAATTCCCGGTCGGGGTGGGAACGGCGGCGGGCAGGGAGGCGGTCACCGCTATGGAACTCTCCGGGTCGCCTTCCGTCAGGGAGGAGGGGGAGGCGGCGAGGATTATTGCGGTCTGGTCGAGGATGGAAATCTCCAACGGATCTATCCCCTCCGGGAAGACGAACCCGTTGGGAGAGGGAACGCTGGAGGCCGTTACCCACAAACTTTCGTCCCCCTCCGGGACCGAGTCGGCCACGGGAGTCAAACGGAGGACGACCGCAGCGCTCAACTGGCCGGAGGGAATGTGCAGGGTGAAATTGGAAATAGCGACGTCGTTCTCGTCCGTCACCCGGTAGTCGGCTCCCGCCACGGCGGAACCGGACCGCACCGACAGCGGCACGTCGACGTTGACATCCAGACCGGCCGGGTTGCCGGCGGGGTTGGCGAAGGAGGCGGTGATCGTGATCTCCTCCGTCCCCCCGGTTTCGTCCACCAGGCGTTTGTCCGCCGTCAACGCGATAGCGGTGGGGCGGCGGGGCCATTCATCGTCCCCGACCGTGACCGGGATAGCGGTAACCCGCCAGTTGGTCAGAGGTTGGCAGTTACCGCCACGGCCGCCGACTTGCGTGACCCAGACACGGCGGGGAACGGTGTTCACAACATGGTCGTTGGCGTTCCAGTAATACGAGGTGGCGTAATCGCGTCCTGTCAGTGGCACTACGTTGGATTTCACGTTGCCGGCGGTGATACCAAACCCCGATGAGGTTTGCCCTCCGCTGGTGCGATTTATGCAGAATTGCAGGACTCCACCGACCGGAGCGCCATCGCCGGTGGCCGTTGATACCGGTCCATATCTTATTGCGGGGGAGCCTCCGTTTTGGTTCTCGTCCTGCACCGACAGGGCGAGCACGCCCAGCCGGTCATGGGGGCGGATGGTGATGGAGGCCGGGTTGACGGCGAACCCGGCCGCGCTTCCGGATATCAGGACCGTTTCCGCCAGCTCGTGATAGTCGTTGTCCGTTCTGGCGGTGAAACTCAAGGTAGCGGTACCGGAGGAGTCCCCGGCGGCAATGGTGACCGAGACGGGGGCGATGCTGAAATCACCCGCCTGCGCGGTCCCGGGCGAGGCGGTGAGCGGAATGGTGAGAGCCTGGCCCGCGGTGACGCCCGTCGGCAGGGAGGCGGTAACGGTTACGCTGTGGGCTGTGGCGCGTTCCGCCACCTCGGTTTGGTTGCCCATGGTCCCGCCGTCGGTGTCCACCGCCAGGGAAATAACGGCGTCTTCCTCGGCGTCGGCGATCGTGATCGTCAACGGATCGGGGGTCTGGACGTTGGCGCCGCCGGACGCGGCGCTGATTTCCAGGGTTTCGTCACCTTCCGCCAAGGCGTCGGCGAGGACGGTGAGGGTGAAGGTTCCGGTTGCGCTCAACTCTACGGCGGGCAGGGTTATGGCGGAGGAGGTCACCCGGTAATCAGTACTGGAGGCGGTGCTTCCCCCGCCCCCGAACACCGGGGTTACGGTCTGGTCGAGGGCGTACGGCAACTGGTCGTCGGGAATGGACACGGTAAACTTGAGTTCGTAGTCGGTGTTGGACGCCCCCTCCGCTACCAGGGTGCGGTCCACGCTCCATAGGACGCCGGTAGCCGAGGTACGGTCGTTGACCGGGATGGCGATCGTGTTCTCACTTCCCGCCGCGTTGCGCACCAGGTAGCCGGAGCCGGGGGCGTCGCCGACCAGGGTTACCAACTCCTCGACCTCGGTATCCCCATCGTCGATCACCTCCAAGTGGAACAGAACGCTCCCTTGCGTTTCTCCTTCGGGGATGACGATCAGGGCGGAGGCGGGAACGTAGTCCACCCCGGATATGGCATCGGTCGCGCCCGTGCGGGGGGGAGTCGTCAAAGATATTCTCAGGCCGCCGGGCGGCGCGGAGCGGCCGGAGGGGAATTGCGCGGTGGCCTTCAGCAAACTCCTCTTCCCCTCGGCCGCCTCCGCCGGGGAGACGCTCAAGGTGATGTCGCTGGGGCATCCGACATTTTGCACCGTTAGGCGCGAACCGGAGGGGGGGAAACCGGGAAGGGTCACCCCGGCGCGTCGCAACGACACAGGCAACGGCCCGGCCAGGGCGTTCCGGCAAAAACTGAACGAGGTCAAAGCGGTCAACCTGCCATAGGTGGATGGGATCCCCCCGAACAACCGGTTGTCGGAAATGTCCAGCATCGTCAACGCGGTCAAATTCCCCAAGCCGGTCGACTCCCCCGGCCGGGGCGGGAGGAGCCCGGATAACTCGTTGCCGGACAAGTTCAGCGTCGTCAACGCGGTCAGATTCCCCAACCGGGCCGGGATGGACCCGGTCAGACGGTTGCCGGACAAGTCCAAAGAAGTCAAAGCGGTAAAGTCCCCCAATTCGGCCGGGATGGCCCCGGTCAAACGGTTGCCGCTTACATCCAGGGAAGCGAGGCGGCGCGGGAGGCCGATGGGGACCGGTCCGGTCAGCCGGTTGCCGGACAAGTCCAGGGAGGTCAGAAAGATCAGAGGCTCAAAGGAGGGAATGGTCCCGGCGATGCGGGCCGACTCGTCGGCGGAGGTGGTGGACAGGTCCAGGCCGGTGACATATTTTTCTTGTGCGGTCCCGCCGCCGGGAAGGGCGGGGGTGGATACGGTAACCCCCGGCCAGCTCTCGATGGAAGTGGAACCGTTCCAACTGCGCAACGGATGGGTAGCGGGAAGGCTCGAATTGACCGAGGCGTTCGTCCAGCGGTTGCGAACGCCTACCAGAAACTTGCAGTTGGCGGTCAGGTTGGGGTTGCCGGCCGGCACCACGGTGGCGGAGTCGCAAATCTCGGAATCCAACGCCGGGATCGTATCGTTGTCGGCGATGGTTACCGTAACCGATGGACGTGCGATATCTCTTATATTGTCGGCTAGCGTGAAACTCCCATGGATCGTAAAGCGCTTGTCCCCCGGAGCTTCGTTCTCATGGGTGCGCACGTTAAACGTGAGGCTTCCGGCGCGGGCGTTGACGCCAACGACAATCCGTCGTCCGCTGATAGAATCGAAATGGGTTCCGGATATCGCCGTCCCGTTGACGCTCCGCAGGTTTATCCACGTGAATTGGCCCTTGGGGTTGGCGTTCTCGGGCCAAGTGGCGGTAACCGTGACAGAGGTGACAGCCCCCTCCGGGATCACCGCCGGGCTGACGCTCAGGTGAACTCGGCGGGGGGCCCCCCGGTCGTCGTCGGTGATGGTGATGGAGGTCCCGGTCACCGCCAGGGAATCGGATCCGCCGTCGATGCGCACGGTTTCGTCCGCCTCGGCCGCGGTGTCGTTGGCGGGGGTGATGTTGAAGGAGGCGGTCGCCGTCGCACTGCCGGCGGGGATGGTGATCTCAAACTGATCCACCGCCGCGTAATCACCGGGGGCGACGGCCTCCCCGTCATGCACCGTCACCGCCGCCACCGTATCCGTGGTCGGCAGGGGCGGCTGGCCCGGGCCTCCGAACCCGACCAGGGAGGCGGTCACATTCACGGCGGTGGAAGCGGCGTTCTCGGCTACGGTCCCCGGCGCCGCCCGCAACTCCACCGTCCGCCGGCAGTCGGAAACGGGACGGGGCAAGTGTCTGAAAGACGGGTAGGCAAACCCGGAGTCGGCGAGCGAATCCTCCAGCCGCACCCACGGACTGCGCAAACCGGCCGGAACGAACCCGGTGAGGTTGTTGCCGCAGAAGCTGAACTGCCGCAGGGAGCCGCCGGGGCCGACGGGCGAATAGGCCAAAACCCCCAGTTGCTCCGGGATGACTCCGGTCAGCTGGTTGTCATCCAAGTGCAGGCGCTCCAGGCTGGTCATGCGGCTCAGGGAGGCGGGAATGGGACCGGACAGCCGGTTGCCGTGCAAATCCAACCATTCCAACCGGGTAAGGTTGCCCAACTCCGCGGGAATGGGACCGGACAGCCGGTTGCCCGCCAAACCCAACCGTCGTATCCGACCCTGGCCGCCCAGCCAGGACGGAAGGTTGCCCGTGAGTTCATTATCGTCCAGGTTGATTCTGGTTAAGGTTCTACTGGTATTGATCCAGGAGGGAATGCTCCCCGACAACCGGTTATCGCTCAAATCCAGGATTCTAAGCCTGGGCAACTCTAGCGGTTTCGATTGCCCCCTTTGCGGGCCCACCAGAATTGTTTCCGATAACAAACTCCATTCGGAGAGCACGCCGCTGAACTGGTTGCCGCTCATATTCAACTCCTCCAAAAACGGTAAAGAGGGCAGGTTGGGAAGCCGACCGCTGAACTGGTTTCGGCTTACATTAATATAGTTTAAATGATCACCGCTCAAGCCGGTCAGCCCTCCCTCCAACCGATTTTCGCTCAAATCAAGATAGCTCAAGTCCTCAAAACTGCTCAAGTTGGGAATGTAGCCCGACAGATCGTTGTCACTCAGGTCCAATCGGCCGAGTTGTCCGCTGACAAAATACGGAATGGTTCCCGTCAACCGGTTTCCGCTCAACTCTACAGTCGAAACTCCCAAAAGTTTGGCTACGTTGGCCAGCGTTCCGGTCAGTTGATTCCCGCTCAAGTTTAAGTTTCTAAAATCATAGTTGACGCCAAAATCGGGAATGGAGCCCGACAATTGGTTGTTGTGCAGATACAAGCTCATCTCAACTCCGCCGGGGACCCCCGTGCCGGAAAGCGTCCCCGCTGGAATGGAATCCGACAGTTGGTTGTTGTCCAAGCGCAATGAGGCCAGCCGCGTCAAGGAACCTATTCCGTCGGGAATGCGCCCCACCAGTTGGTTTTCGCCCAGGTCCAGTTGAGTGATCTCGGACAGGGAAGCGATAGCGGAGGGAATGGTCCCCCGTATCCGTATCCGGGCATCGGGGCTTCCCCGGAGATTCAGTTGCAACACCCGCATGGGTCGAATGCTGGTTCCCGAACGGACGGCTCTTCCTGTTCCGACCTGCACGCCCTCCCAGGTTCCGATCAGACCGGAGCCCCAAGAACGCAACGGATGATCGGCGGGCAGGTCGGCGTTGTCGGCGTTGCTCATCCAGTGGTTGCGGATGCCGACAAGCGTCCGGCAGTCGGCTTTCAGCTCGGAGTGGCCCGCGCTGACCACGTAGGTACCGTTGCCGCAGTTAGCGGGGTCCAGTTGGGCGCTCGTATCATCGTTTCCGGGAATGATCACCGTAGCGCTGGTCACCGCGCTGGCAGCCAACTCCCCGGACAGGACGCCGGAGACGGTCACCTGCTCGTTGCCTTCGGCGATGGAGTCCGGTTTCACCGTTAGGTCGAAGGTGGTGGTTCCGGTGGAGGCTCCGGCGGCGATGGCGATGGCGGCCGGGGCGGTGGCGGTGAAATCTTTGGAGGCCCCCTCCTCCGCTTGGCCGGGCCCGGTTCCGCCCGCCACCGAGACGGTGACCGTAGTCCCCCCCATGGGGGCGGTCGTCCCGGCGGCCAGGGTGGCGGTTACCGTTACGGTTTGCATGTTGTCGGCGGCGTTTTCGGTCACCGTGGCCGGGCTGACGGACAAGGAAGCCGCATCCGATATGGTCAACGGGTCGATGATGGCCAGTTGCACCGGGTTGACGTCCAACCCGGCCGCTAGGCCGGACAACGTCAGGGTCTCCGAGGCTTCCGTCTCCGCATCTCCGTAAACGACCAGCTCCAGGGAGGCGGCGGCGCTGGTTTCACCGGCCGGGATGTTAATCAACAGTACGTCCCGGGGTTGGAAGTCGGAGCGATAGGCGGCCGTGTCGTCGGCGGTCGTCCCCACCGACACGGCCACCGCCAGGTCCCGGTCCAGGGTGCCGGAGCCGTCCGGGAAGGAGGCGGTGACGGCGACGGAGCGGGTGACGACGCCGGAGGCCGGTTCCGCGACGACGGCCGGGGTCACGGCCAGGTTGACCGCGGTGGGTTGCGGGTCGTTGGCGGGGATGGCGAAGGCGGCCGGCTTGACTACGTATCCGGCGGCCTCCCCGGCCAGGGTAATGGTTTCCTCGTCTTCGGTGTCCCCGTCGTCGCGCGCCGTAAAGGTCAGGGAGGCGTCGGCGGAGCGGGTGTTGGCCGGGATGGTTACCGTCGTCGTCTGCGGAGCGGTGTAATCCCCGGCCTGCGACTCGTCCACCCCGGTGGTGAGCGGATCATCCGCCGGACTGCGCGTCGCCGAATCATCCGCCGCCCCCACCGTCACCGTCACCGTAGTGGGCGAGGCGGGCAGGGAGGTAACCGACGCCTCGAAGGCGGCCGTCACCGTCGCCGAGACCGCCCCCTCCCCCTCCGCCGCCTCCGCCGGACTGACGCTCAACTCGATCCCCGAATCGTTGTCGGATATGGTCAGGGCGAGATGGTCCACCGGCAGGGTCGTCCCCTCGGCGATGGTCCCCACCAGGCTGACGGTCTCGTCCGACTCGCCGGTCGTCTCATCGTCGATCACCTCCAGCATGAACGAGGCCGCTCCGCTCCGCCCCCCGGCCGGGATCACCACCCGCACCGACTCCGCCGCCCGGTAATCCTCCCCCCGCATCGCGGTGCTGGCCAGCCCGGACTGGCCCCCCACCGCCACGTCCACCACCGTCCGCGCCGACAAAGGGGGCGCCCCGTCCGGCAACGCGGCCGCGACCGTCACCCGCCTCCGCCCCGCGTCCTCCCGCAATGAGGTCTGCTCCCCGACGGTCTCCGGGTCGACGTCGGCGGACAACACCACCCGGGCGGGAGAAGCATCCGCATCCGCCAACGTAAAAGAGCCCCCGGCCGCGTTCACTCTCAACCCCGGCGGGGCGGCGGCCGCGATCGTTATCATCTCGTCCGGCTCGTCCAATCCGTCGGCCGTCCCCGACAAGTAGAACGTGGTCGCGGCGCGGTTGCGTCCCGCCGGAATCACCACCGTCAGATCAGGCACCACCTCGTAATCCCGCCCCGCAACCGCCGTATCAATGGTGCTCCCCACCGTGAACGAAACCGCCGTATCCCGCCCCCGCACCCCGCCGGCGGCGAAAGCGGCGGATAACTCGATCCCGATATCTTCGGAGCTTTCCTCCACCCGGCTCTTGTCAAACGACCACTCCACCAACGTGGGCGCGCTTTCGTCGTCCACGATTCCCAGGACGGCGCTCCCCACCGGCGACCCGGCCGCGGAACCGGCGAACAGCACGTTCTCCACCAGCGTCTCCGAATCCGCGTCGTCGACGGGGGTTATTTCCACTACGGCGGAGGCGGTGCGGCGCCCGGCGGGGATGGTCACGGGCAACACGACGGGGCTACCCGGGTCGGTGATGGCCGCCCGGGTGGGGCCCACCGTGCATCCGTCCACCGGGACGCCCACGCATCCGTTGGCCACCCCGCTGATGGTGAAAGTTTCCACCCCCTCATGCTCCCCGTCCGAGTAGGGCGACACCCGCAAATCAACCGAGGCGCTGTTGGCGCCGGTGGGGATCACCACCTCCGCCGCCCCGCCACCGACTGCTTCATAGGAGTAATCGCCCTCTCCGAGGCGGGCGCCGACCCGGGCCGGGTCGCCCGCGGCGCCGACCCGCAACCGCACCCGCACTTCTTGCGAGTTGGTAATCCCCGCCGCGAAGGAGGCCGTTACCCGCACCGTGGCCGCCGCGCCCTCCGGCAACGGTTGTGTTGCGTCCGTGCTCAGCCGCACCCACCCGCTGGGGGCCGGGGGCTGAAACGTTTCCCCGTTTGGGTCCCGGAAGGTGAAATCGGACCCCAACTGCGCCCCGCCCGCCGGACCCAGCAACGTGAAGAACACCGTCGTATCCCGGTGCGCGGGGGCGTTGGCGAAGCGGCGGGCGGTTACCGTAACCTCGGTGGCCCCTGCGTTCTCGTCCACCACTCCCGGGGAAACGCTCAAGGCCGCCCCCCGGCTGCACGCCCCGGCGTCCCGCGCCGGCCCGGCGGGGAAGCCCGCCAGATCCACTCCCGAGGTCAGCAAACCGGGCAACCTTCCCGAAAGGGCGTTGCCGCACAACCCCAACCGCGCCAGGGAACCGCCCCCCGCCGCCGACAGTCGCCCCCACCCCGCCGGAACGGACCCCGTCAGCAGGTTGTCCCCTATCAGCAACGTCTCCAACTCTCCCAAACCGCCCAGCGCCGCCGGGAGCGGCCCCGTCAGGCGGTTGCCGGACAAATCCAGGTAGGTCAGACGGGACAACGCCTCCAAACCGGACGGGAAACCCCCCGCCATGCCGATCCCGCTCAAATCCAAATGCGTCACCTCATCCACCGCCGGCCACCACGACCCCAACCCCAAAACCTCGCTCCCCACATCGCCATGCGGATACAAGTCCGGGTTGCCGCCCGCGTCCAAATAAACCAATTTCGTCAAACTCCGCAACGCGTTCGGCAAGCCGCCCCGCAACCGGTTGTCTCCTACAACCAACCTCTCCAAACCCGTCAAACCGCCCAAACTATCCGGGAGGGAACCCTCGAGCCGGTTGCCGCCCAGGTCCAGCTCCCGCAACCCGGCCATCTGACCCAACGCGGGGGGAATGACGCCCTCCAGCAAGTTCCCGCCCAAATCCAACACCTCCAAACCCGTCAACGCCTCCAACCCGGCCCGGGCCTCCCCCGACACCGGATCCCGACCCACGTACACCCCCGCCGGAATCGACCCCGACAACCGGTTATCGCCCAGATTCAACAACTGCAAACCGCTCAAACCGCCCAACGAGACCGGGATGGACCCCCGCAACCGGTTGCCCGACAAATCCAAATGGATCAAATCCAAATCTCCCAAACTGGCCGGGATGGCGCCCGACAACCGGTTTCCGGCTAAATGCAGATGTTGCAAATTGGACAAGCGGCCCACCCAGGCCGGGAACGGGCCCGACAACCGGTTATCGTCCATCCGCAACTGTCGCAGGCCGGTCAAAGCCGCCCACCCCGCCGGAATCACCCCCGAAAACCCGTTCCCGTTCAAGTTCAAATACTCAAGCCTCCGCTTCCCTTCCAAACCCGGCAACGAACCGGAGAAATCATTCCCCGACAAGTTCAGATGCTCCAACCCATTCATCCCCCCCACCGCGGGCAAAACTCCCGAGAAACCGTTCCCCGACAAATCCAGATGCTCCATACGGGACAACGACCACAGCCAGGTCGGAACCGAACCCGACAACCGGTTGTCCGACAAATCCAAAAGGGTCAAACCCCACCCGGCGAACTGAAGATTGGGCTCGGCGGAAAAGGGCAACGACCCCGACAAGTCATTCCCTCCCAGATCCAACACCCGCAACGACAGCATGCCCGTCGCGGGGTCTTCCTCTCTTTGCGGACGCCACTCCGTGGGAAGCCCGCCCGACAACCGGTTGTCCGACAAGTCCAAAGTCTCCAACGCACCCAAAACCCCCCACTCCGCCGGCAAATCCCCGCTCAAATCATTCCCCGACAAATCCAAAAACTTCAACTCCGTCGATATCGTCAAAGTCGACGGCGCCGAACCGGACAAATTATTCCCCGACAAATCCAACACTTCCAAACCTGGAAAATCCAAATTGGGAATAGTACCCGGCAACCCGGTATCGCTCAAATCCAAAACCCGCACCCATCGGTTAACGTTGGTCGGCCATCCGGTAAGAGAGTTGCCCGCCAACCGCAACTCCTTCAACCCGAACAAGTTCGTTGCATCAAACGCCCCCAACGATAAATTGTTCCCCGACAAGTCCACAGTGAGCAAACCTCTCCCCAACGCCCTGTTCGGAATCGTCCCCGACAACCGGTTGCCGCTCAAATCCAAATCATCCAACGCAGTCAGGTACTGGATGGAATTGGGGAGGGAGCCGGCAATCCGATTCGGCTCCGTTGCGGCGCTGGGCAGGATGGGATGCCGACTGGACACATGGTGGTTGAACTGCGAGCTTCCCCCCAGGTCGTCCGTGCAATTGGGAAGCGAGTGATGAGTTTCCGTGCAAGTCACATTTAGCTCTTGTATAGGAACTATTCCCTCCAGGCCCTGGTTGCGCAGGCTCAACCCCGTAACCCGCAACACGCCTTCCTTCTCCTCCACGGTCACCCCCGGCCAAATCCTGATATCCCGGGTTTCGAACACTTGCCGGACTTGTTGGGTGGAATGAACGGCGGGCGTCTTCCAGGGGGCCAATCCGGTTTCCCCCCACGCGCGCAGGATGTGGGTTTCGTCCACGTCTCCGGTCGCGGGGTCGTCTATCGGCAGATACGCGTTGACCGCCATACCGGTGAAGTGGTTGCGAATGTCCACCAGAATCTGGCAGTCGGCGATCAGCCCGGAGTTGCTCATGTCCTCTACGTAGGTGCCGTCCGCGCAGAGCGCCCTATCGAGGGGGGCGATGCCGCTTTCATCATCGGTAATGACAATCGCGAACTCGGCGGGGATAACCGTGAACCCGGGCGGGGAGCTCACCGCCCGCAACAGAACCGTCTGCTCCTCCTCCACGTCGGTGTCTTGGGGAACGGCGATGGTCACGTCGGCGGTGGCCGAGGTCGCGCCCGCCGGAATAGTCAACATCACATTGCCCGCCAAGGCCGTGTAATCGTTATTTATGCTGGTGGCGGTTCCGTCCGCCAGGTTCAAGGCGATGACGGTGGAACCGGATTCGGTTCCCTGATCGGCCGGGAAAGCGGCGGTGACCGTCACCGTATTGTTGGTTCCGCCCTCCGTCACCCCGGTGCGGTTGACGCTCAGGTTGATGACCTTGACGCTCCCGTCGTCGGTCAGGGACAGCTCCGCCGGAACAACGGCCGCCGGGCCGGACGGGAGGAGGGCTGTTCCGGTCGGGCTGACCACCTGCAGCGTCTCCCCCCCGTCCCATACGCCGTCGGCGACCGCGGTCACCCGGAAAGAGCCGGTAGCGGAAGCGGACCCGGCCGGGATGGTGACGGCGAAGTCGGGCACGGCCGCAAAATCCTCCAACCCGGCGGTGCCCGCGGCCACCGCCACCGGGACCACCGTATCGGCGGCGGGCAGGGCGGGTTGACCGGCGCCTCCGAAGCCGACCAGGGAAGCGGTCACCGTCACCTCCGTCTCCGTCCCCTCGGCGGCGCGGGCCGGGTTCAGGGTCAGGGTTATGGCGCTGTCCCCGTCCAGGATGGTTATCTCCGACCCCATCACCAACTCGCCCGGGGCCGTCCCCGACACGGTCAGGGTCTCCGGGCCCTCGAACGCGGCGTCGTCCGCCGCGGTAATGTCGACTGCGTACCAACCCAGCGGTTGGCCGGCCCCGATGGTTACCGCAAAGTCGTTCACCGCCGTGAAGTCATTCGCCTGCGCGGTTCCCGCCGTTGCCGATACCGTTACGGTTGCGCCCGACGCGGGCCAGGGGGGTTGCCCCTCCCCTCCGTATCCGACCCACTCCGCAATTACCCTCACGGGCACGGTCCCGCCTTCGGGCACCGCGGCCGGGCTGGCCCGCAACGCTATCCCCCGCCCGCATCCCGCTACTCCCGATCCCGGAACGTAACCCGGCAGGGAAACACTCGACGGCAGTCCCGCCGGCAAGTCTCCCCACAGGCCGTTGCCGCAGAATCCGAACTCCCGCAACGCGGTCAGCGAACCCAAAGCCGCCGGAATCCGGCCCGTCAGGCGGTTGCCGCTCACGTCCAGGGCGGTGAGGTCGGTCAGGGACCCCAGACCGGAGGGAATCTGCCCGGTCAGCCGGTTGCCGCCCAGGTCCAGGGCGGTCAAGGCGGTCAGGGTCGGCAGGCCAGCTACCGCCGACAGGTCCCCCTCCAGCCGGTTATCGCCCAGGTCCAGGGTGGTCAAGGCGGTCAGTCCAGCCAAGGCGGGAACGGAACCCGACAGCCAGTTTTCGCTCAGGTCCAGGCTGGTCAAGGAGGTCAGGGCGCTTAGGGCGGGAACGGAACCCGACAAACGGTTGCCGCCCAGGTCCAAACTGGTCAAGGAGGTCAACGCGGCCAAGGCGGGAACGGAACCCGACAAACGATTGCCGCCCAGGTCCAAACTGGTCAAGGAGGTCAACGCGGCCAAGGCGGGAATAGAACCCGACAAACGATTGCCGCCCAAATCCAGGCTGGTCAGGGAGGTCAGGGTGGGGAGGTCGCCGGGGAGGGTGCCCGCCAGGTTTCCATCGGACAGGTCCAGGCCGGTCACCCGCCCGCCGGAGACGGTTACTCCCGGCCAGGAGTCGACCAGACCGCTCCCCCAGGCCCGCAGGGGGTGGTCGGCGGTCAGCCCGTCGTTGTCCGGGTTGCCCAGCCAACTGTTGCGTATCGCTGCCAGTATCGCGCAATCGGCCGCCAAGGGAGAGGCCGAGTCGGCCACCCAGGTCCCGTCCGAGCAGGAGGCGTTGTTCAACGGCGACTCCGTCCCGTCGTTGCCCGCGATAGCCACCTGCGCGCCCACCACCTCCCAGCCGGTCGCCGAACCCGACACCGTCACCGACTCCTCGCCCTCCGCCGTCGCATCGTTGATTACAACCAGGGTGAAGGAGGCGGCGGCGTTGCTCGCTCCGCCCGGGATGGCGATCTGGAACGGGTTGGGAAGGTTGGCGGTGAAGTCCTGCCCGGCGCCCTCGGTGGCCTCGCCGGGACCGGAGCCGCCCGCCGCGGTCAAGGTCACCGTTATTCCGCCGGCGGGGGCGGTCTCCCCCGCCGGCAACTGCGCGGTAACCGTTACCGTCGTGGAGCCCGAATCCTCTTCCACCACCTCGGGGGAGGCCGACAACGCCACCGCCGACTCGTCGTCCACAATGGTGAGCGGCGCGGCGGAAAGCACGTTGAAACCGAAGGCCGAACCGGTGAAGACCACCGACTCCGAACCCTCCCGTATCCGGTCGTCCACCGGCGACAAAACCAGGTCCGCGTAACCGCTCCTTTGCCCGACCGGGATGATGACCCGGAGCGGGCCCGAGCCGCCCCCGGCACTGGCCAGTGTGTAATCCGACCCGGCGGTTGCGCTCCCGACGGCGATCAGGGAAACCGCTACCTCCTCCCGCAACCGGGAAACGCTCTCCCCCAGGGCGGCGGTAACCCGCACCGTGGCCGCCCCGCCGCTCTCCTCCACCCGGGAACGGCTCGCCGACAACGTCACGTCCTGCGCGTCATCGTCCACGATCGTCACCTGCGGATGGCCCGCCTCCAAAACCGACGTCGTCCCCGAGAAGCTGTAGGTATAAACCGGGGAATACGGATCAAACGGGGCCCCCACTTCCAATATAAATCGCTCGGCGCCCTCCGCTATGCCGTCGTCGACCACCGTCAGGTCGAAGAATGCGGAACCCTCCGTCGCCCCGGCCGGGATGGTGATCGTGAAACTGTCCGGCGCGGCCGAAAAGTCGGACTGGTCCGCCGTATCTTCCACTACCCGCACCGGAACCGCGGTCGCCACCGAGCGGGCCAGCGACCCGGGCAACCGGGCGGTAACCGTCACCCGGGTGATCTTGGACGCGGCCGCGCCCGCGTCCTCGCTGATGCGGAACGGGCTGACCTCCATATCGACCCGGTTGTCGTCGTCCCGGATGGTTACGGCGGCGGAGGCGGCGGCCAGGCCGGGAGCGGATGCCTGCGCCAGGATGGTCTCGTCCCCCTCCGCCGACTCGTCATCCACCACCGTTACCTGGAAAGTTCCGGTAACGGTGCGGTCGTTGGCGGGCAACACCAGCTCCCGCGCTCCCAGCGCCCCGAAATCGCTAACCGCCTCCGCCGTGCCGGCCCCGACGGTCAGGGTGAGGGTGGTGTCTGCAGCGGGCGGGGTTACCCCGGCGGGCCATCCCGCGTAGTAGGTGATGCCGGCCGTCCCGGCTCCCTCGTCTATCACCTCCGGGTTCAATCTCAGTTCCAATACGTTGTCGTTGTCCTCGATGACGATATCGGCCGCGTTGATCATGAATCCCGTCAAGCCGGAGTCGGTTCCCGGAGGAATGGAACCCACCGCCGGGCCGGAACCGGCCGGGATCTCCTGGCCCGTGATGCGCACCCGCTCATCCCCCTCCACTATTGCGTCGTCCACCACCTCCAGCACAAACGACCCGGCGGCGCTGGTTGCGTTGGCGGGAATCGTGATGTTGAAACTCTCCACCGCCCCGTAATCATCCGGAGCCGCCGCGAACTGGTCGTTGCCGGCCAGCTCCACCGCCACCACCGTGGCCGCCGCCCGGGCCGTCCCGTCCGCATACCCGGCGGTCACCGTCACCGTCGTGGAACCGCTCCCCTCCCCCACCCGCAACACATCCGCCCGCAAATTAATCGCCGGAGCCGGGTCGGCGACCGGGTCGTCGTCCTCGATAGCCACATAGGAGGGGGCGATGGTGAAACCGGGGGCGGAGGACGACACCAGTATCGTCTCGTCCTCGGTGTCGGCGTCGGAAGCGGTAACCAACGTGAACTCTTGGGTTACGGGGGGGCTGTCCTCGGTGAACGGAGCGGACGGAGCAGCGGTGATGTTCAACGTGGTGGAAACCGGGGTGAAATCACCCCCCTCCGCCGAACCGCCGTCGGCGGTGCCGTCCGCGCTCAGGGCGATGGTGATGGCGGTATTAGCGGTGACGGGGTCGGACCCGGCGGGAAGCGTCGCCGACGCCGTCAGCGCGGTGGATGAACCCTCCGTCACCCGGGACGGGGAAACCGACACCTCCAACACCCCCCGGGTGGGAACCGGCGTCGCCGACACCCCCGGATCGGTGATGGAAACCGACGTGGGAACATCGCGATAAAAACCCAGCGCCGTAAACGTATCCGCCTCCACCTCCTCCCCCGGATCGTTCGCAACCTCATCGTCGTACACCCACACATCCTGATCCCGCAACGACACCGACAACGCCCCCAACACCACCTCCTCCCCCGCCTCATCCGTCTCGTCCGCGAACGCCGACAACGTAAAGGATTCCGACCCGCTCCGTTGCCCCTCCTCGATCTCCACGTCGAAATCGGCCACGCTCGCATAATCGGCCCCCACCGTCCCCTCCTCCCCGGCCGTGGCCGTCGACGAACCCAACACCCCCACCCGCACCCGCAAATCCCGCACCGGAGCATCCGCCCCCGCCGGCAACGACGCCGTCACCGTCACCTCCACCTCCTCCCCCTCCGCCGCCGACCCCGGACTCGCCGACAACGTAACCAAACTGTCATCATCGGCAATCGACAAATACGCCGTATAAACTTCCCAATCCCCGGCGACGCCCCGCACCGTCACCCGCCGCGGCCCCTCCGGTTTTGAATTGTCCACCGGAGTCAAGGCAAACGGCCCACTGCCGGACCGGGAATGATCCGGGATGGTAATCGTAAAATCGGGCACCGTTTCAAAATCGCCCTCGCCCCCCTCCACGCTCACCGTCACCTCGGTAGCCGTCGAGCGGACCACGCCCTCCGGCAGGGAAGCGGTAACCGTAACCACCTCCCCCACGCCCCCCTCCTCCACCTCCGCCCTATCCACCGACAACCGGACGATCATATCGTCATCCACCACGGTCAAAACAGCCGGATTCACGTTCAAAACGGGATGGGAGCCGGTCACGGACAACGTCTTGTCATCGTTGGCGGCCGGGTTGTCGGTTATGGGAATGTTCAAGGCAGCGGAGGCCTGATAGTGATAGGCGGGAATAGTGATGGTCAGCGCGGCCGGAGTCACGTAGTCCTCCCCGGCCGTCGCCGTATCGCCGTCCGCTCCTACCCGGACGGTCACCGCCGTATCCGAAGCCAGCCTTTGCCCCTCCGGGAAGGCGGCCGTGACCTTGACCGGGACCGTTCCCGCATCCTCATCCGCCTCCGTCCGGTCCAGGCTCAGGTTGATTGCGGCGGGGGCGGTTAGTTCGTCTTCATCGTCGTCGATGGTCACCTCCGTCCCGGTGACGGAACCGGTTACCGACCCGGAGAAGGAACCGCTGACGGCTACGGACCTGTCCGCAGCCTCGTTGGTGAAATCATCAACGGGGGTCAACTCAAAAGAGGTGGAAGCGGAGGAGGCGCCGGCCGGAACCGTTATCAGCAGGGCCGAGTCGTCCACCGTTTGGAAATGGGTTCCCTCCGTCGTATTCGCCCCGGCCGCTACCGCCAGTCGCACCGTAACCGCGTTCGCCGGGTCGGGGGCGGACAGGGCGGCGGTGACCCTTATCGTTTCCGTCCCGCCGTCTTCCGATACCGAAGCGGGCGAAACGCTCAATGAGGCCTGTTGGGACTGGGCCTGCGCCGGGGGGTTTGACAAATTGGGCAACAACGAAATTACCAAGGCACACACGACCAGCAGGACCGACGATCGTCGGCCCGGTTTGCGAACTCCAGGTTTTAGGTTGTCGCCGGTTGCTCCGGCTCTAATGTCGGCCAACGCTAAAACCTTCCTCTCTGCGGCTCCTCGCAACCGCTCATAAATACAAACAGGAGCGTCGGGGGGCGCTCATCCCCGTCCGCCCTGTGCGGCGATAAGTATACAGAATACATATTAGAGCGGGGGGGGGGGGTGGGCAAATTGAAAAGTCGGATTTTCAGGCGAATGCGGCCAGGGCCTCGGCCAGATCAACGGCCCCTTCGTACAGGGCTCGCCCCACTACCGCCCCGTCCATTCCCGCCTCGGACAACCGGCGCAGATCGTCCATTCCGGCGATGCCGCCCGCCGCCTGGATATGGGCTCGCGGAGCCAGCCGCCGCACCCGGGACAGCAACTCCCAATCCGGCCCCCGCATGGTTCCGTCCCTTCGCACCGCGGTAACCAGCAAAGCCGTCGCCCCGGCCGCCAGAACCGATTCCACCACCGACGCGAACTCCCGCCCCTCCTCCAGCCATCCCCGCCCCGCGGCGCGGCCGTCTTTTACGTCCACCGCGGCCACCACCCGCTCCGGGGAACCGGCCGCCGCCTCCGCCAGACGGGACGGCTCCCACACCGCGGCCGTGCCCATTATCACCCGGGCGATTCCCGCTTTGAAGGCGGCCTTTGCCTCCGGCGCCCCCCGGATGCCGCCCCCCCACTGCACCGCCGCCCCCCGCCCCGTCACCTTCTGCTGCAGGGTCGCATCCGGCTTCCCGGTGCGGGCCCCGTCCAAGTCGATGATGTGCACCCATTCCGCCCCGGCCCGCCGCCAAGCCGTCACCTGCTCCGCAGGCGAATCCCCGTAGTCGGTGACCGCCCCGTAGTCGCCTTGGCGCAACCGCACCACCCGCCCCCCCAGCACATCCACCGCCGGAAGTATTTCCATGCCCGCTCGCTCCTTTTCCTTAGTTCATTGCTTCTTGGTTTCATTGGTTTCATTGGCTTTTGCGACTTGCTTCTTGCGGCTTGCTTGATATTCTGTTAACGTGTTAGTATGCTAACATATTAATCAGGCGTTTGGGACGCCTGCGCCGACCGAGGAAAATCCGACAGAAATGAACATGACCTACGACGACCCCCGGCTGGGCGATGCGCGCCGCGGCGATTGGGGCGTTCTGTGCCGGGCCCTTTTGGCCATGAACACCGCCGAGGAAATGGCCCGCCTGTTGCGCGACCTGTGCACCCGCACCGAACTGGACGAGTTGTCCCGCCGGATGCGGGTGGCGGCCCTTTTGGACGCCGGCCTCCCCTACCGGGAGATCGCCGGGCGGACCGGGATGTCCACCACCACCATCGGCCGGGTCAACGAATGGCTCAGGCACGGGCTGGGCGGCTACCGGCTGGCCCTGCAGCGCACGGGGGATCTTCCGTGAGCCCCCGCTACCGGCTGGCCGTCCCCGGCAAAGGGCGGATGCGGGAACCGACCGTCACCCTGCTCCGGCGGGCGGGGCTGGCGTTCGAACCGACCGCGGGGGCCCTGTCGGCCCCGGTGCGCAACGCCGACCTGGAGTTGCTGTTCGTCCGCACCGACGACGCCATCGAGCTGGTGTCGGACGGCAACGCCGACTGGGGAGTAACCGGGTTGGACCTGCTGGAGGAAATCCGCCCGCCGGGCGTGGCCGTTATGTTGAAACTGGGCTTCGGGCGGTGCGAGTTGACCTTGGCCGCCCCCCTCTCCTCCGACATCAAACGGCCCGAAGATTGCCGGGGGCGGCGGGTGGCCACCTCCCACCCCGGCATCGTGCGCCGCTTCTTCGCCGACCGGGGCTGGGAAGCGGAGGTGGTCAAGTTGAGCGGGTCGGTGGAGGTGGCCCCCCGGCTGGGGGTGGCCGAGGCGGTGGCGGACCTGGTGTCCACCGGCAGCACCTTGCGGGTGAACGGATTGCGCCCCATCGCCCCCATCCTGTCCAGCGAAGCGGTTTTGATCTGCCAAGACCCCGTCCCCGAGGAGCGGCGGCGAGCGGGGGAAACCCTGGTCACCGGCCTGCGTTCGGTGGCGGCCGCCAAGGACAAACGCTATCTGCTGCTCAACGTCCCCCGCTCCCGGCTGGAGGAGGTCACCGCCCTCATCCCCGGTTTGGGGGGGCCGACCGTGGTTCCGTTGGCCGAGGACGGGATGGTGGCCATGCACTCGGTGGTGAACGCCGACGACTTGCTGGGCCTGCTGTCCCAACTGAAAGCGGCCGGGGGCCGGGACATCCTGGTGCTGCCCATCGGCCAGCTGGTGCCGTGAACGGCGCCTCTGCGCGCCCGCTTGCGGAAAGCCGCCCCGGTAAAATCAGGGAATGAAAGGACCAAACGTGGCAGAGCCCCGCCCGAACGGCGTCCCCTCGCTGTTGCGCACCTCCGCCTTGGCCGCCCTGAGCCCCGAACGCCGCGACCGCCTCCTGCGCCGCTCCGCCGTCCCCGACCGCAAAATTCGGGATCGCGTCTCAGAAATCTGCCGGGTAGTGGAAACCGGGGGCGACCGGGCCCTGCGCCGCGCCGGCGCCCGCTACGGAGGCGGACGGGACGACCCCCGGGTTCCGCCCCGGGAAACGGCGGACGCCTTGGAGAACCTGTCCCCCGCCCTCCGCTCCGCCTTGGAGCGGGCGATCGGGGCGGTGCGGGAATACCACTCCGCCCACCTCCCCGCCGACTCCTCCTCCGAGACGGCGCCCGGGGTGCGCATCGACCGCCGCTGGAGCCCGTTGCGGAGGACGGGGGCCTACGTGCCGGGGGGCAAGGCCGCCTACCCCTCCACCCTGGTGATGACCGTCGTCCCCGCCCAAGTGGCGGGAGTGTCGGAAATCGCAGTGGCCTCCCCCTGCGACGAAGACGGGGGAATGGACGGGACGTTGCTGGCCGCGGCCGCCCTGCTGGGCGTGGAAGAGTTGTACGCCATGGGCGGGGCCCAGGCGGTGGCCGCCTTGGCCTACGGCACCGAAACCATCCCGCCCGTGGACAAAATAGTGGGGCCGGGCAACGCCTGGGTGACCGCCGCCAAACTGGAGGTCATGGGCCGGTGCGCCATCGACCTTCCCGCCGGACCCAGCGAGGCCCTGGTGCTGGCGGACGGCTCCGCCGACCCCCGGCTGACGGCCGTCGACCTGCTGTGCCAAGCCGAACACGGCCCCGACTCGCCCGCTATTTTGGTCACTACCGACCCCGGCCTCCCGGCCCGGGTGGAAGTTGAAATCAACCGCCTGTTGCCGAAACTCCCCCGGCGGGACATTCTGCGGACGGCCTTGGCCGAACACGGGGAAGCCCTGGTGGCCGACACTATGGAAGAGGCCGTCGGGTTCGCCAACGGCTACGCCTCCGAACACGTCACGGTGCTGACCGCCGACCCGGAGGGGGATGCGGCCCGCATCGTCAACGCCGGTTCGGTGTACGTGGGGCGCTGGTCGCCGGAGTCGGCGGGCGACTACGCCACCGGCGGCAACCATGTGCTGCCCACCGGCGGCCTGGCCCGGTGCTGCAGTCCTCTGGAGGTGGAGGATTTCGGTTCTCGGCGGCAAGTGCAAACCCTCACCCGGGAGGGCCTGTCCGCCCTCCGTCCGGTGATAGAAGAGCTGGCCGCCGCCGAGGGGTTGCACGCCCACGGACTGGCCGCCTCCCTCCGCTTCGCCGATCCGCCGACCGACCGGCCCTCCGACCGGGGAGAGGTCATTAACCGAACTTCCGCCGTCGCGGAAACCCCGCCCGACTAGCAAAGCCCCTGACAAAGCCCCCGACAAAGCCCCTGACAAGGAGAAGAACATGACCGACCACAGCGCCCCCCGCCGCGCCCGCCGGGAGCGGGAAACCAAGGAAACCAGGGTGGAGGCGGAGATCAACCTGGACGGCTCCGGGGAGGCCTCGGTGTCCACCGGGATAGGTTTCTACGACCACCTGCTGACCTGCTTCGCCCACCACGCCCTGTTCGACCTGACGGTGACCGCAGCCGGCGACTTGGAAGTGGACGACCACCACACGGTGGAGGACACGGCCCTGGTGGTCGGTTCGGCCTTGGACGCCGCCTTGGGCGGGCGCGAGGGCATCGTCCGGTTCGGAGAAGCGTGCGCGCCGATGGACGAGGCGTTGGCGCAGGCGGTAGTGGACGCGGGCGGCCGCCCCTACTGCGTTACCGACCTGGAGTTTTCCACTCCCCGCATCGGTTCGCTGACCGCGCACAACATCCCCCACGCCCTGGAGGCCTTCACCCGCACGGCGGGCGTGACCCTCCACCTGCGGGCTGCGGGGCGCAACGACCACCACATAGCCGAAGCCGCTTTCAAAGCCCTGGCCCGGGCCATGCGGGCGGCCGCGGCCTACGACCCGCGCCGCACCGGCCTCCCCTCCACCAAAGGGTCCCTGTGACCGGCCCCCTTCGGGGCTTTCGGGGCTTTCGGGGTCGAATATGACCGACCGCCGCCTGCGCGTCGGCCTGATCGACCACGGGGCGGGCAACCTGGTGTCCATCGGCCAAGGCTTGGAACGGACGGGGGCGCAGGTGTCCGTCGTGGCCGGGCCCGCCGATCTGGACGGGATGGAAGCCCTGGTGTTGCCGGGGGTGGGAACCACCGGGGCCACCATGAGCCGCCTCCGCCAGGCGGGGCTGGTGGAGCCGTTGCGGAACTGGGAGGGGCCGCTGTTGGGCATCTGCGTGGGGATGCAACTTTTTTTCACCTCCAGCGACGAGGATGACTCCCGGTGCCTGAACCTGGACCGGGGGACGGTGCGGCGGCTGGAAGGAGCCCCCCTGCTTCCCCACATCGGCTGGAACGACATGCGGTTCGGAGACGACCCGTTGTTTGCGGAAATCCCGCCCGACGCCGCTTTCTACTTCGTGCACAGCTACGCTCCGCAACCGGACGACCCGTCCCTGGTCATCGCCCGGGCCGAATATCCCCGTCCCTTTGCGGCCGCCGTCCGCAACGGGCGGCGGGTGGGGGTGCAGTTCCACCCGGAGCGCAGCGGCGAACACGGCCTGCGCCTTCTGTCCAACTTCGCGGCCGAGGCCGAGGCGGCCGGGCGATGACGTTGCGCACCCGGGTGATCGCCTGCCTGGACGTTCGGGAGGGGCGGGTGGTGAAAGGCGTCAACTTCGTCAACCTGACCGACGAGGGCGACCCGGTGGAGTTGGCCGCCCGCTACGCCGCCGAGGGGATCGACGAAATCGTGTATCTGGACATCGCCGCCTCCCCCCAGGGCCGGGGCGCCCTGTTGGATGTGGTGCGGCGCACCGCCCAAAACGTGTTCGTGCCGCTGACGGTGGGGGGCGGGGTGCGCAGCCCGGAGGATATGCGCGCCGTCCTGCGGGCGGGGGCCGACAAGGTGTCCTTGAACACGGCCGCCGTGCTCCGCCCCGGTCTGATCAACGAATGCGCGGCCGCCTTCGGCTCCCAGTGCGTGGTGCTGGCCGTAGACGCCAAAGGGACGGGGGACGGCGGCTGGAACGTGCACATCACCGGCGGCCGGGAAGACACCGGGCGGGACGCGGTGGAATGGGCAACGGAAGGCGTGGGCCGGGGAGCGGGGGAAATCCTGCTCACCTCCATGGACCGGGACGGAACCAACATCGGTTTCGACATCCCGTTGACGGCGGCCATCGCCGGTGCGGTGCAGACGCCGGTCATAGCCTCCGGCGGGGCGGGCCGGCCGGAACACTTCGCAGAAGCGGTCCGGGAGACAGGGGCCTCGGCGGTGCTGGCCGCAGGCATCTTCCACCGCGGCCAAGTCTCCATAACCTCCGTCAAACAGGCCATGTCCGAAGCCGGCATCCCGGTCCGCCTCGCCTGACCAACCCCCCTTCCCCCACCCTGCCGAGTAAAACAACGCACGCTACTGAGCAAAACAACGCACCGCACCGAGCAAAAACGCTCACTCTACTGAGTAAAACACCACACCACACCGAACAAAACACCACGCCCTACCGGGCAAAACTACTCACCGCACCGAGCAAAAACGCTCAGCCTGCTGAGTAAAACACCACACCATACCGAGCAAAAACGCTCACCACACTGAGCAAAACACCACACCACACCGAACAAAACACCACGCCCTACCGGGCAAAACTACTCACCGCACCGAGCAAAAACGCTCAGCCTGCTGAGTAAAACACCACACCATACCGAGCAAAAACGCTCACCACACTGAGCAAAACACCGAAGCGCATTGAGTAAAACACCACACCATACCGAGCAAAAACGCTCACCACACTGAGCAAAACACCACACCACACCGAGCAAAACAACTCAGCCTACTGAGTAAAACACCACACCGTATTGAGTAAATCTACTCACCACACTGAGCAAAAATACTCACCATACTGAGTAAAACATCCCACCCTATTGAGTAAAAATACTCACCATACTGAGTAAAACATCCCACCCTATTGAGTAAAAATACTCACCATACTGAGTAAAACACCGAGATTAACCGGGTAATAGGTTATAATGTTTGTCTATGAAAGCAGAACGCTACATGCGCCTGCAGGCGGAGGAAAGGGCGGAAATGTCCGAAGGGGCCCCGGCGCCGAAAGTCAAATGGAACGAAGACGGGTTGGTTCCGGTCATCGTCCAACACGAACGCACCGGACAGGTATTGATGTGCGCCTGGATGAACGAGGCCGCCTTGTCCGCCACCTGCGAAACCGGGCTGGTCCATTTCTGGTCCCGCTCCCGGCGCGTCCTGTGGCGGAAAGGCGAAACCAGCGGCAATGTCCTGCGATTGGCCTCCCTGTCCGCCGACTGCGACGGGGACGCCCTGTTGGTGACCGCCTTCCCCGCCGGGCCGGTGTGCCACACCGGAGCCCGCACCTGCTTCAACGATGAAAGCCCGCAAGGTTTCTACGATCTGGAACGCTTGTGGTCCGTCATCGGCGAACGGCTGGCCTCGGGGCGGGAAGGCTCCTACACGGCGCGCCTGGCCTCCGGCGGGGCCGCCGCCGTCAGCCGCAAAGTAATAGAAGAAGCGGCCGAAACGGCCGGGGCGGCCCTGCGGCACGAGGCGGGCCGGGACGGGGAGGAGCGAGTGGCGGAGGAAGCGGCCGATGTGCTGTACCACCTGCTGGTCCTGCTGGCTGAACGGGGCGTCCCCCCGCGACGGGTGATGGAGGAACTGGCCGCCCGGCGCCGCTGAGTCGGCCGGCCGGCGGCGCCCCGGGGGGCTACTTTAGAACATCTCCTTTGCCGATCACCGCCACGCCCTCCGGGGAGACCGTGAACCGTTCCGCGTCGGCGACCGGGTCCACCCCGATCTCATATCCCTCCGGTATCTTCACCTGCTTGTCGACGATCGCCTTGCGCACCACCGCCCTCCGTCCCACCGTCACCTCGCTGAACAGGATGGAATCGGTCACCTCCGAATAGGAGTTGACCCGCACCCGTGGGGAGAGAATGGAGCGGCGCACCCTCCCCCCGGACACGATGGAGCCGTTGGCGGCGATGGAATCCACCGCCCACCCGCGCCGGTGGTCGGAGTCGTGGACGAACTTGGCGGGCGGGTCGGGGAAGTTCCAGGTGAAAATGGGCCACCGCCAGTTGTAAAAGTTGAACACCGGCTCCACCGCGATCAAGTCCATGGAGGCGCGGTAATAGGAGTCGATGGTGCCGATGTCCCGCCAGTATCCCCGCTCGGCCCCGTGCTGTCCCGGCACCCGGTTGCGGGCGAAGTCGTACACGTACGCCTCTCCTTGTTCGGTCAGGGCGGGGATCACGTCTCCCCCCATATCGTGCCGGGAGGAGTCGGAGCCGGCGTCGCGGGTAATCGCCTCCACCAGGGCCCCGGTGGTGAAAATGTAGTTGCCCATGGAGGCGAAGGCGCGGGAGGGGTCGCCGGGCATGGCGGGCGGATCGTCCGCCTTTTCGTGAAAACGGATTATCCGGCCCGCGGAGTCGGCTTCGATCACCCCGAACGCCCCCGCCTCCCCGATGGGAACCGGAATGCCCGCCACCGTCGCCGCCGCCCCCGTCTCCATATGGTGCTCCAGCATCTGACGGGGATCCATCCGGTAGATATGGTCCGCTCCGAACACGATCACGTAGTCGGGCCGCTCGTCGGTGATCAGGTTCATGTTCTGGTAGATGGCGTCCGCCGAACCCGCATACCAGTGCGGGCCGCGGCGCATCTGGGCGGGGCTGGGGGCCACGTAGGAGCCCAGCAGGGGCGACAGCCGCCAAGTCTGGGCCAAGTGCCGGTCCAGGCTGTGGCTTTTGTACTGGGTGAGCACCGCGATGCGCCGGAAGTAGGCGTTGACCAGGTTGGACAGCACGAAGTCGATGATCCGGTAGTTGGCCCCGAACGGAACCGCCGGCTTGGCCCGATCGCGGGTCAGCGGATACAGGCGCTTGCCCTCGCCCCCGGCGAGCACCATCGCAATTACATGCGGATTGCCGACCAAAGATCACCTCCCGCCCCCACCCTAGCCCCCCTCCCCTCCCCCCGGCGGCCGGGGGGCGCCGCAACCTATCTACACTGCGGGGGGTGGCCTCCCCCCCGCTGGTCGACCTCCGGGACGTAGCATACCGCAGAAGCGGGACGCCCATCCTGCGCGACCTGCGGCTCTCCCTGCGGCCGGGGGAGGCGCTGGGCGTGTCCGGACCCAACGGGGCGGGCAAAACCACCCTGCTCCGCCTGCTGGCCACCCTCGTCCCGCCCTCCGCCGGCTACTGCGACATCCTGGGGCTGACCGACCGCTCCGACCCGGACCGGACGGCCGCCGTCCGCCGCCGCATCGCCCTCATCGGACACGTCCCCGCCCTGTGGCCGGAGTTGACCCTGCGGGAAAACCTGGAAATGACGCACCGGTTGCGCACCGCCTCCCCCCTCCCGCCGCACCCCGACCCGTTGCGGGCGGTGGGTTTGGCGGACGCCGCCCGGCGCCGGGCGGGGGACTGCTCGGAGGGCATGCAGCGCCGGGCGGAGTTGGCCCGCCTGCTGACCTGGACCCCCGACCTGTTGCTTTTGGACGAACCGCACGCCGGACTGGACCCCGCCGCCGCTCCGCTGGTGGACCTGGCGGTGGGGCGGACGACGGGGGCGGGCGGGGCGGCGGTGCTGGTCTCCCACGACGTCCGCCGGGTGTCCCCCCTGCTCACCCGCTCCGTCCTCCTGCGGGACGGAACCCTGGCCGAACCCCCCGCCGGGGGCGGTTGATGGCCCCCCGTTTCTGGCGCCAGGCGCGATGGACGGCGCGCAAAGACCTGCGCACCGAGTTGCGGGGGGGAGAAACCCTGTGGATGGTCACCCCGTTCGGGGCCCTGGCCTTGTTGCTGGCCCCGGTGGCCATCGGAACCGGGACCGGGATGCTCCGCCGCATCGGGCCGGGAATGCTGTGGCTGGTGGTGCTGCTGTTCGGAATGATGGTGACCCTGCGCTCCACCGCCGCCGACCCTCCCCCCGTCCGGGACCTCCTCCGGTTGAGCGGGCTGCACCCCGCCCCCGCCTTCCTGGGCCGCAGCCTGGCCTCCGGCGCGTTGCTTCTCGGCTTCACCCTGGTTATGACGCCGGTGATGATCGTGTTCTACTCCCCCGACCGGGCCCCCTCCCCGGCCGGGTGGCTGGCCCTGGCCGGGCTGTCGGCGCTGGCCGCGGCGGGAATAGCGCTGCTGGGCTCCCTGGCCGTGGCCCTGACCGCCGGGTTGCGCTCCCGCACCGCCCTCGCCCCCCTGCTCACCGCCCCCCCGGCCATTCCCGTTCTGATGGCGGGGGCCGCCGGTACCAATGCGGTTCTGGACGGCGGGGGTAACATCACCCTATGGTTGCTTCTGCTGGCGGCAATGGACCTGGCTTTGGCCATCGTCGGAATCCTGCTGGCCCACCCTTTGGAGGAAGCCGCCGCCTGACCGGCCCCGCCCCGCGCGGGCCGACCGACCGGACTGCGAACCGATGACCCGGCGCCTCCCGCACCGCCTTTTGCATGTCGTCGCCGCCCTGCTGACCGGGGCCGGACTGTGGCTGGCGGTCGCCGCCCCGCCCGAGGAAACCCAGGGCGACCTGGGGCGATTGCTGTTCGTGCACGTTCCGGCGGTGATCGCCGCCTACGCCGCCCTGGCCGTCGGGGCGGTGGCCGCCCTCTGGTATCTGATCCGCCGCTCCCCCGCCGCCGATTTGATCTCCGCTTCCGCCGTGGAAATCGGAACGGTGTTCACCGGCCTGACCCTGCTCACCGGGATGATCTGGGGGCGGCCCACCTGGGGGGTGTGGTGGGACTGGGGGGACGCCCGGATGATGTCCACCGCGGTCCTGTTTTTCTTCTGCCTCTCCTACCTGGCCCTGCGCCGCTCCGTCGCCGACCCGCCGCGCCGGGCGGCGCGCAGCGCCGTTCTGTCGGTCATCGCCTGCGCGCAGACGCCCATCGTTCACTTCTCCGTGCAGTGGTTCCGCACCCTGCATCAGGGGCCGACCATCCTCCGCCCCGACTTGGGGGCCGCCCCCATCGACCCGGTGTACGGGCGGGCCTTGGGGGTGATGATGCTCGCTTTCCTGTTCCTGTTCGGATCGTTGCTGGCGGTGCGAACGGAAGTGGCGGGACGGGAAGCGGCCGCGGAGAGGAGACAGGCCCCGGCCGCCATGGCCGGGCGGGCGGTGGCCGCTCCCGACCCGGGAACGTGGGGCGGGCCGGGGGAAACCGGTGGGTAACGGCTGGGCGCTGGCCGGCTATCTGGCCGTCTTCGGGGGAATCGCCCTCTACCTGGCGCATCTCATCCGGCGCTTGCGCGCCCTGCCCCCCTCCCCCGACCCGGCCTCCGACCAGGCTTCCGACCCGGAAGAATGATCAAGCGACGCTACCTGGTGACGGCCCTGGCGGGACTGTCCGTTCTGATCGGATACCTGGTTTGGACAGGGTTGGGCGACAACCTGGTGTACTACCTCACCCCCAGCGAAGCGGTGGAGCAACGGGAGGAGGCGGCCGACGGGGAACGGTTCCGGCTGGGCGGGCTGGTGGAAGCGGGCAGCGTGTCGCAGGCGGAGGACGGGGTGCGGTTCGCCATCGGGGACGGGGCCGCCTCCGTGGCCGTGGCCCACGCCGGCGCCCCCCCGCAACTGTTCCGGGAAGGGGCGGGGGTGGTGGTGGAAGGAACCTGGCGGGGCTCGGAATTCCACTCCGACCTGTTGCTGATCAACCACGATGAGCAATACCGCGCTCCGCAAGGCGACGGCCCCTACCGCATCCCCGGCTCCGACTCGTAAATGCCGCCCCGCCCCCTCGCCCCCGCCGTCCCCGAACACCCCATCCCGCCCCGACGTTCCGCTCGCGGCGGCCGTCCCGCCCCGGCTACCGCCGCCCCCCTTTCCCGGACAATCCCCGCAAACGAACCCGTCCCGCACCTCCGCCCGACGACCCCCCGCACCGATCACCGCAACCCGGCCGCCTCCTCGACGACACCGGCATACGAAAACACCCCCGCCTTGCATCCCCTCCGAACCGAAGAGACCCCGCCCTCAAGCGTCCGGCAAAAATCCCCACCCGCCCAAAACCCACCCCTCCCCCACCCGAACGCCGCTACGCCGAAAGCTCACGCACACCCGCCCGCAACCAACCCCCGCACGCCGCCCCCGCCCGCACCCGACCTGAGCCGTATCCGCACACCCGACGACCGCCAAACAACACCAGCGCGCCGCCTCCCCCGCCCAAACCCGCACACCGCCCCGGCCATGTCCCGACCTCGCCAAAGAATAGAATTGCCCGCCA
Organism: Candidatus Spongiisociaceae bacterium; assembly: GCA_965243835.1. Lineage (GTDB taxonomy): Bacteria > Actinomycetota > Acidimicrobiia > Spongiisociales > Spongiisociaceae. The sequence goes on from OZ251578.1 coordinate 1,742,598, forward strand.
ACCCGCTTCTCCGTACGGGCCGGGAGCGAAACCGACCCCCCCATCCCCTCCCCCGCCCACCGGGTATCCCCGACCCGTCCCGCAAAACCGGCCTCTCCCGCCCGCCCGGACAATGTTCCTGCGGAGTAATCGCGGCCAAGGGGAAAATCGCATGTTCATAAAATCTTCTCACCGATGCGCCGCTTCGGATGAATACGGGAGACATCCTGATCGCCCCGGCCGCCGCCCGCCGGATATCCCCGTCCCGACTGCGCTCATGCGGAACATTCGCGACCACGGAGGCATCGCACAACGACGGGTCATGGCATTAACCCGCCGAGCCGCATCCCTGACCGGTCCGGGAGCGACCCCGACCCGCGCCGCGCGGGAAACCCCGCGCCGACAATCCCGCCCGAAGCCGCCGCGATTGCGACCGCAAACCGAACCGGACGACACCCAAATCACACCACCCGCACGCCAACTAGAACCGTCTCCAACCAACCGGATACCGCCCCGGCGGCACCCGGCCAAAGCAACCGCGGCCGCGGCCGCAACCGAGCCGCATAGGGTCCGGGCGTAGGCAATGTTCGCCGACTTGCTTCCCTGGCTGGGTCTGGGGGCCGTCCTGACCGCCCTGGCCGCGGCCCTGGCGCTGGCCGTTCTGGGGTTTCCGGCCCTGTTGGGGAAACCGGTCCCCCCGGGGCGTCTGTCCCCGGCTATTCGCACCCTGGTCATTGCGGCGGCGGCGGCCATGCTGGTCCTGGAGGCGGGCCTGGCCACCGACGCCTTCAACTTGGCGTACGTGGCCGACAATCACCGCACCGGAACCCCGTTCCTGTTTACGATCGCCGCCGGCTGGGCCGCCCTGGAAGGGTCCATCGTGCTGTGGGGACTGGTGTTGGCCGGATACATTTGGCTCTTCGGACGCACGACGGCCCGCGCCGGGGCGGGCGGGGCGGGGGCCCTGTCCATTTTGGGAATGATCGCCGCCTTCTGGTTCGGCCTGATGGCCACCGCCGCCAACCCGTTCGCGGTGTGCACGGCGGCCGGGGAAGGGGCGGGGTGCGCTCTGTCCGCCTGGGCCCCCTGGTCGGCGGCCGATGTCCCCTGGGAAGGGCGGGGGGCCAACCCCCTTTTGCAGAACCATTTCCTGATGATCATCCACCCGCCGGTCCTCTACCTGGGATACGTGGGGATGTCGGTTCCGTTCGCCATCGCCATGGCCTCCCTGGCCGCGGCCCGCCCCGGCGGAACCGGGACCGCCCCCGGCGCCTGGGTGAAAATCACCCGCCGTTGGACGCTGGGGGCCTGGTCTTTTCTCACCGCGGGCATCCTGCTGGGAGGATGGTGGAGTTACGAGGTGCTGGGCTGGGGCGGCTACTGGGCTTGGGACCCGGTGGAAAACGCCTCGTTCATCCCCTGGCTGTTGGCCACCGCCTTCCTCCATTCGGCGGTGGTGCAGGCCCGCCGGGGGGTGCTGGCCTCTTGGAACTACGTGTTGGTCATCGGGGTGTTCGCGGCCACCATCCTCGGCACGTTTCTCACCCGCTCCGGGGTGGTGGCGTCGGTGCACAGCTTCACCCAGTCGGCCATCGGGCCCATCCTGCTCGGTTTTCTGATCGCGGTCCTGGCCGGCTCCCTGGCCCTGTTCGCGGCCCGGGCGCACCGCATCGGGGCCGCCCCCCGTTTGGACTCCCTAGTCAGCCGGGAAGGGGCTTTTCTGCTCAACAACCTGCTGTTGACGGTGTTCGGGTTCGCGGTGCTGGCCGGAACCCTGTTCCCGTTGGCGGCGGAAGCCTTCGGGAACGCCACGGTGGGAGTGGGGCGGCCCTTCTTCGACCGGTGGGCGGTCCCCCTCTCCTACGGTTTGCTGCTGGCGATGGGGTTGGGGCCCATCACCCCCTACCGGGTGGCCCGCCCGCAGGTGATGCTGGAGCGCCTGCGCGCCCCGGCTCTGATCTCCTTGTCGGTTACGGCGGCGGTGACGCTCCTAGTCACCCGCAACCGGCACGTGATCATCGTCGTCTTTCTCACCAGCCTGGCGGCGACGGCCATCCTCCGCCGTTTGGACTCCCTGGTCCGGGCCCGCCGCCGCAAAACCGGGGAAAGGGCGGGGACGGCCCTGCTCCGGCTGGCGGGGGCCGACCCCGGCTTCTGGGGCGGGCAGATCTCCCATCTGGGGGTGGCGATTTTGGCCGTCGGCATCGCCGCCTCCGCCAACCTGTCGGCGGGCGGGCAGTTGCAACTGGCCCCGGGGGAAAGCGCCCGCCTGGCCGGATACGAGTTGCTATACGACGCCCCCTTTTCCCGTCAGGAATCCAACCGGTCGGTGACCGGAGCGCGCATCTCCGTGTCCCGCGACGGGCGGGAAGTGGCCGTCCTCTCCCCCCGCCTCAACCTGTATCCCGCCTCGGCGCAACCCATCGTCACCCCGGCCGTCCATTCCACGTTCCGCCGCGACCTGTACGTTTCCCTCACCCGCCTGGACAACGAAGGGCTGACCGCCGACCTGCATGTCTACCCCTTGCAGTGGATGGTGTGGACGGGCGGGCTGGTCGCCGCCTCCGGAGCCGGGATCTCCCTGCTGGCCGTCCGCCGCCGCGCCCCCGCCGGGGAGCGACCCCGGGAAACCGCCCATGCCTAAGGGGGCCGCCGCCCGCCGGCTGACCGGCGCCCTGGCCCTGGCGCTGGCCGGGGTGGTGGCGTGGGGGCTGATAGTCGGGGAACCGGGGGAGGCGGACCGGGCGGCGGCGCTGGGGGCCCGCATCAGATGTCCGGTGTGCCAGGGGGAGTCCATCGCCGACTCCCCCGCCGGATACGCCCGGGATATGATGGTTTTCGTGGAAGAGCGGATCGCCGCGGGATGGTCGGACGAGCAGATCCTGGACCATCTGGAACGGCGGTTCGCGGGCATCCGGCTGGACCCCCCCTGGGCGGGAAGGACGTTGCTGTTGTGGCTGGCCCCCCTGGCCGCGGCCGGGGCGGGCGCGGCTCTCATCGTCCGCCGCCTGCGCCGCCCGCCGGAGGAGTCCCCGTCTCCCCCCGCAGGGAACCCCCATGACTGACCCCGCCCACTCGGACCGACGCCGGGAAAACCTCATCCGGGCCCACCAAACCGGCGCAAACGCCGCCGAAAAGCGACCCGGCCCCCAGGTTGCCAAATCCGTAACGGGACCTCCGTCCGTCCCGCCGGACCCGCACCGGGAAACCCTCATCCGGACCGACATCGCCAACACGGCCCGCCGGATAACCGACCGCTGCCAAACGGAACTGGAATCCCTGACCGACGCGTCGCCGCCGCCGGGGAACCACCCGGTCCTTCCCGCCGCCGGGCCATTATGGAAACTCCGCTCCCGGCGGAACTGTTCGCGTCCGCCGCGACCGGGGCCCGGTCGCCCGCAACGGCAAATCCGCCCGCCCGCTTTGCGTCGGCCGCAACGACGCCCCGATGGTTAACTCCAATGACTGACCCCGTCCCGCCGACCGCCCTCCCGGACCCGCACCGGGAAAACCTCATCCGGGCCGAACTCGCCGACATGGCCCGCCAGCTGGAGGCCGGGGAACTGGATGAAGAAACCGCCCGCCGGCTAACCGACCGCTACCGGGCGGAACTGGACACCCTGACCGAACCGACGCAACCGCCGATAGAGAAAAGACCCGGCCTTTCCCGCAACCGTGCCATTACGGGAACCTTGCTCCCGGCAAGACTGTTCACTTCCGCCGCAACCAGGGCCGAGCCGGCCATGGGAGCCGGAAACCGAACCCGTCGCAGGAACACCCTCCACCCCAACTCACACCGCCCGCAACCGGCATCCCCGCCGGACCCGCACCGCGCGATCCTCACACGGATCAACATCCCCGACGTAACCTGCCGGCCGGCCGCCGGGAAACTGGACGAAAAAACCGCCCGTCGCATGACCGACCGCTACCGGAAGGAACCCGACTCCCTGACCGATACGGCGCCGCCGCCAAGGAAACCAGCTGGCCTTTCCCGCAACCGGGACAACATGGAAACCGTGCTCCCAACCAGACCGTTCATCTCCGGCACCGGAACTTTCCCAACGGTGGGAACCGACAACCGAAGCCGCAACGCAAACACCCTCCACCCCAACTCACACCGCCCGCAACCGGCATCCCCGCCGGGCCCGCACCGCGCAACCCTCATCCGGGCCGATACCGCCGATGCGTCCCGCTGGCCGACCGCCGGGGAACCCGGACCAAAAAAAACACCCGCCGCCAAACGGAACTGGACACCCTGACCGATGCGGAGCCCCCGCCGACGGAGAAACGACCCGGCCCCTCCCGCCGCCGGGCCATCGTGGGAACCCCGCTCCCGGCGGGGCTGTTCGCGTCCGCCGCGGCCGGGGCTTGGCCTTCCGTCAACGGGAACGCCGCCCGCCAGCCCGACTTGCGCCGCCTGCGACGACGGTCCCGGAGGTGAACTCCCATGACTGACCCTGTCCCGCCGGCCGTCCCCTCGGACCCGCATCGGGAAACCCTTATCCGGGCCGACATCGCCGATGTGTCCCGCCAGCTGGAGGCCGGGGAACTGGATGAAGAAACCGCCCGTCGGCTGACCGACCGCTACCGGGCGGAACTCCGCTCCCTGACCGATGCGGCCGCGGCGCCGCCGCCGGGGAAGCGACCCGGCCTTTCCCGCCGCCGGGCCATCGTGGGAACCTTGCTTTTGGCGGGGCTGTTCGCGTCCGCGGCGGCCGGGGCCTGGCTGGCAGTGGGAACCGGCGACCGGATCGGGGGGGAGCGGGCGGACCTGTCCCAAGTGACCAACGAACAGATGGAGGCGGTGATCGCCGCCAACCCCGACTTGCCGCAAATCGCCGGGATGCGCCTGGCCCTGGCCGACCGCTACTTCGAGGACGGGGATTTCTCCGCGGCCCTCCCCCACTATCTGGGCGCCCTGGAGGGGGAGCTGGACGCCGCCCGCCGGGCCCGCTCCCTGGCCCGGGTGGGGTGGATGAGCCACCTGTCCGGAGCCCCGGAGGCCGCCCTCCGTTACCTGGAGGAGGCGCTGGCGACCGACCCCGCTTACGAGGAGGCCCGCCTGTTCCTGGGCCTGGCCCTGCTGGACGGGGAAGACCCGGAGGGGGCGTTGCGGCAACTGGAACCGTTGCTGGAGGGCGGGGCTTTGCCCGATGACCTGCGTCCCATGGTGGAGGGGGCGGCCGCTGCGGCCCGCGACCGGTTGGAGGAGGGTCGGTGAGACGCGCCGGATGGGCGGCTTTGGCCGTCGGGCTGGCGGTTTTGGGGGTAGCGGTTGCGGTGTTCGCGGCCCGGTTCGACTTCGGGTCCGAACAGGAACTGTCTCCGGTGGTGGGGGTGGCAGTCCCCGACCTGACCCTGCCCTCCCTGGACGGGGGAGCGCCGGTCAACCTGCGTTCCGAGACGGCCGCCCACCGGGTGACGGTGGTTAACTTTTTCGCCTCCTGGTGCCTGCAGTGCCGCAACGAACACCCCGACCTGACCGCGGCGGCTGCGGCCTACGCCGACCGTTCGGTGCGCTTTTTGGGCGTCGTCTTTCAAGAATCCGGGGAGGCGGCCCGCTCCTGGCTGGACGAAGCGGGCCGGGGGGAGGACACCGTTTACCTGACCGACCCCGGCTCCCGGGCCGCCATCGAACTGGGAGTGTTCGGAATCCCGGAAACCATTTTTCTGCGGGACGGGATGGTGGCGGGCAAACTGATCGGAGAAACCGACGCCCTCTCCCTCAGCTCCGCCCTGGAGGAGGTTCTGGCCGGCTCCTCCGTTGCGCCCCGGCAGGTGGGCGAGTTCCGCCAAAGCCCCGACGACCGGTAGCCGGTCAGGTACCGACCGCCTCGTCCAACTCGGCTCGCAAATCGGCCATCGGGGCCGCCCCCACCCACTTTCTGACCAGCACGCCTTGGCTTACCAGGGCCATGTTCGGCTGGTAGCCGAAGCCGAACGCCCCGAAAATACTCTGGTCCTCGTCAAGCCCCCACCGCACCGCCCCGCTGGGCAACAGGTCGCTGGCCCGGGAGGCGGTGGCGTCATAGGAGGCTTTCCAGGCCACCGCGATCACATCCACCCGTCCCCGGTATTCCACCGCCAGGCGGTCCACAGCGGGCAACTCCCGCTGACAGGTCGGTCACCACTCCGCCCAGAACACGTACAAGATAGGCCGGGAGGCGGAGGCGGACCGGAAGGTGCTCCCGTCGTTCAGCGCCAACACCACCGTCGGGGCGGCCGGGCCCTCCGGCGCGGGCCTGGTGGTGGTAGTGGTGGGAGGGATGGTGGTGGTGGTCGTGGTCGTAGTAGTAGTCGTTGTAGTCGTAGGCGGAGGGGGAGGCGGCGGCGAGATTCGCCTGGGAGAAGTAGTCGTCGTCGTGACCCTCCTCGGAGGAGCGGTAGTCGTCGTCGTGACCCTCCTCGGAGGAGAAGTAGTCGTCGTGGGAGCAATGGTCGTTACGGGGGCGACGGTGGTCGTGGTGCGAGGGATGGTGGTGGTCGTGGTGGTGGTGGTCGTGGTGGTGGTAGTCGGGGCGGTAGTCGTGGGGGCGATCGTCTCCGCGGGAGCGGTGGTGGTAGTCGGGGCGGTCGTGGTCGTAACAGGGGCGGTGGTGGTCGGGGCGGTGGTGGTCGGGGCGGTGGTGGTCGGGGCGGTAACAGGGGCGGTGGTGGTCGTGGTAGTGGTAGTCGGGGCGGTAGTGGTCAGGGCAATGGTGGTAGCGGGGGCGTCGGCAACGGCGGGTTCGGTGGTTGCGGCCACCGAATCGGCGGTGGTCGGGACGGTAGTAGTCGGGGCGGTGGCGGCAACCGGATCGGAGGCAGCGTCCGCAGTTGCAACGGGATCGGTGGTAACGGCGGCGTCGGGGGCCTCGGCGTCGTCTAGGACATCCGGGGCGGGGGCGGTGGTCTCAAGTTCGGCAACGGCCGGCGCCTCCCCGTCCGCGACCGGCGCCGCGGTGGTCGTTGCCGCCGGGGGATCGGGGGCGGTCGTCCCGGACCCGGAATCTCCGGAACCGCACGCGAGGGCGGTAATCACCAGGACCGCCAAGGCCGCCGCTGTCGTCCACGGTCCGGATTTGCTCATAGCCGCACCGCCTCGTCCAGCAAGGAACGTATCTCGGAAACGGGGAACTCCCCCCGCCAGCGTCCGATCTCCACCCCTTCGTCCACCAGGACCGACACCGGCTGATAACCCACTTCAAAGGCGGCGAACACGCTTTCGTCCTCGTCCAGCGTCCACCGCACCGTTCCGCTCGGCAACAAACGTTGCGCGGCGGAGGCGGTTTCCGCAAGAGACGCCTTCCATGCCACCGCCATCACATCCACCCGGCCCTCGTACTCCGCGGCCAAGCCGTCCACAGCGGGCAACTCCCGCTGACAGGTCGGTCACCACTCCGCCCAGAACACGTACAAGGCGGGCCGCACCGCCTCCGCCGAGACGAATGTGGAACCATCGTCCAACTGCAGGGTGACCGCGGGGGCCGCCGGACCCGGCGCGGGGGCGGCCGGCGGGAGCGTGGTTTCCGCAACCGGGGCCGCGGTCGGCTCGGCCTCCCCGGACCCGCACGCAACCGCCAGCGCCGTCAATACGGCCAACGCGGCCCACCCGCTCCAACGTTTCATAGGCGCATACTAGCCCCGCCGCGTTCGCAACAAGGGGCAACGCGGAATTCTTTCCCGGCGCGGGTCTCCGGGGCGCGTCGGGAAAACGGCGTCTGACCAGGAGATTTGCGCTTACCGGGCGGTGTTTTAAACAAGGGGGTTGTTGTTTAGAGTTTTTTGTCGTATATTAAGTGTATAATGAAAAACAGCGCGACCCAAATGTCGCGCCGCGTCACACAGAAAGGGTAAGGTTAAGGGACCATGGAAGCATTCTACGCCAGCATGTCGGGCGTCATGGCCATCTTCGGCGGCCTGACGTTCTTCTTCCTCATTCTCCGCAAAGACCTCCAGAAGGCGGAGGACGACCGCCTCCGGATCAAAACCGAACTGGAAGGCGAAATCAAGGAGGGCCTCCAGAAAGCGGAGACCGACCGCCTCCGGATCAAAACCGAACTGGAAGGCGACCTCCTCCGTCTGGAGGGCCGGGTCATCCGGGTGGAGGACCGGGTCATTGTCGTTGACGACCGCGTGCGGGAAGTGGAAGGGGACATGAAGGTAGTCAAGCACCAGTTGCGAATCACGGAAGGACCTCCCGCCGATCCCGAACCAACCCAAACCCGCCCCGCCCGGAACGAACCCGGCCCGCGCGGAGCCCCGGTCGCCCCGGTCCCGTCCAAAAAATAACCCGCCGCGCCGCGCTAACGACGCGAGGGCCGGCGGGAACGCGGTTTCCCCCCACCGGGGGCCGCGGTCAGCTCAACCCCCCCGGACCCGCAAGGGGCAACCAGGCAACATCAAGCCGGCCAACGCGGCCCACCCGCTCCAACGTTCCAAAGACGCATGCCGGCCCGCCGCGTTCGTTGCCAATGGCAAATTCTTTCCCGGCGCGGGTCCCCGGGCGCACCGGAAACGGCGTCTGACCAGGGGATTTCGCTTACCGGCGGTTGTTTTAAACAAGGGGGTTGTTGTTTAGCATTTTTTGTCGTATATTAAGTGTATAATGAAAAACAGCGCGACCCGAATGTCGCGTAGCGTCACACAGAAAGGGTAAGGTTAAGGGACCATGGAAGCATTCTACGCCAGCATGTCGGGCGTCATGGCCATCTTCGGCGGCCTGACGTTCTTCTTCCTCATTCTCCGCAAAGACCTCCAGAAGGCGGAGGACGACCGCCTCCGGATCAAAACCGAACTGGAAGGCGACCTACTCCGTCTGGAGGGCCGGGTCATCCGGGTGGAGGACCGGGTCATTGTCGTTGACGACCGCGTGCGGGAAGTGGAAGGGGACATGAAGGTAGTCAAACACCATCTGCGAATCACGGAAGGACCTCCCGCCGATCCCGAACCAACCCAAACCCGCCCCGCCCGGAACGAACCCGGCCCGCGCGGAGCCCCAGTCGCCCCGGTCCCGTCCAAAACGTGACCCGCCGCGCCGCGCTAACGATGCGAGGGCGCAACCATCGTCCAACCCTGACCGCGCGGGGGCGGCGGGAGGGGGCTTTCACCCACCGGGGCCGCGAGCGGCTCAACCCCCAGGCCCGCAAGCAAGAGCCGCAACATAAGCCAAAACCAGGGAATTTTGTTTGCCGCGCCAGCGTCTAAACGAGAGGGTGCATAATGAAAACGGCGCGACCCAAATGTCGCGTAGCGTCACACAGAAAGGGGTAAGGGTAAGGGACCATGGAAGCGTTCTACGCCAGCGTGTCGGGCGTCATAACCGCCTTCGGCAGCTTGATATTCTTCTTCATCCTCCTCCGCAAAGACATCCTCCGAGTGGAGGACCGGGTCATCCGGGTGGAGGACCGGGTCATCCGGGTGGAGGACCGGGTCATCCGGGTGGAGGACCGGGTCATCCGGGTGGAGGACCGGGTCATCCGGGTGGAGGACCGGGTCATCCGGATGGACGACCGCTTGCGGGACGTGGAAGGGGACATGAAAGTAGTCAAATACCAGTTGCAGATAAACGAAGGGCCTCCCGCCGATTCCGAGCCAACCCGGACCCCCGCCCGGAACGAACCCGGCCAACGCGGGGCCCCGGTCCCGTCCAAAAAATAACCCGCCGCGCCGCGCTAACGATGCGAGGGCACAACCATCGTCCAACCCCTGGCCACGCGGAGGTCGGCGGGAGCGCGGTCTACCCCACCGGGGGCCGCGGTCGGCTCAACTCGCCCGGACCCGCGAGCGGCAACCAGGCAACATCAAGCCGGTCAACGCGACCCACCGGCTCCAACGTTCCAAAGGCGCATGCCAACCCACCGCGTTCGCAACCGGGGCGACGTAAAAACTCTTACCCGGGCCGGGTTCCCGGATCGGCCGGAAAACAGCGTCTGACCAAGGGGATTTGCGCTTACCGGGCCGTGTCTAAAACAAGGGGGTTATTATTTAGCGTTTTTTGTCATATATTAAGTGTATAATAAAAAACAGCACGACCCAAATGTCGCGCCGCGTCACACAGAAAGGGTAAGGTTAGTAGCCATGGAAGCGTTCTACGCCAGCGTATCGGGCGTCATAACCGCCTTCGGCGGATTGATATTCTTCTTCGTCCTTCTCCGCAAGGACATCCTCCGAGTGGAAGACCGGGTCATCCGGCTGGACGACCGCGTGCGGGAAGTGGAAGGGGGCATGAAGGAAGTGGAAGGGGATATGAAGGTAGTCAAGCACCAAGTGCGGATCATGGAAGGGGACATGAAGGTAGTCAAGCACCATCTGCGGATCACGGATGGGCCTCCCGCCGATCCTGAGCCAACCCAGCCCCGCCCCGCCCGGAACGAACCCGGTCCGCGCGGGCCCCATAGCCCTGGTCCCGTCCAAAAAGCAACCCGCCGCCCTGAACTTACGGCGCGAGAGAGTACACCGCGACCAAAATATCGCGCGCCCTAACGCAGAAAGGGTAACGTTCCCCTTGGTCAGGAGGAAAACGGCCGCTTTCCCGCTTACCGTCGCTGGCGGGAGCGCGGTTTCCCCGACCGGTGCCGCGGTCCGCTCGGCCCGGCCCGTCCGCTCCGACGTTCCAAAGGCGCATACCAGGCCCATCGCGTACGCAACAGGGGGGCGATGTAAACCTCCGTGCCCGACCGGGTCCCCCGAGCGCGCCGCAAACGGCCTCTGACCTGGGATTTCGCTTACTGCACCGCAATCTAAAACAAGGGTATTATTATTTAGCATTTTTTGTCGTATATTAAGTTTATAATGAAACAGCGCGACCCAAATGTCGCGCACCGTCCTACAGAAAGGGTAAGGTACAGGTCATGGAAGCGTTCTACGCGGGCATGTCGGGCATCGTGGCCGTCTTCGGCGGAATGACGTTCTTCTATGTAATGCTCCGCAGGGACATCCAGAAGATGGCGACCGACCTGGAAGGCGGCATCCTCCGAGTGGAGGACCGGGTCATCCGGCTGGACGACCGCGTGCGGGAAGTGGAAGGGGACATGAAGGCGGTCAAATACCAGCTTGCGGATAAACGAAGGGCCTCCCGCCGATCCTGCGCCGACCGGGACCCGCTCCGCCCGGGATGAAACGGCCATCGCCGGTCCCCCGCATCCCCGATCCCGTCCGCGAGCAACCCGCCGCCCTAAACCGGGGCTTGCCGGGGGCGTCGGCGCGAGGGTGTTGAAACCAATAGTAAGATGCCCGCTATGACAATGTTCTACTCCGCCTTAATCGGCATAATCGTCGGGTTGTTAATCCTTGGCGTCATGGTGTTCATCTACGCCATGCTGAGCAGGGTCACGCGGGATACGACGTCTGTTCCGCAGGGCGACGTCCGGAAACCTTTCCGGCACGATCCGAATGAAAGCCTCCGCAAGATGCCGGACGACCTGCGGGAAAGCATTAACCGGAGATCGGACGACCTGCGGGAAAGCCTTCGCCGAAGGTCGAACGCTCCCGATACGGAAACGACCTAAAGGGGAAATTCCGCCGCTCCCCGGTTCGACCGGGGACGCAAAGCCCCCCTCCGGTCAGGGGGATGCGGCCAGTTCCCGGCTGACCGCCGCCGCCCGCTCCAAAGCCCGCCCCGCTTCCCCCCCGTCAATGGAACGCCGGGCCTCGGCCGCCGCCTCCCTCCACCCCTCCGCCCGGCCGGACGCCAAAATGGCCGCCGCCGCATTCAACACCGTAATGTCCCGCGCCGGACCGGGACGGCCCTCCAACACGGCCCGGGTGATGGCCGCGTTATCCGCCGCCTCCCCGCCCCGCACCGCCTCCCCGGGAGCCCGCTCCAACCCCGCATCCGACGGCTCCAGCAGGGAACGGGAAATCTCCCCGTCCCGCAGACTCCACACCACCGACGGACCGGCCAGGCTCAACTCGTCCAGCCCGTCCCGGCCGTAAAACACCAGCGCCCGCACCGCCCCCGCCGCCCGCAAAGCCTCTATCATCCGCTCCGCCATCCGCCCGTCCGACACCCCCACCGCCAGCCGCCGCACCCCGGCCGGATTGCTGAGCGGACCCAGGAAGTTAAACACGGTGGGCACCCCCAACTCTTTGCGCACCGGCCCGGCGTGGCGCATAGCCGGATGGTAAAGCGGGGCCAGGAAAAAGGCGTAGCCGGCGCGCCGGAAAAGTTCCCGGTTGCGTTCCGTCGGCAAATCGATCGCCACCCCCAACTCTTCCAGCAGATCGGCCGAGCCGCAACGGGAGGACATGGAACGGTTGCCGTGCTTGGCGATCGGAACCCCCGCCCCGGCCGCAACGAAAGACGCGGTGGTGGAAACGTTGAAAGTGCCGGAACGGTCGCCGCCGGTTCCCACGATGTCCACCGGGTCGGCTTCCCCCAAGTCAACGGAAACCGCCGCCGCCCGCATCCCCTCCACTAGGCCCAGAATTTCCTCCGTCGTCTCCCCTTTGGCCCGCAACAGGACGATCAGGGCGGCGATCTGCGAGGGGGCGGCCCGGCCCGCCATCACCCTGTCCATAGCCGCCCGCGCCCGGGCCCGGGTCAAGTGGGCCCCCTCCCCCAGCCCGGCCAGAATTTCCGCCCAGGAAAACTCCCGGTCCGGTTCCGTCCGGTTGGTTGGCTCCCGCATTTGTCCCATCCCGCCGCTCCTCCGATCTGCTCCGTCCGGCCTCCCGGCGGCCCGTCGTCCGCCGCCGACCACCCTACCTCCGGGGACTGGTAAATATTAGTTTCGGCATGGGCTAAACTGGGGAGGGCCCACTATCCGGAGGAGGAAAATGCTCTACTTCGCCTACACCGCCCGGATTGCGCCCGACCTGCTGGCCGAGGCGGCCCCTTCCGCCGAATTTCAGTTCATAGCCCATCTGCCGGAAACGAAACTGCTGTTTCCGATCGTAACCCCGGAGTGGGACGGGGCGTTGCCCTCGGTGCGCCCGCAGGCGGCGAACACGGTGTGGGGGGCGGTGTTCGAAGTGCCCAAGTCGCAACTGCGGGGCCTACACCAAGCGGAGGAAGCGGAGAAGCGGGTTCCGTCGGAGGAGTTCAAAGCGGTGGACCGCCAAGGCCGCAGTTACGCGGTGCTCACCCACGTGTCGGCGGAAGACGGGGAAACCGAATCCGCCCCCTCGGGGGCCTACATGGAGATCGTGGTGAACGGGGCCCGCCATTGGGAACTGCCCACCGGGTGGGTGGCGGGCCTGGCCGAATACATCACCTGACCCGCCCCGCCGGGTTCAAGCCCCGATTCCGTTTTCCCGATTCAACCAGTAAGCAGGGCGGGGTTCAGGAATCGCCCGGCGCGGGGTCGGCGTTGATGAACTTGTCGAAGTAGAACCCGACCGCCGCTCCGATCCCCGGGCCGACGATGTAAACCCAAATGTCGGCGAAGTCCCCGGCCACGATGGCCGGCCCCAGGCTGCGGGCCGGGTTCACCGAGGCGCCGGTAACGGGGATGGCCGCCAAATGGACGGCCACCAGAACCAGCGATATGACCAGCGGGGCGGCTTTTTGATGGCGGGCGGTGGTGCGCAGGATGACCATGACGAAGATGGCGGTGAGAACCGCTTCCACGATTATCGCCGGGACTATGTCCAAATCGGGGGACACCCGGGTGATGGTGGCCTCCACCGCCCATTGCCCGGCCACGTAGAAGACCAGCCCGGCGGCCAGCAGGGCCCCCGCTACCTGGGCGATCAGGTAGCCGACCAGGTCGGAGGGGGAAGTGTCCTTGCGCATCATCATCGCCAACGTGACCGCCGGGTTGAAATGGGCCCCCGAGCGGTCCCCGAACACGTAGATGGCCCCCAGCAGGGCCAATCCGAACCCGAAGCCGATGATCAGCAGGTTGCCGTCGGAGCTGAGGATGGACATGGAACCCACCGCCACCAGCACGAACGTGCCCAGCAACTCGGCCATATACTTGTTCATTGAAGCAACCACGGGTAAAACCTCCCTTATCGGTTCTTGGTTCTCTTGGTTCGCCGGCGTCCGGTCCTGCTTGAATCTACCCGGCGGAGCGCCCCGGGCGCGGCATTCCCGCGCATTCCCGCGCATTCCCCGGGAGCGGCGGCGCCCGGCGGGGCGCAGGGATCACGTATTTTCGGCGGAGGCCTCCGCTTTCCGGTCGCCGTTGATGAACCGGTCCAGGTAGAAGGCGATGACGCCGCCCAGCCCGGCGGCGATCAAATACGCCCAAATCAAGGTGAAATCGCCGGCTGCGATGGCCGGCCCCAGATTCCGGGCCGGGTTGACCGCCGCTCCGGTAATGGGAACCGCCGCCAGGTGGATGACGACCAGGGCAAGGGAAATGGCCAGCGGGGCGATCTTTTGGTGACTGGCCGTAGTGCGCAGGATCACCATCACCAGCACGGCGGTCAGCACGGTCTCCAAAATCAGGATCTCGTCCGACCCGATGGGAACGCCCGTGGGGCTGAGGCCCGGAGCGACCGCGATCATATCGGCCGCCTTCTGACTCCCTATGGACAAAATCAAACCGGCCGCGGCCAAAGCCCCCGCCACCTGGCCGATGCAGTAACCGGCGAAGTCGAGGGGCGTGATGTCTTTGCGCATCATCATCGCCAGGGAAACCGCCGGGTTGAAATGGCCCCCCGACCGCCCCCCGAACATATACAAGGCGGCCAACAGGGCCAAGCCGAAGCCGAAGCTGACGACCATCAGGTTGCCGTCGGCGTAGAGGATGGACATTCCGCCCAAAGCCACCAGCACGAACGTGCCCAGCATCTCGGCCAGATACTTGCGAATGGAACCGGACATGGAAACCCTCCTTATGGTTGGAAAGGGGACGAGGTTTCCCTAAATTTTACCATCGCCTTTTCATGGGACGGCGCATCTCCCCGGGAGGGCGCGGTTGCGGCCCGTCGCAGCTCCCCTCTAGATTGGGGGCGATGAACCGCGCCCGTCCCCCCGTCCGCGTCCGGTGGAGCGCCGCCCTGCTGGGGGCGGTGAGCGGGCTGTTCGCCACCCTGGTGTTCAGCCTGACGGCCTATATCCTGTTGGCTCTCATCTACCGCGTCGGCTGGGACGCGGGCAACCGGCTGGGGTGGATGGGCTTGGCCGTTTCCCTGTTCGCCGGTCAGTTCCTGGCCGGTTACGTCGCCGGCCGCCTGACCCGCAACCCCAATGCGGGAATAAACGGCGGGCTGGCGGCGGCGGGATGCTACGCCGTCTTCGCGCTTCTCAGCCGGTTGGGGGGCAGCCCGGCCGGGGTTTTGACCCTGGTCGTGTTCGGGGCGGCGGCGGTTTTGCTGGGCTACGGGGGCGGAAAACTGGCGGGACGGCGCTACCGCAACCCCCCGGCGGAGGGGGGCGATGCGGCCTTGGAGTCGGAGAAGCCGGAGGAGTGGGAGATGCGGCAGTTGACAACCGGGGACAAAGAAGACGGGTAGTCCCCCGCCGGGATCGCGCTGGGCTTTCGTTGGGCGCGTTCCGCGTAGGATGGGGCCTATGTGCGGACGGTTCGTACGAACCCTGGACCCGGCCGCCTTGGCCGCTTACCTGGGGGTGGACGAGACGGCGGAGGAGTCGGAGAAGGCGCCGGCCCCTAGTTACAACGTGGCCCCCACCGACCCGGTGTACGCGGTTACCGAGAGGCGGGGGCGGCGCAACATGGAGGTCATGCGCTGGGGCCTGATCCCCCACTGGGCGTCCGACCGCAAAGGTCCGCTCAACATCAACGCCCGCGCCGAAACCGTCTCCGTCACGCCCGCTTTCCGGGATTCCCTGCGCCGCCGCCGATGCCTGATTCCCGCCGACGGGTTCTACGAATGGGAGCCCAAACAGTCCGGGCGGCACCCCCACTACGTTACTTTGGCCGCCGGGGAGCCGATGGCCTTCGCCGGTTTGTGGGCCGCGTGGCGGGACCCGGAGTCGGAGGCCTGGGTGCGCAGTTGCGCCATCATCACCACCGCCGCCAACCGCCGGCTGGCGGACATCCACACCCGGATGCCGGTCATCCTGGAACCCGAATCCTGGGATATGTGGCTGGACCGGGAGTTGCGGGAGGCGGACGCCCTGGAGCCGTTGCTGAGGCCGCTCCCGGCGCGGGCGGTAACCGAACATCCGGTATCGAACTTGGTAAACAACGTGCGCAACGACCTCCCGGAGAACATCGCCCCCCTGCCGGCCGCCCTAATCTGACCGCCCGGTTTCCCGCAACTGGCTCGCGCCGGATATTGTTTTACGCGTTCCGCAAGCCCCTCCGACCCACTAGCCTGTTCCCGATGGCGCGCATTCTCCTCCTCCGACACGCCCCCACTCCCGAGACCGGCGTCCGGCTGACCGGACGGGCCCCCGGGGTTTCCCTGGGCGAGGAGGGCGCGGCGGCCGCGCAACGCACCGCCGACCGCCTGGCCGACCTGTCCGTCCGGGCCGTTTTCACCTCGCCGATCGAACGCACCCTGGAAACCGCCCGCATCGTGGCCGACCGGCACGGTTTGGAGCCGACGGTGGAAGAAGGGCTGACGGAAATGGATTTCGGCTCTTGGACGGGGCGCACCCTCAAGTCGTTGCGCCGCACCAACCTGTGGGGAGTGGTGCAGAACGCGCCCTCCCGGGCCCGGTTCCCGGAGGGGGAATCCTTCGCGGAGGCGCAGGGACGGGCGGTGGCGGCGATGGAGAGGATCGCATCCGGGGCGGGGCGGGGAACGGCCATCGCCGTCAGCCACGCGGACGTGATAAAACTGATCCTGGCCTACTATCTGGGCCAGCCGCTGGACCTGTTCCAACGCCTCGTTATCCACCCCGCCTCGGCCTCGGAAATTATTCTGGGCGGGGGGCCGCCGGCGGTGGGATTCGTCAACCGGATGGGGGTAGGGGGCGTCGATTGAATCAGGAAACCGGCCCTCGCGACTACGGACTGGTGGACTGGTTCCGGGTGGGCGCGGTGGGCGTCCCCGGCAAGCGCACCTTCTATCTGATGATCGAAGTGGCGAGCGACCCGGTGTGGTTCAAATGCGAAAAAGAACAGGCGGCGGCCCTGGCCCAGCAGAGCATTGAAATTCTGGGCAACCTGGAAAGAAAAGTGGACGAGTCGGCGGTGGAGGGAATGGTGTCCACCGCCGGGGAAATGACCGGGCCCTCCGAACACGACCATTTTTTCCCGATCGAGTCCATCGCCATGCGCATCAGTTCCGACCATTTCTTTCAGGTTATGCTGCGCGGCCCCGAAGACGGCCAACAGGTGCTGTTTATGACCACTCCCGAACAGTTGCGGGCCATGGCCATCCTCGCGTTGGAGGCGGTCAACGCCGGGCGGCCCCTGTGCCCCCTGTGCCTGTTGCCCGAAAACCGGGATGGCCACCAATGTCCGTCCGGCAACGGACACCGCCCGGCGCGGTGAGCGTCCGACCCGCCCCGGTCGTAACGGAAATTCTGGGTAGGTTCCGCAACGCCTCCAACGCCACTTTGCTGGCCCGCACCGGGGACGGCGACCTGGTGGTTTACAAGCCGGAACAGGGAGAACGCCCGCTGTGGGATTTCACGCCGGGGACTTTGGCCGCCCGGGAAGTGCTGACCTACCGGGTGTCGCAGGCGGCCGGGCTGGGAGTGGTGCCGGAAACGGTGTTCGCCGAGGGGCCGTTCGGGCCGGGTTCCGCCCAACGTTACGTGGAAGCCAACCCCGGTTTCGACGCGGCCCGGCCCATCAACGACGCCGATCCCCGGCTGTGGCCGATCGCGGTCCTGGATCTGCTGGTCAACAACGCCGACCGCAAAGCCGGGCATTTCCTTGTGGACGGCGCCGGGCGGTTGTGGTGCATCGACCACGGGGTGACTTTTCACTCCGCCGCCAAACTGCGCACCGTCCTGTGGAACTTCGCCGGGCGGGCCCTGCCGAAGGAAATGACCGGGGCGGTGCGCCGGTTGCGGGAAAGCCTGCCGGGGGGCCTGTATGCGGAGGTGATGCGCCTGCTGGGGAAACCGGAGGCGGACGCCTTGGCGGCCCGGGCGGACGACCTGCTGGAAAGCCCCGTCCATCCGCAACCGCCGGTGGACCGCCCCCCCGTCCCCTGGCCGGTCTGGTAACCCGTTTCGGTCCGGCCTTGGGCTTGGCCGCCGGACTTTCCCGGCCCTGGGCCGGATGCGCCGGTTGCGCGCAGGCTTTGCGGCTAGGATGGCACTATGACGACCGCCCCTCCCCCGCCTACCGGCGTCTGGTCCAAAACCCTGGCCGTCCTGGCTCTGGCGGGCGTGCTGGTCCTGTTCATTCTCTGGCCCGACCCCGGAGCCCCCGTCGACCCCTCCCCCGCCACCGTCGCCGAAACCACCACTACCGCCGCTACCGAAGCAACCCCGTAACTCCCTTTCCCGCAGTCCCCGGTGCGAACGGCAGGCTGTTTAACACGATCTGATGCAACTCCCCGTAATCCAAGATATCAAACGTGTCGGCTTTGATGTTCAGGGTTTTACATAACTCATTGGCGCTGTCTGTTTGGAACAAGTATTCATTGTTAGCCAAAGCTATGTCATAGATGGCGGCTATTAGAACCGGATTAGACGAGAAAGCGCGAGCCATCAGCTGATGATACAAACCTACATTGTTTGCCATAGTTTTTAGAAACGTATCAGAAGAATGCATGGAAAATTCTGAAGCCCGGAGCGCGTTTTCCGCCAACCACCACAGGCGGGCGGCGGCGTTCCAGGTCCTGCCCGGCTTCCCGATCCACAACCAATGCCTCTTCACAAAATGCGCGGGCTTCTGTTTTTTGATGTGACTTTTCCAGCGCACCGAAACGTAGGGCGACAAGGCAAAACAATTCAGGGAAGCCCAAAAACGGCCGTCGTAGGCTTGTTCGGAGGAGAGGCCGGCCACGGCTTGCCGAAGGAGCGGCGCGTAGTGGGCGTCGGTCTTGGGCCCCGCTCGCCGGATTTGATTGAGCGGGTCCAACGGTATTCTCAGCTTGATGTCCGGATAGTCGTATGGCAGCTCGCCTTTTTCCGCGGCTAAATAGTCGAAACTCTCTTTGAGTTGCCTGCTGTCGCCTTGCAGGAACAGGTGGGGAACGGTATCAGCCAACTCCTCCATAATGCGGTACCCGCCTTGGTCGAGTCGGGGGACGTAGTTCAAAATCATACCGGCACTATAGCGTAATCCAATCCGCCATAGCCGCCCGCGGCTACTTTTTCATACGGGCTTGCGACATTCAAAAATTCAGAGGGCGCAGTGGCCTTCGCACTCGTTCATAAAGTGGTCTTCTTCCTCCTCCTGGTCGGCCCGGATGGCTTCGGCGAGCGGTATGCGGCGGTGGTGGAGGAAAGCCCGCTTGCGGAACATTTGGGAGGCGTTGTGGTCGGGCGAGCGGAGGCGGGCGTCCATCCGCACCGCCTCCTCGAACAGGTCGGGGTCGCTTTCCCGCACTTCCAGCCAGCTGGCCGTACTGCGGAACGGGCATCCCACGCAGGCGCTCCTGGCCAGGGTGCGGCCCGGATAGTTGGCCTCGAACCAGCCCTGGCATTCCCGGCGGGACATCGGCTGGTCGTCTATCAGCGGGAAGCGGTGCTTGATCCACCATTCGCGGTTCGGTTTGGCCCGCATCACCTCATCGGTGGATATGCCCAGCCACATTTCCACGTTGGTGTCCGCCGACAGCATCTGCCGGGGCCGGACGCCGAGCAGTTTTCTTACTTCGATCCGGATCGGGTCCAACTTGTAGTTTTTGGTGCACTGCCGCCAGTTGATGCCCGCCGGGTCGCCGTTGCGCTCGGCCAAGAAGGCGGGGATGGTCAACCAGGGTTGCCCCTGGGCGTTTACCCCGTCGCGGACGTCATCCCGCAGGCTCCGCCCGTTGCTGATGGTGTGGATCGGGAAACTGACCTGCGAGCGGAGCCATTCCACCGTGTCGTACACCCCCTGCGGCTCCCATCCCGTGTCGGCGAAGAGGGCTATATCCGGCTTGACCCCGAATACGCCCCGCTCGGCCAGAAGGCACATCACCGTGCTCTGAATGCCCCCGCCCAAACTGACCACCCTCAGCGCCGGAGGGGCGACCGACTTTACCCGGTGGCCCCCCGTTCTTTTGGGGGCAGACTCTTCTCTACTATCTCATATAACTCATCATATCCAAACAAATCAAAACTAACAGTCCCCGCCCGCAAATTAAGAGCCTTCATCAACTGATTCGGGTACGGTTTACCAAACAAATAATCATGTTTCTCTATGGCCAAATCATACACGGCCGCCACTAGAATAGGGTTGGCGGCACTGTAAGTACGATCCGTTAATTGATGATATAACTCCACATTATCAGCCATAAATTCCAACAACTGTTCCTTTGAATATTTGGAGTATTCCGCCGCTCTATAGGCGGTTTCATATAGCCACCATAACCGGGCGGCGGCATTGGAAATACGAGGTCTAGTATTCCACAGCCAGTGATTTTTGACAAAATTAATAGGAAGAGCTTTCTTTAAATGGCTAGTGCTCCAACGAACTGTTACATAAGGTGAGATGGCAAAGCAATTGATAGATGTCCATAACGTATCTCCAGCCGCCTCTGCCGGGCTTATACCGGAAACGGCCTGACGTACCAGCGGAGCATAGTGAGCATCGGAACCCGGACCAGACTGCTCAATTTGATTTAGAGGATCCAACGGTGCCTCCAATTCAATCTTCTTGGAGTGATATGGAGAATCTCCGTTTTTGTCAGCCCTCTCCTCAATGCGTTTCCGGAGTTCATCCATATCACCTTTCAAGAAAAGGCCGGGGGTCTCCTCAGCCAGTTCATCTACAATCAAGTAGCCATCTTCATTGAGCATAGGGATACTATTCAGCATCATCTATCAATCCTAACTTGAATAGTCGGCCAAATGGTCGCAACAACGAATCGCTGGTCAACAATAACTGAGCGGCTCTCATAATCGTATGTTCTGAGCCAAAATTAGAACTTCCTAAATTAATATTGTTGTCTTTTAGTTTTTGATGAATACATCTATACCAACCTATTGATGGTATAGATTCGGGTATTTCACCATCATTGTCATCATCTAATTCACGAAAATAAGATAATACAGTAATCAAAGAACTCAAAAAGACGCTGGGAATAGTTGCGTTCCTAACGCCTCGTAACCTACGAAACATATCGATGGTATCCTGATTGGCAATAATATCTACAAATCGTTCATTATGGTCAATTTTTAAATCAAACTCATCTACCTTATATTCATCCTGGTTATCTACTTTAAGTTTGAATAAACTGTCCACCTTCAATTGTTGTGGATTAACTACGAAAGACCAAGAATTATCAACAGCCAAGGGTCGACCTTTCTCGATTGGTATAGATATATTACCATATTCAGTATGAGCGGTAGAAGTAGGAAAATTCTCGATAGTATCACAGGCGACAATAGCCGGATGCACCTCCACTTGATTCCTTAGGTATCTCATAGATATAGTTTCCAGCAGGCAAAACCTGTTATTATCTAATGTAGTTTCCAACGGTTGACGGTACATAGTATCACGACAATATAACATCGCCAAACAGCGAGCTTGCGAGGTGAGGATATGCTCCTCTATGATTTCATCACTTATCAAAAATTCCAACTTCACTTCAACATTGCTGGAAGTTTGCCGATTTTCCAGTAAAGTAGAGAAACTACTCTTAGGATAATCATCGGAATGCGGCCTGATGACAGGATAAAGATAGTGCCGGTTGGCATCGTATTTCATTACTACTCCTCAAAAAATCTTATGGAAAAAGTTTTATCTGTGACAGGTTCCCTGGTAAAAATTTCTATTTCCCGGCGTTCGCCTGGTTCCGCATCGGGCAAGGAAAATAAATTGTCATCTACAACTTGCAGCGATTCGCCTCCTACGCTGGCTTTCCTAATACCCATAGGATACTTCGTCCCATCCTCACCCACCGACAACATTTCTATCTTGGTTGGAGTAGTTTCGGGTTGCTCAAAAGCAACAATAACCGAATGTGCATC
Source organism: Candidatus Spongiisociaceae bacterium (assembly GCA_965243835.1). Lineage (GTDB taxonomy): Bacteria > Actinomycetota > Acidimicrobiia > Spongiisociales > Spongiisociaceae. The sequence continues at coordinate 1,764,502 of OZ251578.1, forward strand.
ACTTGATCCTTTTCTAAAACGAACTCCCACAAAACTTTGGGGCGTGGCTGTGGCTTGCCGCTTTTCACCTTTCTTGCCCTTTTCCTGTCCCAGTCTATAAGTACTTGTGTCACCATTACCCGGAGTTTCAGTCGGTTGTTTATCCCGTTTTTTGGATTTTGTCTTTTTGGGTCTCCATGGTGCTCTAAGACTCTGAACAGGGTCTGTAACGATTGGATCGCCTTGGTTATCGGATTGATCCCGTCCTGTATCTTGGGATTCATCGCCCTCAATAGGAAGAAACTCCGCGAGCTCGTCGACGCTTTCTGAATCTGAGCCGGGATCGGGCTCTACAAAGTCCTTAATCACCTGATAACACCACCTGCCTATTTCATCAAACAACCCCTTGGCCTTTTTGCGCAATTTTTCATCGCTAATATTGTCTATGCTTATTTGATCGTGCCTCGGAGATTCTGCCTGCCTCAACAGGGCTTCCCCTTTAGACTTGCATTCTATGATAGCGGTAAACCCCCACCAATGAGTAGGAAGCATAGCTAACTTAGGGAATATATATTTCCGGTCGGTTGTGATAAGCATACCAGCATCTCGCACTAATGCTATTTTCTTGTTACGAGTTTCCTTATCTACTTCAATACGAATTGATATTTCTCCTACATCATCCGCAGTAAAACGATCCACCGGTGCTTCTAAAGAAACTCGTATATAATTCCGAACCATTTTATCTTGGATATCCTGTAAATAGTGCTTGTATGTCTTCACATTTATTTTACTATCGCCTACATTTACTTCCAATCCGCCATGTATAATGGCATGAAAATAATTACTCAGAACAATATCTATACCCCGTTTTTCCCATTCCTCTAACCCATCAGTAAAAGAATATCCAGGTATGTGGATAGCTGTACCAGGTTTCTTTAATTTTAGGTCAACGGGGACTTTATCGTTCTTAAGGGAATCGAATCTCTTCCCAAGATATCCAACCCTTTTGTATGGAGTACCGCTTTTGCCTTCGTGAGATACTAATATGGCCTTCCCCATAAAGCGTTGTCGAAGATGTCCGTTCTCCAAAAAGGCGGTGTTATACAATACTGTTCGTAAGGGAGTAGCAACAAAAGAGGCGAATTTTCCTATACCAAAAGAACCGGCGGCGTCTTTTTGCGGTTTGTTTGTCAGCCCCTCGCCCTTAGTAAGAGTTTCCCAAAATGTCGGTCGGTTATTATTCTTTATGTCCGTAGCGCCGGTTGTATTACTATCCGTTATACACAAGGATTCAATTGGGCTACCCCCCCCCCCCAATAAACCCTTTGCTTTTTCAAAACCGGGGAGATATTTTTCTTCATTGTGGGGAGAATCTATCGCATACTGAATATGCCGCGCCAAACTATCTGTCGCCAACAAAACGCCGTCTAACATCTTGTGCTGAAAATTGACTACCACGGGACCGGTGCCGTCCGGGGCTTCGGCATCCAAAGAGTTCTGAATAGCCTCCCTGATGATGGACGTTTCGCGGTCGCCGGTAAAATGGGCCATGCCGGGATGGGCCGGCCCCTCGATAGCACCGGCCTGGTTCTCTTCGAACTTCCATTTGAGGTTTTGGCTCATAGCGGGCCCTATATTACACTGGTCGGGCGGGGAAGGCAAATCCGCCGTCCCGCCGAGGAGGACTGATGACCAAATTCGCTTATTTCTGCGGCCATGAGCAGTGGCACCCGGAGCAACTGGTGGAGCATGCGGTGCGGGCCGAGCAGGCCGGGTTCGACATGCTGGTGGTGTCGGAGCACTTTCACCCCTGGGTGGACGACGCCTCGGCCTCCGGCTTCGCCTACGCCACCATCGCCGCCATGGCCCAGGCCACCGAGCGGGTGGAGTTCACCACCGGGGTGACCACCCCCCTGTGGCGATTCCATCCCGCCTTGGTCGCCCAGGCGGCCGCCACCCTGGACCGGCTGAGCGGCGGACGGTTCCGCCTGGGAGTGGGCACCGGCGAGAACATCAACGAAGGTCCGCTCGGATACCGCTTCCCCAAGTATGCGGAACGGGCCGCCCGAATGGACGAGGCCCTGCAAATAATGCGGCGGATGCTGGATGGGGAGAAACTCACCTTCGAGGGCGAATATTACGTAACCGACAGGGCCAAACTCTACTCCCCTCCCCTGTCCCGGGTGCCGATCCTGATGGCGGCGGGCGGCCCCAAGTCGGCCCGGCTGGCCGGTCGGCGGGCGGATGGGGTGATCGTGTCGGTGAAAGACCCGGCGGACGCCATGGAGCGGGTAATCGGCCCCGTCCGGGAGGAGGCCGCCGCCCACGGCCGCCCCGCCCCCACCGTGCTCACCTCCCGGTGGGCGATCCTGGCCGGAGACGATGACGAGGCGTGGCAAGCGTTGTTTTCCTGGCGTGGCCTGCGGGCCCCGGGACGTCTGGAGGCGGTGGATCCGATGACCCTGCGGGAGCGGGCCGACGAGTTGCCCCGCTCCGAGGTGCTGGGCCGCTACGCCCGCACCGCCAACGCCGCCGACATCATCGACGTCTACACGCCGCTACTCAAAGACATCGACGCCGATGTGATAACCATTCAGATGGCCGCCGTCGACCAGGAAGCCCTCATCGATCTGCTGGGCGCCGAAGTGCTGCCCGCCCTACGCGCCGCCGCCTCGTAAACCCGCCCGGAGATAAGCCCCGATCCCCCCGCACTCCCCAAAAACGACCCCCTTGAATTTGCCGCCCACCTGAATTAAACTGAAAAGGCGGAGCAAAACTGAGGGCGGGCGGGTGGGGGGTGGGCGGGACCCCGCCTTCCGAAAAATTTTTCCGAGAACGCGAAAAAAATACCTATTTTCCCCAATATCTCCGTCAGGGGAACGCCCACCCGCGCTGGCGCCTCCCCCGGCCCCCGTCTTTGTCACACCACCGGATTAAGGTAGGTAACCATGATGACATACGACACCCAACTAGCCCATCAACTCCTCCGAGCGGGCGCCGACGACCCGCACGCCGAGTCCGCCCGCAACAAGAGAAAGCCACCCGCTTCCTAATAACCCCGCCCGAGAAGAAGCACCGCTCCCCCGCACTCCCCAAAACGACCCCCTTGAATTTGTCACACTAGGCCATTAAAATTAAAGGCGGAGCAAAACTGGGGGCGGGCGGGTCCCCGCCTTCCGAAAATTATTTCCGAGAACGCGAAAAAAATACTTATTCTCCCCAATATTTTCCGTCCGAGGAACGCCCACCCGCGCAGTGCCGTCCCTGCCTCCGTCTTTGACACCCCCGGATTAAGGTAGGCAACCATGACATACAACACCCAACTAACCCACCAACTCCTCCGAGCGGGCACCGGCGACCCGCACGCCGCGTTCCACCCCCAACCAGAGGAAGCCACCCGCTTCCTAATAACCCCGCCCGATGAGAAACACCGCTCCCCCCACACTCCCCAAAAACGACCCCCTTGAATTTGTCACACTCGGCCATTAAAATTAAAGACGGAGCAAAACTGGGGGCGGGCGGGCGGGGGGTGGGCGGGTCCCCGCCTTCCGAAAAATTTTTCCGAGAACGCGAAAAAAATACTTATATTTATTTCCGTCAGGGGAAACGCCCGCCGCGCCGGGTCCCGCGCCTTGGCCCCCGTCTTTGTCACACCACCGGATCAAGGTAGGCAACCATGACATACAACACCCAACTAACCCACCAACTCCTCCGAGCGGGCGCCGACGACCCGCACGCCGAGTTCCACCCGCAACAAGAGAAAGCCACCCGCTTCCTAATAACCCCACCCGAGGAGAAACACCGCTCCCCCCACACTCCCCAAAACGACCCCCTTGAATTTACCGCCCGCCTGAATTAAACTGAAAAGGCGGAGCAAAACTGGGGGCGGGCGGGACCCCGCCTTCCGAAAAATTTTTCCGAGAACGCGAAAAAAATACCTATTTCCCCCAATATCTCCGTCAGAGAAACGCCCACCCGCGCTGGCACCTCCCCCGGCCCCCGTCTTTGTCACACCACCGGATCAAGGTAGGCAACCATGACATACGACACCCAACTAACCCATCAACTGCTCCAAGCGGGCGCCAGCGACCCGCACGCCGAGTTCCACCCGCAACAAGAGAAAGCCACCCGCTTCCTAATAACCCCACCCGAGGAGAAACACCGCTCCCCCCACACTCCCCAAAAACGACCCCCTTGAATTTGTCACACTCGGCCATTAAATTAAAAAGGCGGAGCAAAACTGGGGGCGGGCGGGCGGGGGGTGGGCGGGTCCCCGCCCTCCGAAAATTTTTTTCCGAGAACGCGAAAAAAATACTTATTTTTCCCAATATTTCCGTCAGGGGAACGCCTGCCGCGCCGGGTCCCGCGCCTTGACCGCCATCTTTGTCACACCACCGGATCAAGGTAGGCAACCACAACATACGACACCCAACTAGCCCATCAACTCCTCCGAGCGGGCACCAACGACCCGCACGCCGCGTTCCACCCGCAACAGGAGAAAGCCACCCGCTTCCTAATAACCCCACCCGAGGAGAAACACCGCTCCCCCCACACTCCCCAAAAACGACCCCCTTGAATTTGTCACACTCGGCCATTAAATTAAAAAGGCGGAGCAAAACTGGGGGCGGGCGGGCGGGGGGTGGGCGGGTCCCCGCCCTCCGAAAATTTTTTTCCGAGAACGCGAAAAAAATACTTATTTTTCCCAATATTTCCGTCAGGGGAACGCCTGCCGCGCCGGGTCCCGCGCCTTGACCGCCATCTTTGTCACACCACCGGATTAAGGTAGGTAACCATGATGACATACGACACCCAACTAGCCCATCAACTGCTCCGGGCGGGGGCCGGCGACCCGCGCGCCGGGTTCCGCCCCCAACAGGAGGAGGCCATTCGTTCCCTGGTCGGGGGCCGGGCCCCGAACCGGCTGTTGCTGGTTCAGAAAACCGGATGGGGCAAAAGCTTCGTCTACTTCATCGCCACCAAGCTCCTGCGCCGACAGGGGAAGGGGCCGGTCCTGCTCATTTCGCCCCTGTTGGCGTTGATGCGCAACCAGATCGCGATGGCGGAGCGTTTGGGAGTGGCGGCCGCCGCCATCCACTCCGGCAACAAACCGGAATGGAAGAGCGTGGTCGAGCGACTGTCCCGGAACGAAATCGACATTCTGCTGATCTCGCCCGAACGGTTGGCCAATCAAAAATTTAGGGAAGACGTGTATGCGCCCCACCTAAGCCAACCAGGTATGTGGGTGGTGGACGAAGCCCACTGCATATCGGACTGGGGGCATGACTTCCGACCGGATTACCGGCGGATCGAGGGCCTGGTCCGCGGCCTGCCCCCCAATGTTCCGTTGCTGGCCACCACCGCCACCGCCAATGACCGGGTGGTGGACGACCTAGAGCAAATACTGGGGCCGGATCTGCGAATTATGCGGGGCGACCTGGACCGGCCGTCCCTGCGTCTGCAAACCATCGCCATGCCCTCCCCCCGGGATCGCTTGGCCTGGTTGGCGGAGAATGTTCCGCAACTGCCCGGCAACGGCGTGATTTACACCTTGACCGTCCGGGATGCGAAGCGGGTGGCCCGGTGGTTGCAAAGTTGCGGAGTGGATGTCCGCGCCTACACCGGCTCCACCGACCCGGCGGAAAGGCCGGTTCTGGAAAATGCCCTGCTGGACAATCGGCTGAAAGCCTTGGCGGCCACCTCCGCCTTGGGCATGGGTTTCGACAAACCGGATTTGGGGTTCGTCATTCACTATCAGGCCCCCGGATCGGTGATCGCCTACTACCAGCAGGTGGGCCGGGCGGGGCGCGGCATCGGCGAGGCCCGCGGTGTGCTGTTGAGCGGCGTCGAGGACCAGGACATCATCGATTACTTCCGCGAAAACGCCTTCCCGACCCGGGCGGAAGTGAAGGAAATGCTGGCCGCTCTTAGGAGAGCGAAGGACGGGCTGTCGTTCTACGACCTGGAAACCAGGGTCAACCTCAACAGCTACCGCTTGCGCCAAACCCTGAAATTGATGGAGTTGGAGACCCCGGCTCCGTTGGCCCGGCAGGATTCGGTCTATCAACTGACCCCGCATCGTCTGGGAGCGGGCTTCTGGGAGCGCGTGGAACGTCTCAACCGACTGCGCCGGGAGGAGCAGGCTGAAATGCGGGAATACGTCGGGCTTGCATCGGGGCATATGAACTTTCTCATCAAGGCCCTCAACGGCTCCCCCGCCGCCGGCGATGACCCGCCGACCCTGCCGCCCCTTCCCACCACCATTTCCGGAAAACACCGGGTGGCCGCCGAGGATTTCCAAAAACGCGACTGGTATAGCATCGCGCCGCGTAAAAAATGGCCGAGGGGCGGCCTCCCCCGACTCGGCGTCCGCGGCCCCATCCCAGAAGACCGCAAATACCAACGGGGACGGGCCCTTAGTTTGTGGGGATTCGGCGCTCTCGGTCGGCTGGTAAAACAGGGAAAATACCAAGACGCCCGCTTCCCGGATCAATTGGTGGAAGATTGCCGGCGAATGTTCCGCGACTGGAACCCGCAACCAACGCCGCGCTGGGTCGCCTGCGTGCCTTCACACAGCCATCCCGACCTGGTACCCGATTTCGCCCGGCGGCTGGCGGACGCCCTGGGTCTCCCCTTCCGCTCCGTACTGGAAAAAACCGGCAAAAACCGTCCCGCCCAAAAAGTTATGAACAACAGCAGGATGAGGGCCGACAACGCGGACGGAGCGTTCCGGGTAAACGACCGCCTGATGGGCCCGGAATACGGGGAACCGGTACTGCTGGTGGATGACGTTGTGAATTCAAGATGGACGATGACCGTGTGCGCCTGGCTGTTGCTGACGCAGGGAAGCGGCGAGGTGTTTCCGTTGGCCTTGGCGCAGGCGGGGGACTAATGACCTGGCCGCTTCTGCCCAATACACAGGCGATTCTGCTTTTGACCGCGCCCCTGCTGGCGGGAGGGGAGGGCGACGTAGCCGAACGGTTAAACTTGCGGGGATACCGAAAACTGGAAGAACATCTGCGCGGTCGGGGGCGCGATCTAGCCGACCTGTTGCTGGAGGACCCGGAGGAGGTTCTGGGGGAAAGCCCGCCCTGCGACATCGGGAGAATCAAGGACCTGCTACGGAGGGGAGGGCGTCTGGCGGCGGCCGTCGACCATTGGAGCACGCGCGCCATCTGGGTGATCAGCCGCTTCGACGAGGAATACCCGCGCCGCTTCCGCACTCGCCTCGCCGGCTCGGCCCCTCCTCTGCTGTACGGGTGCGGGGACCGGTCGCTCCTCAACCGGGGGGGATTGGCGGTGGTGGGGCCGCGCCAAGCGGACGAAGACGCCCTGAAATTCGCCCAGTGGACGGGAGGCTTGACCGCCCGGGCCGGGTTTCCTTTGATTTCCGGCGGGGCGCGGGGTGTGGACCGGGCGGCTATGACCGGGGCCATGGAAGCGGGCGGGCAGGCGGTGGGGGTGCTGGCGGGTAAACTGGAAAAAGAAATAATGACCCGCGACCGGCGGGATTGGATTCTGGAGGAGCAGATGTTGATGGTCTCCCCCTACGACCCCGGGGCCGGTTTTCACCGCGGGACTGCTATGGGACGCAACAAGTTGATCTACAACCTGGCCGACGCCGCCCTGGCGGTGGAAGCGGACCCCAAACGGGGCGGAACCCGCGCCGGGGCGATGAACCAACTGCAGGCCAACCGCAAACAACCCGACCGACAGGTTCCCATATACGTACGGGACATCCCCAGCCCCGGCCTGGACTCCCTGCGGGAAAACGGAGCGCAAACCTGGCCCGACCCGGAAACAGCCGACGAACTAAAAAACATCCTGGACAGCGCAACGGTATTTGACTCTCCGGACCACTCCCAACCTCGCCCACCTGTCATCCCGGCTGATGAGCTATTTCCCGAAACCAGTCAACAGCAACCATTGCCCCTCGGTGCCGGAGGGTAACTACTCCTCCGCATCATCAATATTGTTAGGGTTCATAGACTCCGCCAACTGCTCTACTTGGTTTATCAATAATTCAATCTCGGGAACAGTAGGTACCAAATCATATTCGTGATGGTGACAGGCCCGACTTAGGGCTACCCAAGCGGAGTGGGCATCTTCGGATGTCACAGTATCAACTGCAACCCTACCGTCTCGGGCTAATTGCTTAAGACAAGCAAGTTGCGTAAACCGGCTTGTATTCTTCATATAGCGATAATAGTAATGGTCATTCCAAAGTCTGTCCAGTGTCGCTTCAAGAACTTGGCGAGTCAGCAAAGCCGCCGCCCGATGCCATTCGCCTCGCGGCCCATCAGTATGGTTGAGTAAACCCCGAGCGAGGTTTAGTAGGTCAAGGGTCATAACGACGTAATCTTTCGGCCAAACTTTGACAATCATTAATTAGATTAGCCAAATCACCAGAATATTTACTATGAGTACCTTTATTAGTATCGCTGAATACCTCTGCAAATCTCTTCCCCCATTTACTGGAGATTTTACCAAACACTTTGTCGCTTTTATTAATACTATCAAATAACGCTACAGAGGCTTTCTGACTTAATTTCTTGGCCTCGAATAACTCTTGTTCAATCACCTGATGAGTTTTACCTTTATCCAGCCATCGTCGCCATACTGCTTCCACACAGGCGGCTTCTAATCCGCTACGACAAAACCCTGGAATAACCCGCCTTGCTATATCCTCTAGCATATCATCATCCTTCAAAATGGACCGTGCCTCAAAAAAATATTGAATAACCGGATCGCGCTTTTCCGCAATAGTAACTTTCGATTTTACCGATCTCCTAACCTCTAGACAATGGTGTTCAATATCTAAATGACGTAAAGACTCCGGGAGTCGATTGTCGTGAGTGAACACAATTAGTTGACGACTCTTGGCAACCTTGGCGAATACTCTGGCTAGTCCATCAACCCGAGCAGGGTCCATAGATTGTATCGGATCGTCAATAACCAAAAAGCGAAAGGGACTAGCGGGAAGCATTACCCGGGGAAAGAAAATGGACAAAGCCAAACTGTTTATTTCTCCTTGACTAACCACAGACAAGGCATCTGTCTTAATATCATCCACTTCCACCCCAAGGGCCACTCTACGTTTAGTGCGACTACCAGTTAGTTGAACGGAAAGTAAATCAACGTTGCTTTCCAAACGTAGTTCTTTCCAAATTTCCAAGGCCTGGTTCTCTATAGGAGACCAACGGGTGTTACGTATATTTTCGTTTACTTCTTTAAGATATTTTTCTGCCCTTTTTAGGTTAGTAATTTCTGATTGCTCTCTCCTTACTCGACAGGCTTTGTGAACCCAAGGCGAAAGAATAGACATAGCCGCTAGCCACTTTTCTTCTCTATCAGAGTACAACTGACGAGCTTGTTCAATAATTTTATTTGCTTCACTTTCGACCGAGGAGTATAATGTAAGCAAGTGTTCATCTATTTCACTTTTATCGTCAGGCAACGAACTCCACTTTTTCCAAATAGAAACCAGCGAACCTATCTCTATAGTTTCAGTGTCGGACAATAGAGGAGGTTCTATCAAAATCTCAACCTCCTTTATTACGTTTTCCAGATTACTTTTGGCATCCCTATATTTTTGAGAGCTTGCTTTCAGTCTTTCTATCTGCTCTTCTACTTTGGTAACCCAACTACTATCCAAAATACCTTCTTCGCAAACTGGACAACGATTGTTCTCGTGTGTGCCATAATATTTCAAAGCCAGATTTAATATACTCATTAAGTTTTCGGCGTGCTCTGCTTCCGTACCAGATAAGTTAGACCAATCTGTATATGCCTTGTTCAGTTTTTTTGCTATTTTCAATACTTGCTCTTGATTTGGAACCTTGATATTTATAAGAGTTTGTAAATCCTGATGATAAGTAACTGGCTCCGATTGAAGACTTTTTATAATATCCAAGTCCCAATTTCGTTTCTTGACAGCTTCCACAACTTTTGTTGCACGCGGGTCTTCTAGTTGCTCAAACTGGGGAAGAATATTATTTTTTCGTTCTGCCTCTACCTGGTTTGCCAGTTTTTCTCGTGCTAATCGGGTATTAGCTAAAGCTTTCATCGCTTGGGCAATAATACCAATACCGAGTACTTTGCTGAGAGTGTCATGCAGGGATGACGGACTATTTTCAATGATGCCAAGTTCCTTATACGATAAAATGGGGCGATATAAATCAAGTGGTTCTTTCCAACCTATTCCATCTAGATCGGAAATTTCCTTTCCATGATGTTGCGCACTGCATTTTCCTTCTTCCAGTTCGGAATTTTGGGACCAAGTGCACTCTACCATAGTTGGTTTATTCATTCCTTCTACTTGAAATCTGGCGGATATTTTGGTATTATTGCCCTGATGGAGATTCCGCCAGCCTTGCTTCCAAACTACCGCTTTTTTGCTTTCCCAGCGATAGCTATCCCCGGTTAACAATACTTCCAATCCTTCTGCGAAGCTGGACTTGCCGGAGCCGTTTCTGCCTACAACGACCGTAAGACCCGGGCCGGGAGGTATCTCCAATGTGGCCTCCGGTCCGATACCGCGAAACCCGGATACCGTTATGTCCTGTAGGTAAACAGGCGGAACCAGCTCTCCGTTGTCCGACATCGTATCGGGTCCATCTACGTATTCATCAGTTAAGACGCGCTCCACGTCATCCTCACCCCTGAGGGCGGCTAGCACCAGGCTTATAATCTGCTCGTCTTTAGTAAGTTTGGCGAGCTCTTGTTCTACTTCTTGATAGAGGCCCATTTACCCCTCCTTGGAGATGCCGTCCCATTCAGTATACCGCACTGATGTTCGGCTCAGGCGGGGAGGGTTCCGGTTTTCAAAAGGTTACGGCGGCGGGCGGGGTCGGACAGGCGGCAACGGCGCCATAGCCAAAGCAGGTAGGCCAGGCCCGCCGCCTCCTGGAGCAGGAGCGGCCAGCGGAAATTTGTCCAGTCGTTGGGGACCCCGACCGGGAACTCCCAGCCGAAAAAGGGCCAGAGCAGGGTGTCGCGGAGCGTCCACATTCCGTCCAGCAACAGGTGAAACATCACTCCCACCGCCAACGCCATCCATCGTCTGCGGGACGGCCTCCCGCGCCGGGTCGCAATCAACACCGTCACCAGCAGAACGGCGAAGAACAGCAACGTGTGGCCGAAGATGCGGCCCGTCCCGAACGCGCCCGCCCCGAAAACCAAACCCGTGGGCTTGTCCAACAGGTCGGGCAAAACGGCCCCCGCCAGCAGGAAACGCACATCCACCGCCGGGTCCCGGAACAGGTAACGGAACAGGAACAGCGACCCCCCCAGATGCCAAAACAGCATTCAGGGAACCACCACCGCCCGGCAGTGTATGCAACGGGGCGGAAACTCCTCCACCACCTCCTCGTATTCGGCCATGGACATTTCCATATGGCAGGCCCCGCAACTGCGTCCGTTCAAAGCCCCCACCACCACCCCGCCCCGCCGCTCCCGCAACTCCTCGTACAATTCCATCAGATCCGGAGGCACCAGCGGGGCGATTTCATCCCGGCGGGCGTCCTGCGCCGCCAACCGGACGTCGATCTCCGACCGCCTGCTCCGGATCGTCTCCGCCAGCGAACGTTCGGTCCGCTCCGCCTCCTCCGCCTCCTCCTCCGCCTCCCCGGCGGCCGCGGCCGTCTTCTCCCGCTGCTCCAAAAGTTCCAACAGTTCGTCCTCCGTAACGGAGTTCTGGCGGCGCAGGCTGTCCACTTCCATCCGCATATTCTGCGTCTCCCGGGCCCCCATCCCCCCGGCGAACAGCCGTCTTTCCCGCTCCCCGAGGGTCCGCTCGGCCAACTGCAACTCCCCTTCCACCCGGCTCGTCTCCCGGTCCGCTTCCCGCAACCGTTCCGCCGTCTGTTCGCGGGCCGCCGCCGTCGCCGCCGCCGTTTGGACGGCCGCGGCGTGCTCGGCCAATTCGGGCATTCCCTCCCGTTCGGCGAGCAACCGGTCCGTCACCGAATCCACCGCCTGCAAGTCCAACAGGTCGGACAAACCGGGCAACTCGTTCATACCGCCTCCCACGGGTGATCGTTCGGATCGCTCAAATAATCCACCGCGGCCGCCTCCCCCGCCAGCGCCCCGGCTGTGAAATCATACAGCCCGCGCACCCCGGGACGCTCGGTCGGGATATGCCCGGCGTCGATCACCGCCATCCCCCAGTCCAACCCGAGGCGGGCCTGGTGATGGGAAACATCGCCGGTTACATAAACGTCGGCCCCGGCCGCGGCCGCTTCTTCCATGAACGAGCCGCCCGCGCCGGGCAGGACCGCCACCCGTCCCGCCGGGGCGTCCCCCCGCAACCGCTCCCCCGGGCCGGCCCGCCGGGGGGCGCAACCCAACTTTTCCCGCACCGTCTCCGCCAACCGGCCGGCGCTCCCCGCAAAAAGCCCCACCCGGCCCAGCCAACACTCCGCCCCGGCGGTTTCCAACTCCGCGAACCGGCCGTCCTCCTCCGACTCCAACCCCAGGGCGGCGGCCAGGGCGTCGGCGCATCCCCCCGGGGCCGCATCCCAGTTGGTGTGCACCGCGATTACGCTCACCCCCGCCTCCAGCAAGGCCAGCGTCCGACCCTCGGGGCCGGGACGGTCCCGCACCGCGGACAGGGGACGGAACAGCAACGGATGGTAGGTGACCGCCAAATCGTATCCGCCGTCCGTGATCCGCCCGGCCGCGGCGGAGGTAATTTCATGGACGACCGCCGCCCGCCCTATCCGCCGTCGCAAGCCCCCCGCCTGCAAACCCACCGCGTCCCAGACGGCGGCGGAGGCGAAAGGAGCCCGACGGTCCAGCGCCTCCAGCAGGTCTTGGATCAGAAAAGCCATCCGCCGCCCATCGTAACCGGCCGCGCCGCCCCAAGCCGCCCAAAACGGGGCGGTCGGCGGACGGCCTCCTTAGGCAACTCCGGAAACCTCCCACACCCGGGCCTGCCACAAACTTCGCGAACCGCGTCTCGCCAAGTCGACTATCCCCCGCTCCGACAGGGCGGCCACCGCCCGGCTGGCCGCCAGCGAGGCGGGGAGCGGAATGGAACGTTCCGCCAACTTGCGCACCGCCGAATACATCCTGCGGGCGGCGTCCAGAATGGAGGCCTCGTCCTGGATGGAACCGGTGGGCAGAAACATCCGCCCCCCCGCCGCCAGCCGGCGCCGGGCCTCGGTCAGCATGCGGATGGGAAGTTCGCTCCCCCGCCGTCCGCCGCCGCCCTTGGTGGGAAACCATCCGCTTTCATCGGCCAGCTCGTCCGGGATGCCGGACACGTCGCCGATGATCACATCCGCCGCAACGTCGTCCGGCAACGGCCCGAACAGGTCGCCCCGGTGGAAGGTCACCCGCCCGGCCACCCCGTTGGCGGCGGCGTTGGCCTCCCCCACTTCCACCACGTCCGGGTTTTTGTCCACGGCATGCACATGCCCGGCCCCCAGTTTGGCGGCGATGATGGCCAGAATTCCGCAACCGCATCCCACGTCGATCACCATGTCTCCCCGGTTGACGCGCATTTCGGCGGCGATCAACGTCGACAAGGTGGAGGGCGTGAACGTGGTGTCGGAAATCCGGAGGTTCATCGGCCCCAGACGGCCTTTCCACAGAAAAGGTTCGGTTATGCCGCCTCCCGTCGCAGACGTTCCCCAGGATAGCCGACCCGCCGGACAAACGCGCCGCCCGCGCCGCCGGCTCAGAAGCTCAGAACTGGAGGGCGGCCCCCGCCCAGTGCAAACCCGCCCCGAAGGCGGTGAGCATTACCAGGTCGCCCCGCTGGATGCGCCCGCTGGCCTGGGCTTCGCACAACGCCAACGGAACCGAGGCTGAACCGGTGTTGCCGTATTCCTGAATGTTGACGTATACGTTGTCCCGCCCGATTCCCAGGTTTTTGCCGACCGCGTCGATGATCCGCCGGTTGGCCTGGTGGGGGATCACCAGGGCCACGTCCTCCGCGGATTTTCCCATTCGCCGCAACAGTTCCTTGACGGTGGCCGACATGCGGGCCACCGCGTTGCGGAACACTTCCTGGCCGTTCATCACCAGGCGCAGGTGCTCGCCCGACTCCAGCAACTCCCGGTTGAAGGGACGCCGGGTGCCGCCCGCAAAAACGTTGAGTATCCCGGTTTTGGAACCGTCCGTCCCGGACAGGGCCTCCACCATGCGGGCCTTGCCCGCCCGGCCCGCCGGCCCCATCACCAGCGCCCCCGCCCCGTCCCCGAAGAGCACCGCCGTGTTGCGGTCGGTCATGTCGATCAGCCGGGTGATCAACTCCACCCCCACCACCAGCACGTTTTTGGAATAAAAGGCGATCCGGGACCGGGCCACGTCCAAGGCCTGGATGAAACCGGCGCAACCGCTGCCGCTCAAGTCGTAACCGGGGACTTCCCGGCAACCCAGCTCTTCCTGCAGGAAAGCGGCCGTGTCGGGGGTTTTCGCCTCCGGGGTGTCGGTGGCGACGATGATTTCGTCGATGTCGGAGGCGGACATCCCGGCGTCGGCGATGGCCCGGCGGGCCGCATGGGAGGACATGGTGAGGGTGGTTTCATCGTCGGCCGCGAACCGGCGCCGTTTGATGCCGGTGCGCCGGGTGATCCACTCGTCGCTGGTGTCCAGCCGGCTTTCCCATTCCCGGTTGGTCACCACCCGCTCCGGCACATAGGCCCCGAACCCGAACACCGTGCTCAGCGTGCGCCTCCTGTTCTACCGCGCTTCCATGGCGGGCGCCGGACTGCAACGGCCCGCCCCGTCCGGTAATCGTAATCGCAAACCCGCCCGCCGGCGGCATTGGACCAGACGAACCCGCGGCGCGGCTCAAAAAAGATTCCGCCACCGGCCGCGCAACCGGAAAATGGCCAGGCCCGCCGCCAGGGAAGCGGCCGCGGCCAAGGCGAACACCGCCCGCGGCCCGACCGCTCCGTAGAGGGGGGCGGCGATGAACGCCCCGGCTCCGGCGCACAGCAAACCCACCCCTTCCATGATCGCCTGCCCTTCGGCGGACTGGCCGGCCGGAACCACTTTGGCGGCCGCCGCCTGGGCGGTGGGGAGTTGGAAAGCCCACAGGCTGGAATACACCGCCGCCAAACCCATCAGGGCCGCCACCCCGGGGGACCATCCCAGCAGAAACACCACCGGCACGGTGGCGAAGGTGGACAGCATGGCCAGCCGGATGGGGTTGACGCGGTCGGCGAGGGCTCCCCCCACCGGGCTGAGGGCCGTGCTGGGCAGGGCGGTGGACAAGTAACTGAAACCCACCAGCAAGGTGCTGGCCCCCAAATCGGAGGCGAAGCGGGACCAGACCGCGTCCAGCACCCCGATCATAAACCAGGCGATCCCGGCCACCACCAGCCCCGACGTCACCCCCGGCAGGCGGGCGATGCGCCAGCGGGTGAGGCGGACGATGGGACGGGCGTAGTGGTCCGGTTTGGCGAAAACCAACAGCGGGAGCATCAGCGCCCCGACCGCCGCCGGGACCAGGAAAGGCAAGGCGGTGTTCACTTCGTTCAACGCCCCGCCCAGGGGAGGCCCCAGCAGGAAGCCGGCCAGCAACGACGAGGTGAGCAGGCTCAATGTGCGGCCCTGGTGCTCCGGATCCCAACTGAGCATCACCCGGCGGCCGGAGCTGACCACCGCCCCTTCCGCGAATCCGAGCAGGGCCCGGGCGGCGATCCAGTGCCACAGTCGGGAGGCGGCGGCCATCCACGCCAGGGAGACGATCATCGTCGCCGCCCCGATCAGGATCACCCGCCGCTCCCATCCCCGGTCGGCGAGGGGGGACATCGACAGGTGGGTGGCGAAAGTGGTTAGAAAAGTGACCCCGGCGATCACCCCCAAAGTCCAAGTGGGGTAGCCGAATCGGTCTTGGATGTCGGCCAACAAAGCCAGGATGGCCCCGATTCCCATCCCGAGGACTGCGGCCATCACCAAGAGCACGACCCGTCCGAGACGGCGCTGGGCATCGGTCATCAGCGACAATGATAATCCCGGACGGGGGGCGTTTATGCGCCGTCATGGGAAACCGGCCCCCGGCCCGTTGCGACCGACCCCCGAAACCCGACCCGACCGGAAAAATTTCGCGGACGAAACCACCCGCCCGCCCCCCTCCCTCCCGCCCTTAATATACCCAAAAAATCACAACCAAACAAGAGGGTCTTTTCCCGAGAACGACGAAACACCAGGTCAAAGACACAATTAACGCTAAAAAATCTTACGCGAAGCCGAACGGACGGAACAATCCCGACAACGGGGCCGCGGCGAAGGCATCTCGGCGGCACCCCGATTGCTTCCGCCCAAACCGGGCATCCCGACAATGGGAGCGCAGGAGCACCCCGGCATAGAGGGGCGAAGGCGTTATAACCCAATCACCAAAACGCGAATCGTCCCAACAACCCCAAGTCGCCGGCCAGCGGGAACGATGACCATCCCCAGCGGGAAACACTGCGCGCCGTCCCCGGGTAACCGGCCCTGCCCCTGTTGCGGCCAACCCGCAGAACAACCCGACCGAAAAAATTTTCGCGGACGAAACCTCCCACCCGCCCGCCCCCCTCCCTCCCGCCCTTAATATACCCAACATTCTGAAACTAAACAAGGGGGTCTTTTCGCGAGAACGACGAAACACCAGGTCAAAGGCACAATTGACGCTAAAAAATCTTACGCGAAACCGAACGGACGGAACAATCCCGACAACGGGGGCGCGGCGAAGGCATCTCGGCGGCACCCCGATTGCTTCCGCCCAAACCGGGCAACCCGACAACGGGCGACCGCGCACCGGAGCACCGGAGCGGCCCGGATAGAGGCGAGGCGTTGTAACCCAATCGCCAAACGCGAATCGTCCCGTCCCAACAACCCCAAGTCGCCGGCCAGCGGGAAACAATGCGCGCCGTCCCCGGTTAACCGGCCCTGCCCCTGTTGCGGCCAACCCGCAGAACAACCCGCCGAAAAATTTTCGCGGACGAAACCGCCCACCCGCCCGCCCCCCTCCCTCCCGCCCTTAATATACCCAACATTCTGAAACTAAACAAGGGGGTCTTTTCGCGAGGATCGCGAAATGCCGGGTCAAACGCATAATTTGTGCTTAATGAATTTTTCGCGAGGTCGGATGCGGGTCAAA
This sequence comes from Candidatus Spongiisociaceae bacterium, assembly GCA_965243835.1. Lineage (GTDB taxonomy): Bacteria > Actinomycetota > Acidimicrobiia > Spongiisociales > Spongiisociaceae. The sequence continues at coordinate 1,781,573 of OZ251578.1, forward strand.
CGGGCGACGGGGGCGGCGGGACGGCCTGTGCGTTGCTAGAGTGGAGGGGGCGGGGCGTTTAGCTCAGTCAGGGAGAGCGCTTCCCTTACAAGGAAGAGGTCGGCGGTTCGAACCCGTCAACGCCCACTCTTTCCCTCGTCCGCGTTCGCCGGTCCGCGCCGGCGGGTCCGGTTGCGGGGGGAGCTGGGGAAACGCATGAAATAGAAACTTCTTTAGAAGGAGTCGTCCGATGCCCGTTAATCCTTATCGCTCCACCGGCTCCGTTGCGGCGCGTCCGGCGCGGTTGCGCCGTTCCTGCCTGGCGGTGCCCGGCTCCAATCCCCGGATGATGGAAAAAGCCGCCGCCGTCGACACCGACCAGCTGTTCCTGGACCTGGAGGACGCGGTGGCCCCCGCCGAGAAAGTGAACGCCCGGCGCCTGGTGGCGGAAGCGTTGCGCACCGTGGACTACGGGGACACGGTAGTGACGGTGCGGGTCAACGACGCCACCACCCGCTGGCAGTACGGGGACATCATCGAAATAGTCTCCGGCGGGTGGGAGCGGTTGGACTGCCTGATGATACCCAAAGTGCAGGACGCGGGGCAGATGTGGTTCGTGGAGAATCTGCTCACCCAACTGGAAGAAGACTTGGGCATCGGGAAGCGAATCGGGTTGGAAGTGCAAATCGAAACCGGAACCGGCTCCGTCAACATGACCGAAATCGCAACCGTGACCGACCGGATCGAAACCCTCATTTTCGGACCGGGCGACTATTCGGCCAACCAGGGGATATGGCAGGATTCGGTGGGAATGGTGGAACCCGGCTACCCCGGCCACCAGTGGCATTACATTCTGGCCCAGATCGTCAACAACGCCCGGGCGGCGGGGTGCGACGCCATCGACGGGCCGTTCGGGGACTACGGGGACCCGGACGGTTTCCGGGAGTCGGCCCGGCGGGCCAAACTGCTGGGGGTGGACGGCAAATGGTGCATCCATCCTTCGCAGGTTCCCCTCGCCAACGAGGTCTTCACTCCCACCGCCGGGGAACAGGCGGCCGCGCAACGGGTGCTGGCGGCCTATGCGGAGGCGTTGGCCGCCGGGCGGGGGGCGGCCAGCCTGGACGGGAAACTGATCGACGAGGCCTCCCGCAAGATGGCGGAGAAACTGGTCGCCAAAGGACGCTCGGCGCGGGGCTGAGGGGCGGGCCGGAAACCGGATGGAACGGGAGAAAATCGACCGGCGGTTGCGGGAAGCCCGCCGGGCGGTGCTGGGCACCGCGGACGAGGAGGGGCGGCCGCATCTGGTTCCCATCGTGTTCGCCTACTGGCGGGACGGCCTGTACACGGCGGTGGACGGCAAGCCCAAAACCACCCTCCGTCTGCGCCGTCTGGACAACATCGCCGCCAACCCGCGGGTCTCGGTTCTGATCGACCGCTATGAGGACGACTGGTCCCGTCTGTGGTGGATCCGGGCGGACGGAGAGGCCGTCATCCGGACATGGGCGAACATCCCGGCCGGGGCCCGCCAAGCCCTGGTCGGCAAATACCCGGACTATGCGCAGGCGCCCCCGCCGGGCCCGGTCATCATGGTCGTCATCGACCGGATCGCTTCCTGGTCGGCGACGTGAGGGGGCTCCGCCGGCGGCGATAGCGTGCCGGAGGGGGCGGAGGGCGTTTTGAATTACACGTATGAAATACCCGGAGGGCGCGCCGCGCGGTCGTAGGGTGGAGCGTTCTTACTTCCCCAAGAACGAGGTTCCGCCCTATGACCAACCTAAACCCATCCGCGGACGAACGCGAACGCGACCGGTTCTTCTTGGAACGGCTCCGCACCGCCCTGGTTCTGCTCAAGCCGTTGGAACGGGAAATCATCACCGCCCGGCACGGATTGGACGACCAACCACCCCAGCCCTTGGGCGAGATCGCCCACCGGCACGGGCTGTCCCCCTCCGAAACCCTGGAAGTGGAGGAGCAGGGGCTCGCCAAACTCCGCCATCCCGCCATGGCCCACTACCTGCGCACATGACAACCAACCCCGGGCGGGCCCGCCGTCAGCCGGGGGCCAACGTCCAGCCCCGGGGATGGGCGGCGACCAGCCGCTCCGCCGACTCCGGCCCCCACGATCCGGCCCGGTAAGGCTCGGGTCGGCCCTGCGCCCGCAGCGCCGGCGCGTAAAACCGCCACGCCTCCTCCACCTCGTCCCCCCGCACGAACAGGGTCCGGTCGTCGCACATTACGTCGTGGAGCAGTGTCTCGTAGGCGTCCGGCAACCGGCCGAACATGTCCTCGTAGTCGAAAGTGAACGGCTGGGCGGCCAGACGCGGGGCTTCCACGGGAACCTGCACGTCGAACAGCAGGTCGAATCCTTCGTCGGGTTGCAACCGGAAATAGAGGACGTTGCCCGGCGGGCGATCCCGGTCGTAACGTTTGAACAGCGACACCGGCGGCTCCCGGAAAGTGACCGCCACTTGGGTGAGGCGAGCGGGCAGGCGCTTGCCGGTGCGCAGGTAAAAGGGGACCCCCTGCCAGCGCCAGCTGTCGACGAACACCCGCAGGGCGGCGTAGGTTTCAGTCGTCGAATCCGCCGCCACCCCCGGCTCTTCCAGGTATCCGGGCGCCGGGCTCCCGTCGACCGTCCCCGCCGCGTACTGGCCGAGGACCGCATCCTCCGGGCGCAGGGCCCGCAGGGACTGCAGCACTTTCACTTTCTCGTCCCGGACGGCTTCCGCTTCGAAAGAGGGGGGCGGTTCCATCGCCACCAGGCTCAGGACCTGCGTGGCGTGGTTCTGAATGACGTCCCGCACCGCCCCCGACCGGTCGTAGTAGCCGGCCCGGGAGCCGATGCCGTCCCGTTCGGCCACCGTGATCTGAACGTTGTCGATGCGGTCCCGGTTCCAAACCGACTCGAACACCGGGTTGGCGAAGCGGAACACCAGCAGGTTCTGGACGGTGGCCTTGCCCAGGTAATGGTCGATGCGGAAGATGCGGCTTTCGTCGAAATAGCGGTGCAGGACGCGGTTCAACTCCCGGGCCGATTCCAGGTCGGAACCGAAAGGTTTTTCCACCACCAGCCGGGTCCAGCCCGAACTGCGGTGCAATCCCGCCTCCCCCAGGGCCCGCACCGCGGCGGGCACCACCTGCGGGTGCACCGCCAGGTAGAAGACGCGGTTGCCGCCCAGCCCGTGTTCCCGCTCCAAGGCGGGTATGCGCTCCGCCAAAGCCCGGTAGGAGCCGGGGTCTTCCCCGACCGGCTGGTAATAAAGCATGCGGTCGCACCACCGGTCCCGGACTTGGGCGTCCTCCGGGAAGGCTTCGGCCAGAGCGGCGCGGGACAGTTCCCGAAACTCCCGGTCGGTCAGGGGGGAGCGGGCCGCCCCCAGCACCGCGCACCGGTCTTGGAGCCCCGCCTCCCGCACCAGATGGTAAAGAGCGGGGAGCAACTTGCGGCGGAACAGGTCGCCGGTGGCCCCGAACACCGTCAACAAATGGCTTTCCGCCCGCCCCCCGCCCGCCGTCGCCGGAAACATCACCTACCCCCTGCGACCGCCGCCAGCGACGCTCGCCGCCCCGGCCGACTTGGGGGGTTGTCCGCCGACGGCATTAAACCCGGCCACCGGACCCTCCCCGACATCCACCCGCCGCCCCCGACCGACGAGAGCCTGACAAATAGCCTTCGGTCCAGGCGGCGAACACCCGACCGAAAGTGAAACCGGTTCCCGGAACCGGGCAGGCCCGCCCCGACCCGCAACCTCCAAAAACAACCCATCGTCGCCCCCACCCCCGCGCAACCGGCCCACGGACGCCGAAAACGACGAAACCGACCGCGAACGCCATCCGACAAGACATCCCGCAACGAAATTAAACACCGCGCACTCCCCCGGCCAAACCCGCGCCCCGACGACCGGACCCTCCCCGACGCCCACCCATAACACCTGCCGCCCCCGGCCCGAGCAGGAAGCGCCTCGCAACGAAACAGGTCGCCGGTGGCCCCGAACACCGCCGACAAATGACCTTCCACCCATCCCTACACCCACCGCCGGAAACATCCCCGCCAACGGCCAAGCCCGGCAAAGACCGGACCCCGGCCGCCGGGTCCTCCCCGACATCCACCCGCCGCCGACGACCGACGAGAGCCTGACAAACACCCTCCGGCCCGGGCGGCGAACAACCGACCGCAAGCGAAACCGGTTCCCGGAACAGACAGGCCCACCCCGCCCCGACCCGCAACCTCCAAAAACAAACCATCGTCGCCCCCGCCCCCGCGCAACCAGCCAACGGGCCGACAACGAAGGCCGAAACCGACCGCGAACGCCATCCGACAAGACATCCCGCAACGACATTAAACACCGCGCACTCCCCCGGCCAAACCCGCAAGACCCGCACCCCGACCCACCGGACGCTCCCCGACGCCCGCCGCCCCCGGCCCGAGCAAGAAACGCCTCGGGGCACCCGAGCGGCGAACACCCGACCGAAAGCGAAACCGGTTCCCGGAACAGACAAGGCCCGCCCCGACCCGACCCGCAACCTCCAGAAACAGTCCGTTGCCGCCCCCGCCCCTGCGCAACCGGCCAACGGATGCCATAAGCGAAGGCCGAAACCGACTGCGACCGCTGTCCGATAAAAGGCCTCGCAACGAAATTAAACACCGCGCGCTCCGCCGGCCAAGCCTGATAAGGTCCCCGCGGCGGTCACCGGATCCTCCCCTGCATACGCCCGCAATGCCCGCCGTTCCCGAACGAGGAGAGCCTGATAATCGCCTCCGGCCGGGGCGGAGTCGCTTCCGTTATCCTCCGTCCTACGCTCCCCGTCTTGAATCAGCCAGGCGATCTGTTCTGCGTTCAAAGTAGGCGGAGCCAACTGCGAGGCAAACGATTTCCAAGGATGCTTGCCCGGATTTTTGTTGGGCACGTTCTTCACGAAGGTCAGTTGCAGATGCCAGCCCGGTTCCAACCCGGAGCGGATGCAACGTTCCACTTCGGTGCGCAGCGCCTTCTTCTCCAAGCTGATCCTCCGGTAGGGGCCGTGGCCGCCTTCGCTCTGGTTCGGAACCGTGGGATCGTAAATCTGAACCAAACCGACCGGCTTCCCGGCGGCGGCAAGAGCGCCGCTCTCCAGGTTGATGAAGGTCACAACGCCTACCACCGTAAAGCCGGGCTCCGGCCACTTGACGCAACGGCCCCGCAAAACGCCCCGCGCGCCTTCTGCCAAATTGAGGTGCGTCATTGCCTTTTCTTCTTTCTCCTCCGCCGCCCGCCCGATTTGGGGGGGTCCACCGACGGCGCCGACGGCATTAAGCGCCGCCCCGGGCCAAGTCCAGCAAGGCCCGCACCCCGGCCGCCGGGTCCTCCCCGACGTCCACCCGCAACACCCGCCGTCCCCGGCCGATGAGGGCCTGGTAGTCGCCTCCGGCCTGGGCGGCGATCAACCGACCGAAAGTGAAATCGGTTTCCGGAACGGGCAGGTCCGGGCCGCCCCGGTCCACGATCTGCAGAAACATCCCGTTGTCGGCCCCGCCCTTGTGCAACTGGCCGGTGGAATGCAAAAAACGGGGGCCGAAGCCGACGGTGACCGCCGTCCGGTGGGCGTCCCGCAGGGCGCGGCGCAGTTCCGCCAGGAGCGGGGAGGCCGGGCCGTCCATCGGCAGGTAAGCCTGGACGGCCAGGTAATCGCCGGGGCGGAGGCCGGCCAGCCATTCCCCCCAGGCGGCGGCCAAAAGCGGGGGGCGGGCGGCGTCCGTCGCCTCCGGCAACGGTGGCCCCTCCCCGGACATGGCCCGGTTGGCCAAGTCTTTGGCCACTTGCACGTCCGGCTGGTCGAACGGGTTGATCCCCAACACCGCCCCGGCGGCGGCCGTCGCCATCTCGCTCCGGTACAACTCCCCTCCCAAGTCATAGGGGTCGTCCGCCGTGATGCGCACAATGGGATGGCCGACGGCCTGCAGGGCTTCCAAAGCGGCCGGGACGCCGGCCGGGTCGTCGTCGGCCAACGCCAGGTGAATGAACAGCCGGTCCGGGCCGTAGGAGTCGGGACCGCCTACCGGTTCGTCGGTCACCGGAACCAAACCGGTTCCCCGTTTGCCGGTGCTTTCCGCCAGCAACTGCTCCGCCCACGCTCCGTAGGCGGCCAGGGAGGGGGAGGTCAGGAAAGTGATCTTGTCCCGGCCGGCCCGGGCGGCCTCCCCCATCACCGCCCCCAGTTTCAGGCCCGGATTGTCCGGCGGGGGACGGTGCGGGCCGCATTCTTCCATCATCTCCGCCGCCCCGGACAGCAGACGGGCGGCGTCCATTCCCAGCAGGGCGGCCGGAACCAGCCCGAAGGCGGTCAGGGCCGAATAGCGCCCGCCCACCTCGGGCGGAGCCCGGAACACCCGGCGAAACCCCCGCTCTTCGGCCAGGGATTCCAAACCGGAACCGGGATCGGTTATCGCGGCGAACCGGCTCCCCGGCTGGGCCGCAACCCGTCCGACCTGCTCCCAGAAGTACCGGAACAGGGACAGGGTTTCCAGGGTGCCCCCCGATTTGGAGGACACCAAAAAGAGGGCGCGCTCCGGATCCAGGCGGGCCCCGGCCTCCCGCACCGCCGCCGGGTGGGTGCTGTCCAAAACCGTCACATCCGGATAACCGGGAGCGGACCCGAATATTTCCCGAAACACTTCCGGGGCCAGGCTGGAGCCGCCCATCCCCAACAGGACCACCCGGTCGCACCATGGGCGAACCTCCTCGGCGAAGGCCCGCCACTCCGGCAGGGTTGCGGCGGCTACGGCCGGGGCCCGCAACCAGCCCAACCGGTCGGTCAGTTCGGGGACGGGCTCCGCCGACCACAGGGCGTGGTCGCCTTCCCACAGCCGGGTTCCGAAATCGGCCCGCTCCCAAGCCCGCAGGCGCTCTGCGACCGGCTCGGCCAAATCCGCCAACGCATAGGAAACGGTCGCGCTCATAACGTTAATGCTCCATTCATAAGGGGGCGTTTGCTCCTGCTTTCCCGTTTTCGCACCGGGACCTACCCCGGACTTTACCGGCTGATTATGCCACCCCCGGCGGGCGGCGAACCGGCGCGGCGCGGTATCCGCGCACCGCCGCCCTTTGCCAGCCATAAAATCCACCGGGCCGGTAACGCCGCCGCATCGCAGAACCCGCACCGGATTAACAAAAGCCCGCCCGCCCCCGCCGGGCGAATCGGGGCCGGCCAGCTCCCGGTAACGGAACAAACTCTCCCTGACCGTCAAGGCCGACACCGGCGCGCGGCCAGCGAGCAACCCCCGCCCGGACAGCGAAACCAGGCTACGCGACGTTACGCAACCACCAAGGCGTCCCCATCAACGCGCATAGCCCCGGGCAGAGTCACATAAACAGTGGCGCAAGCGGGAAAATCCACCGAACCGGTAAAACCGCCGCATCCAAAACCCGCACCGAACTAACAAAAACGCACCGCCCCTCGGCGGGCGAAATCAGGACCGCACCGCTCCCCCGACAACCCAAACAAACCCTCCCCAACCGGCCACGGCCGACACCAGCGCACGGCTTACGAGTAGGGACCAGCGGGCAACGAACCCGATTGTACGGACTTACACAACCACCAAGGCATCCACATCAACGCGCATAGCCCCGGGCAAGGTCACCGTACACAGTGGTGCGAGCGGGGAAATCCACCGGACCGGTAAAACCGCCGCATCCAAAACCCGCACCTAACTAACAAAAACGCACCGCCCCTCGGCGGGCGAATCGGGGCCAGCCGGGCTCCCCGACAACCGGAACAAACCCTCCCCAACCGGCCAACGCCAACACCGGAGCACGGCCAGCACGCAACCCCCGGCCGGACAGCGAAACCAGGCTACGCGACGTTACGCAACCACCAAGGCATCCCCATCAATACGCATCACCCCGGACAAGGTCACGTACACAGTGGTGCGAGCGGGGAAATCCACCGGACCGGTAAAACCGCCGCATCCAAAACCCGCACCTAACTAACAAAAACGCACCGCCCCTCGGCGGGCGAATCGGGGCCAGCCGGGCTCCCCGACAACCGGAACAAACCCTCCCCAACCGGCCAACGCCAACACCGGAGCACGGCCAGCACGCAACCCCCGGCCGGACAGCGAAACCAGGCTACGCGACGTTACGCAACCACCAAGGCATCCCCATCAATACGCATCACCCCGGACAAGGTCACGTACACAGTGTGCGAGCGGGGAAAATCCACCGAACCGGTAAAACCACCGCATCCAAAACCCGCACCGAACTAACAAAAACGCACCGCCCCTCGGCGGGCGAATCGGGGCCAGCCGGGCTCCCCGACAACCGGAACAAACCCTCCCCAACCGGCCAACGCCAACACCGGAGCACGGCCAGCACGCAACCCCCGGCCGGACAGCGAAACCAGGCTACGCGACGTTACGCAACCACCAAGGCATCCCCATCAACGCGCATAGACCCGGGCAAGGTCACCGTACACAGTGGTGCGAGCGGGGGAAATCCACCGAACCGGTAAAACCACCGCATCCAAAACCCGCACCGAACTAACAAAAACGCACCGCCCCTCGGCGGGCGAATCGGGGCCAGCCGGGCTCCCCGACAACCGGAACAAACCCTCCCCAACCGGCCAACGCCAACACCGGAGCACGGCCAGCACGCAACCCCCGGCCGGACAGCGAAACCAGGCTACGCGACGTTACGCAACCACCAAGGCGTCCACTTCAATACGCATCGCCCCGGACAGGGTCACGTACACAGTGTGCGAGCGGGGGAAATCCACCGGACCGGTAAAACCGCCGCATCCAAAACCCGCACCGGATAACAAAAGCGCACCGCCCCTCGGCGGGCGAATCGGGGCCGGCCGGCTCCCCGACAACCGGAACAAACCCTCCCGACCGGCCACGGCCGACACCGGCGCGCGGCCGGCGGGCAACCCACGGCGGGGCGGCTAACCCGGGTTGCGCGGCCTTACATCACCGCCAAGGCGTCTACTTCAATGCGCATGGCCCCGGGCAGGGTTACGTATACGGTGGTGCGGGCGGGGAACGGCTCGACGAAGAACTCGCGCAGGGCGTCGTTCATAGCCGGAAAATCCGCCGGGTCGGTGAGAAACACCCCCAACCGGATCACGTTTTCCGCGCCCGCCCCGGCCGCTTCCAGGACCCGTGCCAGGTTGGCGAAGGCGCGCCGGGCCTCGGCGGCGAAATCGGGGCCGGCCAGCTCCCCGGTAACCGGATCGAACCCTCCCTGGCCGGCCAGGGCCAGCACCGGCCCCCGGCGCACGGCCGGCGAGTAGGGACCGGCGGGCGGCGGGGCCTGGTCGGTGAAAGTCGCCTGTTTGTTCATGGGAATCGCCTTTCTCTGGGATGGTCGTTCATTGGTCGGCCGCATCGGACAGGGCCTCTTCCAGTCGGGAGGGGGCGATGGGCGGGGACGGCTCCGGGACCAGATCCGTCAACAGGGGCAACTCCCGATAACCGGAACCGGAGGCGATCAGCGCTGCGTCCTCGTAATCGGCGTCGCCGGACCGGAGGCGCCGCAGTCCGGCCGCCACCGCCCCGCTGGCCGGCTCCACGATCACTCCGGCCCGGGCGGCCAGCCAGCGGGCGCCCTGCACGGCCTCCTCGTCCGTCACGCTGATCACATCCCCCTCCGACTCCCGCACGGCCCGCAAAGCGGACGACCCGTCCGGGGGGCGGGCGTGGGCCAACTTGGAAAGCACCGCCTCGCCCTGGCTCCCCCCGCGGTCGATGAAAGGAATGTCCCGCTGTTCGGTTATCCCCCGCCGGTGGGCCACCTCCAGCGAATTCCATTCCCGGGGCACCACCCCCACCATGCGGGGAATGCGATCCGTCACCCCCCGCTCCCGCAAGGCGACGAAGCCGTCGTGCATGCCGCTCAAAGTGCCGCCTCCCCCCACCGCCGTGATCACCGTCCCCGGGGCCCGCCCCAGCTGCTCGCAGATTTCAAAGGAGATGGTTTTCGGTCCTTCCGCCTGATGGGAGTTGTGCGGAATGGCGGTGCTGGCGTGGTAGAAGCCCAGCTTTTGGGCCAGGTTTTCCACGCGCTCCAACAGCCGGTCGATCTGCTCGTCCACCGCCACCACCGCCGAGCCGTGCAGGAGCAGGGGAACCATCCGGTAGCGGGGCTGGACTCCGCTCATCAACACGATGCTGCGAATCCCGCACCGGGCGGCGCAGGCGGCATGGGAAATGCCGGTGCTGCCCGCGGACACGATCAGGGAAACGGACGCCCCCGACAGTTGCGCATGCCGCATGGCGATGGCCAGTTGGCGGTCCTTGTGGGAGCCGGTTCCGTTGCGGGTTTCGTCCTTCACCCACACCCGGCCGGGCGCCCCCGGAACCGACAGCAGGGGCGTGCCCCCGGCGGGCAGATCCACCCGGTCCGCGGCGGGAGGCGGCAGGGGCAACAGGTTCCGGTAACGGTCCACGCCGAAAGCCCCCTCCCGGGCCAGGGGGGCTTCTCCGCTGAATATAAAGCGGGGCGTTCCTCCGCATTCGGGGCAGAAGCGCCGCTCTTCGGGAAGCGGGGCGGCGCATTCCCGGCAGACGGCCCGGAAAAGAGGGGAGGTCATCCTTTCACCCCTCCCCCGGTCAGGCCCCGCACCAGGTTCTTCTGCGCGATGAGCGCAAAAGCCAAAGGCGGAATGATGATCAGGGCGGCGATGGCCGCCATCGGGCCCCACAGCACGCCCTTGTCGGTGATGAACGCGGCCACCGTGACCGACAGCACTTTCGCCCCCTCCCGGGTGGTGGAAGCCGCGATCAGGAACTCGTTCCAAGACAGGAAGGCGCTCAGGATGGCGGCGGCGGCGATGCCCGGGGCCACCAGCGGAATCTGCACCCGCACCAGCCGTTGCCACAGGCCCGCCCCGTCCACGATGGCCGCCTCGTCGAACTCGGACGGAACCTGCCGGAACGAGGTGTGCATGAGCCAGGTGGTCAAAGGCAGGGTCAAGCCGAGATGACCGAGGATGATGGCCAGGCGGGTGTCCAACTGCCCCAACTCCCGCATCGCTAAAAACCAGGGGACGATGGAAGCGATGCGGGGATAGAACCGGACGAAGAGCAACACGCCCACGAAGAAAATGACCACCCGCGGCGACACGGACAGCCGATGCAAGGCGTACCCGCCCGGAACCCCGAACAGCAGGGAAACAGCGATCACCGCCGTCGTCACCACCAGGCTGTTGGTCGCCACCCGCAACGCGTCGAAGTCGTTGAAGGCGATGCGGAAGTTTTCCAGGGTGACGGAGCGGGGCAGGAGCCGGGGCGGTATTTCCAGAAAGGCGTTGGCGGGCTTGAGGCTGGTCAGCAACAGGAAAAACAAGGGGGTCAAAGCCCAAACCAGCGCAATCGCGATGATCGCCCACCTGATCCACCGGGTGCGCGAACGGCGCCGCGGCGGGGCCGGAGCGGGGAGGGCCGTCACAGTTGGGCCTTGGTCTGGGAGCGCACCATGGCGGTGGAGACCACCACCGCCACCGCCATGAACAACAGCGAAGCGGCGGAGGCCCGTCCCAGGTCGAAGTTGCGCAAACCCAGGGAGTAAATGTAGTAGGGCAGGGTGAATGTGGCCCAGCCCGGACCGCCCCGGGTCAGCGAAATTATCACATCCAGGCTGATCAGGGACTCCAGGGTGCGGAACAGCACAATCAGCAGAATCACCGATTTCATAATCGGGAACTCCACCAGGCGCACCCTCTGCCAGGGAGAAGCCCCGTCCACTTTGGCCGCTTCCCGAATGTCGTCCGGGATGCCGGTCAGACCGGCCGCGGCCAGCAACAGGACGAAGGGCGTCCACTCCCAAATCTCCACCGCGATCACCGAAACCAGGGCCCAGCCCGGATCGCCCAGCCACACCGGGCCTTTAATCCCCAGCGGGGCCAGCAGGAAATTGTTGACGGGACCGGCCTGCACGTTGAGCATCAGGCGCCACACGATGCCCACCGCCACCGGGGCGATCACCATGGGGGCCAGCAGGGCGGTGCGTATCCAGCGGGAAGCCGACACCTCCAGGGTGGCGTAGGCCAAGCCCACCCCGATCAGCAACTGCAACGGAACCGAAACCCCGGTGATGACGGCGGTGTTGCGCACCGACCTCCAAAAAATGGGGTCGGAAAGCACCGCCCCGAAATTGTCCGCCCCCACCCAGCCCTCCGACTGCTGACTTTGGGTTAGGACCCAGTCCTGGCCGGCCAACAGCGCCGTCCAGACCAGCAACCCCATCTGGGCGGCCACCACCGCTATCACCGGCGCCAGGAACAGCCACAGACCCGTCTGCGGGTCGCGGCGGCCGGACAGCCGGGAAGGCCCCGGGAATCCCCACCTTCCCGGGGCCGTTCCCATCGTCACCAGGGGCCCCCGGCGCGCTCAGCCGGCGGAACCGCAGCGGCGCGGGTCAGGCTTGCTGCATGCCCAGGGCGGCCGCCTCGTCCACCGCCGCCTGCGGCGGATCCAGGGGGCCCCATCCTTCGTGCCAACTGTCCACCACCTGCTCCGGGCTGAGGGCGCCGGTGAGCATCTCCCCCACCGCCCGGAAAGCCACCTCGAAGGCCGGGAAGGTCCACGGCACGTTGATGGCCTGCGCCAGGTTGGCCGCCTGCGTCGGGTAGTCATGGCCGTTGGCGGCCAGCGCGTCCGGGTCGGAGTAGGTGCCGGAAAAGGGCGACCCGATTCCGTATTCGACCATGTTGGCGGCGGAGTTCTCCGGGTTGATGTACGCCTTGATCCACTCGTACACCAGCTCCGGGTTGTCGGAAGTGGAGGCGATGGACGCGTTCCACAAGCTCAGCCAGGGCCGTCCCGGTCCGGGCAGCGAACCCAGCGCCCATTGTCCGGGAAGGGACTCGTTGGCCGCCGCCCGGTTGAAACTCGGCCAGCCGATCATCACCGCCGCCCCGCCCGAGTTGAACAGCGCATTGGCTTCGTCGATGCTGAGTGCCACCGCCCCCTCCGGGGCGTAGTCCAGGGTGCGTTGCAGAACCTGCAAGGCGGCCACGGCCGGCCCCCGGTCCACCCCGTAGCGGCCGGCGGAATCCACCATCCAGCTGTCGTAGGCGGCCAACCAGATGGCCGGGGTCTGCTCCACCGCCCCGTAGGCGAACACGAACGGGCTCATTCCGGCCGGCAGGGAGGGTCCCAGGGCGTCCAAGGCGGCGAAGAACTGGTCCCAGTTGGCCCAGTTCGGGGAGACGCCCGCCTGCTCGAATATATCGGTGCGGTAGAACAGCCCGTAGGCGTCCACCGCGTAGGGAATGCCGACGATGTCGTCCCCGTTGTAGGCCGCCCGGCCCGGTTCCAGCAATTCGGGTATGAAACCGGGGAAATCCTCCGCCGAGTACAAGTCGCCCAGGGAACGCAACTGCGGGAACTGGTCGGCAATCCAGGAGGTGGACGAAATCAAGTCGAACTGGCCGGTGCCGGTGGCCAAGTCGGTCACGTAGGACTGGGTCAGAACCTCGAACGGCTGGGCCACCACCTCGATAGTGGCCCCGGTCTCCTCCTGGAAGGAATCAACCAGGTCCCGGGCCGCGTTGTCGTAGGTGCCCGACTGCATGTAGCTGACCACGATCTCCTGGCCCTCGAAGCCGTCGTCGCCTCCGCAGGCGGCGGCCGCCAAAGCCAGGACGGCTGCGGCCGCAGCCATCTTCCTGAATAAGCTCATTGCCTCTCTCCTCTCCTTGGACGCAAATCGCTACCGGCCGCCCGGGCTTCATCGCCCTCCGGCGGCTCTTGTATCCACCCTAACCGCATCCGGGAAGGCCAAGTCGGCGAAACCGCTAAAAATCGGGCGGAAAAGCCGAGCGGCCGCGCAGGGCGTATTGCGGGAGCCCGGACCGCTGGGTGGGGACGGTTGCTTTAGGTGAGGCTCTCCGGCAACAGCAGGGAACGAAACGCGGCGGCGGCCGCCCCGATATGCTCGGCTCCGTCGCTCATGGCCAGCGCCCCGTGTCCGGGGAGCAGGGCGTCCACCGGCCGCCGGGCCAGGTCGGCGATGGTGGAGCGGTATTCGTCCAGGGAGCAATCCGGGGTGTTGAGAAGGGCGATGCGTCCGCCGTGGAACACGCAGTCGCCGGTGAAAAGGTAGTTTCCGGCCCGGCCCGGGACCGCGAACACCGCGTGTCCGGCGCAGTGGCCGGGGGCGGGGACGGCCTCCGCCGTCGTCTCCCCGAACTGAAAGGGGCCGTAGCCGAGGGCGTCGTCCAAGCCCGGAACGGGACGGAAGCAATAGTCGTCCGGGTAGAGGCCGCCCGCTTGGGCCAAGGCGAAACCGGTGGCCTCCGTATCCCCGACGGCCAGCGCGGCCCGCGTTTCGGCTCCGGCCACCACCGTGGCCGGGACCCGGTCCAGCCAGGAACGCAACCCGCCGCAGTGGTCGATGTGATAGTGGGTCAAGGCGATGTGCGTGATGCGCTCCGGGTCCAGCCCGTCCGCCCGCAGGTTGCGCCAGATGGCGTCCAAGCCTCCCTCGTGGTCCATCCCGCAGTCCACCAGCAGGATGTCTCCCCCGGAGACCAGGGCGTAAACATGGCTGTCCTGGGCGGTGGACAGTCCGAACCCGTTGAAGGCGCCGCCCCCCACCAGAAACAGATCTTCGGCCAGTCGCATATCCCGCCTCCCTCCTCGCAGGTTCTCCCCGGAGCATTAACATTAGCCCCGTCCCGTTGGCCGCACCGCACTCCCCCGCCGGAAGGGGGCGGCTCCGCCGCGGTTGCGTCCGGGGTCAATCCACCCTGGCGTAGGCCAGGAAACCGCCGTCCACCGCCAGCGTGCACCCGGTGATGTAAGAAGCGGCCGGGGACAGCAGGAAAGCGACCGCGGCCGCGACTTCCTCCGGGCGGCCGGGACGGCCCAGCGGAACGTTTCGGCGAATAGCGGCGTCGGCCTCCGGCTCCGAATAAACCTCTTGATAGGCCTCGGTGGCGATCGGGCCGGGGGCGACGGCGTTCACCAAAATGTCATACGGGGCCAGGTCCACCGCGGCCGCCCTGGTCAAAGCGGCCAACCCCCCTTTGGACGCCACGTAGGAGGCGGCACCCGCCTGGGCGGCCAGGGAGTTTACGGAGGCGATGTTCACGATCCGCCCTCCCGCCCCGGCCGCCGTCATCAACCGGGCGGCGGCGCGCATCAGCCGGAAACCGCCGGTCAGGTTCACGGCCAGGGTTTCCTCCCACACCCCGGTCTCCGTTTCGTGAAGGGGCTGGCCGAGGGAGACGGCGGCGTTGTTGACCAGACCGTAGATTCCGCCGCCGTCGCGGCCGACCCGCTCCGCCGCCTCCTCCGTCGCATCCCCGTCCCGCAAGTCCACTTCCCGCATCTCATATTCCCGGTCATTGCGGGGCGGGATAACGTCCCAGCCGACCACTGCGGCCCGGAGGCCGGCCAGGTAGTCGGCGATGGCCGCCCCCAAGCCGCGGGCGGCCCCGGTTACGATCACGGTTTTCCCGGCCAGTCCCTCCATTGTCTTTCACCCTACCCGGCCCGGCGGGCGGACTTCCCGGGAGTTTCGGTTTGACCGTTCCGACCGCCCGATTTGACTACCGAACGTATGTTCGGGTAGAATTGGGGGCTATGAGCGAACTTCGTTGGAAAACCGCAGGACGGGGGGAAGACCCGCCCGCCTTGTTCGATATGGTGGTGGAGAGGCGCATCGGGCGGGGGGCCTACCGGGGTTTGGAGTTTCTGCATGTGGAGTCCAAAACCCTGATCAACCGGGTTCCCAACAACCGGATGTTCCCCTTTGAATACACCATCAACGCCTACCGGGGGTGCAGTCACGCCTGCGTCTACTGCTTCGCCCGCCCCACCCACGACTATCTGGGGCTGGGCATCGGCGAAGATTTCGACACCCGGATCGTGGTGAAAATCAACGCCCCGGAACTGATCCGGCGGGAAACCGAACCCCGCCGCTGGCCGGGGCATCCCATCGCCATGGGCACCAACACCGACCCTTATCAGCCGGCGGAAGGCAAATACAAACTGACCCGGAGCATCGTGGAGGCGTTGGCGGAGCGGCGCAACCCGTTCACCATTTTGACCAAATCGCCGCTGGTGTTGCGGGACCTGGACCTGTTGCGGGAAGCGGCCGCCCGCGCTGAAGTGGGCGTCAACCTGTCCGTCCCCACTCTGGACCCGGAGGTGTGGGCCGCCTCCGAGCCGGGAACCGCCCATCCCCGCAAACGGCTGGACGCGGTGGCCCGTCTGAACGAGGCCGGGGTGCCCTCCGGGGTGCTGATGATGCCCATTTTGCCCGGCCTGTCCGACGGGCCGGAACAGATCGAGGAGGTGGTGGCCGGGGCGGCCGCGGCCGGAGCCCGCTTCATCGCCGGTTCCTACCTGCATCTGCGCGGCCCGCTGAAACGGCACTATTTGGACTGGGTGGGCGATGAGCGCCCGGATCTGCTGGCCCGCTACCAGCGTTTCTACCGCCGGGGGGCCTACGCCCCCGCCCCGGCCCGCAAACGACTGGGCGGCCTGGTAAACCGCATAATCGACAAACACTTCGGCCGCCGCCCCCGCCCGGCCGGGGCGTCCCCGACCGCCGCCCCCCTCCCGGCCTCCCCCGTCCAAACCCCCCTCCCCATCTAGCCGGCCCCGCCGGTTTTAGATTCAGGTTTACAGAACCCTCCACCAAGGGGCGGCCAGCACGTTGTCGGTCAGCCATCGCACTTCGCGCCCGGCGTGCAACACCAGCCCGGCCCGGGCCCGGTCGCGGTATTCGGAGCGGAAAGTCAGCAAGCGTTCCCCGTCCCGCAGACGGGGATGGGCGGAGGACTTCACCTCCACCGGCAGCAGGTCATCGCCCGCTTCCAGCACAAAATCCACTTCTGCGCCGGCGGCGGTGCGCCAGTGGAAAATATCGGCTTGCCCGGCCCGGGCGTCCCGCCAGGCCAGCAGATTGTTCAACACGATGTTTTCCAGGTGCGCCCCCCGGGGTTGCGTCTCCCCCGTTATGTGCATGGACAACCCGACATCCCCCCAATACATCTTGGGGCTTTTCATCAGCCGCTTGGTCCGATTGACGGCGAAGGCGGGAACCCGCGCCAACATGTAGGAGGTTTCCAGCAGGTTGAGATAGCGGTGAACGGTGGGCTGGGAGAGGGCGGCGTCCCGGCCCAGTTCCGTCTGGTTGACCAGCCGGCCGACGCGCAGGCAGGCTATTCGCATCAGACGGCGAAAGTCGGGCAGGGCGGTAACGGATGAAATGTCGGACAGGTCCCTTTCCAGATAGGTTCGGACGTAGCCGTCGAACCAGATGTTCCGCTCCGCGGCGGTTTCCAGTTGCAAGGCGGGACGCGGAAATCCGCCCCGGAGGGCCAGCTGGCGCCAATCCTGCGGCTCCGCGCTCCGGGACATCAGGAGCTCCGGCCACTGCGCGTGGTCGGCGGTTAACAACTCCTCCCACATTCCGCCCTGACCGAGTCCCCGTTGCTCGCGATGGGTCATGGGCCGCAACGTCAGGTAGGAGGCGCGTCCCGCCAACGACTCGGAAATCTGTTTCATCAACAGCAGGTTGGCGGAGCCGGTGAGCAGGAATTTCCCCGGCCGGTGGTCGGCGTCCACGGCCCGCTTCACCGCCGCCAACAGGTCCGGTTCTTTCTGTACCTCGTCGATGGTGACCGGCCCCCGCGCCGCCAGCAACTCGTCGGGGCGGCGACGGGCCAGGTCCCGGGCGTCCGGGTCATCAAGCGAATAGAACCGGCGCGGGCCGGGGATCAGTTCCCGCACCAGGGTCGTTTTACCCGTCTGACGGGCTCCGGTGACCGCCACCGCGGGCATCACCCGCAACCGTTCGGCCAAACCGGGAGCCGCCAACCGGGGTAGTGCGTTATCATTCACCCCCTGAATGATAACCATTCACCAGGTGAATAGATTACAAATCTAGGCGCGGGCCTCTTTTTTGACCAGAGGTGCGGCTTGACTCCTCGGCGATCCCACCCGAAACACCTTGCGAGGGCGTCCCACGCCCTGCTTCTCGTGGTGGGCTATGACCAGACCCGCTTCTTCGAGACGGCCCAGTACCTGGGCGGCGCGGGCGCGGGTTACTCCGAAGTGCTCTTGCAGTTCCTCATCGGAGGCGCTGACCGGACCGAAGACCAGGATGTGTTGCCAAAAGCGGGCTTCGGTTCCGCCCAACCGGGCAGCCTCCTGCCGGAAACGTTCCCGACTGGCGTTTTCCCCGGCGTCGCTGAGGAGCGACTCCCGCACCAGTGCCAATATCCGCCGGGGGTTGCCGCTGCCGCCTTTGATGATTTCCTCATATTCGGAACGAATAATGTCCACCTCCCGGACATCCTCGGAGCCGGCGATCGCCAACCGCGCCTCCAAAAGATCGCGGGCAACAGGATCGTCCATGAGCCCGATGGCGATCTCGGCTTCGAAGAAAGCATCGGCGGGAGGGGTCAAATATTCGGAGCGATAACGGGACAAGCCGCATACCACCCAGCGACAGGGCAACCTCCATATCTCGTCCCGGTAACGCCCGAACATCTGGTGCGTCAACTGCGGAGCGTGCATATCGTCAAGGAACACCACCGGCAAAACTTCTTCCTCAACCCGCCTTATGCGTCGCACCAAATCATGAAACCGGGAACCGGTCGCGGGCGCGGGGAGCCCCATCACCTCTCTGTGAACATCGGAAAGTATTTGACGACGGCCCATCCCCCATGTGACGATCGCATCGTACACCTGCGCGGAATCCTTGATTTTGGCTCCGCTCAGGTAGAAGCAAGGGCGGCCCGCTTCCTCCAGCCGCCTTTGGTACTGAGACATGAGCGAGGTGACCCCGATGCCGCGCTCCCCCAGGGCCAGCACGTTGAAATCCAGCCGGGCGGCCCGCTCCAGGCGACGGAGCTCGGCTTCCCGGCCGACGAACAACCTGCCGTCGGCGTTGGATGCGGTCAGCGGTCTCTGACTGAGATGTAACATTATTTGCTAAATTTACAGTAAGTTTAGCAAATTGTCAAATCGCCTGGTCAGAGCGGGTTTTCAGTCGGGGTCGTAATCGTCGTCGTAGACATCGCATTCGCCATCTTGGTCGTCGTCGTCCTCGTCGCAATAGTTGTCGTAGTCGTGCTCGTAGTCATCGCATTCGCCGTCGTAGTATTCTTGGTCGTCCTCGCAGACGAAGGTGGTCGTGGTGGTCGCCTTGGTGCTCTTGGTGGTGGTAGTCGGCTTGGTGGTGGTCGTCGTCGGGGCGGTAGTGGTAGTCGCGGGCCGGGCGGCGGGGTCCACCGAGTGCAGATGGTCCTGCCCGCCGCTGAGGAAAGTGGCCGCCTGCCCGCGGGTCAAACCGTCCGGGTAGGCCCGCAACAGGACTTTGGCCAACTGCGCGGCGGTGATGTTCCGATCGGGCCGGAACGACCCGTCCGGGTAACCCTGGAACCATCCCCGCTCCACGGCCACCCGTATGCCGTCGGAATGCAGATGCGCATCGGGCACATCGTCAAACGAGGTCAACGCAACCGCCGCCGCCCCGCCCAACAACACCGCGAAAAATACCGACGCCAATATTCTTTTCATAGTAGTACCTCCGCTATCACCGAAGAAGGTTTGAATACCAACTACCCAAGTATCTCGGTAAGGATATTACTACGGGTACGGTCCTTGTATAAATAATAATACCAATTATAAAAAACGCCTCTCCGTAAATCCCACACCTCGATTTTTATCCTTCTGTTGTCACCGGGCCAAGTATGAGTTGGGCTATAACCTCCCACCTCATATGGATCTACTGTAAATGAAGTAGAATCCCAAAAATTATCGACATCTATCTCCACACCAAAATCAATATTGCACTCACTATTATCAATGGAAAAACGGATCTCGTTGTCTGATAACCATTCAGCCTCTCCTAGGGGGAACGGGCAGGAAAATGGTGCCGCAAGAGTGGTTGGAACGGTGGCTGTAGTCGTGGTAGTCCTTATGATAGGTCGCGTAGTGGTTGTGGTTGTTATAACGGGTCTGGTAGTAGTTGTAGTAGTGGGTGGGCCGTTTTCCAGGTAGGTTATGCCGTAGTACAGGATGGCCGCCGTCTGGGCCCTGGTTATGGAGTCGTAGCTGTCAAACAGGCGTTTTACCACTATTTGCAGTTCGTTTTCGGACAGCTCCCTATCCGGTTTGAAACTCCGGTCAATATAGCCTTGGAACAAGCCCCTGTTGTAAGACCATTCTATGGCCTCATTAAACTCGTGATCTTGCGGAACATCCGTGAAGCGACCGCTGGTGGCAATCACGGGAGCGGCCAGCAACAACGCCAACGTAGCGGTGGCTATCAACCTGAACTTCATTTACGACTCCAATCCGGTCACAGCGGGAGGTCGCGCCGCGGAATTACCCGCGGCGCGAGCGGTTCACCGCCGAAAGGGGGCTTAGCCGGTTACTGCAGGGACTTTCTCCAAGGCGGCGGCTATCTTCTCCTGCGGGTGCTGGTAGTCGGTCATTTCGCCGGACAGGAACGACTCGTAGGCCGCCATGTCGAAGTGGCCGTGGCCGCACAGGGCGATCAGGATCACCCGCTCCTCTCCGGTTTCCCGGCACCGGGCGGCTTCCCGGACGGCCCCGGCGATGGCGTGCATGGGCTCCGGGGCGGGGATGATCCCCTCGCTGCGGGCGAAGCGCACCGCCCCCTCGAAGCATTCGGTCTGGGCGATGGCCTCCGCCTCCAAAATCCCCAACTCTTTCAGATGGGAAATGAGAGGGGCCATTCCGTGATAGCGCAACCCTCCCGCATGAATCGGGTCGGGGATGAAAGAATGCCCCAGGGTGTGCATCTTGATCAGCGGGGTCATCCCGGCCGTGTCCCCGAAGTCGTAGCGGTATTCGCCTTGGGTCAGGGTGGGGCAGGCGGCCGGTTCCACCGCCCGGATGACCGGGTTCATATTCCCGGCCAGTTTCTCCCGGATGAACGGGAAAGACAATCCGGCGAAGTTGGAACCGCCGCCGGTGCAACCGATCAGCACATCGGGGGTCTCCCCCGCCTTGCCCAACTGGGTCAGGGCCTCCTGGCCGATCACCGTCTGATGCATCAGCACATGGTTGAGAACGGACCCCAGCGAATAGTTGACATCCCCGTTGGTGGCGGCCACCTCCACCGCCTCCGAAATGGCGATCCCCAGGCTGCCGGGACTGTCCGGGTCGGACTCCCGGATGGCCCTCCCGGCGTTGGTGGCCTGCGACGGACTGGAATGAACGGTCGCCCCCCACGTTTGCATCATCAGGTTGCGGTAGGGCTTCTGCCGGTAGGAGGCCGCCACCTGCCACACCTCGCATTCCAAACCGAAAATCCCGCATGCCCACGCCAGGGCGCTCCCCCACTGCCCGGCCCCGGTTTCGGTGGTCAGTTTCCGCACCCCGGCCTGCGCGTTGTAATAGGCTTGGGCCAGGGCCGTGTTGGGCTTGTGCGACCCGGCCGGGCTTCCCCCCTCGTACTTGTAGTAGATGCGGGCCGGGGTGTCCAGTTCCCGTTCCAGGCCCCGGGCCCGATGCAGGGGGGTGGGCCGCCACATCCGGTAGGCGTCCCGCACCGGCTCCGGGATTTCCACGTAGCTGTCCCCGGACACTTCCTGCAGGATGAGGTCCATCGGAAACAGCGGGGCCAGGTCGTCGGGGCCGACCGGTTGCAAAGTCCCCGGGTGCAGCACCGGCGGAGGCGGGGCGGGCAGGTCGGGGACGATGTTGTACCAATGAGTCGGCAACTCCGACTCGTTGAGCAGTATCTTGGCGGGTTCGCTCATTACGCTCCTCTAATCTCCAGGGAATGGCGGCGCACCTGCGGTGCGCGGCGTCGCTACTGATAATACGATACACGGTTCGGGCGGGCGGCGCCGCCCCGCCCGGACAGCGAGCGAACCCCCCCGACCGGAGGGAAAGAAATGACATCCTCCCATCCCCCCTCCCCCGACCCCCGGGATTTCCTGGGGCTGGAAACGTTGCTGACCGCCGAGGAACGGCTGGGCCGGGACACGGTGCGCCGGTTCGTGGCCGACCGGATACTGCCGGAGATAACCGAATGGTTCCGGGAGGGGGTGCTGCCCCGGGAACTGGCCCCGGAGCTGGGGAAGCTGGGGCTGTTGGGAATGCACCTGGACGGGCACGGTTGCGCCGGGGCCTCGGCGGTGGACTACGGGCTGGCCTGCCTGGAGTTGGAGGCGGGCGATTCGGGGGTGCGGAGCCTGGTTTCGGTGCAGGGGTCGCTGGTCATGTTCCCCATCTGGAAGTACGGGTCGGAGGAGCAGAAGCGGGAATGGCTGCCGGGAATGGCCGCCGGGGAAATCCTGGGATGTTTCGGCCTCACCGAAGCCGACGCCGGTTCCGACCCGTCGGCGATGCGCACCCGCGCCCGCCGGGACGGGGGGGACTGGATCATCAACGGTTCCAAAATGTGGATCTCGGGCGGGTCCGTAGCGGATGTTGCCCTGATCTGGGCGGCGGTGGAACCCTCTACGCCGGCCGCCGGGTCCGCCGGGTCCGCCGGGCGGGAAGTGCGGGGGTTCATCGTCCCCGCCGACTCCCCCGGTTTCTCCGCCCGCGACATCACCGGCAAAATGTCCCTGCGCGCCTCCCACACTTCCGCCCTGTTCCTGGACGAGGTGCGGGTCCCCGACCGCCTCGTCCTGCCCGGGACCTCCACCCTGCAGGGGCCTCTTTCCTGTCTGACCGAAGCCCGCTACGGGATCATCTGGGGGGCGATGGGGGCGGCCCGCGCCTGTTACGAGACGGCCCTCCGATACGCCGCCGACCGCCGCCAGTTCGACCGGCCCATCGGGTCGTTCCAGCTCACCCAGGCCAAACTGGTGGAGATGATGGTGTCCGTCAACCGGGGTCTGCTGGTCGCCCATCACATAGGGTGTATGAAAGACCGGGGACTCGCCCGCCCCGAACATATTTCCTTTGGGAAGTTCGACAACGTGCGGTGCGCCCTGGAGGCGGCGCGGCTGGCACGCTCCGTGCTGGGGGCCAACGGGATCACCCTGGAATACCCGGTGATTCGTCATATGAACAATCTGGAAACGGTGTTCACCTACGAGGGCACCAACGAAATCCACACCCTGATCCTGGGGCGGGCCATCACCGGTTTCAATGCTTTCACGTAATCCGCCCCCCGGAGCCGGGGCCGGACCATGACCATTTTCCTGTCCCTGCTGGGGCCGATCGTGATCGGGTTCGGCGACCATGTCGCCATCGGCATCGGACGCAAGACCCACCTGCCGACCATGGTGGGTTGGATTTTCCTGTACACGATGTCGGTCGTGGCCGTGTTCGCCTTTCTGGTGGGCGGCGATCCCAGCCTGCTGGACATGGTTTACGGGGCGGGGTCCGGCCTGTTCGGGGCCTGGGGCCTGATGGAGTTGTTCCGCGGCTACACCACGCGCGGGGTGGGAATCGTGGGGCCGGTGGCGGCGGTGCTGGGGGCGATAATGCCGGTGGTAGCGGGGGTCGTTACCACCGGCCTCCCCACCGCCGCCGTGACCGGCGGCATTGCGGTGGGCATCGCCGCGCTGTGGCTGATCGGCCATCACAACGCGGCCGGGGAATGGGACCCGGTCGCCCTCCGCCACGGCCTGCGGGCGGGGGCGGCCATCGGCGGGATGACCACCCTGCTGGGTTTGACCGCCGAAGGCTCCGGCCTGTGGCCCCTGCTGGGGGGCCGGATAACCAGTTTCATTTTCTTTGCGATAATGTTGCTGGCCGGGGGGCATTCCCTGAAACCGGAGCGCCGGATAATGCCCGGATTGGCTTTCATCGGGGCCATGGGGGCGGTTGGAATGGGCTCCTATCTGCTGGCCGCCCAGCGCAACCTGGCCATCGCCGGCCTGCTCTTCCAAATGCTGTACGGTTTCACCCTCGTCTTCCAAATCCTGTTCGCCGGGGAACGAACCTCCCGCTCGCAACTGGTCGGCTTCGGCCTAGCGGTCGTCTCCCTGTCCCTGATAATCCTCGGCTGACCCCGCCCCGCCCGCCGTTTGTCGCAGGTCCCCGCTACTAATGGGAGACCTACTACACTGGCGGAAAGGCCATGAAACTACAAACCTGCAACTCCCCGGCCCCGCTCGGCGACGACGGCCCCTCCGCGACGGGTTCCAGCGCCCGCGCCGAATATTCGCTGCACCGGGGCGACGTATTGGACGTCTATCAGGACTGGCCCCGCCCGGATGCGATAATTTCGGACGGAGCCTACGGCTTGGGGGGCTTCCCCGGCGACCCGCCCTCCGCCGCCCGGTTGCCCGAATGGTACGCTCCGCATGCGCAAGCCTGGTCCAAATACGCCCTGCCGTCCACCGCCTTGTGGTTCTGGAACACGGAACAGGGTTGGGCGTCGTGCCATCCCCTGCTCATGGAATTGGGATGGGTCTACGAGCAAACCATCGTCTGGGATAAAGGCCTGGGCCATGCGGCCGGCAACTCCAACGGCCAAACCCTGCGCCGGTTCCCGGTGGTGACGGAGGTGTGCGTGCTCTATTCCCGCAAACTGGAGTTTCCGACCGGACGGGCAATGCTGACCGCGCAGGAATGGTTGCGACATGAGTGGCGACGTTCCGGTCTGCCGCTCAACTCGGCCAACGAAGCGTGCGGGGTGCGCAACGCCGCCGCCCGCAAATACCTGACCTCGGATCGACACTGGTATTTCCCGCCGGCCGGGATGATGGAACGAATGGCGCGCTACGCCAACCAACGCGGCCGTCCGACCAGCCGCCCCTACTTCTCCATCGACGGCGAGCGGCCGGTCACGGCCGCGGACTGGCGGAAGCTGCGATACAAATGGAACTTTGAACACGGCGTCACCAACGTTTGGAATCACCCTCCGGTAAACGGCAAAGAGAGGTACCGGGGCTCCGGTTCAGGTTCCGCGCCCCATGGCCGTAATCCGGGACCCAACTCCGCCGCCCATCTCAACCAAAAACCCTTGGCCCTAATGAGGCGGATTGTCAAAGCCTGCACCGACCGCGCCGATGTCGTGTGGGAACCTTTCGGCGGCTTGTGCACCGGTGCGGCGGCCGCCCTGGAGTTGGGTCGCCGGGCGTACGCGGCGGAAACGGTGACGTTCTTCGCCGACATAGCCCAAGAACGCCTAGCGCAAGCGGCTTAACCGCTATGACCGAAACCCGGAATTCCCCCGCGCTGTCCGCGCCATCCGCCCACCTCTGGGCGCGTTCCGCTAAAAGGGAGCTGTGTTGGTGGACTGGATGACCGGAAAGAGCCTCCACGCCTCCCAGCTCGCCGCCTACGCGGGGACGGAATGGACGGCGGACGGGGAGGGGAAGGTATGGGGACGGGGCGCCCCTTCTCCGGCGGCGACCGCGGCGGCTTCGGCTGACAGACCGCGGAGCGGGGCAACGAGGAACATCACCGGCGAGAAGAGGAAATCACCCCATCCCGCCAACACTAAAAAAAGGGGCCCACCACCTACGCGCCGCGCATCCTCCTTCTCCTCCACCCCTCCCAGCCGCACTCCGCCGGGAGCAGGGGGGAATGTCCCAGATAACTTCCCGTTGCAACGGGGAGTTGAATCCTTGTAACGGAGAAATACCCGCACGAGAGACGGGCCGTCTTCTCCCTGTTACAACAAGGAGGTGCGCCGCTATTCCCCGTTCGAACGGGGTCGCCGCGCCGGGCCGAGCGGGAATCGGGCGGGCCCCGGGGGAGGGAAGCACCGCCGCGAGGCGGGGGTCTTTACCGTTCCGGCGGCGGGTCCCGTTTGACGAATAAGTTCCCGAATATATACGGGGGCGGGGGCGGGTCAGGCGGGGAGGTGGGCGGCGGGGTTGTCCCGGAAGGCTTTTTGGCAACCGGCGGCGCAGAAATAGAAGAGGTTGCCGTCGTGCTCGGCGGTGAAGGCGGCCGTAGCCGGGTTCACCGACATTCCGCATACCGGGTCCGTCGCCTGTTCGGGGAGTTCCACCGGCGGGGCGGCCGAATCCTTGTGGGAGGTGCGGTGGGCCACCAGTTCGGCCATTATGGAAACGGCCATCTCCTCGTGGGTGGTGGAACCCAAATCCATTCCGGCCGGGGCCCGCACCCGGAGGGCGTCCTCCTCGGAGACCCCGTTGTCCCGCAACCAGGCACGCACCGCTTCCGCCCGTTTCGGCGAAGCCACCAACCCCACGTACACGGCGGTGGTTCCCAGCGCCGACAGCAGGGCCGGCTCGTCGAAGGAACCCTGGGTGGCCGCCACCACGTAGGAGCGGTCCGCCATTTCCGCGATGGACTCCGCCTGCGCCGCCCCGGTAACCTCGGATGTCCGCCAACCCACCGCCCGGGCCGTCTCGGCCAAGGCGACGGTCATCGGAGAGGAACCGGCTATCACCAAGTGCGGGGCGGGCAACATCGGCTCCACGAACACCTCCATCTCCCCTTCGCTGTCGCAGGCCATGGGAACTTCGGTCACTCCCGGCCGGTCGTCGCTCCGCCCCAGGGACAGCGCCCGCGCCCGGCCGTCCCCCAGGGCCTGCAACGAAGAGCGCACCACGGTGGGGGCGGCGCAGGCCCCGCCCAGCCATCCTTCCATTCGGCCGTCCGGGTGGATGACGGCTTTGGAACCCGCCTTGCCGGAGGACGGCCCCCGCGCCCAGGTGACGGTGGCCAGGACGAAGGCCCGGCCCTCCCGCCGGAGCCGGGCCGCCCGGGCCAGAACATCCACCGGCCGGCCCGGCCTACGGGCTTACTTCTACGCCGTTCAGCGCCCCCCACACCCGGTGGGGAAGCACCGGCATGTCCAAGTTGGAGACGCCCCGCGAGGAGAGGGCGTCCACCACCGCGTTCACGAAAGCGGCCGGCGAACCGACCGTGGCCGACTCCCCCACCCCTTTCGCCCCGATGGGATGATGGGGGGACGGCGTCACCGTCTGCCCCAGTTTGTAACGGGGGGTCTCCCAGGCGGTGGGCACCAGATAGTCCATAAAGTTGGAGCCGATGCAGTTGCCGTCGTCGTCGAAGGTGATCCACTGCATGTTGGATTTGGCGAACCCTTCGGTGAGGCCGCCGGTGATCTGGCCTTCCACGATCATCGGGTTGATGCGCACCCCGCAGTCGTCCACCGCCGCCATGTCCAGCACCCGCCACGAGCCGTCCCCGACGTCCACTTCCACCACCGCGATGTAGGAACCGAACGGGTAGGTCATGTTGGGCGGGTCGTAATAGTGCACCCCCTCCAGGCCGGCTTCCATCCCCTCCGGATGGTTGGTGTAGGCGGCGAAGGCCGCCTCCTGGATGGTTACGCTCTGGTCGGTGCCCCGCACCGTGAACCTGCCCGGCTCCCACTCCAGGTCGTCCTCGGCCGCTTCCAGCAGGTGCGCGGCCAGTTTGCGGGCCTTGTCCCGCAGTTTGCGGGAGACGACCGCGGTGGCCGCCCCGCCCACCGGCGTGGAACGGGAAGCGTAGGTTCCCAGGCCGTAGGGGGTGTTGTCGGTGTCCCCGTACATCACTTTGATGTCCGAATAGGGAATGCCCAACTCTTCGGCCACTATCTGGGCGAAAGTGGTTTCGTGCCCCTGTCCCTGGGTCTGCACGCCCAGTTTGAGGATGGCCTTGCCGGTGGGATGAACCCGCAACTCCGCCGAGTCGAACATCTTCAACCCTAAAATGTCGTAGTCCCGGGAGTTGCCCGCCCCCACCACTTCGGTGAAGGAAGCCACCCCGATTCCGAGCAGTTTTCGGGCGTCGGGGGTGTTCTGTCCGGCTTGGCGGGCCCGCCATCCATCGTAGTCGATGATGCGCTTGGCCTCCTCCAGGGCGGAATGGTAATCCCCCGAGTCGTACACGAACCCGGTGGGGGACAGATAGGGGAACTGTTCGGGTTTGATGAAGTTGAGCATGCGGAAATCGGCGGAGTCCAGCCCCGTCTCCAAGGCCGCCTTGTCCACCAGCCGTTCGATCAGGTAGGAGGCTTCGGTGACCCGGAAGGAGCACCGGTAGGCCACCCCGCCGGGGGCCTTGTTGGTGTAGGCGCCCTTGGCCGTGACATGCGCCGCCCCGAAGTCGTAGGAGCCGGTGCAGATGTGGAACAGGCCCGCCTTGAACTTGGAGGGCTGGGCGTCGGCGAAGAACGCCCCCTGGTCGGAGAGGATGTCGGCCTTCATTCCGGTGATGCGGCCTCCTCCGTCCAAAGCCAACTCGGCGTGCATGTGAAAGTCGCGGGCGAACCCGGTGGAAATCAGGTTCTCGGTGCGGCTTTCGATCCACTTCACCGGTTTGCCGATTAGCAGGGAGGCGGCGGTGGCCACCACGTACCCCGGATAAACCGGCACCTTGTTGCCGAACCCTCCGCCGATGTCGCGGGTGACGATGCGGATTTTCTCCTCCGGCAAACCGGTGACCAGGGCGAACACGGTGCGGATGGCGTGCGGGGCCTGGCTGGTCATATAGACCGTCACCTGGCCGGTGATCGGGTTCACGTCCGCCACGCATCCGCAGGTCTCCAACGGGGCCGGATGGGAACGCGGGTAGTGGGTGTCCAGCGACACCACCCGGTCCGCGGCGGCGAAAGCCTGTTCGGTGGCCGACTGATCCCCCGACTCCCAGGTGTAGGCCACGTTGTCGGTCTGGCCTTCCTTCTCGTCCCGGATGAGGGTGTCGGTAGCCAGGGACTGCTGGGGGGAGGTGATCGCCTCCAGTTCTTCGTAGTCCACGTCGATGAGTGACAGGGCGTCCCGGGCGATGTAGGGGTCGGCGGCGATGACGGCCGCCACCTCCTGCCCCTGGAAGCGCACCTTGTCGGTGGCCAGCACCGCCTGGGTGTCGCCGGACAGGGTGGGCATCCACGCCAGGTTGTGGGCGGCCAGGGCCTCCCCGGTGACCACCGCCACCACCCCGTCCAGGGCCTCCGCCTGCGAAGCGTCGATCCCGTTAATGCGGGCGTGGGCCACCGTGGAGCGGAGGATGGCCATGTGGAGCATCCCCGGCAGGACCAGGTCGTCCATGTAGTTTCCCGCTCCCTGGATGAAACGGTCGTCCTCCTTGCGGAGAACCGAATGTCCCACTCCCCCTACTTCGGGAGTGGTGCGCAGTTCCTGGGTCATTATCAGCTCCCCTCTCCGTCGCCTGCGGCGGCTTGGGCTTGCCCGGCGGCCTGGATGGCCGACACGATGTTCAAATATCCGGTGCACCGGCAGATGTTGCCGGAAATGGCCCAGCGCACCTCGTCGTCGGAGGGGCTGGGGTTTTCTTCCAGAAGGGACGCTCCGACCAGCATCATCCCCGGGGTGCAGAAACCGCACTGCAACCCGTGGTGGGACTTGAACGCCTCCTGGACGGGATGCAGTTCCCCGTTCTGCTTCAGGCCTTCCACGGTGGTTACTTCCCGTCCGTCGGCCTGCACCGCGAACATCGTGCAGGACTTCACCGGGCGGCCGTCGAGCAGAACCGTGCACGCTCCGCAGGAAGTGGTGTCGCATCCGATGTGGGTTCCGCGCAACTCCAAGTCGGAGCGGATGAAATCCACCAGGAGCCGCCGGGGCTCCACCTCCCGGGTTTCCCCGGAGCCGTTGATCGTTACCGTAACCTGCATCAGCTCTCCCCTCTTGCTTGGGCGAGGGCGGAGGCGAACCCCCGCCGGGTGTATTCGGCGACCACCGCCCGCTTGTATTCGGCGGGACCGCGGACATCGCCGTCCGGGTCGCAGGAGCGGGCGGCGATTTGCGCCGCTTCCGCAAACAGTTCGGGCCCGGGTCGCTGACCGGCCATCATCTGTTCGGCGGCGGTCACTTTCAGGTTGTGCGGATAAACCGAAGTGAGGGCCAATCCCGCTTCGGCCACCCGGCCGGACTCGTCCAATTGGAGGTGGGTCGCCACCCCCACCGTGGCGTAATCGCCGATTTTGCGCTCCAGTTTCAGGTAGGCGCCGCCGGCCGCCCCCCGGTAGCGGGGGATGCGGACTTCCGTAACCATCTCCCCCGGCTCCAAGGCGTTGGTGAACGGGCCGACTATGAAATCCGCGGCCGGGATGGTCCGTTCGCCTGCGGCGGAGCGGACGGCCACCGCAGCCCCCACCGCCAGCATCACCGAGTTCCAATCCCCCTCCGGATCGCAGTGGGCCACCGAACCGCACAGGGTTCCCCGGTTGCGCACCAGCGGATCGGAAATCCAGGGAGCGGCGGCGGCCATGGTGCGATTGGCGCGTTTCACCAAGTCGGAGGCGGCCACGTCCGCGTGCCGGGCCAAGGCTCCGACCGCCAGATGCCCGTTGGACTCCCGGATGTAGTCCAGCCCGGTCAGGTTGTTGATGTCAACCAGGTAGCCGGGAGAGGCCAGCCGCAGTTTCATCATCGGAATCAGGCTCTGCCCTCCGGCGAGAACCCGTCCTCCGCCCCCCGCCTCCCCCAAAGCGGACAACGCCTCGCCCAGGGTGGCGGGAGCCGAATACTCAAAAGCGGATGGATACACGACCCGCACCTCCTTGGTTTCGCTCTTGCCTTTCCCCTTGTATAGCAGGTTTCCCGGCCGCGCGCCGGAAAAGCGCGGGAATTTTTGCCCGGCGCCGCGGATAGGCGCCGGAAGTCGCAGAACCGGGGGCGGACGACGGGAGCGGGCGTTCGCGAACCGGGGGAAACAGGAGTTGTTTTGCCTCGCAAAATTCGTATATTGAATTTTACAGGCGTAAAAATATCTAAAACAGCGGCGTTGCCATGACCGATCAACACCCGCAACCGTCGCCCGGGGACGCCGCCGTATAGCGGACCTTTTGGGAACGCGCCCGCTGGACGGGTCGACAACCCGTGGGCGCAGGCCGTGTGCGCCGGCCAAGACGTTGGCAACAGTTTTGCTTAGGTGAAGACTAGGAATATCCGGTCTTTGAGAAGATTTAGCCAGCCTCTGACCAAGGCGCCCCGCTTCCCTAGCTTGGCAACCATTTATAGCGCCTACCGCGAGCGCGGCATTTCGTTGTATGTCTCACCGTGCAGTATGCGGCCGCCGGATTTGGGGGTGCGGCCGCCCCATTGTTTGAAGAAAAAAGGGATCCGGGAATCGGCGCATTGTTCGCGTAGGTCGATCGCCCATTCGGGTTGCATTGGACGGGCTCCCGGGCCGCTTTCGCCGCCCACTATCATCCAATGCACTCCGCTCAAATCCAGGTTCGGCAGGGGTCCGAGCAAGGGTTCGGCGCTTACGAACCTGATGGCAGCGTCCACCTCGCGCAGATGGTCGATCCTGAACTTGTAGCGGGCGGTTTCCACGCTTACCCCCATCCACAGGTTGGGCGGCCACTCCAGCGCTTGTCCGAAGCGGGCCAGTCGGCGGGAACGTTTAGTGAGCAACTGGTACTGGTGCCGGGGAGTGTCGGCGATCACATCAAACACGCGGCGAATGAACTCGTCGGGCACATCCTTGTGGAACAAGTCGCTCATCGAGTCCACGAAAATGGTGCGCGGCTTGCGCCAAGAGCGGGGAATATCCAAGGCCTTGGGATGCAAGGTCATCCCGAAACCCGGCCCGCTGGTGCGAGGGTCGCCGTCCCGGCGATACTTCTCCACTCCCATCGCCTGCAACCGCTTCGCCAACGTGAGCGCGTAGCAGTTGTCGCACCCCGGCGAAGTGCGATCGCACCCGGTGGTCGGATTCCAGGTGGCCCCGGTCCACTCGATCGCGGTCTTGTCAGACATCGGCTATTCCTCCTCGTTTCCGCGGCGAGCGCCCTCTGTCCGCCGGTTGTCCCGGGCCGGCGAATGTTCGCCGTCGGCTTCCAAACCCCACGCGTGCCATCCGTCAGCGCGGCGTCGGGCGAACAGCTCGATTTTCTTCGATTCGGGAAACATCCGCTCGATGCGCTTGCGCACCTCCGCCGGTTTCTCCGAATGCGGACCCCGTTTGGCGCTCAGGAACTGCCGTACGTTGCGCGCCCCGCGCGGGTGCGGTATTTTGCCGCGCTTGAAAACCAGGCACAGCTCGCACTGGCTCATCGTGTAGAAGCCGGGGTTGACCCGCACCTTGTCCCACACGAAAGCGACCGTCGCCCATGCGAAGCCCCACGATTTGCCCAAATCAATGGCCTGATCCAGGTGAGGGTTGGTGGCCCACATAAACAGCAGGCAGTCGTCGGCCGCTATGTCGGGCACGGACAGATCCTTCAGGTGGTCGAGAGTAACGGTCGGGTAATGCCGCATCGCCCCGCCCGTATCCCGGCTCCCCGCCCCGGCGTGCTGCAACTGCCCCTTGTAGTCCCAAGGCGGGTCGGCGTAGATGATGTCAAACCGGCCTTGCGGCAGTTCGGGGAAGTCGCCGGAAACTCCGTTCCAGAGATGGTCGAACGCGGCGCGCGTCAACCGCCCGGGCTCCGCTTCCGCCGACGGACGAGCCAAATTTCCCGTTACGGCCATCTTGCTCCTCACCTCTTCCGTCCGGAGCGTCCGGGGCGAATCCGAAACGCCCCGGACGGAATCAGTGTATCGGGCAATCCGCTAACCGGTCAGGCGGTGGCGGGTTGGGGGGTTTCCGCCCCGGCCGGCGCCTCGGAATCGGGTTCCGGCGGGGGGTTGACCGCGGCCAGCACCATGTCCTGGAGTTGCACGGCCACCTCCGGGTTCTCCCGCAGGAAAGCCTTGGCCTTCTCCCGTCCCTGGCCCAGCTGATCCCCGTCGAACGTGTACCAGGCCCCGCTCTTTTTCACGATGCCCTCGTCCACCGCCACGTCCAGCAGGCTCCCCTCCCGGGAGATGCCCTTGCCGAACATAATGTCGAACTCGGCCGTCCGGAATGGGGGTGCCACCTTGTTCTTCACCACCCGGGCACGCACCCGGTTGCCGATCTGCACGCCGCCGTCCTTGATGGCCTCGATGCGGCGCACGTCGATCCGCACGCTGGAATAGAACTTGAGGGCGCGACCGCCGGGCGTCACCTCCGGCGACCCGTACACCACCCCGATCTTCTCCCGCAGTTGGTTGATGAAGATGGCGGTGGTGGACGACCGGTTGATCCCGGCCGTCAACTTGCGCAGGGCCTGCGACATCAGCCGGGCCTGCAAGCCGACATGGGTATCCCCCATCTCCCCTTCGATCTCGGCCCGGGGCACCAGGGCGGCCACCGAATCCACCACCACCACGTCCAGGGCGTTGGAACGCACCAGGATGTCGGCGATTTCCAGGGCCTGCTCCCCGGTGTCGGGCTGGGACAGCAACAGTTCGTCGGTGTTCACCCCCAGCGCCTGCGCGTACACCGGGTCCAGGGCGTGTTCGGCGTCCACGAAGGCGGCTTGCCCGCCGTTGCGTTGCGCCTCGGCCACCACATGCAGGGCGAGGGTCGTCTTGCCGCTGGACTCCGGGCCGTACATCTCCACCACCCGTCCCCGGGGCACCCCCCCGATCCCCAGGGCGATGTCCAGAGCCAGGGCCCCGGTGGGGATGTGCTCGATCCGCAGGTGGGTCCCCTCGCCCAGCCGCATGATGGCCCCCTTGCCGAACTGCCGTTCGATCTGGGTCATGGCCGTGTCAAGGGCCTGATTTTTTTGCTTCATTGCCTTTGCTCCTTCGTGCGTTGTCGATTGCGCCTTGCGCTTTCCTCCGCCCGGTGCCGGACCGGCCCCGGTCGGCGCGCGTCGCCTGTGGAGCACTAAGGTACGGACTGCCTGTGACAAAAACGCGGGCGGGGCCGTTTCCGACCCGTTCTTCGCTTTCCTCCTTGCCTTCTCTCCGCCCGTCGGCAGGTCGCACCCGCCTTAAATTACACGAATGTTTTTCAACATCGGGGCAATTCGTCCTTGCGCCCCCGCAGGGATGCAAAGTCCAATATGCCTCATTTCCGCGGCGAATACTACCCGAACGTATGTTCGGTAGCAAGTATTTGGATTCCGGGCGGCGAACAGGGACGGCGGCGGGCGGAGGGGCAATCGCCGAAACCCTTGCCGGACAAGGAAAAACGAACGGCGGGCAGTGCCGGGGATTTAGAGCGGAAAGGTTTCCAGCCTCTGGTAGCGGGCCGGTTTTCCGCCCAGGAAACTGCGGTACAGCGCCACCTCGGTCACCGCTATTTTCACTCCTAAGCGGGCGGAGGAGGAGCCGGCCGGATCGTCCCGGCCGCCAGCCCCCGCCGGACGCAGGTCCACGGGCGGGCGGAAGCGGGCCAGGGTGAGATGGGGATGGAAGGGACGCTCCTCCGGGGGGAGGCCGGCCGACCGCGCCGCCTCCTCCGCCGCCGTCGCCAAGCGCGCCAGGCCGTCCCGTCCGCGGGCCACTCCCAGCCAGGCCGTCGTCGCCCGGGACGGTTTCGGGAAAGCCCCCAACCCGCCCCACCGCATGTTAAAAGGAGCGGGGGTTTCGGCCCGGTCCAGGGCGGCGTCCAAGGCGGCGCACAGCCGTTCCAGAACCGGCCGCTCCACCTCCCCCGCGAACCGCAAAGTCAGGTGAAAGTTGCCGACCGGAACCGGGCGGGCCCGCCCCCGGCCGCCGTCGCCGGATGCGGAGGATTCCCCGGCCGGCAAACGGAGTTCCGAGCGCCACCGGTCGACGGCCAACTGCGTTTCATGGGGAATAGGGACGGCGGCGAACACCCGAAACCGGGTTTCACCCATCGGACCTCCACCATTCCCCGATGAGGGCCAGGCGGGTCAGTTGCAGGGCGGCGGTGGTCGCGTACGCCCGCACCCGCTCCCGATCGCCGGGCAGCCGCAACATTTTGACCCGCGCCCCCTCCGGGGTGCGCACCGCGATGAAAACCTCCCCCGGCGGGCGCTCCAGGGGCTCCGGCCCGGCCGAACCGGTTACGGCCACCGCCGCCTCCGCCCCCAGCAGGCGGGCCGCCCCCTCCGCCATGGCCCGGGCGGTTTCGGCGCTGACCGCCCCGTGTTCCTCCAACAGGGCGGCGGGCACCCCCAGCGCCCCCGTTTTCACCTGCGGGTGGTAGGCGACCGCCCCGCCCCGGAAGACCGCCGACGCCCCCGGAACCATGCTCAGCCGGGCGGCCACCATCCCCGCCGTCATGGACTCGGCGGCCCCGATCGTCCATCCCCGCCGGGCCGACTCCTCCAGGATGACGCCCTCGATGGTCTGCTCGTCGGCGGCGAACACGGAGGAACCCAACCTGCGCCGCACTTCGTCTTCCACCGGGGCGATCATGGCCCGGGCCCGCTCCTCGTCGGGGGCTTTGGCGGAGATGCGCACCTTCACCTCCCCGGCGGAGGCCAGGTAGGCCAGGGACGGATTGACCTCCCGGTGGTAAATATCGTCCAGGATTTCCGCCACCGCCGACTCGCCCCTCCCCCAGGTGCGCAACATCCGGCTCACCAACACTTCGCTTCCCCCCGACTCTTCGGCCAATACTCCCGCTGCGTGGTCTTCGAACATGCGGTGCATTTCGGCGGGCACTCCGGGCAGGACGATGATCAGCGCCCCCAGGCTCCGGAGGACCAGGCCGGGGGCGGTGCCCCGGGGGTTGGGCAGCAACCGCGCCCCCTGCGGATGCTCGGCCTGACGCAGGTTGTTTTCCGGCAAACTCAGCCCCCGCCTCCGCCAGCGGGACTGCAAGTCGGCGGCGTATTCCCGGTCGTAGGCCATTTCCAGTCCGGCGGCGGCGCAGACGGCCTCCCGGGTCACATCGTCGGGGGTGGGGCCCAGGCCGCCGGTGATCAGCACCGCGTCGGCCCGGGCGGCGGCGGCGCAAATGGCCTCCGTCATCCGCTCCAGGTTGTCCCCCACCACCGTCTGATAGTGGGCGTCGTGCCCCAACTCGGCCAACCGGGCCCCCAGGTAGGCGCAGTTGGTGTTGACGGTCTGCCCCAGCAGCAACTCGGTTCCCACCGCCACGATTTCCACGATCATCCGACGACTCCTTGCGGCTTGCGCCCGGCGTTTCCGGGCGGCGGCGGGCACGGCATCCGTCCGTCGCCGATTATCGTCGTCATCCGCCGGTGAAAGCGCGGCCCCGACCCGACCCGCGTGTTTCCCGCGTCGCCGGTTTTGACCGGGACGCCCGCCGAATGCGAGACACAAATCTCCCCCGCCCCAACCCCGAGGATCGCCAATGAAGCAGAAGCCCCCAACGACCGCCTTTGCGCCCACCCGGCCGCCCCGTTGCCCGCCGTCACCGGAATCCTCCCCGCAACCCCGCGTACGCCAACCGCTTCGGTTGCGAACGGCCGTTGCTCGTCCCCCCCGCCCGACTCCGCGGACCCCCGACGGGAGCGACCGCCCCGGAACATCCGCCCCTGCGCCCGCCCGACCGCCGCCTCCCCCGCCGTCACCGTAGAACCTCCTGCGGCCCGCGCGCGCCGACGGTTCCGTTGCGAACGGGGGCGTCTCCGTTGGGGGAGGAACCGGAAACGGACAGCACCCGGGCCGCCTGATCGGTTTCGTAGGAGCCGGTGATCTCCGCCCGCACCCACTCCCCCGGCCGCCCCCGGTCCAGGCAGATCAAGCCGTCGATGTCGGGGGCCTGCCGGTGGGAGCGCCCCACCGGGGTTCCGTCCTCCACCTGATCCACCAGCACTTCGTGGATTTGCCCCACCCCGGCCGCGTTGCGGTCGGCGGTGATCCGGTCCTGAACGGCGGACAGCTCCCGGATGCGGGCCGCGGTTTCCCGCGCATCCGCCCGGCCTTCCATGGCGACGGCGGCGGTGCCCGACTCGGGGGAGTAGGGGAAAAACCCGGCCCAGTCCAGGCGGGCTTCGGCCAGGAAATCGGCCAACTCCTCCACATCGGCCGGGGTTTCCCCCGGAAAACCGACGATGAAAGAGGAACGCAGGGCGGCGTCGGGGGCGGCCTCCCGGATGCGGCCGATCAGTTTCAGATGGCTGTCGAAACTCCCCGGGCGGCGCATAGCGCGCAACAGGGGGCGGGAGGCGTGCTGCAGGCTCAAGTCGAAGTAGGGGGCGATGACCGGGCTGTCGGCCATCTCCTCGATCAGGGCGGGCCGGATTTCGGTCGGATACAGGTAAAGGAGGCGCAGGCGGCGCAGGCCGTCCGCATCGCCGATGAACCGGAGCAGGTCCACGATGGTATGGCCGGGGCGGGAGGAGGCGGTCAGGTCGCGCCCGTAGGCGGCCAGGTCCTGGGCGACCAGCACGATCTCGGACGCTCCCCCCTCCCCCAAAGCGGAGATTTCGTTGCGGATGTCGATGGGGCGGCGGGAGCGTTGCGGGCCCCGGATGAGGGGAATGGCGCAGAAGGCGCAGGTTTTGTCGCACCCTTCGGCTATTTTCACATAGGCGTAGGGCAGGGCCGGGGCGGGGCGGTGCGTCATTTCCAGAATGTCCATTTTGGGGCGGCGGGGGCCGAGGCGCACCGGGGTCCAGTCGGTCAGGTCGTCCAGCAGGCCGACCATTTCCCCGTAGCGGTCCAGGCCGATTACCGCGTCCGCCTCCTCCGCCAGGGCCTCCTCCAGTTCCGCCCCGTAACGCTGGGCCATGCATCCCATCACCACCAAGCGGGCCGAGTCTGCTTTGGCGGCGTGGGCGTCCAGGATGGTTTCCACGGACTCTTGGCGGGCGGCTTCGATGAAGGCGCAGGTGTTGATCATCACCACGTCGGCGCTTTCCAGGTCGGCCCCGGTGCGGTAGCCGGATCCGGCCAGCAGGGCGGTCACCTTGTCGGTGTCCACCTGGTTTTTGGGGCACCCCAGGGTGGTGATGTGCACCCGGGGGGCGCGTCCGGTTCCGGTTTCCGTTGCGACGGCGGGGGCGGGGGCGGAGGGCATATCGGTCAGTCTAAAAGGGACAGCGGACATTATGGGACGCAACGGCGGCGGCGCGGCGATCGGCGGCTTCCCGCATCCTTTGTCTCGTTATATCCCGCGTCCTTATATCTCGGGGAAAAAGTAGCGGCGGATGACGTCCAAGCGGTCGTCGAAGCCGTCGGGGTGCAGATACCAGAGGGTGGCGGCCAAGGTGGACAGCATCGGGTTGCCGTCCTGGGGGGTGAAGCAGAATCCGACCACCCGCCTGCCTTCCCGCACGGTCAGGGTTTCCACCGGCACCACCGTCTGGCTGAGGATGCGCCCGTAGTAGCCGTGGTCGCGCCCGAAGGAGAAGATGCGTCCGGCGGAGCGTTTGTAGGTGAGGGCCACCCGGGGGTTGGCGGTCAGCCTGCTCACCGCCTGCTCGACGGTGATGTCGTGGTCCAGGCGAATGTCGAAGTGGAGGGTGTGCATGTATTGGCTGTTGATTTTGAGGGCGGAGGAGAACAGGTTCAGGTCGTGGCCCAGGGTTTGGAAAAGGTGATGGGCGTCGCGGGCGTGATGGGTGCCGAACCGGTCCTGCTTGTGGGTTTCCACGGTGGGGCCGGGCACGAACCCGCCGTCCTGGCTGATGTCGTTGGCCCGCCGGATGCACAAGAAGGAACCGTTGACGACGCGGGAGCCTCCGTCCGGGTCGAAGCCGAGGGTTTTGAGAAGGACGGCGATGTTGTGGGTGTTGCAGGACACGATGTGGATGAAGCGGTCCCGACGGCGCTCCAAGGCCTGGTCGTTGATGCCCCGGGCGTACATCTTCCCGAACCCGAATTCGGAACCCTGGGCGAGAAAGCCGAGCACGCCGGGGGCGTTCCCGTAGTGCAGTTCCTTGTTTTCGTTGCCGGAGGGGGTGCAGTCGATGACCACCGAGGCCCGCTCCAGGGCTTCCCGGGTTTCATACCGGGCGCGGTGGCCCAGCTCCGCGAATCCGGCCCAGCGGTCGGCGTCCACCGCCAGGCGCGCCCCCCGCCGCACCAGGTCGTTGACCTTGCCCCGCTCGTCCCGGAGCGGCGTGCGCTTGTGAAAGGTCACCTCGTCGATCCCGAACGTCCGCTGATGATCCGCCAAGAGCCCGATCAACGGCTCCCCGATCGTCCCGGTCCCGATAACGTGAACAATATTTGCCATGGCCCCAATCTACCCTTTGGCGGGACCGCGCCGTCGGAAAACGTCACTTGGCCCCGCTACAATGGCCGTATGAACCGTGCAACCGATGCCAAACCGATGACGGTAGGCGACCTGGTGCGGGAACTGTCCCGCTACCCGGACGACCTGCGCGTAATGGTGAGCGGCTACGAGGACGGCTTCGACGACTTGGAGCCCGGCCTGCTCTCCGTGCGGGACGTAGCCCTCGATCGACACCCGGAGTGGTTCTACGGCCGACACGACACCCCCCTCCCGGAAGACGCGGAGGACGTCGCGACCGTGCCCGCCCTTCTCATCCACCGCCCCAACAAAACAGACGACCTGCCATGACCTTCCTCCGCAAGGTCCGTCTGGAAAACCTGCTTTCCTTCGGCCCCGCCGGCCAGGAACTGGATCTGGGCCCGCTGAACGTGCTGATCGGCCGCAACGGCTCCGGCAAATCCAACCTGCCCGCCGCCCTGGGCATATTGGCCGCCGCCCCGCGCAACCTGCCGACGCCCATCCGCGCCGCAGGGGGAACGAGCGAATGGCTTTGGAAAGGGGCCGACCAGCCGCCCGTTGCGACCGTGGAGGCGACGGTTGAGTACCCGGAGGGCGCTTCCCCCCTCATATATCGACTTTCTTTCACCGCCAAAGGGCACCGGTTCACTTTGGTAGACGAAGCCATCGAAAACGCCAACCCGTCCTCCGGCGAAAGCTCGCCTTCCTTCTATTATCGTTATCAGGGAGGCCAACCGATTTTGAACGTAAGAACCGAAGAAGGGTTTTGGCGGGAAAAAACCGTTGACCCTGAATATATGAACAGCGAAACCTCGGTCCTTCGCAATTATATAGACCCCTTACATTACCCGCAAATAACATATCTAGGTGAACGGTTTCCAAAAATACTCATATACCCACAGTGGAGCTTTAGTCATTACTCGCCGCCTCGTCAACCCGCCTCAACTGACTCGCTTCCCTATGTATTGCTAGATGATGCTTCGAACCTCGCTTTGGTGATGAACAACTTGCTTAATAAGCCTACAATTCGAAGGGAAATACTTGAGAAAGTCAGGAATTTTGATCCTGACATTGAAGACATTGTAACCAATGTCGATGGTCGCAGTGTACAGATATATACTCATGAAAAAGGTTTAAACCATCCAATATCGGCTATGCATTTTGGGGATGGGCTCCTCCAATACTTATGCCTGTTGGCTGTCCTTTATAAACCTGAATCTCCGCCTCTTATCTGTCTTTCCGAACCGGAATCCAACCTGCACCCAGATATAATACCGGATGTAGCAAAACTTCTGTTAGAGGCTTCCTCACGAAGCCAAATTATCATAACCACTCAATCCGATATTATGGTAGATGCCCTAACGGAAACACCCGAATCCATAGTGGTATGTGAAAAATACGATAACTGCACCCAACTACATCGCCTGAGTAGAGAACAGTTGCAACCTTGGCTAGATGAATACAGACTAGGTGATTTGTGGATATCCGGTCAAATAGGCGGCAACCGATGGTGACCACCGGAAAGGAAACAGCAGTTCAAGGGGCTACGACTGGGTATGAGGCTGAGCTGTGGAAGATGGCGGACAGTCTGCGGGGGAGCATGGACGCCGCCGAGTACAAGCATGTGGTGTTGGGGCTGATCTTTCTCAAGTATGTTTCGGACGCGTTCGAGGAACTACACGAACATCTGCAGGGAGTACCCGACGCCGACCCGGAGGACCCGGAGGAATACGTCGCCGAGAGTGTGTTCTGGGTGCCGAGCGAAGCGCGGTGGGGGCTCTTGCAAGCCGAGGCCAAGCAACCCGACATCGGGCAACTGGTAGATGAAGCGATGGACGCCATCGAACGGGACAACCCCGCCCTCAAGGATGTGTTGCCCAAAGAGTACGCCCGGCCCGCTTTGGACAAAACACGACTCGGCCAGCTGATTGACCTAATCAGCAACGTCAAAGTGGGCGACGCGGAGTCGCGTTCCAAGGATGTGCTGGGACGGGTCTACGAATATTTTCTGGCGCAGTTCGCCGGGGCGGAAGGCAAACGGGGCGGCGAGTTCTACACTCCGCGGTGCGTGGTGAAACTGCTGGTGGAAATGCTGGAACCCTACAACGGCCGAGTGTACGACCCGTGTTGTGGCTCATCGGGAATGTTCGTGCAGTCCATGGAGTTCATCCGCTCGCACGCCACCGGCAACGGGAACGGCGGCCTGGCGGGCGACATTTCCATCTTCGGTCAAGAGTCCAACTACACAACTTGGCGGATGGCGAAGATGAACCTGGCCATCCGGGGCATCAACGGCCAGATCGAAATCGGCGACACTTTCCACGATGACCGCCACCCCGACCTGAAAGCCGACTTCATCCTGGCCAACCCCCCGTTCAACATTTCCGACTGGGGCGGCGAACGACTGACCGACGATCAACGCTGGAAATACGGCATCCCACCCAAAAGCAACGCCAACTTCGCTTGGATGCAACACATAGTCCATCACTTGTCTCCGGGGGGGGGGGTGGGATCGTGCTTGCCAACGGGTCAATGTCGTCCCAGCAGTCCAACGAAGGCGAGATACGCAAAAATCTGCTAGAGGCCGATTTGGTGGACTGTATGGTGGCCCTGCCTGGCCAGCTGTTCTACTCCACCCAGATCCCCGCCTGCCTCTGGTTCCTGTCCCGCAACCGAGGTAACGGACCGTTTCGAG
Organism: Candidatus Spongiisociaceae bacterium; assembly: GCA_965243835.1. GTDB lineage: Bacteria > Actinomycetota > Acidimicrobiia > Spongiisociales > Spongiisociaceae. The sequence goes on from OZ251578.1 coordinate 1,823,035, forward strand.
ACCGCCGCGGCGAGGTGCTTTTCATAGACGCCCGCCGAATGGGCGTAATGCGAGACCGCACCCATCGCGAACTTACCAATGATGAGATAAGTCGCATCACCAACACCTACCATGCCTGGCGCGGCGAGACAGACGCAGACGAATTTGCCAATATCCCAGGCTTCTGCTATAGTGTACCCATAGAGGAGTTACGCAAACACGATTACGTGTTAACTCCTAGTCGCTACGTAGGAGTGGAGCCTGAAGAGGAGGAGGACGAGCCTTTCGAAGAAAAAATGACCCGACTAATCAGGCAATGGAATTATCAAACAAGCAAGGCCTTAGATACTAACAAGAAAATCACCAATAACTTAAAAAAGGTAGGATTTACCACTGTAAGGGAACTCTAAAATGGAATGGATATCTATGATTACTTCTTCTCTCATCGCGCTGTCCATCGCAGCTATTACTTGGTTTTTAGTATCTAGTATCGAAAAATCTAGAAGAGAGCGGGAGCGATTGCAAGATGAACGGAGGAATCTCTATATGCATATTCTAGAGCCTTATATTATTATATTTGATAATATAAATGAACAAACTTCAGATAATGAAATGGACCAACAAACTGGAATACGAACCGAGCTACAAGAATCACTCGATATGATAATATCAACAAATTATCGCAGAAAAGCCTTTGAACTTGTTCTAATAGGATCTGATAAAACTATTTTATTTTATAATAAACTAATAGAAATAGGACACGCTCTAGACAATAATCGTAATTCTATACAAAATATAAGCGAAACAATCGTCATCAAATTTGGCGAATTGCTTTTATCGATAAGAAAAGATTTAGTAGGCAAAAGAACTAAACTAAACGAAATAGAAATATTGAAAGGACACATAAAAGATATTAATATTCATATAGAAATATATAAGAAAAAATGGTCTATAATATACAAGATGCTTAGAAAACCTTCCTACGTATTAAGACCCAGAAAAATAGTTAATGAAAACGAAAGAAACAAATGAAAAAATACATGAAGCAAGCCACTTTAGGTAGCATAGCACCATTCACTTATGGTAAAGGCTTACTCAAATCTAAGAGAAACCACTTCGGTAGGGTACCGGTATATGGTTCAAATGGTATCATCGATTATCATGATACGCCGCTAACAGATGGACCCACAATTATAATAGGTCGCAAAGGTACTGTAGGAGCTGTGCATTTTTCTCGTATCCCTTGCTGGCCAATTGACACAACATTTTACATAACAAGCTCAGATATTTCTTCGCTAAAATTTCAATATTATTTACTTCGGTCACTCGACATGCACTTGATGAATTCTGACAGTGCTGTTCCAGGGTTGAATCGTGAACATGCTCATGCTATTAGAATAAACATACCCAATAAAAAAACACAAAAATCTATCGCTAATATTCTAGGGAGTTTGGATGATAAGATCGAGTTAAATCGACGGATGAATAAGACTTTGGAGGAGATGACTAGGGCGTTGTTTAAATCGTGGTTTGTAGATTTTGATCCGGTTCGGGCCAAAATGGATGGTCGGTGGAAATCTGGCCAATCGCTTCCCGGCCTGCCCGCAGAACTCTACGACCTCTTCCCCAATCGCTTCGTCCCCTCCGAGCTAGGCGATATCCCTGAGGGGTGGCAAATTGTGCCTATTCAAGATACATCTACCATAGTAGGTGGTACAACACCTAGTACAAAGCAACCACTTTTTTGGGAAGGTGGTCACCATTTCTGGGCTACACCGAAAGATTTATCAGCACTAACTACACCTGTCCTAATGAGAACTAATCGTAAAATAACAGATAAAGGTTTAGCTCGTATAAGTTCTGGACTTTTACCTATAGGAACAGTATTAATGTCTTCAAGAGCTCCCATAGGATACCTAGCTATTGCTGAAGTATCTGTTGCTATCAATCAAGGATTTATTGCAATGTTACCAAAACCTAATATCTCGAATTTGTTTTTACTATACTGGTGTGAATATTTCAAATCCGAAATAATTAACCATGCAAATGGATCCACCTTTCTTGAAATAAACAAGAGAAATTTCCGACAAATTCTAATGACAATATCAGATCCATTAGTGATGTCGCGCTTTGATGATAATATACAACCATTATATAATCGCATCAAAATAAATGAAACGGAGAATAATATACTGGCTAATATAAGAGATACTCTGTTGCCGAAATTGATATCGGGGGAGATTCGGGTGGATGAACTGGATATTGAGTTATGACCTTTCCCTCTATTAGCGAATCAGATGTTCAGCGGCATGCTCTGGAACTGTTGGAAGACCTCGGGTGGCGGGTGGGGGGTGCTTTGCCGGGGCCGGATAGTCTTTACTCGGAGCGGTCGGGTTACGAGCAGGTGGTGTTGGAAACCCGGTTGCGGGAAGCGGTTGCGCGGCTTAATCCGGACTTGCCCTTTGGGGCGCGGGAGGATGCCTTGCGGCGGATAACCCGGCCGGTCGGCTCTTCTCTGGAAAATCGCAATCGTCGGTTTCACCAGATGCTGGTCGACGGCGTTTCGGTGGAATACCGCTCCCCCGACGACGGCATTCGGGGGGCGCAGGCCCGGGTTATCGACTTTGACGACCCGGATAACAACGACTGGTTGGCGTTTGAGGAGTTCATCGTCCGGGAAGGGGACCACCAGCGGCGGGCGGACATCGTGCTGTTCGTCAACGGGCTCCCCTTGGGAATCATCGAATTCAAAAATCCGGTGGATGAGGATGCCACCATCTGGACCGCGTGGAGCCAACTCCAAACCTACAAGGCGGAACTCCCCGCCCTGTTTTCCATGAACGAAGTGTTGATCGTGTCCGACGGGCTGGAGGCGCGGGTGGGCACGCTCACCGCCGGGCGGGAATGGTTCAAACGGTGGCGCGCCTTCGCCGAAGACGCGGACGGCCCCGCCGACTCCCGGCAACTGGACGCGCTGGTCAACGGCGCGTTGGACCGGGGACGGTTCCTGTCCCTGATACGGGACTTTATCGTCTTTGAAGGAACGGAAGACGAGCGGCCGGTTAAGAAAATGGCCGGATACCATCAGTTCCACGCGGTGCGGGCGGCGGTGGAGCAAACCCTGCGGGCCGCCCAAATGCGACGCTCCCCCGACCCGGACCTCCAGCCGGGGGGACGGCCGGGCGACCGGCGCATCGGAGTGGTGTGGCACACGCAGGGGGCGGGAAAGAGCCTGACCATGGCGTTCTACGCCGGGCGGATCATCCGCGAACCGGCTATGGAAAACCCGACCATCGTCATCCTCACCGACCGCAACGACTTGGACGACCAACTGTTCGGCGTCTTCTCCCGTTGCCGGGACCTGCTCCGCCAACCGCCCGCACAGGCCCAAAGCCGGGACGACCTGCGCCGCAAACTGGCGGTGGAAGCGGGCGGGGTGGTGTTCACCACCATCCAGAAATTCTTCCCCGACGAAAAAGGAGATTCCCATCCCGTCCTGTCCGAGCGGAGCAACATCGTGGTCATCGCCGATGAAGCCCACCGCAGTCAATACGACTTCATAGACGGATACGCCCGCCATATGCGCGACGCCCTCCCCCGGGCCTCCTTCGTCGGCTTCACCGGCACCCCCATTGAAAAACAGGACGCCAACACCCGGGCCGTGTTCGGCGACTACATCAGCATCTACGACATCAAACGTTCGGTGGAAGACAAAGCCACCGTCCCCATCTACTACGAAAGCCGCCTGGCCCGCCTGGCTTTGGACGAAGAACAACGGCCGGTCATCGACGAAGACTTCGCGGAGATAACCGAAGGTGAAGAGGCGGAACGCAAAGACCGGATCAAACGCAAGTGGGCGCAGTTGGAGGCGGTGGTCGGGGCCGAAGACCGGTTGCGGGCGGTGGCCGCCGACATCATCGACCATTTCGAAGACCGACGAGCCGCCCTGGACGGGAAGGCGATGGCGGTGTGCATGAGCAGGCGCATCTGCGTCGACCTGTACGATGAGCTAATCGGGCTCCGCCCCGAATGGCATCATCCCAATGACGACCGGGGGGAGATCAAGGTCGTGATGACCGGTTCCGCCTCCGACCCTCCCCACTGGCAACGGCACTTTCGCAACAAAACCCGCCGGGAGGTTCTGGCCAACCGGTTCCGCGACCCGGACGACCCGTTGCGGATGGTTCTGGTGCGGGATATGTGGCTGACCGGATTCGACGCCCCGTCCCTGCACACTATGTACTTGGACAAACCGATGCGGGGGCACGGGCTGATGCAGGCCATCGCCCGGGTCAACCGGGTGTTCAGAGACAAACCGGGCGGGCTGGTGGCGGACTACCTGGGCGTGGCCCACGAACTGAAACAGGCCCTGGCCGTCTACACCGACAGCGGCGGACGGGGGGAGGCGGTGCTGGACCAGGAACGGGCCAAAGACCTGCTGCAGGAAAAATACGAGGTGTGCCGGGGGCTGTTTCACGGGTTCGACTGGTCGGGATGGACGGAGGGAACCGGGGCCGGACGGCTGGGGATTTTGGCGGACGCCATGGAACACATCCTGGCGCAACCGGACGGCAAAGACCGGTGCCTGCGGGCGGTGCGGGACGCGTCGCGGGCCTTCGCCCTGACCGTCCCCCATCCCTACACCGTCCTCATCCGGGACGATATGGCCTTTTTCGGGGCGGTGCGGGCCGCCCTGGTCAAACGCACCCCCGGCGAAGGGAAACCGGAGGAAAGCCTGGATCATGCGGTGCGCCAGATATTGTCCCGGGCGGTGGTGTCGGAGGGGGTGATGGACGTGTTCGCCGCCGCCGGACTGGACAAGCCCGACATTTCCATCCTCTCCGATGAGTTCTTGGCCGAAGTGCGGGGGATGCCCCGCCGCAACCTGGCCGTGGAACTGCTGCAACGGCTGTTGCGCCGGGAGGTAAGAACCCGCCGGGGCCGGAACGTGGTGCAGGGCGAGCTGTTCTCCCGGATGCTGGAGGATGCCATCCGCCGCTATCAGAACCGTTCCATAGAGGCGGCGCAGGTGATAGAAGAACTGATCGGCTTGGCCCGGGAAATGCGAGCCGCGGGCGACCGGGGGGAGGAACTGGGGCTGACCGAAGAAGAGCTGGCCTTCTACGACGCGTTGGAGACCAACGACAGCGCGGTGGCGGTGATGTGCGACGCGGTACTGTGCCGGATCGCCCGGGAACTGGTGGAAACGGTGCGGGCCAACGCCAAAATCGACTGGACCCGCCGGGAGGATGTCCGCGCCCAGTTGCGGGTGGCCGTCAAACGCCTGTTGCGCAAACACGGCTACCCGCCCGACAAGCAGGAGGCGGCCACCAACACCGTCATCAAACAAGCCGAAACCCTGACCACCACCTGGCTCACTTGACAAGTATCCGTCTTGGCTGCTACATTTGCCGTCACGTACATAACCGATAAATGTTTCGCCATCATTAACCCTACGATAACGTTAGCAGATTCGGGGGATTGAAATGTCAATTACCACCATAGAACAGGACTTTCAAACAAAGGTATCACAGCAGGTATATCTACACCCGGAGGGTAAGGAGCGTTACCTTGTATTTACCCCCTTTCGCTTTGATGACGGCGATCACTTGGTGATAGTATTCAAGAAAGTCGGGAACAATTGGATAATTACAGACGAGGCTCACACTTTTATGCGCCTTACATTTGATGTAGATGAATCAGATCTTCAAGGTACTCGCCAAAGAATTATTTCTGATGCGTTATCTGCCTTCCACATTGAGGATCGCGATGGGGAGTTAATAATAACTATAACCGATGATAAATACGGCGAGGCTTTGTTTTCATTTATCCAGGGTATCTTGCAAATCTCGAAAAGTATTTTATAGAAACTTTGGCACTAGTGTATGTTAGCTTGTGCGTGTCGAACACGGGTGGGGAGTCGGAACTCTGGGTTAGGCGGCGGGGCGCAGGTAGTGGCGTTCAAAGTCAACCGCCGTTTTGATATCGGTAGCCGTTATTCCGTAGTCGGTATATATTTCGGTGATAAACTCTTCCGGTTCGCCCGCTTCATACAGTTCGCTAAGTGCCTCAGCACGGACTCCGCGAATAGTGGGAATGCCGAAGGCCCTGCCGGGGTCCAATACAACCGGGGCATCGGCCTCCACCAATGTAAAAGCCTCCGCGTCGCCGGTCGGTGGATGGAAATATACCCTCTTGAAAAACGCTTTAGTTTGCTTGGTGAGAGCCAACTGGCGGCTACCTACGACAATCCATAACTCCTGAGGAATATCCAATTCATCCTGGAGTCTGTAAACGAGCTCGCGGCTACCGGCTACGAACGGTTGGACCGTAGCCAGCGGGTTAAGAACCCCAAACTCCTCGCGCAGGGACATTATCAGCGGGCGCAAACGCCGGAGCGGCAGATGACCCCGGTTCTCACGGAGCCAACCGGCCTCGAGGAACTCGTACCAGGTCAACTCGGATACGCCCGTAGGTTCCTCCCGTAGCACCGGCGGATAAACCCTGTCGCCCCTCTTGCCGCCCTCCAGCCACCACCGAAGCGTCGCAGTATGAACTTGCAGATAGCGGGCGGCCTCACTCAGGGAATACCGTAGACGATCCTTGTAGGTGGGCATTTTCCTCCATTTGGTTGCGCGCCTGCGCCAATGTAACACACTACGGAGTTACTGCGGGGTTTAGACGACCCGCCTATAGAGGTGAGCGGCCAACGACGATGACCGGGAAAAGTTCTGGCAAAACCGGTTTCAAATTGTTTTCTATCTGAATAGATACGCTAAGCGTTGCTATAATCGCTTCTTTTATGTTACAGATCATTTCTTCCAGAGTGTCGCCCTGGGAACAGCAACCGGGGAGAGCGGGTACTTCCCCCCAGAACCCGCCGTCCTCCTCGTGTATATTGACGGTGAACCTCATTGCGCACAAGGATACCAGCCGGAGACGGGGAGGGTCAGACCGGGGCGGGTTGGGGGCGGGGGGTTTCCAGGTCCTCGACGGTCATTAGGACTTCGCGGGCTTTGGAGCCTTCGGAGGGGCCGACTACGCCCTGCTGTTCCAGAATGTCCATCACCCGGCCGGCCCGGGCGAAACCGACGCGCAGTTTCCGTTGCAACATGGAAGTGGAACCGAGTTGGGAGCGCACTACCAGTTCAGTGGCCTGCTTCACCAGGGCCGCCTCTTCATCGTCCATCTCTTCGGCGGCCGCGGCGGCCGCTTCCTCTTTGGCGGCGGTCACCTCTTCGGAAATCTTCTTGTATTTGGCCTCCTGCTGTTCGGTCGTCCATTTCACCACCGCCCGCACCTCGTCCTCCCCCACCCACGCGCCTTGCACCCGGTGCGGACGCGGCTCGCGGGCGGTAACCAGCAACATGTCCCCCATCCCCACCAGTTTGTCCGCCCCCACCGAGTCGATTATCACCCGGGAGTCGGTCTGGGAAGCCACCGCAAACGCCATCCGGCTGGGCACGTTGGCCTTGATCACCCCGGTGATCACGTTCACCGAGGGACGCTGGGTGGCGATCACCAAATGAATCCCCACCGCCCGGGCCATCTGGGCGATGCGGACGATGGCGCTCTCCACTTCCCGCCCGGCCACCATCATCAGGTCGTTCAACTCGTCGATCAGAACCACCAAATAGGGGAACCGGTCGAACCCCTCCTCCGGCAAATCCCCCCTGTCCAGTTTGTCCTGATAACCGACGATGTCCCGCACCCCCGCCTCGGCCAGCAAGTCGTAGCGGCGGTCCATCTCCGCCACCGCCCACTGCAGGGCCTCCACCGCCTTCTTGGGGTTGGTGATCACCCGGGTCAGCAGATGCGGAACCCCGTTGTACTGCCCCAACTCCACCCGTTTCGGATCCACCATAATCAACCGCATTTCCTCCGGGCGGGTGCGCACCAGGAGCGAGGTGACAATGGAATTAATGCAGGACGACTTGCCCGCCCCGGTGGCGCCGGCGATCAGCACATGCGGCAACTCGGACAGGTTGGCCAGCACCGGCCGGCCGGAAATGTCCTCCCCCAGACCCACCGTCAGCGGATGGGTCTGGGCTTTGGCCTCTTTGGAAGTCAGCACGTCTCCCAAAGTGACCAGGCGGCGGTCCGGGTTGGGCACTTCCACACCGATGGCCGACCGGCCCGGGATGGGGGCCAGCATCCGCACATCCGGGGTGGCCATGGCGTAGGCGATGTCACCCGACAGGTTGGTCACCCGCGCCACCTTCACTCCGGGGGCCAACTCGATCTCGTAGCGGGTGACGGTGGGTCCCGCCACCACGTTGGTCAAGCGGGCGTCCACCTGATGCTGCCGGAGGGTGTTTTCCAACTGACGGGCTGTTTCCTCCAACAAGCGGCGGTCGGGACCCTCCCCCGCCGCCCCCCGCTTCAACAGTTTCAGCGGAGGAGTGCGGTACGCCCCTTTGGAGGCTTTAGCGGCGGGGCGGGCGGCGGACGGGGCCTCCGTCGGGACGGGCGGCGCGGCGGGAGCCGGAGCGGATTGACCTTCAGCCTGACCGTTGGGCGGGGACTGCGCAACAACGGGCCGGGTAACCGGCGGAGGGTCGGAAGCCGCCGGAGGAACGGGCGGAACCGGGGAAGCCTGGACCCCCGCCCGCCCGTTGGAAACCCCCCCGGCGAAACCTTGAACGTTAGGTTGAGGTTGAGGGCGGGACCCTGCTCCCGGGGTTTGCGGCCGGGCTCCCGGGCCCGGGGCGACGGAGCGGGGCCGGTAACGGGCCGGGTTGGGACGCAACCGCTGGCGGAAAGCCTCCCGGCTTTGCCCCAAACGTTTGAACATGTAGGCGGTCAACTCCACCGCGGCCCGCACCACCTGCCCCAAGGAGGTGCGGGACACGGTCAACACGCCAGTTACCATAAGCGCGGTTATCACTAAAAACGACCCCCAGAAACCCATCAGGCGGTGCAACGGGAAAGCGAGCACGGCCCCCAGCGCCCCGCCTCTTTCCCGAACCGCCTCGATGTTGCCGGCCAAAGCCGCGTTGCCGGTCATCAAATGGAACAGCGCCAGGGAGCCCGTCCAGGTCAGCAGAACGCCGAACACCACCCGTCGGTAGTGATCCCGGAAGCGCCCCAACAGCAACACTACTCCCAAACCCAGCAAAACAGCCGGCGCGACGTACACCCAAATACCGGCCAGAAAGCGGAATGAGGACAACATCCAGGCCCCCAGCGGACCCGCCTTCTGCCAAAAAGCCAAAATCACCAGCAGGCCGGACAAGATCAGGGCCAAACCCATCACGTCCCGGGGCTGACGCACCAAACCGAACCGTATGCGCTCCCGGAGGGACGTCCAGAGGCCGGGGCGGACATCCCGGGCCGGGTCGCCGGCGCCGCCGCGGGAGGACCCCGCTCCGGTGCGGGAAGAGGCGCGGGAAGAAGCGGAGCGGGGGGAGCCTTGGCGGGTCGCGCCGGGGGAAGTGCGGGAAGAAGCGGAGGAAGAACGGGAAGCCGCCCCGGTGCGAGACGCGGGCCGGGAGGAACCGGTGCGGGAAGCGGGCCGGGAGGAACCGGTGCGAGAAGCGGCGGGCCGGGAGCGCGGCGCGGCGGCGCGGGAACGGGACGACGCGGACGCGGAACGGGTCGCGCCGCCGGGCGAAGCGCGGCGCGCCGAGGAAGAGGCCCGGGCAGTGGACCGTTTAGCAGTTGTTTGAGACACCCGTCTCCGCCCCGTGCCCTTACGGGTGGGTGTCTTCTTGGGCATTGCGGGCCAGTATAACACCCGCCCGGCCCGATGGCAAAGCATTTCCCCCCGCCCCCCGTCGCCCCGGCCGCAGGCGGGACGCGGCCTACACCATGTGCACGACGACGAACACCTCCGGACGGCGGCCCGTTTCCGACTTGATCGACTTGCGCACCGCCCGCTTCACGTACGCCTCCAACTCCTCCGCGCCCCCCCGCCGGCGCTTATCGTAGAAGGCCTCCAGGGCCGCCGCCGCCGTCTCGCTCGCCGCCTCCAGAGCCGTCCCGTCCTCGTCGGCGAACCCGCGGCTGACCAGACGGGGACCGTCCTCCAACCGGCCGGTGTCGTAATCCACCGCCGCCGTCACCGCCACCACCCCGTCGCCGCTCAGCCGGCCCCGCTCGGCCAGCACCTCCTCCGGCACTCCCCCCGCCCCCGACCCGTCCACGTACACCAGACCGGCGTTCAAAACCCCCCGTTCCGCCGTCGTCCGGTCGCCGTCTACGACCAGGGCGTCCCCGTCTTCCAACACCAGCACCTCCGGCGTTCCCATGGCCTCCCCCAGGGCGGCGTGGGCCTGCAGGTGGCGGAACTCGCCGTGCACCGGCACCAACGTCTGCGGCCGCACCACGTTCAACAGGATCTTCAACTCCTCGGCGGCGGCGTGCCCGGAAACATGCACGTGGGCGTTGCGTCCGTGGAACACTTGCGCCCCCCGCCGAATCAGGTCGGAGATGACCCGGGAAGTGGAAGTTTCGTTGCCGGGAATGGGGGTGGCGGAGATGAGGACCGTATCGGTGGGATCGATTTCCACCCAGCGGTGGCGGCCGGCGGCCATCTTCGTCAAGGCTGAAAAGGGCTCCCCCTGGGAACCGGTGGTGACGATCATCACCCGGTGCGGGGGCAGGGAAAGGGCCTTGTCCACCCCCACCACCCGGGCGTCGGGCAAATCCAGGGCCCGCAACTCGCCGGCGATGCGCACGTTGCGTTCCATGGACCTCCCCAAAAAGGCCAGATAGCGGTCGTCGGCCAGGCCGGCGTCGGCGATCTGCTGAATGCGGTGCAGGTGGGAAGCGAAACAAGTGGCGATCACCCGCCCCGGGGCTTCCCGGACGATGCTGCGCAACGGGGGCCCCAGCGAGCGCTCCGAGGGGACCACTCCCTCCCGTTCGGCGTTGGTGGAGTCGGAAAGCAGGAGCCGCACCCCCTCCTCCCCCAACCGGGCGAAGGCGGGCAGGTCGGTGGGGCGGGAATCGATGGGGGTGGGGTCCAATTTGAAATCCCCGGTGTGCACCACCAGCCCCTCCGGCGTGTCAAAAGCCACCCCGCATCCCTCCGGCACCGAATGGGACACCGGAATCATCATGAACCGGAACGGGCCCTCCTCCACCCAGCTATTGGTGGAAACCACCCGGAAATCCTTGTTCACTCCCAGCTCCTCCACCCGGCCGGCGGCGATGGCCAAAGCCAGTTCGGTGCCGTAGACGGGCACGTTGCGCTCCCGCAGGAAATACCCCAGCCCCCCCATATGATCCTCGTGGGCATGGGTGAGGATTATGCACCGCACGTCATCGCCCCGCTCCAGCAGGTCGCTCCAGTCGGGCAACACCAGATCCACCCCCCACATATCCTCCTCGGGGAACATCAGGCCGCAGTCGATGAGGGCTATCCGCTCGTCAACCTCCAAGAACGCGCAGTTGCGGCCCACCTCCCCCAAGCCGCCCAGGAAACCGACTCTTATGCTCACAGGGCTTGCGCCAACCCCACCGCCGCAACCACCGCCTCCCGGGTGGAATCGTCAGCCGCTGCCAACGGCAGGCGCGGATCGCCCACCGGCTCCCACAGTTCGGTCAACCCGGACCGGGTGGGCATCGGGTTCGGTTCGATGAAGCACGCCTCGAAAATGGGCATCAGGCCCTCGTGCAACCGTTGCGCCTCCGCCCGGTCGCCCGCCGTAAAAGCCTCCACCATGGCCTTGATCTGCCGGCCCGCAAAATGGGAAGCCACCGAAATGACCCCCGTCGCCCCCACTTCCATCAGCGGCAAGGTCACCGAGTCGGTGCCGGAGAAAATGACCACGTCGTCGGGCATCGCCTCCCGGCTGGCCCGGGTGAACTCCACGTCCTCCACCGCGTCTTTAATGGCGGCCACCCGGGGATGACGGGTGATTTCGGCCAGGGTTTCCACTTCTATCAGGCGGGCGGCGCGCCCCGGGATGTTGTAGACGATAAGGGGCAGGTCGGTGGCGTCGGCCACCGCCCGAAAATGGGCGACCAGTCCCCGTTGCGGCGGGCGGGAATAGTAGGGGGTGACGGCCATTATCCCGTCCGCTCCGGCGGCGGCCGCCCGGCGCGACATCTCCACCGAATGCCGCGTGTCGTAGGTTCCGGTTCCGGCCACTACCGCCGCCCGGTTACCGACCGCTTCCGCCACCGTGGCGTACAAGGCCAGCTTTTCATCGTCGGAAAGGGTGGGGGATTCGCCGGTGGTGCCGGTAACCACCAATCCGTCGGAGCCGTTGTCCGCCAGATGGTCGGCCAGGCGGGCGGCGCGCTCGTAATCGACCGAGCCGTCGGGGGCGAAGGGGGTGATCATAGCCGTCAGCACCGTACCGAACGGGTTGGTCATGGTCTTTCCTCTCCGATGCGGCCGGGCGCTAGGCGGGCGCCGGCTAGTCCAGGTTGCTCCAATCTACCAGACGGGATCAACCGCCGCCGGGACATTACTATCCGCCCCCGGCGGCGGCCAGCAACGGCCGGGGGGTGACGTAGAGTTGCAACTCGGCCGTCCCCCAGGCCGCTTCGGCCGGGGAAGCGCCGGGCAGGCTCAGGCAGGCCAGGGCGGCGGTGGGCATGCCCAGCGCCCCGCCGGTGAGTCGGCTGACCGTCAGCGACATGGCGGGATTGTGCCCCACCACCAAGAGCCGGCCCGCCTCGGGCTCGGCCCGCACCGCGGCCAGGACCTCCTCCGGTCCCGCCCCGTACAAGTCGGCGACCTCCCGAATTTCCGTCTGCCAGCCGCCGGCGGCGGCCGCCAAGCGGGCCGTGTTCGCCGCCCGCGCCGCGCCGGAGGACAGCACCAGGTCGGGAACCAGGCCGTAGGCGGCGATGAACTCGCCGATCGCCCCCGCCGAACGCACCCCCCGCTGATTGAGGGGCCGGTCGTAATCGCGGGCGTAGGCGGCGTCCCAGTCCGATTTGGCGTGGCGGAGCAACATCAGGTTGGTCATAACCCTGACCATAGCGGAGGTTCGTCGGCGCGGGACCGGCCAAACCGAATTGGGTTCCTCCGCTACGCGCCTGCGATACGCGCCGGGCCTTGGTTGATGCGCAAATGGGTTACCGCCAACCGGGAACGTCCACCGGAACCAGGCGCAATCCGGCGGCGGGGGAACGGGGCAGGCATCCCAGCAGGGGGGCCGGGTCCGTGTATTCCCCGTTCACCCGCGCCGAGAAATGCAAGACGGGGCCTTCCGCGTCCGAATGGGAGGATCCGTCCGCCTCCCCCAACGGTTGCCCGCGCGTCACCCGTTGCCCGCGCGTCACATCCGCCCGGGCCAAATAGGAGTAACTGGTTTTCAAACCGCCCCCATGCTCCACGGTCACCGTCCGGTTGCCCGCCACCACCCCGGAGAAACTGACCGTTCCCTCCGCGGCGGCCCGCACCGGCTCCCCGTCCTCCGCCGTTATGTCGATTCCCCAATGGCCGCCGTAGCCGGGGCCGGGGTCGTAACCGGCCACCGTCTCCCCCGTCAGCGGCGGGGCCAATCCCACGCAGGACGCTCCCCCGCCGGCCGCCTCCGCCGCGCCCGCCCCGGCCCACATTCCGGCTAGGACGATCGCCAGCCCCCATGCCGTCATTCGTCGCATCTTCCGCTCCTTCCCACCCCCGTCCGTTTTCCAACATACCCCGCCCGCCGGTCGGAAACAAGGGGGTCGTTGCGGTCAGACGGCGGCGGCCCGCGGAGGGGCGGCCGGTTGCGGGAGGCCCGCCATTTCTATGAAATCGCGCAACTGGCGCAGGTTGCGCACCTCGAACACCCCGTCGCACAGGCCGGCGTAGGCGTCCATCACCGAATCGCCGGTGTTCCAGTAGGGGCGCGGCTCCGGATTGAGCCAGTACAAGGCCCGGGCCCGCTCCCGCACCTGCGCCAACGCCTCCGCCCGGGGACGGCGGTAGTTGTTGCGGGCGTCGCCGGTTACGATCACCGTGGTGCGGGCGGTGACCTCCTCCCCGTAGCCCTCCCGGAACATTTCCAGCGAGTTGCCGTAGTCGGAATGTCCGTCCATCCACACCACCTCCGCCTCGGCGGTCACCGCGGCCAAGGCCGTCTCGAAATCAACCCCCCGTTCCAAGAAACGGGTGGCCTCGTCCAAGGCGTCCACGAACACGAAGGAACGCAACCGTCCGAACTGGCCGGACATGGCGTACACGAACTGCAGGGTGAAACGGGCGAAGGTGGCCATGGAGCCGCTCACGTCGCACAGCAGCATTATCTCCGGACGGGCGATGGAAGGTTTGCGGAACACGGGGTCGAGGGGCGTTCCGCCCGCCTGCAGCGAACGGCGCATGGTGCGGCGGAAATCCAACCTCCCGGTCCGCAACCGCTTGCGGCGGGCGGCGAGACGGGAGGCCAGTTTGCGGGTGAGCGGATACACCGCCTTGGAGATGCGGTCCAGGTCCACCCGGTTGGCGTGCATCAGGTCCAGGTCCTCCACCAGGGGGACGCGCAGGGTGCGGGCCACCGCCTCCCGGCCCCGGTCGGCTACCAGCCGTCTGCGGATCTCGTCCCGCACTTCCCTGCGGAAACGTCGCAGGCGGGCCTCCAGCTCGTCCCGGCGCACCGCCCCCTCCAGGCCCCCCTCCCGCAGCCCGGCCGCCAGCTCCTCCAGGAGCTCGTCCGTCGCCAGGCGGCGCAGGGTGCGGTACAGGTAGTAGGCGCCGCCCACCGGCCGCCCCCGCTCCATCCCGGCCAAACCGTCCACCGCCAGCCGGGCCAAGCGGCGCAACCCCTCCTCGTCGCCCGCCCGCAGAGCGGCGGCCAGCGCCCGGCGCAGGCGATGGGCCCCGTCCTCCCCTCCCCCTCCCCCCTCCGCGGACGGCGGGGAATCGGGCGGGTCCGGCTCCGAGACGGGCGGAGCTTCCGGGCGGGGGGCGCCGGTGGCGAAGAACACCTCGAAGGCGGTGTCGAAGGCGGCGTAGTGGCCTTCGTTTTTGACCAGGGTGGCGGCCAGGGCCGATTTGAAAACGGAGCGGTCGGACATATCGATGGCCGACAGGGCGCGCACCGCGTCCAGGGCCTCCACCATCGACGCGGGCACCCCCGCCTCCCGCAACTCGCGGATGAAACCGGTCACGACCTCCAGCACGTCACTGCGCCGGAGAAGTTTCAGAAGTTTCGTCGGCGGCGGATTCCAAGGCGGCCAACTCCCGTCCGGCCGCTTCGATGTCGGTTTGGTGCTTGAGCAGCACGTGCAGGGTGGAGCGCACCGTCTCGCCGTCGATGTAGGAAGCGCCCAGGGTGAGCAGGGTGCGGGCCCAGTCGATGGATTCGCTCACCGAGGGGGTTTTGCGCAACGGGGTTTGGCGCAACCGGCGGACGATGCGGGCTAAACGGTCCGCCAACTCCCCGGGCAGGCCGGGCACCCGGCTGAGCAGAATCTCCCGCTCCCGGTCCGCTTCCGGGTAGTCGAGGTGCAGGAACAGGCAACGGCGTTTCAAGGCTTCCGACAACTCGCGGGTGTTGTTGGAAGTGAGGACCACCAGCGGACGGGACTGCGCCTCCAACGTGCCCAACTCGGGAATGGAAACCTGAAAGTCGGACAGGACCTCCAACAGCAGGGCTTCCGTTTCCACCTCCACCCGGTCCACTTCGTCGATCAGCAACACCACCGGTTCCGGGGAGCGAATGGCCTCCAACAGGGGTCTTTCCAGCAGAAAATCGGAGGTGAAAATGTCGGCTTCCAGGCTTTCCCAAGCGGAGTCGCGGTCGGCCTGGATGCGCAACAACTGCTTTTTGTAGTTCCATTCGTAGAGGGCCTTGGACTCGTCCAGTCCCTCGTAGCATTGCAGGCGGATCAGGCGCCGTTCGCGGACGGCGGCCAGCGACTTGGCCAGCTCGGTCTTGCCGGAACCGGCCGGGCCTTCCACCAGCAACGGCTTGCCCAGCCGTTCGGCCAAAAACACCACGTTGCCGATGTGGTCATCGGCCAGATAACCGACCGCTTGCAAGGCGTCGCCCACTGCGGCGGGGGAAGCGAAACTCGTCACACTTGTCTCCCGGGTCTGCTGGTCGGTTTTCGGAAAGGGGGCCGTTCCGGGGCCCCGGGGCAATCCTAACCGCGAGAGGAGCGCCGCCCTAGCCTTCGGTCAGGAGCCGAACTATCTCCCGGGAGCGTTCCGGCGGGGGTTCGTCGGGGAAAACTTTGGCGACCGTCTCCCAAACCTGGGCGGCGGTAAAACCCAGAATTCCCAATAATGTGCGAATGTCCCCGATGTCCGCTCTGCGCGCCGACATTACTTTCATGGCCAGCATCCGCTCCGGGGAGGCGGCGATTACCCGCAAGGCGGGATGGTCGAACACCGCCCGACCCCGCCGGTCTTCGCCGCGGGGAATGTAGGAGGAGGCCTGTTCGTTCAACCAGGAGGAGGGCAACCCGCGCCGGCGGGCGACCTCCCGCACCGCTCGGGTTAATTCGGCGTACCCGTCGGTGATCAAACCGTCTATGTCCCTGGTGCAGCGGTCGCTGTCGTAAGCCAGCGCCATGGCCGCCCCGCCCACTATGTAAACGCGGGCACTCGCCCGGCGCCGTTCCAAAATTTCCGCTACGTCCGTCAACGCCGCGTTGAAATCGTCCCGGTTCAGCAGGCCGCCCATCAGACCACCGCCAACTCCCGCTCCGCGATCAACGTTCCGTGCGCTTCGAAGGCGGCGGGGGAATGCACGCGGTCCTCCCAGCGCATAACCCTCCACTGCGGAGGGAGGATGAACCAAAAACCCTCCAGGTAACGGCCGGGGCCGAACACCCAGTCGGGGGCGGGCAACCGGTCGTGATAGCAACGGTACTCCGCATAGGCGGCCAGGAAAGCGTCCCAGGGAGGGGTAACCGGACCCGGCTCCTCGGCCACTAAAGGCAACCGTTCCGGGAGCGGCGCGTCCTCCCAACGCAAACCGAACTCGTGGGTCACCAGGCGCAGGCGATGCAGATCGTCCGTTTCCCGCAACAGGGGAACATAGGCGGCCAGAGTGGCCGGAAACATCGTCATTCTCCCCCGATGTTACCGGACTTCCCCCGGCCCGGGCCAGGTCCCGATCGGCGGTAAACTTTCGCCCGCAGGCCGAAAGGCACTAGCCTGACATGGTTGGCAAGCGAACCAAGGGTTTACACAACCTAATGCGCATCATCATTGTCGGCGCGGGCGCGGTCGGGACTTTTCTGGCCGAACGTTTAGCCGGCGAAGGCCAAGACGTGGTGGTCGTCGAAAACAACGACCGCCGCGTGGAGGAAATAAAGGAGCATCTGGACGCGTTGGTTATCACCGGCAACGGGGCCAGCGCGGCGGTGCTCACCGAGGCCGGGGCGGGCCGCAGCGACTTGTTGCTGGCGGTCTCCGCCAACGACGGGGCCAACCTTCTGGCCTGCCACACCGCCAAAACCCTGGGGGTGAAACGAACCGTGGCCCGGGTGCAGGATCCCGACTTGCAGGAGGGCATCGAGGGCTTGGCGGTGGATATGGTGATCAACCCGGTGGAGTCGGCGGCGGAGGAGATTTCCACCCTGGTCGGCGAATCGGGGGTTTCGGAACTGATCGACTTCGGGGAAGGGCGCTTGTCGCTGGTGGGGGGGACCGCCACCGCGGCGTCGCCGCTGGTGGGGCCGCCGTTGCGCACCTTGCAAAACCGGGTGAACGGGTTCAACTGGCTGGCCATCGCCGTCGTGCGGGGCGGGCAGACCATCGTGGCCCGCGGGGACACCACCATTGAAGAAGGGGACCATCTGTTGCTGATGGTGGGAACCGGGCATGTGGAACGGGCCAAGGAACTGATCGGCCTCAACAAGCGGGAAATTCGCCGTTGCCTGGTGGTGGGCAGCACCCGGGTGGCCTCCAAAACCGCCCAGCTGCTACTGGAAAAAGACTTGGAGGTGGTGGTAATCGACCGGGACCGGGACCGCAGTCTGCGGATGGCCGAAGAACACCCGGCGGCCCTGGTGATCACCGGCGACCCCACCGACCCGGCGGTGCTGGGCGAATTCGACATCAGCGACGACGCGGTGGTGGCCCTCACCGGGGAGGACACCACCAACCTGATCGCCTCGCTGGTGGCCAAAGCCCTGGGGGCGCCCACCACCATCAGCCGGGTGACCCGAATGAGTTACGTGGGTTTGCTGGCCGGGATCGGGGTGGACACCACCGTCTCGGTGCGGCTGGCGGCGGCCAACTCCATTCTCCGTTTCGTGCGCCGGGGCACCATCCATTCCGTGGTCACGTTTTCCGACACCGACGCCGAAGCGGTGGAGTTCGAAGTGGACCCGCAGTCCGGCATGGTGGGGCGCACCCTCAACGAAATCCCGCTTCCGGCCGGGGCGGTGGTGGGGGGCATCCTGCGCCGGGAGGAAACGCTGGTTCCCTCCGGGGCCACCGACATCCGGGCCCGGGACCACCTGATCATTTTCTCGCTTCCGTCGGCGATGGCGGAAGTGGAGAGCCTCTTCTCCCGATGACCTCCCGGTGATCCCCCGGTGAAGAAAAGGATCGGGACGCCGGGGAAAAGCCGCATCCTGGCCGCCCTGCTGGGCAACCGGGGTCACATGTTCGGGCGGCTGGCCTTTGTGATCGGGTCGGTGGTGGCCGCGGCCGGAATCGCCATGCTCCCCGCGGCCGGGGTTTCTTTCATTTATCGGGAAGGAGAAACCGGGCTGTGGATTCTCCTGGCGGCGGCCGTTACCTTTTTGTGCGGGGCGGTGAGCCGCCGCCTCTTCGGGCGCCCCGGCAACCTGACCACCAAGGAGGGATTCGCGGCGGTGGGGCTTTCCTGGCTGGCCATGTCCCTGTTCGGGATACTCCCCTATCTGCTGAGCGGCTCCATCGGCAACCTGACCGACGCTTTCTTTGAAACCGCCTCCGGGTTCACCACCACCGGGGCCTCGGTGGTGCCCGATCCGGCCCTGCTTCCCCAAGGGATTTTGATGTGGCGTTCCATGACCCAGTGGATCGGGGGAATGGGAGTGATCCTCCTCTCGCTGGCGGTGCTGCCCCTGCTCGGATCGGGCGGGGTGCAACTGGCCCGGGCCGAGTCGCCCGGTCCGGAACCGGACCGCCTCACTCCCCGCTTCCGGGAAACCGCCAAGCGCCTCTGGTACGTGTACGCCCTGATCACCCTGGCCGAGGCCCTGTTGCTGTGGGCGGGGGAAATGAACTTGTTCGAGGCGGTCAACCACGCCCTAACCACCATGTCCACCGGCGGGTTCGGCACCGAAGCCTCCTCCATCGGGGCGTTCGGGGCCTACACGCAGTGGGTGGTGATCGCCTTTATGTTCATCGCCGGTTCTTCCTTCGCCCTGCATTTCCGGGCCGTCCGGGACCCGGGCCGCTATTGGCGCAGCTCCGAGTTCCGCCTGTACGCGGCGATCATCCTGGCGGCGGCGGCCATCATCGGCGGCGGGTTGTGGGGAACGGGGGCGGCCGACGATATTCGGGATGCGCTGTTCACCGCCCTGTCGCTGATCACCACCACCGGCTACGCCACCGCCGACTTCGGACTGTGGATCCCCGCCCTGCAGATCCTGGTGGTGGGGTTGATGTTCGTGGGGGGGATGGCCGGTTCCACCGCCGGGGGCATCAAAACCTTCCGGCTGGGGGTGCTGGTCAAAGCGGCCGGCAACGACCTGCGGCGCATCATCCATCCCCGGGCCGTTTTCCCCACCCGCTTCGGATCGGGCCGGGTGCCGGACCCGGTGGTGGAAAGCGTGCAGTCCTTCTTCCTGTTTTTTATGTTCCTGTTTATGACCGGCACTTTTCTGATGGGGTTTCTGTCGGCTACTTTCGGCCCGGAACTGGACATCGTGGAGGCGGTTTCGGCCACCGCTTCCGCCTTGGGCAACATCGGCCCCGCCCTGGGTGATTTGGGCCCGTCCGGCAACTACCTGGCCGTCACCTGGCCCGGCAAATGGCTGCTGTCGTTTCTGATGATCGCCGGCCGGCTGGAAGTGTTCCCGGTGCTGCTCCTGTTCACCCGCCCCCTCTGGCGCCGCTAACCGCCCCGCTCCCCCGCATTGGCAACGCCGGCGCGATCATATTAGGAGTGTAGCAACAATGAGGAACAACAAATTTCTCGCAATGAACCTTACAGTGTTATGTTTTTTAGCACTGGCATGCGGAGCGGGGACAGACAACGGATTGGAAATAATTCCAACCAATATGTCTTCTACCGCTTCTGCCGGTGTGGAATCGTCAGCTACGCCTGTGTCTTTGATTGCCGTTACAAGCGAATTAGCGATAGATAGTAGTCCAGTTGCGCCATATGAGGAAATGGAAAGACCTATGATATCATATTTGGAGAATGTTACTCCTCCATGTACGGAAACGGTAGTATCTGAACTGGATCCTTGCATGCCTGACGTTCCGCCTATCCTCGAGCCCGCTTCTTCCGCAGGATCGCTTCCGGCATGGTTGTATCAAGATATACCCTCTTTCACGGGAATGCTTCTAGGTGAACTTTACGACGAATACTATCCTACTTGGGCTCCTCATATAGTAATCAGAGGAACAGTATTACCTAAAACCACTCGATGCGAACTATATCCTATAAGATCATTTGACCATCTGGATCTAGGGGTTGTTATAGAAGATCTTGACGTATATAGTTGCTTTGCCGATGTACAGGTAAATGAGTACATTGTAGGGGAAGGACCGTCAAAACTGACGGTCGCCCTCTATCATGAATCGATACCTCTAGGACATCAACGGGATGACTGGCCTAACATAAAAGATAAAATTATTATGAATTATCTTAATAATCCTCAACCGCGAACAGCAGAAACATATGAGGGACGAGAATTAGTGATATTTCTACAGCCATCTGGATCTATTAGCATAGAAACATGGACGCGCGGTTGGCATTTCTCTGTGTGGTTTGTACAACGCGTGGGGGACGAGATAAGAGCCGTAGCATCAGATATTGTACACGCGGTAAATGATAACCAGCGAGCTCGGTTGGATTTGCCCTTGACTGAGTTGGTCAAACAACTCAGACATGCCGCCGAGGAAAGGATGACTATCACAGGAGGTCGTATCGGAATTAATGCTTCTCTGCCAATGTTTATAACAGACGCCAATAAACTGAGGGAATACTACCAAACAACCGGTACTATATACTATGGATCCGGTAACACTACGGTCTTGCCGCCGCCGGTTCCGGGGGAGGGCGATCCCGTTCCTATTACGGTTCCCATTATCGAGGGGACGACTGTTACAACCACTCCGATTCCGGGTGGAGAAACTACCATTCCCCCGTCTACTGACGATGCCGGGACAACGACTCAACAGGAACCTGCTACTGCTACTCCTCCAGGCACAACGACAACGGAGTCTTCTACGACAACCGCCAGCGCGCCCGCCGTTGACGCGACCACTACCACTGCAGCAACGGAAACTACCACCACTACCACCACCGTCGCCGATGATAATTCTGAACCGGTTGCGACGGAAACGGCAACCGGCACAACCACCACAACAGACCCGGTCCCCGCTACTACGGAAGCAACCGGCGAGGATGTCTCACCGCCGGCTGACGGCGGCGCGCTCCCGGAGGAACCGACCGGTAGCACATCACCCAGCGAGGACCCGACTACCACCATTGCTTTGCCGTCCGACGACGCAGGCGGGCCGGAAGAACCCGACGACTCCCCGTCGGGCGATGATGAAACCTCCCCGGGCGCGGACAACGGAGGCGCCGGAGGGGAACCGTCCGAGGGCGGCGTTCAGGCGGGCGACGGGTAGCGCACCGCAACGTCCGGGGGCGGCGGCCCGGTTATTCGTCGGGGGTCAGGATCACCAAACGGTCGCGGTGGATGACTTCGCCGTCCCAGCCGGAAACGGCGGAACGCTGCCCCATCACCGCCGCCAGCCGGGCGGAATCGATGCCGGCCGCTCCTTTGGCCACCAGATTTCCTTCCGGGTCGCGGATCTCCACCGCCGCCCCGGCCGTAAAATCCCCCTCCGCACCGGTCACCCCCACCGACAGGAGGGAGCTCCCCCGCTCCACCAGGGCCGCGGCCGCCCCCCGGTCCACGTTTATCGTCCCCTCCGTGCGCTGGCCGAAAGCCAGCCACAACTTGCGGGCCGGCAGTTTGGAGGAACGGGGAACCACGTACGTGCCCACTTCCCCGCCGGCCGCGATGTCGGACGCCGCCCGCTCCCGGTCGGAGCGGGCCACCACGGTGGGGATGCCCGACCAGGCCGCTATCTGCGCGGCCGCCACTTTGGAGGCCGCCCCGCCCGACCCCAGCGGCCCCGACGCCCCCCGGGAAATCTCCTCTAAAACCGGGTCGGAATAACGCACCTCGGTCAGCAACTCGGCCGGGCCCGACCGGGGGTCGGATGAATACAGCCCGTCGGTGTCGGTCAGCAGAATCAGTATCCCCGCCCCCACCAGATGGGAAACGATGGCCGCCAACCGGTCGTTGTCCCCCACCCGCAACCCCTCCACCGCCACCGTGTCGTTTTCGTTCACGACGGGAACGATCCCCTGCTCCAGCATCCGGCCCAGGGCGTCGCGGGCGTGCAGATACTGGGAGCGCATGGCCAGAATGTCGCGGGTGATCAGTACCTGACCCGCCGTGCATCCGGCGGCGGCGAAGGCCCGGTGGTAGCGGACGATGAGGCGGGTCTGGCCCACGGCGGCCGCCACTTGCAGGCCGGTGATGTCCGTCGGGTCCTCCCCCAGCCCGGAACGGCCGGCCGCCACCGCCCCCGAGGTGACCAGCACGGTCGGGTAGCCGGCCTCCCGCAACTCCCGCACCTGGCCGATCACCCTCCGCACCGCCCCGTCGTCCACCCGGCCTCCGGCGGCGATGATGCTGGAAGAGCCGATTTTGAGCACCACCGGGGCCCCCGCCGCTACCGGACGGCGCTCACTCATCGGTTTCCCCGCGGAACTCGAAAGTCAAGTCGCCGATGCGCACCTCATCCCCGGGCCGGGCCCCCGCCTCCCGCAGGGCCTCCTCCACCCCCAGCCCGCGCAAGCGGCGGGCGGCCAGGGACGCGGCCGCTCCCAAGGTGAGGTCGTTCAAACCCACCGCCCGTTCCGCGCCCCGGCCGCTAACCACCCAGGCCTCCTCCGTCCGGCGCACGGTGAAAGTTTCCACCGGGCGGTGCAGCACGTATCCTTCCCGGGCGGCTTCCCCGTCCCCGGTTTCCCGAACCGACTTCCCCACCGCGTCTGCGATGCGATGGCAGGCTTGCTCCAATCCCAGGCCGGTGACGGCGCTTACCGCCCCCACCTCCGCTTCCGCCTCCCGCACCGACTCCGGCAATAAATCCAGGGGATCGGTCCCCGCCGGGGACAGG
Organism: Candidatus Spongiisociaceae bacterium; assembly: GCA_965243835.1. Lineage (GTDB taxonomy): Bacteria > Actinomycetota > Acidimicrobiia > Spongiisociales > Spongiisociaceae. The sequence goes on from OZ251578.1 coordinate 1,846,280, forward strand.
TCGGCCTTGGAAATCAAAACCAGGCGCGGGCGGGTCAGCAACCGGGGGTCGTGACGGCCTAACTCCCCGAGCAGTATCTCATACTGCCTGCCCGCCCCCTCGGCCTGCAACGGCGACGGGTCCAGCAATACCACCAACACCCGGGCCCGTTCGCAGTGGCGCAGGAAAGCATGTCCCAGGCCCCGGCCCGCGGAAGCCCCCTCCACCAGGCCGGGGATGTCGGCCAGCGTGAACTCGCGATCGCCGACCGACACCACCCCCAGGTTGGGTTCCAAAGTGGTGAAGGGATAGTCGGCGATCTTGGGGCGGGCGGCCGAGACCCGGGAGATGAAAGTGGATTTGCCCGCGTTGGGGAAACCGATCAGGGCGGCGTCGGCCAGCAGTTTCATCTCCAGCGTGAACCACGCCTCCTCCCCGTACTCCCCCTGTTCGCAGAAGGCGGGGGCCCGGCGGCGGGGGGAAACCAGAGCGGCGTTGCCCCTCCCCCCCCGGCCCCCGACCAGGGCCCGCACCCGCTGTCCGGGGGCGGGCAGGTCGGCCAGCAACCGGTCCTCGTCGTCGAACACGGCGGTGCCGGGCGGGACCGCAAACAGCAGGTCCTCCCCCCGGCGGCCGTGGCGCAGTTCGCCGGAGCCGTGCACCCCCCTTCCCGCCGCGTGATGGGAGCGGCGGCGGTAGGCCTGCAGGGTGGAAAGGCCGGGGTCGGCGATGATGATCACGTCCCCGCCCGCGCCTCCCGACCCCCCGGCCGGTTTGCCTTGGGGTCGGCGGCCCTGGCGCCGGAAAGAAACCGCCCCGGCTCCCCCGTCGCCGGAACGCAGGCAGACCCGGACCCGGTCTACGAACACCGCACCGGCGCCCTCCCCTTATTCGGGGAGCACGCTCACGCAACGCCGGCGGTGACGGGTGTGGTACTTGACCGTGCCCGGGGCCAGGGCGAACAGGGTGTCGTCCCCGCCCCGCCCCACATTCCGGCCGGGGAAAATACGGGTGCCGCGTTGCCGGACGATGATGGCCCCGGCGTTGATGCGCTGTCCGTCGAACACTTTGGGTCCCAGCCGCTTGGCCGCCGAATCGCGGCCGTTTTTGGTGGAACCTCCGCCTTTGGTTTTGGACATTTCACTCCTCCTGTTCCTGGTCGTCGCCTGGGCCGATGTCTGGGCCGCGGCCTTGGTCGAGGCCGCTTCCCGGGTCGATGTCTAAGTCGCCGTCCTCGCCGGCGGGATCATCCTCCGCCCCAACCGCGCCGATGCCGACGATCCGCAACCGCGTGTAACGTTGCCGATGCCCCATGCGGCGCCGGTAACCGGATTTGTTCTTGTATTTGAAAATGTCCAGTTTGGGCCCCCGCACCTCCCCCTCCACCTGGGCCGTGACCGGCAACTCCTCCAACCGGGCGCGGTCCGTAACCGCCCGGCCTTCGCCGTCCACCACCAGCAAGGGGGTGAACGTCACCCGCCCGGAGTCGTCTTTCAACAGTTCCACGTCGATGACGTCGCCCGCGGATACCTTGGATTGTTTGCCGCCGGAGCGGATGATGGCGTACATTATTTCCTGCCCCTGACATCGGGAGATTAACCCCGTTATTCTACTACCGCGCCGCGCTTTTTCCCAACCCGGCCGCCGTCACCGACGCCGGCGGGAACCGTTGTCGGAACTGGCGGGGGGAATGGGGGCGGCGGCGACGGCCGCCTTCTCGTGCAACAGTATCCCCCGGCCCTCGCATTTCGGGCAGGGGTCGGAGAACACCTCCAGCAACCCGCCGGACACGTTTTTGCGGGTCATTTCCACCAGTCCCAGGGTGGAAACCTCGTGCACCTGGGTGGTGGTCTTGTCCAAAGCCAGGGTCTCCCGCAGACGGCGCAACACCGCCTCCCGGTTGCGCTTGCGCTCCATATCGATGAAGTCGATGACGATGATGCCGCCGATGTCCCGCAACCGCAACTGGCGGCCCACTTCCTCGGCCGCCTCCAGGTTGTTCTGCAAAACCGTGTCCTCCAGGTTGGAGGTGCCCACGAACTTGCCGGTGTTGACGTCGATCACGGTCAGGGCCTCGGTGCGGTCGATGATCAGATGCCCGCCGGACGGCAGCCAAACTTTGCGCTCCAGCGCCCGCCGCAACTGATCGTCCACCCGGAACCGTTCGAACAGGCCCTGCCCCTCCTCCTCGGCGAAATGCACCTTGGAAACCATTTGCGGGGCGAAATCATCCAGATAGGACTTGATCTGCTGATACGCGGCGCGGTCATCGGTCAGAAGACGCCGGAAGTCGGGGGTGAAATGCTCCCGGATAACCCGCAACAGCAGATCCGGTTCCTCCTGCAAGGCCCGGGGGGCTTTGCCGTTCTGGGAGCGGTTGCGAATGTCGCGCCACTGCTCCACCAGCCGGTTAATGTCGGAGCGGATGTCGGCGCGGGAGGCTTTCTCGGCCGCGGTGCGCACGATCGCCCCGTAACCTTTGGGCCGCTCCGACTCGACGATGTTGCGCAAACGCACCCGCTCGGCGTCGGGCAGACGGCGGGAAATGCCCACCGAATCGTCGCTGGGCATCATCACCAGATGACGGCCGGGCAACGCCACCTGACTGGTGAGACGGGGGCCTTTGGCGCCCATGGCGTCCTTGTCCACCTGCACGATGATGTTCTCCCCCGGCTTGAGCAGGTTCTCGATGCGGGAGCTGTTTTTGGGAGCCTTTTTGGTGGCGATCACGTCCGCCGCGTAGAGAATTCCGTTCTTGTCCGCCCCGATGTCCACAAAAGCCGCCTCCAGGCCGGGCAGGACGCTGCGCACTTGGCCCAGGTAAATGTTGCCCACCAGCGACTGCTGATCCGACAGGTGCACGTAGTGCTCCACCAAACGCGGGCCTTCCAGCACCACCGCCTGCGTCTGATGGGGGCGCACCCGCACCAGCATCTGCTTGCGACCGGTGGGGGGAGGGGCGACCGCGGCGTCGGAGAAGGTCTGCCTTCCCGGACGGGGGGCGGGCCCGCTCTTGTTCCGACCGCGGCGGGGCGGGCGGGGGGTCTTCTGCTTTTTGGAGGGGGCGACGTCCTCCTGGACGCGCCGGACCTGGACGGTCCTGATCCCTACTTTCCTGGTACTATGCTCTTCGGTCGGGGCGTCACCCACCCCGCGTCTCAGTACTGCGGCCTTGCGTCGAAACAGCGCCATTACTCAACTCCTTGGGCGAACAATCTCGCCTGGTCGTGCGGTTCGGACCCGGGGACGCGACGGAGGGGCGCGGCGCGCCCGGGGCGCCCGCTTCCCGTCTCGCATCGCCAGTCTCAAGTTTCACAGGTCTTCCTTTTTCCCACCCCGTCCGGCGCGGCGGCGGTTCAACTCCGCTACGCTCCGGGATCAATGAAAACGTTTCCGGGGGCCGATCCCCCGGTGTCCCGCAACCCATTATAGCAGATATTTTCAGCCGGCGCGCGCATTGCCTCCCCCGGCCCCCCGGCGCCGACCCTTACGCCCGCTGGGAAAGTTCGGGGGGAAGCGGACTGCGGGTGCGCCACACCGAGTTTACGATCCCCAAACCGGCGGACATGGCGATGATCGCCGACCCGCCCACGCTCATAAAAGGCAAGGGCAGGCCGGTCACCGGGGCCACCCCCATCGTCATCCCGATGTTGATGAAAATGTGAAAGGCCAACAGGGAGGCCATTCCCACCGCGATCAGGCTTCCGAACCGGTCCGGGGTGGCGGCGGAGATCATCAGTATCCGCCAGATGAGAAACACGTACACCAACAGCACCGCCAACCCGCCGAAGAAACCCAGTTGTTCGGCCACGGCCGTAAAAATGAAGTCGGTGGTCTGGGAGGGGACGAAGTCCAGGCCGGTCTGGGTGCCCTCCAACAGGCCCCGCCCGAACATCTGCCCGGAGCCGATGGCGATCTTGGACTGGTTGATGTTCCAGTTCATCCCTTGCAGGTCCACAGACTGGTCCAGGAATCCGGACAGCCGGTTGACTTGATACTCCTGGAGCAGCCCCAGCCGCAAGACGGCCGCCGTCCCGCCCGCTCCCGCCGCCAGCAACACCGCCAGCTGGCGGAAACTGAGGCCGGCCGCGAACAGCATGCCCGCCGTCAAAAACATCACCGACAGCATGGTTCCCAGATCGGGCTGGATGAAAATGAGCAGGCAGGGCAGGGCCACCAGGGCCAGGGCCGCCCCCATTCGCCGCCAGCGCATTCCCTCCTCCCGGGCCCGGGCCAGCACCCCCGCCAGGACCACCACCAAGGCCACCTTGGCGAACTCGGAGGGCTGCAACTGGAAAGCCCCGATCGGAATCCAGCGGTTGGCCCCTTTCACCGGCGGGAAAAACAGCACCACGATCAGGCCCAGCATGATGAGGCCGTAAATGTAGGGGAGCAGGCGCCGGTAATCCCGGTAGTCCACCAAGGAGGCGACGATGAAAACCGCCAGGCCCGCTCCGGCGAAAATCATCTGCCGGGTCATGGAACCGAAAGCCCCGCCCCCGCCTTCCGCGTCGCGAATGAAAGTGGCGGAGTAGACCATCACCGTGCTCAAAGCCAGCAACCCGGCCATCACCGCGAACATCACCACGTCCGGAGCCGGTTTGGGCCGGTCGGCGAACAACCCCCGCACCGGCGGCGGCCGGTAACCTCTCCTCCCGCTCAGCGACACCACGGCTATCTCTCCGTTTCCTCGCCCGCCTCCAGCGGGGTGACCGGCACTTGCAGCAAATGCTGCATGATGGCCCGGGCGGCCGGGGCGGCCACCGCCCCGCCCGAACCGCCTTCGTCCACCATCACCACCACCACCCACTGCGGATCGTCGGCGGGGACCAACCCGGCGAACCAGGCGGTGGAGTCATGATAAACCCCGTCCTGGTCGGTGAAACTTTGGGCGGTGCCGGTTTTGCCGCTGATGCGGGCCGAAAGCGGACCCATTTCCTCGAAGGCCTTGCGGGCGGTGCCGGACTGCACTACCTCCGCCAGGTCCCGTTTCAGGGACTCCACCGCGGCCGGGGAAATATCCACCGTGCGCAACACGCGGGGGGTGTTGTCCAGGACCAACTCCCCCTCGGAGCCCACCACCCGGTCCACCACCCACGGCTGGTAGACGACCCCCCCGTTGACCAGGGAAGCGTAGGCCACCGCCAACTGCAGGGGGGTGGACAGGATGGAACCCTGCCCCACCACCAGGCTCATCAGATCCCCGCCCAGCCAACCTTCGGGCCGCACCCGCCACGGCTGGGTGCGGCGCCACCGCTCGAACAACTCCCGGTCGGGCAGCACCCCCGGGTTCTCGAAAGGCAGGTCCACCTGGGAACGGCGCCCGAACCCGATCTGGTCCGCCCATTGCTGCACCACATCCTCCTGATCGGTGTGGCTGTAGGCCCGCCACACGGAAAGGGCGATCTCCCAGAAATAGATGTTGCAGGAACGTTGAAAGGCCCCATGCAGGTTCTGGCGGCCATCGTCCTCCGGATAGGTCCAGTTGCGCCACACCAGTTGCGACTGGTCCACGAAGTCGGCTTCCAGTTGCGCCGAACATTCAATGGAGTCCTCGGCGGAAGCGGCCCCTTCCGGGAAAATGTTCTCCTCCAGGGCGGTTACGTAGGTGACCGCTTTAAAAGTGGAGGCGGGGGGTTTCAAGCCCTGGATGACCAGGTTGTTGAAAGATTGTTTCTCCGACAGCTCCTCAAAGGCGCTGATGTCGATTCCCCCCACGAAGGCCTGCGGGGCGAACGTCGGATAGGAGGCCATGGCCCGCACCTCCCCGGTGTTCACCTCCAGCACCAGGGCGGCCGCCCGCTCGGTCGGCTGGGGAATCCGGGACGGGTCCTCCGGCGGGGTTTCCTCTTTCAGGGAGTTGGACAGGTCCACGGCCTCCACCAGCACCCGTTCCGCCACCTTCTGGGTGGGGATGTCCAAGGTGAGATGCACCGTGTCCCCCGGCACCGGGTCGATCTGCCCCACTTCCTCCAGGATTTCCCCGTTGGGGGCCTGCCGGTAGGAAATCCGCCCCAAATCCCCCTGCAAAAACTCGTCGTACTCCAACTCCACCCCCTGTTTGCCCACCACCGTCTCCGCATCGATGTTGGGCAACCGCTCCAGGTCCTCCTGGTCGGGGAGGCCGATATGACCCAGCACATGCCCCATCAGCTCCCCTTGCAGGTATTGGCGCACCGGCAGGATGCGCACCGCCACTCCGGGCAGGGTGCGGCGTTGCTCGATGATCTGGTAGGCGGCGTCGGCGTCGATGTCCATGTCGGAGATGACCGCCACATTTCCGGAACCGGCCGCTTCCAGAAGCGACCTGATTTCCACCGGGGTGACTTGCAACAGGCTGGCCAGGCGTTGAATGACGTCGTTCTCCCGCTCCACCGGCAACGCGGAGCGGTCCACTTCCAGCACGATGCGGGAGGTGGACACGGCCAGGGGAATGCCGTTGCGGTCCAGAATGGAACCGCGGGGGGCCTCCAGGTATTCCAGGGTGAGGATGTTGGCGTCCGCCTGCCGGGCCAGCTCCTCCCCCTCCACCAACTGCACGAACCACAAACGGAAAAAGAGCACTACGAACAGGCCGGTGAACAGGGCCGCCAACACCGCCACCCGCCACCCGAACCGCACCGCCAGTCCGCCGCTCCCGGCCTCGCCCGCAGGGGATTTCACGGATTTCACAGCAACAAGGCCCCCCGCGGCGCGCGCGGCCGCAACCAGCGGTTGGTCAAGGGAATCATGACCAGTCCCAGAAGCACGTTGTAGAGGGGAACCAACAGCAAGGTGGGAATTATATCCGGCGACCCCAGGGTCCCCTCTCCGAACAGGGTTCCCACCAGGGCCACGAGGAACACCCCCAGCAACGACAGCAGCGCCGCCCCCAACAGCTGGTAGGAGATTCCGTAGTTCATGCGGGGGGCGGCCCGCACCGCGGCGAAGGCCACCAGGGTGGCCGCCATGGCCTGCAGTCCCAAGGGGGCGGTCCCCGACAGGTCGATCAGCAAACCCCCGGTGAATCCCAGCAACACGGCCGGGACTTCATCTATGTGAAAGGAGCAGGCGATTACCGCCAGCAAAACCAGGTCCGGCCCCACCCCCAACGGCCGCAGTTGGGCGAACACCGCCGTCTGCAACAAGAGGGCGGCCGCCGTCACCGCCGCCGCTTTCGCCACTTGGCGTCCGTTCACGACCCTTCCTCCCCTTCCCCCGACGCCCCGGCCGGCTCTTCCGGTTCCGCCGGTTCCGGGGCCGGTTCGGACTGCGTCCCCTCCACCGCCCCCAAGCGCTCTTCCATCTGATCCGGGGAAGGCGGCCAGGGGATGACCGCCACGAACTCCAGACGTTCCAGGTCGGCCAACGGCTCCACCGGCACCTGGATGGCCCCGGACCGGGGAGAGGCGGACTCCCCCACCGTCCCCACCGCCAACCCCTTCGGGTAAGAATCCGAAGCCCCGTAGGGACCGAACGTTTCCAGATAATCGCCCGCCCACACCGGGGCCACGGCGTCCAGCACCGACAGGAGCAACCGTCCCGCCCCCTGCCCTTCCGCCACCCCCCGGCGCCCGTCGGAAAGACGCACCGTCACCCCCGGGGCCCGCCGCGAAGTCACGGGGATCACCGTCGCCCCCGCCTCCGACACGTCGGCCACCACCCCCACCAGGGCCCCCTGCGCGTCCACTACCGGTTGCCCTTCCTGCACCCCGTCCCTGGTTCCGGCGTCGATGATGTACGACTGGTCCAAAGCCCCCGCCCGCCCGGTGATCTCGGCGTTGACCGCCGTCTCCTGCAGGTCGTCGGACAGTTGCAATCCGAGCAGGGCCTCCAGTTCCGACACCCGCGACTGCAAATGGGCGGTCCCGGCCGACTCCCGCTCCAACTCCCGCAGGCGGTCCCGCAGCCTTTGGTTCTCCTGCCGGAGCCCGGCCAGGTTGGCCAAGCCGCCCGCGAAGTCCACAATCGGGTCCACGATGGCCGCCGCCGCCGACTGGACGGGGGAGAGCACGGTCTGCAAACCGTCCCGCATGGTGCCCCCCACCCCCCGGCTGGAGGAGCGGATGTCGAAGGTCATCAGCAACAGGGCGGCCGCCACCAATATCACGGTGACCAGCGCCGCCCGGTTGCCCGGAAAGCGGGGAACCACTTTTCATGCCCCCGGCGGACCGATGCGCCCGGCCGCTTTGCTACGGGCGGTTGGACGTATCGAGCACCGAATTCAGCACCTCGAACTCTTCGAGGCATTTGCCCGACCCGATCACCACCGACTGCAGGGGCCGCTCGGCTATCACCACCGGCATATGGGTTTCGTAGTTGAGTCGGTGATCCAGCGACTTGAGCAGGGCCCCGCCGCCGGTGAGCACGATGCCGCTGTCCAACAGGTCGGCCGCCAACTCGGGCGGGGTGTGATCCAAGGTCTGGGTGACCGCATCCACGATGGAGGACACCGGTTCCTCCAAGGCGGCCCGCACCTCCTCGGAGGAAAGATAAATCGTTTTGGGCAAGCCCGACTCGTAGTCGCGTCCCCGCACCTCCACCGCCGGCTCGTCCTTGTAGGGGTAGGCGGACCCGATGGCCATTTTGATCTGCTCGGCGGTGCGGTCCCCCAAAGCCAGGTTGTGCTCCTTGCGCACCCAGTCCACGATCCGCTCGTCCATTTCGTCCCCCCCCACCCGCACGCTTTTTTTAGCCACGATCCCCCCCAGGGAAATAACCGCCACTTCGGTGGTTCCCCCGCCGATGTCCACCACCATGGAACCGAGCGGTTCGTGCACCGGCAACCCGCAACCGATGGCGGCCGCCATCGGCTCCTCGATGGTGTAGGCCCGCCGGGCTCCGGCGTGGTAGGCGGCCTCCTCCACCGCCCGCCGTTCCACCCCGGTGATGCCGGACGGGACGCAGATGACGATGCGGGGCTTGGCCCAGCGCCGTCGATGCACCTTCTGTATGAAATAGCGCAACATTCGTTCGGTGATGTCGAAATCGGCGATCACCCCGTCCCGCAGGGGGCGGATGGCCTTCACGTACTCGGGGGTGCGTCCGATCATGCGTTTGGCGTCCATGCCCACCGCCAAGGCCTTGGAGGTGCGGGTGTCGATGGCCACCACCGACGGCTCGTTCAACACCACCCCCCGATTGCGCACGTAAACCAGGGTATTGGCGGTGCCCAAGTCAATGGCCATGTCCTGCCCGACGAAGAAAATGGAATTATCGGCCAACCGGAACCTCGGTTTTGATAGCGGTTATCGTCATTCTACCCTAGATTTTTCTTATCGTTAAACCCGCTTCCCGGTAGGAAAAAACGAGTCCGGTTAGTATTTTTTTCCCGTTCCGGCGGTTTTTCAGCGGGGAAACCAGACCGCCAGCTCCCGTTCCGCGGAGGCGGCGCTGTCGGAGCCGTGCACCAGGTTCTCCTGCACGTCCAACCCGTAGTCGCCCCGGATGGTGCCCGGTCCCGCCTGCACCGGATCGGTGGCCCCCATCAAGGCCCGGGCGGCGGCCACCGCCGCCGGACCCGACCACTCCATGGCCACCACCGGACCCGAGGTGATGAACTCCAACAGCGACTCGTAGAAGGGCTTGCCCAGATGTTCGGCGTAATGGGCGGCGGCCGTCTCCCGGTCGGGGAGGCGCATCTCCATTCGCTCCAAGCGCAAACCCTTGGCCTCCAAGCGGGAGATTATCTCCCCCGCCAGGGCCCGGCGCACCCCGTCCGGTTTGACCATTATGAACGTGCTTTCCCGTGCCATTTCGACCCTCGTCTCCCGTATGTCTTGTTTGTCCCGGATTGCCCGGCCCGTCGCCGTCGCCGACCCGCAAGGGTAACAGGAACCGCGACCGGGCGGGCGGTCAGCCCCGCAGATGGGCGCGGGCCTCCCCCGCCGCGTACAGGGAACCGAACACCAGTATCGCCTCCTGCGGGGCGGTCCACCGCCGGGCCCTGTCCAGGGCGGCCGCCACCGTCGGCTCGCAGGCGAGGGGGAGGCCGGGAAAGGCCTCCTCCAAAGCGGCCAGCACCCGCTCGGGGGGCAGGGCCCGGGGATTGTCGACCGCGCCCGCCACCGCCCGCACGGCCATCTCCGCGAAGGGCTCCAGCATAGCGGGCAGGTCCTTGTCGGCCATCGCCGCCACCGCCAGCGTCCAATCCAAGCAGGGCATTTCCTCTTGCAGGGCGGCGGCCAGGCCGGCCGCGGCCTGCGGGTTGTGGGCCCCGTCGATCATCAGCAGGGGCTCCCGGCCCGCCGTCTCCATCCGGCCCGGAACCCGCACCGCCCGCAGCCCCCGTCGTACCGCATCGGGCGGCAACTCCCTTCCCAGCAACTCCTCCGCCGCCGCCGTGGCCACCGCCGCGTTCACCGTCTGATGGCGCCCGTGCAGGGGCAGGAACAAATCCGGGTAGCGCCCGTACGCCCCCTCTATGTCGATGTACCAGCCTCCCACCGCCATCCGCGTTTGCGTCAAACGGAAATCGCGGTCGTAGGCCGACCAGCGGCCCCCGGCGCGGGCGGCGGTCTCCCGGGCCAGATCCTCCGCTTCCTCCGGCAGGGGGCCGGTGACCAACGCCGCCCCCGGTTTCACGATGGCCAATTTCTCGGCCGCGATGCGGGCGATGGTATCCCCCAGATAGTCGGTGTGATCGAGGGCCACCCCGGTGAGGACGGCCACCTCCCCGGCCGCGGCGTTGGTGGCGTCCAAGCGCCCTCCCATGCCCGTTTCCACCGCCGCCGCATCCACCGCCGCCGCCGCGAAAAAGGCGAATGCCCCGGCGGTGGTCAACTCGAAGTAGGTGGGACGCTCCCCGGTTTCGGCTTCCAACAGGTCCGCAAACGGGGCCGCGTCGGTCATCGCCTGCGCAAAGTCCTCCGGGGAGGCGGTTTCCCCGCCCGCCCCGTAGCGCTCCTCCACCCGTTCCAAGTGGGGGGAAATGTAGGAGCCGGATTTCAGGCCCAGGGACTCGAGGAGGGCGGCCGCCATCAGGGTGACGCTGGTCTTGCCGTTGGTGCCCGCCACATGTATGAGCGGACAGCCCCGGTGGGGGGACCCCATCATTTCCAGCAACCGGCCGATCCGTTCCAGACCGGGCCGCCGGCCCAAACCGATGCGGTCGTCCAGATAGGAGACCGCCTGCGCGTAGTCCGTAAGCCACCTCCCCGAACGAGACGGCGACGCGGTGGCGCGCCGCCGTCCCTAATTCTAGTCCGGGCGATCCCCGGTTACGGGATAATCAACACCCACCCGATCCGGATCAGATCCGCGTTGCGGAGCGAACCGCCGTAGGACTGGGCCCGCCCCTTGTTGGCCTCGAAAATCTCCGGCCAGCGGGACTCGTCCCCCCACTGGTTGCGGGCGATGCGGCGCAGGCTGTCCCCGGGCCGCACCTTGTATTCCACCGGGGGCTCCTGGGCCGTGATCCGTCCTTCTCCCCCCTCCGGATAAGCGGCGGCCGTTACCAAACCGGACAGGTCGTCCCGGATGTAATCGGCGAGGGCGGCCTGGTAGGAGATCCCCAGCTGGGTGAACTCCACATCGGCCAGCGGGTAACAGTCCCCGCCGCCCGCCAGGAAGTTAATGGTGGCCAAACCCACCTCCGGACCGGGGACCACTTCCCCGTCCCGCACGATTTCCGTTCCGTCGTCCAGCGTAACCTGCCGCACCCGGGACCCCGCCTCGCCGGTCAACTCGCATTCGCCGTCCCGGTTGATCTCCCGGGCCGGGGCGGAGGGGTCGAAGACCAGGGTCATCCCGGAGATCTGGGCGAACTGCCCGCCCGCCCCCGGAATCCGGTCCACAGCCTGCTCCAACAGCACGTGCAGGGTCTCCCTGCTTACCTGGGCCGTTACCAGGAAGTTGCGGAAGGGGGCGATGTCCCAGGTGTCCCCCAGGGTGATCTCCCCGGCGGGTATGACCGCGTCGTTGCGAATGCCGCCGCCGTTCTGAATGGCCACGTCCGGGGCCTTGGCTCCGAATTGGGGGGCCAGTTTGACGGCCGCGGCCCGCAGGGCGTCGGCGTGCAGGTTTCCCTGGTTGGTGGAGGTGGTGCGCACCATGGAGCGGCGCCCGTCCAGGTCCACTTCGCTGCGCCCGATGACCGTGTTGTCGATTTCGGACACCGCCGCCTGCAACGGATCCACCACCTGCGCCTGCACGGTCCCGTCCGGGTCAACGTCGGGCCCCACCCCGTGCGAGGAACCTTCGGCGCTCACCATTTTGCCCGCCGCATCGAAGACTACGTTCAACTCGCCCAGGCAACGATAGCCGCCGGGGGCGGTGATCACCGGCGTCTGCGCGCCCGTCGCATCGGTGCGGATAATCGGATAGGGATGGACCGCCTCTTCCCCCGCCAGGCAGGTGTCGCCCTCGTTGGCCAGCAGATCGTCCCCGCCGCCGGCGATCACCACATCCACGTCCGACAGTTCCCCGACCAGCTCCAGCTCTTCGTTCACGTCTTGCAGGTGGCTGATCAGGATTATCTTGTTCACTCCGTCGCCGGTCAGCCGTTCCGCTTCCCGGTTGACGGCGGTCAGCACGTCCGACACTTTCACCACCCCCGGGGAGGAAATGTTGGGCAACTGCTGCGTGACCGCCCCGATCACCCCGATGCGCTCCCCGCCGGTTTCCACCACCGTGGAGGCGGCCACCCGCCCCTCCTCCGCCAAGGCCGTCATGGCCGGGGAGGCGGAGAAGTCCAGGTTGGCGGACAGGAAAGGAACCGCCGGGTCGAAACCGGAGATGAAGCGGGCCGCGTTTTCGGGACCGAAATCGAAGTCGTGGTTGCCCAGGGCCATGGCGTCGTAGAGGCCGCTCAGGGCCACCGCGTCGTACCAGGGGCCTTCCCGGTCCAGGGAAATGGCCAACTCCTGGGAGGCGAGGAAGTTGTCGCCGGAGGTGAGGGTGATCACCCCGTTGCCCGCCTCCGCGGCCGCCGCCTGCCTGCCTTTCAGGAAAGTGGCGAAGCGGGCTATGCCCGGAAAGCCGGCTTCCTGATCGGGAAGGAGCTTGGACTCCCCGTCGTTGTTGTGCAGTATGGTCAACGTGAAGTTGTCGTCGTCCTCTTGGGCCGACGCGGCCGTCGCCAGGGCGAGAACCGCCGCCGCCGACAGCGCCAGGACCGCTCCCCACGCCGTGGTCCGCCTCCTCCGAATCCGTTGACCCCTCTGTCCCGTAAGCACTTTGGCTCCTCCTTGTAATTGATCGGCGGGCCGCTCCTCCGCCGGGTGGGCGGGCGACTCGGGACCAGCCTATACCATCCCGGTGACGCAAAAACCCCAACCAGGCGGAATTCGCCGGTTTTGGCGATTATTTTCCCCGGCGGGCTCCGGAGGAGGGCCGCAACCCGCAAAACGGGCTCAGGAAGCCCCCAGTTCCTCCAGTTGGGCGGCCAGTTTTTCGGACAGCGACCCGGCCGCGGCCGCCTTGGACTCCTCGGCGGCCACCACCGCGGCCGGGGCACGCTCCCGGAAACGGGGGTTGTCCAATTTTTGCCGGGCCCGCTCCCCGTCCCGGCGGGCCCGCTCCAGCCGCCCGCGCAGGCGCTCCCGTTCCGCGGCGACGTCCACCAGCCCCTCCAGGGAAATAAAGGCGCTGAGCGGTCCGGCCACCACCCGCGAATAACCGGCGCCGGGAGGGGCGCCCCGTTCGGGAACCATCCGGGCCAGGGCCGTCACTTGCGGGGACCACCACTCCTCCCACATCCCCTGCGGGTCGTGGACCAGGACCGGAACCTCCCGGCGGGGCGGCAAATTATGTTCGGAGCGGAAACGGCGCAACCCGGTCACCAACTCCTGCAACAGGCCCATCCCGGGCGGGGCGGGGTAGGAGGGCGGATGAGGCCAGGAGGCGGTGATGCACATCCCCTCCCCCACCAGATGGCCGTACAACTCCTCGGTCAGGAAAGGAATAGCGGGGTGGAAATACTTGAGCAGGTCCCGCAACACCACCCCCAACGTGCGCCGGGCGGCTTGCGCCCGCCGGTCGCCGGGGTCGGCCCCCGACAAGGCGGGTTTGGACATTTCCAGATACCAGTCGAACGCCTCCGACCAGGCGAAGTTGTACAGCTCGGAGAAGGCGTCCGACAGCCGGTAGCGCTCCAGCAGGTCGTCCGCCTTGGCCCCCGTCTCGGCCAGGCGGGACAAAATCCAGGCGTCGGCCGGGCCGGGGTCCTCGGGGTAGCCCCCGTCCGGGGGAACGGGACCTGCATCTTGATGAACGATTACGTACTTGGCCGCGTTCCACAGTTTGTTCCCGAAGCGGCGGGCGGCGTCCACCCACTTTTCGTCGAAAGGCACATCGTGGCCGGGGGCGGCCGCCAACAGCAGGCTGAGGCGCAACGCGTCCGCCCCGTAGCGGTCGATCATCTCCATCGGGTCCAGGGCGTTGCCCGCCGACTTGGACATTTTGCGTCCGTCGGCGGCCCGCACCAGCCCGTGAATCACTATGTCCCCGAAGGGGGCGCTCCCGGTGAACTCCAAGGCCATTTTCAGCATGCGGGCCACCCAGAAAAAGATGATGTCGAACCCGGTGACCAGCACGGAGGTGGGGTAGAAGCGCCGCATATCGGGGGCGTCGTCCGGCCAGCCGAGGGTGCTGAACGGCCACAGGGCGGAACTGAACCAGGTGTCCAGCACGTCCGGGTCGGGTGTCAAATCCCGCCGGCCGCACTCCCGGCAGGCGCCGGGGGCGGCGCGGGCCACCGTCACCGTCCCGTCGGCCGGGCAATGCCAGGCGGGAATGCGGTGCCCCCACCACAGCTGGCGGCTGACGCACCAGTCCTGCAACTGCTCCATCCAGTGGAAATAGTTTTTCTCCCATCGTCCGGGTATGAAGCGGGAGCGGCCCTCCCGCACCGCCTCCACCGCCGGGCCCACCAGGTCCGCCACGCGCACGAACCACTGGTCGGACAGCAACGGCTCCACCGGGGTCCCGCTCCGGGAGCAGTGCCCCACCGCGTGCCGGTGCTCTTCGGTCCCGGCGATGAAACCGCCCTCCCGCAAGGCGGCGAGCACCCGCTCCCGGGCCGCGAACCGGTCCAGGCCGGCGAAGGGACCGGCGGCTTCCGTCATCCGGGCGTCGGGGCCGATCACCTGTATCGGCTCCAACCCGGCCCGGGCGGCTATTTCAAAGTCCAGCGGGTCGTGGGCGGGGGTGACTTTCACCGCCCCGGTTCCGAACCCGGGTTCCACGGCCGCGTCGGCCACCACCGGAATCTCCCGGTCCAACAGCGGCAACCGCACCGTCCGCCCCACCGCCTCCCGAAACCGGTCGTCGTCGGGATGGACCGCCACCCCGGCGTCGCCCAGCATGGTCTCCGGGCGGGTGGTAGCCACCGTAATCCCCCCCTCGCCGTCCGCAAACGGGTAGGTGATGCGGGTGAGTTGGCCCACCGTGTCCCGGTACTCCACTTCGATGTCGGAGATGGCGGTGCGCAGGCCGGGCGACCAGTTGATGATCCTCCGCCCCCGGTAGATGAGGCCCCGCTCGTAGAGTCGCACGAACACTTCCCGCACCGCGGCCGACAAACCCTCGTCCAGGGTGAACCGCTCCCGGCTCCAGTCGCAGGAGTCCCCCAAGGCCCGCATCTGGCTGGTGATGGACCCCCCCGATTTGCGCTTCCATTCCCAAACCCGCTCCACGAACGCCTCCCGCCCCAGGTCATGGCGGCTGATTCCCTCGGCGGCCAACTCCCGTTCCACCACCATCTGGGTGGCGATCCCGGCATGGTCGGTTCCGGGCAGCCACAGGGCGGCGAACCCCTGCATGCGCTTGCGGCGGATGACGGCATCCTGGATGGAATGGTCCAGGGCGTGGCCCATATGCAACACCCCGGTTACGTTGGGCGGGGGGATGACGATGGAGAAGGGCTCCCCGTCCGGGTTGGCTTCCGGGGAGAAAGCCCCCGATTCTTCCCACGCCCGGTACCAGCGCGCCTCGATTCGTTGCGGGTCGTAGCTCCCGGCCAGTCCCCCCTCCCCGGCTCCGCTCATCGGAGTCGGTCGGCCCCGCCGGGGGCGGGAAGCGGGTTACGCGGACTGCTCACGACGGGCCGCCAGAACGTGCACCTGCCCCGTCCCGTTCTCGTAGCGCTCCTCGATGGCCCGGCGGTCCACCACCACTTCGCTGACGTCGGTGCGGGAAGGCGTCTCGTACATCGCGTCCAGCAACACGTCTTCGATGATGGCCCGCAGGCCGCGGGCCCCGGTGCCCCGCTGCAGGGCGTAGTCGGCGATGGTTTCCACCGCCTCCTCTTCGAACACCAGCTCCACCCCGTCCAGCTCGAAGATGCGGGCGTACTGCCGGATGAGGGCGTTGCGCGGTTCGCGCAGGATGCGGATGAGGGCCTCCTTATCCAGGGCGTTGACCGTGGACACCACCGGCATCCGGCCGATGAACTCGGGGATCAGACCGTACTGCAACAGGTCCTCCGGCAATACGCAACCCAGCAACTGCTCGCCGGTGCGTTCCCGAATGGAGCGCACGTCGGCCCCGAATCCGATCACCCCGGAGCCGATGCGCCGTCCGATGATATCGGCCAACCCCCCGAAAGCCCCCCCGCAGATGAACAGGATGTTGGTGGTGTCGATCTGAATGAAGTCCTGATGGGGGTGCTTGCGCCCTCCCTGCGGCGGCACCGAGGCCACCGTGCCCTCCAGGATTTTCAAAAGGGCCTGCTGCACTCCCTCCCCGGACACGTCGCGGGTGATGGAAGGATGTTCGGCCTTGCGGGTGATCTTGTCGATTTCGTCGATGTAGATGATGCCCTGCTCGGCCTGTTTGACATCGTAGTCGGCGGCCTGGATCAGTTTGAGGAGAATGTTCTCCACGTCCTCGCCCACGTATCCGGCTTCGGTGAGGGCGGTGGCGTCGGCGATGGAGAAGGGCACGTTCAGCATGCGGGCCAGGGTCTGGGCCAGCAACGTCTTCCCGCATCCGGTGGGGCCGATCATCAGGATGTTGGACTTGGAAATCTCCACTCCCCCGGCGTCGTCCCGGTCGGTCGCTTCCGCCCGCACCCGTTTGTAATGGTTGTAAACCGCCACCGACAGGGCTTTTTTGGCGTGCTCCTGGCCGATCACGTAATCGTCTAGGAAAGCGTAAATCTCGGTGGGTTTGGGGAGGGACCGGGCTTCGGCCTCCTCGGCTTCCCCGGTGAACTCGTCCTCTAGTATCTCGTTGCACAGTTCGATGCATTCATCGCAGATGTAACCGCTCTGGCCGGCGATCAATTTTCGCACCTGCTTCTGGGAATGCCCGCAGAAACTGCATTTCAGGCCTTCCGTCGCTTCTCCGAACTTGGCCACTTCCGCCCTCCTCGCTCCTGCGTTTCCCCGTCGCTTACCCGCGCTTACCCGGCTCAGCCCGCGGCTTCGGCCAGCGCCCGGCGGGTCAGCACCTCGTCCACGATCCCGTAATCTTGGGCCTCGGCGGCCTTCATCCAGAAGTCCCGTTGGGCGTCGGCCTCCACCTTCTCCAGTTTCTGGCCGGTGTGGTCGGCCAGTATCTGGTAAATCTCCTGCCGCATCTGCAGGATGAGCCGGGTCTGGATTTCAATGTCGTCCGCTACGCCCTGGAAACCGCCGTGCGGTTGGTGGAGCATCACCCGGGCGTGGGGCAGGGCGAACCGTTTGCCTTTGGCCCCGCCGGCCAGAATCACCGCCGCCGCCGAAGCGGCCATTCCCATGCACACCGTGCTCACATCGGGGCGGATGTACTGCATGGTGTCGTAGATGGCGAACAGGCTGCTTTGGATATCCCCGCCGGGGGAGTTGATGTACAGGGACACGTCCTTGTCCGGGTCCTCCGACTCCAAGTGCAGGAGTTGCGCCATCACCAGGTTGGCCACCTGGTCGTCGAGGGCGGTGCCCAGGAAAATGATGCGCTCTTTGAGCATGCGGGAGTAAATGTCGTAGGCCCGCTCCCCGCGACTGGTGGATTCCACCACGGTGGGGACCAGATAGTTGCTCGGCGGCTCCATCATCTCGGAATTTCCCATTCTGGTTGCTCCTCTCGGTTTTCAGGAATGCTCGTCGGGGGCGGCGGCGGGCGGGGGGTCGGGCGGGTCGTCGGCGGGCGGGTCAAAGCGCAAATCCAGGGGGGCGCCGTCCTCGTCCACCGCCACCGCCCGGCGCGCCAGCTCCAGCCCGGCCTTGGACCGAATAATGTTACTCAGGATGCTGCGTTCCTGAACCGTCCCCCGCAGACGGTCGGCCAGGGCCTGGGGGGATTCCCGCAACCGGGCGGCGGCGCTCTCGTAGGTGCGGCGCAACTCCTCGTCGCCGACCGTGATCCCGGCGTGCCGCGCCACCGCATCCAAAACGATCATCTCCGACAGCGCGGCGCGGGCCCCGTCCAGCAAACTTTCCTGGAACTGTTCGGGGGTGGAGCCGGTGGACTGCAGAAAATCCTCAAAGGTGCGGCCCGCCTCCTGCAGGGAACGTCCCAGGTTGTCCAACATCTCCCGGGCCTGGGCGTGGACGACGGCCGGGGGGATGTCCACCTGCAACTCCTCCACCAGCCCCGCCAGGGCCGCGTCGCGCAGGCGTTCGCGCATTTCCTCCAACCGCAACTCCTGCAATTGGTCGGTTACGCCCTGCCGCAATTCGGCCTCGGTTTCGTATTCGGTGTGATCCGACACCCATTCATCGTCGACGGCGGGGAGAACCTTGCGGCGCACTTCTTTGACCAGCGCCGTCACCTCCACCGGCCCCTCCTGCCGGCCGCCGGTCATCGCCGCCGGGAGAACGGTGGTGAACTGTTTGACGTCGCCCGCCGCGGCTCCCGCCAGATTGGCGTCCAGCCCCTCCAGAAACATTCCGGAACCGACCTCGTACAACAGGTCGTCGGCGGAGGCGGCCTCCACCGGTCGGCCGTTGCGGGAGGCGTGCAGGTTGACGGCCGCGTAGTCGCCCTCCTCCGCCGGGCGGCCCACCGTTTCCAACTCGGCGAACTGGCTCAAAATGCGCTCGATGTTGTTCTCCACCAAGTCATCGGTCACCTGGAAACCGGTAACTTCAAACCGGCGGCCCTCGTAGACGGGGGGGCGGTCCAGGACGGGCCACAGGGAAACCAGGATGTCCACTTCCGCGCCCTGATCGGTTTCCCGGACGTTGTCGGCGACGGGGGTGACCGCCGGGATCAGCCCGGCGGATTGCAAGGCCGGGGCCAGCAGGTCGGGCAGGGCAATTTCGATGGCTTCGTTGCGCACCCGCTCGGACCCCACCGCGTTTTCCACTATCCGGCGGGGGGCTTTCCCCCGGCGGAACCCTTTGACGTTCATCCCGCGGGACAATTGCCGGGCGGCGGCGTTTTTGGCCTTTTCCAAGGAAAGCCGGTCGATGCGCAGGGTGAGCCGCCGCTCGAAGGCGCTGACCTCGGTTATCTCCGGTTGCTCCGGCATCTCCGGCGGCGGAGGACCGTCGGCGGGGAGGGCCTCGACCACTTCCCCCGGATCGGCGTCGGCGACGGGTGCGGCGGGGAGGGTCAGAGGAGGCTCCGTTCGTCGGGTTCGGTTTGTCTTGCTTCCGGGTCGGCCCCGGCGGGGGCTGATGGGGTGACCGAGGGGATTCGAACCCCCGACCTCCTGGACCACAACCAGGCGCTCTTACCAGACTGAGCTACGATCACCATGAGTTTATCGGGTTGTTATGGAGCTTGTCTCATCGGGTCGGGCGCCCGCGCCCCCGGAAGGATTCGAACCTCCGACCAAGAGCTTAGAAGGCTCCTGCTCTGTCCTCTGAGCTACGAGGGCGCAACCGGCGCCTCCGCGCCGCGCCGCCCCGACCCGGCCATCCTAACAGGTTCCCCGCCGGGTCGGCGCCAAGGGGTCGCAAGGCACCCCCGGAGCCCCCGCCGGGAGGGCGGGCGGCGTTCTAAAATCTTGTCACAGCCCCGGTTTATATTAAAACCCGTAAACCCGGGCCGCCGCCCCGCGACATCAGGAGGTCGGAACATGACGGCTACAACCAGCGAGCATCCTCTCAACCGGCGTCTGTTCATCGTGGACAACCTGAAACTGCTGGAGCGGTTGAACAACGCCTCCGTGGATCTGGTGTGCATCGACCCGCCGTTCGCCAAGAACCAAACGTTCACCGGAAAAATGAATCCGGAGCTGTCCGCCGTCGAATACCGGCGGGAACTGGAGTTGTTGCAATCCTGGGGGATAGCCGACCGGCGCGCCGCCCGGGAGGCGGGCGTGGAATGGCCGGACAACGGCCGGGACCTGTCCTTCTCCGACGTGTTCACCTGGGAGGATGACATTCACCAAGCCTGGTTGGAAAAATTGGAGGATGACTACCCGGTAGCGGCGCAGGTGGTGGAAACCGCCCGCAACGCCCATTCGGAGTCGCACGCCGCCTATCTGGCCTATATGGCCGTTCGCTTCATAGAAATACGCCGGGTGTTGAAGCCGGATGGGTCGTTTTACGTGCACTGCGATCACACCGCCAACGCCTATTTACGGGTTTTGCTGGATGGCATTTTCGGCAAGAACCTGTACAAAGGCGAGATTTCGTGGAAGCGCACCTCCGCCCACAAGGACTCGTCCTGGTTTGGGAATGTAGTGGACACCATCCTCTGCTACTCCGGGCGCATCTCTCCCAACGCGGAAGACATGCGGGTTCCGTTGCATCCAGAATATGTGGAGAAAAACTATAAACACGATGACGATGACGGACGAGGGCCTTACCAAAGCGTAGTCCTCACCGCCGCCGGAACCTCAGACGGGGAAAGCGGCCGACCGTGGCGGGGGGTGGACCCGGGAGCGCGTAGCGGACGGCACTGGTCGGCCCCCAAAGCAACCGGCAAGAAACAGTATGGGGATTGGATAGCCGACAATCTCATCGCCGGCTACGAGAGCGTAACCGGGGTGCACGACCGCTTGGACGCTTTGGAAGCCGCCGGAATGATCGTATGGTCCCGCACCGGCAATCCCCGACTCAAACGATACCTGGCCGCCGACCGGGGCAAACTACTGTCCAACCTGTGGACGGATATCGCCCCCATCTCCTCCCAAAGCGCCGAAGCCACCGGCTACCCCACCCAGAAACCGGTGGAGTTGGCGGAGAGAATCATCACCGCCTCCACCGATGCGGGGGAGGTGGTGTTGGACTGCTTCGCCGGATGCGCCTACGTTCCGGTAGCGGCGGAACGGTTGGGTCGCCAGTGGATCGGTTGCGACATCAGCCCGCGGGCTTTGACGGTGGTGCGCCGCCAATTCCACAAATTCGGATTGGCGGTGGAGGAGCAGTGGGAGGACGCCAACGGCCAGTTGCGGTACGCGACGGCCGCGGGAGGAAATGTGGAAGTGCGGGGCCCGCATCATCTGCCGGAACGGGACTATGCCCGCAACCCGGACCTGTTGTCGCCCGCTCCCCGGTTGCGACATCGGAATTTTGCCGCGGAAGCCGACATGCCGAAAAGCCTCATTCGGGAAAAGTTGCTGGAATGGTCCGACTATCAATGTTGGGCGTGCGGCTTCGTCAACGTCGCCCAAAACCGGGACGGAACCTTTGCGATCATCAGTTCCGGCGACTTTTTCGAACTTGACCATGTAATACCGAAACGACTCGGCGGAGACGAGGACATTTGGAATCGGGCCCTCCTGTGTCGCACTTGCAACGGCCGCAAAGGCGGTCGTGATATTACTTTAAACGCCTTCATTGATGAAACCGTCACCGAAGGCCTGCTACGGGTAGCGGATGCGTCCGCCCTGCCCGACTACCAAAATATACAAAAACGAGCGCGCGAGTTCTGGCGCGACTACACCACCGCGCCACCGCGCCGGTAACGGGATAATTGAAAAATGACCTCATCCGCGCCGGGAATTGGGGGATGCGAACCCGCGGGCCATGCGTCGTCATTACCGACTCCTTGCGAGCCTTGGCCGGTTTCCGTCGGGTCCATTCCAAACAGTTCCCGGCGAGGGCGGGACCACTTGTCGGCGCCGGGCGCTATTCTGCGGAAAACAAATCGGTAACAAAGGAGCCGCTCTGATGAAACGTACGTTGGCCGTTGCCGCTCTGACGCTGGGGTTGGTCGCTTCCTTGGGGGTTGCCGGGTTCGCCAATGGGGACTCCGGACACTCGGACGAGGGCGCCGACGATGAGCGGCGGGGCGATGTCGAATACGCCTTGGCCCGCGGCTGGATGTCGGCCGACGAGGACGGAAACTTCGGGTCCGACCAGACGCTCGCCGCCGACGGCATCACGGATGTCATGCGCGGGGCTTTCCCGGCGGGGGCCACCCGGGCCGACTTGGCCACCTTCGTGTGGTCGGGCGCCGGGGCGCTGAAATCTTTCGCCGCCGTCATTACCCCCGATGTCTTCCCCGATGTAACGGCGGCCAATCATCCGCAACGCACCGACATCGACAACGGGGCCACCCAGGAATGGTTCCGGGGCTATCCGGACGGAAACTTCCGACCCGATCGGGCCGTCACCGCCGCCCAGATCGCCAAAGTCATCAGCAGGGCCTTCCCGCAAGGGATGACCCGCGCCGAGGCGTCTTCCTTCCTGCGGGCGGGCAACCAGGGCCTGGCGGACCGGGGCCGTCCCCCCGCCGAAAGCGATGAACCGACCTACACCAAGTACTTCGTGCAACAAGCCATCGACCGCTACCGCGACCAGGGGCGGCAAGCGGCGTTCGACTACTACAACTCCACCGCCAGCGTAAACGGCCAGTGGTACGTGTTCATCATCGAAGACAACGACACCATCGTCCACCCCACCCGCCCGGAGTTGCGGGGCACCAGCCCCACCCGCCGCACCGGGTTGTACGGCAAGCCCTACGGACTGGAACTGGTGGCCGCCCCCGCCGAGGGCGTATGGGTGGACTACGTGTTCCTCAACGCCGCCACCGGACAGAACCGGCAGAAACACACTTGGGCGGTGCTCCACGACGACCTGATCTTCGCCTCCGGCTGGTACGAAGACCAGGTTCCGCCCCCGCCCTCCAAAGACGACCCGGCCGCCTACACCCAGTACTTCGTGCAACAGGCCGTGGACCGCTACCAGCGGGACGGACGGGAGGCGACCATCGACTACTTCAACTCCCCCGCCAGCATCGACGGACCCTGGTACATATTCATCATCGAAGACGGAACCACCATTTCCATCGCCACCAACCCGGAGCTGGTGGGAACCGCCACCACCGCCCGCACCGACGTCAACGGCAAAAACTACGGACGGGAACTGGCCGCCGCCGACGAACGGGGAGCGTGGGTGGACTACATCCGCCGCAACCCGGACTCCGACCAACTGGAGCAGAAACACTCCTGGGTTCTGAGGCGGGACGGCCTCATCTTCGGCTCCGGCTGGTACGAACCCGCCCCCTGACATTCCCGCCCTGGAGCCTCCGGCTTTCCGGCTTTCAAGCCGGGGGGCGGAGGAAACAGGGCGCCCTCCCCCGCTCCGGGGAACCGGGTCGTTCGGCAAGTCGGGGCTTCTCCGCGCCCGAAAAAAGTCACACCCCCTCCTAAGAAATGCCCAAACACCCGCGCCGAACCGGAAGCGGGGGAAATGTCAAACACCGCGTTGGCCAACGCCGCCCGCGAGTGCGGAGCCAAGCAGGTGGACCAGAACCAGGGATTGCCAACCGAAGCCGCGTCCGCCAACCCGGATGATTTCCGCAAGCGGTCCCGCCGGCGGCCAACGCCCACAGTCTGAAACCGAGGCGGGGAGTTGATGAAGGGGACGGTTTCTGCGTCGGGTCGCGGCCCCAAAAAATGTCACACCCCTCTCCTAAGGTGAACGACATGCAGCACAACAACCACGCCCCATCCATCCGAAACTCCCGACCAGGTCTGCGCCCGGGCCGTAACGGACAACGCCGACATCATGACCGCCCTGCGTCGACTGCTGGAAACGGGAACCTCCCGAGCCCATCTGGGACAGATAGCGGAAGCGACCAAACAGATCAAAGCCCAAGTGTCCTCCCTGAGAAATGCGACCTAGCCAGCTGGCTCAGCCACACCGACAACGGAGCCGGATCCGGCGAAGGTACTACGGGATCATCTGGGGTCGCCAACCGGGAGGCCAAGCAGGGGTCGCAGATGTCCCGTCGGTGGGCCAGCGCCTACCGCCCGAACCGGGGCGAGGGGTTGCCGATAGGGCGGTTTCCGCGTCGGGTCGCGGCGGCGCGTCCAAGGGACCTGGTTCCATCGGGGGGTGGCGGGTGGTTGATTTGACAATGTTTTTAAAATAAGGTAGAATATGGGAATAAAATACTACTCCATCCGGTTATACACTACACACAAGTAAAATGTCACACCCACCCGGTAAGGTGAACACCATGCAACACAACAACCACGCCCCAACCGAAACCCCCGAGCAGGTCTGCGCCCGGGCCGTGACGGACAACGCCGACATCATGGCCGCCCTGCGCCGGTTGCTGGAAACGGGGTCGTCCCGGGCCCAGTTGGGTCAGGTGGCGGAAGCGACCAGGCAAATCGAAGCCCAGGTGTCTTCCCTGAAATGCGAGTTGGCCGGCCGGGTCAGCCGCGCCGATGGGGGAGCCGGGTCGGGCGAGGTGTTGCGGGATCAGTTGGGGGTTACCAACCGGGAGGCCAAGCACCTGTCGCGGATGTCCCGGCGGTTGGAGGACATGCCCAACACGCGGGCCAAGCTGGAGGCGGGGGAGATCACCATGTCGAACGCTACTGCGTTGGCTAACGCCGCCGGGGAGTGCGGAGCCCGGCAGGTGGATGATAACCGGGGGTTGTTGGCGGAGGCCGCGGTCTCCAACCCGGATGATTTCCGCAAGCGGTCCCGCCGGTGGGCCAACGCCCACAGCCCGGACCGGGGCGAGGAGTTGCTAGGGCGGCAGAAGAAGCAACGGAAGACGCACCTGTTTTGGAGCAAGGAACTGGAGATGGGAATCCTGCACGCCGAGATGGACTACGTCAGCTTCGGGCAGGTGCGGCAAGCCCTGGACAAACACACCGACCTGCTACGACGCGACGACTCCGGCGGGGAGGTTCACCCCGACGATGTTCACACCAGCGACCAACGCCGGACCGACGCCTTGGTGGAACTGATAACCGGCCGCCGCGCCCACACCCTGGAGCCCCTTCCCGACCGCGGGGGGTCGGGTAAAGAACCTACGCAGGTGGTGGTAGTAGCCGACCTGGGCAGGTTAGACGGCTCCCGCCCGGATGGGGAGTGCGAAATCCTGGGCGCCGGGCCGGTTCCGCCTTCCGTTTTGGGCAACCTCTCCCCCGACGCGTCCGTGTGCGGGATCATCTTCGGAGGCAAAGGCCGCGTGCTGTGGCTGGGACGCAACCAACGACTGGGCAACCGGGCGCAACGCCTGGCGGCCGCGGTGCGGGACAAGGGATGCGTGCGGTGCGACGCTCCCGTTCACCGCACCGAGTTGCACCACCTGCGGGACTGGTACGACGGCGGCCCCACAGACATCGACAACCTGGTCTCCCTATGCGGACCCCACCACCGCGAGCTGCAAGAACACAACCGGGAACTGGTCAAAACCGGAAACAAGTGGCAAACCCGCCCCCGCCCCGGACCGCCACCGCCCGCGCCCCCAACCCCTGCGCGCAGACCGACCAAACCCCCCGCCCGCGCCGCGCCGACCTGACGCGGCGCCTACCCG
Source organism: Candidatus Spongiisociaceae bacterium (assembly GCA_965243835.1). Classification (GTDB taxonomy): domain Bacteria; phylum Actinomycetota; class Acidimicrobiia; order Spongiisociales; family Spongiisociaceae. Next base: position 1,871,840 of record OZ251578.1, read on the forward strand.
CCCGCTACGGAAACAAGCCCGCCCCCCGCCATCTGCTCCCGGACGGTACCCCCATCGCATGTCACCCGCGAACGCACGTTGCCGGTTGCTGAACCCCGCTAGCTGTAGTTGGCCGGGACGTTGTTGAACAGTTTGGTTGTGCATAGGTGAAGCCTCTTAGTGTCAATGGAGTGTGAAAGCAACCCTGACAAGGGAGGAGGTATTCGTGGTTCATAGTGATGCTCAATTGGCGACGAAGGGCGTTTGGAGATAGTGAAGCGGGTGCTGGTGGAGGAGGAGGCTGACCGGGGAACCCAAAAACCCTGCCCGCAAGCGTACGGGGATACGGCAAGAACACTCCCCAGCGGGATTTTGGGGCATATGGACACTAAGAAGATCGCCGCGCACGAACGGGGAAACGTCGCCCAGCAAAGGGGGGGATGACCATTGCGCACTCCATCGTCGACGGGACTACACCCGCTCGGCCTGCCCCGAGCCGCTCCCCGACGATAAAGCCCCCACCGTGGCCGGGTTCCTCACCCGGGTCGTTGAAGAACCGCCGGCCACCAAGCATCACCTACGTTCGGGCCCGACGAAAAAACCATACCCAAGCTCTCTACGACAGGCTTAGCTACTACCGCGACCACCGATCCCACACAAAGCCTCGGAGGAAACCTGCCAACCAGCAGACCGTCAACAACCTAACGGCCGTCTACAGTTTAACCGCAACAGGCGTCCAAGGGGCCGTCCGCCCAGGGATGAGCGGAGGAAGAATCGGTGCCTACCGGGGCGGCGCGGCGGCTTTTGCACCGGGAACATACCCACACTGCGGGGGTTTTGGCCCCTTCCACCACCAGTGATCGAAAGCGATGGCCGCAATCGGGGCATTCCAATAGCAGAACCGGCATAACTACTCTCCCTCCGTCAAGCGCCGGGCGGCGGCCGTTAATTGTTGCGCGGCGGCTTCGTTTCGGGAGCGGGCCTTCTCCGACCACCGCCGGGCCTGCGCGGTCCGCTCCTCCAGCGACCGGCAATGCTCCCGCACCCGGTGCGGGGCGCAGGAACCGGGGGCGTCCCGAACGGCCAGCCGTTCGGCCCCTATCCGCCCCGGCTCTCCCGTCGCCGCCCGGGCCGCCCCCACCTCCGTTGCCCCCAAGTCGATGCCCAGCTCGCCGGCCGCCCGCCGCAAGTCATCCGCCCCGGGCCACTCCCCCGCCCCATCCCCGCCCCCGGCGCTCCCTTCGGCGACGGCCGTCGCCCGGGCCGCTATTCGATAGGCGCTCCGATAGTCCAACCCGCCCTCCATCGTCAGCCGCTCCGCCAAGTCGGCCGCCAGCGAGCCGTGCCTCCCGGCCGACGCGGACAACGCCTCCCTATCAACCTCCATCTCCCGCACCGTCTCCCCGGCCAGCCGCAACAGGCGGGCGGCCGTCTCCGCCGCCCCCACCGTCTCCCCGTAGGCGTACAGCCAGTTGTCGGTGCGGGCGGACGGGGTGCGTTGCGTGGCCAGCAAACCGGCCGCCCGCCCGATCAGGGTTCCCGCCCCGCCCCGGATCACCGCCAAGGCGTAGGGATTGCGTTTCTGGGGAAGAAAAACCGAAGCCCGCGACGACCCCCCGCCCAAACGGACGTACCCGAACTGGGGGCTGGCGAAAATTTCCAGGTCTTCGGCTAGGCGGTCCGCGGTGAGAACGGCTTGCGCGGCCGCTGCCGCCGCGTCCGCCAAGGCATCCGCCGACCACATTCCGTCCCGGATGTGAGCGGTGGGGGCGTCGAACCCCAGACGCCCGGCCAGCCGCACCCGATCCACGGGAATGGCGGTTCCGCCCACCCCTCCGGAACCGGCCGGGGACAGGTTAACCAGCCGGTAGCAGGCCCGGATCCGTTCCAAATCGCGCACCGCCCCCTCCCCGAAACCGGCCAGGTAGTAACCGAAGGAAGAAGGCTGCGCGGGTTGCAGGTAGGTGACATCGTTCCAGGTCACCTCGGCCAACTCCCGGCCCCGCCCGGCCAGGACCGTCGCCAGTTCCGCCGCCGCCTCGTGGCAATCCAGCAGACCTTCCCGCAGGGCCAGGCGCAAGGCGATGCGCCCCGCCTCGCGACGGGTGCGCCCGGCGGGCAACCACCCGGCCTCCCCGCCCAAGCGCCGCTCCAGCTCCCGCTCCCGGCTGTTGTAGGCGTCCCCGTATTCGGGACGGTAGGGGAACTCCTCCGCCGGAGTAGCCAAGAAATCCAGAACCTCCCGGCACAGGGCGCGGGCGGCCGCCGCCGGCATCACCCCGATCTCCCGCAACTCCAAGATGTGGGCCAGGTCGGCCAGGCACAGCCCCCGGTGCAAAAACCGGGCATCGGCGATTTCCAACCGGTAACCGGCCTCCACCAGCTCCGGCGACGGCCCGCCGCCCAACCGGCCCTCCGCCCCCAAATAACCCTCCGGCGCCCCGCTCATGATTCGCCTCCTCCGCCAAACCCGCCCCGCCCTCGCTCCGCCCGCGTCGCATCCGGGTGCATACGGGACGCGTCTTCGCCGCCGCCTATCCCGGTGAGAAGATTGTTTACCGCGGCCGCCCGCCCTCCGCCGCTTGCCTCCCGGTCGCGGCGTTTACCCAGGGAAGCGGCGCCGTCTCCCATACCGCCCCAACGACCAGGAGCTCCGGGGTCAGGCGCGCTCGGCCCGAACGAAGACGGGTTGCTAATCACCGGCGACCGGAGCCCGGCGTCGCGGCGCTTGCCGAAGAGGGGACGGGGCGATTCGGTCGGACCTCGGCGTCCGCAATCTCGTCGAACAGGGCGGGGGCACCGCCGGTCACCAGCAACAACACCGGAGCGTCCGTTGCCCCCTCCCCTTCCCTTTCCATTGATGCCGCCAAGCCGGCTAGGGCGGGGCCGCCGAACTCATCGTCCAGGAAAATACCTTCGGTGCGCATCATCAACTCCGCCGCCGCCCGCACCCGTCCCGGGTCGGGGGACAGTCCGTCCCTCACCTCCCAGCGCACCGCCCTCCTCCGGGACGGGGGGCAAGACAGCACATCCAGGGCCCCATCGGAAATTTCCGCCACCCGCCGCCGGCACTCCGCCGGGGAACGATGCACCGACACCCCCGTTATCCTCCGTTCCGCCCCGGTACGGGAATGTCCGGCCACCAGCCCGGCCATGGTGCCGCACGAGCCGACCGGCAGCCACACCGTCTTCACCGCGGCGTTCGTTCCCGCCTCCAAGTCGGCCAGTTGCGAGTCGATCTCGGCGACGGCGGCGATGTAACCCAGGGCCCCCACCGGGGAGGCCCCGCCCCTGCCCACCGCGTACGGGGAGCCGCCCCGCTTTCGAATCTCGGCCGCCCGCCGCTCCAACACCGGGTCCACCGAGGCCCGCACCGGGTCCCCGGTAAAAACAATCCGCACCCCCGGCAGGCGGCGCAACAAGCGCAAACACCCCGGCTCGGGCCCCTCCCCGTCCCCGAACAGAACAACCTCCGTCCGCAAACCGCGCCGCATGGCCCCCGTAGCCGCCGTCAACACCCAGTTGGAGGACGGGCCGCCGCCGGTCACAAAATGGTCGGCCCCTCGCCGCTCGGCGTCCGCCAGCAGATACTGCAACGGGCGGGCCTTGTTGCCCCCCAAACCCAGACCGGTCAGGTCGTCCCGCTTCAACCACACCTCCGCCCCCAGCTCCTCCGACAAACGGGGAGCCCGGTGCAAAGGGGTGGGCAAGGCGGGCAGAAAAGGGTCGGCGGACGGGTCGGGGGAAGTCTCCATCCCGGCTCTCAAACTCCGTCCCCCGTCACCCGGTCCACGATTTCGGGGGCCGCTCCCAGCGCCCGCTCCACGTCGAACAGTTCCTCGATCCCCGCCAGGTCCAGATGGGCGGCGACCCGCTCATCGGCCAACAGTGCGTCCGCGAACGAAGCGCCGGACTCCACCCCGGCCATCGCCGCCTCGTATACGATTTCATGAGCGGTGTGCTTGCCCACCCGGTCGGCCAAGGCCCTCATCACCGGCTCGGCGAACACGAAGCCCCGCCGGGCGGCGAGGTTGTCCCGCATGCGCTCCTCGTCCACCTCCAACCCTTCCAGCAACTCCGCCGCCAAGCCGGTGGAACGCAAGGTCATGGCGCACGCCTCGGGCAGGGCGACCCATTCCGCCTTCCAGCCCCGGCCGTCCCGCTCGTGCAACTGCACCATTCCCTCGAGCATCACGCCCGCCGCCGCTCGCACCAACCTGGCCAGCGTGTCCAAATGTTCGGAGAACTCCGGGTTGCGTTTCTGGGGCATGGTGATGCTGCCCACCGTCCCCGGAAGGAACGGCTCCCGCACCTCCCCCACCTCCAGCCGTTGCAACTCCATAATCTCGTTGCCGATTTTGGCGATGGTGGAGGCGCAGGCGGCCAGCAGGAACGCGAACTCAGCCGGGCGGTCCCGGCTGGTGATCCAGGCGATGTCGGAGACCCCCAGCCCCAGACGGCGGGCGAAGGACTCCAAGAGCGGCCGGGCCTCCCGCCCCCAAAAATGCATGGTTCCCAGCGCCCCGCCCAACTGCGCCGTCTCCCACCGACGGCGCCCCTGGGCCAGCCGTTCCCGGTGGCGGGCCAACTCGTCCGCCCACACCGCCGCCTTGAACCCGAACGGGATGGGCAGGCCGGGTTGGGCGTGGGTGCGCCCCGGCATGGGGGTGGCGCGATGCTCCCGGGCCAGCCGCAGGGCCGCCTCCCGGATGCGGAGCAGATCCCGGTCCAGCAAATCCCCCGCCCGGCGCATTACCAGGGCCGTCCAGGTGTCGCTTAAGTCCTGGACGGTGGCCCCGTAGTAAACCCACTCCCGGGCCGGTTCCGGGAGACGGCGGCGCAACTCGTCGATCAGCCCCAATGTGGAGTGGCTGGTGGCCCGGGTGCGGGCCGCTATCCGCTCCAGGTCCAGTTCCATCCTCCCCGCCTCCTCCCGGATGGCCCGGGCGGCCTCCGGCGGGATCATGCCCAGTTCCGCCTGCGCCTCGGCCAAACAGGCCAAAATTTCCAACCAGGAGGCGAAACGGGCCTCCTCCCCCAAAATCCCCCTCGCCTCGTCGGTGGCCCACAGATGGCCGTAGACGATGGAGTCCCCCAGAAATATGCTCATCCGACCGGAAGCGGGGTTTCCACCCCGGCCAGACGGCGCAGGGCGCGGCGCACCTCGTCCAGGTTCGCCCCCCAGGGCACCACCGCCCGGCCCGGCTCGAATTCGGCGCCCCGTTCCAGCAGGCAGCATTTGACCAGCCACAGCCCCTCCCGCCCGGGGAGGGCGTCCACCCGGCTCTTGGGGCAGATGTCGATCTGCGGCGGGTCGTCCCCGTAAAAATGGCGGTGCAACTGTCGGGAACGTTCGCACCCGATCATCACCCAGTCCCCGCGGTCGGCGGGGCGGGTGTCCAGGTAGGACAACTCGCCGGGAAGTTCCAAGCCCGCCCCCCGGCAGGGCACCAGGTACGAGGGCGGGGAAGAAGAGCCGGGGGCCGAACCGGCCAACTCGGTGAAGGTCACCGCGTCCAGCGTCAGCTCCAAGGGGGGCAGGTCCTCGTCGAAAGCGACCGCCTGCCGGGCCTGCTCCAGCAGTTTGGGCGGGTCGGGGGGAGTCACCTCGGTTACGTAAATGCGCAACGGGGAGGGTTCCCAAATAAAATTGACGTGCTCGAACTTTCCTTTAACCAAAAACCCGGACACCCCGGGGCGGGCCCGGGCCAAGGCGGCCTCGGCCAGGGAAGTGGCGTTGCCCACGTCCGCCGCCGGGTCCTCCACCAGCAAGGTGGCGTCGGGCCCGGACCACACCGCCGCTTCCGCCACCGGCGCGAACAAGTCCCCGGGATCCGCCTCGGCCCTGGTCACCGCCGCCAAAGAAGCTTCGGAGCCGTGCACCAGGGCGACGTAGTCGGTGCGGCGGTACACCTCCCGGCCCAGCAGATAATCCAAAACGAAATCGGGGTGCGGGGTGCGGTCCACATGTTGCACCGACAAGCCGCGGTAGGGATGGGCCCGGGCGTTGGGGGTGGGCTGTTCGACCGCCATAACTTCTCAATCTAGCGGAGAGCCTCCCCCGGGCGCGGTCACTGCGCACCGGGGGAGGTTCCGCCGTGTTCGGGACTAGCCGAGCTCGGAACGGACCAGTTCCGTCCCCGAGACCAAGGCGTGCAACTTGTCCACTGCGATATAACGCTGGAGCAGAATCAAACCGCAATCGGTGGTGACCCCCAGCCGGTCCGCGGGAATGTACTCCAACAGCCGGCGAATGCGGCCCGCCACCTGCTCGGCGGTTTCGGTGATGGTGGACTTGACGTCGATGACGCCCGCCCAGAACATCACGTTGTCGGGCAACGGGTGGTTCTTGATAACCTCCAAGCCGGACAGGTCATCGGAACGCCTTCCGCAGTTCTCCAGGTTGAGCACGTTGATATCGGCCCCGTACGCCTGGGGGACGATGGAGGCGGTGGCGGCCGGTTCGTCTCCCTCCCGAATGGTCAGGTCGAAGATGCCCTCCGACCCGACCGTGTCATCCGGCATATAGGCGGGGGTGCCGCCCCAGTTGCCCCAGCAGATGTGCACGATAATCTGGGCGTTTTTCACGCCCTGCACCGCCCGGTTGAAGGCCTCGATGGCCCAGTCCTCGTAGAAGTAGGGCCAGGTGAACTCGTCCAGCTGGATGAAGTCGATCCCCAACGCGTCCACTTCCAGGATGTCCTCGTTGACGGCGGCGGCGATGGCCATGGCCCGGTCGTAGGGGTTGTCGTAGAACAGGTCGTTGGTGGCCTGGGCCAGCACCTGCACCCCGGTGTACTGCACCTTGGTGGGCTTGTCGGTGGCCCGGCGCAGGGCGCGGGCCTGCTCCACCATTATCGCCCCCCGCCGCCCCACCTCTTCGGTGAGGGTTCCGGCGTGCAACCTGCTGTAGATGGGAAAGCCCAGATAACCGCCTTTCAGGTCGTAGCCGAGGCGCTTGTAGTAGTAATAAAGGGCCTGGTCGGCGTAGTTGTCCCCGTGCAGTCGGCCATCGGTGATGATGTCCAAACCGGCGTTTTCCTGGTCGGTGACCAAGGCCGATGTCGCGTCCTCCAACGCTTCCCGCACAAAGGCGTCGGGCGGTTCCTGATCGCCGGTCCAGGAGCGGACGCAGTGGGCGTCCCACCATCTCGGATTGGGGTAGTTCCCCACCATGGAGGTGGGAATCGTAACCTCTGAGCCTCTGATCTGCATATCGCCTCCTTAACTCTTGAACTCTTGCTTCCGCCGCCTCCGTCGCCGACGCGGCGATGGCGGCGCTCCGCTTATCGTACCTCCTCTTTTCCCAGCAAGGGGCGAAAAATGGGAAATTCTTTTTTCACCGGCGCCGCGGCCCGCGCCCGATGTTGCGGCAAGTCCCCGCTCACCGGGTCACCAGATGGACCAGCCCCCGTCCACCACCAGGGCATGGCCGGTCATATAGGACAGGCGCCCCGCGGCCAACAGGGCGATGGCCTCGGCGATGTCCTCCGGCTGGGCCACCCTTCCCAAGGGGATGCGGGATTCGACGGCCTCCCGCAACTCCGGTTGGCTGAGGCGCCAAGCGGTCATCGGGGTTTCCGCCATTCCCGGACAGACGGCGTTGGAGCGGATCCCGTCGGCGGCGTAGTCGCGGGCGATGGACTTGGCCAACAGCAAGGCCGCCCCTTTGGAAACCGAATAGGCGGCCCGCCCCGGAAAGGGGGACATTCCGGCCACCGAGGCCAGGGTGATGATGTGCCCCGACCGGCGGGGGAGCATAACGCGCAACGCCAACCGGGAGCACAGATAAAGGGCGCGGACGTTCACCTCCATTACCCGCTCCCACTCCGCCAAGGGAGTTTCGTGCAGGCGGGCGGCGGCCGCCGAGCCGGTGATGCCCGCGTTGTTGACCAGAACCTCCACCGGCCCCGCCTCCCGTTCGATGACGGCGAAGGCCCGCTCCGTCTGTTGCGGATCGGACACGTCCGTCTCCAGGCCCAGCCCCCCGGCCGCGGCCTCCTCCGCCGCCTCCCCGTTCACGTCCAGCACCGCCAGGGTGAAACCCTCCTCGTTCAGCCGGGCGCAGGCCGCCCGCCCGATTCCCGACCCCCCGCCCGTCACCACCGCTACGCCCATGGCTCCGCCGCCTTCCCAAACGCCTTTCCGCTTACGCGCTTACGGCCGGAGATGCTAGACGGAAGCTACGACAGGCGGGAGGGCGGAGCCGATGCGCCGACCCCGGGACGCAGAGCCGCCGCAGGGTAAAATGGCCGGTATGAGCAGACTGCAGGGAAAATCCGCTTTGATCACCGGGGCCGGTTCCGGCATTGGCCGGGCGGCGGCCCTTCTGTTCGCCGAGGAGGGAGCGGCGGTGGCGGCGGTGGACATCGACCCGCAGGCGGCCGGGGAAACCGCCCGCCGCATCGCCGGCGCCGGGGGGAGGGCCCTGGCATTGACGGCCGACGTGTCGCAGGCGGAACAGATCGGGGAGGCGGTGGAGGCGGCCTTCTCCGGTTTCGGACGCTTAGATGCGGTGTACAACAACGCCGGGGTGGACTCGGTCGGGTCGGTGGCCGAAGCCGAGGAAGCGGACTGGGAACGTTGCTTTGCGGTGAACGTAAAAGGGACTTTCCTCACCTCCCGGGCGGCCGTTCCCCGCCTCCGGGAGTCGGGCGGGGGGGCGATCGTCAACCAGGCCTCGGTGGCCGCCCTGGTGGGGGTGGCCGGCATCGCCGCCTACTGCGCCGCCAAAGGGGCGGTGGTGTCCCTGACCCGCTCCATGGCCGTCGACTTGGCCGGGGACGGAATCCGGGTGAACGCCATCTGTCCGGGCACCGTCCACACCCCCCTTATGGAGCCCTTGTTGCTCAAACGGGGGGGCGGAGACTTGGAGGAAGGCCTGCGGCTGACCGCCGCCAAATACCCGCTGGGCCGCCTCGGCCAACCGGTCGACATCGCCCGGGCCGCCCTGTTTCTGGCCTCCGGGGAGGCCGGGTTCGCCACCGGAACCATCTTGACGGTGGACGGCGGAATGACCGCCTGGTAGCCGCCCCGTCACAAGAAGCCCGCCGTGCCTTTCCACCTCGCCCCCGACAAGACGACCCGCCTAGAGGACGCCGCCCGCCTGGTCCCCCGGGGCGGGTTGATCGCCTTGGGGGGCGGCCTGTCGGCCCGGTTGCCGATGGCCCTGGTGCGGGAGTTGATCCGGCAGGGGATCGGCGATTTGCACATCATCGGCTCCGCCCACTCCATCGACATGGAACTGCTGATCGCGGCCGGCCTGGTCAAGGTTTGCGAACAAAGCTACGTGGGTTTCGAACAGGACCACGGCTTGGCCCCCGCCTTCCGCCGGGCCGCCGAAAAGGGCCTGCTGGAAGTGCGGGAAAGCTGTTGCGACACCATCCTCACCCAGATCCGGGCGGCGGAGATGGGGTTGCCTTTCCTGCCGGTGCGGGGAGTGGCCGCCACCGGAATCCGCGACCTGCATCCCGAATACGGGGAGGTCGTCTGTCCGTTCACCGGGGAGCGGCTGGTAGCGGTCCCCGCCCTGCGCCCGGACGCGGTCCTGGTGCACGCCCCGCTGGGAGACCGGGCGGGCAACTTGCATCTGGACCAGCCCTTCGTCCTGGATGAGCGGCTGGCGGCCGCGGGCGCGCAGGTGGTGGCCACCGTGGAACGGCTGGCCCCCGCCGGGGAGGTGGCCGCGGCGGGGATCGTCATCCCCGCCCACTACGTGGCGGCGGTGACGGAACGCCCCTGGGGGGCGCACCCCGCCTCCTGCTCCCCGGCGTACGCCTACGACCGCCCCCATATTGCGGAATGGGTGCGAGCCGCCGCCGCCGGCCCCCGAGACGCGGCCGCCTACCTGGACAAATACGTTACCGGAACCGACGAGGAGGGCTACCTGCGGCTGATCGGCCCGCAACGGCTGGAACGTCTCGCCCGACCGGACGGATCAGACCCGGCCCGGATGGAACTTTTCCGATGAAGTTCACCTGCGATGAATGGTTCGTGTACGAGCTGGCCCGCACCATACGGGACGGGGAGGCGGTTTTTCACGGGTTCGCCAGCCCCTGCGCCCAAGTGGCCATGCATCTGGCCAAGCGCACCACCGCCCCCGACATGATGCTCATCGAGGGGGCGATGTACGCCGTGGACCCCTCCCCGCCTTTCATCCCCCCCACCGGCAACGAACTTGCCCTGAAGACCGGATCCGTTTATTCCATGCGCTTCGAGGAGTTTTTCGACGCGGCCATGCGGGGCGACATCGACCGGATGTTCCTGTCCGGGGCGCAAATCGACCCGTGGGGCAACGCCAACCTGACGGCGGTGGGGGGAATGCCCCGCCCCAAGGTGAAAATGGGGGGAGGCGGGGGCGGATGCAACGTATCGGCCACCGTGGGGGCCATAACCATCTGGAGTACCAATCACCGCCCCGGCCGGTGCCTGGTGGAGGAATGCGATTTCATCACCGACCTCGGCCACCGCACCCCGGCCGGAACCAGGGCGGAACTGGGATATGCCGGCGGCGGACCGGAGTGGATGGTGACCGAACTGGGGGTGTTCGACTTCCCAGACGGGCATGCCCGCCTGCGTCGCATCTTCCCCGATACCACCCTGGCCGAGGTGGAACGTTGCACCGGCTTCCCGGTGCGCACCGCCCCCGACTTCGGCCCGCTGGAGCCCCCCGAGCGCGGCGCCATCGAACTGATCCGCCGCATCGATCCGCTACAAGTGCGCCGGAGCGAGTTCCGGGCGGACGAGTTGGAACGGACTTTTACGCTGTGAGCAACCCGTGAGCCCCGACCCGTGAGCCTGGAGAAACTCTTCAACCCGCGGCGGGTGGCCCTGGTGGGGGCCTCGGCCCAGCCGGGAAAGGTGGGGAACCTGCTGTGGCGCAACCTGTCCTCCTTCGACGGTGAGGTGATTCCGGTCACCCCCTCCGCCCGCCATGTGGAGGGGATTCCGGCCGCGGCCTCCCTGGAGGAGGTGGAGGGGGAAGTGGATCTGGCGGTGGTGGCGGTCCCGGCCCGGGCCGCGCCGCCGGTGGCCCGGCAGGCGGCCGCCAAAGGGGTGGGGGCGATGGTGGTGCTGTCCGCGGGCTTCGCCGAAACCGGCCCGGAGGGGGCGGCCCTGCAGGAGGAACTGGGCCGGGCGGCGGGGACGGTGCGGGTGGCGGGGCCCAACTGCTTCGGCGTCCTCAACCCGGCCCGGGGGCTGAACGCCTCCCTCACCGGCGCCGAGCCCCTCTCCCGGCCGGGCGACATCGCCCTCGTAACCCAAAGCGGGGCCTACGGAATGGCCCTGCACACCCGGGCCCGGGACGACCGCATCCGGTTCGGGAAAATTTACGCCTCGGGCAACAAGCTGGACATTGCGGACCACGAGGTGGTGGATTACCTGGGGGACGACCCCGGCACCCGGGTCATCTGCCTGCTCCTGGAATCGATTCCGGCCGGCCGGGAACTGGCGGAGGCGGTGCGCCGCATCGCCCCGGACAAGCCGGTGATCGTTTTCAAAACCGGGGTTTCGCAAGACGGGGCCCGGGCCGCCCTCTCCCACACCGGTTCCCTGGCCTCCGACCAACGGTTGTACCGGGCGGCGTTGCGGCGGGCGGGGGCGCTGGTGGTCGACTCCGGATTGGAGATGCTGGACGCGGCCCAGGTTCTGTCCTCCGGGCCCCCGCCCCGGGGCGACCGGGCGGCGGTGATCACCAACTCGGGCGGCATGGGGGTGGAACTGGCGGACATGCTCGGCGCGCAAGGGGTGCGGGTTCCCCGGCTTTCAGAACCGTTGCGGGAAAAAATCGCTTCCCGTCTCCCGCCCTTTGCGGCCGCGGGCAACCCGGTGGACATCACCCCCGTCTGGTCCCGGTTCGCCGAACTGTACCCCTGGCTGATCGGGGAGCTGGCCCGCTCCGGGGAAGTCGACCTGGTGATTCCGGTGCTGTTGGAAAGGGCGGCCGCGGACCGGGAAACCCTGGCGGCGGCGGCGGAGACGGTAAAACAATTGCGGGCGGAGGGCGTCCCGGTCCCGGTGTACGGATGCTGGGCGGGGCCCCGGGCGGTTCGCCCCAACGCCGATCCGTTGCAGGAAGAGGGCATCCCCTGTCTGGAATGGCCGGAGCGCACCGCCCGGGCGGCGGGGGCGGCGGTGCGTTACGGCATCCGGGAGACGCCCCCCTCCCCTCCCCGGCTCCCCTCCCCCCCTCCCTCCCCCGCCTTTCCGCCCGGGCCGTTGCCCGTAGCCGAGGGGGCGGAGTTGCTGAACCGCTACGGCATCGCCGTCGCCCCCGCTCATCTGTGCTCCACGGCGGCCGCCGTCCGGCGGGCGGCAACCGAGGCGGGAGAGCCTTTTGTGGTGAAAACGGCCGATCCGGCCATCGCCCACCGCACCGAAGAGGGCGGGGTGCGCACCGGTTTGCGCCTCCCCGGGGAAGCGGAAGAGGCCTTTCGGGAACTGGCCGGGGAATACGGCGCGGTTCTGGTGCAACCGCAACTGTCCGGGGTGGAAATGGCGGCGGGGGCCCGGCGCGACCCGTCCTACGGGCCGGTGGTGATGGCCGCCACCGGCGGGGTGCGCCTGGAGCTGTGGGAGGATGTCGCCCTGGCCTTGGCCCCGGTCGGGGAGGCGGAGGCCATGCGCATGCTGGAAGAGTTGCGGGGCTTTCGCCTGCTGACCGGATTTCGGGGAGCGCCCCCCGCCGACGCGGGCTCTTTGGCGGCGGCGGTGGCCGCCCTCAGCCGCCTGATCGCGGCCCGTCCCGATATAGTGGAAATAGATTTGAACCCGATAATGGTCCATCGCCGGGGGGCGGTGGCCGCAGACTGGAAAATAACCATCGGCGAACCGGAACCGAAGGAGGAGGAAAGCAAATGACCGCCACCGTCAACTGGGATATCCGCGACCGGGTCTTGAGCATCAACGAATGGGCGCCGGAGATCGACGCCATGCTGGAGGACCCCGCCGACCGGCGGGTGGTGTTCAACGTGGACGAAAGCGACCCCCGCCCCTACAACGCCATCTTTTTAGGGGGCGGGGCGGCCGGGCGCTTCGGCTCCGCCTATATGCGGGCCATGGGGGGACGGCAACTGATCATCGACCAGTGGCCGTTCCTGGGCGGCTCCTGCCCGCACAACGCCTGCGTCCCCCACCACCTGTTCAGCGAAGTGGCGGCCGAGTTGATGCTGGCCCGCACTTTCGGCGGCCAATACTGGTTCCCCGACCTGGACGGGAAAATTACCTCCATCAAGGAAATAGTGGATCTGTTCCGGGCGGGCCGCATCGCCCCCCACGCCATTATGAACTTCCAAAGCAAGGAACAGCTGGACCTGGAGTACGTGCTGAACGCCCCCGGGACCATCATCGACGCCCACACGGTGCGGGTAGCGGGACGCACTTTCACCGCCGACAACCTGATCCTGGCTTTGGGGGCCCGCTCCCGCCCGCTGGAATGTCCGGGGGCCGACCTGCCCGGGGTGTTCACCTACGAGACGCTGGTGGAGGACCTGGACTACGAACCGGGGGATACGGTGGTGGTGCTGGGCGGCTCCAAGACGGCGGTGGAATACGGGTGCTTCTTCGCCGCCACCGGACGGCGCACGATTATGGCGGTGCGTTCGCAACTGCTGAAGAACCTGCCGGACGGGGAAAGCCGCGACTATACGATCACCATGATGCGCGAGCAGGGCATGGAAATCTGGGAAGGGTCCGTGGCCACGGGCCTGGAAGCGGACGCAACGGGGCGGGTGCGGGCCATCACCGTGCGCACCCCGGACGGCCTGCGGCGTATCGAAACCGATTTCGTGTTCCACGGCTTGGGGGAGATTCCCAACTCGGAGATGGCGGCGGACGTTCTGGGGGTGAAAACGGACGAAGAGGGGGCGGTGATCGTCAACCCGCAAATGCAGACCTCGGTCCCCAACGTGTACGCCATCGGGGACCTGATCGGGGCCCCCATGGAAATGTTCAAGGCGCGCAAGTCGGGAATGTACGCCTCCCGTCACATTATGGGAGAGGATGTGCACTACGAGGTTACGGAGTTCCCCGACTTCCTGCACACCCACTACGAGGTGTCCTGGTTCGGATTGGGCGAGGAGCAGGCCCGGGAAATCTACGGGGACGTGACCATCATCAAGATGCCGCCCGACAGCGAAGACGGATGGGAGGTGGCCCTGCCCGCCACCGACCGCACCATGCTCTACGCGTTCGCCAAGCCCCGCATGTCCGGGTTCCAGAAACTGATCATCGACTCGGCCAGCCGCCGGGTGGTGGGGGCGCATCATGTCGGATACGGGGGCAAGGACGCCTTCCAGTACCTTTTCCAACTCTACCGGCGGGGGCTGACCGTGGACCAGTTGGCGGAAATGGACGAATTGTTCTTGAACCCGACCCATTTCATCCAGCTGTCCCGGTTGCGGGCCGGGTCCAAGAACCTGCAGGATCTGTGACCCGCACCCCGCAGGGCGCGGAGCCGGACCGGCCCGCTTGGCACGAGCTGGTCATCACCCCGGAGGCGATGGCCGACCGGTTGCAACGGGACGGGACGGGCGGGGTGACGATGGTCATCGACGGCGGCTTGGGACCGGCCGAGGCGGCCGATGCGCTGGCGGTGGCCGGCCGTTGGATCGACCATTGGAAACTCAGTTTCGGCACTTCCGCCTTGGCGCCGGAAGAGGTGTTGCGGCGCAAGCTGGAGATGTTGCGGGAAGCCGGGTTGTTGGTTTTTCCGGGGGGGACCCTGTTCGAGGCGGCGGCCTGGCGGAATCGGGAAGGGGAGTACATGCGCCGGGCGGCCCAGCTGGGGTTCAACGCGGTGGAAATCTCCGAGGGGACCATCGACCTGCCCCCCGAACGGCGCCGCCGGGCCATCGCCCGGGCCCTTGAGCATGACCTGACGGTGATCAGCGAGGTGGGCAAAAAGGACCCGCAGGCGCAACCATCCGCCCGGCAAATGGCCGAACAGGCCCGCCTGGATGTGGAGTGGGGAGCGGGATGGGTGGTGGTGGAGGGGCGGGAGTCGGGAACGGGGGTGGGGGTGTTCAACGAGGCGGGGGGCGTCGATATGGAAGCGGTGGAGACCATCGCCGACGGGGCCGGTGCGGCCGCGGAGCGGCTGGTGTGGGAGGCCCCCCTCAAAAATCAGCAGGCGGAGTTCATCAAAAGGTTCGGCCGCAACGCCAACCTGGGCAACATCGACCCGGCCCGGGTGCTGGCGGTGGAGGCCCTGCGGGCCGGTCTCCGTTTCGAAACCCTGCAGGCGGCGGTGCGCTCCCCCCGCTAACCAGCTGAGGGCGCCCCGCCTCAGCCGCGGGCCAGCTCGGCCAGGAAGTCGACGGTGGCGGAGACGCCGCTCCCGGTATCGAACGGAATGGCCCACACTTCGGTGGCCCCGGCGTCGAACAGGGCCCCGATCCCGCTCCGCACCCGTTCCTCGTCGCCGATGACCACCAACTCTTCCGGGCCGTCCACCCCTTCCCGCGCGAACAAGCGCTGATAGTTGACCAGGGTTCCGTAACGGGCGAAGACGGCGGCCGCGGCCCGCCGGGCCCGCTCCCGGTCGGCGTCCAAAGCCACCGGCATGCCGGCCACCACCCGCGGCGCCCCCCGTCCGGCGGCCGCCGCCCCCTCGGCCGTCGCCGGGACCACCACTTGCTCCAGGGAGCGGGGACCGGCCAGCCATGTGGTCACTCCGTCCGCCAGCTCCCCTCCCAAGCGGCTCATCGCCGGGGACAAGGCCCCTACCACCAGGGGAACCGGGGAGGTTCCGGGCACGGTGATGTCGGCCTCCACCCGGTAATGCTCGCCGGCGAAGGAACACGAGCCGTCGGTCAGCAACCCGTCCAACACGGTCAGGTACTCCCGCAGGTGCCCCAGTTGGCTGGAGTAATCCAGGCCGTGCATGCCCTCGATGAGGGGACGATGCGACACTCCCACCCCCAGCGTCAGCCTGCCCCCGGACAGTTGCTGCACGGTGGCCGCCGACTGGGCCAAGGCGACCGGATGCCGGGGATAAGTGGGAACGACCCCCGCTCCCAGCTGGATGCGGTCGGTGACGGCGGCCGCGGCCGCCAGCAGGGTCATCGCATCCAATCCCCGGCTGAAATGGGGGCACCACGCGGCCTCGAAACCGGCCTCCTCGGCCGCCGTCGCCCCCTCCGCCGCCTCCTGCGGGGAAACCGAAACCCCCGCCGCCTCGGACCCCAAAGCAGCCAACACGCGCATCATTCGCCTCCTTTCGCCCGCCGGGACCTGAACCTGACTACGCCCGGCGCCGTCCTCCCAGTGTACCGTCCCGATGCGACCCGGCGCGGGGAGGCGGTCGGGGTCCGCATCGGGAGGGGGCCGGGGCGGGAGTAGAATGAGCCGGTCGCGGAACAAGCGACGCGGAACAAGCAACCGGGAGCAACGAAGCAAAATGCCGGTCGGTAAAACCAAGGACGCCGGATGGCAGATAGGCGTGTCCGTCACCGTCGGACATCCGGCGGGGGAAGTGTGGCGGACCCTGGTCAGCCCGGCCGGGCTGGCCTTGTGGCTGGGGGAGGAGGTCAACTTCCGGGGGGCGAAAGGGGAGCCTTACCGGACGGCGGACGGCCTGTGCGGCGAGTTGCGCTCCTTCCGCCCCGGCGACCGCATCCGGCTCACTTGGCGCCCCGCCGACTGGGACCACGACACCACCGTGCAGATCGCCCTGGAAGACAAGGGGGATCGCACCGGGATCCGTTTCCATCAGGAGCGGCTGGCGGGGCCCGCCGAACGGGAGGCGCAACGCCGGCACTGGAAACGGGTCGCCGGCGACTTGACCGCCCTGCTGGGTCAGTCCGCATAGCGCGGTGGGGGCCGTCTTCGGCGACGAGGAACGACGGCGACGCCTGGCCCGCCGGCACCGCTTGCTCCCCGGGGCCCGCACCGACGACCCGGCCGCCATCGCCGAATCCCTGGTGGGCCTGCATTCCAGCGACCCGGTTTCGGTTTACCTGTCGGCCGCGGCCCGGATGGCGCGTTCCTCGTTGCAGGCGGTGAACAGGGCCCTCTACGAGGACCACCGCCTGCTCCGCCATCACGCCATGCGCCGCACCATCTGGGTGTTCACCCCGCACACCGCCCGCCTCGCCCACGCCGCCGCCACCGTCGATATCCTGGGCAAAGAACGGACGAGAATGGTGAAACTTCTGGAAGAGCAGGGCGGGATAAAGGACGGCCGGGCCTGGATGGAGACCGCCGCGGAACGGGTGCTGGAAATCCTGCGTCGCCGGGGGGAGGCGGACACCCGCACCCTCGGCCAAGAAGCGCCCGACCTGCGGGTGATGCTGGACCTGGCCCCGGGCAAGCCCTACAACGCCGCCCAGTCGGCCTTGGCCCGCTTGCTGTTCCTGCTGGGGTTGGAAGGGAGGATCGTGCGGGGGCGGCCGGGGGGCGGATCCTGGACCAGCTCCCAATACCGGTGGGCGCCGATGACCGACCGGTTCCCGGAAGGCGTAGCCGGGGAGGACCCGGAGCGGGCGGCGGCGGAGATAACCGGGCGGTGGCTGGACCGGTTCGGCCCCGCCCCGGAAACCGACTTGCGGTGGTGGACCGGTTGGACGGCGGCCAAAACCCGCCGCGCCCTGCACCGGGCGGGGGCGCGGGAGGTGCGGCTCAACGGGGGGCCGGCCTGGGTGAACGAGGGCGACGACCAGCCGTCCGGGGAAATCGCGCCGTGGACGGCCCTGTTGCCCGGCCTGGACCCGACCGTGATGGGCTGGAAAGGCAAGGACTGGTATCTGAATCCGGAGCACGCTCCCCTGCTGTTCGACCGCAACGGCAACGCCGGTCCCACCGTGTGGGCCGACGGACGGATCGCGGGCGGCTGGGCGCAACGCCCGGACGGGGAAATCGCGCTCCGGTTATTGACTTCGGTCAGCCCCGGGCAACGGGACGAAATCCAACAGGCCGCCCACCGTCTGCAAACCCTGATCGGCGACGCCCGTTTCAAAGTCCGCTTCCCCGCCCCCCTGCAAAAACAACTGCTCGCCTAAAACCTTCCAGGACCAAGCCTCGCGCCCGCCCAGCTCAATCCCCGTCCGGACGGCGGTTCCCCGCCGGCTCGGGTGAATCCGCCGCCGACATCAAAGCAATGGCGCTCTGGAGGTTCTCTTCCAGTTCCCGCATGGTGTCGCCCTGCGTGAAACATCCCGGCAAGTCGGGGACTTCCGCCCAGTAACCCCCCTGTTCCTCTTCATGAACGATCGCCGCGTATCTCATTTTTAGTAGCCGGGGTCGACGCCGGGGCGCCATTTTATGGAGCACCCGATGGAATGTTTCTGCTCCGGGGAAACGGGACGGTCGGCCAACACCGCCTCCACCGCCGCCCGCAGATCGGCCCCGGTCACCGGCGCCGCCGAGTTGGGCCGGGCTTCGTCGAAGCGCCCCCGGTAAACCAGCTTGCGGCCCGAGTCGAACACGTAGAAGTCGGGGGTGCACGCCGCCTTGTACGCCAAGGCCGCCTCCTGGGTTTCGTCGTACAGCACCGGAAAGGCGTAACCCGCCTCCCGCGCCGTCTCCGCCAAACGGTGCGGGGCGTCGTCCGGATAGTTGTCGGCGTCGTTGGAGCTGACCGCCACCACGGCCGCCTCCCGGTCGGCGTAGTCGCGCCCGAACTCCGCCAAGCCCTCCCGAATGTGGATCACGTACGGGCAGTGGTTGCAGATGAACATGACCACCAGGGCTTTGGCGTCCTGAAAGTCGGCCAGGCTCATCCGCCGGCCGCTCACCGTATCCAACAGGTCGAAGTCGGGAGCGGGCGTCCCCAAGGGCGTCATCATGGATTGAACGGCCATTTTTCACCTCCGTCTCGGCATCGGCAACGGGACCATGTTACCGGGTCGCCGGCTCCGCCGGGCCCAGCGAGGACGGGTCAGGCGGGTTCGGCCAGCAAGTAGGGAACCCAGCGCGGGTCGCGACTGCGGCCCAGGGCGGCGTACAGCCATCCCTGATAGTTGGGGGTGGAGGGAGTGCGGGTCAGTTTCAAGCCCGCCTCGTTCGGCAACCGGTCGCCTTTGCGCATATTGCACCGGCGGCAACAGGCCACCACGTTCTCCCAGGAATGTTCGCCGCCGCCCGACTTGGGGATCACATGATCCAGACTTTCGGCGGGGGCCCGGCAGTACTGGCAACGGTGGCCGTCGCGGGCGAACACCGCGGTGCGGGTGAGCGGAACCCGGCGGTTGTACGGCACCTTCACGTAGTTGCGCAGGCGCACCACCGACGGCACCTCGAAACTGCGGTCGGCGGCGTGCCAGGTGACATCGGCGGGGGCCACCGTGTCCGCCTTGTCGCGCAACACCAGCACCACGGCCCGGCGGCTGCTGACTATGGACAGCGGTTCATAGGTTGCGTTGAGCACCAACGCTCGTTCGGCCATTTTCCTTTCCTGCTTTCATGTACGGCTTTCGGCACTCGCCCTCCCCCCGCCCCCCGGCGCCGACTTAACTTTACCAAGCCCGGCGGACGGCCGGAACCGCGCCCCGGTTTCACCGGGCGCGGGCCCGGCGCAACCGCCGCCGCCAAGCCAGAAACTCCTCCATTTCCCGGACGGTCGGCTCCCGGTCCCCCCGCCCGTAGGCGGTGGTCAACCGCCACTGCCGATATTCGGAATCCGGGAGGGGGAGATGCGGCGGACGACGCCACCAACCGCGGGGAGCGACGGCGGCCGCCAGGCGCGCCGCCTCCGCCGCCAAACCGGGCCGGCGCAAGACCGCCCGCAACACGACCCCGCCCATCACGGTTCAACCCCCCGCCGGGCCCGTTGCGGGACCCGCCGCCCGATTAGCCGCCCGCCGCCCGGCGGCGCCGCCTTTGACCGCGGACATCTTCCTCTCCGCTGCGCAGAAACTCCAAGAAGCGCTCCCGGTCCAGTTCAAACCGGGTCACGTCTTCCTCCACCCGACGGGTCACTTTGCCCACCTCCACCAGAAAAGCCAGCTGGCCGTTGCGCAACGCGTCCAGCAACTGGTCATCCTCCCCCCGCTGGAAGATGGTGTACCCGTCGGTTACCAGGGTCACCTCGCTCAAATGCCGGTCGATGTCGCCGTGCCTCCGCAGGTACTCCCAGGCCCGGCGCACCCGCTGCAAGGACATCCCGCTGTCCAACAGGCTGCGCACCACCCGCAACGACACCAGGTCCGGGAAGGAGTACAGGCGCCGTTTGCCCGCCCGTCGGTTGGTGGATTGCACCGACGGCGGGACCAATCCCACCTGGTCCCAGTAACGAAGTTGATGTTCGGTGCAGTTTGTCAGCCGCGACGCTTGTTTGGCGGTGAATCCTTGTTGCAAACCCTTACTCCTGGCATCCCCGGGGCGTTGCCCGCCCGCTGTCCGGCTGTAGTCGGGCGGGAAGGCGCAACAAACCCGGGGAGCCCCAACGGGGGGAGGCCGGTTCGCCGTCGTGTTTGCCTGCTCCGCCTACGGCAATCGTAGTCAAAAAAAACCGGGCCGTGAAAAAACCGGCGGATAAATCGCGAAAGAAAAACAAGCGCCCGCCTCCGCCCCGCCCGCGACCGCCGCCGTCGACAATCAGCTGTGAAAAAACCGGCGGATGAAGCGCGGGTCGAACTTCAGGCCGTCCCGCCCGGCGGCCCGGCGCCGCTCCCGGCGGTGGATCGTGACCAGGGCGCTGACCGACACCACCGTCAAGCCGAACCCGAAGAGGGCCAACTGCACGCTGAACAGAAAGGTGCACAGCAGGATCACCCCCACCACCGTGCCCAGCACCGAAAACCGTATCCACCGGTGGGAAAAAGAGGCGTAATCCGAGATCTCGTCCGTAATCTCGGGACCCTCTTTTTTGAACTGGCGTTCTATCTCGTCGAGGATTTTCCGTTCGTGCTCGCTCAGCGCCATTGTCGCCGCTCCGTTGTTTTGCCTACTCCGCTTGCTCCCCGCGCCGGGGACGGGTCCCATTATACGCTGTTTGTTTTTTTAAGCCGGACCTTCCTCCCCGTTTTCTCCGTCGGCCGGCGGGGGCGGGCCCGCAAAGAGGCGGGCCGGACGGAGGACCCCGGCCCCGAAGCGGCGCCGGGCCCCGTCTACCGCCGCGGCCAGGTCCTCCCGGCGCCGCTCCCGCTCCCCGGTCATGGAAAAG
Organism: Candidatus Spongiisociaceae bacterium; assembly: GCA_965243835.1. Taxonomy (GTDB): domain Bacteria; phylum Actinomycetota; class Acidimicrobiia; order Spongiisociales; family Spongiisociaceae. Next base: position 1,892,922 of record OZ251578.1, read on the forward strand.
ACTTGTTGCGCCGGCTGGTCCTCCCCGGACAGGTTGCCCACCCCCACCCCCAAGAGCCGCACCGGACGGCCCCCGGTCTGCGCCCGCTCCAGCAACCGGCAGGCCCCCTGGTGGATGACGCGCGTCCGATTGGCGGGGGCCTCCCAGGTTTCGGAGCGGGTGATGGTGGTGAAATCGGAGTAGCGGACTTTGATGGAAACCGTGCGACCGGACAGGCCGCAGGCGCGCAACCGCCAGGAAACCCGATCCGACAAACGCAACAGTTCGGTTTCCAGGGCGGAGCGGTCGGTGATGTCGGCCGCGTAGGTCTCTTCGGCGGAAACCGATTTCATCCGGGAGGAGACTTCCACCTCCCGGGGATCAAGCCCCTGCGCCAGTTGATGCAGATGCTCCCCCGCCGCCCGGCCCAATCGACGGCGCAGAACCCGGAGCGGGGTGCGGGCCGCATCCCCCACCGTCTCGATTCCCAGCTCGGCCAGCCGGGCCCCGGTGGAGCGGCCCACGCCCCACAGCTTGCGCACCGGCAAGTCGCGTAGAAACTCCTTCTCCTCCCCGGCGGCTATCACGAACACCCCATCCGGTTTGGCCATCCCCGACGCCATCTTGGCCAGGTAGAGGACGGAGGCCGCCCCCACCGAGGCGGGCAGTCCGGTTTCTTCCAGGATGCGGGCCCGGATGGCCTCGGCCACCTGCCGGGCGTCCCGGTAGTGGTAGCGCAACCCGCTCACGTCCAAAAAGGCCTCGTCCAGGGACAATCCCTGCACCAGCGGGGTGAAGTCCGCAAACACCGCAAACACCCGCTCCGATTCTTCGGCGTAGCGGTGATGGCGGCCGGGAACCACCACCAGGTCCGGGCACATCCGCTTGGCCCGCACCATGGGCAGGGCCGACCGCACCCCGTACGCCCGGGCTTCATAGGAGGCGGAGGCCACCACCCCCCGCAGGCCGTCCCCGCCCACCGCCACCGGCCTGCCCCGCAGGGTGGGGTCGTCCAGCCTTTCCACCTCCACGAAAAAGGCGTCCATATCCACATGCAGTTTGGGTTCTGCGATCCGCGGCCCGCCCATATCGGCAACCTAGCCGTCCCCTGCGACAAAATGCCGTCCCTTCGCCCTACCCTGGGGGAAATGTCGGAATGTCATCTGGTTCGGCACGGGGAGGTGCGCAACCCGCAGGGAGTGGTGTACGCCGACCTGCCCGGGTTCGGCTTGAGCGAACGGGGCCGGAGCCAGGCGGCCGCGGCCGCTTCCTATCTGGCGGAGCGTCCGCTGGCCGCCGTGTATTCGTCTCCGTTGCGCCGGGCCGTGCAGACCGCCTCGACCATCGCCGCCGAGTCCCGTCTTCCCTTGCACATCCTGCCCGAACTGCGCGAATGGGGTCTGCTTTCCCAATGGAGGGGATTGCGCTGGGAGGAGTTGGAGGAGGTCCGTCCCGGCCAGTTGCGCGCCTACCGGGAACATCCGTGGCGCTTGGACTTCTCCCCCGAATCCCTCGCCGATTTGGCGGGGCGCATGACCCGCATCGTCACCGCCCTCGCCGCGGGCCGCCCGCCGGGGTCGGAGACAGCGGTGGTCTCCCATCAGGACCCGATCGCGGCCGCCCGCCTGTCCTTGCTGGGCCTGCCCCCGGACCAATTCTGGGAGGGAAAACCGGAGCACGCCGAAATAATCAGCCTGCGCCCCCCGGACGAAGAAGAAAGGGCGGCGGGGAAGCCGTGGCGGGAGACTGCCCGCATCACTGCCGCCGACGCCGAACGGGCCGGTTCGGGGTAACGCCGAACGGAAATACCGGCGGGTTACGCGGGTGAAGAATTACTAGGCCGACCGCCGACGGGCCGGCCGAATTGACTACCGGCCACCCGGCAACCGCTCATCATCCCGGCCCAAGCCGGAACGGGGCTCGGCCATCGCCGGAATGCGCTCCGCGGGCTCTCCGAAATCCCGAACCGGATCCGCAAAAGGCTCTCCGCCGTCGTAGAAGTACGGCGCCGTTGTCGTCAAACAGACTCCCGCCTCCCCGGAGGAGGCCCCGGGGGCGGGAAAGCCGTGGAGGGAGGAGAGCCGCATCAGATCCGGCGCCGACCTCGAAACCTTGCGCAAATCTACCCGGGCGATGTTGTTGGGGTACAACTCGTAGACGAAAGGCCCCCGGCCGCGGCAACAACTGTTGATGTGCTCCAACCGGCCCCGCAACTCACGCGCCAACTGCTTGCCGTTGCCGAATTTGAATTTGATCACAAACAAGCGCACATCGCTGTTAACCAAAAAATGGGCGAGTTCGCTGACAAGGCCCCGATCATCGGTAATGGCGATCCACTTGCGGAGCCCGACGCGCTCCAGCCATTCCCGGTCGCTCACCTCGCTCCGTCCGACGAACACTTGGGACAGGGCCAAGACCCGCAACCCCTGGGCCCGCAACATCCTGCTCACCGCCGTCCCGCTGATGTTGTTGTCCAGAAAAATGGTTGTTTTGCGGAGCGACTCGTACGCCGAGGTGTTCACCCATCAAACCCTGACCGGTTCAGGAGTCATCTTCTGATCATGACGCGGTCCCGCATTTCGGCCCAGGCCGGCCGTTGCTCCACCACCGCCATAATGTGCTCGGCGGGCACCCTGAAATCCTGAACCAAATCCGCAATAGTATCGCCGCCGTCATAGCGGTACAGCACCGACGACACCAAACAACCCCTCGCCTCGAAAGTGGCCCGGCCGGAACCAATCCCGTGATGCACCATCGCGCCGGGGGTTTCCAAACGCATCTTGTAGGCGTGCTCCCCCTCGTACTCCAACCGCCGCAGGAAACCATCCACCACCGGACGGAACCGCGGCCGTCCGCCGCGCACCTCCACCAACCGCTCCACCGCCCTCCCGGTCCGGGCGTCCCCCTCAAACCCGTACAGGATCTCCGCCCCGTCCGCGGCCAAGCGCCGGGTGGCCAGCGGATACTCCAAACCGATCTCCTCCCGCAAACCCTCCAACGCAGGCCGCACCGGCGGCATCGCAACCCCCGCCGCCCGCACCGCCGACAACACAAACCCCTCCACCAACGACAAAAACGACATCGCCCGCCGGCCGGGAACCCGCCTCACCAACGGACCCCACTCCCCCCGCCCGTTCGACAACGGCCGCGTCCAATCATGCAACGTAGTCCGGGGAACGCTCAACAACCGAGCCGCCTCCGCAATGGAATACCTGTTAAACACCATCATCCGGGGAAACCCGTTCACCATTTGTCGCGACATGGCCTAACCTCCTATCTTAAGTGCCGCCCGGCCATCCTACCCCAACCGACAACCACCGGAAACCACCCGCAACCGACCGGTTCAGGCGGCTTTTCTGATCTTGGTACGGTCCCGCATCTCGGCCCAGGCCGGCCGTTGCTCCACCACCGCCATAATATGCTCGGCGGGCACCCCGAAATCCTGAACCAAATCCGCAATAGTATCGCCGCCGTCATAGCGGTACAGCACCGACGACACCAAACAACCCCTCGCCTCGAAAGTGGCCCTGCCGGAACCAATCCCGTGATGCACCATCGCGCCGGGGGTTTCCAAACCCATCTGAACGGCGTGCTCCCCCTCATACTCCAACCGCCGCAGGAAACCATCCACCACCGGACGGAACCGCGGCCGCCCGCCGCGCACCTCCACCAACCGCTCCACCGCCCTCCCGGTCCGGGCGTCCCCCTCAAACCCGTACAGGATCTCCGCCCCATCCGCGACCAGGCGCCGGGTGGCCAGCGGATACTCCAAACCGATCTCCTCCCGCAAACCCTCCAACGCAGGCCGCACAGGCGGCATCGCAACCCCCGCCGCCCGCACCGCCGACAACACAAACCCCTCCACCAACGACAGAAACGACATCGCCCGCCGGCCGGGAACCCGCCTCACCAACGGACCCCACTCCCCCCGCCCGTTCGACAACGGCCGCGTCCAATCATGCAACGTAGTCCGGGGAACGCTCAACAACCGAGCCGCCTCCGAAATGGAATACCTGTTAAACACCATCATCCGGGGAAACCCGTTCACCATTTGTCGCGCCACGGCCAAACCTCCTATCTTAAGAGCCGCCCGGCCATCCTACCCCAACCGCCAACCACCGGAAACCACCCGCCGACCGGTTCAGGCGTCATCTTCTGATCATGACGCGGTCCCACATTTCGGCCCAGGCCGGCCGTTGCTCCACCACCGCCATAATGTGCTCGGCGGGCACCCCGAAATCCTGAACCAAATCCGCAATAGTATCGCCGCCGTCGTAGCGATACAGCACCGACGACACCAAACAACCCCTCGCCTCGAAAATAGCCCTGCCAGAACAAATACCGTGATGCACCACCGCGCCGGGGGTTTCCAAACCCATCTGAACGGCGTGCTCCCCCTCATACTCCAGCCGCCGCAGAAAACCCTCCACCACCGGACGGAACCGCGGCCGCCCGCCGCGCACCTCCACCAACCGCTCCACCGCCCTCCCGGTCCGGGCATCCCCCTCAAACTCGTACAGGATCTCCGCCCCGTCCGCGGCCAGGCGCCGGGTCGCCAGCGGATACTCCAAACCGATCTCCTCCCGCAAACCCTCCAACGCCGGCCGCACCGGCGGCATCGCAACCCCCGCCGCCCGCACCGCCGACAACACAAACCCCTCCACCAACGACAAAAACGACAACGCCCAATGGCCGGGAACCCGCCCCACCAACGGACCCCACTCCCCCCGCCCGTTCGACAACGGCCGCGTCCAATCATGCAACGTAGTCCGGGGAACGCTCAACAACCGAGCCGCCTCCGAAATGGAATAGTCGTTAAACACCATCGTATGGGGAAACCCGTTCACCATTTGTCGCGCCACCGCCAAACCTCCCATCCTAAGCGCCGCCCGGCCACTCTACCCCAACCGACAACCACCGGAAACCACCTGCAACGGACCGGTTCAGGCGGCTTTCCGGTCTGGGGTCCCGCCTCCGCTTTTCCTTTTCGCCGTCGGTTGGGGCACAATAGGGGAATGCCCCGCATCGTGTTCGCCGCCGCCGGCTTGTTGACCGCGGCCGGCCTGGTTTGGCCGGTGCGCCTCCCCCTCGTCGCTTCGCCGTGGCCGGAGGCGGGGACTTTCCTGATAGCGGCCGACCTGGTGGTCTTGGCGGCCATCCCGGTAACGGCCTTGTTGCTTTCCCCCGGCCGGTGGGTGCGGATTCTGACCTCCCTTTTGGGAGCGGCCTGGGGGGGGCTGGCGCTGGCGACGGGGATCGACTGGTCGTGGGTTTTGGGAGCGGCCGCCGGAGGGGCCGGAATCGCCGTGCTGTGGAGCCGCCCCCTGGACGGGTGGATGCGCAACGTAAAACCGGACCGGACGCCGCCCCGGGCCTCCGCCCTGGCCCTGGGGTTGGTCGCCCTGCCCGGGGCGACGGGGGCCTGGGCCCTGCCGGACGTCACCCCGGGGGGGTGGGCGTTGGCCGGGTTGGCCGCGGCGGGGGCGTGGGCCTACGCCCGGGCCCTGCCGGTTGCGTTGTGGGGCGTACGCCTGGGATTGGTCCCGCTGGGAGCGGCGGCGGCCGTCGGCCTCCGCTGGTGGAGCGGGGCGGGACTGATGGCGGTCTGCGCCGGGTTGACGGCCTTGGCGTGGAGCAGGGACGCCCGGCTGGCGACGGAGCGCCCGGCTCCCCGGCGGGCGGAAGCCGTGTCGGTTCTACCGGAGGTGGTCCCCCCCTCCCTTTTGGAATCAGCCGGGTTCGACCGGCGGGGACGGCGCCGGGAGGACCCCCGAAAATGAAGATCCGCCTGTCCTTTTTTATTCCGGTGCTGGCCTCCGGCGCGGTGGGGGGGTTCATCGGCGGGGTGGTGGCCCAGGCCAGTTGCGCCCCCTCCTGCCGGGGGTTTTCGGTGTTCGTCATCGGCTTGTTTTCCGGCTTGGCGGCCGCGGCCGGGGTGGGGGTGGTGACCGCCCTGGCCCACCGTTCCCTCAAAGAATGGAGGCAAGGCCAAGAGCGCAACGAGGATCCCTAACCGACCGCGGCGGCCAGACCGACGGCTGATTCAGGAGCTCTTCATCTCCGTTGTTCTCCAATCAGATCGAATACCGTTCCCGCTATCTTGATCGGGGCGGGGAGCGGGCTTTGTTTCGGCATCCGGGCCGGAGTGACAACCACCTCGTCCTTGCCGAGACGATCAGTGTTAACGGCGGCTGCGACTATTCGGGCTACGGTCCGGCCGCGGTCGGTGACGGTTATCTCTTGCCCGTTGCGCGCCAGGTATATATCGGCGCAGATTCTTACGCAACTCGCTTAATGTCACGCTCGCCATTGTCAGGACCTCCCACGACGCGGGGCGGGGGGGCCGGCGGCCCGCAACGCCTCCCGGATGACGGCCGCCGCCAAGGGGACGGGGACGGCGTTGCCGGTTTGTCTGCGAATTTGGCTGTCGCTGCCGATGACGGCGAAGCCTTCCGGGAAGCCCTGCAACCGCAACTGCTCCCGGGGGGTCAGCCGGCGTTCGCCGTTTACCAGCAGATAGTTGTAGGAGGCGCCGGCCCGCAGGGCGCAGGAAAAAGGATGGCTGCTGATATTGCCCCCCTTGTTTTCATGCCAGATGGCCGGGGCGATGTCCGCCGCGTGCTTCTCCCGGCGCCGGCGGCGAATATGTTCGCTGGCATAATGGCGGGGATGGGGATCGGGTTCCAGGATTTCGGTTAGCGGGCGATAGGTTTCCCCGCCCTCCGGCCACTTGAAGCCGGCCGGAAAGGAGTCGCGGAATCCGACGAAGATGGCCCGTTCCCGCTTCTGCGGCAAACCGAAGTCCAAAGCGTTCAAAACCCTCCATTCGCACTGGTAGCCCGCCCCCCGCAGGGCGGACAGGACGGCCTCCATCGTTCGGCCCCGGTTGATGGTGGTTATCTGCCGGACGTTTTCCAACACGAAAGCCCGCGGGCGGCGGTCTTCCAAAATCCGCACGATCTCGTAGATGAGCGTCCCACGGCTGTCCCGCAGGCCGTCCCGCTTGCCGATGATGGAAAACGGCTGGCACGGAAACCCGGCCAACAGCAAATCGTGTTCCGGAATCTCCCCGCCGGCCAGTTGCGTTATGTCGCCCGCCGGGACCATCCCGAAGTTGGCCTGGTACTGGCGGGCCGCCGCCTCGTCTATCTCGCAGGCGAACACGCACCGCAAACCCAGGGAGCGGGCCGCGTAGTGAAATCCGCCGATACCGCAGAACAAATCGGCGAAAGTGGCCAAACCCCCCGCCGGGGGAAACTCCGAAGCGTCCGGTCGACCCATCGTCGTAATCCCTAAACCTGGGGGGCGGGGCCGAAAATCAGGGAGACGTTGTGACCGCCGAAACCGAAGGAGTTGGTCATCGCATAGGACACCGGGGCCGGGCGGGCCCGGTTGGGAACGTAGTCCAGATCGCATTCCGGATCGGGGGTGGAATAGTTGATGGTGGGCGGCAACATCCCGTCCCGCATGGCCAGCAGGCAAAAAATGGACTCCAGGGCCCCCGCCCCGCCCAGCAGGTGGCCGGTCATGGACTTGGTGGAGGACACCGGCACGGCCGCCGCCGTCTCCTCCCCCAGGGCCGTCTTGATGGCCGCCGTCTCGGTGGCGTCGTTGGCGGCGGTGGAAGTGCCGTGGGCGTTGATGTAATCAAGGCGGGCGGCGGGCAAAGCGGCGTCCCGCAGGGCGGCGGTCATCGCCCCGGCCGCCCCCTCCCCGCCCGGCCGGGGGAGCGTCACGTGATAAGCGTCGGAGGTCATCCCGTAGCCGAGCACCTCCCCGTAGATACGAGCCCCCCGCCGCAACGCCCGCTCCCGTTCCTCCAACACCAGGCACGCCGAGCCCTCCGCCATCACGAACCCGTCCCGGTGCAGGTCGAAAGGACGGGAGGCCCCTTGCGGGTCATCGTTGCGGGTGCTTAGGGCCCGACTCTTGTTGAAGCAACCGATTCCGAACTCGCACAGGGTGGCTTCCCCGCCCCCGGCCAGCATCACGTCCGCCGCCCCCCGCCGGATGATCTCCGCCCCGTCCCCGATGGCGTTGGCGGAAGCGGCGCAGGCGGTTACCACGCACGTCACCGGACCCCGCAGGTTGAACCGGATGGAAGCCAGCCCGGCCGCCTCGTTGGGGATGATCATCGTCACCGCCAGCGGACTCAGCCGGTCCGTCCCCCGCTCCAACATCACCCGCAACTGCTGATCGAAGGACAGCATCCCCCCCAAGCCGGAGCCGATAATCGCCCCCGCCCGCTCCGCCTGCCGGGGGTCGGAGAACTCCAATCCGGCGTCTGCGAAAGCCTGCGCGGCGGCCCCGATGAAAAACTGGGCGAACCGGTCCATGCGGCGCGCCTCCCGCCGGGGAATTACCGACTCCGCGTCCCAGTCCCGCACTTCCCCCCCGAAAGTGGTGGCCACCGCCGAGGTGTCGAATTGCGTTATGGGACGGATGCCGGACCGCCCGGCCAGAATCCCCGCCCAGGTGTCGGCGATGTCGTGACCCAGGGAAGTGATGGCCCCCATGCCGGTCACCACCACCCGCCGCGCCTCGTCCCGCATTCCTACCTCACCGGAAATCCGCCCGCCGCCCGGTGCGGAACCTACGACTCGGAGAGCTTCTTGTGAACCAGGTCCACCGCCTCCCCCACCGTGGTGATGGACTCGGCTTCCTCGTCGGGGATGCTCACCCCGAACTTGTCCTCCAAGGCCATCAGCAACTCCACCACCCCCAGGGAGTCCACTTCCAGGTCCTCCTCGAAGCCGGCCCCGTCATGGATCTTGTCGGCGTCCAACGCCAACTCCTCCACCAGCAACTCCGTTATGTCGGCCTGCACCTGGTCCCGGTCCATCTGTATCTCCTTCCGATTGTCCTGTCGGGTTGGTTGTATTTTTTGTTCGCCGCAGTCAGACGGCCAACCCGCCGTCCACCCGCAACACCTGTCCGGTCACGTAAGAAGCCTCCTCCGATGTCAGAAACCCTACCGCAACCGCCACCTCCTCCGGTTGTCCGATCCGCCCCAGGCTGGTCCCGGAGCGAATCGCCTCCTCCGCCCCCAGCCGGGCGGTCATATCGGTGGCGATGAAACCGGGGGCCACCACGTTGACCGTAATCCCCCGGGAGCCGACCTCCTTGGCCAGCGACTTGGAAAAACCGATCAAACCCGCCTTGGAAGCGGCGTAGTTGGCCTGGCCGGGATTGCCTGCCGCCCCCGCGACCGAGCCCACGCATACGATGCGGCCCCAGCGGGCCCGCACCATCCCCCGCACGGCGGCCTTGCTGCACAGAAAAGCGGAAGTCAGGTTCACTTCCAGAACCCGCCGCCAGGCGTCTTCCCCCATTCGGAGCAACAGGTTGTCGGCGGTCACCCCGGCGTTGTTGACCAGAATCTCCACCGGCCCCCACTTCTTCTCCACCCCGGCGAACATTTTCCGCACCGCCCCGGGGTCGCTCACATCGGCCCCGAACGAGGCCGCCTCCCCTCCGCCGGCCGCCACTTCCTCCACCACCCGCCGGGCCGCCTCGGCGTTGCGGGCGAAGTTGACCGCCACCCGGCGCCCCCGGCGGGCCAGTTCCAGGCACACCGCCCGGCCGATCCCCCGCGAGCCCCCGGTCACCAGGGCGGTCCGCATCATACCGGATTCTCCTCTGCGGGACTCAGCCGTCCGAAGTAGGCAAAGTTGGGCTCGAGCAAATCCCACACCGTCTGCCCGGTGGGGGGAATGGCCGCCTCGGAGCGGGCCAGCGGGGTCACCCGCTCCCCGAAACGCACCGCGGCCGCCCCCCAGGTCAAACCCCCGCCGAAGGCGGCGAACACCAGGTTGGCCCGGGGAGGCACCCGTCCCGCCTCCAACGCTTCGGTGAGGGCGATGGGGATGGTGGCGGCGCTGGTGTTGCCGTAGGCGTGAATGTTCAAAAACACCCGGGCCGGCTCCAAGCGGAGACGACGGGCGGTGGCGTCGATAATGCGCTGATTGGCCTGATGGGGCACCAGCAGGTCGATGTCGTCCAACCCCCATCCGGCCTGGCTCACCACCGACTCGGAGGCTTGGGCCATGGCGGTCACCGCCTGCCGGAACACATCCGAGCCGGACATTACAATTTTGCTGTCCGGAGTGGCCGAACCGGGACGGATGACGCCGTCGTTGGGCACGCACAGGATTTCGGCCATCGTCCCGTCCACTCCCAGCGCCGACCCCATCACCCCGGCCGGGGCCTCGGAGGCCTGGATGACCACCGCCCCCGCTCCGTCCCCGAAAAGGATGCAGGTGCTCCGGTCCGAATAGTCGGTGATCCAACTCAGCCGCTCCACCCCCACCAGCAGAACCGTATCCGCCGCCCCGGCCCGCACCAGGGAATCCACCGTGACGTAGCCGTACACGAAGCCGGAGCAGTTGGCGTTCAGGTCCATCCCCCCGGCGTTTTCCGCCCCCAGCTTGGCCTGCAGGTAGGAGGCGGAGGCGGGGATGATGGACTCGGGGGAGCAGGTGGCGTTGACCACCAGGTCGATCTGCGACATTTCAATGCCCGCGGCCGCCACCGCCCGGCGGGCCGCCACTTCCGCCATATCGGTGGCCGCCACATGCGAGATGCGGCGCTCCTTGATCCCGCTGCGGGAGGTGATCCACTCGTCGCTGGTGTCGACGATCCGCTCCAGGTCCGAGTTGCTGAGCACGGTCGGGGGCAGGGCTTTCCCCCAACCGGTTATCTCGGCGTACCGCATTTGTTCTCCTTGGCCGACCGGTGCCTCATTTTATTGACCCGCCGGGAAATACGGCGGTTTCCCGGCCGGCGCCGTCTCCTCAGCCCGCGACACGGGCCGCCTCCCGGGCCGCTTGCGGCGAGTGGACCGTCAGCGCGGTCGCTCCGGCCACGGTGCGCTTGGCGAACCCGGCGGTCACGTCCCCCGGCCCGATATGGATGAAAACCTCGATGCCAGCCTGCGCCATGTCCCGCAGCGAGTCCGCAAACAGCACCGGGGCGGTTACCTGCCGCTCCAGCAGACCGGCTATTTTCCCCGGCGCCGCCGGGCGACCGGTCACGTTGCTCCACACCGGAAAAGCGGGCTCCCCGATGCGGACCGCGGCCAGGGCCTGCGCCGTCTCCGGGGCCGCCGACTCCATAAAAGGACTGTGGAAGGCCCCCGCCACCGGCAGTTCCACCACCCGGCGCGCCCCGAACCGGCCCCCCTGCTCCCGCAACCAGGCGATGTCGTCGGCTCCGCCCGCCATCACCACCTGGCCGGGGGCGTTCAGGTTGGCCACCCACAACCGCCCCCCCTCCTCCCGGCGTTCGGCGGCGGCCGCCTCCGCCCGCTCCCGGTCGCATCCCAACAGGGCCGCCATCCCCGATGGCTCCGCCCGCGCGGCCCGGGCCATGGCCGCGCCCCGGGCGGCCACCAGCCGCAACCCGTTCGCGAAGGAGAAAGCCCCCGCCGCCGCCAGGGCCGCGTACTCCCCCAAGGAATGGCCGGCCGCCCCCGCCGGAGGCCGGGAAACCCGTCCCGAGAACTCCTCCCACAGGGCGTAGGCCAAGGCGTAGAGGGCGGGCTGGGCCCGCTCGGTGCGGGTCAACTCCCCGGCGCTCCCGTGCAAGCACGCCTCCCGCAACGACCATCCCAAAATCCGGTCGGCGGATTCCCCCAGCAGATCGGGCCGGGAGGCGAACAGCTCCGCCCCCATGCCGGGCCGCTGAGAGCCTTGGCCGGGAAAAAGAATGGCGTATTTCACCATTCCTTTTGACCCGCTCCGCCGCCGGCAAGTTACCGGACAAGCGGACAACGGACGAGCCTGGTTGCGGACCTCGTCCCGGCGGGGACCCGTCCAACATCTCCTGGTTGTCAATCAATCACCATCGCCCAACCGCGTCAGGGGCCTTGCCCGATTTTTCACCGCCGGATTTGGCCGGTCCGCGCACAGCGGGCGGGGGTGGTCCGGCGCGGGGGCGGGTTTGCCGCCTGTTACCGGTTGTGTTCTTGCAACTCCCGGTGATGGGCTCCGCATGGGGAGACCAGGTTGTCGATAGCGGCGAAGCCGCCGTCGTACCAGTCTCTCTTTCAGCGGCGCGGCCCCGCCTCCCGTTATTCCAACGCCCCCGACACCGCGCTCCAATGCGGATGCTTTCCGCAGCCGGGCGGTTACGAGTCGGCGGCAGGGGGAGTGTAGTTGACGGCGCGGACGAAGAAAGAGGCCATCTGCGCCCTGGTTACGGGTTGGTCGGGGCAGTAGTTGAGGGGGGTTGTGCTGCATCCTCTGGTTACTCCGGTGTGGTACATCCCCTCCACCGCCCGCACCACCTCCGGGTCTGCGTCTGTTACGTCGTTGAACAGGCCTTCAGGTTCGTCAACGGCGTTTATGTCGGGGAAGGAAGCGATCATCATTACAGCCATGTCGGCCCGGGTGACCACCCCTCCGGGGTTGAATATTCCGTCGGGGGCGGCGAAGGCTCCGGTGGAGACCACCCATTCGGCGAAGGTGCGGTACCAGGCGTCGGCGGGGACGTCGCTGATTTCTACGCCGGCGGGATCTGGGATGGTCCCGAGTCGGTTGACGGCCCGGTGGAGGAAGGCGGCCATTTGCCGGCGGGTGATTTGCGCCGACGGGCAGAACTTGGTGGCGTCGTCGGCGTCGCATCCCAGGGTGATTTCCCAGGCGGCGATTTGTTCGATGTTGGCTTGGTGGACGCTGCCGTCCTCGTCGCAGAACCGCCCCTGGCATACCGGCGCCGGGGGCGGGGGCGGGGTTGCCGGCCCGGGGGGCGGTCCGGCGGGGGGCGGGGCGCCCCCTCCGCCGCCTCCACCTCCCCCGCCTCCGCTGGGGGGCGGGGCTCCTCCTCCGCCGCCTCCGCCGCCGCCGTTTCCTCCGGGGTCGGCGGATTCTACGTTGGTGATTTGGAGGTGGGTGGTGTGGGAGGCGTTGTCGAGGGCGGCGGCGGTTCCGGTTACGGCGATGCGTTCCGTTTGCTCGGACCGGGAGTCGCTGAGGATGACAACCCGGAAAGTTCCCGTGGCGAATGGCTGCTCGGCGGGGATGGTGACAGTAAAAGAACGCGGGCTTAGATTTTGGTAGTCGCTACCGCTCGAGGCGGTACTCCCCGAACCGCCGACGTTAACCCGCACCGGAGTGGGCTCGGTGCGACGACTGCCCACCAAGGCGGCGGTGACGGTCACGGCAAGACGGGAGGTTCCCCGGTTCTCAGGAACCGACCTCGGGTTTACCGACAACATGATCCCGGTGGGAGGGCCGTCGTTATCAGTAATAGTGAGATCGGCGGGGATGACGGCGAACCCATCCAGGTCGCCGGCGACTTGCAGGATTTCGTCTTCCTCGTCGACGTTGTCGTCTCGGACCGCGAGGGTGAAAGTCCCAGTGGCGGAGTTATCACCACCCGGGATGGTTATCTCAAACGGGTCAGCGGCCGTAGCCTGATAGTCGGCGGCGGAAACAGAGGAGGCCTCCCCGCCTGCGCTGACCCTGATCGTCCGCGCTTCGGTGCGGGTGCTGGACCCGGGGTAAGAAGCGCGCACGGTCACAGTTTGGGAAGCATCCCCTTCCCCGACCCGGGTAAGGGGATCATTGGAAGAATCCAGCAACTCCAGCGTGACCGGATAATCGTCGTCCACGATCATCAAAGACGTAGGATCGACCGTAAACCCGGTAACACTCCCGGCGATGGTCACCATCTCCGGCCCCTCCGCGTCGGCGTCGTCCTCCGCGTTGCCTATCACCAGCTCGAACGTGTCCTCCCCGCTCGACTCAAGGGCGGAAATGGTGACGGTAGCGCCGGTCACCGCCTGGTAGTCGGTCCCGGAAGTCGCCTCCCCCGAAGTTCCCACCGTCAACGCAACAGTAGTCGGCTCCGTCAACACCGTGGCGCCCTGATAGGAAGCCCGCACCCGCACCCGGGTCGTGCCGCCATCCTCCCGCACCGCGTCCACCGGGTTCCCGTTCGCATCTTCGAAAGACACCTGCAGGTCGATGTTGGTCGGAGCAGTATCGTTGTCCGTAATCGTCAAACTGGATCCCACCACCGGCACCGAACCCACGTCGCTACCCGTAATCCGAATCGTCTTGTCACCGTCAACTATGTCGTCATCGTGGACCGTGATCGTAAAGTTCGCCGTCCCCATCGTCGTATTAGCCGGCACCTCCACTCCCAAGTCGTGCCCGACGGGAGTGTCCGTCGGGTTGTTTATGCCGCTTACCCGGAAGTCCTCCAACATCGTAAAAGACCCGTCGGTATCTTCCTCGGTACCGGGCCCGGGGGCGATGTTGAGACCCACCACCCTCCGCGACGCAGCCGAGGCGGGCATCGTCACCTGCACCTGCACCGTCGTCGCCGCGCTTCCCTCCGCCAGCGACGTCAACGCGCTGCTATCAGCCGCGTTCTGGAACGTTAACGTTATCCCGGAGTCCACGATACGCAACGTAGCCGAATCCGACTGCGACCCCGCCGTACCCGTAACCTTCAACGTCTCCCCGCCCGCCTCCACAGTATTATCATTCCGGGCCGTCACATCAAACGTGCCGCTACCCGATGTCTGCCCGCGGGGGATGCTGACCGTAAACGACGACGCGCTCACGCACGCGTCGTTAGTCGGCGGACACGACGAGTCCAAACTAGCCCCATTGGTATCCCCCGACGCTACCGCTACCGTCACCGACGTCGCCGCTGTCAACTCGGAACTGGTCGCCCCCCGGAACCCGGCGGTCACCGTAATAGTATGCGCCGCCGCCTGCTCTATCACCGTCCCCGGCGACACCGCCACCTCCAGCTCATCGTCGCTGGCCCCGATAGTGAGCGTATCCGGAGCAACCGTCCCCCCAGGAATGGTCACGGTACCGGCCACCCGAAACGTCTCCGCCCCCTCCGCCGCCGAATCATCCGTAACCCGCAACCCGGTCAACGTCGCCCACCCGCTCTGCGTTTGCCCGGCGGGGATGGTCACCGTCACCGGCGAGGACGGAGCGGTGAAATCAACCCCGCCCCCCGCCGCGGAAATCGGCGACTCCTCCCCCACCCTAACCGACACCGCCAAACCCTCCCCCGTCTCATTCGTCACCCCCGACCCCAGCGAGGCCCGCACCCGCACCGACGGCGCGCTTCCCTCCGCCAAGGTCTTCTCAAACACCGCCGAGGTGGAAACATCGGTGTCCGCCTGCAACGTAACCCCCAAATCATCATCGGTGATCGTCAACGACGTCCCCGTCACCGCAAACCCCACCGCCGCACCCCCCACGTCGATGACCTCCGCTCCCTCCGCGAACGTATCCCCGGTGATCAACAACCCCGACAACCCCGACCCGCTGACAGAAGTCATATTAGCCGGGATGGTCAACGTCACCGCCGTCCCCGGAGCCGTGAAATCCGCCGCCTCCGCCCCCGCGCCCGCCGCGAACGACAACGTCACAACCGTCGCCGCACTCCGCGTGGACGACGCGGCGCCCGGGAAAGCGGCCGTCGCCGTCACCGCCACCGCGTTCCCAGCCCCCTCCCCCACCGAACTGCTGCTCAACGTCAACTCGATAGTCTCGGTAATCCCCAAATCGGCTCCGGTCACCGCATAACCCGTCGCCGTTCCGCTGAACCGGATGGTCTCCCTTCCCTCAGCCACCGTATCAACCACCGGCGCAATCGTCACATCCGCCGCCCCTCGACGTTGCCCCGCCGGGATGGTAATACTCAAAGTATCCGCCCCCGGCGTGAAATCGGGGCACATCCGGGTCGGTCCGCTCCCCGTGCAGGGCGCCGCCGTCCCCTCCATCGCGCCCACCGTCACCGCCACCGTCGTATTCGCCGACACCGCCGCGCTGGCCTCGGCCCGCACCCGTATCGTCCGGCTCCCCCCGCCCTCGCCGATCTCCGACAACGCCGCCTCCCCGCTGTCCGCCTCGTGGAAACTCAACGAAATACCCGGGTCGACAATATCCAACTCATCCGACTCCACCCCCACGCCCATACCACCCACCTCCGCGGCGCCCGACACCGCCACCACCTCCCGGCCGTCAACATCCGTCGGCGCCGTCACCCGCACCGTCGCGCTCCCCGCCAACTCCTCCGCCGGGATGCTCACCGTAAACTGATTACCGCCGGTCACGCTCGTTCCCCCCGTCCCCGACACTGTGAAATCCGTCCCCAAAGTCGCCCCGTTGACCGCAGCCCCCGCCAACGACACAGTCACCTCCGTCGCCGCCGTCAACACTGACGAATCCCCCGCAAACCGGGCCGTCACCGTCACCTCCGTCCCATCCGGGCCCTCCTCCACCTCCCCCGGACTCACCGACAACTCAATATCGGCGTCATCATCCACAATCGTCACCGTCGCCCCACCCGCATCCCCCAACGCCGACGAACCCCCCACCGTAAACGTCTCCGGACCCTCCACCACCGAATCATCGGTAATCGTCAACCCCGTCAACGTAGCCGTCCCCGACGGCGTCAAACTCCGAGCCGGGAACGTGATCGTGTTCGGCGTCGACGGAGCATACGACAAATCCGCGGTCCCCGCCGCCCCCGCGCCCGGAGACGCCGCCCCCGCCGCCGACAACGTCACCTCCGTCGCCGAACCAATACGCGAACTAGTCGTAGCCGCCGGGAAAGCCGCCGACACTGTCACCCCCGAACCGTTATCGCCCTCCGCCAACGACGACTGAACCCCATCCTCGCTGCTGGTATCCACCGACAAACTAATATCATCATCCCCATCATCCGACATGAAAATCTTATACGGCAACATGGTAAACCCGGTCGGGACATCCCCAAAATAAAACTCGACCGACCTATCCCCCTCCGCTACGGTATTACTATTTTGGTGTATGACCAAAACCAATTGCCCGTTTACTCCGCTCCTGCCCTGTGGATCAACCTGTATATTTGAAGAAACAGAACCCGCATCAAGCTTGACGTACTTGCGTTGATTATTAGCGTTGCCGTTAGGAGTAAATTGAAAAGAAAGAGCAGGAGTCGTAACACTCCTCACTAAAATCCGCAACAGCATACCACTGCTGTAGGTAGAAGAAGTAGAAGCAACGAAACTATCCCTGCTGTTCCCGCTACCCAAATCAGCCCTCATAAAATTTTGCCCCCCTTCAAAGTAAACTTCCCCCTCCTGGTCCCGATTTTTAGCGGGCCCTGTTACCCGAATAGTGCGATCCGCATCGTTAATAGTCAAATCCACAGAACTCACCGAATAACCCGATGTCGTAGTCGTACCCGAAATCCTGATAATCTCATTATTCTCCGTAATCGTATCAGGCGTAGTCTTAATCCATATAGTAGCATCCTTGCTCTTCGTATTCGCATCTATAGTCATACTAAAAGTATTATCATTAATACCACCATCCGTGCCAGGCGTCGAAACGCCATAATCCCCACCGCAATTACCAATCGCAACAATACCCGTAACCGTACAACTAGTCCCCTGCGTGGCGGTGCTACCCGACGCTCCCACCGTCACCGACACCGTAACATTAGCAGACACATTCGACGGCACCGACGCCCGCAACGCCGCGATAAGCTGACGGTCATCCTCCTCCATACTGGTAACCGTGGTCCCCAGCGATACCACGCTCAACGTAATCGTCGTCTGCCCTCCCACCGGAGCGGCAACCAGCAACGCCGCACCCAACAAACCCACCCCCGCCGCCCACGCCAATACCCGTCGCATAGCCGGCCTCCTCTCAACAACCGGCCCCATCCCTTCAGGGCCCGCCGGACCCCCTTACAGGCCCGGCCCCCAGAACGCTACCCCCCCCCCCCAATTTGTCAAGTCAAACCCGCCCCACCGCCCCCCAAACATCCACCGCAACGGCCCCCGCGCCTACGCTCAAACCCCGTCTACGCCCCCGGGGGTTCGGCCAACGCCCGCCCGGCTTGGGCGCCCGCGGCCGGGTTTTCGCGTCCCCCGATATAGAACGTCAGATACAACCGGGTTCGGCTGACCCTCACCACCCGCCACCAAGTGGACTCACCGAAAAGACACCGACCTGGCGGCCCGCATCGACCGGTGGTTCGCATAAACCGCCAAACCGCAACCGGGCGGCTACGAGTCGGCGGCGGGGGGTGCGTAGTTGACGGCGCGGACGAAGAAGGAGGCCATCTGCGCTCTGGTTACGGGCTGGTCGGGACAGTAGTTGAGGGGGGTTGCGCTGCATCCTTTGGTTACGCCGGTGTGGTACATCCCCTCCACGGCTCTGACTACGGCGGGGTCTGCGTCTGCTACGTCGTTGAACAGGCCTTCGGGTTCGTCGACGGCGTTGATGTCGGGGAAGGAGGCGATCATCATCACCGCCATATCGGCCCGGGTGACCACCCCTCCGGGGTTGAATTGTCCGTCGGGGGCGGTGAAGGCTCCGGTGGAGACTACCCAGTCGGCGAATGTGCGGTACCAGGCGTCGGCGGGGACGTCGGTGATTTCTATGCCTTCGGGGGGTGTGATGGGCCAGCGCCGGTTTACCGCCCGGTGGAGGAAGGCGGCCATTTGCCTTCTGGTGATCTGCGCCGACGGGCAGAACTTAGTGGCGTCGTCGGCGTCGCATCCCAGGGTGATCTCCCAGGCGGCGATTTGTTCGATGTTGGCTTGATGGACGCTGCCATCGTCATCGCAGAACCGCCCCTGGCATACCGGCGCCGGGGGCGGGGGCGGAGCGACCGGCCCGACGGGAGGCGGCGCACCCCCGCCTCCTCCCCCACCGCCTCCTCCGCCGCTGGGGGGCGGGGCTCCTCCTCCGCCGCCTCCACCGCCGCCGTTTCCTCCGGGGTCGGCGGATTCTACGTTGGTGATTTGGAGGTACGCGGTGTGAGAGTCGTTGTCGAGGGCGGCGGCGGTTCCTCGTACGGAGATGCGTTCCGTTTGCTCGGAGCGGGTGTCGCTGAGGATGACTACCCGGAAGGTTCCCGTGGCGGATTGCCTGACGGCGGGGATGGTGATGGTCAAAGAGCGCGGACTGATACTGCGGTAGTCGCTGCCGCTGGAGGCGGTAGTCCCCGCGCCGCCGATGTTGACCCGGACTTCTGTGGGTTGGGGGAGGAGGCTGCCGGCCAAAGCGGCGGTGACCCGTACGGTGAGGGGGGAGGTTCCCCGGTTCTCACGCACCGACCTCGGGTCTACCGACAAAGTAATTCCGGGTGGGGGGTCGGTGTCAACGATGGTCACAGCGGCGGGGACGACGGCGTACCCTTCCAGGGAGCCGTCTATTTGCAGGATTTCGTCTCCTTCGTGGAGGTTGTCATCTTGAGCGGCGAGGGTGAAAGTCCCGGTTACGGCGTTCCCGTTGGCGGGGATTTCGATATTAAAGGGGGTAGCGGAGAACCCGGCCTGGTAGTCGGAAGCGGAGACAGTGGAGTCCTCCTCGTCTATGTTGACCTGTACGGTCTGCGCAGTGGA
Organism: Candidatus Spongiisociaceae bacterium; assembly: GCA_965243835.1. Lineage (GTDB taxonomy): Bacteria > Actinomycetota > Acidimicrobiia > Spongiisociales > Spongiisociaceae. The sequence continues at coordinate 1,912,276 of OZ251578.1, forward strand.
GCGGGTGTTAGACCCGGTGTAGGAAGCGCGTACGGTCACGGTTTGGGACGGGTCCCCTTCCCGCAACCGGGTGAGGGGCTGATCGGAGGAGTCCGACAATTCGAGGTGGACTTTTATGTCGTCGTCGACGATAGTGAAAGAGGCGGTGGTGTAGGTGAAAGAATACCCGGTAACGCTTCCCCCGTCTACGGTGACCATCTCCGGGCCTTCCACCGACGAGTCGTTCTCGGCGTTGCCGATCACCAGACTAAACGTGTCCTCCCCGCTCGACTGGTAGGCGGGAATGGTGACTCTGGCGCCGGTCACCGCCTGGTAGTCAGTCCCGGATGTAGCGCTGTCGGAGGATTTGCCCACCGTCAGCGGAATAGTCACCGTCCGGGACAGCACCTTTGCGCCCTGGAAGGAAGCCCGCACCCGCACCCGCGTGGTCCCGCCGTCCTCCAACACGGCGTCCGCCGGTCCGCCGTTGGCGTCGTGGAAGGACACCACCTCCAAATCAACATTTCCGGGGGGGTCATCGTTATCGGTGATCGTCAAACTGGCGCCCAGCACCGGCAACGAACCCACATCGGAGCCCGTAACCTGAATCGTCTTGTCGGCCTCCTCGTCTACATTGTCGTCGTTGAGGGTGATCGTGAAATCCGCCGTCCCCATGGTCTGGTTAGCCGCCACCTCCACCCCCAACTCATGCCCCCCCGGAGTCCCCGCCGGGTTGGTTATACCGCTTATCCGGAAGTCCTCCAACATCGTAAAAGACCCGTCAGTATCCTCGGTAGCGGTATCGCTGGAGATATTTAAGCCCACCACCCTCCGCGTGTTGGTTGCGGCGGGCATCGTCACCCGCACCCGCACCGGCACCGCCCCGTCCCCCTCCCCCACCGACGACAACGCACTATCATCCGCCGGGTTCAAAAACTCCACCCGTATCACCCCCGAATCCACAACACGCAACGTAGCCGAATCCGAATTCCCCGGCCCCGTCGTGCCCGAAACCTGCAACGTCTCCCCGCCCGCCTCCGCCGTGCCGTCATCCCGGGCCGTCACCGTAAACGTACTACTCCCCGACGTCTCCCCGATGGGGATAGCGACGGCGAAAAACGTCCCGCTCACGCACACATCCTCAGTAGTCGGCGGACACACCGAATCCAAAGAGGCCCCATTGACATCCCCCGACGCCACCGTCACAGTCACCGACCACCGCTCCGACAACCCCGAACTAGCCGCGTTCCTAAACCCGGCCGTCACCGTAATCGTCGTCTGCCCCGCCCCCTCCACCACCGTCCCCGGCGACACCGACACCCCAATCTCAACATCACTCACCCCAATAGTCAACGTATCCGAAACAACCACACCCCCCGCAACGGCAACCGACCCCGCAACCTGAAACGTCTCCTCCCCCTCCGCCGCCAAATCATCAACCACCCCCAACCCACTCAATGTCACCCACCCGCTCTGCGTCCCCCCCGCGGGAATAACCACCGCCACCGGCGACCCCGGAGCAGTGAAATCAACCCCGCCCCCCGCCGCGGAAACCGGCGAAACCTCCACCACCGACACCGACACCAACAAATCCGAACCCAACTCATTAGCCACCCCCGACCCCAACGAAGCCCGCACCCGCACCCCCACCCCACCCCCCTCCGACAACGTCTTCTCAAACACCGCCGGGGTGGAAACATCAGTGTCCGCCTCTAACGTAACCCTCAAATCGTCATCGGCGATCGTCAACGTCGTCCCCGTCACCGCAAACCCCTCCGCCGCACCCGCCACGTTGATGACCTCGGGGCCCTCCGCGCTCGTATCCCCGGTAATCAACAACCCCGACAACGCCACCCCGCTGCTACTGGGATTCCCGGCCGGGATGCGCAACACCACCGCCGTCCCCGGAGCAGTGAAATCCACCGCCGCCGCCCCCGCGCCCGCGGTGAACGACAACGTCACATCCACCGCCCCCGTCAAAGTCGACGACGTCGCCCCCAGGAAACCAGCTGTCGCGGTCACCGCACCCGCGTTCCCCGCCCCCTCCCCCACCGAACCGCTACTCAACGTCACCTCGATGGTGTCGGCAATCCCCAAATCGGCTCCGGTCACCGCATAACCCGACGCCGACCCGCTGAACCGGATCGTCTCCCTACCCTCCGCCACCGTATCAACCACCGGCGCAATCGTCACATCCGCCGCACCCCGCCGCCGCCCGCCCGGAATGGTAATACTCAAAGTATCCGCCCCCGGCGTAAAGTCGGGGCACACCCGCGACTGCCCGCTCCCAGTGCAAGGCGCCGCCGTCCCCCCCGAAGCGCCCACCGTCACCGCCACCGTCGTATTCCCCGCCACCGCCGCGCTCGCCTCGGCCCAAACCCGTATCGTCCGCTGGCCCCCGCCCTCGCTGATATTCGACAACGCCGCCTCCCCGCTGGACGCCTCATGCAAACTCAACGCAATACTCCCGTCGGCAATCGTCATCTCATCCGCCTCCACCGCCACGCTCTCGCCCCTCACCTCCGACGCGCCCGACACCGCCACCACCTCGCCGCTATCAGGATCCACCGGCGCCGTCACCCGCACCGTCGCGCTCCCCTCCAACTCCCTCGCCGGAATGCTCACCGTAAACTGATTATCATTCACCACACCCGCCCCCGACACCGTGAAATCCGTTCCCAAAGTCGCCCCGTTGACCGCAGCCCCCGCCAATGTCACCGTCACCTCCGTCGCCGCCGTCAAAACCGACGAGTCCCCCGCAAACCGGGCCGTCACCGTCACCTCCGTACCGTCTGGGCCCTCCACCACCTCCTCCGGACTCACCGACAACGTAATATCAGTGTCATCATCGACAATCGTCACCTCAGCCCCCATCGCGTCTCCCACATCCGAGGAACCGCCCACCGTAAATGTCTCCGGACCCTCCACCACCGTATCATCGGTGACCGTCAACCCCGTCAACGTAGCCGTCCCCGACGGCGTCAACGAAGTAGCCGGAAACGTGATCGTATTCGGCGTCGACGGAGCATACGACAAATCACCCGACCCCGCCACCCCCGCGCCCGGAGACGCCCTCCCCGCCGCCGACAATGTCACCACCGTCGCCGACCCAATACTCGAACTAGTAGTACCATCCCGGAAACCCCCCGACACCGTCACCCCCGACCCACTCGCGCCCTCCGCCAACGTCGACTGAACCCCACTCTCGCTACTGGTATCCACCGACAAAACCACACCATCATCATCATAAATAAGATACTCCTGCCCCAACACGGTAAACCCCGCAGGAGCACCCGAAAAACTAATCTGAAAAGTCTTAGGGCTTCCAGCAACAGTATCCTGATCCCTACAACCTCTATTAGAGTTTGCGATCAGGTAAATATGCCTCCAAAGCCCAGTCCGACCATGACGATCCCGTGCGCTACTCGAAGTCAAAACACCCTGGCCAAGCAAAACACCAACACCATGAGTATTAGTCAAACGGTAATGATCACCATTGCTACTACCATGGCGCGCAGTCCCATCCACCGTCACAATAGTTAAATGCCCAGTGCCGCCAGTATAAGTAGCACTTTGAGAAGCAACGAAGCTATCCCTACTGCTCCCACCGCCCAAAGTAGCCCTCACCTTATCTGTCCACTGACCAGGAAAACCGGAGCACCCCTCCCGTAACTGCAAAGTCGGCGCACTCACCAGAATAGACCGATCCTCATCATTAATAGTAATATCCACAGAACTCACCGAATAACCCGATGTCGTAGTCGTACCCGAAATCCTGATAATCTCATTATTCTCCGTAACCTTGTCAGCCGTAGTCTTAATCCATATAGTAGCATCCTTGCTCTTCGTATTCGCATCTATAGTCATACTAAAAGTATTATCATTAATACCACCATCCGTGCCAGGCGTCGAAACGCCATAATCCCCACCGCAATTACCAATCGCAACAATACCCGTAACCGTACAACTAGTCCCCTGCGTGGCGGTGCTACCCGACGCTCCCACCGTCACCGACACCGTAACATTAGCAGACACATTCGACGGCACCGACGCCCGCAACGCCGCGATAAGCTGACGGTCATCCTCATCCATACTGGTAACCTCGGTCCCCAGCGATATCAAGCTCAACGTAATCGCCGTCTGCCCCCCCGCCGGAACGGCAACCAGCAACGCCGCACCCAACAAACCCACCCCCGCCGCCCACGCCAATACCCGTCGCATAGCCGGCCTCCTCTCAACAACCGGCCCCATCCCTTCAGGGCCCGCCAGACCCCCTTACAGGCCCGGCCCCCAGAACGCTACCCCCCCCCCCCAATTTGTCAAGTCAAACCCACACAACCGCCCCCAAATATTCACCGCGCCGCCCCCGCGCCTACGCTCAAACCCCGTCTACGCCCCCGGGGGTTCGGCCAACGCCCGCCCGGCTTGGGCACCTGCGGCCGGGTTTTCGCGTCCCCCCCCCCCGATATCAACCGGGTTCGGCTGACCCTCACCACCCGCCACCAAGTGGACTCACCGAAAAGACACCGACCTAGCGGCCCGCATCGACCGGTGGTTCGCATAAACCGCTAAACCGCAACCGGGCGGCTACGAGTCGGCGGCGGGCGGTGTGTAGTTGACGGCGCGGACGAAGAAAGAGGCCATCTGCGCCCTAGTAACGGGCTGGTCGGGACAGTAGTTGAGGGGAGTGGTACTGCATCCCTTGGTTACGCCGGTGTGGTACATCCCCTCCACGGCTCTGACTACGGCGGGGTCTGCGTCTGCTACGTCGTTGAACAGGCCCTCGGGTTCCTCGACGGCGTTTATGTCGGGGAAGGAAGCGATCATCATCACCGCCATATCCGACCGGGTAACCACCCCTCCCGGATTGAACGCTCCGTCGGGAGCGGCGAACGCCCCGGTGGAGACCACCCAATCGGCGAAGGCGCGGTACCAGGCGTCGGCGGGTACGTCGCTGATTTCTATGCCTTCAGGGGGTGTGATGGGCCAGCGCCGGTTTACCGCCCGGTGGAGGAAGGCGGCCATTTGCCTTCTGGTGATCTGCGCCGACGGACAAAACTTGGCGGCGTCGTCGGCGTCGCAACCCAGGGTGATCTCCCAGACGGCAATTTGTTCGATGTTGGCTTGGTGGACGCTGCCATCGTCGTCGCAGAACCGCCCTTGGCATACCGGCTCCGCCGGGGGCGGGGGCGGAGCGACCGGCCCGACGGGAGGCGGCGCGCCCCCACCGCCGCCTCCACCTCCGCCGCCTCCGCTGGGGGGCGGGGCTCCTCCTCCGCCGCCTCCGTTTCCTCCGGGGTCGGCGGATTCTACGTTGGTGATTTGGAGGTGGGTGGTGTGGGAGGCGTTGTCGAGGGCGGCGGCGGTTCCGGTTACGGCGATGCGTTCCGTTTGCTCGGAGCGGGTGTCGCTGAGGATGACCACCCGGAAAGTTCCCGTGGCGAATGGCTGCTCGGCAGGAATGGTGATAGTCAAAGAACGCGGGCTTAGATTTTGGTAGTCGCTGCCGCTCGAGGCGGTGGTCCCCGAACCTCCGATGTTGACCCGCACCGGGGTGGGCTCGGTGCGGCGACTGCCCACCAAGGCGGCGGTGACGGTCACGGCAAGACGGGAGGTTCCCCGGTTCTCAGGAACGGACCTCGGGTTTACGGACATGGTGATCCCGGTGGGAGGGTCGTCGTTGTCGGCAACGACGAGCACGGCGGGGATAACGACGAACCCATCCAGTGTACCGGTTATTTGCAGGGTTTCGTCTTCCTCATCGACGCGGTCGTCAACGACCGCGAGGGTAAAATTGGCGGTGGCTGAGTTACTGCCGCCGGGGATGGTTATCTCAAACGGGTCAGCGGCCGTAGCCTGATAATCGGCGGCGGAAACGGTGGAATCCTCCCCGCCTACGTTGACCCGCACCGTCCGCCCTTCGGTTCGGGTTTCGGGGTCGGGATAGGAAGCCCGTACGGTAATAGTTTGGGACGCATCCCCTTCCCCAACCCGGGCCAATATCTGACTGGAGGAGTCCAGCAACTCCAAGGTAACGGGAAAGTCGTCGTCCACGATCGTCAACGACGTAGGATCGACCGTAAACCCGGTAACGGTCCCGGCGATAGTCACCATCTCCGGCCCTTCCGCAGACGAGTCGTCCTCCGCGTTGCCTATCACCAGCTCGAACGTGTCCTCCCCGCTCGACTCAAGGGCGGAAATGGTGACGGTAGCGCCGGTCACCGCCTGGTAGTCGGTCCCGGAAGTCGCCTCCCCCGAAGTTCCCACCGTCAGCTCAACAGTAGTCGGCTCCGTCAACACCGTGGCGCCCTGATAGGAAGCCCGCACCCGCACCCGGGTCGTGCCGCCGTCCTCCCGCACGACGTCCACCGGGTTCCCGTTCGCATCTTCGAAAGACACCTGCAGGTCGATGTTGGTCGGAGCAGTATCGTTATCGGTAATCGTCAAACTGGATCCCACCACCGGCACCGAACCCACGTCGCTACCCGTAATCCGAATCGTCTTGTCACCGTCAACTATGTCGTCATCGTGGACCGTGATCGTAAAGTTCGCCGTCCCCATCGTCGTATTAGCCGGCACCTCCACTCCCAGGTCATGCCCGACGGGAGTGTCCGTCGGGTTGTTTATGCCGCTTACCCGGAAGTCCTCCAACATCGTAAAAGACCCGTCGGTATCTTCCTCGGTACCGGGCCCGGGGGCGATGTTGAGACCCACCACCCTCCGCGACGCAGCCGAGGCGGGCATCGTCACCTGCACCTGCACCGTCGTCGCCGCGCTTCCCTCCGCCAGCGACGTCAACGCGCTGCTATCAGCCGCGTTCTGGAACGTTAACGTTATCCCGGAGTCCACGATACGCAACGTAGCCGAATCCGACTGCGACCCCGCCGTACCCGTAACCTTCAACGTCTCCCCGCCCGTCTCCGTACTGCCGTCATCCCGGGCGGTCACATCAAACGTGCCGCTACCCGATGTCTGCCCGGCGGTAATGCTGACAGTAAACGATGTCGAAGCCACGCACGCATCTTGGGTAAACGACGACGAACACGGCGAAACCAAAGAAGCCCCCCCGGTGCCGTCCCCGGCCGCTACCGCCACGCTCACCTGCGTATTAGCCGTCAACTCGGAGGTGGCCGCCCCCCGGAACCCGGCGGTAACTGTAATGGTATGCGCCGCCGCCTGCTCGATCACCGTCCCCGGCGACACCGCCACCTCCAGCTCATCATCGCTGGCCCCGATAGTGAGCGTATCGTGGGTTACCGTCCCCCCGGGAACGGTAACGGTACCGGTAACCCGAAACGTCTCCGCCCCCTCCGCCGCCGAATCCTCGGTCACCTGCAACCCGGACAGCGTCACCCACCCGCTCTGGGTTTGTCCGACGGGAATGGTCACCATCACCGGCGACCCCGGAGCGGTGAAATCAACCCCGCCCCCCGCCGCGGAAATCGGCGACTCCTCCCTCGCCGTAACCGACACCGCCAAACCCCCGCCCGTCTCATTCGTCACCCCCGACCCCAGCGAAGCCCGCACCCGCACCGACGGCGCCGTTCCCTCCGCCAAGGCCTTCTCAAACACCGCCGGGGTGGAAGCATCGGTATCCGCCTCCAACGTAACCCCCAAATCATCATCGGTGATCGTCAACTTCGCCCCCGTCACCGCAAACCCCTCCGCAACACCCCTCACGTCGATAACTTCGGGGCCTTCCGCCAATATATCGTCGGTGATCAGCAACCCCGACAACGCCGTCCCGTTGCTGGTAGAGATCATACCGGCCGGGATGGTCAACGTCACCGCCGTCGCCGGAGCGGTGAAATCCGCCGCCTCCGCCCCCGCGCCCCGCGTGAACGACAACGTCACAACCACCGGATCCGCCAACGACGACGTCGCGGCGCCCGGGAAAGCGGCCGTCGCCGACACCGCCCCCGCGTTCGTATCCCCCTCACCCACCGAACTACTACTCAAACTAATCTCAATCGGCTCCAAAATACTCAAATCAGCCTCATTCACCACCAACCCCGACGCCGTTCCGCTGATCCGAATCGTCTCCTCGCCCTCCACCGTCGTATCCGCCACAGGCGTAACCCGCACATCCGCCGTCCCGCTCGTCTGCCCGTTGCGAATAACCACGTTCACCGTCCCCGACGGGCCCGTAAAATCATTCGCCGCGGCCGTACCCCCCGTAGCGCCCACCGTCACCGCCACCGTCGCATCAGACGACACCGCCCCATTCACACTCGCCCGCACCCGCACCACCTGCTCCCCGGCGCCCTCCACCACCCCCGCCAACGCCGCCTCCCCGCTAGCGGCCTCATGAAAACTCAACGTCACAATCGGGTCGCTAACCGCCAACTCCGCGTCGGTCACATCCACCTCCTCGCCCCCCACGCTCGCCGACCCGGACACCGCCACCGCCTCCTCGCCCTCCGCGTCGCTATCAGCCGCCGCCGTCACCCGCACCATGGCGCTCCCCTGCAGAGCCCCCGCCGGAATGCTGACCGTAACCTCATTGTTGTCCGCACCCGTCCCCGACGTCGTGAAATCCGTTCCCAAAACCGCCCCGTTGGTTTCAGCCCCCGCCAACGACACCGTCACATCCACCGCCTCCGTCAACACCGACGACGTCCCCGCGAACTTCGCCGTCACCGTCACATCCTGCGGAGTCCCCTCCTCCACAACCTCCGGACTCACCGACAACGTAACATCAGCATCATCATCCACAATCGTCACCACCGCCCCCGCCGCCGCCCCCAACGCCGACGAACCGCCCACCGTAAACGTCTCCGGGCCCTCCACCACATCATCATCGGTAATCATCAAACCAGCCAACGTAGCCGTCCCCGACGCCATCAACGACCGAGCCGGAAACGAAATCGTGTTCGGCGTCGACGGAGCATATGACAAATCCGCGGTCCCCGCCACCCCCGCACCCGGAGACGCCGCACCCGCCGCAGACAACGTCACCACCGTCTCCGAACTAATAGTCGAACTAGTCGTCGCCGCCGGAAAAGCCGCCGACACCGTCACCCCCGAACCGCTATCCCCCTCCGCCAACGACGACTGAACCCCGCTCTCGCTACTGGTATCCACAGACAAACTAATATCATCATCCCCATCATCCGACAGGAAAATCTCATACGGCAACATGGTAAACCCTGCCGGGAGATTCCCAAAATACAATTCTACCCACTTGTCCTCCTCCGCTATGGTATCCTGATGGGAATTTATAGATAAAGATATTCTTCCAGATACTCCGGTCCTGTCCTGCGAATCAACCTGTGTATTTGAAGAAATAGAACCCGCATCAAGCTTGACGTACCTGGCAAAACTATCCTTATTAGTATCAAATTGATAGAGAAAACGAGGAATAGGGTTCGTCCCGGCCCTCAATAAAACCCGCGGTTTCATATTACTGCTATAAGTAGAAGAAGTAGAAGCAACGAAATTACCCCTGTTGCTCCCGCTACCCAAATCAGCCCTAATCATATTATCCCCAAATTCATTGTAAACAACCCCCTCCTCCACCCGATTATTAGCGGGCCCGGTAAGACGAATAGTCCGATCCGCATCGTTAATAGTCAAATCCACAGAACTCACCGAATACCCAGATGCCGTAGTCGTACCCGAAATCTTGATAATCTCATTATCCTCCGTAATCTTATCAGGAGTAGGCTTAATCCACAAAGTAACTTCCTTGCTCTTCGTATTCGCATCTATAGTCATACTAAAAGCATTATCATTAATACCATCAGTCGTCAAAACACCATAATCTCCACCACAATTACGCAACGCAAGCCCTAAAAGCGGATTCGTATTCGTACAACTAGTCCCCAGCGTGGCGGTACTCCCCGACCCTCCCACCGTCACCGACACCATAACATTAGAAGATACATTCGACGGCACCGAAGCCCGCAACACCGCGGTAAGCTGAGTGCCATCCTCATCCATACTGGTAACCGTGCTCCCCAGCGATACCACGCTCAACGTAATCGCCGTCTGCCCCCCCGCCGGGACCGTAACCAACAACGCCCACCCCGCCAACAAACCCAACCCCGCCGCCCACGCCGACAACCGCCGCATCACAGGCCTCCTCTCTACGACCAAGTAAAACCGGCCCAAAACCTCAGGGCCGCGGACCCCTATACAGACCCGACACGCAAAAACGCTACCCCCCCCCCCAATTTGTCAAGTCAAACCCGCACCACCGCCACCCCGCCCAACAAAACATCCGTCCCAAGAGGCCTCACCGCACCCCCAAAATGACCCAACCGCGACCGGGTTGCGCTACTGTCGCAACCATCTGCCCGGGCGATGTTCTCCGGCGGAAACCAGCCTACCGGCCTGATATCCGGGTACGATTAGAGGTAACGGTTCAGCAACAGGCGCAACCGGCGGGGAATCATCCCGGCTACCAGGTTCAGCGCTTCCAGCAGGGCGGACAGGATGCGCGGGTCGCCCTCCCAGTGCTCCCGCACCACCGCGATTCCGGCTTGCTCCACCAGGCGGTTGAGGGCGAAAGCCACCAGCAGGATGTCGTCCACCTTGCCCAACACGGGAACGAAGTCGGGGATCAGGTCAACGGGGGAGACGGCCAGAACCACGGCGGTTGCGGCCACCGCTTTCGACTTGGCTGGCACCCGGGGGTCCCGCGCTACCCGCACCGTCAGTTTGGCCAGGTTGGGAACTACTTGCGCCAACTCGCCTTTCCAAGCCTCCCGCAAGGGGGAGGCCGCCGCGGGCGGGGACGGGGGTTCGGATGTCCCGGATGTCATTTTATTCCTCCCAAGCACTCCCGGGCGCGGAGTCCGGCTCCGATCACGCCCGCTCTCTCCCCCAGGCTAGCCCGCACGATGGGGGTGGGATCCCGATGCTCGCCGCCTTCCAGGGCGCGGGCGAAAGCGGCCCGGGTGTCGGCCAGCAACAGATCGCCCGCCTCGGACACCCCGCCCCCCACCACCACCACCTCCGGATCGAAAGCCGCCACCAGCCCGGCGATTCCCATGCCCAGCCATCCGGCCATCTCCGACAAGGCGGTCGCCGCATCCGGGTCGCCCTCCAAGGCCGCTTGCGTTAGATGTTCCCCCCGGGGGGCGTCCCCGGCCAGTTTGGCCACCAGCCCGCTGGGCCGGGCGGCCGCCAAGTCGCGGGCCATCTGATCCAATCGCCGCCCGGAGGCGAAAGTCTCCCAGCACCCCCGCTGGCCGCAGGTGCACAAGGGCCCGCCCACGTCCACGATCATATGGCCGATTTCGCCGGCGTAGGAACGTCCGTGGTACGGAGCCCCGTTGATTATCCATCCCCCCCCGATGCCGGTGCCGAGGGTGATCATCAGCACATGCCGGCAGCCGACTGCGGCCCCCATCCGGGTTTCGGCCAGGGCGGCCAGGTTGGCGTCGTTGTCCACCACCGTCGGCAATCCCAGTTCATCCTGGAAAATTTCCCGGAAACGGACCCGGCGGCCCTCCACGTTGGGACCCCAGGCCAGCACCCCGGCGGCGGCTCTCACCAATCCGGCCGCCCCGATGCCCACCGCCCGCACCTCGGGGGTGATCATTTCCGCCGCCGCCTCCACCGGCACGAACTCCATCGCCTCCCCGGTGGCGGGACGGGGCCGGGAGGTGAAATCGACGATCCCGCCCGCGGCATCCACCAGGGCCATGGCCATCTTGGTGCCCCCCAAGTCGATGCCCAGGGTGAGGCCCCCGGCCGGATATGCGTCCATAACCTTCATTCTAACGGGCCGGAAGGCGTTCCGGCAAAGCGAATGCGGGGTCGGATTTACCATCCGTCCCCGTCCCTCCGGCAAAAGTAAAAAGTTTCGGGAATAAAATCTGAGTGTTCTATTGTTATATTTAGTGAAAGGGTTTCCGGCAAATACCGGAATCCCCGACAAACAACCTAACGAAGAAAGGACAAGGCAAATGAACACGCTACGAGTGCGGCCGGGCCGCGAGCTGACCCGGTTGCTGGACGCTTGGGGGTTTACCGCCCCCTCCGACGTTTCCTGGGCGCCGCGGGCGGACGTGGTGGAGTCGGAGACGGCTCTGACCGTCCGCTACGAGTTGGCCGGGTTCGACCCGGACGACTTGCGGGCGACGGTGGAGGACAACGTGCTGACCGTTACGGGCGAGCGCGCCTTCCCCTCCTCCGACGGAGAAACCTACCGTCGGCGGGAGCTGGCGCAGGGTTCCTTCACCCGCTCCATCCGCATTCCGGAAGGCTACGACCCCGAGAACGTCCGGGCCTCCTTCACGGGCGGCATCCTGGAAGTAACCGTGGGCAAGCATCCGGAGGTCCTGCCCAAGACCGTGGAGATCGAAGCGGCCTGACGCCGCCCATCCGGTCTCCGTACCGCAATCGGCCGCCCCGGGGTTTTCTCCTTCCTTCCCCGGGGCCAGCCGGTTTAACGCCTTCCCCGCTGCCCGCCCGCCAGCGACTCCACCCGTTTGCGGAGGCTGCGCAGGGCGGTGCCCATAATTTGCTTCTCCCCCTGCTTGCGCAGAAACCCGGGAACCGGAAAGGCGGGAGTGACCGACAAGGCGTAGGTCACCCGCGTCCCCCCCGGGGCGGCGATGAACTCGTAGGAACCTTCCAATTCGGCCAGGTCCCGGTTGGGCTCGGCGCTCCATTTCATCAGCCGGGGCGGATCGTAGGAATAGGTGAGGAGGACCGTCACCTGACGCACCATGGCGTCGATCACCAACTCCGCCCGCCGCGGCCGCCCGGCGGCGTCCCGCTCGCGGATCTCCACCCGGCGCACCTCGGAGGTCCACTCCGGGTAGGCGGCCAGGTCCGCCGCCACCGCAAAGCATTCCTCCGGGGAGGCGTCCACCTCTATCGTCTGCGCCGCCGCCTCGGTCATTCTTTCCTTTCCCCGTTCCCGATCCATTTCCGACCCGTATCAGGCTAACTGCCAGGCTAACGGCTAATGGCGCAGGGGGCGGCGGGTGGCGCGGAAGTAACCGACGTTGCGGCAGGTCGTTTCCCCCACCCGCCACGTCACCGCCTGCGGCTGGTGTATGTCGCCGAAATAGTGGAAAGCGGGCCGGTGGGTCAGCAGATAATCCAGCACCGCCGGCGAGGAACGTTCCAAGGTTCCGGTTATCACGTCCCGATGCAGGGGGGCGGCCGCCGGGGCCACATGCGTGCACAAGATGTCCACCGGCCCCAAACCGGCCAACTTGGCGGCCATCGCCTCCTCCGCCACCTCGCCCCGGGCCCGGGCCGGGGTGGAAACCCCCCCGCCCGCGAACCCCACCCGCCTCCCTTCGATCTCCGCCACCGTCCCGTCCGCCCAGCGCACCTCCTCCCCCAGGATGGAACGCATCTCCTCCGGCCAGTCCACGTTGCCGAAAATAACGTAGGCCCCCGAACCGGCCAGGGCTTCCCGGGCGCGCCGGTACTGGGCGGTCACCGCCGCCCGCACCCGCTCCGCCATTTCCCCCTCCCGGCCCCGGTTGGCCGCCCGCCACAGCCGGCGGTTGGACTCCCAGTCCCCGCTGGTGCGGTTTTTGATGAAACTGCGGGCGTGGCCGGGTCCGTACACGTCGGCCGCGATCCCCTCCCCGGTGCGGTAGTCCACGAAGTTGAGCAGGTCCCCCAGCACCAATAACGGCTCGTCCCGGCGGGCCGCCTCCGCCAAAGCCGTGAAGGCGGCGTGCACGTCGCTGACGATCAACACCGGAAACGAACCGTCGTCCGGAAAAAGTTCATACCCCCAGGGTAGGCTCCCGCGCCCGGACAATGCGCCCGCCCCGCCGCATCTCCTCCCTGTCGGTTCTCTTCCCTTTTCCTTGTGGTACAATAAATGTGTGGCTACCCTCAGTTTCCGGGCACCGACGCAACAAGCCCAAGCGCTTCGGGAAAGCGCCCAACAAATGGGGATCACGCAGTCGCAATTGTTGCGGGACGCCCTCCGTCGCTACCTAATCCGCCTGCGCGCCGAACACGACATAGCGGCCTGGAACGCGAAACCACTTACCGAAGAGGAAAAAATCTTCGCGGAAATCGCGGACTGGGGCCCGGAAGAGGACTGGTCCGACTGGGCCGACGGGAAGTCTCGCCGCGTCCCGGGCGGCGCCGTCGGTGGCTGAGGTTTCCGGCGACGCCGGCTTAGCTCCCGTTCCCTTCGGCTACGATGGGGATATGACCGAACCGATTAATCGCATCAGCCGCCGCATCACCCAGGAAGCCTCCCAGGGGGGCTCCCAGGCCATGTTGTACGCCACCGGGCTCACCCCCGCCGATATGGACAAGGCCCAAGTGGGGATCGCCTCCATGTGGTACGAGGGCAACACCTGCAACATGCACCTGGACCGTTTGGCCACCCTGGTCAAGGAGGGGGTGGAGGAGGCGGGGATGGTGGGGATGCGGTTCGGCACCATCGGGGTGTCGGACGGGATTTCCATGGGCACCGACGGAATGTCCTTTTCGCTCCAGTCCCGGGATCTGATCGCCGACTCCATCGAGACGGTGATGAGCGCCCAGTGGTACGACGCCAACATTTCCATTCCCGGATGCGACAAGAACATGCCCGGCTCGGTGATGGCCATGGCCCGTCTCAACCGCCCCTCCCTGATGATCTACGGCGGAACCATCCAACCCGGTCGGGACCGGAACGGAAATCCCATCGACCTGGTGAACGCTTTCCAGGCCTACGGGGAGATGATCGCGGGCCGCCTGGACAACGAGGAACGCCTGGACATCGTGCGCCGCGCCTGCCCGGGGGCGGGGGCCTGCGGGGGGATGTACACCGCCAACACCATGGCGTCCGCCATCGAAGCCATGGGGATGAGCCTGCCCTACTCCTCCTCCACCCCGGCCCTGGACGCGGGCAAAGACGCCGAATGCCGGGCGGCCGGAGCGGCCATCCGGCGCCTGCTGGAAGAAAACATCACCCCCCGGGACATTATGACCCGGGAAGCTTTCGAGAACGCCATCACCCTGGTCATGGTCCTGGGCGGCTCCACCAACGCCGTGTTGCACCTGCTGGCCATGGCCCATGCGGCGGAGGTGGACCTGGCCATCGACGACTTCCAGGCCATCAGCGACCGCACCCCCTACCTGGCCGACCTGAAACCCTCCGGGCGGTACGTGATGGCCGACCTGCACCAGGCGGGGGGCGTGCCCGCCGTGTTGAAAATGCTGTTGGAGGGGGGGCGGCTCCATGGGGACTGCCGCACCGTTACCGGACGCACCCTGGCCGAAAACCTGGCCGACCTTCCGGGGCTGAGCGACGGCGGGCGGGTGATCGGGTCGTGGGACAATCCCGTCAAGGACACCGGCCATCTGCAGATCTTGCGCGGCAACCTGGCTCCGGAGGGGGCGGTGGCCAAGATCACCGGCAAGGAGGGGCTGGCTTTCACCGGGCGGGCCCTCCCTTACGACCGGGAGGAGGAAATGTTGCGGGCGCTGGAACGGGGCGAGATCGGCCCCGGCTCGGTGATCGTCATCCGCTACGAAGGGCCCAAAGGGGGTCCGGGGATGCCGGAGATGCTGACCCCCACCGCCGCCGTAATGGGGGCGGGGCTGGGGCAGGAGGCGGCCCTGATCACCGACGGGCGTTTCTCGGGGGGGTCGCACGGCTTCCTGATCGGGCATATCGCCCCCGAGGCGCAGGAGGGCGGCCCGCTGGCCCTGGTGGAACGGGACGATGTGATTTCCATCGACGCCGCCGCCCGCGCCATCACCCTGCACGTGTCCGATGCGGAACTGGCCGAACGACGCCGCCGCTGGTCCCCCCCTCCCCCGGCCGCCTCCCGGGGCACCTTGGCCAAATACATCCGCACCGTTTCCTCCGCCAGCCTCGGTTGCGTAACCGACGCCTGACCCCCGACCCGGGGGAGGTCAGGCCAGGCGGGTGCCGCCGTAGGGCCCGTAGCGGATGGTGGCCCCCGGTTTCAGATCCAGCATCCAGGCGGCCATGGCCTCGCTCCACACCGCCAAACCTCCGGCGTCCATGGCCCCCTCCCGCACTTGCCGGTCGCTGGAAACCACCACCGACCGTTTCCCCAAATCGGTCGCCATCTGCAACAGCCAGTCATCGGCGGTCAGGCCCTGGGCGGTGAACTTGACCTGTATTCCGCCATGTCCGTGATAGGAGTTCAGATCGCTGGTGGCCCGCGAGTCGTACACCACCACCACCTGCGGCCAGTTGGCCGCTTTGCGGCGATAACGGGCCAGCAGGGCGTCCACTTGCCTGCGGGCCTTGGGCAGGTCGGCGATCATCTGAATGTCGGGGTCATCGGAGCGCAAACTGTGCAACTTGAAGGCCAGGTTGTAGCCGTCCACCAGCAACACGTAGGTTTCGGAGCGGGTCAGCAGCCATTCCACCGCCTCCCGTTTCTCCGGGTTGATCCCGGCGGGCAGTCCCGGCAGTTCCGGTTTGCCCCGGCCGTCCCCGAACAGACTCTCCTCGTTGAACTCCGGCGGGGGCCGAAAAGCGGCTGACACCTCGTCCAGGATGCGCGCCCTCTCCAACTCGTCCAGGTCCCCCCAGGGATTGATCCCGGAACCGGCGGCGTCGCGCGCTTCCTCGCGGGCGTCGCGCACCTCCTCGCGGGCCTTGCGCACCTCCTCGCGGGCGGTGTCCAGTCGCCCCTCCACCGTGGTCAGCCGGGCTTCTTTAGCCTGCAGACGGGCGGTGACGTCCCGCTTCTCCCGCCCCAGGTTCTGTATGGTTTCCAGATGGGAGTCCCGCTCCCGGTACGCCGCCTCCCGGGCCTCCTTCGCCTTGCGGGAGGCTTCCGACCGGGCCTGCTCCACCTGCTTGCGCAACGTCCGCTCCTTGTCGTGGGCGGCCGCCAGTTCCTTCTCCTTGTCGACCAGTTTTTTGCGCAGGGCGGCCACCGCCTGCGACTCGGCCTGCTCCGCCGCCGCCAAGCCCTGGTCGGCCAAGCCCTCCTCCCAACCCGGCGGGCGCAACAGGAACAGCGCCGCGGCCGTGGTCTGGGTGTCGGAGGAACCCTCCTCCTCCTCTCCGTACTCGTCCACAAAACTCTCCGCCGCTTTCCCCCGCAACCACTCGTCGGTGTCCAACTCGCGCAACAGGAGCCGGGACAGCGGGGCGGGGAGTTTGCGGCCGGTGGCGGCCCGCACCTTGCGCAACGTATGCGGCACTTCGCCCGGCTCCAAGTCTTTGAGAACTGCACGCGCCAGGTTGATTACCAGAACTAATCGGTCGGATGAGTAACGTTCCATGCCCCTATCATACGACCTTCCGCCGGACAATGCGCCGCCGGGCCGTCCGGACTTGACAAACCGCCGCCCATCCCCCATAATGGGGACCATGAAATTAATCCCGACCCTGGTACTTTGAAGGCGCACGTCGTCGCCAACGCGACGCGTGCGCACCGGCCTCCCCAACGGGGGGGTTTTATTTTAGGGAAGGGACCGCCCGGCGGGGCGGAGAGCAAGCGAGGAGCGCGCAAGGAAGACAAATGGCCACCATCACCGGCGCCCAGGCTCTGATCAAAGCGATTGAACAACAGGGAACGGAAGTGGCGTTCGGGGTTCCGGGCGGGGCCATTCTCCCCGCCTACGACCCGATCTTGGACGCCGGGTTCCGGCACATCCTGGCCCGCCACGAGCAGGGCGCGGGCCATATGGCGGAAGGATACGCCTGGGCCACGGGGCGGGTGGGGGTGGCCATCGCCACCTCCGGGCCGGGGGCCACCAACCTGGTCACCCCCCTAGCCGACGCCCTGATGGATTCGGTGCCGTTGGTGGCCGTCACCGGCCAGGTCCCCACCTATGCGGTGGGCAACGACGCTTTCCAGGAGGCCTACACCACCGGCATCACCATGCCCGCCACCAAACACAACTTTTTCGTCACCGACGCCAACGACATCGCCCAGACGGTGGCCGAAGCTTTCCACTTGGCGGGCACCGGGCGCCCCGGCCCGGTGCTGGTGGACGTGCCCAAGGACGTACTCAACGCCCAGATCACCTGGCGGGACCCGGGCGACATTTCCATGCCCGGCTACAAACCCACCACCGAACCCCACCCCCGCCGCATCAAAGAGGCCATACGAATGATCGAAAGTTCGGAACGGCCGGTGCTGTACGTGGGGGGCGGCATCATCAAGGCCGGGGCTTCGGAGGCCCTTGCGGCCTTCGCCGACCTGACCGGCATTCCGGTCATCACCACCCTGATGGGACGGGGGGGCATACCCGACGGCCATCCGTGCGCCATCGGAATGCCCGGCATGCACGGGCTGTACGCGGCCACCTCCGCCATGCAGCAGGCCGACCTGCTGGTGGCCATCGGGGTGCGGTTCGACGACCGGGTCACCGGCGACCCGGAGGCTTTCGCCCCGTTCGCCAAGGTGATCCACGCCGACATCGACCCGGCCGAGATCGGCAAGGTGCGGGCGGCGGAGGCGCCGATCGTGGGGGACGCCCGCCGCATCCTGGAGAAAATGTGCGAGGCGTGGGGGGAGCGCCCCGCCCCCGACTTGGACAAATGGTGGAACACGGTGCGCGGCTGGCAGGAAAAACACCCGTTGCGTTTCCATCAGGAACCGGACGGACCGATCAAGCCGCAATACGTCATCACCCGGCTGGCGGAACTGGCCGACCCCGGGGCGGTGGTGGTGTCCGGGGTGGGACAGCATCAGATGTGGGCCTCCCAGTATTGGCCTTTCCAGGCCCCCCGCCGCTGGATCAACTCGGGGGGGCTGGGCACGATGGGGTTCGCGGTTCCAGCCGCGGTCGGAGCCAAAGTCGGCCGGCCGGACGCCCAGGTGATCGCCATCGACGGGGACGGGTGCTTCCAAATGACTTTCCAGGAACTGTTGACCGCCTCCGCCGAGAACATTCCCATCAAGGTGGCCCTGTTCAACAACGCCGCCCACGGAATGGTGCGCCAATGGCAGCGCCTGTTCTACAACGAACGTTTCTCGGCCTCCGATTTGGGCGAGGACTACCCCGACTACGTGAAGTTGGCCGAATCCCTGGGATGCGTCGGGTTGCGGGCCGACCGGCCGGAGCAGGTGGAGGAAGTCGGGCGGCGCATGCTGGAAATAGACGACCGGCCGGTGGTGGCCGAATTCGCAGTGGACCGGGACGAGATGGTGTTCCCGATGGTCCCCGCCGGCGGACCCAACGACGTGATCATCACCGGGCCGGAGGATCTGTGATGGAACCCCGGCATCAGGTGCTGAGCGTGCTGGTGGAAAACAAGCCGGGGGTGCTGGCCCGGGTGGCTTCGCTCCTGGCCCGGCGCGGGTTCAACATCCACTCGTTGGCGGTGGGCCCCACCGCCGAGCCGGGAATGTCCAAGATGACGGTGGTGGTCAACACCCCCGAGTTGGAACAGGTTAAAAAACAGTTGCACAAGCTGGTCAACGTGGTGAAAATCACCGAGATGGACCCGGCAACCACCCTGGAGCGGGAGCTGATGCTGGTGCGGGTGAAAGCCGAACCCGCCCGGCGTCCCGAGATTATGGCCCTGGCCGGCATTTTCCACGCCACCGCCATCGACGTGTCCTCCCATTCCATTACCCTCCAAGTGATGGGCGTGCCCTCCAAGCTGAACGACTTCGTGGATCTGCTCCGCCCGTTCGGGTTGCAGGAAATGGTCAAGTCGGGCCGCATCGCCATGGCCCGGGAAGCGAAGGGCCGCAAGTTGAAAGCGGTGGCCGGATGACCGCCCGCGCCGCCGGAGGGGCCGCAACATCCGGAATGCCCGGAACATCGGAAACATCCGGAACATACGGAACGGGAGGGTAAGCAATGGCCGCCATCTTCTACGATCAGGACGCCGACCCCGCGGTAGTGAGCGGCCGCCGGGTGGCGGTCATCGGATACGGAAGCCAGGGACACGCCCACGCCCTCAACCTGCGCGAGTCGGGGGTGGAGGTGACGGTGGGGTTACGGGAGGGCTCCCGCAGTTGGGGGGCGGCCCGGGAGGAGGGGCTAGCGGTGGCCGTCCCCGCCGAGGCCGCGGCCTGGGCGGACGCGGTGATGATGCTGGTGCCCGACCAGCACGCGGCCGACCTTTACCGCTCCCGGATCGCGGACCAGATGCGGGAAGGCGACGCCCTGATGTTCGCCCATGGGTTCAACATCCGGTTCGGGGAGGTGACCCCCGCCCCCGGCTTGGACGTGCTGATGGTGGCCCCCAAAGGCCCCGGCCATCTGGTGCGCCGCACCTACGTAGAGGGTTCCGGAGTGCCCTGCCTGCTGGCCGTCCATCAGGACGCCACCGGCGATGCCGCCCGACTGGGCCTGTCCTACGCCTGGGGGATCGGCGGCACCCGGGCCGGAGTGTTGGAAACCACCTTTGCGGAGGAAACCGAAACCGACCTGTTCGGCGAACAGGTGATTCTGTGCGGCGGACTGTCGGAGCTGATCAAAGCCTCCTACCAGACGCTGGTGGAGGCGGGCTACCAACCGGAGTCGGCCTACTTCGAAACCCTGCACGAGTTGAAGCTGATCGTGGATCTGCTCTACGAGGGCGGCCTGAGCTGGATGCGCTATTCGGTGTCGGACACCGCCGAATGGGGCGACTACAGCATCGGGGGGAGGATCATCACCGAACAGACCCGGGAGGAAATGAAAAAGGTGCTGGCCGAAATCAAGGACGGTTCCTTCGCCCGCAACTGGATGGCCGAAGCCCGCTCCGGGGCGGACAACCTGCTGTCCCGGCGCTCCGCGGAACGCAACTCGGACATAGAGCGGGTGGGGGCCCGCCTGCGCAACCTGATGCCGTTCCTGGACCCCAAAACCCCGGAATGAACGATCCCGTCGCGCCTGTCGGGCGCCGCCCAACGCCCGCCGGGGAACCCGGGGAACCCGGGGAACGATAATGCCGCAAGACCGGCTCATCATCTTCGACACCACCCTGCGGGACGGCGAACAGGCCCCCGGCATCGCCCTCACCCCCGACGAGAAACTGGCCATCGCCCGCCAGTTGGCCAAACTGCGGGTGGACGTGATCGAAGCCGGCTTCGCGGCCGCCTCCAACGGCGACTTCTACGGCGTGCGGCAAATCGCCCGCCTGGTGGAAGGTCCGGTGATCGCCTCCCTGGCCCGGTGCGTGCCCGACGACATCGACCGGGCCTACGAGGCGGTGCAGCCCGCCGCCCGGCGCCGCATCCACGTTTTCCAAAGCACCTCCCCCATCCATATGGAACAGATGTTGCGCATGACGCCGGAGGAGGTGCTGGCCTCCGTGGTGGAGGCGGTGGCCCGGGCCCGCCGCTACACCGACGACGTGGAGTTCTCCCCCCAGGACGCCACCCGCTCCGACCCCGACTTTATGATCGCCTGTTGCCGGGCGGCGGTGGAACAGGGGGCCACCACCATCAACATCCCGGACACGGTGGGGTTCGCCACCCCCGAAGACTACGTGCATCTGTTGCGCCGGGTGTACGAGGAGGTAACCGGCGGACGGGAGGACGTGATCATCTCCACCCACTGCCACAACGACCTGGGGTTGGCGGTGGCCAACTCCCTGTCCGCCATCCACGCCGGGGCCCGTCAGATCGAGGGGGCCATCAACGGCATCGGGGAACGGGCGGGCAACACCTCCACCGAGGAGGTGATTATGGCGGTCAAAACCCGTCAGGATCATTTCGGGGTGGAAGTGGGGGCCAACACCGAGGAGATCGTCCCCACCAGCCGGCTGGTGTCCCGGCTGACCGGCTACATGGTGCCGTTCAACAAGGCGGTGGTGGGGCGCAACGCCTTCGCCCACGAGTCGGGCATCCATCAGCACGGCGTGTTGCGGGACCGCCAAACCTACGAGATCATGGACCCCAAATCGGTGGGGGCGGAAAGCCTGATCGTGCTGGGCAAACATTCGGGCCGGGCCGGGTTCGCCGACGCCCTGTCCAAAATGGACGTTTCCCTGGAGCAGGACCAGTTCGAGGCCGCCTTCGCCAAAGTGAAGGAGATGGCGGACCGCAAGATTGAAATCAACGAACGGGAGTTGCGGGCCATCATCAACATGGAGGGCCGGGAAGTGGCGGAAACGGTGCGGATGGAGTCGTTGCGGGTGAGCGGCGGCACCGACGCCGGCCCGCAAGCGACGGTGCGGGTCAATCGCCGCGGCGAGTCCCTGACTTTGGAAGGGACAGGAAGCGGGATGGTGAACGCGGTGTTCACCGCCCTCTGCCAAGCATTCGACTTCCCAGCCCGGTTGCTGGACTACCGGGTGGTTCCGGTCACCGCCGGGGCGGACGCCATGGCCGAGGTGAGCGTGATTATTCAAGTGGGGGGCGACTCTTTCGCCGGGCGGGGGGTGTCCACCGACGTAGTGGAAGGCTCCGGCCACGCCTTCCTGGAGGCCCTCAACACGGCGGCCGCCGCCCCCTCCGACCCCGCATCCGACTCCCCCGATGACCCCGCCGCCGACTCCGACGGCTCTGACGACGCCGACCGCTCCGACCAAACAAATGACTAACCGCCGCTTCCGCTGGGCGGTGATCGGCGGAGACGGGGTGGGACCGGAAGTGACCGCCCAAGCCCTGAAATGCGTCCGGGCGGCGGGAGAGCGGTTCGGCTTCGCGGTGGAAACCCTCTTCTACGACCTGGGAGGCGAGCATTACCTGGCCACCGGGGAGATACTGCCCGACTCCGTGCAGGAGGAGTTGGCCGCCTGCGACGCCATCCTGCTGGGAGCGGTGGGGGTCCCGTCGGTGCCGCCCGGAGTGTTGGAACGGGGATTGCTGTTGCGTTTGCGCTTCGAATTCGACCAGTACGTGAACCTGCGCCCGGTGCGGCTGTTGGCCGGAGCGGACTCTCCGGTGGCGGGACTCACCCCGGAGCGGTGCGACATGTTGGTGGTGCGGGAAAACACGGAGGGCCCCTACGCCGGAAGCGGCGGTTTCCTGCGCCGGGGCACCCCGGCCGAGGTGGCCACGCAGGAGTCGCTCAACACCCGGTTCGGGGTGGAAAGAGCGGTGGACTTCGCCTTCCGGCGGGCCATGACCCGCCGCCGGCGCCTCACCCTGTGTCACAAAACCAACGTCCTCACCCACGCCGGGGACCTGTGGCAGAGAACGGTGAACGAAGTAGCGGAACGATACCCGGAGGTGGAAACCGACTACGAGCATGTGGACGCCATGTGCCTGTACCTCATCACCTGCCCGGAACGGTTCGACGTGGTGGTGACCGACAACCTGTTCGGCGACATCATCACCGACATCGGGGCGGCGGTGCAGGGCGGGATGGGCTTGGCCGCCTCCGGCAACCTCAACCCGGACGGGACTTTCCCTTCCATGTTCGAGCCGGTGCACGGCTCCGCCCCCGACATCGCCGGGCGGGGCTGGGCCAACCCGGCGGCGGCCGTGCTGTCCGCCGCCCTGTGCCTGGAAAATCAGGGCGAGCACGAGGCGGCGCGCGCCCTGGAGTCGGCGGTGGCGGCCGCGTTGCCCACCCTGGGGGCGATGGGCGGCCCGGAAATGGGGACCTCCACCGACCAAATCGGAGACCGGATGGCCTCCCTGGTAGCGGAAGGCTGACCGGTGCCGGTCGCGCCCCTAGCCGCCCCGCCCCCCGGCCCGCTAACCGCCCCGCCGGGAAACCGCCCCGCGGCCGGCCCCGCCGACCCGCAACCCGCCCCGCCGCCGACAGGACAAACAACCCCGCCCGCCGCAACCGCCCGCCCGGGATAAGCGCCGCCCCAACCGCCGCCGGAAAACCGAACCCGGCCAACCGGGACCTCCCCTCCCCCGCCGCCCCCGACCCCCGGCCGCCGGACCGCAGGCAAACGACCCCTCCCGGCAACCACCACCGCCCGCCCACGCGCAACACCGCGCAAACCGCCGCCAAGAAGAAGGGGCCGTTCAATGGGCGGAACGCGACGGAGAAACGGGCGGCGGGCCGACGGGCGCTATCGGCCCTGACCCGAAAAGAGCCGAAACGGACCATCCTGGACGGCGCCGCCGCCGCAGGGGAGGTGCGCGGCGACCTGATTAGACGGACGGCTATCCGCAAGGCCGAGGAGCTCTTGGCCGCCGGCCGCCCCGCCGGCCAACGCCGCCGCCGGAACAACGCGTTGCCCGCCAAACCCCAAAACAACCCCCGCTGGACCATCGCCGCCCCCAACTCCCCCGCCCGCCGCAACCGCCCGCCCGGAAAAATCTCCACTGAAACCGCCGCGGACGAGCCGGGCCCGGCCCGCCGGAAGGCCGAGCGGTGCTGATCGGGGCTTTGCGCAACCCGCACCCCGAGGAGCGGCGGGTGGGCGTAACCCCCGACATCGCCCGCCGCTACCTCGCCGACGGCCACCGGGTGACGGTGGAGGCGGGAGCGGGCCAAGCCGCCGGTTTCCCCGACGACGCCTACCGGGAGGCGGGATGCTCCATCGGGGAGGTCCGGGAGGCGGAGACGGTGATCGCGGTCCTGCCCCCCGACTCCGAACAGCGGCGGGGGTTGCGCCCCGGCTCCCGGTTGCTGGGCTTGCTGGCCCCCTTGGACGACCCGGAGTCGATCCGGGTTTTAGCCGGGTGCGGGATCAACGCCCTGGCCTTCGAAACCCTGCCCCGCACCACCCGCGCCCAGTCCATGGACGCCCTCACCTCGCAGGCTTCCCTGGCCGGCTACCAGTTGGCTTTGCAGGCGGCTTCCCTGTTGCCCCGGGTGTTGGCGATGATGGTCACCCCGGCCGGCACCCTGCGTCCGGCCAAAGCGGTAGTGCTGGGATGCGGGGTGGCGGGCCTGTCCGCCATTTCCACCGCCCGCCGGCTGGGAGCGGTGGTGCGGGCCTACGACGTGCGGGCGGAGGCGGCGGGGGATGTGGAAAGCCTGGGGGCGGATTTCATCAACCTGGACATCGCCGCGCAGGACGGCTCCGCGGACGGCGGCTACGCCCGGACTTTGCGCGAAGACGAATCGGCCCGCCTGCTGGAGGCCTTGGCCCCTCACTTGGCGGAGGCGGACGCGGTCATCACCGCCGCCGCCGTTCCCGGACGGCCCGCCCCCCTGTTGGTGACCGCGGCCGCAGTGCGGGGAATGGCCCCCGGCTCGGTGATCGTGGACGGGGCGGCCTCCCGGGGCGGCAACTGCGAAGTCACCGTGCCGGGGAAGACGATCGCGGTGGAGGGCGTCGCCGTGTGCGGGCCCCTGTTCCCGGAGTCCCGGACGGCGGCCGACGCTTCCCGCCTCTACGCCCGCAACGCCTACGAGCTGTTGAAATACATTACCTCCGATCCTCCGCCCGCGGCGGACGACCCCATCGCGGCCGGGGCGACCCTGACCCGGGACGGGGAAGTGGCGCATCCGGCGGTGCTGGAACTCCTGGGAGGACAACGATGACCTGGGCGGCGGGGATAACCGTGTTCGCGCTGGCGGCCTTCGTCGGGTTGGAGGTGATCGCCAAAGTGCCGCCGCAGTTGCACACCCCGTTGATGTCCGGCTCCAACGCCATTTCCGGCATCACCCTGGTGGGGGCGCTGGTGGTAGCCGGACGGAGCGGAACGGCCGCCGCCGTGCTCGGTTTCCTGGCGGTGACGTTCGCCGCCGTCAACGTGGTGGGCGGATTCCTGGTCACCGACCGGATGCTGGGAATGTTCCGCCGCCGCAAACCGCCGCGCCCCTCCTCCCCGGACCCGCCCTCCCCCGACCGCTGATGAACCCGGAACTGGCTTCCGTTCTCTATCTGCTGGCCGCCTGCCTGTTCATCATCGGCCTGAAACGTCTGGGCGGTCCGCACACCGCCCGCTCCGGCAACCAACTGGCGGCCCTGGGAATGGTTCTGGCGGTGATCGTCACTCTGGTTGATTCGGGGGCGGTCAGCTGGTGGGTGATCATCGCCGGGCTGACGGTCGGCTCCGCGTCGGGGGCGATCCTGGCGCGCCGCACGGCCATGACCGGAATGCCGCAGTTGGTGGCCGCTTTCAACGGGTTCGGCGGCGGGGCTTCGGCCTTGGTGGCGGCGGCCGAGTTTCTGGACAACCCCGCCCCGCCTGCGGAAACGGGGATTACGGCGGCGGTTTCGGTGGTGATCGGGGTGGCCGCCTTCACCGGCAGTTTCATCGCCTTCGGCAAACTGGCGGGAATAGTGACCGGACGCCCGCTCCTGTTGCGGGGGCAGATAATCGCCGAGTGGACGGCGGGGGCGGGGCTGGCGGCGGCCGCGACCTGGGCGGCGGCGGGCGGCGGGCCGGCCGCCCTGTGGATCACGATGGGGCTGGCCGGGGCCCTGGGGGTTTCCCGCACTTTGCCCATCGGCGGGGCCGATATGCCGGTGATCGTGGCTTTCCTCAACTCCCTGTCCGGACTGGCGGCGGCCGCGGCCGGGTTCGTGATCGACTCGGCGGCGTTGATCATCGCCGGGGCGCTGGTGGGGGCCTCCGGCCTGGTGCTGACCAACATAATGTCGCGGGCTATGAACCGGTCGCTGGGCAACGTCCTGTTCGGGGCGTTCGGAACGGGGGAGGGCGGAGAGGCGGGAGCGGCGGACGGGCGCCCGGTGCGCCGGGCCGGAATCGAGGATACGGCCATCACCCTGGCCTATGCCCGATCGGTGATCCTCGTTCCCGGCTACGGGTTGGCGGTGGCCCAAGCCCAGCACGCGGTGCGGGAGCTGGCCGACCGGCTGGGCGAGCGGGGGGTGCGGGTGCGCTACGCCATCCACCCGGTGGCGGGACGGATGCCCGGCCATATGAACGTGTTGCTGGCCGAGGCGGACGTTCCCTACGAGGCTTTGCTGGACCTGGATGAGATAAACCCCGACTTCGCCTCCACCGACGTGGCGCTGGTGGTGGGGGCCAACGACGTGGTCAACCCGTCCGCCCGGGACGACGCCGACTCCCCCATTTTCGGAATGCCGATCCTGGAGGCGGACCGGGCGACGACGGCCGTAGTCATCAAACGGAGCCTCTCCCCCGGCTTCGCCGGGATCGACAACCCGCTTTTCTACCGGGACGGCACCCTGATGCTGTTCGCCGACGCCAAGACGGCCCTGGAGGAGCTAGCGGCCGCCGTACGGGAGGCGTAACCGCCGGATGGAGTTCGGCGAGGTCCTGTCCCGGCGGAAAATGACGCGCCGTTTTACGGAGGAAGCGGTGTCCCCGGAGGCGATAGAACGCATAACGGCCGCCGCCCTCCGCGCCCCCGCCGCCGGAGGAGCGGAGGGCCGGAGTTTCCGGGTGGCGACCGACCCCGTCCTGCGCCGGGAAATCGCCCGGCGGGCCGGGGAACCCGACTACGTGCGCCGGGGGTTTGAGCCGTGGCTGAGCCGGGCCCCGGTGCACATCGCGCCCTGCGTTTCCCCCGCCGCCTATCTGGAACGCTACCGGCGCCCGGACAAGCAGGGGTCCGTCCTGGCGGGTTTGGAGGAAGGGGAATGGCCCGTCCCCTACTGGTGGGTGGACATCGGGGCCTCCCTGCAGAACCTGCTCCTGGCCGCGGTCGACGAAGGCTTGGCGGCCGGTTTCCTGGGGGCCCATGCCGTCCCCGGCTTGGCCGAACTGCTGAACCTTCTCCCCGGTTGCCTGCCCATCGGGGTGGCCACCATCGGCCATCCCGCCCCCTAATCAACTCCCGCCCCCCGCCCGAAAAAAACCATCGGCCCCCCGGGGTTGGGTGGGGGACCGAATGGTTTGGGTTGGTTGGGGTTGGCCCCAAGTATAGCGCTAATGCCGGCGCCGGCGTCAAATTCGCATATTTTTTCCCGCTCGCTTCAAATTTTTTTCCGGCTCTGTCCGGGGAGAAATTACCGTCTCCGGCGGCCCGAACAGATGCTCAACTACCGCGCCGCCGGACCCGCTAACAACAACCCCAAGCCGTCAACCTACTGTCTACTGTCGCGGGTGGGGTTGGGTTTCGTCAGGGGGCGGCCCGGTGCTGGGGGCGGGTTTGCCATTCGTTTCCAATTTTTACCAGTTCCCGGTTGTGTTCCTGCAACTCCCGGTGATGGGATTTCGCAGTTTCCGTCCGGGCGGGAACCGTCTATCAGCCCCGGGTCGGCTACCACCGCCAACCGCGCGGGGTCTTTACCCGCGCATCCGGCGTCGGGGAGGGGTTGCAGAGTGGGGGCGCGGCGGCCGGTGAGCAACCCCGCCAACGCGTAGGCGCGTCGTTGTGGACTTTCCCCGCCGGAGTCGCCCCGCTGCAACCAAGTAGGCGTACTTGCCCAAGGCTTGCCGCACCTGCCCGGAACTTATGGAATCCAACTCGGCGCGCACAACCCCCATCTTCCAACTCCTGGCTCCAAAAACAGATGCGCTTTCCGCCGCCGGATTAGCCGCCGCCTCGCTCGGCAACCCCTTTGTTCCTGATCCATCTTCCGGGCGCCGCACTCCCCTGCGGCGTTAGCCGACGCGGCGGCCTCCATCTGCTTGGCTGCTTCCGCCGCCTTCCCGGCAATCAGCGCAGGGAGGATTTGCTTTTCCGCAACCCGGGCGGTTACGAGTCGGCGGCGGGCGGGGTGTAGTTGACGGCGCGGACGAAGAAAGAAGCCATCTGCGCCCGGGTAACCGGCTGATCGGGACAGTAGTTGAGAGGCTCGGCGCTGCACCCTCTGGTTACGCCGGTGTGATACATCCCCTCCACCGCCCGCACCACCTCCGGATCCGCCCCCGCCACATCGTTGAACAGTCCCTCCGGTTCGTCCACGGCGTTTATGTCGGGGAAGGAGGCGATCATCATCACCGCCATATCGGCCCGGGTGACCACCCCTCCGGGATGGAACACCCCGTCGGGAGCGGCGAACGCCCTGGTGGAGACCACCCATTCGGCAAAAGTGCGGTACCAGGCGTCGGCGGGGACATCGGTGATTTCCACCCCGGCGGGATCCGGGATGGACCCGAGTCGGCTGACGGCCCGGTAGAGGAAAGCGGCCATTTGCCTTCTGGTGATCTGCGCCGACGGGCAGAACTTGGTGGCGTCGTCGGCGTCGCATCCCAGGGTGATCTCCCAGACGGCGATTTGTTCAATGTTGGCCTGGTGGACGCTGCCGTCCTCATCGCAGAACCGCCCTTGACATGCGGGCTCCGCCGGGGGCGGGGGCGGGGGCGGGGCGACCGGACCGGGGGCGGGCCCGGCGGGTGGAGGGGCGCCCCCTCCGCCGCCACCACCGCCGCCGCTGGGGGGCGGGGCTCCGCCTCCGCCGCCGCCGGGTTGGGGTTGGTCGTTGGCGGGGATGGTCAGGGTCAGGGTGTCGGCGCCGTAGCCGGTGCGGGCGGTGAGAATGATGGTTTCATCCGGTTCAGGAATGCTGTCATCGGTGATTCTTACCTGGAAGCGAACTTGGGTCGCCCCGGCGGGGATGGTTGCGGTAGGGGGCGCGTTGTAATCGGAAGAGCCCGCTCTGCCGGCGCGGGAGATAGTCACCCTGGTAGCGGAGGACAGCGGGGAGGACCCGATGAACCGAACCGTCACCTGCGCGTTGCTTCCCTCCTCGGGACGAGTAGGGGCGGCGGACATTTCAACACCGGTAGGGGGGTCGTCATTGTCGACGACGGTAAAGGCAGCGGGCGGGATGTTGAAACCCTCCAAGACGCCGGATACCATAAGGGTTTCGTCCTCTTCGCTGATGTTGTCATCCCGGGGTCCGTCCAAGGCGAGAGTGAACGTAGCGTCGCCGCTGTTGCGACGGGCGGGGATGGTGAGTTGGAACGGGCTGGGCAGAGTGGCCAGGTAGTCGGACGAAGAGACGGTTCCCCCGCCCACGTTGATTTGCATGGTTTGCGCGGCGGAAAGGCTTTTCCCGGCCGGATAGGAGGCGCGCACGGCAACGGTGGTCGCCTCCGTCCCCTCCGCTAACGAAGACAGAGCCGGCAGGGTCAGGGTGATATTCGAGTCATCGTCGATGATGGTAAGAGAAGCGTTTCCCACCGTGAACCCGGCAGCGCTTCCGGCGATGGTTACCTTCTCCGGCCCCTCCGCGGTCGCGTCGTCCTCGCCGGCGCCTATCACAAGATCAAAAGTCGTTTCCCCGCTCGATGCGTATTCATCGATTCCAACCTCTACGTCGTTTGCCGCTTGGTAATCAGTCCCCGGGGTGGCCTCCCCCGCGGCTTTCCCGACCCATCGTCGAAACTCAAGGTGATCGTAGCCGACTGCCCCCCCGCCGGAGGCGCCGCCGACAACAAACCGCCCGCCAACCCCAACGCCGCCACCCATGCCAACGCCCGTCGCAACACGGCCTCCTTTCCGCAACCAGCCCCGACCGCAGGGGGCTCCTCTCGGACCCCGAACCAAGGCCTGTTGCCAAAAACGCTACCCCCCCCCCCCAATTTATCAAGTCAATCCCCTCCGACCGGCCGGGGCTGCCTTTGGACGCTCCCGTTCCGGCGTCCAACCATGGCGGCGCGCCTACCATGGGGGTTTATGAACGGCGACGAAGCACCGGGGCCCCTCTACCGGCGGGACGGGGCCTGGTTCATCCCGGCCCCGCACACGGCCAGTCCCTGGTCGGAGGAGACGCAACACGGCGGGCCGGTGGCCGCCCTCCTCGCCCGGGCCGTGGAAAAAACCTTGCCGGAGGGAATGGCCCTGTCCCGCCTGACGGTGGAAATCCTGGGGCCGATGCCCCGGTCGCCGTTGCGCATCGACTCCGAAATCACCCGGCCCGGGCGGCGGGTGCAAATGACATCCGCCCGGGCAATCGACCAACATGGCCGTCCTTTGGCGCTGGCCCGGGCGTGGGGAATCAGGACGCTGGCCGAACCCTTGCCCCTGCCCGGCTTGGACTCCGCCGCCTACCCGCCTCCTCCCGGCCCGGATCGCTCCCCGCCCGACCCGGACCTCTTCTACGGGATAGTGGATTATCCCCACTTCTACGGTTTGGCCTGCGAACGGAGGCTGGCCGACGGGGCCACCGCCGCCCCCGGCCCGGCCTGCATCTGGTTCCGCTGGCTGTGCCCCCTGGTGGCGGGCGAGGAAATGACCGGAGCGCAACGGGCGGTGGGAATATCCGACAGCGCCCAGGGGATCAGCTGGATGGTCAAACCCGACCGGCACATCTTCATCAACCCCGACTTGACCGTCGTCTTGTGGCGGGAGCCGGAGGGGGAATGGACGGCGCTGGCCGCCCGCAGCCGCCTGTTTCCCAACGGGCGGGGGGCTTCCGATTCTCTCCTGTTCGACCAGCGGGGGGATGCGGGGCGGGTCTCCCAGTCGGTGCTTCTGGACCGCGCCCCGGCGCCCGGCTGACCGCTTCCCCTCCGTGCCCGACATAATCACCTCCCCCGCCAACCGGCATGTGAAACGCCTGGTGCGACTCCGTTCCCGCCGCCACCGGGACCGGGAGGGGGCTTTTCTCATCGAGGGCTACCGGGAGTTGGCGAAAGCGGCGGAGGCGGGGACGGCGGTGGACGAATTGTACGTGTGCGAGGACCTGTTCCTGGGGAAAAACGAACCGGCCTTGGTGGAGCGTCTCACCGCGGGCGGGGCCCGCCTGCGCCAGCTGGCCGAGGAGCCGTTCCGCAAAGCCGCCTACCGGGACCGTCCGGAGGGTTTGCTGGCCACGGCCCCCTGTTTCCCCGCCGGGTTGGATGACTTGCGGGAACGGATGGCCGGTTCCGGACCGCGTCTGGCGCTGGTGGCGGAAGGGATTGAAAAACCGGGCAATCTGGGGACCATGTTGCGCACCGCCGACGCCGCCGGAGCGCAGGCGGTGATCGCGGCCGACCCCCGCACCGACCTGTTCAACCCCAACGTGGTGCGCTCCTCGGTGGGCTCCCTGTTCACGGTGCCGGTCGCCGCCGCCCCCGCCGGGGCCGTTCAAGACTGGTTGCAGAGCCGGGGAACGATCCCCGTCCTGGCCTCCCCCGACTCCCCCGTCCCGTACTGGGAGGCCGACCTGCGCGGCCCGATCGCGTTGGTGATCGGCTCCGAACAGACGGGCTTGAGTCCCGCCTGGCGGGACAAAGGCTACCCGGAGGCGCGAATACCGATGGCGGGGGCGGCCGATTCCCTGAACGCGGCCGCCGCGGCGGCAGTGCTCCTGTTGGAAGCGGTCCGACAACGGGCCGCCGTCTCCTGAATCCCGTCACCGCCCCCTGCTACGCTTTTTTCAGAACCTGGAAAGCCGCGCACCGCGAGTAGCGGCAAGCTGAAAGGAACCCCCCTTTGTCGCAGAAATTCGTTTTCACCCTCCGCAAACGGGGCGTGGTCTCCATCGGGACCGACGAGAAACCGCGCCCGCACCTCACCCTGCTGTGGCGGCACGCCCTGCAGTCCCCGGTGAACTCCCCCCGCAAACCGGGAGTCTACGTTTTGGCGAATCTGGCGCCGGACGACAACGATAAGCAAACCCTGTTCGTAGGCAAGACCGACAAGTCCGGCCTCGCCAAGCAACTGGCCCGTCATTTGTCTTCCGCCGAGCAATGGACGGCGGCGGTTTGCTTCAGCGGCGACGACCTGGACCCGGATTTGACGCAGGACGAGGTTTCTTTCCTGGAACAGTTGCTTTTGGATGACTTGGCGTTCCGCACAGGGGTGAGGCTTTCCCACGCGGCCGCGTCCCCGGCGGAGTTGCGGGTCGGCAGCCTGGCCAAGATGCGAACCCTAACCCGGCATGCAGAAACCATTCTCTCCCTGTTGGGCGCGCTGGGCGTTTCCCTGGGCGACAAGGCTAAAACGAGACAATCCCGGCAAATTCCCGCGCCGCCTCCCGTAACGGTGCAACCGGCCGCCGAAGAGCCCGTCCGTTCCTCTACCTACTATCCCGAAAAAGTTCCGGAACTCATCGCCGCCGGGCTGTTGCGGGTCGGCTCCCGGTTGCGGTCATCCGTCCCGAAATACCCGGCCGAAGCGGAAATAGCCAACGCCGGGGGAGAAATCAGATTGTTGCGGCACGGCCAAGACTCCCAAGGACGTTGGTTGCATAATGTCCCCAAATCGGAGCCGACGTACTCCTCCCTCTCCACGGCGGGCGGGGAAGTGATAAGGGCGGGAGGCGGCGGGAGCGACCCCAACGGTTGGACGTTTTGGATAGCGGCGTCATCGGGCGCCGCCCTGGCCGATTTGCGCGACGAATACCGGCGCCGGCGGCGACGGGCCGGCCGGTAGCCGCATCCTCCTCCCGACCGGAGCCGGGAGGGGCGTCTTCGACTTTGTCGCACCCCTCCGCTACACTGGGGAGTATGAAAGAGCCGCCATGGACGATCGGCGTTGAGGAGGAATATCTCCTCGTCGATCAGAACACCCACCAACTGATACAGGGAGACCCCGGGCACCTGCTGAAAGAGGCGGCGGAGGCTTTGGAAGGCCGCGCCCGGCCCGAGTTTCTGCAGGCGCAACTGGAAATCGGCAGCAAGGTGTGCGACAACATCGCCGAGTTGCGGGCCGACCTGTCGCAGGTGCGCCAAGTGGTGATCGACTTGGCCGACCGCCACCGGATGGGGGTGATGGCCGCCTCCACCCATCCCTTCGCCCGCTGGCAGGAACAGCAGATCACGCTCGGCGAGCGTTATCAGGAACTGGCCGCCGACTTCCAGACGGTGATGCACCGCCTGCTCATCTCCGGCATGCATGTGCATGTGGGGGTGGACGACCGGGACCTGCGCGTGGACCTGCTCAACCAGATTTCCTACTTCCTGCCCCACCTGCTGGCCCTGTCCTGCTCCTCCCCTTTCTGGGAGGGGGCCAACACCGGGTTGCACAGTTACCGGATCGCCGTGTTCCACGCCGCCCCCCGTACCGGCCTTCCCTCCTACTTCACCTCCTGGAACGAATATCAGAGCCATGTGGACGTGCTGGTGGACGCCGGGATCATCGAAGACGCCTCCAAAATCTGGTGGCACGCCCGCCCCTCGGTGCGCTACCCGACGGTGGAGTTGCGCATCCCCGACCTGACCACCAGCCTGGAGGACACCCTGTGCATAGCCTCCCTCTACGTAACGTTGATGAGAATGCTGTGGAGGCTGCGGGTGGAGAACAAAAGCTGGCGGCTGTACGAGCATTTCCTGATCGAGGAGAACGTGTGGCGGGCGCAACGTTACGGGACCGGGGACCAACTGCTGGACCTGGGCCAGGAAACCCTGGTGGGCTTCCAGGATTTGATGGAGGAAATTCTGGAAATGGTGCGCCCCGACGCCGAGGCCCTGGACTGCGTGGAGGAAGTGGAGCACGCCCGCACCATACTGCGCCGGGGCACCTCCGCCCAACGGCAACTGGCCGCCTACGAGCGGGCCGCGCAGGACGGCAAAACGCACGAAGAAGCCCTGATTGAAGTGGTGAAATGGGTTCAGGAGGAAACCGGGGCGGGATTGGGCTGATGAGCCCCGCGCACGGCATTCCGGCCCGGGCCCCGGACGCGGTGCGGGCTTTCAACGCCGAGATGGAGGAAACCTGCCGCCAGTTTCCGCCCATCTGGGAGACGGGGGTGGCGGCCGCCCGGCAAGCCCGGGAAGAAGGCCAATCGCTGTTGGGGACCCTGATCCTCAGCGAACGGGCCGCGGAGGTGACCGCCGCCGCCCCGGACGGGCCGGTGCGGTTGCGCGTCATCCCGCCGCGGGGGGAAACCCGGGGGGTGTTTCTGCACATCCACGGAGGCGGCTGGACGCTGGGAGCCCCCCATCACCAGGACCCGATCTTGGAAAACCTGGCGGACGCCGCCGGGCTGACCGTCGCCTCCGTCCATTACCGCCTGGCCCCCGAGCATCCCTATCCGGCGGGCCCGGACGACTGCGAACGGGCCGCCCGCTGGCTGGCGGACGCCGCCCCGGAGCGCCTGGGAGGGGAGCTGGTCGCCATCGGCGGCGAGTCGGCGGGGGCCCACCTGGCGGCGGTCACCTGCCTGCGGTTGCGGGACCGGCACAATCTCGCCCCGTTCCGGGCGGCCCTGCTCACCTACGGGGTGTTCGACCTGCGGGGCACCCCCTCCATGCGCCGGTTCGGGGAGCGCCCCCTGATCCTGAACACGCCCATTACGCAATGGTTCATCGACCGGTTCGTCGCCGGCGACCGGACCGGGGAAGAGGACGTTTCCCCGCTCTTAGCCGACCTGACCGGGATGCCCCCCGCCTTGTTCACGGCGGGGGATGCGGACCCCCTGCTGGACGACACTCTGTTTATGGCCGCCCGATGGAAAGCGGCCGGGGCGGAGGCCGGGCTGGACGTTTGGCCGGGGGCGGTGCACGGCTTCGACTTGTTCGACCACGAGTACGCGGTTGCGGCCCGCTCCCGCATGCACCGGTTCCTCAACGCGGCCCTGGACGGAACTCCGGAGGGGCGGTCGTGAGGCGCGCCTCGGCGGCGACCGACTTCTACGAGGTGTTGGAGGTTTCCCCGGACGCCGACCCGGAGGAGATCAAGGCCGCCTTCCGGCGGTTGAGCAAAAAGCACCACCCGGACGCCAACCCGGCCCGGGCGGCGGGGGAACGGTTCAAGCAGGTGAGCGAGGCCTATGCGACCCTGTCGGACCCCGACCGGCGGCGGGAATACGACCGGATGCGCCGGTCGGCGTCCGCCGTCTCCGAACCAGTCTCCGGAGAGAGCGGCGCCGGAGGGGGCGAGCCCTTTGCGCAGTGGATGACGGACATGGGGAGCAGGTTCGGCGGAGGCCGGAGTTCCGCCCGCCCGCGCCGGGCCGTCCGGTCCGCCTCCGCGGGCCGGCAGTTGCTCGCCCGGTTGATAGATTTGGTCATAGTGGGCAACATGGTGTTGCTGGCCGTCGCTTTGGGGGCGGAGGCGGACGCGTTGCCGGAACGTTTCTTCTGGGCGGTCCTGGCCGGGTTTGCGTATGAGACGGCGCTGGTCGGGTGGCGGGGGGAGACCATCGGGATGATGGCCGCCCGGGTTGCGGTGCGGACCGAGGCCGGAGGGCCTCCCGGGTGGCGCAAGTCGGCGGCGCGGATGACCCCCGCCCTGCTCGGCCTGCTGGTTATATTCCCGAGCGGCCGCATGGCCGCCTGGGGGGTTATGGTGATCCTGATCGCCTGGGCGGTGCGTTTCTTTCAGAGAAGAAGGGGACGCCGGCCGGGCCGCCTGAGCGGAGCGGCCCTGGGTTTCGGAGCGGGCATCATCATCCTGGCCCTGCTCACTTCGGTGTGGGTGTTGCTCCCCGCCGTAGCCGGGGCCTACATAGTCTCCCCCCTGCTCTCCCCCACCGACCGCGGCCTCCCCGACCGGCTGGCGGGAACGGTAATAATCGCCCGCTGACCGGCGTCTTTGGACCCCGTAAACTGGACCGGTTTCCCCCGCCGAGCGCGCAAAAACCCTGGTCGGAGAGTTATTTTCAATTTTCAAAAATCGGTTATATTGGCAAATAGCAACAACACTCTGTAAGCCGCAAGAAAGGAAATCGCCATGCCGATCGAAGTCTGGACCAGCCCCGGCGGAACCCACCGGGTCACAAAATACATCCCCGACGGGTACGAAAACGAAACCCGGGAAGAATGGGCCGAACGCCTCGGCCTGGACCTGAGCGTATTCCAACACGAAGACCCCCGAACCCCGGAAGAACGCGCCCAACAGCGCGCCGAAGCGTTGGCCGAGAACGAAAAATTCTTCCGTGAGCAGGGCTGGACAATCACCCCGGAGGAACAGTCCGAACTAGATGCCCTAATGGAGCATATGGGCTTAATCAACCCCGATGGCGAAGGAGCGTCCCGGTGACCGGCGTCGCCTACGAGTTAAACAGTTGCAACACTCAGTAAGAAGGAGTCCGCAGATGCCGATCGAAGTCTGGACCAGCCCCGGCGGAACCCACCGGGTCACAAAATACATCCCCGACGGGTACGAAAACGAAACCCGGGAAGAATGGGCCGAACGCCTCGGCCTGGACCTGAGCGTATTCCAACACGAAGACCCCCGAACCCCGGAAGAACGCGCCCAATGGCACGCCGAGGCGGCGGCCGAAATGGAAGCGTACCGAAAAGCAGAAGGACTGCTACTCACCGAGGAAGAACAAGACGAACTTAAGGCCCTCGCTGAACACTGGGGATGGAAGGCCCCCACAGGTGAAACTGCGCCTAAATGAACGGCATCACCTACGACGCAGGCGCGCTGATCGCCGCCGAACGCCGCAACCCCGTAATGCCGGTGCTCCACCAGATAGCTTTCGGATATGCGATATTTGCACCAAAACCCCTGGTCAGAGGCTATTAAATTTGTTTCCAAGATCGGTTATACTGGTAAATAGCCGCACAAGCCACAAGAAAGGAAATCGCCATGCCGATCGAAGTCTGGACCAGCCCCGGCGGAACCCACCGGGTCACAAAATACATCCCCGACGGGTACGAAAACGAAACCCGGGAAGAATGGGCCGAACGCCTCGGCCTGGACCTGAGCGTATTCCAACACGAGGACAACCGCACCCCGGAAGAACGCGCCCAATGGTACGCCGAGGCGGCGGCCGAGATGGAAGCGTACCGCAAAGCAGAGGGACTGTTGCTCTCCGAGGAAGAGCAAGTCGAATTCGATGCCCTGATAGAGCGTTTGGGATTAGGCAAACCCAAAGGCGAGACAACGTCCCGGTGACCGGCTTCACCTACGATGCAGGCGCGCTGATCGCCGCCGAACGTCGCAACCCCGTAATGCTGACGCTCCACCAGTTCGTTTTGGATAGCCACATTACGCCTGTGGTACCCGCCGGAGTGCTGGCCCAGGTTTGGAGGGGCGGGAGCGGTCGTCAGGCTCCGCTAGCGCAAATGTTGAAGCAGTGCAAGGTGGAACCGTTGGAGGAAAGTCTGGCCAAGCAGGTGGGCACGGCCAGCGTGCGGACAGCCTCCTCGGATGTGGTGGACATTTCGGTGGTGGTGAGCGCCGCGGGTCGCGGTGACCGAATAGTTACCAGCGACGAGAGCGACATCACCGAAATAATTACCTCTCTGGGCTACGTTATAGAGACCTACACCGTCTAGAAACGAGCCCCGGGCCGCGGTGAAGGGCCCAGCCCGTGAAATCACGGCTTCCCGGAAAAAATGTCACACCCCCGGATAACTTATTCTCACCGGGCAACCGCCAAACCAACCGGGAGGGCAAAATGAGCGAACCGGAAGAGACGGGACTGCCAGATTGGGGATCTGGACCCATCGCCGGAGTCGGAGTCCCGTCCGAGACGGTCGAAAGGGAGCGAGCGTTGCCAACCGCCCGCCGCGCGGAACTCGCCCGACGAGGAAAGCAACTGCCAAATTGAGGCGCCCGGCAAGCGGAACCGGCCCAACTAGCCGAACAGGAAAATCCGCCCAGTGCTGGCCCGCCGGGAACGGGACATGAACCGGAAGAGCCAGACAAGAGCGCTCCTCGCCCGGGCAGAGAACCGATTTGACAAGGATTTTTTCGCACGGGCGAGCAACGCCGGACCGACGCCCTCGTGGAACTAATCACCGGCCGTCGCGCCCACACCCTACAACCCCTCCCCGAGGTGTGAAATATTGGGAACGGGGCCCGTCCCGCCCTCTGTTCCGGGCAACCTCTCCCCCGACTCTTCCGTGTGCGGAATCATCTTCGGAGGCAACGGACGAGTGTTGTGGCTGGGACGCAACCAGCGGCTGGGCAACCGGGCGCAACGGCCGGCGGCGACAGTGCGGGACAAAGGATGCGCGCGGTGCGACGCCCCCGTCCACCGCACCGAGTCGCACCACCTGCGGGACTGGTACGACGGCGGACCCACCGACATCGACAACCTGGTGTCCCTGTGCGGGCCCCATCATCGGGAACTGGGTGAACACAACCGGGAGTTGGTAAAAATTGGAAACAAGCGGCAAACCCGTCCCCGCACCGGACCGCCCCCGCCGCCTCCCCCCGCGCGCCGCCCGGCCCAACCCCCCATCCGCGCCGGGCCGTCCTGACGGACCCCCCGTCCCAACCAATGCCCCGCCCGCCTCGCCCACGGGAAAATTCGGTAACGACCGGTCGCCATGGGATCTTTTGCGAGGGGAATTACCAGGCGCCGCGGCCGACTTACCGGCCCGGTCCGAGGAGGGAGCGGGCTTGGGTTATGTCTTTTTTGATTTGGGCGATGAGGGCCGGAGCGTTGGGGAAGGTTTTTTCCGGGCGGAGGCGGGATATGAAACGAACGGTCACTTCCCGTCCGTAGAGGTCGCCGCTCCAGTCAATGATGTGAACTTCCAAAACTTCGGGGGCGCCAGCGGCGGTGAAGGTGGGGCGAACCCCTATGTTGCACACCGCGGGCAACGCCGGGACCCCCGCCGCCTCCGCCCGCACCGCATACACCCCACGGCCGGGGACGGCCAGCGACGGGTCGACGACCAGGTTGGCGGTGGGGAAACCGATGGAGGCCCCCCGGCCGTCGCCCGCGGTCGCCGTTCCCGGCGTCTCGTGCGCGCGTCCCAGCAACTCGGCCGCCGCCTCCACCTCCCCGGCGGCGATCCGGGCCCGGATGGTGGAAGAAGAAATGGCCCCGCCCTCCTCCTCCAGCAAGCGCACCGCCTCCACCGCGAACCCGAACTTCTCCCCCGCCCGGCGCAAGGAGCTCACATCGCCGGTCCGGTCGCGGCCGTAACGAAAATCGGTTCCGACCGTCACCAAGCGGGCGGCGAACCCCTCCACCAGGATTTCCCGAACGAACCGGTCCGGGGGTAGGTTCCGCACTTTGGCGAATGGCAAAACCCCTACCGTCTCTATCCCCAACCCGGCGAACAGCTCAATCCGGCGGGAGAGGGTGGTCAAAAGACGAGGGGCGCGCTCCGGGGCCACCACCGACAGCGGATGCACGTCGAAGGTGAGGGCCGCCTCCGTCAGCCCACCCATCCGCCGGGCCCGCTCCGCAACGCCCGCCAGCACCGCCTGATGCCCCCGGTGCACCCCGTCGAAGACGCCGATGGTCACCGCCGAGCCGTCCGTGAACGGCCCCCCCGCGCCCCAAGGCTCATCCAACCAAAGGGTCATGCCGGCGCCGCCCCCGCAACCAACTCCCCCTCCCGCCACCGGCGCGCGCCATCCCGCCTCCGCCAACCACCCCGGATCCGGAACCACCTCCCAACCCCGCCCGACAGAGAAGCAACCCCGACCCGCCCCTCCCGCCCATAAACAACCGCCCGCGCCCCCCGGACCCCTCCCGACCAGCACTCGCGCCGACACCGCCCCCGGAACCAACTACTCCCCCCGCCGACGGCGCAAGCCATCCCGCCTCCGCCAACCACCCCGGATCCGGAGAATGAACCACCTCCCGGACCGCACGCCAACCGCCGCCGACGGACCACCCGCAAACGACCCCACCGCGCCCCGAAGCCATCCCAACAAACACTCATACCAACACCACCCCGGGAACCCCCCCTCCCGCCAACGACGCGCATCCAACTCCCACTTCCGCCCAACGCCCAATCCAAAAACGAACCCCCTCCCGGACCACGCACCGATCGCCGCCGCCGGACCACCCGCAAACGACCCCACCGCGCCCCAAAGCCATCCAAACAAACGGTCATACCAACACCACCCCGAAAAACCCCCTCCCGCCAAAACAACGCACATCCAAAACCCGCGCCAACAACCCCCACCCCGGAAAAGGCACCCCCTCCCAATCCCCCGCACGACAAGAAAAACAGCGACCCGCCCCTCCACTCACCGAAACACCGCCCCCGGAACCAACTACTCCCCCCTCCGACGGCGCAAGCCATCCCGCCTCCGCCAACCACCCCGGATCCGGAGAATGAACCACCTCCCGGACCGCACGCCAACCGCCGCCGCCGGACCACCCGCAAACGACCCCACCGCGCCCCGAAGCCATCCCAACAAACACTCATACCAACACCACCCCGAAAAACCCCCTCCCGCCAAAACAACGCACATCCAAAACCCGCGCCAACAACCCCCACCCCGGAAAAGGCGACCCCTCCCAATCCCCGCACGACAAGAAAAACAGCGACCCGCCCCTCCACTCACCGAAACACCGCCCCACACCCGAGGCCCCATCCAACCAACGGTCATACCGACGCCGCCGCCCAAACCAGCCTCCCCTCCCGACTCCGCCCAACGCCCAATCCAAAAACGAACCCCCTCCCGGACCACGCGCCAATCGCCGCCGCCGGACCGACCGCAAACGACCCTCCTCGCCCCGGAGACTCTCCAAACAAATACTCATACCAACACCACTTCCGGAACCAGCTCCTCCTCCCGCCAACGGTAGACGGCCAATGTTCTCCCTCTCGCCTCCACCCGCACCAGCGGCCCCGGGTCGGGGGGCGGCACCCCCTCCCAATCCCATTCGGCGGGGGGAAGGAACGACCACCGGCCCCACTCCCGTCCGGGGAGGCGGCGGCCGTGCGCGGCGGCCGTCGCCGTCTCTTCATCAGCTTGCACCGCAGGCAGATGGGACAGCACCCGGCCCGGCGGCAGCGCCGCCCGGCGCAAATCCCCCTCTTCCCCGAGCTGGGACAACTCCGGCAAGGTCCACGCGTCGGATTCGTCCAACGTTCCCGTCCGGGTGCGGCGCAAGGAGGTCAGATGGGCCCGCCCCCCCAACGCCCGGGCGGCGTCGTCC
Organism: Candidatus Spongiisociaceae bacterium; assembly: GCA_965243835.1. Lineage (GTDB taxonomy): Bacteria > Actinomycetota > Acidimicrobiia > Spongiisociales > Spongiisociaceae. The sequence goes on from OZ251578.1 coordinate 1,953,593, forward strand.
GCCAACACCCGCACGTAGCAACCCGCCCCGCACGCCGTCCGCAACCGCACTTCCGGGAAACCGGGAGGCTCACCCGTCTCCTGCGCGAAGCCCTCCAACGTCAGCAGGTAAACCGTTACCGGACGAGCCTCCCGCTCCACTTCCACCCCGGCCCGGGCCAAGTCGTACAACCTCTTCCCCCCCACTTTCAGTGCCGATACCATGGGCGGGGTCTGCAAAATGTCACCGGTCAAACCGGGCAGGACCCTCCCCACATCGGCGGCCGTAACCTCCATCGGGATTCGGTCCGTCACCTCGCCGTCGGCGTCCAGAGTGTCGGTGGCCACCCCGAAACGGGCGGAGGCGACGTACTCTTTGGGCAGGCCGGTCACGAACCGCAACAAACGGGTGGCCCGACCCAGCCCCAACACCAGCAGGCCGGTGGCCATGGGATCCAAAGTTCCGGCGTGACCGATTTTTTTCATCCCGAAAATCCGCCGGGCGGCGGCCACTACCTTATGCGAGGACATGCCGGCCGGTTTGTCCACCGCCGCAAACCCGAAATAAGGGGCCGCCCCCGTCACGCCCGCCCCGTCTCAGGCGCCGTCGGCGAGCGACCGGCGGACATAAGAAACCGCTTCCTCCATCTCCCCGGTGATGTGAAAACCGGCCGCTCGAACGTGGCCGCCGCCGCCCATGCCCCGGGCGATGGCCGCCACATCCACCGCCCCCCGGGAACGAAGGCTCGCCCCCCATTTCCCGTCCGGGCGTTCTTTGACCAGCAGGGCCACCTCCGCCTCCCGGGCCGCCCGAATATCGTCGATCAAGCCGTCCGTTTCCTCCACTCCCAATCCGCGACGGCGCAAATCCTCCAAGGTGAAAAAGGACCACACCAGCGACGACTCCTCTTCCAGGACCGCCCGGGACAGCACCTCCCCCGCCAAGCCCAGGAAACTAAAGGGGGCCGACTGGTAGACGGCCTCGCATATCACCTCCGGGCGGGCTCCCAGTTCCACCAGCCTGGCCGCTCCGGACAAAGTGGCGGAGGTGGTGTTGGCGTACTGGAAGCGGCCGGTGTCGGTGATCACCCCCAACAACAGGGCTTCGGCTATCTGCGGAGTGATCTCCCATCCGAGAATTTCCAGCAACCGGCGGCACAGCTCGGCGGCGGCCGCCGCCTCCGGGTCCACCACCCGCACATCTCCGAACTCCGCCGCCCCGGGATGATGGTCGATCACCACCACCGTCTGCGCCCGATCCGCCGTCTCCGCCATTTCCGCAATGCGCTCCGCATCCGCCACGTCGAATAAGACCATTACCTGCGGGGACTCCATCACCTCCCCCGGCTCCGTCAACGGCGACAAGTCCAGAAAATCGTAGAAATCGGGCAGGACGAACCCGCCCCCGAAGGCCGCTTGGGCTGTCAACCCCGCCCCCCGGGCGGCCAGCGCCAACGCCAAAGCCGACCCCAGGGAGTCGCCGTCCGGGTTGATGTGGCCGGTGGCTACCAACGAATCCGCCGACCCGATCACCGCCGCCGCCCGTTGCAAACCGGCCTCCGCCCCTCCGCCCATCACGTTGCCACCTCCCACCCACGCCCCCCGACCGCCCCCTCATCCCCCACACCGCGCAAGATACGCTCCACACGCCTACCAAGCCCCAACCCCGGACCCGGCTCAAAACGCAAAACGGGCAAAAACCTCACCCGCACACGGAAAACCGCCGCCGCCAAAGCCGCCCCCGCCCCGGCCCGCGCCCGCCCACCGCCCAACACCGAACAACCAACAACGACATCGCGCAAACCAAAAAATCCGAACGCCGAAAAACAACCAACAACCGCCCGCCGCAACCCGACTTCCGCCACCCCGCGCATCACGCCGCCCCCTCCCACCCACGCCCGCCTACCACTGCCCCGTCATCTCCCACACCGCGCAAGATACGCTCTACGCGCCGACCAAGCCCCATCTCCGGACCCGGCCGAAAACGACAAACAGGCAAAAACCTCACCCGCACCCCACCCCTGCCCACACACGAGAAGCCACACCCGCCAAAGCCGCCCCCGCCCCGGCCCGCGCCCGCCCACCGCCCAACGCCAAACAACCAAAAGCGACATCGCGCGAACCAAAAACCAAACGCCCGCGCATCACGCCGCACCCTCCGACCCCCGCACCTCCCCAACCGCCGCCTCATCCCCCAAACCGCGCAGGATACGCCCCACCCGCTGACCACGCTCCACCGCCGGACCCGGCTCAAAACGCAAAACAGGCAAAAACTTCATCCGCGCCAGCCCCCCACCGCCCCCCGCACACGAGAAGCCGCCCCCTCCAAAGCAACCCCCGCCCCGGCCCGCGCCCGCCCACCGCCCAACACCAAACAAGCACCAGCGGCGTTGCGCAAACCAAAAAAGCCGAACGCCGAAAAACAACCAACCACCGCCCGACCGACCTCCGCCCGTCCGCCCATCACGTCGTTCCCTCCGACCCGCGCACCTCCCCGACCGCCGCCTCATCCCCCAAACCGCGCAGTATCTGCTCCACGCGCCGACCGTGCTCTATCACCGGATCCGGCTCAAAACGCAAAACAGGCAAAAACTTCATCCGCACCAGCCCCCCACCGCCCCCCGCACGCGGGAAGCCGCCCCCTCCAAAGCGGCCGCGGCCCCGGCCCGCGCCCGCCCACCGCCCAACACCAAACAACCAAAAGCGACATCGCGCGAACCAAAAACCAAACGCCCGCGCATCACGCCGCACCCTCCGACCCCCGGCCCTCCCCGACCGCCGCCTCGTCCTCTAAACCGCGCAGTATCTGCTCTACGCGCTGACCGTGCTCTATCGCCGGATCCGGCTCAAAATGCAAAGCGGGCAAATACTTCATCCGCACCTGCCCCCCCACCGCCGCCCGCACGCGGGAAGCGGCCCCCTCCAAAGCGGCCGCGGCCCCGGCCTGCGCCCGCTCATCGCCCAGCACCGAATAATACACGGTGGCATTGCGCAAATCGGGGGAAGCGGACACGCCGGTTATGGTCAAAAACCCCAGCCGGGGATCGGTCAAGGCGCGGCACTCGTCGGCGATCACCTCCCGCAGAATCCCGTTCACCTTCCGCATCCGCCGGTTGCTCACGACGGTTCCTCCAGGTAGGACACCCGCACCGAAAGCACCTCCGCCTCCTCCCACCGCTCCAGAAAGCGGCGCACCGAATGAACGGCCATTTCCAGTTGCGGGCCGTGCGGCGAAACCAGCCCCAACCCGATGGCGGCCCGTTGCCATTGATCCTGATGGTCCACTTCGGCGAAAGCCACCGGAAAGGACTGGCGGAGGGCGGCGGACAACCGGGACAGGCGCCTTCGTTTGGCTTTCAACGACCGGATGTCGGACAGCCGCAAGTCAACCCGGAGAGCAACCGCGTGCATTTCTCCCCCCGCCGGTCACGTGACGGCGACTTCGTCCATACGGTAGGCCTCGATGACATCCCCCTCTTTGACATCCCGGAAACGGTCCAGGCCGATACCGCACTCATACCCGTAGGACACTTCGGGGACATCGTCCTTGAACCGCCTCAGCGAAGCTACTTTGCCGTCGTAGACGACCACTCCGCCCCGGAGCAACCGCACCGCGCCGTCGCGGGCGATGGCTCCTTCGGTTACGTAACAGCCGGCCACCGGCCCCAACCGGGGCACCCGGAAAACGGCCCTGACCTCGGCCGTCCCCAGCACCTGCTCCACTTCTTCGGGGGCGATGCGGCCGGTCAGCAATCGTTTCAAGTCGTCCAACAACTCGTAGATGATGGGGTAGGTGCGGATTTCCACCCCCGCCCCTTCCGCCGCCCGCCGGGCGTTGCCGTCGGGACGAACGTTGAAACCGACCACCACCGCATCGGCCGCATCGGCCAACCGCACATCGTTTTCGGTAATCCCGCCCACTGCGGCGTGCAGGACCGTCACCCGGCCCCCGGCGATTTCCAGTTTGCCCACCGCATCCCGGATGGCCCCCGCCGACCCGTCGGCGTCGGCTTTCACCACCAGGTTCAGTTCGGTCTGTTTCTCGGTCCGCAACTGCTCCAAAAGCCTTCCCAGACGTTGGCGGGCGGTGGGCACCACCAGCTCCCGGGCCCGGTCGTCGGCCACCTGCTCGGCGGCCCGGGCCCGGGCCGTCCGGTCATCGGCCGCCGTCTCGAACAACTCCCCCGCCGCCGGAACCCCCGACCAACCGGACACCAAAACCGGAGCGGAGGGAGGGGCTTCCTCGACCCGGGCTCCCTTGTCGTCGATCATCAGACGCACCCGGCCGCTCACCGGGCCGGCCACCACCGAGTCGCCCCGGCGGAGCGTGCCCCGCCCGACGATGACGGTAGCCACCGCCCCCATCCCCTTGTCCAGGCGACTTTCGATCACCACGCCGGAAGCGGGGGCCCCGGGGTTGGCTTGCAACTCGGCCACTTGCGCATGCAGGTCGATCATCTCCAGCAGGCCGTCCACGCCTTCGCCGTTCAGGGCGGACATTTCCACCGACACCACATCGCCGCCCAACTCTTCCACCACCACCTCGTGTTCGGTGAGCATGGCCCGGGCCCGCACCGGGTCGGCCCCTTCCGCGTCCATCTTGTTGATCGCCACGATCATCGGCACCCCGGCCGCTTGGGCGTGGCTGATGGCTTCCGCGGTCTGCGGCATCACCCCGTCGTCGGCGGCCACCACCAGCACCACGATGTCGGTCACTTCCGCCCCCCGGGCCCGCATGGCGGTGAAGGCTTCGTGTCCCGGCGTGTCGATAAAAGTCAACCGGGCGCCCCCCGTCTCCACCTGATACGCTCCGATGTGCTGGGTGATGCCGCCCGCCTCGCCCGCCGCCACGTTGGAGTTGCGGATGGCGTCCAACAGGGTGGTTTTCCCATGATCCACATGCCCCATAACCGTCACCACCGGGGGGCGGGGAACCAGATCGTCCGGGTCATCGTGGAACACCCGGCGGGTCCGCACCGCAACCTGCTCTACTTCCTCCGCCTGGGCCTGCTCCACTTCCACCAGATATCCCAACTGCTCCCCCAGCTTCTCGACGGACTCCATCGGCATGGGAGCGGCGGCGGCGGCCATAAAGCCCATTGACAACAGACGACGGATTATTTCCCCTACCGGGTGGCGGACGGCCTGCGCGAACTCCTGAACGGAAATGTCGGAGGAAATCGTCAACAGTTCCACCTGACCGCGGCCGGGTTGCAACACCTTCTTGGCCCGGGCCCGCGAGGCCTGCTCGGCTTCGAAAGCCCGCACCGCGGCCGCGGCGGCCGCCGCTTCTTCGGCTTCGGTGCGGGGCGGGGCGGGAGGAGGAGGGGGCGGAGGGGGCGGAGGGGGCGGGGCGGGGTCGGGCATAAAGGCGGCCCGCACCGCCTCCGTTTGCGTTTCGTTCAGGCTGGAGGAAGTGGTAGTGACGGAAAACTCCATCTCTTGGGCTTTGGCTAAAACCTCCTTGGAGGCCAGTCCCAACTTTTTCGCCAACTCATGGATTCTGATGTTGGCCACTAGGGAATCGCCTCTTCCTCCGCATCCTCCCCCGCCTGCTTTCCGGACGGCCCGGGAACGGCGTCGACGGCGCCGTCATCGCTTGCGGTCGGCGAAGACGGGGCCTCATCGACCGCCTCCTCCCCGGCCCGCTCATCGCTCCCCGCGGCGGCGGACGCGGGGGCGGGAGGAGAGACTTCGGGAGAGGCGACTTCGGGCGATACCTCGGGAACCTCGGTTACGGCAACGGACGGCTCCTCGGCTGCCGGCGGGGCAACCGGGGCGGGAGCGACGGCCTCGGGCGGCGCCTCGGGAACAGCAAGAGAAGGCTCCTCGGTTGCCGGCGGAGCCGCGGGGGCGGGAGCGGGGGCGACGGCCTCGGGCGGCGGCCCGGGAACGGGGGGCGGGGCGGCCGGTTTGGTACGGGAGGCGTCGCTTTGAATGTCGATCTTGTAGCCGGTGAGCCGGGCGGCCAGCCGGGCGTTCTGGCCGTCCCGGCCGATGGCCAACGACAACTGGTGCTCGCTCACGATCACCGTGGCCATCCTCTCCTCCCGGTTAACCCGCACGTCGCGCACCTTGGCCGGGCCCAGGGACTCGATTATGAACAGGGCGGGATCTTCATGCCATTGCACCACGTCTACTTTCTCGCCCCGCAACTCGTTGACCACGTTGCGCACCCTTCTTCCCTGGGCTCCGACGCACGCCCCTTTCGGATCCACGTTGGGATCGTTGGAGAAAACCGCGATCTTGGTGCGATGACCGGCGTCCCGGGCGATGGACTTGACCTGCACCGTTCCGTCCATCAACTCCGGAACTTCGATTTCCAACAGGCGGCGCACCAGGTCGCGGTCGGAGCGGGACACCACCACTTGCGCTCCCTTGGCCTCCCGGTTCACTTCCACGATGAGGGCTTTGACCCGGGCTCCGCGCTCCAGCCGCTCGAAGGGTATCCGCTCCGAGCCGGGCATTATCGCTTCGGCGCCGCCCAAACCGCCCAAGTCGATAATGGTGGCGCGGTGGTCGTGTTGCTGCACCGTCCCGGTGACCAGATCCCCCTTCTGGCCTTCGTACTGGGCGAACACCAGATCCCGCTTGGTCTGCCGCAACAGGTGCGACATCACCTGTTTGGCGGTGGAGGCGGCGATGCGTCCGAAGTCGCCGGGCGTATCCTCCCATTCCCGGACCACGTTGCCTTCCGCGTCCAGTTCCTGGGCGTAAATGATTATTTCCAATCCGTCATCGTCCCGGGCGATGGTCACCCGGGCTTCCTCGGCCGCGCCGGGGCTCCGCTTGTAGGCCGATACCAGGGCGTTGGCCAAGGCTTCCAGAATGTTCTCCACCGGGATGCCCCGCTCCCGCCCCAGGTTTTCCAAGGCCTCCACTACTATGTAATCCATCCTCATAACATCACCTCTTCCCGCCCGGTTTGACCGGTTTCTTCCATTCGAATACGGTGCGGGCCGCGGCTACCTCGGCGAAGGCGATGCGGCGGGGTTGGGAACCGACCCGCATGACGAACCCGTCCCCTTCCACCGTCTCCAGCACCCCCCGATGGCGGGTTTGCCCCTCCACTTCGCAGGTGGTGCTTATTTTCACGTCGCTTCCGACTGACTTTTCATAGTGGTTGCGGCGGCGCAGCTTCCGCTCCAAGCCGGGGGAGGTCACCTCCAAGGTGTAGGAGCCGGCGAACAGGTCCTGCTCGTCCAACAGCCGGGACAGGGCGCGGGAGGCGCCGGACAACCGGTCCACATCCACTCCCCGCCCTCCGGCACCGCCGTCCACCGTCACCCGCACCAAGCGCGGGCCATCCCCGGCCACCTCCAAGTCGTCGAGCTCCAGCCCGGCCTCTTGCAGGCAATCTTCGCACAGCGACCACAATCGGTCGGCGTCGGCCACGGAACCATCCTCTCTACAGCCCGTTTCCGGGCGTTGCGGACGCGACTTGGCCGGTTCCTTTTCCGCAAAGAAAAGGGGCGGGCGCCGCGCCCACCCTATCGGAACCGGAAACCGCGTCGTACGTTTACCGGCATTAGTATAGCAGGCGCCGCCGACTAACGCCCGCCCGCTCGTCTACGGCTGGAAATTATTGGAAAATTATTTCCCGCAACCGGGGGGCGGCCTCCGACAGGGGCAAGGTTTCCTCCCGCGTCCCGTCCCTGGATTTAAGTTCCGCAACCCCTTTTTCCAGACCGCGGGGGCCGATGGTCAAACGATAGGGAACGCCGATCAGTTCGGCGTCGGCGAACTTGACCCCGGGACGCTCGTCCCGGTCGTCCAACAAAACCTCCACCCCGGCCCCGGACAGATCCCGGTACGCGGTTTCCGCCGCAGCCGAGACCGCCTCCTCGTCGGGCCGGAGCACGGTGATCGCCACCGCGAACGGAGCTATGGCCGGCGGCCAAACAATCCCCCGCCCGTCGTGGGAATCTTCCACCACCGCGGCCATCAACCTTCCCACGCCGATCCCGTAGGAACCCATGACGATCGGAGAGGGCGCGCCCGCCTCGTCCAACACCGACGCCCCCAAAGCCTCCGAATATTTACGGCCCAGTTTGAAAATGTGGCCCACTTCGATCACGTCGGCGACCGACAGCCTCCCCCGCCGGCACCGGGGGCAGGTTTCGCCGTCCGCAACGCGGCGGATGTCCAGCCACCGCTCCACCTTGACGTCGCGCGCAAAGTCCACTCCCCGCAAATGAAAGTCGTCCCGGTTGGCCCCGGTTGTCAGATTGACGCGGCCCCGCAGGGCGGGATCGGCGATCACCGGCAAATCCGTTCCCACCGGTCCCAGGCTCCCCGGACGGGCCCCCATGACGGCCGCAATCTCCTCTTCCTCGGCCGTCCGCACTTCGGCCGGGCCCAGGGCGTCGACCAGTTTCTGAACTTCCACCTCGTGGTCGCCCCGCACCGCGGCCAAGGCGGCCCGGCCCCCCACCATCATCACCAGGGTTTTGATCTGCCGGCGGGGGGCGGCGAACTCCCCCATTTCGGACAGGGCGGCGATGGTGCGCACCCCGGGAGTGGGGAAAGTTTCGGGCGGCCCCTCCCAAGGCTCGTCCTCCACTTCCGGCAACAGGGAGACGGCCCGCTCCAGGTTGGCGGCGTAGTCGCATTGGCCGCACCGGGCCACCCGGTCTTCGCCGGTGGGGCAAACCACCGCGAACTCCACCGAGTCGTTGCCCCCCATATTGCCCGAGGAGGCCTCCACCTCGATCGCATCCAGCCCGCATCTCCGGAAAATACGCTGATAGGCCCCGCGGTGGGCCTGGAACTGGACGTCAAGGCCCGCCTCGTCCGCATCCAGCGAATAGGAGTCTTTCATCGTGAATTCCCGCACCCGCAACAGCCCGGAGCGGGGCCGGGCCTCGTCCCTGAATTTGGTCTGGATGTGATACCAGAGCTGGGGCAGTTCCTTGTAGGAGATCAGTTCGGAGGCCAAGCGGGCGAACACCTCCTCGTGGGTGAGCGCCAAGGCCAAGTCGGTATCCTTGCGGTCTTTGAACTTGACCAAGATTCCCTCGACGTCGTCCCACCGCCCGGTCTTTTTCCAGATTTCACCGGGGTGGACCACCGGGGCCAGGCATTCCTGCCCGCCGATGGCGTCCATTTCCTCGCGGATTATGCCCTCGATCTTGCGGGCGACCCGCATTCCCAGCGGCAACAGGGAATAGGATCCGGCCATCAAGCGGCGGATGAACCCTCCCCGCACCAGCAGGCGATGGCTGGGAGCCGCCGCATCGGCGGGGTCCTCGCGCAAGGTGGGTATGAAATACCGGGACCAGCGCACGGCTCCGCTCACGCTCCGTAATCGATAAGCGGTTTTCCGTCGCCGTCGCGCGCTTTGCCGGTGCAGACCAGCACCAGGTCAACGATAAACCAAATACCGAAGGTCAGCCACCACAAGAGCAACTTGGCGATCCCCAGCCCCACCCGGCCGGTGATCATACGATCGACGCCGAGCCAACCCAGGAAAATGGAGCACACCACCGCGGCGGTGAAAGAGGGGTGAACAGTGGCGTTCATTGTTTCTCCTTTGCCGGGACATTGTCCGCCTCCGATGGGCCGCCCGGTATCGCCACTATACCCCGTACTGCCGACAAAACGTTGCGCGCGGTTTCCCCCGGAGGGGGAGTCTCAATGGAGACTTCCCCTTTTGAAATAAGAACCGGGAACTAGGAACGTTCGTAGCGGGCGCGGGGCAACTTGCCGTACAGCCAGAGCAGGGGCCAAGTGGCCAGGGCGGGAGCCAACAGCCACACCGGGCGGGTCAGCCACCATTCCAGGTCGGGGAGGGGCGGGGGCAGGTAGCCGAACCCGGCCAGGACGGCCACCGCCGCCGCCATCCCGGTGGTGTGGAACAGGTACAAGGGCAACGAGTTCCGATTCATCCAGGACAGGAGGCGCCGGGCGGCAACGCCGGTTTCCAGCCAGGCCAGGACCCGGGGGCGGATCAGCAGGACCAAACCCACCTGCAGAAAGGTGAAAGCCACGATGGCCAGGGTGGGCGGCCCCATGTTGGACAGGCCCTCGCCGGTCACTCCCACCAGCGAACGGGGGTAAAAACCCATGTTGGTCAGGGCGGCCAGTCCGAACAACCCTCCCCAAAACATCATCCAGGCGACGCGGGCGGGGGCGGCCGCCAGCCGTTCGTAGAAGAAACCCAGTTGGTGGGCCAAACCCCATATCACCACGAAATTAACCCAGGCCGCCCAGCCCTGGCCCTGGGCGAAACGGAGCACATCCAACACTGCGGCCAAGCCCAGCAGCCACACCGGGACCAACTCCCCCCACCGCCAGTGCGCCCGGATGGCCAGCGGGGCCAAGAGAACCAGCATCAGGTAAATGACCAGAAACCACAGCGGGAACAGCACCAACAGCACCGCCGACCAGGTCCAGTCCGGATCGCCAGCGGCTTCCAGAATCCAGCCTATTCCCACCCAGGCCGCAATCAAGCCCAAGGCGGGGAGAAACAACCGGCCCAGCCGGCGGCGGAGGAAGCGACGGGAATCGCCGGGAACGTAATCGGCGAAAGCCCGATGATGGGTGTAACCGCCCACGAAGAAGAAAACCGGCATCACCTGCAACAACCAGGTTCCCACCCACAGCCAACGGCTCCAGCCGATGGGGTTGGTGGAAGTAACCGATTGGGGGGTCACTACCAGGATGGTGAACATCCAATGCCATATCACCACCACCACCACCAACGAAAATGATCTCAGGAAATCAATGTACCGATCCCGGCCCGCTCCCGCCATGTCCGCCATAGTCCGTCAGGATACCGGCGGGCGGGCCCGGCCGTCCCGCAAACCCGCCGCCAAACCGGGCCGGGGGGCGACCCTCAGGGGCGGGAAGCCGCCTCCCGGACGGCGGCGCGGCGGGAATCGGTGCGGTTGGCGTCGCCCTGAATGACCAGCAACTGTTCCCGGTCTTGGGCGGCGGCTTGCTCGGCCGAGGCGTCGGCGGCGGCCACCCGGGCCTCGACCCCCTCCTCCGCCAGGCGGCGGGCTTCCTCCAACAGGGCCTCCACCATTTCCTCTTCGGGAACCACCCGCACCACTTTCCCCTTGATGAACAGATGCCCCCTCCCCCGACCGGCGGCGATGCCGATGTCCGCTTCCCGGGCTTCGCCCGGGCCGTTGACCACGCACCCCATCACCGCCACCTGGATGGGCAGGTTTTCGGCCTCTAATCGCTCCTGGGCCCGGGCCGCCAAGCCCAGCACGTCCACTTCCGCCCGCCCGCAACTGGGGCAGGCGATCAAATCCAGGCCGGTGCGTTCCCGCAGTCCCAAAAACTCCAGCAGTTGGCGGCCCGCCTTGGCTTCCTCCACCGGGTCGGCGGTCAGCGAGAAGCGGATGGTGTCCCCGATTCCCTCCAAAAGCAAGGCGGCGATGCCCGCCACCGACTTGATCAGCCCGCCCGGAGGGGGCCCGGCTTCGGTCACCCCCAAGTGCAAAGGATGGTCCACCGTCTCCGACAGCAACCGGTACGCGGCCACCATGGTGGGGACATCGGAATGTTTGACCGAAATCTTGATGTCGGAAAACCCCTCCTCGGCCAAATATTCAATTTCCCGGAGGGCGGAAGCGGTCATCGCCTCCGGGGTGGCCGATCCGTACCGTTCCAGCAACTCCCGGTCCAGGCTGCCCGCGTTCACCCCCACCCGGATGGGAATCCCCCGCGCCTTGGCCTCCCGGGCCACCGCCCGGATATGCTCCGGTTTGCGGATGTTGCCGGGATTAAGGCGCAGTCCCTGCACCCCGGCCTCCAATGCCGCCAAGGCCAGACGGTACTGGTAATGAACGTCGGCGATTATGGGGACCGGCGCCCGGGGGACTATCTCCGCCAGCCCGGCCGCGGCCTCCACGTCGTTGCAGGTAATGCGCACCAGGTCGGCCCCCGCCCCGGCCAGGGCGTAGGTCTGGGCCAGGGTGCCGTCCACATCGGCGGTTTTGGTGGTGGTCATGGACTGGACGGAAACCGGGGCCCCTCCGCCCACCGCCACCGACCCCACCTGAATGCGTCGCGTTCGTTTCCGGGTGATCATCGCTCCCCCATCATAAGCCCAAATTGAGGGGGTTCACGATGTCCAGGATGACCGCCACCAACCCCAGGAAAAAAACCAGCCCGATCACGGCCGCCGCCACCGGGAACAACTTGCGGGTGTTGGCCCGGCGGCCGGTGACCTTCTCGTACAAGGCTACCGCGAAGTGGCCGCCGTCCAGCGGATAAAGGGGGATGCTGTTGAAAATGGCCAATGTGATGTTGACCACCGCCATCAGGGCCAGCAGGTTGACCAGGCCCGACCGCTCCAACTGGGCCCCGATCTGCACCAGGCCGATGGGGCTGACTAGGCGGATCTCGTCCGGCACCTGCCGGTCGCCGCCCAGCACCCCCAGCAGGTTGAGCAAGGAGTCGGGGCGCAGAATCCTCCCCACCGAAGCGACCGTCCCCGTCGCCACGTCCCATTCCATCCGCGCCGCCCGCCCGGCCGCCGTCAACGGACCGATGGAAGCGCGCCGGGGCTGGGGGGAAATCCCCAGAAAGCCCACCTCCTCCCCCCCGGAATCGAGCTGGGAAGCCAAAGTTGCCGTCTGCGACCGGGCCCGGCCGTCCCGGGTGAAATCAATAACGATGGTACGGTTCGGCCAACCGGAAATGAGGGCGGCGGTCTCCCACCACTCCCGCACCGGAACCCCGTCCAGGGCGGTGATGACGTCCCCCTCCCGCAGGCCGGCCTCTGCCGCCGGGGAAGGGCTTCCGTCCTCCAGGTAACTCACCCGGGAGACGACGTTGGAGTACCCGGCGTCCCCCGAAATCAGGTACATGGCGAACAGCAGCGCAAAGGCCGTTATCAGGTTGAGCGTCACCCCGGACAGCACCACTACCGATTTGCGCCAGAAAGCCTGATCGCGGTAGGCGCGGTCCGCATCGGCCGGGTCGATTTCCTCCCGATCATCCATCCCGGCGATGCGCACGTAGCCGCCCAGGGGGATGGCCTTGAATCCGTATTCGGTCTCCCCCCGCCGAAACGACCACAGCCGGGGGCCGAACCCGACGAAAAACTCGGTGGCTTTCATCCCGGTGGCCCGGGCGGTAAAATAATGTCCGGCTTCGTGCACGATGATGAACACCGTCAACGAAAGCACCATCAACACGCCGCCCAGCATGTCCTTACCTCCTCCCGTAGGCGGTTCGCCGTTTTTGCGTATGCCGCCAACCTAAACCGGGCGTGTGACACACCGCCGGCCCGACCGTCATCCCCTCCTCCGGCTACCGGCGCTCCACGGCCCGCCGGGCCCGACTGCGGGCTTGGCGGTCCGCCTCCATAACCTGCTCCACCGTCTCCGGACGGGAGCGGGAATGGCCGTCCAAAACTTCGGCGATCACCCCCGTTATCCCGGGGAAGCCGATCCGGGAGGACAAAAAAGCCTCCACCGCCACCTCGTCGGCCGCGTTGTAAGCGACCGGGGCCGTCCCTCCCTCCCGACCCGCCTCATAGGCCAGATCCAGGGCGGGAAACGTTTCCCGATCCGGAGGATGAAAAGTCAGGGGGGAATCCGTCGGGCGGTAAGACGGGGCGGAGGAGGGAAGGCGCCGGGGGTAGGTGAGGGCGTACTGGATGGGGAGGCTCATATCGGGACGGCCCATTTGGGCTTTCAGCGCACCGTCCCGGAATTCCACCATGGAATGGACGATGCTTTCCGGATGGACCACCACCTCGATCCGGTCGTAGCCGATCCCGAACAGATGATGCGCCTCGATCACCTCCAGTCCCTTGTTGACCAGGGTGGCCGAATCGACGGTGATGCGCTCCCCCATCCGCCAAGTGGGATGATCCAAGGCTTGGCGCACGGTCGCTTTCGCCAACTGCTCGGGTCCCATCCCCCGGAAAGGCCCCCCGGAGGCGGTCAGGATCAACTTTTCCACCTCCTCGGTCCGCTCGCCCCGCAGACACTGAAACAGGGCGGAATGTTCGGAGTCCACCGGAATCAACTCCCCTCCCCCGTCCTGCGCGGCCCGGGCCAGCAACTCCCCTCCCGCCACCAGGCTTTCCTTGTTGGCCAAAGCCAGGCGGGAGCCCGCGGCCAGGGCGGCCGCCGAGGCGGGCAATCCGGCCACTCCCACGATGCCGTTCACCACCGTCGCCCCCGGGGCGGCGGCCAAACCCAGGACCCCCTCCTCGCCCGGCAGATAGCGGGAGCCCAGCAGGGAGCGCAGGCGCCGGTGGGAGGCCGCGGAGGGGCGGGCCACGGCCACTTTCGCCCGCGGATAACGCTCCGCCCAGCGGCAAAGGGGCTCCAGGGAAGACTCCGACCCGCCGGCCGCCATCCCCTCCACCGCGATCCCCAACCGGTCCGCCACCTGCAGGGTGCGGCGGCCGATGGACCCGGTGACCCCCAGCACCACCACCGGGTTCACAGGTAACCGAACCAGAGAAAAGTCAGATAGGCGGCGGGGATGGTGAACAAATAGGAGTCCACCCGGTCCAGGATGCCTCCGTGACCGGGCAGAATGGAGCCCATGTCCTTGATTCCGATGGAGCGTTTGATGCCGGATTCGGCCACATCCCCCGCCGGGCCCGCCAGGCACACCACCCCCGCCAAAACCACCATGGAGCCCAACGTGAACGGCTCCAGCCACCCCAGGCGCCCCACCAGGGCCGCGGCCAAAAGGGTGATGACCGACCCGCCCAGGAAACCCTCCACCGTCTTGTTGGGGGAAAGGACGGGGGCCAGGGGACGACTGCCGAAAGCCCTCCCGCAGGAGTAGGCGGCGATGTCATTGAGGGCGGTCAAGCCGATCACGCCGATTACCAAGGCCGCGGAGTCGGCCGCGCGAAACACGGGCAAGGCGAAGGAAGCGGGCAGGGCGATCCAGGCCGCGCCCAGCACGGTCACCGCGGTGTTGGCCAGCGGAAACGTGCGGGCCGCCAGGATTATCCACAGGGCGGCGCCCAACACCAACCCCGCCATTACCCCGGCCGCCCCGAACGGGCCCGCGGACCACGACACGTACAAAATCGCGGCCGCGCCCAGCAACCCCGCCAGCGACAGGGGCGCGAACCCGGCCCCCCGGGAAGCCTGATAGAACTCGTACACCGCCAGCAGGACCGCCGCCGACAGGAACAGCGTCACCCAGGACGGTCCCGCGTACAGGGCGCCGAAGAAAACCACGATGAAGGCCAACCCGGTGGCCACCCGGAGGCCCAACTCGGAGCGGCGGGCCATGTCGACCCGGACCAGTGTTTCCGGATCCCCCAGGTCCTTGCCGGTCATGTCCTCAAACCCGATCACCCCCGGCTCCACCCCGGGAATATGGGCGGCGACCGCCGACGGTTCATGCACCCGGGCTCCGGCCGCGGCCACCTCCTCCGCCAGATTCTGATATTCCCGGGTGCTGGAATCTATGTACTCTTGATCGGTGAACCGGCCGGCCCGGCCGTCGTCCGGGGTGGGCGGACCGGAAACGGCGGAATCCTCCGACGGGCCCTCCGGAGCGGGAGACGGGCCGGAGGGAGGCGGAGGGTCGTCCGGGGCGGAGGACGGGAACGGGGCGTCCGCCGGAGAAGGGTGCGGTTCAGACTTCAAGGAGTTCCCGTTCCTTGTTGCGCAGGATTTCCTCCACCCGGGCTATGAACCGGTCGTGGTGCTCCTGCAACTGTTTTTCGGCCCGGCGGACATCGTCCTCGGACTCTCCCAAATCGTTCAGGTCGTCGCGCGTGGAACGCCGAATGTTGCGGATGGACACCCGCCCTTCCTCGGCCATGTTGCGGGCCACCCGGATCAGATCCCGGCGCCGCTCCTCGGTCAGCGACGGAAAAGCCAGTCGGATCACCTGGCCGTCGTTGGAGGGATTCAGTCCCAAATCGGAGGCCTGAATGGCCCGTTCGATGTCGCCCAGGGACGCCGGGTCGAAGGGATGGACGATCAGCAACTGCGGCTCGGGAACGGTGGTGGAGGCCAACTGCTGCAACGGGGTGGGAGCGCCGTAGTAGTCGACCGTAACCCGGGACAGAAGAGCAGGGTTGGCCCGGCCGGTGCGCAAGGTGGCGAACTCGCCTTGCGTGTGGGTGATGGCCAACGCCATTCTCTTGGCGGCGTCTTCCAGAAATTCGTCAAGCATTTAGAGTACGTCCGTCCTCCCGCCCGCTTCAGTGTACCCGGGTGCCGATGGGTTCCCCGGCGATGGCCCTTTTAATGTTCCCGTGGACCATAAGGCTGAACACCACAATGGGCAGTTTGTTGTCCATGCACATGGTAACGGCCGTGGCGTCCATCACCTGCAGGCCGGAGGAAATAAAATCCATATACCCGACCTCGTCGAGCAGGACGGCATCGGGGTCGACGGCCGGGTCGGCGGTGTAAATTCCGTCTACTTTGCTGGCTTTGAGCATGATCTCCGCCCCCACTTCCACCCCCCGCAGGGCGGCGGCGGTGTCGGTGGTGAAAAACGGGTTGCCGCTGCCCGCCGCGAAAATAACCGACCGTCCCTTGCGCAGGTGGGAGATGGCCCGCAACCGGATATAGGGTTCGGCCAGCTGTTGCATGGTGATGGCGGATTGCACCCGGCACTCCGCCCCGTGGGCTTCGATGGCGTCCCGCAGGGCCAGGGCGTTGATCACGGTGGCCAGCATCCCCATATAGTCGGCGTTGGCCGGTTCCATGCCGGCGGCGGCCGCCGACACCCCCCGGAAAATGTTGCCTCCGCCCACCACTATTCCGATTTCATGTCCGGCCTGCTGGGCTTCGGCGATCTCCGCCGCCACCCGGCGCACGGTGTCGGGGGAGATGCCGTAGTTCACCTCCGGGTCGGCGAAGGCTTCCCCCGAAAGTTTAAGCAACACCCGTTTCGGGCCTGGGCCCATCTACAGCTCCCGCTCCCCCACGGCGATGCGGGAAAATCGCCGCACGCTGATGTTCTCGTTCATCGCGGCCGCCAACCCGGTAACCATATCCCCCACTTTGCCCTCGTACTGGTCGGTCTTGACGAAGTCCTGCTCGTAGAGAACATGGTCCTTGTAGAAGGAGCGTATTTTGCCTTCCACGATTTTGCCGATGATTTGCTCCGGCTTGCCGGCCGCGGCCGCTTCCCGGGCGATCATTTCTTTTTCTTTTTCCAAGGCCTCGGGGGGGACGTCCTCCGTTTTCACCCAACGGGGGACGGCGGCGGCGATGTGCATGGCCAGGTCGTGGGCCATCGCCTGAAACTGCTCGCTTTTGGCCACGAAGTCGGTTTCGGAAACCAACTCCACCAACACCCCCACCGTCGGGTAGCCGCCCGGCTGATGCAGGTAGTGACCCACCGTGCCCTGGTTGGCGTCCCGGCCGGCCCGTTTTTTGACGTCGGCCAGGCCTTTCTCCCGAAGCAGGTCCTTGGCCTGGTCCATGTCGCCGTCGCTTTCCACCAGGGCTTGTTTGGCGTCCATCATCCCCACGCCGGTGGCCCGGCGCAGGGCTTGCACGTCTCGGGCTGTGAACTGCGGCATCTCTCCGTCCTAACTTTGGGTTTCGTCGGCGGTTTCCCGCCCGCTCTCCCCGGCCGCGGGGGCCGGGTTCTCATTGTCGTCGGCTGCCCGCTCCCCGCCCGGGACGGGAACGGATTCCGGAGGCTGCTCCGTTTCCCCGCTTGCGCCTTCCTGCGGAGGCGCGGGGACCCGGTAAACCTCCGCAGCCGCACCGGTTCCGGCGGCGGCTCCCCCATCCTCCCCGTCCTCCCCGGACTGCTCCGTCCGGTCCGCCGGGAGGTCGGCGACTGGTTCATCTACCTTCGTCCGCCCCGCATCCTCCGTCTCCTCCTCCGGCGCGTGCGGGGCGGGGGCTTGCGGGACGGCCCGCACCGGTTGCGGCCCCGGAGCCTCAGCGGCCCCTTCAGCGGCCGCCGCCGCTTCGGACTCGGCCCGGTTCCTCCCCTCCGCGCAGGCGGCGGCTACGGCGTTGGCCACCAGCGACGCGGCCCGGATGGCGTCATCGTTGCCGGGAATGACGTACTCGACGGGATCGGGGTCGCAGTTGGAATCGGTCAATGCGATAACCGGAATGTTGAGCCGGACCGCTTCCTTGACCGCGATCTGTTCGGCGTTAATGTCCACCACGAACATCGCCGAAGGGAGGGAGGTCATTTCCGCCACCCCGCCCAAGGCCTTTTCCAGTTGCACCAACTCCCGCCGCAGGCGCAGGCGCTCCTTTTTGGGAAGCTGCTCCATATCCCCGTTGTTTTCCATTTCCGTCAACTCTTTCATGTAGAAAATGCGACGGTTGATGGTCTTGAAATTGGTAAGCATCCCGCCCAGCCATCGAAAGTTGACATAGGGCATTCGGGCCGCAACGGCCGCCTCCTCGATGGCGGACTGCACTTGGCGCTTGGTGCCCACGAACAGCACCGTGCCGCCCCCCGCCGCCAACTCCCGCACGAAATCGCACGCCCGGACGATCTCCTCCAGCGTACGGGGCAGATCGAAGATGTGAATCCCGTTTTTCTCCCCGTAAATGTAGGGGGCCATCTTGGGGTTCCAGCGACGGGTCTGATGTCCGAAGTGGACGCCCGCCCCCAACAGCTCTTTTATGGTTACATCGGACAAATGTCCTCCTTGTTCGGTTGGTCCTCCGTTCACCCTTCCCGGCGCGACCGCCGGAACCTTCCCGGGCGCATTCGCCCGACCGCGGAAGGGCGCGGTGAACGTGTGAAGTCGCCTCCCATATTAGAGGCTTTAACGGGGGCGCGGTTCATGCCCGCGGATGACTGAGGTCGTACGTCCGTCGCAGATGGTGGCGGGTGGTGGAAGTGTAAATCTGGGTGGTGCCCAGCTCCACATGCCCGAGCAGCTGCTGCACCGAGGCCAAGTCGGCCCCGCCTTCCAGCAAATGGGTGGCGAAAGAGTGGCGCAGGGCGTGCGGGAAAGTGCCGGCGCGGGTCTTGACCACCCGGTGCAAACTGCGGGGGCTCATCGGGATTCCCCGCCCCCCGATCCACAGGGCGGAGCTGGGCCGCTCCCCCAGCAGGGCGGGCCGTCCCTCCCGCAGGTATCTTTCCAACGCCTCCCGGGCGGCCGCCCCCACCGGCGCGATCCGTTCCCGGCCGCCTTTGCCTTTCACCGTCAACCGGTCCCGGCCCCGCACTTCGGCCGCGGTCAGGGAAGCCAGCTCGGACACCCGCAGTCCGGTGGCGTACAGGGTTTCCAAAATAGCCCGGTCCCGCAAAGCGCGGGGGTCGTCCCCGTCGACCGCCTCCAACAGGGCGGCGGTCATCCCCTGGGAAAGGGCCTGGGGCAGGGTGCGGTGCGGCCGGGGACGGGACAGCCGGCCGGCCGGGTTGGCGGGGGCCTCCTCCCGCCGCACCGCGTCATCGTAAAAGGAGCGGATGGCCGATGTCTTGCGGGACAGGGAGCGGCGGGCGTAACCCTGCGCGGATAAATCGGCCAGGTAGGCGCGAATCACGTCGTGCCGGACGCCGTCCACTTCCGTTTCCCCCAGTCCGGCGGCGAACTCGAAGAACTGCCGCAGGTCGCGACGGTAGGCGGCCACCGTATTGGGGGACAACCCGCGCTGGCTTTCCAGCCTGCGTAAAAAGGCGTCCAGGCGCCCGGCGTACCACCGATCGGCGGGGGGTTCGGAATCCTGCTTCATACCTCCATGTTGGTATCCCGGACCGGAAAGTCAACGAGCCGTCCCCCGGCAACGCACCATCCCGTCCTCCACGACCGCCTCCCCGCGCGCTTGCATGCGCCCCAACTCGGCCAAGGCGGCCGCCGGATCCGGGTCCAGGCCGGCCAGGAAATCGTCTATCTCCGCCAGCGTCTCCGCCCCTCCGCCGCCCTCGGAAGCGCAGGCGGGCTCTCCCAGGAGCAGGCGCAGGGTTTCCACCAAATCCTCGGGGTCATGCACCGGCAGGGCCCCGTCCCGGATCAACTGGTTGCATCCCACCGAGGAGTCCCTGGTCACATCCCCGGGGGTGGCGCACACCTCCCGGCCTTGGGCGAGGGCGGTGCGGGCGGTAATCAACGCCCCTCCGGTCACCGCTGCTTCCACGATCACCACCACCCGGGACAGGGCGGAGATTATCCGGTTGCGGGGCGGAAACCGCCATCCCAGCGGCGGGGTCCCGGGCGGCGATTCGCTCCACACCGTCCCCCCGCGCTCCAATAGCTTCTCCCCCAACGGGGCGTTGGCGCGCGGATACCAAACATCCACTCCCGAACCGAGCACCGCCGTTCCCGGAGTGGGACCGCGCAACGACCCGCGATGGGCGGCCGCGTCAATGCCCCGGGCCAAGCCGCTGATCACCGACCACCCGGAGCGGGAAATGGCCTCCCCGTACTGTTCGGCGAGGCGCTTGCCGTAGGAGGTGCAGGTGCGGGTGCCCACTATCGCCACCGCCTTCACCCCGGGCCCGGGGGCCGCCCCCCGCCGGAACAGGAACAGGGGGGATTCGGGAATGTCCCGCAACTCCTGCGGGAAGCCCGGATCGTCTTCCAGCAAAAGTTCCAGACCGGCCTCCTCCAGTTCCCGCAGGCGGCGGGCGGCGGGAACCTGCGCCGCCCGGCGCGCCGCCTCCGGTACCTGCACCTGACCGCGGACGATGGCGGCCAAAGCCGCGGCCGGGGACCCGCCCGCCTTGTCCACCACCTCCCGCAACCGCAACGGGTGCATCCCCACATGCGCCAGTTGCACCCACGCTTCCCGAACCCGCTCCGCGGCCCTCATCACGCCCCCCTCAAGGCCAGGGCTTCGGCCAGATGCGGTTCCCGCACCGTCTCCTCCTCCGCCAAGTCGGCGATGGTGCGGGACAGCCGCCGCACCCGGTCGAAGCCGCGTCCGGTCAGGACTCCGCTGCGCAGGGCTTCCTCCGCCAAGCCCCGGGCCCCCGGCTCCATCCGCAACCGGTCCAGATCGCGCCGCCCCAGATCCCGGTTGCGCATCCCCCGCCCGTCTTGCAACTTGCAGGCGGTCCCCACCCGCCCCGCCACCTCCCGGCTGGGTTCCCCCGGCGGTCCCACCATGGCGTCGGCTTCCACCCGGGGCACTTTGATCCGGATATCGAACCGGTCCATCAGCGGCCCGGACAGGCGCCGCTGATAACGCTCCACCATCCGCTCCGTGCAACCGCAGGGTTTGCGGCGGTCGTCCCGATATCCGCATGGACAGGGATTGGCGGCCGCCACCAGTTGCGCCGCGGCCGGGAAGGCGACCGTGGCCCCTTTGCGGGCGATGGTCACCGTTCCCTCCTCCAGGGGCTGACGGAGACCGTCCAGCAGGTGGGGCGGGAACTCCCCCAGCTCGTCCAGGAAAAGGACCCCCCGATGGGCCATGCTCAACTCGCCCGGCGTCGGAATCCCCGAGCCGCCTCCCAAAATGGCGGCCCGGCTGGCCGAATGATGGGGAACGCGAATCGGCGGCAACGACAGACAGGAGCGGGGACGCCCCGCCGCCGACCACACCTGGGCCACCTCCAAGGCGGAATGTTCGTCCAGCGGGGGGAGGATGCCGGGCAGGCACCGGGCCAGCATGGTCTTGCCCACCCCGGGCGGGCCGGTCATTAGCAGATGGTGCCCGCCCGCCGCCGCCACCTCCAAGGCCCGGCGGGCCAGCAACTGGCCCCGCACCTCGGCCATATCGGGAACGTCGGCGCGGGGGGCGGACGGCGGAGCCGGGGGGCGGGTAACGGTTTTTCCCTGCGCGGCGGCGATGGCCTCCGGCAGGGAATTGACCACCCGCGTATCCGCGGAGGGGACTATCGCCGTTTCGGAGGCGCATCCGGACGGCAACAGACAGGGCACGTCCATCCCGACCGCGGTGACGGCCGCGGCCAGCCCGCCCCGGGCCGAACGAACGCTCCCGTCCAAGGCCAGTTCCCCCAACGCCAGAACCCGGCAGGCCGCATCCGGGATCTCCCCGGCGGCGGCCAGCAGGGCCAAGGCGATGGGCAAGTCATAGGCGCTCCCCGATTTGGGCAGGTCGGCGGGCGCCAGGTTGACGGTTACCGACCGGGCTGGGAATCGGAAACCGGAGACGGCCATGGCCGCCATCACCCGGTCTTTGGCTTCGCGGACGGCCTTGTCGGGCAAACCGACCAGGCTCAGTCGTCCTTTTTCTCCCCCACCTACGTGGGCTTCGACGCTGACCCGGCGGGCTTGCACCCCGACCAGCGCCACGGAATGTGTTGTAGCAAACATACCATCCAACATAAGGTAAGACTGCGACAAAAACAAGGGGGTTGTTTTACAATGCTTAAAAGCCTGGTAAAAGCGGGAATTGGAGGGCGGCGGGGTTACCGGGGGTCCGGTGCGCGGGCGCCCTTCGGACGAGGTTTTCGGAAACGACCCGGCGCCGGAGCGTCAGGGGCGCAACAACTCCACTCCGGGCGGGCGGTAACCCCGGAACCGGCGCTGGGCCGCCCGTTCCACGAACGCCCCCACCTGCGTCAGGCGGGACATCACCGCCCGGTCGGTGACGCGTATGACGGTCCAGCCCGCCCCGGTCAGGGCGGCGTTGACCCGGCGGTCCCGCTCCATGTTGCGCTGGATCTTGTTACGCCAGTATTCGGACATTTCGCCCAGCCGCTCCGGACTCATTTTCTTGCCGTGCCAGAACTCGCCGTCCACGAAAACCGCGATGCGGCGGCCCACCATGGCTATGTCGGGCCTCCCTTCCGCCCGCGGGTAATCCAAGCGGTACCGCAACCCGCGCCTGGTCAACTCGCGTCGCAAGGCCAGCTCGGGTCCGGTGTCCCGACGCCGGATCTTGCGCATTATCTCCGATCGTTTCTCCGGCGTGAACACATCGCGTCTGGTCACCCTTCCCAAAATACCCGGCCCCGGAAAGCGAGGCGGGGCCGGGGGGAGTTTTTTCGGGCGGGGGGTCAGCGGCCGGTGAACTGCGGCGGGCGGCGCTGGAGGAAGGCCCGGATGCCTTCGGCGGCGTCGACGGAGCCCAGGCAAACGGCCTGCGCCCCGCCTTCCCGATCCAGTGCTTCGGCGAAGCCGGATTCGTAGGCGGCGTTCAGTCCCTGCTTGGCGAACATTTGCCCCACCGGCGCGGCCGCCGCCAGCTGTTCGGCCAACTCCGTCACCCGCTCCGGCAGGTCGGCGGGGGCCACCGCTTCCAAAGCCAGGCCGATGCGCACCGCCTCTCCGGCTTCCACCATCCGTCCGGTGAGGGCCAGCTCTTTGGCCCGGGGCAAACCGACCGCCCGAGGCAGAAGCCAGGTTCCTCCGAAGTCCACCGTCAGGCCGCGCCGCGCGAAAATCTCGGAAAACCGGGCCCGGTCGGTGATGACGACCAGGTCGCACCCCAAAGCCAGATTCATTCCCGCCCCCACCGCCGCCCCGTCCACCGCGGCGATGGTCGGCTTGGTGATCCGGTGCAAGGCCAAGGCCGCCTCCCCCACCCGTCGCATCCGGGCGCGCCGCTCGGTCACCGACCCGTCGGGAGGGCCGCCCCCCAAGTCGGCCCCGGCGCAGAAATCCCCGCCCGCCCCGGTCACCACCAGCGTCCGTTGCGAAGATTCCTCGAAATCGAGGAAAGCCTCCCGCAACCGGTCCCACCCGGCGGGCGGCACCGCGTTTTTCCGCTCCGGCCGGTCCAGCGTCAACCACCGCACCCGCCCCCGGTCGTCAATCCGCAACATTGGCCGAGAATAGCAAGAACAGGGTTGCGAAAGCCCCGGTAAAGTGGAGTATCCGGCGGGCGTCCTCTCCTGAGAAATATCACACCCCCCGGATATGCTTATAACCGCGGCCCCCCGGCGAGAACATAATCCCTTGCCCATCCCCGGAGAACCATGAAAACCAGGCGACGGAGAACCCACTACGAAATCCTGGGCGTGAAACAGACCGCCGACCGGGATGAAATCAAACAGGCCTATCGGCGCCGCGTCCTGCGCGTCCATCCGGACCGCAATCCGGACGACCCCCGGGCCGGCGCCAAGTTCAAACGGGTCACGGAGGCCTACGATGTTCTGTCCGACCCGGACCGGCGCCGCGCCTACGACCGCACCCTCCCCGACAACGAAAATATCCGGGACCGTCCCACCGACCGCCCCCGTCGCCCGGATCCGCCGCCGGAGGACATCCCCCGGCCGGGCGCGCGAACCAACGAACAATGGCGAAAACTCTACGAAGAGAAGGCGCGGCAAGCAAGACGGGCGGAACAGGAGGCGTCCAACAGGGCTAGCGCAGCCTGGAAAAAGGGTTTCAGCGCCGGCGTCCGGCACGCGGAGAGGGCGGCGGCCGCCAAAAAGAAGGAAGTGAAACGCAGAAAGGCCCAGCTTTTATTTCTGTATCCCCTGCTCACCGCCTTGGTTGCGACGACCGTTGCCGGCGGAACGATAGTTCTCCATCCCAACGGCCCGCCCTTCGTCGGTTGGCCTATGTTCATTATTACGCTGATCGCGTCCGTCATTGCGTTCCGGTATATTGCAAAATTCAGCAGAAAGTAACCTACGAGGTCCTGTCCTAAGACGCCGCCCCTCCCCTGCCGCTAAACTATCGGGCAGCGGAAGAAGCCGCGTCGCATCTCTCCGCTAGTAGCCGCAATCTATCATGAAGGCGGCGTCGTCCGGTCTTATCGTAATATTATGCGATTCCCTGGTTCGTTCGGTTCGGAAGTTTTCGGCTAGGGGGATGTCGGTAGCGGCTATCGTATCAAAGTCTTGTCCCCCTTCGGGTATCTGCCCTAACCGCATCCAACGGCAATCCCCATCTGTTATTTGGTATTCTCCGGGTTCTATATAAAAACTGCCATCATCATCTCTCCACCATGTGTTCTCATCGTGATACCCGACTAAATAAAGAACTTCCGAACGTACAAAATGAGGTTTGCCGGGGGAGTACGTGTCCCATATGATGGGAAGCGTCTCCTGCACCCTGCTTTGCCATTCGCTTCCGGCGACCATGAACGAGGCGAATTCGGCCCGGGTTAATCCTTCGTCGAACGCCCGTGTCAGCACGCGGGTCATTTCGGACGGGGATATTTTTTGGTCGGGTTTGTAGGTACCGTCCCCGTAGCCCACGAACCATCCCCGTCCGGCTACGGCGTCGATGTCGGCCCGGTGGGGGTTGTCGTCGGGAACATCGGAAAATTGCATCTGCGCGACGACGGGAACGGCGAGCAGGACGGCGGCGACTGCGGCCAGGGCCGTCCAACGGGCGGCGCCTCCCGTCCGGCGATTTATTCGTTTCATAGTCTTCCCTTCCCTTCGTCGGGCAGTTGCCGCCTTCGTCCGGTAGCAAATTTTCGGGTTACTATACCAAGGCGGGGGGTGTCGGCTGAGGCGGGGGTGTCGGCTGAAAATAATCCCGTCGCGCTCCCAGCCCCGGAAGGCAAACCCGTGAGAAACAAACGCAGGACCCACTACGAAATTCTCGGCGTGAAAAAAACCGCCGACCAGGAAGAAATCAAGCGGGCCTTTCGGAGCCGCGCCCTGCGCGTCCACCCGGACCGCAACCCGGGCGATCCCCGGGCCGCGGCCAAGTTCAACCGGGTCAACGAAGCCTACGAGGTCCTGTCCGACCCCGACCGGCGCCGCGCCTACGACATCGCCTTGGCGCTTAGCGAAGAAATCGGCCCGCGCCCCGCCGGTCCCCCCTCCCCCGCTTCGCCTCCCCGACCGCCCCCGACGGCAACCCCCCGGCAACACACGGACTACAAGCAGTGGGTGGAGGAAAGGGAGCGACGGGCCAGACGGGAAGAGGAAGCCGCCCGGCAACGCCGGACCACCGCGAGCCGGCAACCGGCCGCTTCATCCGGCGGAATCGGATGCGGCGGAATATGGGCCTTGTTGTTTTTGGCCAGTTTGCTGGTGCGCGCCATAGCATACTGCGTCGAGCGATTCTGACCATAAAGACCATAAAGAGGCGGCGCCCCGGCCTCCGACCGCGGGGAGCCCGGCGCGTCCGGGGCGGGTATGCTTACCGGCGTAGAATTAGTAGAATTGATGCGACGCTTGACCCGGCATTGACAATGGGACAACGGGACAATGGAGGTTCGACATGAACTTGTTGGAGGGAGTAACGGCGCGCACGGTGGAAACTTCCCGGTTGCGCACCCACGTCTACGAGTCGGGGCCGGAGGACGGCGTTCCGGTGGTGATGATCCACGGCAACCTGTCCACCGGGCGGTTCTACGAGCATCTGTGGCCGGCGGCCCCCGACCGTTACCGGTTCATCGCCCCCGATATGCGCTCCTTCGGCCGTTCGGAACGCAAACCCATCGACGCCGCCCGCGGCCTGTACGACTGGTCGGACGATACCGCCGCCCTGGTGGCGGCCCTGGGAATTGAAGACCCCCCTCATCTGGTGGGATGGTCCACCGGCGGGGCGGCCGCCGCCTGCTACGCCATGGACTTTCCGGTCCAGTCCCTCACCCTCATCGACCCGGTGTCCCCCTGGGGGTTCGGCGGTTGCCATCGGGACGGAACCCCCTGTTTCCCGGACTGGGCGGGGTCGGGCGGCGGAACCGGCAACCCGATTTTCACCGAACGCCTGGCCGCTGGCGACCGTTCCGCGGACGATCCGGTTTCCCCCCGCAACGTGTTGAACGGCTTCTACTGGTCGCCGGAGCATCGGGAACCGCCGGAGCGGGAGGAAATACTGCTGGACGAGGTTCTGCTGTCGGTCACCGGCGACGACGGTTACCCGGGCGACGCCGTCCCCTCCGACAACTGGCCGGGAACGGCCCCCGGCCGGCGGGGAATCCTCAACGCCCTGTCCGGCAAATACTGCAACTGGTCGGGCATAGTCGACATCGAGGTGAAACCGCCCCTGTTGTGGACGCACGGAACCGCCGATGCGGTCATCGCCGACGGAACCCCCTGGGAGATGGGAACCCTGGGACAGATGGGGCTGGTCCCGGACTGGCCGGGCCCGGACATTTTCCCGCCCCAGCCGATGGTGACCCAGATCGGCGATGTGCTCGACGCCTACCAACAGGCGGACGGTCCGGTGGTACGGGAAATGTTCGACGGCTCCGGCCACGCCCCCCACATCGACGCCGCCCAAAAATGGGCCGAGATCTTCTTCCGCTTTTTGGACTCGGCGTACTGACGCGCCCTCCCGGTTATGTAAACAATGAATAAAAACCGCCGAAACCCTGGCAGGCTAACGGCGTCGTTGTTGCTGGCGGGAGTCGCCTGCCTGTCGTTCGCTTGGGGCCTGCCCGCCGGGGCGCAAACTGTTCCGGACCTGGACCCCGCAGACTGTTTCAACGGCTTATTCGTAACCGACCCGGCCGCCAACCCGGAATTGGCGGCCGGCTGCCGGGCGCTGACGACTATCCGCAACCACTGGACCCGCCATCCCGACAACGCCGGCCTCCCCGACGACCACCCTCTGCGAACCTGGGGAAGCGGCGCAACCACCAACATCACCACTTGGGATCGCATCAATGTCGGCAACCGGGTAACAACTATAGCATTGTACAACCTGTCTATAGCAGGGACCATACCGACTGAAATCGGCGATCTGACCGGCCTCGTCACGCTATGGTTAAACGACAATCAACTGACCGGGCCCATACCATCTACAATAGGAAATCTTGTCAACCTCAGGGACTTTCAGGTACCCGATAATATGCTTACCGGCAGAATCCCGAGTGAAATTAGCAAATTGACCAAGCTGAATGATCTGCGTTTGTTTCCCAATAATTTTACCGCTACTGCAAATTATTTGCCGGACCATCTGCAAGAACGCTATGAAAGACTTTTTGACTCTGATGAACTGGGATTAATAGCAAAGGCGGATATTATACGTAATCTGACCTTGGGCAACGCAGAATGGGAAGTATGGGTCTGCCAGGTCGGCGGCCCGCTTAATCACAACTTGGAAAGTATTACTCGTTCGCTAAACCAAAGGATAACGCCATATTTTTCCTGGCTGTCAGGAGGTCGATACTCGCCTGCTTTTATTGCCAAAGGCGTAGTAAAATCGCCCAACAAGGATGATTGCGACGAAACAATAGATGCTTCGGGCAGAAATAGCAATCGTCAGGCTATAATCGTCGAGGATACTACACACGCGGGAGGAGTAGCGGTGGGGTACCCCGGTCAACCGGGTTCCGCTATAGTGGGCGGAGGTTCCGTAGCGGCTATTCCCGGCCGCACCCCCTATACTCCTCGTTTCAGTACCGTCGCGCATGAAATGGGGCACCTTCTGGACTGGCCGCATAACTACAGCGGCCTTGACCGGTGGCCCAATGGCGGAGTATTCGAGGCCGGCAATCCGATGGATATCATGAGTTCCTCCTCGGATACGACGGATCTTGGATCAGGAACAATAGCCATCAATAGGTACGCATCCGGCTGGATCGATCCGGAGGATGTCATTATTCATAGCGGGGCGGCTACTTATGATTTGAGCCCCGTAGGAACAACCGGCTATCAAATGTTAGTCATACCCTCCGATGATAAAACGGGGGTTTTTTATACGCTGGGCGCCCGAGTGGCAAAAGATTACGACCGGGGTAATCCGGTCAGCGGAGTGGAAGTCTATTTGATAGACCAGCGCCCCTCGGTCTGTCGGAGTAGTTCCAGCCAGTCTGACGGCGTATGCTGGGGCACCGACCGCCGCGTTCAACCTTTCCCCCCCCGGCGGGTCGGAATTAACGCGCGATACACCTATCATGTGCATGGGGCGGGCGACGTGTTGCGAGTGGACGGTTTTCGCATAGAAATAAGCGAAAGGCGGGGAGACCGATTCACGGTGGTGGTCGGAGAAGGGTGCGGCGGCTATTTTGAAGGGCGATTCTGCGATGAGGACGGCTCCGCCCACGAGGATAACATCGAGCAAATAGCCGAATGGGAGATCACCCTGGGGTGCGGCGACGACCGATTCTGTCCCGAACGATCAATTACCCGAAGCCAGATGGCCGCCTTCCTCCACCGGGCCGTCGCCCGTCAATCCGGCACCCCCGCGCCGGCGACCGGGGTCCAACTGGAGGATGTTCCGCAGGATGCCTGGTACCGCCCATTTGCGGAATGGGCGATCGCATCCGGGGTGATGCCCGGCCCCGACGAAAACTTCCGTCCTGAAGAGGAGGTCACCCGTTCCGACATGGCCCAAATGATGACCGCCGCTTTCGACGACCTCGCTCCCTCCGAACAGGCCGCCGGCGTTTTCGTCGACATGCAAGGCCAAAGCGAGGAGGCTGTTCGCGCCGCTGAAGGGTTGCGCGCCGCCGGGGTGACTCAAGGTTGCTCCGTTGCGCCGCTCCGTTACTGCCCCGACGAGGCGGTCACCCGGGCGCAGATGGCCTCCTTCTTCACCCGCGCCCTCGGGCCCCGCATCGCACCCGGATAACCGACATGGGGTTTAATCCGTTCCGCAAGCAGGACCGGCGCCCGGCCGACGTGATCATGGTGGCGGCGGCGGTGCTCGTTACCTTGGCGGTGGTGGCGTGGGCGGTGTGGGGAGGATAGGGAGAATCGGGAATGCCGATGGGAGGAACGGAAGAAACGGACGAGGGACGGGTGACTGTCCGCTACGTCCAACCGGGGACGGCCGCCAAACGCTACTTCTGTCCCGGGTGCGAGGGCGTCATCCCGTCCGGGACTTTTCACCTGGCGGTAATACCCGAGGGGCAACCCGAGCGGAGGCGGCATTGGCATCGCGGTTGCTGGCTTAAAGCGGGGGCGGCCGGGTTTGTCGCACCGCCCTATTAATATGGGGGCGGTAAACGACCGGAACAACGAACAGGGGAATCTCCCATGCGGAAAAGCGGAAAGTTTCTTACCCGAATCCTCGGCGCGGCGGGGTTGTTGGCGGCTTTGGCCGTCTCCGCGGGGGCGCAGACCGATCCGGCCCCACCCGATCTTGATCCCGCCGGGTGCGCCGACGGCTCCTATGTAGCCGACCCGGACGCCAACCCGGAACTGGTGGCGGACTGCCGGGTTTTGACGGCCGTCCGCAACCACTGGACCGGCCATCCCGCCAACGCCGGACTGCCCGCCGACGACTCGTTGCTGACCTGGGGCGCCGGAGACACGGTTGACATCACCTCCTGGACCGGGGTGGAAATCCACCGGGGACGAATAGGTGCACTGGACTTGCGGGACGAACAAATAGCCGGGCCCATCCCCGCCCAACTCGGCTCCCTGGACGGCCTGACCGTCCTCTACCTGGGTTTCAACGAACTGACCGGACCCATACCGCCCGAACTGGGAAACCTGGACCACCTGACCAGGCTCTACCTGGACGGCAACAACCTCACCGGACCCATACCGCCCGAGTTGGCGAACCTGTCCCGCTTGTCCCGCCTTTATCTGGACCGCAACAACCTCACCGGGACCATCCCCCCCGAACTGGGCGACATGGAAAACCTGACCAGGCTCTACCTGGACAACAACCAGCTCACCGGGACCATCCCGCCCGAACTGGGAAACCTGGACAACCTGATCCTGATGTGGCTGCATTCCAACCGGCTGACCGGGCCCATACCGGCCCAGCTGGGCGACTTGGACAACGTCACCCACTTGTGGCTGGACGACAACGGGCTCACCGGGTCCATCCCGCCCGAGCTGGGCGACATGACCAACCTGGCGTATCTGGACCTGAAAAACAACGGGCTCACCGGGACCATCCCGCCCGAGTTGGGCGACCTGGAAAATCTGGCCCGCCTCTACCTGGATCAGAACCAGCTGTCGGGCGGCGTGCCGACGGCGCTGAGCCGCCTGTCCCGCCTTACCCACCTCTACCTGGACCGCAACCGGCTGACCGGCTCCATCCCGCCCCAACTGGGCGACATGGAAAACCTGGAGCAACTGTCGCTGTACGGCAACCAGCTGACGGGGACCATCCCGCCCGAGTTGGGGAAATTGTCCCGCCTCAACCACCTGGATCTGGACCAGAACCGGCTCACCGGGACCATCCCGCCCGAGTTGGGCGACTTGGGCAACCTGACCGAACTGTGGCTGGACCGCAACCAACTAACGGGAACCATCCCGCCCGAACTGGGGAAATTGTCCCGCCTCGTCCGGCTGTTCCTGGGTTGCAACCAGTTGACGGGCCGCGTCCCGCCCGAACTGGGGCGGATACCTTTCCTGAGCTGGCTGAACCTGTATCCCAATCCGCTGACCGGAACTGCGCCGCCGGAGCTGGGGGAACTGGTTTTCCTGCGGTTTTGGAACTTCGCGGGACGGTTCTGCGATGACGAGGGCTCCGTCCACGAACCCAACATTGAAACCGCCGCCGGGTGGGGCATCACCCTGGGTTGCGAACCGAATCGGTTCTGCCCGAACAGCCCCATCACCCGCAGCCAGATGGCGGCTTTCCTGCATCGGGCGGTCACCCACCATTACGGGGCGCCCGACCCGGCCGCCGGGGCCGCCCTCTCCGACGTGCCGGACGGGGCCTGGTACCGGGAGTTCGCCCAGTGGGCGGTCTCCTCCGGAGTGATGCCCGCCCAAGAGGGGGCGTTCCGCCCCGACCAGGCGGTGTCGCGGGCGGAAATGGCGGTGATGCTGACGGCGGCGTTCCAGCATCTGAATCCGACTGAACAAGCGGGGGGGCTGTTCGCGGATATGGCCGACCAGAGCCCGGAGGCGGTCCGGGCCGCGGAGGGGCTGCGCATCGCCGGCGTCACCTCCGGTTGCTTGTACTCCCCCCTGCGTTACTGTCCCGACCGGCCGGTGACCAGGGCGCAGATGTCCTCCTTCCTGGTGCGGGCCATCGCCCCCTGACCCCCGACGGGAACCGAACCCGCCGGGGAGGGGCCCGCTTCAAGCCACCCGGGTGTGCCATTCCAGCACGGCCCCGGCCGCGCCGAAGGCTACGGTCACCAGGTCCACCCGCCGCACGCCGATGGAACGGGCCAGGCGGGACACCTGCTCCGCTTTGCGCCGGTCGAAGTTCCACCGGGGATGAAAATCGGGAACATCGTATCCGGTTTTGACTTCCACCGCGAACCGACCGGCCCGGTCCCGGGCCACGATGTCGAGCTCGCCCCGGCCGATGCGCCGGTTGCGCTCCACGACCTCTATCCCGCGCCGCGCTAAAAAGTCGGCCGCCAGCCGCTCTCCCAACGCCCCCAACTGCAAATGTTCGCGCATGCCCCCCAACCTAAAGCGGCCCTGTGACAAAAAAATCAGGTTATCGGGAAAGGGGTTTGCATCCACCACGGGCGGGAGGAGGTTTCGATGCCGGTCACCCATTTCACCCACCAGAAACCGCGGCGGCCGGGGGCGGCGATGCGGGCCGGAAAACCATGGCCGGGGGACAACCGGGCCCCGCCCGCCGCGGTCGCCAACCACAGCCGGGGCAAATCCCGCACCGGGAACCGGCGGTCGTAGCCGGTGGCCGACCGCACCCGGATGCTGCGCGCCCGCGACGCATCCACCAACTCGTCCAGCCGCACCCCCCGCCACCGTTGCTCGGAGAACCAACCGCCGGTGCAGTCCAGGACCGCATTCAGCTCCTGGTGGGGGAAGGCGGCCAACTCCTGATAGGAAAGGAAGCGGCCGTCCACTTCCAGCCGCCAATCCTCCTCCGCAATGTGCGGCGTCCGGTCGTCCAGCCAGGACACCACCGGCATCCGCTCCGGGACGAAGGAGCCCCGCTCGTGCGAACCGGTGAACCGCCGCTCCGCACCCGGCCAACCCGCGGCCCGCATCGCCCCCTCCCAAACGGCCCACAAGACGGCCGCCGCCCCCATAACCCCCGCCCCCCGCACGAAAGACCGGCGGTCGAAATCCGTCGCGCGGGGCCGCACCGGATGAACCCAAAAATGGGGGATCAGCAACGCCAACGCCCCCAAGGCGGCCCCCACGTGCACCTGCATCAAGGTCAGCGGCCCCACCCGCTCCGCCAACCCCGCCGCGTGCGACAAGCCGGACAGCAACGCTGCGGCCGTCAACGCCAAAAGCCCGTAGGAAAACCACCGGTAGCGGCGACCGCGGGCCGCCCCCCTCCGCACCACCGCCGACTTCCACGGGGCGAGAACGACCGCCCCCAAGGCCGACAACGCGTGCACCAGGGCCGGATCAACCGGCCAGTCGCCCCCGATCGCATTGGAAAACAGGCCGGTGACAACCGCCAACGGAACCAGGACCGCCAACGCCATGTTCGTCAACCGCCCCCGACCGCGTCCGGAGCGGCGCGGGGAGGTCATCCCGGGGCCCGCAACGCCCGGCCCAAGGCGGCCACCGCCCGCGCCCGATGGCTGATGCGGTTCTTCTCCTCCTCCCCCATCTCGGCCAGGGTGCGTCCATCCACCTCGAACACCGGGTCGTAACCGAACCCCCCCGCTCCGCGCGGGGCCCCGGCGATCACCCCCCGTAACTCCCCCTGCGCGGTCACCGCCCCGCCGTCCGGAAAAACCACCGCTACCGCCGTGCGAAACCGGGCCGACCGTTCCCCCACTCCCCGCAGGGCGTCCAGCAGGGCCTCCATATTGGAGCGGTAGGTGGCCCCCGGTCCGGCGAAGCGGGCCGTATACACCCCGGGGGCACCGCCCAGCGCATCCACTTCCAAACCGGTGTCGTCCGCCACCGCCGGCCATCCGGTGGCGGCGGCCGCCGTCTCCGCTTTCAAAAGGGCGTTGCCCTCCAAAGTGGGCCGGTCTTCTATGACCTCCGGCCAGTCCCACCCGGCCACCACCTCCCCCACCACCCCCTCCCGCAACAGCAACTCCTCCATCTCCGCCGCCTTGTCCCGGTTCTTGGAGGCCGCCACCGCCGCTTCGATTATCGGCGCGGCGTCCATCCGGTCGCCTCCCGTTGCGCCGCCGTCAGCCGGTCGATCCCCGCCGCCGCCAGGTCCAGCAACGCGTGCATCTCTTCGCGGCTGAACGGTTCCCCTTCGGCGGTGCCTTGCACTTCCACCAACCGCCCCCCGCCGGTCATCACCACGTTCATATCCACGGAGGCCGCCGCGTCCAGTACGTAGTCCAAATCCAGCCGCACCCGCCCCTCCACCAGCCCCGTCGACACCGCCGCCACCTGCTCCAAGAGCGGATCGGAAACGGTGATGCCCTCCCCGGCCGCCCAGGCGAAGGCATCATGCAGAGCCACCCATCCGGCGGTGACGGCGGCGGTGCGGGTGCCGCCGTCGGCCTGAACCACGTCGCAGTCCACGTTGACGGTCATCTCCCCCATGGCCCGCAAATCCACCACCGACCGCAACGACCGGCCGATCAAACGGGAAATCTCCCGGCTGCGTCCCGCCGCGTACCGGTCCCGGCGCACCCGGTGGGGGGAGGAACCGGGCAACATGGAATACTCGGCGGTCACCCACCCCGTCCCCCCCTCCACCCAGGGGGGAATGCGGCGTTCCACCGCGGCGGTGACCAGCACCATCGTCCGCCCCGCCTCCATCATCACCGACCCGGGGGTCATTTCCGTGAACCGGCGGGTGATTTTCAGCGGCCGCAACTCGTCCGCCGCCCGATCCCAACCGTTGCCGGGCCGTCGCCGGGAACGCCGGGCTCCATCCGCGCCTCCCTACACCCGCACCCGGGCTCCGGGAACGGCCAGGCTCACTTCGCCCCTGAAAGCGGCTTCGGCTTCCAACATGCTCCGCTCCGGATCCAGGTGGGGGGGGATGTGGGTGAGCATCAGCCGCCGCGCCCCGGCCCGGGCCGCCATCTCCCCCGCCTCCCGGCCGGTCATATGGTAGGGGACCGACTGCGGCTCCCGGGGTTCCTGCAGGGACGCCTCGGCCAACAGCAGGTCGCAACCGGCGGCCAACTTCTCCACCTCCGGACTGGGGCCGGTGTCGGCGGTGTACACCAGCGACCGTCCGGCGCAGGTGATGCGGGGGGCCAAGGTGGGGGGCGGATGATTGGCGCGGGCCGTCGTAATGCGCAACCCCCCCACATCCAGTTCCCCCCCGGCGAACCACTCTTGGAAATCGAACACCCTCCGCCAGGCCGTCCGCCCGGCTGTAAAACGGGCCATCAAATCCGCCACGCCGATCGGACAGACCACCGGCACCGCCTCCCCCTCGTACCCGCCGTAGGCCAAAGCGTGGAACAGGGCGAAGAAGTCGGCGCAGTGATCGGGATGACGGTGGGACAGAAACACCCCGTCCAAATCGAACGGGTCCAGCAACCCGCACAAGGCGGTGAAAGTGCCCGGCCCGGCCTCCATCCACAGCTCCGTCCCCGGCCCGGAAACCAGATACCCGGAAGCGGGGCGGCCCGCGGCGGGGTAGGTTCCGCTGCTGCCCAGAACCGTCAGTTCCATCCTCCCAGGGTAGTAGCAGACGGCCGCGCCGGGAGGCCGGACCCGGCTGGCCGGCGCAACCATGACGCAATCCCGGACGGCGGCGGACGGCGCATCCGGGGTCGAGCCGCCGTTCCCCGGCGACGCAAGCGGGCCCGACCTGCCTCCACCAGGTCGCGGACGACC
The DNA here is from genome assembly GCA_965243835.1 of Candidatus Spongiisociaceae bacterium. GTDB lineage: Bacteria > Actinomycetota > Acidimicrobiia > Spongiisociales > Spongiisociaceae. Next base: position 1,988,905 of record OZ251578.1, read on the forward strand.
ACCCATGGCGCCTGCTCCGAAACCCTCCCCGACCGCAACGGCCGCCGCAACCGAACCTGCGCGGCTCTCCTCCGCTAGCCCGGGATCAAGCACATGGCCGTAAAACCCCCCTGCCCCGACGACCAAACCCTCATCGATTGGCTCCGCCGCAACCGCCGCTACCGCCGACGCCGCAACCGCCGCGGAGGAAAACCGCCAACCGCCCAACTGTTGCCAACCCGCCGGCCGCTACAACTAGTTGACGGCCCCCGGCACCACCTGGTTGAAAGGCACCGCCGCCCCGGTCATCATCCCCGACTCGCCCGAAGCCAAAAAGGCCACCGCCCGGGCCACCTCGTCCGGTTTCAGCAACCGTCCGAAGGGTTGCTCCGCCTCCGCCCGTTGCAGCCAGTCGTCCCCCCCGTCGTGATACTTGCGGCGGATGATGTCCTCGCCGGGGGTGTCCATCCAGCCGATGTTGAGCGCGTTCACCCGAATGCGGTCCCAGCGCATCGCGTTGGCCGCGTTGCGGGTCAAATTCATCAACGCCCCCTTGGAGGCGGAATAGGCGGTCAGGTAGGGGGGGCCGCAGTAGGCGACCATCGACCCGACGTTCACGATGGAACCCTCGATTCCCTCCCGGAGCATTATGCGGATGGCGCCCTGCATCAAAAAAAGCGGGGAGCGCACGTTCACGGCCATTATCTCGTCGAACAGTTCCCGGCTGGTGTCGTGGATGGTTCCCCGATCGGTTTTGGCGGCCGCGTTGACCAGCACGTCCAGCCGCCCAAATGCTTCGTCCGCGGCCTCGATGAGCCGTCCGGCGGCGTCCGGGGCGGCCAAGTCGGCCGCCGCGAACCGGGTCTCGCATCCGGCGGCGGACAACCGTTCGGCCACCGCCCGGCCCCGCTCCCGGTTGCGCCCGGTGACCAGCAACCCCGCCAAGCCCTCCGCAACCAGCGCGTCCGCCACCGCCTCGCCCAATCCCTGCGTGGAACCCGTCACCAGGGCCGTCTGATTGTCAAAACGTCCCGTCATCTCTCCCGTCCCTTCCGCTCGCCCATGCCCGCACCTCCCTCCGCCGGATGAACCTGCTCCCCAGCGGCCGGGCCGAGCCGTTGCGGACGGAAAACCAGGCCACCTCCCAGCCGCCCGGGGCCCGCCCCGTCACATACGATACCCAATCCGGGTCCCAACCCGCCGCCAGGTCGGTCCGCGAAAGCCGGGCCGGACCGCGCGGATGGGAATGGTATACGCCCCCCACCCGCCGCCCCCGTTCCCGGACCGCGCCCAGCGCCCGGAAAAAATCGGGCGGGGCAATTTCAAAACGGCCCCGCCCCGGGGCCGCGTTGGGAAGCGGGAATATCCGCACCGGACGATGACCGTCGTATTCCACCAACCCGCACGCTTCCCGGGGGGCGGCGGCCGCCGCCTCGGCCGCCATCCGCAAGGCCCAGCGGGGGGGCGGCCCGCTCCGGCTCACGGGGCCAGCCGCTCTTTCCGCCACCCGCCCCCCTCCCCGGCCGGCCGATAGACGATCCGGTCATGCAGGCGATGGCGGCGTCCCTGCCAGAACTCGAACCGTTGCGGGCGCACCCGCAATCCCCCCCAAAAAGACGGGCGGGGCACCGAGGCGCTGGCGAAGCGCCGCTCCGCCGCCGCCGCCAGGCTTTCCAGTTCCTCCCGGTCGGCCACCGGACGACTCTGGGGGGAGGCGACCGCCGCCAGTTGCGCCTCCCGGGGGCGGGAAGCGAAATAGCGGTCGGAACGGGCGTCGGACACCCGCTCCACCGGACCTTCGATGCGCACCGAGCGATGCAACTCCATCCACAGCAGGCACAGGGCCGCCCAGTTTCCCGGCCCCATTTCCCCGGCTTTGCGGCTTTCCAGATTGGTGTAAAAAACGAACCCGTCCCGGTCGTACTCTTTCAGCAACACCGCCCGGGCCGAGGGGCGTCCCCGCCGGTCGGCGGAGGCCGCCACCATGGCGTTGGCCTGGACGATCCCCGCCGCTACCGCCTCCTCCATCCACCGGTCGAACTGGCGCACCGGATCATCGTCCGCCTCCCCCTCGGACAGGCCGGCCGCCTCGTACTCCCGCCGCAAAGCGTGCAGGTTCCGCACCCCGGCCGCCCCTCCCGGTATTTCGGTCACAGCCGGTCCAGGGCGGAGCGGATGCCACGCACCGCTTGGGCGGTGCGGTGGTCGTTTTCCACCAGGGCGAACCGGACGTAGCCTTCCCCCGCCTCCCCGAACCCGACTCCCGGGCTGACCGCCACTTTGGCTTTCTCCAACAGGTAGATGGTGAAATCCATGGATCCCATCTCGTGGTACGGCTCGGGTATTTTGGCCCAGACGAACATCGTCCCGGCCGGTTTTTCCACTTTCCACCCGTTGCGGTTCAACCCGTCCACCAACGTGTTGCGCCGCCGCTCGTAGATGGAGTTCACCTCGGTTACGTACTGATCGCCTTCGTTGAGGGCCACTATGGAAGCTATCTGGATCGGCTGGAAAGTCCCGTAATCCAGATAGGACTTGAGCCGGGCCAGGGCGTCCACCACCCGGGCGTTGCCCACCGTGAAACCCACCCGCCACCCGGCCATGGAATGGCCTTTGGTTAGGGTGTAAAGTTCCACCGCCCGCTCCCGGGCCCCGGGAGCCTCCAGGATGCTGGGGGGGCGGTAGCCGTCGAAGGCCACGTCGGCGTAGGCGAAGTCGTGCACCAGAAACGCCCCGTAGCGACGGGCCAACTCCACCAGCCGGGTCATGAAATCCAGATCCACGCACACGGTGGTCGGATTGTGGGGGAAGGAGGCCAGTATCACCCGCGGGGCGGGTCCGGAACCCTGAAAGGCCCGCTCCACCCCCTCCAGGAAAGCGGCGGCGTCCGACACCGGAACCCGGTGGACGTCGGAACCGGCCAGGGCGGCCGCGTAGAGGTGGATGGGGTAGCTGGGTTCCGGGACCAGGGTCAGATCGCCGGGTTGGGCCAGCGTCCACATCAGATGGGCCAAACCTTCCTTGGCCCCGATGGTGGTGATGGCCTCGGTCTCCGGGTCCAGTTCCACCCCGAACCGGCGCCGGTAGCGGTCGCAGACGGCCTTGCGCAAGTTGGGGATGCCCCGCGAGCTGGAATAGCGGTGGTTGCGGGGATTGCGGGCCGCCTCCGTCAGTTTCTCCACCGCCGCCGGCGGGGAGGGGATGTCCGGGTTGCCGAAACCGAGATCGATGATGTCCTCGCCCGCCCGGCGGGCCCGCAATTTCAAATCGTTGACCTGACCGAACACGTAGGGAGGCATCCGGTCCACCCGTCTCAGTTCCACAGCCCCTTCCTTTCCACCCGTATGTTGCGCCGTACGTTCGGGCATGCGCCCTCAATCTACCGGAAACCATCCCCGCATGATGTCTTTAAACTCCCCAAAAGCCGCATCCCGGCATCTACGCAAGGACACCTCCTCCGCCAGTTGCCGGTACAAGGAGGGGCTACGTTGCTTGTGTGCCTCCCGTAGCACCTTTTGGAAAGCCTCCTTGGGCCGATCCGGTTTAACCTGCCCCGCCCGTAACCAACCCTGCTCCACCAGCCAGTCGCGCAACGGAGGCCTACGTCCTTTCCAGCCTGCTATCTCATCAACATGAGGAGAGTCGCTCCACACCCAAGCCTCCAACTCCGGCTCGAGGACGATGGCACGCGCCCTGCCTTCCCAAGGTGGTCGGACAAATTCTTCGTTAAGTGCCTTCTGCAAATCCTCTCTCGGCATATCTTCCTTACCGCTCCCCTCGTGGTCAAACATCAATAACCCATATTCATACTGTTGCGACAGGCTGGACAGAAAACTGACACCGTGTACAGCACAACCTGAGTCACGCTGTGTATGGATTCGTATGTCCGCGTTAATGGACCGAATATCCAATGCCTTTGGTCTAGAGAACAGACCTCTCAGAACGAATTCTATATCTTTATCAGCGACGAGAGCTACCAAGTCTTTCCTCATCCTAAAACTCCTGAGCCGAGCAAAGTACCCAGATCCACCTCGCGATTCCACTGCCTAAGCGCCGGATGATCGGAGCCCGAGACAATATCTGTAGACCCTTCTTCATCTTTGGCAAAACACAGCACATCATCCACGCTAACCGAGTTCACTATAACCGGCGAATGGGTGGCAAATAATACTTGAGAGTTGTAGACCGAGGAAAGAGAATCGCATACGGTGGATACGGCTCTAGGATGTATTCCGTTTTCCGGCTCTTCTATCAGATACATGCCCCAAAGATCAACCAAATAAGCGGGCAATGTCAGTGCCGTAAGTCGCAAAGTACCATCGGAGACCAGCCAAGAGGGTACTTTATGGCCACCTCGGTATTCGTAATTCATATAACAATGCCGATCTTCGGGACGCTCGATAGTGGTAATGTCAACCAGATCGGGGAGAGCAGTACGCAGGTGTGCTATCCAGATAACGTGTTGCTCGGGATGCTCTTTCCGCAGGCGAGCCACTACCCAGGGTAAATTGGACCCGTCCGGCAAGAATCCCGAAGCCCAAGCGGGTGGACTCGGTCGCCTTATCCGAAAGCTGTTAAGCATAAATCTCTGGAGACCGTCGGTTAAATATCTACGGAACCATGTCGCAACCGGAAAAGACTCGGAATCTTCAATCAGATTACCAAGTGCAGATTTTTTAGACCCGAGTCTGAAAGAAGGAAACCAACCTTTCCCTGACTCTTTATATACTTCGCTATAGAAATTGTCATTTCCGCCGGAAACTTTGTTGATAATAGTCTTATTTTTGGGATTGTGAATACTAATTTGCAAAGATTCTGGCGCATTGGGCGATATAGGGAAAAAAGACCGTTGTACGGGTTCTAATTTTAGTTCATTTTTTAATAACAACGTTTCTGCTTTGATCTCGAACTGCCGTTGTGTATCATCAAATCCGATTGCTACTTGGTATCTAATAATTTCCAGCTCTGGCCTCGAGGTCAATCGTCGCAATTCGTCTGGAATTTTCGCCTCAATTGCCATTTCGAACTTATCTCCTTCGCCTACAAAAAGTAGGTCGCGAGGATCAAGCGCACGCTTTATTACAGCCCGATCCGGTCCATGTGACACCAAATCGCTTAGGAAACCGATGACATCCAGGAAAGTGGTCTTGCCCGAGGCGTTGGGGCCGACTAGGGCTTGGAAGGGCTTGAGAGGAGTCTGCACATACCGCAGGCAACGGTAGTTCAGGGCCTCGACCAGCGTTATCATCCTAGCCTCCCTATGGGCCCGCTTGGCCGGGGGTACCGGCACAGCGGCTTAGCGTGGTGGAGGTGCGGGGAATCGAACCCCGGTCCGTCGATCCTTGGGCGGCGGCATCTCCGAGCGCAGCCAACGGCGAGCATTTCGGGCCCTCGGACTCCATCGGCAAGCAACCGACGACCCTATTCCGGAAAATCTCGACCCCGCCAGCCCGGAAAACCGGCCAGGCCGCATCCTGCTAAACGACGCCCGGATGAGGGGGCAGGAACCCCGCAAACGGACGGGCCGCTTCAGTTCAAGCGGCCAGCGCCAGTGGTCTGTTGGCACCTATTCTTGCTACCGGCTCTTTAACGAGGACTCCGGCGACCTCGGCTCGCTTCCGACGCTTCAGCGATCGACGTCGAAACCTGTATCACCCCCAAAAGGGTACTTGTCGCCGCCCACCCTAGCACCCCCCGCCGACAACCGCAAACCACCGACCCGCCGCCCCCCGCCCAGCTCCCCCTCCCGCCCTGGCGGGAAATCGCCCGGCGCGCCTCCCGCGCTAGCGGGCGGGGTGGATGATTTGTATTTTGGTTCCGGCCACCGCCCCGCCGCTTTTGTAGCTGAAAACCAAATCTCCGTTGCGCGCCCAGACCGCCACGTCGCCGGTTTCCAGATAGAAATCAAAACCCCGCAGGGACAGGTCAACGGCGGCCGGCAGGCCGAATCCGCGGAATTTACTGTCGGACGAGGTTCCGCCCTCGCTTAACGCCCTGGCCACCGCCTCCTCGTTGGTCAGATCGGGAAAAGCCTCTCTCATGGTCGTCGGAACGCCCAACCCCTCGTCCTGCACGGTGATGATCGCATGGCTATCGTCTTTTTCTATATACACCCGGCCCGGCGCCCCGGCCCACTGTTGAACATTCAGGCACAACTCGTACACTACGCTTTCCAACGCCAAACGATGATGATAGGGGACAGCGACTTTTTCCGCTACCTGTCCGGCTACCTCCCGGGGGTTGGATATGGGAAAACTGTCCAGCAAAATCATGGGGCCAGCAGTTGGGATTTAATCCTGCTTTGGGAGGTGATCGAAGCCAACTCGATAACGTCCCGCATCCGGGCCAAGGCTTTCTCTTTGGGCATCGGCTCCCCCGTGTCCCTGTCGACGGACGCCCACTGCCAGTAGTCGGGGGAGCCGTTGATTCCGATAGCCGCATACAGGACCGGATGCTCCCGCCGCCGTCCCAATTTCACCCGGCAGGGAAGGCCGGGGAGGACCTCGGTTTCCAAACCGGCGGGGCCGATCCTCGTCCAATGGTATTTTCCGGCCGCCGCCTCGTCCAGCCAGTCGGCGCCTTCCGTTGCCGCGGGCATCACCCTCCTTGGCTCTTGCGGGTCCCTGGCTACGTTGCGGATACTGTCCCGGCCCGTGGGAGCGGGTGAAGGGAATCGAACCCTCACCACCAGCTTGGAAGGCTGGGGCTCTACCATTGAGCTACACCCGCCGGCGCCGGCTCAAGTATAGCGCACCGGAACCCCCCCGTCCCGGAAAGTCGCTGACAGCCGCCCGGCGGCGGGGCGGTCGGGCTGGTCGGATTTGAACCGACGACCTCCTGCTCCCAAAGCAGGCGCGCTGCCAAGCTGCGCCACAGCCCGTTGGCCGGGGTAAACCGGCTCTCCCAGTCTACAGCCGCCGGCTCCCGGCCGGAGGAACGATGTGCGGGTGGAGGGATTCGAACCCCCACGGGCATCGCCCACCAGGTCCTAAACCTGGCGCGTCTACCGGATTCCGCCACACCCGCGTCCGACCGGTTCGGCTTTACCGCCGTATTACTCAACCGGGGTGGGTCGCCCGGGACTCGAACCCGGAACCTGCGGATTAAGAGTCCGTTGCTCTGCCAATTGAGCTAGCGACCCGGGACCATCCTACACCATCCGCCGCACCCGTCGTTCCCAAAACCCGAATATCAGACCGAATCCGCCGCCGCCGCTCCGCTCGTCATCATCAACACCCCCCCGGCGGCGTACAAGCCGGTCACCGTCAGCCAGCCGGGAAGGTAGGAACCCAGGATGTCCACCGACAGGCCGAACAGCGGAGCCCCCGCCCCCAGCCCGCACAGGAAGCCGAGCAACACCAACCCGGTGCCTTGGCCGGCCCGGGCGATGGGCATCACCTGGATCACGGTCAACATGGCCACCGCGTTCCAGGCCACCGCCCCCAAACCGGCCAAAGCGGCCGCCGACAGAATGGCGTAACCCCCCAGGGCGGGGGCCCCGGCCAACAGCAAACCGGACGCCACCGCCAGCCCGGGCAGGATCATCAGCATGCGCCGCGGGTTGTGAAAATGTTCCGCCGCCGCCGAAGACAGAATCCGCGACGCCATCCCGCACGCCCCCAGAATCGCCATGGCCGCCCCGGCGAAAGTGGCCGAAAAAGACAGCTCCTCCTCGGTGTACAAGGGGAGGTAGGTCATTATGGAAGTGGTGCCCATCCCCAACAGGAAGGCGTACACCGCCAAGCGTTTCACCAGCGGCGGCGCCCCGCCCCCGGACGGGAAATATCCCCCGGCCGGAGCCCCGTCCCGCGGCCGGTCGGCGGGGATGGAGGCCAAACCCACCGCCAACGTCAACAGGGGAAACAGGGTGCACGCCGTCACCGCCCACCGCCATCCCCAGGCCATCATCGCCGGCGGCAGGACCAGCCCCGAAATCACCGCCCCCAACTGGACGCCCGACTGTTTGAGGCCGGTGATGACCCCTTGGTGGCCGGACGGGGAATGTTCGGCGATCAACTTGTTGGTGGACGGGTTCACCGCCGCGTTGGACAGGGCGCTCACCGCCGCCGGTACGAACAGGAACAAATAGGAGAACGCCCCGGCCGTCAGCAGGATGGCCGCCGCCCCCACCAGGATGCTGATCAGCGCCGCCCGGCGGGGCCCGATCCGGTCCGTCCACCGGCCCGCGTACGGGGAACACAAGCCGCCCAGCAACGAAGAAACCGAGGAGAGCAGGCCCACCTGCCACCGGTGAATGGAAAACTCTTCGATCAGGTTGGGGGCCAGTATGCCCAGCATCACCAGGGCGTAGGTGCCGGAGGTCATAATGGCGGGCAGGGAAAACCAGAAGCCGATTTTTTGGAGGGTGGGCATGGCGACCCGTCTTCTCAAGAAGCCCGGTAGGCGGCCAGCACCTGCGCCGCCTCCGGGTCGGGCAAACGCTTGACCACTTCCCGCACCGTCACCCCCGACGCCCGGCCCGCCCGCGGCAGGAACCATTCGAACACCATCTCCGGACGCAACCGGGCCGTATCCCGCAATATCCAACCGATGGCCTTGCGGATGAAAAACTCCCGCTCGGACAGCATGCGGTCGGCCAGGCCCGCGAACCGCTCCCAGTTCCCCTCCCCGGCGCGCAACCCCCGCAGATGGGCCAGCAACGCGGAACGCCTCATCCAGAAATCATCGTCCGCTCCCCAGCTTTCCACCACCCGGTCGGCGTCGGGGCGGCGCTCCAACAGCGGCCCGGCCGTATGCACGGCCAGGTTGTCCACCAGCGCCCAAGTGCGGGACTCCCGCAACATCCGCTCCACCGACTCCAAGGCGGACGGCCCCAGCCGCGGCGCGTTCAGGCGGAGCAGTATGGCCGCCGCCGTCCGCATCTCGTACACCGGCCGCTCCCACAGGGCTTCGGCGACGAGGAGCGTGTCGGCATGGGAGTCGACGCCGAACCGTTTGCGCAGTTGTTTGACGGAGCGGGTGATGTCCGGGACCGCCGTCCCGTAATGACGCAGCGAACTCTTCAAGTAACCCTTCTCGAACCCGGCCCGTTCTTCGCCGCCCAAATCCCGCAGGGCGGAATCCAGTTCCGCCGCCGCCCGCTCATAGTCCATCGCTTCCCGTCCTCACTGCCCAACTGCGAATAACGGGGGAAAGACCCGGCCCGGCGCTCACAGGCCGCTCAACCGGCTCAGCGGCCACAGGCGCAGAAACGCCCTCCCCACCACATCCTCCAGCGACACCGGGCCGAAGCGGCGACTGTCGAAACTGTTGTTGCGGTTGTCCCCCATAACCCAAATGGTCCCTTCGGGTATCACCACCTCCGGCCGGTCGATCATCGCAAACCCCGGGTTCAGATAGGACTCGTTGATCGGGGTTCCGTTCACCACCACCCGGTTGTTCCTGATCTCCACCCGATCGCCCGCCACCGCCACCACCCGTTTGATTAAATCCTGGATGCCGCCCGCGCTGAGACCCAGGGCCTCCAGAATGTTGCGCCGCACTTTCTGGACAAACGACTCGTCCCGGGGAGCGGCGGCCGGGTCTTTGAACACCACCACGTCCCCCACCCCCGGCTCGTCGAACGTGTACGCCACTTTGCTGACCAGCACCCGCTCGTTGGCCCCCAACGTGGGAAACATGGACAGGGTGGGAATGTAGAAGGCTTGTAAAAAAAAGGTTTTGATGATGATCACCAACGCCAGGGCGGTTACCGCCACCAGCGCCACCTCCCACAGGAAGCGCAGGCACCCGCCGCGCTTTTGCGCCTCCCCGACCGGATTATCCTCCGCCGGCCGGGCGACGGGCGGGGCCGGAGAACCGGTAGGCGGGCGCGCCGGATCCGCCGGTTTTACCGGGCCTACCGGATCCAGTATCGACATTTCAAGTACATTTCAAAAACATTTCAATCGCTTTTCATGAATACTGCTACCCGCCCGTCCCCGGAGACCGCCCGCGGATGGCGGGCGGATCTCAGCGACGCTCCTTGATGCGGGCCGCCCGCCCGGTGCGTTCCCGCAGATAGTACAACTTGGCCCGGCGCACCGCCCCCCGGCGGGTCACCTCGATTCGGGAAATGATGGGAGCGTGCAACGGAAACACCCGTTCCACCCCAATCCCGAAGCTGATTTTGCGGACGGTGAAAGTCTCCGACAGCCCCCCGCCGTCCCGGGCGATCACCACGCCTTCGAACACCTGCACCCGTTCCCGGCCGCCTTCCACTACCCGCACATGCACCCGGATGTTGTCCCCCGGTCCGAACTCGGGAATGTCGTCGCGCAAGTAGGGGCTTTCTACGTGTTGGAGGTAGTTCATGGTATTCCTCATAGTCCGATGGACGCGGGTTGGCCGACCCGCAGGCCCGCAACATCTTCATACTAGTCGTCCGGGCCGGGGATCGTCATATTACCCCTCGCCCCCGTCATCCGCCAATTTGTTTAGTCGGCGGCGCCGGAGTCGGGGGTGTCCGGGAGGCGGGAGAGCAGGTCGGGGCGTCGGCGGGCGGTGCGCCGCAGACGCTGCTCCCGCCGCCAGGCGGCGATCCGGCCGTGGTCCCCCGACAGCAGCACCTCCGGGACCCGACGACCCTCGAATTCGGCGGGACGCGTGTACTGCGCCTCTTCCAACAACCCCTCCCGGAACGATTCGTTGCGGGCCGACTCCGGGTTGCCCAACACCCCCGGCAACAAGCGGGCTATTCCCTCGATGACGGCCGCCGCCGCCGCCTCCCCCCCGGCCAGCACGAAGTCCCCCAGCGAAACTTCCTCGTCGATGTACCCCTCCGCGAACCGCTCGTCCACCCCCTCGTATCGTCCGCACACCAGGGTAAGGGAGGGCAGGGCCGCCCACCGATCCAGGGCGGCCTGCTCCAAGCGGCGGCCCGCCGGGGTGAGAAGCACCCGATGAGAATCCTCCCGCCCCGCCAGCGACGCCGCCAGGGGGCCCGCCATTAAAACCATCCCCGCCCCGCCGCCGAACGGGGCGTCGTCCACCTGCCGGTGCGGGCCCGCCCCGAAATCCCGCAGGTTGGCCACCTCCACCCGCATGGCCCCCGACCGCAGGGCTTTGGCGGTCACCCCCACCCCCAGCGGACCCTCGAAAAAATCGGGGAAGAGCGTGACGACGGCCACCAGCATCACCGGACGGCCTCCCGCTCCCCGGGCGACGCGCTAGGCGCGGGCCGGGGCCGCAACCCGCTCGCCGACCGGCGCGTCGACCAGCTCGTACAGGGTGGTGCGGCGGCGGGGAATGCGGCCCAGGGAAAGTATCAGCTCCTCAAACTGCTCCCCGTCCACCTCTTGGCCGTGGGAAGCGCCCGCGGAGCGGGAAATGGTTTCGTTCATCAGGGTGCCGCCCAAATCGTTGCATCCCGCCCCCAGCAACCGGCCTCCCCCCTCGAGCCCCAGTTTCACCCAGGAAGCCTGGATGTTGGGGATCAGTCCGTCGAAAGCCAGCCGGGCTACGGCGTGCACCAGCGCCACTTCGTCCCAGGTGGGCCCGGGCCGGGCCCGGCCCCGCAGGTAGATGGGGGCGGCCATATGCACAAACGGCAACGGTACGAATTCGGTGAACCCGCCGGTGCGGCGCTGAATTTCCCGCAGGGTTTCCAAATGGTTGGCCCAGGCGAGGGGGTCGTCGATGTGGCCGAACATGATGGTGGCGGTGGAGCGCAACCCCAACTCGTGGGCGGTGAGCATCACCTCCGCCCATTGGGAGGTGCGGATCTTGTCCGGGCACAGATGCTTGCGCACCCGGTCGTCCAGAATTTCGGCGGCGGTGCCGGGGAGCGTCCCCAACCCGGCTTCGGCCAGCATGGTGAGAAAATCCCGCACCGTCATCCCCAAAGTTTCCGCCCCTTGCCACACTTCCAGCGGGGTGAACCCGTGCACATGCATTGCGGGAACGGCCCGCTTGATGGCCGACAGCACGTCAACGTAGAACCGGCCGGTGAACTCGGGATGGATGCCCCCTTGCAGGCAAACCTCGGTGGCCCCCCGCTCCGCCGCCTCCAGGGTGCGCTCCACCACCTCCTCCACGCTCATCAAATAAGGGTCGCCCCGCAAGTTGAGGCTGCGGGGGCCTTTGGAGAAAGCGCAGAACCCGCACCGGAAATAGCAGATGTTGGTGTAGTTGATATTGCGGTTCACCACATAGGTGACCTCCTCCCCCACCCGGAGGGAGCGCAACCGGTCGGCCGCCTCCGCCACCGCCTCCGCATCCCGGCCCCGCGCCGACAGCAACCGGGCCGCTTCGTCCACCGAGGGGGGCTTCCCTTGCAGGGAGTTTTCCAGGATGGCCCGCACCGGCGGGGAGGCCTCCCGCAACCCGGCGCCGGAGGCCCCGGTCCAGGCCGCGTCCGGCCACGCGGCGGAAAAACGCCGCGGGTTGAGAGGGGGAGGAACGGGGGCGCCCGGGGCCCAAGAATAACGGGGACGGGCGTAACCGGAGGCGTCCGCCTGGTCCAGGTAAACCTTGAACAGGCCGGGGGACAACTCCCGCCGCGCCTCGTCCACCGACAGGCCGGGCGGAAAAACGGTGCGTTCCTCCAAAATCAAGGCCTCCGGCGCGGCGAACAGGGCATCCCGCAACTGGCCGATCCCTTCGATGTCCCAATCCCGCAACAACAGGTCGCCCGCCCCGGCCCGCACGGCGGCCAAGGCGTCGGCGACGGAGTCGACGAATACCGAAACCCGGGCCCCGATGGCGGGCAACGACGCCAGTTGCGCCGCTTCCGCCGCCCGGCTGCGGCCGGTGCGCAAATAGGCGGCCTCGGTGCGGGCCAGAGCGTCCAGGGTCTCTTCCCGGCGCGGGCCGTGCGCCACCGACAGGCGCCAACCGGGGACTCCTCCCTCCGACAACCGCAGGGCGACGGCGGGCGGGGCCGCCCAGGCGGCCGCCTCCGGCATCTCCGCCGCTTGCCCGCCCATCCCCACCGGGGCCACCCCGCCCGCCAGGCAGGCGGCGATCGCCTGCGGGTCGGGCCGCTCCAACTCGACGGCGGTCGTCCCCTCCGCCCGGCGGGTGGCCGCTCCCTCCTCCGTTACCGCCGCGGCGGGGCGCACCCGCAAAAAAGTAATCACCGCCCCCCGGCTGAAAACGCCCCGGCCGGAATCAAAGGTTGGCGACATTCACACTCTCTCCCGCTCTCGCATCCGAACATACCCGCGCTCATCGCAGGCGTCCCGGGCTTTATCCAACAGGCCGGGAACTATCCACTCCCCGGTAATGTACTCAGGATAGACGGGCAACCGGGGGACCAACTCGAACCCGGCGGCGGCGGTGCGGGCCGCCAACTCCTCCAGATGGGGCCAAGGGGCCTCCGGGTTCACCCAGTCAATGGTGAGCGGGGACACCCCGCCCCAGTCGTTGATCCCCGCCTCCAGATACATCTCGTAGCGTTCCGTCAGATTGGGCGGAACCTGCAGGTTCGCCTCCGGTCCCATAATCCAGCGGGCGACCGCCGTCACCCTGGCCAACCAGGCCGGAACTGGTTCGGGGGAGCGGCGCATCCGGGTATCGGCCTTGGCCCGGAAGTTTTGCACGATCACCTCCTGAATGTGGCCGTACCGGTCTTGCAGGCCGCGCAAGGCCAACAGGCTGTCCACTATCTCGGGGACGGTTTCCCCGATCCCCACCAGAATGCCGGTCGTGAAAGCCGTCCGGGAGCGGCCCGCCGCCTCCAAAACCGCCGTCCTGGTGCGCGGATCCTTGTCCGGACATTCGAAATGGGGCATCCCCGGCTCCATAAGACGCGGGGAGATGTTCTCCAGCATCATTCCCATTGAAACGTTGGTGGGACGCAGGGCCAGTATTTCCGCCTCGCTCATCACCCCCGGATTGGCGTGCGGAAACAGCTCCGTCTCCTCCGCGATCATTCGGGAGGCGGCGGCCACGTACTCCAGGGTGGTGGTCCAGCCCTGTTGATTCAGGAACTCCCGGGCCTGCGGCCAACGCAACTCGGGGCGGTCCCCCAGGGTGAGCAGGGCTTCGGTGCACCCGGCCGCCTCCCCCGCCCGGACGATGGACAGAACCTCATCGGGGGTCAGATATTGGCCGCCCGCCCCCGGCGGCTTGGCGAAAGTGCAGTAGGTGCAGACATCCCGGCACAGGGTGGTGAGCGGAACGAACACCTTGCGGCTGTAGGTGACCGTGCGCCCCTTGCCCTGGTCGCGCAACTCCCGGGCGCAACGAAAAAGGGGAGCGGGATCGGCGGAGCCGTCGATGTAGGCCACGGCCAGGTCGCGGTCAACGGGAGGATGAACCATTTCCCCGAATCTACCAGGGCGGGGGGCAACCCACCGGAAAACCGCCCATCCCCGTAAGAATTGCCAACTACGGTTAATAATCATGGCAAGAAACCTTAATCTGCGACTACTGATATCAGGGATATCGCTGATTTCCCTTCTGGCGGCGGCCCTCGCCTGCGGAGAAAGCCCCGACGCCGACGCCGACGCCGACCACGCCGCCTCCGCCGCCGAGACTCCGGCAACCACCGTCGCCGAGACTCCGGCGACCGCCGACACCGCGGCCCCGACCACCGCCGCCGACACTGCCGGCCCCGTTGCTTCGCCCCCCGCCGCCGACGCCCCCGAACCGGCCCGGGTGTGCGGCGGACCGGGGGAAGGGTTCGTCTCCGGGGGGCTGGTCACCTGGCTGGGCTCCGCCAACGGGGACAGCTCCCACATTTCCGGCATTTTCCTGGAACAGGTGGAGGAATGCGAACGTTTGCGAGTGGTTCTGACCACCGCGGGCGGCGCGCCGGCCACCGTCCCGCCGCTGGTGGAAGTGGAACTGTTCCCCGAAGCCGGACTGTTGCGGGCCCGGTTCGACCCGGAAGTGTGGAGCACCTCCGTCACCGACACCCTGCTGGAGGGGGAACTGGTGGAGCGGGTGTACGTGGTGCGGGGACTGGACGGACGCAAGTTCGTGGACGTTCACCTGCTGGAGGGAGTGGACGCCCGGGCTATGACCGGCGCCGACCCCTCCCATATGATCATAGATTTCCGGCGCAACGGGACCCCGCCCGCCGCCCGGCCCGCGGTCTCCCGGTTCGCGGTGGTGACCGACCCGGTGGGCGGGGAAGCCTCCTATCCGATCCTGGCCAGGGGCTACGCCCGCACTTTCGAAGCCAACGTGCTCGGGTTCATCGTCAAGGATGGCGTGGCCGGGGAAACCTATTTCACTTCCGCCGCCGACTACATCGTCACCTGGGGGGAGTTCCTGTTGCAAGTGGAAGACGGACCCATCGGAGAAGCGACCCTGAATATCGGCGAATACGACGCCGCCGACGGTACCTGGGAAGGGGTGGAGGTGGACCTGGTGATTAACTAGTCGCCCGGTTCGGGGAACAAGCCCGGAAACTCCGTCATTCGCAACCATCCCCCGGACAAGTCGACCTCCGGTACCAGTTGCTCCACGAAGGGGACCTCCCCCACCGCCCCGTCTTTGCGGGTTACGACCAAGCGGTGTTGCCGTCCCTCCACCGCGCCGGTCACCCTCCCTATCTCCTCCTCCCCCACCCGCACCGCCAGTCCCACCAGGCTGTCCGGCCAGAACTCCCCCGGTTCCAGACGGCGCCGTTGCCCGGGTTTGATCCACAACTCGCACCCCGTCAACCGGGCCGCCGCCGTGCGGTCCACCACCCCGGCGAAAGAGGCGATCAATCCCTTCGGGCCGGGACGCGCCGTCCGCAAAACCAGGGTGGGAAAATCCGGATGATCGGTGTAAAAACCGGCCGGGGGGCGGAAACGTTGCGGAAAGTCGGAGTCGGGGCGGATCAGAACCTCGCCCGCCGTCCCGTGCGGACGGCCGATGCGACCCACCGCCACCCTCCCGCCAGCGGGAGGGGGTTCAGTCAACGAAGTCGACGCGGGCCACCAGTCCCTCTTCTTCGGCGGCCGCCTGCGCCACCGCCCGGATGGAACGGGCCACCCGGCCGCCGCGCCCGATCACCCTTCCCATCTCCTCGGGGGCGGTTTTCACCTCGGCCGCCACCTCGTCGGGGCCGCGTTCCACCATGGCGATCTCCACCGAATCGGTTTCATCCACTATCTCCGACACTACGTACCGGACCACCCTTTCCACTATTGCGCCGCTCATTGCGTCCCTTCCTGCTTCTCGCTTTCGGCCTGGGTATTTTCGGCCTGGATATTTTCTTCCCGCGTCCCGGTTGCGGGCTCAACCGACTCCGACTCCGGGGAGGGGGCTTGGTCGGGGCCGTCGGCGGGCGCTTGCCCGGCAACCGGCGCGTCGTGCGCGTCCGGCGCGGCCTCGGATGTTTCCTCTCCCGTCGCCTGCGGACTCTCCCGGCTCTCTTCGCTCTCCGGGATCTCTTCGCTCTCCGGGCTCGCCTGGCTCGCCTGGCTTTCCGGCGGAGGCGCGGCGGGAGGCGGAGGTGGCGCATCGTCTTCCAGGCGGTACACGCCGCTCCGGGACACCTTGGCCCGGGCCACCGCACCGGAAATTTCCAGGAGCTTTCTCACCCGGTCGGTGGGCTGGGCGCCGGTGGACAGCCAATACTGCGCCCGCTCGTTGTCGATCTCCACCAGCGACGGTTCCTGACGGGGGTCGTAGCGGCCCAGCAGTTCGATAATGCGCCCGTCGCGGGGGGCGCGGGAGTCGGCCACCACCACCCGATAGGTCGGCTGCTTCTTCTTGCCCATTCTTTTCAGGCGCATCTTGACCGCCATATGCTCACCTCTTCTTTTTCTGTTTCTGCTGTTTTCTCGGAGTTCGGGGTTTGCCGCCCGCAGGACGGGCCGCCTGCCGGAGCGCCGGCTTGTTGCGCCGCCCTCCGCCGGAGGGCCGGAGGAAACCCCGTCCCGTTCCGGGCCCCTCGAAACCCGGGAGCGACCCGGGTGCGGACTGCAACATTCTGCGCATATTGTCAAACTGCCGCAACATGGCCGACACGTCCTGAACCGAAGTTCCCGACCCGGAGGCGATGCGACGCCGGCGGCTGCCGTCGATCAGTTTAGGGTTGTTTCTTTCCAACGGGGTCATGGAGCGGATGATGGCCTCCGCCCGCCCTATCTCCCGTTCCGCCGTCTCCGCGTCCACCAACTCGGACTGCGCAACCGGTAGCATACCAACAAAATCGCTCATCGGGCCCATTCGGCGCAGGCCCGCGAACTGGGACAGGAAGTCATCCAGGGTGAACTCGGCCCTCCTTATTCGCTTCGCGGCCTGGGCCGTTTCTTCGTCCTGCATCATCTGTTCCGCCCGTTCGATGACGGTCAGCAGGTCCCCCATCCCCAAAATGCGGGAGGCCATCCGCTCCGGGTGAAAAACCTCCAGGTCTTCGGGGCGTTCCCCCACCCCGGCCAGTTTGATGGGGCGGCCGGTGGCTTCCCGCACCGAAATGGCGGCCCCGCCCCGGGCGTCCCCGTCCAGTTTGGACAGAATCACCCCGGTGAAAGCGGCGTATTCCAGGAAACCGAGGGCGGTGCGCACCGCGTCGGCGCCGGTCATGGCGTCCAACACCAACAGCGTTTCCTGCGGCGGGGCGACGGACGCGATGCGGGACAGCTCGTCCATCAGCGGGCGGTCCACGGTTAGCCGCCCGGCGGTGTCCACGATCATCACATCCAGCCCGTTCCCCTCGTCGGAGGCGTGGACCAAGGCGCGTTTCACCAACCGCACCGCATCCCGGGTTCCCCCTTCCCCGCCGAAAACCGGAACCCCGATTTGCTCCCCCAAGCGGCGCAACTGCTCCGCCGCCGCCGGACGTTGCCGGTCGGCCGCCACCAGCAGGGGGCGGCGTCCCTGGTCGCGCACGTAGCGGGCCAACTTGGCGGCGGTGGTGGTCTTGCCCGAACCCTGCAGTCCCGCCACCATCATCACGGTCAACCCCCGCCCGGCGAAGGTCAGCGGTTCCGCCGTCTCCCCCAGGGTGGCCGTCAGCGACTCCTTGACCAGTTTCACCACCTGCAGTCCGGGGGTGAGGCTTCTCATAACCTCGGACCCCACCGCCCGCGCCCGGATTCTTTCCAGGAGCGTCCCCGCCACCCCCACTTCCACATCGGCTTCGAGCAGGGCGGTGCGAATGTCGGCCAAGGCCCGATCCACTTCGGAGGCGGACAGCCGGCCCCGTCCCCGCAACCGGCTAAGCACCCGCTCCATCCCGGCGGACAAGGTTTCAAACATGGTTGGACATCCGTCCTCCGGCTCCTCCGGCTCCTCCGGGGTGATTGTTTCGTTACCGAGGTTACCCCAACCGCAACCTGCGGCGGACCGCACCCCGCCGGGCGTAAACTGACGGCGGCCGGCCGTCAGCGGAACGGCACCGGAAGGGCGGCTTCGGTAGGGTGAGGCGCGGAATAGTAAAAGCAAGAGCAGGCAGAGCCGGCGGCGAGAACGGGACCAGCGACAAAATATGGGTAATACGGGTAATACGGGCGTCAAGGTGGTGGAACATCCGCTGGCGCGGCACTATCTGAGCATCCTGCGGGACGAGTCCACCGGAACGGAGCAGTTTCGGGAAACCACCCGCCGGCTGACGTACCTGTTGCTGATGGAAGCCACCGGGGACATGCCCGTGCGGGAATACGAGGTGCGCACTCCCCTGTCCCCCGCCGTCGGATACCGTCTGGCCCGCCCGGTGGCGGCGGTGGCCGTGTTGCGGGCCGGCCTGGGGTTGCTGGAGGCGGTGCTGGACCTGCTCCCCAATCTGACGGTGGGCTACGCGGGCGTGCAAAGGGACGAGGAAACGGCCCTGCCGCAGGAGTATTACACCAAGTTCCCCGACCTGTCCGGGACCCGGGCCCTGGTGCTGGAACCGATGCTGGCCACCGGCGGGTCGCTGTGCTGGGCGGTGGAACGCATGAAGGAAGCCGGGGCCCGGGACATCGTCGCCCTGTGCGTGGTGGCCGCCCCCGAAGGGGCCGCCCGCTTCGCGCAGGAGCATCCGGATGTGCGGGTGGTGGCCGCCTCTTTGGACTCCCGACTCAACGAGGACTTCTACATCGTGCCGGGGTTGGGGGACATGGGCGACCGGCTGTTCGGAACCCTGTGACGATCCGTGATCGATAGGCCCTCGTCGTTTGCGGACCGGGTGTACGAGGCGGTGGGCGAGGTCCCGCCCGGCGAGTGTCTTTCCTACGGGGACATTGCGGCCATGGCGGGCAATCCGGGAGCGGCCCGGGCGGTGGGGAGGATAATGGCCCGCTCGCAGGGCCTGCCCTGGTGGAGAGTGGTGGCCGCCGACGGACGGCTGGTCCCCGGCAAAGAAGCGGAGCACGCCCGGTTGCTGGCCGCCGAGGGGGTGCCGGTAACCGGCAACCGGGTAACGGGATAACCCGGGCAACCGGGACAGCGGGATAGCAGAGCGGGAAACGGGAGTCATGCGCACCATTTCCGAAATCATCGAACTGAAGCGGGACGGAGGGGAACTGGACGAGGCGGATATCCGGGCCTTCGTGGCCGGGGTGACGGACGGAACCATACCCGACTATCAGACCACCGCCTGGCTGATGGCCGTCTACTTCCAGGGCATGACCGCCGCCGAGCTGGGGACGTTGACGGCGGCCATGATCGACTCCGGCGACCGCTTGGACATCCCCGTCTCCTCGCCCAAGGTGGACAAGCATTCCACGGGCGGGGTGGGGGACAAGATAAGCATCCCGCTCGCTCCCCTGGCCGCCGCCTGCGGGTTGACGGTGCCGATGATCTCCGGGCGGGGCTTGGGGCACGGCGGGGGAACCTTGGACAAACTGGAGGCCATCCCCGGTTTCCGCACCGTTTTGGAACCGGACGAGTTCACCCGGCTGGCCTGCGCCCACGGAGTGGTGATGGCGGGACAGTCGGAGCGGATCGTTCCCGCCGACCGCGCCCTGTACGCGTTGCGGGACACCACCGCCACCGTGGCCTCGGTTCCGCTCATCTCCGCTTCCATAATGTCCAAGAAACTGGCTGAAAACCTGGACGGCCTGGTGTTGGACGTGAAAGTCGGACAGGGGGCGTTTATGCGCACCGTCCCCGAAGCCCGTCGCCTGGCCGGGGCCATGACGGACATCGGGCGCGCCCGGGGGACCCCCACCCGGGCTTTCCTGACCGCCATGGACCAGCCGCTGGGCCGGGCGGTGGGCAACGCCAACGAAGTGGCCGAGTCCATCGCCGTGTTGCGGGGCGAAGGGCCGGAGGACGTGACGGAACTGGTGTTGACCCTGGGGGAGGCCATGCTGGAGCTGGGGGGCACTTCCGGGGGGCGGGCCCGCCTGGAAGACGCCTTGGCCTCCGGGGCCGGCCTGGACAAGTTCGCGGAGATGGTGGCCGCCCAGGGCGGGGACCCGGCGGTGGCGGAAGACCCGTCCCGGTTGCCCTCCTCCCCCGTCTCCTTCCCGGTAACCGCCCCCCGGTCGGGCTACGTAACCGCCGTCGACGCCCGGGAAATCGGAATGTCGGCCCTGTTGCTGGGAGCGGGCCGGCGGCGGGCGGGGGAGGCCCTGGATCACGGCGCGGGAATAATTGTGCACGCCAAGGCGGGGGACCATGTGGAACGGGGGCAGGTCCTGGCCGCGCTCACCCACGGGGAGGGGCGCCCGGCGGAGGAGGCCCGGCGGCGGGCGGAGGGGGCTTTCACCCTGGGCGAGGAGCCCCCCGACCCCGGCCCGTTGCTCATCGACCGGATGGGATAATCGGGACGGGCCGCGGGAATGTAAACCCGGCGGCGGCGGGTCGGCTATTATTCCTATTCCGGGGTTAGCCGTTACATTTACATCCAGGAAAGCGGGTCAATGAAAATCATCGTCTGCGTCAAACAGATTCCGGATCCGGCTTCGCCTTCTTCGCTGGACTCCGCCACCCACCGGCTGGTGCGGCCCGCCGAGCAGGTGCTGGACGACACCGACCGCTACGGGATAGAAGCGGGCCTGCAACTGGCCGAACAGACCGGGGGCGAAGTCACGTTGGTTTCCATGGGCCCGACCGGGACCATGCAGGGCGTCCGCCAGGCGTTGGCGATGGGAGCGGACAAGGCGGTGCTGGTGGACGACCCGTCCCTGGCCGGTTCCGACGCCCTGACCACCGCCCAAGTCCTGGCGGCCGCCGCCCGCCGGGAAGGGTTCGACGTGGTGATCGCCGGGGTGGAATCCACGGACGGGTATTCGGGGGTGGTGCCGCAGATTATGGCCGAGTTGCTGGATGTCCCCGCCCTGACTTTCGCCCGGTCGGTGGAACTGACGGAGGAGGGGAAGTTGCGCATTGAACGGCAAACGGGTTCCGGATACGACGTTGTGGAATGCTCCCCGCCCGCGGCGCTGGCGGTCACGGCCGGGGCGGTGGAACCCCGCTACCCCACTTTCAAGGGAATTATGGCGGCCAAGAACAAGCCGGTGGACGCCCTGACCGCCGCCGACCTGGACGCGGCCGGAGGGACGGGGCAGGAGGTGATCGGAGTGTCCCCCGCCCCGGAGCGACAGGCGGGGGAAATAATCACGGACGACGGGGAAGCCCATATTAAAATATTGGAGTTCCTGGAAAAGGCAAAGGTGATTTGACATGACATTCTGGGTTTTCGCGGAAGAGGCGGACGGGTCCCCCGCCGAGGCGGCTTTGGAGGTGCTGACCAAAGCCGCCTCCCTGGGGGAAACGGAGGTGGCGTACCTGGGCGGCGCCCCGGAGGACCCGGGCATCCCGGAGGAGGCGTTGCGGACGCTGGGCGCCCACGGAGCGAGCCGGGTCTATCACCTGACGCCCCCGGCGGCGGAGAACGGATTGCCCGCGGCGGGGGCGGCGGCGGCCGTGGCCGGGCTGGCGGAGCGGGAGGGGCCGCAGGCGGTGCTGTTCGCCCAGACGTACACTTCCCGGGATGTGGCCGGCCGGCTGGCGGCCCGCCTGGACCGGCCGGTGGTGTCCAACGCCATTAATATTTCCCTGGACGGGGGATGCGTTGTCACCTCCGAAATTTTCGGGGGCACGCAGTTGGTGGAAACCTCTTTCACCGCCGACCCCCCCTACTTGGCGCTGGTGCGTCCCAAGTCGTTCGCGGCGGAGCCGTCCGGGGAGGGGATTCCGCCGGTGGAGCGGGTCCCCTGGCCGGAGGCCGGGCACGCCGGTTCGGCCCGCCTGGTGGAAACGGTGGCGGAACGGGCCGAAGGACCGCAACTGGGGGACGCCAAAATCATCGTCAGCGGCGGGCGGGGTCTGGGTTCCGCCGAGGCGTACTCCCTGATCGAGGAGGTGGCCGAACCGCTACGCGCCGCCACCGGGGCCACCCGGGCCATCGTGGACGCGGGCTGGGTGCCGTACGCCAAACAGGTGGGACAGACCGGCAAAACCGTCAAACCGGAAGTGTATTTGGCGTGCGGGGTGTCGGGGGCCATGCAGCACTTGGTGGGGATGAAAGACTCCAAGTTGATCGTGGCCGTCAACAAGGACCCGGAGGCCCCCATTTTTTCGGTGGCCGACCTGGGAGTGGTGGGAGACGTGCACAAGGTGCTCCCCCGCCTCACCGCCGCCCTGCGCGCCCGCGGATAACCCCGCCCTCCCGCCTGTTATAATAGGTGGCAACTCACTAGACAAAAAAGGACCACCGCACGATGGACGTACGAACCGTACCCGTCTATACCGCCCGCGAGTTCTCGGAACTGACCGGGACCCCGATGGCGAAAGCCCTGATCATGGCTGACAGGGCGCAACCTAACCGGAGGGTTTTTTCCTGGTCGGACGCCCTGCAAAAACTGGCTGAAGACCTGAGTTCCCAGATTGATACCGTCCTGGGCAACGGGAACCGGCCCCCCGCCATCCCGCCCCTCGCCCCGCTTCAAGAGGCGGAGAGGATACTCCGGCGCGGCGGACGCGCCTTCCGGGATCTCAATGAGAGTTTGAAACACATCTCCGTGGACCCGGAACGCCTTTCCGGCTCACCCGAGATAAGAGGAACCCGCGTGCACGCCTTTTTCGTCGGGATGGAGGCGCGCAGGCCTGGCGGATGGAAAACCCTGCTACAAGGCTATGACCTGACTAACAAACAGATAAACGACGCTGTTGCATGGACCGAAAAGGTCCTCTCCTACACGGCCGCTTAAAATCGCCGGCCTTCGGCGGTCCGTTAGTAGTGGATGCCTCCCTCAGCAGGAACATATACGTTGCCCTACGACGAGAAGGGGCGTTCGTTGAATACATTCCGGATATTTACGCTACCGACCCAAACGGTGTCCGAGTCGGCCTGCGCACTATGGCTGACGAGGAAATTGGGCCTTACTTGGAGGAAATCCGCAAAGGGCATCGTTTCATTATCTACACCTCCGACTTCGGATTCTTTGACCGGTATCGGTCGAAGGTTCCCGATGGCAACAGAAGGGGGGCTGTGGCGTGTCTGACAGCCGACCGAGGCAACGAGGACAGCAAACGTACTTTGGCTCTGCGACACTGGAGAGAGGCCATGGACATACTACCAGGCGGCTACCAGCCGTTTGGTAGATGGTAACTGACTTGCCCGGTTATTTCCAGTTGGCTTTGACCATTTTGGAGGGTTGGACGCGGGGCGGCTCGCCGGGCATTTTCGGATAGTTGGGGGGCCAGGGGGCGTCGCCCACTCCGTTGGCTTCGTCCCGTTCCATCCACTCCAGCAAAATGTCGATGCGGCCCGGATGGTCGTCGATGCCCTCCATCGGGTCGCCCGCCTGCCGGTAACGCCGCTCGAACCCGACCATCGGAAAGTCCTCTATTTCCGCATCGGGCAGCTCCTCCCAAGTGAGCGGGGCGGACACGTAACCGGTGGGGCGCACCCCGTAGGCGGAGGAAACGGTTTTGTCGCGGGCGTTCTGGTTGTAGTCAATAAAAACTCCCCGCCGTTCCTCCTTCCACCATTTGGTGGTGACCAGACGCGGGTGACGGCGCTCCAATTCCCGCCCGAAGGCCAGCACCGCCCGGCGGGTCTGGAAAAAATCCCACATCGGCTCGATGCGCACATAGACGTGCAGTCCCCGACCGCCGGAGGTCTTCGGCCAACCGACCAGGCCCGCCTCGTCCAGTAAATCACGTCCCAGCAGGGCCGCCTGTTTCACATCGGCGAAAGTCATCTCTTCGGTGGGGTCGAAATCTAATCGCAGCTCATCGGGATGATCCAGGTCTTCGGCTCGCACCAGCCACGGATGCAAATCCAGACAGCCCAACTGAACGAACCGGACAATGTCGGCTACGGTGCGGGGCACGTTCATCCGCCCCGGCCGTTGCGAAGGGAAAGGTACGAGGGCCGTCTCAAAGGGGCTGTTGGCGGAGGCCCGCTTGTTGTAAATGGGGTCCTTGTCCACATTGGACATATAGCGTTTCATCATCGTGGGGCGCCCGAACACTCCCCGCAAGCACCCTTCCGCCACCGTCGCAAAATGACGGGCCACATCCAGTTTCGTCCACCCCCTTTGGGGAAACACCACCCGCCCCGGCGAAGTGAGCCGCACCTGCTCCCCGCCGACCTCGAGCATGGTTTCAGTTTCAGAAGTTTTAGTTCCCACCCGCAACAGGTTACCCGCCCCCGCGCCGCCGCCGGAACTTATAACTTATGATGAACGGGATGAAGGCTGGATATTCGGAAACCCCGCTGGCGCGCAAACTGGGAATCGGGGAAGGCCAACAGGTGGGCGTGGTCGGCGACCCCGGTCATTTCGCCGCTTTGCTGGAACCGCTCCCGGCCGGGGCGGAGCTGGTGAACGACCCGCAGTCTCCCTGCCTGTTGCTTATACTGTTCGTTTACTCGGAGGAGGACCTGCGGGAGCGCCTGCCGGGGATGCTGAGTCTGATGCCCGCCGCCGGGGCTCTCTGGGCGGTCCGGACCAAAAAGTCCTCGCCCTTGTTCGCGGGCCTGACCGAGGACGCAATTCGGGAAACCATCCTGCCGCTGGGACTGGTGGACAACAAAGTATGCGCCGTCGACCGGGACTGGAGCGGCCTGCGCCTGGTAGTGCGCCGCACCGGCCGCGCCGCTTGGAACCCACAACCCTGAGCAACTCCGGGGCGGAGCGGGCCAAAGCCGGTTGTCTCCGGTAGGCGGGGGTTACCCGGTACCCGCTACGGGGGCGCGGCGCGGGCGGGAGGCGGGACCGGTCGACGAACGGGCGGGGGCGGCGGGGGCGGCCCGGCGCGGGGACGGGTTTGCCACTTATTTCCAATTTTTACCAATTCCCGGTTGTGTTCCTGCAACTCCCGGTGATGCGGCCCGCACAAGGACACCAGGTTGTCAATATCGGTGGGGCCGCCGTCGTACCATTCCCGCAGATGGTGCAACTCGGTGCGATGAACGGGCGCGTCGCACCGCACGCAACCTTTGTCCCGCACCGCGGCCGCCAGTCGTTGAGCCCCGTTTCCCAACCGCTGATTGCGCCCCAGCCACAGCACGCGCCCCTTCCCCCCAAAGATGATCCCGCACACCGAAGTATCGGGGGAAAGATTTTCCAGAACCGACGGCGGGACGGGCCCGGTCCCCAGTATTTCGCAAGACCCGTCCGGGCGGGAGCCGTCCACCCGGCCCAGTTCCGCCACTACCACCAACTGCGTGGGATCTTTAACCGGTCTGTCGCCGTCGGGGAGGGGCTCCAGGGTGTGGGCGCGACGGCCGGTGATAAGTTCCACGAGGGCGTCGGCCCGGCGTTGCTCGCCGGTGCGAACCTCGTCGGGGCCAATCTCCCCGCCGGAGTCGTCCCGCCGCAACAAGCCGGTGTGCTTGTCCAAGGCCTGCCGCACCTGCCCGAAGCTGACGGAATCCATCTCGGCGTGCAGGATCCCCATATCCAGGCTGACGCTCCAAAACAGGTTGGCTTTCCGTCGCCGCTGTTGCCGTTGCAGTTTTTCCTCGCCCCGGTCCGGACTGTGAATGTTCGACCACCGACGGGCCCGCTTGCGGAAATCATCCGGATTGGCCTGCGACGCTTCGGTCAGCAACCCCTCGTTCCGGTCCACTCGCCGGGCTCCGCATTCGTCCGCGGCTACGGCCAAGGCGGTGGCGTTTGACAAAGTGATCTCCCCCGCCTCCAGTTTGGCCCGGGTGTTGGGCATCTCCTGCAACGTGCGGGCCACCCGCGACAGTTGCTTGGCCTCCCGGTTGGTGACCCCCAGTTGATCCCGCAACACCTCATCGGCCCCGGCGCCCCCGTCGGTGTGGCTCAGCCGTCCGGCCAGGGCGCACTTCAGGGAAGACACCTTGGCCTCCACCCGCCGCAGGGTTTCCGCCACCTCGCCCATCCCGGACCGGGACAGCCCCGCCCCCACCCGCCCCAGCAGGTCGTCCACCCCGGCGGCGACGGAGGATTCAAAACTCCCGCAGGCCTGCCGCAACGTTGCGGCGGAAGTTTGGTTGTGCTGTTTCATGGTGTTCACCTTATCAAGGGGGTGTGACATTATTTTCCCCTTGTATAGAGTATAACTGAATTGGGAGAATATTATTCCCCATATTCTACACTATTTAAAAAAGATGTCAAATCGCCCGATTCGCCCCGTCCCGCCACCCAACCTCGCGAAAAAAATCTCTAAGAAAGGGCAGAAATTTCCTTCTTCGACAGTATCTCAGCCCATGTAAGACCATATATTTTTTCCGAATGGCCGAACAACCCATGGCACCCCGCTCGCCCATCCGACTGGATGACTGATGGCTAAGCGGAAGACCCAGCCCAAGCCGATCGAGAGCTACGACCACTCCGACAAGGAGCGGGCCAACAACCCGCCCGCCGGTTTGGTGACAGCCGAGGGCGACCCCGACCTGCCCGCCAAGACCTACAGACACCTAGACCCCCCCCCCCCCAGACCCTGGTGAATCCCACGACCCACACCTAGACCCTCATTTGAGTTGGGCGGGCAAAGCGGAGGGGACCTCGTTCAGGGTCCCCACCATCTCTCTGCATGTCCACGAGCGGATCGACCCCCGCACCATCATCGAGGCGGTCCGCAAGGGCAACGGCCAAGTGCAGGGCCAAGGTTCCATGTTCGAGGAAAACCTCCCCTTGCGCAAGGCCATCGAGTTCTACCAGCACCCCCACAACTGGAGCAACCGCCTCATCGCGGGCGACAGCCTGCTGGTGATGAACAGCCTCCTGGAAAAAGAAGCGATGGGCGGCCAGGTCCAGATGATCTACATCGACCCGCCCTACGGAATCAAATACGGTTCCAACTTCCAACCGTTTGTTGAACAGCGGGAAGTAACTGATGGTAAAGATGAGCACCTGACCGGCGAACCGGAAATGATCAAGGCTTTCCGAGACACTTGGGAACTAGGCATACACTCCTACTTGTCCTATCTCCGCGACCGCTTGTTGTTGTCTCGCGAACTACTAACATCATCAGGCAGTTGCTTTGTTCAAATTGGTGATGAAAATGTGTTAAGAGTGGGATTACTAATGGATGAAGTTTTTGGATCAGCCAACCGTATTGCGACTATTACTTATGCTACCACAGGGGCAAGTCCAGCAAAAACTTTGTCCGAAGTAGCCAGTTACTTATTATGGTATGCTAATGACAAATTACAAGCTAAGTATCACCAACTGTACGAACCTCTTACGAGAGCAGAAATTATACGTCATTTTGGGTACTCTGCGCACATTGAACTAACAGATGGTCAAACAATCAACCCTAGTCCACTAGTAGCCTATGATCCAGAAGAACACCTGTCGCCAGAGAGCCGAATTTTTAGCCGAATGCCACTAACATCTCAAGGATGGTCTACTAAAGGTAGATCCGAACCATATGAATGGAAGGGTAAAATTTATTCTTGCCCTGAAACAGAACAATGGCGGGTTACGCAACAAGGCCTCGATCGTTTAAACGAACTAGAAAGACTGGACTCACTTGGAGGAAAATCTGATAATCTTAGATGGAAACTATATGAAGACGAAGTACCTGGACGTAAAATTAACAATATTTGGCATCGGTCGATGTCTCCCCACAATAAACGATATGTGGTGGAAACAGCTCGTAGTGTAATTGAGCGTTGTATTCTAATGACAACTGATCCCGGTGACCTAGTGCTAGATCCAACTTGTGGTAGCGGCACCACCGCTTTTGTATCCGAACAGTGGGGCAGACGCTGGATTACTTGTGATACCAGCAGGGTAGCACTTACGCTTGCCCGTCAGCGTCTTATGACTTCCAACTTTGATTACTATGAATTAGCGCAACCGACCGATGGGGTGGGAAGCGGTTTCAACTACCGAACTGTACCTAAGGTCTCAGCGCGCATTCTGGCTTACGATGAACCGCCCCAAGTCACCACCCTTTACGACCAGCCCTTCAAGGACAGTAAGAAATCACGGGTTACCGGGCCGTTTACCGTGGAGGCCGTCCCCTCTCCCATCGTGGCTTCTCTCGACGATTCGCTGACCGAGCCTGTCCAAGCCGATGAGTCGGTAGCACGAGGTGGAGAGTCGGTGCGGCAGGCTGAGTGGCGGGATGAGCTACTAAAAACCGGGTTGCGGGGTACGGGCGGACAGGGAATTTCCTTGACCCGGTTGGAGCCGTTGCCCGTTCCCGACCTGCACGCGGAAGGAGAAACTGCGGATGGCAAGCGGTTGGCGGTGTCGTTTGGGCCGGCGTACGCCCCGTTGGAGGCTCGACAGGTGGAACGTGCCATCAAGGAGTCTCGTAATCTAGGTCCCCCGCCGGAGTTGCTGGTCTTCGCTGCTTTTGCGTTCGACCCGGAGGCCGCCAAGAACATTGAGGAGATCAACAGGGAGGGCGTGACACTGCTACGGGCGTATATGAACTCCGACCTGCTCACCGACGACCTGAAAAAGGGACGTTCCAGCAATGAAAGCTTCTGGCTGGTCGGTCAGCCTGATGTGCATGTGGAACCAGCTGACGACGACCGGTTCATCATGGAGGTGCTGGGTTTTGACTATTTCGACACCCGCACCGGGCAAGTAACCTCCGGAGGGGCGGACAAGATTGCGGTGTGGATGCTGGACCCCGACTACGACGGGCGGAGCCTGTTTCCCCGGCAGGTGTTTTTCCCGTTGGACGGGACCAAGCCCAACGGGGGGTGGAACAGGCTGGCGAAGACGTTGCGGGCGCAAATCGACCAAGATCGGATTGAGGCTTATCGGGGCACGGTGTCGTTGCCGTTCAAGGCGGGGAAACACCGGCGGGCGGCGGTGAAAGTGGTGGACAACCGGGGGGTGGAAAGCCTGCGCCTGCTCAACCTGGAACCCTGAGCATGGCCAAAAAAGCGGGGGCCGACCCGGGCCAGCGGGGGTTGTCCCACAGCGGGGGCATCGACCGGCTGATCGTCAACTCCCCCTACCGGGAGCCGTCCAGCCACTGGCGTTACGACCGGTCGGAGCGGGCTTTCGAGTATGTGGAGGGACGGCGGGATGCCGGGTATCTGGTAGCCACCCCCGACGCGCAAGCCTTTGACGATCCGGGCGTCTTCCACCCAATCGAACTAGTGAACCGCATCCGCCCGCTGGTGGCCGCTTGGCGACGGGCGGGCTATCCGGGAGTAACCAGCATCACCCGACGTCTGCTGGAACACTGGAACAACCGACAAGGATCTGAAGACATGCGCCTGTTCTTCTGCCAGCTGGAAGCGATTGAGACCCTGATCTGGCTGACCGAAGGCCCCGCCGCCCAAAAGGCGGAGATTGACATCCCCGGCGACGGAGGGGGGTTCGTGCGGCAGTGTTGCAAAATGGCCACCGGCACCGGCAAGACGGTGGTGATGGGGATGGTCATCGCCTGGCAGATACTAAACAAGGTAACTAATCGCAACGACCCCCGCTTTTCCCGCAACGTGCTGGTGGTGGCCCCCGGCCTGACCGTCCGCAATCGGCTGTCGGTGGTGGACCCCCATCGGCAACCCAACTACTACGACGAGTTCGACTTGGTTCCGTCCGTCCTGCGGGACAAGTTGCGGCAGGGGCGGGTGCTGGTGCGAAACTGGCACGCCCTCGGCTGGCAAACCGAAGAACAAATCCAAAAAAAGCGATCCGTGGACAAACGGGGGGCCAAAAGCGACCGGGCGTGGGTGCGGGAAGCGCTGGGGGACGAGATGTCCCGCTCCCATAATATTTTAGTAATCAACGATGAAGCCCATCACGCGTGGCGCATCCCCGCCGACCGTCGGGCCGGCGAGTTCTATAAGGACGAGGTGGAGGAGGCCACCAAATGGGTGGGTTCCCTGGACCGCATCCACCGCACCCGGGGCATCCTGCGGTGCTACGACTTCACCGCCACCCCGTTCGTCCCCTCCGGGAAAAAAGCCACCGCCGAAGCCCTGTTCGACTGGATCGTCAGCGACTTCAGCCTCAACGACGCCATCGAATCCGGACTTGTCAAAACCCCCCGGGTAGTGGTGCGGGACGACACCGACTACGACCCCGACACCTACAAATCCCGGCTCTATCACATTTACAACGACGACGAAGTGAAAGCCGACCTCAACCAGAAAGCGGCGGAGACGGTTCCCCTCCCCGACCTGGTGGTGGCCGGATACACCCTGCTCGGCCACGACTGGGCCGCCGCCCGCCGCGCCTGGCGGGAAGCCGAGCATCCCACCCCGCCGGTGATGATCACCGTCGCCAACCGCACCGAAACCGCGGCCCGAGTCAAACACGCCTTTGACAACCAACGCATACCCGTGGAACAACTGTGGGACGCCGACCTGACCTTGCATATCGACTCCAAAACCCTGAAAGCGGCCGAGCAAACCGAATCCCCCCTCGCCGAACTGCCCGGAGGCGGGAACGGGGAGGGGGGACTGACTAAAGACCAGCGAGCGGAATGGTTGCGGCGGCAGGTGGACACCATCGGGCGGCCGGGGGAGCCCGGCGAGCGCATCCAACACGTCATCTCGGTGGCCATGTTGTCGGAAGGGTGGGACGCCAAAACCGTCACCCACATAATGGGACTGCGGGCTTTCACCAGCCAACTGCTGTGCGAACAGGTGGTGGGCCGGGGACTGCGCCGCACCTCCTACGACGTGAACAAGAACGGGTTTTTCGAGCCGGAATACGTCAACATCTTCGGAGTGCCGTTCACGTTCCTGCCCCACGAGTCGGGAGGCGCATCTCCCCCGCCTCCCAAACCGAAAAAGCCCATCGGCCCCCTGCCGGAAAAAGCCCAATACGAAATCGCTTTCCCGGTGGTGATACGAGTGGAGCGGGTGTACCGCACCGAATTGTCGCTGGATTGGGAGCGGGTGAAACCGCTCCGGCTCGACCCCCGCAACACCCCCACCCTGGCGGAACTGGCCAAGATCATAGAAGGCAAAACCGACCAAGCGGAAGTGCGCATCGACCTGGAGGAATTCTGGGGCGGGCAACGGTCGCAACAGATAGCTTTCCAAACGGCGGCGCAAGTCTACGACCAAATGGCGCCCCGCTGGCCGGGTTCACGGGAAACGCTGTGCGCCCGGCTGGTAACGCTGACGATGGAGTTCCTGGAATCGGACCGGATCGTAATCGACGGCCTGTGGAACCAGGACCCGTTGCGACGGCGAATACTCATCGGCGTGAATATGACCCGCATCGTGCAACACTTCTGGGCGCAGATTCGGGATCGCAACTCCGACCACTTGGAACCGGTGTTCGACCCCGAGCGCCCCATCCGCTCCACCGGTGATATGGGAATCTGGTACACCGGCAAACCGGTCGGCCCCGCCCGGCGTTGCCACATCAACCACTGCGTGTACGATGGAACGTTCGAACCGGTAGTCGCCGCCGCACTGGACCGCAACCCGCAGGTGGAGGCCTGGGTCAAAAACGACCACCTAGGATTTGAGGTGTCGTACGTGCACCGGGGGGTGGTGCGCCGCTACCTCCCCGACTTTTTGATAAAACTAACCGGGGGAACCACCCTGGTGCTGGAAGTAAAAGGCGAACCAAAAGAAATAGACGACTCCAAATGGACATACATGCGAGACTGGATAAAGGCGATAAACACCCACGGCGGCTTCGGCCGCTGGGCGTTTGAAATCCTCACCGACGCCAACGACCTCCCCCGCCTAATAGCTACCCACGCCCAAACCGAGAACGCAACTTCGGATTAGTTTTAAGCGGGAGTAGGGATTGCTCGTTCATATACTGTAATCTTTGTTTCATCGATTGATTTTTTAAGATACTTATTATCCTCCAAATTAACGGAGTCCGCTTCAAACAAATCTACTTTTCTGCCGAATAATTCTTCAATTTTAGTCCACAACTCAAAATAGGTATGAATATCCACGCGGTCCCGATTCTCCCACTCCACCAGAAAATCCAGGTCGCTGTCATGGCCGAATTCGCCCGTGACGGCGGAACCAAACAGTTCCAATCGTCGCACACGGTATTCCCCGCTCAATCGGCGCAACTCTTCGATATGATCCGCAACCAACGGAATCATCATCAACCCTTTCCGTCGCCGGCGACTTAGGCCTCCCGATTTCGCCCGGTCATCATCCGACCCTACGATGATTTCACGCTACCACGCTATTCGCTATTCCAATGCCGCGACAAAACCAGGCCCACCGCCCGATCAGTAACGAGCGACGATGTCCCACCGGTCGGCTATGACGCCGTCCCGGGCGACGGAGGCGGCGGACCACATATTGACGGTTTGGCAGGCGTGGTTGGGGACGATGGAAACCAGGTCGCCGACTTGCAGGCTTTCGGCGCCGGGGCCGGTGAGCAGGCCGTGTTCCTCCCAGGCCCGGTCG
This sequence comes from Candidatus Spongiisociaceae bacterium, assembly GCA_965243835.1. Classification (GTDB taxonomy): domain Bacteria; phylum Actinomycetota; class Acidimicrobiia; order Spongiisociales; family Spongiisociaceae. Next base: position 2,021,495 of record OZ251578.1, read on the forward strand.
AACCGAACATCCCGTCCGGGCAGGGCTCCATAGCCATGTCCGGCCCGGGAAGGGTCAGAACTCATCGCTTTCCGCCCGGCGTCGATAACGGCCGTCTCCGGGCGGGGACGAGACACGACCCGGGCTGCCACCGTCAAGGCGCAGTCCTCCCATTCCGCGCTCCCGTAGAACACTTGGTCGGCGTCGTAGAACGCGTAGGTTCCGGGGCGGGCTTCGGTAACTCCGTCGGCGAATGGGGCCGAAGACGCGGCCGGGGTGGAACCAACCGAGACGATGGGGACCGCCATCCCGGACGCCCGCAGTTTTTCCGCTACTCCGGCCAGGGCGACTCCCGCCCGCCGCCCCTCCTCCTCCAAGGCGGTGCGGTCGGAGCCGTGAACGGATACGTGTCCTTCATGGGTCATCACCCCCGCCGCTTCCAAACCGGGCAGGTCGGCGATGCGGCGGGCGACGGGGACGGCCGACTCCGGGGGGACGCCCGCCCGCCCCAAACCGGTATCCACTTCCAGCAGAAACGGAATTCGCATCCCGGCGGCGACCGCGGCCCGGCTGAGCGGAGCGGCGGCGGCCGGGGAGTCCAAGGCGATCATCACCCGCGCCCGCCGGTTGAGTTCGATGACGGCCCGGACTTTGACCTCCCCCACCGGCTGATGCGCCCACAGCAGGTCGGTTGCCCCCGCCTCTATCAGGGCTTCCAACTCGGCGCGGGTGGCGCAACAGAACCCGACCGCCCCCGCCTCCAGTTGCAGGCGGGCCGCCGGGATCATCTTGGAGGTTTTGAAATGGGGACGCAACGCCCGCCCCGCCCCGCCCACCTGCGCGGCCATCCGCTCGATGTTGCCCCGCAACCGGGCCTCGTCCACCACCAAAACCGGAGTCTCCCCCACCCCCTCAGGCACCGTAATCATAACCGCAACCCTATACTGCTTCCCAAGAGGTCGCAATGAACCAAAAGAAACGTCGGTGGGAGATTTTCAAGGCGGGACGGGACGCAACCGCCGAACCGGAACCGAAGGCGACCAGTGCGGAGCAAAAGGCGGCCAAAGCCGCCCGGTCGTTGGTCTGGCTGGGAAGGGTGGTGATCTTGATGGTGGGCGTGCTTCCCGTTTTGGGAGTAATCCCGCCATTTTCGCTGTTCGGAGGGGTAGTGTTTACGTCACTGTGGGGACACCCGGTGGGGCAATGGTTCTCCATTTTGATGTTGCTGACCTACGTAGGATTCGTGGTCGTCTTCTGGCGCGGCATCGCCGCCCGGCGAGACGAGATAGTCATCCTGGCGATAATAGCCCTAGCCTTAACCGGAATGATGCTTTGGATAGCACTCGTTTAACCCCGAACGACGCCCCTTCCCCGAAAAGGCGAAATTCATGGCTGAGACACTCCCGTAGGAGAGGCGGCGTCCACCCCTCCGATAGCCCCGACCAGATTCGAACCCGGCCCAAAAACAAACAACGCGCCTTGAGAGGGCGGCGTCCACCCCTCCGGTAGCCCCGACCAGATTCGAACCCGGCCCAAAAACAAACAACGCGCCTTGAGAGGGCGGCGTCCACCCCTCCGGTAGCCCCGACCAGATTTGAACTGGCGTTACCGCCTTGAGAGGGCGGCGTCCTAGGCCACTAGACGACGGGGCCATGCGTCGCTAGCCTAGCGCAAAGCCGCCCGACCTGTCAACCCAGGGCTGTCCACCAAATTCAGCAAGGCCTTTACCCAGCCATTATTTGTGTTATGATAGCATCCTGCCAGGGTCTTGCGGAGAGCTAGGTGCCATTGGCTTGATAAGCAACACACTCAAGAACCAGTAAAAAAAACTACTTACAAGGATAAACAAAAAAACAAGGAAAGTAAAAGATGGATAATATTAGTTTGCAAAACTATAGGTGCTTCTTGGATATACCAAAAGCGCCTTTAGCACCGTTAACCCTCTTAGTGGGTGAAAACAGCACAGGCAAAACCTCTTTCATGGCCATGATTAGGATATTATGGGGTATTTTCTATGATTATCAAGAACAGTATGTCGACTTCACCAAAGAACCATACAACTTGGGAACTTTTAACGATATAGCACATTATCGCGGTGGTAGAGGCAGTCAAGCAGACAGCTTTAGTGCGGGATTTACGGAGGGTAAACACAAATTCAGAGTAGAATTCAAGACAAAGGGTATCGTACCGATTTTAAATCGTCGATATATATCTGATGGAATAACTTCAATAGAAGAACATGTCATTACTAATGGCACAGTAACTAAAATAATCACCCCCAGAGGAAGATGGAAAATAACTGATAGACGAAATATTGATTCTCTATACGAGATGCCTTTGGGCCGTATCCTAAGGTATCCTTTGGCAACAGACAAGCTAATTAAAGCCTTTACTTCTTTATATAAATCACCTGATATTACTCCAGAGGATTTGGAGCAGGCAAGAAGGCTGAGTCTTAGAATTTCGCGAGCTGGTATTCGCCAAAAACTTCCATACGCCAGTGCTCCAGTTCGCTCTAAACCTCGTCGTACTTATGAGCCTTCTCTTACTAATCCGGACATTGAAGGTGAAACGGTTCCATCATACCTGGCAAGCGAATCCTTGCATACCGAACGATGGAAAGAACTTCAAACCGGATTAGAAAATATAGGTCAAACTACTGGCCTATTTGATAGCATCCGAGTCAAGCAACTAGGCGATCCTAGCGAACCTTTTCAAATACAGATTAGAAAAGGATACGGACGACGAAAGGGCTCTTGGCGGAATTTAATAGATATGGGATATGGAGTTAGCCAACTACTACCTTTAGTAACGGAACTTTCACGCGAAGAATCATCAAATTTGTTTCTACTGCAACAGCCGGAAATCCATCTTCATCCGATGGCTCAAGCCGAACTAGGAAGCTTATTCTGCCAAATTTCTAACAGCAATAGACAGCTGATAATTGAAACGCACAGCAACTACCTTATTGACCGCGTACGGATGCAAGTTAGAGACGAACAAATAAGCCCTGCTGATGTTTCTCTTTTGTATTTTGAACGCGGTGAGCTTGATGTAACTATACATTCAATGGGTTTTAATAAAGAAGGTAACCTTTTTTGCATCAATGAGAACGGCGACGCATCCGATATCCCTCCCAGTTATAACAGATTTTTTATGGATGAGTTGGAACGATCCATTTGGAAGCAAGAGCCTTGAAAGTTTTCTAAAGTGTGTGCTATACTGGACGCTAACTCAATACATGAGGTATTCGGAAGTACCAGATCAGAAGCTGGTAAAGATTTCTTCCGATGGATTTCTAGAGGCGGCACACCCTTGGTCGTTGGCGGAAAACTGCTTGAAGAACTTAAGGTCAATAGTAACTTCCAACAGTGGTATGGCCAAGCCGTAGGAAGACGACTTGCAATTAGCACAACAGCAGAAAACGATATAGATATAGAGAGCATAATCGAGGATTTAACACAACAAGATATCTGCGCTTCAGATGATTATCATATACTTGCACTTGCGCAGGTAACTGGTGCTAGATTACTCTACACTCAAGACAGGAAACTAAGATCCGATTTCAAAGAAATTGTTAAAGGCAAAGTGTATCCTAGCGGAAATAGTAAAAATGCTAAAAGGAACCGGAATAGAATTCATAACGAGAAAAACCTCTGTGTCGCACTCCTAGGGTAAGGTTGGGGCATGGACAAAAGCAACCTGATCTCCGCGGCGGCTGGGCAGTGGACGGAGAACCTGCTGGACCGCAGCGGCCGCAACCCGCTCCTCTACTACCGGGATATGAGCAGGGGCACGCTTAATCTGAGCGTCGGCCCCGACTCTGACGTCAGCGGCCCCGCTCTGGCCAAACTGCTGGACGGGAGCAAAACCCGGCTCTCGCGGCTGTTCGGGGATGCGGATCGACTGAAGGAGGCGGCGCGGCGGGCGCGCACCATCGCCGCCAAAGCCAAGGAGAACGACGAGGAACGCGGGGTGCGGACGCTGTTCCTGGCTTGGGGCTTGACCACCTGGACGAACCCGCGCACCTCCGGGCCGGGGTCGTCTTCCACCCCGTCCGCCCCTCTGCTCCTGACCCCCCTGGAGATGAAATCCCGGGGCGGGGCGGCTGAAGACTTTGACCTGCAGATCAGCGGCGAGTGGGAACTCAACCCGACCCTGTTGCATCAGCTGGCGGCGGATTTCGAATTCCGGGCGGACGAGGAACGGGAGGCGGATTTCCCCACGGAACGGGAACGCTCGGATTTGGCGGATCGGCTCATCGGACGGGCGCAGGGGGAAATTTCCGACTTTTCGATCGACCGCGACAAGGTGGTGGTCGGAAACTTCTCCTATCAGAAGTTGGCCATGGTTAAAGACATCAAAGAAGCGGGCGACAGCGGGTTTTTGGGCGACCATGAACTGTTAGCCGCCATCGCCGGAGACACCGCCTCTCAAACCATGATACGCAATCAGCACGTAAACTTTACGCCCGACCATCCTGATATCGTTCATCCCTCGGAGGAGTTTCTGATCCTGGATGCGGATTCCTCCCAGTCCGGGGTGATAAACACGGTGGTTTCCGGGCGTGATCTGGTAGTGGAAGGCCCGCCGGGGACGGGCAAGTCGCAAACCATCGCCAATCTGATAGCCGCCCTGGTCGCCAACAAAAAATGGGTTTTGTTCGTAGCGGAAAAAAGGGCCGCGATTGATGCGGTTTTGAAACGTCTGCATAATATTGATTTAGAGGATATCGTGCTTGATTTGCACGAAACAGGAGCCAAGAGCCTCAAACGACGGGTGGCCGTCGACCTGCGCAACACCCTGGACAAGTATTCCAACTCGCAGGAACCCGATGTTCATCCCATCCACGAGGATTTGTCCCAACACCGTACCAGCTTGAACGAGCAAACCGCTTCCCTGCATCTGGAAAGGTTCCCGTGGGGCGAGAGCGCCTACGGCGTGCAGGCAGCTCTCATCGATCTGCGGAGCAGGGTTGAACCGTCTCACATCCGCCTGCAAGGGGATGTTCTCCGCTCCCTGGCCGGGGATACGTGGAAGAAAGCCTTGGATGATCTGAAACGTTATGTCGACTTGGAGGGCCTGCAGTTGCTTGCGGAAAACACCGCTTCAAGCAATCCGTGGGCGACAGCGTATCAGGCGGGAACTATTGTCACCCAGGATGATGTGTCCGCTGCTTTGGAGGCCCTGCGTTTCTTGGATCAGCATCTGGGTTCAATCGTTGCGCAGTGGGGGCGGTTTGCCGAAGAGTGCCGTCTGCAACCTCCCGATACACTTACCGAGTGGAAACAAACGGTTGATCTTATCAAGGAGATTGAAGAAATATGCGAATACGTCGCCCCCTCCGCCTACGAGATGAACGCTGAGCAACTGGCTTGCATTACGGAAAGACCGCAGGGTTTCAAATTTTTCTGGTGGATGATGAAAGGCGGCTATCGTCAGGCGGTCAAATATCTGAAAGAAAATTGGGCGCACGACTCCCAGCCCACTCGGAAGGTGTTGCATCAGATAGCCGATAAAATGGCCGAGCATCTTTCTTCATGGAAACAAGCATCCGATGGGGAGGAGGGCGCGCCGCCGGAGAATTTGGCGTCTTTGGCGGAAGATATGGATATATGCGACTCTTCGGACAAAGCGGGGCGGATGATTCACAACATCGGACACCCGGCTTTGATTGACAGACCGCTTAGCGAGTTGCCGGAGCGGATAACTTCCCTGCTGAACCATCAGGAAACGTTGTTGAACCTGGCGGACATTACCGAACTGGGCGTTAATCTTGGCTCCCTGGGTTTGAAGCAGATCATACTGGAAGCGGCCCGCCGTCGGTTGCATACCGAAGAGGCGATCGACTTGGCCCGCTACATTTGGCATGAGAGCCTGCTCGACCAGTTCCGCCTTGACGACCGGTTGGTCAGAAACTTCAAGGGTGACTCCGCGGAGCGGACCGTCCGGCAATACCGGCAGGCGGATCGTCGGCATATTTCTTCGGGCGGGTCCCGCGTCCGCCGGCAGGTGGCTACGTGGTCCATCGCGGCCCGCAACGAGCATCCCGAAGAAAGCATGGTGGTGCAACAGCAGGCCCACCGCAAGCGGGGGCACATCCCGGTGCGGCGGCTTCTGCAGGAGGCCCCGAATGTGCTGAGCGCCCTCAAACCCTGCTGGGCGATGAGCCCGTTGCTGGTGGCGGAGACGTTGCCCCAGGAACGGCTGTTCGACGTGGTGATCTTCGACGAAGCTTCGCAGGTCACCGCCGCCGACGCCATCGGGCCGATTATGAGAGCCCGCAAAGTGGTGGTGACGGGCGACACCAAACAGTTGCCCCCCACCAGGTTCTTCCTGGGGTCCATCGAAGAGGAAGACGAAGACCAAGACGAGGTTCCGTCTCTGACCAGCGGGTTCGAGTCCATTCTGGACGTGATGGCCACCTTGCTTTCCCCACCGCACGGCACCCGCAATCTCAGCTGGCATTACCGCTCCCGCAACGAGCGGCTCATCGCTTTCTCCAATGCGCAACCCACCCTCTACGACGGTTCCCTCACCACTTTTCCGGGAACAGCCAACGATGAATGCATCAACCATGTTCTGACCGAATACGACCCGGGCGGAACGGGCAAGCAGACAACGGAGGCCGGCCGCGTGGTGGAGTTGATTCTGGAACATGCCCGGCGCCGCCCCCATGAAAGTTTGGGCGTTATCACCATGGGCATAAAACACGCCGACCTGATCGAAGAGATGTTGCGTATGGAACGGCGCGACCATCCCGAGCTCGACGACTGGCTGGACCGGGGACCGGATCACCTGTCGGACTCTGAGCCTTTGTTCGTAAAGAACATCGAGCGGGTGCAGGGAGACGAGCGGGACGCCGTCATTCTCTCCATCGGCTACGGCCGGGGACCGGACGGCAGGATGGCGCACCGGTTCGGCCCGATGAACATGGAGGGGGGCGAACGCCGATTGAACGTGGCGGTGACCCGGGCGCGCCGGCGCATGACGGTCGTTTCGTCGTTTACCTCCGCCGACCTGGACCCCAACAAACTGCGGGCGGAGGGGGCCCGGATGTTGCGCAACTATCTGTCGTACGCCGAATCCGGGGGCGGCGACCTCGGGTCGGTGCGGACCAGCAAGATTCCCCTCAACCAGTTTGAGAGGGACATCCAGAAGGGGTTGCAGGAGGCGGGCATCCCCCTCGTCGCCCAGTACGGCTCCGCCGGATACTGGATCGACTTTGCGGCCGCCCACCCGCAGAAACCGGGCCGGATGGTGCTGGCCATCGAAGCGGACGGGGCCCGCTACCATTCTTCCCGGACGGCCCGCGACCGCGACCGGCTCCGCCAGGAGCATTTGGAGCGCATCGGGTGGAGGTTCCACCGCATCTGGTCAACGGACTGGTTCCTGCACCGCGAGCGGGAAATAGAACGTGCCGTCCGGGCCTGGGAGGAGGCCGTAGCCGCAGAGTCCGAACCGGAACCGCCCCCCTCCCCCCCGCCGCCCCGACCCGATACCGGACCGGGAACGCCCCCAAAGGCCCCGCAACGCAAAGGCCGGCGGCCGGTGTCGCAGGGAATGTCCATAGGGGAATACGAGCCCGAGGAACTGGTCGCGCTGATCCGCTGGATCGAGTCGGACGGGCGGTTGCGTACCGACCGCGACCTGCTGGAAATCGCCGTCAAGGAACTGGGGTTTTCCAGAAAAGGCAGTCGCATAACCGCTGCCTTGGAAGAAGCCATCCGCTCCACCCGCCCCCTCCGGTGAAGGGGGGCCGGCTCGGGAGAGAGGACTCGAACCCCTACTAACAGGGCCAGAACCTGTCGTGCTGCCAATTACACCACTCCCGAAGGGGTCCCCCTAGCATAGCCCAACCCAGTCGCTATACCAACTCCACCCCACCGAGGGACTCCTGACAAAGGGGAAGGCCCGCCGCCGGGCGCAACGGCGCGGCCACTCCCGGACCGTGCTACACTGATGTCATGACCGCAACAACTTCCCCGCCCCAACCGCACACCCGCGAGTTCCCCGATCACGGGACCGAGAGCGACCCCGGCGCGCCCATCGCGCAACGGCCAACTCCCCAAACGACTGACATCATACCCACCGGAGCCAACAATGGATAGCATAACCCTCGAGAACTTTCGTTGCTTCTACAAAGAGCAAACCGTACCATTGGCGCCGTTGACGTTGCTAGTAGGCGAAAACAGCACCGGCAAAACCTCCTTGATGGCTATGATCAGAATTCTTTGGGATTCTATATGCGGTGATAGGTATCCTGATTTCAAGGAAGAGCCATATGACCTAGGCACCTTCGAAGATATAGCACATAATAGAGGCGGAAGAGGTGGAAAAACTAAATTCTTTCAAGTTGGATTTACAAAGGGCAAATGCAAATTTCAAGCACAATTCGGAAAAAATGGTGCCGCCCCCATTCTTATCAGCAGGAGTTACCAATTTGAGCAAACTACATTAGAAGAAATTTTTGAAAACAATTCTTACTCAGCCAAAATACAAACTCGAAATGGATACTGGCTATTCAAAGATGAACACACTAAGAGAAGACTTTCAATACTACCCGATTTACTACCTGGCCCATTTTTTATGTATTTTTTCATGTCAGGATTATCTCACACTTCAAATAAAGAATATTCAGCATTTAAACCGATCCAAAATTCTCCTGACTTTACAACTCAGGATTGGCAAGATATAGAATCATTACGAAGCAAAATATATAAAACCGGTATCTTCGTTAGTCGGCCATTTTCTAGTGCCCCTGTTAGATCCAAACCACGTCGCACATATGATCCGTCCCGTTATAAACTTGACTCTGAAGGAGATACTATACCTATGTATCTTGCCGGTCTCTTCTTCCAAGGCGGCAAATCTTGGGATAAATTCAAGGGTCATCTAGAAAATTTTGGGAAGATTACTGGATTGTTTAATGAAATAGATATCAAATCACTAACTAGAGGTAGACGAGGTAATGAAAGCGAACCTTTTCAATTGCAAGTAAGGAAATATGGTGGCGATTTAAAAAGTCCTTTGAAAGGTCCTTGGCATAATCTTACCGATGTAGGATATGGAGTAAGTCAGGCTCTTCCGTTGATCACAGAACTCATAAACGAAAGATCCTCTAGTATATCCCTTCTACAACAACCAGAAATACATCTTCATCCCAGGGCACAAGCGGCTCTTGGAAGTTTGCTTTGCCAAGTCGCCGGTCCGCAAAAACAAATAATAGTAGAAACACACAGCGAATACTTGAAAGATAGAATACGTATGGAAGTCAGAGACGGATTAATAAATCCTAAGGATGTTTCTCTATTGTTTTTTGATCGTCAAGGGCTTGACGTAAAGATTCACTCTATAGAATTTGATAAAGAGGGAAATGTTCTGAATACACCTGATGGCTATAGGAAGTTTTTCTTAGATGAACTAGACAGATCTCTTTGGAAAAGAGAGCGTTAATTTATCTGATTTACTATGTGTTATATTATCGATGCCAACATTCTTACTACCGAGTTCAAGAAGCCTTACTATGGAAACCGGAACACTATACCTAAAACTGCTGGAGAAGCTTTTTATGAGAAGGTCGAAAAGGATAATATCAAACTAGCGGCAGGTGGCCGGTTACTTAGAGAACCGATCGTTAAAGGTTCCAACAACATGCATCGTATTTGGCGCGAATTAATTAATGCTGGATTAGTTAAGCAAATTAATGACAACGAGGTGGATAATCATACTCAAATAGTCAAAAAGAAAGGAGGTTATAAATCTGACGATCCACATATTATAGCCCTCGCTCAAATTAGCGGTGCACGACTTCTTTATTCAAACGACCAAAAATTGCAAGCAGATTTCAAAAATAAGTATTTGATTGATAACCCAAGAGGAAGAGTATATTCCACACTAAATGGTACGGAATATACTGATACTCATCGTAAGCTCCTAGCAAGGAAAGATCTGTGCAAGACGTTACAATAGTGGCTCTTCGAATTTAGGGGGGAGGTAGGGGTTTGGGGTGAGGTGGAAGGAGGCGGGTAAGGTGTTGCTGGTGGTGTGTTTGCGGGACAACCGGTGTGCGAGGTGCGGTGGCTGGGTGGTTTAAGGAGAGGCGGAGGGTGAAGTTGGCGGATCTGCCGGTGTTCGGGATGCCGGTGCGCTTGGTGTGGCGGAAACGTCATCGGCAACGCCCGCCTTCTGAGCGCGCGGTGGCCTCGTTTCACGGAGCGGGCCGCTTGGATAGCCCCGGTGCAGGCGCGGTTGACCAGCCAGGCGGGACGGTGGGCAACCGAGCAGGTAGGGCGGCCGAGGTGGCGAAGGATTTGGGGTGCGCATGAGATACGATAGACAGGGCGACAAACCGGTAGAGGGAAGCGACGCGTCGCTTTCGGATTCCGCAACTTTCCCAACTTCCGAACCCGGGCCCTCCTCTACGTAGGCAAACCCAACCCGAACCTTCTCCCCACCCTCACTCCTCCTAAACGCGTAGAGCCGGTAAGATTGTTATTATTGAGAGCATGACGGTACGGAGAGATATTGACCCCCGGTGACCTCCTTGAGCTTATCCGCGGCGGCGAGGATTCCACCTTGGAGTTCAAACGCGACGACGTTCAGAATCACGACCTAGCCAAAGAGCTGGTTTCGTTTCTCAACTTGGACGGCGGCGTTTTGCTCCTGGGAGTGGAAGACGATGGACGCATATCCGGCACAACCCGAAATCGGCTAGAGGACTGGGTGGCGGACCTCTGTCGCACCAAAATAGAACCTCCCGTTATCCCGCTTCTGTCTTGGGCGAGCGACCCAGAGACAGGAAAACGCGTCTTAGCGGTGCGTGTTGCACAAGGGCCGGATAAACCATACGCCCGGTTACATAACGGTCGGTTAACTTACTATATACGCGTTGACAGTACGGTTCGGGAAGCCAGCCGCGATGAACTAGAGAGAATGTTTCAAGCCTCAGGGCGACTGCGCTACGGCCTGAAACCGGTTTCGGGCGCAAACCTGGAATCTTTTGACTTACGTAGGCTCGATGAGTATTTCACTAGCATAACCGAGGGAACCGCTCCCGCATGGGAGGATGCCGATGGTTGGGAAGCTTTACTGCACAATATGGAACTGATGACCGATTCGTTGGGGCAGGGCAACGCCACTGTCGACGGGATGCTTCTGTTTGGCAAGGAACCGAAGCGGTTTTTGCCGCAGTCGGGGATTCGGGCTTTGTGCTATCCGGGGACCGAACCGGACTATGCGACCCGCGCCGACGAATACCTGCTGGGTTCGATGGTTCCGCTCCGGGCCGCGAACGGGAGTTTCGTGGAACTCGGCCTAGTGGAGCAGGCGTGGGATTTTGTGCGGCGCAACACCACCCCCACCTCCTACCTGGACGGGATGCGACGGGTCGACCGGTGGGAATATCCGGAAAGCGTCATCCGGGAGGCCGTCGTCAACGCCCTCGTGCATCGCGACTACACCATCGCCGGCTCCGACATTTCGCTCACCGTATACTCCGACCGGCTGGAAATAGAAAGCCCCGGCCGCCTGCCCAACACGGTCACGGTCGAAAAAATGGTCGCCGGTTTCCGATACCTGCGCAACCAGAACCTGGTCAACATCATGCGGGATTACGGATATATGGACGCACGCGGGATGGGGGTTCGCAACAAGATCATCCCCGGAATGCGGGAGCACAACGGAACGGAACCCGACCTGATAGCGGACGACTCCCGGTTCATCGTCCGGTTGTGGAAGTAGTGGCCCCGACGGGATTCGAACCCGCGTTTCTGGCTTGAAAGGCCAGCGTCCTGGACCGCTGGACGACGGGGCCCACCGGGGGGAAACCCCCAGTCTAGCCGGGTATCACGGGTTTTCCGCTTTTGACGACAGCCGGGAGGCGGCGGCCGCAATGCGCCGCACCGCCTCCGCTTGCGGCAGGGCGGCCAGGCTCTCGAACAGGGGCGGGGAAACGTTGGAACCGGTCACCGCCACCCGGATGGGTTGCAAGCCCGCCCGCGGTTTCACCCCCATCTCCTCCAGCATTCCCCGCAACGCCCCCTCCACTCCCTCCTTGTCCCACGGCTCCACCTCCCCCAAAACCGCCGCCGCGGCCTGCAAAATCGGAGCGGCCCCCTCTTTCATCACCTTCGCCCACGCCGCCGGGTCGTATTCCACATCCTCCAACAGGAACCGCACCATGCCGGTCACTTCCGGCAACAGCCGCACCCGTTCCCGCACCAGCGGGGCCAACATGCGCAACCGCTCCCGTTCCGACTCCCCCACCTCCCGCCCCAGCCCGGCGGCGACCTCCGCCAAAGTCGCCTCCAAAAACGAGCCGGTCGGCATCGCCCGGATGTAGAGCCCGTTCATCCATTCCAGTTTTTCCACGTCGAACACGGCCGGGTTTTTCTGCACATCGTCCAAATCGAAAGCAGATATCGCCTCCTCCCGGGAAAACACCTCGTTTTCCGCATCCAGCGACCATCCCAGCAGGCTCATGTAGTTGAACACCGCATCCGGCAGAAAACCCGCCTCCCGGTAGAAACGCAGGGCGGTGTCCCCATGCCGTTTGGAAAGTTTGCGCCCATCCGGCCCCAACAGCAACGGCAGATGGGCGTAGACGGGCGGCTCCGCCCCCAGCGCCCGCGTCAGCAGAATGTGCTTGGGGGTGGACGACAGCAGATCCTCCCCCCGGGCCACATCGGTTATCCCGTAGTCAACATCGTCCGCCACCGAGGCCAGATGATAGGTGGGCGACCCGTCCGAACGCAGAATCACGAAGTCGTCCACCGCCTCCGCCGCGAACCGCATCTCCCCCCGCACCCGGTCGGTGAACCGCACCTCCTCCCCGGCCGGAACCGAAAACCGGATGGCCGCCGCCTCCGCCCGGGCCCGGTCCCGTTCCGGGTCGGAGCCGACCGGCCGCCGGATGTAAAAACCGGGGGGTTTGCGCTCCGCCTGCGCCCGGGACCGCAAGCCGTCCAACTCCTCCGCCGAACGGAAATCGCGATACGCCCGACCTTCGGAAACCAGCCGCTCCGCCGCCTCCCGGTAGCGGGGAAACCGGTCCGACTGACGGTAGGAGCCGTGCGGTCCGCCCACCTGCGCCCCCTCGTCCCAGTCCAAACCCAGCCAGCGCAACCCGGATACGATGTCTTCTATGAAAGAGGGATGGGAACGGGCCCGGTCGGTGTCGTCGATGCGGACGATGAACGACCCGCCCCGGCCCCGGGCGTACAGCCAGTTGAACAGGGCCGCCCGCACGTTTCCCACATGCAGAAACCCGGTGGGCGACGGGGCGATCCGCAGGCGCGGCGCCGCAACCGCCGCCGGGCCCGGCCGGCCCCCGCCGTCGGCCGCCGTCACGCCCGCTCCGGGGCGTCCGCCACCGGGTTGGACAGCACCCCCACCCCCTCCAAGGACACTTCCACCCGGTCGCCCGCCCGCAACGGCCCCACCCCGGAGGGGGTGCCGGTCAGGATCACGTCCCCCGGCAGAAGGGTCATCACCCCGGTGATGAACTCGATCAACTCGGCCACCCCGAAAATCATGTCCCGCACCGAACCCCCCTGGCGCTCCTCCCCGTTCACCCGGCATTCCAACCGGTGATCCTGCAACGGGTCGAACTCGGTTTCGATCGCCGGCCCCAGCGGACAGAACGAGTCGAACCCTTTGCCCCGGGTCCACTGCCCGTCCCGGCGTTGCAAGTCGCGGGCCGTCACATCGTTGGCCGCCGTGTAGCCCAGCACCGACCGGTAGGCGTCTTGCGCGGACGCGTTGCGGACCACCCGCCCGATTACCACCGCCATCTCCGCTTCGTGATGAACTTCCCGGGCGGCGGGCGGAATGACGATCGGCTGCTCCGGGCCGATCACCGCCGTGGACGGCTTCAAAAAAATCAGGGGGGACTCCGGGACCTCCGAGTCCATTTCCCGGGCGTGCTCCCCATAGTTGCGGCCCACGCACACCACTTTGGTGGGGAACACCGGGGCCAACAGCCGGGCGTCGGAGAAATCGACCACCGTTTCGGTCGGCTCCCACGCCACCAGCGGCGACCCCTGGTAGATGCGTATCCCCTCTTCCTCCGCCGCCCCGTAACGGATGCCCTCCCCGGTTTGCATGCGCACCACCTTCACGGGCCGAACTCCCGTTTCCGCCGCTCAGCCGACCAGGGCGGGGTCGGCGGCCAGGCGGGACCGCACCCGCTCCGGGGAGTCGGACAGCAAATCGGCGGGAATGTCCCGCAACGCGGCGCTCCCCGGCGACGGCTCGCCGGCCGCCGCGTCCAACCAGGCCTCGCGTCGCCCGTCCAGGCGCGCCCGGGCCTCCTCGTCCCAACCTTCGGTCCGCAATCCGACCAGCGACAGGGCCGCCTCTACGTCCCCGGGCGCGGGACCCCGGCCCGCGGCCGCGGCCCGCGCTCCCGCCAGGGCCCCCAGCAGTTCCTCCAGCTGGCGGGGGCGGCTGCCCCGGTCGAAGTCGGCCCGGCGCACCAGCCGCAAACCCCAACCGGCGTCCGGGCCGGGACGGCCGAAGGAGGGACCGGACGGCATGTCGGCGGGGGCGAGGATCTCGCCGGGACGGTCCGGCCGCCAACGGCGCTCCGCGGCCCGTTCCAACTCCCCGGCCGGCAGGTCGGAGGCGTCCAACTCTATGAAGGGGCTGCGGCCCACCGGGCGCTCCTCAGACGTAGTCCAGCCAACCGGCGTACGCGTCCAGTTTCCCGCTGTAGGCCTCCGCGTACAGTTGCTGGGCGCGGCGGGTGACCGGGCCGGGGGAGCCGGAACCGACCGCCCGGTTGTCCACCTCCCGGATGGGGGTGACCTCGGCGGCGGTGCCGGTCATGAAAAGTTCATCGCAGTAGTAGAGGTCGGCCCGGTGCACCGTTTTCTCCACCACTTGGTAGCCGTCGTCGGACAGCAACGTGCGCACCGTGTCCCGGGTCACCCCGTCCAGGCAACCCGCCGACAGGGGCGGGGTGTAGACCGTCCCGTTGCTGATCAGGAACAGGTTCTCCCCCGAACCTTCGGAGATGGCCCCGTCCGAGCTGAGCATCAGCGCTTCGTCGTAGCCGTCGGTGAGGGCGTCGTGCTTGGCCAGAATGGAGTTGATGTAGGTGCCGGTGGCTTTGGCGTTGGGGAAGGCGTCGTGGGAGAAACGGCGCCACGAGGACACTTTCACCCGGATGCCGTTGCGGACGCCCTCCTCCCCCAGGTAAGCCCCCCACCGCCAGGTTACGATGGCGGCCCGCACTTCGGCGTTGCGGGGATCCAGCCCCAGCGCCCCCAACCCCAGGAAAATAATGGGGCGGATGTAACCGGCCTCCAACTCGTTGGCCTCCACCAAAGATTTGGCGGCCTCCACCAACTCCTCCACCGAATAGGGGGGCTTGATCCGGTAGGCTTGACAGGAGCGGTGCAGGCGCAACATATGGTCGCGCAACCGGAAAACCGCCGTGCCGCCCTCCGTCTCGTAGGCCCGAATGCCTTCGAAGACACCCGTTCCGTAATGCAGGGCGTGGGTCAGCACATGAACGTTGGCCTCCTCCCACGGAACCCGGCGGCCGTCCATCCAGATGTATTGTGACGTCTCCATAGCCCTCCATCTTATAACGGGTAAATGACATCTGCCGCCAAAAGCGCCCGCCGGGGCCGCAAACCGGCCGCCGAAGGCCGCTACCCTCAAAGTCACGCACCTGTGTCCGGAACGCAACCGGGGGGATTTTGAATAGAACCGCCGCCGTCAAACTGCTCGCCTCCTGGTTCGGGACGGGCCTGATTCTGCGCCGGTGGCGGGGGTCGGACGCCGGGTCGGGGACGGTGGGGGCCCTTTTGGCCCTGGGGATGGCGCTGCCGCTGGGGGCGGCTTGGGGATGGGGTGCGCAAGCGGCGGTGGCAATGGTTGTTACCGGGGCGTCGGTGTGGGCGGGCGGGGCGGCGGCCTCCGAGGCGGGGGAAGACGATCCGGCATGGGTGGTGATCGACGAAGCGGCCGGAGCGTTCATCGCCGTGATCGGAGTGGGTTGGGCGGCCGCCGTCGGCGGGTTCATCGTGTTCCGGGTAGCCGACGCCACCAAAAGTTTTCCCCTGGTGCGGAGGGCCGAACGGTTGCCCGGGGGGTGGGGCATTACCGCCGACGATGCGGCGGCCGGTTTGTGGGGCTTGGCGGCCGCTTGGCTCATCCACTGGCTGATCGGATAATCCGCCCCTGCGACCGAACGACGCGCCTTCCCCCCTTGAAACGATCGGTCTCAACCGAACTTGGCCGCCGCCCAAAAAAAATTTTCGCCGCTTCTCCGATCCCACCCACTCCACCCCCCACCCTGCCCGCCCTCCAAAATACCCAATTTTTCAATTTAAAACAAGAGGCATTTTTCCCGAGGTTGGTAAAACACCAGGTCAAAGGCCGAATTTGAAATAAAGATTTCTTTCGCGAGGACCCATAAACGGCGACGGCGGAATTGTTATTTAACACCCCTTGTCGGAGAACATCGATGTCAGCTTCTTCAAGGGGTAGGTAGAAAAATCCATCGCCCGGCCGACCGCCCCAACTGCTCCAATCGCCGTCGCGCCGCCATATTCCTCATCTCTTTGCCGGTAACAGAGGGCGGCTCCTCTTCGAAGAACAGCAACGCCGCGGCCAAGGCCCTGGAATGGTTGAGGGCGGCCAGCCTTCTCACCAACACCTCCGCTACCGCGATCCATACCGGCCGATCGCACAGAACCGCTTGCGCCCGGTCAGGGGTCAAAAAGCCATCGGAGCCGTCGACGGCCCGTTTGGCTATTAGCGGTCTCCACCATGCGCGAGCCATGGGGCACTCAAAAACGGACGCCGATCCTTGCACATGCGGGAGACCGCCCAGACGCCAACCAATGAACTAATCCCGCAACCATCGGTTCGATCGGGCCTGGCCGCCGCTCAGCCAAAAATTTTTCGCCGCTTCTCCGACCCACCCACTCCACCCCCCACCCTGCCCGCCCTCCAAAATACCCAATTTTTCAAATTAAAACAAGAGGCACTTTTCCCGAGGTTGACAAAACACCAGGTCAAAGGCCGAATTTGAAATAAAGAATTCTTTCGCGAGGCGCCCCTAAACCGGCGACGACTGAACTGTTATTTGGCGGCCTTCTCGGAGCACATCGCTACCAGCTCCCTCAAGGCATAGGTTGAAAAATCAACCGCCGAGGCGAAGCGTCCCAAATGATCCAATCGCCGCCTCGCCACGGTATTCATATGGTCTCCAGAGGGCGGCTCTTCTTCGAATGACAGCAACGCCGCGGCCAAGGCCCGGGGATGGTTGAGAGCGGCAGCCTTCTCATCAACACCCCCGTAACCGCGATCCATACCGGCCGATCGCGCAGAACCGCTTGCGCCCGGTCGGGGGTCAGAAAGCCATCGGAGCCCTCGGCGGCCCGGTCGGCTATTAGCGGCCTCCACCAAGCCCGCGCCATGGGACATTCAAAAACGGATACCGATCCTTGCACATGCGGGAGACCGCCCAGACGCCAACCGATGCACTATTCCCGCAACCATCGGTTCGATCGGGCCTGGCCGTTGCTCAGCCCAAAAAAATTTTCGCCGCTTCTCCAACCCACCCACTCCACCCCCCACCCTGCCCGCCCTCCAAAATACCCAAAAAATTAATTTAAAACAAGAGGCATTTTTCGCGAGGTTAACAAAACACCTGGTCAAAGGCCTAATTTGAAATAAAGATTTCTTTCGCGAGGACCCCTAAACCGGCGGCACCGGAGCTGTTATTGGGCTCCCTTTCCGGAGCACATCTCTGTCAGATTCTTCAAGGGGTAGGCGGAAAAATCCACCACCGGGGCCAAGCGTCCCAACTGCTCCAACCGTCGTCGCGCCACACCGTTCCTATCTTTTCCGGAGGGCGGCACCTCTTCGAAGGACAGCAACGCTGCGGCCAACGCTCGGGGATGGTTGAGGGCGGCCAGCCTTCTCACCAACACCTCCGCTACCGCGATCCATACCGGCCGATCGCGCAGGACCGCTTGCGCCCGGTCGGGGGTCAGAAAGCCATCGGAGCCCTCGGCGGCCCGGTCGGCTATCAGCGGCCTCCACCAAGCCCGCGCCATTGGGCACTCAAAAACGGACACCGACCCGCGCACATGCGGGAGCCCTCCCAGACGCCAACCGATGAACCGCGTCAACTTGTCATCATCCCAATTCTGCCTTCCCTGCGCCGCCCATCCGTCGAGAATGTATCTCTTCTCCCACCACCAGAGGAGCAAAGCCGTCCAGAAAGAGGAACGCACCGCCGTCGCCGGGACCAAATCCAGACTCTGGTGGATTTCCCGCTCAAACTCCAACGACGGCCCGGCCGTTATTTCCGATGCGGTCAGCAACCTGGGCGGGAGGGGGGGATTGCTGTCCGTCAGTCCCTCACGCGCCGACGAAAACCCCAACTCGTCCAACAATATCCCAAGCACCTCCCCGGAGCGGGCCGCCGTTGCTAGCAGTTGCGCTTTGTCCGTAGCCTGACCTGGACGCGTGCTTCCCTTTGGGACCGCATTTTCCCACCATGTCCGGCAACGCTCATCGAATAGATCGGCCACTCTCAGGAACTCCTTGGTCACCGGTCTTCCCCTTCCTCCGGGAAAAGAAACGGTTCCAAACAGGTGGCGGCCGCGGCCGGGTCGTAGTTCTCCTCCTCCATCCAATTCGCGACTTTCTTTTCTGCAAGAAGGTCCGCCATCTCCCCCAAGATTTGCGATTCTTCGGGGGAGTGTCTCGCGTCCAAGCGGGAAAGGGCTCCGACAAGGGCGGTCATCAAAATATCCCGCCGTTCTCCGTTTTGTACCCACGCCATGGTCCGGTCGGTCAGAAAAACCTGAAAATTCCACTGTGCGGTAGGACCGGAAACCCGCATCTCCCCATCCCGCATCGTCGGGTCCACCCCGAACTCCAATATCGACGATACGGCGTCCTCCACCGGATACACCTTCCCCCGCGCAACCACCCGCCCCGCGGGGTAAGTCAAGGTTTCGGCTCCGTCGGCCCATACCGAACTCAAAATTTTACGCGGGAGAAGCATCCGTCCAGCGGTAACCAGCTGGGTAACGATAAAGGTGCGGGCCGCGCACATAGAACTATCCCAACGCACCCGGTACTCCCACTCTCGCCTCTCCCCCATCTCCCGAAACTTCACGCCCTTTCCATCATGATGATGAACGGCGCTCTCCGAGAAAAGTGCCTGGGGGGAACGCACCTCCGATGTCCATGCTCCGCTACCGGAAATAACGCGCTGGGCGAAAACGTCGGCATCGGGGCCGGACAGTACGTTAGTAACGCGCACCTCGTCGGTGGAAAGGGTCTCCACTGTGTTTGCGTAAAAGACTTGCGGGAAGTCGTAACCCAACCCGTCGGCGCGCAGTACCGGTAGGTGAATCATCAGCGCCTTTCCACCACGTCCAGAGCAAGGGGACCGCGACTGCGCAAGGCCGGAGTCGGCAACTCCAACTCAAACGAGAAACAGTCAGAGGGAACGAGCACCTCCCACTCCCCCGACGGCTCCAAGCCCAGCGATGCGGAGGATCCGGGACGAACCTGTAGAAACTCCGGCCGGGGCGAAGCATCGCAGGTTTCGTCCCCGCCGGTGGCGTACATCACCCGCACCCCCAGCCGTCCCAAAGAATGCGGACGAAACGCCACACGCAAGGCTTGTACGGCTCCGGAGTCATCGTCCTCATCCAAAACCAATTCCCTAAAAGCAAGGGAAACTTTAGCGGTCTTCCCCGGTCGGGGACCCGGCTTAGGACCGGGTCCGGGCCCAGGTCCAGGCCCAGGTCCAGGGCCGGGTCCAGGGCCGGGTCCGGGTCCCGGCCCGGGTCCCGGATCGAGGTCGTCTTCGTGCCCCGGCTGTTCATCTTCATCTTCCTCGGAGACGCGAATGGTAGGGCGGGGCGGAATCGGGCGCGGTCGGCGAACAGTACCCGTCTTTTTGCCGAAGGCGGCGAAACCGGGCGGCCGCCACGTCTCCTCCGATAAAAGCTCCGCCTCCGTTAATAACGCATCTTTGATCTCGTCCAACTTTCCCCGTAACTCCCGCTGGTCGTCGGAAGAGAGCTGGGCGCGGATGATGTCGTAATGATCCGCACCCTCCGAGTTCCGTATCAATTCGGAGAAACGCTCGTCAATATCGGGGTCGGCCAGCACCACCGCGTCGAACGGCATGCGGCCGGAGAAATCGCTCGACGAGTAATACCTGTTGGTTATCCACATCCCCTCCCGGAAAATGTTGACGCGGGTGTAACGCTCCCCCAACTCCGGATTCAGTGGGCGGAACCGGACTTCGGCTCCGGCCCCGTTGGGTAGAACTTTCCCCTCGCGGAGGGTGCGCCAAGCGCGGTGGGCAAGCCCCTCGGGGAACCGCCACCTTTGGGATCGGATGAGATGGCCCTGCTCCGACAGGGCGGCGCCTACCGACTCGGGCGAGTCCAAAGTAGTCGTCCCTCCTTCTTGACCCGTCACTTCCACCTTCATCCGACCATCGCAGATAGCCGGAGAAAAATTTGCGGCGGCGGTACGCACCACGTACTCCATCGCCTGCGCCGGGTCTTCGCCGAAATTGTTGAATCCGAGAACGGCCACCACCGTGCCGGTATCGGAAATGCTATTCATATCCGAACGGAGAAGCGGCGGCGGCTCGATCGCATATTCAAAGGGCGGATCAAACAAGTTGCGGGTAGGGATATCGGCAAGCGCAAACGTCCCCTGATGACTGCGAGAACCCTCATCCTCCTCCGCTTGGTGGGCTGCCAACAAACAGCGTCCGGAAACGATCGGGCCGTCCGCGCCGCGCGCCCCGTAGAGAACGTAGCGCAGGTCGGAAGCGCCGAAGGCGGTGAGATGGCCCAGCCCGACCGAACCGGCGCCTTTTTTGCGCTTGTTGGTATTCCCTTGCGACAGGAGTCGGCTCATCGTGTCCGCCGTTAACCCGGAACCGTCGTCGCGGCATGTCAACACCCACATCTTCCCGTTCAACACGCCGTTGATGCGGTCCACCACCGCTTCGTCCGGCTGGGAGAACATTCCCCCCTCCCGCCGGTTGCGGACGGCGGTTTTCAAAGCCCGCTCATAGCCGTCCAGATCCGGGATTTGGGAAACCGCAATCTTGCGGAGCGAAATGGTTACGTGTACCACCCCGGAGCGGCGGGCGTCTAGGCAGTTTTGCAGCAGTTCGCGGATTACGGGTTCGGCGTAGCCGCGGGAGGCGCGGTCGGCATCGGCGGAGGCGAAGCCGGACTGCTCGGTGGGGGCGGCGGGGAAGATTAGGCGGGGGGCGGTCATTCCTCCTCCTCGGCGCGGGCGAGGATTAGCTGGGAGGCCAGTTTCGGGTCGGCTTTGCCGCCGGTGCGGCGCATCAGCTGCCCGACGAAGAACCCGACCAGTTTCCGCTCCCCGGCCGCTAAACGGGAGAACTCGGCGGGGTGCTCGGCCACCGCCTCCTCCAAGGCCTCCCGCAACGCCCCGGCGTCGGAAATCTGCAACAGGTCGCGGGACTCGGCCACTTCCCGGGGCGAACCCTCCCCCGCTATCACTCCGGCCAGCGCTTCCCGGGCGGCCGAGGAGGAAAGCTCGTCTTCCTCCACCATTTTCAGAAGTTCCGCCAAGCGGGGGGCGGTGAGGGAAGTTTCCCCAACCGGGACGTCCCCGGCCCGGCGCAGGGCGGCCACCACCTCCCCGGTCACCCAGTGGGCGGCCGTCGCCGCCTCCGCCCCCGCCGCCGTCGTCCCTTCGAACAGGTCCCGCAGGCCCGGCTCGGACACGGCCAGCAATCCCGCCTGCGCCGAGTCGGCCCCCAGCGACCGGTAGCGGGCCCGGCGGGCGGCGGGCAACTCCGGGATGCGGGAGGCCGCCTCCTCCACCCACGCCCCGTCCAACCGCAAGGGCGTCAAATCCGGGTCGGGGAAGTAGCGGTAGTCGGAAGAGCCCTCCTTCGCCCGGCCGCCGCGGGTGACCCCCGCCTGCTCGTCCCAATGGCGGGTTTCCATCAGGACGGGCCGCCCCGCCCGCAACTCGTCCCCCTGCCGGGCGATCTCGAAAGCCACCGCCCGCTCCAAAGACCGGAAGGAGTTCATGTTTTTGATCTCCACCTTGGTTCCCAGCGGGGCCTGCGGGCCGGGGCGCACCGACACGTTGGCGTCGAAACGAATGGAACCCTCCTCCAGTTTGGCGTCGGACAGGCCCAGGGACTCCACCAGCAACCGCAACTCTTGGGCGTAGGCCCGGGCCTGGGCCGCCGAGCGCAGGTCGGGGCGGGTCACGATTTCCACCAGCGGCACCCCGGAACGGTTGAAGTCCAGCAGGGAATAGTCGGCGGAGGAGATGCGCCCGTCCCCCCCCACATGGGAGGACTTGCCGGTGTCCTCCTCCTGGTGGACGCGCTCGATGCCCACCCGCACCGGATGGTCGCCCTCCACCTCCAAGAACCCGTCCGCGCACACCGGCAGGTCGAACTGGGAAATCTGGTAGTTCTTGGGCAAGTCGGCGTAGAAATAGTTTTTACGGTGAAAAACGGAATGGCGGGTTATGGAGCAGTTGAGGGCCAGTCCGATGCGGATGATGCGGTCGATGGCCTCCCGGTTGGGAACCGGCAACGCCCCCGGCAACCCCAGGCACACCGGGCACACGTTGGTATTGGGCGGAGCGTCGAAGTCGACCGGGCACCCGCAGAACATTTTGGAGGAAGTGGACAACTCCACATGGGTTTCCAAACCGATCACCGCCTCCGGGTTCATAACTCTCCCTCCGCAAAGCCCCGCTCCGGGTGGTAGGGGGCGGCCGGGTGGAAACCGGCTTGCGCCTCCACCGCCGCCGCCGCCTGCAGCATCACCGCCTCCCCCAGGGCGGGGGCCATAATCTGGAAACCGATGGGAAGGCCCTCCCCGTCCAGGCCCACCGGGACGTTCACCGCCGGATGACCGGCCAGGTTGGAAGCCACCGTCATCACGTCGCTCATATACATCGTCATCGGGTCGGCGGTGCGGGAGCCGATCGGAAAGGCGGTGGTGGGACTGGTGGGGGAAAGCAGCACATCGCAACTTTCATAAGCCCGGTCGAAGTCCCGTCGCACCAGGGTGCGCACCCGTTGCGCCTGGCCGTAGAAGGCGTCGTGGTAACCGGCGGACAGGGCGAAAGTCCCCAGCAGAATACGGCGGATGACCTCCGGGCCGAACCCCTCGGCCCGGGTGCGGGACATCATTTCGGCCGTGTTGCGCCCCTCCTCCCGCAGGCCGTAGCGCACCCCGTCGAAGCGGGCCAGGTTGGCCGAGCACTCGGCCGGGGCGATCAGGTAGTAGGCGGACAGGGCCGCGTCTATGGAAGGCAGTTCCACCTCCCGCAGGTGCGCCCCGGCCGACTCCATGGCGGCAACGGTTTTGGAGAAGGCGGCGCTCACCGCCGGTTCCACCCCCGCTCCGCCCCGCATGTCCACCACCCCCGCCCGCAGGCCCTCCAAGCCCCGGTCCAACCGGGCGGCCGCCGGCTCCGTCCGGTGCGGATAGGAGGTGGCGTCGTGCGGGTCGAAACCGCTGACGGCGTCCAGCAGGCAGGCGGCGTCGGACACGGTGCGGGCCAACGGGCCGATCTGGTCCAGGGAAGAAGCGAAGGCGATCAACCCGTAGCGGCTCACCCGGCCGTAGGTGGGTTTCACCCCCACCAGGCCGCACATGGCGGCCGGCTGGCGGATGGAACCGCCGGTGTCCGACCCCAGCGCCCCCAGAGCCATTCCCGCCGCCACCGCGGCCGCGCTCCCCCCCGACGAGCCGCCCGGCACCCGATCGGTGCGCCACGGATTGCGGGTGGGGCCGAAGGCGGAGTTTTCGGTGGAGGACCCCATGGCGAACTCGTCCAGGTTGGTTTTGCCGGTGACCAGCGCCCCCGCCTCCCGCAGACGGCGCACGGCGGCGGCCTCGTAGGGGGGGAGGTATCCGGCCAGCATTTTGGAAGCGGCGGTGGTTTCCATGCCGACGGTGCACATGTTGTCCTTGACCGCAATCGGAATTCCGTGCAACGGGCCCCGGTCCCGGCCGCCCGCCAACTCCTCGTCGGCGGCCGCGGCCGCCTCCCGCAGGCCCACCGAGTCCAAAGTCAGATAGGCGTGAATCTGCGCCTCCGTCATATGGGTGCGGGCCAAAACCCGTTCCGCCAATTCCAGGGCGGTGAGGGAACCGTCCCGCAGGGCCCGCCCGGCGCGGGCGATGTCGGGGATGACGGCGGGGGCGGTCAATCCTCCTCCAAAGCGGGGGGGACCCGGAAAAAGTGGTTTTCGACGGCGGGGGCGGCGGCCAGGACCGTCTCCCGGTCCAGCATCCGCTCCGGGGCGACCCTGTCTTCGCGCAGGCGGTTGCCCATCTCCATCGGATGGGCGGTGGGCTCCGCCCCGGCGGCGTCCACCGCCGACACCCGGGCCGCATGCTCCAGGATGTCGGCGCACTGCCGCCCGTAGCTTTCCAGTTCCTGCGCGGTCAGGTCCAACCGGGCCAGGCGCGCCACATGGGCGATGTCGATGTCAATGGCCATGCTCCCGATTGTACCAAGGCCGACGGACAGCCCGCCGTTCTCATCCGGGGGCTCCCGGCATCCCCAACCCGCTCGTTTCCGGGCGAGTCGTAGATGGACGGGGACGTGTTGACGGGTTTGGTTGTTGCCATAGGCGCAAACCTCCTGGCATCACGTTCGGACGATAATGACCGACAACCACCCGGACCGCCAAACGCAACCTCCTGTTCCAGCACTCCTCAAACGCCACGGGGTCGCACACATAACCACCACCCTCCTGCCCCGGCAAAACGGGAGGCTCTGATCTCCCGCTCTCCTTTTTTGTTCATCAGCCCCCGGATGGCGCTCCGACTCACCTCCGCCGTTTGGGATGCCGCCCAAACGTTCGACGCCTTCGCGCTTTCCGTCAACAGGCGGGCGTACTGCGCCGTGAACTTGCCCTCGAAGGCCGGGTGGGTACGCGCCCGTCGCACTCAAACCGGCGGTGATGCGGTCCGGGCGGGGAGCGGGACGACTCCTTGGCCGCGCCTGTCGGAACGGCCGGGGTCGGGTCGGCCATCTACGTCTTGGGATCGGGGAAGTCGGCGGACCGAACGAAGGCCGCGAACTCCGCGGCCGCGGCCCGCCCCACTATGGCCGCGGCCCGCGCCCGGAGCAGGTCCGCGTCCCCTCCCGCGTAGGGGAGGGCGCGACATAAGGAGGACCAGGCGCGGGGAAACCCACGACCCTCGGCGGCGCGGCCTTGCCGTCGCCCCGTTTCGTAGTCGTTCATGAACATGGGGCGGGCGTCCAGAAAGGCGGCCGCTATCGGCGCCCAGTCCTTGTCCCGACCGGGGAGGAGGAGGGGGGAGCGGCCATCCGGCGAGGATGGCCCCCACCAATTCGCTCGCTCTCAGGCGCTTCCATTCGATGTGGGCGAACCGGTTGGCCATGGGCGCGGGCAACTCCTGGGCGGTCGGCGCCTGCGACGGGTCGATCCCGGCGGCCGCGAACCGCACCCCCGGCGAGAGCGGGGCGGCATGCACCGCCCGGTCCAGTACCAGGCGTAGGCAGACGTGCGTTACCGACTTGGCCGCCAAGTTGAGCTCGTCCAAGAAGACGAGATGCTTTTTGTCGGGGGCGGCCAGTATCCCGTACAGCCAGTCGGGCTGCGCGTACCAGGTATCGAAACCGCCGCGCTCGCTTTGCCTCTGGTAAGGAAGGCCGAGCAGATCGGTGGGGTCCAAGACAGGGGGCTTGAGCTCCGTGAGCGCGTAGCCCCGCTCCCCCGCCCAGCGCCGCACCGCCGAAGACTTGCCCGACCCGGGGGGCCCCGCAAAAAGACGGGCACGTCGGCGGCGACGCAGGCGTCGAACACTCTTATGTTCAACCGGTAGTCCGGATTCATTTTCCTCCTCGCGGCTAACGTAGTGCCGCCACGATAGAGGGCGGAGGACTTTCCGTCTTTTCGAACTCGCCGACCGGTGCCTGCCCCCGTTCCTCGATGCCCCCACCCCTGGGCCTCCGCCTCCCGGACCCCGCGGTTCATCAATAAGACCGCCCCAACGAGGCCTCGCCTAAATGGCAAGCACCCCGCCGCCGCCAAACGCGGAGAGACAAACGGGAAAGTGGTCCTGTTTAGAGGGTCGCTATTTTCTCAAAAACGATGGAGATAAACCCGGACGCCAGCGTCCATACCCCCCATAGCTGGCGGCGAGCCCTTCTCTTGGTGTCCGTATAGACGCTTATCAGAATGTTTTCCCCGCCCTCCTTCGCGCCCAAGAGAGCGTCCAGTATCCTTTTGTTGGCATCTCCGTCGGTGAAAACGGCCTCGCTCCAACTCGCCTGGTGGATTTCCCTCAGGTCGTAGGCCATCGCCCAGTACTTACCGGAGACGCTTGGCCTCCGGCGGAGCGGGTTTGGTCTCCGCCCCGGCCCCCGGCGGGGCATCCTTGTCGGCGGGAGGGCGGGACTCTGCGGTCTCTGTCGCCTCGTTCGCCGGATCGTTTGTTTCGGGAGCGCTCATTGCCCCAGCTCCGACAAGCCCGTCCATACCCCGGCCCAGAGACTGACCACGAAGCCGAAGGCGGCGATGCCCGCCATCACCCACACCCCGGCGACGATCCAGGTCACCTTCCGACGGGTGGAGTAGGCGACGGCGGTGAGCCGGTAGACCAGCTCCCTGAGGTCGTCGCCCTTCACCGGCGGCAAGGCGGCGTCGTACCGGGCCTCCTCCCCCGCCTGCTTGTCCCAGCGGAACCTTTCCCGGCGGGCGGCGCCGAAGGCGGAGCGCTCGGCGTCGGTCTTTCCAGCTGCGGAAACCACTCTGTTTCTCCTTCCGGTTTGCGGCCCCCAGGTTCATCGGGAGGGGGCCTTTTTTTTCCGTTCTCCATTGCGCCCACCCTCGGCGAGCTCGCGCCAGGTTACGGAGGGGGTGCGACACGGGGCAGGAGGGCGCACCTTCCGCCGCCGTTTCTCCGTCGTGACCGGCCCTTCCTGCGCAGCGTTGCCGACAAACCCTGAAACGAGAATGGGGCAACCAACAGGCCGGGCCCGATGAAGAAACCAGAACCCACGCCCTCCACGACCGGCTCCGCTGCTACCGCCACCTACTCCGCACAGGCCTCGGAGGAAAATCGCCAGCAGACGTCAACAACCCAGGGGCCAACCCGCCCTGTTCCCCGGGCTGGAGTACGCCTCCCCTTGGGAGCGGGGGCGGAGGTTAGGAGTCTTCGCCAGCGGGCGGGGTGTAGTTGACGGCGCGGACGAAGAAAGAAGCCATCTGCGCCCGGGTTACGGGCTGGTCGGGGCAGTAGTTGAGGGGCTCGACGCTGCATCCTCTGGTGACACCGGTGTGATACATCCCCTCCACCGCCCGCACCACCTCCGGGGCTGCGCCCGCTACGTCGTTGAACAGGCCCTCGGGTTCGTCGACGGCGTTTATGTCGGGGAAGGAAGCGATCATCATCACCGCCATATCCGCCCGGGTTACCACCCCGCCGGGATTGAACACCCCGTCGGGAGCAACGAACGCCCCGGTGGAAACCACCCATTCGGCGAAAGTGCGGTACCAGGCGTCGGCGGGGACATCGGTGATTTCTATGCCGGCGGGTGGTTCGATGGTCTGAATACGGGTGACGGCCCGGTAGAGGAAAGCGGCCATCTGCCTTCTGGTGATCTGCGCCGACGGGCAGAACTTGGCGGCGTCGTCGGCGTCGCATCCGAGGGTGATTTCCCAGGCGGCGATTTGTTCGATGTTGGCTTGATGGACGCTGCCGTCGTCGTCGCAGAACCGCCCCTGACATACCGGCGCCGCCGGGGGCGGGGGCGGGGCTGGTGGCCCGGCGGGCGGAGGCGCGCCCCCACCCCCACCTCCGCCTCCGCCGCTGGGGGGCGGGGCTCCGCCGCCGCCTCCGCCGGGGGTGGGTTGGTCGTTGGCGGGGATGGTGAGGGTCAAGGAGGCGTTGCCGTAGTCGGCGGTGCGGGCGGTGAGGATGATGGTTTCGTCTGATTCCGGGGTGCTGTCTTGGGTGATGCGCACGGTGAAGGGGACTTGGGTTCCTCGGGCGGGGATGATGACGGAGCGGGGCGCGTTGTAGTCGGTACCGGAACGGGCGTTGCCGGAGGTGGTGATGGTAACGGTAGTAGCGACAGGCAGAGCGGAGGACCCGGTGGGGAACCGGACCGTAACCTGCGCCCTTTCCCCTTCGTCGAGGCGCCTGGAGGAAGAAGGCGTGGTCATTTCTATACGTGTCGGGGGGTCGTCGTTGTCGGTGATGGTGATTGTGGCGGGCTCGACGATGAACCCGGTCAGCGCGCCGTTGATGGTCAGGGTTTCGTCCCCTTCGGCGATGCGGTCATCCCGAGCCCCGTCCAGGGCGAGGGTGAAGTCGGCGGAGGTGGCACTGTTGTCCCCGGAGTTGATGGTGATGTCAAACGGGTCAGGAACCGAAGCCGTCTGATAATCATCACCAGCAACGGCGGTACCTCCGAAGGTGATCCTTACGGTCTGCGCGGCGGGGCGGGTGACCGGATCGGGGTAGGAGGCTTGTAGTTTAACGGTGGCGGAGGCGGTTCCTTCCTGCAGGGAGGTTACGGGTTGGTCGGAGGAGTCCAGCAACTTCAGAGTTACGGCTACTTCGTCGTCGAGGATGCTGAAAGATGTGTCCGCGATGGTGAATCCGGTGACGGTTCCCCCGGCGACGGTTACCGTCTCCGCTCCCTCCACATCCGCGTCGTCCGTCGGGTTCATAATAAAGGTGGTGTTTCCGCTGGATTGAAAGGCGGGGATGGTAACGTCGAAGTCGCTTACCGTCTGGTAGTCGGTGCCGGGGGTGGCTTCTCCTGAGGCTTTGCCGATTGTTATGGGAACGGTCACTCCCCGGGACAGCACCGTGGCGCCCTGGTAGGTGGCCACCACCCGTATTGTTGTACTGGCGTCTTCCCGGACGCCGGTCAGGGCTTGGCCGCTGGTGGTTTGCAGGGTGAGGTCGATGTTGGTGGGAGCGGTGTCGTTGTCGGTAATCTCGAGGGTGGTACCCACGACGGGGATGTTTCCTACGTCGTCGCCTGTGACCTGTATGGTTTCGGTGTCTTCGCTTATGCTGTCATCGTTGATGGTGATGGTGAAGTCTTGGGTTACCACGGTTTGGGCGGCGGGGATGACTACTCCCAGTTGGTGGCCGGCGGGGGTTCCCGTGGGGCGGGTTCCGGTCACTCGGTAGTCTTCTCCCGCGTCCCATACCCCGTTGGCGTCCTCGTTGGCGACCCGGCTGGAGAACTTCAGTCCCACTACCCGTTGCGCGTTGGGGTCCGCGGCGGGCATGGTCACCCGCACCCGCACCGCCGACCCGCCCCCCTCCGTCAGCGAGGGCAGGGCGGTGTCGTCCGCCGGGTTCAGTAGTTCTATTTGTATTCCGGAGTCCGCGATGCGCAACGTAGCCGAGTCCGTGTTCGTGGACCCGTTTACGGTTCCGGTGATTTTCAACGTTTCAAAGCCCGCCTCCGCGGTGCTGTCGTCCCGGGCGGTCAGACTAAACGTGTCGTTGCCCGAGGTTTGCCGGGCGGGGATGTTAAAATTGAACGTGGACGTGTTCGTACAAGCGTCCGTGCTGGTATCGGGGCAGGATGTGGCCAGGGTGGCGCCGTTGGTGTCCCCGGTGGCTACCGTCACGTTCACCCTCGTCGCCCCCAACTCCGAGGTAGACGCGCCCCGGAACCCGGCCGTTACCGTAATCGTCTGTCCCCCCGCCTGCTCCAACACCGTCCCCGGCGATACCGACACCACCAACTGGTTGTCGCTAGCCCCAATGGTGAGGGTATCGGAGGTCACGGTCGTCCCGCCGGGGACGGTTCCGGTCACCAGAAACGTTTCCGCTCCCTCCGCTACCGTGTCGTCGGTTACCCGCAACCCGGTGAGCGTCGTCCAAGTGCTTTGGGTCTGCCCGGTGGGGATGGTCACCGTCACCGGCGAGGCGGGGGCGGTGAAGTCAACGCCGCCGCTCCGCGCCGACGGCGGGGAACCCTCCCCGGCCGTTACCGATACCGTCAAATCCGCGTCCAGCGCATTCGTCACACCCGACCCGAATGCGGCTCGTACCCGCACCGACGCCGACCCCCCCTCCGACAAGGTCTTCTGCACCCCCGGCATTATGCTGTCGGTGTCCTCCACCGTTAGCGTCACCTCCATATCGTCATCGGTGATCGTCAACGCCGTCCCCGTAACCGAAAACCCCGTCGCGGCACCGTCTACGTCGATGACTTCGGGGCCTTCCGCCTCCGTGTCCTGCGTGATCGTCAACGCCGTCAACGCCGTCGCGGTGCTGGCGGCGCTCCCGGCCGGGATGCGCAACGTGACCGCCGTTCCCGGGGCGCCGAAATCCGCCGCCGCGTCCGCTCCCTCGCCCGCCGTGAACGACAACGTCACATCCGTCGCCTCCGCCCTCTCCGACGACGACGCCCCCGCAAAACCGGCCGTCACCGTCACCGACCCCGCGTTGTTCGCCCCTTCGTCCACTGAACTGGCGCTCAAGGTGAGTTCAATGCCGTCAATGGAGTCAGTTATACCCAAATCGGCGGGCACCACTATAAACCCCGACGCCGTTCCGCTGTACCGGATGGTTTCCCGATCCTCCGCTACCGCGTCCACCACCGGCGTAACCTGCACATCCGCCGTAGCCGTAGTCTGCCCGCTCAAGATAGTCACATCCACCGTATCCATCCCCGGCGTGTAATCAGTGCACATCCTGTTTTGCCCGCTCCCCGTACAGGACGCCGCCGTTCCCCCCGAGGCTCCCACCATCACCGCCACCGTCGTGTCAGACGACACCGCCGTCCCGGCCTCCGCCATAACCCGAACCGTCTGTTGCCCGCCGTCTTCGCTGATCTCCGACAACGCCCCGCCGTCCGTATCGTGCAAAGTCAACGTAATCCCCCGCGAATTATCAATATCAAACCGGGTACCGGCCACCCCCAAACTCGACCCCCGTATACTCGCCGCCCCCGACACCACCACCCCCTCCGTCGCCTCCGCCTCATCAGCATCCAACACCGCCGTCACCCGCACCGTCGTGCTGCCCGTCGTCGACTGCGCCGGAATACGCACCGTGAAACGGCTATTGTTAGTCACCCCTGTTCCCGACACTGTGAAATCCGGCCCCGGAACAGCCCCGCCCACAGCCTCCGCCGCCAACGTCACCGTCACATCCGTGGGCGTCGTCAACACCGAACTCGACCCCGCGAAAGCGGCTGTCACCGTCACATCCACAGCGCCCGCGCCCTCCTCAAACCTAACCGTGCTCAACGACAACGTAACATCAGAATCATCATCAATAATCGTCACCGTCGCCTCCCCCGCGTCCCCCAGCGTTGACGAACCCCCCACCGTAAACGTCTCCGGACCCTCCACCACGCTGTCATCAGTAACCGACAACCCCGCCAACGAAGCCGACCCCGTCGATGTAATCATATTAGCCGCAATAGTAAACGTATTCGGTGTCTGCGGAGCATACGACAAATCACCCGACCCCGCCTCCCCCGCGCTCGGGGAAGCCTCTCCCGCCGCCGACAACGTAACCACCGACGCCGACCCAATCGTAGAAGAAGTCACCCCCGCCGGGAACGCCCCCGACACCGACACCCCCGACCCGCTTCCCCCCTCCGCCAACACCAGCTGATTCCCATCCTCCCCGCTGTCAGTATCCACCGACAACACCACCCGCGTATCCGCAGAATCCTTAACCGTTATCACCCCCTGCCGGCCCGTAAACCCAGACGGCGCGTTCGCCACATGCACATTTACCGTCTCATCCGGCTCCGCCACAGCATCATTATAAACCCTCAAAAGAACGCCGGTATTGAAAGGATTTCCAAATGGGCCGGTAACATCATTAGCTAAAAACTCCATCCACGCATCTGCTCGCTGAGCATAACCATTATCCGGGAAAAGAATATCTGAACCAGTAGCAGTCCCTAAACTAAGATAGAGGTTCGGTAGCAAAGCATTACTAAACGTGGAGCTGGTAGAAGCCGTAAACACCCCACCCGCAACACCACCCACAGTACCATTAATCGATATGAACTGGCTCTTATAATCACCAATATCCTCTTCGCTGTCGGTCGGTTCGTTCACCGTTACATCATTCGGCCTAATCACCCGATCCTGATCATTAATAGTAATATCCAAATTATTAGGCACCGAATACCCCGAAGCCGTAGTCGTACCCGAAATCCGGACAATCTCATTATTCTCCGTAATCGTATCAGAAGTAGCCCTGATAAACCCAGTAGATGACGCGGTACTACTTCCCACAGGAATAGTTATATTAAACGTCGTATTATTAATAGAAGCACCCCCATAAACACCATAATCCCCACCACAATTATTATTAATAGTAACTGCCGTAAAAATAGTACCCGTGGCCGTACAACTATTCCCAAACGTGGCGGAGCTGCCCGACGCCCCCATCGTCACCGACACCGTAACAGCAGAACCCGTCACGCTCGAAGGCACCGTCGCCCGCACATACCCATTCACCTGCTCCCCCTCATTTACACTAGTAGTCGCCTGCGCGTTCCCCATATCGTCAGTCACAGTCCAGCTTAACGTAATCGCCGTCGGCGTCTGCCCCCCCGCCGGAACCACCAACAACAACACCGTCCCCGCCAACAAACCCACCCCCGCCGCCCACGACAACATCCGTCGCATCTCCGGCCTCCTCTCAACAACCGGCCCCGACCACCAGGGCCCGCCGGACCCCATATAAGGCCCAGTACCAGAAACGCTACCCCCCCCCCCGATTTGTCAAGTCAATCCCGGCCCCGGCCCTCCTCAGCCGCAAGCAAATCGGCGGCGACGGGAAAGCCAGCGGCGAAACCGAACCGGTGGAATGGCGGCGGAACCGGTAACCTGGGGAGCATGCGATGGTTGCTTTGCTTGTTGCGCTCCGGGATGACCTATGCGGTGATGGCGGCGGTCACCATCGTCTACGGGCTGACGGTCATCATCATCAGCCTGCTACGACCCGCCGCGCCGCTGATGGACCGGCTGGCCGCGGGCTGGGGGAGGATTTTCTGCCGGACGGCCGGGGTGCGGTTGACCGTGACCGGCCTGGAAAACATCCAACCCGGCGTCTCCTACGCGGTGGTGTCCAACCACCTGTCCAACTTCGACACCATGTCGCACCTAGCGGGCCTGCCGCTCCCCATCCGTTTTCTGGCCAAGGCGGAACTGTTCCGGATTCCGGTCTTCGGAGCGGCGTTGCGGGCGGTGGGAATGGTGCGGGTGGACCGGGAAGGCGGCCGGGCCGAACTGGGGTCGATCAACCGGGACGCGGCCCGGGAGGTGCGACGGGGACGGTCGCTGATGATTTATCCGGAGGGGACCCGACCCCGGGACGGGCGGATGAAAAAATTCAAAAAAGGGGCGTTCGTCATCGCCCACGGCCTGCAGATCCCGGTGTTGCCCACCGCCATCGTCGGCAGCCGGGAAGTGTGGGCGCCGGGGGCCAAACTGATCCGTTCCGGGCCGATCCGGGTGACGGTGATGCCCCCCCGTCCCACGGCCGGGCTGGACCGGACGCAACTCAACCAACTGATTGCGGAAGTGGAAGCGACGGTGCGGACGGTTGCGGAACCGGACGGAAAACCGGCCTCCGCCCGCTAAGCGCTCCGGGGGGCTAAGCGTCCCCGGGCCAGTCGTCTTTCAACAGGCGGGACAGGGCCCGGTCCGCCAAAAGCCAGCCCCCGGTCTGGCAGACGGGGCAGTAGTTTGTTTCGTTGGACTTGTACACGATACGGGCCACCGGGGTTTCGCACACCGGACAGGGCCGCCCGTATTTGCCGTGCACCGCCATCTCCGGGCGGAAGGCGGTCACTTTGCCGGGGAAGCCCTCCCCGACCTCGGCCCGCAACCGGTCCGTCCACTCCCGCAACACGACTCCCGTACTGCGGTGGAGGCGGGTCATCTCCGGGTCGGTCAGGCGGGAAGTCAAAGCGAGGGGGGACAGCCGGGCCCGGTGCAGAATCTCATCGGAGTAGGCGTTGCCGACGCCGGACAGGATGCGGGGGTCGGTGAGGGCCCGTTTCAAGGTGCGGTTGTCCGCGGCGAGGGCGGCGGCGAAGTCGGCCCGGCGGGCGGACAGCGGTTCCAGTCCCCCCCGATCGTGTTCGGCCAGGGCGGCTTCCCCGCGATGGATGTGCAACGAGGCCCGTTTGCGGGTTCCCCGTTCGATCAGATGCAGGGTCCCGTGCTCAAATTCGAAAGCGGCCAGGCCCCCCTTTTTGGGCAGGGGAGCTTGCGGTTGGCGCCAGTGAAAGCGACCCGCCACCATCAGGTGGAACACCAGAAAGAGGCCGCCCTCCGCCTCCCACACGATCCGCTTCCCCATCCGCCGGAAACCGGCGACCGCCCGTCCCGTCACCTCCTGCAGAGGAGGGTCGTAGGTGCGCAACAGGGACACCGCCGGGGCGCGCGCCCGGAGGATGACGCGTCCGCCGACAAAGCGCTCCAAGGCTTCGATGTAGACGGCCACATCGGGGAGTTCCGGCATGCCCCAACCCTAGAGCGGGCCGGCGCGCAACCGGGGGAGGCTTAACTGCTTCCGGAGAACTCGTCCTCGAAGGAGGCGAACCGGCGTCCGCCGCCCCGATCATCACGACGCGCACCCCCCCGGTCGTCCCGGCGACCCCCGCCGCCGCCCCGATCATCACGACGCGCACCCCCCCGGTCGTCCCGGCGACCCCCGCCGCCGCCCCGATCATCACGACGCGCACCGCCCCGATGGTCGCGGCGGCCACCCCCGCCGCCGCCCCGATCGTCGCGACGCGGGCCGCCGCCATCCCGCCGGGGACCGCGGTCGTCCCGGCGGGGCCCCCGGTCGACGGGAGCGGACAGGTCGACGCCCGGTTTGGGTTGCAACTCGCCGACCAGGGTGAGGCTGACCTTGCCCCGATCCAGGGAGTCCACCGCCACCCGCAAGGAGTCGCCCTCCTCCAGGTAGTCCCGCACCCGTTGCACCCGGCGGCCCGGGTCCATCTTGGAAATGTGAAGCAGGCCGTCCCGGCCGGGGAGGATGTTGATGAAGGCCCCGAATTCGGTTATTCCGACCACCTTCCCGTCGTATTCCATGTTCAACTCGGCCTCGGGCGGGAAGGCGATGTCCCGCACCCGTTGCATGGCATCCTGCAAAGGCCCGGCCTGGTCGGCCGCGATCAGCACCGTGCCGTCCTCCTGCACTTCGATGTCGGCCCCGGTTTCCTGCTCCAGTTCCCGGATTACCTTGCCTTTCGGTCCGATGACTTCGCCGATCTTGTCCATCGGCACTTTGACGGACTCCAGCCGGGGGGCGAACTCGCGCAACTCGGTGCGGGGGCCGTCGATCGCCTCCGTCATCACCTCCAACACAGCCAAGCGGGCCTGCTTGGCCTGTGCCAGGGCCCCGGCCAGCACCTCGGAGGGAAGGCCGTTGATTTTCATATCCAGCTGCAGGGCGGTGATCACCTCGGCGGTGCCCGCCACCTTGAAGTCCATATCGCCCAAGGCGTCCTCGGCCCCGAGGATGTCGGTGAGCGTCACATACCGGTCCTGGTCGGCCACCAACCCCATGGCGATGCCCGCCACCGGCGCGTCGATGGCGATCCCGGCGTCCAGCAGGGACAGGGAAGAGGCGCACACCGAAGCCATGGAAGACGAGCCGTTGGAGGACAGAACCTCCGACACTAGGCGCAACGTGTAATGAAACTCTTCATCGCGGGGCAACACCGGCTTCACCGCTTTCTCGGCCAGGGCCCCATGCCCGATCTCCCGGCGCTTGGGGCCGCGCATAAAACCGGCCTCCCCAGTGCAGAAAGGCGGGAAGTTGTAGTGGTGCATGTAGCTCTTGGTTTCCTCGTTGCTGATGGTGTCCAGCATCTGCTCCATGCGGGGCATTCCCAAGGTGAGCACGTTCAACACCTGGGTTTCCCCCCGGCTGAACAGGGAGGAGCCGTGCGCCCGGTTGAGCACCCCCACTTGGGCGGACAGGGGGCGAATCTCCTCGGGGGAGCGTCCGTCGAGACGCACCCCTTCCTCCAGCAGGCGCTCCCTCATCTTGGATTTCACCAGCGAATCGAAGGCCCGGCCTATCTCATCGGCTCCCGGCCCCTCTTCTTCGGCTTCCCCGTCTCCCCCGGCGGCGGCCGCGGCTTCCGCGGCTTCCTCAGTGAGTTGCTCCTTGATGCGCTCTTTGAGGTCGGCTTGGGCCTGGGTGCGCTCCGTCTTGTCGGCGATGCGCACCAGTTCCGACACGCCGGAGGAGGCGGCTTCGGCGACCCGCTCCAAGGTTTCGGGGGCGTAATCGATGAGGGCGGGCCACTCCCCGGTCTCTTTTCCGACCTGCGACTGCAGATCGGCCTGGAGGTCGACCAGGGTTCCGATGTGGGCTTTGGCCTCTTCCAGACCGGCGGCCACAGTCTCCTCGTTGGAGGGGGTTTGGCCGTCCGCGATCAGGTCCATGGCGTTGTCGGTGGCCCCCGCCTCCACCATCACGATGTCCACGTTTCCGTCGGCGTTGCGCTTGCCCGCCACCACCAAGTCGAACACGCACTCTTCCAGTTCAGTGAAGGTGGGGAACGGAATCCACTCGCCGCGGCGCAACCCCATCCGCACCGCCCCCAGGGGGCCTTCGAAGGGGATGTCGCTGATGGAAAGGGCGGCGGAGGCCCCGTTCAGCGACAGCGCATCGTAGGAGTTTTCCCCATCCACCTGCATGATGGTGGCCACCACATGGGTGTCGTTGCGGTATCCCTCCCGGAAGGAGGGGCGCAACGGGCGGTCGATCAACCGGGCGCTGAGGGTGGCCCGCTCGGTGGCCCGCCCCTCCCGCCGGAAAAAGGAACCGGGGATGCGGCCCACCGCGTACATCCGCTCCTCCACGTCGATGGTGAGCGGGAAGAACCCGACCCCCTCCCGGGGATTGGGATTGGCGGCGGCGGTCACCAGGGCGACCGTATCCCCCATTTGCACTTGAACCGCGCCGTTGGCGCGACCGGCCAACTCGCCGGCGCTGATGATCAGTTCTTTATCGCCGACAGCGGCGCTTACGGTAACTTTGGACACATGTCCTCCTCTTGTATGGTCGTTTGCCGAGGGGGGCGGGACCAATTACCAGTGGTCATGCCTTCGGATGCCGGAGCGGCGAAGGGATGGCAACTGACAACTGGCCGACGCGTCCTCGTTCTTGGGTTTATCTCGTTTCGCGTATGTTTATGTTTGCTTTGTCGCGGTGACTTCTAAGGGGGGCGGCGGCGAACGCGGCGGGTCAGCGGCGCAGGCCGAGCTTGGCGATCAGGTTGCGGTAGCGTTCCACATCCTGGGTGCGCAGATACTTTAGCAGACGGCGCCGACGGCCCACCATCATCAGCAACCCGCGTCGGCTGTGATGGTCCTGCTTGTGGGTGCGCAGATGCTCGGTGAGGTGATTGATGCGCCCGCTGAGCAGGGCCACCTGCACCTCGGGGGAGCCGGTGTCGCTGTCGTGCGACCCGTACTCGGTGATGATCTCTTGGGTGGTTTTCATGCTTCCTCTTCTTCGGCGCCCGTCCTGCCCGGCGCCCCCGCCCCGCCCGCATGCGGAGGGGATAATGGATGACCCCCAGTATAGCGCCCCGTCCCGCCCCCGCGCCATTTCACCCCCCTCCCCCCGGGGCCGGCGCGGGCTCCGGCCGGGCCGGAGCTACGGCTTGTCGCACGGCCGGTATAGTATCGCGGCATAGCCGAGCGCTAGCAGAACGGAGGACCCCTTGGCTACCAAGACCCGCCCGCGACCGATCGTACGCCATTTTTTGGCGAGCGATGTCGTCGCGGCCCTGTTGGCGCATTTCCCGGGGGAGACGTTCCAAGCCAACCCCACCCAGTTGCAAGCGGGATTTCGGTGCGTGGCCCAAGAGCGCCCCGAACTGCTGGGTCACGTAAGTTTCGGCAAGGTGGGCGCCTACGTCGGTTCGGCCACCATCGAGGCGGCTTTGGACAGCCTGGTCATCACCGGCTTCTGCAGCCGTTACTACAAGAATGGCTTCACTTATGATCTAGATAAATCTAAACTAATGGAATATTACGATAGTTTTCTTCAAGATAAATTTGTCCAATCAGGGATTGATACAGAAACAATAAAGCAAGCCGCCGATTTGCTGAGCGAATCCCTGATCGAAATATGCGAATCGTGCGACAGGTCACAACTAATGGTGCTCGAATGAAAATCGAATGGATTGACACGCCGGCGGATCCGGAGTGGGAATCGACAGAAGAGGACCGTGAGTTCCTGGACCCGCTGGAGAACGCATCGGAACTCTACGACCGCTACTTGAAGCTGTCGCGCATCACGGACCTCACGCCCGATAAGCCGGAGCCCTACTCGTACACACCGCCCCCCTTGGACTTTGGCTTCCGGGATACGCCCGCCGGAATAGTATTTAATAAAACTACCGGTAGGAGCACCCGCCAACCGACGCGGAAACTAGGAGGAGAACCAACATGGGACTAACCGAAGAGGACCGTGAGATCCTGGACGCACTCGAGAAAGCCTCGAAGATTATCGAACCCTACTTGGAGCTGGTTCGGATCGCGAAGCTCGTGCTCGACGAGCCGGAACCTTACTCGCACGTACCGCCGCCCCCCCTGGACTTTGGCTTCCGGGATAGGCCCGCCGGAATAGTATTCAATAAAACCAAGGAACCGTTTATGTCTCAACTTTAGAAAATTCACCGTTACTTGATTTTCGCTCTATCTTTCCCATAACTTAACAACCCTGTATTCTATCCTTCTATTTCCCCA
The DNA here is from genome assembly GCA_965243835.1 of Candidatus Spongiisociaceae bacterium. Lineage (GTDB taxonomy): Bacteria > Actinomycetota > Acidimicrobiia > Spongiisociales > Spongiisociaceae. The sequence continues at coordinate 2,060,265 of OZ251578.1, forward strand.
GTTACATTAGGGAGTTTCTGGTCCTGTACTATAAGGCAAATTTCCTTTAGGAAGCGGAAAACCGCCACTCCTTTTATAAACATGTTTATCACCCCATAACCAGTGATATAAATTCGCATATATATAATCCGGATGAATTTTAATACCACCTCCGCCAAGGCTCCCATAATACTGTCTTACCATTGGCAAAATATGCTGAAAAACTTGTGGAGAATATTTACTTTCGCCTGCTACAAAAGCAGTTGTACAAGAAGTCACTACATCTGCTAACTGTAATAGTCTGACCATATTGGAAGGCGTAGTCAGTACATTTATAAGAATTTTATCAAATTTTTCCTGTTGAGAACTACCTTTAGACAACAAATTACGACAATTTTCTAGAAATTGTAATTCTTGACTACTGCCTCCTCCGAGTTCATCAGCTATAACTAACGCATTAAATGCAAGATTTACTCGCTCTAACAAAGCTGTCACTGTATCAAAAGATTCGTTAGGTGATTGCGCATCCATCATATTATATTTTGTATCACATATAATCACTATTACATTAACCCCAAACTGCTGGGCTTTGTCTAGTATTTCAATAAAAAACCTTGTACGGGCTCCTCCTACTAAATTAGTGCGCATCCACATGTCCCTGTTTGGTGACCACTTAAATTCCTCGCCATCAGGAAAGTTGTAGTTCTTGCATATCAAATCAATATTTGATTCAAGAGCGGCAACAGCCGCTATAGGAACAGCAATCCCACCTGTTGAAACCAAAGATCCCATCCCAGGGCGGGTAGGTTGTCTTTGCTCAGCATCGTCTACGAACACGAGGTGCACTTTGGCATCCCTCCTTTCTAGTTTTTGATACTAGCAGTTCTTACATATACATTGCGCTATCGACCGGCCAACGGGCTGGTTGTGGTGGTGGAGGTGCGGGGAATCGAACCCCGGTCCGTCGATCCTTGGGCGGCGGCATCTCCGAGCGCAGCCAACGGCGAGCATTTCGGGCCCTCGGACTCCATCGGCAAGCAACCGACGACCCTATTCCGGAAAATCTCGACCCAGCTGACCCGGAAAACCGGCCAGGCCGCATCCTGCTAAACGACGCCCGGATGAGGGGGCAGGAACCCCGCAAACGGACGGGCCGCTTCAGTTCAAGCGGCCAGCGCCAGTGGTCTATTGGCACCTATTCTTGCTACCGGCTCTTTAACGAGGACTCCGGCGACCTCGGCTCGCTTCCGACGCTTCAGCGATCGACGTCGAAACCTGTATCACCCCCAAAGGGCTGATTGTCACCAACCACCCTAGCACCGTCCGCCGACAACGCAAACCACCGGGCCCGCCATCCCCCTCCCGGCGCCGCCGCAGGTCAGCGGCGGCCTTTGTAGGACATCGCCCGGCGCGTCTCCCGCTCCATCTCCCGGGCCTTGATTTTCTCCCGTTTGTCGTATTGGCGGGCGCCCCGGCCCAAGCCGAGCAACACTTTGGCCCGGCCCCCCCGCCAGTACATCTTGATGGGAATCAGGGTGAAGCCCCGCTCCTGCACCCGCGTCGTCAATCGGGCGATCTCGGCGGAATGGAGCAACAGTTTGCGCTTTCGCTCCGGGTCGTGGCCCCCGTCGCGGGCCATCTCGTAGGGGGCGATGTAGGCCCCGATCAACCACGCCTCGCCGTTGCGCACCGCCGCATAGGAATCCTTGAGCACGACGTTGCCCGCCCGCATGCTCTTCACCTCGGAACCGACAAGGACCATCCCCGCCTCCAACGTGTCCTCAAACACGTAGTCGTAGCGGGCCCGCCGGTTGGAGGCTATGACGTCCCCCCCGCCGCTCTTGCGTTTTTTGGCTTTTTTGGCCATGGCGCTCCCTCCGGGCTCCGGCCCGGTATCAGTTCAGGTAGGTCATCGGGTCCACCGGCGCCCCCAACTCCCGCACTTCGAAATGCAGGTGCGGCCCGGTGCAGTAACCCGAACAGCCCACGTAGCCGATCACCCCCCCGGCCAGCACATCCTCCCCCACCGCCACCGCAATCGACGACTGATGGGCGTAGACGGTGGACACCCCGCCTCCATGATCGAGCACCACCGCCCGGCCGTATCCTCCCCACCTCTCGGCCATGATAACCCGCCCGCCCGCCGCGGCCAGAATGGGGGTGCCGGTGGGGGCCGCCACGTCCAACCCGGTGTGCATCCTCCGGCCGCCCAACACCGGATGGATGCGCCATCCGTAGGGCGAGCTTATCCGTCCCTGCACCGGCCAGGCCAACCGGCCCGGGGCCCGCCCCTGCTGGATCTGGCGGCGCAGAATCTCCAGCTCGATCTGCTCCGACTCTTCCTGCAACGCATCCAGGTGCCCTTCGTAGTGGATGATTTCCGACCGGATGCGGGCCAGCAACTCCTCTTGGGCGGCCAGCTCCTCCCGCAAGCGCCGCTTGACTTCGGCCACGGCCTCCGCCTGGACTTGGGCCGCCGCCCGCTCCTCCTCCAACTCCCGCAAGACGGCCATCTCCGACGACCGTTCCTCCTCCAGACGGTCCCGGTAATCCCGCTCTTGGCGCTCCAGCACCTCCAGGGAGCGGAGCAGGAACTCCACTTCGTCCAGCACCGCCTGGCCGTATTCCAGGCGCACCGCCACCATGGCCGCCGCATCGGAGCCGAAAAGCGTGTTCTCCCATCCGCTGAAGCCGCCCATATAGAGTTCCGCGGCCCGCTCCCGCAGGCTTTCCCGGGTGCGCAGCAGGTTCTGTCCGGTTTGGGCGAGGTCGGCCGCGATGCGCGCCACCCTCCGGTCCAGCTCCTCCACCTGCTCCTGCTTGTCCGCCGCCCGCTCCTCGGCCGCCGCCAAAGCCTCCTCGCTGCGGACCAGTTCCTCGGCGACGGCGGCTAAACGCTCCCCGGTGGCTTCGATGGCGGCCGCGTATTCGCTCTGATCGGTGCGGGCCTCCGCAATCTGAACGCGCAGGCTCTCCATCTGGCGCTCCACCTCCGCCAGCCGATCCTCGTCGCTTTGGGCGAGGACGCCGCCGCCCGCCGCCCACGCGGCTCCCGCGGCCAGCAGGAACGCCGCCCCAGCGGCCCCGAGCCTGCGGCGCATCCTCAAACCTTCAGGAAACGCCGCAATCCGAGCGCGCTGCCCAGGAACCCGGCCGCTCCTCCGAACAGGAGCACCAGGACCCCCCACCGCAACAGGAAATCGCCGCTGACTTGGAACTGTATGAGGCTGTCGGAGGGCAACTGGCCCAGGAACTGGTGGCCGGCCAGCACCGCCCCCACCGCCAAACCCCCGCCCAGCAGGCCTTCGATGGAACCCTCCAACAGGAACGGCACCCGGATGAACCAGTTGCCCGCCCCCACCAGTTTCATAATGGAAATCTCCTCCCGCCGGGCGTAGATGGCCATGCGGATGGTGTTGGCTATCAGCACCACCGAAGCCGACCCCAGCACCAGCACCAGGCCCACCCCGATGGCGCTCAGCACCCCGGTCAGATTTAGCAACCGTTCGATGCCTTCGCTGACGATGCTGATCCTCCTCACCAGCGGGTCGCCCACCAAACGCAACTGCACCGCCTGGTATTGGGACAGATCGCTCAACTCCACCCTGATGGAGGCGGGCAGGTCGGTGCGGTCGACGATCTCCAGCATGCCCGGCGAACCCCGGCCGAACATCTGCGTGTACTCCTCGTAGGCGTCGTTTTTATCCACGTAGAAGACCCGCTCCACCTCCTCGAACCCCTCCACCCGCTCCAGCATTTCGTCATGGGCCGCCGCCCCCCCGATGTCGTGCAGAAAGATGATCATATGGTTGCCCGCCTGCCACTGCAGGGTGGTGGTGCGCACCAGTTCGTTGAACACCAGGGCGCCGAAGGCCAAAGTGAGGGAAACGAACACCGCCACCACCGCCGCCGCCACCACCAAAACATTGCGGCGCAGGTTGGTGAAAGCCTCGCCGATCAGATACAGGATGTTGCGCATGGCCTAGGTTCCCGCAGGCGCCGCGCGCGACTCGTAGCCGGTTCCGATCTGATCCTGTTCAATGCGTCCCCGGTTCAGCCGCACCACCCGCTTTTGCATGGCGTCCACGATGGCGTGGTCGTGGGTGGCCATCACCACCGTGGTGCCGGTCAGGTTGATGCGGTCCAGCAGGCGCATAATCCCCACCGAGGTGGCCGGGTCCAGGTTGCCGGTCGGCTCGTCCGCCAGCAGGATGGGAGGCCGGTTTACGAAAGCGCGGGCGATGGAAACCCGTTGTTGCTCGCCCCCCGACAGTTGCCGGGGGTAGCGGTTGGCTTTGGCGGACAGGCCCACCAGCTCCAGCACCTGCGGCACCTGACGGTTGACGATGGAACGGGGGCGGCCGATCACCTTGAGGGCGAAGGCCACGTTTTCGGCCACCGTCTTGTTGGGCAACAGTTTGAAATCCTGAAAGACGGTGCCCACCGTCCGGCGCAGATGGGGGACCTTCCACCCGGGCAGGCGGGTGATGTCCTTGCCCGCCACCCAGATGCGGCCCTTGGTTACTTTTTCTTCGCGCAGGCACAACCGGATCAGGGTGGATTTGCCCGAGCCGGAGGGGCCGACCAGGAACACGAACTCCCCTTTGTTGATGTTCATGTCCACCTCGCGGGCGGCCACCACGCCCCCCTCGTAAACTTTGGCGACTTTGTCCAATCGGATCATCGGGTCCTCATAACTGCCGGCGTTTGCGCTTGCCCGGCCAGGTTACCGGGCGTCGGGGGCTATTCGGGGCTTTTCGTCCGCGGCGGGCGCGGCGGGACGGGACGGGTCCCGGTAGCCGCTCCGCTCCCGGTTGCGCCGGCGCCACTGCAGATAGGCGTCGGTGAAACCGGTCAGGGAGCCGTCCAAAACGGCGTCGATGTTTCCCGTCTCCCATCCGGTGCGCAGGTCTTTCACCTGCTGATAGGGGGCGAGCACGTAGGATCGTATCTGCCGCCCCCAACCGGCCTCGGTCTGCTCCCCCCGAATCTCGTCCAACTCCCGGCGGCGCTCCATCCGGGCCCGCTCTGCCAGTTTGGCTTTCAGCAGGGCGACGGCCCGGACCCGGTTCTGGAGCTGGGAGCGCTCCGCCTGGCAGGCCACCACGATCCCGGTGGGAAGATGGGTGAGGCGCACCGCCGAGTCGGTGGTGTTGACGTGCTGGCCGCCCGCCCCTTGGGAGCGGTAGGTGTCCACCCGCACCTCCTCCATGTTCAAATCCACCTGCGCGTCTTCCACCAGCGGCACCACATCCACCCCCGCGAAGGAGGTGTGGCGGCGGGAGTTGGCGTCGTAGGGGGAGATGCGCACCAGGCGGTGCACGCCCCGCTCCCCCTCCATCCTCCCGTAGGCGTATTCCCCCTCCACGGTCAGGGAGGCCGACTTGATGCCCGCCTGCTCCCCCGGAGAAACTTCGTCCACCCCCACCTCGAAGCCGGACTCCTCCAGGTAACGGACGTACATTCGCAACATCATCTCCGCCCAGTCCTGGGCGTCCACGCCCCCGGCCCCGGCGTGCACGCCGACTATGGCGGGGCGGTCGTCGTACTCCCCGAAGAACAGGGACTCCTCCTCCAGGGAGGCAATGCGCTCCCGCAACCCGGCCAGCTCCCCGGCCACTTCGGACAGGGCGGACGGGTCCTCCTCCTCCACCGCCAAGTCGGTCAGCGTCTCGGCTTCGGCCAAGGACTCCGCCAAACCGTTCACCGCCGCCACCACCCGCTCCATGCCCCCCAAGCGGCGGGTGAGCCGCTTGGCCCGGTCGGGGTCGTTCCACAGGTCGGGGGCCGAAACCCGCTCCCTCAACTGGGGGAGGGCGGCCGCCTTGGCGTCGACATCAAAGGAACCTCCGGGCGTCGGACAGGCGGGCGCGCAGGTCGTCGAGCAGGATGCGGATGTCTTTGTCGTTCATAACCGGTAGCAGGCTAGCGCAACCCGGCGCCCGGCAATGACACTTTTCCGCCCGGCCCCCGTTCGGGAACCGGGAACCGGATTAGAATGGGACCGCATGGTTAAACAGCGGATGCGAACGCGGCGGATGCGCTCCCGGCGGGGCTGGTGGCGGGACCTGGGCCGGGAATGGCTGGCCCGGCGGCGCGGTTCCCAAAGCCTCTCCCGGGGGATTTTCACCGCTACCCGGGACATAATCGGACCCACCGGCTGGCAGTGGAGCAGCGCCTGGAACCATCTGGAACGGGACGGGCAAGCCTATCTGCGGTCGTTCGACCCCCGCCTGCCGCCCAGCCTGTACGTCTCGCAACGGGACCGGACCCGGGCCCGGCGGCCCATCCCCCTCCCGGAACGTTGCATAGAAGACTGGAACGACGCTCCGCCCCCCGACCATCCCTGAACCAACCTGATCCAGGCGGCGAAGCACCCAACCGGCAAAGGAGAACCAAATGGCCGAACCGGACGCGACCCTCCAAGAAATTCTGGCCGTGCTACGGGATATTTCCCGCCAGCTGGACCGTATTGATACCAAGTTGCGGGACATCAGCCGCAACGCCAAGGAAACCCGCCGCAAGGTAGGGGACATCGACCACGGCATGATGTTGATGAGATAAGCCCCGGGTAGGTCCCGTCAGGACCCCAGGCAGTCGGGGGTGGCCCGGCACAGTTTGGCTTTGCGGCCGGAACCGCATGGGCAGGGGGCGTTGCGGCGCACTTTGCCGGAAACGGCCGGGCGCTTCCGGGCCGGGCCCGGGCCCGTTGCGGCCGTCCCCCGGGGGGCGGCGGGGCGGGGCTGGGCGGCGGCGCGCTCCACCCGGAACAGGTAGCGGGCTACGTCGCGCTTGACGGAAGACACCAGGTCGGAGAACATTTGATAGCCCTCCCGCTGGTATTCGGTGAGCGGATCCCGCTGGCCGATGGCCCGCAAGCCGATCCCGGCCCGCAGATAATCCATCTCCGACAGATGCTCGCGCCACTTGTTGTCGATCACCGACAATGACAGGCGATACTCGATCTGGCGCATCAGCTCCGGGGTCAGATCCCGCTCCCGTTCCTCGAAACACCGCAGGGCCTCCTCCACCGCCGCCTCCGCCGCATCCTCCACCCCCGTCCCTTCCGGCAGATCGCGGCGGACGAGAGTGGCGGGATAGATCACCTCCAGTTCCCGGCGCAGTCCGTCCCAGTCCCATTCGTCGGGGGCGATCTCCGGGTTGATGGACATCTCCACCGCCTCCCGCACCGCCTCCTCGATCCACCCGACGATCAGCTCCCGGCTTTCCCGGCTGCGCATGATCCCGTCCCGCCAGCTGTAGATGACCTCCCGCTGGCGGTTCATCACCTCGTCGTATTTGAGAACGTTTTTGCGGATCTCGAAGTTCTGCGACTCCACCTGGGTCTGCGCCCGTTCAATGGCCTTGCTAACGATTTTGGCCTCGAGCGGGACATCGTCGGCGAGGCGCATCCGTTCCATAATGGAGGCCACCTTGTCCCCGGCGAACCGGCGCATCAGGTCGTCCCCCAGCGACAGGTAAAACCGGGAATGGCCGGGATCCCCCTGCCGGCCGGAGCGCCCCCGCAACTGGTTGTCGATGCGGCGGCTTTCATGCCGTTCGGTGCCCAGCACGTACAGGCCCCCCGACTCCAGGACCGCCCGGCGGGCCTCCTCCACTTGGGCGGAGAACCCGGCCATTACCTTGCGGTGTTCCTGTTCGTAGGCGGGGGTTTCCGGCTCGAACCGGGTGCGCTTTTTCATCTCCAACCGAGCCAGTCCCTCCGGGTTGCCCCCCAACTGGATGTCCACTCCCCGGCCCGCCATGTTGGTGGCCACCGTCACCGCCCCCGGCCGCCCGGCTTGGGCGATGATGTCCGCTTCCCGGGCATGGTGTTTGGCGTTCAGCACCTCGTGCTTGATGCCGCGTTGGGAGAGGGCGCGCGCGATCACCTCCGATTTCTCGATGGAGACGGTGCCCACCAGGATGGGCTGGCCGGCCGCGTTGCGTTCCGCTATGTCGTGCACCAGGGCGGCCAGTTTGGCCTCCTCGGTCTTGTACACCACGTCTGGATAGTCGGCGCGCGCCACCTCCTGATTGGTGGGGACCTCCACCACCTCCAGCCCGTAGATTTGGGAAAACTCGGAGGCCTCGGTGAGGGCGGTGCCGGTCATCCCGGCCAGCTTCTCGTACATCCGGAAATAGTTCTGGAGGGTGATGGCGGCCAGGGTCTGGTTCTCTTCCTTGATTCGCACCCCCTCCTTGGCCTCGATCGCCTGATGGAGCCCCTCCGAGTAGCGGCGCCCCTCCAGCACCCGGCCGGTGAACTCGTCGACGATTTTCACCTCCCCGTGCGACACCAGGTACTCGGTGTCTTTTTGGTAGAGGGTTTTGGCGCGCAACGCCTGCTCCAAATGATGCACGAAGTCCACTTCGGTGTGGTCGTACATATTTTCCACGCCCAGGATGCGCTCCACCCGGGACACCCCCTCCTCGGTGGTGATGACCTGGCGTTTGGCGTAATCCACCTGGTAGTGGACATCCTCCCGCAATCCCTGCACCAGCTTGGCGAACTCCCGGTACCAGCGGGCGGCGTCGGTCACCCGCCCGGAGATGATGAGCGGGGTGCGGGCTTCGTCGATGAGAATGGAATCCACTTCGTCCACGATGGCGTACTTGTGGTCCCGTTGCACGATGTCCTCGGGCCGCATCGCCATGTTGCCCCGCAGATAATCAAACCCGAACTCGTTGTTGGTGCCGTAGGTGATGTCGGCCTGGTAGGCGGGGCGGCGGGCGGAGGGATCGTCGCCGGACTGGATGAGGCCCACCTGCAAACCCAGGAACCGGTAAATGCCCCCCATCCATTCCGCGTCCCGTCCCGCCAGGTAATCGTTGACCGTCACCACATGCACGCCCTCCCCTCCCAAGGCGTTCAGGTAGACGGGCATGGTGGACACCAGGGTTTTGCCTTCGCCGGTGCGCATCTCGGCGATCATCCCCCGGTGCAAGGCCCCCGCTCCGATCACCTGCACGTCGAAGTGGCGCTGGCCGAGCACCCGCCGGGCGGCCTCCCGCACCACCGCGAAGGCCTCCGGCTCCAAATCGTCCAGCGACTCGCCGGCGGCCAGGCGGCTTCGGAACTCGCCGGTTTTGGCCGCCAGCCCCTCGTCGTCCAGCCGTTCCGTCTCCGCCTCCCGGGCGTTGACCCGGGAAACCAGGCCCTCCAGCCGTTTGAGGTTCTTGGATTCCCCGGCCTTCAGAATTTTGCCAAACATGGACATACCCGGCTTATGTTATCGGCGCCCGGAAATTAGTTTTCACATTGCCCCGGCCGGGCGGGGGGTCAGCGGGGTTCGATCAATCCCAGCCGTCCGTCCCGGCGGCGGTAGAGCACGCTCTGCAACCCGGTGTCGAAGTTGAGGAAGAAAAAGAAGGAGTGCCCCAGCTCGGACATGGCCAAAGCCGCGTCCTCCGGGGTCATCGGCTTCATAACGAACTGCTTGTGCCGGACGATCTCGGGTATTTCGTCTCCGTCCGGGACGGACTCCTCCGCCGCGCCGGACCCGTCCGCCGGCGCCGGACCGCGCCGCCTGCGGTCGGTTATCCGATCCCCCAACCGGCGCGCCTGTTTTTCGAACCGGTCGGCGGCGGCGTCGACGGCCTGCTCCCAACTGGCCCCCGCCCCCTCGGCCCGCACCGTATGCCCGGCCCAGTGGGCGGTTATCTCGGCCTGGAATCGTTCCAGAGAACGGCGCGGGTTGGACTCCTCCGCCAACTCCACATCGGCCTCGCGCAAGCCGCTGAAGTATTTCAGGCCCCGGCCCGCTTTCCGGGAGGCGTACTCCCGGATGCGGGGGTCGATGTCCAAATTGCGGCCATGCACCCGGATGGGTTGCGCGCGTCCGTCTTCCATTAGGCGATCCCCTTTCCCTCGGCTTTGTCTCCCGATAACGCTACCCCATCCCGCCCCGGTTGCTTGACGCGGGACCGGACGGGTCGGGACTTGCGGCGGGAGGGCGGGGAGCGCGGGTCACGGTCACCGCCCCCATCGCCTGGGCGCCGCCAGCCAGGAACGCGGACTGCAACGTGGCCCCGCTGGTCAGCACATCGTCCACCAGCGCCGCCCGCTCCGGGAAGGGGGCCGCCAACCGAAACCGCGCCCCGCACCGGCTCCGGCGCCGCACCTGGCTGCGCCGCAGGGGGGAGGCGCGCAACACTTCGGCCACCGGCAAACCGACCTCCCGCCCCAGGGCGCGCGCCAACAGGGGCCCGGGGTCGGTTCCGTAGGCGAGGCGCCGCACCGCCGGACGGGGAACCGGGACCAGGGCCGCAACGCCGGGGGGCAGCAACTCCGCCAAGTGCCCGGCCAGTTGCGCGGCCGCCGCGTCCACCCCCCGGTATTTGAGAATGTGGACCGCCCGGCGCGCCGGACCCTGGTGCCAGAAAGCGGAAGCCGTCCGCAACCCGCCGGGCAACAGGGCCGGGCCGGCGCGGCGCAGGCGCGCCCCGCACCGACGGCAGAAACCGCGCGCAACCCGTTCCGTACCGGACCGGCCCAGCCATTCTCCGCAGTTCAAACAGAACATGGGGTTCAAGGTAAAGAACGGGTGCGACATTTTTCCCGCCGCCCCGGCCCCCGCCTCTCTCAGCCGCGGGACGCGGCCTGGACCGCGGCCCGCACCCGGTCCACGAGGGCCCGCAACCGCTCCCGGTCGGGGGCTTCGGCGTTGAGGCGCAACAGCGGCTCGGTGTTGCTCGCCCGCAGGTTGAACCACCCCCCGTCCGCCTCCACCGTCACCCCGTCCAGAAAATCCAGGCGCCCCTCCGGGAACGCCTCCCCCGCCGCCCGCAACGCCCGTTGCGCCTCCCCGGGGCCGGCCAGCGGCAGGTTGATCTCCCCGGAAGCGGCGTACCTCTCGCAACGCTCCCGCAACCGGGACAACGGCTCCCCCGACCCGGTCAGGACGGCCATCAAAACCAGCATGGCCAGCATCCCGCTGTCCGCTCCGTAGTTGTCCCGGAAGTAGTAGTGGCCGGAATGTTCCCCCCCGAACACCGCCCCGGTGCGCGCCATCACCTGCTTGATGAAGGAATGCCCCACCCGGGTGCGGACGGGATGGCCTCCCCGCTCCCGGATAATTTCGGGAACCGCCCGGGAGCAGATCAGGTTGTGCACGATGCGCGCCCCCGGCTCCCGGCTCAGAAACCAGGAACCGATAATGGAAGTAGCGGCGCTCCCGGACAGGACCGTCCCGCCCTCGTCTACGAACACCGCCCGGTCGGCGTCCCCGTCGAAGGCCACCCCCAAATCAGCCTCCTCCGCCCGCACCTTGGCGATCAGGTCGGCCAGGTTCTCCGGGACGAGCGGGTCCGCGGGGTGGTTGGGAAAAGCCGGGTCCGGTTCCAGGTACAAGCCGGACAAGCGGGCGGGCAAACGGTCGAACAGGCGCTCCGCCGCCACCCCCGCCATCCCGTTGCCGCCGTCCACCGCCGTCCGCAACGGACCGATCCGGGAAGGGTCCACCAAGCGGAGCAGGTGCTCCAGGTAGTCCGGGAGCGGGTCGTAGGAGCGCACCGTCCCCTTCTCCCCGGCCCGGGGCGGAGGGGACCCGGCGGCCAACTTTTGTATGTCCGGCAATCCGGTTTCCTCCCCGATGGGGGCCGCCCCCCGGCGGCACAACTTTATTCCGTTGTATTGCGCCGGATTGTGGGAGGCGGTGATCATCGCCCCCGGAACGTCCATGCGGCCCGAACAGAAATAGACCACGTCGGTGGGAACCCGCCCCAGGTCCGTCACCTGCGCCCCCTGCTCGTTCATCCCGGCCGTAAAAGCGGCGGCCAACCCGTCCGAGGACTCCCGGAAATCCCGCCCCACCGCCGCCCGCTCCGCCCCGGTGAAGGAAGCGAAGGCCCGCCCCACCGCCAGGGCCGCCTCCTCGTCCAGGTCGCCGTTGTCGACCCGCCCCCGGATGTCGTAGGCTTTGAAGATGACGTCCAAGCGACCCACACGCCCTTCCTTTCCGGTTCGGGGACGGCCCGTCCGGCGAACCCTACACTCCCCCTCTGCATGACAACCCCGCTGACCATCGTCGTCCCGGTCCGCAACGAAGGCCCTTTTCTGGAACCGGCCTTGGGGCAGATATCCGGGGAGGTGCGGTCGGCCTGCTCCGACTATCGGATAATCCTGGTGGAAAACGGCTCGGATGACGACACCGGCCGGCAGGCGACCGCCTTGGCCGCCGATGATCCCCGACTCCGGGTCCTGCGACTGGCCGCCCCCGGCTACGGGGCAGCGGTGCGCCGGGGGATGGAGGAGGCGGCGGCCTCCGGCGGGGAGTGGATAATCCTGTTCCATCTGGACTTGTTCTCGGGGGAGTTCGTCAACCGGGTGTTGGCGAGCGAGGCCGATTTGGTTACCTGCTCCCCCTCCCGGCCGGGCCGCTCCCGCCGGAGCCGCTGGGCCGCGGCCGTCCGGGACCGGGCGGCGCGGCGGTTAACCGGAACCGGGCGGGGCGTTTTCCGCGGCGTGGCGGCCCTGCGCGTCCCGGCAGCGGAAACGCTGCTCGGGAATACGGAACGGAGCGACGACCTGTTCCCTACGGAACTGTTGATGCGGGCCGAGTTGTCCGGTCTGCGGATGGAGGAGGTCCCCGTGGCGCTGGAGGAGCTACGGCCCCCCCGACGTTCGCTCCGCCTCCTGCGGGGCTTGTTCAGCCTGCGCCGTTCCCTCCGGCGCCGCCCGCCCCCCGCCGTTTAGCTCCGGCGGGTTCGGCCCCGGCCCCCCGTCCTCCTCCGGAAGCCCGTCAGTTGCGGGGTGGGCGCGCCGGCGGAGAAACGCCCGGTAACCGCGCACCGCGAACCACGCCGCCACCGCCGCCAAGCCGGCCAGGGTCAGCCCCCCGCCCGCCCATTCCGCCCAGGTGCGTTCAAAAGTGATCTCCACTTGCTCCTCGGTGGGGATGACCACCATCAGCGAGGGAGTGGCCCGCCACGGCCCCTCCGCCCCCCGCGCCCGCCAGTTGGGAAAATAGGACACCTTCACCAGATGGGGCGTTCCCACCGCGGTGGTGCGGAAGGCGATGCGGTGGTCCTCCAACACCACCTCCGACACTTCCCCCGTCTCATGCAACGGAACATGGGCGCCGTCCAACTCGATCCCCACCCGTTGCCATTCGGGGGGGCCGTCCTCGGTCACCCACTGGTCGATCAGGGACAAGTCGTCGTACCAGCGCAAGGCCATATCCTGGAAAAATTCGGTCTCCCGGGGACGGAGCAACCTGCCCAGCGCCTCCCACGGCGACTCGTCTTCCGCATCGTACACCCAGGGCCGGTTGACCGCCGGCTCCACCAGGGAACTTTCCGGCAACTTGTAAATCACGAACGGCTCCGTCTCCGCCACGCGTTCCAAGTCGGGTTCGGGATAGAAGTCGGCCCGGGACTTGGCCTCGTCCGTGAACGCCACGTAGTAGGAAACGTTGAAGAGTTTCATATGCCGCAACCCGCGCTCCAGGGTGTGGTTGTAGTAGGTGAGGCCGGGGATGGGGTTGGAGGCCTTGAAACTCATCTCGGCCGAGTTGAGGAAATGGAAGGGCGTGGTAATCGACGACTCGAAAAAGAGTCCCTCCATCGAGGGATGCGTGCCCCGGGTCCAGTAGGGAAACAACATCAACGACATCGGGGTCCCGTATTTGTTCATATCCTTGCTGTATTCCCATTGCACCCGTCCCGGCGGCAAATCCCCCACCACCGCCATCACATTCCGGTATTCGTCCCATTCCTCCTTGCCCTCGTAGCCTTCGTAGTTCCAGCGGGCCCAAGAGTTCACGTAGTTTTCCGCGGTGAGGGTTCCCATAAACGGGGGCAGGAGAAAAAAAGCGACGGCCGTGCAGCACAACGTCATCCGGGTGGGAAGGGTGCGGGGGGCGATCAACAGGGCCACCGCCGCCACCGCCGCCACCAGCAACGCCCGGTCCGCTTCCGAGATGCGCTCCATCACCCAACCCCATCGTCCCCCGCCGCCCAGCCCCTCCCCGCCGATGGAAGCCCCGAACACCGCCGCCCACACCGCTATCGCAAAACCGGCTTGAAACCATACGGTCCGGAACCGGTCCGGCAAACGGCGCAACAGCAAAACCAGCCCCCATCCCATCGCAATCCCCGAAAACAGGAACCAGCCGAAGAACCACTGGGGCAACACCCGTCCGTTCCACAGCATGGCCCCCTGGTCCAGCAGGAAATAGCCGCCGACCGGGACCAGGGTAAGCAAAACCAGGGGAAGGGCCCGTATCGTATAACGCAGGGCGACGACCATTCCCACCGCCCCCAAGAGCATCCACGGCCACAACTCGGGGGGGAGCAACTCGTCCCACCCGGCCAGGGAACTCCAGTTCATATCGTTGGACAGCCCCAGCCTGACCAACAGCGGCAAGGCCCAGAAAGCGGCCAAGGCGAACCCGAAAATCCAGGTTCCGGCCACGGTCTGCAAACGTTTGACGCGGGTGAGCGCCACCACCAGGGAAGCGAACACCACCATCAAGGTGGGGATCAGGTGACAGAGAGCGGTGGCCGCCAAGGCGATGGCCGCCCAGGGGAGATATTTCCGCTCCCGGTCGTAGACGACCCGCATCAGGCATCCCAAGTAAACGAAGGAGAGGGCGAAGGACCAGGAGTAGGTGAACTCGCCCGCCAGGGTGGAGGCGATGGTCCCCCCGAAGATCTGCGGGGTGGGGGTTTCCATAAAAACGTACATCGCCCCCGACACCCCGGCCAAGGCGGACACCAAGCGGTTCATGCGCATGGAGCGCACCAGGAAGTAGAGGGCGAACGGCAGGGCCAGCAACCCGACCAGCGTCATCAGCTTGAAAGCCACCCCGTAGGGGAAAATCAGGTTGAAGGCCACAATGAACAATGCGGGAAGCGGGAAGTAAAAATAGAAAACGGGGAAACCGGCGTACCAGCCGTTGGACCAACCCTGGATGCGGCCGCCCGGCAACAGGACGTCCCGCATGTAGGCGGGGCCGAAAACGTGGGCGCCCAGGTCCCCGCCGGTGGGGGTGTTGGAAACGAACAGCAGATCGGGGGCCATGGACACCAGCACGGCCAACGAGGCGGCCGACAGGGCGATCCACGGGAAATACCGCAACCACCGTTCGCGGGCCGCGGGCGCGGCCGGGGCGCGGTCCGCTTCGGTCATCTATAGCCTCCGTTCAGGATGGTGAACCCGGAAAGCGCCATGTTACCCGCCGCCCTCACCGAAGCCGCTCCGGGGGTCAGTAGGGGGCGAACAGGCGGTGGGCGGTGCGGAGGTCCGACAAGATCCATCCCCGGGGGGCGGTGATGCGGTCGCCGCAGTACAGGCACAGGGCCCAACCCCGGAAAGGGTCGGGCGGGGCGAGAATATCCTCAAACCGGATCTCGGCCCGCTCGTAGTCGCAGATTAACAGGGAGGCACCCGGCCCGGCGCAACGAACGCACGGATAGGCCATGGGCGAAACCCTACTCCCGCCGGGGGAGGGCCCGGCCCGGTACGGCCCGCTACGGCCAGCGTATGCCCGCGCGGCGCGCCGTCCGGCGCAACCGGGCCGGTCGGGGCGCCCCCGCCAAAAACCCGACCCCTTGGCCGGAGTCGTCCACCACCGCCCCCGCCGGTATTTCCCCCACGCCCAGGCTGGTCAGCAAGTCGGGATGTTCCTCCCAGGTGAGTTCGACGAACCCGTCGGCGCCCAACACGGACCGGTAGACCTCCCGGGCCCGGTCGCAGGCGTCGCAGGCCGTCGCCGTAAACAGGTAAACGCCGGGACCGGACAGGAGCCCCTCCACCGGCAACGGAGACGGGGCGGGCGAGCGGCGCGCCAAGGCGACCAAAACCGCCAATCCGGCTAGCGCAACCACCGCCGAAACCCGGATCAAAACCTCGCCGTCCATTACTGCACGTCCCCAGCTATTCAATACTGCTATCCGCTGGCAATTTCCGCACCTCTCCCTCCAAAATCGGCAGGTCTTGTTGCACCGTATTCCATATTATTTGGTCGTCGAACTCGCGCAAATATATTTCCAGGGTTACACCGTCCGTATGCTCGCGCATCTGCTTGATGGCGCGGACGATGTCATACAGATACTTTTTGATCGACCTCATAGAGGAGCCTCCGGGTTTTCAAGATCGATTTCCATAGATAAGGGTTGCTGATATTTTTGACGATAACCAAATCTACCGGCCGCTCAAACAGGTCTTCCAAGGCGTCCAACAGCCCGAAAAATGATTTGGAATAGGAACGACCGTTCAACGCACCGAATTCCACCAGGAAATCAAGGTCGCTGTCAAACCGGAAATTATCGCCGGTAGCGGAACCGAACAGCCACAAACGGGACACGGGGAACAGCGCGCACAGACTGGTGAGTTCCATCAGTCGGTCCGTTACCAACCGGGTCGTCATTTTATCCTCCTGTTACCGGGGTCTCCGGGCCTTGCCAGGCTACTCCATATTATATATAGGATTATATATAGGTCTTACCCCCCGACGGGATGGGCTTCTCCCATCATTATCCGGCCTTGTTCGTCCCGCGCCCACCAGGCGGCGCTGAAGGAGGCGGAACCGGACAACAGCAGACCGGACAAACCGGCATCGGCTGCGTCCACGGTGACGATGGTCCCCGCGGCCGCGGTCACCGTTTGCCCCCCGCCCGCACCGCCCAAGCCCGCGTTGCGGTAGGAAACGTCGATGTCGGACACCCCCGTGTTCAGTATCCGCAGTCGGAAGTCGGCGGGGGCCGTTCCCGGACCGGGAACCAGCCACTCCTCGGCCAGTACGGAAGCCCCGGCCGCGGCCGCCGTCGCCTCCGGCCCGCCCGCGCCCACCAGGGCGGCGCTGAACGGCAAATCGCCGGTCAGCCGCACCCCGAAGTCCCGCACCGGAACTTCGTCGAGCGGGATGCGGAGCAGGCCGGGCCCCGGAATCACGTACTGACTGCTCTCCAACAGCGACCGCACCGCGTCGAACACTTCCATGGTCACCGTCACCTCGATCAGGGACTGGTTGGCTAAAACCAGGTCGGCGGCCAGTCCCTCCACTCCGGCGGCGGGAAACTCCCATGCTTCGTCGGGAGCGGAACCGGGCCACACCGCCCGCTCCTCCGGCGTCTCCCACTCCATCACCGGGACGGTCAAACCGGACGTCTGCTCCACCACCACCGCCAGGGAGCGGCGCCCGGGAAACAGGTCATGCAAATCAAACCGGCGCAGGCGCCGGGCGGAGACGCTCAACAACTCCAGATCCCGGGCCGCTTCCGCCCCGAATTCGCTGAACACCCGCAGGCTGATCCGGGCGTCCTCGGTGAACGGATTGAGCACGTGCAGGGTAAGTTTCTCGCCCTCGTTGGCGGAACCGCCGGGAAGATGCCAGGCGCCGGGAACGGCCGCCGGACACAGATAGCCGGCCAGCAGGCGTTCGCCGGCCGCCGTAACCGCCGCCGCGGAGGGGGCCCCGCTCATTTCCGCCAGGGCCGGGGTGTTGCCTATCACCCGGGTGTTGGGCAGGGAAACGCCGCCTCCGGCCGCTACGGAGCCGACCGGACCGGACAGCATGCGTCCGTTGGCCAGGTAGGAAACCAGAAAAGAAGTCGGGACGGCGGAAACCAGCGCGAAGCGGGAGGCGTTGAAGTTGTCCCGCACCGACCAGGGGCAGTTGAAGTAACGGCCCCGCCCCTCCCCGACCGTCCCGGACCGGCCGGCCGCCGCATTCGGGTCCCGGTCCGCCGGCGCGGGGACGGCGACCGCCGCCGCCAGCAGCAATCCCATCGCCAACAAGGACAAGAGCCGCCTCATACCGGCCCGTTTTCGTCCCGGGAGTCCCGTACGGCCCGGGGCGCCCGCCGGGGGCGTCCGACCAAAGAGGCCGCCGCCAGCAGGCCGGCCGCGGCCAACGCCAACCGGGACTGCGTCTGGAAACTCTCCACCGGACCGAACCCGGCCCGGCCCTCCGCCGCCGCCACCTCCACCGCCCATCCCGACTGCGTTGCGTCCGGACCCCACCGCAAATCGGCGTTTTCGGCCAGAATCGCCCTTCCCGCGCCCGCCTGCCCCGCATAGCCCCCTCCGGTCGGCGCCCAGGGCCGTCCCCGATCGGTCACCGCCCGGTACGCCTCCGCTTCGTTTTCCAGGACCCGGTCGGAGAGGCCGGTGAGAAGCCTCATATCCAGTTGCGGGGAAAGGGCGTCGGCCAACGCGCTTTCCCCGGTGAACACCACCCACCGGATCCCGTATTCGGCCAGCGTCCGTCCCGGACGGCGTTCGCCCCCCTCCGCCAAATACTCCAGGGAACCCGCCAGCTCCAAGTCCCCGGAAAGGGGAGCGGGCAACCAGGCCTGCGGATAACTCATCTCGCCGTTGACCAGCCGGTAGGCGGTTCCGTCCTCCAACCGGCGGTGCTCCCCGGGAAGGGAGTCGGAGGGACCCGCCAGCAACATCCGATAGGGTCCGTACTCATCGGAGCGCACCGCGGCGAAGGCGGGCTCCCCGAAACGGTCGTCGTCCAAACCGGCCCGGCCTCCGGGCAGGGCGGGCAGGGCGAGCAAGGCCAGGGCGACCGCCCCCGCCAGTCCCGCCCGGCATAGCGAACGGCGCCATGTCCCGGCGGCGACCAAAGCCCCCGGAGCCGCCACCGCCCCCGCGGCCGCCACCGCCAGCCCCAAGGCGGCCAGCACATGGCCGGCCGCGGTCACCTCCCGTCCCGCGCCCAGCTCCGCCGACCGGGCCGCCATGAACCCCAGCGATCCCAGCAACCCCCCCGCCAGGGCGGCCCGGGCCGGACGCCCCCTTCCCGCCGCCGCCGTCGCCCCCAATGCCAACAGGGCCGGTACCGCAAACCAGAGAGGGGCGTCCAGATGGAAAGGGACCCCCTCCCCCCAGATTTCCCCTATGTCCCGCACCCCCAGCCAGGGGAAGAGAACCGCAACCGCCGCCGCCGAACCGAACATTCCCTTCCACAAGGGCCGCCAGGAACGGGTGGCCGCCGCCCACGTCACTCCGAAGAGGGCCGGGGCCGCGGCCAACACCGGCAGAAAACAGGCGGACCAGGCGGCGGCCAGGCCGATCCGCCCCAGGCGGCCCACCCGCCCCGGCCAATGGGCGGCGGGGGGGGCGGCGATCCCCGCCCAGGCCCAGGGCAGGCCGCCCAGGGCGGCCAGCGCCGGCCAGTACCCTTCCCCGGCCAAAGCCAGAACGGGAACTCCCGCCGTATACGCCGCCGCCGCCAGGAAACGGGGGACATGCCCCAAACCCATGCGCCGCGCCAGGCGCATGGTCCCCGTCATTCCCAACGCCGCCGACCCGACCGTTATCAGGGTGGCGGCCAACGGGCCCCGCCCCCCGAGCAGCAACTGGATCAGGGCCGCGGCCCCCACCGAGGGATGCATGGGTGCGGGGGAACCCAGCCCCGCCGGGTGCCATCCCCCCGCATAGGCGCGCAATACGTCCCCGACCGGGTCGGCCAGGGGCAGGGCGAAACCGGTGACCGGCAGGCCGTCGCCGAGCAGCGAACGGTTGTAAACCAGCAGAAAAACGGCCGTCGCCAGAGCGGCCGCCACCGCCGGGCGCCGCCAAAAAGCCGGGGAGGCGTCCTCCAGGCCCCGTTCCTGGTCCTCGGCTTCTCCGCTCCCCAGCAAATACCCCAGGGCGGATCCCAGCTCCCGCAGTTGCACCGACCCTTTCACCTGGTAGCGAAAGGTTTCGTTGTCTCCCGCGATGGAGGCCGCCCGGGATCTGGAACCGATGGTGGAAGGGAGATGGTAAACGTTCCACAACCAGGCGCGGAGCCAGTCCAGCGGCCCGCGCAGGGACCTGTTGAACATACGATAGATCCCCATCACCAGCCCCAGCAGGAACAAGGCGGGAAGCGTCCACAGCAGGGTCAGGGGCGAGTAGGTTTTGAGCATGACCCGTATCCGCCCCGCCTGCTCCCGCCATGTGGAGGGCCGCACTTCCGCCGATTCTGGGCGCAGCACCTCGGAACGGGGGGAGATCACCACCCGTCCCCCCAGCAACCGGGAACGCCGGCACAAATCCAGACCGGCGCTCAGATAGGGAAGTTTTTCATCCAGGCCGCCGATGCCCTCCGCCAAGTCGCGGCGGATGAGCAGGGCGGCGGGCTCCGCATAGGCCGCATCCCGGACCACGTCGTACTGCCCCTGGTCGACTTCGCCCCGCTCCAAACCGGTGTACGGATATCCGAACACGTCGGTGGCCCCGCCCACCGACAGGATCTCCTCGGAGCGGCGCAGGTTGAGAATTTTGGAGCCGACGATGGCCGCTCCCACCCGCTCCGCCGTCCCCACCGACTCGGCCAGGGCGCCGGGGCGGGGAACGGCGGAGTCGTCGAGCAACCAGTAGTAGTCGGCGGGGATGCGCCCTTCGGCGATGCGCCGGTTGGCCTCCGCCGCCCCCGACACCCGCACCACCGCGCTCGGCTCGTAAACTTGGGCTCGCAAGGCGGCCAGCAGTTCCGCCGGGTCGGTTCCCCGGCCCGCTATGACCAGCGCCACTACCCGCGGACGACCGGAAGGATGGGATGATGATGTCATGCGCACCTCGTCATGCGAACCTCATTGCGTCAGTCCTTACGGGCCATGTGGACCCGGGGCCGGGCCCGGGGCGATCATTCGCCGTTAGCGCCCCCGGCGGCGGGACCGGACGGTGAACATGCGGGCGGCCCTTTTGTCCGGCGGGGTGGGCGGCGCCCGCCTGGCGCGCGGCTTCGAACTCCTTTCCGGGGTGGACGCCTCCGTGATCGTCAACGTGGGGGACGATGAAACCTGCTACGGCCTTTCGGTCTCCCCCGATCTGGACACCGTGCTCTATACGCTAGCCGGTGTGGAGGGAGAAGCCGGTTGGGGCCGGGCCGGCGACACCATGCTTTTGATGGAGCGCTTGGCGGAGCTGGGGGTCGACACCTCCTTTCGGGTGGGGGACGCCGACGCCGCCCTCAACCTGTACCGGACCATGCGCCTGCAAGCCGGGGACCCTTTGCATGAAATTACCGCTTCCCTGGCGGAGCGAATGGGGGTGCGCTCCCGCATCATCCCCGCCACCAACCAACGCCTCGCCACCGAAATTGAAACCGACTCCGGGGAGCGGCTCTCCTTTCAGGACTACTTCGTGCGCCGCGGTCACCGGGACCGGGTGGCCGCGGTCCGCTTCCCGGGAGCGGAACGGGCGCAGGCCGCCCCCGGAGCGGCGGAGGCTATCCGCTCCGCCGATCTGGTGGTGATCGGCCCTTCCAATCCGCCGCTGTCCATCTGGCCCATCCTGGCGGTGCGCGACATCGCCCGGGCCGTGGCCGGGGCGGAGCGGGTGACGGCGGTCAGCCCCTTGTTCGGAGGCCGGGCCCTGAAAGGTCCGGCCGACCGGGTGATGGCCTCGCTGGGCCTGCCGGAGGGCAACCAGGGAGTGGCCGCCGCCTACCGGGGGTTGCTGTCCCGGTTGGTGATCGACGAGGGGGACGCGGCCGATGTCCCCGCCCTGGCCGCGGCGGGGGTGCGGACGTTGGCAGCTGACACCCGCATCGCGGCGCCGGAGGCGGCGACGGCCCTGGCCCGCCGGTTGCTTGATTCCCCATGACCCTGTCCGTCATTCCCGTGCGGCACATCGGCGAGGCGCAACCGGGCGACGACGCGGCCCGCCTGTTGGCGGACGGCCTGCAGCGGTCCGGGGTGGTCCTGCGGGAGCGGGACGTGCTGGTGGTCACCCACAAACTGGTGTCGAAAGCGGAGGGAAGGCTGGTGGAGGTCGGATCCGATCCGCAGGCCCATGCCGACCTGATCGAACGGGAGGCGGTCGCTGTCCTGCGCCGCCGGGGCGGGTTGGTGATAACCGAAACCCGCCACGGCCTGGTGTGCGCCAACGCCGGAGTGGACAGATCCAATATCGCCCCCGGATGGGCGGCCCTGTTGCCCGCGGATCCCGATCGCTCCGCCCGCCGCATCCGCATCCGGCTGGAGGCGGCGGCCGGGGTGAAGCTGGGGGTGATCATCTCCGACACCCACGGACGCGCTTGGCGCCACGGGCTGGTGGACGTGGCCATCGGAATTTCCGGCTTGGCGGCCATCGCCGATCACCGGGGGCGGCGCGACGCCCACGGCAACATCCTGGAGGTTACCGAAGTGGCGGTGGCCGACGAAGCGGCCGCCGCCGCCGAGCTGGTTATGGGCAAGACCCGCCAAATCCCGGCGGCGGTGATCAGGGGACTGGAATACCCGGATGGAGACGGGCGGGCGGCCGATTTGATCCGCCGCCCCGCCGACGACCTGTTTCGATAGTTCCCCCGCCCCCCGACCCCGGACTCAATCGGGGTCGGCGAACCACTCCACCGTGGCCGCCACCCCCTCCGTCAGCGGGGTGTACGGCTCCCAGCCCAGCTCCCGGCGGGCCAGGGAATAATCCAGGCAGGAACGGGGAATATCGCCCGGGCGGGGCGGGGCGTATTCGGCCCCCCCTCCGAACCGGGCCTCCCCGGCCACCAACGCGTACAACCGGTTGACGCTGGTCTCCACGCCGGTTCCGATGTTGTAGAAACAACCCTCTCCCCGCTCCGCCGCCCGCACCAGCGCATCCACCACGTCCTCCACGTACACGTAGTCGCGGGTGTCTTCGCCGTCGCCGAAAATGACGGGCGGGGTGCGGTCCAGGCAGGCCCGGGAAAAAATAGCCACCACGCCCGCCTCGCCGTGCGGGTCCTGGCGGGGACCGTAAATGTTGGAGGGACCGAGGATCACATATTCCAGGCCGTGGGCCTCCCGCCACAATCGCAGATAGCCCTCCACCGCCAACTTGGAAACCCCGTACGGCGATTCGGGATTGCGATTTTCCGTTTCCGGAGTGGGGAGCCAGCTGGTCCGCCCGTAGATGGCCCCGCCGGTGGAGACGAACACCACCCGCCGCGCCCCGGCGGCGGAAGCGGCCTGCAGCACGTTCAGGCTGCCCACGATGTTCACCATGGCGTCGTATTTGGCGTCGGCCACCGAGGCGGAAACCGAAGTCTGCGCGGCCAAGTGAAACACCACCTCGGGGGCGAACCGCTCCAAGGCCCCCGTTAGCTCGTCCGAGGTGATGTCCAGCTGGTGCACCCCCACCGCGCCGCGGCGGCGGGCGGCGGCCAGGTTGGAAACCCGGCCCGTAGCCAGGTTGTCCACCACCAGCGTCTCCCATTCCTCCTCCGCCAGCCGATCCACCAGATGCGACCCCAGAAAACCCGCCCCGCCGGTCACCGCCGCCCTCACCGGCCCACCCCCGTATAGGACAACCCGGCCCGCTCCGCGGCGGCGCGGTCCAGCAGGTTGCGGGCGTCCACCACCGCCGCGCCGGCCATCGCCTCCGCTACCCGGGAAAGGTCCGCCTCCCGGAACTCCGGCCATTCGGTGGCGATCAACAGGACATCCGCCCCGGCGGCCGCCTCCAAGGCGGCGGGAACGCGGAGCGCCGCCCCGGGGACGTCGCCGGCCCGCGGGTCGTAGGCCCGCACCTCCGCCCCCTCGCCGGTCAAGGATTCGGCCAGTTTCACCGCAGGTGACTCCCGGACATCGTCGGTGTCCGCCTTGAAGGACAAACCCCACAGCCCTATCTTTTTCCCGGCCAGCCCTCCCCCGGCCGCGGCCCGCACCTTGTCCAGGATGCGGTCCGTCTGACGGCGGTTGGACTCGATCACCTCCTCCACCAGCCGGAACCGGTACCCGGCCCGCCGGGCGGCGGCCGCCAAACCCCGGGTGTCTTTGGGGAAGCAGGAACCCCCGAAGCCGGGACCCGGGGCCAGGTACTGGTCCCCGATCCGGCGATCGGCCCCCATTCCGGCCAGCACATCGTCCACCTCCGCCCCGGTCGCTTCGCACAGGTTGGCGATGGAGTTGGCGAAAGTGATGCGGGTCGCCAAGTAGGAGTTGGCCGCGTATTTGATCATCTCCGCCGAGGCCGGGTCGGTGAGGAGCGTTTTCCCCTCCCATCCCCGCTCGGCCAGCCCCCGGTAGGCGGCGGCCACCCGGCGGGCGACCCGTTCGTCGGCGGCCCCGACCACGATCCGGTCCGGGGAGAAGAAATCGGACACGGCCCTCCCCTCCCGCAGAAACTCGGGGTTGCACGCCGTCTCCGCCTGCGACCCGGCCTCCCGCAAAACCCGCCGCACCGCCTCCGTCGCCCCCAATCCCACCGTCGATTTGAGAACCAGGACCGCCTCCGGCCCCAGACCGGGGGCGAGTTCCGCCGCCGCCCGCTCCACCAGGGAAATATCCACCGCCCCCGTCTCGTCGGAGGGGGTGGGCAGGGTTATGAAAACCAGCTCCGCCCCCTCCGCCGCCTCCCGGTTGGAAACGTGGAAACTCAGCCCGCCTGCGGCTATCTCCCGGGCCAACAGCTCGTCCAGGCCGGGTTCGTAGAAAGGGACCCGCCCCGCGGCCAGGGAGCGCACCCGGGCCGGGTCGCGCTCCCCCACCCGCACCCTTCCGCCCAGGGCGGACAAGCCGGCCGCCTGCACCACCCCCACATAACCGGCCCCGATCACCGCCAGCGGAGCGAGAGCCGTCTCCCCGGAGGACGCGTCCGGGCGCGGCCTCATCCCGGCAAGGCGTCCGCCCCCACCACCACCACCGCATCCGTGCCCTCGCGCACCGAACCGGCCTCCACCACCCCGAACCCCAGGGCGGCGGTCACCCGCTCCCCCAAAGCCAAGTCCTCCGGCCGCACCGTAACCACCGTTTGCGCGAAGCCGAAATCGGCCGCATCCCCCACCCCCACCAGGTCGAAGCCGCGCCCTTCCAGGAACTCGCCCCACACCGCGGCCTGGCCGCCGCCGCCGTTTCCGTTCAAAACCCGCACCGCAATCGGCTCCCGGGCGGGGACCGGCGGCGCCTCCTCCTCGGGGAGCCCCAAAAAGGCGGCCAGCACCCGGCTCGCCTCCGGTTCCGACCGGCGCAGATAGAACACCCCGCCGGAGGTGAAAGCGTCCACCGGCAAGGTGTGCACCTGCACGTTATCCCGGTCGAGACGGCGGGCGGCGTCGGCTAAATCCAGAATCCGTTCCCGGTCCAGGGAGGCGTCCAACGTCAAGTGGCGTCCGGCGGCCCGCACCACGTCCAAAGCGTCGAAAATGATGGTCGGGCGGCGCAGGGCGGCCAGCATGGCGAACAGCAACGTCTGCTGACGGCGTATCCGGCCCAGGTCGGAGCCGTCCACGGTCACCCATCCGCTCCCCCGCAGTTCCTGATAGTTGCGGGAGCGGGCGTAGGCCAGGGCCTGTTCGCCGTTCAGGGTTTCGGTCCCGGCGGGCACGTCCAGAAACGATTTGCGATCCCGGGCCCGGTAGGGAAAGGAAATATCCACCCCGCCCAACTCGTCCACGATGGAGGCGAACCCGAAGAAATCCACTTCCAGGTAGTGGTTGATGGGTATGCCGAACTCCTCGGAGACGGCGCTTACCATCAGGGGGGAGCCGCCGAAAGCGAAGGCGGCGTTCACCTTGTTGGCCCCGTAACCTTCAATTTCCACCTGCAGGTCGCGGGGGATGCTGAGCACCCGCACCTGCTCCCCGTCCAGCGTAACCAGCATGATCACGTCCGCCCGTTGGCCCGGCGTCCGGTCGTTGACCAGTCCTTCCGGCAGATCCTCCCGGGAGTCGCTGCCGATCACCAAAAAAGTGGTGGTGGGCAAGACCGCGGGGGGGGACTGGGGGTCTCCCTCCGCCGCCGGCTCCCCGTCGTCGCCCGCGGCGGGGGGTTGCGCCGGGCTCACCGGTTGCAGGACCTCCACCACCTCCTCGTCGATGCTGGCCTCGTCGAGGATGACGTCCGCCAAGCGGCCCCCGAACATTTCCACGATGCGGGGCAACCCGTAGAAGCCGGCCGCGGTAAGCAGGGCGACTATCGACAACCCCACCGCGGTGCGCAAAATCCATCGGCGGCGGGGACGCGTCCGCGTCGGGGCGGCGACGGGGGGAGACGGGGGGGGCGGAACGGGGTGGTCGTGGGACATTATGGAACGGGCAAATGATACCGAAACCGCCCGCCGGATCGAACCCGGCCGGGGCGCACCGGGGACCGGCGGCGGCCGCCCCGGTTGGAAAATGACGGCCTGATCACCGCCTCTCCGAAAGCATCAGCCCAGGTTGGCGCCCAGCAGTGACAAAATACGGGCCCAGGCGTCGCCGGCCGCTCCGCCGTGATAGCCGGCGGAGTCGTCGTCCAGAAAATCGCGCCCCGCCCCCTGGTAGAGAATCCACTGGCCGTGCCGGTTCAACTCCTGGGCCCGGTCCACTTCCCCGGCCGGTATCAGTTCGTCCTCGCTCCCGTACAATCCCAGGACCGCCATGGGCAACCTCCGCAAGGCCTCGCCCAAGTGAAGGTCGCGGGTCGGATCGTCGCCCAGCGGAGCGTAGGCCACGCACAGGGCCGCCACCTGTTGCGGACGGTGGGCGGCGTAGGAAAGGGCGAACCGCCCCCCCACGTCCCAGCCGATCAGCCCGATCGGGCCCGGAGCGGCCCATTGCGCCGCGTCGTTGCGGGCGAAGGCCAAGGCGTCGTCGATGTCGGCGCGGGCCCGATGCGCCCCCACGTCCCGGTAGGCGGCGAACCGGCTTTCGGGGGAAGCATCCGCACCGGGATGCCGTCCCCGGGTCAGATCGCATACCAGGACCGCGTAGCCGTTGCGGGCCAAGCGGCGGGCCGCGTCTTTCACCCACGGCCGAATGCCGTCCAGCGGGGGGAGCATTACCGTCACCGGATACCGGCCCACCCGGTCCGGACGGGCCAGGTAACCGGTGCTGAACCGGGCCCCGGTCGGCATGGGAAAGTCCCGATAGAGAATCTCCACCACGCCCTCATGGGCTAAAACGGCCACCGCGCCTCCCGCGTTGCTGATTATAGGATTACCGCCCGCCCGCGGCGGACTGCCGGATTCCATGATAACCCGCCGCCGCCGTTTTTCCCGGTACGCCCGCCCGCCGCCCCCGGTCAATCGGCGGAAACCGGGCGCACTTCCCTGACCTCCCCGGCGGTGAGAACGATGGTCCCCGCGGCGGTTTCCACCACCAGCCCGCCGGCGGCGTTCACCCGCGCCGCCCGGCCCCGGCCGTCGGGGAACCAGACGATCTCCCGACCCAGGGTGGCGCAGGCCCGTTGATACTCCTCCCGCGGCCAGCGGGGGGCGCTTCCTCCGACCAGGGACAGCAACTCCTCCGCCCAGCGCCGTCCCAGGTCCCCCGCCCGGCCGGGGGGCGGGGGCTCTTCCCACAACGCCCCCGTCCCGGGCGGGGGACGGGGCCAGAACAGGTTGGCCCCCCAGCCCGCCACCGCCAGCCCCGGCCGGGCTTCGGTCAGGATCCCCCCCGTTTTCCGCTCCCCGCGCATGATGTCGTTGGGCCATTTCAGCCGCAACCCGTCCCGCCCCGCCTCCCGCAGGACGCGCACCGCCGCCACCCCGGCGGTGAGGGTGATGAGCGGCCACGACTCCGGGGGCCATTCGGGGCGAAAGGCCAGCGAAGCCGCGAGCGCAACCGGGGCTGTTTTCCATTCGGCCCCGCTCCGCCCCCGGCCCCGCGTCTGACGGGCGGCCACCGCCAGCGTCGGGGAGCCGTCCCCGGCGGCGAACCGCTCCCGGGCTTCATCCTGGGTGGAGCCGGTCTCCTCCAATATCACCGTTCGCAACCGGGTAACCTTACCCGTCATCTTCCCCGCCTTTCCCCGCCGGAAGCGCCCGGCCGGTCTATCTTGTCATAGTCTGTAGCCATAATGCCTTCCGCCGGGTCTAAATAGGGGACAAGAACAAGGGGTTGCCTTGGGCACCGAACAACGAATAGAACAACTGCGCCAACTGCGCGACCAGGCCCGGGAGGCGGGCGGCAAGCGCTCCATCGCCCGACAGCAGGAACTGGGCAAGTTGACCGCCCGCGAGCGGATCGCCCTGTTGCTGGACCCGGACAGCTTCCAGGAGGTGGGCATGTTCGTGCGCCACCAGGCGCGGGGGTTCGGGATCGAAGACCGGCGCCCGTTGGGGGACGCGGTGGTCACCGGCTACGGAACCATCGACGGCCGGGTGGTGTTCGTGTTCGCCGAGGACTTCACCGTGTTCGGGGGCAGCCTGGGGCGGGCGGTGTCCGAAAAAATAATGAAGGTAATGGACATGGCCATGCAGACCGGGGCGCCCATCATCGGCCTGAAAGACTCGGGAGGGGCGCGCATCCAGGAGGGGGTGGCCTCCCTGGACGGGTACGGGCGCATCTTCCACCGCAATGTGCGGGCCTCGGGGGTCGTCCCGCAGATTTCGGTGATTATGGGGCCCTGCGCGGGCGGAGCCGTCTACTCCCCGGCCATCACCGATTTCGTGTACCAGGTGGATGGCCAGAGCCACCTGTTCATCACCGGCCCGGACGTGATCAAGGCGGTGACCGGCGAAGAGGTCAGCTTCGAGGAGCTGGGGGGGGCCAACACCCACGCCGCCACCTCCGGCGTGACCCATTTCATAGCCGAAGACGGCCCGGCCGCCTTGGAGGAAGTGCGCTACCTGCTTTCCTTTCTGCCCTCCAACAACATGGAGCCGCCCCCCCGTTACCCGCCCTCCGATTCCCCCCGCCGCACCGAGGACGCCCTGGATTCGCTGATTCCCGACTCCCCCAACCAACCCTACGACATCCGGGACGTGATCACGGCGGTGGTGGACGACGGCGAGTTCTACCCCGTGCACGAACACTGGGCCCGCAACCTGGTGACGGGGTTGGCCCGGATGGATGGCGGGACCATCGGGGTGGTGGCCAACCAGCCCGCCCACTTGGCCGGCACCCTGGACATCCACGCCTCCGAAAAAGGGGCCCGTTTCGTGCGGATGTGCGATGCCTTCAACATACCCCTGGTCACGTTGGTGGACGTGCCCGGTTTCCTGCCCGGCGTGGAACAGGAGCACGGCGGGATCATCCGGCATGGGGCGAAACTGCTGTACGCCTTCTGCGAAGCCACCGTCCCCCGCATCACCCTCATAACCCGCAAGTCCTACGGGGGGGCCTACCTGGTCATGAACGCCCGGGGGGTGGGGGCCGACCTGGTGTACGCCTGGCCGTCGGCGGAGATCGCGGTGATGGGGGCGGCGGGGGCGGTGAACATCATCCACCGCCGCCGGCTGAACGAAGCCGGGGACGACGACGCCCTGCGTCAAACGCTGACCGGGGAATACGAGGAGCGGTTCGCCAACCCCTACGTAGCCGCCGAACTGGGGCTGGTGGACGATGTGATCGAACCGCGGGAAAGCCGGATTCACCTCATTCGGGCGTTGGAAATGCTGCACGACAAACGGGATTCGCTTCCCCCCAAAAAACACGGGAACATCCCGCTGTGACCCGGCGCGCCGCCCCCGGTTTTCCGCTCCGCGCAGGTCTCTGAGCCTATGAAGTCTTTGCTGGTCGCCAACCGGGGCGAAATAGCGGTGCGGGTGATCCGCACCGCCCGCCAGCTGGGCATGCGCACCATCGCCGTCTACTCGGAGTTGGATCGCGACGCCCTGCATGTGCGCCTGGCCGACGAGGCCTGGAACATCGGCGGAGCCCCCGCCTCCGAGTCCTACCTGAACGGAGCCCGCATCGTGCAGGCGGCCTGGGAGTCGGATGCGGAGGCGGTCCACCCCGGATACGGCTTTTTGGCGGAGAACGCCGACTTCGCCCGGCGGGTCATCGAGGCCGGAATCACCTGGGTGGGTCCGTCGCCGGAGGCGATAGCGGTCATGGGCGACAAAATTTCCTCCCGGCGGATGGCCGAAGCGGCCGGGGTGGCGGCCGTGCCCGGAACGACGGAGGCGGTAACCGACCCGGAGCGGGCCGCGCAGTTGGCCCGCAGTTACGGTTTTCCGGTGGCGGTCAAGGCGGCGCACGGAGGGGGCGGCAAGGGGATGCGGGTGGCGGCGGGCGAGGAGGAGCTGGCCGACGCCTTGGAGGGGGCCCAGCGGGAAGCCGGGGCCTATTTCGGCAACCCGGCCGTGTACCTGGAGAAATACCTGGTCAAACCCCGGCACATCGAAGCCCAGATCATCGTCGACGACCACGGACATGCGGTGTTCCTCGGCGAAAGGGACTGTTCGGTGCAGCGCCGCCACCAGAAACTGATCGAGGAAGCCCCCGCCCCCGGCTTGTCTAAAAAAGCCCGGGCCGATCTGGGGCGGGCGGCTCTGGCCATCGCCGAGGCCTGCGACTACCGCAACGCGGGGACGGTGGAGTTCCTGATGGACGCCGCGGGCGATTTCTACTTCCTGGAAATGAACACCCGCCTGCAGGTGGAGCACGCCGTCACCGAGATGGTCACCGGCGTAGATCTGGTGGCCGAGCAGTTGCGGGTCGCCGACGGCCAACCTCTTTCCTTTGAGCGGGCGAAGGTGCGGGGGCACGCCCTGGAAATGCGCATCAACGCCGAGGACCCGGCGGCCGATTACCTTCCCTCCCCGGGCGACATCACCGACTACCGGGAACCGGCCGGGCCCCGGGTGCGGGTGGACTCCTGGGTGGAGCCGGGGACCGCCGTCAGCCAGTATTACGACAACCTTTTGGCCAAACTGGTGGTGTGGGGCCGGACCCGTTCCGAGGCCGTCAACGCCGCCAAACGCGCCCTGCACGAATACCGGATAAGCGGGGTGTCCACCACCATCCCCGTCCATAAAGCGGCCCTGGACCACCCGGTGTTCGCCGCCGGGGAAGCCCACACCCGTTTTCTGGAGGAGGAAGTGGTCTGCGAGGCGGAGCCCCGGGAAGCGGGGGCCGGCCAGGAAAGCGGCCCGGCCCTGGCCCGCCGTTCCCTGACCGTGGAGGTGGGCGGACGGCGCTTCGAGGTCGCCTACTGGACGCCGGAGACGGTGACCGCCCCCGGGGGAGCCCCCCGGCCTTCCCGCAGACCCCCCTCCCGCCGCCCTTCCGCCGCCGGCCCCGGGGAACCGGGGATGGTGACCTCGCCCATGCAGGGCACCATCGTCAAAGTGTCGGCCGCGGCGGGCACCAGGGTGGCGGCCGACCAGCCCATCTGCGTGCTGGAAGCCATGAAAATGGAAAACGAAATCCGCAGCCCGATGGAGGGGGAACTGGTGGAGGTGCGGGTGCGCCCCGGCGACACGGTGCGCCCCGGCGAAGTAATCGCCATCGTCCGCTGACGCACCCCCGGACCGGTCGCCCCGACCGGTCGCCATCCATGACATACTCTACCGAGAACCGGCGGGGGCGGCCGCTCCACGGTCATCGGGTAGACCCCGAACGGCCCGGCTGATTATACCAGCCTTAGCCGGAAGCCGGACCGCTTCTTCCCGTAATCCCGATTAGACGACGGCTAGAAAAAAAAAAGGGGAATGCTCATGACATCATGGACGGAAGCGGAAGTAAGAGGCCGGAAGCAGGCGGTGGCTAACGCTTGGAGGCACGCGGCGGATATAGCGGAAGAGGGCCGGCGGAGGGCGGACAAGATAGCGGCAGACTACCGGGCGGCGGCGGAAGCGCACGAAGCGGAGGCGGACGAAGCAAAAACGACGGAAGCGGCTATACGGGCGGCGGCGGCGGAAGCGACGGGGAGGGTGGCGGCGGAAGCAACGGAAGTAGCGGAGGTTATAAAGAGCGAGATGAGGGCGACTGCCAGGGAAGTGGCAACGGCTATTCTGAAGTAAAATAATCTTGGATACCCGGATTAGAAAAGAGCATAAGATGATGGCTAAAACGGAATTCCGCCCGGCGGAAGCGGCCCGGAGGGCGGCGGATGACTATCGGGAAGCGATAGCGGCGGCCCGGACGGCGGCGGACTATCGGGAAGCGACAGCTGTTGCCGATGTTGCGATGGCGGCGGCGGCGGCGGCGGCGGAAGCGACCTGGAAAGCGGCCGAAGCGGATTATCGGGAAGCGATGGCGGCGGCGGCGGAAGCGGACTATCGGGAAGCGGCGGAAGCGGCGGAAGCGGCAGCGGCGGAAGCAACGGCGGCGGCGGAAGCGGCGGTAGAAGCGGCAGCGGCGGCGGAAGCGGCTTCTAATCGGCGGCAACCGTTGACCGCCTAACGGCCGTCTACACTTGGGCGCGAGGGCTTAGGCGTCCAACCGGTCCAGCTGGTCCAGGGAGGCTTGGGCCAGGCGGATTACCGACCCCGACAGCAGGTCCAGGTCCGCATCCTCCTCTCCCTGACCGGGTCCTCCCCGGGCGCCGTGCAGGTAACGGGAGTAGACGCCTTCCAGGATCGCCCCCAGCCGCCAGTACTGGAAAGCCCGGTAAAACCCCAGCCCGGACAGATCGCAACCGGCGGCGGCCGCATAGCGGGACAGCATCTCCTCCCTGGTCGGGAAGCCCGGCAGTGCGGCGACCGACTCCACCCACAGGGGCTCCTCGTCCGGTCCGGCCCAGTCGTTGGCCAGATATCCGACGTCGGACAGCGGATCCCCCAGCGTGCACAACTCCCAGTCCACCACCGCCCGCACCCGGCCCTCCCCGATGATCATGTTTCCCAACCGAAAATCGCCGTGCACGATGCACGCCCGCTCCTGGGGCGGTATCCGGGTCGCCAGTCGGCGGCGCGCTTCCTCCATCTCCGGGATCTCCCGCTGTTTGACAGCCTCCCACTGCCGGGCCCAGCGCCGTATCTGGCGGGACACGTAGTCCTCCCTCCGCCCCAAAGACCCCAAACCGACTTCGTCGGGAGACAACCCATGCAGGGCGGCCAAGGCGTCCACTACGCTGTCCGCCGCCGGGCGCCGCTGCGCCTGCGGAATACGCGCCCCGCTCCCGGCGTCGTGCGGTACCGCGCCCTCCACGAACCCCATCACGTAGAAAGGGGCCCCGTTCACCTCCGGCGACTCGCACAACCCCAGGGCGGGCGGAACGGGGACCGCGGTGTCCCGCAAGGCGGCGATCACCCGGAACTCCCGCACCATGTCGTGGGCGGTGGCCAGCACATTACGCAACGGCGGGCGACGCAACGCCCAAGTAGAACCACCCGCCCCGGTCACTCGGTAAGTGATGTTGGAATTCCCCCCGGCAATCACCTCAAACCGGTACGGGGGGGCCGCCCCGGCGATGTTCTCCGACAACCAGGCGCCCACCGACTCAGTATCAATACCCGCAACGCTCATCCGCTTCCCTCCCTGGCCGCCGCCCCCAGATTACATATATTCAAACGGGCCGCGCCCCCCAAACCCCCGGCCCCGACCGCCGCCCATTAGGTGATGTTGGAGTTGCCCCCCGCAATCACCTCAAACCGGTACGGGGGGGCCGCCCCGGCGACGTTCTCCGACAACCAAGCCCCGACCGACTCATGATCTATGCCCGCAACGCTCATCCCCTCCCCTCCTCGCCGCCGCCCCCCCGCAGACTACATATATCAAACGGGCCGCGCCCTCCCGCGCCTCTTGCCGGAGCGGGGGCCGTCCCGGCCTCCCCCGCCCGTTCTGATTTCCCCCATGTCGAACTTGTCCAGGAAAAAGTGAACCAACGGACCGATCGTCACCGCGAACACCACCGTCCCCCACCCCACCGTGCCCCCCAGCGCCCATCCCAGGGTCAACACCGCCGACTCGATCAGGAACCGGGACAGCCGAATGGAAAGGCCCCGGGCGGCCAGGCCGGTCATCAGCCCGTCCCGCGGACCGGTCCCCAGGCGGACGCCGATGTACAGTCCGGAACCGACCCCCATAATGAACACGCCCCCCAGGAACACGGCCCACCGCAACCAGCGGCCGGAAGGCTCCGCCGCCGCCCACAGCACGGCGTCGATTATCAAACCCACCGCCGTCACGTTGGCCAGCGTGCCCCATCCGATCCGTTGCCGGAGCGGAATCCACAAAACCAGCACCGCCCCGCCCACCCCGATGGCCGTGACTCCGAAACTGAGGGAGGTCAGCCCGGCCAAACCCTCGTGCAACACGTCCCAGGGGGAAAGCCCCAGGCCCGCCTCCACCTGCAGGGCGATCCCCGACCCGAACAGCGCCAACCCCGCCCCCAGCCGGGGCAACCGCCGCCGCACCTCCCGCCGGTATTCCCGGCGGCTCATCTCCCGGGCCGGCGGAGCGGAGTCGCCGGAGGGGGGCCTCCCCCTCAAACGGGAGACGGCAAGGCCGCCATTCTTTCCATCAGGTCCACTACCCGGTTGGAGTAACCCCATTCGTTGTCGTACCAGGAAACCACCTTGACCAGGTTGCCGCCCAAAACCTCGGTGATGGCGGCGTCGAAAATGCTGGAATGGGCGTTGCCGATGATGTCGGAGGAAACCAGCGGCTCTTCGCAGAACTCCAAGATGGCCGACATGGGCCCGGCCGCCGCCCGGCGCACCGCCTCGTTCACCTCCTCCGCATCCACTTGCCGGGATACCTCCGCCACCAGATCCACCAGCGAGCCGTCCGGCACCGGCACCCGCATGGCCAACCCGTCCAGGCGGCCGCTTAACTCGGGCAGCACCTTGCCCACCGCCTTGGCCGCCCCGGTGGTGGTGGGGATGATGTTCTCGGTGGCGGCCCGGGAGCGGCGGAAATCCTTGTGGGGCACATCGGCCAGCCGCTGGTCGTTGGTGTAGGCATGCACGGTGGTCATCACCCCCCGCTCCACCCCGAACTCGTCGTGCAGCACCTTGGCCAAAGGGGCCAGGCAGTTGGTGGTGCAGGAGGCGTTGGACACGATGCGGGCGGAGGCGTCCAGGTCCCCGTCGTTGACCCCCAACACGATGGTGGCGTCGATCTCGTCTTTGGCGGGGACGGTGAGCAACACCCGCCGGGCCCCCGCTTGCAGGTGCTTCTCCAAATCGGCGCGGGCGGTGAACGCCCCGGTGGATTCCACTACCACGTCCACCCCCAACTCCGCCCACGGCAGACGGGCCGGGTCTTTCTCCCGGAGCATTCGTATGTGGTGGCCGCCCACCGTCATCACCCCTTCCCCCACCGTTATCCGGCGGTCCAGGGTGCCCATAACAGAATCCCGCCGCAACAGGTAGGCCAGCAACTCGTTGTCGGCCAGGTCGTTCACCGCCACTACGTTGACGGGGGCCTCCGGCCTTTCCAGGATGATGCGCAACACCGCCCGGCCGATGCGGCCGAACCCGTTGACGGCCACCCGGGCGCTCACGATGGCCCCTCCCCGCCCAGATATTGTTTGATGAGTTCCACGATGCGGGCCGCGTATCCCCAACCGGTGTCGAACCAGACCACGGTTTTGAGGAGCGTGCCCCCCACCACCATGGCGGCCAGGCTGTCGTACAACCCGGAGTAGGTGGAGCCGCGCACGTCGCTGGACACGATCGGGTCCTCGGTGAACCCCAGCGTCCCCAGATAACGGTCGGCGGCCGCCGTCCGCACCGCTTCGTTTATATCCTCCACCGCGGCCGGGACCCCCAAACGGGTGACCGCATCCACCGTGGAGCCGTCGTCCACCGGAACATTCAGCGACAGGGAGGAAATCCGGCCCCGCAGTTCGGGGAAAACCGCGGCCAGAATGTCGCAGGAGTTGCTCTCGGCGGGGATGATGTTCTCCCCCGCCGCCCGACTGGTGCGGAACCCCCCGCTGGGCACATCCCCCAGTCGGGCGTTGTTGGTGTAGGCGTGGACGGTGGTGAAAAACATCCGCTCCATTTGAAACCGCTCGTTTAATATCTCCACCAACGGCGCCATGGCGTTGGAAGTGTTGGAACCCATGGCCACCACCGGCGGGGAATCGTCCAAGATCCGGTCGTTCACCCCTTTCAGCAACAACGGCAGGTCGCCCGGTTTCTCCGGGGTGGAGGCCAGTATCACCCGCCGGGCCCCCGCCCGCAGATGCCGGTGACACCATTCGGAGGTGCGGTATTTGCCGGTGGCCTGCACCACCACGTCCACCCCCAGGGCCCCCCAATCGGCTTCCCCCGGCTCCCGGCTTTGCAACATCGGTATGCGGCTGTCCCCGACCACCAGGTTGCTCCCCTCCAGCCGCACCGGCTCGGGAAAACGACCGTAGATGGAGTCGTAGCGGAGCAGGTAGGCCAACCCGGCCGGGTCGGCGATATCGGAGATGGCCCCCACCTCCGGTCCGTCCCCCGCCCGCAGTTGGCGAAACACATTGCGACCGATGCGGCCGAAACCCATCAAACCGACTTTCATGCCAGAGTTCCAACCTTTCACTGTCCCGGCCGTCGCCCCCGGTCGCCCCCCGGATCGGCGACGGTCATCGACGCGGGGCTTTCCGCGTTTATAAAGAATACCCCGCCCCGGCCATTTTTACCAACCGGCTTTCCCCGACCTGACTCCGTCCCCCGTTCCGCGCCCCGGACGCTCTCGACCGGAAACGATTTCCCCGCCTTGCGCCGGCGATGGTTATACTTGGGGTTGCGGCGTCCTCCGGGAAGGCGCCTATCCGCGGGAAAGGCAAGGTGAGGGTCGGAATGGCCAGCAAAATGATGGTGTGGATCGATCAGGATCTGTGCACCGGCGACGGCATCTGCGAGGAAATAGCGCCGGACGTGTTCGAGGGAAGGGACGACGGCCTGTGGGTGGTCAAGGAGGAGGCCAAGCATTTCGGCTCCGCCCTCGTGTTCGACGGGGAAGACGGGGACGGACACGGGCCGGAGGGCTCGCGGGGCGTGGCCCGGGTGCCGGAGGGCATGGAGGAGGACGTGATCGAGTCGGCCGAAGAATGCCCCGGCGAATGCATAATGATCGAGCCCTACAACCCGGAGCTGGTGGCCGAGGGCCGCTGACCGGTCCCCGTTTATTAAATACCCGACCCGATTAATGCCCGCGGACCGCGGGCGGTGGAGCTGAGGGGATTTGAACCCCTGACCCCCTCGTTGCGAACGAGGTGCTCTGCCGAACTGAGCTACAGCCCCCCTGAAACCGTTGCTTTCATACTACTACCCTTTCCGCCCGGCGCGGAAAACGGCGCCGCCGGGACTACCCGCCCCCCGCCGCGGCCAAATCGCGGCGCAACCGTTCGGCCACCGTGGCCGAGGTCAGGTCGGCCCGACTGCGCTCCGCCAAGGCGCGGACCGCATCGGCGGTGCGGCGCAGGCCGCCCGTCATTCCGTCCGGGTAGTCGAGGGCGGCGAGCAGGTCCGCCACCTCGTCCATCACCGCCAGCAGGCGCGCCGCCTCCGCCGTATCATCCGCCCGCAACTTGTCCAGCATCCGCCGCCGCACCTCCCCCGCCGCCTCTCCCAGCCCGTTCAGATAGGCGGAGGCGGACACCCCCAGCTCCTCCGCCATGGGAAGTTCCCCGCCGTAGGCCACCGCCGCAAACAGCGCAGCTTCGGCGTACTCCTTGGCGGCGTCGTGCAGAATGCCCGGATTGATGTCGGGTTTGCCGGTCACGGCCGCCGTTGACTCGGCCAGCATTTCCCCCGCCTCCGCCAGCAGTTCCCGCGCCCGGGCGCGCTCTCCCCGGTGCAGACTGCGGATGGCGTTGGCCGACCGGCGGATGATCATTCGCCCGTTGCCGATGGCCGTTTCCCGGGCGGAAAAAGCATCTTCTAAAACGGCGCGGGCCGCCTCTTCGACGGCGGCCAGTTCCGGCAGGATCAAAACATCCGCCCCGGCTTACCAAACCAACTTGACCGCCGGAGTTGAATCCGCGGGCGGCGCGCTGTTCACATCCACCGGGCGCAACAAGGCCGGGCCGGGACGCGGGGCGACGGCCGCTTCCAGACGGCGGCGTTTCAGGCGGCGCAGGGCGCTCACGTATCCGATTAAAGCCAGATGGGGCAACAGGCTGAACAGGAAAACCCCCATGCTGCGAAACAGCAAAGAAGCCAACACTCCCGCCGTGGCCGCCAACACCAAAATCCCCATTACCAACCGTCGCCGGGCCAACACCTCCTCCCGTATCAGCGGACCCCCGTCCCCGGTTAATCCCCGCGCTCCCGTCCCGGTTCCGGAACGATTGACGGCCCGGTCCAAGTCCTGGGTGAAGTTGGAAAACTCCCGGGTGGTATACAGGGCGGAATAACGGCGGTTGGCCCACAGGCTGGGCAATAAGAACACCGCCCACACCGCAACCAGGATAAGGGAAAGTTGCACGACCATTTAGTTGCGCCTCCGGGTTGTTTAAATACCGGGCGGGTAGCATAGACCTCCTTCCCCCGTTTGCCCGGTATTTCCCGCCCCGCCCCCTCCGCAACCCTTGCTTTAATTACTAAAGCATGCGGGGTTAAAGCATCCGGGAAGATCGTTTCAGTCGGGTTGGCCCACCCGCCACTCCCCGGAATGTCCGCCCGATTTCGACAAAAGACGCACCCGGGAAATAGAAACTCCCCGCTCGGTTCCTTTTACCATGTCATACAGGGCCAGGGCCGCCACCGCGGCCGCGGTCATCGCCTCCATTTCCGCCCCGGTGCGCCCGGCGGTGCGCACCGCCGCGGTTATCCGCACCCCCTCCGGGGCCCGCTCCGCGTCGACCGTTACCGCGGAGAGGGGAAGCGGATGACACAGCGGAATCAGGTCGGGGGTTTTTTTGGCGGCCATTATCCCGGCCAGCCGGCACGCCCCCACCGCATCCCCTTTGGGCAGGGAACCGCGGAACAGTTTCTCGGCCGTGGCGGCGGACATGGAAACCAGGGCCTCCGCCTCCGCCCGCCGGTCGGTTATCTCCTTGTCCCCCACGTCCACCATCCGCGCCCGCCCCCGCTGGTCCAGGTGGGTTAATTCCCCGCTCATCCCAAAACCTCCTCCGCGGACCGGGTTTCGGGGGCGGAGAAGAGTTCCAGGGTCACCTCCCCCCCCTCCTCCACCCGCCCCGCCCCCGCCGGTATCACCGCCCAGGCGTCGGCCCGGGCCAGGGCGGACAGGACATTGGACATCTGACCCCCGCTCGGCCGGGCGTACAGGATCCCGTCCCGCCAGCGGGCCGTCACCCGGGTGAACACGGTCTTGGCCGGGTCCGTGTCCCAGCCCCGCCCGGCCGTGGCCGGCATCCGGGGGCGGAACACCGCCGCCGACCCCATCATGGTCAACAGGGCGGGGCGGGCGAACTGCTCGTAGGCCACCATCACCGACACCGGATTGCCGGGCAGTCCCAACAGGGGGGCGCTCCCGATGCGGCCGAAGGCGAAGGGTTTGGCGGGCTGCATGGCCACCTGCCAGAAATCAATCCCGCCCAGCTCCCCCAGGATGGCTTTCACCAGGTCGTATTCCCCCATCGACACCCCGCCGGAGGTGATCACCATGTCCGCCTCCTCCGCCGCCCGGAGCAACGTCTCCCGCAACCGGTCGGGGTCGTCCCCCACTATTCCCAAATCGAGCACCTCCGCCCCCAACTCGGCG
Organism: Candidatus Spongiisociaceae bacterium; assembly: GCA_965243835.1. Lineage (GTDB taxonomy): Bacteria > Actinomycetota > Acidimicrobiia > Spongiisociales > Spongiisociaceae. Next base: position 2,099,423 of record OZ251578.1, read on the forward strand.
AGGGCCCCCGTCAGCAGGGGACGGTTGGTGTCCCGAATCTGGCCGGGAGCCAGGGTCCCTTCCTCGGGGGGCCGCAACTCGTCGCCGGTGGACAGGACCGCCGCCCGCGGACGGCGGATCACCGTCGGGGAAACCCCCAGGGAAGCCAGCACCGCCAAATGGCGGTGGTCGAGCCGCACTCCCGCCTCGAACACGGGGTCCCCGGCGGCCAGGTCGCCCCCCGCGGGCCGCACCGCCGTCCCCGGCGGAGGGGAGGTGAGAATGCGCACCGCCCCCGGCAGGGGTTCGGTATCCTCCACCCGCGCCACCGCGTCCGCCCCCTCCGGCATGGGGGCCCCGGTCATTATCTTGACGGCCGTCCCCGGCGCCACCGGCCGGGCGGCCACCGACCCGGCCGCAACGTCCTCGATCACCTCCAGGACCGTCGGCGGACGGGAAACGTCCCCGGCCCGCACCGCGTACCCGTCCATGGCCGAGTTGGTGAACGGGGGGACGTCATGGGGGGCGGTCACCGGGCGGGCCAAGGCCAACCCCCGCGCCTCCCACACCGGCGCCTCCGTCTCCGGGAGCCGGGAAACGGAGTCCAACACCCGGCGCTGGGCTTCCTCCAACGGCAACATCTCACTCCCCCAGCATTCGCTTCATCATCGTTTTCGTATCCTCTCCGTAGTCGGGGCTGGCCGCGGCCAACGCCAGATTGGCTTCCAAAAACCCCCGGGCGTGGCCGGTGTCCAGGAAAACTACCCCGGTCACATACCCCCGGCATCTCCCCCGCCTCCCCAAGGCGTCGATGGCGTCGGTTAGTTGGATCTCCCCCCCGTATCCGGGTTGCGCCCCTTCCAAACAGTCGAACACCTCCGGCGTGAACAGGTAACGGCCCTGGATGGCGAGCCGGGACGGGGCGCCCCCCGCCGGGGGTTTCTCCACCGCCCCCGCCACCTCTATTTCTTCCCCCTCCTCCCCCGCCGCTCCCGCCGAGGGCTCTCCGGGCGCGATCACCCCCTTTTGGGACAGCGCCTCCTCCGGCAGACGGCGCAGGCACAGGACCGACCTCCCGTCGGAGGCTTCGGCCAAACGGGGCAGCACCTCCTGGTCGGGGCGGATCAGGTCATCGGCGGTCATCACGTAGAAGGGGCGCTCCCCCACCGCCTCCCGTCCCGCCGCCACCGCGTGCCCCAGCCCCTTGGCCTCGGACTGGACGACGGTGCGCACCCGGATCCCCCCCATTTGCGGAAGCCCCTCGATCATGCGGAAGTGCCGTTCCACCATCGCCTGCGCCTCCGGGTCCACCACAGTCACCGCCTCCCGCACCCCGGCCCGGGCCGCCTCCTCCACCACCCACTGGATGCCGGGGCGATCCACCACCGTCAGCAGGGCCTTGGGCACCGCATTGGTGGCGGGCCGCATGCGGGTTCCCCTCCCCGCCGCCGGTATCAGGGCCACTTCCGCCCGCACGGTCATGCGCCTCTCACACCCGGTTCTCCTCCCCCGCCCGCAGGCGGGACAGGTTGGAACGGTGCCGCCACAGGATCAAGGCCAGCATCAGGCCGAACCACGCCAGCGCCCATCCCCGCACTCCGGCCAGGACCAATCCCGGCATCACCAGCGCGGCCGCGGCCAGCGATCCCACCGCCGACACTCTCAGCCACAGCGCCAGCACCGCGTAGGCGGCGACCGCCGCCCCCATCACCAGCGGGGCGACCACCAGCAGGACCCCCCCGCCGGTCGCCACCCCCTTTCCCCCCCGGAAACCGAAGAAAACGGGATAACAATGCCCGGCGACGGCCGCCGCCCCTATCCCCGCCGCCCACCCCGGTCCGCCGAGCAACATCCCGGCCAGGGCGGGGAGGCAACCTTTGAGCAGGTCCAGCAGATAAACCAGGAACGCCGGCCCCGCCCCCAACGTGCGATATATGTTGGAAGCCCCCGGATTGCCGCTGCCCGTCGCCCGGATGTCCGCCCCGCGGGAGCGGGCCGTCAGCACGGCCGAGTTGACGGAGCCCAACAGGTAGGCCCCCGCCGCCAGGACAAAGGCGATAAGCGTCATAGCGGACAAGTTTATTCCCCCCGTTGCTAGACTGGGGGGCGCGCAACCCGAACAAGACCGCGCCCCCCCACCCAAACGCCCCTACCCGAAGGTTGATATGCCCACCTACGTCTATGAGTGCGCCGAGTGCGAGCACCGCTTCGAGGTGTTCCAGAGCTTCAAGGCCAAAGCGATGCGCAAATGCCCGCAATGCCGGCGCTCCGCCCTGCGCAAGGTGCTGTTCCCGGCCGGGGTGGTGTTCAAAGGATCCGGCTTCTACGTGAACGACTCCCGGGCCGCGGCCCAAAAGACCTCCCAAAAAGACGCCGAACAAGATGGTAAAAAAGACGCCCCGGCCGCCTCCGACGGCGCGGCGGCCGGCGGGGAAAAGGGCGGGGGCGACGGGGGCGCGCCGGACTCCAAGCCCAAAGAGGGTTCCTCCCCCGGGAAAACCTCCGGGAAGACCGCGCCCCGCAAGGAACCCGCCGCCTCCGGTTCCAAATCCGGTTCCTGAACCGGCATGGGCGAAGTGGCGGGGGTGGCCCTGGCCGGAGGGGAGTCGGCGCGGATGGGGCGGGACAAAGCGGCCGCCCCGGTGGGGGGGAAGCCGATGGGGGAATGGGTGGCCGAAGCTTTGCGGTCGGTGTTCGACCGGACGGCGGCGGTGGGGCGGAAAGATTCCCTGGCCGGGTTGCCGGCGATACCCGACGCCCCGGGGGGCGGCCGCGGTCCGTTGCGGGGGGTGGTCACCGCCCTGCGTCTGTTCGCCTGCCCGGTGGTGGCGGTGGCAGTGGACCAGCCCCTGGTGCGGCCCGAAACTTTGCGGCGGCTGGCGGCGACGGCCGCCGACGCGGGAACCGCGGTGTGCGTGGACGTCAAGCCGCAGGTGACCTGCGCCGCCTATTCCCCGGAATGCCTGCCGGAGGCGGAACGCATCTTGGCGGAAGGCGGATCCCTGCAGAACCTGCTCCGGGTTATTCCCTGGAGGCGGCTGGAAAAAGAGACCTGGTCCCGGTGGGGGGAAGACGGGCGCTCCTGGTTTTCCATGGACGACGAGGAAGCCATCATCATCGCCGAAAACCGGTTCCGCCTCGACCTGCGCCGCCGCCCGGAGCCCCTCTGACCTGGGCTTTTTCCGGTTGCGGAGGCGTTTCGGAAGCCCCTAAACAACCCCCTTGTTTTCCCTCCGATTATTGGTTATGTTGGGAATATGCTGTGGATTGAAAAACCCCCGTACTGGCGTTGGGCGCTGGTGGGCCTGCTGGTGATAACCAGCTTGTGGCTGGAGTTGCGCCCGGACGCCGCCGTCGACCACCCTTTCCTGGCCCGGGATGTGGCCCGGGGAGAGCCGGTGGAAGAGTCCCTGGTCTGGCGCCGGGTGCCGGAGGGCGTGCTGGAGAGGGTGGAGGCCTCCGGGTTCGCCGCCCGCCCCCTGACCGCCGGACAGCCCCTGGTGTGGGGGGACGCCGTCCCCAGCCCGGCGGTCGCCCCGCCCGACTGGTGGATCGTGGAAGTGGAGGTCCCCGCGGGGGCGGCCGCGGGCGGACGGGTGCAACTGGTGGTGCTGCCCGAGCCGGGACGCCGACCGCTCACCCCCATCGAGGGCGTGGCGGTGCAGGTGCGCCCCGCCGGTTACGAGGGGGGAAACCCGACGGCGTCGGTGGCCGTCCCCCCGGAGTCGGCCGCCACCGCCGCGGCCGCCATAGCCGAACAACGGGTGTCGGCCCTGGTGCAACCGCCCTAAACATCCTCCCGGGGTTCCCGGCCCCGCCCCGGGCCGACCGCTCCGACTGCCTGCTGGTCGAGCTAGTAGCGTGGGGATGTGTTGGAAGCCGTCCTGTGGGGACTGATCCAGGGCGTGACCGAGTTCCTGCCCGTCTCGTCCAGCGGCCATCTGCGGCTGGTTCCGGAGGCGTTGGGGACGGCCCCGCCCGACTTGGCCGCCTCGGCGGTGTTGCATCTGGGAACCCTGCTGGCGGTGATCGTCTACTTCCGGGCGGACATCGCCTGGTTGCTACGGGGAGTAGCGGGCCGGGGAGAGGCGGCCGCCCGCCGCACGGCGCTGGTGGTGGCGGCGGCCACCGTCCCCGCCGCCCTCGCCGGATGGGCCGCCGGGGACGCCCTGGACCGTTTCCAGGAGTCGGCCGCGGCGGTGGCGGCGGCCCTGGCGGTGAACGGGTTGCTCCTGTGGCTGGCCTCCCTGAGGCGCCGAAGTCCCGCCGCCGGGGATGGCCTGCGCAGGGCGGAGGAAACCGGAGGCCGGGACGCGCTGGCCCTGGGACTGGCCCAGGCGGCGGCCCTGGTGCCCGGCATTTCCCGGTCGGGAATGGTGATCGCCATGGGACAGTTGCGGGGATTGGCCCCCCGGCAGGCGGCCCGCTTGGCCTTTCTGATGTCGGTTCCGGTGATCGCCGGAGCCGGGTTGCGGGAAGCGGCGGGACTTTCCGGGAGCGGGGAATGGGGATGGGGCCTGGCGGCGGGCGTGGCGGCGGCCGCCCTGTCCGGCTACGGCGCCATTGCGTTGTTGATCAAGACCATCGCCCGCTGGGGCCTGCGCCCCTTCGCAATCTACTGCTTAGCGGCGGGAGCGCTCAGCCTGCTCCTGCTCTAGATCCGGCTCTGGTTCTCAGCGGGCACCGTAGCCGCTGAGCACCGTCCACAAACTGCGTCCTAAAATCTCCAGGTCCAGCCAGGGGCTCATGTGTTTCAGGTAGTACAAGTCGTAGGTGAGTTTGTCCATGGTGTCGGCGTCCCCGTCGGCGTATCCGTAGTTGACCTGCGCCCAACCGGTCAAACCGGGCCGCACCATATGCCGGTGCGAGTAGAAGGGAATAGTTTCGGAGAACCGGTCCACGAAGGCTTTCTGTTCGGGACGGGGCCCCACCAGGCTCAAATCCCCCCGGAGCACGTTCCACAGTTGCGGCACCTCGTCCACCCGGAACCTGCGCAACCACCGCCCGCAGGACGTCAGGCGCCGATCGCCCACCGCGGCGAACGCCGGGCCGTCCCGTTCCGCCCCTTCCCGCATGGTGCGGAACTTGTAGAGCGTGAACAAGTCGCCGCCCCGCCCCACCCTGGTCTGGCGGAAGATGACCGGACCGGGGGACGTCACGCGCACGATCAGGGCCGTGGCCCCGAAGATGAGCAAGGTAAGGGGGACGGTGAGCGCCACCGTCGCAATGTCAAACAAACGTTTGCCGGGCAGATAGGGGGCGGCCCGCAACACCGGGGCCGACAGCTCCCATCCTTCGGCCAGGGCCACCACCGGCATGCGTCCGGTGTGCATTTCGTACACCTCCGACAGGGGGCGCACGTCGAATCCGGCCAACGTGCACGAGGAAACGTACTGGGCCATCCGGTCGGACAACACCGCCCGCAGGTCCACCACCACCACCGTCCCCGCCTCGGGCGGGCTGATGTCCCCCTCCTCCCCCGGGTCCAAAATGGCCGTAACCGCGGCGTGCGGGGCCATCTGCAGATCATCCACCAGGGTTTTTTCGTTGGTGATCAGCGCCAGCCGCTCCGTCCAGGGACGGCGGCGTTGCCAGGCGCGATGCCCGAACGCCCCCGCCAGGAAAAATACGGTGGACCACGCCAGCAGGGAGCGGGAGAAGTAAAAACGGGCCGCGGCCAGGGACAGGGCGGTAAGGCCGATGGTGATGGCGGCGATGGTCAGGGCCCGGCCGTAGCTGGGACGGGGAGCGGCCCCCGCCCACAATCGGGAGCTGGCCCACTCGGACGCCGCCAACCCGGCGAACATCACCGCCAGCAGGGGGACCGCCTGCGGGCGGACCATCCACGGCAGGGGGGAGCCGAACACGATCAGCGACGCCAATCCCAATCCGACCGCCAGCGCCGCCCCGTCCAGCAGGGCCTGCAACCACAAAAACCTACGGCGCAAGTTTCATCCTCCCCGTTTCAAGATTGACATTGTTTAATATCTCCAGGCTAGACGATTCCCGCCTCCGGTCCGCAATCGGTTTCCGGTTACGTTCGGGGAGGCTGCGACCGGGAGGTCACTTCCGGCAGGTCACGTCCGGGAAAAGCGGGCTCCCCGCTCCGCCAGGTCCTCCGCCAAGGCGGCCAGGGTAAGCGCCCCGAACCCGGTGGCCCCCTGCGAGCGGTAATGCTCTTCATCCGCGGTGCGGGGTCCGGCGATGTCCAGATGCGCCCAGGGAACATCGCCCGCAAACTCGGACAAAATCAACCCCGCGGTCAGGGCCCCCGCCCACTTGCCGCCGATGTTTTTCATGTCGGCGATGGGGGACTCCACCTGTTTGCGGTAATCCTCGGGCAGGGGCAGATGCCAAAAACGCTCTCCCAACGGAGCTCCCAGCTCCACGATCCGGCGCACCAACTCGTCGCTGGTGCCCATGGCCCCGGCGATCCCCAAACCCAAGGCGACCATGCACGCCCCGGTCAGGGTGGCGATGTCCACTATCACATCCGGGTCGTGCTCCACCCCCAGGGCCAGGGCGTCGGCCAGCACCAGCCTGCCTTCGGCGTCGGTGTTGAGCACCTCGATGGTTTTGCCGTTGCGGGTGGTGAGCACATCGCCCGGTTTGGTCGCCAGCGGCCCCGGCATGTTGTCGGTGAGCGGGATCAGCCCCAGGACCTTGGTCCCGATGCCCCGCCGGGCGATGATCTGCATGGCCCCCAGCACCGCCGCCGCCCCCGACATATCGGTTTTCATGGTTTCCATCCCGGAGGCGGGCTTCAGGCTGAGTCCGCCCGAATCGAAGGTGATGCCCTTGCCCGCCAACACCGCAAAAGCTTCCGCCCCCTCCGGTTCATGCCATATCTCCAGCAACCGGGGCGGACGACCGGAGCCGGCCGCCACCCCCAGCACCCCTCCGAATCCCCCCTGCTCCAACGCCTCCCGGTCGTACTCCACCACCCGCAACCCCAGCGGCCCCGCCATCTCCGTCGCCAAGCGGGCTATCTCCTCCGGGGACTTGTCCCGGGCCGGGGTGTTGACCAGGTCCCGGGCGAACATCACCGCCTCGGCGTTGATGCGGGCCGTCTCCGCCGCCGCCCTCGCCGCCCCGGGCTCCCCGGACTCCCCCGCCAAAAACAGGGATTCGGCGATCGCCGGTTCCGGTTCGCTCTGATAGGCGGTGAACGAGTACTGGGAAAGCAGGAAGCCCTCTACCATCTCCCGGACGCGGCCCCCCTCGTCCGCCGCCAGCGCCGCCGACGCCGCGTTGCGACTGCGGCGCCCCAATATCCCCGCCGCTCGGCGGTACTGTTCCGGACCCGGATCGGAGCCCACCCCGAGGGCGACCACCGTATGGGGGGCGTCCCGGCCGGTGTGATAGGAAACCGCGGAACCGGCTTTGCCCGTGAATTTCTCCCTTTCCAAAGCGGCCGTAAATCCGGGGCCGAGAGATGCGAGCAAAGAGGCGGCTGCCGCCGGCCATCTCAAACCGGGCCGCACCGTCACCCCCGCCACCTCCGCCGGCGGGGCGTCGGGCGAGGCGACCGAGTCGATCAATTCGACAAAGGAGATAGAAACGTCAATGTCCATAGCGGCCATTCTAGTCCAACCGGCTTTCCCCCGAATTCCCCCCTGCGGGGCGCTCGTTCAGATCAGGGCGAGAGTCCGGCCCAGTGCGGTGAAACCGAGGGCGGTGAGGACCGCCAGATAGCCCAAGCCGGTGGCGGCCATCACCCCGGTATAGGTCGGCTCGCCCAAGGCGAACCACACTCCCGCCGCCAGCAGGGCGCTTACCGCCGCCAGCGAGAAAAAGACGGTCAGCGACAGGGGGCTTCCCTCCAGCCCCGCCCAAGCCCCCAGCGTCGCCGCGTCCAACGCCACCCCGGCCGCGCCCCCCAGGCTGAGGGCCCGCAACGCCCAGCGGGGAATCTGCGGGCTGACCAGATACCAATGGCCGAGCAACATACCGGCCGTAATCCCGCCCAACGCCAACGCCCCGGTGACCACGGCCGCCGCCTGCGCCGCCGAGGAACTCAACATTACCGCCCGCGCCCCCCAGAAAACGGCCGCCGCCCCCTGGACCGCCGCCGTCCAAGTGGGAAAACGACCCACCGCTATGCCCGCCGCCGCCGCAACCGCCCCCATTATCACCAGCGGATGCGGGTCGAAATACCAGGCTCCGCCGCCGATGAGAAGCGCAACCGCTGCCCCCAACCGGTGATAGCCGCGTCCCACTATCCGCCACCAAGCCGTCACCGCCCCCGCGCCGGCGACGCCCGCCGCCCACACCGACAGGAGCAACCCCGGGCTGAACACCGTTTCCGAACCGAACATGTTCTCCCGTCCCGCGCGTGCCCCATTCGGACGGACGGCGAACTTGAAAGGTGGCGTTAGCCCGCCGCCCGCCGAACGGGAATAGATAGTATAAAGAAATTATTCCCCCCGCGTAAACCATGTAGAAAGAAAGGCCGCCTTGACCCCCTCCCCTCCCCCCCCGGTGTCGGTGATTATGGCGGTGCGCAACGAAGCCGCCCACATCGAAGAAACCCTTGATTCCGTATTCGCCCAGGACTACCCGGGGGTTCTGGAAGTGACCGCGGCCGACGGAGAGAGCACGGACGGCACCCGATCGCTGTTGGAAAACCGGGCCCGGGGGGAACCCCGCCTGCGGGTGGTGGACAACCCCGACCGGTCGGCGGCCGCCGGCCTCAACCGGGCCCTGGCCGCCGGCCGGGGGGAGGTGGTGGTGCGTTGCGACGGCCATTGCCTGCTGCCCCCCGACTACGTGCGCCGGGCGGTGGCCATCCTGGCGGAAACGGGAGCGGCCAACGTGGGAGGCCGCCAAGAGGCCCGGGGGGATACCCCGCTGACCGGGGCGGCGGCCATCGCCCTCACCTCCCCGTTCGGGATGGGCCCCTCCCGCTTCCGTTACGGAACCCGGCCGGGACCGGCGGATACCGTGTACTTGGGGGTGTTCCGCCGCTCCGCCCTGGAGGCGGCGGGCGGGTTCGACCCGGATCTGGCCCGCAACCAGGATTACGAGTTGAACATCCGTCTGCGCCAAGCCGGGGAGGTGGTGTGGTTCGATCCCCGGTTGCGGGTCGTCTACCGTCCCCGTTCCACCCTGCGCGCCCTGTGGAAGCAGTTTTTCGACTACGGGCGCGGCAAGCGGGCGGTCATCCGCCGCCACCCCCGGGCCACCGCCGCCCGGCAACTGGCCCCGCCCCTGCTGGCAGCGGGCCTGCTGGCTTCGGCCCTATGGGCGGTGTTAGGCGGAGGATGGCGGGCCGGAGCCCTCCCCGGACTCTACGCCGCGTTCTTGGCCGCGGCCGCAGTAGTTGAAACCGCCCGCCGCCGCACCCGGCATGGATTATTGCTACCCGCGGTCCTGGCGACCATGCATCTGGCTTGGGGAACCGGTTTCCTCTTCGCCCCCCCGCAACAAAAACGTCCCCGACCAGGTTCGTAACCAAAACGCCGGTATCTTTGAGTTTCATACAACCAACGTGTTAGTTAAATTGGCGCATCGTTTTTTGGAAGAGAACTATGTATTCATGTTTAAAAATATAAAAACCGTTGGCTAGGGCCCGATAACGCCAGAGGTTCTCCTGGTTTCTCTTGGCCCGGTTGTTCATCATATTCTTGACGATTATGCTTTTTAAACGCAACTCGCCTTTGGATAGTAATACACTCGTTACCATATTTTGTAAAGGGATCCACTCGCTATTGGCATAAATATCGCCTATTACCACGGCTAGATAGCGACCTGCTTCCAGAAATGAAGAAACATTTGAATAAACAGATAAGAAACGTTCCAAAAAAACATCGGTATCTTGGCAGTTGCTTAGGTCCGCCGGATTATCGCTAAACCTGATAATGTCATGGTAAGGCGGGTGCATTAATATGAATTGTATAAACTCTGATCCCATATCACCCAATTTATCGCCAATTTTATCAGCCACCTCCTGGGAAGAACTATCACCCAATAATATATTATCAGTATCGTTCCAAGTGCCAACACTGTAAGCATGTTCTTCGCCATCCTTTTTTGCTTCAAATCTCTCTTGATCCTCTGGAAACGGCAAGCGGTCATTGTATCTTTCCAGATCATCTTGTATCCGCCATCTTGCCAAATCTGACACCTTTTCTGATAGTTCTATACCAATCCATCGCCGGGCAAGGCGGTTAGCTTCAATAGCGGTGGTTCCGCTCCCCAGAAAGGGATCCAGAACTATATCGCCGACCTTGGTAAAACGCCTCAGCAACTGGTTGGGAATCTGAGGAATGAAATTCCCATGATAGTCAGCCCGATGAGCGCCGCTGGAATCTCGGGCATCCAGTATCCAGAGACTATCGGTTAAAATATCGTGATACTGTTGCCAATGAGACAGGTCTATATCACTCACTTTATCAGCCGGACGACTTCTGGAAACTGTCATAGTTTTTTCCTAATCCCAGATGAAAGCCCGGGCCAGGAAAGTGGCCATCTGGCCCCGGGTGACGGGCTGGTCCGGGCAGTAGACGCTCCCGTCTTCGCACCCCAGGGTGATCTCCCGGAAGGCGATAGCCGCGATCTGCCTTTCCAGGGGATAACCGTCCGGCACATCGGAAAAGTGGCCGGTTTCCACACCCTCGGTGTCCAACTCCAAGGCGCGGGTCAGAAAATCGGCCATCGCGGCCCGGGTGACCAGTTGGTCGGGACAGTAGGTCGTCCCGCCTTGGCACCCGTCGGTAAGGCCCGCATTGGCGAGGGCGTAAATGGATTCGCTGTGGGTGTGGTCCGGTTCCACATCCTGGAAGCGCCACAAGCCGTCCACCGAATCAAAACGGGGCAGGTTCATAATCCGGGTCAGGAAGGCGGCCATCTCCCCCCGGGTCACCGGGTCATCCGGGCAAAACAAGCTCCCGTCCCCGCATCCGACCGTGATCCCCCGGGCCGCGATCTCCTCAATGGCCCGGGCATGCTCCGAACGGGGCACATCGGCGAACCGGGTCGGCAACGGTTCCTCCTCCCCCGGATCGGGCTCGTCTTCGCCCGGGGTCTCCCCCTCGCCAGGCTCGGGTTCTTCACCCTCACTCTCATCCGGCGCAGGTTCCTCCCCCTCACCGGGCTCCTCCCCCTCGCCAGGCGCGGGCTCCTCGCCCTCACCGGGCTCCTCCCCCTCACCGGGCTCCTCCCCCTCCTCCGGCGCGGGCTCCTCACCTTCACCGGGCTCCTCGCCCTCCTCCGGCGCGGGTTCTTCGCCCTCGTCCGGCGCGGGCTCCTCCTCCTCGGCGGGGGGTTGCTCGGCGGGGTCCTCGGTTGCGGGGGGCGGGTCGGGGGACTCCCCGTCGATGGCCAGCACCACCGACGACTTCAAACCCAAAGTGGTGTCCAGCCAGGCCCCGGCCACGGAGATGGTCACATCCCGGTCGTTGTCGCGTCCATCGAACCGCACCGTGGCCGGCCCGCGCACGGTGGGGGCGGTCACCAGGGTGGCGTCGGTCACTTCGTCCCATCCCAGCAAGCGGGCGATGGTGGAGGCGGAAATCACTTTGCTCCACCGGGCGTGCCGGTTGCCCAAGTCGTCCCGCACCGACCACGGGTCGGCCACCGACTTCAAATAGGGCCACTCGTTGACGCGCGGCTGCCGCCCGTTCCACTCGGTGAAAAACCCGTACACGTTGCTGTTGGTCAGCCCGCCCGAGGAGGTGGAGAAGAACGCCTGGATGATTCCCCCCTTGGTGACCCGCTCCGCCCCTTCCCCGGCGTAGGTGAGCACCCGGCCCGCGGTGGAGGCCACCGCCTCCTGCCAGGCTTCCCCGCCCGATAGATTCTCCTTGGCATAGCCGATGTAAACCATGTCCCGGGTGTTGTCGTACAGGTGGCACCAGCAATGGTCCTGGCGGCTGCGTCCGATGCCGGGGTCGGTTTCCGGGTCGGGGGGGCGGGGTTGCACGTCCTGCTGGAAGAACCGGAAGGCGGCGTAGGTGCGGGCCGCGATTACCAAGGCTTCGTTCACCCCCGGCTCCGGCCACCGGATCTCGTTTACGCCTTTTAGATAATCCTCCAAGGACAGGGCCAGCACCACATGGAAACCCACCTCGGTCGGGTCGTCCCGCATCCGCAACGTCCCGTAGCGGTATTCGCATTCCATGCTGGACGGGATCAGGCAGGGCTTGATCCGGCCCTCCCCGTGCCGAACCACGATCCCGTCCGCCTCCGGCCAGGAAACCGAAGCCCGGCAGTCCCCCGACTCCCCTTGTTGCTCCCCGTCCGTAAAAAACGCGCATTCGCCCCGTCTCAAGCGCCGAAACTGCCACCGCTCCCCTTCCTGCGGCTGCTCCGGTTTGGGACAGGGACCCGAACCGTCCCCGGCATGGCACAGTTGCAACGGGCCGCCCACCGCGGTGAACTCCAGAATGGTCACCTCCGACACCAGGTTCACCCACAGCGGATTCTGCAGACCGGTCAAATGGTCGTTGGGCAAGTCCAGTTCCGACAGGGAGGCGGCCTGCGAACCCGGATAGTAAAAAGATGCGATCTCCTCGCCGGACTTCTCCGGGTCGGCTTGGGCCTGCCCCAGCGCCCCCCACTGGCTCAGGCCCACCCCATGTCCGTACCCCGATCCCTCGAATGTGAAATCCTCCTGGGCCCCGGCTCCGGCGGCGGCCAGAAGCAAAAACGCCGCCGCCCCCGCCCCGGCCGCCAGCGGAACCCAACGCGCCGCCCCCCGCCTGCGCCGTTTTACCCCTCCGATGCTTTCGTTCATCCTGTTGCCCCGACTTCCCGTTGGCCCGACTTCTTAGCTTGATGCGATCAAGTGCGATCATCCGGGGCCCCCGGGCCCCGCAACACTCCCGCAACGCTGTTTAATCCCTCGCGCGCCATGCTCAACCGACGACCCGCGCACCGCCTGTCCGTCATTCTACAACAGCCGGGGAAATAATGGAAACAGCCGCTCCGCCCGCCGGCCCGCCGGCCGCCCGGTCAAAACGGGGCGGTCAAAACGGGACAATCAAAACGGGGCATTAATTCCGGCCATCACCCGGTCCAGGCCGTGGCGAAGGTCATCGGCCTGTTCCAGAAAATACTGATCCCCGGTTTCCCAGGTGTGACCCTGGCCGTGCCGCATCAGCACATACCCGGAACCGTGCGTCCGGTACACCGCCCCCCCCGCCCGCTCCGCATCTTCAATGAGAGCCCGGTCCACTCCCCGGGGGACGTTGCGCCATCCGCCGATCTCCCGCAGATCCCGGGCCGAGATCATCATCGCCCCTCCGCCGATGGTGGTGGTGTAGGACTCCCCTTTGCCGACGAAGCGGTGAATGGTTTTGTCCGAGTCGGCCAGGTACACGTACTCGGCCCCTTTGCCCACCACTTGTGCCCCGGAGTATTCGCGGGCCAAAACCAGATCCCAGATATGCTCCCCGTCGTACAGGTCGTCGTCGTCCATTTTGGTCAGCAGGTCGCCCCCCGCCACCTGCGAGGCCCGGTTCAAAACCTCCCCCAGCGCCAAGTCTTTCTCCGCCCAAATCACGGTTACCCCGATCCCCAGCCGGGACGACCATTCTTCCGCGGCCGCGTTCTCGAACCCGTCCCCGTGGCAGGCCAGTACCAACTCCAAGCGGGGGTAGGTCTGCCCCTCCACCGCCGCCAAAAAGTCCGGCAGGCTCTCCGGCCGCATGGTGGCCGCCACTATGGACACCTCCGGCCAACGGGGTTTGTCCAGACCGGCCTCCCCGGCCACCTGACGGGCCCGGCTGCGCAGCGAATGGTCGCGCAGGGCCAGCCGGCGCAGGCGAATGCTGAGCGACTCCCGCAACCGGGTGTGGGCGTTGCGAATCGTCCCCCCGGTCATCAAGCCGTACATTTCCTCCCCCAGCAACTGTTCCAAAACCGGGTCCGAGTCCAACACGTCCGCCACCACCCCCGCCCCCGCCAACGCGGTCAGGACGGCCGCCCGCTCGTGAACGGCGCGGTGAAAAGCGGCCACGTCCGCCACGTGATGCACGCCGCGCAACACCCGGTAGTTTTCGGCGTCCGTCGCCAAATGGGCCCGGAAATCGTCCGGCAACCGCTCCCGGGGACCCAAGGCGGCGATGGACCCGCCGCTGTTCCGCACCCACCCGACGGGGTTGATGCGGCGCTCGTCGAAGGCGGGGACCGACAAGCGGGCGGGGCGCTCGCTGAGGACCACTACCGGCGCGGCCAGCGGCTCCGCCGGGGGCTCATCGGCCAGGATCACGTCCGCGGAGCCGCTCCCCAACCAGGCCGACACCCCGTCCGAGGCGGCGAACACGGCCGCCGCCATCCCCCCCAGGGAAGCGATGTCGGCCCCCAGCGAGTAAGAATCCCCTCCGATGCCGCCCGTCGAACCGGAAAGGGCCGGTCCGGAGCCGGCCGGACGGGAACGGCGGGACGGGGAGGATGGGTTGTAAGTGTTGCGGAAGCGGGACTGGCCCACCAGCCGCCACCGCACCGCGTCCGTCAGCCAACGCAGAAACCACCATGCCTGGCGGGGATTGCGCACCTGTTTCAACTCCCGCCACAACCTGCCCCACAGGTTCCGCAACCGCCGCAACCGGCGCCGCACGGGCCCTTGGGGAACGGTTTTAGCCAAGGACGCTTCCATCCGCCGCCGGCTGATGGTGGCCACATCCCCCAACTCGGACAGGACCAAACCGGTGCGCTCCGCCCGGTGCAACGCCCAACTGCGGGTAATGGAAATGCCGGACCCGTCCGTCAACGAACCCTGCGCCCGCACCCCGAACCCCAGCTCGTTGCGCAACATCGCCACCAGGTTCCAATTATGAAAACCGGCCGGAATGCTGATATGAAAGGCGGCGGTCGGAAAAGCCTCGAACGCCCCCCCGGCCGGCCCGCAAGTCACCCGCGGGTCGGGTTCCAGCTGGCGGCGCAGCCATTCCTGCCCCGGATCATCCTCCGCCTCCTCCACCCACACCGCCAAGTCGTGGATTCTCCCCCCCAGGAGCTTCTCCACCGTTTCCAAGACTATTTCCGGCGCGGCCCTCCCCGACCGCACCGTCACCGCGAACTGGGGAACGGTGAAACTGCGTCCGGGGGCGGTGGAGCGAAAAGTGGAATGGGGGATAAGGTGGGAAATCTTGGCCCGTTGCTCCTCCAGACTCTGTTGCTCCTCCGGGCTGGTCCCCTCCACTCCCCCCTGGTGCCAGCAGTGGGCCTCCCGCACCGGAACGAACAACCCGCCCCGCGCATAGGCCCGGTATCCGAACTCGGTGTCCTCCGCCCCCCACTGGGTGAACGACTCGTCGAACCCGCCCGCCGTCTCGAAAAATTTCTTGCCCGCCCCGAAGTTGCCGCCGGTCAGCACCCGGAAAATATCATCCGCCCGGGAGGTGAGCTCGTTGGTGCGGGCCATGTGGTATTCGATCCACTCCGGTCGGAACATTTGCCGTCCCGCGAACAGGTCCGCCAAGGCCCCCTCCCGCTCCCGGACGTCGGCGGGCGTCGCGTCCTCCATTTCCACATGGGTGCGGAACCCCAGGGTGAGGACGTCGGAGAACAGGTGGTGCCAGCGGGCGTGGGCGGCCATCCAGTCCGCCTCCGGCATCATGTCGCAGTCCAGAAAAAGCAGAATGTTATGCCGCGCTTCCCGGGCTCCAAGGTTGCGGGCCCGGGCCAGCCCGAATCCCCGGTCCTCCTGATGCAGAACCCGCACGTCGAGCGGGGTGTCCGGAGGCGACAGGGGGTCGGCGGAACCATCGTCCACGATCAGCACCTCGAACAGATCCCGGGGATAGGTTTGACGCTCCAGGGCGGCCAGGGTGAACTCGATCTCCTGCGGGGCCTGGTAGTAGGGCATCACCACCGACACCGGCAGTTGCGGCTGAAAATCTTGCAAGGGCGGCAACTCGGCTTTGCGCCAATCGTTGACTTGGAGGTTGTTGGGGCGGGGAGTTGTCAAGCCTGCTCCTGTTTCGGGCTTTCGGGCTTTCGGGGCGCCGCCTGCTACGGCGAAGAAAGCGGGAAACAACCGTCGGCGGCACCCGCATTATAGACCCCCGCCCCCCGAACCGCCGTAATCTTTCCCGACCCGCCCCTCTCAGCCGTCCTTCTCAGCCGGCGAGGGCCCGTCCGGTCAGCGCCCGGTAGCGCCCGGCGGAGCCCCGGGCCTCCTCCAAGGCCTCTTCGGGGAGGAAATCGGGACGCCGGTCGACCCGGGCCACGATCAGGTCTTCTTCCCGCACCGCCTCCCGGCCTTCTTCCCGCAACGGCCACACCGGAACTTCCAAGTAGTAGGAAACCCAGCGGGCGGTGGAGACGCCGGGGGCGGCCCACACCCGGCCCGGAGACGGAACGGGGGATATTTCGGCCAGCGCCCGGCCCGCCTGGGCCGGTTCGGTCAGAAAGCGCTCCCGCACCGGTCCGGTGAACGCCCCGTACAAGGTCGTCGCCAGGACTGCGGCCGCCAAGACGCCCGCCGCCCAGGACATTCTCCCCGCAAGCAACTTCCGGAGCCGGTCCAATGCCGCTCCCAGGCCGATGGTTACGGGGGCCACCCACGGGAAGTTCCACAGCAGATGCACCCACGCCCCCTGTTGCAGGCCGAAAGTCCAACCGGCCGCCACTCCCAGGGTGATCAGGACGGGGACGCGGGTGCGACGGTCGGCGATCCCGGCCAGCAGGGCGACCGGGGCGACCGCCCGAAACCAAACCGGGGTCAGCCGCCCGGCGAAGTCCCACTGGCGGGCCAGAAACTCCCCCAACGTGAAGCGGGCGGTGTCGGTGCGTCCCGCCACCACTTCCCCCAACTCGGCCACCGGGGTGGCCGCCAGTATCCATCCGAAGGTGATTATCACCCCGGCCGCCGTCCCGGCCGCCGCCCACCGCGTAACCGGCTCCCAGCGCCGCCGGGCGAACAGCCACAGGGCCAGCAATCCCATGGCGGCCATGGCGATCCAGGACTGCATGGCGGTCAGGGCGGCCAAAACCCCCATCCCGACCCGCGCCCACCGGGGCGGATCGTCCCGTTGCCGCAACCAGGCGACGGCGGCCGCCGCTGCCACGATCAGGGAAAACCCGGCCCCCATCCGCCCGTAGACGAAGAAGTAGCCGGTGACGGCCATGGCCCCCACCGCCGGCCAAACCGCCCCCCACCCCGCCCCCAGATTGCGCAACAGGGCCGCCATGCCCAGCACGGTCGCCATTCCCATCCCGAACCCGAACACCCGCAACGCCGCCGGATGGCCGCCCAGCACCCCGGTGGCGGCGATGCTGGCGAAAATCTGCAAGGGGGGATGATGGGCGTAGGTGACCGCCGCCTCCGGGGGTGTCTGCCCGGGCTGCACCGCGAACTCGGAGCGTATGTAAGGGTCGATGCGGGCCCCAAACCCGGATTCGACCGGACCCATCTCCCAGAAGTTGCGGGCCTGCAGGCCGAACCGGGCCAGAATGCGCCCCTCGTCGCTGTCCCCCAACGGCAAAGCCAAATCGGGCAACCAGCTGGCCAAAACCACCAAGGCGATCAAAGCCGCCACCGTCCACCCCGACCGCAACCGGGCAAGATGAGCAAGACGAGTAAGACCAGCAAACCGGGACGGCGCACGGTCGAACAGGGATTTCATAACCCGGCATTGTACGCCCGGCCCGTCCCCCGCCCGCCGCTCCCTCCTCCGGCCGACCCGAAAAAGCAATCAATACCTCTCGTCCCGCACCGCGGCCGCCGGCCGTTGCCTCGCCAGACCCGGCTCCGTTGCCGGTGCGGCTGAGCCGTCCGGCGAGGTCGCATTTCAGGGAAGATAATTGGGCTTCGAAAGGCCCATTAATTTATTCCCTCCTTCCGTGCTTAGCCATCACTTCCTCAATCCGCTTCCGCTGGTCGGGCCGTAGCAGGTCGTTACCGTCCAGGTTCACCAGTTGCAACTCCGTCAGCGATATGCAAAGCCGGAGGATGCCAAGCACATAGACCGGGTCCAGGCCCTTATCCATATTCTCGGAAATCTCCGCCATATCCCTCTCCAACTTTGCGAGAGCTCTGGCCGCATTGTCAAAGGTCTCTTGGAAGTGCATCTCCACCGCCTGTTGCGGAGTGTCCGGTACGTTTATCTCGTAGGTCATTGTTCTTTCCTTTCTTTCCCGTGCGCCGGGAGTGTCCCAGCGTTTTTTCCTAATGTCTAGTGCGTCTTGGTACGTTCTAGGTATCTTGGGTTCCCTCAGGCGCGCCTAGGCGCAATCCCTCGAACTTTGAGATCCCTGGAAACAGGCACATGTGGTCTCGGCTGACCTGAAGCAGGGCCCAGGCCGCCTTTTGGGCCACATGGTCGTTCTCAAAGAGCACCGGATAGCCAGCTTCTTCGAAGACCCAGGCCGCATCTCGGAAGTTCTCGTTTATCACCACTCCAATGTAGAGACCGTCCAACGAGGTCTCCGTCGCATAAGCGCGGTAAACCCGCAGGCCGATACTCACGCTATGCAGTTTAGGCAATGCGCCCGTGCCGCACATCGGTTCCATTGCTTTACCTCCTATCCTATTGCTTGCTTATCGGAACCGGGGGCGGGTTCTTACCGCCACCCAACAAAAAGCCAACGTTCTCCGGACAATGTTCCAACTGCATAAGAAGATGAACCCGGCCAGCGGCAACAACCATACGAATACGTAAAGCAGAACGATTAGCCCCTTGCCGAACCACCGCAGTGGTAAGAACATCAGCCAAACGATGAATGAAATCATTGTTCTATTCCTTCCTCGGAGTGAACTCCGTATCCACTCCGCTATTTTTGCCTTACCTCCATTTTGGAGATTATTTCAATAACCACCGGTTTAGCGGTTCAAATTGGAATTTTCCTCTCACTTAAGGGGGGGAAGACCGCTCACCACCTTGAGCAACTCACCGTTGAGCAGTTATTTTAGAGCTTTTAGCGTTGTTTGTAAGACAAATCCTGTTAAAGGTTATCCACAGGTAAGAGTAAAATTTTAGGCTCCCCAAAAAATCTTTTCTTAGTGTCGCAAGACATCCAGCACTTGCGGAAAAGTTTTTCCAATCCTACTATACATAACGCGAAATTTCATTGTTCCAAGCTTTTAACGGTAAGCGCACTGGTAACGCTAATAGGGCCGGTCATTTCATTATCGTTAACCTCGGCTTCCGACGCCCCGTCTTCATGGTTCAAGGACAGAAAGTCCTTCTTGAAAGCGTCCTGTCCAAACCGCTGGTTTGCGTCCCGGCCATATGCGGCGTCCCTGTCCCCGAAGATGATCCCCGCGCGCCGAATAGTCGGGTTAGTTATCCAGCACAGAATGCCGGAACGGGCCCGGTACCCAACGCCTCGCCCACCTCGTCCGGGCGGGACCCGTCCAACACTCCCTGGTGGCCCTCAGCCGCCATCACCCCCAACTGCGTCTAGGGCCTACCCGATTTCTTACCGCCGGGTTTTGCCGATAGGCGGGTTGGGGACGCTGTGCCCGTCAGGGGGGCGCGGCGCGGGCGGGGGGTTTGGCCGGCTTGCGCGCAGAGGGCGGGGGTGGTCTGGTGCGGGGGCGGGTTTGCCACTTGTTTCCGGTTTTTACCAGTTCCCGGTTGTGTTCCTGCAACTCCCGGTGGTGAGGCCCGCACAGAGAAACCAGGTTGTCAATATCGGTGGGACCTCCATCGTACCAGTCCCGCAGGTGGTGCAACTCGGTGCGGTGAACGGGAGCGTCGCACCGCACGCATCCCTTGTCCCGCACCGCGGCCGCCAAGCGTTGCGCCCCGTTGCCCAGTCGTTGGTTGCGTCCCAGCCACAACACGCGGCCTTTGCCCCCGAAGATGATCCCGCACACGGAAGTATCGGGCGAAAGGTTGCCCAAAACAGAAGGCGGAACCGGCCCGGCACCCAGGATTTCGCACTCCCCATCAGGGCGGGAGCCGTCTAACCTGCCCAAGTCGGCTACTACCACCACCTGCGTGGGTTCTTTACCCGACCCCCCGCGGTCGGGAAGGGGCTCCAGGGTGTGGGCGCGGCGGCCGGTGATAAGTTCCATCAAGGCGTCCGTCCGGCGTTGCTCGTTGGTGCGAACATCGTCGGGGTGAACCTCCCCGCCGGAGTCGTCGCGTCGTAGCAGGTCGGTGTGTTTGTCCAGGGCTTGCCGCACCTGCCCGAAGCTGATGTAGTCCATCTCGGCGTGCAGGATTCCCATCTCCAGTTCCTTGCTCCAAAACAGGTGCGTCTTCCGTTGCCTCTTCTGCCGCCCTAGCAACTCCTCGCCCCGGTCCGGGCTGTGGGCGTTGGCCCACCGACGGGACCGCTTGCGGAAATCATCGGGGTTGGAGACCGCGGCTTCCGCCAACAACCCCCGGTTATCGTCCACCTGCCGGGCTCCGCACTCCCCGGCGGCGTTAGCCAACGCAGCAGCGTTCGACATGGTGATCTCCCCCGCCTCCAGCTTGGCCCGCGTGTTGGGCATTTCCTCCAACCGCCGGGACATCCGCGACAGGTGCTTGGCCTCCCGGTTGGTAACCCCCAACTGATCCCGCAACACCTCGCCCGACCCGGCTCCCCCATCGGCGCGGCTGACCCGGCCAGCCAACTCGCATTGCAGGGAAGACACCTGGGCTTCGATTTGCCTGGTCGCTTCCGCCACCTGACCCAACTGGGCCCGGGAGGCTCCCGTTCCCAGCAACCGGCGCAGGGCGGCCATGATGTCGGCGTTGTCCGTCACGGCCCGGACACAGACCTGCTCGGGATTTCCTCCCGGTTGGCAACCACCCAGCTGATCCCGCACCGCCTCGCCCAACCCGGCTCCCCCATCGGCGCAATCAAGCAGGACGCCCAACTCGCGTCCCAAGGAAGACATCTGAACCTCAATCTGCTTCACCGCTTCCGCCACCTCCCCCAGCTCCGCCCGGGACAGGTCCGGTCCGACCAGTCGGCGCAGGACGGCCAAGTCGGCGGCGGTGGCGGTTTTCACCCGCGCGCAGATTTCCCGCGGGGTTTCAGATGGAGCTTGGTTGTTGTGTTGCATGGTGTTCACCTTAGGAGGAGGGTGTGACATTTTTGGGTTTGTATAGAGTATAACCGGATAGAGTAGTATTTTATTCCCGTATTCTACCTTATTTTAAAAACATTGTCAAATCAACCATCCGCCACCCCCCTTCCCGCCAACGGGACATTCTGCGACAGTTCACTACCTTCCGGTTGGCAACCACCCAACTGATCCCGCACCGCCTCGCCCAACCCGGCTCCCCCGCCAGCGCAATCGGGCAGGATGGCCAACTCCCGTCCCAAGGAAGACATCTGAACCTCGATCTGCGTCACCGCTTCCGCCACCTGACCCAACTGGACCCGGGAAGCCCCCGCTCCCGGCAACCGGCGCAGGGCGGCCATGATGTCGGCGATGTCCGCCACAGCCCGAGCGCAGACCAGCTCTAGGGTGTCGGATGGGGCGCGGTTGTTATGTTGCATGGCATTCACCTTAGAAAGAGGGTGTGACATTTTAGGTTTGTATAGAGTATAACCGAATAAGATAGGATATTATTTATTCCCATATTCTACCTTATTTTAAAAACATCTTCAAATCAGCCATCCGCCGCCCCCCCGCTAGAACCAGGTCCCTTGGACGCGGCGCCGCCGACCGACTCGGAAACCGTCCCCTTCGGCAACCCCTCGCCTCGGTTCGGGCTGCAGGCGTCGGCCAACGCAACGGCGTTTGACAACGTGATTTCTCCTCCGCCCAGCTTGGCCCGCGTGTCGGGCGTCTCCCCCAACCGGCGGGATGTCTGCGACAACCGCCCGGCCTCCCGGTCGGCGACCCCGACTCATCCCGCAACGCCCCGCTCGACCCGGCTCCCCCATCGGCGCAATCGAACAGGACGGCCAACTCGCGTCCCAAGGAAGACATCTGAACCTCGATCCGCAACATCGCTTCCGCCGCCTGACCCAACTGGACCCGGGAAGCCCCCGCTCCCGGCAACCGGCGCAGGGCGGCCATGGCGTCGGCGCTGTCCGCCACGGCCCGGGCGCAGACCAGCTCGGGGGTGTCGGATGGGGCGCGGTTGTCGTGTCGCATGACGCTCACCTTAGGAAGAGGGTGTGACATTTCGGGAAGGAGCCCGGGCCTCTATCTGCGTCACCGGTTTCCGCCGCCTACCCCAGCTCCGCCCGGGACAGGTCCGGCCCGACCAGTCGGCGCAGGTCGACGAGCCCGTCGGCGGTTACGCTTTTCACCCGCACGCAGATTTCCTGCGGGGTTTCGGGCGGGGCATGGCGGTTGCGTAGCATGACGTTCACCCTAGGAGGGGGGTGCGACATTCTTATGGAGACCTGGTATGGCGGCATGGCGGCCGCGGCGGTCGTCCCGCTAAGGTAGATTGACGGACGCAAGCGCCGTTTCCCGTCCCGACCGGCTCGCCCCGCGCCGGCTTGTCACAACACTCCCCTACGATAAAGACCATGCCCATGCCCACTCAACCAACCGCTCCCCGCGCCCGCGCCCATGCCGCCTGACGTAAGCATCGTCCTGCCGGTGTTCAACGAGGCCGGGCACTTGGCCCGGGAGGTGCGGCGCATCGCCCGCGCCATGGACGATTCCCCCTACCGCTACGAAATCATCGTGGTGGACGACGGCTCCACCGACGGTTGCCTGGACGAACTGGACGACCTGCCGGAGGCCGGAGGCCGGGTGCGGATAACGTCCTTCGCCCAGAACCGGGGGACAGGGGCGGCCCGCAAAGCCGGAACCATCCTGGCCGAGGGGGAGACGGTGGTGTGGACCGACGCCGATATGACCTATCCCAACGATGAAATCCCCGAACTGCTGGAACGGTTGCCGGGCTGGGACATGGTGGTGGGGGCCCGCCGCTCCGAGGGCGGTTCCCTGCGCTGGTTGCGGGTGCCCGCCAAGTGGCTGATCCGCCAACTGGCCTCTTTTCTGACCAACACCCGCATTCCCGACCTTAATTCGGGTTTCCGGGCTTTCCGCCGGGAGGTGGCCGTCCAATACCTGCACCTGCTGCCCGCCGGGTTCAGTTGCGTCACTACCCTCACCATGAGTTTTCTGAGCAACGGGTACGCGGTGCGCTACGCCCCCGTCGATTACGCCCCCCGCTCCGGCCGTTCCAAGTTTCACTGGGGGCGGGACACCGCCCGTTACCTGCGGCAGGTGATCCGGATGGTGCTGCTGTGGAACCCGCTCCGGTTCTTCGCCCCCGTCGGCTCCCTGCTGGGGGCGGCCGGCCTGGCCAAGCTGGCCTACGACCTGATCACCAAGGACCTGCGGGTGACCACCAACGCGGTGGTGCTGCTCTTGACGGCGGCCGCCGTCCTGATAGTGGCCTTGGTGGCCGACCTGCTGGTGCAACTCAACAAACCCCGCGACTGGGTCCTGCCCGCCCACTCCCCCGGCCGCGATCCCCGAGATTCCTGATCCGATGGGCCCCCGCATCGCCATCGCCGGCTGGTTCGGCTCCGGCAACCTGGGCGACGAGCTGATACTGCGCGCCCTGATCCGCAACCTGCGGGACCTGTCCGCGGACCCGATGGCGATCACCTTGGACTCCGACCACACCTGGCTCAACCACCGGATCGACTCGGTCGTCCACCGTTCCCCCCGCGACCACCGCCGCCTGGCCGCCGCCCTGCGCCGCGCCGACGGCTTGTTGCTGGCGGGGGGCCTGATCCAGGACGAAACCTCGGCGTGGAACCTCCCTTTCCACGCCGGGCGGATGTGGGCCGCGGGCGGGATGCCGACGGCGGCCGTGGGACTGGGGGCGGGCCGGGTGCGGGGACGATGGGGAAGAACGCTGGCCAACCGGATGATGCGCCGGGCCTCCCCGGTGGTGGCGCGGGACCGGGATTCGGCCACCCGGCTGGGCGACCTGGGGGTGCGGGGCGTCCGGGTGGGGGCGGATCCGGTTTTGTCCCTGCCGACGGAACCGGTGGCGGCCGGCAACACCATGTGCGTGATTTTGCGCCCTCCCAACCGCCCGGGGCCGGGAACGGCGGCCGCCAAAGCCCGCCCCCCCTCCCCGGAGGAGGCGCAACGCCTGGCGGAGGCGTTGGACGCCGCCGCCTCCGCTTTGGGTTTCACCATCCGCATGACGGCTTTCCACGCCGACCGGGACGGGCCGGTGCACGAAGAAGTGGCCCGGCGCCTGAACACCCCCGCCGAGTTGCTGTCCCCGGCCCCGGACGAGGCGATAACCGAGGTGGGGCGCAGCCGGCTGGTGGTGGCCATGCGCTACCACGGCGCGGTGGCCGCCCTGCTCGCCGACCGCCCGGCCCTCCTCATCGACTATTCCCCCAAAATGCGTTCGCTGGCGGCGGAAGGCGGAGGATGGGCGCCCCTGCTCGACTACGGGGAGTTGAACCCGGACCGCTTGCGGGAAGCGGCCGGGGAGGCGATGGAAAGGCCGGAGAGGGCGTCCGCCGCCCGGGAGGAGATGCAGGCGCGCCTGGGGGTCAACCGGCGGGCGTTGGAGGAAGCGGCGGCGTGCGCAACCTAGTCGCGGAGTTGCGGGCCCGCTTTCCGGCGTTCCTGAAATGGCTGCGCATCTCCTACTTGACCGTTTTGGCCGGACTGGTGATTTGGGCGGTGATCCGCTACCGGACGGAAGTGGCGGACCTGATCGCAGGCGCCCGCCCCGGCTGGCTGGTCCTGTCGCTGGTCAGCAGCCTGGGAATGATCTGGTGGGGGGCCTGGTTCTGGACGAACTGCCTGGCCATGCTGAGGTCCCGCCCCAACCTGTGGGAGGTGACCCTGGTCACCGCCCGTTCCTTGCCCGCCCGCTACATTCCCGGCTCGGTGTGGTTCGCGGTGGGGAGGGTGGGCCTGTTGCGGGCGCGGGGGTTGCCGCTGGGTTCGCTGAGCGTCACCGCCGGGTTGGAGATCGTGATGAGCCTGGGGGTGGCCTTGGCCTGCGGGGCGGCCATCTCCGGGGCGGCCGGCATCTTACCCGGCGGCTACTGGTGGGTGGCGGCCCTGGTGACGGTCCTGATTGCGGGGGCCGCCCCTCCGGCGGGCGGCCGTATCCTGCGCTGGGCCGCCGCCAAGTGGGGCTGGGAGATGCGCCTCACCTGGTCCGGTTATCTGCGGCTGATGGGCATCACCCTGGGGTTCTGGGCCTGGTCGGCCATGACTTTCCTGTTCTACGCGCGGGCGTTTCCGGCCGACGACCGGTTCGGAAACATCGCGGTGGCCGGGGCGTTCCTGCTCACTTGGGGGCTGTCCTTCCTGGCCCCGTTCGCCCCGCAGGGCATCGGCGTTTTCGAAGTGTCGCTGGCCTTGGTGCTGGGAGGGGAGGGAGTGGCGGGAATGGCGGTGGTGTGGGGCGGCTACCGGATAATCATCGGAACCCGCGACATCCTGGCCGCGGGGCTGGCAGAATGGATAACCGCCCGCCGGGAAATGCGGACCGCCCGGACGGGAAGCGAGCAAGGAGGCGGCCATGAGCGATGAACGGGGACCTTTTCGGACCTGGAACGGGGTGGAGCGTTTCGAACTTTTTCCGGGAGTGAAACTGCACGCCATCGGAGGGGAGCAGGTCATGGTGTGCCGGGTCTCCTACGCTCCCGGCGTCACCGTGGCCCTGCACCATCACGAACACAGCGAGCAGGTGGTGCTCCTGCTGGAAGGGGATTTGACTTTCACCATCGGGGAGCACACCCGCCGGCTGGCCCCGGGCGACACGGCGGTGGTGAACAAGGGCGTCCCCCACGAGTTGCATTCCGAAGGCGGATGCGAGTTCATCGAAGCCCTGTCCCCGCCGCCCCGCGACCACATCCCCGACCCCCGCCGCGACCTGGTCCTGGGCGAACAAGGCGATTCCCTGCACGTAGAACGCTAAGCCCCCCGCCCCGTCGGAACCCGCCCTGATACGCGAAGAGCCGGACAACCACCAACCACTTAGGACTGTCAACAACCTAATGGCCATCTACACCTAGTCTATCCGAATAGCCAGGCCGGAAGCGGAGGAAGATTACCCGCTGGGCTATTTAGTCGGCGGCTTCGGCAGCGGTGCGGGCTTCGGCGCGGGCGGCCTCGGCGCGGGCTACGGCTTCTTCGGCGGCGGAAGCGGCGGCTTCGGCGCGGGCAACTTCGGCGCGGGCATCGGCGACTTCTTCTGCGCGGGCAACTTCGGCGCGGGCAACGGCTTCTTCGGCGGCAGCGTCGGCGGCTTCGGCAAGGATGGCAGGGGATTCTTCGGCGGCGGAAACGGCAGCATCGGCATATTCGGCGGCGGAAGCGGCGTATTCATCGGCGTCGGCGGCGTATTCAGCGGCTTCTTCGGCAGCAGAAACGGCGGCCTCGGCGTATTCAGCGGCTTCTTCGGCGGCGGAAGCGGCGGCTTCGGCGTGGTCGGCACCGCCGCCACGTATAGCGTCGGCGGCGGCGGAGACGGCTTCGGATTCGGCGACGGAGGCTTCGGTTTCAGTGGCGGAGGCTGCTTCGACAGCGCGGTCGGCGGCCCAGTAGGCGGCGTCAGCGGCGAGGGCGGCGGCGGAGGCTGCACCTGCAGTTGCGTCGGCGTAGTCGCCTACGCGGACGGCGCGGACGGGGACCTCTGCGGCGGCGGCGGCACCGCGGTCGTCGTACTCGTTGACGTAGTCGCCGCCGCGGGCGGCGTAGCGGACAGCGCGGGCAGCGGCGCTGGCGGCGCGGGCGGCTAGCCAGGCGGCACTGCGGGCGTAGTGGGTGGCACTATAAACATCTTGGTCAATGGAGCCGTCGCGGGCGGCGGCGGCGCGGGCAGCGACGACGGCGGCGTCTTCGGCGCGGACTCTATAATCGGCGGCGCGTACTTCATAGTCGGCGGCGCGTACTTCATAGTCGGCGACGGCGGCGGCGCGGGCGGCGGCGGCTAAGGCGGCTTCGGCGCGGATTCTGGCGGCACCGGCTTCGACTTCGCCGACGGCACGGGCGGCGCGGCCGTCTATAGTGGGGGCGGCGGTCGTAGTGGGGGCGATGGTCGTAGTCGGAACGATGGTCGTAGTCGGAGCGGCGGTTAGGGACGGCAGACCTTCGTGCATCACTTGCGCCCAGTCCGCCCTTGTCCAGCTGTCGTATCGTTCGTAAAGGCGCTCCGCTACCTTTATGAATTGCCCTTCCGAAAGTTCATCGTCGGGGCGGAGGTTTCCGTCCGGGAAGCCCAAGAATAAGCCTTCGTCTTTAGCGTAGCGGATAGCGTCTATCCGGCGGTGGTCTTCGGGGACATCGGGAAAGGGACGGGTTATCTGGGCTACTACGGGAACGGCTACCAGGAAAGCGACTACCGCTATCGTCCAACGGGCGGCGGGTCTTCCCGATCGGCGGCTTATTCTTTTCATGGTCTTCCCTTCCCGACTGGTCGGTCTTCGGGTTTATTATGCCAGGCGACGGGCGGTCAAGGGGCAACGGCGGATTTCTACGGGGCGGGTGTTGGTTCGGGCTTGTACGGAAGAGCGGTGGGCAGGTCGGGATACGGGGCTTATGTGATCTAACGTGCCTGGCGGGCTATTCGGTGGGGTCGTCCACCGGGTTGGGTATCCAGTCATCGCCGTCTTCTACCCGGAAGCCGACTGATGCGCTGGCGTAGTCGGTCCGTTCGGCTAGTTGTACCCTGCCAGTAGGTTGGTTACAGTCTGCTGGTTGGTGGTTGTCCTCCGAGGCTGCTGTGGGGTCGGTGGTTGTGGTAGTAGTGGATCCAGTCGGTGAGGGCTTGGTCGCGGGTTTGGTTGTCGTAGTAGGCCTGCTGGTAGGCCCATTGTGGTTTGAGGGTTCGGTTGTAGCGTTCGACTTTGCCGTTCTGCCAGGGGCAGTGAGGTTTGATGGTGATGTGCTTGATCCCAAGCCGGCGGAGGAGAGCCGCGAAGACGCGGCTGCGGGTGTAGCCAGGGTGGTTGTCGGTCATCACTTCCTCAATGACGACGCCGTACTGCCTGTAGAAGTCCAGCATCCGGGTGAAGAACCCGACGACGGTGTCTGCTCTTTCGTCGGGGAGGGACTCGGAGTAGGCCAAGCGGGTGTAGTCGTCCACGGAGTGAATAAACGTCCAGCCCACATTTTGCCGCCGGGAGCGTCGGCTCGGCCGTGGATATGCCATCCGCCGCCGTCGGGAATCGTGTCCCAGCTTCTTGACATCCATATGCACCAACGATCCCGGCCAAGAGCGTTCAAAACTTGTACCCCCCGATTTGGAGGCCCGAACCACCTCTCCCGTTATGGGGTCGCAGTCCCGCAGGTAAGGCATCCCCCAGCGGCGCACAATACGAGCTACCGTCCGCGGCGGGACGCCGGTCTCGTACGCCAGCCGCTCCGAGCCCACGCGGAGCCGCAACCGGGCTTCTATTACCCTGCGCTCCGTTTCCGGGCTGGTACGACCCGGGGAAGACCGTGGACGCGACGACCGGTCCACCAGACCAGCCAACCCTTCCTCCCGCCACCGCCCCCACCACTTGTAGCCACACCGACGGGAGATGCCCCCCATCTCGGCAACGTCCGCTACCGGCTACCCCCTCTATCCGCTCCACCAACAACAGACGCCCCCGAACGTTCAACCTCGCGTTACTATGAGCCCCCAAGACCTCCTTCCGTGTTACGGGCTCTTTACAAACCCCATAACACCAAGATGTCTACACCAAAGCAAAACTGTTACCAACGTCCCGGCATGGTACAGCTAGGGCGTAAGTTTCCCTTCCGGTAGCAACCGGGGGAAGATGAACTCGGTAGTCCGGACGGGCGGGGTATCAGGTGGGGTTAGCCAGCGGTGGCGCGTACCCCCCACCACTCCGACCATTCAGCGGGATGGCATTCGGTGCGAGCGTGGATGACGCCAATGCCCCAAGTATTCCGCCAGGCGTCGATGCATTCAGCGGAGGGCGGCTCCATCCGGCGGCCGCCGCCAACGCCGCGGCGACTATCACCCGCCCCCTCGTTCGCCATCCCTTTGCCAATGATCTCTCCCTTAGGTTGGATGTGTCCCCATAATACCGAGGCGCGGCCGCGCCGCCGATTTCACCTATCTGACCGCTATTGGCGCCGGACACGGTTCAGGCCGCGGGGGACAACTTTTCCAGTGGCCGCTGATCGCCTTTAGGTTACAGCCATTCGGATAGGGCTTCTATTACTTTTTGGGAGGGGGCGGCGTCGGGGATGGCGGGCGGGCGGCGGTGACGTTGCGGGGCGGCTAGGAACTCATCTATCACCGCCGGGTCGTAGCGGCTTAGCGTTACGTTGGCGCCTAAACCGTCCGGGCGTTCGGTGCGGTCCCGCCATAGCAGGGTGGGGACACCCAGCAGGGCGCATTCTTCCTGGATGGAACCGCCGTCGGTGATCACCCAGGGAGCGGCCGCCAGCCAACCCGCGAAGCGGGCGTGGCCTACCAGGGGCGTCAGCTCCACTCCGGCGGCGGTCAGCCTCTCGCATCCCCGCTCCCCCAGCGCCCGCCGGGTCGGGTCGTGCAGCACCCATCGCACCGGGCCCCGGCCGGCCGCTTCCGCCGCCAGGTTCACTAGACCTTCCCTCCGGGAGGGGCGGAGCAGGTTCTCCACCCGGTGCATGGTTACCACCGCCGGGGCGGCCTCCGCCTGCGCCGCCGGCGTAGCCGCTGTCGCCGACTTGCGCAGGGCTTCCAAAACGGTGTTGCCTCCCACGTTCACCACCCGCCCCCGTACCCCCATTTCCTCCAGGTTGGCGGCCGCTGTCGCGTCCGGGGCCAACAGCACATCCGCCCGGCGGGCCACCCGATGCCGGATAATTTCCTCCGGAAAAGGGTGAAACCATCGGCGGGAACGCAGTCCCGACTCCAAGTGGGCCACCGCCAGCCCGGCCCGCCGGGCCAGAACCATCCCCAACCAGGTGGAAGGCGTGTCGCCGTGCACCAGGCACGCCCCTCCCCGGCCCCCGAACACCTCCGCCCGCAACCGGGCGGGCGACCGCCACCGGGCCAGCAACCCCGCCGCCCACCGTCCGGCCTGCCCCACCGAGGCGACATCCCCCTCCCCTCCCAGCCGGAAGTCGGGCGGGCGCACCCCCAACTCGGCCCGCAACCGCTCGGCGAGGGCGGCATGTTGCCCGGAGTCGATCAGCCGATACTCCGTCCCCCGCTCATCCAGCCGGAGCAACAACGGGGCGCACTTGATGTACTGCGCCTTGGTCCCTATGAAAACGTGCAACACGCCCGCCCCCGTCCGCCGCCCGGCCGCTCCGTTCCTCCCGCCTCCGGGAACTGCTTCACTGGGCGTCTCCTGCCAATCGCGCCGGCACTATTTAAAGGGCGAGTCCGCCTGTAAGCCGGATTCTGTACCCGGTCGCCCGGGCGACGGTCATCCATCTGGGATCTGCGTCGCCGCAAACCTCAATGCGGTCCACCCGAGGCTTAACCGGCGGACCGCCGACGCCTCTGCTTGACCTTGCTCCGGGAGGGGTTTGCCAGCCACTCCGGTCGCCCGGAATGCTGGTGGTCTCTTACACCACCCTTTCACCCTTGCCTGTGCCCTAGGGCCATCGGCGGTCTGCTCTCTGCGGCGCTTTCCGTCGGGTCTCCCCGCCTGGGCGTTACCCAGCTCCCTGTCCTGCGGAGTCCGGACTTTCCTCGACTGCCTAAACAACCGCGACCGTCCGGCGAACTCGCCGCCCCTCACCCTAACACGCCCCGCGCCGCTGCGCATAAAACGGCTCTTCGGATTTTAGAGGGGGAGTGAGGGTGGGGAGTAGGTTCCAGTTGGGTTTGCCTGCGTAGAGGAGGGCCCGGGTTCGGAAGTTGCGGAATCCGAAGGCGACGCGTTTGACGCGTTTGATGAGATTGTTGACGGCTTCGGTGGACGCTTTGGTGACCCGGCCGCCGCCTGGTCTATCCGGTTAGCCAGTCCGGGAAGCCCGGAAGATTACTTCCGCCGCCCTATCGGGTAGCGGGAAGGGCGGGAAAGCCCGCTTGAAGCCCGCTTCCGCCGCCCTATCGGAAGAAGGTAAGAAGCCGCCCGGCGGATTAGAGAAAGATTATCCCGCCTGCCTAATCCCCGCATAAATCACCGACGCCGGATGAAGCCCGAAGGGAAGGGCAGGCCGCTGGAATAGCCCCCGTTTTACCACGGCCGGGGAGCGCTGGCGGCTTCGGCGGCGCGGACGGCGGCGGCTTTGTCGAGGGCCCAGGCTTCGCCCCACGAAAGTGGGTACTGTCTCAGCTGCTCCAGCTGTCTCCGGCGTCGGCGGCTTTGGCTTCGGCGGCTTCGGCATCCGCCGCCGCTAGCCGGGCGGCTTCTTCCGCCTCTTCCCGGCGTTTCTTTTTTCCAAGCATCTTCCCCGCTACCGGAAGGGCGGGAAGTAGCGGCTTCCGCTATCCGCCGCCCTTCTAGCCGCCGTTTCCGCCGCAGTCGCCGCTTCTACGGCTTCCGATAAGGCTTCCGCCGCCGCCTCTTCCCCCGCCCGTATCGCCGCTTCTACCTTCCCGGCTTTACCCGCCGCCTGTACCGCCGCTTTAGCGGCTTCCGCCGCCGCTTCCGATACGGCTTCCGCCCTTTCCGCCGCCGTCGTTGCTACGGCCTGGATAGCGGCCCACGCGGCCCACGCCGCCGCCGCTTCTTCCATCGCCCGTATCGCCGCTTCTACCTTCCCGGCTTTACCCGCCGCCCGGAAAGCCGCTTCCGCTGCTTCTTCCGCCCTCCGCCAAGAAGCCGTCGCTTCCGCCGTTGTTGCGGCTTCCTCTACCACTGCTTCGTCCGCCGCTTTACCCGTCGCCGCCGCTATAGCCGCCGCCGTATACGCCGATTTCCGGGAAGCCCGGATAGCAGCTTCCGCTTCCGTCTTGTAATCGGTTAGCATCTTCTTTCCCTTCCGGTATCGGGTTTCTTTAGCCTTTCCATAAGCCCGCTTGGAAGTTATCCGGTAGCGTCTTCGTATAGGCTTCTATCGCTTTATTCCAAGCTTCCGCCCATCTAAGTTCTTTTCTTTTATTCGGACGGTAAAATCCCCGCTACCGGAAGGGCGGGTTTCTACCTTCCGTCGTATCGGGTTATCCGGGAAGCCGCCGCCCGGTTGCCGGATACGACTTCTTCTTCCGCCCGGTTAGCCGCCGCTTCCGCCGCCGCTTCTTTCCCCGCCCGTATCGCCGCTTCTGCCTTCCCGGCTTTACCCGCCGCCTGTATCGCCGCTTTAGCGGCTTCCGCCGCCGCTTCCGATACGGCTTCCGCCCTTTACACCGCCGCCGTTGCTACGGCTACGATAGCGGCTTCCGCTACCGCTACTTCGTCCGCCGCTCCGCCCGTACTTGTCACACGCCCCATCTAACTTATGCGACGACATTTCGACCCGGCGCACGGCCCAAGGAGAACAAGGCGACAAACAGGCGCGTCGCCGCTTTTACGGGCCCGGCGGGGCCGCCCCCGCCCCGGGATGATTTCCCAAACTGGAAGAGGAGGAAAGAGATGAAACTGGAACTGACCCTGCGGGACTTGCGGGAGGCACTGCGACGGGCCAACCTGCTGTCCCCCACCGTCGCCCGGCAGAAGAAGGGGCAACGGATTTGGCTGCGGGCCGACGAGGGGGGCGCCCGGTTGTGCGGGGAAGAGTGGGGCGACCCGCTCCGCCCGGCCTTCGCGGTCGCCCTTCCCGCCCGGGTGAAAGCGGAGGGGCGGTATCAACTGGAAGACTCCCATGCCTTCGCCAAATCCCTGAAAGGCGGGGCCGCCCCCGACGGGAGCATCACCGCCGAGGTGGCGGAGGGACGGTTGCGGATGGGCGGCCTGGCGGTTCCCGGCGCGGAGGGCGACGGCGCCCCCGACTTGGAGCCGGGCGAGCCGGGCGAAGAGTGGATCCGGTTCGACTACGGGCGGTTTGCGGAAACAGCCGCCCGTCTGATGCCTTTATGCGGTTCCGACTACTCCCGCCCCCGCCTGACCAACTTCCAGGTAAAGAAACGGCGGAAGTCGGTGCGGTTGGGAGTCACCGACTCCTGGCGGCTGGCGGTGGACGAGTTGCCCGCGACCGAGGCGTCGTCGACCGGGACGCGGACGACGGCCCGGGAGTTGGTGCGGGCCGCCCTGCGCGTAAAGACGGAGGGGGAGGCGGAGTTGGGGTGGAGCGGAAACGATATCCAAACCTTCGCCGCCGGGCCTTGCCGCCTGCGCCTGCGGACGCCCTATGGGGAAACGGACGGCGACGCCCCCAATAATAACGCCCCCATTAATATCGACAAGTTGCTGGGCGAACATTCCCTCCGGGGAGACGTTGTTCTCCGCAACCCGCATCAGGCGGCGGAGGAGTTGCTGGGTTTGGGCGAGGTTCCCAAAGATGAATACGGCGCTCCGGCGCCGGTTCGCGTCTGGTGGAGGGAGGGGCGCATGGAGGCCGCGTTCCGCTCCGATGCGCCCCGCCCGGTGGGAGAAACCGACTGGGGAGGGGAAGCCGCCTCCGCCTTCGACCGGGATTTCCTGGTATCCGCCCTGCGCGTCGCTCCCCCCGCCTGCCGGTTGGCCCGCCTGTATTTGCCCGACCCCGAATCGGACGAGGACCGGTTCGTCAAGCCGATGGCCGTCTCCGCCGGACGCGCGGCGCGGGCGGTGGTGATGCCGGTGCGGATCAGGGCATGAACGGGACGGGAGGGAAGCAAATGGCGGTTTTTACGGGCTCTTGCGCACCCCGAACACCGGGAGGTCTTCGCCTACGGCGACCGCCAAACCGCCGACAACGTCCCGGCCGCCTGCCCTTAGCCGCGGGCGGCGACGGCGGCCTGGTATTTTTCCACCACCGCGGCGGCTTCGCCCTTCTCCCGCATCTCCCCGCCCGCCAGCCACACCGCCCGGTCGCACAGGTCGGCCATCATCGCCAGCGAATGGCTGGCCACGATCACCGTTCCCCCCCGGGCCAGCAACTCCCGCATCGCCCCCAGGCTTTTCTCCTTGAACCCGGCGTCCCCCACCGCCAGCACCTCGTCCAACAGCAGAATGTCGGGGCGCAGGGCCCGGGAAATGGAAAACGCCAACCGGGACAGCATCCCCGACGAATAGGATTTGAGCGGACGGTCGATGGCGCGCCCGATCCCGGAGAACTCCACGATTTCGTCGAACAGCTCCCGTATCTCCACGTAGCGCAACCCGTGCGCCAAACCGCTCAGGAAAACGTTGCGCCGACCGGACAACTCCAGGTTGAACCCCGCCCCCAACTGCAGCAAGGTGGAGGTTTCCCCCCGCACCGTCACCCGGCCCGCGTCGGGGCGCATGGTGCGGGCGATGACCCGCAACAGGGTGGACTTGCCCGCCCCGTTGTCGCCGATCAGGCCCATCGTCTCCCCCCGCCGCACCGTAAACGAAACATCCCGCAGGGCGGTCACCTCCTCGGTGCGGCGCAAGCCGCGTCGGGCGACTATCCGGCGCAAGGTGGGGGCCCGCTCCACGAACGGGCGATAGCGCACCCCCACCCCGCTCACTTCCACCGCCGGCCCGCTCACAGGAACCTGACCATGTTGCCCTCTTGCCGCACGAAGCTGATAATCCCCCACGCCGCCAGCAGGACCGTCCATGCCAAGGCGATCAACGCCGCCTCCCCGTCCAAGGGGCGCCCCATCAGGGCGGTGCGGTACAAGGTGAGCAGGCCGAACATCGGGTTGTAGACGGCGGCATCCTCCAGCCATCCGCCCCGGTCGGCGAGCAGGCTGAGCGGCCAGATGATGGGCGACAGGTACAGCCACAGCCGGGTGATGTGGGGCAGCAAATTATTTATGTCCCGAAAGGGGATGGCCAGCCGGGCGGTGAGTGCCGCCAAACCCAGGTTGAACACGGTGTGCGCCGCCAGGGCCGGAACCAGCCATATCAGGTACCAGCCGGGCCCCACCCCGTCGGCCGGCCAGGCGATGAAATAGTAAATAGCCACCGAAAACAGGAACCCGATCCCGGTTTCGATCACGGCCGAGATGGGAAGCACCATGCGGGGGAAACGGATGTTGACCAGCAGTTTCCCGTTGGCCAGGATGCTGTTGGCCCCCGACGTCATAGCGGTGGCGGTGTAGTTGAAGACGAACACCCCCGACACCAGCCAGGCGATGAAATCCCCGTCCCCGCGCCGTCCGTCGAAGATCAGCCCGAACACCAAAAAGTAGACGGCGGCCATTATCAGCGGGTTGAGAACCCACCACGTAAGCCCCAGCGAGGCGGAAGCGTTGCGGGCTTTCAGGTTGCTGAGGGCCAAAAACCAGCAGAACTCCCGCCACCTCCACAGGTTGCGCAGATAGGTTCGCCATCCCGACAGGCGGGCGGATTCTCCGGCGGTTACGGTCGACACTGCGCCCGGATTGTACGGCGAACGCCCCCGCAACGGGCGGACATCAAGCTTCCCGTTCCCGCAACCACTCCCGGAGGCGGGCGGCGACGGCGGGGGCGGTCAGGCCCAGTTCTTCGGCGATCCGCTCCGCCGGAGCGGAGGCTCCGAACCGGTCCACCCCGATTATCAGTCCGTCCGGCCCGGCGAACCGCTCCCAGCCGAAGGAGGCCCCCGCCTCCACGACCGCCGTCGGCCCCTCCCCCAGCGTCTCCCGCCGATAGCCGGGCGGCTGGGCCAGGAACAGTTCCATGCACGGCATGCTCACCACCCGCAGGGCGAACTCCCCGGCCAGGGAGCGCGCGGCCTCCAAAGCGGGAGCCGCTTCCGAGCCGGTGGCGATCACCGTCGCCCGCGGGGGGCCGGAACCGGTTTCGGCCAGCACGTATCCGCCCCGCTCCGCCCCGGGCCCCTCCGCCGGCCGGGGCAGAACCGGAACGTCCTGACGGGTGCCCAGAATCGCCGCCGGGCGCCGCCCGTTCAAAGCCGCCTCCCACGCCTCCGCCGTCTCCCGCGCGTCCGCCGGGCGGAACACCAGCAGGTTGGGCATGGCCCGCAGGGAAGCCAGATGCTCGATCGGCTGATGGGTGGGGCCGTCCTCCCCCAAAAACACCGAATCGTGGGTGAACACCCACAGGGAGGGGATGTCCGCCAGGGCCGACAACCGGACGGCGGGGCGCATATAGTCGCTGAACACCAGGAAAGTGGCCCCGTAGCCGCGCAGTCCGCCGTGCAGGTTGATCCCGTTCACCACCGCCCCCATCCCATGCTCCCGGACTCCGAAGTGGAGGTTGCGCCCCCGCCGCTCCCGCCGGGAGAAGGAACCCCCGTCGGCGATCGCCGTTTTGGTGGAGGCGGCCAGGTCGGCCGCCCCGCCCACGAACCCCGGCAGTTGGCGGGCCGTCTCCCCGAACAGCCGCCCCAGGGCGGTGCGGGTGGCCAGCAACGTCCCCGGCTCCAAGTCGGGGCGGGGCAGTTTCACCGGCTCCGGATGATAGTAAGAGGCCCACAACCGGGCCGCCTCCGGGTCGCGCATCGCCTCCGTAAAACGCCCTTCCCAGGCGGCCCGGGCCGCCCGCCCCCGTTCCATTCCCCGCCGGAAAAACTCCCGCACCCCGTCCGGTATGTGAAAATCCTCGTCCGGCCAGCCGACCGCCTCCCGCCAGCCGGCGATTTCCCCTTCGCCCAACGGCGACCCGTGCGCGCCGGCCGTGTCCTGCTTGGCGGGGGCCCCGTAGGCGATATGGGTGCGGGCGACGACCAGGCTGGGACGTTCCGCCTCGGCCGCCGCTTCGCCCAGGGCGGCGTCGATGGACGCATGGTCGTGGCCGTCGGCCCGCGTCGTGTGCCAGCCGG
The DNA here is from genome assembly GCA_965243835.1 of Candidatus Spongiisociaceae bacterium. Lineage (GTDB taxonomy): Bacteria > Actinomycetota > Acidimicrobiia > Spongiisociales > Spongiisociaceae. The sequence goes on from OZ251578.1 coordinate 2,135,967, forward strand.
CGGCCGCGAACCGTTGCTCCACCTGTTCGCTGAACGCCAAATCGGTGGAGCCGTCGATGGAAATGCGGTTGTCGTCGTAGACGAAGTTGAGTTTCCCCAAACCGAGGTGCCCGGCCAGGGAAGCCGTCTCGTAGGAAACCCCTTCCATCAGGTCCCCGTCCGACACGAAGGCCCAGGTGCGGTGGTCGACCAGGCCGTCCCCGAACACCGCGTTCAGACGGGCTTCGGCGACGGCCATCCCCACCGCCGTCCCGAACCCCTGCCCGAGGGGGCCGGTGGTGGTTTCCACCCCCAGATGCGGATCGTATTCGGGGTGGCCGGCGGCGGGCGACCCCCACTGCCGGAAGTTGCGCAGGTCGTCCATGGAAATCGGGTATCCGCACAGGTGCAACACCGCGTACAGCAACATCGACCCGTGCCCGTTGGACAGCACGAACCGGTCCCGGTCCGGCCACAGGGGGGCGTCCGGGTCGGCCGTCAAATGCCGGGTCCACAGGACGACGGCCAAGTCGGCCATCCCCATCGGCATCCCCGGATGCCCGGAGGCGGCCCGCTGCACCGCATCCATGGCCAAGGCCCGGATGGTATCGGCCGCCAGCCGCTCCGGCGGGGCGGGCGGGGCGGGTTGCGCGGTCACGGCGGCGGGCCCGGCGTTACCCGGCGGCGGCCAGGCCGGCCAGCACCCCGCCCACCACCGCCGGGTCCTGCTCCCCGGCGAACCGTTGCTGCACCGTCCCCGATCCGTCCACCGCCACGTAGTAGGGGAAGGCGGACAACCCGTACGCCACGCTGATGTCGCTGGCGGCGTCGTCCACCACCACCCGCGGGGTCCAGCCCTCCCGTTCCAGCCACTCGTCGGGCGGGTAGTTGGGGCGGGCCCGGTCGATGGAAGTGGCCACCGTCACCAGTTCCACTCCGTCCGGGACGCCGTTCTGGTTGATCCAGCCTTGCAAGGCGGGAACTTCCCGCTGGCAGAACTGGCACCAGTGGGCCATGAACACGATAAGTTTGGGGGTCCCGTCGTGCAGGATGCCGGACGGGGCGCCGGAGAAGTCCACCGACTCCACTTCGGGGGCGGTCATTCCCAGTGACTGGTCGGGGCCTTGCACGAACCCGGGCAACCGCTCGCCGCGCACGGTCACGTCGTCCGCCGCCACCGTGGTGGTGGCGGTGGCGTCCTCGGTGGCCAGTTGCGCCGACAGGAGCACCACCACCGCCAGCGCCGCGGCCGCCCCGACTCCTATGATCACCCCTTTGCGCACCTTGGACGCCCGGTCGTCGGAGGCGGACCGTTTCGGTTGCCGAGGAGGGGGAGCCGGTGCCGGAGGGGGTTCCGGACGACGGGTGACTTGGCGTTTGCCTTCGGTGCGTGCCATTTTCTTGCTCCTGCTGTCGATAGCGGGGTATTTGTCCAAGGGTATGAGGTGGATGGTACAGCGAAACCCCCGCTAATGGTAAATCAACTCCAAGCGCACGAGGGGAAACCAGCGCGCCGATCGACCGCCCGCACCGGGAAAAACGACAGTTGCGGAGCGGCCCGGTTCCCCGACCCGGCGGCGGAGACCCGACGCGCCCCTTGGCCCTCCGCAACCGCCCTCGCCCGAAAAACTTAAAACGACCCCCTTGTTTGCAACCGAAAAACCAATTAAAATTTGGGTGGGTGGGCGCGGGGGCGGGCGGGTGGGGCCGCCCAACGTCGAAAAATTTCCACAGGCGCGAGATGCCGCACCCCGAACGATTCATGCTGGCCCGGCACGGAAGAACGGGAAAAACGGGACCGTCCTCCAGTAAAATCTCTGCAAGGCGTTGCATCTCGCGTCCCCGCCAACGTCGAGGGAGATGCGCCGACGCAACCACTCCGCCGGAGTTTCGACAAGCAACCTGAAAGGGGAAGCGAGACGATGACCGACTATAACGAGGGGGCGGAGCAGTTACGCCCACCGGGGTACCGGCCGGTCTGGTTAATGTTCCTGGTAGCCGCCCTCCTATTTCCCGCCTACCTGTTCCTAACCGGCCGCCCGCGGCGCGGATGGCAGTTCATCGGCGGCCTCGCCGCCGCTTGGATTGCGTTTGCGATCGGGGGAACAATGAACGCCGGCGGCCAAACCGCCGCTGGTTTTATATTCCTCGTCCCCGGCGCCTTGACAGCGATAGGACTGGGATGGTGGGCGCTGATAGAAGGGTTGTTCTTCTCAATCCGGAAGACGCGGGAATACAACGAACGGCTACTGGACGGCAACGAAAGGGGCCAATGAGGAACCCGCCCGGGCGAGCGCAATCGCGTTAACTGCCGGACCCACTCCGAGACCCCATGGCGCGGCGGCGGTTGCCCCTGCTCTCCCCGGTCGGTGCGGACAGCGTCCAAAAAACGACCCCCCTTGTTTGCAACCGAAAAACCAATTAAAATTTGGGTGGGTGGGCGCGGGGGCGGGCGGGTGGGGCCGCCCAACGGCGAAAATTTCCGCAGGCTTTGCTTCTCGCGTCCCCGTTGGCATCCAAGAGATGACGCGGCCGCTCCGCCGGAGTTCCGACAAACAACCAGAAAGGGGAAGCGGGACAATGACCGACTTTAACGAGGGTGCAGCGCAGTTGCGCCCACCGGGGTACCGGCCGGTATGGTTAATGTCCTGGTAGCCGCTGTCCTGTTTCCCGCCGCCTGTTTCTAACCTGCGTCGACGGCGCGGATGGCAGTTCATCGGCGGACTCGCCGTCGCCTGGATTGCGTTTGCGATCGGGGAGACAACGAACGCCGACGGCCAAACCGCCGCTGGTTCTGCGTTCCTCGTCCCCGGCACCTTGATAGTGATAGGACCGGGATGGCGGGCGCTGATAGAAGGGTTGTTCTTCTCAATCCGGAAGACACGGGAATACAACGAACGGCTACTGAACTCCGAGCCCCTATGGTGCGATGGCAGTTGCGTCCCTCTCCCCCAGTCGGTTGCCGTCAAATGCGCCTGCGGCAACCGGGCGGTGCGAACGGCTTCCAAAAAACGACCCCCTTGTTTGCAACCGAAAAACCAATTAAAATTTGGGTGGGTGGGCGCGGGGGCGGGCGGGTGGGACCGCCCAACGCCGAAAGTTTCCGAGGCGCGACAGGAGAGAATGAAGCAACGAGGGGTTTTTCCTCTTGCTTCGGGCTACAAGCGGCGTCTGCCGGAAGGGTTTCCCAAATTCGACGGCAGCTTCCCTTGTGGCGGGAGGGGGCAGGGGGGACGAAAGCCTGTCCGATTGCCGGTTTGTCCGCCGCCAAAATGACTTTGGGCCTAGCCCGTTTCCCGGTCGCCCTCCCGACAAAGGAAGGTTCCTTGTTTTTCGGGGGCGATAGGAAGCCCGCCCGGCGGCGACGCGGGACATTGCCCGGCGCCGCCGCACTAACGGGCGGGGTGGATGATTTGTATTTTGGTTCCGGTCACCGCCCCGCCGCTTTTGTAGCTGAAAACCAAATTCCCGTTGCGCGCCCAGGCCGACATGTCCCCGCTTTCCAGATAGAAATCGACACCCCGCCGGGTCAGGTCAACGGCGGACGGCAGGCCGAACCCTCGTAATTTTGCGCCGGACGAGGTTACGCCCCGGCACACCGCCTTGGCCATCGCCTCCTCGTTGCTCAGGTCGGGGAAAGCCTCTCTCATAGTCGCCGCAACGCCCAACCCCTCGTCCTGCACGGTGATGACTACATGGTCATCGTCTTTTTCCAAAAACACCCGGCCCGGCGCCCCGGCCCACTGCTGCACGTTCAGGCACATCTCATACACGACGACTTTAACGCCTCACGTTGATGGTGGGGGACATCTGCTTTTTCCGCTACCCGCCGGGCGGCTTCCCGGGGGTTGAGTATGGGAAAACTTTCCAGCAATATCATGGGGTCAGCAGTTTGGATTTGATCCTGCTTTTGGAGGTAATCGAAGCCAGATCTATAAGGTCCCGCATCCGGGCCAATGCCTCCCCTTTAGGCATCGGCTCCCCCGTATATACGTCAACGGACGCCCACTGCCAGTAGTCGGGGGTGCCGTTGATTCCGATCGCAACATACAGAACCGGATGCTCCCCCTGCCTCCCCAAATTCACCCGGCAGGGAAGGCCGGGGACGACCTCCGCCTCCAAGCCGGCGGGGCCGATCCTCGTCCAGTGGTATTTTCCAGACGCCGCCTCTTCTTCCAGCCAGTCGGCGCCATCCGTTGTCGCAGGCATCTCCCTCCTCGCCTCTTTCGGGTCTTGGTCTTCGGGCCGCTAATAATCTCGTTACCGGCCCGTGGGAGCGAGTGAAGGAACATGGCGCTTGCCGCCGGCTTGGAAGGCCGGGGCTCCGCTGTTGAGCCGCACCCGCCGGTACCGTCTCAAGGGTAGCGCCCGCGGCACCAAAACGACCCCCTTGTTTGCAACCGAAAAACCAATTAAAATTTGGGTGGGCGGGCGCGGGGGCGGGCGGGTGGGACCGCCGAGTCGCCGAAAATTTGGGGCACGGTTGGACGCGGCTAGTTGTAGATGGCCAGGACGTTGTTGACAGTTTGGTTGTTGCATAGGTGAAGACCTCCTGGTGTCATGGGGTGTGAAAGCAACCCTGACACGGGAGGAGGCCTTCGTGGTTCATGGTAACGCCCGGTTGGCGCCCAAAGGGTGCTGGGAGATGGTGAAGCGGGTGAAGGCGGGGGCTAGTAAGTCGCGGGTGGCTAGGGAGATGGGGGTGTCCCGGGAGTGCGTGCGGAAGTGGATGTATCGTTATGACGCCGAAGGGGAGGCCGGTTTGTTGGATCGGTCTTCCCGCCCTCGGTCTTCCCCGAGGCGGGCCGGCCCGGAGGAGGAGCAGAGGGTGGTGGACGCCCGGCGGCGGTTGCGGGCGGGTCCTGCTCGGATAGCGGCCGCTACCGGGACGGCGGAGCGGACGGTTACTCGCATCCTGCGCCGGAACGGGGTTCTGCGCCTGTGGGACTGCGACCCCCTTAGCGGGGAACTCAAGCAACCCCTCCGCAAGGGTTCGGGGATACGATTCGAACGCCCCTGCCCCGGGGATTTGTTGCATATGGACACCAAGAAGATCGCCGTCATATTCCCCCCGGCGGGGGATGGGCCGTGCACGGGCGGGGAAACGTCGCCCAGCAGGGAGTGGGCTATGTCTTCGTGCACTCCATCGTCGACGACCACACCCGACTGGCCTACTCCCAGACCGCTTCTCCGACGAGAAAGCCCCGACCGTGGTCGGGTTCCTCACCCAGGCGTTGGAGAACTACCGGCAACACGGCATCCCCCACATCCGGGCGACAATGACCGACAACCACCTAAGCTGCCAAACGCAGCCTCCTGTTCAAGGCGCTCCTCAAACGCCACGGGATCAAACACATAACCATCAAACCCCCCTGCCCCCAACAGAACGGGAAGGTGGAACGCTACTACCAAACCCTGAAACCACAATGGGTCAACCAACAGGCCTGGCCCGACGAAGAAACCAGAACCCAAGCCCTCACCGACTAGCTCCACCACTACAATAACCACCGACCCCACACAAGCCTCGGAGGAAACCCACCAACCAGCAGACTGTCAACAACCTAGTGGCCATCTACACCTAACCCGTCTTACCTGGCTACTTCCCGGCTGGAATCGGCGGCCAGTACTTCTTCAATCTCCTCCGGGGAGGCGAGCAACTGGTCGCCGGTCACTCCCAGTTTGACGGCGGCCATGGCCAGCCCCCGCTCCACACCCTCCGCCAACCCGTCCCGGCCGCCCCGCGCCAGTTCCGTGATTACCCCGGCCGCGAAAGCGTCCCCCGCCCCCACCCGGTCCACCACCGGCGTCCGGTATCCTCCCCGCTCCCCCCGTCCGTAGTCGCCCGCCCACGCCGCCCCCTCCGCCCCGGCCGTCACCACCGCCGCCGGGGCTCCGGTTTCCTCCCGCAGGGCGGCGGCCGCCTCCGCCGCCGAACCCCCCGCCCCGAACAGGTCCCGGGCGTCCTCCCGGGTGCTGATGACCACCTCGGCCATCCCGCACAACTCCCGAATGGCGGGAGCGGCTACCTCCACCGGCCACAACCGGGTGCGGTAGTTGACATCCACCACCACCGCCGCCCCGGCCCGGCGGGCGAGGGCGGCCGTCTCCAAAACGGCGCGCCGGGCGGACTCGGAAAGCCCCAGGGTGATGCCGGTCAGATGAACCACCTTCGCCCCCTCCACCGCCTCCCGGGGAATGTCCTCGGGAGCGAGGGCGGCCGCGGCCGAATCGGCCCGGTCGTAGAGAACCGAAGGCGGCCGCACCCCGGCGCTCAACTCCAAAAAGTAAAGCCCCATTCTGGCCCCCGGCTCCCAACCGCACGTAGGAGACGTCCACCCCGTTGGCCGCCAGCATCCGGGCCGCCCGTTTCCCCAACGGGTTGTCGGGCAGGCGGGAAAACCAGGCCGCGGACAGCCCCTGCCGGGCGGCGGCCACCGCCGTGTTGGCCTCCGTTCCGCCCAGCCCCGCCCCGAAAGCGGGGGCGTCCTCCAACCGCTCCCCGGCGGGAACCCACAGGCGGAGCATAATCTCCCCCAGGGTCACCAAATCAAATGCCATCCTCAGGGGGCGGGGGCCGCGTCCCGGCGGTTGCGGACGGCGGCCAAGTGCAGTCCGCACAAGGCGGCGATGAACGCGAACCCGGCGAACGCCATAAAGGGGATGGTGACGAAACCGAATTCGTTGACCCAGATGTCGGAGCAGGGAACGGCCGCACCGCAGAAGGCCTCCGACCCGCCGAACCAGCCCTGTTGCTCCCCATAGTGGAAGAACGCCACCCCCGCGCCCCCCGCCGCCAGGGGAAGGGCGGCCGCCCATGTCCAAGTCCACCGCCAGATCAGCCCGGCCAGCAACAGGACGGCCAGCGGATACATGAACCCTCGTTGCACCCAGCACAGACGGCAGGGGACGAAGCCCGCCGCCTCCGACATGAACAGGGAGCCGAATGTCGCCACCGCCGCCGTAACCGCCGCAACCGGCAGGGCGAAGTCCCCCAGGGAGGCGGCCGCTTTGGCCCGCAAGCGGGGAACGGCCAGAACCGTCAAAGTGTCCGCCGCCAGCACCAAGGCGACCAGGCTCAGCAGGACGAACGCAAATAGCAGGAAGTCAACCATTACCGGGCAGGCTACCGCACCCGGCGGCCATCTTGAAATAGGTATCCGTTACTCAGGGAAGGCAACCGGCAAGTCCATCGTCGTCGGCCGATATTGGGCGGGCGGCGAAGCATCCGGGGCGCCGGACGATCCGAAGCAGGGCGCGGTTACCGGATTGCAACCGCCGCCGCCTTTCCGGGGCTTCCGTCGCACGCACCGCGTCTGCTGTCTTGGTGAAGGCGGCGTTGTTCATCTGCGACGGCTGCGGTATTCCCCCGCCCGCCGCCTCCGCTCCGCTGCGCAACCCCGCTTAAACGCCCGCGCCGCGTGCGCCGCCTCCCCCCCATGCTCCCAAGCGTCCACCCCAACCAAGACCGGCGGGGGTCTTCGCTTCCCACCGGAACCGGTAACGAACAACCGGTTTCGCCTCCCCGATGAACGCCCCGGCATGTCGCCGCCAAGCCGCTCCGACCGCGCCCGCAAAACAATGTCCGCCGTCACCCGACGCCGCCTTCACCAACACCCCCACCGGCGCCGCCGTTGTCACCGGCGGTGGCGGCCCTATCCGGTGAGGAACGGCGGCAACCCTCCGATTATTTCGGCGGTGCGGCAACCAACATATATCAGCCGCCGCAAATGACACACCAGCTCGGTGGGGTTGTCCGCCCAGCGGGGATCGCGCATGGGGTCCTCCCCGGCTTCGGGATCGGGGATCAGGTTCTTCGCCGCCCACTGCACCGGGGAATACCCCGCCACCCGATAATCGTGCGCCTCGACCGGAATGCCGGTGAGACGCACGCCTTCTCCTATTTCCAGGCAGGCCAAATCATCCTCCCAAACCCCCTCCCCTGTTTTGACGCGCCGCCAGCGCATACCCTTCTTCCCTATCCGTATCTCCGCGCCCTCCTCCACCTCCAAAACGGGTTCTTGGCTGGCGGGGGCGTTGTCGTAGTCGGCGTGGAGGAACATCAACTCCGCCCCCGCGTCCCGGAAAGCGGGGTAGTCGGCGGGGGAAACCCAGGGGAAGCGGAGGGCGCTGGTTTCCAGCTCTTCGGCGAACCGCTCCCGCCAGTCAGGGGCGTGAAGCGTCCCGTAAATGTAATGACAGACATTGACGGGGGACACCCGGGGTCCGTAGCGGCGGCGGGCCTCCGTCAACGCCGGAGGAACAACAACGTCGTCGGACGGAGCGATGCCTTCTAACCTATCCGCAACCATTCCGCACCACCTCCCTCCTCCTCTTTTCCATCATTTCGGTTTACCTCCAGTTGTCCCGGTAACAGCTATGGAAAAGCGTTTCCCTCCGATATACATTATAAATTATTCCCCTTAAGTTGCGGTAATCAGAATAGCCGTTATAGCAGGGCGAAATACCCGGTAAGACGACCGTTTGGGACGCGCAAGCGGGGAAGGACGGAACCGGCAGCGGATTCGCCGCACCCGCCAAAGGGCGCCGATCTCAACAAGGAGGCCGCGCCCCGGCGACTATCATCAACGACAAGTATCCGGCGACCAGTTAGGGGCCGGCCCTTATGACGGTATTGCGAACAACCTGGATGCTTATAGCGGCGCTGACGATCGCCCTGTCCGCGCTGGTCGCCATCCCCCGCCCCGCCGGAGCGTGCAGTTGCAGGAGCGCCCCTCTCCCCGAATACGCAGATGAAGTGGACATCGCCTTCACCGGACAGCAGATCGGAAGGTTTGAACCCCGCGGCCCGGTGGTGTCCACTGCGGATGACACTCTCCTGGTTTTGAGGGTGCACCGGGTGTTCAAGGGGCAGACGGGTCCTTTAATCACGGTTGTCACACGTCTTTCCGGAGTTTCCTGCGGTATCGATTTCCGCGAACGCGGCACCGTCGCAGTGGCGGCTTATATGCGGGAAGGCGACCTAAGGGTGGGTTTGTGCGCTTCCCTGTACACCGTCGACGAGTTTGAAGAAGCGTTCGGCCCCGGCCGGCCGCCGGAGGGAACCTTCGATATCGCAGGACTCTTCGGCGATCTCGTAGAACTGTACGGCCCGTTTCGCCCGCCGGACGGCCCGGACACCGCCGCCGCCGCCCCGACCGAGCCCCCCGCCGTTTCGGGGGATACCCCTACCTCCGGCCTGACGGCCCCGGCCGTAATCCTGCTGATCGGAGCGGCCCTAATAGCATTCATCGGCGGAGCGACGGCTTGGCGCAACCAACGCCGACCCTCGGACAACCAGTGACCCAATGACCTATCTCCGAACGACCGCCTTGACGATCATTACGCTGATAACGATGGGCGTCGCACTGGTCGCCCTCCCCCGCCCCGCCGGAGCGTGCAGTTGCGGGAGCGCCCCTCTCTCCGAATACGCAGATGAAGTGGACATCGCCTTCACCGGACAACAGATCGGAAGGTTTCAGCCCCCCGGCCCGGTAGTGTCCTCTGGGGCCCCTACTCTTCTGGTTTTGAGGGTGCACCGGGTGTTCAAGGGGCAAACGGCTCCTCTCATCAAACTGGTCACGGTTTTTGACGAAGTTTCCTGCGGCATTGATTTCCGCGGACGCGGCACCGTCGCAGTGGTTGCTGATATACGGGAAGGCGACATCAGGGTGGGTTTAGGCGATTCCCGGCACACCGTCGACGAGTTTGAAGAAGCATTCGGCCCCGGATACCCGCCCGAGGGAACCTTCGATCTCGCAGGACTGTTCGGCGAACTCGTAAGAATGTACGACCCGGACATCGACGCCGTCGACCCAACCGAGCCCCCGGCCGTTTCGGACAACACTCCGACCTCCGGCCTGACGGCCCCGGCCGTACTCCTGCTGATCGGAGCGGCCCTAATAGTATTCATCGGCGGAGCGACGGCATGGCGCAACCAACGCCGACCCTCGGACAACCGGTGACCCAATGACCTATCTCCGAACGACCGCCTTGACGATCATCGCGCTGATAACGACGGGCATCGCACTGGCGGCTCTCCCCCGCCCCGCCGGAGCGTGCAGTTACATGGACACTCCTCTCTCCGAATACGCAGATGAAGTGGACATCGCCTTCACCGGACAACAGATCGGAAGGTTTGAGCCCCGCGTCCCGGTGGTGTCCAATGACGATACCCTTCTGGTTTTGAGGGTGCACCGGGTGTTCAAAGGGCAGACGGGTCCTCTCGTCACGTTGGTCACGGCTTTAGAAAGCCCTTCCTGCGGCATTGATTTCCGCGGACGCGGCGCCGTCGCCGTGGTTGCTGATATACGGGAAGGCGACATCAGGGTGGGTTTAGGCGATTCCCGGCACACCGTTGACGAGTTTGAAGAAGAATTCGGCCCCGGCTACCCGTCGGAGGGAACCTTCGATCTCGCAGGACTCTTCGGCGATCTCGTAGAACTGTACGGCCCGTTTCGCCCGCCGGACGGCCCGGACACCGCCGCCGCCCCAACCGAGCCCCCCGCCGTTTCGGACAACACCCCTACCTCCGACCGGACAAACCCGGCCGCAATACTGCTGATCGGAGCGGCCCTAATAGTATTCATCGGCGGAGCGACGGCATGGCGCAACCAACGCCGACCCTCGGACAACCGGTGACCCAATGACCTATCTCCGAACGACCGCCTTGACGATCATCGCACTGATAACGGCGGGCGTCGCACTGGTCGCCCTCCCCCGCCCGGCCGGAGCGTGCAGTTACCTGGACACTCCTCTCTCCGAATACGCAGATGAAGTGGACATCGCCTTCACCGGACAACAGATCGGAAGGTTTGAGCCCCGCGTCCCGGTGGTGTCCAATGACGATACCCTTCTGGTTTTGAGAGTGCACCGGGTGTTCAAAGGGCAGACGGCTCCTCTCATCACGCTGGTCACGGTTTTAGAAAGCCCTTCCTGCGGCATTGATTTCCGCGGACGCGGCACCGTCGCAGTAGTGGCTGACGAGCGGGAAGGCGACCTATGGGTGACTTTAGGCGATTCCCGGCACACCGTCGACGAGTTTGAAGAAGCGTTCGGCCCCGGCTACCCGCCGGAGGGAACCTTCGATCTCGCAGGACTCTTCGGCGATCTCGTAGAACTGTACGGCCCGTTTCGCCCGCCGGGCGATCTGGACATCGCCTCCGCCCCAACCGAGCCCCCCGCCGTTTCGGACAACACCCCTACCTCCGACCGGACAAACCCGGCCGTACTCCTGCTAATCGGAGCGGCCCTAATAGCATTCATCGGCGGAACGACGGCTTGGCACCGCCGGCGCCGACCATCGAACAACCGGTGACCCAATGACCTATCTCCGAACGACCTCCTTGACGATCATCGCACTGATAACGGCGGGCGTCGCACTGGTCGCCCTCCCCCGCCCGGCCGGAGCGTGCTATTGCGCTTGGTGGGGAGAGGAGGATTCCCAGTTGGGCGTTATTGATTTCAATGATATTTCGGTCGCTTTCGCGGGACGGCAAACCAACCGGGGAGGCGGGACCCGACTGGTGTTTGAAGTGGACCGGGTGTTCAAAGGCCGGGCGGGACCGGTTCTGGAAACGCACACCCCGGACAGCAGTTGCGGAGCCAACTTCGCCGGACAGGGAATAATAGGCGCGGTGGCGACGACATGGGAAGGAGACCCCAGCGTTGGCGTTTGCTCCCGGGTGGCCATCGAGGAGTTGGAAGAGGCGTTCGGCCCCGGTTACCCGCCGGACGAAACGATGGTCGAGGTAGCCGAACTATCGGAAAATCCGACCGATAGGCCGTCCTCCGATATCGCGGCCATTGAAGAGTCGGAAGTAGCGTTCGGGCCCGGCTACCCGCCGGAAGAAAACGCCGGTTCCCGGAACGGGACGTCGGCGGTAACCGCAATCCTGCTCATCGGCGGCGCGACGGCGGCACTGGCGGGCGGAGCGGCGCTGATGCGCAACCGACGCCGACGATCAACCAGGAAAGAGGCCCTGTGACCCTTGTCCGAACCGCCGCCTTACCGCTCTTAGCGATAACGGTCGCCCTCGCCGCGCTCATCGCCGCCCCCCGGCCCGCGCATGGGTGCAGTTGCTCCCCTGATTACATGCTGTCGGATTACATTGACGACGCGGCCGTGGTATTCGCCGGACGGCCGTTTCTTAGAATAGAACCTAACGACCCGGCCTATCACATCTCCCTTTCCCGATCTGATGGGATAACGATGATTTTCGAGGTAGAACAAGTTTTCAAAGGACGAGCAGGCGCTCTCCTCGCGGCCCGCACCGCCTTCGGAAGCGGGGATTGCGGTTATTCACTGACCGATAGAAACACCGCCAACACCACCGTCGTCTTAGCGACGATACGGGGGGAGCATGGCTGGTGGCCGTCGGCGCCCGGAGACCTCGAAGTAGGTTATTGCGGCTCTTGGTTCAGTGTCAACGAGATAACAGGAGCGCTAGGTCCCGGCTACCCGCCGGACGAAACGATGGTTGAAGTAGCAGAACTGTTGGAAACCCCCGACAACACACCGGTCGTAATTTACTGGCTCATCGGCGGCGCGGTTGCGGCCCTGGCGGGCGGAGCGGCGCTAATGCGCAATCGGCGCCGACGATCAACCAGGGAAGACGCCCTGTGACCCTTGTCCGAACCGCCGTCTGGCCGCTCCTGTCGATAACGGTCGCCCTCGCCGCGCTGATCGCCGCCCCCCGGCCCGCGCATGGGTGCACTTGCTTTGAATACCCGATGTCGGGTTATATTGACAATGCGGACGTGATATTCGCCGGACGACAGGTTCAAAGAATAGGACCCGATGACCCGTCCTACCACAGCGCGCTGTCCCGCCCCGGTGGAGTAACAATTATTTTCGAGGTGGATCGGGTGTTCAAAGGACAGGCGGGACCGCTACTTGCGGCCCGCAGCTCTTACGGAGGAGATAGTTGCGGTTTTGAAGTTTTCTGGACGGACACCGCCGTCATCTTGGCGACAATAAGAGGGATGTACGGCCCGGCGCGGTCGGAACCCGGAGACCTCCAAGTAGGACTTTGCGGCTCCTGGTTCCCGGTCGACGAGATAACAGAAGCGTTAGGTCCCGGCTACCCGCCGGACGAAACGATGGTCGAGGTAGCCGAACTGTTGGAAAACCCCGACGAGACAACGATCGCAATCGCACCGTCGCCAAATTCAAACGGCATATCGACTACGGCGTCATACAGGATGATCGGGGGGGCGGCGGTGGTGCTGGCCGGTGGAGCGGTGTTGGCGTTTCGCCCCGGCATCCGAGCGGCGGCGTACGGGTTCATCCGCGCGTGGTACTGGTCGCGGAGCAGTGTGGGCGTTTCGCCGAGAAAATCATCCGATGACCGGTAACCGCCGATCAACTTGGGAAGATGCCCGTGACCCTTGTCCGAACCGCCGTCTGGCCGCTCCTGGCGATAGCGGTCGCGCTCGCCGCGCTCATCGCCGCCCCCCGGCCCGCGCACGGGTGCAGTCCCCCCAATCCGCCCATCTCACCGTCCGACTACGCCGCTGATACGGCGGTGGCTTTCGCCGGACGGCAGATAGCGAGAATAGAACCCAACGACCCATCCTACCACAGCGCGCTGTCCCGCTCCGAATGGATAACGCTCATATTTGAAGTAGAGCGGGTGTTCAAAGGACAGGCGGGGCCGCTCCTTGCGGCTCGCACCGCATACGGGGGAGGAGACTGCGGCGTCGACTACGGCGATATGGGCACCGTCGGCATCGTAGCGCAGAGGTGGGAAGAAGGCGGCTGGCGAGTGGGTCAACCGGGCGACCTCTTGGTGTCTGTTTGGGTTTCCCGGTACGCGATTCGGCGAGTTGGAGGAGGTGTTCGGTCCCGGCTACCCGCCGGACGAAACGATGGTCGAGGTAGCCGAACTGTTGGAAAACCCGACGATAGGTCGCCCTCCGATGCCGCCGTCGCCGAAGAGTCGGAAGTAGCGTTCGGCCCCGGCTACCCGCCGGAGGAAAACACGGATTCCCGGAACGGGGCTTCGGCGGTGACCGCAGTCCTGCCTATCGGCGGAGCGGCGGTTGCCCTGGCGGGCGGAGCGGCGCTGATGCGCAACCGGCGCCGACGATCAACCAGGAAAGGCGCCCAGTGACCCTTGTCCGAACCGCCGCTTGGGCGCTCTTAGCGATAACGGTCGCGCTCGCCGCGCTCATCGCCGCCCCCCGGCCCGCCTACGGGTGCAGTTGCTCCCCTGATCGTACGCTGTCGGATTATATCGACGATGCGGACGTGATATTCGCCGGGCGTTCGATGCAAAGAATCGGACCCGATGACCCGTCCTATCACAGTGCGTTGTCCCGCTCCGAAGGGATGACAATTATTTTCGAGGTAGAGCGGGTGTTCAAAGGACGAGCGGGGCCGCTCCTTGCGGCACGCACCGCATACGGAGTCGGGGACTGCGGTTATAAAGCGGCGGATAAGAGCGCCGCCGCTGTCTTGGCGACAAGGCGCGGGGAGCATGGCTGGTGGGTATCGGAACCCGGGGATCTCGAAGTGGGACTTTGCGGCTCCCGGTATACGGTCAACGAGCTAGAAGAAACGCTAGGTCCCGGCTACCCGCCGGATGAAACGATGGTCGAAGTAGCCGAACTGTTGAAAAACCCCGACAAGTTATCGACCGGGACGTACCTGCTCATTTGGGGCGTAGCGGCGGTTCTGGTCGGCGGGGCAATATTCGCCCTTCGTTGGCGAAGAAGGTAAGGCGCCCGGCGCCGGTCAACCCTCCGGGGACGCCGACTCCGGTATTGGTCAGGGAATTCGGCGGGGCAGGGCGCGGGCGGCGGGGTCTATGACATGCAAGTCGGGGAGGATGTCGGCGGCCAGAAGAGCGGGGCGGGCCCGGTTGGAGGGGGAGACAATCAGGATCGCTTCCCCCGAGGCAAAACCCGGGTGGGACGACCCGCCGTGTGCAAATCGGGAAGAATCCGGCTCGTCAACACCGCGAACGGCAGTTGCGGGTCTTTCATAATCAACAACGCCGGGGAAGCGCCCGGCTCTGACGGCCGGTGACGCACAAGTCGCACAGAACCTCTGCGGCGAGTGCGGCGAAGGGCAACTGTTGCGTCTGGTTGACCAAGATCGACGGCCCGCCCCCCCCCCCGGTTACCGGCGGGGGATCACCCGCGTCTGCTGACCCGCCGCCATCGTATGCAAATCCGGCAACCAACTCCCCGCCAGCACCCCGAACCGGGCCATGTTCGACGGTCCCGTCAGCATCATCGCCTCCGGGGGAGTACCCGACAAGGTTGCTGGGTCCCCACTGCGCAGAGGTCGTTGATGACTCCGGTAGCGAGGACTCCGAATATCGTCTTGTTGGAGGGAGATGTGACGAGAATTCCCCAACCCCCCCCCCCCCCGTTACCCCTGGCGCGGCATCGCCCGCGTCTGCTGGGAGCCCTTGATCACCGCCAGGTCCGGGAGACACACCGTGGCCAGTGCCTGAAATATCATGTTGTTGCCGCTGCTGGTCAGAATCGCCTCCTGACGATGACCCTGGAAGCCTGGGCCGTCCCTGCTGCTTTGAGATCTCCGTGTATCCTGGTTGCGAGAATTCCGAAGACTGCCATGTTGGATGGACAGGTGACGAGAATTCCCCCACCCCCCCCCCCGTTATAACACTCAAATCCTCACCACGGGGAAACATGGATGAAACTGTTTTAACCGCCGACAGAATCCGGTCATCTTCATACAGCCACAGTTTGGTAAACGGCCGGTACAACACCTCGCGAATTCGACGCTCGTCAAATATAATTCGCGTGCGTTTATGCAAAGAGCCCTTTAAAGTATCCGTCCACTTTATAGCATCCAGCCTAGTGTTAACAGTAGCCTCCTCCACATCTTGCTCATAATCCTCTACCAACTCCAAAGCTTGATCATAGGCATCAATCAACTTGTGTATTTTATCCACTAGTTTGCTCCTACTAAAGGAATAAACGTAATCATCGCAACTAGTGCCCACTCCTCTAGCATGACGGATGGCAATTACTTCCGAGTTATCTTTGTTTGTGTCACAGACAGAAATCATTTCCTCAAAGGTACCATCAGATAAATTAACCCAATCGTGTCTAGGAGTAACCGGTACTATCTCTAATTTTTCACTAGTTATATCTCTCAAGTCCGCAAGCCATTCCCACTTTTCCTTTAGGGACATATAATCGGGAACCTGCGCATAGTGCAGGTTGGCGGGCTGATTGACATCTTTGGACGGGTTTCTTACTAGAAAGGTAATCTGTACTCCGTTCCGAGAGCCGCCGCCAAAAATTTTGTCCCCCTCTTTACGGAACTCATCACCGCTTTTATAAGCATTTCCTCTTAAATTTACAACATATATATCAGTAAACTCGTCTCGCAAAGTTGCTCGAACACCAGCTAACGAGGTACCGTCCGTCAATGAATTGGGGTGAACCAGACCGACAATCGCCGGATGGTTGCCGCGTTGTTCGCTGGGCAAAAC
This sequence comes from Candidatus Spongiisociaceae bacterium, assembly GCA_965243835.1. GTDB lineage: Bacteria > Actinomycetota > Acidimicrobiia > Spongiisociales > Spongiisociaceae. Next base: position 2,152,418 of record OZ251578.1, read on the forward strand.
CCGATCGGAGCACCACCGCAACGCCTTCACGTACAAATTACCCATAGCATTACCACCTGGCGATCGACCAATAACTTCTTGATGCTTATCTCCATAGGTTTTCTCAACCCGCTTGCTTACCTCTTCGTATTCAAGGTTAGGGTTGTCATCTCCCGCCGACTTCTGTCCGGATGACCAAGGCGGGTTGGACATAACAAGGGTCATTGGCGTAGCATCTTGCTCAAATCGACCTCGGATATTATCACCAAAGACTCCCAAAGCCTCCTGCTCCGGACTCGCAAGGAGCGTATCGGTCAGAAGGATTTTTTTGTACGTCTCGTATTCTACTTTCCCATTGGATGATTTCTCTTCTCGGGAGTGTTTTGCTTCTTCTATTTTCAAGGCGGCGATGTAATAAGCCAGCAAGATAAACTCGTTCGCGTGTAGTTCCCGCTCGTATTTACGGGCAAGGTCTTGGGGACTGATCAAGTAGTGTTCTTTATCATCTTTCATTTCTATAAGGAGAGACAGGAAAGTACCGGTGCCCGCGAAGGGGTCCAAGATATGCAGGTTTTCGCTTCCGATGGAGCGGCCGAACTCCTTTTGGCAGATGGCGACTGCCGACCGTACCATAAACTCCACTATCTCAACTGGAGTATAGACTATACCTACCCGTTTTACGGTATCTTTCATCGCCGATCTAAAGAAGCCATCATAGATTTCGCGTAAAATCTCCACTTTGTCAGAGCTGGACACTGCTCCCTCAAAAGCCTTCTCCATCTGCACGTAAGCGCGAGTCAAGGGCCGTAGTTCCTCTTCAAAAGAAACTTTCAACTCTCGGAAAGTGTCCAGCAACTGTTCGATTTCTTTACTAACCGGGTTTTGCTCAGCGAAGCCGCTGTCGGCCAACATCACGTTGAACACGGGAATGGTCACTACATGCTGGGCGATCATCTCTTGGGCTTGACCGGTGGTGATGTGGTCGCCCACCGACTGTCTTACGCCTTTCAGAAACCGAACAAAAGCCGCCTCCGCCGGACCCCCCTCGGCGATCAATTTATTAATCCGGGTCCGTACCTGGCGGCAGATATCGGCGGCGCGCTCTCCCCAACGGGGATACATCTGCTTGTCGCCGATGGTGTCCACCACCATAGAAGCTATTTTGCAACTGAGTTGAAGTTGCAACTGACGTTGTATCTGCTCCTCGGCCTCATCGACTTCTTCCCCTCCGGGGCCGAAAATTCGAGCCCGTAACGGGGCGTTCTTTATCCAGGCGGAGGCGTTGCTGACGTAATACTCCATCCGGGAGTCGTGGGAGCGGAGAGCCCGCACCACCTCCCACACCGTCTTGAAATCGGAGGCTTTCAACATCTCCTGCGGGGAAACATCCGGCGGGACAACTACCGGAATAACGATATAACCCTTGCGCTTACCGGGAGCTTTGCGCATAGCCCGGCCCACCGCCTGGGTGATGTCCACCATGGAGGTGCGGCTGTTTAGGAAGAGCACCGCGTCCAGGCTGGGAACATCCACCCCCTCGGTGAGAACCCGGGCGTTGCTGAGAATTCGGCAAGTAGGCGCTTTCTCCCCCGTCGGCCGGCTCCCGTCTCCTCTCTCTTCCCGCAACTGTTCCAGCAGGTCGGTGCGTTCCGCGGCCGGGGTGGAACCGTCAATATGATTAACGTCCAACCCCAGGAAAACCCTGATGTCTTTTTCGCTATCTCCCTCCCCGGACGCGGTCCTCTGACGGGTCAGTGCGCTAACCATCTCGGGCCAAAACTCAGCAACTGCTTGCGAGGTGCGCACCCGGTTGGCGAAAGCGATAGCGGAGCGGGCAGGTGCGCCGAAACCGGCATGGATTTGGCCGGGTAGTCGCCACGTCTCCACCTCGGTGGTGGCGGGAGTAGCCAGGGCGTCCCAGCACCCGGCCAGTTTCACGGCATCGTCCAACGCCAGATTGGTGCCTTCCTGTACCAGCAACTCGTGCGACCATCCCACATTGCTCAAGGACTGCAGATAGGCCTCTTCGGTGGCGGTGATGACCAACACCTCATAGTCGGTCAGGTAGCCGCCTTCTACGGCTTCGCTGAACTCCATTTCGTAGAACCGTTCTCCGAAAGTATTTGTGTCGGCCATGCTGTAACTGTCGCCCTCAAAGTCGGAGGACTCGATTTTCTTTTTCTGCCGCTCGGTGAACACCCGGGGAGTGGCCGTCATATACAAACGCTTGCGGCCCCGGATGTGATTGTCATCGTGGACGATGCGGAACGGAGACACGCCCAATCCCTCTTTGGATTCTTCGATGCCGGTAGTACGGTGGGCTTCATCGCAGATAATCAAATCAAACCCCCAACTCCCGCCAGCCTGTTGCTGGGCTTCGGCGATTTTGGGTGACGATTGATAGGTGGAAAACACCACCTGCATCGCATCCGGCGGCGCCGGTTCTGAAAGTTCGCCGGCCAGACGCTCCGGGTCGGTGGTGACCGGAATAGCCAACTCGGTCAAATCCCCGGCCGTGTCCGCCTGCGCCGAAGCCTTCCGACCGGCGGTAACATCCGAACACACCCCCAAATACCGCAACGGCATCTCCCGCTGACGGGACCACTCCCGCATCGTCTGTCCTATCAGCGCAATCGACGGCACCAGATACAACACCCGACCCCCCTTGCCCGCTACCTGCTCCGCCGCCCGCAACGCCACCAGGGACTTGCCGGTACCGCACGGCAAAATCAACTGACCCCGATCCTGGTCCCGGAAACTTTTGGCGATACTCCGCACCGCGTCCTGCTGGAAACCGTGCAACTTATGCTTGGGAACGGGCCGGATTTCCAACTGGTCGGGAGCGTCCGCGAACTCCCGCCAATCCTCCACCCACCGATCCATCTCCGAAGTATGCAACACCTCACACCGCGGCTCCGCCTTGCGCACCTTCGCCATCCCCGTCCGGGACACCCGCGCCGTCGCCACCAACAACCGGGACGCGAAATCAGCGGTCCCCGACGCTCCCAGGAAACTATCCACCCCGGCGGTGGAAACCTCCCCGGCGTGGAACTTGCACTGGACAGCGCACAAACCGCCCCCATAGGCCGGGGTTTGACGCGCCACGATGTCAATCCCCACATCCCGACCGTAACCCAACTCCTCCCGCTCCGGCCACTCCCCCCACAACCACACCTCCTCAAACCGCTCCCGACCATACTCACCCGGATGAGCCCGCAACGCCGCCGCTACCAACCGCTCAAACCGCCGACCCTGCACAACCGACTTCGGGTCATCAACCACCAACCCCCGCAGAACCTCCGCCAGATACGCCATCCGCCTACCGCTGACCTTCCAGCGAAGGGGGCAGGGCGGCGATGATCTCCGCCGAGCGGACGCTCACGTAAATCAACCGCCGCAAATGACGAATCAACTCAAACGGGTTGCGCTCCCACGCGTGCCAGCCGTTCGGGTCGTCCATGATGCCGGACGCCTTATCCCGCTTATGCCGCAGGCTGTCGATCGCCCAATCCAGCGGCGACCGGCCCGACACCGTATACTCCTGCGCCCGGGGCGGAATGCCCACCAACCGGCACCGGTCGTTGATTTCCAAGACGGTGCGGTCGTCCCGTTTCTTGGTTTCCGGGTTGCGGCCCCACCGCATCTTCTCCTTAATCCGGTAGGCCTCCGGATCCGCCGCCGTGTCCGGGAAACCGTCCACCAACACCTCCACCCCCGGATACTCCGGACAGTTCTCATAACCGATGTGCAAATCCATCAACTCCCGGCCCGCCTGACGGAAATCCTCAAAATCGGCGGCCAGCGGCACCCGGGGCAGATTGCGCTGCAAATCGTTGGCGTACCGCTCCCGCCAATCGGGGGCATGCATCACCCCGTACAGATACTCCCAAATATCATCCTTGGAAATATCGGCATCGCCGTAACGGGTCTGGAACTCCCGCAGGCACCAATCGGTGATGTTGTCGGAATCCTCCGCCAAACCCTCCAGGTCCAACTCCATCTACCGGACTCCTTTCGCTTGCCGTCCCCCAGCCTCCTCGTGTCGCAGGGGACGCGCCATTTTAACCATACCCTTCTCCGATTCCGGATACCCCTGGCAACCCCGCCATCGGACGGCCCGTGCCCCTACCGGTTTCTGGCAAATCAACCGTCAAGCGCATAAATCCTGGCAACCCCGCCATCGGACGGCCCGTGCCCCTACAGCCGAAAAGCAATGTCACACCCCCTTCCTAAGGTGAACACCATGCAGCACAACCACCACGCCCCGCCCGAAACCCCGCAGGAAATTTGCGCATGGGCGACAAGGGTCGCCGACGCCGGCTTGGCCGAACTGAGCCGACTGGTCGGGTCGGACCTGTCCCGGACGGAGCTGAGAGAGGCGGCGGAAACGGTGAAGCAGCTACAGGCCCAAGCGTCTTCCCGGCAATGCGACCTGGCCGGCTGGCCGAGCCGCACCGATGCAGGAGCCGGGGCCGGCGAAGTGTTGAGGGACCGGTTGGGGGTCGCCAACCGGCGGACCGAGCGCCGGTCGCAAATGTCCCGTCGGTTGGAGGGGGATGCCGGATGGCTGATTTGACTTTATTTTTAAAATAGTGTAGAATATGGGAATAATATCCTACTCTATTCGGTTATACACTACACGCAAGAAAAATGTCACACCCTCCTCCTAAGGTGAACACCATGCAACACAACAACCAATCCCCGACTGAAAACCCGGAGCAGGTCTGCGCCCGGGTCGTGGCGGGCACCGCCGACCTCATGACCGACCTGCGCCGGTTGCTGGAAACGGGGGCCTCCCGGGCCCAACTGGGACAGGTGGCGGAAGCGGCCAAGCAAATCGAGGCCCAGTTGTCTTCCCTGAAATGCGACCTGGCCGGCCGGCTCAGCCGCACCGATGGGGGAGCCGGGTCCGGCGAAGTGCTGCGGGATCAACTGGGGGTTACCAACCGGGAGGCCAAGCAACTGTCGCAGATGTCCAGCCGGCTGGAGGAAATGCCCAACACCCGCGCCAAATTGGAAGCGGGCGAGATCACCATGTCAAACGCCACCGCCTTGGCCAACGCCGCCCGCGAGTGCGGAGCCCGGCGGGTGGACGAGAACCAGGGACTGCTTGCGGAAGCCGCGTCCTCCAACCCGGACGATTTCCGCAAGCGGTCCCGCCGGTGGGCCAACGCCCACAGCCCGGACCGGGGCGAGGAGGCGCTGGAGCGGCAGAAGAAACACCGCAAGACGCACCTGTTTTGGAGCAAGGAACTGGATATGGGCATCCTGCACGCCGAAATGGACTCCATCAGCTTCGGGCAGGTGCGGCAAGCCCTGGATAAACACACCGACCTGTTGCGGCGGGACGACTCCGGCGGGGACATCCACCCCGACGATATTCGCACCAATGAGCAACGCCGCACCGACGCCCTCGTGGAACTGGTCACCGGCCGCCGCGCCCACACCCTGGAACCCCTCCCCGACCGGGAGGGGCAACCGGGCACGCCCCCAACGCAGGTGGTGGTGGTAGCCGACCTGGGGCGGATCGACGGCTCCCGCCCGGACGGGTCTTGCGAGATCCTGGGTACCGGGCCCGTTCCGCCCTCTGTTCTGGACAACCTGTCCCCCGACTCTTCCGTGTGCGGGATCATCTTCGGAGGCAAAGGACGGGTGTTGTGGCTGGGACGCAACCAGCGGCTGGGCAACCGGGCGCAACGACTGGCGGCCGCAGTGCGGGACAAAGGATGCGTCAGATGCGACGCCCCCGTCCACCGCACCGAGTTGCACCACCTCCGGGACTGGTACGACGGCGGCCCCACCGACATCGACAACCTGGTCTCCCTGTGCGGACCCCACCACCGGGAACTCGGGGAACACAACCGGGAATTGGTAAAAATTGGAAACAAATGGCAAACCCGCCCCCGCCCCGGACCGCCCCCGCCGCCCCGGCCCCGCCCCGCCGACGCCAGAACCAGGGACGGCCCCGGCGATTAACCCCTCCCCAATCCCAACGACGTTCGCACCGGCGAGCAACACCGCACCGACGCCCTCGTGGAGTTGCTCACCGGCCGCCGCGCCCACACCCTGGAACTTACCCAACCGGGACTGGAAACCGGGACCGGCCCCAACGCAACTGGCAGTAGCGGCCGACCTCGAAGCAATGAACGACTCCCGACCGGACGGGAACTGCGAGATCCTGTGTACCGGGCCCGTCCCGCCCTCTGTTCTGGACAACCTGTCCCCCGACTCATCCGTGTGCGGGATCATCTTCGGAGGCAAAGGACGCAACCAGCGACTGGGCAACCGGGCGCAACGGCCGGCGGCCGCAGTGCGGGACAAGGATGCATCACATGACGACTCCCCTGTCCACCGCACCGGGTTGCCACCACCCCCGGTACTGGTACAACGGCGGGCCCACCGACATCGACAACCTTTGGCATCCCTGGGCGGGCGTCACCATCGGGAACTGGGGGAACACAACCGGGAACTGGTAAAAATTGGAAACAGGCGGGAGCTACAAATCAGAGGCGAACTGCAGGGCCTCTTGGAAACTCGCTCCCTTTAGCAACAACCTGCGCAACTTCATCAACGGGGCCGTGCGGTCGATGGCGAAGACCCCGGCCAAGCAATCACCCTCCCGGTACAAGGCCAACAAAGCGGGCTCGTCGGGCGGGTCGTCGACGAACGTCACATCGTCCCCGGCCAGCCCCGCCAACTGCAGACGGTGGCCGTACTGGTCCGACCAGAAATAGGGGACGCCTTCGTAGGAAACCGGCTCTTCGCCGTCCAGCGCCCGGCAAATGTTACGAGCGACAGCGGCCGCCTGCTCCACCGTGTTGGTCCAGTGCTCCACCCGCATTCGTCTCCCGAACCGGGGATTGTCCCACTCGGCCAAATCGCCGACCGCGTACACCCCGTCCAGGGAAGTGCGCAAAAACTGATCGCAAACCACCGCCCCCCGTTCTACCGCCACACCCGAGCCTTCCAGCCACTCCACGTTGGGAATCACCCCGATCCCGACCACCACCGTCTCGCACCGCACCTCGCTCCCGTCCGACGTCTCCACCGCCAATTGATTTTCCTCTTCCCGCACCCCGGTCACCCCCGTTCCGCACCGGAGCCCCACCCCGTACCGGGCGTGCAGGGCGGCGCACCGCTCCCCCACTTCCCGGCCCACGGCCGCCGCCAGCGGCTGTTCGGCGGCTTCCAGAATGTCCACTTCCAAACCCCGGCTACGGGCGGAGGCCGCCACCTCGCTCCCGATGAACCCCGCCCCCACCACCGCCAACCGACGGGCCGTCTCCAGCGAAGCACGGATAGCCTTCGCATCGTCCACGGTTCGCATCACATGCACTCCCGGCAGACCGCCCGTCCCGGGGAGGGTGCGGGCCCGGGCGCCGGTGGCGATGACCGCCGCCTCGTAACCCAACTTTTCCCCGTCCGCCAAAATAACGGTCCGGGATTCGGCGTCCCATCCCGCCGCCGCCGACCCCAGGCGCAACTCTATTTCCTGCTCCTCGAAATACGAGGCGGGCCGAAAAACGGCGTCGGCGGGTTCTTTCTCCCCGGTCAGGACCTCTTTGGAAAGCGGCGGACGGTCGTAGGGCAGATGCTTCTCGTCCCCCACCAGGGTGATGCGCCCCTCGAACCCGAAAGTGCGCAAGGCGGAGGCGGCGCGCAGGCCGCCCAGGGAAGCCCCGACCACCACCGCCGACGGGGAAGACAAAACGCTCAACCGGCGGGGGCCAACTCAAAGACGCCGTCGGCGATTTCCATCAGCCACCGCCGATATAAAACCGTGCCCAGATCGGCCGCCTTGACGTGCATCTCGGCGCTCAACTCCACCGGCAACTCCTCGGGACGTTGCGACTCCACCACCGGTTTGTCCTGGGCGAGGATTATCTGCTGCATGCGATCAAACTCCTCGTCCTGGTCGTAAGCGAAGTTGCGGGCCACGAAAGTGAAACACCGGGTTCGTTTGCGGCCCACCGGGGCCACCGCCACGAACAGTATGTAATGCTCCCGGGGGCCGGCCGAGCTGTCCAACCACATCGCGTTGGGCATAAACACCCGGTATTTTTTCCAAGCCTGATAGGTTTCGCCTTCGCCGGTCACCGCCGAGTTTTTGGGGTTGTCGGTGTATTCCAGGAAAGGCCCGGCCGTCATGCGAATCTCCCCCCCGTGCCGTTCGGCGTCGTAATCGGCGATCTCGGCGTGGTCGCGATCCCCCAGTATTCCGTGATGAACATGGGCGAAATGCGAGAAATCAAAATAGTTTTCCAACCTCCGCCCCACCGAACAATCCCACTCGTACGGCTCCCAGTGCATAATTCTATAAGAAGGGTCGTCCAGTTCCGGGAGAACCGCCGGCGGGAAAACGGGAGTCCCTCCGCCCAGGCAGGTCCAAACCAGGCCCCCGGATTCCACGGTCGGGTAAACGGGAAGTTGGGCCGTCAGTTTGCCGTTCAACTCGGGCCGGGCCGGAATGTCCACCACCGTGCCGTCCTTGTCGTACGCCCATCCGTGGTAGGCGCACCGCAGGAAACACCCGTCGATGCGGCCCAAGGCCAGCGAGGAACCGCGGTGGCGGCAGATGTCGTCGAAAACGTAGGGCAGTCCGTCCAGGCGGGCCACCGCCAACCGGGTGTCGAACAAAGTGACCTGATGGGGGGCGTCCGTCAAGTCCGCGGAGAAAGCCACCGGATGCCAAAAATGCCGGAGCTGTTCATAGAGGCGGGCTTCCCCCGCCACATCCAACTGGGTGTTTCCCTGTTTCATAAGTATTTACCCTCCTGACTACTAAGGCTATTCAAGAATATTCAAGATTACTCAAGACTGCTCATACGTTGGTAACGGTAATAGCTTCCACCGGACAACAGAGGGCGGCGTTGCGGGCCTCGTCCGCCAGTTCATCGGGAACGGTGGGTTGCAAAGCCATAATCCGGCGGCTGTCGTCGGAAACCTGAAACAGTTCCGGAGCCACCGATGCGCACATACCGGAAACTATGCACGCGGCATGGTCTATTTCCACCGTGGTTGCGCCTGTTGCGCCGGTCATGTCATCCCTCCCTTCGCGGGGAAGCGCGCCTCCTAAGCCGCGCCCGTCAGTCTAGTTGTCATCGCCGCCGGGGCTGTGCCCTACGCCCCACACTGCGCAGACCGCTTTGATTATGTTCTGATATCCGGTGCATCGGCACATATTCCCGGAAAGCAACTCCACAACCTGCCCGGGGCTTCGGTAAGCAGCGGGGTCGACGCTCTCCAATGTCATCAAAAAGCCGGCGGTGCAGAATCCGCACTGCATGGCGTGATGATCATGAAACGCCTGTTGCATGGGGGTCAGTTCGCCGTCGCGGGCCAGGTCCTCCACCGTCCGGATAACGCAACCGTCCGCTTGGACGGCCAGGGTGGAACAGGAACGGATGGCGTCGCCGTCCATGATTAACGTGCAGGCTCCGCAATACCCGTGTTCGCACCCGACATGCGTGCCGGTCAGGCCGACCACGTCGCGGATGAAGTCGGAAAGCAACAACCGGGCGGGGACCCGATGCGTCGCCTCCGTCCCGTTGACGACGACCGTCAGGTCAACCTCCCGGGAGCCCCAGCCAGAATCCGTATTCATAATCCGCCGCCCCCGGCTTCGGACACCGCCGCCCGCGCGCTTCTCGCCAGCAGGGAACCTAAAGCCTCCCGGCGGTATTCGGAGGAGGCGTGCACGTCCTCCACCGCATCGGCGGAGTCTTCGTAGGCCGCCTCCCGCAACCGGTCGCCGCGGCCCCCGTTCGCGCCGGGGCCGAATCCGACCATAGCTTCCTCGACGGCGGCCAGACGGCGCGGCTGTCCGCTCACCCCGAAACTGACCAGCTTCCCCCCGCGCACCGCGCCCTCCGCAATCTCCAGGGAAGCAACCAGCCCGACCAGGGCGAAGTCCCCCGAGCGGCGGGCTATCTCATCCACAACGGTCACCGCCGCGGGCGGCTCCGCCGGGAACCGGACGCCGGTAATCATCTCCGATGACCGCAAATCCGTCCAGTACGGACCCAGGAAAAAGTCTTCCGCCGGAACCGTCCGCTCCCCCTGCGGGCCCCGGACGGTCAAACGGGCCCCGCAGGCCATGGCCAGGGCCGGGAGCTCGGCGGCGGGATCGGCGTGCGCCAGGGAGCCGCACACGGTCCCCCGGTTTCTGATCGGCAGATGTCCCACGAAACGCAGGGCCCGGCGCAGGCCGGGAACCGCCGCCGCCGTCCGGTCGCACCTCATAACCCGGCTCTGGGTGACCGAAGCCCCGATCGTCGCCCCGTCCGCGTCCGCCCGCAACTCCCCCAACCCGGCCGTGCGCCGGATGTCCACCAGCAGGGACGGTCGGGAAAGCCGAAAATTCATGGCGGGAATCAGGCTTTGGCCGCCCGCCAGAACCTTGGCCGAATCCGAAGAGGCGAGGGCCTCCACCGCCTCCGGCACGGTGGCGGGACGGCAGTAGGCGAAGGGGGCGGGCTTCATAGTTTCACTCCGGCGGCTTCCCGGATGGCCCGGCGGACGGCGTCGGGGGTCACCGGCGTGGACCAAATCTCCACCCCCAGTTCGGCCAAGGCGTCCGACACCGCCCCGGCCACCACCGCCGGCGGGCCGATGGTCCCCCCCTCGCCGCACCCTTTGACCCCCAGCGGTTGACCGGGGGCGGGGGTCTGGAAATGGTCGATGGTGATCGGCGGAACTTCGGAGCAGGTGGGGAACAGGTATTCCATAAAAGAAGCAAACCGGGGCTGAGCCGTTTCCGGATCGTATTGGAAATGTTCATACATGGCCCCGGCGATTCCCTGGGCGACGCCGCCTTGCACCTGGCCGTCGACGATCATCGGGTTGAGCATCGTCCCGCAGTCGTGCACCACCGCATACTCCTCGATGCGCACCTCCCCGGTGCTGATGCGGACGCTCACCACCCCGGCGTGGGCCCCGTTGGACCAGCTGGCGGCGGCGTTCACCTTGCCCGCCGCGTCGGGAAGGTGCTCCAGGTCGGGAGGTTCGAAATAGCCGGACATTTCCAGGCCGGGCTCCATCCCCCGGGGCAGGTCCACGGTGCGGGCCCAAGCGGCGGTGGCCACCCGGGCCCAGTCCACCCGGGGCTCGTCGCTTCCCGCGACATGGAACCCGCCGTCGGCGAGGATCACGTCTTCGGCGTCCGCTTCCAACATATGGGAAGCTATCTCCCGCGCTTTGGCCAGCAGGCGGTCGGCGGCCATCAAGATGGAGCCGCTCATCACGATGGCGGAGCGGCTCCCCCAAGCCCCCAACCCGTAGGGGGCCCGTTCGGTGTCCCCCATCACCACCGTCACGTCCGACGGATGCAACCCCAAGGCCTCGGCCGTCAGCTGGGCGGCCACCGTCTCCGTTCCCTGGCCGAGGGCGGTCACTCCCAGGCCGACGCGCGCCTTGCCGTCCGGGTCCACCCGCAGGGTGGCCGCGTCGTAGCCGGCCCAATGGCCGGTGGTGAGGTGATAGGTGGGAGTGGTGGGCTCCACGTAGTTGGCGTAACCGACCCCCACCCGGACATCGGGATCGGCGGCGTACCGGGCCCGCGCCCGCTCCTCCGCCGGCCCGATCAGTTCCAAAACCCGTTCAAAAGACCGGGCGTGGGAACCGGAATCGACCTTGCCTCCGCCGTGCATGGTGTACGGCATCTGCTCCTCGGACAGCAACATGCGGCGCCGCATCTCCACCCGGTCGGTTCCGGTGAGGCGGGCCACCTTATCTATTATCCCTTCCATTACCAGCATCCCCTCCGGCACTCCGAACCCCCGGTAGGCCCCGGACGGGGTCTTGTTGGTCACCGCGCACACCGGATGCACCTGCATGTTCGGGAAGTCGTATCCGCCGGTGATGCAGGCCGCGGTGACGAACACCGGGGCGGTTCCGGGCATGAAAATCTCCCCGGAACCCACATCGCAGTACGCCGTGCAGCGAACGGCCCGCAGGGTTCCGTCTTCGTCGTAGGCGACTTCCACGTCGTGCCGTTGATCCCGGGCATGCGCCGTCGCCACCAGGTTCTCCAAGCGGTCTTCCAGCCACCGCACCGGCCGCCCCAACCGCCGGGCCAGCCAGGCGATCACCACTTCCTCGGGGTAAACGTGGGTCTTGGCCCCGAACCCGCCTCCCATGGCGGGGGTTATCACCCGCACCTGCGGCTCCGCCACGCCCAGCATGCCGGCCAGGGTGGTGCGGACGATGTGGGGGCTCTGCGTGGACGACCATACGGTGAGCCCCCCGTCGGACGAATCGGCGACCACCCCCCGGCATTCCAGCGGCAATCCGGTCTGGCGCTGGCTGACGAAGGAGGCGGTGAAGGAGCCGTCCGCTTCGGCGAAGGCCCGGGCCACCTCCGGTTTTTCGGTTGGGAAATCAACCAGGCGGTTGTCGGGCCAGTCCTCGTACAGCCGGGGGGCGTCCCCGGCCAGGGACCGGTCCAGCCCGGCCACGGCGGGAAGGGTCTCCAACTCGGCGGAGGCGGACACCAGGGCCGCCGCGTCCTCGGCCGCGTACCGGTCCGCGGCTGCTACCACCGCATAGGGCGACCCGACGTAACGCACCCGGTCCTCGGCCAAAGGACGTTGGCGGACGGGACGGATGTAGTCGATGGTATGGGGGAAGGAACCGACGTCCCCCAGGTCGGCGGCGGTATAGACGGCGACCACGCCGGGCAGGGCGCGGGCCGCCTCCGCGTCGATGGAAACGATGCGGGCGTTGGCGACGGGGCTGCGTACGAAAACCGCCTCCAGCATCCCCGGCAGTTTCACATCGGCTATGTAACGTTGCCGCCCCAGCAACGGGGAACGATCCTCCCGGCGGGGGGCGGCCCGTCCGATATGACCGGCCCGATGGCGGATCATGGGGTTGATATCCAAGGGGGTCTGCGCGGTCACCGCCATCCCTCCTCCCCGGGCCGCGTCCCGTAGCTCATCATCGCTCATCGTAACTCATCGTTCGCCGCGATGATAGGGGATGGTCAGGGACATGGGCATCTGCGAGCGGTTGCGGTTGAAAACCAGGGCCACGATGGTCAACACGAACGGCAAGGCCAACAGCAACTGGTAGGGAAGTTCCACGTCGCTGGCCTGCAAAGCCAACTGGGTGGCCTCCAAAAAACCGAACAGGAGGGAACCGGCCACTATCCAACTGGTGCGCCAGTTGCCGAAAATAACGATGGCCAGGGCGATCCATCCCCGGCCGGAAGCGATGTCCGGAAAGAAAAGTCCCGTGGAACCCAGGGAAAGGTAGGACCCGGCCAGCCCGGCCATCACCCCCCCGAACACCACCGCTACGTACTGACGGGAGACGATGCCCACCCCCCGCATATCGCACGCCTCCGGGTTGTGCCCCACGCTGCGCAACTCCAATCCGTATTTGGTCCGATAGAGAAACGCCCATATCACCGGGACCATGAAAACAGCGAAGTAGGTCAACCAGGGCAGGTCCAGCGTCTCCACGGTCGGAATGGCGATGCTTCCTTCGCTTTCATAGACGGAGCGATACCAAAAGAAAGCCAGCCCGATCCCCAGGATGTTGAGGGCCAGCCCGGCCACCACCTGGTTCACTTTCACTGTCACCGTCAGCAGCGCCATCAACAGGGACAAAGCCGCCCCGCCCAGGGCCGCCCCGACCAGCCCGGCCCAGGTGCTTCCCGACTGGCCGGCGACCAGGAACCCGGCGAAGGCCCCCATGGTCATCGTGCCTTCCAAACTGAGGTTCAAGATGCCGCTGCTCTCGCATACCATCTCTCCCAAAGCGGCCAAAAGCAGGGGGGTGGCGATGCGGACCGTGGCCAGCAGGACGCCGACCAAAACGGAGGCGGTGAAGAAATCACCCATCCCGCGCCGTCCGTCGTATGCGGTAACGGCAGGCCACGGCCGCCGCCAGCACCAAAGTCAGGGTGATGCCTTCGATGACGTCCACCAGCGCGCTCGGTATTCCCGTCTCATACTGCATGGCGGTGGATCCGTTCAGCAAAGCCCCGAAGGCGATGGCCGTGACGATGACGCCCAACGGGTGCAGGCGGGCCACCAGGGCGATGATGATTCCGGTGAACCCCACCCCCACCGCGATATCCAGTTGCAACCGGTGGTGGAGCCCCAGCAACTCCCCGGCCCCGGCCACGCCGGCGATGGCCCCCGAGATGGCCATCACCGCCAAAGTGACCATTCCCACCCGGATGCCCTTGTACCGGGAGGCGGTCACGTTGGACCCCACTCCCCGAATTTCGTAACCGAGGGTGGTGCGCCGAATGAGAAAATAGACGGCGGCCGCCGCCAGCAAGGCGATGGCGAATCCCCAATGCAGTCGGCTGTCGGCCGTGAACCGGGGCAGGAAGAAGACGTCGGCCATCCTCTCCGTCTGATAATAAGGGGTGCCGGGGGCCTGCCACGGACCCGCCAGCAAATAGGAAAGAATGTAGAGGATCACGAAGTTGAGCATGACGGTGGTCAGGATCTCGTTGGTCTGATAGCGGACCAGAAGCCCGCCCGCTATGGAAGCCCACGCCGCCCCGGCCAGGGCGGCCGCGGCGAACATCACGATGAAAGACAGCGGGGCGGGCAAGCCGCCCCAAACGTCGTACACCCACCAAGCGCCCATGGCCCCGGCGAAGAACTGCCCCTCGGCCCCGATATTCCAAACTCCGGCCCGAAAGGCGATGGCCGCCGCCAGCCCGGTGAGGATCAGGGGCGTGGCCTGCACCAGGGTCTCCAAGGCCGCCCGCCGGCTTCCGAACGCCCCGTTGTACAAGGCCCCCAGCGACTCCCAGGGTTCGTAGCCGGCGGCGGACACCAGGATTCCGATGATGGCCGCGGCCGCCGACAGCGCCGACAGCAGGGCCGCCAACTCGTGCCAGGGCCGGACATGGAGCCGTTTCTCCAGTCGCCAACCGGCGCCGGGTTGCAACAGCCGGGAAGTCACGTCCCCCGGTTGGCCGCCTCCGGAGGGGGCGGGCGCGGTCATGAGGGCGCCTCCTCCGGCGCGGAGCCGTCGGCCGCCACCCCCGCCATGTTCAAACCGATGCTTTCCCGGGTGACCTGATCGCGGGCCGCGACGGAGATTATCCTCCCGTCGTACATAACCGCCACCCGGTCGGAGAGTTGCAGTATCTCGTCCAGATCCTCGGAGATGAGGACCACCGCCGCCCCCCGGTCTCTTTCCTCCACCAGGCGTTGCCGGACGTATTCGCTGGCCGCGATGTCCAAGCCCCGGGTGGGTTGATGCACCACCAGCAGTTTCGGCTTCCCCGACAACTCCCGGGCCAGGATGATCTTCTGCAGGTTTCCGCCGGAGAGGGTGCGGGTGGGATGGGAAGCGGACGGGGTTTTGATCTCGAATCCGGCGATGGACCGGTCGGCGAAGTCGTTGACGGCCCCCTGATCCAGAAGGCCGCGCCGCGCGATGGGGGCGCGGCGATGCAACCCCAGAATCAGATTCTCCTTTACCCGGAAATCCATCAGCAGTCCCTGCCGGATCCGGTCGGCGGGCACGCTGGCCAATCCCAGCTGGGCGATGCGGCTGGCCGGTTTGTCGTGGGTGGACTCCCCGCCGATGCGGATGGTTCCCGGTGCCGGATGCCGGACCCCGACCAAGGCGTCGAACAGGGCGTTCTGACCGTTGCCGGACACGCCCGCCACCCCCACGATCTCCCCGGCGCGGGCGGTGAGGGAGAGTCCTTTCAGCGAACCCCGCCCGGTGTCGCTTTCCAGATGGATTTCATCCACTTCCAGAACCGGTTCGCCCGGCTGATACCGTTCCTTGTCCAACCGGAAAAGCACTTCCCGTCCCACCATCATCCGGGCCAACTCCCGGGAAGTGACCTCGGCGGTATGCACGGTGTCCACCACCGCTCCCCCCCGCAACACGGTCACGCGGTCGGAGAGTTCCATCACCTCATTAAGTTTGTGGGTAATCAGGATGATGGTCAAACCCCCGTCCCGCATGCGCCGCAGTATCCGAAAAAGATGCTCCACGCCCTGCGGAGTGAGCACCGCCGTCGGTTCGTCCAAGATGAGAATCTCCACACCGAAATAGAGTGTTTTGAAAATTTCCACCCACTGTTGCTCCCCCACGGACAGCCGCCCCACTTCGGCGTCGGGATCGATCCGCACATCGTAGTCGCGAAAGAACTCTTCCATCCGGCGCCGCACCCCGGACAGGTCCAGCCGCTGTCGGGCCCCGGTTCCGATCACCACGTTTTCCACCACCGACATGGGCGGGACCAACTCGAAATGCTGATGCACCATCCCGATGCCCGCCGCGATCGCATCCCGGGGGGTGTGGAGATCCAATACTTCCCCGTTCAGCCGCAGGGTCCCCTCGTCGGGGCGGTACACCCCGTAGAAGATGTCGGCCAAGGTGGTTTTGCCGGCCCCGTTCTCTCCGAGCAGGCAATGTATTTCGCCGCGGCGAATTTCCAGGGTGACGGCGTCGTTGGCCGTCACCCCGGGAAAACGCTTGGTGACGCGCTCCGCGGCGAGGATCGTGTCGGACATGGGCCGGGGCCCTCGCCGAGATCGGTCGTCCCGCCGGGCGTCGCTTCTACTCGATGGGGTCGGTCACCAGCGGAACCGACAATTCCCCGCTCAGGATGGCCGCCCGGGCTTCCTCCACCGCCGCTTTCACATCGGCGGGCAGGTCGTCGCTGAGCTCTCCCAGGGTGGAACCGCCGTCCACCATGGACTGGTACACGATCCGATCCATAGGCCCGTTGTAGGGGGTGCCTTCGGTGGTGTAGGCGTACCAGGCGTCGATAACGTCCGAGAAAGCAGGGTCCCAGCGGGCTACGGCGCTGGTCAACACCACGTCCGACATTCCCAGCTGGTCGGTGAAGTGACCGAACGCGTACACATCGCCCGCTTCTTCCGCGGCCGTGAACGGTCCGAAGCGCTCGGCGTAGATCATATCGGAGCCGGCCGCGATCTGGGCCGCGGCCGCTTCCTGGGCCGTGGCCGGATCGAACCAGGATTCAATATAGGCCACCTCGGCGGTGATATCCGGATTGACCGACTTGGCCCCGTCGATGAAGGCGTGCAACGGAGCGTTGACGTTCGGGAAGGGGAAAGCCGCCACCCCGCTGATGCGGTTGGTTTCGGTCATCATCCCGGCGATGATCCCGGCCATATAGGCGGGTTCGTGGATGAACACGTCAATCCAATAAGCGTTGCCGCCCAGCCCTTCGTTGCCGGACCCGGAATAAGCGAACAGGATGTCCGGGTATTCGTCCTTGATGGCCGCCACCGCGTCCGAGTAGGTGCTGTGGGCCAGGATGATCTCATACTCGCCCGTCTCGGCCAAGTCGCGGATGACGCGTTCCCCGTCGGCGTAGGGGATCTCTTCAATTACCTCCAGGGAAATGTCCAACCCGTACGGATTGCTTTCACCCAACCGGCCGATGGTGTCGATCATGGTGGCGTACCAGCCTTCTTCTTTAACGCCCAGCAGGATCATGGCCACGTCCAACTCGGTGGGCATGGCCATCTCCGCCTCGGTGGTCGGCGCGGCGGTGGTCGGCGCGGCGGTGGTCGGCGCGGCGGTGGTGGTAGGAGCGACGGTGGTAGCGGCGGGTTCGTCGCCCCCGCACGCCCCGGCCGCCAACGCCAGGGCCAAAACGACCGGCGTCAAAGCCTTGAGTCTCCCGATGGATAGTTTCATCACAGTTAGATCCTTTCCGGGCGGTCAGCCCGTTTATTCGCTTTCTGTTTCCGTTTTCCGTTTTCTGTTTCCGGCTTGGGCGGCTTCCGCCGCTTTGGTATTCGCTTACCCGGGGAACTCTACATCAAAGCAACGACGCGGGCGCGTTCCGGGGGCGGTTTCCCGCTATGCCGATTCTTTGGCGAACCCGGCCGCCAACTCGAACAGCCACGACCGGTAGGCGAGCGTCACATCGTCGGCCACCTTGACGTACATTTCGGCGCTCAGCAGGTCGGGCAGGTGCTCCGGCCACTGCGACTCCACCACCGGCTGGTCCTGGTCCAGCACCATATGCTCAAACTCCAAGAGAAAAGCCTGATCCTCTTCGGTGAGGGCGAAGTCGGATCCGATGTGCCAGAAGTTGCGGCAGGCGGCCGGGCCGGTGGGGGCGGTCACCATAAAGAGCGCGTAGCGTTTCCCGTTGGGGAACACCCGCAACAAATAGATGGTCCCGGGAACGGTCAGGTAGTAGCGGTTTTCCACGGTTATGATGTCGTCCCGCAATCCCAGGATCTGTTTCATGCGTTCCACGTTCGGTTCCTGGACGAACCGGTCGAAGCGGAGCATGCCCCCCTCCCGCCACACCTTGTGTTCCTCCACTTCAGCCTTGTCCCGGGTGCCGAGAATGTTCTCGTGCACGAAGGGAAAGTGCGAAAAGTCCACAAAGTTCTCCAGTCGGCGCGGGGCGCTGGTTTTCCAATCGTAATAGGCGGGGGACTGCCAGATCATACCGGGGTCGTCCCATTCCGGCAGGCCGGGGGGGTCCCCCCACGGTTCGTCGGAAAGGGAAACCCATATCAGCCCGGCCTCCTCCCGGCATTGGTAGCGGACCAGGTCCACTTTCAGGATTCCGTTCAAATCGGGGCGGGAGGGAATATTAACCAGGTTGCCTTCCATATCGTAGGACCATCCGTGATAGGGACAGTGGATGCAGTCGTCCTCGATCCATCCCAGGGAGGGGGCGGCCCCTTTGTGCCGGCAAACATCCATAAAAGCCCGGGCCCGGCCCCCATGCCGCACCACCAGTATCCGCTCCCCCAGCAACCGGCCTTGCATCATCTCCCCCTCCGCCACCTGCGAGCCGTACGCCACCGGATGCCAGAAACGGAGCATGGCCCGGTACCATTTGGAGTCCCGTTCGGGAACGAACGGGTCGGCCAGATCCTGCATAGCGGGCTTAGCCATCTAAGTCCCTCCTTGTCGCTTTTACTTCTTCGGCAACGGGCGTCGCCGCCCAAACCTGCCCCCGCCCCCAAACCTATTCATGCTCGCTCACGCTCATATAAAGTAAACCCCTCCGTTAACCAGGATGCTCTGGCCGGTCACAAAGTCGGAGGCGGAACTGCTCAAATACAGGATGGTCCCCACCATGTCCTCGGCGGTCTGGGTGCGTTGCAGGGACCGGCCGGCCACCACGATCGGATCGCTGGCCTCGTCGGTGGGGCGCAAATCCGGGTTGGGAATCAGGTCGGGCGACACGGTGTTGACCGTAATCCCGTCCGGGCCCAGCTCGTTGGCCAGGCACCGGGTCAGTCCGAGCAGGGCCGACTTGCTGGCCACGTAATGGGGAAAACCGATCGTTCCCTTGTAACAGGTGTTGGAGGCGATGTTGATGATCTTTCCCGAACCCCGGGCGGCCATATGGGGGTAGACGGCCTTGGAGCACAGCCACGTCCCCCGTACATTGACCGCAAAGGCGCGGTCCCATTCCTCCACCGTCACCTCGGTGAAAGGGCCGCGGGGAATTTCCGAAAACATGGCCGCGTTGTTGATGAGCACGTCGATGGCCCCGAACCGCTCCATGGCGGCCGTTGCCATGGCAACAGTAGAATCCGGGTCGCTGACATCGGTGGCGACCGCCAGCGCCTCGCCGCCCATCCCCATGATTTCCTCCACCGTCTCCGACCCGTCCAAAACATCGGCCACCACCACCCGGGCTCCCTGCTCCGCCGCCCCCGCCGCGTAGGCGCGCCCGATTCCCCGGGCCCCGCCGGTTATGATTAAAACCTTGCCGTCCAACGCGCCCATTTTCACTCCTTTCGCTCCTTTGGGACCCTTTTTCATCCGGGAACCCTTTCGGACATAGCATTATAAATATAATAACCTGCGATATGAGCGACGTTGCTCCCCCCTCCCCCCCGCCCCCCGTTGGCGAACCCCCGGTTTGCGATTTACTGCTGACCGGCGGGACGGTTATCACCCTGGACGATCGGCGACGGGTGTTGGCGGACGGCGCGGTGGCCGTCACCGGAGAACATATCGCGGCCGTCGTCGACCGGACCGAGGCGGGCCGCTACCGGCCCCGGCGCACGATCGACTGCTCCGGCAAGGTGGTAATGCCCGGCCTGACCGACGGCCACACCCATCTTTTCCAAACCCTGGGACGGGGCTTGGGGGACGGGATGAGCCTGGTGCCCTGGTTGCGGCGTTTTATGCTCCCCTATTCGGGCGTTATCGACCGGGAGGCGGCCGTGGCGGCCGTCCGGCTGGGGGCCTTGGGAGCCGCCCTGTCGGGAACCACCATGGTGGTGGACAACCATTACGCCCCCGTCGATGCGGAAACCACCCTGGCGGTAGCGCAAGCGGTGGAAGAGACGGGCGTCAGGGGGGCCGTCGCCCGCGGAGTTTTCGGAGAAATGAATACGGGCGCGGAACTGATGGGGGTCCCGCCCGAATTTTTCAAGTGGAGCTCCGCCGAGGAACTGTCCATCACCCGGGAATGCATGGCCGCCCGCCCCGCCGGCTCCCGGGTGGAGGTGTGGCCCTGCCCGGAGAACATCGTCTACGTCTCCCCGGATTTGATTGCGGGATGCGCCCAACTGGCCAAGGAGGGCGGGGTGCGCTGGCACATGCATTGCTCCGAGGCCCGGGACGAAATCGGCTTCTTCGAGACGGTGCACGGCACCCGCCCGGTGGCGTGGCTGGAACGGGAGGGCCTGCTCGACGGGCGCACCACCCTGGCGCACGCCATCTGGCTGGACCCGGACGAGATCGACGCTATGGGAGAGCGGGGGGCGACCGCCGTCCACAACCCGGTCTCCAACCAGTACCTGGCCTCCGGGGTTCTCCCGCTGGGGCCCCTGCTCCGGGCGGGGGCCAACGTGGCCTTGGGAAGCGACGGGGCGGCGGTGGCCGGGCAGGATATGTTCGAGGCTATGAAAGCGGGCGTCCTGATGCACCGCTTGGCCCACCTCGATTCCACCGCTACCACCGTGGAGCAGTTCCTGGAGTTGGCCGCCCGGGGCGGGGCCGCTATGACCGGCGTCAACGGCGGAGCCTTGGAAACCGGCCGAGTGGCGGACTTGACGGTGCTGAACGTGGACCGGGTTCGCCACACGCCGTGGAACCGGCCGGCGGCCTCGGTGGTGCATTGCGGGCGGGCGGACGAAGTGGAAATGGTTATCGTGGGCGGCGAGATTATCGTGGAAGGGGGCCGTTCCACCCGGGTGGACGAGGAACAAGTCCGGGCCGAGGCGGCGGCCGCGGCCGTCAAACTGTTCGGGGAAGCCGGGCTGACCGACTTGACCGAAGACTGGCGTACGATGAGCCGGCAAAACACGTAAAGCCCAAACACATAAAACCCAAGTAAGGAAGGAAACAAATGCTGACAACCGAGGTTCGACACGGCTATGCGACCGGGGCGGCGGGCAACCGCCTGCACTATCTGGACTACGGCGGGGAGGGCCCGCTCCTGGTGTGCCTGCACGGGGTGACCGGCAACGCCTGGAACTGGCACGCCGTCGCCTGCGGAGTACGGGAGAAGCACCGGGTGCTGGCCTTGGACTTGCGCGGCTACGGAGAAAGCCAATGGTCGGCTTCGGGGGACTACCGGACGGACGACCATGCGGCCGACTTGGCCGCCCTGCTCGATTCCCTGGGCTCCCTGGGCGGGGAGCGGGCGGACGTGATGGGTTCCTCGTGGGGAGCGCTGATCGCCCTGCAATATGCGACCGAACACCCGGAACGGGTGGGGCGGTTGCTAGTGGTGGATGTGGAACCGTCGTTCGCGCAGGGTGAAACGGACCTGTTTCCCCGGCCCGCCAGTCACGCCGACCACGCGGAAGTGAGAGCCGGAGTGGCGGCCGCCTACCCCAACGCCCCGCGGGAAATGGCGGAGCTGACCGCCGCCGCCTGTTTCGGGCCGGTGGAGGGCGGACGCTTGGCCCCCAAACACGACCCCTTCTTTTTCGAACGGTGGCCGTTCCGCTCCGACAACCACTGGGAAAGGTTGGAAAAGCTGTCCCCGCCCACCCTCTACGTGCACGCCGCCGACAGCTTCGTAAGCGGGGAGGTGATGGCCGATATGGCGCAACGCACCCCCGACTCCCGCTTGGCGGAGGTGGCGAACAGCACCCATGTCGTCCCGGTGGACAACCCGACCGGCCTGCTAGCGGAGGTCATCCCGTTCCTGTAAACCGGGTTGGCGGGCGGGCGCGGGTCGGACCTCAGACAAAGGACCAGAGTGCCTCAGCGGGTAGCATAGGTAGGTCGGGGAGATCTGATTCCTCCCAAGCGCCCAGTAGCAATCCGACGGCGCGAGCGGCGGAAATCTTCTCACGGCGATAAGCGTCCAACACTGCCTTTTCGTAGATGTTCGGCAACTCCGGCGGTTCCAGGTCGGTGGGAACCACCAGGTTGAAATCCACAATGTCCGCCCGGCGGGTACGAGCGGCGCGAACCGTTTCCTCCTCTGCGGGGGAGACCATCCTCAGTTCTACCAACCGCCGGGCCATCGTCGCCATGTCCACCCGGAACTCACTGCCGATGCGCACCGCGTCGGTGCGGGTGTGCTCCCCGCCGCGCCAACGCTCCCGCAAGGCGGGGGCGGGCAACAACAGGGCCCGCGCCCAGCGATCTATGCGAAGTTCGGTCTCGGCGGCGGAAACATCTCCCACCCGCCAATCAGTGGAAAACTCGTCGGCGAAGACAAAGTGACCTAGTTCGTGGGCGAGCGTCAGGCGGCGACGGCCCAGACGACGGGAACCATTCACCACCGCAACGCCGCCGCGCTCCAACAGGATGGAGGCGCCGTCCGCTCCTTTGTCGCCTAATCTCAAAGAAAACGCCAACAGTCCTAAATCGGCTGCCCGCTCCGACAAGCCCAAGGCCGGTTTCCCTTCTTGGTAGCCGAGCAATTCCCGCACCTCCGACGCTCTGGCCTCGATCTCCTCGGGGTGGGTGGGAAAAGGGAGCCGGGGGGTGGACGGCAGATCCAGACAATCGCCTATGTCCTGCAGAAACTCCACTTCGCGGGCTACCCGTTCGGTCATACGGTCGATCCGGGGGCTGGGCGCGCCCACTTCCGCGGCGTTGCGACGCGACACCACCGCGGGCGGCGCCTCCTCGAAAAACCACTCTATGCGCATGTCCAAAGCGTTCGCCAACCGGGCCAAATCCAAGGAGCTGACCCGCCCCGCCCCCGTTTCGATCTTCACCAAGGTGGCAAGCGGCAACTCCGCCCGCGACGCGCATTCTTCCTGGGTCAGACCAACATCGCGCCGGGCTGCGGCGATCCTGTCCCCCCATTGGCCGGGCTTCGAAACCATATGTGCCATAATAGCACAAAGGTCCGCCGCGCAAAATCGACGGTAACGAACCCCGCCTGCCGGTAGGGGGCTTTAGGGGGCGGCCGCGGGCGGGGCTTGGTTTAGGGCTCGGACGAAGAAGGAGGCCATCTGCGCTCTGGTTACCGGCTGGTCGGGACAGTAACGGAGCGGAGAATCGGTGCAACCCTTGGTTACGCCCGACCCGAACAAACCCTCCACCGCCCGCACCACATCCCCGTCCGCGCCCTCCAGGTCTCCGAACAAATCCTGCGCCTCCTCCACCGCGCTCAAATGGGGAAACGCCGCCACCAACATCACCGCCATATCCGCCCGCGTCACCACCCCGCCGCCATTAAACAACCCGTCCACCACCTCTATCACCCCGTTTTCCACCGCCCAGTCGGCGAACACCCGAAACCAGGCGTCGTCACCCACATCCGCCAACTCCGCCCGCTCCGCCGCCGGAGGCGTACCCCACCGATGAACCACCGCCCGATACAAAAACGCCGACATCTGCCGCCGCGTAATCGACTGCGACGGACAAAACAACGCCGGATCGGTCGCATCGCAACCCACCGTCACCCCCCACCCGGCAATAGTCTCCACACTGGCCTCATGAACACTCCCGTCCTCATCCGAAAACCGCCCCGCGTAAGCAGGCGCCGGAGGCTCCTCGGGCGGGGCGGGCGGAAGCGCAGGAGGCGCAGGAGGCGCAGACGGCGCGGGAGACGGTGAGGGCGCGGGTGAGGGCGAACCACCTCCACCTCCACCACCGCCTTGGTTGTCCGGGAGAGTATCTTGGATAGTGAAGGTGGCCTGTCGCTGGCCCGACACCGTGTAACCCGGAGCCCGCACGGACAGCACAACCGTCTCCCCGCCATCCTGTCGGGAATCGTCGATAGCCCGCAACTGGAAAGAACGGGCGGCGCGGGATACGCCCGCCGGGATGGTGATCGCAAAATCATCCAACCGCCTATAATCGGACCCGGGCGTGGCCGTCCCCCCCACCGACACGAACGCTTGGGCGGGATAACGGGAAGTACGAGAACCGGACGGATACGAAACCGTCACCGTAAACTGCAGATTCCCCCCCTCCCGAACAGTACGACCGGTACCCGACGACGGGGTCACCGACACTTCCATACGCTCCGGCAAACCCAGGATGGAACGGGAAGAAACCGGCGTAAACGGCAACGCCGCCACCGAAACCGTAAACCTGTTATTGCCGTTGCTATTCTCCTGGCCGGTGATTTCCACTCGCAGTCTCTGCGCAGCCCCCACATTCAAGGTAAAAGGGGCACTGCCAACGGTAAAAACATTTTCGATCGTTAATAATCCTTCAAGGTTATATCTGGGGGAGTTTATGGGTCGAATGCGCCTGCTGGTGACGGCGCACACCCCGGCGAACGATGTGTCACAAGCATTTCTGCGTTGATCGACTAAATACATCTCCACCCCTACTCGCGGAACCGTGCTGTCAATACCTTCTCGCACTCGCGGGCTCAAAGTATAGAATACTCCGGGTCCCCAGGCAGTGGGAATTACCAGCATTTGAGTTCCGTCCTCCCCCGCTGGACGTAACTCATAAGTGGCGGCGCCGCCGGTGTGCACCGCCACCTCCTCCGGCTCTATCCAGCCCGACGAATAGCGGTTCAAGGCGATTGTGCTCGTCGTCAAACCGGATGTCGTCCGCCCGCTCATTAAATCCATTTGGTTATCGTATTCAGAAATTCGATATTGGCCGCTAGAAGGTGTATATCTTAAAATATAGCCTCCGTAGGAATGGGGCCATTGAATGTCGTGCCCTATTTCATGCGCCACCGTGCCTATTCGGTAAACCATTGTTGCTCCGCCCACCTGGATGATAGAATCAGATGTCAACTTTTGATATTCAGATGAACTGCTAGGAGTGCCGGGAGGGATTCCCAACCGCAAAAACTGTTGCATGAACCCGCCCTGGCTAGTGGAGTTGTCGATAATTATTATTTTTCTATTTACATTACGATGCTCCCCTTGTTGATCCCGATTAGGTCTTATCTGATCCCGGCAACTTTTGCGGGCTAATTCTAAGCCGCCCGCGGCGCGCGTAGTCGTAGAAACAACCTCTCCCCCTACCGTGAATGTGGGAGAGAACAGGTTGCCCGACATATCCTTGAAGAAGTCGGTGACCTGGGAATTAAGCAAATTGGTCGCCGCCTGCGGTGTAATATCAAATCCCTGCCCCACATCGCATGTCCATATCTCATAGGTACGGGGAGCGGTACCCATATCCTTGGTAAACTCATAAAACGCCATCAAATCCAGAGGATCGTCATAGGCGAACAAATCAACCCAACCGATGCCCAGAAGCGGCTCGGGAATGGGGTTCAAAGGTCCGGGATTATGAATGTAAAGGACCCTGAGCGAGCCGCCCTGGGAAGGAGCCAGTCTGCCCAGTCGATCGGGAAGAGAACCTGTCAAACGGTTGTCGCTCAAAACTAAAGTTTCCAGGTTGCTCAGATTACCCAGCGTAGCGGGAACGCTGGATATATGGTTATTGCCCAGGCGCAGATACTTCAGGTTGGAAAGATTACCAAATGAGTCGGGAATGCTAGTCAGTTGGTTATCCTCCAGATCCATTCCGGCCAAACTAGACAAGTTGCCCAGCTCGGTGGGAACGGCCCCGGATAAAGCATTATCCTCCAGCCATAATTCCCTTAGTTGGCTTAAATTCCCCAACGTGGCCGGTATAGTACCGGATAATTTATTATCGTCCAAGAAGAGTTTTTCCAGGTTGGTCAGATTACCCAACTCCCTGGGTATGGAACCTGTTAGACCGGAATTGTAGATTATAGAACTCAAGGTCGGGTTGAACCGATCCGAATAATTGTCGCTGAGTATCAGTTCTTTTAGGTTGGAGAGGTTACCCAACTGGGCGGGAATGGTTCCGCTTAACAGATTTTTATGCAAATGCAATTCTTCCAGGTTGGACAGATTGCCCAGTTGGGCGGGTATGGCTCCGCTCAGGAGGTTGTCGTCCAACCATAATTTGGTCAGGTTGGTCAGCGAACCCAGTTCGGAGGGGATGCCGCCTCTCAGCAAATTGTCGGTCAGAATCAACTCGGTGAGGCTGGTCAGCGAACCGAGTTCGGCAGGCAGGACTCCAAACAGCAGATTGCCGTGCAGATATAGTTTCTTCAGGTTGACCAGGGAGCCGAACTCGGTCGGTATCGAACCTACCAGCAGATTGTTGTTCAGCAACAAGTTTTCCAGAGCGGTCAGATCGCCTATCGCCGCGGGCAACGTTCCGCTGACGTCCAAACCGGGATGCCGTAAATCCTCCGTTGACGGCGTCGCGGTTTCGTTCAGCATCTCCAACTCGGTCACCCGCCGGACTACGGGGGCGCCCGGGTCGGTGTCCGTCACCGCAACCCCCTCCCAGTTGTTTATTTTGGCGGCGGCCCCCACTCCCCATTCCAGCACCGGATGATCGCTGGGCCAGTCGTAGTTGACGGCGGTGCTCACCCAGTGGTTGCGGATGTTAACCAGCGCCCGGCAGTCCGCCGCCAACCCGGTTTGGGTAGAAGGATTGTCAACGTAGGTTCCGTCGCCGCAGGCGGCGGGGTTGAGGTCGTTGTCGTCGGTGATGGTCAGCGCAGGCTCGTTGATCGTAAAAGAGGCCAAAGTTCCGACCAGGGTCACGGTTTGGGTTTCGGAACCTTCCCAGTCGGAGTCGTCGGTGACCCGCAGGTTGAAATTTTCCGTTCCCTGCGTACCGCCCGCGGCGATCCGCACCTCAAAGTCTTCCACGTTGGCGTAGTCCGCCCCGGCGCCGGTGTCGGAACCGGTGGCCATATCGCCGGCCTTGCCCACCGACACCGACACCGATAAGTCGGCGGCCGCGGTTTTACCCGATGCCAACGTAGCCGTGACCGTTATTTCAGCGACTCCGCCAGCCTCGGTCACGGAGGCCGGGTTGACGCTCAAGGTTATGTCGGCGTCGTCATCGGTGATAGTCAGGACGGCATCGGACACTTGATAAGTAGAACCGACGCTGCCGGTGAAAGTGATCACCTCATCGCCTTCCGCCAAATTATCCTGTGTGATCGCCACATTCTGCGCCGAGGTGGTAGCACTGGAATCTCCGGAGGCGATCGTAATATCGGGAATGGTCAAGTTGGTGTAGTCGGCGCCGTTGCCGTCCGCCGACCCAGTGGCCGAATCGCCGCTTTTGCCCGCCGTCACCGACACGGTTATCCCGCCCGACGGGGCGTCGACCCCGCTCGGGAGGGCGGCGGTGACCGTCACCCCGGTCGTTCCGCTCCCCTCCCCCAAGCTGGTGGAGCTCAAAGTCAAGGTAATCAGATCGTCATCGTCGGTAATGGTAATTACGGCTTCAATGTTTTCGGCCAAGGCGAGCCCGGGCAGGGACGAGGCCCCGATCAAAGTCAAACTATGGTCGCCTTCTAAATCACTGTCGTTGGTGAGCGACAGATTAAATGTTGTTTGGCCCGTTTGCGACCCGGCCGCGATGGTGATGCTGGATATGGCGGGAGTGACGTAATCGGCTCCGGTTCCGTCCGCCGACCCGGTGGCCGAATCGCCGTCTTTGCCCGCGACCACGGCCACCGTTACGTCGGCAGCCACTTGCAACGGGGAATCGGCATAAGCGGCCGTTACCGTAATCAGGGGCGAGGAGTCGGCTTCCCCCACCCGGGCCGGGTTCACGCGCAAACTGATATCGGGAACCGGGTCGCTGTCGATGATGTAAACAGTACCTGATGCCACCGAGAAACCGGCGATCCCGGTCCGGGCGGGCGGGGGGGCCAGCACCCGCCCCGTAACGGACACCGACTCCCGGCCCTCGCCCGCCAAGTCGTCATCGGTCGCTTGCAAAACCAAAGGTACGGAAATAGGCCTAGGGTTATTATCACGATCGTAGCCAACGAATCCGGATTGCCCCTTCGGGATGGTACCCCAATAATCAAAGAGGCCGACGGTGCGGTAATCAGCCCCGGCCCCGGTATCCGACCCGACCGCCCCATCCCCCGTTGCCCCCAACCCCAGATAGACCCGCAAGTAGCGGGCGGCCGTTATCCCCGACGGCAAGGCGGCGACCACCGGCAATACGGTACGAACCTCCCTCACTTCGTCGGAAGCGTCCGGCCCGGGGTCGGTGTCCACCGTTAAAGTTATGGTGCTGTCGGCGTCGTCGGTGATGGTGATGACCGCTTCTTCCACCGCCGTTATACCGGCGGCGGCGGTGGAACCGGTGATGGTCAACGTCTCGTCGCCTTCCGCCAAACTGTCATCGGTGACCGTCAAGGTGAACCCGGTGGTTTGCGTGACGCTGGAGGTACCGGCCGCTATCTCCAGGTTGAAACCGGCTACATCGACGTAGTCCGCACCCGACCCGTCCGCCGACCCGGTGGCCGAATCCCCGCTTTTGCCCACCGTCACCGACACGGTCACCGCCGACGACAACGTAGACGTCCCGTCCGGGAAAGCGGCCGTAACCGTCACCGTGGGAGCGGCCGCCGCGCCCTCCTCCGCCTCGGAAACATCCGTGCTCAAAACCACCCGGTCGGGAACGGGAGTCTGATAGACGACCACCTCCGCAGGTTCGTCCAATCCCGGAGTTTTTTCATCGGCGCCCGCCCCGTCTCCATCGGTTTTTTCTTCGGCGCCCGCCTCGTCCCCGTCGACGATGAACATCGTGGTCGAGGTCACCGCAAACCCCTCCGCCGAGGTCACCGTCCCGCTCACCGTCACCGACTCCTCCCCCTCGCCCGCCGCATCGTCATCAGCGGTGTTCAGGGTGAACGAGCCCGCGCCCCGTCCCGCCCCGGCCGGGATGACTATCTGGAAATCATCCACTTGCGCATAATCGGCCCCCGACCCGTCTTCCGACCCGGTCGCCCCGTCCCCCTCCGCTCCTACCGATACAGACACCGTCACCTCCCGCTCCGCGACCACCCCCGCCGGAAGCTCCGCCGATATCTCCACTTGGGCCGCGACCCCCTCCTCCACCCGGCTGGAAACACCCTCCCCCGGATCGGAGTCCGCCGTCAGAACCGCCAAGCCGTCGTCGTCGACGATGGTTATCACCGCCCCGCTTACCTTCTCGATCCCGGCCGCGGCGGTGGAACCGGCCACCGTCAGCGTCTCCCAACCCTCCGCCAAGTCATCATCGGTCACCAACAAGACGAACGCCCCGCCCACCGCAACGCTGCTTTCCCCGGCCGGAATCACCACCTCAAAACTCTCCGCGTTCGCATAATCCGCCCCCGACCCGTCCGCCGACCCCAGGGCCGAATCGCCGGCGCTCCCCACCGACACCAATACCGTCGCATCCTCCGACAACACCCCCGACCCGTCCGGAAAAGAGGCCGTGATACCGACCGCGGTGACGGAGGAGCCCTTCTCGCTCACCAACGGGGCGTCCACCCGTAAAATCACCTCATCGGGGACCGCCAGGGAAGCCGAAACGGGAACCGGAGCGGGGTCGGGAACCGGAGCAGGCGCGGGCGCAGTAGCGGGAGGCGGGTCGGCTTGGGTTTGAGCCTGCGCCGCCGCGCCCCAACCCGGGAGAACCCCCGCCGCAACCACCCCGACCAATCCGACCCGAGCCGCCCGCGTCAGCCGACGATGGACCGTAGAAAACATACGCCCATATACTACCCGCCCTCGGCGCCAAACTTTTTAGGTTTCCAAGGCGCGCACCAGAAAGGAGGCCATCTGGGCCCTGGTCACCGGCCGCTCCGGGCAGAACTGGCGGGGATGGGTGGAGCACCCTTGGGCCACCCCCGCCTCGTGCAGGCCTTCCGCGGCCCGCACCGTCCGCACCGGGTAGTCGGTCATATCGACGAACAACCCCCGGGCGGCGGTTGAGCCGGCCAGGTGTTCAAAAGCCGCGGTCAGCATCTCCGCCATCTCCCCCCGGGTGACCAACCGGCCCGGAGCGAACTCACCGAAGGGGGCCGACATCACCCCGGTTTCCACCGCCCATTCGGCGAACGGCCGGTACCAGGCGTTGAAGGGAACATCCGCCAGGGAGGTCTGACCGCTCAGGGCGCCGGGCGGACCGGAATTCCACTGCGTCGCCCGGTACAGGAAAGCGGCCATCTGCCGCCGGGTGATGGTCGCATCCGGGCAGAACCGGGCCCGTTCGCAACCGACGGTGATGCCCCAAGAGGCCGCCGTTTCGATGGCCCGCTCATGAACGCTCCCGTCCTCGTCGCAGAACCGGCCCGCGAACCGCGGCCCGCACACCAGGCGGGCCGTCTCCCCGGGACGGGTCGTCCCCACCCGCACCATGAACCGGTCGCCGCTCCGCTCCGCCACCTCCACCCGCACCCCCTCCAACCGGAACGAATCCCCCTCCCGGTGCACATGCCGCACCAGACCCGGACTGTCCCCGGCCGGGACCTGCCGGGTGCGCCGTTGCGCTCCCGGGCACGCCCCCCGGTCGGGCGCGGCGCAGGCCGCCGCCCGCTGATCGATCAGGTAGGCCTCCACCCCCTCCTTGGGTATCCCCCGATCGTATCTTTCCCGCACCCGCACTCCCAACGCGTAAAACACCCCCGGCCCGTCCCGGGAGGGGAGGACCAGCATCTGAAACCCCTCCTCCCCCACCGGGCTCAACTGGTAGGCGGCCGCCCCCTCCCGGTGCACCGCAACCTCCCCGCTGTCGATCCACCCCGCCGCGTAGCGGTTGGCGGCGATGGTTCCCACCGTCGGGACGCGGTCCGCTCCGCCGCTCATTACGTCCATCGGATTGTCGTCTTCCAACACCCGGCCGCCGGAAACCGCCCCGCCCCCGAAGGAAGGGGGGAAGGCGAGGGCGCGGCCCAACGCGCGGGCCGCCGGCCCCGGGGCGGGCGCGGCGGAGTCGGAGAGGGCGGCCAGGTCCCCGCCGTTGATGACGACCGTGGGCGCCTCCGTCCGGTCGCTTCCCTCCGGCGGGGAACCCTGCGGGGATGCGCCCGGGGAGGGGAAACCGGAAGCCCGGTCGTTCACGATCAGGGCGGGGCGGGTCAGCCTGCGACCGGCGGCGGCTATCTGCTCCTGACAGGTTTGCCCCCAGGCGGCGGTCACCGCGCCGCCCGCCGTGAACGCTGGCTGGTATTCGCCGTCCGACATCCATTCGAAATAGGGGGAGATGCGGTTGTTCAACGCGGTAGCCGCGGACTTCGGGGAGGGCCGCAACAGGCCGCCGGTGTGGCAAGTCCACACCTCCCACGTTTCCCGGCCCAAGGTCCACTCCCGGATGGAAGCCGAAAATGCGATAAGGCCCAGCCGGTCGTCCAAAGCGCCCGATGCGACCGGCGCGGCCGGCGCGGCTCCCGGTTCCTGTTGCGCCGGGGCGGGGAGGGCCGCCGCCCCCGCCGCCGCAGCAGCGGCCGCGGCCAGCAGGGCCGCCCCCCACCGGGCCAAGGGGCGCGCCGCGGGGGAGCGGGCGGACATCAGAAACTCTGACCGAAACTGAGCATGCCCCGAATGCCCAGTCCCATTATGAACAGCAACGCCAACCCCCAGTACAGGGTCGGGCGGCGGGCGAACTGCGCCCGGTAAATGTAGATGAAGGCCAGCGTGAACAGGATTACAAAACCGTAGAACATATGTATGGTGCCCGGCTCATCCCCCTGCCAGAAAGAGATGAGGCCCGCCCCCGTCTGCGCCAGGATGACCGCGGCCGCCGTCCCCGTCGTCCATTTGAAAAAGAGGTCCGTCCCCCGGCCCAGCAAGCGGTAGCCGAGGGCGACCGCGCCCGCCGCCCCGCACCAGCCGGCCGCCCACCAGCCGAACCAGGCGTGAAAATCGCCTATCAACCGTCTCTCCCCGTCTCTTTCCCCGTCCCTCCGGCGCCGACCCTCATCCGGCTAACCGGCTCCTTCTCCGGCCCCGGCTCCGAACAGGTCCGCGTATTGGTCCCGCACCACTTTTTTGTCGAACTTGCCGGTTCCGGTCTTGGGGATTTCATCCGCGAGAAGGTATCGGTCCGGCATCCACCATTTCGCCACCTTCCCGTCCAGAAACTCTTCCAGCCCGGCGGCGGTTACTTCCTGGCCGGGCAGGGCCACCACCACCGCCAGCGGTCGCTCCTGCCAGCGGTCGTGTTTGATTCCCACCACCGCCGCCTCCGCCACCGCCGGATGCCCCATAATCAGGTTCTCCAAATCAATGGTGGAAATCCACTCCCCGCCCGATTTGATCATGTCCTTGGAGCGGTCGGTGATGCGGATGTAACCCTCGGGGGTTATCTTGCACACGTCCCCGGTGCGCAACCACCCGTCGGCCATGGTCTCGGCGCTGCGCGGGTCCCGGTAATACTCGGCGGCGATCCACGGGCCTTGAATGAGCAGTTCCCCGCAGGCCTCCCCGTCCCAGGGCAGTTCGGCGCCGTCTTCATCGACGATTTTGACCCGCAGGCCGGGGATGGGCAAGCCGGCCGTTTCCAGAAAATCCAACTGCCGCTCCCACTCCCAGTCCTCCATGTCGGGACGCAGGTTGGCCACGGCCGCCACCGGATTGGTTTCGGTCATTCCCCACCCCTGCACCACCCGTATCCCCCGATGGCGCCAAAACCAGTCGATCATGGCCCGGGGCACCGCCGAGCCGCCGCACAGGAAAGAATGAATGGAGGAGGTGTCCCGCTCCGGGTGGTCGGCCAGAAAGTTCTGCACCCCCAGCCAGACGGTGGGAACCCCGGCCGAGAAGGTGACCCGCTCCCGTTCGATAAGCCCCACCAGGGCGGCGGCGGACATATCGTGCCCGGGGTAGGTCAGTTTGGCCCCGGCGGTGGTGGCCATAAAAGGATATCCCCAACCGGCGGCGTGGAACATGGGCACCACCGGCATCAGGTTGTCGGCCGCCCCCAAGGGCTTGCAGGCCATGCCGGAGATGGTGTGCAAATAGGTGGAACGTTGCGTGTAGGCCACGCCTTTGGGATGGCCGGTGGTGCCGGAGGTGTAGCAGAACATATGCGGGGAACGTTCGTCCAACTCCGGCCAGGGGCCGCGGTGCGGGGAGGCGTCGGCTAAAAGTTCCTCGTAGGAAAGGGCCCCGGGGAGGGAAGTGTCTTCCGGGCCGCCGTCCAACAGCACCCAGTTTCGCACCCCGGGCAGGTCGGCGGCCAACGGCTCCAAAAGTTCGGCCAGGGCGGCGTCCAGGAAAACTACTTCGTCTTGGGCGTGGTTGATGATGTAGGTCAGCTGGTCGGCGAACAGGCGGATGTTGAGGGTGTGGCAAATGCGGCCGGTGTTGGCGGTCGCCCAGTACAGTTCGTGGTGGCGGAAAGTGTTCCAGGCGAAAGTGCCCGCCGCCCCGCCCCGTTCCACCCCCAGCCCCTCCAGGACGGCGGCGCACCGCCGCACCCGCTCATCGGTGACGCCGTAGGTGGTGCGGTGCAACGAGCCGTCCGCCTCCACCGACGCGATCTCCCGATCCGGGTAGATGCGGGCCGCCCGCTCATAAAGCGTGGACATCAACAGGGGATAATCCATCATATGCGGGTTCATCTTTCAGCCTCCCGTTTCTTCCTGTCTCTTAGTAACCGCGGCGGTTGGCAAGCGCCTTTGGTGATGCTTACGCGACCATTTTCTTAACATAATACGGCGCGCACAGAGTCCTATTTGGCTTTTGGAATCCGGCGATTCGCTTCCCTTGCTTTCACGCAGGTTCAGGTTATTTTTCATAAATAATCACACCCTCCGTAAGTAGCATTTTGATAAAGTACCGATCTTCGTCTTCTAACTCTTGGAACTCCGCAGGCGTATAAACAATCATATCAACACTGCCTCCCCACACATCCCATACCCACAAGTAATCTTTGAAACGAGAAACGAAACGCCGGTCGCTTTCGGCGATAATCGCAATATCCAGGTCGCTGTACGCATGGGCGTCGCCGCGGGCATGGGAACCGAACACGATGGCGCGTTGCGCCGCGGTCTCCCGGAAAGCGGGAGCGAATTTCTCCCGGAGTTGATCGGGAGTGGGAGCTTCGTACGCGCTGACATCCTGCGCGGCCGGTGTTTGGGGCTTGGTGATGACGGCCATTTTGACGCTCCTCGGGTTGCTCTTTAACCCGATGGGCATTATACCATCCCCTTATGCCGTCCCCGGCGCGGGCCTCCCCGGCCCGGCGGCGGGTTGGTAGCATGGCGGTCATGCCCGCCGTATACCGAACCGAACTCACCCCGCTTTCTTTTTTGGAGCGGTCGTCCATCGTCTTTCCCGACCGGACCGCCATCCGGGACGGCGACGACTCCCTCACCTACTCCGAGATGGCCGAAGAGGCCCGGCGGCTGGCCTCCGCGTTGGCCGCCTCCGGGGTGGAACCGGGGGACCGGGTGGCCTACCTGTGCCCCAACATCCCGGAAATGCTGATCGCCCACTTCGCCGTCCCCTTGGCGCAGGGAGTGCTTACGGCGATCAACATCCGCCTCTCCCCCGGGGAAATCGCCTACATCCTGGACCATTCCGGGGCCAAAATCCTGGTCGGGGAATCCGGGTTGCTGGCCGGACTGGAGGGGATATTGGACGACCGCCCCCGTTTGGGGGAGGTGTTCGCCGTCTCCCGGGGAGGGGAGGCCGCCCCGCCCCCCGCCCGCCCCTTCTCCGACCTTATGGGCCGGGCGACCGACGAGCGCCGGCCCTGGACGGTGGACGACGAGGAACGGGTCATCTCCATCAACTACACCTCCGGCACCACCGGCCGCCCCAAAGGGGTTATGTACACCCACCGGGGGGCCTACCTGAACGCGCTGGCGGAAATCATTCACTCCGGCCACACCCCCCGCTCCGTGTATCTGTGGACGTTGCCCATGTTCCACTGCAACGGCTGGTGCACCACTTGGGCGGTGACCGGAATCGGGGGGACCCACGTGTGCCTGCCCAAAGTGGATCCGGCCCTGGTTTGGGATTTGATCGACCGGCGGGGCGTCACCCATCTCAACGCCGCCCCCACCGTGCTCATCGACCTGGTGAACGCGCCGCAGGCCCATCCCCTGCCGCAACCGGTGACCATCACCACCGCCGGGGCCCCGCCCTCTCCCACCCTGATCGCGTCGTTGGAGAACCTGGGAGCGCGGCTGGTGCATATGTACGGGCTGACCGAAACCTACGGACCGCACACCGTGTGCGAGATGCCGCCGGACGCGGAGAAAATGGAGGCGGCGGAGCGGGCGGCCTTCCTGTCCCGGCAGGGGACGTCGATCATCACCGCCGACCCGACCCGGGTGACGGACGAGGCGGGAGTCGACATCCCCCGGGACGCGACCGCCCTCGGCGAGGTGGTGATGCGGGGCAACAACGTGATGAAAGGCTATTACGACAACCCGGAGGCCACCGCCGAGGCCTTTCGGGACGGGTTTTTCCACTCCGGGGATGTGGCGGTATGGCACCCGGACGGCTACGTGGACCTGCGGGACCGCTCCAAGGACATCATCATCTCCGGCGGGGAGAACATTTCCACCATAGAAGTGGAGAAAGTCATCGCCAGCCACCCGGCGGTTTTGGAATGCGCGGTGGTGGCCGTCCCCCACGACCGATGGGGGGAGCGTCCCAAAGCCTTCGTGGTCCTGAAACGGGGACAAACCGCGCCGGCGGCGGCCATCATCGACCATGTCCGCCAACGCCTGGCCGGGTTCAAAGCCCCCGACGCGGTGGACATCGTGGAGGAGTTGCCCAAAACCTCCACCGGAAAAATCCAAAAATACGTCCTCCGCGACCGGGAATGGACCGGCCGCGACCGCCGCGTCAACTAACCCCCTCCCCCGACTTCCCGCTTTGATTGGCGGCTTTTTCGCTGGTCAAAAATGTGTCACACCAGGATGTTATGTTACGACAAATAGCAATTTACAACGTTGGTCTTAGCCTGGTCCGGGCTGATGTTCGCTTTGTATATACTGCTCTGAAGACAAGGAGGGACGGATGACGCAGGAATCTAGAAGCAGACCGCTGACCCTTGGGCCGGTGATGCCCGATTCGTTGTACGAAGACAGGGGCTACCGAAGCCGCGACGCCGTCTTGGAGGAGGGCCGAGCCGCCGTCCGGTTGGTCTTGGAGAACACCCTGCCGCAGGAGGGGTTGCTAGCGGCCGCCGCGACCACCGTCACCGACCAGCCGCGCACAGCGCCGGTTCGCCTGTCGATGTCAGAAAAAGAACGCGCCCCACACAGAGCCAGATTCGTGGGCGAAGCCAGTACCTTCTGCCTTTTTTCGGAGATACCTTGGTTGCGACCAGAAATCCCCATCCACCGGGAGGATTTCTACTTTCGGGTGGCGGACGACATTTTTGAACAGGACCGGCCAACCAATATAACCAGCGGAGAACGCTTGGGAATGGAGATAGCCGAGAAAATCAACTACAAAATAATGGAAACGTTGGTTGACGACCTTCGCTCCCTGGGCCGAGAGGCGGAACCGGCCTCCGATGCCGGGCTGTCCCGGATCATAGAAGCAGCGACTGTCAACCAGCGCAGTCGCAACGGACGCATGACCTGCCTCGCCAACCCCAAAACCTGGATCGATCTGACCTCCCCAAACCGGGGAGGGAGAGGATCGGGCGGCAATTCCCAACCGCAATACGCCGAAACCAACGGATCGGCTTTGGAAAGAATACTCAGCTGGGCTATTCCGGAAGGAGCGGTCATCACCTGCGGAGATCTGCGGGCGGGGATGACGGTACTCGTTGCGCCTCCTGGTTTCACACCGGAATTTAACGCTACCAGATTCGATTTTGAAGTGACTTGGGCGGTGACCGGACCTG
Organism: Candidatus Spongiisociaceae bacterium; assembly: GCA_965243835.1. Taxonomy (GTDB): domain Bacteria; phylum Actinomycetota; class Acidimicrobiia; order Spongiisociales; family Spongiisociaceae. The sequence goes on from OZ251578.1 coordinate 2,189,393, forward strand.
ATTTTTTCACGCTATTCGACTCACCGGAGACGGAAGCCCGCCAACCGGGATAAAACCCTCCCCGCTCCCCATAGCGGCATCCCGGCGGCGGGACGATGATGTCCGCATCCCGGTTTCCTAGACTGCAACAGGATATTGTGTTTGACAATACTACAACGATACCGGTATAATGCGCGGCGGAACGGAAACTCGGAAAGGAAGCATAATGACGAATGACATTCAGACGGAAAACCGGACGGCGGCGGAAACGGCGGCGGAGACATATGGGACGGCGGCGGCGAAATTCCGGGAGGCGGCAGCGGCGGCGGCGGACGCGGCGGCGACGGCGGCGGACGCATACCGAGCGGCGGCGGCGGCGGCGGACGCATACCGAGCGGAGGATGTCCGGTATCCGGCGGACCGGACATCGGAATAATCATCATCCGCATATGGCAAACGATGATGATTTTATTCGCAAACTAAACGATGCGGAAACGGCATACCGAACGGCGAACGATAGATATGTAGATGCGGCGCGGGCGGCGATGGACGCGGGGGCGGCGGCATCTAATGCGGCGGCGGCGGCATTCCGGGAGGCGGCGGCGGAAACGTCGTATGATAAATATCCGCATTCCGCCGAATTGGATATGGTTTCTACATATACGGATGATATGATGAAACATCGGGATGATATGATGAAATTTGATGAAATTAGGAAACTAGCGGCGGAAAATCTAGATGAGATACGGAAACGTATCCCGAACGAACGGAACGATTGACGAATAACAATGACATTATTCGGACGACGATGACGGTGGCGGACGCAACGAATGAGAATGAGGGTACTCGCCACACCTCCTAAGTTTCACATCGGGCTTGAACCATAACAGATTCGATTTTGAAGTGATTTGGGCGATGACCTGCCCTGATTTTTTCACGCTATTCGCCTCCCCGGAAACGGAGCCCCGCCAACTGGAAATAAAACCCTCCCCGCTCCCCCGTCGCAACCGTAATTTAAAAATTCTCAAATTTCGCCTGCTCGAACCCGGAGGCCGTCGCCCAAGCCTGCCGGGACGGGTTTCTTCCGCTCCGGGGATGCGGCGGTATGGCACCCAGACGACTACGATACCGGTATAATGCGCGGCGGAACGGAAACTCGGAAAGGAAGCATAATGACAAATGACATTCAGACGGAAAACCAGACGGCGGCGGACGCGGCGGCGGACGCATACCGGATGGAGGCGGCAAAATTCCGGGAGGCGGCAGCAGCGGCGGCGGACGCGGCGGCGGACGCATACCGGGCGATGGCGAAAGCATACCGGGCGGCGGATGTCCGGTATCCGGCGGACCGGACATCGGAATAATCATCATCCGCATATGGCAAATGAGGATGATTTCATTCGCAACCCCCCCTGTCCGCCAATAAAGTAGCGAGCCTCTCGCCGATTTCAGCGACAGACGGCGTCGTGCGCTCCTCCGCCCTCGCAACCATTGGGCCACTCTCCTTACCGGCTTATCAGAGTACCCGTTTAGCTCCTGATGGATTCGGCGTAGCGGCCGTCCCGGCGCCGCCCGACCCTGATAACCGCTCGGCGCCCGTTGCGCGAGCAACCCCGAGTGAGCCTTGCGGCCCTCTCGGGGCTGTCGCTCGGCCGCAACCGCTTCGGAGGTCCGAAGACCCCTGAGCCGCTCCGGCCCCGGAACAAACCCGGAGGTCTGCTCCGCTTTCGGAAACGGGACTCTCCGCCGGTCTCAACCGCGTCCGGTCCAAACCCCTCGTCAGGGGCCGACCTTCGGAAAATCCGTTCCGAAGTTCCGGTATGCCGCCCGCAGGCAACTCCCGGATCCCGTCTCGGGCGACTTGCGCCGACCCGGGGCGGGTTCCTCCCTCCGGCCCATCCCTGAGCCGGCGAGCGGAAACCCAAAACCGCGCTTGTCATGGAAACGGCGTCGGAACGCCCCTCCCAAAACCTTTGGGTTTCGGGCGGTCCTCCGAGGCGAACCCCGATGAACCGCTACCCACTATAAACGCGTTTGGAGCCCGCTTCGCCGGTTTCGGTCATTTAGTTTTCGCGTTCTAAAGATTTTTTTCGCGTTCCGCGCGCCCCGACCGGCGTCCGTTTCCCCCGCCCGTCCCGGCCCGCCGGCCGCGCCCCGGACCTTTTTGCTCCGCATTGCCTCCGTCTTTGCTACGCATTGTCCGGATAATGTCGTATAGTAGGGGGGAAGACCCGATCAGGCGATGGAGCGCATGCCACCCCAACCCGAACCCGCCGCACCGGCCCCCCCCGCCTACTCCGAGCGGGGCCTGACCACCCTCTCCCCCAGCCGGGCCAGCGATTTCAAACAGTGCCCGCAACTGTTCAAGTTCCGCACCATCGACCGCATCCCGGAACCGGCCAGCACCCACCAGGCGCGGGGCACCGCCGTGCACATCGCCCTCGAGCGCCTCTTCGAGTACGAGGAGACGGAGCGCACCCGGGACTTGCTGTGCGACCTGTTCTACGAAGCCTGGGAGGAGTTGCGCGACGAACCGGGCTACCGCGACCTGTTCCGAAACGCCGAGGAGGAACAGCTGTGGAGCTACGAGAGCCTGGATGTGATCGACAACTACCTGGCCTTGGAAGACCCGGCCGAAATCACGCCCCTGGAACGGGAGATGGGGCTGAAGGAGAGGCTGGGAAACATGACCATCCTGGGAATCCTGGACCGCATGGAGGAAAGACCGGACGGGGAGCTGGTCATCACCGACTACAAAACCGGGCGGGCCCCGCCGGAACGGTTCATCCGCTCCGCCTTCTTCGCCCTCAAAATCTACGCCCTGCTGATCAGCAACCGCTTCGGCCGCACCCCGGCCGAGGTGCGGCTGATGTACCTGGGCAGCGGAGAGGTGTACTCCATGCCCATAATGGACCAGGCCCTGCACGGAATGCGCAAACAACTGGAGGCCCTGTGGTACGCCATTGAGCGGGCCATCAAAACCAAAAACTTCCCCACCCGGTTGCAACCCCTGTGCAACTGGTGCTCCTACCAGGACATCTGCCCGGCTTTCGAAAACCTGGACCTCGCCTCGTGGCACGGGTACCGCCCGCGCGCCGACGACGGCCTGCGGGCCTAAGGCGGCCCAGGGGGGCCTAGTGGGCCTAGGGGTAAACCCCCCGCACCAGCTTGGCCCTCTCCACGCGGCCGATGCCTTTCATCAAGGCCGCGGTGCGCAGATCCACCTTCCGGCGCCGGCTGACATCCACCACTTCCTCGAAGGAGCGGATCATAATGTCCCGCAGGCGCTCCACGATTTCCCGCTCCGACCAGAAATAGTTCTGGACGTCCTGCACCCACTCGAAGTAGGAGACGATCACCCCGCCCGCGTTGGCTAAAACGTCGGGCACCAGCAACGTTCCGTTGTCCCGCAGGATGCGGTCCGCCTCCAGCGTGACCGGGTTGTTGGCCCCTTCCAAAATCAGTTTGGCCCCGATGCGCTCCGCGTTCCCCTTGTGAATCACGCCCCCCACCGCAGCGGGGATGACCACCTCCGCACCCAGGGCGAATAGGTCGTCGGGGGGCAACGGGTCGGCCCCGGGGAACCCCTCCACCCCTCCCCGTTCTTTGACGTAGCGGGCCAGACGGCCCACCTCGATCCCGTGGCCGTTGTGAATGGCCCCGGTAATGTCGGATATTCCCACCACCCGGCATCCGATCTCGGTGGCGGCCACCGCCGCGTAGCGCCCCACGTTTCCGAAACCCTGCACCGCCACCCGGGCGTCTTCCACGGCCATTCCCAGCTGGTCGGCGGCGGCGGGCAACAAGCTGATCACCCCCCGCCCGGTGGCTTCCCGCCGGGCCACCGAACCCCCCAGCTCTGGGGGTTTGCCGGTCACCACCGCTGGCACCGTAAAGCCCTGGTTCTGGCTGTAGGTGTCCATCATCCAGGCCATTACCTGCTCGTCGGTGCCCAGGTCGGGGGCCGGAATGTCCTTCTGGGGACCGATCATATTGATGATCTCGGCCGTGTAACGCCTGGTCACCCGCTGTTTCTCCTGACGGCTGAGGGAGTTGGCGTCCACGCACACCCCGCCTTTGGCGCCCCCGAAGGGCAAGCCCACCAGGGCGCATTTCCAGGTCATCAGCATGGCCAGGGCGGCCACCTCCCCCAGGTTCACATCCGGGGCGTAGCGCACCCCGCCCTTGGTGGGTCCCAGGGTCAGCACATGCTGCACCCGGTACCCGAACAGGGTTTCCACCTTCTGGTATTCGTCGCTACGGTAGGGAACGGAAACGATCAGCGAACGTTGCGGGTAGGCCAGCCGCTCCCGCACGTTGTCGTCCAGGTTCATCAACTCGGCCACCTGCTGGAACTGGGTCACCGCCTCCTTGAACATGGGAGAATCCCAAGCCGGCTCATGCGCCATCCGCCGCCTCCTCCCGCTCGCCCGGCGTCGCCCCCCAAATTACCCGTACCGCGCCGGCGGGCGCGACATTAATAATTTACCGGCGGTCACCATTCGGCCACCACCAGGCCGGAGCGGGGCTTGGGCGTGAACCAGGTGGACTTGGGGGGCATCAGGCGGCCCGCGTCCGCCGCCGTCAGCAACTGCCCGATGGGCATCGGGCACAGGGCGAACCCCATCACCCGGTCATCGTCCCGCGCCCGGCTCTCCAACCGGGTCACCGCGTCGGCCCCCATCACCAGGGACAGGCGGGGGTCGTCGATCTCGGTCACCCCCAGCACCGGCCCCAGAATGCGGTTGTGCAGGAGCGACACGTCCAAACCCTCGATCGGGTCGTCGGGGCGCCTCCCCGCGAACCGGAGCCGGCGCCACACCCCCCCGGTCAACATGCAGATTTCGCCGGGCGCGGAGGGGCGGGCGCTGGTCGTCCCGATCCACCCCATTCCGGCCACCTCCCATTCCGGACCCAGTTTGCGGAAGAAATCGTCCAAGTCGGGTTTTTCGTCCAGCATCACGCACCGGTTGTATTCCAGAACCCGCATCTGCCCGGCCGGGAACATCACCGCCATGAACCAGCCGGGGGAAGCCCCCTCGGACCGGGAGGCGGCCACCCGATGATGGCCGTCCGTTATGTACAAGGAGTCCAGACCCGCGGCCGCGGCCGCCGTCTCCTCCATCTCCTCCGGGTCGTCGACGGCCCACAGTTGCTGGCGCACCCCGTCTCCGGTGGAGAAATCCCGGATGGGAGGCCGGTCGGTCAGCCGCTCCAGCAGGCGCAGCCATTCCCGGTCGGCCCGGAAAGCCAAAGCCACCGGACTGGAAGTCAGCCGGGCGGCGCGGTAGAACCCCACCAGGTCCCGGGCCCGGCTGGCGATGATCCCTTCGTGGCCCTTGACCAGCCCCTCCGCGACGGCCTCCGTTCCCACTCCGGCCACCACCCCGGTCTGCGACCCCCCGCCGTCCGACAACCGGTACAGGAAAAAGGCGGGGGCGGGATGCGGCTCGTACAGGCCCCGTTCTTTCATTCCCCGCCAATGCCCGGCGGCCCGTTGCGCCACCTCCGCCGGATCGGGACGGGGCGGGGGGAAATCCTCGGCGGACAGTGTGATGTTGATGAACAGTCGGGATGCCGTTCCGCAAAACGGCGCCGCTGGTCGGCGGGAACGGAGTCGTACTGGGGGGCGGTTATTTTGGCGGCTCGTCCCGCCCGCGCCACCAGCGCCCGCAGGGGATGAACCCGTATCATGGGAATATCCCCTCTCCCGGCCGCACCGGGCGGGCTACGTCAACCGAGGCCGCGCGCATAACAGGCAGGTTACCGCCCCCGACTCCCCGGCCGCCGCCCAACCCGCCCCGTTTTCCGGCGGACCCCGGCGGGCGGATAGGCCGGGCGCAGGCTGACAGGCGGGTGTAGTAAAATCCGCAGGCAAACAATCCCGAGGCATCCCCAAGACATCCCGAGGCATTCCGTGAACCCCGAACCCCGACTGACGGTCGAGCTCGCCCGGGCCGACCCCGACGACCGCGCCCTGCTGGGAGGCAAAGGGGCCGGCTTGGCCGCCATGATCGCCGCCGGACTGCCCGTCCCGCCCGGTTTCGTCATCACCGCCGCCGCCTGCCGGGCCTACTACCGCGCCGGACGCCGCCTGCCGGAGGGCCTGATGGAACAGGTTTCCGAACAGATCGCCCTGCTGGAGGAAAGGACCGGCAAACGGTTCGGGGGCGGGGAGAATCCGTTGTTGGTTTCAGTCCGGTCCGGGGCCCCGGTTTCCATGCCGGGAATGATGGACACCATGCTCAACCTGGGCATGACCCGGACGGCGGCGGACGCCCTGGCCGAATCGTCCGGCGACCCGGACTTCGCCTGGGACACCTATCGCCGCTTCCTCCGCAGTTACGCCGAAATCGTAGGAGGGATGGACCCGGCCCTCCTGGACCGGGCCGGGGAAGCCGCCGGCCGGTCGGGACGGCCCCCGGCCGGGGTTTCCCGGGAGGCGGCGGACCGCCTGGACGAGATCATCCGCGCCGAAACGGGGACTTTGACCGCCGCGCCGGAAGACCCCCGGGAGCAGTTGCGGGAGGCGGTGGCGGCGGTGTTCGACTCGTGGATGGGCAAACGGGCCGCGGACTATCGGCGCATGGAGGGCATACCGGAAACCATATACACGGCGGCGGTGGTGCAGGCCATGGTGTTCGGCAACTGCGGGCCCGACTCGGGCTCCGGAGTGGCGTTCAGCCGCAACCCGGCCACCGGGGAGAAAACCCTGTGGGGCGAATACTTGCCGGGCGCACAAGGCGAAGACGTGGTGGCGGGCATCCGCACCCCCGGACCGGTGTCGTCCCTGGCCGACCAATCCCCGCGCCTGCTGGAGGAACTGTCCGATTTGTCCGACCGGCTGGAACGCCGTTACCGGGATGTGCAGGACATCGAGTTCACCGTGGAAAACGGGAAGTTGTGGCTGTTGCAGACCCGTTCCGCCAAACGGGGGGGACGGGCCGCCCTGCGCCACGCGGCGGACATGGCCGACGAAGGGCTGATCGACCGCACCGAAGCGGTGCGCCGGGTCGCCCCGGGGCAGTTGGAGGAGTTGCTACACCCGGTGGTCACGCCCGGCCCCGACTCCCGGGTTTTGGCCCGGGGCCGGCCCGCCTCGCCCGGCGGGGCCACCGGAGAGGCGGTGTTCACCGCCGACGAAGCCGCCGCAACCGCCGAAGCCGGGCGGGACGTGATCCTGTTCCGGGAGGAAACCAGCCCGGACGACTTTCACGGAATGATCGCATCCCAGGCCATCGTCACCGCCCGGGGCGGGATGACCTCCCACGCGGCGGTGGTGGCCCGGGGAATGGGGAAATGTTGCGTGGTTGGTTGCTCGGGAATGGCGGTGGACCCGGAAAACCGCCGTTTCCTGACCGCCGAAACCGAAGTGCGGGCCGGGGAAGTGGTGACCGTGGACGGAACCAGCGGGGTGATTTACGCCGGGGAGGTTCCCAAAGTCAACCCGGTCCTGGACGGCTACTTCGACCGGCTGATGGGGTGGGCGGACGACCGGCGCCGGCTGCAGGTGCGGGCCAACGCCGACACCGCCGCCGACGCCCGCACCGCCCGCCGGTTGGGGGCGGAGGGAATCGGCCTGTGCCGCACCGAGCATATGTTCTTCGCCAAAGAGGGCATCGCCGCCATGCGGCGGATGATCATGGCCTCCACCTCCGAGGAACGGGCCGCCGCCCTGCGGCTGATCGAGCCGCGGCAGACCGCCGACTTCGCGGGGCTGTTCGCCGCCATGTCGGGGACGCCGGTCACCATCCGGCTCCTGGACCCGCCCTTGCACGAGTTTCTGCCCGCCCGGGGGGAGGCCGTCTCCGCTTTGGCCGAACTGGACCGGCGTTTGCAAACCGCCGCCGGGCCGGACGACCGGGAGCGGATCGAGTCCGAGATCGCGGCGCGGGAAAGCCTGCTGTCCCGGATTGACAGCCTGGCGGAAGCCAACCCCATGCTCGGACACCGCGGTTGCCGGCTGGGAGTGTCGTTTCCCGAAATCACCGTTATGCAAGCCCGGGCTATTTTCACGGCCGCCGTGCGCAGCCAACGGGAGGGGAGCGTCGTGATGCCGGAGATAATGGTTCCGTTGGTGGCCTACCCGTCCGAGTTTCAGCAACAACGGGTGATAATCGACGGGGCGGCCGCCGAAGTGTTCGCCGCCGAAGGGGAAACCGTCGACTACCGGGTGGGGTCGATGATCGAGTTGCCCCGGGCGGCCCTCACCGCCGGGGAGATCGCCCGGGACGCCCATTTCATCAGTTTCGGAACCAACGACCTCACCCAGACCGCCACCGGCCTCAGCCGGGATGACTCCTCCCGGTTCCTGCCCGAATACATACGGCTGGGCATCATCAAAGAAGACCCGTTCGAGAAACTGGACATCGCCGGAGTGGGGGCCTTGGTGGAGATCGGGGTGGAGCGCAGCCGGGCGGCCAACCCCGATATCAAAATCGGGGTGTGCGGCGAGCACGGCGGCGAGCCGTCCTCCATCGCCTTCTTCGACCGGCTGGGCATCGACTACGTGTCCTGTTCCCCGTACCGGGTCCCCATCGCCCGCTTGGCAGCCGCCCACATAACCCTCTCCTCCCGCTAACCGCCCCGGGCGCCGGACTGGAACGGTCCGCTATGTTGGGGCGCCCGTTACGCCACCCGAAGAGTTCCCGAACGCCGGCCGGAACGCTCACTTCTGCAACAAGCCGACCAGGTGGAAGGCGATGGCCTCGGCTAGGCGCGGCGGGACGGCGTTTCCGATCTGCCGGGCGATCTCAATCTTGGACCCGCACCAGGAGAAGTCATCCGGGAAGGACTGGAGGCGGGCGGCCTCCCAATGGCTGATCACCCGATTGACCCGCCGGGCGGGATCGGAGGGGTCCCACTGCGGGTGCAGGTAACGTCCCTTCTCCGGCTTGAAGAACTCGGTGCGAATGGTGAGTGCCGGCTTGTCCCACTCCAAGCGCCCCATCACGTCCACCGTGCCGGACGGTTTTCTCCTCCAACAGTCCGGCAACAACTCCTCCGGCAGATCAAACCGTCCCCCGCCGGGCGGCACCGCATCGTAACGTCGCAGGGACAAGGGCCCGGGGAGAACGCGACAGGTGCATCTCATGGACTTTGAAGGGGCCCGGGACACCCGACTCTAAACGGATGTCCGGCAACGACGCCGGGCCGGTCTCGAACGGAATTCCGTCCAGAGCGGCGCGGACCGTTCGCCACGGCGGCAACCCCCCTTTGCCGTCTTGAGCGCGGGTAGCGGGCGGGAGAGTGGGCAGGCCGTTGCGCAACCCGATTACGATGGCCCGGCGGCGGCGCTGGGACACCCCGTAATCAGCCGCGTTGAGCACCCCGGCCGCCAATCCCCAGTCGCGCAACGGCCCGTCGACCGTCCAGGAACGCAACATCTCGAACTGATCGGATTTCAGAAACTGCGGGACGTTCTCGATCACAAACGCCCGGGGCCGGCTGAGCAGCACCACCCGAATGAACTCCCGCCATAAACGGTTGCGGGGATCATCGGGGTTCCTTTTCCCCAAGGCGGAGAAACCCTGGCAGGGAGGTCCTCCCACCACCACTTCCGCCCGCGGGAAGGAGGCGTCCGGCAATTCGGCGATGTCCGAAGCCAGCACATGCTCGCCGAAGTTGACCGCATAGGCGGCGGCCGCCGCCCGGTCCTTTTCCACGGCCAGCACCGGGCGGAACCCGGCCCGGACGAACCCCTCGGTTATGCCGCCGGCGCCGGCGAACAAGTCGATCATCCTCATCGTCATCAAGCCCACCTCCCGGTAAATTACGATGATGTCATTTAACCGGGCACGCTAAATGCCGCCTGCGACAAAGGGCACCTCCGTCATCTATCGAAGGAGGCGGGCCCATTCAAAACGGGCCTAGCGGACCCGATCAAAAAATGGATATCTGCCTGGGCAAACAGAACGCAGGGCCCTCCTCCTCCCCTTTTGTCACACCCTCCCCCTACATTGTTCACCACAACCGCCGAAGGCCGGCGGACCAAGCGAAAGGAAAACGTCATGATGACCAGAACGCAGACCGGGAAGCGACCCGGCGCCGTCCGCCCGGACCCGTTCGCAACCGCCGAAGCCGCCCTGCGGGAGGCGGGCATCGGGTTCACCGTAGTGGAGGACCGGACCCCGTCCCGGGAAGCCCCGACGCGGAGGCGCGTCCCCGCCGGGCAACCGATGGCCGCCTGATAGTCGGCTACGCGCCCGGCCTCCCGCGGGGCGGATCAAGCCCCGGCAGGCGGGCGCGCACCCCGACCCTGTCCGATCCTGACCAACCCCATGTAAAGATAGGAAAACCATGACCCAAAAAACCACCCAACAACAACCGACCCCGGACCAACGGAACGCGGCCCACGCCCAAACCAACAGACCGCAAACCACCACCCGCCCCAACAACGCCGACCACAACCCGGCCCACGCCCACCCCGACCCTGTCCGATCCTGACCAACCCCATGTAAAGATAGGAAAACCATGACCCAAAAAACCACCCAACAACAACCGACCCCGGACCAACGGAACGCGGCCCACGCCCAAACCAACAGACCGCAAACCACCACCCGCCCCAACAACGCCGACCACAACCCGGCCCACGCCCACCCCGACCCTGTCCGATCCTGACCAACCCCATGTAAAGATAGGAAAACCATGACCCAAAAAACCACCCAACAACAACCGACCCCGGACCAACGGAACGCGGCCCACGCCCAAACCAACAGACCGCAAACCACCACCCGCCCCAACAACGCCGACCACAACCCGGCCCACGCCCACCCCGACCCTGTCCGATCCTGACCAACCCCGTGTAAAGATAGGAAAACCATGACCCAAAAAATCACCGAACAACGACTGGCCCCGGACCAGTGGGACGCGGCCATCGCCGAAACCGACGGGCCGCAGCTGGCGGTGGCCGGGCCGGGCGCGGGCAAAACCGAGTTTCTGGTGCGCCGGGCCGCCCATCTGGTGGACGGGACAGGGGCGCCGGCCGCATCCCTGCTGGTTCTGACCTTCTCCCGCCGGGCGGCCGCCGACTGCCGCCAGCGACTGGGGCGGGCCCTGCGCCACCCGGCCGGAGCGGTGGGCGTCTCCACTTTCCACTCCTTCTTCTACCGGGTTTTGGAAACCCACGCCCCCGGCGTCTTCGGCTGGAAGGAACTCCCCTCCATCCTCACCGGCCCCGAGCAGATCAGCCTGGTGTCCCGTTTGTTGGCCGACGGCCCGCAAACCGACTGGCCGAAAACTTTCCGGTCGTTGCTCGGCACCCGCACATTCGCCGCCGAAGTGGCCGACTTCATCCTGCGGGCCAACGAGCGTCTCCTCACACCCGACGGGTTGCGGGAGATGTCGTCCGGGCGGGCCGACTGGCGGGCCCTTCCCGACTTCCTGCTCCGCTACCACCGGGAACTGGAAGAAACGGGCCGCATCGACTACGGCACCCTGCAAGCCAAAACGGTGGAACTCCTGGAAAACGAGGCGGTGCGGGAAGACCTGGCCGATCAATACCGTTATCTGCTGGTGGACGAATATCAAGACACCACCCTCGCCCAGTCCCGATTGTTGCAACTGCTCAACCGGGCGCGGGGGAACATCACCGTCGCCGCCGACCCCTACCAGTCCATCTACGAGTTCCGGGGGGCGGACCTGTTCAACACCGTCAACTTCACCGATGATTTCCGCCCCCCCTCCGGGGAGCCGGTGCGGCGCTGGGTGCTGGACGCCTCCTTGCGCGTCCCCGCCGAAATCCTGGATAAAGCCGTCAGCCTGACCGCGGGCATCGACCTGCCGGGCGCGGCCGGGCCGGTGAAACCCGCCGACCATCCGGGCCGGGTGGAGGCCTACGCCTTCGACCATCCCTCCCAGGAACCGGAATGGATCGCGGCGGAGGCGGTGCGCCTGCATTTGGAGGAGCGGATACCTTACGGCCGCATGGCCGTTCTGGTGCGCTCCAAACGACGGTTGCTGACGGAGTTGTCCCGGGCCTTGGAGCGGCGCTCGGCCCCCCATAACCGGCCCGACACCCGGTTGGCGGACCACCCGGCGGCCCGCATCGTCTTCGACATGGCCCAAGCGGCCGCGGTCCGCAACCCCACCGAAGCGGCCGCTCCGGTGCGTCGCCTGTTGCTCGGTCGGCTGTTCCGCCTGAGGATGGGCGAGTACCGGCGGTTGGAACGCCGGGCCTTGGCGGAAGACGGGAACTGGGCGGAGGTGATCCGGAGCGAAGTTCCCGACGGCGGGGCTTTGGCCGGCCTGCTGGAAAACCCCGAATGGGCGAACCTGCCCGCGGCGGAAGGATTCTGGCGGGCCTGGACCGTCCTCCCCCAAATCGTCCCCCTGGTCCGGGACCCCGGGCGGGGAGAGTACCGGGCGGCTTGGGCCAGCCTGTCGCAGACCCTGGCCCGCGCCGCGGAACGCAACCCGGAGCTGACCCTGGCGGAGTACGTCCGGCTGGCCGACTCGGACGACTTCGAAGCCACCCCCCTGCTGGACTACCGGCCGCCCGACCAGGACCAACTGGTTCTCACCACCCTCCACCAGTCCAAGGGATTGGACTTCGACGTGGTGTTCATCGCCGACGCGGTGGAAGGGGTTCTGCCCGACCTGCGCCGCCGCCAATCCTTGTTGCAGGTGGAACGCTTGAACCCCAACCGCCGCGACCGGGACACGGCCGCTTTGCTTCGCCTGCAGGAGGAAACCCGCCTGGTGTACACGGCCATGACCCGGGCCCGCACCCGGGTGGTGTTCACCGCTACCAAGGCCGGGGATGATTTGGAGCAAACCCCGCCCAGCCGCTTCCTGCTGAAAATGACCCATCCCGCCCCGCCGTCCGCCCCGGACGAAACCCGCTCCAAGGCGCCGGTGACCCCCCGGGAGGCCGAAACCTGGTTGCGCGCCGCCCTGTCCGACCCCGGCAACCCCGTCCACCGCAAACTGGCCGCCGCCTACGTGCTGACCGCCAATCCGCACCCGGACCTGCGCCATCCCGACCAGTTCGCCCTCGTGCGCCGACCGGGCCCGGACCGGGGGATGGTCGAAGAAGACAGGACCTTCTCCCCCACCGACGCCGAGAGCTACTCAACCTGCCCCCGCCGGTTCGCGATGGAGCGGATACTGCAGGCGTCCGGCTCCGCGGGGACCTACGCCGACTTCGGCTCCCTGATCCACGGAGTGCTCGAGGAAGCCGATCGCGCCGCCGGCGCAGAAGGTCGCGCCTCCACATTGCAGGAGGCTCTGGCCGTGATGGAAAAAATGTTTCCCTCGTACGACTTCGGATCCGGATCCTGGTTGCAGGCTTGGAAAAAGCGGGGTCGCGCCCTGTTGGAAAATTATTACGAGCACCTGGCCCCGTCCGAGCCGCCGTTGCTGATGGAACACAAGGTAGAGCTGGAATTAGGGGGAGTTTCCTGGAGAGGGAGGATCGACCGGGTTCAGCCCTCCAAAAACGGCTTGGCCCTGATCGACTATAAAACTTCCAAAAACCTTCCCCCCAAAGCGGAAGCGGCCGCTTCGCTGCAGTTGGGTTTTTACCGGCTGGCGGCGCAACGGGACCCGGCGGTGAGGGAACTATGGTCCCGAACTTTCCCAAGCGTCCTCAAACCGGAGTTCTCCGCCGCTTTCTGGCATCCGCTGGCCATCAAGGAAAACCCCCGGCAGGGAATTCGGAACTACGACCCCGGACAGGACGGCGAGGTGCGCCGGAGCCTGGAAGAGGCCGTGGCCGGAACCCTGGCCGAGGACTGGAGGCCGCAACCGGGATCGCACTGCGGACGGTGCGATGTGCAAATCGCATGCCCGGCGTGGCCGCAAGGCAAGGAGGCTTTCTCGCAATGAACCCCGCACCCGATTTCAACCCTTCCCCCGAGCAGTCCGACATCTTGGACTACGAGTTGCAACCCCTGCGGGTGGTGGCCGGGGCGGGCACCGGCAAAACCACCACCCTGGCCTACCGCATGGCGGCGGTGATGTCCCGTCATCGTTTGGAACCGGAGCAGGTTCTGGGCGTCACGTTCACCAACAAGGCGGCCTTTGAACTGGGCCAACGGGTGCGGGAAATCCTGAACACCGGGGGGGAAATCGACCCAGACGAAACCGACCGCCAAGTGGAGATTTACACCTACCACGGCTTCGCCTACGACATTCTGGTAACTTACGGGTCCTTGGTGGGCGTGGAGCGCGACGCCCGCATCATCACCCCGGCCGTTTCCCGGGAGTTGTTGCGCCGTAGCGTGCTGGCCGCCGACTGCGACTATCGGGCCCTGGATATCACCCACCTCCCCACCGTTACCGGGAACCTGTTGCAACTGGCGGGGGAAATGTCGGCCAACCTGATCCTCCCCGCCGACCTGCTGAACGACCCGCCCGGGGAGGACGAGACGGCGGTCAAACGGGCGGAGTTGGCCCAAACGTTGCTCGTCTACGGAGAAGAAAAACAGCGTCTCAACCTGCTGGACTACGGGGACTTGCTGCACCAGGCGGTGACCTTGGTGCAAGAGCATCCCGATATTGCGGACCGCATCCGGGAACGCTACCGGTGCGTGCTGCTGGACGAATACCAGGACACCGACCCGGCCCAGCGGCGTTTGTTCCGTCTCCTGTTCGGGGGAGGTCACCGCGGGATAGCGGTGACCTCGGTGGGCGACCCCGACCAGTGCATTTTCGAATGGAGGGGGGCCTCCCGCTACAACTTCGAAGCGTTCGACACCGACTTTCCCCGGTCGGACGGCTCCCCCGCCGAGACCTTGGGCTTGTCCGTCAACCGCCGTTCCGACCGCCTGATCCTGGACCTGGCCAACCGCATCCGCAGTCAAATCGGCGAACCATCCCCCTCCAAAAACCTGCGCCCCCTGCCCGGGGCGGGCGCGGGCCGGGTGTACGCGAGTTGGCATCCCGACTTCCGGGCCGAGGCCGAGGCCGTAGCCGAGCAGGCCCGCTGGGAGCATAAGCGGGGGACCCCTTGGTCGGAGATGGCGGTCCTGTTTCGCAAAAACAAGGACATGGAGGCGGTGCGGCTGGCTTTGGAAGCTAAAGAAATCCCCTACCAGGTGGCCGATCTGGGGGGGTTGCTCAAGGTGCCGGAAGTGGTGGAAACGACGGCCTGGTTGCGCATCCTGGCCGACCCGGAGGACAGCCCCGCCTTGGCCCGGATTCTGCTCGGATCGCGCTTCCGGCTGGGCATGGCCGACCTGGCCCCCCTCGCCCGCTGGTCCCGCCGGCGCCCGGACGACGTCGATCGGGGAACCAGAACCCTGCTGGAAGCCGTGGAAAACCTGGACGATCTGGAAGTGTCCGAAGAGGCCGCCCGCCGCCTGCGGGAGTTCCGGGACCTGTACGACCTCCTGTTGGTGGAGGCGCAGTCCGCGACCCTTTCCGGGTTGACCCGGGCCGTGCTGACCGAAACCGGGGCCTGGCAGGACGCCGAGTCCCTCCCGCCCGCGGCCCGGCTCACCGCCCGCCTCAACCTGTATTACCTGCTGGACCTGACCGAGCAGTGGGCGCCTCTGGAGGGGAGGCGGTCCTTGGAAGGCTTTTTGGAGCACCTGAAGATTCTGGAAGAAACCCCCCGGGAGGAACCGGATGCGGCCCGCATCAGCGGGGAGGAGGCGGTGACCCTGCTCACCGTCCATCGGGCCAAAGGCTTGGAATGGGACGTGGTGTTCCTGCCCGCCCTGTATGACAAAAACTTCCCGACCCAGCCCCGCGTACTGCAAGACCCGCTCCGGCATCACTACGCTCTCCCGCTGGAGTTGCTGGAGGACCCCGGACCGGGGGAGGAAATCGGCGCGGTGGACGACGAGGAGGCGAGAAAGGAATGGTTGCGGGAGAAGCACTACGACCAGGAGTGGCGGCTGGCCTACGTGGCCGTCACCCGCGCCCGCAAAGCCCTCTACCTGAGCGGGGCCTGCTGGTATGAGTTGGCGGACTCCCCCGAACCCAAGAAAAAGTCCGACAAACCAAGCGAACTGCTAGAGGAGGCCCGCAACCTGTCCGGGGCGGAAATTCCGGTGTGGACCGATCCCCCCCCGGAGCGGCCGGAGAAACTGCAACCGCCCGCAGGGGAACGCACTCCGGACCCGGAGCTGGGAGTAACCTGGGACGAGGCCCTGCGCCGAACGTTGGACGACCCGGCTTGGGCGGAACGCAAAGCCGGGGAAAGGGGCATGCGCGCCGCCTACGATGAGGCGGTGGCGGAAATGAACGAGATTTTATTGTCCCTGCCCGACCCGGTGGATGCGGAGCCGGAGGACGCCCCCACCCGGGTGGGGGTGACGGCCTTGGTCGTCTACGCCGACTGTCCGAAACGTTTCTTCTGGTCGGAGGTGGACCGCCTTCCCCGCCAACCCCCCGGCCCGGGAATTAAACGGGGACTGGAGTTGCACCGCCGGATCGAGCTGTTCATCCGGGGAACGATCCCCTTTGAGGAAATGTCCGGGGACCTCTACGACCGGAGCGCCGACGAGGGTCTGGGCGGGCCGGCCGCCCCCTCCTCCGCCCGCACCGGCTGGGAGGCTTTCCGGTCGTCCCCCTACGCCGCCCGCACGCCGCAGGCGGTGGAAACCCTGTTCGAGGTGCGGGTGGCGCCCGAGACGTGGCTCCGGGGACGGGTGGACGCCATCTACCCGACCGACGACGGCGGCTGGGAAATAGTGGACTGGAAGTCGGGCGTCCCCTCTACCCGGGAGTCGACCCTGGTGCAGTTGCAGGCCTACGCCCTAGCCGCCGCCGCGGGAGGCCTGGGATCCCCGGTCCCCGACCGTATGCAAGTAAGTTTCGTCTACCTCGGAGACGGCCTGCAAGCGGTCACCCACCAAGTAGACGAAGAGTGGCTGGCCCAAGCCCGCTCCCGCATCGAGGAGTTGCTGGAGGGCATCCGCGCCGAACGCTTCGACCCCTCCCCCTCCCCCGCCTGCCGCACCTGCGACTTCCAAAAGTTCTGCCCCGAAGGCCAAGCCTTCCTAACCGCCGACGGAGACGGCTAAACGACTTTTCCGTTTTGGGTTTCCACCAGCAGGGTGAAGGGGCCGTTGTTGCGCAGGTCCACCAGCATCATCGCCCCGAAGCGGCCGCGGGCCACGGGGACGCCCTCGGCCTGCAGGCGAACCGCGAACTCGTCCACCAAGCGGGCGGCCTGGCCGGGGGGCGCGGCGGAGGTGAAACTGGGGCGACGGCCCCGTCGCACATCGCTCAGCAACGTGAACTGGCTGACCACCAAGGCCGAGCCGCCCACCTCCCGCACCGACAGGTTGAACTTGCCGTCGCCGTCGGCGAAGATGCGCAGGCCCGCTATTTTGGAGGCCAAAGCGGCCGCATCGTCCCCGGTATCCGGGACGGCCACCCCCACCAGGACCAGCAATCCCAGCCCCACCTCCCCCACTACCTTGTCCTCCACCGTCACCGAAGCCCGGTCTACCCGTTGCAAAAGGGCCCGCATGCCCCCTACTTTACAATCCTCCCCTCCGGCGCGCGCCGGGGTGACGGCTTCTCGCAGATGAAGATTTTGCCAACCGACCCCGCCCCCCGAAAATTCCAGGCGTTATTTAACCCACCCACCCACCCCCCGCCCGCCCACCCTTAACATACCCAAAAATCGGAAACCAAACAAGAGGGTCGTTTTCCGGGACTCGGCAACGGATTGACGAAACAACAAGCAAATGCCCCCTTTACGGGCTTAAGATATTTTTCGCGAGACGGACAACGAGCAGTGCCGGAAACTATGTCAACCCTCCACCATCCCCCGCTTCCCCGCCTCGCCAAAGGCCGGTATATAGGACCCGAAGACTTCGCCCAACCGACCCCGCCCCCACCCCGAAAAATCTAGGCGTTATTTAACCCACCTGCCCACCCCCCGCCCGCCCACCCTTAACATACCCAAAATTCAAATATCAAACAAGGGGGTCGTTTTTCGGGTTTGGGGTATCCTTCGCGATGCGGGGCTTATGGGCGCCGGGGGGCGGGGGTGTTTAATATCGGGGGTATGGAACGGGAACGGCCGGGGGGCGGGTATGCGAACGTGTTGATGTTGGCGGAGGTCGCCCATGGCGCGGAGGCGCGGCTGGTGCGGGAATGGGTGGCCCGCAACCGGCCGGAGGGGGCGTCCGTTGCGATCTTTTTTATTCCCTCCGCCCGGCGGAGGCGGAGGCCCCGGCGGGTGGTGCGCCGGCTGGCCGTCCGGCTGGACCGGGCGGATGATCCGTTGCTGGTTCCGGTGCGGGCGGTGTGGGCGGCGCCGGAGCGCAACGGGCGCCGCACCCTGGGCCTGCGCGACTTCCTCACCTTGCGGGACCCCCGCTATCCGGGGCGGATGGCCGGACGTTTCCTCCTGGCCCGGCGGCCGGGGAGGGCGCGCGTCGCGGCCGGGGAGGCGGCCCTCCTGTCCGAGGTGCGCCGGGCGTGGGCGGAGCGGGGAAAGGCGGAACCGCTGGCCCGCTTCGTCGTCCGCCGCGCCCTGCTCGCCTTGGAGCGGGCGGAACGGGAAATCCGGGGGGCCCGCTACAAAATCCCCCGGCTGGTGCGGCACGACATCCTGGCCGACGCCGCTTTCCAAAAAGGTTTGTCGGAAACCGCCCGCCGCGCCGGGCGCAACCCCCAAAACGCCCCGGCCGCCGCCCGCCGTTACCTCCGGGAAATAGCCGCCGCCCACTCCCCGTTCGTGATCGACCTGGTGGCGGCCGCCACCCGTTTGCTGTACCGGCGGGGCTACGAAGCCATCCGTTACGACCCGGCGGAGCTGGAGCGGGTCGCGCAACTGGCGGCCCGCTATCCGGTGGCGTTCCTGCCCTCGCACCGCTCCAACATGGACCGCCTGTCCCTGCAGTTCCTGCTGTGGGAAAACGACCACCCGCCCAATCACACCGCGGGCGGCATCAACATGAACTTCTTTCCGGCGGGCCCGATTATCCGCCGGGCGGGGGTGTTTTTCATCCGCCGCTCCTTCCGCGGCAACCCGGTTTACAAATACGTGTTGCGCTCCTACATCGATTACCTGGTGGAAAAACGTTTCCCGCTGGAATGGTACATCGAGGGCGGGCGCAGCCGCACCGGAAAAATGCTCGCCCCCCGCTACGGCCTGCTCAGCTACGTAGCGGAATCCCTGCAAGCCGGGAAAGCCGAAGATGTCTATCTGATACCGGTGGCCATCGGCTACGACCAGATCTTCGAGGCGGCCGCCTATGCGGCCGAACAGCGGGGAGCGGCCAAACAGAAAGAAAACCTGGCCTGGATGACGGCGAGCATCCGGCGGTTGCGCAAACGACACGGGGCCATCCACCTCCGCTTCGGGGAACCGCTGTCCCTGCGGGAGTCCCTGGGCCGGTCCGCCTCCGGCCCGTCCCGCAACCTGGCCGTCCGCAAAACCGCTTTTGAGGTGTGCGCGCGCATCAACCGGGTGACTCCCGTCACCCCCGCCTCGCTGGTTACGGGAATGTTGCTGGTGGCGGGAGGGGACGGCCTGTCCCGGGAAGAACTGACCGCCGCCCTGGCCGAGTTGGCGGAGGACGCCGCCGACCGGAGCCTGCCCGCAACCGAACCCTTGGCCGACTTGCTCACCGGCCGGGGTCTGGACCGGGCGCTGGGCATCCTCGCCGAACACGGCCTCGCCGAAACCCGGCCCGTCCCGGACGGCCCCCCGGTCTGCCGGATCGTCCCCGGCCGGCACCTGCAAGCCGCTTTCTACCGCAACGGCGTGGTCCACTTTTACCTCATCCGGGCCGCGGCGGAACTGGGCTTGGCCGCCGTGGCCGCCGCCCCGGCCGCCTGCGACCGCCCCGCCCTGTTCCGGGAGCGGACCCTGCGGTTGCGGGATCTGCTCAAGTTCGACTTCTTCTTCCCCGCCCGGGGCGAATTTCACCGGGAGACGGCGGCCGAGCTGTCCCGCCGCAACCGGGACTGGGAGCGCGTCCTGGCCGGGGGAGGAGCCGGGGAGCTGCTGGCGGAACTCGCCCCCCACCGCGCCCCCTGGGCGTTGCGCTCCTTCTTGGAGGCCTACCGCATCGCCGCCGTGGAACTGCACGAGCGCCCGCCCGACAGCCCATGGAACGAGCAGGATTTTCTGACCGACGCCCTGCGCCGGGGAGAGGGCCTGTTGCGGGAGGGGGTCGTCGGGGACCCCTCCGCCCTGTCCCGTTCCTTGTTCGCAACGGCCCTGCGGCTGGCCGAACATCGCCGCCTGCTCGCACCCGGAACCTCCGGCGGGGAGGCACGCCTCGCCGAACGGCGCCGGGAGTGGCGGGAGGAAATGGAAGACCTGGGGGAGCTGATGTCCCGGCTCGCCGCCCGACCCGGCACCGGGCGCAACGGGCGGGTAATAATATAGTTGAGAAAATGACCACTTCCCGCCCGAGCAAGCCCCCCTCCCGAAAACGCAGGCGCGCCCGCAAGACGCGGGCCAACGCCCCGTCCGGCGCCCCGCCCGAGGCCCCATCCGAGGTGCTGTCCGGCGCCCCGCCCGGCCCCCCGCCCGAGGCGCTGTCCGACCAGGAACGGCGCAACCTGCTCTACTGGATGCGCCTCACCCGCACCCTGGACGACCGGTTGGTGGCCCTGTGGAAGCAGGGCCGGGGGGTGGGCGGCACTTTCAACCAGCGGGGGCACGAGGCGATCAGCGTCGGAACCGGGGCCGCCCTGCGCCCGGACGACATCGTCGCCCCCATCCACCGCGACCTGGGTTGCTACCTGATCCGGGGAATGACCCCCCGCCGCATCGTCGCCAACCAGTTGGGAAGGGTCACCGGGGTCACCCGGGGACGGGACGCCAACCTGCACGGTTGCGGGGACATGTCGCTGGGCGTAATCGGGTTCGTCAGCCACATCCCGCAGTCGCTGGGCCCCGCCCTGGGGGCCGCCATGTCCTTCACCTACCGGGGGGAGGAACGGGCCGCCCTCACCTACCTGGGCGACGGCGGCACCACCACCGGGGTGTTCCACGAGGCGCTGAATATGGCGGCGGTGAGGGCGGCGCCGCTGGTGGTGGTGGTGGAAAACAACCAGTTCGCCTACTCCACGCCCCTGAGCCAGTCCATGGCGGGCGACAACATCCGCGCCCGCAGCGAAGCCCTGGGAGTGCCCGCCGCGGTGGTGGACGGCAACGACCTGGAGGCGGTCTACCGGTGCGCGGAGGCCGCCCTGCGCCGGGCCCGTTCCGGGGGCGGCCCCTCCCTGATCGAAGCCAAAACCATGCGCATGCTGGGGCATGCCATTCACGACGGCGCCGAATACGTCCCCCCGGAGTTGCTGGCCGAATGGGAGGAGAAAGACCCGCTCCTCCGCTACGAGCGGAAACTGCGGGAGGCGGGGATCGTCGACGACTCCTACCTGCGGGAGATGGCCGACAACTGCCGGGCGGTGTGCGAAGACGCGGTCGAGTTCGCCGAAGCCAGCGACTGGCCCGACCCGGTTACCGTGCAACAGGGGGTGTTCGCATGAGCGCCGAGGGCGGCAACTTCGGATTCGCCGAAACGGAGGCCCCCGCCAAGCGGGACGACGGGGAAATGACCTATCTGGAAGCGATCAGCGACGGGTTGCACACTGAAATGCGCCGCGACCCGGACGTGCTGGTGATGGGCGAGGACATCGGCGGGGACTTCGGAGGGGCGTTCAAAATCACCAAGGGCTTCGAGAAAGAGTTCGGGTCCCGGCGGGTGATCAACACCCCCCTGTGCGAGCAGACTTTCGTCGGGGCGGCCAACGGCATGGCCCTGATGGGGTTGCGGCCGGTGGTGGAAATGCAGTTCGCCGACTTCATCTCCACCGCCTTCGACGCCATCGTCCACTACGCGGCCAGCAACTTCTACCGCTGGGGGGCTCCGATTCCCTGGGTGATCCGGGCTCCGTGCGACGGGGGGATACGCTCCGGGCCGTACCACAGCGGGAACCCGGAGGCGTGGTTCGTGCACACCCCCGGCCTGAAAGTGGCCGCCCCCTCTACGCCCGCCGACGCCAAAGGCCTGCTGATTTCCGCCATCCGGGACGACAACCCGGTCATCTTCTTCGAGGCCAAAAACCTGTACCGGAGCATCCGCGGACCGGTGCCGGAGGGGGAGCACATTGTTCCGCTGGGGTCGGCCCGGACGGCGCGGGAAGGGTCGGACGTCAGCGTCGTCACCTACGGGGCCCAGGTGCATCAGGCTTTGGCCGCGGCCGGGGAGGTCGCCCCGGAAATATCGGCGGAGGTGGTGGACCTACGCACCTTGAAACCGTTGGACGAAGAAGCCATCCTGGCCTCGGTGCGCAAAACCGGCCGGGCCCTGGTGGTTCATTCCGCCGTCCGGCTGGCCGGAGCGGGGGCGGAAGTAGCCGCCCTCATCGCCGAGGCGGCCTTTGAATACTTGGACGCCCCGGTGGAAAGGCTGGGCGGCTTGGATACGCCGGTGCCGTTCAGCCCCCCGCTGGAGGACGCCTACCGCCCCGACTCGGCCAAAATAGCCGCCGCCCTGCGCCGCCTGGCCGCCTTCTGACCCGCCGCCGGTTCCCCGCCGGACAATTAACCCGGCGCGGGCTAGCATGCGCGCCGGGATGGAACGTTTCACCATCGAGTTGCGGGGGCCGGTGCACGGAATCGACTACGGCGGGGAGGGGCGGCTGGTGTTGCTGGTGCACGGGCTGGGCGGTTCCTCCATCAACTGGACGGAGGTCGGGGAGGGGATGACCCGTCTGGGGAGGGTGGTGGCCCCCGACCTGCCCGGCTTCGGGCGCTCCCCCCCGGCGGGCCGTTCCGCGACGGTGCGCAAACTGGCCGCTTTCCTGGCCGATTTCATCGAGGCGCGCACCGACCGTCCGGCGGTATTGGCGGGCAACTCCATGGGGGCTCTGATCGTAATGTTGCTGGCCGGGGAGCGCCCCGACCTGGCGGAGCGCCTGATACTGATCGACCCGCCCGCCCCCGGCGGCGACCTGCGCTCCCTCAACCCGATCTGGGCGGCGACCATGCCCGTCTATTTCATACCGGGCGCCAACCGGGCGCTGATGGCCTGGGTGTACCGGCGGGAAACCCTCCGGCAAAGGGCCGAGGACGGACTGCGGGTGCTGGCGGGCCGCGACTCCCGCATCCCGGACGAAACCATCCGCCTCCATTTGGATGCGGCCTTGGAACGCACCCACATGCCCTGGGTCTACCGAACCTACTTCAAGGCCTACCGTTCCATTTTCCGGCAACTGTTCCCCGCCTGGAAATACGACCGGATGGCGCGCCGCATCGCCGCCCCCGTGTTGCTGGTGCACGGCACCGCCGACTCGGTGGTCCCTTACCGGGCCGCCCAGCGGCTGGCCGGCCTCCGCCCCGACTGGACTTTCGCCCCCCTGGTGGGGGCGGGCCATATCGCCATGCTGGAAGCCCCCCGCCTGTTCCTGGATTTGGCCTCCGACTTCCTGGGCCGGCCCGCCGCCGGCGGCCGACCGCCCGGCGACTGACGCGGGGCCTGGTCCCGGTAAAATTCAGCCCCCTGTAAACTGCCTCTATGACGACCTCCGCGGGCGGGCGCCGACGACCCGCCCCGACAACCGACGGCAACCTACCGATACATACCGACCAAGGAGGAAGGAAATGGCGAACAAACCCGAAGCGGTTTTCAAACCCCTGTACACGATGGAAGAGGCGGCGGCCATCGCCCAGATTCCGGTCGACACCGTGGCGGAATGGGCGCAACCCCCCGAGTTCATCGTCAGCCTGGAAGATCCCCGTCCCGACCAACCGTCCATCGCCTTCATCGGGATGGCGGAACTGCTGGTGCTGGCCACCATCAACCCGGACCAGGAATTTTTGGAGCATTTCTACCCGGCTCTGCCTTTCCTGGAATACAAATTTGGAAGAAAGCACCCCATAGCCCACTACTGGTTCAAACACGACGGACCCAAGTTGCTGTGGGAATACTACAACCTTCATTCCTCGCCGGACCAGTCCGAGAAACTGCTGTACGTCCACGGGGACTACGTCCGCTACGTGGATGTGATTAATCATTTCCTGTTCTGGTCGGACTACCACTATCAAAACAAATACATGCAGCAAATTCGCCTGCCCCAGTTCGCAACGGCCACCGTTTTCATGGATACCGAAAACCACTCCGGCGCCCCCTATTTCAAAGAAGGCGGCAACCGGGTGGACGAGGTGGTCAACGCTTTCCTGGAAGGCGAGTCACTGCAAGAATGTTCCTTGAAATACGATGTGCCGGTTTTTCATATCGAAGACGTCCTGAAAAACAAGGACAAACCCTTGTACAACCCCGCGGCGGCCCGCTGAAACAAACCCCGGATAAACCCTCCGCCCCGGCGGACAATGCGGAACGGGGCGCGCCCGGCTTGTCAATCCCCGGCGAAAACCCCGTCGGGGCTCATCCGTCTCCGCCGGGGGCGGGCAGGGCCACATGCTCGGGGCGCACCGGGGCCCGGTTCAGGTCCAGGCCGGTGGCGTCCCGGATGGCGGCCACCACCGCCGCCGTCGAGGACACGGTGGGCGGCTCCCCCACTCCTTTGGCCCCGAAAGGACCCACCGGGCCCGGCTCTTCCACCACCTCCACCCCCACCTCCGGCGCGTCCAGGAAAGTGGGCAACAGGTAATCGGTGAACGTGGGGTTTTTAATCACCCCCTCCTCCACCACGATCTCCTCCAAAACGGCCAGCCCCACCCCCTGCATAATCCCCCCTTCGATCTGGCCCGTCACCGACTCGGGATTAATCATGTATCCCACGTCCTGCACCGTGTCCACCGCCGCCACCCGGAACAATCCCAACTCCCGGTCCACGTCCACCACCGCCCGGTGGGCGGCCAGGGCGAAATCAACATGCAAGTTTCCCTGGCCGTTTTCATCCGGCTCCTCGGTGGGCGGATGGCGGAAGCGGACGTGATGTTCCAGGTTCCCCTCCCGGCACAGGTCGGCCAGGGACATGACCAGTTCCCCGTCCCGCCATACCCCGTCATCGTCCAGCCGGTCCCCCCCTCCCCGCCGCAAGGCCTCCTCCCGCACCTTGCGGCAGGCTTCCAGAACCGCCCCGCCGGTCATCTGCGTCTGCCGGGAGGCGGAGGAGGAACCGGCCGAACCGATGCGGGAAGTGTCGTCGAAGTAGACCACCGTATCCTGGATTCCCAGCGCGGTGCGGGCGATCTGCGCGCAAGCCTCCCCCAGCCCCTGCCCCACCTCCACCGCCGCGGTGCGCACCTCCGCCCCGAACGGAGTGAGAACCACCCTGGCTTCGGCGTAATCGTCGAACCCCTCCGAGAAGCACAGGTTTTTGATGCCGATGGCGTAGCCCACTCCCCGGCGGACTTTTTCGGGCGCGGCGGCGAGGCCGGTCCCGCCGGGCAACAGGCGGGGATCGCCCCCCTCCGCCGGGGGCGGCTCCGGCATGGCCCGCAAACGTTGCAAGAGTTCCGCCGCCGGCAACGGGGTTTCCAAAATCTGCCCGGTGGTGTTCAAAGGATCGCCGGTGCGCAGGGCGTTGCGGATGCGCAACTCCACCCGGTCCATTCCCAGGGCGTCGGCCAGTTTGTCCATCTGCGCCTCGTGCGCGAAACAGGCCTGCACCGCCCCGAAACCGCGCATGGCCCCGCACGGCGGGTTGTTGGTGCGCACCGCCGTCCCCTCCACCGTCACCGAATCGCACCGGTAGGGGCCGACGGCGTGGAAGACAGCGTTGCCGATCACGGCACTGCTGGTGGAATGGAACGCCCCCCCGTCGATGATGATCCGGGCCCGCACCCGGCGCAGGGTCCCGTCCGGGTCCGCCTCATGCCGATACCACATACGGGCCGGATGACGGTGCACATGCCCCGTGAAACTTTCCTGGCGGCTGTAAATCATTTTCACCGGCCGCCCGGTGCGCAGGGCCAGCAGGCACAAGTGTATTTGCAGGCTGACGTCCTCCCGGGCTCCGAACGCTCCCCCCACCCCGGCGTGATGCACCCGCACCATGTCGTCCTCCACCCCCAGGCAGGCCACGATCTGGCCGTGGTCGGCGTGGGTCCATTGGGTGGCGATATGCAGGTCCACGCCCCCTTGCCCGTCGGGGATCGCCAACCCGGATTCGGTGCCCAGCGGGGCCTGGTCCTGCATCCCCACCTCGTAATAGCCTTCCACCGCCACCCGGCCCTGCTCTTGTTGCGGGCCGCGGCGCACCCACTGGGTGCGGAAAATGGAACCGGCGGACGCGGCCTCCTCCGGGTCGGTGAGAGGCGGGGAGGTTTCGTAGTCGACGGCGACGGCCTCCGCCGCCCGGCGGGCCGTTTCCGGATGGTCGGCGGCCACCAAAGCCACCGGCTGCCCCCAGTATTCCACTTCTTCGGAGCCGAGCACCGGCTGGTCGGCATGTTCCAACCCGAAAGTTTTGGAACCGGGAACGTCCTCGTTGAACAGGACGGCCCGCACCCCGGTCATGGCCAAGGCGGGGGCGGCGTCCAGCCGCGTCACCCGGGCTTTGGGATGGGGGCTGCGCAGGGTGGCCCCCCACAACATCCCCTCGATGTGCAGGTCGGAGGAGTAAAGGTAGGTTCCGTCCACTTTGGGGACGCCATCCGCCCGCACCGGGGACTCCCCGACGCCGCCTTCCACCCGGCGGCGGGCGGGGGCCCGGACGGTCATCGTTCCTCCCCGGCCAGGGTTTGCAAGCCGCGCAGGATGGCCCCGTAGCCGGTGCATCGGCAGATGTTGCCGGACAGGGCCTCCCGGATGTCCTCCCTGCCCGGAACCGGGTTCTCCCGGAACAGGGCGGCGGCCGCCACCACGAACCCGGGAGTGCAGAATCCGCATTGGACGCCCCCCGCCTCCACCAGCGCCCGTTGCACGGGATGCAACGACCCCGGCTCGCTCAACCCCTCCACGGTCACCACTTGCGAGCCGTGCGCGTCCGCCGCCATCACCAGGCAGGCGCACACCGCCCGCTCGTCCAGCAGGACGGTGCAGGAACCGCATTCCCCCTGCTCGCACGCCCCTTTGGAACCCCACAGGCCCAGTTCCTCCCGCAACGAGTAGAGAAGGCTTTCGGAGCCGGTCGCCTCCCAGGTGCGGGAGCGTCCGTTGATTTCGGCGGTGACCATCATCGGCCCGGCCCCTCTCCGTTGCGGCCCGGGGACAGGCATCGTTCCAGCAGGCGCCGGGCCAGAATCCCCGCCGCCCGGCGCCGGTAGTCGGCGCTTCCCCGATGGTCGGTGATGGGGGAGGTCTCCTCGGCGGCCAAGCGGGCGAATTCGTCCAAAGCCTCCCGTCCGGGGGCGGGGCCGGCGGCGGCGATCATCTCCTCCGCCCGGCGGGCCCGCACCGGGACGGGGCCGACCGAACCGAAGGCCGCCCGGGTGCGCCCGTCCGACCAGCGGAACACGCACGCGGAAACTATGGAAATGACCATGGCGCTGCGCTGTCCGATTTTGGCGAACTCGGAACGGTCGGGGAGATCCTCGGGCAGTTCCACGGCGGTGATCAGCTCTTGCGGACGGCGACTGGTCTGCTTGACCCCGGTAAAAAACTCGTCCCAGGGGACCAGGCGCTTCCCGCCTGCGGAGCGCAGTTCGATTCGGGCGTCCAAACCGGCCAGAAAAGGCAGGGCGTCCCCGGCCGGGCTGGCGGTCCCGATGTTGCCCCCCAAAGTGGCCGCCTCCCGAATTTGGGGGGAGCCGATAGTGCGGGAAATCTGGGCGAGGGCGTTGTGCGGGCCGCTTTCCAAGGTGCGAAAGGTCACCCCGGCCCCGATGCGGCGCGGCGAGTTTTCCCGCAACTCCTCCAACCGGCGCAGGGCGATCACCCGGTCGGGGCGCAACCGCCCGAAGTTGACCTCCACCATCAGATCCGTCCCCCCCGCCAACAGCGTCGCCTGCGGATGGGCGTCCAAAGCCTCCACCGCTTCCCCGACATCGGCCGGACGGATCATATCCAACATCGGACTCCCGCCCCCCGATTCCCCGCCGCCGATACGGCCGCTAGTCGCCTGCGACAAACCATTCGCTTATCTTACTACCTCCGCCCGCGCCCGCCCCCGATACCCGCCAAAACTTCATCCGCCCGGCCATCCGCCGGACGCCCCCGCAAAACCCCCTCGCCCCCGCCCCAAACCGACTAACCCGTTTCTCGCCTCCAACCCTGCGCCCTCCCAAACCGCCCCTCCCGCGCCGCCGACAGCAGGCGCGCCCACGCCCGACCAGATCAAAAACCAACCAGATGACAAAACCAACTGAAAACGACCCCCTTGTTTTTCCCGAAAAACCCCCTTAAACTGCGGGTGGGCGGGCGCGGGGGCGGGCGGGCCCCCCAAAATTTTCAAAAAAATTGTCAAGAACGCGAAAAAAATACTTAGCCGGGCGGGGAAAATAAGGAAACCGGAAGAACGATGAAATGCACGAAACCGCCTTGCCGGACAACCGAACCGCAAACGCAACGCCAACAGCACCTACCAGGCCCATCATCACCAGACCGTCCCCGCAACCAACCCACCGCCGCCGTCTCCAACCTCACCCCCTTCCGCACCGCCCCCTCCGCCCCGCCGACGATGCCCGCTCCGACGCCCAACCAGATCAACCAACCAAACCGAACCGCAAACGCAACATCAACAGCACCCACCGGGCCATCCCGAAATCAACCCTGGCGGCGTAAGAGAACCACAACCGCAGACCGAACCTCACTCCCCCTCCGACGCGCCCCTCCACCCCGCCGACAGCAGACGCGCCGACACCCGACCAGATGACAAAACCAACTGAAAACAACCCCCTTGTTTTTCCCGAAAAACCCCCATAAACTGCGGGCGGGCGGGCGCGGGGGCGGGCGGGCCCCCAAAAATTTTCAAAAAATTGTCAAGAACGCGAAAAAAATACTTAGCAAAGACAAGAACAAAACAGGAACCGGAAGAACGACAAAACCCGAAACCGCCTCACCGGACAACCTAACCGCAACCGCAACGCCAATAGCACCCACCGGGCCCGTCCCCGCAACCAACCCACCGCCGCCGTCTCCAACCTCACCGCCTTCCGCACCGCCCCCTCCGCACCGCCGACGATGCCCGCTCCGACGCCAACCAGATGAACCAACCAAACCGAACCGCAAACGCAACATCAACAGCACCCACCGGGCCATCCCGAAATCAACCCTGGCGGCGTAAGAGAACCACAACCGCAGACCGAACCTCACTCCCCCCTCCGACGCGCCCCTCCACCCCGCCGACAGCAGACGCGCCGACACCCGACCAGATGACAAAACCAACTGAAAACAACCCCCTTGTTTTTCCCGAAAAACCCCCATAAACTGCGGGCGGGCGGGCGCGGGGGCGGGCGGGCCCCCAAAAATTTTCAAAAAAATTGTCAAGAACGCGAAAAAAATACTTAGCAAAGACAAGAACAAAACGGGAACCGGAAGAACGACAATAGCTCCGATGGCGAACCGGAAACCGCCCGCTACGGGGTCAAACCATGCCGTGCGCCAGGCGACGGGCTACCCGGTTGTGGCACGCCGTCAACTCCTCCTGATCCACTCCCGTCAACCGCCCCTTCTCCACCACCGGACGGCCGTGCACCCAGGAATAGTCGACCGTCGCCGGCGAGCACATCACCAGCGCCGCCACCGGGTCATGCAACGCCCCCGCGTATTCAATCCGGTCCAGGGAAACGGCGATCAGGTCCGCCGCCTTGCCCGCCTCCAGCGACCCGATGTCCTCCCGCCCCAGCGCCCGCGCTCCCCCGCGGGTCGCCATCCGCAACGCCTGCCGGGCCGTCATCATCTCCCCCGACCCCACCCCCGGGGCCGTAGCCAGCCGTCCCAGCAGCAGGGCGGAACGAACCTCGGCCAGCAAGTGACCGGAGTCGTTGGAGGCCGACCCGTCCACCCCCAGCCCCACCGCCACCCCCGCCGCCTGATAAGCGGCCACCGGGGCGATGCCCGACGCCAGCCGCATGTTGGATGTGGGACAGTGCGCCACCCCGGTGCCCGCCCGCCCCATCCGCTCCGCCTCCTCCGGCGAAGCATGCACCGCGTGGGCGAACCACACATCCGGCCCCGCCCACCCCAGGTCCTCGGCGTACTGCACCGGGCGGGCCCCGAACCGCTCCCGGCAGAACTCCTCCTCGTCTTTGGTCTCTGCCAAATGGGTGTGCAAACGCAACCCCAGGCGGCGGGCCAACCCGGCCGACTCCCGCATCAGATCGGGAGTGACCGAAAACGGCGAGCAGGGAGCGATCACTACCCGGCGCATGGCCCCCGGCTCCGGGTCGTGAAACAGGGCCGCGGCCCGTTCGCAATCCTCCAAAATCGCCTCCTCGGATTCCACCACCGAATCGGGGGGCAGGCCGCCGTCCGACTCCCCCAGGCTCATCGAACCGCGGGAGGCGTGGAAGCGAATCCCGATTTCCCGCGCCGCCCGAAACTGGTCGTCGATCGCAGAGTCGTTGGGAAACAGGTACTGATGGTCGAAGGCGGTGGTGCAACCGCTGAGGGCCAACTCGGCCAAGCCGGTCATAGTGGACGTATACACCGCCTCCGAATCCAGGCGGGCCCACATCGGATACAACCCCCGCAACCAGTCGAACAGCGGGGCGTCCTGCACCGCGGGCACGGCCCGGGTCAGGGTCTGATAAAGATGATGATGGGTGTTGACCAGGCCGGGCAGAACCGCATGGCCGGACAGGTCGACGACCCGCGCCCCCTCCCCGGACGCAACCACGTCCTGCGGGCGCCCCACCGCTTCGATCCATCCGTCCCGAAAGCGAATCGCCCCCGGACTGAACTCCCGACCCTCGTCGTCCATGGTGGCCGCAACGGTCAGGTTGGTGAGAACGGTGGCGGGCATGTGACTTCTCCAACAGCCGGCGATGCGACCGCGAACTCTACCGGGCCCCCTAGCCTGACCGGTGTGAAACGACTGCTGTTATGCGCCAACCCGTCCGCCTCCGGGTTCACCGGGGGGCGGCACCGGGCGGTGATCAGCGAACTGAGCCGCCATTTCGAGGTCGTAAACGAATGGCCCCAAACCGCCGCCGACACCCGGGCCGCGGCCGCGGCGGCAGCCGCCGCCGGATACGACCTGGTGGTCGCCATGGGGGGAGACGGGGTGGTGCACCACGCAGCCCATGGAGTGGGCGGCACCCCCACCGCGCTGGGGATCATCCCGGCCGGAACCGCCAACGTGTTCGCCCGGGTGCTGGGAATTCCCACCCGTCCGGAACGGGCGGCGGAGGCCATCTGCGCCCAACCCCGGCCCCGCCCGATGACGGCCGGGGTTCTCACCCTGGATCACGCCCCGGGCCGGGTGGAAAGCCGGGTGGCCGCCTTCGCGACCGGGATGGGATTCGACGCCGAGGCGGTGCGGCGGGCCGAGCGGGAACCGTACCGAAAGTACCGGTTCGGTCATCTGCACTACGCCCGGGCCGCGCTGGGGGCGATCTGGGAGGGGTACGCGGGCCGCCCCCCGCGCCTGCGGGTGCGCGCCCCCGACCGGGAGGCGGAGGCGGTGGCGGCCCTGGTGCAGTTGCGGGACCGCTACACCTTTTTCGGGCGAATGCCGTTGCGCTTGGGCAACAGGGCGCCGGAGACGGCCACCGTGGCCGTGTTCCGCACCTTGCCCCGGCGGCGCATCGGCGCCGTGCTGGCCCGGGCCGCCGCCCGACGGGACCTGGACCGCATCGCAGGCATCGAAATATGGGAGGGCGTTACCTCGCTGACCATCACCCGGCTGGCCGACCCGCCGGAAGCCGACCCCGGGACCCGGCCGGCGGACGAAGACGCCCCGCCCCCCGCCCAAGCCGACGGCGAGCTGCTGGGAACCCCCCGCAAACTCTCCCTAGCCGTCCAACCCGGCTACCTGCGGGTAATAAGCCCCGCCCGGTAACCCCCCAACCGCACCGGCGACGCCTGGGGCGCAGATGTCCAGGAAACCCGACTGCCGGGTTTCTTCCCGGACGGCCGAACAGACCCGGCCCACCCGCCCGCCGGCAACCCGACCCCCATCCGCCATAGTGTTCGGCGCGCCGCCCGTTTTGCCGCTCGTTGCGGTTCTTACCGGTCACCGCGTTAACCCTTCCGCCAATCCTTCGGCGAACCCTTCGGCGAATGCGCCCAGACCGTCCGTTAGCGACCAGAGGGTCATCTCCGACACCAGGGAATGCAAACTGGTCTGGTAGGCCGGGCAGAAAGTCTGCGTCGCCGCCGCGAACAAGTAATGGATCTCCTCTGGGGGAAAAGGCTCGAAGATGTTCCAAACGCGGCGCATGGAGATGCCTTCCCGGAGGAGACCGCACACCATATGAGCCACCAGCCAGTGGTCTTGGAAAGTAACCTCCCGCAATCTTCCGGCTTGGGGGAGGGACATCAACATTTGGAACTCCCAAGCCGAAGTGAACGGCTCCACCGCGGCTGGGGGACGGGGCATAGTATCAGCCACCCGTTGGACCGTCTCTTCGGGAATAGACACAGGGGGAGCGGCCGTAGTTGGAGGCGGCCGCGGCGCCGTGGTTGTCGTAGGCGCGACATTCTCTATGTTGCAGGCCGATGTCGCTAACACCGCCGCCGCGGTAAGAACCACCCATTTTAGGGATGTCACACCGACCCCGCTCCCGCCATCACCGCCAAGACCAGTAACACGGCCACCGGCCAGCCGACAATCAGGCCGGCCATAGACATCCCCCGTCCGGTCCGGTCGAGAGCCGTCATCTGTCCATCCCGACGGCGGATTCCTCCCTCTCCGGTTTGTCGGCGGGGGGAGGCGGTTCGGGATGGGGCCGCGCGGTCGGCGGCCGCGGCGGCGGCGTCCAACCCGCCGCGGCCGTTGCTTCGGTTATCCAAGTACGAACGGCGCCCGGGTCGTATCCAAATCCGCGCAAAATTATGTCCACTGCGTCTTCAGCCCCTTGCGCGTCGTAGCATTTGTATAGAAACACTTCGCCTATTTGAAACGCGTAACGGCCCGGATAGGGATAGTCGCTATCGGGTCCGATGGCGAGAGTGCTCGTCCCGGAGCAATCCAGCCAACGAGGCAGGCTGAGCATAATTCTCCGATAGGAGTCGGGATGCCGCTCGAGCATCGTCCGGGCGGTCAACCGTAAAGCGTCCGCCCAACTACCGGGGAAATGCCGATCTCCGAACAGGATCAGTCCCCGCGGCGGCGGGGTCATGATTCGTTTGCGCAGGCTCATGCATTAGCTCCTTTCTGTGACGGAAGTTCCACTCCGGGGACGCCTGTGCGCGCCGGAGCGGGGCCCGCCGCCCGGCCCGCTTCGTTCCGGTTGTCGCCCGGCTTCCGGCAACGGCCGCTCGCCGAACGGGGCTCCCGTCGCGTCGGGTTCAGGGTTTTCTGGCCGGGTTCAGGGTTTCCATCGCTCCCCGGCCCTCCGCGCAGGAATCCAGAATCGGGCAGTATTCGCACAACGGTCCCGGATGACGGGGGAGACGGCCCTCCTCCCCGACGGTGCGCACCCGGTTGACCAACTCCGCCACCCCCTCCGCCGTTTCCCGCAACGCCCCGATGGTGGGTGACTCCCCTTCCCGCTCCCCGGTGCGCAAAGAAACCGCCTCCACCCGGTCCGGCATCGCCTCCCGTTCCAAAGTCCACACCAGGGCGTAGAACCGCAACTGGGTGCGGGCCTCCCCCAAGCCGCCGGTTTTCCAATCCACCAGCCGCACCCCCTCCCGGTCGTCGAAGCAGGCGTCCACCTGCCCCCGCAACGCCACCTCCCCCGGCAGTTGGTGCTCCACGAAAATTTCCGCCTCCCGAAAACCCTCGGTGGGGTAAAACTCGAACCGTTGACACATCCGCTCCACTTCCGCAAACACTTTTCCCAAGTCCCGCATCCGCAACTTGCCGCTCCGGGTTAACTCGCTCAAATCCCGGTTCAGGCGGAAACTGTTACCCACCTCCTGCCGCGCCACACGCTCAAAATCCCCATCCGCGATCGGTCCTTCGGTCAGGCGCCGGGCGAACAGGCGATGGGCCAGCGAACCGGCGAAGGAGGCGGTCGACGGAGGGCCGTATTTGCCTTCCACATACGCCAAAGCCCGGTCCGGACACTGCCGATAGAGCGTGTAGAGGGTGGCTGAAACCGGCAGAAACTCGCCGGGGACCATTTCCGGGAAGACGACCATCAAGGGCATTATCGCAGATGGCCGGGTTTTGTCGCCGGGGGCGGGTAACATCACCCTGGAAACCTCCCCTCATCGGACTCCATCCGCAACCCCCCTGTTGACAAATGGCTAAACACAGACGTAAAACCAACGCCGGCCGCAACATCCTGTACGGCGCCACCGCCCTGCTCGGGGTGTTCCTGATCGCGGGCGCGGTGTATTGGATCACGGACAACCTGCGCTCCGATCCGTCCCCGGTTCCGGGAACGGGCGCCGTGGCCGCCCCGGCCTCCGAAGACCTCGACCGGGACGAGATCAGCCGAACGGCTCTGGCCCTGGAAGACGCCATGCTCTCCCAACCGCTCACGGTGCGGGTAGGCGAAGCCGATTTCGCCCTGGACCCCGCCGCCATCGGATTCGACCTGGACGAAGAAGCCCTCTTGGAGCAGGTGCTGGCAAGCGGCGACCCGCCGGGGTTGCGCGGGCGAATTCAGGCGTCGGCGGAGGGGGGGACGACCCTCCCGGCGGGACTGGAACTGACCGGCGAGGTCAGCGAGCGGGCCCTGAACAGATTGCTGGCCGACTACGAAAACGAGGTGTTGGACGTTCCGTTCGAAGGTTCCATCCGGCTGGAGGGAACCACCCCGGTGGCGGATTATCCCCGGCCCGGACAGAAGATCGACCGCGAGACCGCGCTGGACGCGGTCACCGGGGCCCTGTTCACCTTCCCCAGAAGCGGAGCGGTCGTCCTGGACGTCGTGGACCGGGCGCCGTTGCTGACCGTCTCGGCCGTTTCCAGGGCGGTGGACGAAGCCGAGGAGCTGCTGGCGGGACCGGTGACCCTCAACCTGCGCCGGGTGGACGCCTCCGACCCGGACGCCGGGGAGGACCCCGGTCAAACATCGGACCCGGAGAACCCGGAAGACCCGTCGCGGCAAATCACCCTGGAGCGGGAGCTGCTGGTCAGCGCCTTCTACAGCCGCCTGGAGCGGGAGCCCGTCCCCCGCATGGCGGTGGGCTTCGACCCGGCCCTGTTCGTGGTCCCACTGGAAACCCTGCGCGGCGACTTCGAAGACCCGCCGGTCAACGCCTCCCTCGACATCGACCGGAACGACAACGTGGTGGTCGTCCCCGGCGTTCCCGGCTCCCTGCTGGACCCGCAACTGGCGGCCGCGGCCGCGGCGGAGGCCGCCGGGCGGCCGGACCGCACCGCCGATCTGGCCGTCTTGGACGGGGCGCAACCGGAGGTGACCACCGAGGATATTCTGGCCTTGGGAATCAAGGAGAAAATATCCGAGTTCACCACCGAGCATTCCTGTTGCCAACCGCGGGTGACCAACATACAACTGTTCGCCGACATCATCAGCGGAACCATCGTGATGCCGGGCGACACCCTGTCCCTGAACGATGCGGTGGGCGAGCGCACCGCGGATCGGGGGTTCAAGCCCGCCCCCACCATCATCCGGGGCAAACTGGAGGACACGGTGGGCGGGGGGGTGAGCCAGTTCGCCACCACCTTCTACAACGCGGTGTTCTACGCCGGTCTGGAGGACATCGAGCACCACCCCCACAGTTACTATTTTTCCCGCTACCCGGAAGGCAACGAGGCCACCATCAGCTGGCGGGACCCGGACTTGATTTTCCGCAACGACACCGACGCGGCGGTGCTGATCCGCACCCAGTACACCGACACTTCCATCACGGTCAAGTTTTTCGGCGACAACGGGGGGCGGCAGGTGCGGCGCTGGCTGTCCAACCGCTACTCCCCCACCGAACCGGCCGTCGAATACACCCCCAATCCGGAGCTGGACCCCGCCGACGGGGAGCATGTGACGGTGGAGGGGCGGGGGGGGTGGTCGGTCACGGTGGGGCGGGTCATCACCTATGCGGACGGAACCGAGAAGGAAGAAAGATGGCGGGTGCGCTACCGGGCCCGCCCCCGGGAGGTGGAGGTGCATCCCTGCCTGTTGCCGGAAAACCACGAGGAGCACACCGGCGAGGAATGCCCGCCCGAGGAAACTACTACTACCACCGAACCGGAGGGGGAAACCGACGACCCCGGCGAGGACGCCGTCACCACCACCACCACCGCCGCCGAACCGGAGGAGGAAACCGACGACCCCGGCGAGGACCCCGTCACCACCACCACCGCCGCCGAACCGGAAGGGGAAACCGACGACCCCGGCGAGGACCCCGTCACCACCACCACCGCCGCCGAACCGGAGGAGGAAACCGACGACCCCGGCGGCTCCGGAGACTCCGCCCCCGCCCAACCGGAGGATGAGCCGCCCGCCCCCGCCGACGCTCCCGGAGATCAACCGCCGGAGACGACGGATACGCCGACCAGCGAGGCCCCGGCGCCGGGTACGCCCGACGATGGGGACGAACCTCCCGCCGCCGCGACCGGCGACGGGGAAGAAGGGGGCGATGAAGACGGGGCGGGGCGGGAACCGGAAGCCGGGGAAAGTTCCTGATCAGCCCCGGTTCCGGTCGTAGTGGACCAGGCAGTTGCGGATCACCCCTCCGCACAAATCGGCCGCCTCGGCGCTCCATTCCCCCGGACCGCGCACCGAAACGACGTTGGAGTAAACGTAGACCGAAGTGATTTCGGGCCGGGCGGCGAACAGGTCGGCGGCCAGCCGGGCCGGGAAAGTATCGGAGGAGGCGGCCGTTTCCGCATCGGGGAAAGTCTCCCCTTCCTGCCCGGACAGGCTGCGGTCGGTGTCGTAAATGACCACATCCCCCAGCCGTATTTGCTCCACCTCGATTTGCAGTCCCATACCAGTCCCGTCTTTCTCCCTGTCGTTCGGCGACCCGGACTAGTCCAAGTCGACCTAGCGCGCCACCGCACAATAGCATACCGGCGAGGAAAACCCGCCCCGCAAACCCGTTGTCATCGGCGCTCTTTGATCCTGTCGATAAGCCGCGAAACCTCCGCCCGGGACAGACGGTGCAGATCCCGGCGTTTGCGCACCTTTTTCCCGCCCACTTTCACTTTCGCCCCGCTTTCGATTATCAAGTCCATCAGGAAATCAACCTGGCGGTCGGTGGGCGGCGCGTTCTCCTGCCACCATTCCCAAGAACCGACGTCGGCGGGCAGGGCGTCCATCCTGGAAAAGGAGTCGGGGATGGTCCATCCTTGTTTGGAAGCCAACGCAGCCCACAGCCGCCCCGAGAGCAGGGCATCGGACAGGGCCTGCTTTTTGCCCGTCCGCCGCAGTCCGCAACGACGGGCGCATTCCTCCAAAGAATGCTTGGCCGCGCCCGCATCCGTATAACGGGACAGCCGCATCGAGCAATAAAGGGAGGCTTCCAGCAACTGCGCCGGGGTGCCCGGGGCGGCCGCGAACTGCTCCGACTCGTATTCGGCGTTGTGGCCGACCAGCGGCAAACCGCCCACCAGTTCCGCTATCTCGACGGCGACCGTCTCCCAGGGCGGAGCCCCTTTGGTGTCCGACGCCTTGATTCCGTGATACTCGGAGAACTTGGGCCCGTACAGGTTGCCGGGGGGACGCACCAGCATCTCCCTCCTCCGGCCCGCTATCGGCTGGCCGTTCACATCAAACACCGCAACTCCTATTTGACAGATGGAACCGGCCTGTTGGGCGGCGGTCTCCACATCCACGGCTGCGTAGGCTTCTTGCGTCATCGTCCCTCCCGTTGTCTCCCGTTGTCCTCAGGCGCGGGAGCCGGGGGTGGGCACCGACCGGAGGCGCTCCCCTACCATGTGCAGTTTGATCAGGTTGGTGTAGGCCCCCACGTTGGGGGGGGATCCGGCCACCATCACCACCCCCTCCCCCCGCTCGCAAATTCCCTCTTTTTCCAGGTATTTTTCGGCGGCGGCGAACATCAGGTCGGTGGAGGGACGCGGCGCGAATTCAATGGGGGTGACTCCCCAGAACAGAGCCATGCGGCGGCGAATGCCCTGGTCGGCGGCGAAAGCCATAATCTGGGCGGAGGGCCGGTATTTGGACAGCAACTCGACCGTCCCCCCCGATTCGGTGAAAGCCGCGATGGTGTTGAATCCCAGGTTGCGGGCCGCTTCCGCGGCGGCTTTGGCCATGGCCGAGGCGAAATACTGCCCGCTTTCCAGAAAATCCACTCCCCGGGGCGGCGGATGCAGTTCCCGATGCCGTTCCGCCTCCCGGCAGATGGCGGACATGGCGGAGATGGCGCTCACCGGGTTGTCCCCGATGGCGGTTTCGGCGGACAGCATCACCGCATCGGTATCGGAGGCCACGGCGGTGGCCACATCGGTGACCTCCGCCCGGCTGGGGCGCAGGGAGGACACCATGGACTCCAGCATTTCGGTGGCGGTGATGG
The DNA here is from genome assembly GCA_965243835.1 of Candidatus Spongiisociaceae bacterium. Classification (GTDB taxonomy): domain Bacteria; phylum Actinomycetota; class Acidimicrobiia; order Spongiisociales; family Spongiisociaceae. The sequence goes on from OZ251578.1 coordinate 2,227,702, forward strand.
AAACCAGTCCCGCCGCGTTGGTGCGGCGCAGAATATCGGCCTGCACATGCGGGATGGTTTCCAACGGAAGCTGCACTCCCAGGTCGCCCCGGGCCACCATCACCCCGTAGGCGGCCCCCAGTATGGAGTCCAGATTTTCGTAGGCGGAGGCCAACTCCACTTTGGCGATCACCGGAGTGTCCCCGCCCGCCAACTCGGCCGCGGCCGCCACGTCCTCCCCGCCGCGTACGAAAGATGCCGCCACGTAATCCACCCCCAACGAGCGTCCGAATTCCAGGTCTTCCCGGTCTTGGTCGGTGACGGCCTCCATGGTCAGGTCGCTGTCCGGGAAAGCCGCCCCTTTGCGGTCCGACAGCTCCCCCCCTTTGTGAATCTCCAGCATCGGCTCCCCGTCGGGGGCGCAGTCCACCACCCCCTGTATCAAGCCGTCGGCCAGGATCACCCGGTCGCCGGTTTTCAGATCGGAGGCCAGCCGGGGGTATCCGATGTGCAGGGTTCCGGGCGGGGCGTCCCCCTCCCCGTGCGCCAGCCGCACCCGGTCGCCTTCCCTGATTCGGATGGATCCGCCGGGGAAAGCGCCCACCCGTATTTTGGGGCCTTGGATGTCCTGCAGAACGGCCACCGGCCGCCCGGCGGCCCGGGCCGCTTCCCGCACCCGCCCGGCCATAAGGCGATGGAAGTCGCGGTCGCCGTGACTGAAGTTGAGCCGGGCCACGTCCATCCCCGCCTCCACCATGGCCTCCACCGTTCCGGAGGGGAGGGCGGCGGGACCCAGGGTGGCGATAATCTTGGTACGGCGCGTCATGTCATCACGGTAGCCGACCGCGCCCCGAATTTCGGGAATCCGATCTACCCGCCGGGCCGCCCGCGGGCCTTGCGGAACGCCCCCCGGGCAACGGCCTGCGGACGCGACCGGTATCGTTGTCCGCTATGACCCTTCCCGACCGCCCCGCCCCGGACCATGTCCCGCAGGCTTTGGCCGACCTGGTCCTGGGCTTCGATCATGTGGCTTTGGCGGTGAACGACCTGCGGGCGGCCTCCGGTTTCCTGCAGATGATGGGAGGCTCGTTTCTGCGCGGAGGCGACAACCCGCGCGGCGGATTTCGGTGGGTTCATTTCCTGTTCGGGGAGTCCGGGGAATCCAAAATCGAGGCGTTGGCCCCGGTGTCCGGGGATTGTTTCCTGCGGGATTTCCTCAACCGCCGGGGCGAAGGCGTCCATCATATGACATTTCGGGTGTCGTCGGTGGCCGCCGCCGCCCGGCGGGCGGAGGAAGCGGGCCGGAAAGTGACCGGTTTGCGGTTGGCCGCGGACCCGGACGGCTGGAGCGAATGCTTCCTGCATCCCTCCACCGCCCACGGCACGGTGATCCAGCTGGCGCAGTGGACCAAACTTGATCTCCCGGAGGGTTCGCTGGAGGATGTGCTGGCCGGACGGATCATCACTGACAACTAGGCCGGGGCCGGGTCGTGGATACGCCGCCGCCGGTGATCGGGATTCCGATACGCTCCCTGCGCGGGGCCAACCGGCGACTGTCCCCGCACCTGGACGGCCCGGCCCGCCGGGAGCTGGCGGCGGCCTTGGCCTCCCGCACCGCGCGGACGGCGGAGCGGGCGGGCGGGCGGCCCCTGATCGTCTCCTCCGCCCCGGAAGTTCTGGAATGGGCGGCGGAGGGCGGTTGGGAGGTGACGCCGGAGCCGGAGGGGGGCGGCCTGAACGGGGCGGCCCATGCCATCGCAGCCTTCGCCGAACGCCGCGGGCGGCCGTGGCTGATCCTGCATTCCGACCTGCCCTGCCTGGCGGAGGAGGAGGTGGCCGAGGCGATGCGGGCGGTGCGGTCGGGACGGCGGGCGGCGGCCCCCTCCTACAACGGCGGAACCTCCGCCCTGGGCGGCCGCGGCCCCTGTCGATTCTCCTACGGACCGGGCAGTTTCCACCGCCATCTGCGCGCCGGCCCGCCCCCGGTAACGCTGATCCGGCTGGGATTTCTGCTGGACGTAGACACCCCCGCCGACTTGGCCGCGGCCCTCCGCCACCCCCGCGGGAAATGGCTGAACCGGGCGCTGGAACCGGTCGGGGAACGAGGGAAATAAACGGTGGGCCCGGCAGGACTCGAACCTGCAGCCAACGGATTATGAGTCCGCTGCTCTAACCGATTGAGCTACGGGCCCGCAACCGCCCCTCCCTTTTATTCTAACCGGATACTCTACCCGATGCCCCCCGGAGCCGGCGGCGCCCCCCGGCAACCGGACCCTCTCCGGCGCCGCCCCGCCCGCCGGCGGCCCCGAACCCGCTCCCAAACAACCGGGCCGGACCGGGTCCGGCAACAACGTACCCATTTGCGCCCTCCCGCGCCGCCCCTCCGCCCCGCCAGCAACGGCGCGCCGACGCCCACTCGGATAAAACCGCCAAAAAAACGAACCCCTTGTTTTTCCGAAAAACCCCCTTAAACTGTGGGTGGGCGGGCGCGGGGGCGGGCGGGCCCCCCAAAAATTCAAAAAATTTTGAGAACGCGAAAAAAATACTTAGCGCTTAGCGACCAACCCAACCAGACCCCTCAACCGACCCGCCGGCTTCCATCCCCGGCATTGCGCCATCCCATAGCCTATGGCCGCCAACGCACCGCAAAATAGGACATCAACTTCCGCCGTTTGCGCCCTCTGCGCCGACTCTTCCACCCCGCCATCAGCGACGTGCCGGCGCCCGACCAGATGGAAACCAACCAAACGACCCTCCCGTTTTCCCAAAACCCCCTTAAACCGGGGGCGACGCAGGGACGGACAGGCTCCAAAAATACGAACAAATCGAGAACGCAAAAAATACATAGCGACCAAACCAACCAGACCCGCACCAACCCCCGCCCGCCTCCGCCTCCAACCTCACGCCCCCAATCACCAAGTCAATCACCCCAAACCCCGAAGCGGCGCCGCCAACCCACCCGCTCCCGTCCCCAACCGCGGCGCCCGCCGCCTGCCGGCGCCAAACCCCACCCCGCCGACAAACAGACATGTCAACACCAAGACCGGCTATACCAACCAAAAAACGAACCCCTTGTTTTTCCGAAAAACCCCCTTAAACTGTGGGTGGGCGGGCGCGGGGGCGGGCGGGCCCCCCAAAAATTCAAAAAAATTTTGAGAACGCGAAAAAAATACTTATCGAACAACCCAACCAGACCCCTCAACCAACCCGCCGGCTTCCATCCCCGGCATTGCGCCGTCCCATAGCCTATGGCGCCAACGCACCGCAAAATAGGAAGCCAACCTCCGCCGTTTGCGCCCTCTGCGCCGACTCTCCCACCCCGCCAACAGCGACGTGCCGACGCCCGACCAGATGGAAACCAACCAAAACGACCCTCCCGTTTTCCCAAAAACCCCTTAAACCGGGGGAGACGCGGGGACGGACAGGCTCCAAAAATACGAACAAGTCGAGAACGCAAAAAATACATAGCGACCAAACCAACCAGACCCGCACCAACCCCCGCCCGCTTCCGCCTCCAACCTCACGCCCCCAACCACCAGGTCAACTCCAAACCCCCAGAGCGGCATCGCAAATCCACCCCCCGGCGCCCGTAGCGCCGCCCCACCACTCCGCCAACAACGGACGCACCGGCATCAAGACTGGTTGAAAACCAACCAAAAACGAACCCCTTGTTTTTCCGAAAAACCCCCTTAAACTGTGGGTGGGCGGGCGCGGGGGCGGGTGGGCCCCGAAATTTTTCAAAAAAAATTTTGAGAACGCGAAAAAAATACTTAGCGGCCAAACCAACCAGACCCCGCAACCAACCCGCCCGCCTCCATCCCCCGACCTTGCGCCGCCTCAACCAACAAGACGCAACGCACCTGGCAAAATGGTCGTCAACCCACCCTCCACCGTAAATACTTAGCGACCGAGCCGGAACAGACCCGCAACCAACCCGCACCCACTCCGTCTCCAACCTCACACCCTCGACAACCAGGTCGAGATCCAAACCCCGAAGCGGCGCCGCAAAACCCACCCGCTCCTTCTCCTACCTTGGCATCCACTTGCGCCGACCCTCCACCCCGCCCACAACAAGCTCGCCAACGCCGAGACCGGATAAACCAACCAAAAAACGAACCTCTTGTTTTTCCGAAAAATCCCCTTAAACTGTGGGTGGGCGGGCGCGGGGGCGGGCGGGCCCCCGAAATTTCAAAAAAAATTTTGAGAACGCGAAAAAAATGCTTATTTGGAACGGCAACGGGGAGAAACCCCAACCCGGGGGTTATCCGTCCGCAGGCGGGTTACGGACGCCGGAAGGGGCCGGGCACCCGGGCCACCGCTACATCGCAGGGGGCCCGGGACAGCATTGCCTCGGCCACGCTTCCCAACAGCACCATATTGGAGCCTCCCATTCCCCGGTTGGAGACCGCCAGCAGATCGGCCCGGCGGGTGCGGGCCAACTCGGCCGCCGCCTCCGCCGGAGGGCCGTGCGTCACATGGGTCGACACCCGCCCTTCCCAGCGTTCCGCAAAAGCTTCCGTCGCCTCCCGCAACTTCGACATCCGCATCTGCCGCAACCTATCCAACTCCTCCTGCCGCAACCCCGCATCCGACAGCGCCATCTCCGCATGCGAGGGAAGGGAAACCACCGCCGCCACTTTCTCCGCCCCGGTGGAAAGCCGCAACGCCAACTCCACCGCCGACGCACTGGCCTCGGACAAGTCCACGGCCGCCATCACCCGCCGGTAGGGAACCCGCGGTTGACGACGCACGCACAACACCGGGGAGTGGGCTTTGCGGGCCAAGCGGGTGGTGCGGGGACCGACCCGGAGATGATCCAACGAGGAGGTGCCGGTCACCAGCAGGTCCGCCTCCCGCGACCGTTTCACCACTTCGACGGCCACCCGCCCGGCAACCACTTTCAACTCCACCGGGCAGGAGGCCCGGGCGTTGATCCAGGCCAGCAGGTTCTCGGCGGCCCCGTGCCGATACAGCGTCACCCGCTTCAGCATTTCTTCGGGCAGTTCCACATCGGGCGGCTCCGCCACATGCACCAACGTCAGGGACGCCCCCCGTTCCTCGGCCACCCGGCGCGCCCGGTCCGCCACCCGCCGGGACAACGGGCTCAGATCAACCGATGCCAAAACCTGCTTCATCGCGCCCGTTCCCGTTCATACGCCAATCGCTCTTCCCGCCCGGCGGCTTCCCGGCGGACGGGATGAAAACCTCCGTCCTAACCGCTTTCCTCGGGGATGGCGGCGGGGCGGAACTCCCCGAACGTCTTCCTGTCCGCCGCCCCGCCCGACTCGCCGGTCGGCGGCGCCTGCTCCCCGCGCACCCACACGGTGCGTTGCGGGAACGGAATCTCAATCCCGCTCTCGTCGAAGGCTTCTTTCAACCGGCGGCGGATTTCCCGGCTCGCCGCCCACTGCTCCCCCGGTTCCACTTTGGCCATCAGGCGGATGACGATGGAACTCTCCCCGAAAGCCTGCACCCCGGCGATGGCGGGCTCCTCCAGGATGGTGGCGTCCGGCAGATTGTCCCGCCAAACCCCGTCCGCCACCTCTTTGATTACGGTCATAGCCTGGGCGAGGTCGGTGTCGTAGGCCACCTCGATGTCCAGCACCGCCCGCGCCCACTCCTGCGACATATTAGCCACCCGGTTGATCTGCCCGTTGGGAATGTGCCACAGGGAACCGTTGATGTCCCGGATCTGGGTGGTGCGCAACTTGACCTCTTCCACCACCCCCACCGCGGAGCCCACGTCCACCACGTCCCCCACCCCGTACTGGTCTTCCAGCAACATGAAAATCCCGGTCAGGAAATCCCGCACCAGGCTCTGGGCCCCGAAGCCGATGGCCACCCCCACGATGCCCGCCCCGGCGATCATCGGACCCAGGTTGATGCCGAACTCGCCCAACGAGATCAACACGGCCAGTCCGTAAACCATGATGGAAGCCATGGAGCGGAGCACGGTGCCCAGGGTGCGGGCCCGTTGCTCGGAGCGTTCCTTCTGCTCCACCATCCGCCGCGCCCGGCGCAGGGCGGCCTCCCGCAGGCCCCCTTCTTCCCCCGACTTCCGGGCCGCGGCGGAGTCGGCGAAGGCCTGCTCCCGGTGTTCCAGCCAGGTGTCCACTCCCCGATCCACCCAGCGTCGCACTATCCGGGCTACTATCACCGCTATCAGCAGAATCAGGGCTACTTTGAGCGGGATGCTGATCGCCCCCAGTATCTGGGCCAGGTTGGCGTTGGAGGTCCATTCGTAGATGAGGCTGCATACCGTGCCCGGTTCGGCTCCGCACGCATCCGTAACCGATTGTCCTATTAAGAGTGTGAGCATGCCCCGATCTTACCGCACCGACGGGCGGATTCCATGAAATTCGGGTTTCGCAAGCCCGGCGGGGGCGGCCGGCGATGACGCTGTTCGCCGACCGGACGGAGGCCGGGGAGCGGCTGGCGGCCCGTCTGGAGCATCTGCGCGAGGGGAGCGACGGGGCGGGGCGGGATTGCCTGGTGCTGGGGTTGCCCCGGGGCGGGGTTCCGGTGGGGTTTCGGGTGGCCGAACATTTGGAGGCGCCTCTGGACGTGTTGCTGGTGCGCAAGTTGGGCACCCCCCGCCGGCCGGAACTGGCCTTGGGGGCGGTCGGCGAAGGCGGCGTGAAAGTGGTGGATCGGGAGCGGATGGAAAGACTGGGAGTGAGCGAAGATTACCTGCGGGAGGCGGAGGAACGGGAGCGGGCCGAGATGGAAAGACAGGCCTCCCTGTTCCGGGCGGGACGGCCGGGGATGCGCCCCGCGGGGCGGACGGCGGTGATCGTAGACGACGGGGTGGCCACCGGCTCCACCGCCCTGGCCGCCTGCCGAGTGGCCCGCCGGGCGGGGGCCGCCCGGGTGGTGATGGCGGTCCCGGTCGCCCCCCGCGGCTGGGAGAAGGCTTTCGCCGGAGCGGCCGACGAGTGCGTAGCGGTGGCTACCCCCGGCCGGTTCCGGGCCATCGGGCTCTTCTACCGCGACTTCAAACCCACTCCCGACGCGGAGGTGATCGACCTGCTGACCCGCTCCCGGCCCAAAAGCCAAAACCCGTAACCCGGCCAACCGGAACGAGACTCCCCAACGGCCGCCGACGCCGCCTCCTCAATTACCTGTACCGGGATAGGGAACTCTTCGGCGACGCCGACCCGACCTCCCTCCCCCGCTTGCGAAAACCCGCAAACTTCACCGAACCGAACGCGACGCAACGACCGAGACGCGGAAAAACCCGAACCCCGCCGTCCGGCGCCCCGCCCATCCTCGCACCCCTCAACCCCCTTCCCTACGCCATGGGCGACCTCGCCGCAACCCCGGAATCCGCCCCCGGGCCAGGCATGCGGCGGCCACCCGGGCGCAATCCACCGCTTGCCGGGCCGCGGCCGCCGCCCGGTCGCCGGTCTCGGCCTCGGTTGTCTTCTTGAGCTCCTCCCGGGCGAGTCCGAGAATATCCGCGGGGGAGGAGGTGCCCTTCTTCATCTTCTGGACGATAATGACCCCCCACCCCGCCCTCCCCCCAGTTTGAAGGAGGTCGCCGCCCCCTAACCTGCCCTTTGTTGCGAAACCGGGAGTCCCGGAAACGGAAAACGAGAGAGGCGGATCGACGGGGACCGACGGCGAACGGAACTACCAGCCCGGCTCCGGGACGGCGAGAGGGCGGGGTTGATGGGAATCCTCGACCTCGTCGGGGGGGCCGTTTTCGCGGGCGTCGTCGTTTTCCTCGTCATCTGGACGATGATTTTTAGGCGGAGACAGCCCATGTTCGGAGCAGACGTTGTAGGCGGAGGTCATGATGATACTCGTCGCCCTTTCGCCCTTCCGCACCTGCGCTCCCATCGAGATCCATTGCTGGTACCCGGCCCACCATCCGGTGGAATAAGGGTTCTCCGGTTTGTCTTCCAGCGTGGGAGAGTCGCCCCCCCAAGCCTGGCTGAGGCGCAGGAAAAGTTGGTTGTACTTTCCCCGGTAAACGCGCCCGGTCGCCGGGTTGGCCGGGACGCAACCCAGGCTTCGCAAGCCCAGGTCCGTCATCATCCGGTCCACCGACGCCCGATCGGCTTCGACCGCTCTGTAGAGCAACCCCTCCGCCAACAGCGTCACGCGGTCGAACAGGTCTCTCGCTCGCTCATTTTTCATCCTGTTTCTCCTTCGCCCGAAGCCCGGGGCGACCAACCGGGGGGCGGCGCCTCAGCCAAGGGGCCCGGCGCGCCCGCCGTCGCTCCCATTTCCGATCGCCGCGCCGGGCATCCGCAATGTCTACGGCGGTGATCGTAGACGACCGGGCGGCCACCGGCTCCACCGCCCTGGCCGCCTGCCGGGTGGCCCGCCGGGCCATCGGACTCTTCTACCGCGACTTCAGACCCACTCCCGACGCGGAGGTGATCGACCTGCTGACCAGCTCCCGGCCCAAAAGCCAAAACCCGTAACCCGGCCAACCGAAACGAGACTCCCCAACGGCCGCCGGCGCCGCCTCCTAAATTACCGGTACCGGGATAGGGAACTCTTCGACGACGCCGACCCAACCTCCCTCCCCCGCTTACGAAAACCCGCACACTTAACCGAACCGAACGCGACGCAACGACCGAGACGCGGAAAAACCCGAACCCGCCGGCCGGCGCCCCGCCCATCCTCACGCCCCTCAACCCCCTTCCCTTCGCCTTGGGAGCCTCGCCGCAACCCCGGAATCCGCACCCCGGGCCGGGCATGCGTCAGCGGTCCCGGAAATCACTCCCTCCCCGCGCCGGGGCATCCTCAATGTCTGCGGCCGGCTTGCCGGCCGTCCCGCCGTCCCGCCTGACGCCGCCCGCTTGTCCGCCGCTCCGCAGGCTGGTCGCAGGCCGGCGCCCGCCCGGTAACGTTAAATACGCAAGCCCCGCCCGCCGGTGTCTGATCCTCGTCCCGCCCCGAGGTCCGCGCCGGCGCAGGTTTGCCCGCGTCTGTCCGCGCAGGCGGGAAATCTGCGCCCGGGGTCCCGATCGCCGTAAACATCCGTTCTCGACTGCGCAAACTGCGCACCGGTTTGGAGGGGAACCGGCCGGGCGGATTTCCGGAGGGCGAACCGCCCGCGCCCAATGCGCCAATTGCCATCGCGCCCATGCGCGCATCAAAGCTCCGGGGGTGGGACTTGAACCCACAACCTTCGGATTAACAGTCCGCCGCTCTGCCGAATTGAGCTACCCCGGAATGGTGGCACCTTATACTACCACTCCTCCATCGGCCTCCGACACCCCGCCGGGCGCCCCCGCCGGGCGTTACCAGTCTCCGTCCCGCAAGTGGGCTTCGAATTCCTCGTTGCCTTCGCTGCGTTGGCGCAGTTTTTCCAAAGCGCGGATTTCCATTTGGCGGATCCGCTCCGGGGTTACCCGCATAATCCGGGCCACTTCTTTGAGATGGCGGGGATGGCCGTCTGCCAAACCGAACCGCAAAACTATCACCTCCCGTTGCCGATCATCCAAGCATTCCAAGACCAGCGACATCTCCTCCTCCAGCATGCGCCGGGTGACCGGCTTGACCGGGGAAGCCGCCCCCCGGTCGCTCAACATGCTCGCATGGGTGGCCGCCGTCCCCTCCGTTTCCGCCCGGTCGGGTTCGGCGAACTCGTCCAACGACAGCCCCTCGGCCAGGACCATCGCCAACTGCTCCACCCGGCTCAGCTCCATTTCCATTTCCAGGCTCAGTTCCGTCAAAGTCGGGGCCCGGCCCAGTTTCTGATACAGGTGAACCCGGGAAGAATGCAACCATCCCGCCTGTTCCGAAACGTGTCCGGGCAACCGCAACAGGCGCCCCTGTTCGTCCAAACTTTTGAAAATGGCCTGCTTGATCCACCAGACGGCGTAGGTGGAAAACCGGTATCCCCGCCGGTAATCGAACCCTTCCACGGCCCGCATCAACCCCAGGTTGCCTTCCTGCACCAGGTCCAACAACGTCATGTTGTCCCAGCGCCGCTGGGCGAAGCGGGCTATTTTCACCACCAGCCGCAGGTTGGCCTCCACCATATGGGCGGACGCCCGCCGGCCCCGCTCCGCTGTCCGGGCCAGCTCGGCCCGTTCCCGACGGCCCCGGACGCCCGTCGCCTCCGTTTCTTCCGCCTCTTCCAGCCTGCGGGAGGCCCGTTGGCCGGCGGCGACGGCCATGGCCAGTTCCACTTCCTGCTGGACGGTCAGCAACGGAACGCGGCCGATGGAATTCAAATACATCTGGACCGGATCGCCGCTCACCGGCTCCTCGCCCTGGTTGAACTCCCGCATCGGCAGGCCGGGGCTGTCGGCCACCACCTCCGTCCCGCCGGCCCGCACCCGCTCCATGACGTCGCGGAAATCATCGTCCGGACGGTAGAGGTCGGGAGCCAGCAACAGTATCTCGGCCGGTATTTCCGCTTCGGTCACGAAACCCCGGCGAAGGCCCCGCCGGATCAGATTGTCGACCGCCGTTTGCAATTCCGGGCGCACGCGCACCACCCCTGTGACGAGAGAGCTTGCCCGGCTCTCCTATAACTGTAGCAGTTCCCCGGTTATACGCGACACCTCCTCCGCATTCTTGTCGAGCTCCGCCGCCAGCAACCGCCGTCGCAACTCCTCCTTGCGCCTGCCCAGCCGTTTTTCCGCCAGGTAGGAAAGCAGGTCCTCGACGGGGTCCAGCGGTTTGTCCGACAGCGCCAACGGGCGCAACTCTTCCTCCAACTCCGGGAATTTGCCCCCGGCCAGGGGCAGGGGCGTCCCGGGGGGCAGGCGGCGGGCCTCCTCCAGCAACCAGGCGGCGACCTCCACTCCCCGGCCGGTGAACAAGTCCAACTCCACCCGCTCCGCAGGGGCGGTCCCGGCCAGCAGATGCCGGATCACCCCCTCCTGGGCGGGCTCTATTTTTTCTTTTACGGGCGCCGGGCCGGAAGCGCCCGCCCGCCCCCGTTGCGGCCGGGGGGCTTCCGCGGCGGACGGGGACGACCGCGGGCGGCCCGACCCCCGCGCCGCCCGGTTGATTTCCTTGTTGATTTCCTTTCTCACCGCCGCCGCTTCGGTTCCGGTGTGCCGGGCCACGAACCGGGCATGCTCGTCGCGCTCCACTTCATTGGGACGCAAAGCGATCAGGGGGGCGGCCTCGCTCACCGCCCGGGCGCAGGAGGCGGCGTCGCTCAGGTCGTATCTTTTGAAAATGGCCCGCAGGTGAAACTCGATCATCAACTCGGAGGCTTCCACTATTTCCCGCAACCGTTGCGGGCCGTCCTCGGAGCGCACCAAGTCGGCGGGGTCCCGGCCGGGGGGCATTACCGCCACCCGCAGATCCAGGTCCAGGTTGGAGGAAATGCGCAACTCGTCCCCCCGCACCGCCGCCCGCTCCCCGGCCGAGTCGGCGTCGAAAGCCAGGACGATGGTGGAGGCGAACCGGCCCAGCAGTTCCAGGTGGCTTTTTCCCAGGGCGGTGCCGCAGGCGGCCACCGCCGCCGGATAGTCGGCCTGGTGAAAGGCGATGACATCGGTGTAGCCCTCCACCACCACCGCCCGCCCGGAGCGGCTGATCCCGGCCCGGGCCAGGTCCAGGCCGTACAGCAGATCGCTTTTCTTGTAGAGGGGGGTTTCGGGGGTGTTCAGGTATTTGGGCTGCTCGTCCCCCAACGCCCGCCCCCCGAACCCGACCAGGGCCCCGGACACGTTGCGGATGGGAAAAATCAGCCGCCCCCGGATATGGTCGTAGAGACGGCCTTCCCGGTTGCGCTTGGCCAGGCCCGCCTCCAGTATCACCCGCTCCGCGAACCCCCGCTCGTGCAGGCGGCGGGACAGAACGTCCCATCCCGCGGGGGCGAACCCCAACTGAAAACGCTCCACCACCTCCCGGTCGTAGCCCCGCCCCCGCACGTAGTCCCGGGCGGCGGCCGCCTCCTCCGCACGCAGAAACGTTTCGTGGTAAAACCGCCCCGCCTCCTCCACCGCGTCCAGCAGGCGGCGGCGCTTCTCCCGGGTGCGGTCCGAGGAGGGGGCCCCGGACAGGGTGATGCCCGCCCGGTCGGCCAGCTCCTGCAGCGCCTCCCGGAATTCCAGCCCCTGGGTCAGTTCCAGGAAGGTGAACACGTCCCCGCCCTGCCCGCACCCGAAGCAGTGGAACAGCCCCCGCCCCGGGTCGATGGACAGGGAAGGCGTTTTCTCCGCATGGAAGGGGCAGACCGCCTGCCAAGAGGCCCCCGCCCGCCGGACGGTGGTAACCGCCTCGAACAGCGACGCCAAATTAACGGAGCGGCGCACCCGTTCCACATCTTCTCGACCAGCCATACCGCGAGTGTAGGCGCCCCCTGCGACAAACGCCCCCCGCCGCCCGCGTTTCCCGCCGGAACCCGTCCCGGACACCTGCTCGTTCAAGAAAGTTCCGTATGCCTACTTGCGGTATGGTAAAATGGGGCGGCACGGAACCTAACCCGGTTCGGCCAGGCAAAGACAAGGAGCAGGGTATGCCAAACGACAATCATCCCCGAGAAAATGAAGATAGCGCTACTCCCTCCTCGGAGGCTGAGTTGTTAATCAAAGAGGTGCGAATTCAGAATTTTCGCAGCCTGGTTGATGTGACTGTGCCTCTCGAAGAAACTACAACCTACCTGGTGGGTGAAAATAATACCGGCAAATCTTCCATTTTGATGGCGATAGACACCGCCTGCGGCGGGCGTAGGGCTACTGTCGATGATTTATCAAAAAGAGAAGATGATAGTAAAGATAAGGAATCGGTTATTGATATTATTTTTCGTTCTAAAAACTACGTTTTCAATGAAGCGGTTACAAGATTGCTTTCTGCAAACATTGATAGAAGATTGCCCTCGTATGAAATGAGTGGTATCAGAACAGTTCTCAGACCTAGTCAAGAGGGATCTTTTTTGACAGCTACTCGTATGTTCCTTCAGTGGCAAGAGGAGTGGATAGAATCCAATAATAGGCCACCCGACAGAAATATACTTGATTTATTCGCTACCTACTATATAAAGGCATCTCGTGACTTAAATGAAGAAATTTCCCGCAAAACATCGGATTGGGGACGGGTACTTTCTAATCTTAATATAAGTACCGAAGATCGGAATATAATAGAAGAACAATTAGAAGATATTGCGCAAAGTATTAACAAATCGAGCCCTGTAATGAAAAACTTGGCAGAGAATCTGAAAAAAATTGCTAAAACCCATACTGGGATCGAGTCGGTTAGCTTGGATTCTTTACCCACAAGTATAGAAGAAATAGCGCGTAGTATTGATGTAGTGATAACCAATAACAATCTGAAACTCCCTTTACGATATCAGGGATTAGGTAGCCGAAGCCTCGCCTCGCTAATGGTCTATCGTTCTTTATTTGATCTTAGAATAGGTTCAGATCTTGGTATACGCCCACACATCATCACTCTATTGGAAGAACCAGAGGCTCATCTTCATCCGCAAGCACAGGCATCAGCGCGAAGGCTAATAGCAGAAATTCCAGGTCAAACCGTAATATCTACTCACTCAAATATTCTAATCAATGAGATATACCCATCATCTATTCGGATAACTCGTTCCGATGCAAACGGAACAAAGTTACAATTTATTGACATTGAGAAAGCAAAGGATATTGCGGTGTTTCGTCGTTTCGTTGAACGACCATTAGGAGAAATTTTCTTTGCCCGCTTAGTTATTTTCGTAGATGGCACGGCAGAACGTATTTCCCTACCGATACTGCTGGAGTATGTACTAGATTGGGACCCATCAGGAAGAGGTATAACTTTTGTTGATACGGAAGGTATGAAGCAGGACCAACTCGATAAGGCCACAAAGGCTCTAGTTACCTTAGGTGACATCCCCTGGTTGGTTTTCGTTGATAATGACGGACCTGGCTGGCAAGCAATAAAGAATATAAAGGGAAGAGATGGAGTTACTTTAAACGAAACCCATAGTCAAGTAATAGCTAGCGGTGATAAACAACTAGAACGAATGTTTCTCAATGCTGATTATTATCAAGAAATTCAATATGTGGCTAATACCTACCTTCCACGCGACCCTAGGGACCCTCAGTATAGTAAATATGGAGAACATCGCTTGGGAGATTATAATAATACTAAACACGATAAGGATGAATATCTAAAGTTTCTAAAACAAAATAAGGGATGGGCGGGCGAACATATTTCTAAAGAAGCGGTGGAAAATGGACGCGCTATGCCTGAGCCCGTTATAAAGCTAGCTGAAGCTGTTAAACAAGAACTTGAAATAATCTAAGGAGTATCAAAATGCTTACTACAAATCATCTAACCGAAGATCAAGAGACTGCGGTAACAGCCCAAGATAGGGTGCTTATGTTACTAGCACCAGCGGGTAGTGGCAAAACCGAGGTACTCATCAATCGAATCATCAGGATTCTGAATGAAAGTAACGGCCAATTCTTTCGTATACTTGCCGTAACTTACACCCTTAAGGCAGCGGAAGAACTACACGAACGTGTAAATAAAGTAGCGGGAGATCAAACTTGGCGAGTTGAGGCGAAAACCATCCACAGCTTCGTACTGGAGTGGTTACGTAGCCATGGCAGTCCAGTAGGAGTGGAACACAATGTGGTAGTGTATGCAGAAAATATCGACAGATTTGGAATTTTACAACGCTATTTAGATACACTTGGAGAACCGACTCTATCTAACGAGAATATGAGGATAATATTCGATAAGTTTGATTCTTATAGAACAAGACTGGAACCCCAAGATGCATTATCTGGTTTCTCAGGCTTGCCTACTAATACCACCCTCAGAGAAATGTACGATGCTTATCTTACTGCATTACGTGAAGCAGGAGGGATAGACTTTCCTGGCGTACTATACCAATTTTATAAATTATTGAAATCAGACCCCTCACTTGTTGACCACATTCAGAGAGTATACAAACATGTCTTAGTTGATGAATGTCAGGACTTAACCAAAGTCCAGAGTGAAATACTTAGAATTATAGTCGGAAATAAACTAAATCTCTTTGTCGTTGGCGATCAACGTCAGGCCGTTAATTCGTGGGCTGGTGGTGAGATAACTAATGCATATGATTTAGTTGGTAATGAGGCCAAAAAGCAAAATCTGGTACATAATTTTCGGTGCGCGGACCAAATATTAGGATTGGCAAATAGTGTAGCTGAGCACTTTTCCGACCCTAAGAATGGGGCTATAACTCCCGAGAATGCACCGCCGGGCTATATTGACTTTGAGCAAGCAAGTGACGAAGAAGATGAAGCATTTATTGTAACGGATTGGATTGAAAAATTATTAGATAAAGGGCTCGATAAGAATATTGTTGTTCCAGGTGAAACAACAGAAGTCGAATGGGAAGATATAGGTATTATAGGTAGAACTAAATACGCTTTAGATAAAATCCATTCAAATTTAATAGAGATGGGAATTCCATTGTCGATTTTAACGGAAACCAGTGGGGTTCTTCTCACTTCAGAAGCTCGGTTACTTCTTGACTTAATCTATATTAGAAATGATAAAAATGATTTACCAGCCGTCCGCAGGGCAAGTCAAGAATTACAAAACCTAGACAATTTCGAGAACGCTTTGATTAATACACCGGAAGATGTATGGCAAAAAGCAACAGAAATATTACCGGAAATAGTATCCATAGCAAAAACTGAAGAGTTCGAAGATTTCTCAAACAGTATTAGAAATATTTCTGTCAACAATAAAGAATGGAATGAAGACTCTAAAAAAATATCGGAGTGGTGGGCGAATTACAGATCTACAACGCGAGCACCCAATAGGTCTTTTCAAGGACTAATGTCTTATATATTTCATGCCCAAAGAACGCGACCCTCAGATCGAGGAGTCCGCCTCTTGACCGTACATAGAGCTAAAGGCCTAGAATTTAAAGCTGTCGCTGTGGTTGGTTTGAATCAAAGATTTTTTCCGGATTACCGGAATTTAGATTTACCAAAACTGGATGAAGAAAGAAGGGCTTTTTATGTAGCAATAACACGCGCCTCTCGAACCTTATTGCTGACATGGCCTCAGGTGAGAACTTACCGTTCAGGTAAAACACGGGTTCAAGAGCCGTCTCAATTTCTTGAAGAGGCCGGGATACTATAAACTATGGATGCTTTATATTAGAGAATAGACCATATTATTAGTACTGAAATTATTAAAATGGGGTAAAATATATAAATGGAAAATGATCGCAAGCTGTATATAAATAATTTTGGAACGGTACCGGTAGGTTTCACGATATATAGATCTGATGATGATATGTTATCGTTTTTTAATTTTTCGACAAAACCATCATAGGAACCTCTAAAAGCTCTTTCTAGGGTAAGATAATATGTGTCAAGTATGAGAAAAAGAACAACTGGTACGAGGGCAACCAAAATATAATCGGGCTGATCAGTCAAAGCAACTAATATCAGGCTAGCCGATACCAGCGTGACGCACCATACTTTGCAGGAGCGGCTGTTTTCCGACATTCGCTCAATTACGCCTTGCGTAATTTTTAGGTGGGTCTGAACCGCAGAAGATTCCGCGTCGTAGGAACGGGATTCCGTCATTGGTTTGGGTCGGGGGTGAGGGCGGTTAGGGTTACTGCTAGCAGGACCTCGTCGCTTACGTTGGATACTATGGGGATTTCGGGGATGCTTAGGTCGAAGTCGGCGTAGAGGACGGTGGCGGTGGCCTCGATTTGGAGGCGGTCGGGGGTTGCTAGCGTTACCTGGCCTTGGAAAGTCACGGGGCTGGTAACTCCGCTTAATGTGAAATCGCCGGGGATGGTCACCGGGAAGGCGTCGCCCGGCGCAATCTGTTCGGGGATGCCTTCCACGACGCCGGGGACGAAGCGGGCGAACTCGTTGTCGGGGTCGTCGGTTCCCAGGATTTGGCCGCGGATGGCCCGGTCCCGTCGGGAATCATCGGTGCTCAGAGTGCGCACGTTAATCACAATCTCCCCTACCTCGGAGGCGGGCGGGTTGTCGAAATCAACCAGTATTTGACCCGCAACCTCGCTGGTGGTCCCCACTGCCCGGAATGAGGAGCCAAACAACGTCTCGTCGATTTCGAACCGGACTTCAGAAGAAGTTTTGTCAATTTCGAACACGACCTGGCCGCCTTCCTCCGCCGCCGGCCCCTCCGCCGCCGTGGGGGCCGCTACCGTGGGGGCGGTCACCTCGGCGCTCGGTTCTCCGCTGCCTCCTGAAAACCATATGTAGGCCAGCCATCCGGCGATGGCGATCGCCGCCAATCCGACCACCCAGATCAGCCTGATGAGCCAGCGGGTCATGCCGGCAACCTTTCCCGCAAGTAATCGGCCAAGCGGTCCAGTCCCACCCGGTCCTGGGCCATCGTGTCCCGGTCCCGCACCGTCGCCGCCTGGTCGTCCAGCGTCTGAAAGTCGATCGTCACGCAGTAGGGGGTGCCGATCTCGTCCTGGCGGCGGTAACGGCGCCCGATGGCCTGGGTCACGTCCACCTCCACCTCCCACAAGGGGCGCAACAGGGCCGCCGCCCGCTCCGTCGCCTCCACCAGATCCGGTTTGCGGGACAGGGGCAAAACCGCCACCTTGACCGGGGCCAACCGGGGGTCCAGCCGCAACACGGTGCGGGTTTCATCGTTGACCATCTCCTGATGATAGGCGTCGATCAGGAAAGCGAATGTGGCCCGGGTGGCCCCCGCCGCCGGTTCGATCACATGCGGGTAATACCGCTCCCCGGTGTCGGCCTCGTAATAGGTCAAGTCCTTGCCGGAATGGCGGGCGTGGGCCCGCAGGTCGTAGTCGGTGCGGTTGGCGATGCCCTCCAACTCGTCCCACCCCCACGGAAACCGGTATTCCACGTCGAACGTCCCGGCCGCGTAGTGGGCCAACTCGTCCGGCTCATGCTCCCGCAACCGCAGGTTGTCGGATGTCATCCCCAACTCCAGATACCAGTTTCTGCGCTCGGCGACCCAGTATTCAAACCAGCGGCCGGCCTGGTCGGGAGGGGTGAAAAACTCCATCTCCATCTGTTCGAACTCCCGGGTGCGGAACACGAACTGGCCGGGGGTGATCTCGTTGCGGAACGACTTGCCCACCTGGGCGATGCCGAACGGCAGTTTTTTGCGGGAAACCCGCCGCACGTTCTCGAAGTTGATGAAAATCCCCTGGGCGGTTTCCGGGCGTAGATAAACCAGGTTCTCGGCGGAGGCCACCGGCCCCATATGGGTGCGGAACATCAGGTTGAACTCCCGGGCTTCGGTGAACGACTCCGCCGCCCCGCACCGGGGGCACCGGTCGGGACGCTCCAGTTTGTCGGGGCGGTGCCGGGTGTGGCAGGAGGTGCATTCCACCATCGGGTCGTGAAAGGCGGAAACGTGCCCGGAGGCCTCCCACACCGCCGCCGCCTGGATGATGGCCGAATCCAGACCCACCACATCGTCCCGCAACCGCACCATCGACCGCCACCACTGCTCTTTTACGTTGCGCAACAGGGCCGTCCCCAGCGGGCCGTAGTCGTAGGAGGAACGCAGGCCGCCGTAGATGTCGGAGGCCTGAAAGACGAACCCGCGCTTTTTGGACAGGTTGACGATGGTGTCGAAATCGGGGGCGGTCATTGCCGTCTGGTTCCTAGGTTCCTATCAGGGTCGGGGATGGTCAGGGTCGGGGGTTGTCAGCGCCGGACGGAGGGAGAAACCGGCCGGGCCTCCGGTCAATCCTACCCGCTCCCGCTCCCCCATCCGGTCTCCGGCGCCCCCGCCCGGCCCGCTCCCGCCCGACCCGAACGCTACGACCCGCCGAACCGCCGTCCGCGCCGTTGATATTCAACCAGGCAGTCGATCAGGGAGCGGGCCCCGAAATCGGGCCAGCGGGTTTCAGTGAACATCAACTCGGCGTAAGCCCCCGACCACAACCAGAAGTTGGACATCCGCATCTCCCCGGAGGTGCGCACGATCAGATCCGGGTCGGGCATTTCCGGGACGAACATGGCTCCGCTCACCGCCCGCTCGTCGATATCGGATGCCGCGCGCTCCCCGGACCCGACCGCGGCGGCCAGGGCGCGCGCCGCCCGCACTATCTCGTCCCGCCCCCCGTAGTTGAAAGCCAGAACCAGATGCAACCGGTCGTTGCCGGCGGTGACCCGCTCCGCCTCCGCCATATGGGCCCGGTTGCGCTCCGGGATGCGGGGGTCGTCCAGGTGGCCGGCGAAATGAAACCGCACTCCCCGCTCCGACAGGGCGTCCCGGCGGCGGAGCAACAAGTCTTCGTTGAACCACATCAGGAACTCCACCTCTTCGGGTTCCCGGGACCAGTTCTCGGTGGAAAAGGCGTACGCCGACAACCACCCCACCCCCGCCGCCAAAGCCCCCTCCACGCAGTCGAACAAGGCCGCTTCCCCGGCCGCGTGCCCGGCGGTGCGGGGCAAACCCCGCTCCCGCGCCCACCGCCCGTTGCCGTCCATAATCAACCCGACATGCCCCGGAACCCGATCCGGGTCCAACCGGGACAAGCCCAAACCGGCCACATCAGCCGGACCGGCCGGACCGGTCGCCTCCCGCACCGGATAACCCTCGTTCGACTGCTCGTTCACCTGCGCCACTGCGCCCCGCCCCCCGCGGACGTAATCAAGGGAATATTCGTCATCATCAGCAAACACCGACGGAACCAGGCGGAGATGAACGCTGAGACCGCCCGCATCCGGGCGGAGGGCCGATCTCTCCAGCCTCGGCCATCAGAAGCAACGCCTTGGACGGGGCAGCTCCGCCGAAACTTACTATCCGCAAAACCGGATCCGGGGGGAAGCGGTCAGATTCGCATCTCACGTTCGAGGCCGCCATCGCGTTAATACTATAAGAACCAGCCGCCGAACCCCGCCTTTCCGCTACCCGAAACAAACCGGAAGGGAGAATAGTTTAAACGGAGCGGCGAACAACGTCAGCTCCGCAGTTTTCGCACGTGTCCTCGCCGTCCGTCCAGTCCTCGCACACCAGACACCACCACCCCTCCGTCTTCGGCGGGCAATCCGCGCACACCGGCCAACTCCCGACAGGCAAACTCTTCCCGCACCAACCGCACCGATCAGCCAACCTCACGCCACCCCCCCTATTCTAAATCAACCGGGAGCAACTTGCGCAGAGCCGCCTTTAGCAACTGCCGGATGCGTTCTCTTGTCAAGCTGTATTCTTGGCCTATTTCCTCTAAAGTACGCGGCTCCTCCCCCTCGAACCCAAACCGTAAATTCAGAATCGCCTTTTCCCGGGCGGTAAGCCAACGCGCCCATTCGGGTAACAGAACATCGCTACCGGTCTCCACAAAAATATATCTTTCCGCCGCGCTAATATCTTCCCAGTGTTCGTCAAACCTGCCGTTTTCTTGGAAAATAGCCGGGTTATCCGGATCGTCAAAATGGCGCTTATTACCCCGAGGCGGTTGCTCCGCTATTTCCTCCCAGGACAGCATATCCTGCAACGCGTTATTTAGGCGAATAACTTCTATCAACGACACATTCATATCCCCGCTAATCTGCTCCCTAGTGGGCGGCTCCCCGGTCATCTCATATAGATTGTCGTATACTTTACGATATTTATGAACATAGTCCCACAAATATACCGGTATGCGTATCGTTCTGGAATGATTATGAATTTCCCGCGTTACGGCTTGTCGTATCCAAATTGTAGCGTAGGTGGAGAACCTGAGCCCGCGACTCCAGTCCCACTTGTCAACCGCCCTAATCAAACCCAGGTTGCCCGCTTGTATGAGGTCCGACAGTTCCATACCGGAGCCGCGACCTGACTTCGCAGCGATACTTACCACCAACCGCAGGTTGGAAACCAGAAACTTGTCGCGCGCTTGCCGGGCCGCGCGCCTCCGGCGTTCCGCTTCCCAACGCGTCGCGTCATCGAGGGCGAGGACGCCTTTTGCCAACCATCGTTCCACCTGTTGACCGGCCTCCATGGCCTTCCCCAACCGGATCTCCTCCTCCGCGGTAAGCAGGGCGTACCGCCTGATGCGGGACAGATAGGAGTCAACCGGATCCGCATCCGGTTGCGTGCGCCGGGCGACGGGGCTGGTAACGGCTTTCGGATAAGCCATGGGCGCAGACTACCGCAAACCGGAAACGCCCGTCGCCGCCGCCGCCGGGAACGTCCCGGATAAATTCTCTAGCCTGCGTCGGCGGCGGGGCCCGCGTCAGCGGCGGAGGCAACGGGGGCGGCGGGCAGGGACATTAGGGGGGCTTCCAGGTGGTATTCCATAAAGCGGCGGACGATGCCGGCGGCGTCGGGGGAAGCGGGGCCGTCCTCTCCGGTCAAATCCTCCAAGCGGGTTTCGGCCAAGCGGGCCAGGTGCAATTCCAAACCGGGGCGCAGGCGCACCGCCCCCGGACCCTGGCACCGGTCGCACACCATCCCCCCGCCCGACACGCTGAACCGGCCCAGGGAATCCCCTCGGCCGCAACCGGCGCAGTGGCGCAGGGCGGGGGCTTGGCCGAGGGCGTCGGCCAGTTTCAACAAAAACGCCGCCATCAGGTCGTGGCCCCGAATCCCCCCCTCCAAAGCGGACAACCCCCGTTGCAACAGCAGAAACAGGCGCAGGGACGGCTCCCCTTCCACCGTGGCCTTGTCCACCGCCCCGGCCATCGCCCCCGCCGCCAGCGCCGCCCCCAAATCCAAGCGCAACCGGGGATGGGATTCCACCACCGAGGCCTGCGTGATCGTGTCCAGGTTGCGCCCCTGGTACAAGACCAGATCCACAAGGGTGAGCGGCTCCAGACGGGCCCCGAACCGGCTTTTGGTTCTGCGCACCCCTTTGGCCACCGCCCGGATTTTCCCGTGGCCCGGGGTAAGCAACACCACTACCCGGTCGGCCTCCCCGAACGGATAGCCCCGCAACACTATCCCCTGGTCATTGCGCAACGACATCCCCGTCAGGCTACCCGCCCGCCCCCCGACAGGTCGGCAACACCTGCTAACATTCACTTTATGCCTCTGCTCGACCAAGCCGCCCGCGATCAATTCGCCGCCGAGCGCCCCGAATGGTCGCTGACCGGGGAAACCATCGCCCGCACCTTTGGTTTCCCCGACTTCGCCGGGGCGATCGGTTTCACGGCCGCGGTGGGAGTGTTGGCCGAAAAAGTTTTCCATCACCCCGATATAGACATCAGGTACAACCGGGTGCGGCTGGCCCTCACCACCCACGACCAGGGGGGGCTCACCGAAAAAGACACCGACTTGGCGGCCCGCATCGACCGGTTGTTCGCGTAAACCGCTAAACCGCAACCGGGCGGTTACGAGTCGGCGGCGGGCGGGGTGTAGTTGACGGCGCGGACGAAGAAGGAGGCCATCTGCGCTCTGGTTACGGGTTGGTCGGGGCAGTAGTTGAGGGGGGTTGTGCTGCATCCTCTGGTTACGCCGGTGTGGTACATCCCCTCCACCGCCCGCACCACCTCCGGGTCCGCGCCCGCTACGTCGTTGAACAGGCCCTCGGGCTCGTCCACGGCGTTTATGTCGGGGAAGGAAGCGATCATCATCACCGCCATATCCGCCCGGGTGACCACCCCGCCGGGATTGAACACCCCATCGGGGGCGGCGAACGCTCCGGTGGAGACTACCCAGTCGGCGAATGTGCGGTACCAGGCGTCGGTGGGGACGTCGTTGATTTCTATGCCGGTGGGGGGTGTGATGGGCGAGATCCGGTTGACGGCGCGGTGGAGGAAGGCGGCCATTTGCCTTCTGGTGATTTGCGCCGAGGGGCAGAACTTGGTGGCGTCGTCGGCGTCGCATCCGAGGGTGATTTCCCAGGCGGCGATTTGTTCGATGTTGGCTTGGTGGACGCTGCCGTCGTCGTCGCAGAACCGTCCCTGGCATACCGGCGCCGGGGGCGGGGGCGGGGCTGGCGGCCCGACAGGAGGCGGCGCGCCCCCACCGCCGCCGCCTCCTCCACCGCTGGGGGGCGGGGCTCCTCCGCCGCCGCCTCCTACGGGGTCGGCGGGTTCTATATTGGTGATTTGGAGGTACGCGGTGTGGGTGGCGTTGTTGAGGTCGGCGGCGACGCCTCGTACGGAGATGCGTTCCGTTTGCTCGGAGCGGGTGTCGCTGAGGATGACTACCCGGAAGGTTCTTTGAGCGGATCGCCGTTCGGCGGGGATGGTGATAGTCAAAGAACGGGGGCTTAGATTGTTGTAGTCGTTGCCGCGGGAGGCGGTGGTCCCGGAACCGGCGATGGTTACCCGGACTTCTGTGGGTTGGGGGAGGAGGCTGCCGGCCAGGGCGGCGGTGACGGTTACGGTGAGGGGGGAGGTTCCCCGGTTCTCGGGAACTCTGCCGGGGTTTACGGACAGGGTGAGCCGGGGTGAGGGGTCGGTGTCGACGATCGTCACTTCTGCGGGGACGACGGCGTACCCTTCCAGGGCGCCGTCTACTAGCAGGGTTTCGTCTCCCTCGTAGAGGTTGTCGTCTTGGGCAACGAGGGTGAAAGTCCCGGTGTGGGCGTTTTGGTTGGCGGGGATTTCGATATTAAACGGAGTAGCGGAGAACCCGGCCTGGTAATCGGAAGCGGAGACGGTTCCCCCTATGTTGACCTGTACGGTCTGCGCAGTGGTGCGGGTGTTGGACCCGGTGTAGGAAGCGCGTACGGTAACGGTTTGGGACGGGTCCCCTTCCCGCAACCGGGCAAGAGGCTGATCGGAGGAGTCCGACAATTCGAGGTGGACTTTTATGTCGTCGTCGACGATAGCGAAAGAGGCGGTGGCATATGTGAAAGAAAACCCGATAGCAGATCCCCCGTCGATAGTCACCGATTCCGGGCCTTCCACCGATGAGTCGTTCTCGGCGTTGCCTATCACCAGACTAAACGTGTTCTCCCCGCTCGACTGGTAGGCGGGAATGGTGACTCTGGCGCCGGTCACCGCCTGGTAGTCAGTCCCGGATGTAGCACTATCGGAGGATTTACCCACCGTCAGCGGAATAGTCACCGACTTGGACAGCACCTTTGCGCCCTGGAAGGAAGCCCGCACCCGCACCCGCGTAGTCCCTCCGTCCTCCAACACGGCGTCCGCCGGGCCGCCGTTGGCGTCGTGGAAGGACACCACCTCCAAATCAACATTTCCGGGGGGGTCATCGTTATCGGTGATCCTCAAACTAGATTCCAGCACCGGCAACGAACCCACATCGGAGCCCGTGACCCGAATCGTCTTGTCGCTCTCGTCTACATTGTCGTCGTGGATGGTGATCGTGAAATCGGCCGTCCCCACGGTCTGGTTAGCCGCCACCTCCACCCCCAACTCATGCCCCCCCGGAGTCCCCACCGGATTGCTTACGCCGCTTACCCGGAAGTCCTCCAACATCGTAAAGACCCCGTCGGTATCCTCCCCCGTATCCGCGTCGCCGGCGATGTTTAATCCCACCACCCTCCGCGTGTTGGCGGCGGCGGGCATCGTTACCCGCACCCGCACCGGCACCGCCCCGTCCCCCTCCCCCACCGACGACAACGCACTATCATCCGCCGGGTTCAAAAACTCCACCCGTATCACCCCCGAATCCACAACACGCAACGTAGCCGAAGCCGAATTCCCCGGCCCCGTCGTGCCCGTAACCTGCAACGTCTCCCCACCCGCCTCCGCCACACCATCATCCCGGGCCGTCACCGTAAACGTGCTACTACCCGACGTCTGTCCGGTGGGGATGGCGACGGCAAACAACGTCCCCCCCACGCACACATCCTCGGTAAACGACGCACACGTCGTAGTCAAAGAAGCCCCGTTGACATCCCCCGACGCTACCGTCACGGTCACACTCCACTGCGCCGACAACTCCGAGCTGGTCGCGTTCCGGAACCCGGCCGCCACTCTAACCGTCGTATACCCCGCCCCCTCCACCACCGTCCCCGGCGACACCGACACCCCCAGCTCAACATCACTCACCCCAATAGTCAACGTATCCGCAACAACAGTCCCGCCCGGAACGGCAACAGTACCGGCAACCTGAAACGTCTCCGCCCCCTCCGCCGCCAAATCATCAACCACCCCCAACCCCGCAAGCGCCACCCACCCACTCTGCCGTCCCCCCGCGGGAATAACCACCGACACCGGCGAAGCGGGAGCGGTGAAATCAACCCCGCCCCCCGCCGCGGAAACCGGCGAAACCTCCACCACCGACACCGACACCAACAAATCCCCACCCAACTCATTAGCCACCCCCGACCCCAACGAAGCCCGCACCCGCACCCCCACCGCACCACCCTCCGACAAACCCTTCTGCTCCCCACTCATACCGCTATCCGTATCCGCCACCAACGTAACCTCCAAATCATCATCAGCAATCGTCAACGCCGTCCCCGTCACCGCAAACCCCTCCGCCGCGCCCCCCACGTTGATGACCTCGGGGCCCTCCGCGCTCGTATCCCCGGTGATCAACAACCCCGACAACGCCACCCCGTTGCTACTGGGATTCCTGGCCGGGATGCGCAACGTCACCACCGTCCCCGGAGCAGTGAAATCCGCCGCCTCCGCCCCCGCCCCCGCCGCGAACGACAACGTCACATCCACCGGATCCGTCAAAGTCGACGACGTCGCCCCCAGGAAACCAGCTGTCGCGGTCACCGACCCCGCGTTCCCCGCCCCCTCGCCCACCGAACCGCTGCTCAACGTCACCTCGATAGTGTCGGTAATCCCCAAATCCGCCCCGGTCACCACATAAC
Organism: Candidatus Spongiisociaceae bacterium; assembly: GCA_965243835.1. GTDB lineage: Bacteria > Actinomycetota > Acidimicrobiia > Spongiisociales > Spongiisociaceae. The sequence continues at coordinate 2,253,308 of OZ251578.1, forward strand.
CCGTCGCCGACCCGCTGAACCGGATCGTCTCCCTACCCTCCGCCACCGTATCAACCACCGGCGCAATCGTCACATCCGCCGCACCCCGCCGTTGCCCCGCCGGGATGACAATACTCACCGTATCCGCCCCCGGCGTGAAATCAGGGCACACCCGCGACTGCCCGCTCCCCGTACAAGACGCCGCCGTCCCCCCCGCAGCGCCCACCGTCACCGCCACCGTCGTACTCCCCGACACCGCCGCGCTCGCCTCGGCCCGCACCCGCACCGTCCGGCTCCCCCCGCCTTCGCTGATCTCCGACAGCGCCGCCTCCCCGCTGTCCGCCTCATGGAAACTCAACGAAATACCCGGATCCACAATACCCAACTCAACCCCCTCCACCCCCACACTCAAACCCCCCACCTCCGCCGCCCCCGACACCGCCACCACCTCCCGGCCATCGGCATCCGCCGGCGCCGTCACCCGCACCACCGCGCTCCCCGCCAACTCCCCCGCCGGGATGCTCACCGTAAACTCATTACCGCCCGTCACGCTCGTTCCCCCCGCCCCCGACACTGTGAAATCCGACCCCAAAGCCGCCCCATTGACCGCAGCCCCCGCCAACGACACCGTCACCTCCGTCGCCGCCGTCAACACCGACGACGACCCCGCAAACCGGGCCGTCACCGTCACCTCCGCCCCGTCCGGGCCCTCCTCCACCTCCCCCGGACTCACCGACAACGCAACATCGGCATCATCATCCACAATCGTCACCACCGCCCCACCCGCGTCTCCCACATCCGAGGAACCCCCCACCGTAAACGTCTCCGGACCCTCCACCACCGAATCATCCGCAACCGTCAACCCCGCCAACGTGGTCGTCCCCGACGGCGTCAAGCTCTCAGCCGGGAAGGTGATCGTGTTCGGCGTCGATGGAGCATACGACAAATCCGCGGTCCCCGCCACCCCCGCACCCGGAGACGCCGCCCCCGCCGCAGACACCGTCACCACCGTCGCCGAACTAATAGTCGAACTAGTCGTCGCCGCCGGGAAAGCCGCCGACACCACCGCCCCCGAGCCGCTATCCCCCTCCGCCAACAAAGACTGAACCCCATCCTCCCCGCTATCGGTATCCACCGACAAACTAATATCATCATCATCATCCGACTGGAAAACCTCATACGGCAACACGGTAAAGTCGGCCGGGACATTCCCAAAATAAAACTCCACCGACTTATCTCCCTCCGCTACGGTATTACTATTAGGGGGTATAGTCAAAGCTATTTGGCCGAATGCTCCGCCCCTGCCCTGTGAATCAACCAGTATATTCGAAGAAACAGAATTCGCATCAATCTTGACGAACCTGGCATGATTATTTTGGTTCATAGTAAATTGAAAGGAAAGAGCAGGCATCGTCTTGGCCCTCACTAAAATCCGCAGGTTCATAACACTGCTGTAAGTAGAAGAAGTAGAAGCAACGAAATTACCCCTATTGCTCCCACTACCCAACTCAGCCTTAATGAAATTAGTATGCCCCGACGCCAAGAAAAATTGCCCCTCCTGCGCCCGCCGAGCGGGCCCGGTAAGAAGAATAGTCCGATCCTCATCATTAATAGTAATATCCAAATGATTACCCACCGAATACCCCGCAGTCGCAGTCGTACCCGAAATACGGACAATCTCATTATTCTCCGTAACCCTATCAGACGTAGCCCTGATCCACCCAGTACCCGACGCGTTATCACTCCCCGCAGGAATAGTTATATCAAAAGTCGCATCATTAACAGAGCCACCCCCATAAACACCATAATCCCCACCACAATTACTAATCGAAGTCACCGTTGGTACCCCCAAAATATTAATCACAGTCGTAGCCGTGCAACTACTCCCCAACGTGGCGGTGCTGCCCGACGCTCCCATCGTCACCGACACCGTAACAGGAGAAGTCACGTTCGACGGCGTCGTCGCCCGCACACTCGCCTCCACCAAAGCACCCTCATTCACACTGGTACCGGCCGTACTCCATGTGTTAGATCCCACGTCATACAAAGACCAGGTTAACGTAATCGACACCGTCTGCCCCCCCGCCGGAGCAACGAGCAACAACGACAACCCCGCCAGCAAACCCACCCCCGCCGCCCAAGCCAATACCCGTCGCATCGCCGGCCTCCTCTCAACAACCGGCCCCATCCCTTCAGGGCCGCCCCAAACGCTACCCCCCCCCCCCAATTTGTCAAGTCAAACCCACACAACCGCCCCCCAAGCAACCCACCCACGGCGACCCACACCACCCGATCGGCCTCCCCGAACCGCTAAACCGCAGCCGGGGCGGGTTATTCGCCAGCGGCTGGGGGAGTGTAGTTGACGGCGCGGACGAAGAAGGAGGCCATCTGCGCTCTGGTTACGGGTTGGTCGGGGCAGTAGTTGAGGGGGGTTGTGCTGCATCCTCTGGTTACGCCGGTGTGGTACATCCCCTCCACCGCCCGCACCACCTCCGGGTCTGCGTCTGTTACGTCGTTGAACAGGCCTTCAGGTTCGTCAACGGCGTTTATGTCGGGGAAGGAGGCGATCATCATTACAGCCATGTCGGCCCGGGTGACCACCCCTCCGGGGTTGAATATTCCGTCGGGGGCGGCGAAGGCTCCGGTGGAGACCACCCATTCGGCGAAGGTGCGGTACCAGGCGTCGGCGGGGACGTCGCTGATTTCTACGCCGGCGGGATCTGGGATGGTCCCGAGTCGGTTGACGGCCCGGTGGAGGAAGGCGGCCATTTGCCGGCGGGTGATTTGCGCCGACGGGCAGAACTTGGTGGCGTCGTCGGCGTCGCATCCCAGGGTGATTTCCCAGGCGGCGATTTGTTCGATGTTGGCTTGGTGGACGCTGCCGTCCTCGTCGCAGAACCGCCCCTGGCATACCGGCGCCGGGGGCGGGGGCGGGGTTGCCGGCCCGGGGGGCGGTCCGGCGGGGGGCGGGGCGCCCCCTCCGCCGCCTCCACCTCCCCCGCCTCCGCTGGGGGGCGGGGCTCCTCCTCCGCCGCCTCCGCCGCCGCCGTTTCCTCCGGGGTCGGCGGATTCTACGTTGGTGATTTGGAGGTGGGTGGTGTGGGAGGCGTTGTCGAGGGCGGCGGCGGTTCCGGTTACGGCGATGCGTTCCGTTTGCTCGGACCGGGAGTCGCTGAGGATGACAACCCGGAAAGTTCCCGTGGCGAATGGCTGCTCGGCGGGGATGGTGACAGTAAAAGAACGCGGGCTTAGATTTTGGTAGTCGCTACCGCTCGAGGCGGTACTCCCCGAACCGCCGACGTTAACCCGCACCGGAGTGGGCTCGGTGCGACGACTGCCCACCAAGGCGGCGGTGACGGTCACGGCAAGACGGGAGGTTCCCCGGTTCTCAGGAACCGACCTCGGGTTTACCGACAACATGATCCCGGTGGGAGGGCCGTCGTTATCAGTAATAGTGAGATCGGCGGGGATGACGGCGAACCCATCCAGGTCGCCGGCGACTTGCAGGATTTCGTCTTCCTCGTCGACGTTGTCGTCTCGGACCGCGAGGGTGAAAGTCCCAGTGGCGGAGTTATCACCACCCGGGATGGTTATCTCAAACGGGTCAGCGGCCGTAGCCTGATAGTCGGCGGCGGAAACAGAGGAGGCCTCCCCGCCTGCGCTGACCCTGATCGTCCGCGCTTCGGTGCGGGTGCTGGACCCGGGGTAAGAAGCGCGCACGGTCACAGTTTGGGAAGCATCCCCTTCCCCGACCCGGGTAAGGGGATCATTGGAAGAATCCAGCAACTCCAGCGTGACCGGATAATCGTCGTCCACGATCATCAAAGACGTAGGATCGACCGTAAACCCGGTAACACTCCCGGCGATGGTCACCATCTCCGGCCCCTCCGCGTCGGCGTCGTCCTCCGCGTTGCCTATCACCAGCTCGAACGTGTCCTCCCCGCTCGACTCAAGGGCGGAAATGGTGACGGTAGCGCCGGTCACCGCCTGGTAGTCGGTCCCGGAAGTCGCCTCCCCCGAAGTTCCCACCGTCAACGCAACAGTAGTCGGCTCCGTCAACACCGTGGCGCCCTGATAGGAAGCCCGCACCCGCACCCGGGTCGTGCCGCCATCCTCCCGCACCGCGTCCACCGGGTTCCCGTTCGCATCTTCGAAAGACACCTGCAGGTCGATGTTGGTCGGAGCAGTATCGTTGTCCGTAATCGTCAAACTGGATCCCACCACCGGCACCGAACCCACGTCGCTACCCGTAATCCGAATCGTCTTGTCACCGTCAACTATGTCGTCATCGTGGACCGTGATCGTAAAGTTCGCCGTCCCCATCGTCGTATTAGCCGGCACCTCCACTCCCAAGTCGTGCCCGACGGGAGTGTCCGTCGGGTTGTTTATGCCGCTTACCCGGAAGTCCTCCAACATCGTAAAAGACCCGTCGGTATCTTCCTCGGTACCGGGCCCGGGGGCGATGTTGAGACCCACCACCCTCCGCGACGCAGCCGAGGCGGGCATCGTCACCTGCACCTGCACCGTCGTCGCCGCGCTTCCCTCCGCCAGCGACGTCAACGCGCTGCTATCAGCCGCGTTCTGGAACGTTAACGTTATCCCGGAGTCCACGATACGCAACGTAGCCGAATCCGACTGCGACCCCGCCGTACCCGTAACCTTCAACGTCTCCCCGCCCGCCTCCACAGTATTATCATTCCGGGCCGTCACATCAAACGTGCCGCTACCCGATGTCTGCCCGCGGGGGATGCTGACCGTAAACGACGACGCGCTCACGCACGCGTCGTTAGTCGGCGGACACGACGAGTCCAAACTAGCCCCATTGGTATCCCCCGACGCTACCGCTACCGTCACCGACGTCGCCGCTGTCAACTCGGAACTGGTCGCCCCCCGGAACCCGGCGGTCACCGTAATAGTATGCGCCGCCGCCTGCTCTATCACCGTCCCCGGCGACACCGCCACCTCCAGCTCATCGTCGCTGGCCCCGATAGTGAGCGTATCCGGAGCAACCGTCCCCCCAGGAATGGTCACGGTACCGGCCACCCGAAACGTCTCCGCCCCCTCCGCCGCCGAATCATCCGTAACCCGCAACCCGGTCAACGTCGCCCACCCGCTCTGCGTTTGCCCGGCGGGGATGGTCACCGTCACCGGCGAGGACGGAGCGGTGAAATCAACCCCGCCCCCCGCCGCGGAAATCGGCGACTCCTCCCCCACCCTAACCGACACCGCCAAACCCTCCCCCGTCTCATTCGTCACCCCCGACCCCAGCGAGGCCCGCACCCGCACCGACGGCGCGCTTCCCTCCGCCAAGGTCTTCTCAAACACCGCCAGGGTGGAAACATCGGTGTCCGCCTGCAACGTAACCCCCAAATCATCATCGGTGATCGTCAACGACGTCCCCGTCACCGCAAACCCCACCGCCGCACCCCCCACGTCGATGACCTCCGCTCCCTCCGCGAACGTATCCCCGGTGATCAACAACCCCGACAACCCCGACCCGCTGACAGAAGTCATATTAGCCGGGATGGTCAACGTCACCGCCGTCCCCGGAGCCGTGAAATCCGCCGCCTCCGCCCCCGCGCCCGCCGCGAACGACAACGTCACATCCACCGCCTCCGTCACCGTCGACGACGTAGCCCCCAAGAAAGCGGCCGTCGCCGTCACCGCCCCCGCATGCTCCGCCCCCTCCCCCACCGAACTGCTGCTCAACGTCACCTCGATAGTCTCGGTAATCCCCAAATCGGCTCCGGTCACCACATAACCCATCGCCGACCCGCTAAACCGGATCGTCTCCCTCCCCTCCGCTATCGTATCAACCACCGGCGCAATCGTCACATCCGCCGCCCCCCACCGTTGCCCCGCCGGGATGGTAATACTCAAAGTATCCGCCCCCGGCGTGAAATCAGGGCACACCCGCGTCTGCCCGCTCCCCGTGCAGGGCCTCGCCGTCCCCCCCGCCGCGCCCACCGCCACCGCCACCGTCGTATCAGACGCCACCGCCTGATTCACGCCCGCCCGCACCCGCACCACCCGCTCCCCGGCGCCCTCCACCACCCCCGCTAACGCCGCCTCCCCGCCGTCGGCCTCATGCAAACTCAACGTCACAATCGGCTCGGTAAGCGTCAACTCCGCCTCGGTAACATCCACCTCCTCGCCCCCCACGCTCGCCGACCCGGACACCGCCACCAACTCCGCGCCCTCCGCCGCGCTATCCGCCGCCGCCGTCACCCGCACCATCGCGCTCCCCTCCGTGTCCCTCGCCGGGATGCTGACCGTGAACTCATTATTAGACACCCCCGAACCCGACACCGAAAAATCATTAGCGGACGCTCCGCCCATCGTCGCCCCAGCCAACGTCACCGTCACCTCCGTCGGGGACGTTAACACCGACGATGTCCCCGCGAACTTCGCCGTCACCGTCACATCCACCGGACTCCCCTCCTCCACCACCGCCGGACTCACCGACAACGACACATCAGCATCATCATCCACAATCGTCACCGCCGCGCCACCCGCCGCCCCCAACGCCGACGAACCCCCCACCGTAAACGTCTCCGGACCCTCCACCACCGAATCATCGGTAATCGTCAACCCCGCCAACGTAGCCGTCCCCGACGGCGTCAAACTCCGAGCCGGGAACGTGATCGTGTTCGGCGACGACGGAGCATACGACAAATCCGCGGTCCCCGCCCTCCCCGCACCCGGAGACGCCGCCCCCGCCGCAGACAACGTCACCACCGTCGCCGACCCAATAGTGGAACCAGTCGTCGCCGCCGGGAAAGCCGCCGACACCGTCACCCCCGAACCATCCCCGCCCTCCGCCAACGACGACTGATCCCCATCCTCGCTACTGGTATCCACCGACAAACTAATATCATCATCACCATCATCATGTAGGATGTACTCATGCGGCAATGCGGTAAACCCGGCCGGGAGATTTGCAAAATAAAGCTCTATAGTCTCATCCCCCTCCGCTATAGTATCTAGTGCATGGCGGACAAAGTAAAAGGCTATTTGCCCCGATGGATAACCGCCCGTACCCTGTGAATTAACTTGGTTATTCGAACTAACAGAGCCCGCATCAAGCTTAACGAACCTGGCATAACGGTTATTATTAGGCGTATATTGAAACTCGGATGAGCCAACAGTCCCGTTCCCCGCTAAAATCCGCAATCTCATATCACTGCTGTACGTAGAAGAAGTAGAAGCCACGAAACTATCCCTGCTATTCCCACTACCCAAATCAGCCTTCACTATATTATGCCCGCTAAATCCTCCACCAGCCCCCTCCGTCCCCGAGAGTCGGGGCCCTGTTAGCCGAATAGTGCGATCCGCATCGTTAATAGTCAAATCCACAGAACTCACCGTATAACCCGATGTCGTAGTCGTACCCGAAATCCTGATAATCTCATTATTCTCCGTAACCTTATCAGGAGTAGTCTTAATCCATATAGTAGCATCCTTGCTCTTCGTATTCGCATCTATAATCATACTAAAGGTATTATCATTAATACCACCATCCGTGCCAGGCGTCGAAACGCCATAATCCCCACCGCAATTATCAATCAAAACAAAACCCGAAAGCGTACAACTAGTCCCCTGCGTGGCGGTGCTACCCGACGCTCCCACCGTCACCGACACCGTAACATTAGCAGACACATTCGACGGCACCGACGCCCGCAACGACGCGATAAACTGAGAGTCATCCTCCCCCGTACTGGTAACCGTCCTCTCCTGCGAAACCCCATTAACAAGAAAGGTCTGAATCACGCTCAACGTAATCGCCGTCTGCCCCCCCGCCGGAGCGGCAACCAGCAACGCCGCACCCAACAAACCCAACCCCGCCGCCCACGCCAATACCCGTCGCATAGCCAGCCTCCTCTCAACAACCGGCCCCATCCCTTCAGGGCCCGCCAGACCCCCTTACAGGCCCGGCCCCCAGAACGCTACCCCCCCCCCCAATTTGTCAAGTCAAACCCACACAACCACCCCCCAAGCAACTCACCCGCGGCGGCCCCGCACCACCCGATCGGCCTCCCCGAACCGAATAAACCGCAACCGGGGCGGGTTATTCACCGGCGGCGGGCGGAGTGTAGTTGACAGCGCGGACGAAGAAAGAAGCCATCTGCGCCCGGGTAACGGGCTGATCGGGACAATAGTTGAGAGGCTCGGCGCTGCATCCCCTGGTTACTCCGGTGTGATACATCCCCTCCACCGCCCGCACCACCTCCGGATCCACATCCGCTACGTCGTTGAACAGGCCTTCGGGTTCCTCGACGGCGTTTATGTCGGGGAAGGAAGCGATCATCATCACCGCCATATCCGCCCGGGTAACCACCCCTCCCGGATTGAACGCTCCGTCGGGAGCGGCGAACGCCCCGGTGGAAACTACCCATTCTGCGAATGCGCGGTACCAGGCGTCGGCGGGGACGTCGCTGATTTCTATGCCTTCAGGGGGTGTGATGGGCCAGCGCCGGTTTACCGCCCGGTGCAGGAAAGCGGCCATCTGCCGGCGGGTGATCTGCGCCGACGGGCAAAACTTGGCGGCGTCCTGGGCGTCGCATCCCAAGGTGATCTCCCAGACGGCGATTTGTTCGATGTTGGCTTGGTGGACGCTGCCGTCGTCGTCGCAGAACCGCCCTTGGCATACCGGCGCCGGGGGCGGGGGCGGGGCTGGCGGCCCGACGGGAGGCGGCGCGCCCCCACCGCCTCCTCCCCCTCCGCCGCTGGGGGGCGGGGCTCCTCCTCCGCCGCCTCCTCCGCCGGGGTCGGCGGATTCTACGTTGGTGATTTGGAGGTGGGTGGTGTGGGTGGCGTTGTTGAGGGCGGCGGCGGTTCCTCGTACGGCGATGCGTTCGGTTTGCTCGGAGCGGGTGTCGCTGAGGATGACTACCCGGAAGGTTCCTTGGGCGGATGGTCTGGCGGCGGGGATGGTGATGGTCAGGGAACGCGGGCTGAGGTTGCGGTAGTCGTTGCCGCTGGAGGCGGTGGTCCCGGAGCCGCCGATGTTGACCCGGACTTCTGTGGGTTGGGGGAGGAGGCTGCCGGCTAAGGCGGCGGTGACCCGTACGGTGAGGGGGGAGGTTCCCCGGTTCTCACGCACCGACCTCGGGTTTACGGACAGGGTGAGCCGTGGTGGGGGGTCGGTGTCAACGATGGTGACCTCGGCGGGGACGACGGCGTACCCTTCCAGGGAGCCGTCTATTTGCAGGGTTTCGTCTCCTTCGTGGAGGTTGTCGTCTTGGGCGGCGAGGGTGAAAGTCCCGGTTACGGCGTTCCCGTTGGCGGGAATGGTGATCGTAAACGGGGTAGCGGAGAACCCGGCCTGGTAGTCGGAAGCGGAGACAGTGGAGTCCTCCTCGTCTATGTTGACCTGTACGGTCTGCGCAGTGGTGCGGGTGTTAGACCCGGTGTAGGAAGCGCGTACGGTCACGGTTTGGGACGGGTCCCCTTCCCGCAACCGGGCAAGGGGCTGATTGGAGGAGTCCAGCAACGTTAGGCGGACTTTTATGTCGTCGTCGACGACAGTGAAAGAGGCGGTGGAGTAGGTGAAAGAATACCCGGTAACGCTTCCCCCGTCTACGGTGACCATCTCCGGCCCCTCCACCGACGAGTCGTCCTCGGCGTTGCCGATCACCAGACTAAACGTGTCCTCCCCCCGGGACTGGTAGGCGGGGATGGTGACACTGGCGCCGGTCACCGCCTGGTAGTCAGTACCGGATGTTGCGCTGTCTGAGGATTTGCCCACCGTCAACGGAATAGTCACCGACTTGGACAGCACCTTTGCGCCCTGGAAGGAAGCCCGCACCCGCACCCGCGTAGTCCCGCCGTCCTCCAGGACGGCGTCCGCCGGTCCGCCGTTGGCGTCGTGGAAAGACACCACCTCCAAATCAACATTTCCGGGGGGGTCATCGTTATCGGTGATCATCAAACTAGATTCCAGCACCGCCGACGAACCCACATCGGAGCCCGTAACCCGAACCGTCTTGTCGCTCTCGTCTACATCGTCGTCGTTGACCGTGATCGTGAAATCCGCCGTCCCCACGGTCTGGTTAGCCGCCACCTCCACCCCCAACTCATGCCCCCCCGGAGTCCCCGCCGGGTTGGTTACACCGCCCACCCGGAAGTCCTCCAACATCGTAAAAGACCCGTCAGTATCCTCGGTAGCGGTATCGCTGGAGATATTTAAGCCCACCACCCTCCGCGTGTTGGCTGCGGCGGGCATCGTCACCCGCACCCGCACCGGCACCGCCCCGTCCCCCTCCCCCACCGACGACAACGCACTATCATCCGCCGGGTTCAAAAACTCCACCCGTACCACCCCCGAATCCACAACACGCAACGTAGCCGAAGCCGAATTCCCCGGCCCCGTCGTGCCCGAAACCTGCAACGTCTCCCCACCCGCCTCCGCCACACCATCATCCCGGGCCGTCACCGTAAACGTACTACTCCCCGACGTCTCCCCAATGGGGATAGCGACAGCGAAAAACGTCCCGCCCACGCACACATCCTCAGTAAACGACGCACACGTCGTAGTCAAAGAAGCCCCGTTGACATCCCCCGACGCCACCGTCACGGTCACACTCCACTGCGCCGACAACCCCGAACTGGTCGCGTTCCTAAACCCGGCGGTCACCGTAATCGTCGTCTGCCCCGCCCCCTCCACCACCGTCCCCGGCGACACCGACACCCCCAGCTCAACATCACTCACCCCAATAGTCAACGTATCAGAAACAACCACACCCCCCGCAACGGCAACCGACCCCGCAACCTGAAACGTCTCCTCCCCCTCCGCCGCCAAATCATCCGTCACCCCCAACCCCGCAAGCGACACCCACCCACTCCGCGTCCCCCCCGCGGGAACAACCACCGCCACCGGCGACCCCGGAGCGGTGAAATCAACCCCGCCCCCCGCCGCGGAAACCGGCGAAACCTCCACCACCGACACCGACACCAACAAATCCGAACCCAACTCATTAGCCACCCCCGACCCCAACGAAGCACGCACCCGCACCCCCACCGCACCACCCTCCGACAACGTCTTCTCAAACACCGCCGAGGTGGAAACATCAGTATCCGCCACCAACGTCACCCTCAAATCATCATCAGCGATCGTCAACACCGTCCCCGTCACCGCAAACCCCTCCGCCGCACCCGCCACGTTGATGACCTCGGGGCCCTCCGCGCTCGTATCCCCGGTGATCAACAACCCCGACAACGCCGACCCGCTGCTAGAAGTCATATTGGCCGGAATAGTCAACGTCACCGCCGACACCGGAGCGGTGAAATCCGCCGCCTCCGCCCCCGCGCCCGCCGCGAACGACAACGTCACCACCGTCGCCGTACTCCGCGTGGACGACATGGCACCCGGGAAAGCGGCCGTCGCGGTCACCGCACCCGCGTTCCCCGCCCCCTCCCCCACCGAACCCCCGCTCAACGTCACCTCAATAGTCTCGACAATCCCCAAATCCGCCCCGGTCACCGCATAACCCGTCGCCGTTCCGCTGAACCGGATGGTCTCCCTCCCCTCCGCCACCGTATCAACCACCGGCGCAATCGTCACATCCGCCGCACCCCGCCGTTGCCCGCCCGGAATAGTTATGTTCAACGTATCCGCCCCCGGCGTGAAATCAGGGCACACCCGCGCCTGCCCGCTCCCCGTACAGGACGCCGCCGTCCCCCCCGCAGCGCCCACCGTCACCGCCACCGTCGTACTCCCCGACACCGCCGCGCTCGCCTCGGCCCGCACCCGTATCGTCCGGCTCCCCCCGCCTTCGCTGATATTCGACAGCGCCGCCTCCCCGCTGTCCGCCTCGTGGAAACTCAACGAAATACCCGGATCCACAATATCCAACTCAGCCCCCTCCACCCCCACGCCCATACCCCCCACCTCCGCCGCCCCGGACACCGCCACCACCTCCCGGCCATCGGCATCCACCGGCGCCGTAACCCGCACCGTCCCGCTCCCCGCCAAATCCCCCGCCGGGATGCTCACCGTAAACTGATTACCGCCCGTCACCCCCGCCCCCGACACCGTGAAATCCGACCCCAAAGCCGCCCCATTGACCGCAGCCCCCGCCAACGACACCACCACCTCCGTCGGGGACGTCAAAACCGACGAATCCCCCGCAAACCGGGCCGTCACCGTCACCTCCGCCCCGTCCGGGCCCTCCTCCACCTCCCCCGGACTCACCGACAACGCAACATCAGCATCATCATCCACAATCGTCACCACCGCCCCACCCGCATCCCCCAACGCCGACGAACCCCCCACCGTAAACGTCTCCGGACCCTCCACCACCATATCATCGGCAACCGTCAACCCCGTCAATGTGGTCGTCCCCGACACCGTTAACGAATTAGCCGGGACGGTAATCGTATTCGGCGTCGGCGGAGCATACGACAAATCCGCGGTCCCCGCCTCCCCCGCGCCCGGAGACGTCTTCCCCGCCGCCGACAAGGTCACCGCCGTCTCCGAACTAATAGTCGAACTAGTCGTCGCCGCCGGGAAAGCCGCCGACACTACCGCCCCCGACCCGCTAGCCCCCTCCGCCAACGTCGACTGAACCCCATCCTCCCCGCTATCGGTATCCACCGACAAAACCACACCATCATCATCATAAATAAGATACTCCTGCCCCAACACCGTAAACCCCGCAGGAGCACCCGAAAAACTAATCTGAAAAGTCTTAGGATCCCCCGCCACAGTATCCTGATCGTTACACGTGTAACCACGAACCGTGTTTGATAACAGGTAAGCTATCCCATGCCTACCCCGGAAAATACCGGAGTCATAGAACAATTGATTCGCAGTCAAACCACGCACACCAATCCAAACATGATTTCCCCAATCATTAGTAAATTGGAAATGAGTACCCTCCACCGCAGTCCCATTAACATATATAATAAACAATTTCATTCCAGACGTATAACTACTAGTTTGAGAAGCAACGAAGCTATCCCTACTGCTCCCACCACCCAAAGTAGCCCTCACCGACCTCCTCAACTCACCAGGAAAACCGGAACACCCCTCCCGCAACTGCAAAGTCGGCCCACTCACCAAAATAGACCGATCCTCATCATTAATAGTAATATCCAAATTACTCACCGAATACCCCGATGCCGTAGTCGTACCCGAAATCCTGATAATCTCATTATTCTCCGTAACCTTGTCAGCCGTAGTCTTAATCCATATAGCAGCATCCTTGCTCTTCGTATTCGCATCTATAATCATACTAAAGGTATTATCATTAATACCATCACCCGTGCCAGTCGTATAAACACCATAATCCCCACCGCAATTACCAATACTAACAATACCCGTAACCGTACAACTAGTCCCCAGCGTGGCGGTGCTACCCGACCCTCCCACCGTCACCGACACCGTAACATTAGCAGACACATCCGACGGCACCGACGCCCGCAACGCCGCGATAAGCTGAGCGTCATCCTCCCCTATGCTGGTAACCGTGGCCCCCAGCGATACCAAGCTCAACGTAATCGCCGTCTGCCCCCCCGCCGGGACCGTAACCAGCAACGCCCACCCCGCCAACAAACCCAACCCCGCCGCCCACGCCAATACCCGTCGCATAGCCGGCCTCCTCTCAACAACCGGCCCCATCCTTCAGGGCCCGCCGGACCCCCTTACAGGCCCGGCATGGCAAACGCTACCCCCCCCCCCAATTTGTCAAGTCAAACCCACGCAACCGCCCCCCAAGCAACTCACCTGCGGCGGCCCCGCGCCACCCGATCGGCCTCCCCGAACCGCTAAACCGCAACCGGGGCGGGTTATTCGCCGGCGGCGGGCGGGGTGTAGTTGACGGCGCGGACGAAGAAGGAAGCCATCTGCGCCCGGGTTACGGGCTGGTCGGGACAGTAGTTGAGAGGCTCGGCGCTACACCCTCTGGTAACGCCGGTGTGATACATCCCCTCCACGGCCCGCACCACCTCCGGGTCCGCGCCCGCCACGTCGTTGAACAGGCCTTCGGGCTCGTCGACGGCGTTTATGTCGGGGAAGGAGGCGATCATCATCACCGCCATATCCGCCCGGGTTACCACCCCGCCGGGATTGAACACCCCGTCAGGAGCGGCGAAGGCCCCGGTGGAGACCACCCAATCGGCGAATGCGCGGTACCAGGCGTCGGCGGGGACGTCGCTGATTTCTATGCCTTCGGGAGGTGTGATGGGCCAGCGCCGGTTTACCGCCCGGTGCAGGAAAGCGGCCATCTGCCGGCGGGTGATCTGCGCCGACGGGCAGAACTTGGCGGCGTCCTGGGCGTCGCATCCCAGGGTGATCTCCCAGACGGCGATTTGTTCGATGTTGGCTTGGTGGACGCTGCCGTCGTCGTCGCAGAACCGCCCTTGGCATACCGGCGCCGGGGGCGGGGGCAGGGCAACCGGCCCGACGGGAGGCGGCGCGCCCCCACCGCCTCCTCCCCCTCCGCCTCCGCCGCCGCTGGGGGGCGGGGCTCCGCCTCCTCCGCCGCCTCCTCCTCCGCCGGGGTCGACGGAGTCTACGTTGGTGATTTGGAGGTACGCGGTGTGGGAAGCGTTGTTGAGGGCGGCGGCGGTTCCGGTTACGGCGATGCGTTCCGTTTGCTCGGACCGGGAGTCGCTGAGGATGACCACCCGGAAAGTTCCCGTACCGGATGACTGCTCGGCGGGGATGATGATAGTCAAAGAACGCGGGCTGAGATTTTGGTAGTCGGTGCCGCTCGAGGCGGTGCTCCCCGAGCCGCCTATGTTGACCCGCACCGGGGTGGGCTCGGTGCGACGGCTGCCCACCAAAGCGGCGGTTACGGTTACAGTAAGACGGGAGGTTCCCCGGTTCTCAGGAACGGACCTCGGGTTTACGGACATGGTGATCCCGGTGGGGGGGTCGTCGTTGTCGGCAATGGTGAGCACGGCGGGGACAACGGCGAACCGGTCCAGTGTACCGGTTATTTGCAGAGTTTCGTCTTCTTCATCGAGGCTGTCGTCAACGACCGCGAGGGTGAAATCGGCGGTGGCGGAGTTACCACTGCCGGGGATGGTGATCTCAAACGGGTCAGCGGCAGTAGCCTGATAGTCAGCGGCGGAAACGGTGGAGGCGTCCCCGCCTATGTTGACCCGTATCGTCTGCGCGTCGGGTTGGGTGTTGGTCCCGGGGTAGGAAGCCCGTACGGTCACGGTTTGAGACGCATCCCCTTCCCCGACCCGGGTAAGGGGATCATTGGAGGAGTCCAGCAACTCCAAGGTGACCGGATAGTCATCGTCGACGATCGTCAACGACGTGGGAGCGACGGTAAACCCGGTAACGCTCCCGGCGATGGTCACCGTCTCCGGGCCTTCCGCGGTGGCGTCGTTTTCGGCGTTGCCTATCACCAGCTCAAACGTGTCCTCCCCGCTGGACTCATGGGCGGCAATGGTGACGGTAGCGCCGGTCACCGCCTGGTAGTCGGTCCCGGAAGTAGCCTCCCCCGAAGTTCCCACCGTCAACATAACGATCGTCGGCTCCGACAGCACCGTCGTGCCCTGATAGGAAGCCCGCACCCGCACCCGGGTCGTGCCGCTGTCCTCCCGCACGATTTCCACGTCGTTCCCGTTCGTATCCTGGAAAGACGCCACCTCCAGGTCGATGTTGGTCGGAGCGGTATCGTTGTCGGTAATCGTCAAACTGGATCCCACCACCGACACCGAACCCACATCGCTACCCGTGATCTGAATCGTCTTGTCGCCGTCAACTATGTTGTCATCGTTGACCGTGATCGTGAAGTTCGCCGTCCCGGTCGTCGTGTTAGCAGGCACCTCCACTCCCAAATCGTGGTTGGCGGGAGTGCCCGTCGGGTTGCTTATGCCGCTTACCCGGAAGTCCTCCCGCATCGCAAAGGACCCGTCGGTATCTTCCACGGCATCAGGCCCAGGGGCGATGTTGAGACCCACCACCCTCGGCGACGCGGTCGAGGCGGGCATGGTGACCTGCACCTGCACCGTCGTCGCCGCGGCTCCTTCCGCCACCGACGTCAACGCGCTGTTATCAGCCGCGTTCTGGAACGATAACGTTATCCCGGAGTCCACGATACGCAACGTAGCCGAATCCGAGTTGGAAGTCCCCGCCGTGCCCGTAACCTTCAACGTCTCCCCGCCCGCCTCCACAGTGCCGTCATCCGAGGCCGTCACATCAAACGTGCCGTTGCCCGATGTCTGCCCGGCGGTAATGTTGAAATTAAACGATGTCGAAGCCACGCACGCGTCCTCGGTAGTCACCGGACACGGCGAAACCAAAGAAGCCCCATTGGTGTCCCCGGTCGCCACCGCCACGCTCACCTGCGTATTCGCCGACAACTCGGAGCTGGTCGCGCCCCGGAACCCGGCGGTAACCGTAATGGTATGCGCCGCCGATCGCTCGATCACAGTCCCCGGTGATACCGACACCTCCAGCTCGTCGTCGCTAGCCCCGATAGTAAGCGTATCGTGGGCAACCGTCCCCCCGGGGACGGTAACGGTACCGGTAACCCGAAACGTCTCCGCCCCCTCCGTCACCGAATCATCGGTAACCTGCAACCCGCTCAGCGTCGTCCACCCACTCTGCGTTTGCCCGACGGGAATGGTCACCGTCGCCGGCGATGAGGGAGCGGTGAAATCAACCCCGCCCCCCGCCGCGGAAATCGGCGACTCCTCCCCCGCCGTAACCGACACCGCCAAACCCCCGCCCGTCGCATTCGTCACTCCCGACCCCAGCGAGGCCCGCACCCGCACCGACGGCGTACCTCCCTCCGACAAGGCCTTCTCAAACGGCGGAGCCGTGGTGGAAACATCAGTGTCCGCCTCCAACGTAATCCCCAAATCATCATCGGTGATCGTCAACGTCGCCCCCGTCACCGCAAACCCCTCCGCCGTACCCTCTACATCTATGACTTCGGGACCCTCCGCCAACACATCGTCGTCGATCATCAACCCCGTCAACGCCGTCCCGCTGCTAGTGGAGGTCGTACCGACCGGGATAGTCAACGTCACCGCCGTCCCCGGAGCGGTGAAATCCGCCGCCTCCGCATCGGCGCCCGCGGTGAACGACAACGTCACAACCACCGGATCCGCCAACGACGACGTCGTAACGCCCGGGAAGGCGGCCGTCGCCGACACCGCCCCCGCGTTCGTATCCCCTTCACCCACCGAACTGCTACTCAAGCTGATCTCAATCGGCTCCAAAATACTCAAATCAGCCTCGTTCACCACAAACCCCGACGCCGTTCCGCTGAACCGAATCGTCTCCTCGCCCTCCACCGCCGTATCCGCCGTCGGCGTAACCCGCACATCCGCCGAACCACTCGTCTGCCCGCTCGGGATAACCACGTTCATCGTCCCCGACGACACCGTATAATCGGTCGCCGCGGCCGTCCCCCCCGCGGCGCCCGCCGTCACCGCCACCGTCGTATCAGACGACACCGCCTGATTCACACTCGCCCGCACCCGCACCACCTGCTCCCCGGCGCCCTCCACCACCCCCGCCAACGCCGCCTCCCCGCTAACGGCTTCACGAAAACTCAACGTCACAATCGGCTCGGAAACCGCCAATTCCGCCTCGGTAACATCCACCTCCTCGCCCCCCACGCTCGCCTCCCCGGACACCGTCACCGCCTCCGTGCCCCCGCCCTCAAAGTCGTTATCCGCCGCCGCCGTCACCCGCACCGTGGCGCTCCCCTGCAGAGCCCCCGCCGGGATGCTGACCGTAACCTCATTACTGTCCGCACCCGTCCCCGACGTCGTGAAATCCGTTCCCAGAGTCGCCCCGTTGGTTTCAGCCCCCGCCAACGTCACCGTCACATCCACCGGATCCGTCAACACCGACGACGTCCCCGCGAACTTCGCCGTCACCGTCACATCCTCCGAACTCCCCTCCTCCACCACCTCCGGACTCACCGACAACGTAACATCAGTATCATCATCCGAAATAACATACTCATGCCCCACCGCTCTAAAACCACTAGGAACACTAACGCTAATCTGGAAAGTCTCAGGACCCTCCACCACCTTATCATCAGGCGCACAGTTTAGGGCGACGCTCCCCTGATCCAGCTCATTCCTCCAAATGTTACCCGAGGGAAGCCGAAATTGAGGGTCATTAGTAGCAGTAAAAACGTAATCAGTACCCTGTGTAGCAGTCCCATCCACCGACACAATCTTTACAGTTAGAGTATCAGTCCACTGATTACCACTAGAATGACCGAATTGATCCCAATCCCAACTTTTCCCCTCACCCAAATCAATCCTCAAACCCTCCCTATCATTATTTAGTAAATTACCAGGAAACCCTGTACAGGGCTCAGACAAATTCAACCCCTCGGGCCCTCCCAAACGGACAGCCCGCTCCTCATCCCCAACAGATATATTAGCCTGATTCACCGTATAACCCGATGCCGTGCCCGAAATGGTAAAACCATCATTAGGCTCTGTAACATCATCAGGAACAGTCGTAACCCAGAGATCAGTTTCCCCGCTCGTCGCCCCCGCGGCTATTGTCACGCTAAAAGTTCTATCATTAACACCACCGTCCGTACCGCCCGACCAAATACCAAAATCCCCAATGCAATTATTAAGCGAAGTGGCCGTCTTCACACATCTATCCGAAATCGCGGTCCTGAGCCAATCGGTCACCGTAACCGACACCGTAACCGCAGTAGAACCCACCGCCGACGCCGCCGTCGCCCGCACCACTCCCTTCACCAGACCGCCATCCTCCTCCAACCTGGTAACCGTCCTATCCGCCGAACCCCCGGTACCGGGCTCAACAAAGCTCAACGTAATCGTCGTCTGCCCCCCCACCGGAACCGAAACCAACAACGCCGCACCCAACAAACCCAACCCCGCCGCCCACGCCAATACCCGCCGCATCGCAGCTCCTTTCTAGCAACCAGCCCCAACCTCAGGGGCACCGGAACCCCTATTACAAGCCCGACAGGCAAAACGCTACCCCCCCCCCCCCCCCCCGATTTGTCAAGTCATACCCGCCCCGCCGCCCCCAAACATCCACCGCGGCGGGGCCCCGCGCCTGCGTTCCAATCCCGTCTACGCCCCCGGAGGGCTCCGGCCAACGCCCGCCCGGCTCGGGTGCCCGCGGCCAGGGTTTCGCGTCCCCCCGATATAGACATCAGGTACAACCGGGTGCGGCTGACCCTCACCACCCGCGACCAGGGCGGACTCACCGAAAAGACACCGACGCGGTTACGACTCGGCGGCGGGCGGGGTGTAGTTGACGGCGCGGACGAAGAAGGAAGCCATCTGCGCCCGGGTTACGGGCTGGTCGGGGCAGTAGTTGAGAGGCTCGGCGCTACACCCTCTGGTAACGCCGGTGTGATACATCCCCTCCACGGCCCGCACCACCTCCGGGTCCGCGCCCGCCACGTCGTTGAACAGGCCTTCGGGCTCGTCGACGCCGTTTATGTCGGGGAAGGAGGCGATCATCATCACCGCCATATCCGCCCTGGTGACCACCCCACTGGGATCGAACACCCCGTCGGGAGCGGCGAAGGCCCCGGTGGAGACCACCCAATCGGCGAATGCGCGGTACCAGGCGTCGGCGGGTACGTCGCTGATTTCTATGCCTTCAGGGGGTGTGATGGGCCAGCGCCGGTTTACCGCCCGGTGCAGGAAAGCGGCCATCTGCCGGCGGGTGATCTGCGCCGACGGGCAGAACTTGGCGGCGTCCTGGGCATCGCATCCCAAGGTGATCTCCCAGACGGCGATCTGTTCGATGTTGGCTTGGTGGACGCTGCCGTCGTCATCGCAGAACCGCCCTTGGCATACCGGCGCCGGAGGGGGCGGGGCTGGCGGCCCGACGGGAGGCGGCGCGCCTCCCCCTCCGCCTCCGCCGCCGCTGGGGGGCGGGGCTCCTCCTCCGCCGCCTCCTCCGCCGGGGTCGGCGGATTCTACGTTGGTGATTTGGAGGTACGCGGTGTGGGAAGCGTTGTTGAGGGCGGCGGCGACACCGGTTACGGCGATGCGTTCCGTTTGCTCGGACCGGGAGTCGCTGAGGATGACCACCCGGAAAGTTCCCGTACCGGATGACTGCTCGGCGGGGATGATGATAGTCAAAGAACGCGGGCTGAGATTTTGGTAGTCGGTGCCGCTCGAGGCCGTACTCCCGGAACCGCCGATGCTGACCCGCACGGAAGTGGGCTCGGTGCGACGACTGCCCACCAAAGTGGCGGTGACGGTCACGGCAAGGCGGGAGGTTCCCCGGTTCTCGCTAACAGACCTCGGGTTTACGGACAAGGTGATCCCGGTGGGGGGACCGTCGTCGTCGGCAACGGTGAGCACGGCGGGGATGACGACGAACCCATCCAGGGCACCGGCTACTTGCAGGGTTTCATCTTCTTCATCGATGTTGTCGTCAACGACCGCGAGGGTGAAAGTCCCGGTGGCGGAGTTATCACCACCCGGGATGGTTATCTCAAACGGGTCAGCGGCGAAAGTAGCCCGATAATCGGCGGCGGAGACGGAGGAGGCGTCCCCGCCTACGTTGACCCGTATCGTCTGCGCGTCGGGTTGGGTGTTGGTCCCGGGGTAGGAAGCGCGCACAGTCACGGTTTGAGACGCATCCCCTTCCCCGACCCGGGTAAGGGGATCATTGGAGGAGTCCAGCAACTCCAAGGTGACCGGATAGTCATCGTCGACGATCGTCAACGACGTGGGAGCGACGGTAAACCCGGTAACGCTCCCGGCGATGGTCACCGTCTCCGGGCCTTCCGCGGTGGCGTCGTTTTCGGCGTTGCCTATCACCAGCTCAAACGTGTCCTCCCCGCTGGACTCATGGGCGGCAATGGTGACGGTAGCGCCGGTCACCGCCTGGTAGTCGGTCCCGGAAGTAGCCTCCCCCGAAGTTCCCACCGCCAACGCAACGGTCGTCGGCTCCGACAGCACCGTGGCGCCCTGGTAGGAAGCCCGCACCCGCACCCGGGTCGTGCCGCTGTCCTCCCGCACGATTTCCACGTCGTTCCCGTTCGTATCCTGGAAAGACGCCACCTCCAAGTCGATGTTGGTCGGAGCGGTATCGTTGTCGGTAATCGTCAAACTGGATCCCACCACCGGAACCGAACCCACATCGCTACCCGTGATCTGAATCGTCTTGTCGCCATCTACTATGTTGTCGTCGTTGACCGTGATCGTGAAGTTCGCCGTCCCGGTCGTCGAGTTAGCAGGCACCTCCACTCCCAAGTCGTGGTTGGCGGGAGTGTTCGTCGGGTTGGTTATGCCGCTTACCCGGAAGTCCTCCCGCATCGCAAAGGACCCGTCGGTGTCTTCCACGGTATCGACCCCGGCGGCGATGTTGAGACCCACCACCCTCGGCGACGCGGTCGAGGCGGGCATGGTGACCTGCACCTGCACCGTCGTCGCCGCGGCTCCTTCCGCCAGCGACGTCAACGCGCTGTTGTCAGCCGCGTTCTGAAAAGCCAACGTTATCCCGGAGTCCACGATACGCAACGTATCCGAATCCGAGTTGGAAGTCCCCGCCGTGCCCGTAATCTTCAACGTCTCCCCGCCCGCCTCCACCGTGCCGTCATCCCGGGCCGTCACATCAAACGTGCCGCTACCCGATGTCTGCCCGGCGGGGATGCTGACGTTAAACGACGCCGAACTCACGCACGCGTCCTCGGTAGTCGGCGGACACGACGAAGCCAAAGTAGCCCCGTTGGCGTCCCCGGTCGCTACCGCCACGCTCACCTGCGTCGCCGCTGTTAACTCGGAGCTGGTCGCGCCCCGGAACCCGGCGGTAACCGTAATCGTATGCGCCGTCCCTCCCTCTATTATCGTCCCCGGCGACACCGACACCTCCATCTCATTGTCGCTGGCCCCGATAGTGAGCGTATCGTGGGCAACCGTCCCGCCGGGAATGGTAACGGTACCGGTAACCCGAAACGTCTCCGCCCCCTCCGTCACCGAATCATCGGTAACCTGCAACCCGCTCAGCGTCGTCCACCCGCTCTGCGTTTGCCCGACGGGAATGGTCACCGTCGCCGGCGATGAGGGAGCGGTGAAATCAACCCCGCCCCCCGCCGCGGAAATCGGCGACTCCTCCCCCGCCGTAACCGACACCGCCAAACCCCCGCCCGTCTGATTCGTCACTCCCGACCCCAGCGAGGCCCGCACCCGCACCGACGGCGTACCTCCCTCCGACAAGGCCTTCTCAAACGGCGGAGCCGTGGTGGAAACATCAGTGTCCGCCTGCAACGTAATCCCCAAATCATTATCGGTGATCGTCAACGGCGCCCCCATCACCGCAAACCCCTCCGCAACACCCCCCACATCGATGACTTCGGGACCCTCCGCCAACACATCGTCGTCGATCATCAACCCCGTCAACACCGTCCCGCTGCTAGTAAGCGTCGCACCGGCCGGGATGGTCAACGTCACCGCCGTCCCCGGAGCGGTGAAATCCGCCGCCTCCGCATCGGCGCCCGGAGTGAACGACAACGTCACAACCACCGGATCCGTCAACGACGACGTCGTAACGCCCGGGAAGGCGGCCGTCGCCGACACCGCCCCCGCGTTCGTATCCCCTTCACCCACCGAACTGCTACTCAAGCTGATCTCAATCGGCTCCAAAATACTCAAATCAGCCTCGTTCACCACAAACCCCGACGCCGTTCCGCTGAACCGAATCGTCTCCTCGCCCTCCACCGCCGTATCCGCCGTCGGCGTAACCCGCACATCCGCCGAACCACTCGTCTGCCCGCTCGGGATAACCACGTTCATCGTCCCCGACGACACCGTATAATCGGTCGCCGCGGCCGTCCCTCCCGCGGCGCCCGCCGTCACCGCCACCGTCGTATCAGACGACACCGCCTGATTCACACTCGCCCGCACCCGCACCACCTGCTCCCCGGCGCCCTCCACCACCCCCGCCAACGCCGCCTCCCCGCTAACGGCCTCATGAAAACTCAACGTCACAATCGGCTCGGAAACCGCCAATTCCGCCTCGGTAACATCCACCTCCTCGCCCCCCACGCTCGCCTCCCCGGACACCGTCACCGCCTCCGTGCCCCCGCCCTCAAAGTCGTTATCCGCCGCCGCCGTCACCCGCACCGTGGCGCTCCCCTGCAGAGCCCCCGCCGGGATGCTGACCGTAACCTCATTACTGTCCGCACCCGACCCCGACACTGTGAAATCCGTTCCCAGAGTCGCCCCATTGGGCTCAGCCCCCGCCAACGTCACCGTCACATCCACCGGATCCGTCAACACCGACGACGTCCCCGCGAACTTCGCCGTCACCGTCACATCCTCCGAACTCCCCTCCTCCACCACCTCCGGACTCACCGACAACGTAACATCAGCATCATTATCCGAAATAACATACTCACGCCCCAACGCTCTATACCCGCTGGGAATACCGCTAAGGCTAATCCGGAAAGTCTCAGGACCCTCCACCACAGCATCATCATTCGCAACACAGTTTAGGGAGACACTCCCCCGATCCGTCCCCGCCCTCCAAAGGTTACCCGAGGGAAGCTCAAATCGACTCCCACCAGTATTAGTAAAAACGTAATCAGTACCCACTGTCGCAGTCCCGTCCACCGACACAATAGTTAAATTCATAGCACCAACAACGGAATTACGCGCAGTATAGAAAGTATCCCAAGTGGTCCCACCGCCTATATCAACCCTCAATTCGGTATGCACAGCACCAGGAAACCCTTCACAGGGCTCAGACAAATTCAAAGCCGGCCCATTCAAACGAATAGTCCGTTCCGAATCTACAAGAGTTATATAAGCTGGAGTAAACGTATACCCCGTCGCCGAGCCCGAAATAGTAAAACCATCAGTTCCGCTCTCCGAAATATCATCAGGAACAGGATAAACCCACAAAACAGTTTCCCCGCTCGTCTCCCCCGCGTCGATTGTCACATTAAAGGATAGATCATTAACACCACCGCTCGTACCACCCGACCAAAAACCAAAATCTGCAATGCCGCAATTATTAAGCGCAGTGCTCGTCTTCGTACATAACCTCGACAACGTGGTACCACTCCAATTAGTCACCGTCACCGCCACCGTAACCCCAGAAGAACCCACCGCCGACGCCGATGTCGCCCGCACCACCCCTATCAAAAGACCGTCATCCTCCCCCATACTGGTAATCGTCATCTCCGCCGAATCCCCGGCGGCGGGCTTAATCAGGCTCAACGTAATCGTCGTCTGCCCCCCCACCGGAACCGAAACCAACAACGCCGCACCCAACAAACCCAACCCCGCCGCCCACGCCAATACCCGCCGCATCGCAGCTCCTTTCTAGCAACCAGCCCCAAACCTCAGGGCGCCGGACCCCTTTTACAGGCCCGGCATGGCAAACGCTACCCCCCCCCCCCCCCGATTTGTCAAGTCATACCCGCCCCGCCGCCCCCAAACATCCACCGCGCCGGCCCCCGCGGCCTGCGTTCCAATCCCGTCTACGCCCCCGGGGGTCCGGCCAACGCCCGCCCGGCCGGGGCGTCGCCGGTCCCAGAAGGGCGGGGTCCCGTACGCAGGCGAACCGGCGCCCGCCTTTTACAAACCCAAGCGGCGGATTACCTCCGGACGGCTTTGCCAATCCCGCTCTACTTTTACCCGCATTTCCAGGAAAATCTTCCGGCCCAGACGCGCCTCCAACTCGCGGCGGACCCGGATGCCGACCGCTTTCAGCGCCGACCCGCCCGCCCCGATCACGATCCCTTTTTGGGAATTGCGCTCCACGTAGATCACCGCCTCCGCCCGGAGCAGGCCGCCCGCCTCCGGGCCCGTTTCCACCAGGTCGGCCGTCACCGCCGTCGCATGGGGCAACTCGTCCCGCAACCGCTCCAACAGTTTCTCCCGGATAATTTCGGCGACCATTACCTGCGGGGGCTGGTCGCTCAGCTGGCCCTCCGGGAAAAACACCGGCCCTTCCGGCATGCGGGAAACCAGCTCGTCCGCCACCCGATCCAGCCCGTCCCCGGTGCGGGCGGAAACCGGAACGTAGGCCCCGAAGTCCCACAAGGCGGCCCGGGACAGCTGTTCGGCTATCCGCCCGGGTCCGACCTTGTCCACCTTGTTGAGGGCCGCCACCACCCGTTCGGGCGAAATCGTCTCCCGCAACCGTTCGGCGGTCATCCGGTCCCCCGGACCGATCCCGGCGCAGACGTCGAACACGGCCAACGCGCAGTCCGCCTCGGCCACGGCCCGGTACACGACCCCGTTCAGCCGCTCCCCCAAGGCGGTGCGGGGCTTGTGCAGGCCGGGGGTGTCGGCCAGCGTCACCTGCGCCCGCAGGCGCCCGCTCCCCGGCCCGCCCGGGCTGGCCCGGTTGGCCCGTTTGTCCTGGTCGTTTCGGCCGGCCCGGTCGTAAATATTCAACACTCCCCGCACCGCGAAGCGGGTGGTCTGCGGCCGGGGGGAGGTGATGGACACCTTCTCCCCCACCAAGGCGTTGACCAGGGTGGATTTGCCCACGTTGGGGCGGCCCGCCACCGCCGCCACCCCCGACCGGCAACCGTCTGCGGGGGACCCGTTATTTGGCGGCAACGGGGGTTTCCAAAACTTGCACCCGCACCCGTTCCACCCGGCGCCCCTGCACCCGTTCGGAGGTGAGCCGCGCCCCGCCGGCGTCGAAACTTTCCCCGATGTTGGGCACCCGCCCGGCCAGCCCCAGCACCAACCCGCCCACCGTGTCCCACTCCTCGTCGGGGAGATGAACGCCGATTATCCGGTTCAGGTCGTCCACCGACAACCGGGCGTCCACCAGATAATCCCCGTCTTCCAAGGTCTGCACCATGGGCGGTTCGTTGTCGTATTCATCAACGATTTCCCCCACCAACTCCTCCAGCAGATCCTCGATGGTCACCAGCCCGGCCGTTCCCCCGAACTCGTCCACGGCCACCGCGATGTGCACTTGCGAGGCCTGCATTTCCCGTAGCAACGCATGCACGGTTTTGGTTTCGGGCACGAAATGCACCGGGCGGATGATCTCCGGCAGGGGAATGTCGGGGGGGCTTTCCCCCATCAGCCGCAACAGGTCTTTGGCGTACAGCAGTCCGATGATGTCGTCCGCCCCCCCGCCGGTTACCGGAATCCGGGAAAACCCGCTTTTCACCGCCCGGTCGCGGGCCTCCCGCATGGTGAGGGAGGCCGACAGGGTGACCATGTCGGTGCGGGGCACCATCACTTCCCGCACGATGGCGTCGGAGAATTCCAGCACCGAGGATATGAGGCGTATCTCCTCCCGATCCGCCTCGTCGTGGTCGTCATCGGGGCGGCCCGCCGCCGGTTCATCCTCTTCGTTGACCAGATCCACCGTGCGCCGCCCCACCGCAATGGCCGCCGTCAGCAACCACCAAAACCAGTAGGCGATCCGCCGGGGATGGCTGCGTCCGAAAGTGCGGGGAAACAACTCCACCAGGGCCACCAACCCGACCCCGAAGGCCAGCAGGCCGAAAGCCAGCGCCCAGCCGTTCAAAACCATCACCGCCGCCCACGCGGCCGGGATGGCCGCCGTTACCAAAAGCAGGGAATGCACCAGGGAAACGGATGGCTGAATGCTGGCCCGGTCCTCCAGCAACCGGGCCACCGCCTCGGCCCGCCGGTTCCCTTCCGCCGCATCGTGCAAGGCCTCGGCCCGGGGGGTGCGCACCAGCGACGCCCCCGCCGCCCGCAGGGCCCCGGCCGCGGCCACCATCAGGCCCGTTACCGCCAAAGCCGCCAGGATCATAATCCCGCCCCCGTTTTCCCCGCCCCGCTTTCGCCCCCTGTCCCCACTCCCGCCTCGGACAGCAACGCCTGTTCCCGGCTTTTCATCCGGGCCGCCTCCCCGGGGCGTTGATGGTCGTAACCGAGCAGGTGCAGGAGGCCGTGCACCACCATCAGCCCCATTTCGTTTTCGGGGTCGGCCCCCCGCCGGGCCGCCCGGCGGTGAACGTAGGAGGGGGCGGCGAACACGTCCCCCAGGTTGAGCGGGGCCCCGCCGGTGTCCGGCCAGCCCCCGCCCGGCCTCAGGTTTTCAATGGGCAGGGACAGCACATCGGTGGGGCCCTCCCGGCCCAGAAACCGAAAGTTGAGGCGGGCCATCCGCTCATCGGTCACAAAACGCACGCCCACTTCGGCGTTGTCCGGCAAACCCTCCCGCTCCAACACCAGTCCCGCCAGCCGCCGCCAGCGGCCGCGGGATAAGGGAACTTCCTGTTCGTCCTCGATGTGAATATCCACGAGCCCTCCCAGTTTACCAGGGATGATTTTCTCTTTGCGGGGCGGGGGCGGGTTTCATGCGTTCCCCGGAAAGGGGTCGCCGTCGGGGAAGTTCGGGTAGGGGATGCGCTGGTGGTAGTAGCCGACCAGGGCCCCCACCATGGCCGCCTTGACCGCGGTCAGGTCGCCCAACGTGATGTCGCTCTCCGACAGTTGCCCGTCGGCCATTTTCTCCCCCACCACCCGCTCCACCAAGTCGGCGATTTTCTCCACCGAGGCCTCCTCTTTTTGGAACACCGCCCGGCACGCCCCCTCCACCGAGTCGGCCATCATCACGATGGCCATCTCCTTGCGCACCGGTTTGTGGCCGATGTGGCGGTAATCCTCCACGTCCACCGCCTCCGCCCCGTACAGCTCCGTCGCCTTGTTGTAGAAGAAATGCATCACCCCGTCGCCGTGATGGGTCACCACCGCCTCCGCCACCTCGGAGGGAATGCGGTACTGACGGGCCAGCCCCACCCCTTTCCGAACGTGATCCCGGATCACTTCCACCGACTGTTCGGGAGTCAGGTAGTCGTGCGGGTTCTGGGCCCCGAACTGGTTTTCGATGAAGAAATGGGGGACGTCGGTTTTGCCCAGGTCGTGATAATAGGCGGCCGCCCGGGCCAGCAACGGGTCGGCGCCGATGGCCCGGGCGGCCCGGTCGGCCAACGTGCCCACCATCAGCGAATGGTTGAAAGTCCCCAGGGCTTTCTCCTCCAACAGGCGCAGGGCGGGATGGTTGCGGTCGGTGAGGTCCAACAGGCGCAGGGAGGTGGTCAGATCGAAGGCGATCTCCAAAAAGGAGAGCAGGGCGCTGCCTAAAAGACCGGACACGAACCCGTTCAGGGCCCCGATCCCGACCACGGTCAGCAGGTTGGCGTCCACCTGGAAAAACCAGGCGATGCCGCCCGCCAGCGCCCCCAACAGCCCCACCATGTACAGCACCGCCATCCGCAGGGAACCCCGGGAGGAAATAGCGGAAACGAACAGCACCGGAACCAGGGTGGACAGCAGGGCGAACAGGGAGTAGGCGACGTCCAGGGTGGCGATGGCCGTCATCGAGCCGCTCACCACCGAGAACAGAACCGCGATGCGGGCGTCGAACAGGATGGCGGACATCAACCCGAAAGCGGCCGCCGGCACCAGGAAACCGAGCGCGGGGGCGGCGTCGGTGAACAGGGCCACGCTCCGGGCCGACAAGGCGGTCAGCACGATCAGCAAGCCCACCAGGGACAGGCGGCGCAACGAACCCCACACTACGGGACGGAACCGCATCAGGTACGCCCCCAGCAGTCCCACTACCAGCAGCACCGTCGCCGCCAAGGCGATGTAGCCGGGGGCGGCCAGCCCCAAAACTCCGGCCGCCTGCAACAGTTGCATGTCCTCGTCGGTGATCTCCTCCCCGGATTCGACCAGCACCGTGCCCGCCTCGTATTCGATCATGGCCGGTTCGGAGGCCGCCGCCTCCGCCGCTTCCTCCCGCAGGCGCTCGGTTTCCACTTCGTCCACCGTCTTGTTGGCCTGCAGCAGTTCGGTGGCCACCAGGGTGATCACCGCCGACAGCGAGCGCCACAGTTCCGGGTCGGCGTCGGGGAGTTGCAGCAACACGGTGCGCAGGCGGTAGTCCTGTTTCACGTCCGACAACTCCTCGTTGGTGATGCCCCCGTTCTGGGCGAGGGCTTCGCCGGCCAGCCGGGCCGTTTCCTGCTCCACCAGGTCCAACCAGGACCGCCGGCCCAGGATTTCCCGCAACACGTCCTGCTCGGCCAGGTTCGCCAGTGCGATCACCACCTCC
Organism: Candidatus Spongiisociaceae bacterium; assembly: GCA_965243835.1. GTDB lineage: Bacteria > Actinomycetota > Acidimicrobiia > Spongiisociales > Spongiisociaceae. The sequence continues at coordinate 2,282,292 of OZ251578.1, forward strand.
TCCGACAGGAGCAGGCGGCCGGTGCGCAGGGCTTCCAAACGGGCCTGCCGGGGGGATAACTGCACCCACAGCGGAAGCGGATCCAGGACCAGGTTTCCGCCTTCGGCCAGTTCCACCTGCCGATGCAACCAGTCGGAGGTGGTGGTGAGGCGGTCGGGGACGGTGGAGATGTCGACGGTCAGCGTGGCCGGGCCGGAGGCCATCCCGGTCAGGGCGAAGGCCCCCCGGGGGGAGGTGTTGACCGAGTATTGGACGCCGGTGGAGTCCTGGGCCACCAGCCGGACGTCGGCCAGCCCCACATCCGCCTCTTCGTCGAACACCACATCCAGGCCGACGTCAACGAACACCCGCCCGCTGATCCCCGAGGCGCGAATGATTTCGGGCGCGGGGGCCTCCTCCGGCGCCTGCTCCTCTCTGGTAGGGGGACCGGCGGGGGGGGTTTCTTGGCCCTCGTCGGCGGGCTCGGCGGCTCCCGGGGTTTCCCCTGGGGAGTCTCCCTCCGCGACCTCCTCCGGCTCCTCCGCAGTTGTTTCCGGCAGGGTGGTCTCCGGCAAGGTGGTGGTCGTAGTGGTGGTGGTAGTCGTGGTCGTGGTGGTGGTAGTCGTGGTGGTCGTGGTGGTGGTAGTCGTGGTGGTCGTGGTGGTGGGGGCGAGGGTGGGGGGGATGGTCACCTGCGGCAGGGGCTGGGCGTTGTCCGGGACGGTATCCTGTTTGACTCCCCGGAACAGGGACCGGATTTCCTCGATCACCAACTGGTCCACGTTTTCGTCCCGCCGGTACACGGGGGCGACGGCCTCGGCGGCCGCCGTCCGGCGCCGTTCGGTCTCCGCCGTGTCCTCGATGGAGAACGCGCTTTCCGCGGTAAAAGTCTCCGGGGCGCGTTGTCCGGCTTCGGCGACGGTGAACCGCTGGCCGATGAGCAGGGAGGCCCAGGACAGGCCCACCACTAGCAATCCCAGGACCAGGCGCGCCAGGAGGCGGCGGACGCTCATCGCCCCTTCTTCCCCCGGCCCCGCTCCGCGTCCTGCCGGGCGCCCCGGTCGGCGCCTTGGCGGGCGTTATGGTCGGCGTCCTGGTAGGCGTCCTGGTAGGCGTCGATAATTGCGGCCACGATCCGGTGCCGCACTACGTCGGCGCTGGACAGGCGCACCACCGCCACGTCCGGAACGCCGGCCAGGACGGACCCGGCGTGGTTGAGGCCGGAGCGCCGATCGGCGGGCAGGTCCACCTGGGTGTCATCCCCGGTGATGACCATTTTCGAGTTGAAACCCAACCGGGTGAGAAACATTTTCATTTGGGCGGCGGAGGTGTTCTGCGCCTCGTCCAGGACCACGATGGCGTCGTTGAGGGTGCGCCCCCGCATGTAGGCCAGCGGGGCGATTTCGATCTCCCCCCGCTCCAAGCGCCGGGACACCTCCTCGGAGTCCAGCATCTCGTACATCGCATCGTACAGGGGGCGCAGATAGGGGTTGATTTTGGCTTCCGGGTCGCCGGGCAGAAACCCCAGCCGCTCCCCCGCCTCCACCGCGGGGCGGGTGAGCACGATGCGGCGCGCTTTCCCTCCCAGCAGGGACTCCACTGCGGCCGCCATCGCCAGATAGGTTTTGCCGGTGCCCGCCGGACCGATGCCGAACACCAGGGTGTGGTCCCTGATGGCGGTGATGTAGCGGTGCTGACCGACCGTTTTGGGGCGTATCAACCGGCCCCGGCCCACCGTCACCGCCTCCCCCAGCACCCCGCTGGGCGAAGCGTCCGCGTCGTCGTTGATCATGGAAATCACCCGCCGCACGCCGTCTTCCTGCAACGGATGGCCCTGTTGCACGAGCAACAGCATCTCCTGCGCGGCCTTGCAAGCGTTGCGGGCCCCCGTTTCCCCGCCGCTGAACAGCAACCGGTCGCCGCGGGCCACGATGTCCACCTCGGGGAAGGCGGACTCCAAAACTCGCAGGTGGCGATCGTGTTCGCCCAGCAGGTCGGCCATCAATCCGACGCTGGGGACATGCAGGGAAAGCCGGGATACGACCGGAAGCATCAGGGGTGCCTGGGGAAGCGGGTGGAATATTTTTTCAACTTCCCTCTTCATTATAATACCCTCCCCCGCTATATATAAACCCCCCGTTAATGAAAGCCCCCGCAACCCCCCGTTAATGAAAACATCAGGGGCACGGGAGGAGTGGGCGGGGGGAAGGGGCGGAGGCGGGACGGCGACAAATCGAAACGGACGCGGGGCCGGTGCGGGCGCGGACTAAGGGCGAACCGGGGATGGGCCACCCGGTCGGGGCCCCCGAAGTTTCAGTCCGACACCCGCCCACCCCGGTCGACGGCGCAACGGCGCAGGCTCACCTACCCGAAACGACCCAAACAACAAGAAACCACCACCCCACCTGCACGAACAAATCCCCCCACCCCGCGACAACCCAACCAACCCCTCCCCTCACTCCGCAACCAAAAAACGACCCTCTTGAATTTTCAAAAAAACCCCCTTAAACTGTGGGTGGGCGGGCGCGGGGGCGGGCGGGCCCCAAAAAAATTGAAAAAAGTTTGAGAACGCGAAAACCAAACCTAAACCGCGAAAAGCAAACCAGGCTGAAACCCATCAAGCGACACGCCGTTGGAAGAACGGTGAAGGCGGCAGAGCGAAACGCGAACCCGGCTGAGAAGCCATCGGGAAACCCAGCCGGGAAACCATCGGGCGGGGGCACGCTCACAGGACAACAGGCGCCCGACCCATTCGCCGCCATTAGCCCGATTCTCTACCAAACTATATTCCGCCCCGCTCCCCGGGTTTCAACCCGCGATACGACCCCAAAGATCAACTACCTCAACATCCACCCGGCCGCACGCCGCGCGCCAAGACCTCTCCCAAAACGCCGGAGAGGACATCGCCAACGGTCCAGTCCCCCCGCATACGCCGCCCGCCGCAACCCCTACCCGATGAAACCAGCGGGCCTCTTTTCCCAACCTCACAAACTCACCCCGATCTCCTCCGGCGGCGCAGGCTCACCTACCCAAAACGACCCAAGCAACAGGAAACCACCACCCTCACCCCCACAAACACCCCCCATCCCCAACCCCTCAAAAAAACGACCCTCTTGAATTTCCAAAAAAACCCCTTAAACTGTGGGTGGGCGGGCGCGGGGGCGGGCGGGCCCCCAAAAAAATTGAAAAAAGTTTGAGAACGCGAAAACCAAACCTAAACCGCGAAAAGCAAACCAGACCGAAACCCATCAAGCGGCACGCCGTTGGAAGAACGGTGAAGGCGACGGAGCGAAACGCGAACCCGGCTGAGAAGCCATCGGGGAAACCCAGCCGGGAAACCATCGGACGGGAGAAACGTTCGAAGGAACAGGCGCCCCGATCCTTCACCCCCATTCTCCCGCCTCTCGACCAATCTCGATTGCCGACCCGGTTCCCGGGTTCCAAACCCGCGGGACGAACCCAAACATCCACCCGGCCCCACACGCCAAGGCCTCGCCCAACACGCAAGGATGGTTCAATTCCCCACACGCCCGGCACCAAGACCCACCCCGACGAACCAGCGGGGACTCATTTCCCAACCTAAAACCCCACCCCGCCCTCCTCCGCCTTCGCCCCGCCGAAACAGGAACCCCCAACCCCTCAAAAAAACGACCCTCTTGAATTTTCAAAAAAACCCCATAAACTGTGGGTGGGCGGGCGCGGGGGCGGGCGGGCCCCCAAAAAATTGAAAAAAGTTTGAGAACGCGAAAACCAAACCTAAACCGCGAAAAGCAAACCTAGCCGAGAACCAACCGGGAGACACTCCGTTGGAAGGACAGTGAAGGCAACGAAGCGAAATGCGAACCCGGCCAAGAAACCATCGGAAACCCAGCCAGGAAACTATCGGGCGGGGGCACGCTCACAGGACAACAGGCGCCCGACCCATTCGCCGCCATTAGCCCGATTCTCTACCAAACTATATTCCGCCCCGCTCCCCGAGTTTCAACCCGCGATACGACCCCAAAGATCAACTACCTCAACATCCACCCGGCCGCACGCCGCGCGCCAAGACCTCTCCCAAAACGCCGGAGAGGACATCGCCAACGGTCCAGTCCCCCCGCATACGCCGCCCGCCGCAACCCCTACCCGATGAAACCAGCGGGCCTCTTTTCCCAACCTCACAAACTCACCCCGATCTCCTCCGGCGGCGCAGGCTCACCTACCCAAAACGACCCAAGCAACAGGAAACCACCACCCTCACCCCCACAAACACCCCCCATCCCCAACCCCTCAAAAAAACGACCCTCTTGAATTTCCAAAAAAACCCCTTAAACTGTGGGTGGGCGGGCGCGGGGGCGGGCGGGCCCCCAAAAAAATTGAAAAAAGTTTGAGAACGCGAAAACCAAACCTAAACCGCGAAAAGCAAACCAGGCTGAAACCCATCGGGCGACACGCCGTTGGAGGGACGGTGAAGGCGACGGAGCGAAACGCGAACCCGGCTGAGAAGCCATCGGGAAACCCAGCCGGGAAACCATCGGGCGGGGGCGCGCTCACAGGAAAACAGGCACCCGACCCATTCGCCGCCATTAGCCCGATTCTCTACCAAACTCTATTCCGCCCCGCTCCCCGGGTTTCAACCCGCGATACGACCCCAAAGATCAACTACCGCCCCCGGGCGGGACGCTGAGCCGGAGCCAGGGCAGGAGAAGGGGCGAAGCCGGGAGGGGGCGGGGCCGGAAGTTCAGTCCGACACCTGCTCGCCCCGGGCGGCGGCGTAGCGGCGCAGGCTTTCCTTCTCGGAACGGCTCAGACGGCGGGGAACCTCCACTTCCACCCGCACGAACATATCGCCCCGTCCGCGACGGCCCAGGCGTCCGGTCCCTTTGCCGCGCAACCTAATCACCTCCCCCGGTTGCACGGCGGGCGGGATGCGCACCTGCTCGGAACCGCCCTCCAGCAGGGGAATCTCCACTTCCGTCCCCAAGGCGGCGGATGCGATCCCGATCCGGATCTGATGCACCAGGTCCGAGCCCTGGCGGGCGAAAAGTTCATGCGGGCGCACCTCCAAGTTCACGTATAAATCGCCGGGGGAGGCCCCCCGCACTCCGGCTTCGCCCTTCCGCCCGATGCGCAAGCTGGTGCCTTGCTCCACCCCGGCCGGTACCTCCACCTCTTCCTCCCGTACGTCGCGCACCGCGCCCGCTCCGCCGCAGTCGGAGCATTTGTTCTCTATCAGCGAACCCGCCCCGTCGCAGACCGCGCAGGCGACTACCGACATCACCGTGCCGAAAACGCTGCGCTGGGCGGCCTGCACCCGCCCTGCTCCGTCGCAGGTTCCGCAGGTCTGGATATCGGAACCGGAGCGGGCCCCCGAACCGGAGCAACTGTTACAGGAGACGATGCTCCGGAACCGGACGGTGCGTTGCGCGCCGAAGGCCGCCTCCTCCAAATCCAGGTCCAGGGAAACGCGGACATCCCGCCCCCGCCCCCGGTTGGCCTCCCCGCCCGAACCGGCGGAACCGAACAACCCGCTCTCCCCGAACACCGACCGCAGTAAATCATCGAGCGGACCCCTCCCCGCCCCGCTGAAGAAGCTGGAGAAGTCCCCGGGGAAATCAAAGACATCCCCACGGTCGTAACGGGCCCGTTTGTCCGGGTCGGAAAGCACCTCGTAGGCTTCCGCCGCGGCGCGGAAGCGGGCTTCGGCCGTCGGGTCGCCCGGGTTGGAATCGGGATGGGATTCCCGGGCCAGCCGCCGGAAAGCCCGCTTGATTTCCTCCTGCCCGGCGGTGGGCTCCACCCCCAGAACCCGGTAGTAGTCGGCCATTAGTTACCGGCTGAAATTACAGGCCGGGCGGGCCGGGAAGCGCGGGCGGGCCATCAACCGGAACCGGAGAGGCTTTCATCCAGGTTCTCCCCCACCTGCTCCACGGCGGAAATGGTCCGTCCGTAATCCATGCGCATCGGGCCGATCACCCCCACCCGGCCGCCCCCGTCGCCCTCCTCGCTCCCGTAACTGGTGGAAACCAGGGAAAGGTCGGCCGGGCCCTCCAAACCCAGCTCCCCGCCGATGCGCACCGAGGTTCCGTCCGGCATCACGGACAGGGCCTCCAGCAGGGCCGCCTCCCGCTCCAGCACCTCCAGCACCCCCCGCACCTTGGAAATGTCCCCCCAGGCGTCGGTCAGATAGCTGGCGGGGCCCACGTACAGCCGGCGGTCCTCCTCCGCCACCCGCACCAGGGCTTCGGAAACGGCCCGCGTTAATTCGGCCACCGCCTGATTCTCCCCCTCCCCCGCTTCGATAAGCAAACTCTCGGATGAAGCCTCCGGCGCCGGGCCCGGGTCGGCCTCCGGGCGGACAATCCCCACCGGGGAGTCCACCAGCCGGTGGCGGACGATGCGTTCCGCCTCCTCCACTTCCCGCGGGTCGGCGGAGACGGCCAAGTCGAGGATGGTCTGGGTGACCCGGCCGGAGCGGGTAACCACCACCAACAGCACGGCGCGGGCCGAGGTCTGCACCAGATGCACCGCCTTCACGACCTCCACTCCCAATCCGGGGTCGGTCACCAGCGCCGGAAACCGGGTAATCTCGCTGAGCAGGGCGGTGGTGGCTTTCAGCAGGCGCCCCAGTTCGGAATGCACCGTACTGAAAAACTCGGCCACCCGGGTGTCGGAGACGTCGTCGGGGGCGTGGGCGGGGCGACCGAGGGCGTCCACGTAGCAACGGTAGGCGCGGGAGGTGGGGACCCGGCCGGCGGAGGTGTGCGGCTGCACCGCGTAGCCTTCCGCCTCCAAGACTGCCAACTCGTTGCGCACCGTGGCCGCCGACACCGACAGTCCGCCCGCTTCCAGGATGGCCCGGGAACTGACCGGCTCCCCGGTGCGTATGTGCTCGGAAACCAGGATGCGCAGTATCTCCGCCTTGCGTTCGTCCATCTGTTCCGCGCCCGGTTCGGCGCCCGAGTCCGCGCCTGGGTTCGCGCCTGAAATTAACTCACCCGGCATAGTCCCTGATTATATTCCCGTACGCCAGAATCAGCCGGGAGCAACCCCCCGGCCCGGACCCCGCCTTGACCCCCCACCCCAACCCGCGGCCCCCATCCGAACCCCGCGCCCCAACCTCGACCTGACCCCGCGCCTTAACCCCCCACCCGGATCCCACGCCCACCCGAACCCGCACCTGAACCCCATCCGAATCCCCTCACCCCGCCGCCCACCCGAACCCCACCTTGATCCCCGCCCAAACCCCCCACCTTGATCCCCGCCCAAACCCCCCGCCTTGACCCTCGCCAGCCCTCACCCGAACCGCCACCCACCCCAACCCGCACCCGAACCCCCACCCCAACCCCGCGCCCCCCACCCGAACCCCCCACCCCAACCTCGACCTGACCCCGCGCCTTAACCCCCCACCCCAACCCCGCGCCGCCCACCCGAACCCGCACCCGAACCCCATCCGAATCCCCCTCACCCCGCCGCCCACCCGAACCCCACCTTGATCCCCGCCCAAACCCCCCACCCGGATCCCACGCCCACCCGAACCCGCACCCGAACCCCGCGCCCCCCGCCTGGACCCCACCCGGACCCCCACCCCAACCCACGCCACCCACCCCAACCCACGCCCGAACCCCCCAACCTGACCCCGCCCCTAACCCCCCGCCCTAACCCACGCCCACCCGAACCCCGCGCCCGTACCCCATCCGAATCCCCTCACCCCGCCGCCCACCCGAACCCCCCAACCTGACCCCATCCGGACCCCTCACCCGAACCGCCACCCACCCGAACCCCGCGCCCGGATCCCACCCGGACCCCACGCCCCAGCCCCGGACACCGCCTTAACCCCTCCCGAACCCTCGCCCGAACCTAGCCCGGACCCCACCCGAACCTTAACCCCCCCGCCCCAACCCGCGGCCCCCACCCGGACCCCGCGCCCCAGCCCCGGACGCCGCCTTAACCCCCTCCCGGACGCCGCCTTTACCCCCATCCTGACCCCGCCCGGGACCCCGCCTTGAGTCAGCGGGGCGGGTCTGCTAACCTGCGGGGCGATGGCTCATACCAAATCACAGAAGAAACGCAACCGGCAGACCCTCGTCCGCAACCGGCGCAACCGCGCCTTGCGCTCCGAGTTGAACACCCGGGCCCGCGCCGTGCAGGAAGCGGTGGAGGCCGGGGACGCGGAGTCGGCGGAGACGGCCTTGCGGACGGCGCAGAAACGACTGGATCAGGCGGCGGCCAAAGGGGTTCTAAAAGCCAACACCGCCGCCCGTCGCAAAGCCCGCCTCACCCGCCGCGTGCGGTCCATGTCCGTTGCGGCCGCCGCGTCCGTCGCTGGCGACCCCGCCGGGGAATAACCCTCTCTCTCGCCGCCGCCGGGCCCGCCGCCCGGACTGGTTTGACAACCGGCTAACGGGAATACCAGTTGGCCAAAGCTACGGTAAGTCTTTCCATGGTTACCAGGTGGGTTTCCTCCGGCATTGTTTTCAGGGTTTCATCCGCCCGGCGCAGGGCGTCCATCGCCCGAAACAGGGTTTGGGAGGACATCGCCCTCCCCGCCCGCCAGGCTTTTTTGGTGGGAAAAGCCGCCGGAGAGGAGTTAATCATTTCCGCAAAAGTTCCGATGTCGGGGGCGGAGGCGGCCAATGCCCGCTTGCGCACATCATTTTCCAACACCGCGATCAGCACCAGCGGGTGGCTGTGAATCATAAAATTACGCAACAGGCGCAACGCCTTCGCTTTTTCTCCCTTGTCCAGGGCGTCGGTGTAATCCCAAGTGGGGACGGCGGGACGGTTGCGGAAACGATGCCGGATCATCTCCGGGGTGATGTTCCCCTCCTCCATCTCCAACTGGGCCAGGGCCTGCTCCATCGCCCCGACATCGGAACCGAATATTTCCTTGAGGGCGTCCTGGGCATCTTGGGACAGGTGTAAATCGCGGCGGCGGACGGCGGCGGCCAGCCAGTCGGAGGCGTCCTTGGGACGTAATTTCCGGATGGAAACCACTTCGCCCCTGGCTTTGACCGTTTTTTTCAACGGGGCGGCCACCTCCCCGGAGGAGACCAGAACCGCCCGGCACAGTTCCCGATCCGCGTTGTCCAGCAACTCCGCCAAGGCTTGGGCTTCGGCGGCTTTCAGTTGCTGGGCGTCCACGATCAGCACCCCGGTTTTGTCCATGAACATGGACCCGGACTGCAGGGCGGGCACGGCCGGTTCCACCTCCGGGCGGACGGCCTCCTCTCCGGCCGCCGACTGGCCGCGCCCCGGAACATCCACCCGCACAATGGAATCTTTGGGCCATCCGGCGTCTGCGAACACGGCCGCCGCCCGCTCCAGCATCTGATGCCGCTCCCCCGACTCGGCCTGGGCGGGGCCTTTGACATGGGTGAGGAAACTCACAGGTTCCACCCTCCCCCCACATGTAGGAACGCCCCGGTCACGTAGTCGGCCTGCGGGCCGAGCAGGTAATCCACCGCCCCTAGAACGTCCTGGAACTCACCCAGCCGCCCGGCGGGGATGTCGCGGGGGCGGCCGGGGGGGTCCGAGTCGGTCAGGATGCCCGGCAACAGGGCGTTTACGGTCACCCCGTAGGGGGCTTCGGTGCGGGCCAGGGTGCGGGTGAGTATCAACACCCCCGTTTTGCCCACCTGGTAGGGAAGGGTGCGGGGGCTGGCCGCGATCCGTTCCGCCCGCGAGTCGGAAATGTTGATGATCCGCCCCCCGCCGTCCCGCAACAGGGGGAGCATTGCCTGACTGACGTAAAACGAGGCGGACACGGTGGATGCCAGCTGGCGCTCCCACTGTTCGGGGGTTGTTTCATCGGGGTGGGCGGGCAGGAACTCGCCCACGTTGTTGACCAAGACGTCCAGCCCGCCCAGCGTCCGCTCCACCTCCCCGGCCATTCGTCGCACATCGTCCGGTCGAGTCACGTCGCCGGACGTTATATGCGCCCGGCCTCCCTCGTCTCGGACGGCGGCCGCGACTTCTTCGGCCTGCGCGCGGCTCCGTCGGTAATGGATCATCACCTCGTATCCGGCCCCGCCCAGATGGGCGGCGATGGCCCGCCCCAGTCCCCGGGCCGACCCGGTAACCAACGCCTTCCCGCTCATACGCCCGCCCCGGTTACCGCTGCTCCGGTATCCCCGATTTCCCCGACGGTAACGGCCGGGCGGGGCAGGCGTCCCATCAGCCAGGCGATGTCGGAGATGATTTCCACGTCATGTATGCGCAACATGTCAGCCCCCGCCGCCATCGCCAACGCCGCCAAAGCCGGAATGCGGTGCCGGTCCTCCTTGCGGGGCACCGTGTACATCACCGGCGCCGGCAAGGAGGTGAACGCGCCCAGGTGTTCGGCCTGCTCGAACTGAACCCGGGCGTAATGCTCGTAGTCGGTGTCGTAGTTTATTCCGGTCCCCGTGTCCAAAATTATCTTGTCTACTCCCGCCTCGGCCAAGGCTCGGCGCCGCTCCTCCAGCCGGGCGGCCATCCGTTGCGGCTTGCCCGCCCCGTCATCGTACAGGGCGACATGGTGGGGATCGGGGCCTTCGATGTACATTAACACGAAGGGGACCTGCGTCCGGGCCGCCAACCGCACCATCTGCGGATGCTGCAAGCCGGAGGTGTCGTTGACCAGGACCGCCCCCGCGCGCAAAGCCTCCTCCGCCACTTGCGGCCGGAACGTGTCCACCGACACCGCCCACCCCTCCCCGACCAGGGCGGCGACGGTGGGAAGCGCCCGGTCTGTTTCTTCGGCGACGGACATCCGAGGGGCGAGAAAACTGGACGACTGCCCCCCCACGTCTATGACTTCCACCCCCAGTTTCCCGTACCGCTCGGCCATCATAAGGGCCTCGTCGGGCCCGTCCGCGTAGCAGTCCCGGCTAATGGACTCCGGCGACCGGTTGATCACCCCCATCAAGGTAACCCCGCCCCCGCCCACGGTAACGGTTTCGCCCCCCTTGTCGCTCTGCAAGGTAACCACCGTTCTTGACTGCCGAACCATCCCCCGGATGTTACCCGCCGGGGAGCCCGGTGCACACAACGGGCGACCATGTAGGGTTCCCAAGCCGTCAGGCGACCCCCCGCGCGCAAGAAAGACAGGAACCGATGAATAAACCAACCCGAATAGTTGTCACGGCGGCGCTGGCCGTCGCTCTGGCCCTGCCAGTGATAGCCCAGGCGACCAGATTCCCGGATGTCCCGGCGACCCACCTGCGGCAGGCCGACATCGCAGCCGTAGCCGACCAAGGCTGGTTCATCGGGAAAACCGACGGCACCTACGACCCCGAAGGCAACATAACCCCCGGCCAAATGGCCCGGGTAATCGGCCGAATATTCCCCAACGGAATGACCCGCGCCGAATTCGCCTCCCTGTTACTGGTAACCAACCAATGGTCCCAAAACGGCAAACCCACATTTACCGGTACCCCCATAACAACCACCACCACCCGCCCCGCTCCAACCATAACCACCATCACTAGACCTGCTCCCGCCACCACGCGCCCCTCTCCAACCACAACGGAATCCCCTTCCACCGCAGAACGGGAAGCCCTCGCCGCCTTACTGGATTCCTCCCTGTGGAGTGCGTCGCCAACCGATGTCTTTGACTGGTCGAACGAACAGGTCAAGACAGTCGGGGAAGAAGCGTTGGAGGACGTAAGGGAGATGCTCCAAGAAGCGCAACGGATACGCGAGGAGTGGGCCGCCAGAGACACCAAAGACGCCGCATGGAGACTGTGGTCTTGGTGGGATGACGTTTGGGGTGACTACGAAGACCACCGTTCCCGGAGACCGCAATTAGAAGAAATAATCAGGCGTTTCACCTATGCGGCGGATGGCCTCTCGTGGACGGCGAGTGATTTTCTCCGCGAAATTTGCGATTGCGCATAGTAGTAACCAACAGTTGTCCCCCCCGAGAAACAAAAACCCGGCACAGACAGCAAACGAGCGGATGGTCGGTTTGCGGTACAATGCCTGTCCCCGCTACGCCCGAATGCCCCAGAAAGGAACGTAAGAAACCATGAACAAACCAACCCGAATAACGGTTACGGTGATACTGGCGGTTGCGCTGGCCTTGCCGGTGATAGCCCAGGCGACCAGATTCCCGGATGTCCCGGCGACCCACCTGCGGCAGGCCGACATCGCATCCGTAGCCGACCAAGGCTGGTTCATCGGGAAAACCGACGGCACCTACGACCCCGAAGGCAACATAACCCCCGGCCAAATGGCCCGGGTAATCGGCCGAATATTCCCCAACGGAATGACCCGCGCCGAATTCGCCTCCCTGTTACTAGTAACCAACCAATGGTCCCAAAACGGCAAACCCACCTTCACCGGCACCACCACAACCACCACGCGCCCCGCCCCCACCACAACCACCACGCGCCCAACCCCGACCACGACGACACGTCCTATCACGACCACGACGGAATCCCCTTCCATCGCAGAACGAATCGCCGAGCGGGAAGCCCTTGCCGCCTTGCTGGATTCCCCCCTGTGGAGCGCATCGCCAACCGATGTCTATGTCTGGTCGGACATAAAGGTAAAAACCGTCGGAGAAGCAGCCATAGAGGATTTTGAGGAGATGTTCCGAGAAGCAGAACGAATAAATGAGAGGTGGGCCGCCATAGACACCAGATCAACTGTTAATAGAATGTTAAATTGGTGGTATGACGCGGAGAAAGATTACGAAGATCACCGCACCCAAAGGCCGGAATTACAAGGAATAATCAGACGCTTCCAAAACGCGGCGAATAGTTGGGAATGGGAGGTGTGGGAAACATTTGGACTATGACAGGTGACGGTGCTAAAGGTGCGTGCGAAGGACCTTTGACCACGGTACTGACCCTCACCTCGCTCTGCCAAGGGGCTAGCTGAGCAACCCGTTGCGGGCAATGGGATTACTACGTCGCCTTCCTGGTCGGTGCGGCGGACGGTCATTCCGGCCGCGGCTAAATCAGCCAGCACATTCTCCGAGGGGTGACCGTAATTGTTGGGGCCGACGCTGACCACCGACAGGCGGGCTCCCGTTTCTATCGGCCAGTCCCGGTCCGAGGTATCCGCACCCTAATGAGGAACTTTGAGAAATATCCACCGGCGGCAGGGCGTCTCACACCATGCAACCCCAACTGGAACCTACTCCCCACCCTCACTCCCCCTCAAATCCGAAGAGCCCCTTTGGCCACGGTGTGGCCTCATCGCGCTCTACTGGGAATCTAGTTGGGCGGGCCGGGGACGGGCAACGGGATTACTACGTCGCCTTCTTGGTCGGTGCGGCGGACGGTCATTCCGGCCGCGGCCAAGTCAGCCAAGAGGGTTTCCGAGGGGTGGCCGTAATTGTTGGGGCCGACGCTGACTACCGCTAGGCGGGCCCCGGTTTCTTTTAGCCAGTCCGGGTCGGAGGTGTCCGCGCCCTGGTGGGGGACTTTGAGAATGTCCACCGGGGGCGGGGGCATCTCCCGCTGGGCGATGGTTTCAATATCGCCGCTGAGCAGGATGCGGGTGCCGGCGTAACCGGCCACCACTACCAGGGACTGGTCGTTACGGGAGGCGTAGCGGCGCCGGGGACCGATTACCTCTAAAGTAATATCTCCCACCCGGTATGTCCCCAACTCCGGGACGGTCACCCGGGTGCGGCGGGCGGCGTCCTCCGCGAACCTGGCGAACCCCTCCCCCTGGCCGGGGAACGGGGCGTACCACATCATCCCCACCGGGTAAGCGGCCAGCACATCCCCCAGCCCCCCGTAATGGTCGAAGTGGGAATGCGACACCACCAATAGATCTATGCTGCGCACCCCATGCCGGGACAGGCCGTCCAGGACCGCCCGCCCGTCGGAGCCTCCGTCCACCAGTATGGTTTCCCCGCCCGCCCCCAGCAACAACAAAGAATCCCCCTGTCCCACATCCAGGGCCGCAAAAGCGGGGCCTGAAGTTCCGCCCGCCGCGGGCAGGGTGAGTATCAGAACCAACAACGCCCCCGCCATCGCCGCCGGGGGACGGGTGCGCCGCCAGGCAAGCCCCGCCCCGGCCGCCGCCAGCAGGATAAACGCCGTCCAGCCCACTTGCGGGAGCAACGCGGTCGCCCCGGCCACTCCCAAAACCGCCTTGCCGAAGAAAGAACCCGCCCACAACAGGGGACCGAACCCGGTCAAGGCCCCCATCCCGCCGGCGATGGTGGCCGCGGCCACCAGGGGGGCGGACAGCACGTTGGCCAGCGGCGACCACAGGGGAAGGCCGCCCACGGCCAACAGCAAAACGGGGGCCACCGCAACCTGCGCCCCGCAGGACGCTCCCAGCGAGGTGGCCAGCCAACGGGGTTTCACCGCCGGGAACCAGCCGGACCCGATCACCACCCCGGCGGTGGCGGCCACCGACAGCATGAACCCCAGGCTGAACCCCAACTCCGGCGATATTAATAACAGCAACCCCACTCCCGTCCCCATCACTTTCCAGATGTCGGGAAGCAGTCCGAAGGGGACGGCCACCAGTATCAGGCCGGCCATCACCGCCGCCCGCAACACCGACGGGTCGGGGCCGATCAACAACACGAAGAACACCAGCCCGGCCAAACCCAGAACCGCCCGGCGCCGGGAACTCCATCCCAGGGGCCCGGCCGCTAGGAACAACGCCCCCAGAAACAGGGCGACGTTGCTGCCCGACACCGCCACGTAATGGGACATCCCGGAGCGGCGCATGTTTTCCACGTCGATCCGTTCCAGGTGGGAGGTGTCGCCCAGCAGGAACCCGGCCAGCAAAGCCCGGCCCCGCTCGGTGCGGGGTTGCAGGCGGTCCAGCAGATAGTTGCGGAAGCCGGCCACCGCTCCGCCCGGCCAGCCGCCGGCCGTTCCCGCCGGGCGGGGGGATTTGGCGGCCCCCGACCAGGCGACGGGACGCCCCAGGCCGCCGCCGGGGGAGGGCTTCATTACGGTGCGAATTTCCCACAGCTGGCCCGCTCGCCATCCGGACACGTCTCCCCGCAACCAACCCGGCGGGCCGTCCCAGGATCGGGCGCCCTCCGACCGGACGACGGCCGTCGGTTTCGCCAGCACCGAGCCGTTGTCCGACGATCCCCGTCCGGCGGTTACGGCCCGCACTATCACCCGCACCGGACCGGCGGGGAGTTCCGCTTCCCGCACCCGTTGCTCGCGGTCGGACAGCAAAATCCCGCTTACCGTCCCCGCCGCCGCCAAACCGAGCAGAAGCGCCGGAGTTGCTTTGCGCAGTGCCGGCAACGATGGTGGCAACGGTTTGGTTTTCAAGAGCAAAAACACGCACGTCCCGGCCAGTAATGCTCCGGCCAACGGCCACGCCGCCGGACGCAACTTGACCCCGACGGCCACCCCCGCCCAAATAGCCGCCGCCCCCGCCGGCCAAACCAGATTGGCCCGGTTGGGAAGCCGATGATTCCCTTTCACCCGCTCATCCCTCACCCGCCCCCACAACCCCACGCCGACAACCGCCGGAGCCGTCCGCCGCACGCATCCAAACGGGTGGATAAACAAACGGGCTTCACCTGTCTGACCCAACCCGTCTCTCAGCCGACTAGCGCGTAGTCGCGTATTGCGGCCAGTTTGCCTTCGCCGATGCCGGGGACATCCAGCAGGTCCTCCACCGTGCGAAACGGGCCGTTGGCCTCCCGGTGGGAGACGATGCGGGTCGCGATCACCTCCCCCACCCCGGGCAAACGGGTCATATCAGTCACCCCGGCCCGGTTGATGTCCACTTTTCCGTCCCCGGTGACGCTCGCCCCCGCGCCGCTACCGGCCCCCGCCGTTGCTTCGCCCGCCCAGGGCACCACCAGTTGCATCCCGTCCCGGACCTCCGCCGCCAGGTTGATGGAACCGAACCCGGCCCCCGGCCGCACCCCCCCGGCGGCTTCGATGGCGTCCGCCACCCGGCTCCCGTCGGCCACCGCCACCAGCCCCGGAGCGGCCACCGCCCCCGAAACATGCACGGTGAGCCAACGGGCCGGAGCGGGAGAAGCCGGAACCGCGGGAGACGCGGGAGACGCCGCAACAGGCGCGACGGTAATTTCGGAAACGGGCGGCGGGAGGCTCCCGGAGCGGGTTGAGTACCACAGGGCCGCCCCCAGGGTCGCCGCCAACCCCCCGGCCAGAACCGCCGCCGTCAACCGTCGCGACGCCCTTACCGGAGAAGCCACCGGAGAGTTCGCCGGAGAAAACGCCGGATCGTCGACCGGGACGTTGCCCCGGTCACTGTCGGGATGAGAATGGGTTTGGGTTTGGGTTTTATGCGTCATATCCCACATATACCCAATTAATTCCCGAAAACGAAGGGGGTCGTTTTTCAGCTACGCGCCTTCCAATGCAAAGCATCGGATAAGTCCCCGATGGGCCCAAAAAACCAACCTCGCGAAAAAAATCTTTAGCGCAAACTATGCCCTCTACCAGCAGTTTTATAATTTTTACCCCCGCCCGCAAAAACAAACCCCTTGTTCAAAACCGAAAAATTCGGTATTTTGGAGGGCGGGCAGGGCGGGGGGTGGAGTGGGTGGGTTTCGAAAGCGGCGGAAAAATTTTTTGCGAGCGGACGCCGAGGGAGCCGGTTGGCGGGCGGGGGGGGGGGGGGGGGAAATTTTCACACGACTCACACAACCAGGTTCAACAGTTTGGGGAAACGGTCCACCACCCGGCGAAATTCCGACCCTCCCAAGTAGCGTCGCGCATTATCGGCCCCGACAACCAAGTCCAAAGCCTCGTCCCTGGCCACCCCCACCGACACCCGAAACCGGGGCCCGCACCTTGCCGTTGACCCACACCGCCAGGATCACTTCTTCGCCGACAGCGGCCTCCGGATCCGACTCCAGCCAGGGTGCCAAATGCCACACTCACCCGGCGGCCAGTCCCCGCCGAGCCTCTTCGGTCACGCGCGGGCTATGGGAGCCGGATGGGTCAACAACCCGACCTCGCGAAAAAAATCTTTAGCACAAACTATGCCCTCTACCAGCAGTTTTACGATTTTTGCTCCCGCCCGCAAAAACGACCCCCTTGTTTACAACCGAAAAATTCGGTATTTTGGAGGGCGGGCAGGGCGGGGGGTGGAGTGGGTGGGTTTCGAAAACAGCGAAAAGTTTTTTGAGAGCGGGCGACGCGGGCTCCGGTTGACGGGCCGAGGATACTTGATACGACCAGATTCAACAGGTTGGGGAAACGGTCCACCACCCGGCGAAATTCCGACCCTCCCAAGTAGCGTCGCACATTATCGGCCCCGGCAACCAAAGCCAGAGCCCCGTCTTTGGTCACCCCCCACCGGCACCCGAAACGGACCCGCACTTTGCCGCTAACCCACACACCAAGATCACTTCTCCATCAACGTCCGCCTCCCGGTCCAACTCCGGCCCAGGGGGGCCAAATGCCACACTCCCCCGGCGTCCCGTATCCCGCTAAACTTCGTGGGTCACGCGAGAGGCTATGGGAGCCGGATGGGTTGACAACCCGGCCTCGCGAAAAAAATATTTAGAACCAATTGGGCTTCTACCAGTAGTTTTACGGTTTTTGATACTGCTCCCAAATAACGAGCCTCTTGTTTGAAACTGGAAAATTCAGTATTTTGGAGGGCGGGTAGGGCGGGGGGGTGGAGTGGGTGGGTTTCGAAAAGCGGCGAATTTTTGGGGGCCGCGGAGGGGGCGTTGGCGGTCGGGGGAACTTTTACACGACTTACACGACCAGGTTCAACAGGTTGGGGAGGCGGTCCACCACCCGGCGGATTTCCGACCCTCCCAGGTGGCGTCGCACGTTGTCGGCGCCGGTAGCCAGGGCCAGTGCCTCGTCCTTGGTCACTCCCACCGGCACCCGGAACCGGGCCCGCACTTTGCCGTTGACCTGCACCACCAGGGTCACCTCTTCGTCGGCGGCGGCCTCCGGGTCCGACTCCGGCCAGGGTTGCAAATGCACGCTTTCCCGGTGACCCAGTCCCCGCCACACTTCTTCGGTCACGTGCGGGGCGATGGGGGCGGTGAGCAACACCAGTATCTGCAACGCCTCCCGCCACGCCTCCCGGGAAACGACGCGGGCGGCGCGCGCCTCGACCAGGGCGTTGCGGAGCACCATTAACTCTGCTACGGCCGTGTTCCAATGCAGGTTCTCCATGTCGTATCCCACCCGGTCGATAGCCTGATGGGCCCGGCGGCGCAGGTTCCGCTCCGCGGCGTGGTTTGCGTCATGCGGGTCATCGGGGGCCTTGGGCTGGTAGTCGGTTGCGCCCAGCCGCCACAGGTCGGTGATGAACCGGTGGGCTCCCCGGATGCCCCGGCTGTTCCACGGACCGCCTTTCTCCCATTCGAAGGCGAACATCAGATAGGCGCGCACCGTGTCCGCCCCGTATTCCTCCACCAGTTCGTCCGGGTTGACCACGTTCCCTTTGGATTTGGACATCCGTTGCACATCCAGTTTTTCCCGCAGTTGCAACAACGTGTTGGGGCCGGGTATGGCGGGGATGTCCACCTGCGCCGTATCGGGAACTTCCACTTGCACATCTCCACCGGGCGATGACTCGGGCGGTAACTCCGGCGGTGACCCTGATGATGTTTCCGGTGATGATGGGGGCGCCTCCCCCCGCCGGGAGCGGGACATAGTCGGGGAAGCAACGGGGCGCACCCACAGAAGGTTTTTGCTCCGGCGGATAACCTCCCCCGCCACCGCCCCCCCGGTTGCCCCCTCCGCCGCCTCCGCCGCGGAAGCTACTACCCGCACTTTGTCGGCCACTAACCGGTCGCCCCGCGGTCGGCCCTCCACCGCCACCAGGTCGCCGGAGCGTTCCTCGCCCAGCACCTGCCCCTGGTTGCGGAGCATCAGCATCGGTTCGTCCAACACACCCTCCGGGTTCCGCCCCCGGGCCCGCATCGCCTCCATCGTTTCGTCGAACACTCCCATATCCCGCAGGGCCTTGTTGAAAAACCGGGTGTAGAGCAGGTGCATCACCGCGTGTTCCGCCCCTCCGGTGTACAAATCCACCGGCAACCAGTAGGCGGCTTCCTCCGGATCGAACGGCCCCCGCTCATAATGGGGGCTCAGGTAGCGCAGGTGATACCAGGAGGAGCACATAAAGGTGTCCATGGTGTCGGTTTCCCGAACGGCGGGAGTGGCGGTTTCGTCAGCGCCGGGGAGGACGGCGTTCAAAAACCCGGCGTGTTCCAGAAGCGGGCTGCGTCCGGTGGGCAGGAAATCCACGTCGGCGGGCAGTTCCACCGGCAAGTCCCCGTCGGGGACGGGCATCGCGGCGCCGTCCGGCCCGTACAAGATGGGAATCGGGCATCCCCAGTAGCGCTGGCGGCTGATCAGCCAGTCCCGCAACCGGTATTGGACTTCCCGGCGGCCGTGATTGTTCTCCTCCAGCCAGTCCATCATCGCCCGCTTGGAATCTTCCATGAACAAACCGTCCATGAATTGGGAGTTGATGGAGGGGCCGTCTCCCTCGTAGGCGCCGCCGGGGAAGTCGGCGGGGGGCCGGACGGTGCGCAAAACGGGCAGGCCGTAACGCCGGGCGAACTCCCAGTCCCGACCGTCCTCCCCGGGCACGGCCATTATGGCCCCGGAGCCGTAACTCATCAGCACGTAGTCGGCCACCCACACCGGAATGCGGCGCCCGCTGGCCGGGTTGAGGGCGCAACCGCCGGTGTCCACCCCCGTTTTTTCCTTGCCCAGGTCGGTGCGTTCCATTTCCGACCGGGCGGCGGCCCGCTCCCGGTAATCGTCCACCGCCGCCCGTTGCTCCCCGGTGGTCAGGACATCCACCAGCGGATGTTCGGGGGCCAGCACCATAAACGTAGCCCCGAACAGGGTGTCGGGCCGGGTGGTGAACACTTCCAGTGCCCGGTCGGAGTCGGGGCGTCCGTTGGCTTTCCCGGTAATCAACGGGAAAACCACCCGGGCTCCTACGGAGCGGCCGATCCAGTTGGTCTGCATGGCCACCACCGGGTCCGGCCAGTCGATGCCGTCGTAAACCAACAGCTCTTCGGCGTAGCGGGTGATGCGGTAAAACCACTGTTCCATCATTTTTTGGACGACCGGCTGTCCGGTGCGTTCGTCCAAGCCCCCCATGACCTGCTCGTTGGCCAGCACGGTCTGCATGCTGGGCGACCAGTTGACCAGGGCCTCCCCCCGGTAGGCCAGGTCCGCTTCGTAGAGACGGGAGAACAACCATTGCGACCAGCGGTAATACTCGGGAGTGCAGGACACCGCCTCCCGCCGCCAGTCGATCATCGTCCCATGGTGCGCAACTGCCCCCGCATCCGTTCGATGTTGGCGTAGGTCCATTCCCAGGGGTGGATGTTGGCTTGGATGGCGGCGTTTTCGGCGGGGAGGCCGAAGGCGTCGAAGCCCATGGGGAACAGCACGTTGAAGCCCCGCATGCGCATATAGCGGGCGCGGGCGTCGGAGGGGGTCATGGCGTACCAGTGGCCGATGTGCAGGTCGCCGCTGGGGTAGGGCAACATGGTCAGGGCGTAGTGCTTGGGGCGGGACCAGTCCACATCGGACTGGTAGATCCCGGTTTCTTCCCACTCCCGTTGCCATTTTTCCTCCACCGCGCGGTGGTCGTAGCTTTGTCTCACATCGGCCATGTTACCGCACCCGGCGCCCGCCCCCGCAGACCCGCCCGACGGCCGGTTTTACCCCTCTCCGCCGGCATCGCCCCGGCGCCTGACTGCGGAAACGGGTTATACGCGGGGGTTTTTGATTGACGGTTGCGCGACAAAAACGGGTAAACGGGCGGCAAACGTCTATAGTTGCCGGGTATTACATGCCGACCTTGACGCCGAAGCCGCTGATAACGCTGACCACAACGGTGCGGGTGGCCGACACTTATCTGGGACCGAAAACCTGGTTGCACGGCTTGGGGACTTACTACACCGAGGCGGTGCGGCGCACCGGGGCGGCCGTCATGGCCGTGCCGGAAATGGAACCCGGGGACGCGCCGTTGTTGCTGCATGGGGCGGACGGGTTGCTGATCACCGGGGGGCACGACATCGACCCGGCCTTGTACGGGCAGGACAACACGGCCAGCGTGGACCTGGACCGCACCGATGACGACCGCGACGTCGCCTTGGTGCTGGAGGCCCGGCGGCGGCGCATACCGACGCTGGCCATCTGCCGGGGCATACAGGTGTTGAACGTGGCCCTGGGCGGCACCCTGCATCAGCATATCCTGGACGAGGATCACCCGGAGCATCCGGTTATGGCCGACTCGCCGGAGATACGCAACGCCCACCGGCATTCGGTCGACTTGGAACCGGACAGCCGCCTGACCGACATTTACGCAACGGGCCGCCGCCGGGTGAACTCCCTGCACCATCAGGCCGTGGACGGGGTCGGGGACGGGTTGCGGGTGGTGGGGCGAACCCCGGGCGGGCACATCGAGGCGGTGGAAAGCGCCGACCCGGAATGGCCTGTGCTGGCCGTGCAGTGGCACCCGGAAATGCTGGACGACCCGGAGGAACAAGCCCTGTTCGAAGCCTTCGCCGAGGACGCCCGCGCCTACCGGCGCCGCCGTCGGGGAATGGGCTACCGCACCGGTTCGTAAGAGCTCAAGGTCTCATAAAGACAACCCCGACCCGCCGCGCGATTCCCGCTCCCGGGAGCGGTTGTCCCCGCTCTCCGGCGTTGTTCTCCCCTCCGGCAGTGCCGGTCGAGACGGCGTTCGGCGTTGGCGGAGAATGCGCAGGCACTCGGCGGTAGCGGCCACGTACTCGGGGTCTCCGCGCTCCACCGCCGCCGCCCACTCCTCCACCTCGGATTGGGTGACCGGAATCGGAGTATCTCCTATCGTCGTTGTAAGAAATACGGTATCCGTTCATCGCTTCCCTTGACCTGTTCCGCCCGATACGGGCCGGATTAGCTTAGTAGGGGCCCGGCGCGGGCCGGGGGTTGGCCCGTTCGGGCGGGGGGCGGCGGGAACGGCGGGGCCGACGCTCCGGGGCGGGGGCGGGTTTTCCAGGTTTTTCCAATTTTTACCAGTTCCAGGTTGCGGTCCTGCAACTGCCGGTGGTGGGGGCCGCACAGGGAAACCAGGTTGTCGATGTAGGTGGGGCCGCCGTCGTTCCAGTCCCGGAGGTGGTGCAACTCGGTTTGGCGGGCGGGGATGTCGCATCGTACGCACCCTCCGTCCCGGACGGCGGCCGCCAGCCGTTGGGCGGCGTTGCCCAAACGTTGGCTCCGTCCCAGCCACAGCACCCGGCCCTTCCCGCCGAAGATGATCCCGCTCAGGGACGTATCCGGCGAGAGGTCGCCCAGGATGGAAGGCGGAACCGGCCCGGTTCCCAACACTTCGCACCGCCCCTGCGGGCGGGAGCCGTCCAATACCCCGATGTCGGCTACCGCAACCAACAGCGTGACCGGCCCGCCGGACTTGGATTCCGTCCCGGGCAGGGGTTGGAGGGTCCCGGCGTCGCGGCCGGTCACGAGCTCGAACAGGGCGTCCGCCCGCCGCTGGTCGTTGCTGCGCACATCATCGGGGGGAACCTCGCCGCCCGAGTCGGCGCGCCGCAACCGGTCCGCGCCCCGGTCCAAGGCTTGTGTCACCTGGCCGTAGGCGATCCGGTCCAACTCGGCGTGCAGGACGCCCATATTCTGGGCGGCGTCCCAAAACATGAATGCCTTGCGCCGGGCCCGTTGCCGGCGCAACTCATCTTCCCCCCGATCCCGACTGTTGTCCGCCGTCCACTGCCGGGACCGCCGGCGGAAATCGTCCGGGGAGGCCCCGACCGCCTCCGCCAACAGGCCCTTGTCCTCATCCACTTGTTTGGCCCCGCACTGCCGGGCGGCGTTGGTCAAAGAAGTCGCATGGTCGAAGGTGATTTCGCCCGCCTCCAACTTGGCCCGGGTGTTGGGCATCTCCGCCAGGCCCTCCGACACCTTGGCGAGGCTCTTGGCCTGATGGCCGGTCATCCCCATCTGCTCCTGCAGGACCTCGGCCGCCTCCCGCTTCCCTTCCGCCCGGGACAGACGCAAGGCGATGGCGGTCTCCAAGGACGACAGGCGGGCCTTGATGCGCTTCACCGCCCCGGCCAGCTCCTCCATCTCCTCCCGGGAGGAGGCGCCGGCGACCTTCTCGTCCAGGATGGCCAACCCGGTCCCGACCAAATCGGAAGCCTCCTGCGACCGCTCGGAATTAGGCGCTTGCTTCATACTCCCCAACTTAACAGGAGGGTGTGACAAACCCCGACCGCCCTCCCCCGACCGCGCACCCGCCGCCTCACTCGGACCAACCAAACCCTTGCCCACAGGCACCGCCGCCGCTGGCGACCGCTCGGAATTAGGCATTTGCTTCATACTCCCCAAGGTAACAAGGGGGTGTGACAAACCCCGACCGCCCTCCCCCGACCGCGCACCTGTCGCCTCGCTCGGGTCGGACAAACCCCTGCCCGCGGGCGACGCCGCCGCCGCCGTCGTCGGCAACCGCTCGGAATTAGAAATCCGGTTCATACCCCCCAACGTAACAAGGGGGTGTGACAAACCCCTCCCCAACGCCGACCGCCTCCTTGCGGACCGCTCATCCGGTCGTTAGTCCGCCGCTCCGGGAGACGGATACTCCCCGTATTCCAAGGCGCACATCAGAACCGAATTCCCGGTGGGACCGACCACCGTCACCTCCTCGGGCAGTCCGGGGCGGGTACGACGGAGCCAACCGTCGTCCGTAAACGTATACCCCTCCGGCAGATCGGCGCGGAGCCGGTTCAACATCGTCCGCACCGCGTCGGCGGCGGAAACGTCTCGTTTCTTCCCGCCCGCTGTAATCACCGGTCTCATTCTATAATCTCAAGTGGGTAGGACGGTTTGGGTGGGGCCTTGGGATTTTAGGGCCTCCAGGCTGATGCTTTCCCAAGAGGTAACCAGGCTGTTGTAGGCCACTGCGTCCTCGGTATTGCCTTTGGAATCGGCCACCTGGTAGAGCAGGTAGGCCAGATGACGGGCCCGTTCGCTCATCCCGCCCTCCACCTTGGCCAGCAACTCCCCGGCGTAAGTTTCGCCCCTGTCCAAACGGGCGATGAGGTGCTGGGTGATCTCCCAAATGGTCAAGCGGCGGTCGGTGACGGGATCCCATTTTGGGTCCAGCTCGTCGCGGCGTAACAACCGCACCTTGCCGCCCTTGGATTCGGCCACCCCAGCCTCTACCACTCCGTCTACTGCGGTGTTCATCGCTTGGGCCAGCGTGTTGGCATCCCCGAACGGGCCGGGGTCATGTCCGTACTGCCGATACCAGGTGAGGGCGAACCGGCTTTCGGCATCCAGTTCCGTATCCTCCGCCGACAGGATTTCCTCCAACACCTCGTTGATGAGAGCCAACGCAGTGCGCACCGGCATTGTGGACCCGTCCGCCTCCACTACCCGGGCATACCGGGAGAAAATCCGCATCCCCGGCCCAATCGCTGACTGCGCCATATCCACCGGGGGAATAGCCTGCTCCTGCAACAACGCGACGGAACTGGGCATTTCATCACGCAAGGCAGAAATAAACCCACCCCGTGTCTCCAGGTGGGCATCGTCAGGCCGAGGACGACAAGCCAAAACTACCGAAGATGTCAAAGCCGCAGTGCCTTGCGAAATCATTCTACCAGTCGTTTCTGTATGAATAGGCCAAGTAGCAGTTATCAATATACCAGCATCCACAAGCCCTTGAAGAAATGTTTCCCAACCTGTAGAAGTTGTTTCGCCATCTTTAGTTTGCTGTTGCTTAAACGCATAGAAAATAGTAGACGGAACATCAGGATTCTGAACCTGAGCAATTTGTTTCAACACTTTGGACATACCTTGCTCGAAGAATTCTTGGGCTACTGTCATTGTACCGGCCCTCCATGCATTAGCCACCAATTCCTCCATTTTTGGAGTCAATAAGGTGGCAAGCTCATCCGGCCATATGTCCAACAAATTATAGCGAAGCCATACATAAAAAAAATCGGAAATATCTGCATATTGTATATTATCGTAATAAGGAGGGTCGGTACATATAATAGGCGACTCAATTTCTTCCAATCTGGTCTTAGACTCTCTTTGCTGTATTTTAGCTATACTATTATATTGACACAATGGCCAATCCATGGATGAAAAAGCTAATAAAGCATTATCTACCATACCCTTCCAAGAACCTGAAGAATTACTCAAAGGATTTGCTTCTGCGAAATCCCATATCATAGGAACAGCCTGTCGACCAAATAGCCCTACAGGGCACTCTGAGCTCGGCCTCCATCGGACTAGTGAATTATTGGCCTCCACAAACTTATCAAAAATAAAAGCCAAGTACGTGACAACTGCATCTGTATAAGCAACGGAACCTGAGCCTCCATCTCGTAATCTTATTCCATCATCAAGTAAGCCAAATTCTTCAGCATTTGTTTTAATTACATTTTTTATCTCTGTCAATAGGTCAGATAAAACATTCAGACCTACCAATTGTCTTGTAGTAAAAATATCACTCCATTTGGTCATTCCATATAAAGGAACACTATCAGCAGCCTTACCAATCAGTTTATCTTGAGGAACCCAAGTTGGCTCGGGAATTTTCGGCAATTGATCTGGTTCAACATACCACCTACCATGATCTGCCTCTAAAGCAATAGCGATCATGTCTTTACCCATCAAACCTTGTTGACCTTGACTCTTTACATAGTTAAAACTAATTGGGGCACCCGTAGCAACGCATACACCACCTCCCTTACCCATTGTTCTCTTAGTTGGTGTACCGCCTTCTCTTATCCGGTATCTTATTAATTTAGTAGATTGATCAATAATCGGTTCCACCCATATTAGGGGCTTATTCTTTTTGTTACACAGTACCCAATTGCTGACTAGTGGTACATGACCCCTCCAGGCTGGATCGGGGGACTTAACAGTGCGCGCCCAAATCCAAGCAATAACTGTTGCGTTGTCTACTTTAGGGTACAGATGACCAATACGTTCCGATGCCCGCTCGCGTATCCAATCGCCGTAGAACTTTATATCTGTTGCCAAACCTTGTGCTCTTCCCCATGTATTAAGACTAGAAACTTTTCTGGATACAGGATTGACCGGTTGCTGATTTACGAAGCGAGAGGGTATCTCCACCATAGCTTTAGAAATCAATACCGCCACCGGATTCAAGTCACCCCCGAAGGATGGTAAGCCCAACCGTTGCGCCTCCAATGGAATAATGCCTCTCCCGCAAAATGGGTCTAAAACCCTTACCCCCCCCCCCGTTTCCTATGGGAAGCTCTATCTCGTCCATTGCCTCCTTCAAAACTTGCGGGTCGTTGGCGTTCTCGCGTTTTACCAACCTTTCCAAGATACTAAACAAACGCTTGCGTTCCAGTGTTTTATCTTCTGCTGTGGGGAACCGAACCGGATTGGCCAAAGGATCGTCCACCAAGGATGCCCAAAGGACCGCCCGTACGGCGGGTAACGGACGACGCGCCCACCACCTATGCAAATTAGAAGGATGCCCCATCTTGACGTTGATATCCCGTACCGACTCGCGGTTGATGGCTTCTAGGGGGAGGGCTACCTCTATCAGCTTGGGGCCGCGGGACGTCGCCATCCCGGATCAAGAACCGTATGGGTGGAGCTGACGGGATTTGAACCCGTGGCCTCTTGCATGCCATGCAAGCGCTCTGCCGACCTGAGCTACAGCCCCGTTCGCGTACGTATACCATGTAAGCATAGCGGGCATTTTACAACCGCGCAAACCTACCCGCCAAAACCGCCGGGCGGGGCGGGGGGCGTCCACTCCACCCGGGGGGCGTCCCCCCACAGGCGCTCCAAGGCGTAGAACTCGCGGGCGGCGGGGGCGAACAGGTGCGTCACCAAGTCGCCGTAGTCCATCAACAGCCAGTCCCCGTCCTCCCGGCCTTCGATCCGCACCGGCTCCCGGCCGTAACCTTTCAGCCGCTCCTCCACCTCCTCGGCCATCGTGCGAATCTGGCGTTTGGACGACCCGGTGGCGATCACGAACACATCCGCCACCCGCAACAGCTCGCCCACCCCCAGGATCACCACCTCGCTCCCCTGCTTGGCGTCGATCGCATCCGCCGCCGCCCGGGCCAAATCCTCCGGAGACAACTCGGCGATATTAACGGCGCGCTGGGTGATTGTTCACCTCTTCTTCGGCGGACGGGTCTCTCACCACCCACACCAAGGTGTCCTCGGGGTATCCGTATAAACCGTTCATCGCAATATAATGCCACACCGGAACCGGCACCAAGGACTCTATGTTCTCCCCCCGCAGGGCCTGGGCCCGAATCTCCGAACCGGAAAAGGGCAAGGGGGGCATGTCCAACCACTCCGCCCGCCCGCCCAAGGCCGCATCCACCTCCTCCTTCTCCGTCCCGCAACGGGGAGCCACCGCGATCCGGGCCAGTTCCATCACCTCCTCCGCCCGATGCCATGCGGGAATCCCCAAGGCGGCGTCCGCCCCCACAATCAAACAAGGATTCGGATCCCCCCGTTCCAGCAACGTGTCGATCGTGTAGGTGGGGCCGGGGCGGAGCACCTCCCGGTCGTCGACCTCCATATAGTCCGCAACATCCAAACCGGCCGCCGCCCGGACCATATCCAGGCGGTGCCCGGCGGAGGCGACCGGAGCTCCGGATCTGTGCCAGGGGACGCCGGCGGGTATCAGCGCCACCTTCTCCAAGCCCAGTCTCCGGTAGGCGATGTCGGCGATCGACAGATGGCCGATGTGGGGGGGATCGAAAGTCCCGCCTAAAATCCCCACTCCTCCGGAAGCCATGCTCAACGACTCACAGGTCCAACAGGGCGTCCAACCCGACCGTCACCGGCTCCGTCAAAGATCCCACCGACCGCAACGCCAACACGATCCCGGGGGCGAAGGCCTTGTAGTCGGTGGTGTCGTGGCGGATGGTCAAATACTCGCCCGACCCGCCCAGCACCACCTCCTGGTGGGCCACCGACCCGTGGGTGCGCAGGGAATGAACCGCCACTCCCTCCACCGACGCCCCCAACGCCCCCGCCGCCGACTCCCGCCCCCGGCCGTGGGGGCGCACTCCCGCCCGCCGCCGGGCGGCCCCCATGCGGGCGGCCGTGTTCAAGCTGGTGCCGGACGGGGCGTCCGGTTTGTCGTGATGATGCATTTCAACGATTTCCGCCGAAGCGAAGTGGGGAGCGGCCAACTCGGCGAAACGCATCATCAGCACCGCCCCCACCGAAAAGTTGGGGACCACCAGGCACCGCCCGTCGCCCCCCGCCCACTCCTCCCGCAAAGCGGCCACCCGGACCGCATCGTAACCGGAGGTTCCGACCACCGCGTCCGCCCCGTAGGAGCGCCAGCGGGAAACGTTGCCGGGGGCGGCGTCCGGGTTGGTCAACTCGATGACAACCTCGCATTCCCGCAACGCCTCCGGGTCGCCGGAGCAGACGTATCCCCCCACATCCTCCCCGTCGTGGCCGGGGGCGTACAGCGCCTCCGCCGCCAAATCATCCGCCGATTGCAGGGCGGCCAAAGTGAGGAGCCCCATCTTCCCCGGAGCCCCGGAAATCCCGACTTTCAACGGCGGGAGGCTCACCCCATCATCCTCTCCAGCCCGGGGCCGTCCAACGGCCCCACCGCTCCGCACACCCGGGGCCCCCGCAACGTCCGGGCGGCCGCTTCCAGCACCTCGTCGGCGGTGATGCGGTCGATGCGGGCCAGCCGCTCGTCCAGGGAAAGTTGGGGCAGGCCGGACAGGTGATTGCGGCCCAGGCGCACCATCCGGGTCTGGGTGTCCTCCATGGACAAGGCCAGCGACCCGCGCATATGGCCTTTGGCCCGTTCCAGTTCGGCGGGGGTCGCCCCCCGCTCGGCCATGGCGGCGATTTCCTCGTTCAGAATCTCCATCACTTCCGGCACGGTGGCCGGGGTGGTGCCCACGTACACCCCCCACGCCCCGGTTTCCGTAAACGGGAGGCTGAAACTGTGCACCGCATAGGCCAGCCCCCGTTCCTCCCGTATCTTCTGAAACAGCCGGGAGGACATCCCCCCGCCCAGGATGTGCTGCATGGCGGCGTTGGCGAAACGGCTTTCGTCGGAGGCGGTGATGGACAAGCCCCCCAAGGCCAGATGGACTTGTTCGGTGTCCCGTTCCACCACCTCGGCCCGGGCGGGCCGGGACAGGGAGACCTCCTCCAAAGGGCGCCCCGCCTCCGGGGTTTCCCATTCTCCGAAATATTTTTCCACCAGTTCCATCACCCGCTCGTGATCGGCGTTGCCCGCCGTCGCCACCACGCAACTGGCCGACCCGTATCTCCTTCCCCAGTAGCCGGACAGGTCGTCGGCGGTCATCGCCCCGATGGAATCCCGGGTGCCCAGCACCGGCTCCCCCAGCGCGTGGCCGTCGAACAGCGTTCTGAAAAGGGTTTCCAGGGAAACATCGGACGGGTCGTCCTCGTGCATGTTGATTTCCTCGATGACCACCTGCCGCTCCGAGTCGATCTCGTGCGGGCGGAAGGCGGGGCGCTGCAGCATTTCCGCCAGCAGGTCCATTCCGGTGTCCAACTCGGAGTCCAGAAGGCACGCCCAAAAACAGGTGCGCTCCTTGGAGGTGAAGGCGTTGCTCCGGGCTCCGATGGCGTCGAACGTTTCGGAAATGTCGCGGGCCGACAGCCGGTCGGTGCCTTTGAACAGCAGATGCTCCAAGAAGTGGGCGGCCCCGGCTTCGCGGGGACGTTCGTCGCGACTGCCGGTGTCCACCCAGCATCCGACGGCCACCGACCGCACCGCCGGGACGCTTTCGGTCACCACCGTTATTCCGGTGGAGGCCTGCGCGGTGGTTATGGTCATTAACCCCGATGATACCCCGCGCGCCGCCCCTATGCCGCCCCTGTGCGTACGGCGACCCTGCGCGTCCGGCGGGACTCGGCGGCGCGCTTGGGAGCGGCCCGGCGGAGAAATCCCGCTCCTATTAATTAGGGGGGCGTTTTAATTAGGGGGCGTTTACGGGCAGGCGCTTGGGGAGCGGGGCGACATCCCTACAATGGGGGCGATGGACCACTCCCCGATGGAAGCCAACCAACCGGTGTGCCATCGGCACCGCGACCGAATCACCTATCTGCGTTGCTCCCGTTGCGACCGGCACATCTGCCCGGACTGCTCCATCGACTCGGCGGTGGGGCAACGATGCCCGGAGTGCAGTCCGGCGCAACCCCGGCGGGCCGCCCCCCGGCCGTCCGCGGCGCGGGGCTCCCGGATACGGACGATGGGCGGCTCGATCACCCCGGCGGTTCTGACCATCATCATCGTCACCGTCGTCGTCTACATTCTGCAACGGGTGCGGCCGGACCAGATGATCAACGACTTCGCCCACGCCACCTGGCTGGTCTCGGGCGGGGAATGGTGGCGGGCGATCACCGCCGCTTTCCTGCACAGCGACTCGTTTCTGCATATCGGGTTCAATATGTATTTCCTGTACATTCTGGGGCCCCGCCTCGAGCAACAGGTGGGTTCGGCCTCTTTCGTCGGCTTGTATCTGGCGTCGGCGGCGGGCGGCGGGGCGGCCTTTCAGTATCTGGTGGACGGCATGGCGGTGGCTTTGGGGGCGTCGGGGGCGGTGTTCGGCCTGCTGGGGGCGGCCCTGGCGGGTTCCTACCGGGTGCGCTCCACCCCGCAGGGCATGGCCGTCTTTCGGCAACTGCTGTTCGTGCTGGCCATCAACCTGGCCCTCCCGTTTTTCATCGGCAACGTGGCCTGGCAGGCCCACCTGGGGGGTTTGGCGGCGGGTCTGGTCATCGCCGTCATCTGGCAACGCATCCGCCCCGGCCCCAAACTGAACCAGTCCCGGACTTTGACGGCGCTGGCGGTGGCCGTCATCGCCTTGGCCCTGCTGTGGCTCGCCTAGTTGCTTTTGTCCGAGACTTTGACCCCGCAACATGTCCAGTCCGGCGGGCGGACTGGACACTTTCCGCAGGCGTTAACATGCGCATAAGGGCAGGCGCAGTATGACCAGGACCGCAAACAGGGCATCAGGACAATGACGGACCGGTATCAGGCAGGAGCGCAGGCGCAGAGGATGGGAAGGCCGTATGACCCTGCGCAGACACCGGACTGGCGGGACGGCCGGCAAGGGTACGCCGGCAGGCAGGCCGCGGAGGATGGACTGCCCTATGACCCTGCGGCGCATCCGGAATGGCGACACGGCTGGCAGTGGACTACGGGCTGGCAGGCGCAGGCGCGGGGCTTGGAGTACGACCCCGGGCAGACGGAGTACTGGCGGGCAGGCTGGCAACAGTCCAGAGGCGCAGAGGCGCATCAGCAGGGTTTGCCCTATGACCGGCGGGCGCATCCGAACTGGCAGGCAAGTTGGCAGATAGAAGCGGGCAAGCAGGCGCATCAGTCTGGACTGCCCTATGACACTGCGGCGCATCCGGCCTGGCAACACGGCTGGACAGAAGCGGCGGAACAATGACCGACCGGCGCTATCAAGCAGACGCTTTATGACCGGGACCGCACAGGCGCAGGCGGGATGTCCGCAGGCGGACAGGCGCGCGGGCGTGACTTGGACTATGACCCGGGGGCGCATCCGAACTGGCGGAGGTCTGGAAGCAGATAGCAGGCCAAATTCGCTGGACGCAGGAACAGATGGACGCAACAGTGCTTTTGCAACAGATGGACGTCATCGCTGAACAACCGGCGTCAACCCGTTCGGCATTCCGGTTAACGACCGGGGAATAACCCGGAGAACGCCAAGCCGCCCTGGTAACCGTTTATGGACGTAAAGATTTTTCGGCGCCGTCAGGGGCGGGACGGCTGGGCGGGCGGGTTCCGGGCAGTTGCACGATTCCGGAAGGAGATTTGCCAAATATTTCCAAGTGTTCGGCACCCCCAAATTGATAGCCTAGCACCGCTAATGGACGTAAAATTTTTGGGCGCCGTCAGGGGCGGGACGGTCGGATGGGCGGATTCTGGGCGGTTGCACGATCCGGAACAGGATTTGCCAAATATTTCCAAGTGTTCGGCACCCCCAAATTGATAGCTTAGCGCCGCTTATGGACATTAAATTTTGGGCGGTTACGCGGGCGGCGCGGGGCGGTTATGCGAACATTACCGGGCGGTCGGGGTGCGGGCCGGCGAGTGGGGATTCGGGCGGTTAGGCGTAGATGGCCATTAGGTTGGTTGCAGTCTGGTGATTGGTAGTTTTCCCCCGAGTCGGCTGTGGGGTCGGCGGTGGTTGCAGTAGCGGGGCCAGTCAATGAGGGCTTGGTCGCAGGTTTGGCGGTCGTAGCAGGCTTGCCGGCAGGCCCATTCTTGTTTGAGGGTTCGGTGGCAACGTTCGGATTTGCAGTTCTGCCAGGGGCAGTGGGGTTTGATGGTGATGTGCTTGATCCCAAGCTGGCGGAGGAGAGCCGCGAAGGCGCGGTTGCGGCGTAGCCGGGATGGTCGTCGATAACCACTTCCTCGGGCGCCGCGCCGCTTGCAGTAGGCCAGCATCCGTGTGAAGAAGCCGATAACGGTGTCCGCTTTTTCGTCGGGTAGGGACTCGGAGCAGGCCGACTCAACGAGGGCTATCGCCAACCGGGGCCCGCCCGCTGGCGGCCGCCCCCGAACCCGCGGGAGCCGCTCCCCACCGGCCCGGCGAACGACATTTTGGTCCCCGAACCAACGCCCCGAACAACCGCCTTGGGTCGCCGTCGGGCGTGCGGACTGAAATCTGTCGGACGGGTGTGGCAAACTGAGGGATTATGGCTCAAACCAAGCCCGCTCACCGGCCCCCGGGGTCGCTCCTCGGCGAGATTCTGCCTTTGGAGGAGCGCGCCATCGAGTCGGTGGTGGCCCGCTATCAGCGGGTGGCGGGGGCGGTGACCCGCGTGGCGCGCACCCTCACCGGCCGGGAAGAACTGCAGGTAACCCTGGGGTCGTCCAGCCGGGCGGTCGGGGACGAAGTGGTGATCGACCCCGGACTTTTCCAGGCCGCCTACGGGAGACGGGCCCCGGTCACCCCGGAGGAAACGGCTCTCGCCTCCGCGTTGCACGAGGTGATCCATCTGGCGTCCACCGACTTGGACGAGCAACGCATCCCGCCGCCGGACTGGGCCCCCGCCCCGGACGCCGCCGCCGGGGAGGAACCCGAAGACGAAGAAGAGGAGGGCGACCCGGAACCGATGTCCCTGTTGGAGGCCCTGCACCGGGCGGGCGGGCCCCCCGCCGAAATCCTGTTCTTCGCGTTGGAGGACGCCCGGCAGGAAGCGCAGAGCCTGACCGCCTACCCGGGGGCCTATTCGGTGCTGGAAGACCTGTACCGGGCGGCCCTGGGAGAAGCCCTGCCGGGGCGGGGGGCGGCGGCCCAGTTCACGGCGGCCTGCTTTATGCTGGTCGGCGACTACGTCTCCCCCGACTGCCTGCGACCCCTTCTCGACCCGGATGCGGCCGCCGCCCTGGCCGAATCCGCCCCGTTGCTGTCGTCCGCCGCCTCCGCCTCCGACCCGTGGGAGGTGGCCGGGCTGGCCCTGCGCCTTTTGGAAATAGCCCGCCGCCGGGGGCTGGTGTCGGCGGGCGACGACCGCATCCGGACAAGGGAGGACCGGCTCCGGCAGGAAGCGGAGCGGGAGGCGATGGCCGACGGCCTGGACCGGGTGCGCCTGCTGTCCCCGGTGGTGGCCGACGCCGAATCCTACGAGGAAACCCGCCGCGGGGCGGCGGCGCTGGCGGCCCGCGACGGGAAACGGGAGCGAACCGAGGGGGAAGGCGAGGAGGGAACCGAACAGATTTTGACCGTCAGCCAGGCCCCGATGGTGTATCTGCCCACCGGCCAGGGCGGAAAACTGGTGGTGGGCCCGGTGCCCGACTCCTTCCGGGGGTTCGCCTCCTCGGGGCGGGCGGCCCTGCGGGAAGCGGCCCGCTCCTGGCAGGTGGATCAGCATCGGGTGTCGGGAGAATTGTTTCCGCTGTTCACCGCCAACCAGCGGCGGGGTTTGCGCTCCGGCTACGACGCGGGCGACCTGTCCCCCTACTCGGCCCTGCTGTTGGGGGGCGGCCTCTACGAGCGAATGTTCGAACGGCGCTCCCGCTCCACCCGCCGCTCCTACGCGGTGAGCGTGCTGGTGGACGGGTCGGCCTCCATGTTGCAACCCCGGCGCCTGGCCGCCCCCGGCGACCGCCAACCGTGGGGCCTGTCGGCGGCCATGCTGGGGGCGTGGACCTTGGCGGGAATGTGCAACGAGTTGCAGGTGGATTTCGAAGTGTCCCTGTTCAACCGGGCTTTCGCCGCCAAAGGGGACGACACCGAATGGACCTATTCCCGACGGCGCAGCGCGGCCGCCGCCCAACTCCGCCAAACCCGGGGGGAGGCGGCGAAACGCCTCACCTCCACCGTCAACCACTATCTGCTGTCCGCCTTCGACCAGCCATGGCGGCGCACCGAAGACGTGCTGGCCGGGCTGTTCTGGACGGCGGCCCGCACCGGGGAGGCGAATATGGCCGCCCGCCGCGCCCCCCGGGAGTGCGCCCCGGTGTCCATGTTCGAGAACGCGGCCAACGTGGACGAGTTCAACCTGACCTACGCCGCCGGGCGGCTGGCCGCGCACCGGGCCCGGGTGTCGGTGATGGTGGTGCTGGCCGACGGGATGACCAGGGGGTCGGTGGAGAACCTGGCCCGGGCGGTGGCGGAAATAGACGACCTGGGAATCACGGTGCTGGGGATCGGGGTGGGGGATGATACGGTGGTGGCCGCCTACCCCCGCCATCAGGTGGTGACCCGCCCCCACGAGCTGGCCGCCTCCATGGTGGACGGGGTGCGGATGGCCCTGCGGCGGGGCCTGGCCCTGTTCGGGGAGGAACGCGGGCTGAGCGGGGCCGGACGGGCCGCCGCCCGGGCCGAGCGCCGTCCGACCCGGCCGCCGGGGGGCCGGTCGCCGGCGGCGGGCCGGTCTTGGGCGGCGCAACGTCTACCATCGGCGATGACGGCCGCCGGCCGCCGCGCCGGATAAAGCCGACGCGCCGGGCAAAGCGGATAAGCAGACAAGAAACCGGGAAGGCGCAGGGTGCCAACGTGTCCAAAAAAGTTACTTTCAACGACCCGTCCGGAGCGGGCGGCCCGATCGCGTTGGAACGGTTCGCCCTCCCCTCCCGGGGGTTGTCCGACCTGTCCCACCGGCGGAAGAAAATACCGGCCCCCGACCCGCACTACGTGGATGTGGGAATGCTGTACCGGTTCGCCCAGGTGGAGGCGGTGCGCCGGGCCGACGCCCCGGGAACGGTCCCCCTGCATCTGGCGGTGCGGGGGCATATGGGATGCGGCAAAGACCACGACATCGAGCAGTTCGCGGCCCTGCTCGGCCTGCCCTACTACCGGATTCCGCTCACCGGGGAGGTGCGGGACATCACCCTCATCGGATCGGTCAAGTTGTACGGGGACGGAAAGGGAGGCACGGAAAGCCGCTGGGAAGACGGGGACATCACCCGCGCCCTGCGGGGGCCGGCCCTGGTCAACCTGTCCGAGTTGAACGCGGCCGGGGCGGAAACCCTGTTCGCCCTGCACAGCCTGCTGGACCGGTACGGGGCGCTGGATTTGCCCACCGGGGAGTCGGTGCCGTTGCGGGGCGATGTGCGCCTGTTCGGGACGATGAACCCCACCGACCTGCGGGATTACGCCGGCACCCAGACCTTGAACAAGGCCTTCGCCGACCGGTGGGTGATATGGGAGAAAAGTTTCCCCACCGCCGAGGAGATCAAGGCGATGCTGCGGCGGCGCTACGAAGGGTTGGACGATGAATACATCGGGCATATCTGCCGTCTGGCCTCCGAAGTGAACCATTCTTTTACGGCGGAGGATCCGTCCGGGCGGGTGGAGACGCCGATGAGCCTGCGCACCGTGCTGGACCGCCTCCCGGCCGGGCTGTTGATGTTCGCCGACCGTCCCGACCCGTTGCGTTCCGCCTGGGAGACCATGGTCCTGCCCCACATCGACTCCTACGACGTGGACCACTACGAGACGGTGTGGGCGGCCTGCGTGCGGAAAGGCCCCGGCCATCCTCCCTTCGGTTCCTGAGTTCCGGTTCCGGGCCTTTCGGGCCTTCGGGGCGTTCCGGTTCGGGGCGTTCCGGGAGTTCGGCTTGCGGAAGCCGGGCGGACGGAGGCGCTTGCGGAAGCCGGGCGGACGGGGGCGCCGACGGTGAAGGGGCGGGCGGCGGCGGTCGACATCGGCTCCAACAGCGTCCGGTTGCTGATCGCCGAAGCGGACGCGGGGGCGGACGGAGGGCCGGCGGACGTGATACGGCGGGAGCGGGTAACCGGCTTGGGGCGGGGCGCGGACGACTCGGGCCGGATAAGCGGGGAGGCGATGGAACGCACCGGCGCGGTCCTGGTCGAATACGGGGAGGCCATCCACTGGTCGGAAGCGGAGCAGGTGCGGGCGGTGGCCACCGCCGCCGTCCGGCGGGCGGCCAACCGGGAATCTTTTTTGGAACGGGCGGCGGGGTGGCTGGGGGCGCCGGTGGAGTGCATCACCGGGGAGGAGGAGGGGCGGTTGGCGTTTGCGGGGGCGGTCTCGTCGGAGACCGCCCCGGAACGGACGACGGTGGTGGACATCGGCGGGGGCAGCACCGAGTTCATAACCGCCGACCAAACCGTTTCGGTGGAAATCGGCTCGGCGCGCCTCAGCGAACGCTGTTTGCCCGACCATCCGGCGGGCCCGGAGCAGATCATCGCCGCCAAAATGACCGTCGCCGCCCTGTTCAACCGGCATCCCCCACAGGCTAGGGAACGGGTGACGGGAGTGGCCGGAACCTGGACCAGCCTGGCCTCCATCCTGACGCATCCGGCCCCGCCGGACGGGAGGCGGTTGCGTTTGCCCGACCTGCTGGAATTAATCGACCGCTTGGCCGGGATGACCTTGCGGGAGAAACGGGAACTTCCCGGTCTGAACCCGCACCGGGCCCCGGTGATCCTGGGCGGAGCGGTGACGGCGGCCGGGGCGTTGCAGGCCTTGGGCCGCACCTCGGCTGCGGTCTCCGCCCGCGACCTGTTGGACGGCGTGGTCCGGTCGCTATTAGCCCAACCGGGCTAGCCGGGCGCCCGACCCCGCTGGGCGGTTAGTAGATGACCAGCCTGCCCACCGGGTTTACCAAGGCGGGAGACACGGCGGACCAGTCTTGGTCGTGTTCCGCATGCTCGCCCCACAGGTAATCGGCGTGGCGGTCGGCATGCCAGTGTTCCTGAATGTCGTGATGGGGAATGCCCAGCGGCCGTTGCAACGACCGGGTCGTGGGGAAGCCGAGCCGCTTCCTGAGATCGCGTTCGATCAGCATCCTTGATTCTCCTTCCGTCCTCGGAGCCGGGGAATACCCTAGCCCGCTCGCCGGAGAAAAGCGTATTTTGCGCGGCGGCGGACCGGGGCGCGCATCGCCAATGCCCGTCTGACCAGGCGAAACAGGGTGGTTCTCTTTGTCACAGAACAGGGCTATATTGGAAAGTAACGGGACAACCGGACGGCGACGGAGGCGCCGACGCCCCACGGCGGAAAGGAAAGGAAGCAAATGGCCGAACGCCAAGCCAGAAAAGCCGAACGCAAAAGAAAGCGGAAACGGTCCCGCATCGAACGGTACGTCAACGACCTGCTCATAGAGAGGATTCCGTTCACGATTGTGCACCCGGACGCTCCCTCCAGCGCCAATTCTCCCTCCGCGACCGTCGCGCCGCCGCCACAACCAGCCCGGGACGACCAAGTTGCCCCTGAGAAGCGACAAAACCGGTCATGGTTCCCACATAAGCAAAACCCTGCTAGCATACGTGACACGGACAAGACAGCCTTATACGAGAAAGGAAAACCAATGGCAAGAAAAAAGATCCGAAATGGTTCACGCTGGCTACGCCCAAAGCGGAGAGACCGACGCCAACGGTTCTTGGAACCGCGTGGTACGCAAGTTGTGCCCAAGGTCTACGTTGACATTTCTAAAATGCCGTCGGCCATTGTCGCTCCTCCGCGAACCTCCCGGTCAACTCATCACAGTCCTACGCAGAACAGATAGCTCTATACGAGAAAGGAAAAACCAATGGCAAACGATAAGCCCCGTAAGGGCTCACCTAAGCAGTCTAGCCCCGGGCTGAAACGAGGGCTCCGAGAGTTCTCGGAACCGAGAGGCACGCAGGTTGTGCCCATAGTTCCTGTTGACGACAAGAAGGTTCCGTCAGCGATTGTCGGACCGCCGCCTGAAAACTCCTCGTCATCTGGGAATGGTTCGTCAGGGGAGTGAAGGGCTATGCTACCTAACACAACTTTGGGTTTATTAATATTTCTATACGTGCTGATGCCTGGATTCGTTTGGTTGCATCGGACAGAACGGCGGGCTCTACGTCCACGACGGCCCGGAGCCTTGGCGATAGCAGAAATTACTATCATCGGTTGTACTATTACGTTTATATCAGCACTAATAGTTTCAGCCATCGGACAAATATTTGCGCCCCCATTTCTAAAAGTTACAGAATGGCTCGGTGCAACAGATAGTGGAAATTATTTTGTTCAAGAATTTTGGTGGTCCATCATATCTATTTCGTTCGTACTTGTGTTGTCTACAATTGTAGCCTTCTTTTTCCCAAAAATTATTTACCGTAAAGGATCCGTTAATATCAATTTTAGTAGTACAGTGTGGTATGATGTATTAGGAAAAGAAAGAGATAATAGGCAAGCTAAGCTAGGAATATCGTTAGCTAATGGGACATCAATAGAAGGTTATCTTTTTAGTTATCCGACCGACCAAAATGATGATCAAATAGCTCTTAGAGAACCCATTTCGTTTCAAAGCGGTAAACTTAAATACCCTTTACAAATGGACCGTGTTATAATACCAAAAGAACAGATTGTAAGTATTGGCGTTGTCTTCACCGATTCCTCCGACGAGGAAGCCTATTCAGCGCAAGAAAATGATCCAAAAACGACGGCGGCCGAGGGAATGTAGATTGTGGCCGGATACGACACGGGGCGGGGGGAGGTGGACCGTCTGATTGAGCGGGTGGTGGCGGAGGCCGGGGAGGGGGAGCACCCGGACCTCATCGCCGAAATCATCACCACCGCCGTGAAACTGCATCGGGACGGGGCGGGCCGGGGAGAGTTGAAACTGTTCAACAGCGCCCTCAAGGAAATGCGCTACTCGTCGCTGGTGTTCAACAACTCGGGCGACATCCCCAAACTGACCATTTTCGGATCCGCCCGCACCTCGCCCGACCATCCCGACTACCGGCTGGCCGTCGACCTGGCCCGCCATATCAGGGAGTTGGGCTGGATGACGGTAACCGGAGCCGGACCGGGGATTATGGAGGCGGGCAACCGGGGAGCGGGGCCGGGCGGGTCGTTCGGGGTGAACATCCGGCTCCCGTTCGAGGCCATCGTCAACCCCTACATCGACCCGGACCTGCTCATCAACTTCAAATATTTTTTCACCCGCAAACTGGGGTTCGTGAAAGAGTCGCATGCGTTCGCCGTCTTCCCGGGCGGGTTCGGCACGATGGACGAGGCTTTTGAGTTGCTGACCCTCATCCAGACCGGCAAAGCCCCCGTCCAGCCGGTGGTGATGATGGAAGCCGAGGGCGGCTCCTACTGGGAGGGGTGGCAACGCTTCGTATCCGACCATCTGACGGCCGGGGGAATGATCAGCGAAGACGACCGGAGCCTGTACCGGTTCACCCACCGCGTGGAGGAGGCCGCGCGGGAAATATGCGGTTTCTACCGCAACTACCATTCGCAACGGCGGGTGGGGAAAATGCTGGTGTTGCGCCTGCGCCGCGCCCCCTCCGCGGAGCAGGTGGCGGTTTTGAACGAAGAGTTCGGACATCTGTCCGCCGACGGCCGCATCGGGAAAATGGAGCCGACCCCGGCCGAGGTGCGGGACGGCGACCTGTTGCACTGCCCCCGTCTGGGCCTGCGTTTCGCCGGCCGCCGCTACGGGAGCCTGCGGGCCCTGATCGACCGCATCAACTCTTTCCCCATCGCCGACGAGAGTTTCACCGGCCCGCTCCCCCGCCCCCTTTCCGGCTGACCCGCCCCGCCCCATATCGTCCGGGCGGTTTCTGTGAGTTGCCGCGAATTCCGAGAATTTCCCGCGGGTAGAATGGGCCGGGTGAGGCAAATACTTTCCGATCTGGTAGCCGAGCAGCAACATCTGGATCAGTACCTGCAGCAAATCGACATACGAGACTGGTCGTCGCCCACCCCGGCGGAGGGATGGGACATCCGGGACACGGTCTCCCACTTGGCCCACATCGAGGAATACGCCTGCAACGCCCTGCGCGAAAACGGCTCCCGGCTGGACGAGTTGCGGGACTACCGGGATTTGGACGACTTGACCGAAGCGGGGGTGCGGCGGGGCCGGGACATGCGCCCCCAAGATGTGCTGGAATGGTGGAGGACGGAACGCGCCAAAGTGATGGAGTCCCTGAGCCGGGCGGGTTCTCGGGAGCGGGTGGGCTGGTTCTTCGGGGAAATGTCGGTGAGCAGTTTCGCCACTATCCGCCTGGCCGAAACCTGGGCCCACGGACTGGACGTGTTCGCGGCCATGGGCGACGAAACGGAAGATTCGGAACGGTTGCGGCATGTGCTGTTGCTGACGCAGATGAGCCTGCCCTGGGCGTTCCGGATGGCGGGTTGCGAATACGACCGGCAGGTGCGGTTGGAGGGCATCGGGCCGATGTACGCCGAATACGCGGCCGGGCCGGAGGACACCGACCAGCTGGTGCGGGGGCCGGTGGGGGAAATCTGCCGGATCGCCCTGCAACGCCTGGACCCGGACGCGGCCCGCAACCTGACCGTCTTTGGGGAAACCGCCGCCCAAGCCGTGCGGGTAATGCGCACCTACTGACCCGGATAAACGCAGGTTGGCAGGCCGATGGGCGATTTGTTTCTGACCGGAATGGTTCATTTGGGGCCGCTCCCCGGCTCCCCCCGTTTCGCAGGCGACTTCCCGGCCGTGCTGGAACAGGCGGCGGCGGACGCGGCCATCCTGCAGGAAACGGGATGGGATGCGGTCCTGGTGGAAAACTTGGGGGACGCCCCCTTCTACCCGGACAATGCGCCGGACATAACGGTGGCGACGATGACCCGGGCGGTTGCGGCCGTGCGGGAGCGGGTAACCATCCCGGTGGGGGTGAACGTGTTGCGCAACGACGGCGCGGCGGCCCTGGCGGTGGCCGTCGCCTGCGAGGGGGCGTTCATCCGGGTGAACGTGCTGGCGGGAACCATGTTCACCGACCAGGGAGTAATCGAGGGTCGGGCGGCGGAGCTGTCCCGCCTGCGCCGGGAACTGGGAGCGGAGGTGGAAATCTGGGCCGATGTGTTCGTAAAACACGCCATCGCGCCCATAGGCGTGGAAATAGGCGCCGCGGCCGCCGACCTGTGGCAACGGGCCGGAACCGACGCGCTCATAGTGTCCGGCCCCGCCACCGGCCGCCCGATGAGCGAACAAGAGTTGCGCCGGGTGCGGGAAGCCGTCCCCCCAGCCCGCCTGCTGGCCGGCTCCGGCGTAACCCCCGACACCATCGGCCGGCTGGCCCCCCACATAGACGGAGCCATAGTGGGAACCGCCCTAAAACAAGACGGCCAGACCACAAACCCCATAGACCCCGCCCGCGCCCAAGCCCTAACCCAAGCCGCCCGTAATAGCTGACCTTTGCGCAACCGCCAACCGACCTAACTTCCCCTAGGTTGCCATTGCCAATACCCAATATCATCAGCCAGCCTCCGCGCGCCCGAACCATCATCTCGCGCCACCCACAATTCACTATCTACTTTATAGGCGAACCGTCCTCCATCTGGCGACCACCCCCACTCACTGATCCCATATTCAGAAATGGAAATATTGTCAGCCAACCGACGGACACCTGAACCATCCACACCCACCGCCCACAACTCCCGCCTCCTATCAGAAAAATCCCGCGCATCCACCATATAGACAATGCTCTCCCCATCCGGCGACCACCGCCAATCTTGAATAGCAACATTATCCGTCAACCGATAGGCACTTGAACCATTCGCTCCCGCCACCCACAACTCACTACCCAGAACGGTTCGGCGAGAATCTCTTACTTTCACCTCATAAGCAATCCGTTCCGTATTCGGCGACCACCACCAATCTTCAATATCGTCGGCTAATTGTCTAGCATCCGAACCATCCGCCTCCGCCACCCACAGCCCGTAACCCAACCATTTACCAAACTCCCATACCCGCGACTGATAGGCAATCTTCTCCCCACCGGGCGACCACGACCAGTTATAAGCAAAGTCCTCGGTTAACCTACGACGGCCCGAACCATCCACACCCACCACCCACAACTCATTAGTATACTCAATACTATTAGCAACTCTTACTCTTGTCTCATAGACGACTCGCCTTCCATCCGGTGACAACCATAGATTATTAATAGCAACACCATCGGTCAACCGACGAGCTCCCGAACCATCCACACCCACCACCCACAACTCCTCTGCCACCCAACTATCGCCTCGCCTATTCAATACATAACCTATCCATTTCCCATCCGGAGACCATCGCCATCTTTTAGTAACATAATTATCACCAGTTAAAGTTTTCATAGCATTATTACCATTTAAAGTTTTGATACCAACATTGCCTACTAACCGACGCGCGCCTGAACTATCTACCCCTGCCACCCACAACTCACTATCTACCTCATAGGCAATCAGTTCCCCATTCGGCGACCATCCCCACGACCAACCACCTCCTTCGGATAACCTGATGAGACCCGAACCATCCGCCTCCGCCGCCCACAATTCACCGCCCATAGTATAACCAAAGTAATCCCTCTCAGTTCCCGCAGAATAGGCAATCCGTTCCCCATCCGGCGACCACTCCCACCCAAAACCAACATCATCGGTTAACTTACGGGCGGCCGAACCATCCACACTGGCCACCCACAACTCACCACCTGCCGCATTACCGCGAAAATCCCGCACTCTAACCTCATAAGCAATCCACTCCCCACTCGGCGACCACTCCCACCCAAAACCAACATCGTCCGTTAACCGACGGGCACCCGAACCATCCGCACCAGCCACCCACAATTCACGCGCCACCTGATCGCCGAAGGAATCGTACACCAGTACCTCGTAGGCGATTTTTCTGGTCCAGGGAAGTGCTTGCTGGCCGTGGCGCATAAAGGTGGCTAGTTGGGCGCGGGTGGAGGCGGTGGGGAAGGCCCGTTGTAGGACCGTAGTTATTTGGGTGGCGGTTATTACTTGGTCGGGGCGGAAAGTGTCGTCCGGGTAGCCTTGGAACCAGGATTGCTCTACCGCGTACGCTATGTCTTCGTTTTGGGGGTGCGTTGCCGGGACATCGGGAAATCGGGCGGGGGCGGCGGGATCACCAGGATTGCCGCCTCGCAGGAAGGCGGCCATGTCCCCCCG
The DNA here is from genome assembly GCA_965243835.1 of Candidatus Spongiisociaceae bacterium. GTDB lineage: Bacteria > Actinomycetota > Acidimicrobiia > Spongiisociales > Spongiisociaceae. The sequence continues at coordinate 2,325,562 of OZ251578.1, forward strand.
GGTGGCTCCGGCGGGGAAGGCGCGGCCGACGACGGTTACTATCTGATGGGCGGGGACCGGGCTGTCCGGCCGGAAAGAACCGTCGGGGTAGCCGGTGAACCAACCTTGTCGGCAGGCGTAGGTGATGTCGGAATACGCGGGACTGGTCGCCAGAGCATCCGAGAACCGGCAACCGCTCTCCCCCGTAGCATCCTGACCAGTAGTCGCCGGTGCGGGATAGGCCAGCGACAACGCCACCGCACATGCGACTATGACCGACCGGCCCTTGCTGGCTAAGCCGGTTCGTCTGATAGTCATATCTGGTAATCATACCCATCCCAACCCGTGCCGCGATCCCTACCCTCCTAAGCCATAAAATTTCTTAAGAAACACTGCCTGTCAACTGACGTACCCCTCTAAACAACATCTCCCGCACTCACTAAGTCGATGTGTTCGTAAAATACGCCGATCCTGTGGAACGGGCCGGAGCCGACGCTATCATAGTGTCCGTCCCACCACCGGCCACCCGGTGCGCGAACCAGAGTTGCGCCGGGTGCGTAGTCGTCCCCCAATCCCGACTGCTGACCAGTTCCGGCGTGAACCCCCGCCACGCTCGGCCAGCTGGCCCCCACATAGATGGGGCTATCGTGGTAACCGCCCTCAAAAAGCAGGGCCTGATTACGAACCCATAGGCCCCGCCCGCGCCCAAACCCTTACCAAAGCCCCTCGCCGTAGATGTTCCCGCGTATCGCCAACCGACTTAACTATTCACAGGTTGCCACCGCAAATCATGAACATCGTCTGCAATCTTGCGAGCCCGCGAACCATCCGCAACCGCCACCCACAACTCCGTAGATGTCTCATTGCCACCAGAATCCCGCACGGTTACCCCATAAGCAAACTCCTCCCCACTTGGTGACCGACCCCACACTCTCCATATCCATCCAGTAAGGGCAACATCGGATGTCAATCTACGGACACCTGAACCATCCACCCTCACCACCCATAACTCCCGCTTACTACCCGGGGAATCCCCTACATCATAGAAAATGCTCTCCTCGTCCATCCAAGTACACCACAGCCATCCTCCTTCAGAAATAGCTACGTCATTGACTAACAGATGAGCATCCGAACCATCCACTCCCACCACCCACAACTCCCTACCCTCTCCATTAGAATCTCGCTCTACAACATAGGCAATTCGCTTCCCATCCGGCGACCACCACCACCCATGGTCAACATCCTCGGCTAACCGACGCGCCCTCGAACCATCCGCACTCGCCACCCACAACTCCCGATCACTATCAGAAGAACCCCCTACATTCACCTCATAGGCAATACTCTCCCCATCCGGTGACCATCTCCATCCCCATCCTTCTTCAGAAATATCGTCAGTTAGCTTTCGGGTGCTCGAACCATCCGCACTCGCCACCCACAACTCAGTATTCACTACTGTTCTACGAGGATCCCGTTTTTTCACCCCATAGGCTATCGTCTCCTTACTCGGTGACCATTCCCAACTATAAGCAATATCTTTATCAATTTGTCGCTGATTCGAGCCGTCCGTATCAGCCACCCACAACCCGTAACCCAACCATCTTCCAAACTCCCATATCCTCGACTGATAAGCGATCAATTCCCCACTTGGTGACAACATCCAGTTGTAAGCAAAATCGTTGGTCAACCGCCGCGGTGCCGAACCATCTATACCCACCACCCACAACTCACTGGTCGCCCCTTCATCCCGAGAATTCTCTTTTACCTCATAGACAATCCGCTCCCCATCCGGCGACCACCACTCTCCATTAATAAAATATTTGATATCAATATCTCCCGTCAACCGACGAATAGCTGAATCATCTAAACTAGCCACCCACAACTCCCTAGGGACTTCATAACCAAAAGAATCGTAACCTGGGACTGTCAACCCCGAAACTGTAAAAGAAATACGATCGCCGTCCGGCGACCACTCCCACCCTCCACGAACAGAAACCCCATGTGTCAACCGCTGGCGCCCCGAACCATCTGCACCCACCACCCACAAGTCATATTCTAAAATACTCCCCCAGGAACTCCGCTCAGTCACTACACCAAAGACAATCTGCTCTCCACTCGGTGACCATCCCCAATGCCAAACATCATCAACTAACTGACGAGTATCTGAACCATCCACCTCCGCTACCCACAACTCCTTACTCACAATACCCCCATAGGAATTCCACTCTGTTACTATATTATAGGCAATCCGCTCCTCACCCGGCGACCACTCCCACCCACCGCCAACTTCATCCGTTATCTGACGTGCACCAGAACCATCCGCATCCGCCACCCACAACTCACTACCTGTCTCATTGCCGCGAAAATCCCGCACTGTCACCTCATAGGCAATCCGCTCACCACCTGGTGACCATTCCCAATCCCCAAACTGATCTTCGTAATCCTCATAGTGATAATAGCGAACATCATCGGTTAACCGACGGGTGCCCGAACCATCCGAACTGGCTACCCACAACTCACGCGCCACTTTTTCGCCTAGGGAATCGTATACCGGGACCTCGTAGGCGATTTTGCTGGGTGATGGTTGGGGTTGGGGTTCGTTTTGGGCGTTTAGGGCTTGCTGGCCGTGGCGCATAAAGGTGGCTAGTTGGGCGCGGGTGGAGGCGGTGGGGAAGGCCCTTTGTAGGACCGTGGTGATTTGGGTGGCGGTTATTATCTGGTCGGGGCGGAAGGCGCCGTCCGGGTAGCCTTGGAACCAGGACTGCTCTACCGCGTACGCTATGTCTTCGTTTCGGGGATGCGTCGCCGGGACATCGGGAAATCGGGCGGGGGTGGCGGGATCACCAGGATTGCCGCCTCGCAGGAAGACGGCCATGTCGGACCGGGTGGCTCCGGAGGGGAAGGCGCGGCCTACTACGGTTGCTATCTGATGGGCGGGGACCGGGCGGTCCGGGTGGAAAGAACCGTCGGGGTAGCCGGTGAACCAACCTTTTTGGCAGGCATGGGTTACGTCAGCGTGCGCGGGGTTGGTCGCCGGTACGTCCGGGAAACGGCAATCGCCCTCCCCCGTGGCATCCTGACCGGTCGCCGTCGGTGCGGGATAGGCCAGCGACAACGCCATCGCCCAAGCGACTATGACCAAACCGGCTCCCGTCCTCTTGCCTGGCAGGCCGGTTCGTCTGATGGTCATATCCGGTAATCATACCCGCCCTCACCGCGCCGCGGCCCCGCCCTCTTCCCGGCCAAATTATTTTCTTTTAAATATGGGAATAAAATCTTCTCTTCTGTTGTTATACCTTATACCAGGAAAGAAATGTCACAGGGGGGTGTTACAGTGAACACCATGCAACAGCTTCATCAATACGCATCGGGCGCCCGGACGGAGGACGAGTGCCGACGGATCGAGGACGCCTTGCACCGGTTGCACGGGCAGGCGGCGTCCTTGGACGGCGATGAACTGCGCCGGCTGGCCAAGTCGGTGGGGCGGATGGAGGCGCGGGTGGCTTCCCTGAAACTGTCCATCGCCCGGCGCATCACCCGGGCCGAGGGGCAGGCGGAGGCCGCCGCCGCCTTGCGGGACGGAATGCGGATGACGCAACGGGAAGCCAAGCAGGTGACCGGGGCGGCCCGCAAGCTGGAGGAAATGCCCAACACCCGCGCCAAACTGGAAAGCGGGGAGATCACTTTTCACCACGCCCTGTCGCTGGCGGAAGCCGCCCGGGAATGCGGAGCCCGCACCGTGGACCGGGACGCCGGCCTGTTGCAAGGGGCGGCCGATGAAGACCCGGACAAGTTCCGCCGGCAAACCCGGCGGTGGGCCGACGAACGCTCCCCCGACCGGGGGGAAGCGGAACTGTTGCGGCAACGCGCCCGGCGCCGGGCGCATGCGTTTTGGGACCCGGAGGCCGGGATGGGAATCGTGCGGGCCGAGCTGGACCGCATCCGGTTCAGCCAGGTGCGCCAAGCCCTGGACCTGCGGGCCGAATCCCTGCGCCGGGCGGATTCGGGCGGTGAGAACCATCCCGATGACGTTCGCACCGGAGACCAGCGGCGGGCCGACGCCCTGTTTGAACTGCTGACCGGCCGCGACGCCGACACGCTGGCTGTCCGGGAAGAAGCAGCGGGCAAGGCGGTCACCCAACTGATCATCACCGCCGAAATAGGCGACGTCGACGGGACCGACCCCGCCGGGAAATGCGAAATCCTGGGGGCGGGCCCGGCGCCGCCCGACATTCTGCGTCATCTTTCCCCCGATGTCCGCCTCCGCGGGGCCATCTTCGACCGGAAAGGACTCCCGCTGTGGCTGGGACGGAGCCGGCGCCTGGGCAACGCCGCCCAACGACTGGCGGCCGCCCTGCGCGACCGGGGGTGCGTCCTGTGCGAAGCCCCCTTCCACCTCACCGAACTGCATCATGTCCGGGAATGGCACAACGGGGGAGGCACCGACATCGACAACTTGGCCTCCCTGTGCGGACCCCACCACCGCCGTCTGCAGGATCACGACCTGCAATTGGTAAAAATTGGAAACAAATGGCAAACCCGACCCCGCACCGGGCCCCCCGCCCCGCCCCGACCTCCGCCCGCCCGTCCGGCCACCCGGAAAATCCCGGCCGGAATAACCGGACGGCGGGGAATTGACTAAAGGTCAACAGAAGACATCGCGGGTAGCCGGGTGTAGGGTGTCGCGGCAAACTGGGCGCAGGCGGCCGCGGACTGGGGATGGTTCGGACAGGCACCGGGACGGTCGATTTCCCTGTGAATAGAAGAAGCCGAACCGGGAAAGAGGGGGTATCCGACCACCCTGTCCGGGTTCGGCGGAGGAGGTGGGTTTCGGTGGGATGTTCGCCGGGCCGACCGAAGAAGCCGCGGTGTGGTTGGCCGACGATATGCGCGTTCGGGGCATAGACCATGGGGCGCCCGGCATGGCTTATCGCCCCCGTCCCGTAACCGAACCGGGCTAGGAAGGGGGTTATTGGCCCCAGGGAGAGACCGGAGCAATGGGCGCCGGCGGGACGGCCGGGAAGGGGCGTCGGAAGTTGTACAAGCCCGCATCTGCCGGGCGCCATGCCCAGTCGATTACGTCCCGGCTCAACAAACGCGTCTCGGCGCCGCTGGCTCCGACCACCCATAGTTCCCGCGCCGGCAACCATGCTTCGCCGGGGTTGGTGGACGCATAAGCGATCCAATCCCCGTCGGCGGACCACTCCCACCGTTCTCCGACATTTTCGGCCAACCGACGCGGCTCCGAACCATCCAACCCGACTATCCATAATTCGTTCGTCGCCCCCTCCTCGGCCGGATCCGACTCCGGAGATTTAGATGTATAAGCGAAATTTTTCCCGTCGGGCGACCAGCCTCCGGCGACTATATCAGTCGGATGGTCGGCCAAGAGGCGCTTCTCCGACCCATCGTCCACCCACGCTTTCCTTCCGGTACCGTAGGCGATGCGCTTCCCGTCCGGCGACCACTCCCAAACGCCGCCGGGGGCGTCGGTCAGGTTGCGCACCCCCGAACCGTCTCCGTTCGCAACCCGCAACCCATCGTCCGTTTCGTAGGCGATCCTCTCCCCATCCGGCGACCACTCCCAACTGTTCGACTTGAACAAGTCATTGGTCAGCAAAACGGGGTCCGACCCGTCGTCGGCCACCACCCGCAGGGCGTTGCCCACCGCCCGGCCGCCCGAATCCCGCACCGGCGTCCGGTAGGCGATCCGGTCGCCGTTCGGCGACCACCGCACGCCGTAAATAACCTCCGGATGTTTTATGACAAAACGCGCCTCCGTCCCCCGGCCATCGTCCGACCACAACTCATATTCCACCCACTGGGAGCCGTCCTCGGCCCACACTACCGTCGCATAGGCCAGCCGCCCCTCCGGGGACCATCCCCACGTGTCGAACAAGGTCCACGCCTCCTCCAGCGCGTACGCATCCGACCCGTCCCCGTCGGCCACCCACAACTTGAAACTCTCATCGATTTCCGACCCCGAAAATGTATAGGCGAACCGATCCCCGGCGGGGGACCACTGCAGACCGTAAACCGTTTCCGAAGACGATGAAACCAGGCGCGCATTCGACCCGTCGCCGTCGGCCGCCCACAGCCCGGTCCCCGTCAACATGCCCTCCGCATCCAAATCATACAACGTATAGAAAAGCCGATCCCCGCCCGGCGACCAACTCCATTCGCCTCCCCCGTCGATTACCAGACGGGAGTCGGACCCGTCCTCCTCGACCGACCGCACCTGCGCCCCCGTCAACTGCTCCTCGTCCTCGTCCGCCGACAAAACCTTATAGACAATCCGGTTTTCACCGGGTTGCCAGCCCCACATAACAAAACCGTACGGATCATCCGCCAGCAACTTTCCCTCCGGCCCGTCGCCCCCGTCGCCGCGGGCCGCCCGCAACTCATACCCGGCCGGTTCGCCGTCCGCATCCAGCATCCCCATCACGTAGACGATGGTTTTTCCGGCCCAAACGGTATCCAGGGCTCGCCGGCCGTTGCGCATAAAGGAGGCCAACTGGGCGCGGGTGGAACCGGCGGGGAAGGCCCTGGTCAGGACCGTGGTTATCTGGCGGACGGTGATTACCCTGTCGGGGCGAAAGGAGCCGTCCGGATAACCCTGGAACCAGGCCTGTTCCACCGCGTACGCTATATCCCGGTTTTGGGAATGCGTCGCCGGGACATCGGCGAACCCGGCCAAGTCAGCGGGATCGCCGGGGTTGCCGCCCCGCAGAAAAGTCGCCATGTCGGCCCGGGTGGCCCCGGCGGCGAACGCCCGCCCGACGACGGCGGCCAACTGATGGGCGGGCACGGAACGGTCCGGACGAAAGGAACCGTCGGGGTAACCGGAGAACCAACCTTGTCGGCACGCGTAAGCAATGTCGGCGTGCGCGGCGTCGGAATCGGAAACATCCGAAAAACGACAACCGCCCTCCCCGGCGACATCCTGACCCTGAGCGACGACCGGCGACGCGGGATAGGCGCCTACGGCCAAGACCACCGCCGCCGCCCACGCGACGAAAAACCGTCTCTTGGCCCGCAGGCCGGCTCCCTTGGCAGTCCCGGCGGTCATCAATGTGATCTTAGTGATCTGACCCGCCCTTCTCCCCGAAAAAGCAAAGGGGGGGGATTTCAGTTTTGGAGTTCTCCGTCTGCGACCGGGATGGAGGCGCCCATCCAGGACAGGTTGCGGGGTTCGCAGGCGGGGACCTCCCGGCCCGGCGGGCCGGTGTCCGGGGAGAAAGCGCCGCCGAAGCTCTGCTCCACGGCCGGAACTACCGCCACCGTTTTCAAGCCCAGTACCCCGTCCGGGCCCGACACGATCTGCCGGACGTAGGAGTCCGCGATGGCCTGCCGGTTGGAATCCAATGATATAGAACCATAGGGACCCTCCACGGTCAGGGAACCCAGCGCGGCCTGCAACGCCTGCTGGTTGTCGGAAATGTCCCCGCCTACCTCCTGCAAAGCCTGAATAAGCGCTTTGGCGGCCATGAAATAATTGACCAGGAAACCGGAGTGGGCTTGGGACGCGGCCGGAGCCGGGTTTCCGTCCGGGCCGGGGAAGTCGTCAAAGTGCTTATCGATCAGGGCCGTATGTTCGGCCACCGACGGCAGGTTCAAATCGGCGGCGGTCCCGAAACTGCCCACATAAGCCCCCGCCAAATCCGGATCTATTGCGCCAATGCCGCCGGGGGCGAACTCCCAGAACAGGGCGCCCATATGCTGTTCCGGACTCAGCCGGCCTTTGGCGTCCTTGAACGCCTGCAACGAAGACCAGGTGCCATCTCCGCCCACCGCCCAGAAGTAGCCGTCCACCTCGTCGGGGTCGGGCAACCGGTCGATGAAAACCGAATAGTCGGCGGCGTTCAACGGCGGGAAAACCCGGGATACGACATCGCCGCCCGCCGCGCAGAACCCGGCTATGAAACCGGCCGCCGACGTCCAACCGAAATGGTAATCGTCCATTATCACCGCGGCCGTGTCCCAACCCAGCACGTTCCTGGCGTAATCGCCGGTGCCCGCGTTCCACTGGGCTCCGTCCCCGTTGAAACTGAAAAAGTTGGGGGCCCGCACGTGCATGGTGGTTTCCATCAGGCCCGCGGTGCCGTTTAGGAAAGTCCGACGGGGATGGTCCCGGGCGTATTCGGCCACCGCAATGGACTCGGCTTCGGAGGACGGGCCGATCATAATGTCCGCCCCCAGCTCCTCCATCAAACGGCGGGTTTCCCGCAAGGCCGCCCCGGCCGTGTCATCGGCGCAACCGATCCCGGCCAACTCCACCGCAACTCCGGCCACCGACGCCCCCGTGAAACCCTCCGAGGGCGACGCCGGGTTGGTAATTACCGCCCCCGCGTATTCGGCGAAAGCCGCCCCCACCCCGGCCAGGTCCTGATCATGAAATCCGCCGAAAAACTCTTCGCAGTCGGACAGCACCGCCAGTTTTACAACCTCGCCGCCCGGCATGTCGCCCCCGTCCCCGGAAGCAGAATCCCCGGGAGCAACCTCCCCGCCGCAAGCGGCAACGGCCAAAACCAAAACGGCCGCCATCACCCGGGCGGCGCCGGTTCCCTTCCCGGTCGCCGGGGGGCTCATTATCCAGGCAATGCGGCCGGGTCGGAGGAGTCCACTCCCAGCAGGCGCCGCTGGGCGTCGGGGTTGTTGATTAACTCTTGGGGGGACATTTCGGCGGCGATGTTGCCGGACACCATCACCAGATGCCGTTCGGCCACCGCCGAGGCCACCGCCAGGTTCTGCTCCACCAACAGCACCGCCTGCCCCTCCGCCACCAGGGTGCGGCAGGTTTCAATCAGGTCTTCCACGATGGTGGGGGCCAGCCCCTCCGACGGCTCGTCCATAATCAACAGGGGCGCGTTCAGCAACAAGGCCCGGCCGATGGCCAGCATCTGCTGCTCCCCCCCGGAGAGCCGGGCCCCGCCCACTTCTTTGCGCTCCATCAGCCGGGGAAACAACTCGTACACCGCCTGCGGGGTCCAGCGTTTCCCCCGCGTGTTGCGGGCCAGCATCGTCAAATGTTCATCCACGCTCAAGGACGGAAACAGGCGCCGTCCCTGCGGCACGTATCCGATTCCCCGCCCGGCGATTTTGTAAGACTTCTGACCCGCCAACTCTTCCCCCAAAAACTTTACGCTCCCGGAGCGGACGGGCAACAGCCCCATAATGGTTCCGCACAAAGTGGTTTTGCCCATCCCGTTGCGGCCCACTACCGCCACCGCCTCCACCCCCATCGTGAACGACACTCCATGCAGCACCTCGGCCGCCCCGTACCCGGACACCAGGTTGTCCACCTCCAGCAGGGGAGCCCCGTTCTCAGACATAGCCTTCCCTCCGCCCCAGGTAAATATCGTGCACCATCTGGTTGGCCCGAATTTCGGCGGGCGAACCTTCCGCCACCACCAGCCCGTCCAGCATGACCACCACCCGCTCCGCCACCTGCAGGGCCACGTCCATGTCGTGTTCGATGAGCACCAGGGTGACGGCCCGCTCCAACGACAGCAACAGTTCGGTGAGCCGCTCCCGCTCCCCCCGGGACAGCCCGGAAGCCGGTTCGTCCAACAGCAACAGCGCCGGTTCCACCGCCATCGCCATCCCCACCTCCAACTGGCGCTGCTCCCCATGCGACAGGTCGGCCACCGGCGCCTGCAAGCGCTCCGTCAGCCACACCTCCGCCGCCGCCCGCCGGGCCCGCTCCCGGTATTCGGCGTCGGCCGGGGCGGGGAAGAAACGGATGCGCCCGCCCCGCTTGCCGGCCAAGGCCACGAACAGGTTGTCGGCCACCGTCAAACCGGGAAACAGGCGGGTCTGCTGATAAGTGCGGGCCACGCCCAACGCGGGCCGGCTGCGGGGCGGGGCGGCGCTCACGTCCCGCCCGTCGATGAACACCTCCCCCCCGGTGGGGGGCAGGTCGCCGGCGATGACGTTGAACAACGTGGTTTTGCCGGCCCCGTTCGGCCCCAGGATCCCCAGGCGTTCGCCCTGCGCGACATCCAAATGGACGCCGCGCAGGGCCTGCACGCCTCCGACGGTTACCGCAATCCCGCGCAGTCGCAGGATGGGGGTCGCGTCGACCGAAGTCACGCGACCGTCGTCAACTCTGGAGCTCTCCATCCACAACCGGAGTGGAGTTGCCGATCCAGGACAGGTTGCGGGGCTCGCAGGTGGGAATTTCCCGCCCGGGCGGGGGGAGATCCGGCGAGAACGCCCCGCCGAAGCTCTGATCCACTCCCGGAATGACCGCCACCGTGGTCAGGCCGAGCGTCCCGTCCGGGTTGGCCACCATCTGCCGGACGTAGGAGTCCACGATGGCCTGCCGGTTGGAATCCAGCGAGATCGGCCCGTAGGGACCTTCCACGGTCAGGGAACCCAGCTCGGCTTGCAAAGCCTGATGGTCGTCGGAGATGTCCCCGTCCACCGCTTCCAAAGCCTGAATCAAGGCCTTGGCGGCCACGAAGTAGTTGACCAGGAAGCCGGAGTGGGCCTGGGCCGCGGCCGGAGCCGGGTTGCCGCCCGGGTCGGGGAAGTCGTCGAAGTGCCGGTCGATGATGGCCGTATGCTCGGCCACCGACGGCAGGTTCAGGTCGGCGGCGGTGCCGAACCCGCCCACGTAAGCGCCTTCCATGCTCGGATCCATCCCCCCGGCCGCGAACTCCCAGAACAGGTTGCCCATATGCTGCTCGGGGTTGAGCGGACCTTTGGCGTCCTCAAAGGCTTTCAGGGAGGGCAGGGTGCCCGCTCCGCCCACCACCCAGAAGTAGCCGTCCACCTCGTCGGGGTCGGGCAACTGGGCGGCGAAAGTGGAATAGTCGGTGGTGTTCAACGGCGGGAAAACCCGACTCGTCACGTCACCGCCCGCCGCGCAGAACTCGGCTATGAAACCGGCCGCCGACGTCCAACCGAAGCTGTAGTCGTCCATTATCACCGCGGCCGTGTCCCAGCCCAGCTCGTTCTTGGCGTAATCGCCGGTGCCCGCGTTCCACTGGGATCCGTCCCCGTTGTAGCGGAAGAAGTTGGGGGCCTGCACGTGCATGGTGGTGTCCATGGCGCCCGCCGTGCCGTTCACGAAAGTCTGGGTGGGGTGGTCTTTGGCGTAGTTGGCCACCGCGATGGACTCGTCGCCGGAGAGGGGGCCGATCATAATGTCGGCGCCCAGCTGCTCCATCAGGCGGCGGGTCTCTTCGATGGCCTTGTCGGCCGTGTCATCGGCGCAACCGATACCGACCAACTCCACCGGAACTCCGGCCACCGACGCGCCGGTGAAACCCTCCGAGGGCTTGGCCCGGTCGGTGATGGTGGCCCCCGCGAACTCGGCGAAAGCCGCCCCCACTCCGGCCAGGTCCTGATCGTGGAAACCGCCGAAAGCCCCTTCGCAGTCCGACAGCACCGCCAGGTTGATCACCTCGGTTCCCATCATCGGGGCCTCGGTGGTAGCGGGCGCTTCGGTAGTGGTGGCCGCCTGCGTGGTGGTCGGGGCCGCGGTGGTGGTCGTGGCCGGAGCCGCGGTCGTGGTCGGGGCAGAGTCGTCCCCGCCGCAGGCCGCGGCTACCAGGGCCAAAACGGCCAGCAGAGCCCACACCGTGCGGGTTCGCATCCCGTGCAAATATCTCATTTTTTCCTCCTTGTTCCTTTCAGGTTCAACCGGGAACTCCGGTTTTCTCCTCTTCCTTCCCGACCGGTCGGGCCGGGTGTTTCTTGTCGGAAATCGTGCGCAACAGACGCTTTCCCAGTCTGCCCGCGCCGCTTCCAAATCCTATAAGGCCATTGGGCGAGGCTAAAACGATAATCAGAAAAATCAACCCGACCAATGTGTTGAAACGGTCCTCGGTCAGGCCGATCCGGTCCACCAGCGGCACCGACCGGACGTAATTATTGGCCATCACGTAGACGAAAGCCCCCAGCCACGCCCCCTCCAGCCGGTTCATCCCGCCGATAACGGCCACGATGAGCAGGGCCAGAATCTCCCCCACCCCGATGGAAGCCGGGTCTATCTGCCGGTTCCACCACACGTTCAAAACCCCGGCCAGGGAAGCCACGAACGCCCCCAAGGTGAAAGCCAAAGCCCGGTGAACGACCAGGTTGTAGCCCAGGGCGCTCATCCGCACCGGGTCGTCCCGCACTCCCTGCAGGGCCAAACCGAACGGGGTGCGCACCGCGTAGCGCAACAGCAGATAGGAAAACACCGAAACCAGCAGGGCCGCGTAATAGAGCCTTTCCGGAAACTGGCCCGGCTCCCCGATCACGGCGGGGGCGACGATCTGGTTGATGCCCCCGAACCCGGAGAAGGTGGTCACCTGACCGAAGAAATAAAACCCGATTACCCCGAAAGTCAAAGTGATCATCAGGTAGTAGAGGCCGGCGGAACGGCCCGCCACCAGCCCCAGCACGAACCCCAGGGCGGTGGTGAACAGGATTCCGATCAGCACCCCCAGCCACGGGTTCAGGCCCAGGTTCAGCCCCTTGCTGCCCCCCTGGGTGACGGCGTTGCCGATCACGAACCCGGCGAACCCGTACATCAGGGTCTGGGCCAGGGAAATCATCCCCCCGTAGGCGGCCAGGAAAATGAGGCTGGCGGCCGCGATCCCCAGCCACAGCGCCTGCGTGAGAATGAAGCTGAGAAAAAACGGGGAGGTATAAAGCGGGGCCGCCGCCGCCACCGCCAGGATGAGCAACAGGGCTATCCGCTCCGGGTGCGCCCAGTAACGGCCGGAGGCGAGGGCGGGGGCGTCTCCTCCGAACATCAGGCGGGCCTCCCGAACAGGCCGTAGGGGCGCCAGGCCAGCACCGCCGCCAACAGCACGAAAGTGAAAATGATGGAGAAGTTGGTGAAACCGGCGGGCAGGTAGGCGGGGGCGAAGGCGGTGACCATTCCCAGCAGGAGGGAGCCGGCCATGGCCCCGGTCAGCGACCCCATCCCACCCACGATGACCACGATGATGGAGTTGAGAAGCCACTGACCGTCCACGCCGGGGGCCAGCGAAGCGAAGGAGGCGCCGATCACCCCCCCGACCCCGGCCAGGGCCGAGCCGACCAGAAACGCCAAGGCGAACACCACTTGCACGTTCACCCCCAGGGCCTGCACCATGGCCGTGTCGTCCACCCCGGCCCTGATGATTATGCCGGTGCGGGTTTTCCGCAACCACAGCCACAGCCCCGCCCCCACCAGGATGGCTACCGCCAACATGAACAGACGGGGTATCGAATAACGGAACTCGCCCCAGTTGATGAACCGGTCCAGCACGCCCGGCCATTTGATGTCCACCGCGATCCCCCCGAACCGGGCCAGCATCTGGTCGGCCAGGATCACCGAGATGGCGATGGTGATCAGGGTCTCCCGCATGTCCTGGCCCTGGAACCAGCGCAGGGTGACCTGCTGGGTGAGCAACCCGGCCGCCCCGGCCACCACCGCCGCCAGCAACATGGGGGCCAGCCAGGCCAGGATCCCCACCGCGGCCGTGGAATAGTTGCCGACCCGCCCCACCATCGCCCGTTGCAACTCCAAAGCCACGTAGCCGCCCAGCAGGAACAGCGACCCGTGGGCCAGGTTCACCACCCGCATCAGTCCGAAGATGAGGGTGAACCCGGAGGCCACCACGAAGTACAGCCCGGCGATGGTGAGGGCGTTGAGCAGGGTGGACAAGAAGTCGCCGTAGTCCCGCATCAGCGGATCGGCGGGGGTGTCAGAAGCCAGGAACAGCACCCAGACGGCGATGAAAGCCGCCGCCAGCAGGCCCGCGCCCCAGGCTACGCGGCGCCCGGCGGCGCGGGCGCCGGAGGAGCGGGAACGGGTTAAGGTTCCGGCCGACAAAGGCTCAGCCCAGGGCGGCGATCACCGCATCGACGTTGGTGACGGCGGACACGTTCTGCAGTGCGTAGTTGATGGAGGCGTTGTGCCAGTCGGCGTTCATGGTGGAGCAACCGTCCTCCGGCACCACCATGTGATATCCCTTGTCGGCCCCGGTGCGGGCGGTGTGCTCGATGGACATGTTCGTCCACGCCCCGGTGACGATCACCGTGTCCCGCCCCAAGCCGGCCAGGAGCGACTCCAAGCGGGTGCCCTCCCAGGCGCTCATCCGCATCTTCTCGATCACGAAGTCGCCTTGCTGCGGTTCCAGGCCGGCGGCGGGGGCCGCCCCCCACGAGCCGCGTACCAGCCCGGAGGTGTCTTTGACCCCGTTGAACAGGGGGGCGTTCAGTTTCAGGCCGGGGGCCCCTTCCTCCACGATGTACCAGACGTGCATCACCGGCGCCCCCCGGCTCCGGCAGGCTTCGGCCAGCCGCATCACGTTGGCCACCACGTTCTGCTCGCGGGCATGGCCGGGGGCGCCCGAGTCGGCGAAAGCCCCTCCGTCCACCATCACGTCGTTTTGCAGGTCCTGGATGATCAGGGCGCACCGGCCCGCGTCCAGCGTCAACTCATCGTTCATTGCGTTCTCCCTTCTTCGGGTTCTTGTCTTCGGTAGCGAAACCGTTGCGTGCGGCGCTCTGCCGGTCACCGGTTATCGGTTATCGGTCGCCGGTGGAAACTTCCGGCGAACATCCGGCCCGCCGCCCCGCCGCTCAGGCCCGCATATAGGGCTCCTGATGGGGGCCGACTTTGGTGCGGATGGCGTACAAGGAGGTGGAGGACGGCATATACAGGGTGCGCCAGTCATCGCCCCCCCAGGTCAGGTTGCCCACGTTTTCGGGCACTTGCACCACTCCCAACCGGGTTCCCTCCGGGTCGAACACCCACACCCCGCCCGGCCCGGTCACCCAGATGTTGCCCAGCTCATCGCACTTCATCCCGTCCGGGATGCCCTCTTCGATGACGCCGGAGCCGATGCCGTCGGCGAACCGCCGCCCGTTATGCAAGGTTCCGTCCGGGCGCACGTCGTAGACGTCGATCAGGGCGTTGGGGGTGTCGTTGATGTACATCAGCTTCTCGTCGGGCGAGAAACACAGGCCGTTGGGCTGCTCGTACTTGTCCCGGTCCACGGCCAGTTCCAGTCCGCCCCCCGGCGGGATGCGGTACACGGCCTGGAAGCCCAGCTCCCGTTCCCGCTCCAACCCGAACCCCGGCATCCGCCCGTACCAGGGGTCGGAGAAGTAGATGGAACCGTCGGAGCCGACGCACACGTCGTTGGGGCTGTTCAGCTCTTTGCCCTCGAAATGAGAGGCCAGCACCTCCCGGGTTCCGTCCGGCCGCTCCATTATCAACGAGGACGTGACATGCTCGCACACGATCAGGTTCAGATCGGCGTCGTAGGTCATCCCGTTGCATTTGTTGGAAGGGTTGGCCATTTCCGTCACCGACCCGTCGGCCGGGTCGTACTTGCGTCGGACGTCCCCCGGCATATCCGAGAACAGCAGGTACTTCCCCTTGGGGTGCCATATCGGCCCCTCCGTGAACGTAAACCCGGTGGCGGCCCGCACCAGCTCCGCGCCGGCGTCCGCCAAGTCGTACATCTGATCAGAGTCGACGGTCAACGCGCTCATCACTCTCACCTCCTTCCATCGGTCGGCCCGGATCCGCTCCCGCATCCCGCGAAAAAATTTCCGCTCCGGGGCGACACCGCCCGACTTTTCGACTATAGTTGTACGTCGAACATAGCACCGTCCCGCCCGGCGCGGGGCGAAAAAGCGAGGTAGAATTGGAGCGTTATGAAAATTGATGTTCTGATACCCGAATCGCCGGAGGAGGCCGCGGCGCAATTCGGAGACGGAGAGGGCGTGTCGGTGATGGCGGGCGGCACCATAATGATGCAACTCCTCAACTACCGGCGGGCGCGCCCGGAGCGGGTGATGATGTTGCACAAAGCGGGCTTGGACTACGTGGACCTCTCCGACGGGTCGGCGACCATCGGGGCGGCCGCCGTCCTGTCCGACCTCACCGGGGCCCCCGCCCCGCTGGGGCCGTGCGCGGCCCACATCGGCGACCCGGAAATCCGGGGGCAGGCCACCATCGGCGGCAACCTGTTCGCCTCCCCCACCCCCGAGTACCCGCTGGGCGACCTGCAGGGACCGTTGCTGGCGCTGGGGGCCGAAGTGCGCTCCGCGGGGGCGGGCGGGGAACGCACCCAGGCCATGGAGGAGTTCCTGGCGGACCGGCGGGGGCGGCTTGCTTTGGAAATAACGTTTGAGAAACCGGCGGCGGGGGCGTTTGAAACTTTGCGCCGTCCGCACTCCAAGCATTACACCCCGCTGGCGGTGTCCGGGGCGCGCACCGCCGCCGGGGAGTTGCGGCTGGCGGCCACCGGAGCCGGAGGACCCGGACGGCGGTTGCGGGCGGCGGAAGCGGCGGCCGGTTCCGGAGAAGGGGCCGGGCGGGCGGCTTTGCAGGATGCCGAACCGGTGGACGACGCCTTGGCCTCCGCCTGGTACCGGAGGAGGGTGCTGCCGTCCCTGGTGGAACGGGTTCTCACCCAACTGGAGGTGACGGGATGAAACTTATCGTCAACGGCGCGCGCCGGGAAGCGGGGGCCGCCCCCCTGGATTCGCTCCTGTCGGTGTTGCGGGAAGAACTGGACATCACCAGCGTCAAAGCGGGATGCGAGGCGGGAGGGTGCGGAACCTGCACGGTGCTGGTGGACGGGCGCCCGGCCCGGTCCTGCCTGATCCCGGCCGCCCGGGCGGAAGGGGCGGAGATAACCACCGTGGAGGGGCTGGGAACCCCCGACGACCCGTCTGCGGTGCAACAGTCGTTCCTCCACCATTACGCCCTGCAGTGCGGGTTCTGCACCCCGGGGCTGGTGGTGGCGGCCGCCGCCTACCTGGAGGGGGGCGGCTCCGACGACCCGGTGGCCATCGCCTCCGCCGTCAGCGGGCATGTGTGCCGGTGCACCGGCTACGGCAAGATCGTGGAGGCGATCGCCGCCGCGGCCCGGGGAGACGAATTTGATATGGAAAGCACCGCTTTGGACGTCAACACGGTCGTGAAAACGGGAGGTTCGTAAATGTCAGGCAAAGCAGTAGGAGCCCGTCTTCCCCGCTACGACGGGATGGGGCATGTGACCGGGGCCACCCGGTTCGTGGACGATGTGCGGGCCCCCGGAATGTTGTGGGCGAAGATGTTCCGCTCCCCCCACCATCATGCGTCCCTGCGCAACTTGGACGTCTCGGCGGCGGAGGCCATGCCGGGGGTGAGGACCGTCATCACCTGGCGGGACGTGCCCCACTTGGTACACGGCCATCTGGAGGCCCTGGGCATTCCCGCCGACGAGCCGCTTTTGGCCAAAGACGAGGTGCGCTACCTGGGGCAGCCCATCGCCTTGGTGGCGGCCGAGGACGAAGAGACGGCCGCGGCCGGAGCGGAGGCCGTCCGGGCCGACTTCGAGGAGCGCCCGGCCGTGTTCGACGTCCGTAAAGCCTTCAACGAAGACGCGGCCCGCGTTCACCCCTGGGGCAACTGGTATCCCCATTTCGAGGGGGAAATGGACCGCCGCCAGATCCGCAAAGGGGATTTCGCGCAGGCGGCGGAGCAGGCGGACAAGATCATCTCCGGCGTGTACCGCCCGGCGGCCATCGAGCATGTCCCGGTGGAAACCCAGGTGTGCCTGACGGTGCCGGAACCGGATGGGCGCCTCACCATCCACTCCTGCACCCAGGCCCTCTACTTTTCCATGGGGGTGGTGGCCGCCCATCTGCAGACGCCCCTCAACAAACTGAAGGTGGTGGGGGGCACGGTCGGCGGCGGGTTCGGCGGGAAAGTGGACACCGCCAGCGACACCGTTACCGCCTTGGCCGCTCAAAAAACGGGGCGCCCGGTGAAATGGCGTTGGACCAGGGAAGAGGAGTTTCTGGTGTCGTCCACCCGCGCCCCCTGGCATATGGAAATCATCGACGCGGTCACCTCCGACGGGTGGATTCTGGGGCGGAAAATGCTCACCTTGCACGACTCGGGGGCCTACGCCCGGTTCTCCCCCTACGGGGTTACCAAGCACAGTTTCCACCACACCGGGGCCTACACCATCCCCAACCTGCATTTCGACGGATACGTGGTGTTCACCAACCGGGTGCCCACCACCGCCATGCGCGGGTTCGGGGTGACTTCGGTGTCGTTCGCGGTGGAAACCCACATGAGCCGGGTGGCGCGGGAACTGGGAATGGATCCTTATGAAATCCGGCTCAAAAACGCCAACCGGATCAACGACACCTCCCCCAACCGCATCCGCTACACCGACCCCAGCACGGTGGATGTGCTGCATTCCATCGCCGAGGCGGAAGGGGCGGCCCTGCAACCGGCTTTCGCCGGAATGAGCCGGGAGCCGCGGGCGGGGGACCTGTTGCCGGAACATCTGGTTACGCAAGTGAAAACGGAGGGACACTGATGGCTAAGCACCGGGGAAGAGGCATCTCCGCGATCGAGTATCCGACGGGGATGAACCAGAACGGGGACCCGTCCCAGGCGTGGATCAAGGTCAAGCCGACGGCCGGGTGGACGTGTTTTCCGGCACGGCCGACATCGGCAACGGGGCCAAGACCATCCAGTCGCAGATCGTGGCCGACACGATCGGGGTGCCCTACGACTGGGTGACCTTCGACAACTCCAACACCGACTCGTCGCCGGTGTGCACCGGGACTTTCGCCTCCCGGGCCACCTTCGTGGCGGGCAACGCGGTGTTGAAAGCGGCCCGGCAGGTGCGGGAGGCATTGCTGGAAATCGCGGGCAAAGAAATGGAAATCAGCCCCGAAGACCTGGAAATCGAGGACGGGAAAGTGACGGTGAAAGGGGTGCCCGGCGAGGAAATGGACGTGGCGGAAGTGGCGGGGGCGGCCGCTTTCGGACACGGGATTTTGGTAACCGGCACCGGGGCGCAGTTGAACCCGTACGCGGCCATCACCGACCCGGAAACCGGGGAAGTGGACGGGCCGCCGCACGCCGCCATTTCCTATGCGGCCTGCGCGGCCGAAGTGGAAGTGGACGATGAAACCGGCCAAGTGACGGTGCTGAAACTCACCCAGTCCTACGATGTGGGCAAAGCCATCAATCCGTCCTTGGTGGAAGGCCAGATTCAGGGAGGGGCGATGATGGGGCTGGGGCTGGGGGTGCTGGAAAACAGCTACCCCTATTACCCGTCGGTGGAGCATCGGGGCAGCCAATTCGGTTCCTATTACGCCCCCGCCCCGCTGGATATGCCCGAAATGCATACCATCATCATCGAGAACCCGTCCGCCGACGGCCCCTACGGGGCGAAAGGCATCGGGGAGATGGCCAACAACGGCCAACCGGGTGCGATCGCAACCGCCGTGCACGACGCCATCGGGGTGTGGATTACCGAGTTGCCCATCACCCCCGAGTCGGTGTTGCGGGCCTTGGACCGCAAAGCCGCCGGCGACCACGAACCGCGCCGGGAAGGCAAAATGGTCATCTTCGACGAGGACATCTCCGTAAACACCCAATCCACCGGCATAACCTGGACCCCATAGGGTCAGTTCCTACTCCTAGGACCCACCCGCAGGGCGACTACGGAATTTCCTGCTGACCTAATGCGCATAGCATCAGCATATCCTCAAAAGGAGCAAGGGAAAAGTTAACCACCGTGCTATAGCTGGCCATCCGGTGAATCATATTTCGTATAACCTGCCTTCGGTTGGCCTCTGCGGAGTATTCATCTAAAAACCGGGTACATATTGCCGCCAAAGCCCTCGGCTCATTCATAACGGCCAGCCTCCTAACCAGTTCCTCCGCTAAAGCTTCCCAAACCGACGGGCGGTGAAGCATTTTATGAGTATCTTCAAAAGTTAAATTACGTTCGGAAGTGTCTGTAATACGATACGCCATTCTTACTCGCCACCATGCTCTCGACAACGGGCAATCTACCAACACGGAAACCTTACCCCTTACATGCGGCAATCCGCCCAAAAACCGGCAAACGTTGCGGGCGGTAGCGTCATCATGTTTACCTACCAACCTACTCGCCCAACCATCTTCCAACAGTCCTTCCTCCGCCCACACAATATGCGCCGCGGTCCAAAAAGCGGGACGCGCGGCGTCCTCCGCGCTAACCGATTCCAGGGATACCGCTATCTCCCGTTCCAACTCGACGGGAACATAGCGGGCCTCATCAACAGTCAATCTGCGAACCAGCAAAGGCACTTCCTGTTTCGCCTCAAGCATCGCAGACCGGTTCTTGACGCCGAGGCTGTCTCGTAAGTATTCAACCAAGGCGGGCGTTCCTTCGCGAGCCGCGTTTGCCAGCTCATCCTGTATCTGTTTAAGCGACTCTTCGCCGCTTTCTTTTCCCTTTTTGACCACCACCCGCTGTTGCCAATTTCCCACCCTCTCTTCAAAGTCCTTGGTAATCATTCTGATTCTCCTCCACCTATCGGTAGCAACGGTTCGAGACAAGTGGCAGCCGCCGCCGGATCAAAATCACCAGAGCGCCAATCGGATACTCCCTTGTCACTTAAACGTAGGCTTATTTCTCTAAGAATCCGCGAACCTTCGGGATCATGCTCTTCCGAATCCAACTTCGCCAACGCGCCTATCAAAGCACTTATCCATACATCTCTCCTCTGTTGTATTTCTTTATGAATATTCTGGGCCAAATATACGGTGAATTGAATATGCTCATTCGGTCCCTCAATCCTCATTTCCCCCGGTCTGGCCTTGTCATCACTTCTGAACTCCAACATCGAGGACAATAACGGCTTCGTCTCAAAAATAATTCCTTTAGCCAAGTAAGTACCCTCGGCAAACTCTAGAACATCGGCGTCTTTCCAAACTTCATTCACAATACTCGACGATAAAGCGAGCGGCTCTACCGCCACTAGGCCTGAAATTATAAACACGGGCAATGGCCCACCGGTTTCTTTTACATCCCAGGAAACAGTTGCGACGGCCTCCCGGGTGCGATGAGACTTGGAATACAGAACTGCCGGTGACCGAACCTCTATAACCCACTCGGCATAACCGTCATCTATTAATCCCTGCAATGCGACAGCATCAGGACCCGACAAACGATTAGTCACCCGGGCTTCCCCGGTGCTAGTAGAGACAACCTTGTTCTCGTACTTAAGGGCGGGGAAGTCGGTGCTATTCCCATCTGCGTGAAGCATCGGACGCGAATAAGATTTCATTTCCTGACCACCAAATCAATACTCAAGACCCCCTCCCCCACCCGAAGAGGTTTCTTCAGGTTTACCCTGAATCGACCAGAATTAGTTGTTTCTATTTCATAAGGATCTGATTGTTGCGTTCCGGAACTGTCTTCAATTTCGAAAAACTTGTTGGCGAGTAATTGATCACACGTTGCATCCGAACCGGTTTCCCGCAACACGCGTACACCCAATTTAGGATGAGAATGATCAGCTATGTAGCAATCAAAACCGATGATTTTACCGTCTTCTATTATTTCCCGTGCCGACAACGGCACCGCCGCGGGCCTGCCCTTCTTAGGTCGCCCGGGCGGTACATCAGGCTTATTTTTAGGATTCCGTTCTGGTTTTACCCCGCTAGGTTCACCCCGATTAATTTCTGTATGACCACCGCCCTCCCCTGGGTCAACAACAGGTTTGGGAGTACGAGCAGGGGAACGAAGCCCCTCCGCTTTGACAACAGTTCCCGATGTGAAATCGGCAAAACCCTCTGGAATAAAGGGTTTGCCTTCCATTTTCCCGGCCTGTTCCTTTAATAACTCACTCACTTCCGCAAGCAAGCCTTCCAGGTTTTTCTTTTCTCTCCTATTCAAATTAGCCAGGTCGATATCCATATGATCGGGTCCTTCTGATGTTCTTATCAACTGATATAGGTCGTTTGGAGTATCTTGGGGGTTGGGTAGAACAACCGCATCAAATTGTCGATAACCGGCAAATTTGGAGGGTTCAAGACCGGGGGCTTCCCAGGTTATCCACATTCCTTCTCGAAAGATATTGACGCGGGTATTTCTTTCCCCACCTTCGAGTAGGCGAACTTTTATCATAGTACCCTTATTATGCTCTAGTTCAATACCCTCGCTTATAGTACGATAGGAGCGATAGGCAAGCCCTTCGGGAAACAGACAATTTTTTCTACGCGAAACCGCCCCGGAAGAATCCAAGAAAGACCCTATATTGTTACTATCGGCATGTATTCTTTTTCCAGCCAACCGGTTGTCAATCTTGACCGTCATTCTTTTATCAAGAATGGCAGGCAGAAAGTGCGAAGCGGACACCTTTAGAATTCTATCCGTTGCAATATCTGGATCATCCGGATCCTCGCCAAAAAAATTGAACCCCAAAATGGCCACCACCGCCCCCGTCTGATTTATGTGCTGAAACTGCCGGACAAGTAACTTAGGCGGCTTTCTTAAATATTCAAAGCTACTGTCAAAGAGATCAGTTTGCGGCTTGCGTTGTTGCGCTAGAGTGCCTTTTGGGGAAAGCGGATTTTTCCTACCCCCCCCCCCATACGGGCAGCCAGTATCGCTCGGCCCGAACCCGTGAAACCGCCGCTCGTCTTGCCCCCGTAAACGACATATCGCAAGTCACTGGCCGCGAAGGCGGTAAGATGACCCAAGCCGACCGAACCGGCCCCTTCGTCTGATTTATCAGTATTTCCCTCGCTAAGCAACCTGTTCATATGATTGTCATCTATGCCTTTGCCATTATCCCGGCAAAACAACACCGGGACTCGGTCGCCTGTTATAATTTCGTCTATTCGTTCGCATATTTTCATATCCTTTGGAGAAAGCTGATTGTGTTGCTCGCGTTGCGAACGAGCCGAACGAAAGGCTCCTATATAATCTTTATGCGCGGGCAGGTCCGTGACGGGAACCTGGTCGATGGTAAACACCACCTCCACCGAGTCTAGGCGACGGGCATCTAAGCAGTTTTGAAGCAACTCGCGTACCACGGGCTCAGCGTTCCCCCTGCTGTGAAAGCTGGTTTGGTTGCTGGCAAAACCATCGCTGGTTTGCTCGTCGGGGAAAATTAGCTTCTCAGCCAACTTTATCATCGCCTTTCTGTCTAGTCCGTGCAGTCGCAAACGGGAGTACCGGTCGCTCCCGAATGCTGTCTGCGGAAATTACCGGCCCGTACTTGGGCGTACGATGGGGCGCCCACGCCCAAAAAACCAAACTTGGTAGTTCCCGGTCCGTCGCGACGGGGGGCTTCCCTCCTGTATTTGCGTTCTATGTTCTCCCACCATACTATATCAGAGGGGGTCCCGTCAACTCGTTGCGGATCGTCCATCCTGCTCAATCGTACCAGCTGGCTGGTCCCCTTCATAAAGCAGAATGTGCAGTTGCCCGCCTCTGCGGGCATCGATAGATCGAAGGGGGCGGTGCTCCAATAGGCTTCCACTTCCTGTTTGGTGAAACCGGAGTCGGCCAGGGGAAAATGCGGGTGCTCCCCTCCCGGCTGGGAGGCCGTACCGCATTGCCGACTGGACGCGCCTTCGGAGATGAACGTTCTATCCAAAACCCGGTTAACTCTCCGCATCTCGTCGGCCCGCAAACCTAGCAATGTAAGATGATCAATGGGAGGACGGCCCCAGAGACCGGCGCCTGATTGCCGCGGATTGGTGATCGGAACTGAGGTAAAATCATTCCACTTCTGCTCATCGCGAGCCGATGGATGACTGAGCATAAAATCGGTGCGACGCATAAAATCCATCTTCGGAGCCGTTCCTCCCCTCTTCTCATATTCACCAGCCGCATACTCCGATGACAGATAGGGCTCATCGCGATAGTGTCCTTGATGGGCGGGACCGCCGCTTCCGATGAACCATTCTTCAAGCAACTGATGAGAGGGTTGCAACTTCAACTTGTATGTGCAGGAACGTTGTCTCGGGTTGGGCAACATCTGCTGGAAGGAGAGCATCTCCTCAAAAACCTCTCCCCTCCAGCGGTAACCTTGCGGATGTTCTTCCACGGGCAACCGCCGCACCAGCCGATAGGTGGGGCGCCGCCGGTAACCGTAGTAGGCCGCGTCCTCCACCGTGCAGAACTCGTACCACAGAACGGGGATGCCGTAATCCACTTCCAGCAGGCGGCTCACCCGATCCGCGAACCGGTAGGTGGCGGGATGCTCGGCGCTGGTGTTGGCGAACAGCGCCAGATCCCCCCGACCCGGGTCAAGCGTTCCGCTCTCGGCCAAAGCCACGGCGACCAAGGCCGACGATCGCCCCCCGGAGAATTTGACGATGTGCGGCATATCCGCATGGCGCGGATGCCGATATTTGACTTGGACGGCGCGGGGCATTTTCATACCCGGCATTGTAGGCATGCCAAAACCGCCGGCGAGGTATTTATCTGTTGCGGGCATTCAGCCGTTTCTGAAATCTTGTTTAACAAATCTTATTTATCGTTATAAAATATTACTATCGTCAATTCCAACGCCAGTTGCTACTGTCGATTGCTTGCGCGGCGAACAGGATGGCGTCCCGTTGCGGATGGGAGGCGGGAACATCGGTGAAATCATCCGCCCCCTGCGCCGCCCCGCCGGTGAGCATCCCCATCCCCAGCGCCGCCGCCAGCAACGCCCCGGCCGCGCCCGCCATCCGGACTTTCCCGAGTCTCGTCACAGAATGATGATGGAGTAGATGTATCGCACCGGCTCCGGCGGACGGACGGCCGGTTCCAACGCGTAAACCTCCCCTGCCCATCCGATGAGGCGTTCCGCGGGGTCGTCCACCGCCTCCACCCACAATATCCCGTTGGACTTGTGGGCGATATTACGGCCGTCGGGCGACCAATCAAACGGAACCGGCGTGTCCGACTCGTGGGCGAGAAGGCGCAACTCCGATCCGTCCGCCAGCGCCATCCACACCTGGTCCAATCCTTCCCGCACCCAGTAGGCGAGGGTTTTCCCGTCCGGAGCCCACTGGATTCTCTGCCGTTGTTGTTCCTCCCCGGACAGGAGGCGGGGGCGGGAGCCGTCGGCGTCCGCCGCCCACAACTCGGTGCGCACATAGTCGTCGTTTTCGTCCCGCACCGTTACTGCGTAAGCGATGCTTTCCCCATCCGGAGACCACTCCCACCAGTCGGTGGTGGACCTGTTGTTGACGGTCAACTGCGTCACCTCCCCAGCTCCGGCCGCCACCCACAACTCCCCGCCCGTCTCATAGGCGATGCTTTCCCCGCCCGGCGACCACCCCCACAGCCCGGAGAAGTGCAAGCCGTCGGCCCACATAACCGGCTCCGACCCGTCCGTCCCGACCACGTACAACTGCTCCTTGAAAACCAAGTACAACTGCTCCCGGAACGGGACGCGCACGCTTCGTTTGTAAGCGATCCGCTCCCCGGACGGAGACCAGCCGAATCCGCTGAAACCGGCCGGGTTTTCATCCAGCATGCGCGCCCCGGACCCGTCCGCCATGGCAACCCACAACCTATTTTCCTTCCAATGCCCGTCCCGGTCGCGAGCGGCCGTGGTGTAAGCGATCCGCTCCCCGTCCGGCGACCAGGTCCAGAAGTTATAGTAGTCGCCCGACAGAACATCGGTCAGCCGCCGCCGGCCGCTTCCGGCGGCCTCCGCCGTCCACAACTCATAAGGGAGCGAATCCCCCGTCGCAAAGGCGATATCCCCCACCGAACTCCATCCCCAAGACCGTCCGACGGTCAAGTCATCGGACAGCAGACGATGATAAGGGGCTTCAACTCCCGCCATCCACAACCCGCGCCCCGCCGGTTCGCCGCCCGCATCCCGCGCTATCGCCTCGTAAGCGATGCTTTCCCCGGTGGGCGACCATTCCCAGTTCCTACTCGACGAACAGTCCCCGCCCGGCAACAAGTGGTTGTTGACCCGACGGAGGTCGCCCCTGTCCAGCCCCGCCACCCACAACTCCACCCCCCTCGGATCACCGTCCTCGCCCCGTACTTCTTTTTCGTAGGCGATGTTTTCCCCATCGGGCGACCAAACCCAGAACACGCGGGAAGCGCAACTATCAAGGGGGACTTCACCAACCAAGCGGGGGGCGGATCCGTCCAGCCCCACCGCCCACAATTCCAACTCCGACCACCTTTCTTCTTCGTCGAATACCGCCGTCGAATAGGCAATGCGGGCCCCGTCCGGGGAACGCTCGAACTCCAAAATGTAAACCGGGTCCTCCACCAGCCGCACCGGGTTGGACCCGTCCGTCCCCGCCGCCCACAATTGACGCCCGTATTCACCGTCCGCCCTCCGCGCCTCGCTTGTGTACAGGAGCAAATCCTCGGTCGCCGAGTGGGAACCGGGTTCCCCGCCGGGCGGCGACGGCCCCGCGGGAAGGGTGTCGGCGCCTTCCCGCATAAACGCGGCCAGGTCCGCCCGGGTGGAACCGGATGAAAACACCCGTTGTAATACTTTGGCGATCTGGGGAGCAGTCACCGTTTGGTCGGGACGGAAAGTTCCATCCGGATAACCCTCGAACCATCCCTCCTCCGCCACGTTGACAATCTCGTCCCGGTAGTCGTGGTCATCGGGAACATCCGCAAAACCGGATGGCGATCCGACAGTTACCACTACGGACCCGTCAACTATCTCAACTAGAGCGGAAGTCTTGTCAACCAGAGGCAAGCCGATGCCCAGTAGGGCGCCCCAATAAACGAAATTGGCCAACCGCCCCCGGGTGGACCCGTCGGGAAACGCCCGCCGCACCACCGCCGCCAACTGATGGTCGGGCACCTCCCGGTCGGGACGGAAAGTTCCGTCCGGATAACCCTGCAACCACCCCTGTTCGGCGGCGAACAGGATATCAAGCCGCCGCAGATGATCATCGGCCACATCGGGAAACCGCGCCGCCGCCCGCGCCTCCCCACCCCCCAACCCCGCCATCAGCAAAACGGCTCCCAGCACCCCCCCGACGAGCGCCGCCCGCCGCACCGCTACCCTATCAGGAAAAGAAAACATCAGGCGACTCACCCCCCGCATGCTAGCACATTGTAGGCTTGCATGGCTAAGATTATGGGCCCATGAGGAGGAACAACACTATGAGGATCACCAGGTCCCTATCCGCATCGGCGTTGGGCGCGGCGGTAGTCATCGTCGCTTTGGCTATGCCCGTTGGAGGGCAGGGCGAATCGGCCATTCCCGACCTCGACCCGGCAAAATGCACTAACGGCCCCTACGTTATCAGGGCATCCTCCAACCCCGGTCTGGTAGCGGACTGCCAAGCCTTGGTAGCCATCCGCAACCACTGGACCCGCCACCCCGACAATGCCGATCTGCCTCCCAAACACCCGTTGCGGACCTGGGGAACCGGCAACACCACCAACATTACGGATTGGGCCAAAATCATAATTGAAGACAATCGTGTGCTAGATTTAGACTTAAATAGCCAAGGAATTGCACATACGATTCCTTCTGAAATAGGTCGATTGACGAGTTTAAATTATCTAAACCTGAGTTTCAATAACTTGCAAGGAAGTATACCGCCTGAAATTGGGAATCTAACCAGACTCATTACACTTTACTTGGATAGTAATTATTTAACTAGTACTATACCAACACAGCTCAGTAAGCTCACTCGATTACAAGAATTACACCTAAATTCAAATGAACTGACCGGTAACATACCATCCGAACTAAGCAATCTTCGTAATTTAGAGATATTGCGTCTCAACCAAAATAATCTAACAGGAAATATTCCAAGTGAGTTAGGTAGATTAACTAACCTGGGGCTCCTTTTGGTTGGCGGTAATAAGTTCAGCGGAAAATTACCAGCAAGGCTAAACCGTCTCTTTCCTTTTGATGACGGATTAGAATTAGTATTATATGGAAAAACGATTAGAGATTTTGTCGCCTCCTATACAGAATGGGATGTATGGATTTGCGATATTGACGGACCACTTGACATTAATGAACAAACCGTTATCAATACACTAAACACGCAGATCAAGCCTTACTTTCGATGGATATCTAGCGGAAGATATGTACCTACCTTTAATTTCCAGGGTACAGTTAATACTGATCATGAAGATGATTGTGGGAATCAAGTATATCTTGAAGGCGAAATTATGGATCTCGCTATAATAATTGACAACGGATTATCAGACGGAGGGTTTGGTGGAACTACCTACGGATTCGACTTTTTTGGTTTATCTTTGTATCCAGATGTTATCCTTGTGGGTGGAGCAACCATTATTCCACAAGAAGGCGGTAGTCAACCTAGAATAAGTACTATTGCTCATGAAATGGGACATATACTTACATTTCCGCATTCTTATGGTGGACTTATCTATGAAGCCATTGACTTGCTCGATGAATATGATAATCCGATGGATATAATGAGCGGCCCACCCTTTTCACTCAGCGTAGGAACAATCGCATTTAACCGATATGTAGCGGGATGGATAGATCCAGAAGATGTAAGAATATATGACGAGGGTACGCATACCTATTCACTGAGTGCCTTGGGTAACGACGGCACGCAAATGCTAGTTATACGTGATGCAGATAATCATGCAATTTTCTATACTTTAGGAGCGCGGGTTTCTGATAACTTCGACAGAAATATACCTAAAGAAGGAATAGAAGTTTATCGTATCGATCAGAACACTATTAGCAACTCCTGCTACATCCTTTGTTGGGGTCTTGATCGTAGAACGCAACCCTTTCCCGCAGGTACATCAACTAACTCTACCGAACATGTCTACGGGGTGGGCGATATATTCACAATAGAGGGAACTCGTATAGAAGTAACTGAACGCGCGGGCAATAGTTTTACCGTACGGGTAGGAGAAGCGCAACCGACCTCTATGATACAGGAAGATGAATGCACAACCTTTGCGGGCCGATTCTGCGACGAGGATGGGAGCGTCCACGAAACCAACATTGAGACCATCGCCGGTTGGGGCATAACCCTGGGATGCGGAGATAAACGATTCTGTCCGGACCAAACCATCACCCGCAGTCAGATGGCCGCCTTCTTGTACCGGGCCGTAACCCGGCAATCCGGGACGCCCGCTCCCGCAACCCGAATCATTTTGAACGATGTGTCGGAAGATGCCTGGTATCGCGCCTTTGCGGACTGGGCGGTTTCCGCAGGGGTGATGCAAGTTTTCGATGGCCTGTTTGATCCGGGCGGAGTGGTTACCAGGGCGGATATGGCCGAGATGATGGCGGCCGCTTTCACCAACGTGGAACCAGCTGAAGCCCCGCAAGGCGTGTTCACCGATATGACCGGCCAGACAGACGATGTGATACGCGCCGCAGAAGGATTGCGAACCGCGCAGATCACCCTGGGATGTTCCGTTTCCCCCCTGCGCTACTGCCCCGACCAATCGGTCACCCGAGCGCAAATGGCCTCGTTCTTCGCCCGCGCCCTTGCCTCTGCCTCTTGAAGCCTCGGGTTTACCGGCTCTTCAGAACGGTCACTGACGCAATATCATCTCCCCGGAACCGGAGGAGGTAGCACCGTCGCGTCATCAGAACCATCATACACCGCACCCACTGACACATAATAATCTCGCAAGAAATTCGCATCGGTAACAAGCAAGGGCAAAGCAGAATCTATACCCACGCGCCCACCGGTTATAGAATTCCTCTCCTGAGCCGCCTGCTTCAGTTGAACCACCAATTCATCATAGGGCATGTTCAATTGATTTTTTTCCTCTTCGTTACTTGCTAATCTATACTCATCAGCGACGGCGATTATTTCATCTCCCGATCGCTGAAGGAACCATAAATTCGTCGCTATACCCCGAACTTCAAACGCTTCTACTGCAACAGTATCCGGTACTCCAAGGAATAAAATTAATTCTTTACCTTCATACGCTCGTGCGGTTCGAGACCTGGGGTCATTCAGCATTTGCAGTTCTTGTTCTTTAACTTTATCCCAATCTTCTATATCAATGTCAAATATAACTTCTCTATGCATCGACACTGTCAGCTCAGATGGTCCTGTTCCAACTATATACTCTCGAATATCAATATCGGAAAAACAATGATAAGGCAAAGGCCAGAAAGCGAGACTATATTCATCATAATTAGCCACTTTGAGAGGATATATATCACATCTAGTGGTATTGAATTTTACCACCCCTCGTACAATTAAATGGACCGAAGCAGTTACGACATCCCGGTCGAGAAGAATCTCGGTAAAGGTTGGCAAACCTCGCATTGTCCATAACGGAAAAGAACCGCCCACCGACAAGGTTTTAGGTTTATTTAAGGATACGGGAGCGCAAGGATCCGTGTCCGATCCTTCCTTTTTTGTACACGGCGGAACCTTCTCCTCCAAGTACGATGCCTCAGGCCTAATAACGACCGAATCCTCAGTGGCGTTGCCGACCGTTGCCAGATCGGATCTGTCCCCGCACCCGCCTACGAGCAACAGTCCGATAGCGACCATCCCTGCAATACAACCTTTTCCCTTAAGCATGCCCCTGCTCTTCCCTGGACTGATAACCGAACCGCGCGCCCAAACCGCCGTACAAGGTCAGTACATCAGGAAGCCGCCGCTTACGTTTATCGTGGCGCCGCTGATGAAAGAAGCGTGACGGCTGGCCAAAAACACCACCACCCCGCCCAGCTCCTCCGGGCTGGCCACCCGGCCCAAGGGCGTGGCCTTGGTCATCGCCTCCAACGTCTCCGGGGCCAAGTCGGTCATCAACATGGGAGTGTCCACCTGGCCGGGAGCAACCGCATTCACTGTAATCTGATCCGCTCCGTAGGTGCGGGCCAAACCACGCACCATCGACACGATCCCCCCCTTGGCCGCGCAATACACCACCGAACCGCCGAAACCGCCCGTCCACCATCCCTGCGATGAAAAGGCGATGATCCGGCCTCCTTCCCCCGCCTCCCGCATGGCCGTCGCCGCTTCCCGTATCAGAAAAAAGGAGGTCTTCAAGTTGGTGTCCAACTGGAAATCCCAGTCGTCTTCGGACACTTCGTCCACCGACGACACCCGGCGCAACACCGCCGCCAAATGAGCCAGCACGTACACTCCGCCCAGCTCGTCCCCGGCCCGTTCCACCAAAGCCCGCTGCGTCGCCCGGTCGGTCAAATCCGCCCCCACCCCCACATGACCGGCGCCTTCCAAACCGGCCGCCACCTCCTCGGCCGCCGACTGGTGCAAATCCACCGCCATCACCCGCGCCCCCGCCGCCGCGAACGCCCCGGAAACCGCCCGGCCGATCCCCCCGGCCGCCCCGGTGACGATCACCCCCCGGCCCTCCAAACCCGCTCCTACGCTCCACGCCACTTCCGGCCTCCTTCCCTAATCAGTCCCGGTTATCCGAGAACCTTCTCACTCCGAAACCTATCCACCATCGACTCGATGACTTCAATGCCCAATCCGGGCCCGGCGGGCGGATAAACCCAACCCTCTGCATGGTCGAACGGCTCCTCCACCAGCTCGTGCTGCATGGGGTTTTCCAACGGTTTCAACTCGAACAACTTGCAGGCCGGACTGGAAAAACTGACCGCCAAACTGGCCGCCGTCACGATGGCGGACGACCAGGCGTGGGCGTTGGCCTGCCGGCCCCGCCGTTCCACCAGATCCGCCACCCGCTTGAAACCGGTAATTCCCTCCGCCCGTCCCGGATCGCATCCCACCACATCCACCGTCCCCGTGTCCAGCACCCGCTCGAAACCGGCCTCCGTCCACTCCCGCTCCCCGTACGCCATCAACGTGCGGGTTTTGGAACGCAAGTTGGCGTAACCTTCCGGATCCCACGCCCCCAGCGGCTCCTCGATCCAGTCGATCCCGTACTCGTCGAAGGCCTGCGTGCGCCGCACGGCGGTGGACACGTCCCACCGCACCGCCACCCCCAAATCGATCATCAGCGACTTGTCGGGGCCGATCGCCTCCCGCATGCTCCGCACGTACTCCACATCCCGGTCGTGCTCGAACCCCAGCCGGGCGTCGCCCCGCTTCCCGAACCCCACTTTCATCCCCTGCAACCCGCCCGCCAGCCACTCTTGCGCCTCGGCCGCCATCTCCGGGATGGACTCGTAATGGGCGTGCGAGGAGGCGATGGCGGGCAGGCGGTCATGCACCGCACCGCCCAGCAAATCCAAAACGCTGCGCCCCAGGGCCTTCCCTTTCAAATCCCACAAGGCGATGTCCAGGGCGGCGATGGCGAAACTGGCGATCCCGCCCCCATGCCCGTACCACCAGGACCGGTCCTGCAAAGACCGAAAGAGGGCGGCGTTGCCGACCGGGTCCCGCCCCGCCAGCAACTCCGCCATCCCCTCGATCACGGCCGCGGTGGCGAAGCTGGCCTCGGGCCACATCGTCACCGACTCCCCCCACCCCACCGTGCCGTCGGAGGCGGTCATCTTGACCAGGCACAGATGCCGGATAGCGTTGAAATCGTTCGGCTCCGGATAACTGACCGGAATGGCCTCCACGGACTTGATTTTCATGTCTCGCTCCTCCCCGCCCAAAAACCCCGGCCCCGCCGGTTGCCGAAGGTTTGAACCATTTGCGCCATCATCCCCACCTTACCCGGCGTCCGGGCGGGAGGGGGGCTGCAGCAACTCCAAAGTGATTCCGTCCGGGTCGCGCAGGTAACCGGCCCGGGCCCCGGTGTTGGGCCCCACCGTCACCTCCGTCGGGCCGGGGCTGACCGGGACCGCCCCGCACGCCCGGGCCCGCTCCCACATGGCGTCGATGTCGTCCACCGCCAGGCAGATGTGAACGTTGCCCGGATGGGCGGTGTCCGGCGGGTTGGGACGACCCTCCACGTTCAGATACTGCAGGATTTCCAGAACCGCCCCGTCCCCGCCCGGCAAGTCCAGCACCGCCGCGTCCAAGTGAACCCCCGGGTAACCGGTTATTCCTCCCAGATACTCGCCGTCCAGCACCCGCCGCCAGCGGGGTTCCACCCCCAGAAACGAACTCCAGAACGCGACCGACCGGCCCGCGTCGGCCACCGTCGCCCCCAGGTGATGAACGGAACGCAGACCGGGCTCCCCGGCACTACCAGGTGACATAGCCGCCGCCGATGTTGACCGCCTGCCCGGTGATGTAGGCGCTTTCCCCGGACAGCAGAAACCAGATCAGCCCGGCCACTTCCTCCGGCGATCCGGCCCGGCCCATCGGCACCGAGGCGTTGCGGGCCGCCCGCAACTCGTCGGGGGTGGTCCCCCGCCGGGGGGCCACTTCCGCCAGCACCCGCTCCTGCATGGGGGTGTCGATCACCGCCGGGCAAATCGCGTTCACCCGCACCGGAACCTCCGCCAGCCGGTAGGCGAAGGAGCGGGTGACGGACAGTATGGTCGTTTTGGTGGCCGCGTACACGGCCGCCTCCACCGTGTTGGACAGCTTGGCGGAACTGGACGACATGTTCACGATGGAGGAGCCGGGGGGCATCGTCAACCCGATCCCCTGGCACAGGAAAAATATGGATTCCACGTTGACGGCGAACACCCGCCGCCAGTCTTCCACGGTGACCTCCGAGATGTCTTTCACCAGGATCACCCCGGCCGCGTTGACCAGGTAATCGCACCCCCGCCCGGCCGCCGCCGCCCGCTCCCGATCCCCCGGCGATGACAGGTCCGCCGCCAGAATTTCCACCCCGGTTCCGGCCCAGGCTTCCTCCAAACCGTCCCGGTCGATATCCACCGCCGTCACCGCGCACCCCTCGTCCCGCAGGCGCCGGGCGGCCGCCCGGCCGATGCCGCTGGCCGCCCCGGTTACCACCGCCCGGGGCGTAACGGGCGCAACAGGCGCACTGGGCATAACAGACGCCCCCGCAACCGCCAGCTAGTCGGCCCCGGCCAGCCGCAACCGCACCTGGTCGAAGGTGACCGCCCCCACCAGCAACACGCCTTGCGCCACCTCGATCCAAAACGACCCCACGTTCAGCTGGATGAGTCCGTTCTGCAACACCCCGATCACGCACACCGCCAGCAGGGTGCCGCCGATGGTGCCCCGCCCCCCGGACAGGCTGGCCCCGCCCAGGATGACCGCGGTCAGCACCGCCAACTCGAACCCCAGCCCGGCGTTGGTGGAGGCCCCCCCGATCTGCGACAACCGGATCAGGCCCCCCAGGGCCACCGCCAGGGCGGACAGCATGAACCCGATGAAAATGAGGAGGCGCACCCGGATCCCGGCCAGCCGGGCCGCTTCCGGGCTGGCCCCGATGGCGTACATCGACCGCCCGTACACGGTGAAGCGCATTATTACGTAGAAGATGATCACCATCGCCACGAACAGATACACCGACAGCGGAATGTTGAACAGGGGCCGCACCACCCCCAGTTTGTTGAACCCGTTGATGCGGATGGTCTGGCCGTCCCCGATCACCTTGGTCAATCCGCGCAGGATGGCCAACGTACCCAGGGTGGTGATAATGGAATTCAGCCCCACCACGGTCACCAGCGACCCGTTGATGCCCCCGATGAGCAAGGTAACCAGCAGGGTGACCAAAAACGCCCCCACCAGGGTCAGGCCCAACCCGTAGGGGGTGGTGGCGGCGTCGGTGGCGGTGGCGGCCACCGCCATGGACATCCCGATGAATCCGGCCGCCGACCCCACCGACAGGTCCACCTGGCCCGCCACCAACAACAAAGTGGCCGGGCAGGCGATGATCCCGATCACGGCCACGTTCTGCAGGACGTTGATCAGGTTGTCGGTGCGCAGGAAATACTCGGAGGTGATCGAGAAGAACACGAACTCGATCAGCAACACCGCCAACAGGCCGGTGGTTTCCGGGAGTTTAATCTTGGCCCGCCGCCGGCCGATTTCCTCTACTTCGGCTTTAGCGGCCGCCACTTGCTCGGCGGTGGGGCTCCCGGCGACAATCTCGGAGCCGGAATCGCCGTTGGGCGCGGTTTCATCGTTCATTGGGGCTAACCTCCCGAAGCCTCGAGCAGTCCGCTCATCGTAATGTCGTCGCCGGACAGTTCCGCCACCGCCCGGCCTTTGGCGATCACCAGGCACCGGTCCGCCACCTGCACCGCCTCC
Source organism: Candidatus Spongiisociaceae bacterium (assembly GCA_965243835.1). Lineage (GTDB taxonomy): Bacteria > Actinomycetota > Acidimicrobiia > Spongiisociales > Spongiisociaceae. The sequence goes on from OZ251578.1 coordinate 2,360,345, forward strand.
TCATAGTCGGAGGTGACCACCAGCACCGCGATCCCGGCGGACGCCAACTCCCGCAGGGCCCCGTAAATGTCGCGGCGGGCCCCCACGTCCACCCCCCGGGTGGGCTCCACCAACACCATCACCTGCGACCGCCGTTCCAACCAGCGGGAAATCAGCACCTTCTGCTGGTTGCCTCCGGACAGGGTGCGCATAATCTGGCGGGGATCGTTGCGGGATCTGATGGACAGCCGATCGTGCCAGCGGCGATAGGCCTTGTTTTCCACCCGGGCCGTGATCCACTGCCCGAATTTGGCCAACAGCGGCCAAGAGGCCACGGCCGTGTTCTCCGCCACGGAACGCACCATCAGCGCCCCGCCCGCCTTGCGCTCCGCGGGCAGAAACCCGATTCCCCGCTGCACCGCCCCCACCGGGGTGTCGTAGTCGGCGGACTCCCCCCGCACCTCCAAGCGGCCCGCGTCCAACTCCCGGATCCCGAAGGCGGTTTCCGCCAACTCGGCCGCCCCCGAACCCAGTTTTCCGTAGACGGCCACCACCTCCCCCGGTCGCACCTCCAAGTCAATCCCCTCAAACCGGTTTTCCGCCCCCGCCCCCGTCCAGCGCAGGGCCGCTTCCTCTCCCAAGTCGTGCTCTATGGGGGCCGGGCGGCCCAACTCATCGCTTTTGCGTCCGATCATCGCCTCGATCATCGCCCGCCGGTCGGTGGAGGCCACCTCCGCCACCAGGGCGGTGCTCCCGTCCCGCAACACCTGCACCCGGTCGGCGATCAGACCCACCTCGTCCAAGCGGTGGGTGATGTAGACGATGGCCGCCCCCTGGGAGCGCAGTTTGCGGATGAAATCGAACAGCACCTCCGCCTCGTGGTGGGAGAGGGCGGCGGTCGGTTCGTCCAGTATCAGCAGTTTGGCCGAATGGGACAGGGCCCGGGCGATTTCCACCAGTTGCCGCTCCCCGATGCGCAACGACCCGACCAGGGCCGCCGGGTCGATTTTGATCTCCAACTCGTCCAGAATGTCCACCGCCCGTTTGCGCATCTCCCCCCACCGCACCATCCCCCCCTTGTTGGGCAGGCGCCCCAGGCAAATATTCTCGGCCACGCTCAAGGGCGGGGCGTCCTGGAACTCCTGGGAGATGATGGCCACCCCCAGGTCCCGCGCCTGACGGGGGGTGAGAACCTCGAAACTTTCCCCCTCTACCACCAGCTCCCCGGAGTCGGCCTGGTAGTCGCCGGACATTATTTTGACCAACGTGGACTTGCCGGCCCCGTTTTCCCCGAGGAGGGCTAAAACTTCGCCTGCGGAGGCGCCGAGGTCCACTCCATGCAGAACCTCGACGCCCCCGAAGGACTTCCTTATCTGGCGAGCCTCAAACGAGAACGCCATTTGCTTGCTAGTTGACTACGGCCCGGTTCCGCCTCAGCAGTCCGAGGTGTCGTAGATGTCGTCGATGTTTTCCCGGGTGATCAACTCGTGGGCTGTGAACAACTGGCCGGGCAACGACTGACCCGCCACCGCGTTGAGGATGGCCGGGATCAGAATCTTCCCGTAGTCCTCGGGGTAGTAGGCCACCGAAGCCACATAGTTGTCGTTGTTCTTGATCTCGCACCAGATGCTGGGGTCGGTGCCCTGGCCCGAGTAGTAGAGATCATCCTGACGGCCCAGGGTGTTGGCCGCGCCGATGGCGCCCAGGATTCCGTCCTCGTTGATGGCCACCACCACGATCCGGTCCCCCGGCAGAGCGGTCAACAGGTTGGTCACCTGCTCCAACGCCGGGTCGGTGCGATCGGCCCCGTCCATGGTCCGCTCGTTGATCAGCGGGCAGAACTCCTGGAAGCCTTCCCGGTATCCGCCCATCCGGTCCCGGTTGGCGGCGCCGGCGGCGGTGGACTCCAGCGACACGTAGGCCGTGTAGTCGCAGTCGAAGTTGTCCGACATGTACTGGCCCATGGCCCGTCCGCCCAACTGGCCGGCCAAACGGTTGTTGGCCCCCATGAAAGCGGTCTGGCAGGGCTCTTGGATGATGTCGATGGCGATCACCGGCACATCGCCGTGCGCGGCGCAGATCTCCGGGGACGACTCCTGGAAGACCTGGAAGTTGAGCACGCCCTGCGCGCCCCGCACCTCAAAGTCCTGGGCGCAGGCCAAGGCCTTGGCGGCGTCGATCTCCGAGTCGCAGAAGATGAGGTTCACGCCCAAGCGCTCCGCCTCCTCCTTGATCCCGTCCGATACCAGTTTGACGAACGGCACCGCGTCGCCCAGCGAGATGTAGCCGATGGTCACTTCCTCCTCGGGCATCGTGACCTCGACCTCGACGATCCGCTCCTCCACCTCGGTAACCACGGAGGTGACTACGACCTCCTCCACCACGGTCTCGGTGACGATCCGCTCCTCCACCACGGTCTCGGTTACCACCGAGGTGACTACGACCTCCTCCACCACGGTCTCGGTGCGGGTGCAGGCGGTGGCGGTCAAGGCCAAAACCGAGGCCAAAACCACCAAGCGGGTCGTCAACCGCCTTCTGTTTCTAATCCAGTCGTTCATTTATCCTCCTCCGATATGCAGGCCGGCGCCCTTGTTGCGCCGTTTACTGGAAACGTTGCCAGCCTACAGGTTACCCCGTCCCGTTTACCGGGTCAACCGATTTTTCCGGATTTATTTTTTCGGGCGCGGCGCCGGCGGTGCGGGTAGACTCCGGGACGCACGCGGCGACCCGAAAGAAATGCGGTCGCCAAACCGACGAGGAGGTTGACAATGAACGACGGCCCGTTCGTAGACACGCACATCCATTTCTGGGAACGCCCCCACCCCAAGTTGCAGTGGGTGTGGCTGGAGCCCGATTTCATCCATCCCCAACTGGGGGACACGGTGCTTCTCAAGGAGCTGACCACCTACGCCGCCGCCCAGTACCTGGAGGACATCGCCGGGTGCGGCGTGTCCAAAGCGGTGCATGTGCAAGCCGCCATCGGTTCCGAGGACCCGGTGGAGGAAACCAAATGGCTGCAGGAAATGGCCGACGAAACCGGCTGGCCGCATGGGATCGTGGGCGACGCCCGGTTGCAGCATCCGGATGTGGAGGGGGTCCTCGAGCGCCATATGGAATACCCCAACTTCCGGGGCCTGCGCGACTTCGCCCAAGGCGACTACCTGGTGGACCCCGACTTTCACCGCGGCTACTCCCTGTTGGAAAAATACAATCTGGTGTACGACTTGGACTGCACCTGGGAAAACATGCGCAAGGCGGCCGACATGGCCCGCAAGTTCCCGAACATCACCCTCATCCTGGACCACGCCGGGTTCCCGCAGGAACGCAACGATGAGTACTTCGCCAACTGGACGGCCGGGATGAAAACCCTGGGCCAAGTCGAGAACGCGGTCATCAAGATTTCCGGGTTGGGAATGGGCGACCAGATGGCGGGCGGCAACTGGACCGTCGACTCCATCCGCCCCTACGTGCACGGATGCATCGAGGCTTTCGGCGTGGAGCGCAGCTTCTTCGGCACCAACTGGCCGGTGGACAAGATGTACTCCACCTATCCGGTGTTGCTCGACGCCTACCGGGAGATCATCTCCGGGTTCAGCCCGGACGAGCAAACGGCCCTCCTCTCCGCCAACGCGGAGCGCATCTACCGTATTTAACCACTTCTCCGCCCGGCGGGCGGGAGCGCGGCTCCGGTAGGCTGAGCGCGGTTATGGCCGCCTCCGACCGCACTCCGCCCCCCACCATGAACGAGGTGGCCCGCCGGGCGGGGGTGGCCCTGTCCTCGGTGTCCCGGGTGCTGAACGGGCACCCGGACGTGAGCCCGCAAATGCGCCGGCGGGTGCTGGACGCCATGTCGGAGCTGGGCTACGAACGGAACCTGTTGGCGGCCGGGCTGAGACGGGGACGCAGCCACACCATCGGGTTCATCGTCTCCGACATCGCCAACCCGCTGTTCGCGTCGGTGATCAACTCCGCCCAGGCCGCGCTCGGCCGCCGGGGCTACTCCGCCATCGTGGCCAACTCCAACGGGGACCCGGACCAGGAGGCGGAACTGGCCCGGCTGTTGCGCCAGCGCCGGGTGGACGCCTTGGTGGTTTCCCTGTCGGGCGAGGGCCGTCCGGAAATCGTGCGCGAGTTGCAACGGCTGGCGGGGCCGGTGGTGCTGTTGGATCGGCAAGCCCCGGAACTGGCGGAGAAGGCGTCGGTGGTGGAATCCGACCATGATGCGGGGATGCGGCGGGCGGTGCGCCATCTGCTGAACCGGGGACACCGCCGGACGGCCCTGCTGGCGGGACCGCCGGGCATTCGCCCCACCGTCCGGCGCATCCAAAGCCACCGGGAGGCCTACGCCGAAGCGGGGGCCGACTTCCCCGAGGAACTGGTGCGATCCGGGTCTTTCTCCCCCAAGTTCGGGGAGGCGGCCGCCGCGGAACTGCTCAACCTGCCCGCGCCCCCCACCGCGTTCATCTCCGGCGGCAACCGCATCCTGGTGGGGTTGATGCGCGCCCTGCGCCGCCGGAACCTGTTGCCGGGGCGGGACATTTCGGTGGTGTCCTGCGACGACGTGCCCCTGTCGGAGTTGTACACCCCGCCGATCACGGTCATCCACCGGGATATGCGGCAGATGGGCCGGGAGGCCGCCGAACTGGCCCTGGAGCGCATCGACGACCCGTCCCGTCCCCCCCGCACCGTAGTTCTCCCCACCCACCTGGTGATGCGGGAGTCAACCGGCCCCGCCCCGTAACCGCCGTTCGCCCCGGCCCGCCGCGCCGAAACCATCCCCCTTCCCTCACCGGCCACCTCCAAAATTACGTAGCCCGACGCACGGCGCAAACAAGCATCCCCCTCTCACCCGCTGCCCGCCCGACGACCCGCCTCCCCCAACCCGCGCCTCCATCGGAAACCCATCCCCTCCAACGCGCCCCCTGCGACATAAGGGATACCCGACGCGCCTCGTCCAAAACCGGACATCCCCTAAACCCTCCCCCCTCCCCGCCCAAACCAGCCCATGAAATATCAGTACGCGCCGACATAGCGAGCGGACCCGCCGCCCAACCCATTGCCGACACCGGATTCCATCACCCCGCCGCCTCCGCACCGCCAAACCCAAACACCCTCTAAACCTAAAAACGCCCAAGGGGAAAACACTACTTGCCCAAACCCAGCCTTGAACCCCCGCCATACCCGAACTAAACAACCGCATCGGACCGCACCCAACGAACCGCCGCACCTACGCATCACTGAAAGCGATTCCACCGCCCCCGCGCCCCAAAACCGGTTCGGCTCCGTCAGGTTTGAATCACGCACACCGCACCGCCCACCCCCACCTCATTCGCAACTAACGAACCCACCCGCCCATTGCCGACACCGGATTCCATCACCCCCGCCGCCGACCCGCCCCGACAACTCACCCTCGCCCCCACACAACCGCCTCCCCACCGCCAAACCCAAACACCGCCCAACCCCCAAAGCGGAATACCCTTACCCAAATCCGGCCTTGAACCCCCGACATCCCGAACCCGGCAACCGCGCCGATACGCAACCAGCGAACCACCCCGCCGCCGGGAGCGATGCCACCCACCCCCCAAACCAACTTGGCTCCGCCAGATTTGAAATTACGCACACCGCACCGCCGAGAGCGATACCGCCCGCCCCGCGCCCCCAAACCGGTTCGGCTCCGTCAGGTTTGAATCACGCACACCGCACCGCCCACACCCACCGCCCCCGCAACCGCCTACGATACCGCCAAACCCGAAACGCCCAACCACCAAGGGGAAAACACCACTTGCCCAAACCCAGCCTTGAACCCCCGACATCCCGAACCTGGCAACCGCGCCGGACCGCGACTCCGCCGACCCGCCCCCCAAACCAGGTTTGGTCCTCGTAAGGTTGAATGACGCACACCGCATCGCCCACCTCCACCTCGTCGCAACGACCGAACCCACCCGCCCCGCCCATTGCCAACACCGACTCCCGCCGCCACAACCGACCCGCCCCGACAACTCACCCTCGCCCCCACCGCAACCGCTCTCGCGCCGCCAAACCCAAACACCGCCCAACCCCCAAAGCGGAATACCCTTACCCAAATCCGGCCTTGAACCCCCGACATCCCGAACCCGGCAACCGCGCCGATACGCAACCAGCGAACCACCCCGCCGCCGGGAGCGATGCCACCCACCCCCCAAACCAACTTGGCTCCGCCAGATTTGAAATTACGCACACCGCACCGCCGAGAGCGATACCGCCCGCCCCGCGCCCCCAAACCGGTTCGGCTCCATCAGGTTGGATCACGCACACCGCGCCGCCCACCCCCACCTCTTTCACAACGAACGGACCCACCCGCCCCGCCCGCAACCAACGCCGACTCCCGTCGCCCCCCAACTCACCCCTACCCTCGCCGCCTCCCCACCGCCAAACCCAAACACTGCCCAACCCCCAAAACGGAATACCCTTACCCAAATCCGGCCTTAAACCCCCGACATCCCGAACCTGGCAACCGCGCCGGTACGCAACCAGCAAACACCGCGTCGCCGAAAGTGATACCGCCCGCCCCGCCGCCCCCGCGCCCCCAAACCGGATTGGGGCCCGTCAGATCTGGATCACGCACACCGCATCGCCCACACCCGCCGCCGCAACCTCCGCCCCGCCAAACCAAAACATCGTCCACCGGCCCAAGGGAAACATCCCCCGTCAAAATCCGCCTCAAACCCCCGGTCACCCGAACTCGGCAACCGCGCCCATCCGCACCCGGGCAAACCACCGCGTCGCCGAAAGTGGTTCCGCCGCCCCGCCGCCCCCGCGCCCCCAAACCGGATTGGGGCCCGTCAGGTCTGGATTACGCACACCGGGTCGCCCACCTCCACCTCGTCGTCGGGCGCGACCAGCAACTCGGTCACCACGCCCGCCACCGGGCTGGGGAAGTCGGCGTCCACCTTGTCGGTTTCCACCCGCAACAGCACGTCTCCCTCCACCACCGCATCCCCTATCGCCACCAGCCATTCCAGCACCACCACCTGCTCGGCGGTCTCCCCCAGCTTGGGCATTTTCACCTTGACCAGCATGGCCCGCTCCCGGCCCGGATTCAGGGGGCGTAGATGTTGGCGAACATATCCTCCACCCCGGCCGGCTCCCCGGCGGCGGCCTCCGCCTCCGCTTCGGCCAGGCGTTGCGCCACCGCGCTTTCCATCGCCGCCGCCTCCTCCTCGGTGAGCTCCCCTTCCTCGAGCAACCGGCGACGGTAGGTGTTGAGCGGGTCCCGCTCATACCACCGGTCGAACTCGCCCGCGGGCCGGTAAGGGGCCTTGTCGGCCCGGGAATGGCCCGCATAGCGGTAGGTTTTCATCTCCAACAGGGTGGGGCCTTCCCCGGCCCGGGCCCGCCGCAGGGCCCCTTCCACCGCCTCCGCAACCGCGTCCACATCCTGGCCGTCCACGATTTCCCCGGGCATTCCGTAGGAGACGGCCCGGTCGGCCAAGTCGCCGATGGGGGTGGTGAGGTCGATGCGGCTGTACTCCCCGTACTGGTTGTTCTCGCACAGGAACACCGCCGGCAGTTTCCAGATGGCGGCCAGGTTCAAACCTTCGTGGAAAGCCCCGATGTTGGAGGCCCCGTCCCCGAACACGGCCACCGCCGCGTCGTCGGTTCCCCGCACCTGGGCGGTGAGGGCCGCCCCGGCCGCCACCGGAATGCCCGCCCCCACGATGGCGAAAGTGGGAAGCAACCCCACCGACGTGTCGCACAGGTGCATGGAGCCGCCCACCCCGCCGATCGCCCCCAGTTTGCGACCCATTATCTCGCCCATGATGCTGAGCGGCGTCATCCCCAGGGCCAGTGCCACCCCGTGCCCGCGGTAGGTGCAGGTGACGATGTCGGTGTGCCGGGCGGCGGCCGCCAACCCCACCGCCACCGCTTCCTGCCCCTGGCAGGTGTGGGTGGTGCCGTGCACGGTCCCCTCGAAGAACATTTCCTGCACCCGGTCCTCGAAAGACCGGATCTCGAACATCGCCTGGTAGCGGGCGGGGCGTCCCGACTGCAGGCGCCGGCGGCGCTCCAGCGGGGTCAGGGCTTCCGGGGTCGGGGCTTCGCTCATACCGCCGCCTCCCTTCTCATCGGTTGTCGCTCCCACCAGTGGCGGGGACGGCGGCCGGTCGCCAACAACTCGCCGATCTGGGCGGCGATGTATTCGGCGTCCGGCATGTAACGTTGCTCCAACTCGGCCGGGAAGGGGACGTTGGTGTCGGGGCTGGTGATGCGGATGGGCGGGGCGGCCAACTCCCCGAACAGCTCGCCGGTCACATAGGCGGCGATCTCGGCCCCCCATCCCCCGGTGAGCGGGTTCTCCTCCACGGTAACCAGGCGTTTCGTTTTGCCCACCGACTCCAACAGCCGCTCCTTGTCGTAGGGGAGCAGGGTTTGCAGGTCGATGACCTCCGCCGACCAGGGGGCGTCCTGCGCCGCCCGTTGCGCGGCCCGCACCATGGAACCGAGGGCGGCCACCGTTACGTCCTCCCCTTCCCGGAGAACGTTGGCCCGTCCCAGGGGGATGATCCCCTCCTCGCCGACGGTCACCTCGTCCCGGCCCCCGTAGAGGGCGCGCGGTTCCAGCACCACCACCGGGTTGTCGTCCCGCACCGCGGCCCGCGTCAGCCCGTAGGCGCTCTGCGGACCGGAAGCCACCGCCAGTTTCAAACCGGGAGCGGCCGTCATCCACGACTCCAGGGTCTGGGAATGCTGGCATCCGAACCCCAATCCGGCCCCCACCGACCCCCGCACGGTGAGGGGCACGGTGACCGTCCCCCCCGACAGGTAATGGAACTTGGCCGCTTCGGTGACCAGCTGGTCCAGGGCCACTCCCAGAAACTCGATGAACATTATTTCCACCACCGGCCGCAGTCCGGTGGCGGCCGCCCCCACCGCCGCCCCCAAGAATCCCATCTCCGAAATGGGGGTGTCCCGCACCCGCTTGGGGCCGTAGGCGTCCAGCAACCCGGCCGAGGTTTTGAACGGCCCTTCGGCCACCGCCACATCCTCCCCGAACACCACCACGTCCGGGTTGTCGGCCATCTCGTCCGCCAAGGCGGCGGCGATGGCCGCGTTCATTCGCAACTTGGGCATTACCCGCTTCCCGCTTTCCTTCGGTTATGTCTGACCGCAACCCGCACTATACACCCTCCGCGACTCCTCCGCGCTGGAAACGTATCCAGCCGTCCGGTATATCCGGCGCGGCGGCCTTGTTTCCGGCAACCGGCGGATGGGGCGGGGCGGCTCACCGGGTCGTCTCCCGTATCCAGCGCACCCCGTCGGCGACCATCCGGTCTTCGTCGGAGCCGGCGGGCAGGGTGGCCAGCTCCACGCACGCCAAACCGTCGAACCCGTCGCGGGCGAATATTTCCAGGGTCCCCGCCAGGTCCAGGTCCCCTTCCCCCAAAGGGACGCACGGCCACCACCCGGCCGGGTCGTCCCGGTCGGCGGCGGACAGGTCGATGTCTTTTACGTGCAGCATCCTGGTCGCCTCCGCCATCCGCCGGGCCTCCTGCAACAGGTCGGCCCCCACCCGCACCACGTTGGCGGTGTCGAACACCACCCCCAACCGGGTCGAGGGCCGGCGGCTGTTGGCTTCGTTGACCCGCTCCACCAGCTCCCTCAGGCCGGGGGCCGACAGGGCGCAGTGGGTTTCCACCGCCAGCGACACCCCCCGCTCCGCCGCGTAACGGCAGGCGAACTCCAGCGTCGGGACCAGGCGGGTTAGGGCCGCGGCCTCCGGTTCCCGACGCCAGTGGGTGAACGTGCCGACCACGATCCGCATCAGGGACATTCCCATTCCGGCGGCGTAGTCCGCGCACTGCAGCATTTCCGCCAAGCGGGGCCCGGAGCGTCCCATATGCAAGCCGCTTTCCGAACCTTCCGAATGACCCCAGGCCAGAACCCCTTCCATCCCCAGGTCGCGCAGGCGGGCGGCCAACTCCCGCCTCCATTCCGGATCGTCCAACGGGAGATAGCAGGTTTCCAGGCTGACCCCGTCTACCCCCAGGCCGGCCGCCCGTTCCAGGAAATCCCAAGTGTCCCAGCGGACGCCGGGGTCCTCCTCCCCTTCCCGCAACTCGCCGAAGTAGCGGTGATAGGAGTAGGAGTCGATCCCCGTTCGCATCGGACGGCCGCCTCCGGCCCGGGCGTCCGCCGCCTCCGCCTTAGCCGGGCTTTACGCGCCGGGGACGGAAACCAAGCCGCCGGTGCGCACGCTTTCGTAGGCGGCGGACACCACCTCCACCGTTTTCGCCCCCACATCGGCCGGGGAGCGGTTGGGAACGTCCTTGCCCAAGGTGAGGTCGATGAGGGTGTTGGGCGGCCCGTCGCACAGGTACAGTCCGGCGTGGTCGGGCAGGTCGGCCTTGTTGTCGGTTCCGTCCTCCCGGTAATGCCACAGGAAGTCCCGTTCCAAATCCAGGATCAACTGGCCTTCGGAGCCGTAGAAACGCATCAGCAACTGGTGGCGGGGCCACGGTTCGCCTTCCCCGTCGATGGCGTTGGCCGGGCCCGGACAGCTGGACCCGCTCAGGGCGCCGGTGGCCCCGGAGGCGTAGCGGATGCTGATCGCATCATGCAGGTCCACCCGCGCCCCCACGTTGTTCATCAGGGCGAACACGTCCCGGGCCCGCTCCCCGCTCAGCCACAGGGCCAGCCCCATGGCGTGACTCAACTGGGCGGGCGCGTAGCCGCCGCCGGACATGGCCGGGTCGGTCCAGGTGTCCCAATCGGGCATAAAGTCGGAGGCGGAACCTTCGTAGGCCCCGGTGGCTTTCAGAAGTTCGCGGGTGCCGGAGGCCATCGCCACCCACATGTGTTCGATGTCGCCGATGCCACCCTCTTCGGTCATTATCCGCTTGGCCTCCACTCCCAGCGGGCCGTAGTGCCAGCCGAAGGAAATCAGCAGATGCCGCCCCAGTTTTTGGGCGGTTTCGTGCAGGTCCCAGGCGTGGGCCGGGTCGATGGTGACCGGTTTCTCGCACAGCACGTTCATGCCCGCTTCCATGGCGGCTTTGGCGTGTTCGTGGTGAAACACCGAGGGGCTGGCCACGATGGCCGCATCCAGGTCCATGTCCAGGACCTCCCGGTAGTCCTCGGTGATATGCCCGAAGCCGAACTGCTCCTGCAGCAGTTCCAGCTCGGCCCGGCCTTTGCGCACCGCCGCCACCAGTTCCACGTCGTCGCGCTTGCGCAACGCCGGAATGTGGTTGCCGGCCGCCCAGGAACCGGCTCCGATAATCCCGACCCGCACCCGATCGTTGGCTCCCATAGGTTCCGCCCTCCTTTAGGTATCTCGTCCTGTATTGTTTCCAACCATACACCAGCGGCGGCCCCGGCGGGGGCGGGAGAGGGAGGCGAATGACCGACCGCGACTTTTACGGAACGATGCCCGGCTTTGCGGGACGGACGGCGGTGGTGACCGGGGCCGGGGCCGGCATCGGGCGGGCGGCGGCCGACGCCCTGGCCGGGCAGGGGGCCCGCACCGCCTACTTGGACGTGGTCCCGCCCCCCGACGTCTCGTCTTGGGACGGGGAGGAGGGGCGGATGTTCGCGCAGTGCGACGTGTCGGACGAGGCGGCGGTGGAGGCGGCCTTCGGGGAAGTGGAGACGGCCTGGGGGACGGTTTCCATCCTGGTGAACAACGCCGGAATTTTCAGCATTCAGGCTTTGGAGGAGATTTCTGTGCGGGACTGGGAGCGGATGCTGGCCGTCAACCTGACCGGGGTTTTCCTGTGCACCCGGCGGGTTCTGCCGGGGATGCGGGAGGCCCGCTACGGGCGGATCGTCAACCTGGGGTCCAGCGCCGGCAAAACCGGGGGGAGCAAGAACATGGCTGCCTACGCGGCCTCCAAGGCGGCGGTGATGTCCTTCACCAAGTCGGTGGCCTCCGAATACGCCGCCTACGGGATAACCTCCAACGCCCTGGCCCCGGCCCTGATCAACACCAGCATGGCCGAGGGCATCGCCGACCTGAAACACCTGATACCGGTGGGCCGCTTGGGCGAAGCGGAGGACGTAGCCCGGGCGGTCCTGTTCCTGGCCGCCGAACAAGCCTCTTTCATAACCGCCGAAGTAATGGACGTAAACGGCGGTTTCTTGGTGGATTAAAGAACCCTCCGGCGTTTGCCCTTCTCGGGCAACCGGTCCCTCGCATGGCCTCCCCCGCCGGTTGCCGGGTGTCGCCCGTGTCCGGATAGGACCGGAACCCTTTTATAATGGGCGTTCCACTGCGGAAAGGACACCTAAATGGCGGAACTGCGCGTCGCCCTGCTGGGAGATGATGCTTCACTGGGGGCCGTCCCGGCCGCCGATGCGGCCCGGTTGCTGAGCGGTATCGAAAAGGTGATGGCGCGGGCGGCGGAGGTTCGGCAGGGCCGCACCGGCCGACAGGCGGGCAGACGGGATGCGAAACGGGAAGCGGCCACCCGCCTCATGTTGCGCGCCTTGGAACCGGGTAGCCTCACCGCCGTGCTGGGCATCCCCGGGGGGGACGCGGCCGGGGAAACCCTGCAACTGGACGCCGCTTCCCTGGGCGAGCTGACCGCCGCGGACACCCTGCGCACCCTCAACGAAGAGGAAGAGCACCCCCGGGTGGCGGAAGCCCTGGCGGAGCTGGCGGACAACCTGCGCATAGGCCGGAGACGCCGAAAACTGGAAATGGAACTGACCGCTAGGGACGGCCGCATCCGCTCGTATATCGACGCGGCCGTCGTGGAACGGTTGCGGCGCCGAGCGGTGCAACCCACCGTCGAAAGAGAATCAACGATCACCGGAACGATGTTCGCCGTGAACTTCGAAAGCAGAACCGCGCAGATTCGCATCAACCCCATCAACGTCATCCGAACCGTCAGGTTCGAAGAACATCTCACTGAACAAGTCAAAGAGGCCCTGTTGAGTCTGACTGAATTCAGGGGGATTAGCACCTGTGATGCGGAAACCGAAACTATTCGCTCTCTGGAATTACGGGACATAACCCCGCCCCGGCAACTGTCCCTGGAGATGGGCGACATTGACTACCGGAGCTCGCCCACTATTGAACAACTAGCCGCCGCGCAAGGCGTAGATTTGAACGCCAACTACAACCGAACGATAGATGTAGCGGATGATGACCCGGAAATTGATGCCTTTTTTGGGGCTCTGGGCCTAACGGACAGAACCCCGCCGCAACAAATATCCCTGAAGATGGGCAACATTGATTACTGGAGCTCGCCCACTATTGAAGAGATTGCCGCATCGCAAGGGATTGACTTATCAACTCATGTTAATCGTGTGTCGGGTATTGAAGTAGACGATGACGATCCCGAGATAAATGCCTTTTTTGAAGCGCTTGGCCTGTGATGGTTACGGGTAGTGGTCGGGGAGGTCGTTTTCGTAGAGGACGGCGTCGCCGGGGCCCAGGTGGGAGCGCACCCAGCGCACGGCCTGCTCGCGGCCCGGGACCGACGTTACCTGCGCCTTTCCCTCTCGGGCGCCGGAGCGCAGGTCGTTGCGGTTGGTGGAGCCCACTATCACTAGGTGGTCGGCTGCTTGGGCGGCGGCGGCGGCGAAGCGGCGGTTCTCCTCGGGCTGGCGGGGGCCCAACTCCACCATTCCGGGGGTTACCACCGCCCGGCGCGCGCCGGGCGATCCCAGGCCGGCCAGCAATTTCAGGGCGCGGGCCGCTCCGGCCGGGTTGGAGTTGAAGGTGTCGTCGATGATCTCAAACCCCGCCTCGGAACGCGTAACCGACTGACGGTGCTCCACTCCCCGGAGCCGACCGGCCCGTTCCGCCGCCCTCTCCATCGGGACCCCCAACTCCAAGGCGACGGCCACCGCGCAGGCCAGGTTGGCCGCAAACAATCCGGGCGCCGCCTCCCCCGCCGCCCGCCCGGCTGCCTCTATCACCAGCTTCCCGTCGATGGGGCGCACCCGCACATCGGCCGCCCCCTCCCCGGTTCCGCATCTGCGCACCGTTTTGCCGTCCGCTCCGGCTGACAAACGGTCGGCCAGCTCCGCCAGCTCCGGGTGGTCCACGTTCAAAATCACCACCGGCGCCGGGCCGGTTATCTCCGCTTTGGCCCGCACAATTCGCTCCACCGTCCGGAAACGTTGCAGGTGCACCGGGCCGATGGCGGTTATCACCGCAATCCGGGGGGGAATCCAGGCGCACAATTCGGCGATCTCCCCCGGCCCGTAGGTTCCCATTTCGGCCACGAACACTTCCGCGTCCGGGGTGAGATGGTCGTTCACCGCCCGGGCCAGGCCCAGCCGGTTGTTGAAGCTGGCCGGGCTGGCCACCACCCGCCGCTCCCCTTCCGCCAGCTCCCGCACGTAGCCCTTGGTGGAGGTTTTGCCGTAGCTGCCGGTGATCCCCACCACGACCGGGGAAACCCGGCGCAGGACGGCGCGGGCCCGGCGCACGTATTTGCGGGTCAGGCGCCTCTCCAGCGGAGCGGCCGCCCACAACGCCAAATCCGTCATCGGAACCAGCAACGCCGCCCCCCAGGGAGCCAGCGCCCCCCACAGGCCGGAGCGGGAAGCGACCGCCGCCGCCAGGGCCGCCGCCCCCGACGAGGCGACCAACGTGAACGCCCCGGCGATGACCGCCAACCGCCGCAGGCGCGCTGTCCATCGCAACGGGGAGGTGCGTCCCCGCCAGGACAAGCCCGCCGGATACCAGACGCAGGCCAAAATCGCCGCCGCCGGCCACACCGCCTCCCACCAGCCCCGGCCGGGGAAAACCAACCAGCCGACGACGGCCAGGGACGGGACGACCGCCAGAATACGATTTAGGACTCCCGACCGTCGCCACAAGCGGCACAAGGCGAACACCGAACCGGGCAGGTAATGCTCCCGTTGCGCCACCCGCAACCACCGCACCCCGGCCGCCGCCAAAGCCGCCGCCGCCAGAACCTCCCACAGCAAGTTCGCCGGCCGCATCTCAACCATCCCCCGACCCGGCGAGGCCGACTCCGGATGGCTTCTCGACGACGATGCGCAAACGCTCCGGGGCGACCCCGGGCGGGTTGCGAGTCGCGCCCGCCGCAATCTCCAACCGGGCGCCTGCGCGCAAAACAGCCGCGGGGCGGGCAATGGAAACGCAAGCCCCACACAACAGACGCACCGGGCGAAACAGATCGGACAACACCTCCCCGCAGGAGTCATTAACCACCATCGCCCTCCGAGCCGCCCGGCAAGCAACCGAACCCCGCCGCCGCTCCGCCTCCAACGGCTTCCCGCTCGCCAACCCCAGCCACGGCGCCCACCGCGCCAAACGATAGACGGGCGATGTCCGGGGGCGGGAACCCTCCCGTAATGCGTTCCGCATCGGCGCTTCCTTCATCATCAGACCCGGCGGGGGCCCGCTTCGGCCAGCGTTTCTTCAACGGCGCGGCGCAAACGGTCGGGGGCGGCCCGGGGCAGATTGTGACCCGCGCCTTCTACGATCTCCAACCGGGCCCCGCACAGGTCGGCGGCGCGGCGGGCTACGGAGACGGGAACCTCCCGGTCGTCGGCTCCCCACAGCAGGCGCACCGGGCAGGACAGCCCGGACAACTCCTCCTCGTAGGACTCGTTGACCGCCATCACCAGCACCTCCCGCATCACTCCCCGGGCCGCCCGGTAATCAGCCGAACCCCGCCGCCGCCGCTCCGCCTCCAGCCGCTCCCCGCTGACCAAACCCAGCCGGTGCGCCCATCGCACCAAGCGGTAGGCGGGGGATGTCCGGGGACGGGGACCATCGCGCGGGGAGGGGGCCAGCAACGGGGCGCCGGTCAAGACCAGTCCCGCCACCCGGTCGGGGCGGGCGGCCGCCAAGGCCGTCGCCACCCGCCCCCCGAAGGAATGGCCCACCACCACCGGCGGGACGGCAAAGTCGTCCAACACCCCGCCCACCGCCTGCGCGTAACCGGCCGCCCCCATGGCCCGGGCGGGAGGCGGGCTGGCCCCGAAACCGGGCAGGTCCAGGCTGACGGCGTCCATCCCGTCCAGAACCCGGTCGAAATCATGCCGGTCCCTCCCCCATCCGTGCAGGGCCAGCACCCGGGCCGCGCCCCGCCCGTAAACCTCGCCGAACAGGGCGCCCCCGCCGAAAGCCCTCAGCGCCAAACCGCCCTCCCCGTTTCCTCCCCGCCCCCCCCGAACCGGATACCCGCGCACCGCTCCCAACCCGGTCGACGCCGAGAGAGAGCCCGCCCGCTCCCAACACCCGCACCGCCTCCGGAATCAACCGCAAAACGACCATACGAGAAGAACTCCGACATCCGCCAACCCCCGCCGGAAAACCGGGCTGACCCGACCCGGCGCGGCGTTTCCGCCATGCGGCGCATCCCAACACTCGGAACCGGACGGGAGAACAACCGCCCCATACAACCCCGGTGCCGAAACCGCCGACTACAACCGAAACGGACCATCACCCGCCGTCCTTCGCGCACGCGCCAAACCACCCTCCCCCCAAACCGGATACCCGCGCACCGCACCCCCTCCCCGGTCGACGCCGGAAGAAAGCCCGCCCGCTCCCAATATCCGCCACGCCGTCAGAGCGCCGATCGGCCCCGGCCCGGAGCCAACTTCCCGCCCGCAGGTCGTATCCCGACGCTCGGAGGCCGCACGGGAAAGCCGCCGGCCCGGACCACCCCGACGCCGAAGCCGCCGACCGCAACCGAAACGGACCATCACCCGCCATCCTCCGCCCCCGGACCACAATCGACCTCCCCGGCCCCCCTTGCCGACCCGCCGGAGCGCGCCCGCCCCGCCCCTCCGTCCTCCGCCGTCCGTGAACTAAACCGACCGCCAACGGCCCGACGCATCGTCCTACCGCCCCCGCACGATATGGTCCGAACAGCAACCCGCACGCGCCCCTCCCCCCGCCGCCTGCGCCGAAATCCCCAACCGCTCCCGTCCGAAATGATCGCCCGCGCAACACCGGCCAGGACCCGTCGCCGAAGGGGCTCTCCGGCGGGTGGAGCCGGTTAGGCGGAGGGGGCGCCGGCTGCGGCCACGGCATGAAAACCCCCGTCCACCCGCACTACCTCCCCGGTTACCCTAGTGGAAAAATCAGACATCAAAACGCAGATCATGTTGGCTACCGGGGTGGGGTCGTTCACGTCCCAGGGCAGGGGGCTGCGCTCCGCCCACACCTCCCCGAAGTTGGAAAAACCGGCGATGCCCTTGGCGGCCACCGTGGCCAACGGCCCGGCCGACACCGCGTTCACCCGCACCCGGTCGGGACCCAGGTCGCGGGCCAGGTAACGGGTGACCGAAGCCAGCGCCGCCTTGCACACCCCCATCCAGTCGTATCCGGGCCAGGCCTGGGCCCGGTTGTCGAAATCCAGGGTGACCAGGGCCCCGCCCCCCGCCGCCCGCAACAGGGGGAGCAGTCCGACGGCCAACGTCTTGTAGGAGAAGGCGGAAGTTACGAAGGCGGCGGAGGCGCTGTCGGCGGGAGCGGTCAGGAAGTTTCCCCCCAGCGCGTCCCCGGGGGCGTAGGCGATGGCGTGCAAAGCCCCGTCCAACCCGTCCCACTGCTCCCGCAACGATTCGGCCAAGGCCTCCATATGGGCGGGCTGGTTGATGTCCAACTCGTAGATTTCGCATTCCCGGGGCAGGCGCCGGGCGGCCCGTTCAGTGAGGCGCATCCCCCGTCCGAACCCGGTGAGGGCCACCTCCGCCCCCTGCTCCTGGGCCACCCGGGCCGTGTGCCAGGCGATGGAGCCGTCGGTGAGCACCCCGGTGATCAGCAGACGCTTGCCCGCCAGTAGCATTTCCGCCCTCCCCCGTTCAGTCTTCGGGCGGGGCGGCCGCCGCTTTTTGGGCGATTTCGGCCACGATGTCGGCGTTGGCCAGGGTGGTCACATCCCCCAGGCTGCGCTGTTCGGAAATGTCCCGCAACAGGCGCCGCATGATCTTGCCGGAGCGGGTTTTGGGAACGTCGGGCGTGAACACGATGCTTTTCGGCTTGGCGATGGGCCCGATGGAGGAAGCCACATGCTCGCGCAACTCGTCCAGCAGCGCCGCATCCCCCTCCGCGCCTTCCCGCAGGCTGACGAAAGCGGCGATGGCCTGGCCGGTCAGGGGGTCGGAGCGCCCCACCACCGCCGCCTCCGCCACCGCCGGATGGGAAACCAGGGCCGACTCCACTTCCATGGTGGAAATGTTGTGGCCGGCCACCAGCATCACATCGTCCACCCGGCCCAACAGCCAGAAATAACCGTCTTCGTCCAACTTGGCCCCGTCCCCGGGGAAATACATTCCCTCAAACCGGGACCAGTAGGTGTCTATGTAACGCTGGTCGTCCCCCCAAATGGAGCGCAACATCGACGGCCACGGCCCTTTGACGACCAGGTAGCCGCCCCCCTCCTCCACCGGATTTCCATCCTCGTCCACCACCCCGGCGACGATGCCCGGCATGGGATGGGTGGCGCTGCCCGGCTTGGCGGCGGTAATCCCCGGCAGGGGCGAGATCATTATGGAACCGGTTTCGGTCTGCCACCAGGTGTCGACGATGGGGGCCCAGCCGCCGCCGATGTGTTCGTGATACCACATCCAGGCTTCGGGGTTGATCGGCTCGCCCACCGTGCCCAGAAGCCGCAAGGAGGACAGGTCGTGGCGCCGTGGAAACTCCTCGCCCCATTTCATAAAGGCCCGGATGGCGGTGGGGGCGGTGTACAGCTGGGTGACCCCGTATTTGGCGACGATGGACCACAGGCGGTCCCGTTCCGGGAAGTCGGGGGTCCCCTCGTACATCACCGACGTAGCGCGGTTGGCCAGCGGCCCGTACACGATGTAGGTGTGGCCGGTCACCCAGCCGATGTCGGCCGCGCACCACCAGATGTCCCGGTCGGGCTTGATGTCGAACACCAGGCTGTGGGTGGCGGCCGCCCCCACCAGGTATCCGCCGGTGGTGTGCATAATCCCCTTGGGCTTGGCGGTGGTGCCGGAAGTGTAAAGAATGTACAGCAGGTCTTCGGCCCCCATGACCTCCGGGGGGCATTCCGCAGCCCGCCCCTCCACCAGGTCGTGCCACCACACGTCCCGCCCTTCCCGCATAGTCACCGGTTGCGCGGTGCGGCGCAGGACGATGCACGCGCGAATGCGGTCGGTGCGCTCCATGGCCGCATCGGCCGCCCCTTTCAGATCCACCACCTTCCCTCTCCGCCAAGCCCCGTCGCAGGTGATCAGAACCTCCGCCCCGGCGTCCTCCACCCGGTCTACGATGGCGTCCGAGGAGAAACCGCCGAAGATAACGCTGTGCGCCGCCCCGATGCGGGCGCAGGCCAGCATGGCCGTGGCCAACTCGGGCACCATTCCCATATACACCGCCACCCGGTCGCCTTTTTTGACCCCCAACTCCCGCAGGCCGTTGGCGAAGCGGCACACCTCCTCGTACAATTCCCGGTAGGTGATGACCCGCTCCTCCCCCGGCTCCCCCTCCCAGAAGTAGGCCGTCCGCTCCCCGTAGCCCGCCTCTATATGGCGGTCCAGGCAGTTGTAGGAAATGTTCAACTCCCCGTCGGAGAACCACTTGTAGAAGGGGGGGTCGGAGTCGTCCAGCGTCACCGTCGGCTCCCGAAACCAGGTAACCCGGCGCCGGGCGGCCTCCGCCCAGTAGGCGACCGGGTCGGCCGCGGCCCGCTCCCGGATTCCGGGGGCGGCGTTGGCCTGCGCCGTGAAATCGGGATGGGGCGGGAAAGTGCGTTCCTCCCGCAACAGGTCGGCTATGGCTCCTTCGGACATTTCTCCCTCGCTTGACGGTGCGGTCCCTCCGGCCGGGGTCGCCCCCAGAATAACGGATGACGCGACCCGGCGTTGCTCCTTAGGCGCATAGAGACGATTATTCGGACTCCGCGTGGGAGCGGTGGGGGCGTCCGGGCGGCGGTTATGTTGGGAAAAAACGGGGGGTAATTAATAACGGCCGGGCGATAATGCAATCAGGAGTCGGTTCCCCCGGGTACCTCCTTAGGCCGGACTATCCGGGGGGCCGCACTTTTCGTTCGGTCGTCCGAACGGCCAGGTCACTATATCACACGTTTTTTACAGGATGTCTAATCGCACAACCGGGAGGGCGGTGGGCGCATCCTGCTGGTGGGAAGCCGAGCGGCGCTGGACACCCGCCTGGGCAGGCGGCGTTCAACGCGGCCAAAGCGGGAGTGGTCGCCTTGGCGCAAACCGCCGCCCTGGAGCTGGATGAGGCGAACATCACCGTCAACGTGATCCCGCCGTCGGTAATCGACGCTCCCGCCACCCGGGCCCGACGACACATGCGCCAACCTCTCCTCCCGGTAGCGCCGTTGACTGTTACGCACATCGCCGGGCTCCTTTTTCCACCGCGTTCGCCGTCGGCCCGGACCGAATTTAGGCGCCCCTCCGTTGACAACCTACGGCCTCCGGGTTGTATTACCGCTGGAGCGGTGGCGGCGGTGACGGGACGTAATTTGACAAATTGGGGGGGGGGGTAGCGTTTTGGATATCGGGTCGGCCCGATGGGAATGTACGCGAGGTCGGTGTTGAGACGGAAAGGAAGCGATGATGCGGCGGATGTTGGTTGCGGTTGCGGCGGTGGGTTTGGCGTCGGCGCTTCTGTCCGCTCCGGTTCCGGTGGTCGGGCAGTCGGGAACGATCGCCCTTAGTTTGGTGGATGCTTCGTCTACTTCCACAACCGTGACGGAGATAGCGGAAGGCGCGGGTCAGCAAACCTTAAAGGTGAAAGCCGTCGCCTCCGCGTCGACTACGTCCAACGTGACCGTGAACATAACGGTGGGAGCGTCGGGCGGAACCGCCACCCTCACCACTGACTACACCCGGGGGGCGAGCACCACCACGGTAACGATCAACTCCGGCGACACGGAGGGTCTTTCATCTGATATTACGATCACGCCGGCAAGCGACACGACAGCCGAGGTAGACGAGACGATCCGGTTCACGGGCACGGCGACCAACTATACCGTAACGCAGGTTGATTTGACGATCACGGATCGGACGATCATTCTTAGTTTGGTGGATGCGTCGGATACCGCCAGAACCGTGGCGGCGATAGCGGAAGACGGGGGTCAGCAAACTTTAAAGGTGAAAGCCGTCACATTGGCCGCGACGTCGGCCAACTTGACCGTGAACGTGAACGTGGGAGCGGCGGGCGGAACCGCCACCCTCACCACTGACTACACCCGGGGGGCGAGTACCACCACGGTGACAATCAACTCCGGCGACACGGAGGGTCTTTCTTCTAACATTACGATCACTCCGGTAAGCGATACATCAGCCGAAGGAGACGAGACGATCCGGTTCACGGGCACGGCGACCGGATATACCGTAACGCAAGTTGATTTGACGATCACGGATCGGCATATCACTCTTAGTTTGGTGGAAGCGGCGGATAATTCCATGGAGGTGACGGCGGTGGAAGAAGACGGGGGTCAGCAGACTTTACAGGTGAAAGCCGTCGCTTCGGCGGCGACGACGGCCAACGTGACCGTGAACGTGACGGTGGGAACGGCGGGCGGAACCGCCACCCTCACCACTGATTTCACCCGGGGGGCGAGTACCACCACGGTGACAATCAACTCCGGGGCTACGGAGGGGTTTTCCTCCATTATTACGGTCACGCCGGTAAGCGATACAATAACCGAGGAACATGAGACGATCTGGTTCACGGGCGCGGCGAACGGGTATACGTTGGTATCGCTGGTTGATTTGACAATCACGGATCAGGATCGGTGGATTAGAGTGGATGTGAACAATCCGCAGGTTACAGAGCCTGGCGCGGCTGGATGGCCTGGGATCGGTACGAATCATAACGGGGGTGCTACTTTGGGTGGTGTCACGAACGAGGTGTTTACGGCTTCTACCAGGTCTACGTATGGCTCTAATTTATCCCCCTCCATCCATTTCAAAGCGATTAGTACTGACTGGACTGATGTCGGTAGTAGTGATTATAATGATCCCGCTATAAGGAGTGCCTGGGTGACTATTTCTGCTAACTCGGTTTCCGCCAATCGGTATCATAATCAGTGGGGTGGAAATTTTATTAGGGTTCAACTTCAGGGTGACCATGTGGCGGAGCCGGATGAGTATTATCAGATTGCTATGTTAGAACCCCCGACGGGTTTTCAGAGCATTAATGGCCGGGTTACGATAAAGGATGATGATACGCGGGTAGATTTGACGGTGGATGCCGACAGCGGAGAGGATGGAAACCAGACGGTGTTAGCGGAGGGTGATAACGGGTCGGGCGTTACCGTGTCGGGCAGGTTTTCCGGTTCGTCTTCGGTGATTAAGACAGATACGGTGGTGACCTTGTCGGCGGAGGGGGCGGCTTCTCCCAATGCGGGGGAGGCGGGGACAGGTGATCTTACATATGCTCCGTCGTCGCCGAATACGTTTACCATTCCGGCGGAGAAAATATTGTCGTCGGACTCGACGACAGCGGCTTCCACTACGTTGACGGGGTTGTCGATCGCCGACGATGACGTGGTGGAGGGACCGGAGACGTTCCGAGTGGGAGTTTCCTCGGATTTGGGCGCCAACGGGGGGGCGACGATGACGATTACCGATGATGATACGGATATTGCGTTGTCGGTAAGCACGGAGGCGGTGGCGGAGGACGATGGTGCGACGACGGTGACGGTTACGGCTAGTTTCGCGGGGTCGTCGTCGGAGTTGACATCGGCGACGGATGTGACGGTGACGGTAGGAGCGGGCGATAGCAACGGGGCTACTCCGGGGACGGATTTCATGACATCGGGAACGGATGTGACGAACCACGAGTTCACTATCAGCATCCCGGCGGGGAATACGGAGGGGAGCAAGGCTTTTACCTTGACGCCCACGACGGACTCTGACACGGAGGGGATAGAGAAAATCAAGGTTTCCGGGACGGCGACAGTCGGGGAGGCGGTTACGGTCACTCCGGCGGAGATCAGCCTCGCCGACCAGAGCATTACTTTGAGTTTGCACGAGGCGGCTGACGGCGACCCGGATCTGTCGGCGGTCAGCGAGAGGGGCGGGGCGCAGACAGTGCGGGTGAAAGCCGCCGCCGGGGCGGCGGTGTCCTCGGAGACGACGGTGACGGTTACTGTGGGCGCGGCGGGCGGCACCGCCACGGAGGGTTCGTCCGCTGATTACACGAGGAGCGCCGGAACGGTGGATGTCACTATTGCGAACGGGGACACCGAGGGTACGGCGGATGTGACGATCACTCCCCGGGATGACGGCGTGGCGGAGGGGCCGGAGACTATCCGGTTCAGCGGCGCGGCCAGCGGGTTTCTGGTGGTCGGGGATGATTTGAAGATTACCGAGACGATCGAACTCGTGTTGATCGGGAGCGCGGTGGGCGAAGGGGATACGAACGCGGGGGCGGTGACGGCTACCGCCCGGTTCGCGGGGGCGTCGTCGTCGGATTTGACGGAGGCGACGGATGTGGAGTTGTCGTTTGGGGCGGGAGCGAACACGCAGGGGGCGGATTTCACCGCTCCGACGCCGGCGGTGACGTTGAGCATCCCGGCGGGAAGTACGACTAGCGGCGCTTCTGCGTTGTCGGGGTTGCTGATTGTGCAGGACACAATCGCGGAGGGGGATCAGTCCATCAACGTGGGAGGCTCCGCGACCGGGTTCGCCGTCAGCAGGGCGGCTTTGTCTATCACCGATGACGATATGGCGATTACTCTGGAAGCGGATACCGATGATTCCACCTCGCCCCCGGCGTTGGAGGATACCTTGTCGGAGGGCGAAACAGCGGCGGTGAAGGTACGGGCCTCGTTCGCAGATGGGGTGACGAATGGTTTGACCTCCGATTTGGCAGTGTCGGTAACCGCGGGTGAGTCATCACCGAGGTCGGCGAAGGAAGGGACCGGGGGTGATTTCACCGCTCCCGCCTCGCCGACGGCGGTGACGATCCGCACCGGGCAGACTGAAAGCGACTGGACGGACCTTGCGGGGTTGGCGGTGTCTGAGGATACGATAACGGAGGGGGAGGAGACGTTTTTGGTTACCGGAACAGTACCCGGCGGAACGGATGTGTCGACAGTTACGCTCCGGATCGGGGCCAGCGACGACGCTTTACAAGTGTCGGTATCGCCGGAGACGGTGGCGGAGCAGGCGGATCCGCATACGATTACGGTCACCGCCGGGTTCGCAGGCGCGTCCGCCTCGGAGTTGACAGCGGCCACGACGGTGAACATGGCGGTGACGGCCGGGGATACCAACGGGGCCACCCTGGCTACATCCTGCCCGACGGCTACCGAGGACGCCTGCACCGACAACGCCGCGTTTGATATCAGCATCCCCCTCGGGCAGACCTCCGCTGACGGCACGTTTAGCCTAAGGGCCCGGCAGGACGGGGATACGGAGACGATCCAGACGTTGAAAATCACCGGCACCGCCGCGGGGGATTCAACGAACTCGGATACGGCTACGTTGAATATCGCGGACTCCGGCATACAAGTGGAGTTGCTGAACCCGGCCGACGACACCGCCCTGGCGTCCTTGGGGGAAGACAGCGGCGCATCACAGGTGAAAGTGAAGGTGACTATGCCCGGGGCAGTGTCCGCGGAGACGGTAGTGGGGCTCAACATAGGCAGCGAATCCGCCACCGAGGACACGAATAATGCTTGGGCGATACGGGAGGACTACCGGATAAGCGGCCTGTCGACCCCGACTGGGACTCCCGCCAACCACGAGCTGGGAGTAGTCGTGGCGACTAACGAAACGACCGGGGAGGCGACTTTCACGATCGAGATTCAAGACGACAACGCAGACGAAGACGATGAGGAACCCATTCAGGTTACAGGCGCCGCGGTTAACTCGTTGCCCGTATTAGAAGCCGCACTCGCCATCGCCGACAACGACAACCCTCCCAACGTGGTCTTGGCGTTGGAAACTGCCGACGGGCAGGCCTTGACCGATGTCCAGGAAGACGACAGCAACCCGACGACGGTGCAAGTACGGGCCGCCTACCAGGGAACCGCGTTGTCCGACAAAACGGTGACCATCCCCATAACGGTCGGGAAAACCGCCGACGGGGAGGCCACCGCCGGGACCGACTACCAGACGGTACCTGCGTTCAACATAGTCATCAACCCCTATGAAACCGACGGGACCAACACCTTTCAGTTGGTAATAGACAGCGAAGACGACTCGGACGCGGAGGGACCGGAAACGGTGACTGTCGCCGGAGACGCCACCGGGCTCCCGGTAGAAACGATAGGGGAAGCGTCGTTGACGATCACAGACGACGACGCGGCCATCACCCTGGCGTTCCTGAACGCCTCCGACGAACCACTGGCGTCGCTGGAGGAAGGAACCGGAGCCACCAGCATTAAGATACGAGCCTCCTACCCCGATGGGAAAAGTTTGCCCGACGCGCAAACCATATCGCTCACCCTGGAAGGGACCGCTTCCGCGTCTGACTACCAAGCGACCGGCTTCCCCACCCAAATCACCATCCCCGCCAATCAAACCAGCGTCGCCGAAACCTTCACCCTCGACCTAGGCGGCGCCCGCGATGACGACATTGACGAACCGGATGAGACCCTGCGCGTAAGCGGCGCGCTGGCCGGGTTCATCGTCAACTCCGGCGCCCTGGAGATAACCGACAACGACGCCCCGCCCACCGGGATCATCCTGACCGTCAACCCGAACACGGCGGCCGAGAACCGGGGAACCTCCCGTCTCACCGTACGATTAACCGCTACCCTAGTTGGCAACCGGAGCTCCCAACCCACACCGGTGCGGGTAACAGTCGGCGGCTCGGGAAGCACCGCCGCCAGCCCCAGCGACTACCGCGACCTCCGTCCGTCGTCTTTGACGATCACCATCCCCGCCGAAGGCCGCACCGGCCCCGGGTCTTTCTCCCTCATCATCAACAGCGACGACCAAACCGAATCAACGGAACGCATCAGAATAACCGCCGTCAGCGACTTCGGCAACACTGCCGCCGACTTCCGCATCACCAACGTGAGCACCGCCGACCCCGGGGGAGGCGGCGGAGGAGCCCCGCCCCCCAGCGGCGGAGGAGGGGGCGGAGGGGGCGCGCCTCCCCCCGCGGGGCCGGCAACCCCGCCCCCGCCCCCGGCGGAGCCGGTATGCCAGGGGCGGTTCTGCGATGAGGACGGCAGCGTCCACCAAGCCAACATCGAACAAATCGCCGCCTGGGAAATCACCCTCGGATGCGACGCCAACGACGCCACCAAGTTCTGCCCGTCGGCGCAGATCACCAGAAGGCAAATGGCCGCCTTCCTCTACCGCGCCGTCAACCGACTCGGACCCATCCCACCCCCCGAAGGCATAGAAATCAGCGACGTTCCCGCCGACGCCTGGTACCGCACTTTCGCCGACTGGGTGGTCTCCACCGGAGCCTTCGCCGCCCCCGACGGACAATTCAACCCCGGCGGAGTCGTCACCCGGGCGGACATGGCGGTGATGATGATCGCCTCCTTCCCCGACATAAACGCCGTGGACGAGCCCGAAGGCCTGTTCAACGACGTAACAGACGCGGACCCGGAGGTGGTGCGGGCCGTGGAGGGGATGTACCACACCGGCGTCACCAAGGGATGCAGCGCCGAGCCTCTCAACTACTGTCCAGACCAGCCCGTAACCAGGGCGCAGATGGCTTCCTTCTTCGTCCGCGCCGTCAACTACACCCCCCCGACCGACAGCTAAACCAACACCCCCCGGGCCCTTCCCAACGGCGGCAGGCGATCGGGATTTCAGGGGTTTAGAGGTTTACAGCGGCGGAGGAGACGGCGGCGGTCAGGGAATCCCGGGCGTGGTAGGAGGAGCGCACCAACGGGCCCGACTCCACATGCGCCAGCCCCAAACGGCGGCCGGCGACGGCGTATTCGGCGAACTCTTCGGGGCGGACGTAGCGGCTCACCGGCCGGTGGCGGGGGGTGGGGCGCAGGTACTGGCCGATGGTCACCACGTCCGTCCCCACCGCCCGCAGGTCGGCCAAAGCCCCCAAAATCTCCTCCCGGGTTTCCCCCATCCCGGCGATCAGCCCCGACTTGACCACCCCCTGCGGACGGAGCCGCTTGGCCCGGGCCAGCAACGTCAGCGACCGCCCGTAACTGGCCGCGGTGCGCACCTCCCGTTGCAGGCGGAGCACGGTTTCGGTGTTGTGGTTGAGCACCGCCGGCCCCGCCTCCAGCACCCGGCGCAGGTCCTCCTCCTCCCCTTTGAAGTCGGGGATCAAGACCTCCACCTCGCATCCGGGAACCCGGCGCCGCACTTCGGCCACCGTGCGCGCGAACACCTCCGAACCCCCGTCCGGCAGGTCGTCCCGGTTGACGGAGGTGATCACCATGTGCCGCAACCCCATCCGGGCCGCGGCCTCCGCCACCCGCCCCGGTTCTTCCCGGTCCAGGCCGGCGGGGCGGCCGGTGGTCACGTTGCAGAACCCGCACGCCCGGGTGCAAACGTCCCCCAGGATCATCACCGTGGCCGTGCCCTGCCCCCAGCATTCGTAAATGTTGGGACAGGCGGCCTCCTCGCATACCGTGTTCAACCCCAACTCCCGCATCATTTTCCCCAAATCCCGGAAGTCCTCCCCTTGCCGGGCCCGCACCCGCATCCCCGGCGGACGGTCCGGTTCGCCGGGGAGTTTCCGGTTGATCGTCACCGGAACGGAATGCGCCCGGGCGGGGGAGAAACATCCGTCGGCCAGCAAGCGGTCCACCTCGAAGCGGCGGGGGCGGCCCTGTCCCCGTACGAAAGCCCCCAGTTGCGTCTCGTTGCGCCGGTAGCCGAACACCCCGGCGAAGGCCGGTGTCAGCCGCTCCGTCGTCTCTTCAATGGAAACGGGGCGGCCCAGCAGTTCGGCGAGGGACGTAACCGGGCGGCCCGTGATCCCGCATGGGTTCATGTGGGTGAAAAAATCCATATCCGGGTTCACGTTCAGGGCGAACCCGTGCATGGTGACATGCCGGGAAACCCGCACTCCGATGGCGGCGATCTTGCCCCGGGCCGTCCACACCCCCGTGTATCCGGGCTCCCGCCAACCTTCCGCCCCGAAGCCGGCCAGCGTCCGGATCAGAACCTCCTCCACCGCCCGCACATAGGGGACGATTTGGCGGACATCGGCCAGGCGCAGGATCGGGTAGCCGACCAACTGGCCGGGGCCGTGATAGGTGACATCGCCCCCCCGGTCGATATCGAACCTTTCCGCCCCCAACTCCGCCAACCGCTCCCCGGAGACCAGCAGGTGGGAGCCGTCCCCGTTGCGGCCCACCGTATATACATGGGGATGCTCCGCCAACAGCAGATAGTCGGCGTCCGACCGGCCGTTGCGCCGCCCCTCCCAGAAGGCCCGTTGCAGATCCCAGGCCTCCCGGTAGGCCATCCGCCCCAGCCAACGGGTGCGAAGCAAACCGGGATCGGCGACCAACCCCCGGGAGGGGGCGGGGGGAGGAACCGGAAGCGTCCGGGGAACCCCCTCTCGGACGGGGGGCGGGCTCAGACCAACTGCTGTTCCCAATCCCAAGTCTCCAGATTGTCCCGGATGCGGCGCAGGAACAGGGAAGCGGTGGAGCCGTCGAAGGCGCGGTGATCCCAGGAGAAACCCAGGTATCCGAGATGGCGCACCGCAATCGTGTCCTGGCCGTCCACGGTGGTCACCACCTTGGGCCGTTTGGCGATGGTGTCCGTGGACAGGATGGCGACGTTGGGCAGGTTGATGACGGGGGCGGAGATGAACGAACCGTGCGGTCCGGGGTTGGTGATGGTAAAGGTGCTGACCGAAATGTCATCCGGGCCCAGGTCTCCGGAGCGGGCCCGCTCCCCCACGTCCCGGATTTTGCGGGCCAGCCCCCGCAGGGTGTAGTCGCCCGCCTCCCGGATGGTGGCCACCAACAGGCCCGCCTGATCCAAGTCCACGGCGATCCCCAAATGGATGTCCTGGTGGAACACCGCCTTGCGCTCCTCGTAATGGAAGGAGGAGTTGACCACCGGGTATTCCCGCAGGGCGTCCATAACGGCCCGGGCGATGAAGGGCAGATAGGTAAGGGAGAAACCTTCGGCGGCCCGGAAGGTTTCGCGGTGGGCGCGGCGCACCCGCTCCACCGCCTCGAAGTCCACTTCCATCGCCGTCCACACATGGGCGGCGGTCTGTTTGGAGTTGACCATATTGGCGGCGATCCGGGCCCGCAGGCGGTCGATGTCCCGCACTTCGTCCCCGCGCCGCGCCGCCAGCCCGCCGCCGGCGACCGCCGCGGCCGGAACCGCCGGGGAGGGAGCCGGAGCGGGCGCCGGGGCCGGTGTCGGTTCAGGAGCGTCCGGGGCGGGAGGGGGGGCGGCGCTTTCCATGCTTTCGATGTAGGCCAGCAGATCGTTGCGGGTGACCCGTCCGTCCCGGCCGGTTCCCGTCACGTCGGCGGGGTCCACCCCGTGCTCCCGGGCCAATTTGCGCACCACCGGGGACAGGAACGCGGCCGCGGAGGGCGCGGGGGCGAGTTCCGGCGCGGCCGGGGCAGGTTCGGGAGCGGGCGCGACGGGCTCGGGCGCGACCGGCTCGGGCGCGGCGGCGGCCGGGCCGATTTCGGGAGCAGGGGCGGGCTCGGGGGCGGGCGGGGCCTCGTCCGCCGGAGCGGGAGCCGGTTCCGGTTCCGGTTGGGCCGCCTGCGGGGCGGGGGCGGCTTCTTCCCCGGGGGCGGCGATGACCGCCATCGGGGAGCCCACCTGAATGGTCTCGCCCTCCGCCGCCAGAATCTCCTGCACCACGCCGGTCACCGGCGAGGGAACTTCCGTGTCCACCTTGTCGGTGGAAATCTCAACCAGCATTTCGTCGGTGGCGACGGCGTCCCCCACCTGTTTCAGCCAGCGGAGGATGGTCCCCTCCGTGACCGTCTCCCCCAGTTGGGGCATGGAAACCGTAGTCGGCATCTTCTCTCCTCTTTCTCGTCTCGTTTTGCGAACTTCAGTGCAGGGGGCGTCCGGCGGCCCCCAGCAACGTCTCCCCCACCGCCTCCGACAGGGTGGGGTGGGCGTGCACGAAGGCGGCCGCTTCCTCGGGCAGGGCCT
Source organism: Candidatus Spongiisociaceae bacterium (assembly GCA_965243835.1). Classification (GTDB taxonomy): domain Bacteria; phylum Actinomycetota; class Acidimicrobiia; order Spongiisociales; family Spongiisociaceae. The sequence goes on from OZ251578.1 coordinate 2,390,330, forward strand.
CCCATCCCACCGCGTACATCAACTCGTGAATCAGCTCCCCGGCCTGCGGGCCGACCACCGTCGCCCCCACGATGGGCCCCCCCGCCTGGTTCACAACTTTCACGAACCCCTGATTCTGCCCGATCATCTGCGCCCGGCCCACCCCGACGAAGGAATGGTCGGTCACCTCCGCTTCCATCCCCTCCGCCTCGGCTTGCGCCTGCGTCAACCCCACCGCCGCCACCTCCGGGTGGGTGTAGACCACGTTGGGCAGGGCCCGGTAGTTCACCGGGGCGGCGCGGCCGGTGGCGATGTGGGTGACGGCGGCGATGGCTTCGGCGAAGGCCCCATGCGCCAGCCCGGGGGTCCCGGCCGCGATGTCCCCCACCGCGTACAATCCCGGCTGACCGGTCTGCATAGTGTCCAAATCGACGATTACGTAGCCGCGCTCGGTCTCCGCCCCGGTCTCTTCCAGCCCCAGCCCGGCGGTCACCGGACTCCGCCCCACCGCCACCAGCACCGCGTCTACTTCCGCCCGCTCCCCGCCCCCCCGCAACGCCAAGCCGGGGGAACGTTCCAACTCGGCCGCCGCCCCCAGTACGAACTTCACCCCCCGGCGCTCCAAATGTTTTTGCAACTCCCGGGCCGCGCCCGGTTCGAATCCGGGCAGTATCTGGTCCATCATCTCAAACACCGTCACCGCGCTTCCCACCTCGGCCAGCAGGGCCGCGAACTCGCACCCCACGATCCCGCCGCCCACGATCCCCGCCCGCTCCGGACGTTGCGGCCAGTCCAGGGCATGGTCGGAGGAAACCACCTCCCGTCCGTCGAACTCCAAGCCGGGCACCTCGCTGGGGACCGACCCGGTGGCCAGAATGATATTGTCCGCCTGCAACCGGACGGAGGCCTCCCCGGTTTCCGCCGCTACCGCCCCCGGCCCGTCCAGCCGCCCCCGGCCGTTGATCACCTCCACTCCCCGTTGCTTCAGCAATCCGCCCAGGCCCCGCACCAGGCCGTTCACGATTTTGTTTTTGCGGGCCAAGGCGGTCGGCCAGTCAAACCGGGCCTCGCCGGTTATCACCCCGAACTCGCCCGCTTTGCGGACGGTGGAGTAAACCTCGGCCGAGGCCAGCCAACTCTTGGCTGGGATGCACCCCCGCAACAGGCAGGTGCCGCCCACCGCGTCCCGCTCCACCAGCGCCACTGACAGGTCGAAGTTGCGGGCGTAGAGGGCGGCGGCGTATCCGCCGGGGCCGCCGCCGATGATCACCAGGTCGCAGTTGCGGGTTTCCCGATTCATACGGCCCAGTCTAGCCCCGCCGCTAATCTGGCGTTAATGCCCACCCGTTACCTGATCCTCGGGGCGCTGATCACCGCCCTGCTCATCCTGGGGGCTTCCGGCCTCTGGTTCCTGCAGGCCATCCTGTAAACCGGCCTCCGGCCCGGCAAACCGGCGCAATCCGGCCTGCGCAGAAATTTGAAAATTTTCGCCGCTTCTCCGACCCACCCACTCCACCCCCCGCCCGGCCCGCCCTCCAACATAGTCAATTTTTCGGTTTAAAACAAGGGTCTTTTTTCGCGAGGTTGGCAAAAGTCCTGGTAGATGGCCGAATTGCGGCTAAAGATTTCTTTCGCGAGTTCGTAAATCCGCAGGGCGGCCGACATCGATAACGACAGTACCCCGCCGGGCGTCTCACAGGGCGTTAATCCAACGGGAGGCGCGGGCGACGACCTCCTCCCGGACCTGCTCGGCGGTGCGGCCGGAGCGTTTGCGGACGGCCAGCGCATGGTCGGCCCCGGGTATGATCTCCACCGTCGCCTGCGGGAGCGGACGCAAGTGACGATCCGCTAAATGGGGCAGGGCCAGCGGGTCGCGGTCGCCGATGATGAACAGCAGGGGAACCGCGGCCCGGGGCAGATGCTCCACCCGCAGTTTCTCCGGACGCCCCGCCGGATGCAACGGGTAGGAGAAGGCGACCGCCCCCGCGCACGGCTCCCCCTCCGCCGCCAGCAGGGTGGACATTCGCCCCCCCAGGGAACGGCCCGCCAGCACAACCGGGTGAAACCGTTCCCGCAACCAGGAGGCGGCCGCCCGGTGGCATTCCAACAACTTCCCCGGCCGGTCCGGAGGGCGCCGGCCCCCATCCCGCTCCCGCGCTTCCATAAAGGGGTAGTTGAAAGTGAGCGTCGGGTGACCGAGCGCGGCCAACCCTTCCCCGAGGAGCGCGGTCGCCGGATGGTCCTGCCCGGCCCCCGCCCCATGCGCCAACAGAACCGCCGCCCCCCGCGGACGGCGCGGACGCCGCCAACGGCCGGTCACGCTCCCCCCGTCCCACTTGATCACCGCCCGTCGCGCCATTAGCCGCCTCTCCGATTGCGCCGCTCATCCCAAAATACCCTCCCGGCGGCAAACCCGCCCCGAACGGTCCCGCACCGCCCCCTAACCTGGCAACCAAGCACGCATCAACCCGCCGACAACGATGGCGGCGGCCGTTCGCCGCCCTCCGGGAGGGTTCGGCCGACCCGGACCCGGCGGAGGCGCGGGATGTGATTCTGGCGATGGACCGGCAAACCGGTCCTCGCAACCGCGTTCAAACGAACCCCTTGAATTTTTCTCAAAAACCCCTTAAACTGCGGGTGGGCGGGCGCGGGGGCGGGCGGACCCCCCGAAAACACGAAAATCGCGTAAGAACGCGAAAAAAATGCTTAATCCGTCATCGGCGCGGCCCGCCCCGCCTGCTTTAACACCCATCGCATCATTAGCCGCCCCGCCGATCACGCCGCCTTCCCGGACAAGAAACCGCGCAGTCCAACGGAGCGGAGGCATCCCCGACCCCCATCCCCGCCGGCGGCCCCCGTCGAAATAGTTGAAAGCAAACCTCGGACGGCCAAACACGGTCCCGCCTCATCGCCGCCCTTCGGTTCATGGGCGAATCCTCCGTTGCGCCGCCATCCCGCAGATTGGATACTCCCCGGACCCGGCGGCAGGGGACCCCGGATTTGCGGAGGGGGCGGGGCGGGGACGGGGTATGGTTGCCTTTATGAACAACCCGCCGGATGTGGTTATTTTCCCGGACCCGCAGGCCTTGGCCGAGGGAGCGGCCCGGCGCATCGCCGACTACCTGCGCAACCATCCCGGCCCGCGGGCGACCATCGCCCCCGCCGGGGGTTCCACCCCGGCCGCCGCCTACCGGCGCCTGCGGGAAATGGACGTCCCCTGGGAGAGGGTTACGGCCTGGATCGGGGATGAACGCTATGTCCCCCCCGGCCATCCCGAACATAACGGAACGATGATCGACCGGTTGCTGACGGCCGGCTCCGGGGCGACGCTTCATCAAATCCCCTGGATGGAAGGCGAACCGCAACGGATGGCCGCCGCCTACCAAGAGACGTTGGGCGAGATTCTGCCCCGGCGGGGAGGGCGGCCCTGTCCGGACCTGATCCTGGCCGGGATCGGGGACGACGGCCATGTCCTGTCCCTGTTTCCGGGAAGCGACGGGATGGAAATCGCCGACCGCGACTACGCGGCGGCATGGGTGGAAGCCAAAGGGGGCTGGCGCCTGACCGCCACTTTCCCGTTGGCGCACCGGGCGGAGCGGATAATGATCCTGGTCTCGGGGGAGGGCAAAGCGGCCGCCCTGGCCGAAGTCCTGTCCCCGACCCGCACCCCGCCCCTCCCCGCCCGCCGCCTGCTGGAAGGGGCGGCCCCGGTTACCTGGCTTGTGGACGCGGCCGCCGCCTCCCGTTGGAAAGGGGCGGGTTGAGCGGGGCTTACCGCTGGAAGCCGGATCATCCCCTGCGACTGTCGTGGACCATCCGGCGCCTGACCCGCTGGGGCGGGGACCCGACCAACGTGGTGCGAGGGGGAAGTATTTACCGGACCGCCGCCGGGGGCGCCCCCTGCCGGGTCCGCCAGCTGGACAACGGCGAAATAGAAGTGGCGGCGGCGCGCGACTTGGAGGAGGCGGTGTCCGAAACCCGGTTCCGCCTGGGCGAGGGAATGCCGCAGGAGCCGTTGCGGGCGGTGGCGGAACGGGTGCCGGCGGTGGCGGCGCAACGGAAGCGGCTCCCCGGGTTCCGCCCCCCGCTCAACCCGGCGGCGACCGACAGCCTGGTCTCCTCCATCTGCGCCCAGCAGATCAACCTGTCGTGGGCGGCTACCCTCCGCCGCCGGTTGGTGGAACGCTACGGGAAGCCGGTGGAATGGGAGGGGGTGCGGGTGTGGATTTTCCCCCGCCCGGAGGCGCTGGCGGAAGCCCCGGCGGAGGAGTTGCGTACCATGCAGTTCTCCGCCCGTAAAGCGGAATACATCATCGGGACGGGACGGGCGATAGCGTCCGGGGTTCTGGACGGGCTGGAAGCGGACGACAACCGGCGGGCGGCGGAACGGATCACCGCCCTGCGGGGACTGGGACGCTGGACGGCGGACTGGTTTCTGGCCCGGTGCCTGGCCCGGCCGGACGTAATCCCCGCCGGTGATTTAGGGGTGCGCAAAGCGGTATCCCGCCTGGTGGCGGAAAGCGAAGAGTTGCTAACCGAAGAGGAAGTGCGGGCCGCAACCGCCGACTGGGGGGACGGAACCAACCTGGCCGTCCACCTGCTGCTGGAAGCCCTGTCCGACCCCGGCTAAAAAACCCGGTTTCTCAACGCTCCCGGCGCCCAAGAAGAAGAAGTCGCGAAAAAAATCACAAGCCTCCATTAGCCCATCTACCAGCAGTTTTATCCAACCCGGGAAAAAACCCTCTTGTTTAAAACCGAAAAATTGACTATATTGACAGGGTGGGCCGGGCGGGGGGTGGGTGGGCGGGTCCAAGAAAACGGAGAAAATTTTTGGACCGGCCGCTCCCTTCCGGCAACGGAGCACCCCTCGGTTCCCCGTTTTCCACGGTCGTGACTTGCTCGACCAGACGCGCGGCGCAGGCGAAACAACCACCAAAAACAACCAAACTGCCAACAACGTCCCGGCTATCTACAGTTAGAAGCGGCAGAAAGAAGATAGCGGCTATCGGCGGCCTGCCCTTCCCTTCTTCCGGTAGCGGCGGCGTATCCCGCCCGCCCACCGGTCTTCCGTCCAAGCCCGAACGAACGACCGCCCCGTAAATCCGCCGCTACCCGCCGCCTGTCCGCCGCCTGGTATGATAGAAGCCGATGACCTAACCGAAAGCGGGAAGAGAAACCGAAGACGATGAAACGGGTAATCGCCGCCGCCGCCCTCATAACCCTAACCGTCGCCTGCGGCAACCCGACCGCCCCGACCGCCCGGCTACGAGCCGACGGAATTTACCGGCTTGACGGGCAACGGACAGGTAGATGAAGATGGATATTCCCGAACTGGAAGCGGCGATAGCGGAAACCGTCCGGGAAGCGGAGGCGGCGGAAGAAGAAGCGCAAACGGCGGCGGCGGAAGTCCGGCAGCTAGAAGCGGAAGAGGAAGCGGCGGGGGACCGGATAGCGGCGGCGGAGGCGAATAAGAAAGCGGCGGAAGCGGAAAGTCGGCGGCTATTAGAAAAATACCGGGCGGCGGAAGAACTAAAGAAATCGGCGGAAAAGGCAGGGATAGAAGCCGCGGGGCTTCTAGTGGCGGCGGCGGTGAATTCCCTGGAGGCTTCAAAAAGGGCGGAGGAAACCATGAAGAAGACAGCGGAAATAAAGAAGCGGAAAGCGGAATTAGAAAGGCGGCTAGCGGCGGAGGTAGAAGCCGCCGAGCGGACCCTCCCGGACGATACACCGACTTCTACCGGATAAGATAATAAAACGGCTAGCGATTACGGAAAGGGCGAAAGATGACTACAAGGCTTGAAGCGGCGGAAGCGGAAGCGGCGGAAGCGGCGGAAGCGGCGGAAGCGGCGGAAGCCCGGACGGCGGCGGCGGCAAGGCGGGTAGAAGCGGCGGCGGCAACCTGGCGGCGGCTATCGGCGGAAGCCGCTAGCGCGGAAGCGGCGGCGGCCTTTTCCGCCGCTATGGAAGCGGCGGTAGAAACCCTGCTAGATACCGGCGGCGGGCTTCCCTTCCAAACGCCTTTACCTATTCCGATGCCGGAACCCGTCCGGACGGAAGCGGCGGCGGTAATCGTTATACCGGCGGGAAGCCGGGCTAGCGGGAGCCTGTATCCGATACCGGCGGGATACGGCGGCCCGCTTCTTCCCGCCCCGTCCGATTAGCGGCGGCTAGATCTAGCCGCCCTTTATTCCGTCGCTTCCGCCGGGAAGAAGCCGTAGAAGCGTCTTCCGAGAAGGCCGGGCTATCGGGTAGCGGGAAGACGGCGGAAGCCGTTCCCCCAGCGGCGCAAGATACGAGCTACCGTCCGCGGCGGGACGCCGGTCTCATACGCCAGCCGCTCCGGGCCCACGCGGAGCCGCAACCGGGCTTCAATCACCAGCCGCTCCGTTTCCGGGCTGGTCCGACCCGGCGAAGTATGCGGACGCGACGACCGGTCCACCAGACCAGCGGGGCCTTCCTCCTGCCACCGCCGCCACCACTTGTAAGCGCACCGACGGGAGATGCCCCATCTCGGCCGCGTCCGCTACCGGCATACCCCCCTCTATCCGCTCCACTAGGAACAGAAGCCCCCGAACATTCAACCTTGCGTTACTATGATCCCCCAAGACCTCCTTCCGTGTTACGGGCTCTTTCAAACCCCATAACACCAGGAGGTCTTCACCAAAGCAAAACTGTTACCAACGTCCTGGCATGGTACAGCTAGGTCAGGCCGCCCGATGCCGAGAAGAAGCCCTTACCGGAAGAAAAAAATTTTCGGACTGGGCCGCTCCCGTTCGGCAACGGAGGGGCATCGGGTTTCCTATTTCCGGAGGCGGGGCTTGTTCGGTCCGGGGCGGCGGCGCGGGCGGAGGAACCGTTTCAGAGGGGGCGGATGTCGCGGGGGGCGGCGCGGGGGCCGTAGGCGGGGGCGTGTCCGGCGTAACGTTCCAACAGGCGCACCACCCGTCCCCGCTGTCCCGCGTAGGGGGCGAGCAGTTCCAACATCCGCTCGTCGGTGGCCCGTTCCTCCCCGGCCAGGGCCCAAGCCACGGTGTGCGGGGAGTGGAAATCGCCCACCGGGACCGCGTCCGGGTCTCCCCGCGTTACCTGCACGGCGTTGGCCGAAGTCCAAGGGCCGATTCCGGGCAGGGAATGAAGCAAGTGGTACAGGTCATCGGCGGGGCCCCCGGCGGCCGCTTCCAGCCGGGGGGCGGCTCGGCATGTCCGCAGGATGGTTTCCGCCCGCCGCCGCTCCACCCCCAGCGGATGAAAGTCGTAATAGGCCAGTTGCGCCAAGCGGCGCGGGTCGGGCGGCAGGGGCAGGTTTCCCGGACCGGGAGCGGGCTCTCCGTAGCGGTCCGCCAGCCGGCGGTAACTGCGGGACGATTCGGCCCCGGTCACCTTCTGGGCCAGGATGATCGGAATCAACGCTTCCGTCAATCCCCCCGCCGCGCACATCCGCATCCCCCTCCCCAGCCGGGCCGCCCGCGCCACCGCCGGATGGCGGGGAACCAGGGCCTGCGGGTCATCGGACTCCCCGACCCAGTCCGGCGCCCGCTCCAAGGCCCATTCCGCCCCCTCCCCCCAGGCGGCTACCGACAGTTTCCGCCCGGAGAGCCGCAGGCGCGCCGTAGCCGGACCCTGCGGGGTGCGGACGGTCCGCCACAACCCGTCCGGGCGCGCTTGCAGACAGGGCCCCCGCAATCCGTCCACCAGCAAGGTAGCCCGCAAATCCAACGGCCCCGACAGCGTGATTTCCCTCCGCTTCTCCGCTTCAACCATTCTCAAATCCTATAAACAACGACTCGGGTTTCAGGAATGGCAACCGGGACATGGCGGGAAGAGCGATATGAGCGGGCGGCGGCCTCCGGTTGACCCCTTAACAAGGCGCACTAGACCGGCCGGAGGGCGCCGCGCTCCACAGGCAATTTATTCCTCCGGCCGCATTTGTCAAGCCCGTCTTTCAGATAGGGGGATGTGATCCGGAGGGCGTTATCGGAGCGCGGTCAGGGCCCGGACGAAGAAGGAAGCCATCTGCGAGCGGGTAACCGGCTGGTCGGGGCAGAACCGCAGGGGGGAGACGGAGCAACCCCGGGTTACCCCCGCCCGATGCAGTGCTTCCGCCGCCCGGGCGATGGACCCGGAAGCGTCCAGATCGCGGAACGTTCCTGCCGCCGCCGGGCCGTCCGCCAGGGCGGGGAAAGCCGTTGCCAGCATCACTACCATATCCCCCCGCGTCACCACCCCGTCCGGATCAAACTCCCCGCCCGGGGCCGGCATCACGCCCGCCGCAACCGCCCACCGCGCAAACACCCCGTACCAGGCGCCCTCCCCCACGTCGGACAAACCCGTAAAACGCGCCACCGAGGGGGGAACGCCGGACCGGTAAGCGACCGCCCGATACAGGAAAGCCGCCATCTGACTGCGGGAAATACCCAGACCCGGACAGAACCGGCCTTCCCCGCAACCGTTGGTGATGCCCCAATCGGACGCTTGCTCGATGTTGGCTTGGTGCACGCTCTCGTCCTCGTCGCAGAACCGGCCAACGCACACCTCCTCCTCCGGCTCCATCAGCGCAGGCGCAACCCCGCCGTCGCCGACCGGCGGAGCAACCGGGGCGGGGGGAGCGGGCGGGGCGGACCCGTCGCCGGACGGAGGCGCAACCGGAACCGGCGGGGCGGGCGACGGCGGATCCTGTTGCTGACCGGCCGAAGCAGTCGGCCCCGGTGAACCCCCGCCGTCGCCGCCGCCCGGAGACGTACCGCTCTCTTGGTCGTTGTCGTTGATCGTCAACGACGTCCCCGACACCCGATAACCCAGCGCCGTCCCGGTTATCGACACCGACTCCGGCCCCTCCGCCGCATCATCGTCGACAACGCTCAACCGGAAATCAACCCACCCGCTCCTCTCCCCCGCCGCGATCTCCACCAACAAACCATCCACCCGCCCATAATCCGCCCCGGCGACGGCCGAATCCCCCAACCCGCCCACCGACACCCCCACCATTATCCCGCCCGCCGGAGCCGCCGTCCCCTCCGGCAACGAAGCCGACACCCGCACCGACGCCGTCCCCCCGCCCTCGTCCACAGAACCCGGCGACGCCCCCAAAGCAATCAACTGCTCGGTAACCACCGGCGCGTCATCATCCGAAATCGCAACCGACGCCCCCGACACCGCAAACCCGGCGGCCGCGCCGGAAACCGTCAACGACTCCGCGCCCTCAGCCGTATCGTCATCCGTTACCGCCAAAACAAACTCGCCCGAACCGCTCCGCCGCCCAGCCGGAATCGTCACCGAAAAATCATCCACCGCCCCGTAATCCGTTCCCGACGCCGCCGAATCATCATCAGCCCCCACCGACACCGACACCACCGTATCCGAAGCCAACACCGCCGACCCCACCGGAAACTTGGCCGTTATCGCCACCTTGACCGAACCCGAACCTTCCCCTACGCTATCCGGCGACGCGCTCAAAGCAATCTCCGTCGGAACCGCGTCCCCGTCCGTGATGGACACCGACGCATCCGGGATCGCGAACCCGGCCGCTGCGCCCGAAACCGTCAGCGACTCCGCGCCCTCCCCGGCTACGTCATCATCAGTTCCCGCCAACACGAACTTGCCCGAACCGCTCCGCCGCCCAGCCGCAATCGTCACCGAGAAATCACCCACCGCCGCATAATCGGTTCCCGACGCCGCCGAATCATCATCAGCCCCCACCGACACCGACACCACCGTATCCGAAGCCAACACCGCCGACCCCTCCGGGAACGCAACCGTAACCGCCACCGACTGCGCAGAAGCCGACTCCCCCACCTTGACCGGCGACACGCTCAAACCAATCCCCATCGACGCGGCATCCCCATCGGTGATACAAAGAGAACCCGAAGAAAAAGAACGGTAAATATACAACTCCTGAAGATTACTCAAAAAATTACCAATAGACTCAGGAAGACAACTCGAAATAAAAGAACGATAAACATACAACGACCGAAGATTACTCAAATTACCAATAGACTCAGGAAGAGAACCCGAAATAAAAGAACGAAGAACATACAACGACCGAAGATTACTCAAATTACCAATAGACTCAGGAAGAGAACCCGAAGAAAAAGAACGGAGAATACGCAACGACTGAAGATTACTCAAATTACCAATAGACTCAGGAAGAGAACCCGGAATATAATAACTGAACCTTAATGTCTCCAGATTAAGCAAATTACCGATTTCGTCCGGTATAGAAGCCACACCAGCTAAATCAAGATGACGCAATTCAGTTAGATTGCTTATAGTAGCAGGTATGGTCCCCCCCACAACAAATAGGGAAAGGTTTCTTATCGTGTCGAGGTTCCCTAACTCCTCAGGTATATTTCCTTCCAATTCATCTAAGTGTAACCCAGATAAACGATCTTCATCATCACTAGATCTAAACCACCTAGTTCCTTTCCATGTAGTAACTTTACCATTCCAATGTCGAAAAGAATGATATGAATATATATCAGCATTATCAGGATTATTAATGAAATAATTCCTAATCGAAATCAACGTTCGGCAATCAGACACTGTACCCGGATGTACATCAGGATCATCAACATAGGTACCATCAGAACAGCCATCTTCATTCATAACTGAAAAGGTGAGTGTTTCAACCGTAGCAGGTGCGTCCACTGCCTCCGACCCCTGCGCCAACGCCTTTGAAGCACCGGTCCACACCAAGGCCAAAACCCCGAACGCCACCAACCAGGCCGGCCATAATCTGCCAAACGCAAAAGATGTAAATCTAGCCATCATCGTTATCTCCACTTCTGCATCATTAATAGCATAGCCCGCGGACTCAGGGTTATCGCGGGGAGTCGGGGTTGTGGAACCGGTTGCTTGGGCGGGGGGGCTAGGAGGAGGACGGCGCCGACCGCCAAGGCGGACAGAAGCCAAATCGGGTTCAGCACGGGCGAACACCGAAGGGCATGGACGGAGCGTAAGCGCACTCCGAACGTCTTGACTTGCAGGCACAGGCAACCTTTCGTTGCTTTCGTTGGCGGAACCCTACCACAAAAAGCGGGGTATGGATTTTTTCGGAATTTATTTTTCCGGGTCCGGGGGGCGGGGGGTGTTTTTGAGCAGGGGGGGGAGGTCGGGTTTGCGGATTTTGCCGGCGGGGGTGCGGGGGAACTCGTCTACGAATACGACATGCCGGGGGCGGGCGCGGCGCTCCAGGCGTCCGGCCACCAAGTCTTTCACCCCCTCGGCGGTTATGCGGGCTCCGGGGCGGAGTTTCACCACCGCCGCCGGGGTCTCGCCCCATTCGGCGTCCTCCACGCCGAACACGGCCGCCTCCTCCACCTCCGGGTGGGCGGCGATCGCCCGCTCCACCTGCGCCGGGTACACGTTCATCCCCCCGGAGATGATCACCTCCCGGCTGCGGCCGACGATGGTCAGGTATCCGTCCTCGTCGGCGGTCGCCAGATCGCCGGTCAGCAGCCAACCGTCCCGGAAGGCGGCCGCCGTTTCCTCCGGGTTCCCCCAGTAGCCGGACATCACTTTGCGGCTGCGCACCGTGATCTCCCCAACCTCCCCCGGCTCCGCCGGCTCCCCGTCCGGGCGGCGCACCGCAACCTCCACCCCGGGAATGGGCCGTCCGCAGGAACCCAGCCGGGGATCGTCCGGCCCCGTTGCGGCCCGGTGGTCGGCGGCGGTGAGGGCGGTCACCACCGTGCACGCCTCGGTCAGCCCGTAACCGTGATACAAACCGCACGGAAACTCCTCCCGCATCCGCAACAGCAGGGAGCGGGCGCTGGGGGCGGCCCCGTACACCAAAAGCCGCATGGCCGCCAGCCGGCGCGGGTCGTAGGACGGGTCGTCCAGGATGCGTTTGATCTGGGTGGGGACGACGATGGCGCTGGCCGCCCGTTCCTTCTCGGCCGCCTCCAGCCAGCCGGAGGCGGTGAAGCGGGGCAGAACCAGGTGGGTGTGGCCGCCTTGCGCCATGGTGAACACCCGCAGGCCGGCCGAGGCGTGATAAAGCGGCGTGGAAGTCAGATAAACCTCGTGCCGGTGGAACTCCTGGGAGGCGGCGGCCAGGACTGCGTTATGGGTGATGGCGTCGTGGCTGAGACAAACCCCTTTGGGATGGCCGGTGGTGCCGCTGGTGTAGATGACGAGGGCGGTGTCGGACGGAACCGGTTCCGGGAGGGGGGCGATTTCGGCGGCCAAGGCCCGGCGGTATTCGGGACCGCCCCTCGTCACCGTTTCCACCCCGGCCGCGGCCAGGGCCTCCGCCCCCGTCTCGTCGGCGAAGCCCAAGACGGGGCGGCAATCGGAGACCAGGTATTCCACCGCTTCCCCGGACAGGCCGCTTCCCACCGGCACCGCGGCCGCCCCCAGCCGGGCCGCGGCCAAGTAGACGTAGAAATGGAGCAGTCCGTTGCCGGCCCGCACCATGATCCTGTCCCCCCGTCCCGCCCCCCGCCCGGCCATCCAGCAGGCCAATCTTTCCGTCCGCTCCGCCAGGCGCCGGTAGTCAATCTCCTCGCCTCCCACGATTTTCACCGCGGCGCGGTGCGGGAAACGGGCGGCCGCCGCCCGCAACGCGGCCGGAACGGTGGCGGCCGGCGGGGAGGTCATTCCCCCGATGCTACGCCGCCGGATACAAGGCCACCGGCATCCGGGCCGGAGCCCGCAAAACGTAACCGGCGTCCGGGGGGACGCCCCCGGCGAACTCCGCCCGCCCGAACCGGTCCAGCAAAGCCCCCATCACCACCTCCATTTCCATCTGCGCCAAAAGCGACCCGGTGCAGTGGTGGGTTCCCGCCCCGAAAGGGAGAATGTCCGACTTGGGGGTGAACTGGCGGAAAGCATCGTCCCGGAAGCGGTCCAACCGGAACCGGTCCGGGTCGGGGAAGACCTCCTCGTCCCGATTGGCCGACCCGACTAGGGCGAACATTTTCTCCCCGGCCCGCACCGTCCGGCCGGCGATGGCAACCGGAGAGGTCGCCTCGCGCACCAGGCCGTGGGCGGGGGCGTTATAGCGCAGGGTTTCGGCGCAGGCGGGAACAACCAGCTCCCGCTCCGCCCGCAACCGCTCCCACAGCCCCTCGATCAGTAGCGACTTCTGCAGGTTGGACAAGGCCCGGGAGGTGGTTTCCACCCCGGCCGCCAACAGCAGGGAGCAGGCGGAGGCGATGGCCTCGTCGGTGAGCGGCTCCCCTTGGTAGCGGGCGGCGCACAGGTCGGACAGCAGGTCGTTCTCCGGCCGGGCCCGTTTCCGCTCCAGAACGGGAACCAGCCACTCCCCCAAGGCGCGCCGGGCCTCCGCCCCCCGCCTTTCCACCTGCGGATCGTCTTTGATGTTGGAGACGCTGGCTTGGGCGATGGCGTCGTACCAGGGACGGAAGGCGGCCACTTCCGGGATGCCCATGAAAGTCGCGGTCATCACCATGGGCATTTCCGTGTTGAGGACCTGGTGCAAATCCACCGGCTCGCCGACGGGCAACCCGTCCAGGAGGTCGGCGGTGATCCGCTCCGCCAGCTCCCGCAACTCCCCTCCCAGGCGCCGGCGGTTGCGTATCCAGCGGCTCAGCAGGCCCCCGTGGAAAGTGTGCTCCCGTCCCTCCATGTGCAGGATCACCCGGCCGTGCACCGCCGAGGAGCCGGGGCCGTGGGGCAAAGGGCGGAAAAAGTCGGAGTCGGACAGGACCCGCTTCACGTCCGGGTGGCGCGTAACCACCCAGCTGGCGGTGGCCGCGCACCAGAAAATCGGGGCCCGGGCGCGGGCCTCCCGATACAGGGGAAAAGGGTCGGCCTCCCCCACCGCCACCGCCGCGAACCGGTCGGCGATGTCGCGGGGGGCGGTCATAATGGAAAACCGCCCAGCGGCGCCCCGTCGAGCGCCGGGCGCGGTGCGACGGAAATGTCACAGGGAGGGGTCATAATAGAAAAATCCGGCTTTGGTGAACACGGCCTCATTGTATACGGTATACTACAGACACGCGCCCAACGGAGGAGGCAAAAAACAATGCGCAAACTCAGTGTCCTTATTCTCGCCCTGTCGCTGCTGGCGGTCGCCTGCGGAAGCGACGACGGCGGCGGCGAGACCACCACCACGACCGCCGCGCCCGCGACCACCACCACGGCGGCCCCCACTACCACCGCCGCCGCGCCGGCCGGTGAGGAACCGGCCGCCACCACCACGACCGAAGCCCCGGCGATGGAAGAGTTGCCGGAGTTGACGATTAGCGTGGGTCATTCGGGTGCTCCGGACGGGTTTGCGGATGTGGCGTCGGTGCGGTTCAAGGAACTGGTGGAGGAACGCTCCCAAGGGCGGATCACGGTGGAAGTGTTCCCCAGCGGCCAGCTGGGCGGCGAACGCGAGCTGGTGGAAGGAGCGCAGATCGGGTCGGTGGACATGGCCGTGGTGCTGGCCGGAATCCTGGAATCCTTCGTACCCGACTTCGGGGTACTGAACCTGCCCTACCTGTTCGACAACCGGGACCACGTGTTCTCCACCCTGGACGGGGAAGTAGGCGAAGGACTCCTGGACCTGCTGGGCGGCGTCAACCTGAAAGGCTACGCCTTCGGGGAATTCGGGTTCCGGTCCATGATGACCGCCCCCCGCCCCATCAACACCCCCTCCGACCTGGACGGCATCAAAATACGAGTACCGGAATCCGACCTGTACATCGAAACCATGAGCCGCCTGGGAGCCACCCCCACCCCCATCCCCGGACCGGAAATCTTCACCAGCCTCCAAAACGGGGTAGTGGACGCCACCGAAGCCCCCATCTTCGCGGCCGTAACCCAAAAATACTACGAAACGCCCCTCGAGCACCTGTCCCTCACCGAACACATCTACGCCGCCCTGCTCATGGTCGGCTCCCAAGACCTGTGGAACAGACTCGGAGACGCCGGACAAACCCTGGTCAAACAAGCCGCCCTCGAAGCGGTCGACCACCAACGCAAACAAAGCATCGCCGACGACGAAGGCTACATAAACGAACTCCAAACCCAAGGATGGAGCATCACCCAAGTAGACAAAGCCCCCTTCCGGCAAGCCGTCGCCCCCATCTACGACGCCAACCCCGACCTCGCCCAATGGGTGCAACGCATCCGCGCCGTAGTGGGCGGAACCTCCCCCGGCGCCGATGTCGAGGCCCTGCCGGAGTTGACGATTAGCGTGGGTCATTCGGGTGCTCCGGACGGGTTTGCGGATGTGGCGTCGGTGCGGTTCAAGGAACTGGTGGAGGAACGCTCCCAAGGGCGGATCACGGTGGAAGTGTTCCCCAGCGGCCAGCTGGGCGGCGAACGCGAGCTGGTGGAAGGAGCGCAGATCGGGTCGGTGGACATGGCCGTGGTGCTGGCCGGAATCCTGGAATCCTTCGTACCCGACTTCGGGGTACTGAACCTGCCCTACCTGTTCGACAACCGGGACCACGTGTTCTCCACCCTGGACGGGGAAGTAGGCGAAGGACTCCTGGACCTGCTGGGCGGCGTCAACCTGAAAGGCTACGCCTTCGGGGAATTCGGGTTCCGGTCCATGATGACCGCCCCCCGCCCCATCAACACCCCCTCCGACCTGGACGGCATCAAAATACGAGTACCGGAATCCGACCTGTACATCGAAACCATGAGCCGCCTGGGAGCCACCCCCACCCCCATCCCCGGACCGGAAATCTTCACCAGCCTCCAAAACGGGGTAGTGGACGCCACCGAAGCCCCCATCTTCGCGGCCGTAACCCAAAAATACTACGAAACGCCCCTCGAGCACCTGTCCCTCACCGAACACATCTACGCCGCCCTGCTCATGGTCGGCTCCCAAGACCTGTGGAACAGACTCGGAGACGCCGGACAAACCCTGGTCAAACAAGCCGCCCTCGAAGCGGTCGACCACCAACGCAAACAAAGCATCGCCGACGACGAAGGCTACATAAACGAACTCCAAACCCAAGGATGGAGCATCACCCAAGTAGACAAAGCCCCCTTCCGGCAAGCCGTCGCCCCCATCTACGACGCCAACCCCGACCTCGCCCAATGGGTGCAACGCATCCGCGCCGCGGCCGGCGGATAACGCCGGCCGCCGGGGAGGTGCCCTGAAACGGGAGGTCTGATGGAAAAAGCCCTGGCCGGGTTTCACAGGATGAGCGCCGGCTTGGAGCGGGGCTTGCGGGTCCTGCTGGGGGTGGTGCTGGCGGGACTGACCGGCATCCTCTTCCTGCAGGTGATTATGCGGTTCGTGTTCGTCAACTCGCTCACCTGGGCGGAGGAAGTGCCCCGCATCATCCTCATCTGGCTGGTGTTTCTGGGCTTGATCCCCACCGTCAAAGGCCAGCACCTGATCATCGACGTGCTCCGGGACCGCACCTGGCTGCGTTACCTGAGCACGGCGGTGAAATGGGCGGTCCTGGTGTTCTTCCTGGTGAAAGGCGTGGATGTGGTCACCAAGGTGATCGGCCAAAAAATGCCCGTCACCGGCATCTCCCGGGCCTGGCAGTACGCGGCCGCCCCGGTGGGAGCCGGGATAGCGGCCATCGTCGGCATCGACGAGTTCATCGGCCTGGTTCGCAGCCGGGGCCTGGAAGCGTACGAAATGGAAAGCGTGCTGTCGGCGGCCGGAATGGACGATGAAGAACCCGCCGGGGACGGCTGAGCCGCATGGAACTGTTCCTGGTTTTCCTGACCCTGTTCGGGTTGCTCATCCTGCGCGTCCCCATCTTCGCCGCCCTGGCCGGGGCCACCATCGTGGGAATACTGCTGGAACCCCGCCTGACGCTCCTGGAGGTGGTGCGCAACTCCATAATCGGGATCGACTCGCTGGTGCTGTTCGCCGCCCCCCTGTTCGTACTGGCCGGCAACCTGATCCTGGTGGGCGGGGTGTCGGAGCGGCTCATCGGATGGGTGGACAACCTGTTCGGGTTCAGCCGCCTGCGCCTGGCCTACGTGAACGTGTTCGGATCCATGTTCTTCGGCGGCATCTCCGGGTCGGCCACCGCCGACTCGGCCGCCATCGGCTCGGTGCTGGTCCCCGAGATGAGGCGGCAGGGCTACCCCACCCCCTACTCGGCCGCGGTCACCGCCGCCTCCAGCTCCATCGGCATCATCGTCCCCCCCAGCGTGCCCATGATCCTGGCCGGGGCGGCCACCAGCGTGTCGGTCACCAAACTGTTCGTGGGCGGATACGGTCCGGGACTGCTCATCGCCCTGTCGCTGGCCACGGTGGCTTTCCTGCGCCGCCCCCGGGGCTGGCGGGCGCAACGCATCCCCTGGAACTGGAAGCGGATGGGGTTGCGCACTTGGCGGGCCCTGCCCGCCCTGGTTTTCCCGGTCGTGATAATGGGCGGCATTCTGGGAGGGGTGTTCACCGCTACCGAAGCGGCCGCGGTGGCGGTGGTGTACGCGCTCCTGGTGGCCACCATCATCTACCGGGAACTGGGCTGGAAGGGACTGCTCAAGTCGCTGTCGGATTCGGCGATGTTCGCGGCGGTGGTGTTCACCATCGTGGCCACGGCCCAGGCCTTCGGCTGGTATTTGACCTACACCCGGGTGCCGCAGAAACTGGCCGACTTCATGCTGACCATCTCCGACAGCCGGGTGGTGGTGATCCTGCTTATGATACTGTTGCTCCTGGTGGTGGGGACTTTTATGGAAACGGTGCCCATCGTGCTGGTGCTCTACCCCATCTTGGAGCCCATCTCCGCCCAAATCGGCATGGACCCCATCCACTACGGGGTGACGTTCATGGCCGCCATCGCGGTGGGGTTGCTAACCCCGCCCTACGGGGTGCTCCTGTTCGTAAACTCCAAAATCGCGGGCATACCGTCCGCCCAACTGATCCGGGCGGTAATCCCGTTCGTGATCGCCCTCGTCATCGACGCCCTCATCATCGCCTTCGTTCCGGCGTTGGTGTTGGGCCCGGTTGATTTATTCTTTAACTAGAAGCCGCCAACGTTAGGAGAAACCATGACCGCTCCCTCCCCCGCCCCGCCGGACGCCTACCGGATCCTGTCTTTCGTCAATCATGTTCCGACGCATCCCAACCTCGGCGAGTTCCTGGAACGGGCCCGGCGGATGGGAGTGGACGCGGTGTGCTCGCAGGGCACCGGAATGGACTTCGGGCCCTACATGCTGGGCTCCGGCACCCAGTTCACCACCGACAACTTCAAAGACAACGTGCGGCCCTATCTGCGGTTCGCCCGCGACTTGGACGTCCCGTTCGTCTTCTCCGCGGGGATAGCCGGCGGGCGCATCCAACTGGACGCCTGCCTGGAGCGGATCGACGAAATTGCGGCGGAAGAAAACCTGCCGTTGCGGATAGCGGTGATCGACGGGGAACTGGACCGGGCGGCACTGGCCGACCGGTTGCGGAACGGCGGTCGGGCCCGGCGGGCGGTGGACTCCCCCGACCTGTCGGAATGGCTCACCCCCGAAGACGTGTCGGCCTCCGAACACATCGTGGCCCAGCTGGGACCGGAACCGATAATGGCCGCCCTGGAATCGGGGGCGGACGGGGTGATCACCGGCCGGGCCTTGGACGTGGGGGTGTATATGGCCCCCGCCCTGGCGGCCGGGTTTCCCAAAGGCCCGGTCACCCACCTCGCCAAAGTGCTCGAATGCGCCGGGCTGGCCCTGTCGCCCGGCGACCCCAGCGAACCCATCTACGGCATGGTGGACCAGCGGGGGCTGACCGTGTATCCGCTGAGCGACAACCAGCGGGCTACCCCCCGTTCCATCGCCGGCCACTCGATGTACGAACGGGACAACCCGTTCCGGGAGCGCAACCCGGGCGGCTACCTGAACCTGACCGAAGCCTGGTACGAGCAGACGCCGGACGGGGGGGTGCGCTCGGAGGGGGCGATATGGGTAGACGAGCCCTACACCGTGAAACTGGAGGGGGCGCGGCGCAACGGCTACCGCACCGTCTCTTTCTTCGGCGTCCGCGAACCCCGTTTCATCGACCAACTGGACGGCTTCCTGGACAACATCCGGAAAACGTTGCGCGCCTCGCCCCGTTTCGGGCATTTGGACGAGGGCAAGCATTACACGATCACCTTCGACCAGTACGGGCGCAACGGGGTGCTGGGACCCAACGAACCCCTGCGGGACCGGGTTCCGCACGAGATCGGCCTGCTTGTGGACGTGATCGCCGAAACCCGGGAGCTGTCGGAAAGCCTTTCCTACTACGTGTGCATGGAACTGTGGATCAAGCCCTATCCGGGGCGGCAAACCACCGCCGGCAACCTGGCCACCCGCTTCGCCCCGCCCACCATCAACGTGGGCGACGCCTACTCCTTCAACGTGTGGCACCTGCTGGAAATGGAGGATCCGGTGGAGCTTTTCCCCTACGAAGCGGCGGAATTCCCCCGCCGGGCGGGAGGTTCGTCATGACCGCCCTGCGCGACCTGGCCGGAACCCTGCGCAGCAAAAACTCCGACCCGTTCCACACCACGTTCGACGTCTTCTTCGACGACGAAGCGGACTACCTGCGGGTCAAGCGGTCGGGGGCGGTCAACGCCCCGGACATCGCCCGCCTCTACGGCCTGCCCGAGGAGGGGGTGCTGGGCGTTTACTTCCTGGACGCGGCCCTGGCTTTCAAGGTGACGCTGGCCAAGGACATCGCCTCCTCCGACCCGGCCTGCAAAGACGTGTTCGGAGCCCATCAGCATCTGCAACTGTCCAACATTGAAATACCGGAAACCCCGGAAGCGCCGCAATCTTGACCCGTCGCGCAAGGAGGAAAACATGGAAAACATGACCGTATTGCTGGACCCCGCCGCCGAAGAGTTCCGCCGTTTGGAGGCCGGGGAGGAACTGAAGCCGATCGAAGCGGCCGAGTTGAACGTGGCGGTGCTCAACTCCCGCTGGGAAAGCATGACCCGCATCTCCCAAATCCTGGACGAGCGGCTGGCCGACCGTCCGGATGTGGGGCGGGTGGACCATTGGAAGATCAAGCATTCCGAACCCACCCCCGAGGATGTGCTGGACCAGGTGACCGGAACCAGCCATTTCGCCATCCTCGGCTTGGGCAACTGAGGGGCGTGCACCGCGTGGAGTTGCCACGATGGAACCGAACTGAGAAGAAGGAACATCCCCACCGTGTTGCTGATCACCGAAGCCTTCGAGGAATTGGCCGTCGCCACCCTGCTCAGCCGGGGAATGCCGGATTTGCCGATGATCGTCCTCCCCCATCAGACCGAGACCATGAGCATGGAAGAGTTGCGCCCCGTCGTCAACCGGGCCGTGGACCGCGACCTGTTCCCCCTGCTGGACGCCGCCAAAGAAGGGGCCATCCGGGATCTGGGCTCCGCCGCGGAAATGTGAGGGGGCGGGCGGTGGTTCCGTGACGGCGTCCGCGCTCACCTCCCGGGAGCTGGACATCCCGGCCGGGGCCGGTTTGGACGAAATCCAGGACTGGTTCCACGAACGGGACCTCTCGGACGGGTTGCCGATAATCCCCCCCACTCGGCGCCGGGTGGCGGCCATGGTGGAAGGCTCGGGATTGCCCCCCGGCCGGGAAGTGGGGGTGATGAACCCGGAACGGGGGCTGGCCACGGTGGAAAAGCTGGCCGTCAACGCGGTGATGGCCGGATGCCTCCCCGAATATATGCCGGTGGTGACGACGGCGGTGGAGGCGATGTGCGAGCCGCTGTTCAACCTGCACGCCATCCAGGCCACCACCAACCCGGCCACTCCCCTGTTCATCATCAACGGCCCCATCCGGCGGGCCATCGGCATGAACACGGACCGCAACCTGCTCGGGCCGGGCAACCGGGCCAACGCCGCCATCGGGCGGGCGGTGCGGCTGGCCATGCGCAACATCGGCGGGGCCTATGTGGGAGTGGATCAGGCCACCCACGGCAGCCCGGCCAAATACACCCTGTGCATCGCCGAAGACGAAGAGTCCAGCCCGTGGCCGCCCCTGCACGTCGACAAGGGATTCGAGGCGGGGGATTCGACGGTGACCGCCTGCGGGGTGGAGTCGGTGATCAACAGCACCGCCGTGTGGTGGACGGCCCCCTCCCTGCTGAAAATGCTGGCTAAAACCATGCGCACCACCGCCACCAGCCAGTTTTTCTCCCGGGGCTCCCTGACCCTGATGATGAGCCCCGCCCACGCCGGGGTGTTCGTGCGGGCCGGCTACGGAAAAGAGCGGTTGCGGGAGGAGTTGTGGGAGGCGGGGAAGGTGCCCCTGTCCGATTTCCCGCCGGAGGGCAACATTCCGCAGGGGGAATGGACGGTTTCCGAGGGCAAAGTGCTGTTGTGCGAGTCGCCGGAGGATTTGAACGTAATCGTGGCGGGGGGGACGGAGGGCAACGCCTCCCATTCGGTGTTCTTCTCTGGGTTCTGCCTCTCCAAAGGGGTCACCAAAAAAATCGACCGGAGCGGGTCGTGAGCGGGCTGGCGGAACGGGTTCTGGCGGCGGCCCGGGCGGAAATCAGCCCGTTGGTGGCGGAGTGGGAGGCCGGGGAAACCTCTTTGGAAACCATGCGGGAGTTTTCCCGGAGGTTGGGCTTGACCGCCCTGCGCACTCCCGAGCGCCGGGGCGGCTCCCCCCGGCCGTGGACGGAAATCACGGGCGCGGCCCGCAGTCTGGGGCGCATCTACCGGCTGTTCGGATTGGTGCTGGTCAACAACGTAATCGCCGCTTTCCTGGGCGAGCACGGCTCCGACCGGCAGTGGGAGCGGTGGGGGGCTCCCATTCACCGGGGGGAGATGTTGCTGGCGCTGGCCCTCACCGAGCGGGGCGCGGGCAACGACCTGGGTTCCATAACCACCTCCGTTTCCGAAGAGGGGGGCGGGCTGATTTTGCGCGGGGGGAAAGTGTTCGCGCCCGCGGCCAACCGCCTGCGGGCGCTGGTCACCCTGGCCGTGCACGGGGAGGGGACTTCGATCCTGGCGGTTCCCACCGATGCGCCGGGAGTATCGGTGCGGCCCATGGGGACGGGGATGTCGCTGCGGGGGGCGCAGGTGTGCGAGGTTACGTTCGACGACTGCCGCTTGGGAGCGGAGCATTTGATCGGGTCCCCCGGCCGGGGTTTGGAACAACTGCGCCCCCACCTGCTGGGCAGCCGGTTGAACACGGCCGGGTTGGCGCTGGGGGCGGCGGAAGAGGCCCTGGATTTGGCCGTCGCCCACACTGCGGCCACCGTCCGGTTCGGGAAGCCGCTCAACCGGCTGGGGGCGGTGCGGCGCCGTCTGGGGGATTTGGCGATTCGCACCGGGGCGGCCCGGGCCTTGCTGGGCGCGGCCGCGACCGCCCTGGACGAAGGGCGCCCGCAGGTGGAAACCCTGGTGTCGGCCGCCAAAGCGTTCGTCACCGAGTCGGCGGCGGAGGTAACCGACGGGGCCTGGGAACTGTTCGGAGGGTGGGGGTTCTTTGAGGAAAAAACGGTGGAGCGGCTGGTGCGGGAGGCCAAGTTGGGGCTGGTGGTGGACGGAGCCAACGACATCCACCGCGACATAGTGGCCCGCAACCTGGGTTCCGGGAAACCCGTTGGGAACCCTGCCGGGCACCCTATTGAAAATCCTGTTAAAGGAGGCGTCAAATGAGCGATGGAACGGCCGTTATCACCGGCGGAGGCAGCGGCATCGGCTGGAAAATCGCCGAAACGTTGCTGGAACGCAACCCCGGAATGGGATGCGCCTTGGTGGACTTGCATCGGGGGGAGGCCGGGGAGCTGGAAGAGCGGTTTCCGGGACGGGTTCTGACCGTGCTGTCGGATGTTGCCGATCACCGGGCGGCGGCGGAGGCCATGTCGGAAATCGCCGGCTGGGGCGGGCCGGTGAAACGGCTGGTCACCTGCGCCGGAGTGCAAATCGCGGGCGACAGTTTCGAGTTCGCGGCGGACGACTGGCACAAGGTGATCAACATTCACCTGTCCGGGACTTTCTTCTGGTGCCAGGCGGCCGGACGGGAAATGCGCCGCAACGGGGGCGGATCCATCGTCACCCTCGGCTCGATTGCGATGTGGTTCGGGTTTCCGGGGCGGGGCCCGTACACGGCCGCCAAAGCCGGCATCGGCGGGTTGACCAAAGTGCTGGCCGTGGAATGGGCTCCGTACGGAATCCGGGTGAACGGGATCGCGCCGGGGATGATCCGCACCCCGCTCCTGGAACGGGCGTTGGAGAACGGCCTGGTCAACCTGGAGGACGCCCAGTCCGCCCACGCCATGCGCCGTCTGGGAACCACGACCGAAGTGGCGGAAGCGGCCGCCTTTCTCCTGTCGGACGCCGCCTCCTACGTGACCGGCGACATCCTGCAGGTGGACGGCGGGTTCCGGGCCTACAAGATCGACTGACCTATACCGGCTATCGCCGAACCTAACGAACCTATTACGAAAGCGAGACGCTCCAATGACCGACAAAATCAACTGGGATCGGGTGCAGGCCTATCTGGACCGCAGTTCCACCCGGGCGGTATTGAAACCGTACGGGTTTCCCGACATCACCAACCCGTTCACTTCCCGTTACGCCGATGTGGACGTGGCCCCCCGCTGGGATATTCCATCGGAAACGGCGGTGTCGGTGGCGATCACCGGGGGGTTTTTCATGACCAGGGACAATCCCCGCCAGCCCATCAGCCCCGAGTCCATCGTGGAAGCCTCCCGGCAGTGCATGCAGGCGGGGGCCACCGCCCTGCATATTCACGTTCGCAACGAAGCGGAGTTGTCCATCCTCGATTTGCAACTTTTCACGGAAGTGCTGGAGCCGTTGCACGGGGAATATCCGGGACTCTACATTTCGGCGGGGGAAGTGGCGGTGGGCGAAGAAGACTGGACGGACATGCAGAAGTTGAGCGGGTCGGGGTTGGTGGCCGGGTCGCCGGTGAACACCACCGCCACCTTCGTGGGGGACACCCTGTTCGCCAAACCCCCGGCGGTGATGATCGAAAAGGCCCGGATTTTGCAGGATTCGGGGGTGAAACCGGAGATTGCGGTCTACACGGACGCCGATGTGGACAACGCCGACCGCTATCTGATCAAGTCCGGTCTGGTGAAGCCGCCCTACTACTGGGTGGTGTTGCCCGCCTTGCCGGGGGGCAGCCCCATGCACAACCCGCATCAGATGGTGCAGGGCTTGATGAGGATCGTGGACTCCATTTACGATATCGACCGGGAGTCGGTCATTGCGGTGTGCGCGGCCGGGCGGGCCTCTGTTTTTCTGGTGACTTTGGCCGCGTTGCTGGGTTTGCATGTCCGGGTGGGGATGGAGGACACCGTGTGGCGCTACCCGCACCGGGACGACCTGGTGTCGTCCAACCTGGAAACCTATCAGACGATCGCCGGAATAGTGGAACTGCTGGGCCGTCCGGTAATGTCCGGGGACAAGTTCCGCCGCCTGCTGGGCGTCGCCGAATAAGACGGGGCGGGGATGACCTCCGAAGCCAAAATCCGGGAGTTGTTGTCCCCGTTCATCTCCGGCCTGGAAGCCGACGGCTACGAGTTGTCGGTGAGTCTGGAACCGAACGCCATCGACCTGCGGGTGACGGCCGGCCCGGAAGCCTGCGCCGACTGCCTGATCCCCAAAACCATGATGGAAGAAATGTTCCGCTCCCGGCTCACCCCCGCCGCCACCGGCCTCCCCCACGCCAACCTAACCCTAGCCTACCCCCTCGATTGATTATTCCCGGAGCGGACGACCCGGTAGCAGTCTGTTTTAATCGGGCGAAGCGAAAGGGGAGCCCCCTCCCCCGCCAAGCCCCCAAGTTTGATTTGTCGTTTGTCGGCGCGGCGGGGAACGCTATAATGACGGCGTCAGCCAGCGGAGGTTCCGAATGAAAGGGCGGCCCGGTTTCCAGAGTTCCGGAGGGGGGCGGGGCCGCGCTCGGGCCAAATTCCGTTTTTGGAGGTGGGTGTCGGCGCTGGTGATGGTCGGTTTGTTGGGACCGGTGTTGGCGGCGGTGGATGTCGCCCCGGTGTGGGATCCCCCTACGGGGTCGGGGGAGTTGGCGGAGCCTGCGAACGGGGAGGGGGCGTTCGAGGCGGCGGTTCCGCCGGAGGGAAACGTATCAGAGCCGGAAGCGGGCGGGTTGGTTCCGGCGGCGTTGGCGCATGGGCATACCCGGCCGGGCGGAGATTGCACGTACGGGCGATGGAGCAGCGGCCGGTGCCGGGCGTGTCCGACCGGTCAGGTGTGGCTCACCGGACAGGGTTGCGTGAGCGGAGGCGCCCGTTCCTGTTCTTCGGGCAATTCCTATTTCGCCTCTTATGGAGGATGCCGTCCCTCCAGTTGCCGATACGGGCGCACCAGCAACGGCCACTGCCGTTCCGCCCCCGCCACCACTACCACCGCCGCAACGACTACCACTACCACCACCACTACGACCACGGTCGCGCCGTCCCGGCCTTCGTGCGCCGGCGGACAGGAGTATTACAGTCAATACGGAGGGTGCCGCCCCCGCACCTGCGCTAACGGGCGCTCCAGTACCGGTTACTGTCGTTCCTGTTCCGATCCCACCCATCAGAGATCGGGCGGCCGATGCGTTCCCAAAACGGCCCCGTCGCCGGGTGACCCATCGTGTCTGTCCGGTCAGTTGTATTACGGCAGTTACGGAGGATGCCGCCCCCGCACCTGCGCGAATGGTCGCACCAGCACCGGTACCTGCCTGGCTTGCCCCTCCGGACAGACTTACAATAGCGAACATGGCGGATGCCGACCTACCAGATGTCTAAACGGACGCGATAGCAATGGGTATTGCCAACCAACCACGCCCACTGGTACCACTACCACCACGACGGTACCTACTACCACGACCACGACGACCACCACTACCACGACGGTGCCTGCTACTACGACCACGACCACTTCTACGACTACAACTAGTCCTAAAACTCCCACAGCATCAGAAACATCATGCAGTAGCGACACCGGCGATTCTTCCACAGAAGGCGGTTCCACTGCTGACCCCTTATCAGGTGCTACTTCGGTAGCTAGTACGACAACAACGATGTCAACCTCTACCAATACGGTAACTTCTTCTACACTAACTTGGGAAGAAGCACAAGGAGTGTATCTCACAACAACTACTTCATCTACCACTACTACAACCGGTCCTGTACCAATAGTAATCCTACGACAAAACTCTGAGGCGTCGCAATCAGAGAGTAACAATTCTGCTAACCCCTGCCCCCCGCCTACAAGAACCTCCCGTTGTCAATATGGTTCTATTAGTGCTCGTTGTGTTCCCCTATCATCCCAGTTACCCAATCCTCCAACTGCTGATTCTACTCCGCTATATTACGATCTAACCTGCACTTCATATGTATCGGATCAAAATGCCAGTTACTATATCAATGTGAGCCTATATGATCCAGGCAACTCCTTGAATCATAACGATCCTGGTAATTGTCCTGTACTCGGTATGCTTCACGCCATTAGAGACTACAGTCCAAAGTGGGCTTACAAACATGCAATGTACCGGAAATACGGTTTAGTAGCAGTTAGACAAGATGGCGACTGTAGTTCAGTTGCATCTACCGACAAAAATTTCGATTTT
Source organism: Candidatus Spongiisociaceae bacterium (assembly GCA_965243835.1). Taxonomy (GTDB): domain Bacteria; phylum Actinomycetota; class Acidimicrobiia; order Spongiisociales; family Spongiisociaceae. The sequence continues at coordinate 2,416,767 of OZ251578.1, forward strand.
TTGGTTCCGTGCCAATCACACGATTATTGCTATGACCTGCGCCGGGCCGGATTCGACCGCACTATCAGCGATAGTGATTGCGACCGCGTTTTTGATGAGATGATGAAGGCGGATTGCGAAATTAGGCTATACCCAAAGGTTGAAGATTGCGAGGATGTCGCAAAGATTTATGGAATTGCTGTTAAAATTCCTCTACTCGGAACCGCCGATCCCGAACCCGGTTTGATAGAGATAAGGAATGTTAGAACAAATCAATGCTTAACAATACCAAAATCCTCTCAAAAGGACGATATCCAGTTAAGACAACAACAATGCCATGGAGCCGCAAACCAGCAATTCAGAATTCATTCACTTGCGGATTCTAGTGTAGGGAATGCAGTTTTTAATATTAGGCCAGAGCATTCAAATAGCCGTTGTATAAGAATCTACAGAAAAACACAAATTGGCATGATCATAGTTTCTAGTTGGAGAGTGGTGCAATGGGCATGTAACGCTTATACAGACGACACTATGAAACTGCAAATCAGAAGCGTAGGAAATCAAAATATCTATACAATACGCTCTAACTCTAATTCAACATGCATAAAGCTCAATTCTTCATCAACGGGTTCATTGGTAACAGGTTCTCGTTGCGACCGTAGTACTTCCGACTACCTATATCATTGGAGGATCAAAAATGTCAACTAAGATTTTCACCTTGTTGCTTCTTATAGTGTTAGTTTCTGCTACTGGTTGCTCTGTAGAGTATGTGGGAGCCGAGACATCGATTGACGATGGAGATACTACTCCTGCCTCCGTAGTTTCAACTACATTAGCGACAACTACGACTCGGGGCGGGATACCTACGACCACGAGGACACCGCCTGCCTCCTTCGTTTCTACTACGGCAGTCACAACTACCAGTGCAACTACGGTTACTACGACCTCCGCTGAAAAAGCCCTGAGTCCGGCTTGGATCGAGGCTAGGCAACTAGATAATTTGTTCAATACCTACGCTACAGATGCTGAAGAGTATCGACAAATAACGGCAACCTATCTGCGAAGCAAAAAGGAGTATTGGTGGAATAATCCTAATCAGTTATCGACACCCATTGGGGCCTTATGCTGGGCTACCCACGAACTATCCCGCTCTGGACTTTTAGTATACCTCCGAGTTTCGGTAGATGAAAGATATAATAATATCGCTAATCAACTTGGACTAGTAATCGAAAATGACAACCGAGCGCCGGCCGATGTTCTACTAGAATTTTTAACCTCAGATCCTGATACCACAGTAGAAACCCCAGTTTCTGCCAATGAAAACAGTATAACTACCACTTCCATCCCACAGACCCCAACGTCTGTAGCTAGCCTTGAAACCTCGGAGTCAGAACAACCTTTAGCAATCTATCGCGATCCAGGAATGATCGAATGGATACGACTAACTAATGAAAAAGCCGGTAACGGAACGGAGTGGGCGACGGCACTCCGCACAGTGTCTGCTCCTGAAATAGAAGCGGCTACCAAGGCCGGAGATGGCTTACCAGAAGAAGCACAACAATTTTCCGACGCCCTTTTTGATCTCGTTGATGAATACATAGAAAGCGGTAAAACAGACTCACCAGAGCACTACAGACTACCAGGATTTGCCGGTTTTTATGAAGTCGCCAAATACGCTCCGGATTGCCAGCGTTTGCATCCTAACATATTTAAGGCCGAGGCCACCGTTGATGAATACATGGAAAACAACTAAGATGCGACAGACTTTCACATTGTTCCTTCTGATAGTATCGGTTTCTGCTACTGGTTGCTCTGTAGAGTATGTGGGAGCCGAGACATCGATTGACGGCGAAACCACAGTTCCTACCTCCGTAGTTTCTACTACAGTAGCAACAACTACAACTAGGAGCGGTGTACCTACGACATTGAGAATACCGACTGCTTCCCTCGTCTCTACTACAGCAGTCACAACTACCAGTACAACTACGGTTACTACGACCTCCGCTGAAAAAGCCTTGAGTCCAGCTTGGATCGAGGCTAGGCAGTTAGATAGTATATTGAATATCGAAGCTATAGATGATGAACATTATCAACAGATAACGGCAACCTATCTGCGGAGCGAGAAGGATTATTGGTGGAATAACCCTAATAAGTTATCGACGCCCGTTGGTGCTTTATGCTGGGCTACCCACGAACTATCCCGCTCCGGACTTCTAGCATACCTCCGAGTTTCAATAGATGAACAATACAATGAAATAGCTAATCATCTTGGTCTGGTTATTGAAAATAGCGACCAAGCACCAGACCAAGCACCAGCTGATGTTCTACTAGACTATTTGACCTCAGACCTTGACACCACAGTAGAAACCCCAGTTTTAGCAAACGAAAACAGTATAACCACCGCTTCCACCCTACAAATCTCAACATCTACAGAGAGCCTTGAAGTCTCGGAGTCAGAACAACTTTTAGCACTCTATCGCCATCCGGGAATGATTGAGTGGATACGACTAACTGATGAAGGTGCCGGTGACGGAACAGAGTGGGCGACGGCGTTCCGCACAGTGTCTGCTCCTGAAATAGAAGCGGCTACCAAGGCCGGAGATGGTTTACCGGCAGAAGCCCAAGAATTTTCCGACGCCCTTTTTGATCTCGTTGATGAATACATAGAAAGCGGTAAAACAGACTCGCCGGAGCACTACAGACTACCAGGATTTGCCGGTTTTTATGAAGTCGCCAAATACGCCCCGGACTGCCAACGCTTGCACCCTAACATATTTCAAGCTGGCGTTTCTTAGGTAAAGTGTTTTGGATGAATAAAATGTCAACTAAGATTTTCACCTTGTTGCTTCTTATAGTGTTAGTTTCTGCTAGTGGTTGCTCTGTAGAGTATGTGGGAGCCGAGACATCGATTGACGGCGAAACCACAGTTCCTACCTCCGTAGTTTCTACTACAGTAGCAACAACTACAACTAGGAGCGGTGTACCTACGACATTGAGAATACCGACTGCTTCCCTCGTCTCTACTACAGCAGTCACAACTACCAGTACAACTACGGTTACTACGACCTCCGCTGAAAAAGCCTTGAGTCCGGCCTGGATCGAAGCTGGGCAACTAGATAGTATATTGAGTACCTACGCTGTCGATATTGAACATTATCAGCAAATAACGGCCAACTATCTGCGAAGCCAAAAGGATTATTGGTGGAATAATCCTAACCAGTTATCGACACCCGTTGGTGCCTTATGCTGGGCTACCCACGAACTATCACGCTCCGGACTTCTAGTATACCTCCGGGTTATAATGGATGAATACTACAATGAAATCGCTAACCAACTTGGACTAGTAATCGAAAATAGCGACCAGGCACCAGCTGATGCTCTACTAGACTTTTTGACCTCGGATCCCGATACTACAATAGAAGCCCCTGTTTCAGCCAACGAAAACATCATAACTACCACTTCCATCCCACAGACACCAACGTCTACAGAGAATCTTGAAGTCTCGGAGTCAGAACAACTTTTAGCAATCTATCGTCACCCAGGAATGATTGAGTGGATACGGTTAACTAATGAGGAAGCTGGTGATGGAACCGAGTGGATGACCGCTCTCCGCGCGGTGTCTGCTCCTGAAATAGAAGCGGCCACCAAAGCCGGAGATGGTTTACCGGCAGAAGCCCAACTATTTTCCGATGCCCTTTTTGATCTCGTTGATGAATACATAGAAAGCGGTAAAACAGACTCACCGGAGCACTACAGACTACCAGGATTTGCCGGTTTTTATGAAGTCGCCAAATACGCTCCGGATTGCCAGCGTTTGCATCCTAACACATTTAAGGCCGAGGCCACCGTTGATGAATACATGGAAAACAACTAAGATGCGACAGACTTTCACATTGTTCCTTCTGATAGTATCGGTTTCTGCTACTGGTTGCTCTGTAGAGTATGTGGGAGCCGAGACATCGGTTGACGGCGAAACCACAGTTCCTACCTCCGTAGTTTCTACTACAGTAGCAACAACTACAACTAGGAGCGGTGTACCTACGACATTGAGAATACCGACTGCTTCCCTCGTCTCTACTACAGCAGTCACAACTACCAGTACAACTACGGTTACTACAACCTCCGATGAAAAAACCTTAAGTCCGGCTTGGATCGAGGCTAGGCAACTAGATAATTTATTTAATACTTACACTACAGATGCTGAAGAGTATCGACAAATAACGGCAACCTATCTGCGAAGCAAAAAGGAGTATTGGTGGAATAATCCTAATCAATTGTCAACGCCCGTTGGTACCCTATGCTGGGCTACCCATGAACTATCACGCTCCGGAGTTTTAGTATATCTCCGAGTTATAATGGATGAACAATACAATGAAATCGCTAATCAACTTGGCCTAGTTATCGAAAATAGCGACCAGGCACCGGTTGATGTCCTACTAGACTTTTTAACCTCAGACCCTGATACCACAGTAGAAACCCCGGTTTCAGCCAATGAAAATGTTATAATAACCACTTCCATCCCACAGGCCCCAACGTCTACAGAGAATCTTGAACCCTCGGAGTCAGAACAACTTTTAGCAATCTATCGCCATCCGGGAATGATTGAGTGGATACGACTAACTGATGAAGGTGCCGGTGACGGAACAGAGTGGGCTACGGCGCTCCGCACAGTGTCTGCTCCTGAAATAGAAGCGGCCACCAAAACCGGAGACGGCTTACCGGCAGAAGCCCAACAATTTTCCGACGCCCTTTTCGATCTCGTTGATGAATACATAGACAGCGGTAAAACAGACTCGCCGGAGCACTACAGACTACCAGGATTTGCCGGTTTTTATGAAGTCGCCAAATACGCCCCGGACTGCCAACGCTTGCACCCTAACATATTTCAAGCTGGCGTTTCTTAGGAAAATACAATGAAATCATTAATGCTTACCAACAGATTACAGATATTATCAGGGATGCTGACTATCATTGTTAGCGTAGCTTGCTCCTCAACGGTCGATTACCCCGCTGGGGTCTCAGATGTCTCAGAGAACTCCGTCCAACCGCCAACTGGCAGTGAGTACGTAACTAGCAACGTGGAGACCGAGACACCGGTTGATGACGGAAGTAGCACTCCTACCTCCGTCGTTACCACTACGACAATAACGACTACCAGCGACACTGCCGCTACAATCGCCGTAGACAAACCCTTGAGTCCGGCTTGGGTCGAGGCTAGGCAGTTAGTTAGTATGTCCAATATCAATGCCACAGATGATGAATACGCCGACTATCTGCAAAAAGATAATGATTATTGGTCAAACAACCCTAATTCGTTATCATCACCGGTTGGTGCCTTATGCTGGGCTTTCCACGAACTATCACGCTCCGAATATTTGACGATTGGACGATCTGCTTTGGATGAAGAATCCAGATTTATGGCTAATCTAATTGGTCTGGTTATTGAAGATGACAGGGATCCGACTGATGTTCTATTAGAGTTTTTGGTCTTGGATCTTGATACTATAGCGGAAACAAGATCAGTGGAAGGGTTAAGCTTAGAGTCAGCGCAAGCGTTAGCGTTGTATCGCACTCCCTGGTGGCTAAACTGGATACGCCAACGTAATGAAGGAGCTGGCGACGGGACTGAGTGGATGATAGCGTTGCATGCTGTAGCCGCTCCTGAAATAGAAGCGGCTACCAAAGCCGGAGGTGGCTTACCGACAGGAGCTCAACAATTTTCAGATGTCTTTTTTGATGCCGTTGCTGAAAACTTGGAGAGCGGTAAAACAGACCCGGAAGACTTTCACGAATCGGAGTTGAGGGATCCCGCTGGGCTACCGGGGTATGATAATTTTATCGAAGTTGTCAAATACGCTCCGGAGTGTCAGCGTATGTATGGCTTATCTTGGCAAGACCGGCCTATCGAGGAACCGGCGCCTGATGTTGAACCTGCCGACGCTACTAATTCTACCACCCAGACTACACTCGCTTATGAGGGATTGGAACCAAGTCCGGCTTGGATTGAACAACAAGAATGGTCCAACATCACTCAATTTGATGGCAGTGATGAGCATCTGGACTATTTTTTAGTTAATCCAAATAAACTATCCACTCCTATGGGGGCATTATGTTGGGCCCATCTTGAGACGGAACAGGCTATAATAAGATATCTTGCTCGCGAAACTATTGATAATGAGATGATCCTACCTTATATTGAAAGTTTGGGATTGACAACCGAACAAATCGGTACCGGGGCGCAGGCTACCGAAGTTCTTCGTCAGTTGCTCGGAAGTCAAGACAGCAGTGACAAGAACAGCTCGGCGTCGGTTAAAATTTCGGAAGAAGATCTAACCATTTCACAAGAGGAACTTTCTCGCCTAAAAGACGATTGGCGCAGTACTGTTGAACCGTTAGATAAAATAGGAGGCGACGAGACGGAATGGCTAGATATGCTCCGAGAAGTCGCCAAACCGGAAGTTGAGGCGGCTACACGGACGCGAGAAGGCTTGTACGCACCGGCCCGAGAATTCGCCGATGCCCTATTTAAGGCGGTCGGTGAATATCTGGACGGCACCAGGGATGATTTACTGGATGAAGGCGGACTAAGCAGTGAACTGCCTAATTGGAGCGGTTTTGTTCAGATAGCCAGCTTGTCCCAAGATTGCCAACGAGCTTGGCTAGATTGGTAAGCAGAACCTATTTTTGAGCGGGCTGGCCGGTAACGGACGGTTCGGCAGCGAGGGCGAAACGAACTTTCCGTACCTCCTCCTGATCCCAATCCATAACCAAACAAATCGTCTCGTCGAGCGAGGCCCGAACCAAGTCATTTTCCTGGTCGCGCAACCGCAACAGAGGACGATCGGCCACCCGATTATAATGATCCGCCAAAGCCGACACCTGCCGGTCATCAAATTGAGGAACCGGTATCCGTCGCATATTATCCAACGGCATCTGTGGACGAGCTAAAAGTTTGGGTTTTGACACCCAAATCTGAGCTAGTATACCGATAGTGGAATTCAAGTAAATACACATTGCTTTCTCCCACATTTCCGAGTTGTTCCTGTTATCTTGGGAACGGACGGGCACCCACCCTGCACCAAGCACCTTCTCGTCTGTTCTGGTAGCGAATGTTCTAGCTGTAGATATACGAAATGGGGTTGGTAGCAACAATCTTCCTCGTTGACTCCAGTAATGATCAGCCAAATTTCCCTTATTCGCTTTCCGTAGTAATGAACAGTCGGGTTGTGTCCGAATAGTTTGTTTAGGAAGAATGCCGTTTTTGAGTTTATCTTGATTATTAAACCACAAACCAAATCTACCCTTTTCGTCGGCATCAGCGATATCCCCTCTTTTATAGGTATCATGTATTCCTCTTCCGGAGGGACCTACGTCAGCTATCTTTGCTAGTGGTAACATGGTCAAAGTATTAGCAAAAAACCATTCTGCTATTTTGGAAGATAGGTAAGGAGATAGAAAACACACTGCGGACCAATCACCCTTAAGTAGACGATCCCGTGGGCAATTAGTTTCCTTGCTATTGGATATCCTACCTTCCCTAATCTCGTCAGCTAGTAATACTGCCTCTGCTGGAGTAGCGGGGTTTTTGATTAGATTGATAAACCGAGTTGGCTGATCGTGATTGTTATCGTTCAGGCGACGAAAAATAAATAGAGATTCGTTGCTGTTGGTGTTTTCGGAAAAGAAAATGCGGCCCGGGTCATGGCTAGTAATTACAATTTCCAGATGAAAGGTCCGCAATAACTTGTCCCATACTTTTTGGGCAGATGGGGCACCACAGGAGGCAGTTGGGTATACTATAGCGATGGTCCCTTTTTTTTCATCACATAGTTTTTCAGCCAAACATAAGAACATTCCACCAGAATGTGACCCTACTGCCGGTTCATGTTTGAAAAGCATTCGTTCCCGCTCTCTCACAACCTTTTCCGCGTCGCCCAACTGGTCGTGGCGGAGAGAATCGCGAGTAAAAGGAGGATTCATTATCACCAAATCTCGCGGAACAGCGTGTGCAATGTCCTCCTCACCGGTATCAACCTGCCCGGAGCGGGGCCATCCAGCAATCTGAACCTGTCCATCCATCAACTCTAAAGAACCGGTTCTTGGCATTTGCTCGCCGGTTGTAGGGTGTGTAACTACTCCTAGATTGAAACGGTGGATATTCAATTTTTTGAAGGACACATCGGGTGCCATTAGGCCGAGAGCGACAGCCGCCATATGGGTGGCGGCAATATCTACATCATATCCGTGTAACACATTTTCTATAAGATGTCGACCTGTTACTTTGCCACGCTGTCCTGTTACGTGACGAATTCGATCAGCAGCGGCCGCTAACAGTGTTCCCGTGCCGCACGACGGATCTACGATTGTATAATCCAAATGCTCATCTATATCTTTCTCTCGTATTGCCAAGCTCGCTAATAATGATGCGGCGGCAGTTGATGTGTAATAAGCACCCGTATGTCTGGCTTCATCCAATATCCAATGGAATACCCTCCCCAATAAATCCATCTGCCCGCTGGTCAACACCCGAGATGCACTTAGGGAAGCGTAACCACAACCGCGTACAAACCGAGTCAACGCTACGTCCTGTAATTGGGGAGCGCCCAATACTGCTACTGCTGTTTCAAATACGGGCGTATAGTCAACTGAGAGTATAATATCCCAAGCAACCTGCAGTTCACCCACCGGATCAGTATGTTTGAGACAAGCACCAAGCGTTGGGAAAGGCCATCGTCCATTGTAAGGATCACCAGAACGGGAATCCTCTTCAGGTTGGTGCAACCCGGCTCCATCTAGACGCGCATGAAACAAACACGCTGATGCCACAAGCAGAGCGGCCCGTAGGGCGGGTTGTCCACTTCCCAAAGGTATTCCGGCAACTGCGGTGATGTCCGCAATCTGTTCTTTAACCAGGTTATCGGAGGCTACCTTGAGGCGTCGCCTAAAAGAGACAGCAGTTTTGTCTATGTCGACAGCCTCTTCCCTAAGGTTCCGAATAACCTCCGCCAGATCGCGCGGGGTGGTTGCCGACCACTCCGCCCCAACCGGAGCCGCCCAAATGCGAGTATCACTTTTCAAGTAATCAGCGTCGGCAAGGTCCGGGTAGCAAACAGCCACCGCCGCATCCGCCAAACCCTGCTCTAGGCGCGCAACTGCCTCGGAGGTAGATTTCTTCTTGCTAGCAGGTCCTATCTCACCCTCCACCGCCACTCGCAAACCGCCTTCATCCACCAAAATGTCGACGCGTCGACCGCCGGGTCTCATCTTCTCCGCCTTGGCTGATAATCCCTCCGCCTTTAATAAGTCGGCAAGGCGACGGTTGATGTTTTGCTCATACTCGTATGCCACGAGGTTCCTCCCAGTGCGTTTTTCGCTAACCGTTCAAAAAACGCTACCCCCCCCCCCGTTTTGTCAAATTGGGCACCCACATGGCGGGGCCGTCGGCTCTTAATTAATGCGCCGCACCGTCGCCCCAAACCGCTGTCTCGCGCCGGTACCGTCTTATGGGATGTCTAACCTGGGAGCGCCAAACCGGCAGAGGCAAAGGCGGTTGCCATGCAGTACGACTACATCCTTGATCGGGGGGAAACTTCTTGGGGTGGGCGGGTACCGGCCGTACCCGGGGCCTACGCGGTGGGCGCAACCCGGGAGGAGACCGAGCGTCTGCTCGGCGAGGCGGTGGAATGCGTCGTTGATATTATGCGAGAACGCGGACAGCCCCCGCCCCCGCCGGCCCCTATGCGGGCGAACTCCCGCCCGGCAACCTCTTGGTGCGCGGCGAACAACCCACGCCAGCCAGCTAAGTAGAGCCGGTCCGCCCGCTCCGGTTAATCTTTGACTACGAACAGGCCTCGGCCGAGACGCATATCCAAACGCTCCCCGGGTTGCAAATCCTGAGCCGCATGGTCAAGGATTTCCTCGACGATCTTGGCTTGATCAGGATCGTCGCCGCGTTCCAACAGCTCGGCCTGCTCTAGTTCGTAAGCGTCGTCCTCCAGCCATTCGGCGACCTCCTGCGGAAGATCCGCCGGAGCTCCCTCCAAGACAGAGTACGTAGGAACAATTTCTCCGCTGTGATCTGAAAACGGCTCTCTGTCGGGCGGCATCCGGGGAAAGCGCGGGGTCAGGATATGGGGGTGAGGGCGGCTTGGGCGGAGAGCATTTTCTCCAGTTGCTCACCTACGTCCAGGACGTGTTCGCTGACCATGCGGCGGACTGCTTCGGTGTCGCGGGCTTCCATCGCCTTGATGATTTCTTCGTGCTCCTGGGCGCCACGCACCGCCCACTCCGGGGCCTCTTCTACGAAATCATCGGGGATGTAGGCGGAAATGGGGCGCAACACGGCCAGCACCGGGGTGGACTGGGACATCCGGTTCAACTGGCGGTGGAAACTCCCGTTCAGACGGCCAGCGGCCGCGATCTCGCCCCGGCGGGCCGCCTCGATCATCTGCCGGTTGGTCTCTTTAAGACGAGCCAACTCCGCGGCGGTGTGCCTTTCGGCGGCCCGCGCCGCCGCCAACGCATGCAGATGGGCCTGGGCCTGGAACGCATCCCGAATGTCCGCCGCCGTGATGGAGGCCACCTCGGCGTCCTTGCCGTTGGGCCGGGTGACGAACCCCTCCATCTCCAGAATGTTGATGGCGTCCCGGGCCGGCATGCGGCTGGTGCCGAACCGCTGGCACACCTCGTCCTGCGGCAGGGGGGAACCGGCCGGCAAGGTGCCGAACAGTATCTCGTGCCGCAACCACTCGGCGATCTGCTGACCGAGCGGGCGGCGATCAAAATCCGGGTTGCCCGGCTTCCACTTCACCCGTTCAGCCGACCGCGCCCGCCGCCGCCATGTTGAGCTCAATCAGGCGGTTCATCTCCACCGCGTACTCCATGGGGAGTTCCTTGACGATCGGCTCGATGAAACCGGCTACCACCATGGAAGTGGCCTCGTCCTCGGTCAGGCCCCGGCTCATCAGGTAGAACAGTTGCTCCTCCCCCACCTTGGACACGGTGGCTTCGTGCCCGATCTGGGTGTCGGCCTCCTCGATCTCCATATAGGGATAAGTGTCCGACCGGCTGTCATCGTCCAGGATCAACGCATCGCAACGCACGAAGGATTTGGCGTCCTCCGCTCCCGGCTCCACCCGCACCAGGCCCCGGTAGCCGGCGCGCCCGCCGCCCTTGCAGATCGACTTGGACAGGATCGTGGAGGTGGTGCCCGGGGCGACGTGCACCATCTTCGCCCCCGTGTCCTGATGCTGGCCCTCCCCGGCGAAGGCTATGGACAGCACCTCCCCATGCGCTCCCGGCTCCATCAGCCACACCGCCGGGTATTTCATCGTCAACTTGGATCCCAGGTTGCCGTCCACCCACTCCATGGTGGCGTCCCGGTAGGCGGCGGCCCGCTTGGTGACCAGGTTGTAGACGTTGTTGGACCAGTTCTGAATGGTTGTGTAGCGGCACCGCCCCCCCGCCTTGACCACGATTTCCACCACCGCCGAATGCAGTGAATCGGTGCTGTAAACGGGGGCGGAGCATCCCTCCACGTAATGGCAGAACGCCCCCTCGTCCACGATGATCAACGTCCGCTCGAACTGGCCCATATTCTCCGAGTTGATACGGAAATAGGCCTGCAAGGGCTGATCCACATGCACCCCGGGGGGCACGTAAATGAACGACCCGCCGGACCACACCGCCGAGTTGAGGGCGGCGAACTTGTTGTCGTTGGGCGGAATCACCGTCCCGAAATGCTCCCGCACCAGTTGCGGATGCTCCCGCACCGCCGAATCCATGTCCATAAACAGCACGCCCAGCGACTCCAGATCCTCCCGGTTGCGGTGATACACCACTTCCGACTCGTACTGGGCGGTCACCCCGGCCAGGAACTTGCGCTCCGCCTCCGGGATGCCCAGCTTCTCGTAGGTGTCCTTGATGGATTCGGGCACCATATCCCAGTCCTTGGCCTGCTCCTCGGCCGGCTTGACGTAGTAGTAGATGTCGTCGAAATCGATTTCGTCCAGTTTCCCGCCGCCCCCCCAGGCGGGCATGGGCCGGCGCAGAAAACGCTGGTAGGCGCGCAGGCGAAAGTCCAGCATCCACTGCGGTTCGTCCTTGATGCGGGACATCTCGCGGATGATGTCCTCGTTCAAGCCTTTCTCCGGCTTGAAAACGTAGTCGTCCTCCGGATCGCTCCAACCCAGCTTGTAGGAGCCCAAATCAATATCAACGGTTGTAGTCACGGCCATCAGTCCTTGCTAACTTAATTCCCCTGCGGGCTTGGCCCCCCATACTACCAAACTCCGGGGACGGGGATGAAACTCGCCAACGGGTCGCCGGCGCATTCGCCCCAACGCCTATCGTAGCGGAGCGTCCGCGGGGGTCACCGGGGAGGGCAGCAAAGTGTCGCCCATCAGGTACTCGTCCACGGCCGCGGCCGCGCTGCGCCCCTCGGCGATGGCCCACACGATCAGCGACTGCCCCCGGCCCATGTCGCCGGCCGCGAACACCCCCGGGACGTTGGTGGACCAGGAATCATCCCGGGCCACGTTGCCCCGCCCATCCAACTCCACCCCCAACTGCTCCAGCATGGGGGATCGTTCCGGGCCGGTGAAACCCATGGCCAACAGCACCAAATCAGCCGGGTATTCCCGCTCCGTGCCCGGAATTTTCTCAAAACTCATCCGCCCGTTGGCAAAAACCTGCTCCACCCGGTGGGTGTGCAATGCCGCCACCCGCCCCGCCCCGTCGCCGACGAAACGTTCGGTGTTGATGGCGTACTCCCGCACCCCGCCCTCCTCATGCGCCGAAGAGGTGCGGTAAATAAGCGGCCAGGTCGGCCACGGGTCGGAATCGGGGCGCTGGTCGGGGGGACGGGGCATAATCTCGAACTGGTGGACGGAGGCCGCCCCCTGGCGGTGGACAGTGCCCAGGCAGTCGGCCCCGGTGTCGCCTCCGCCGATGATGATCACCCGCCGGCCAGCCGCCGACCGGGGATGATCCGGCATATCGCCGAACTGCACCCGGTTGGCGTCGGGCAGGAACTCCATCGCCTGACAGACCCCCTCCAGTTCCCGGCCGGGGATGGGCAGGTCCCGCCAGGCGGCGGCCCCCCCGGCCAGCACGATGGCGTCGCATTCTTCCCGCAGGGCGTCCGCGGCGGGGTCGACGCCCACCTCGGACCCCGTCCGGAACTCGGTTCCCTCCGCCTCCATCTGCTCCAGACGCCGATCCAGAAACCGCTTCTCCATTTTGAACTCGGGGATTCCGTAACGCAACAAGCCCCCGATCCGGTCTTCCCGTTCCCACACCGTCACCCGGTGGCCGGCCCGGGTCAACTGCTGGGCGGCGGCCAGCCCGGCCGGGCCCGACCCCACCACCGCCACCCGGCGCCCGGTGCTCACCGCGGGCGGCAGGGGAACCACCCATCCCATCTCCCAGGCTTTGTCGATGATTTCCACCTCCACCTGTTTGATGGTCACCGCATCCGAGTTGATGCCCAGCACGCAGGCCGCCTCGCAGGGGGCGGGGCACAGCCGCCCGGTGAACTCGGGGAAATTGTTGGTGGCGTGCAAACGGTCGATGGCCTCCCGCCACCGGTCCCGGTACACCAGATCGTTCCAGTCGGGGATCAGGTTGCCCAGCGGACATCCCTGATTGCAGAAGGGAATGCCGCAGTCCATGCACCGGCCCGCCTGCTCCCGCAAGGCGTCGGCCGGGAAATCCCGGTACACCTCCCGCCAGTCCCGCAACCGCACCGGAACCGGGCGGCGGGCCGGGGTTTGCCGGGAATGCTTCAAAAACCCCCGGACGTCACCCATGCGCGGCCGCCATCACCGCCTCCAGCACCGGCTCCCCCCGCTCCTGCGCCCGGGCGGTGGCCTCCATCACCCGCTGGTAATCATCGGGAAGCACCTTCACGAACCGGTCCAAAGCCGACTCCCAATCCCGCAACAGCCGCCCGGCGACGGCCGAGCCGGTTTCCCGCAAGTGGGCTTCCACCCGCTCCCGCAGAAACTCCCGGTCCCCGGCCTCCAACCCGACTATGGAGACCATCTCCCCGTTGAGCAGGGAGGGAAAGGACCCGTCGGCGTCGTACACATAGGCGACGCCGCCCGACATGCCGGCTGCGAAGTTGCGTCCGGTGCGGCCCAGAATCACCGCCCGCCCCCCGGTCATATATTCGCATCCGTGGTCGCCCGCCCCCTCCACCACCGCCGTCGCCCCCGAGTTGCGCACGCAGAAACGCTCCCCCACCACCCCCCGGATGAACGCTTCCCCGGAGGTGGCCCCGTACAGGATCACGTTGCCGGCGATGATGTTCTCCTCGGCCGCAATCGGGCACTCCGGAGGGGGAACCACCGTGATCCGCCCCCCGGACAGGCCCTTGCCCACGTAGTCGTTGGCGTCCCCGGTGAGGCGCAAAGATACGCCCGCGGGGAGAAAAGCCCCGAAACTCATCCCGGCCGAGCCGGTGAAATTGATGTTGATGGAATCCGGGGGCAACCCGTCCCCGCCATGGCGCCGGGTTACGTGATGGCCGAGCAGGGTCCCCACCGACCGGTTCACGTTGCGGATGGGCAAGTCCAGGGTGACCGGCGGCCCGCCTTGCAACGCCCCTTCGCACAGCTGGATCAGGGTCTGGTCCAGGGCGAGCTCCAGCCCGTGGTCCTGTTGGGAGGCGTGACTGCGGGAGGAGCCGGGGGGAAGCTCCGGCGCAAAGAACAGGGGCGACAGGTCCAGGCCGTCCGCCTTCCAATGGTCCACGGCCGCGGAGGCGTCCAGCAGATCGGCCCGCCCGATGGCCTCGTCCAAAGTGCGGAAGCCCAACCCGGCCAGCAGTTCCCGCACCTCGGAGGCGACGAACTCCATGAAGTTGACCACGAACTCGGCCCGCCCCGCGAACCTTTCCCGCAACACCGGGTTCTGGGTGGCGATCCCCACCGGGCAGGTGTCCAGATGGCACACCCGCATCATTATGCATCCCGACACCACCAAGGGGGCGGTGGCGAACCCGAACTCGTCCGCGCCCAGCAAGGCGGCGATCATCACGTCCCGCCCCGTTTTCAACTGCCCGTCCACCTGCACCACGATCCGGTCCCGCAACTCGTTCAGGAGCAGCGTCTGCTGGGTTTCAGCCAGTCCGATCTCCCACGGGCCCCCGGCGTGCTTGATGGAAGTAAGCGGCGAGGCCCCGGTGCCGCCGTCGTGTCCGGAAATGAGCACCACGTCCGACTTGGCCTTGGTCACCCCGGCCGCCACCGTGCCCACCCCCATCTGCGCCACCAGTTTCACGTGCACCCGGGCCCGGGGGTTGGCGTTTTTCAGGTCGTGGATCAGTTGCTTGATGTCCTCTATGGAGTAAATGTCATGGTGGGGAGGGGGGGAAATCAACCCCACCCCGGCGGTGGAATGGCGGGTGGCGGCGATCCACGGATACACCTTGTTGCCCGGCAACTGCCCGCCCTCCCCCGGCTTGGCCCCCTGGGCCATTTTGATTTGCAGATCGTCGGCGTTGGTCAGATATTCGGAGGTGACCCCGAACCGCCCGGACGCCACCTGCTTGATGGCGCTGCGCCGCAAATCCCCGTTCGGGTCCGGCAGGTAGCGGTCGGCGTCTTCCCCTCCCTCCCCGGTGTTGGATTTGCCCCCGATCCGGTTCATGGCGATGGCCAAAGTCTCGTGCGCCTCCTGCGAGATGGACCCGTAGGACATAGCCCCGGTGGAGAACCTTTTCACTATCTCCGATATCGGCTCCACCTCTTCCAAGGGGACCGGGGGGCGCTCTCCGGCGCGGAACCGGAACAGGCCGCGCAACGTCCCCAGGTTCCGGGACTGATCGTCCACCAGACGGGAATACTCTTTGAAAATGTCGTAGCGGCCGGAGCGGGTGGAATGCTGCAGTTTGAACACCGTCTCCGGGTTGAACAGGTGAAACTCCCCCTCCCGCCGCCACTGGTACTCCCCTCCCCCGTCCAGGTCGCGATGGGCCCGCTCCCCCGGATTGTCGGCGAAAGCCAAGCGGTGACAGCGGGCCCGCTCAGCGGCGATCACCTCCAGCCCCGCCCCCCCGAGGCGGCTGACGGTCCCCGTGAAATAGGGTTCGATGACCTCCGCCCCCAGTCCCACCGCTTCAAAAATCTGGGCCCCCATGTAGGAGGCGACGGTGGAAATGCCCATCTTGGACATCACCTTCAGGATGCCCTTGTGGGCGGCTTTTATGTAGTTGCGGCGAGCCTGCTCCGGCTCCATCGCGCCCAGGCCGTGCATCCCCCGGCTGATCATCCGGTCCACGGCCTCCAAAACCAAATAAGGGTTGACGGCGGTGGCCCCGTAGCCGAGCAACATGCCCAGATGATGCACCTCCCGGGCCTCGCCGGTCTCCACCACGATCCCCACCCGGGTGCGGGTGCGGGAACGGACCAGATGATGATGCACGGCGGCCGTGGCCAACAGGGCGGGGATGGGGGCCCGCTCCCGGCTCGCCCCCCGGTCGCTGAGCACGATGCACCAGGCCCCGGCCGCGATCCGCCGGTCCGCCTCCCGGAACACCCCCTCCAGCGCTTCCCGCAGAGCCTCCCCTCCCCCGGCCGGATCGTAATGGCATTCCACCACCTCCGCCCGCCCGGCTATTTTCTCCGACCGGTCCATCGCCAGCAGGCGGGCCAGTTGCTCGTTGTCGATGACGGGGCCGTCCAACTCCACCATGTTGCAGGAGCCCTCCGCAGGCTGAAACAGGTTGGATTCGGGCCCGATGGCGGTGCGCAAGGAGGTCACCAACTCCTCCCGGATGGCGTCCAAAGGCGGGTTGGTCACCTGGGCGAACAACTGTTGGAAATAGTCGTAGAGCAGGCGGGGGCGCTCCGACAAAACCGCCAGCGGGGTGTCGGTGCCCATCGAACCCAAAGCCTCCGACCCCTCCCGGGCCATGGGCGCCACCAACAGTTTCAACTCCTCGTGGGTGTAGCCGAACATCTGCATGCGTTGCAAGGCGGGCAACGGCTCGCTCCGTTCGGCGGGGGCGGCGGGCAGATCGTCGAGGTGGGCCAGTCCCCGACGCAACCACTCCCCGTAGGGGCGGGCGGCGGCCAGGGAGGACTTGATCTCCGGGTCGCGCACGATGCGGCCCTGGGCCATGTCGATCAGGAACAGTTTGCCGGGCTGCAGGCGTCCCTTCTCCACGATGCGATGCTGGGGCACCTCCACCACCCCCACCTCGGAGGCCATCACCACCAGGTCGTCTTCGGTCACCCAGTAGCGGGAGGGACGCAGGCCGTTGCGGTCCAGCACCGCCCCGATCACCCGCCCGTCGGTGAACGCGATGGAAGCCGGGCCGTCCCAAGGCTCCATCAG
The DNA here is from genome assembly GCA_965243835.1 of Candidatus Spongiisociaceae bacterium. GTDB lineage: Bacteria > Actinomycetota > Acidimicrobiia > Spongiisociales > Spongiisociaceae. The sequence goes on from OZ251578.1 coordinate 2,434,086, forward strand.
GCAGGAATGGTAACGGTAGAAATCCCGCACCCCGGGGTCCATATGATGATGGTTCTCCCACGGCTCGGGAATCATCATCAGCACCGCCTCCGGCAGCGAATAACCCCCCATATAGAGCAGTTCCAGGACGTCGTCGAAACCGGCCGTGTCCGAAGCTCCGGGCGTGCACACCGGGAAGATCCGCTCCAGGTCGCCCGGTATCAGGTCGGAGGACAGAAGGCTTTCCCGGGCCCGCATAAAGTTGCGGTTGCCTGCGATGGTGTTGATCTCCCCGTTGTGGGCGATCATCCGGAAAGGGTGGGCCAGCGGCCAGGCGGGGAAAGTGTTGGTGGAAAACCGGGCGTGCACCAGGGCCAGGGCGCTTTCCAGCCGGTCGTCGTGCAGATCGGGGTAGAAGTCGGCCAACTGGGGGGTGGTCAACATTCCCTTGTAGATCAGGGTGCGCCCCGACAGGCTGGAGAAATAAACCCCCTTGTGCATGGCCGACGCTCCGCCGATGGCCCGCCCGGGCAGGTCATCGTCCTGTTGCAGATCGATCTCGTGCTCGACCCGTTTGCGGATGACGTACGCCCGTCGTTCCAGTTCCATGCCCCGGTAGGGAGCGCCGTCTATGAAAATCTGGCGGATGACGGGCATGGTACGCCGGGAGGCTTTCCCCAACACGGAGGGATCCAACGGAACTTCCCGCCACCCCAGGACCGACAGGCCCTCGTCGGACACGATGCGCTCCACCGCCGCCATGCCCGCCTCCGCCTGCTCCTCCCGGCGGGGGAAAAAGGCCAGGCCGGTGACGTAACCGCCCTCGTCGGGAAGCCCGAACGGGACCGCGGAACGCAGGAAACGGTCGGGTATCTGCAACAGGATCCCCGCCCCGTCCCCGGTCTGCGGGTCCACCCCGGTAGCCCCGCGGTGCTCCATGTTGCACAGGGCTTTGATCCCCAGAGACACGATCTCGTGGTTGCGCCTCCCCTTCAGGTCGGCCACGAAGTTCACCCCGCACGAATCGCGTTCCAATTGTGGTAGATACAGACCCGTCATACTTGCTTTGCTTGCTTCGCTTGCTTGTCGGTTCCCGGGTTGGCCCGGATTGCTTGCCTTTTCCCGCCTCGTCGGCGGCGCCCGAACCCTGCCAGATTACCCGCCGCCGCCGCAAGTTATTAACTTATTAAAATGCCGCCTGTCCGACAGTCGCCCGCCCGAGGAGAAAAACCGTGCCCGTAATAATAATCGGAGCCGACGCCCCGGTCGGCGACGCCGTCGCGGAGGCGGTGGCCCCGGCGGCGGCCGAGGTGCGGGTTTTCATCTCCGACGAAGCCCGCTCCGACGAGTTCAAGCGGCGGGGGGCGAAAGTGGCGTTGGGCGATGTTTCCGATTTTTCCCATGTGGAAGCGGCCTGCCTGCATTGCTTCTGCGCGATTTTAGTGATGGAAGCGGCCGCCGACCAGCGGGAGCGGTCGTTCGCCGCCGACCGGCGGGCGGTGTTCGCGGGATGGGCGCGGGCCGCGGCGGCGGCGCGCGTCCAACGGGTCATCTGGGTGGGGACCCGGGCCGACCATGCTTTGGCCCCCGCCCCGCCCCCCGGCGCGCAAATGGAAACGGCCCGGGTGGTCGCCGACTCATCTCGAGTCGTGCGGGAGGCAGCCGAAGAAACCGCCCGCCTGGAAGGGGCGCGCCGCCTGCCGGACGGCTACTGATCGCCCCGCTCGGCGGTGATCGTGCCCCACACGTAGCCGCGCTCCTCGTGCATGGCTACGTCCAGTCCCCTGATTTCGTCGTCGGCCGCGGCCCGCAACCCCACCGTCGCATCCACCGCTTTGGCGATCAACCAGGTGGCCGCGAAACTGAAGGCCATCACCACCACCGTGGCCGCCGTCTGCCGCCACAGCAGAAGCGGATCGCCGTAGAAGAGGCCGCTCACCCCGTTCAACTCCCCGTCGGCGAACAGTCCCAGCATGAGCGAACCGAGGATGCCGCCCACCAGGTGCAGACCCAGCACGTCCAGGGAATCGTCCCACCCGAACCGGTATTTGAGGCGCACCGCCAGGTAGCAGACGTAACCGGCCGCCAAACCAAACAGCAGGGCCGCGCCCGGCCCCACGTAACCGGCGGCGGGGGTGATGGCCACCATTCCGGCGATGGCCCCCGAGGCGGCCCCCAGCAGGGTGGCCTTGGGCGGAGTGCGCTTGTCTAAAATCTCGCCCGCCGTCCATCCCAGAACCCCGGCCGCCCCCGCCGCTTGGGTGGCGACCACCACCTTTATAGCCAGATCGTTGGCTCCCCCCGCCGCCGCCCCGTTGAAACCGAACCAGCCGAACCACAGGATGCCCGCCCCCGCCGCCACCAAGGGCAAAGAATGCGGACGGAAGACGGTTTTGGGAAATCCGATTCTCGGCCCCAGAACCATAATCATCGCCAGAGCGGCCGCGCCGGCGTTGACATGCACCACCAAGCCGCCCGCGAAGTCGACCGCCCCGAACTCCTCCAGCCAGCCGGCCCACGACCAGCGGGCCACCAGCGGATAAACCAGGGCCATCCACAACCCGGAGAACAGCAACCAGGCGGAAAACTTCATCCTCTCCACCAAGGCCCCGCAGATAACCGGCGGGGTGATGATGACGAACATCATGTGCAGAAGCGGGTTCAGCAACTCCTCGCCGCGCAGGCCCCGCAACCCGAACCACTCCCAGCCCCCGATGAAACCGTTTCCCTCACCGAAGGCCAGGGAATGGCCGAACGCCCACCAAATCACCGTCCCCAGCGCGATGGAGGAAAAACACATCATGAACACGTTCAGAACGTTCTTGGCCCGCACCATCCCCCCGTAGAACAAAGCCAAGCCGGGCGTCATAAACAACGCCATGGCCGTGCAGATGATCAACCACGTAATGTCGCCGGACGCCAACTCGCCGCTCCCGTTAGTCGTCAGCCGCCGTTAACGGCCAAGGGCGGGCCTGCCGTAGCACGCGCCGCCCTTCCCGATCGGAATTCGTTAATCCGGGAAACCGGATGGGTTCGTCAGGCGCTCCCGCCGTCGTCCCCATCGCCGGGGGGGTGGATGACGTCCATGCCGCGCTCGCCGGTGCGGATGCGCATTACGTCCTCCACCGGCAACACCATTATCTTGCCGTCTCCGACCTTGCCGGTGTAAGCGGATTTCCGCAGGGCTTCCACGGTTTGGTCCAGCTCGTCGTCGGAAACGAACACCTCGAACCGGTACATCGGCGTGGAGTCCGCCTCGAACTCGCGGCCCCGGTAGACCTCCACCGGGCCGTGCCGCTGGCCGAACCCGCGCACCGGCGACACGCTCATCCCGGTTACGCCGGACTCCAGCAAGCCCGTTTCCACGTCGGCGAACTTGTGGTTGCTGACATAGGCGACGATAAGTTTCATTGGTCACCCCTCTCGGCTGTGATGGTGCCCCAAACATAGCCGCGCTCTTCATGCAACGACAAGTCGAGGCCTCTTGCTTCGTCATCGGCGTCCGCCCGCAGGCCGACCGTGACGTCGACCACCTTGGCGATCAGCCAGCTGACGACGAAACTGAAGGCCCCCACCGCAACTATGGCCACTATCTGATACCAGAGCAGAACCGGGTTGCCGTAGAACAGGCCGTCCGGTCCGTTGACGTTGGAGTCCGCGAACAGCCCCAGCAGAATGGAGCCGACCACGCCGCCCACTAAGTGGATGCCGATCACGTCCAGGGAATCGTCCCACTCGAACTTGTATTTCAGGGAGACGCCGTGGTAGCAGACGTAGCCGGCGACTAATCCGAACACGATAGCCGCCCCCGGGCCCACGAAACCGGCCGCCGGGGTGATGGCCACCAAACCGGCCACCGCTCCCGAAGCCGCCCCCAGCATGGTCATCCGGCGCGGGGTCTGCTTGTCGTGCATCAGCTCGGCGATGAACCAGCCCAGAATGCCGGTGCCCGCCCCCACCTGGGTGGAGATCAAGGCGTTGATGGCCACGCCGTCGGCCGCCAAAGCCGAACCGGCGTTGAAACCGAACCAGCCGAACCACAGGATGCCGGTGCCGATGACGGTCAACGGCAACGAATGGGGGCGGAAGGGGGTCTTGGGGAATCCGAGCCGCGGTCCCAGGACCATCACCACCGCCAAGGCGGCCACGCCGGCGTTGATGTGCACCACCAAGCCGCCCGCAAAGTCGATGGCCCCCATGTCGCCGATCCAGCCCGCCCACGCCCAGTGGGTGACGAACGGGTAGACCAGGATGGACCACAGGGTGATGAACAGGAGCCAGGCCTTGAACTTCATCCGCCCGGCCACCGCCCCGGAGATGAGGGCGGGGGTGATGATGGCGAACGTCAACTGGAACATGGCGACGAGCAGGTCCTTGCCCTCCAAACCGCTCAAGCCGAACCATCCGAAGTCGCCGATGAACCCGCCGCCGCCGTCCCCGAAGGACAGCGAATAGCCGATGGCCACCCAGATTACGGACACCACGCCCATGGCTGAAAAGCTCATCATGAGCATATTCAGAACATTTTTCGCCCTTACCATCCCCCCGTAAAACAACGCCAAACCCGGTGTCATGAACAACACCAGGGCGCTTGACGTAATTATCCAGGCAATGCCACCCGGATTATCCATAACGCAACCTCCTTAGTCGCCTTTAGCCGCGTCGCGAACCATAACATACAAAATCCGGAAAAACTTTCCAAATCGGGATCGGGCGCTCCGGGCTCTACGACCGCCGTCCCAGGCGCCACCACCGGCGCCTGCCCCGCTCGCGCAGGACCTCCCCCAAGGCGGCCGGGGCCTGCGGGTGGGTGGTGGCGTGGGGGGAAACCCGGAGGCAACCGCCCCGTTCCGTAACGTGGAATCCGGCTTCGGTCAACCGGCGGGCGGCCTCCTCCGCCGACTCCCCGGCCGGGCGGAAAGTGACGATCCCGCTCCGCTCCGCCGCCGACCGGGGCGGGACCAGCACCTCCCCCCCGGCCCGGCGCACCTGCTTGGCCACCGCCCGGGAACGCTCCAAGGCCGTCGCCTCGATGTCGGCGATGTCCGCCCCCTCCATCGCCTGCAGCGCCCCCGCCAGCCCGGCGGCGGCCAGCAGGGGCGGGGTGCCCATCGCAAAGCGGGAAGCGAGGGGGGAGGGCGGACGGGGGAAAGGGGCGCCGGGATGCAACGGGTCCTCCACCCCCAGCCAGCCGGTCAAAGTAGGTTGCAACCTTTCCAAGGCCCGTTCGGAAAGGGCCATGATCCCGGCCCCCAGCCCGGCCCGCAACCATTTGTGTCCGCCGGCCGCCACCACATCGGCCGCCTCCCACGGCATGTCCAGAACGCCCAGGGCCTGCACCGCGTCCACCACCACCAGCGCCTCCCCGGCCGCCTCCCGGATGCCGGCCAGGTCGCACCGAAATCCGGTGTGATAGTCCACGGCGCTGAACGCCACGGCCGCCGTCTCCCCGTCCATGGCCTCCGCGAACAGGCCGGGGGTGATGCGGCCCCGCACCGGGGGAAGAAAGCGGGTTTGGATGCGCCCGGCCTGCTCGGCCCGGAACCAGGGGTAGAGGTTGCCGGGAAACTCGGCGGCGGGGACCAGAACCGTCCCTCCGGGCAACCCGAAAGCCGTGGCGAACAGGGCGGCCGAGGTGTTGGAGAGCAGGACGGTCCGCTCCTCGGGGAAACCCAGCAGGGCGGCCGCCCGGCGCCCGGCGTCGGCCATCCCCTCCAGCGCCGCCGGCAACAACGGCCCCCGCCGTCCCGACATCTCCTCCCCCGCTTCCCGCAGGCGCCGGCGGGCGGCGGGGGGCATGGCCCCGATGGAGGCGAAGTTCATAAACCCGAACGGTTCATCGTATTGTTCCAGGAAAGCGGCGGAAAGGGCCATCGCCCGACAATCTACTATCCCCCGGGTTGCGGGTCGTAGTCTGGGGGCGCGCCCAAGGCGCCCAAACGGGAGGAAAAACAATGGCCGAGACGCCGGCGGGGGCGGAGGTGGTGATCATCGGGGGCGGGGTAATGGGAACCTCCGCCGCCTATCACCTGGCCGCGGCCGGGGCGCGGCCCCTCCTGCTGGAACGGGAGGCGGTGGGGGCGGGTTCCACCGGCAAGGCGGCAGGCGGGTTCCGTTGCCAGTTCACCGATGACCTCAACATCCGCATGGCGCGGGAGAACATCCGCCGCCTGGCCCGGTTCGGGGAGGAGTTCGGAACCGACATCGGTTTCAAGCAATACGGGTATCTGTTCCTGCTGGAGGAGGCGGAGGAGGAATCTTTCCGGACGGCGGCGGCCCGGCAGAGGAGGCACGGGTCCCCGGTCCGGATGCTCACCCCCCGGGAAGCGGAGCGGATGATTCCCGGCCTGGACGCCTCCGGCTTGGCCGCCGCCTCTTTCTGCCCCGAGGACGGTTACTGCACCCCGGAGGCGGTGGCGCAGGGCTACGCCCGGCGGGCGGCGGAACTCGGGGCGCGACTGGCGATCGGGTGCGAGGTGCGGCGCATCCTGGAGAAGGGGGGGCGGATCACCGGGGTGGACACCAACCGGGGAGCGATCCCCACCGGGGAGGTGGTTCTGACCGCCGGGGCGTGGAGCGGCCCGCTGGCGGCCCCGCTGGGCCTGGACTTGCCGGTGCGGGCGGAGAAACGTCACGTGTGGCTGACCCGGGGGCGGGACGGGTTTCCCCGCCGGTTGCCGCTGGTCATAGATTTCGCCTCCGGTTTCTACTTCCACCGGGAAGGGGAAGGTTTGTTGCTGGGAGGGCGGGAAGCGTCCCTGGAGGGGTTGGCCCCCGCGGTGATGAAACGCACCCCGTCCCTTATGGACCTGGAGGTGCGCTACGGGTGGTGGGGGTATTACGGCATCAGCCCCGACGGCAACGCCCTGATCGGAACCGCCCCCGGCGTGGAACGGCTGCGCTACGCCGCCGGCTTCAGCGGCCACGGCTTCCAGCAGGGCCCGGTGGTGGGCGAGCATCTGGCGGACCTGGTCCTGGGACGACCCCCCGCCTTCGACCTGTCGCCCCTGGACGCGGGGCGATTCGCCCGGGAGCGGACCGTCCCGGAGGCGGCCCTGGTATGAGCGGCCCCGGTTTCCTCCCCGGGACGGACGACCGCAACGGATACGGGCGGGATTTGCAACTGACCCCGCTGGACCGGGCCATGCTGGCGGGCGAGGAGGGACCGGCGGTCGCCATGGCCATGCGCCTGGTGGCGGGCCTGGCCCGGGCGGCCGGGGCCCGGCGCCTGCTGGACATCACCGGGGCCCATGTGGACAGCGCCCTGTGCCAGGGACGGGCCTCCCTGGACTTCGCCGCCCGGTTGCGGGACCTGGGGGGGCGGGTGCGGGTCCCCACCACCCTCAACATCGGGTCGGTGGACCTGTTGCACCCCGGGCTGGTGGGAGGGGAGGAATCCGCCCGGCGCATGGGACGGGAAACCATGCGGGCTTTCGCGGATATGGGATGCGAACCCACCTGGACCTGCGCCCCCTACCAGATGGTAAACCGGCCCGCCCGCGGCGAATACGTGGCGTGGGGGGAGTCCAACGCGGTGGTGTTCGCCAACTCGGCGCTGGGGGCGCGCACTCCCCGCTTCGGGGACTTCGCGGACATCGCCGCCGCCCTCACCGGGCGGGCTCCGGAAATGGGCTTGTACCTGGACCGCAACCGCCGGGCGGACGTTCACTATCACCTAACGGGTTTCTCCGCGGAGAGTCTGGCGAGCGAAGAATTGTTCGCCGTGTTGGGATTTCTGATCGGATATGACGCGGGGGCCGGGGTGCCGGTCATCACCGGGCTGGAGGAGGCCTCCGAAGACCAGTTGAAAGTCCTGGGGGCGGCGGCCGCCTCCTCCGGCGCGGTGGGAATGTTCCACATGGTCGGGGTGACCCCGGAGGCCCCCGACCTGGCGACGGCGGCCGGCCCCGGCCTGCGCCGGGAAGAGGTGACCCCGTCCCGCCTGTCCGCCGCCCGGCGGGCCCTGTCCACCGCCGACGGGGGGGAGTTGCAGGCGGTCAACCTGGGAACCCCCCATTACTCGGCCCGGCAGGTGGAACGACTGCGCCGGTTGCTGGACGGGCGGGCGGTCCATCCGCGGGTGACCCTGTACGTGAACCTGGGACGGGACACCCTGGCCGAGTTGGACGCGGCCCGGGAACTGGAGGAACAAGGAGTGGTGTTCGTAACCGACACCTGCACGTACGTCACCTCCATCCTGGACGAGGAAGTCCGGCTGGCCATGTGCGACTCGGCCAAATGGGCTTACTACGCCCCCGCCAACCTGGGGATAGAAGTGGCGTTCGCCTCGGTATCGGAGTGCGTAGAGTCGGCGGTGGCGGGCCGGGTGATACGGGAAGGCGACCGGTGGAGCTGATCCGGGTGAAGGGAACGCCCCTGCTGGCCGGAGCGGCCCGGGGAGCGGGCCTCAAGTTGGCCGAGCCCATCAGTTTCTGGGGCGGGATCAACCCGGCGGACGGGATGATCATCGACCGCCGCCACCCCGCGGCGGGGCGGTCCGTAACCGGCCGCATCCTGATAATGCCCCACGGACGGGGTTCCACCACCGGGTCCGCGGCCTTGGCGGAATGCATCCGCATCGGGGCCGGCCCGGCGGGGATTATTTTGCAGTCCCCCGACCACATCATCACGGTGGGGGCGCTGGCCGCCGCCGAGCTGTATCCGCACCGTTCCTGCCCGGTGGCGGCGGCCGGGGAGGGTTACTCGGACCTGGCCGACGGCCTGCCCACCGTCATCCGTCCCGACGGCGTTATTACCCAGCAACCTGTGGCATAATAAGCGTATGCGCATCACCCACCTGCGGCTCAAAAACTGGCGCAACTTCAGCAACGTCAACGTTTCCCTGCAGGACCGGGTGTTCATCGTCGGCCCCAACGCCTCCGGCAAATCCAACCTGCTGGACGCCCTCCGCTTCCTGAAAGAAGTCGTAACCAATAATTTTCAGAACGCGGTCAACGCCCGGGGCGGCTTCGGCAACATAAACTGTCTAGCCGACACTCCCTACATATCGGACGAGGTAACCGTATCAGTCGGCATCGGAGACGACGACAGCACAGCTTTTCTTATGAACGATGAGAGTCCCGCCAAGTGGATATACGAATTGGTTTTCAAACGCTCCATAGGGAGCGGGAACAAGGCAATAGTCAAGCGGGAAACGGTACGCGACGAGGAAGGATTTTTGCTTAAACGGCCGGACCAACAGGACAGGGAAGACCCGGGGGGGTTATTGCAGACGCACTTGGAACAAGCTAACGCCAACAAGAAGTTCCGCGAAATAGCCGAATTTTTGTCTTCCATTAGTTACTTGCACGTCGTGCCGCAGTTTATCCGACACCCGGAACGAGTGGCGGTCGCCGACCGGGATCCCTTCGGGGGCGATCTGGTAGCCCTCATCGCCAATACCGATGAGGAGATTCGCAAGGAACGGCTGGCGACCATCAACAAGGCCCTGCGAATAGTGGCTCCCCAAATGGAAAACCTGCAACTGGTGCAAGATACGGCCGGTCGCTGGCATATGGGAGGACGCTACCAACACTGGAAATCGCAGAAAGCATTGCAAGATGAACGAGACTTCTCGGATGGAACCTTGCGCTTGATAGGTTTAATGTGGGCCCTTTTAGATAGCAAGGGACCGATACTGCTCGAGGAACCGGAGTTATCTTTGCATTCGGACGCGGTTCGCCAAATCCCGGCAATATTCAGCATCCTGCAAATGGGAATACCCTCGCAGGTCATACTTACCACGCATTCCAGAGATATGTTGCAAGACTCCGGCATAGGACCGAGGGAAGTCGTCTCGATACAACCTACGGACCGCGGTTCCATCGCTAAAATGGCTGATCAGGTGGAGCGCGTACAGGAAATAATGCAAATGGATTTTCCAGTGGGTGATGCGATCCATCCCGCCACTCAAGCCGACAACATCAACGACCTAGCCGCCAAGCTCCTGCCTACATGACAATCATACAATATCTGGTGGAGGGCGTAACCGATGAACCGGTTGCCGAGAGGCTCATACAAAGAACGGGTTTGGAACCCGTCAAGTTTATGGAGGGCAAAGGCAAATCGCTCGTTGACAAGGTGTTGAAACAACTGACCTGGCCGGGCAATTTTCTTGTTCTCCGCGATCTTGACAACGATGCGGAATGCGCTCCTGCATTACTGCACAAACTGCTTCCACCCAAAAGGTCGGACGGCCTGTGCCTGCGAATACCGGTTCACCAAGTCGAAAGTTGGCTACTGGCCGATGTAGATGGTTTCTCGCAAACATTCGAAGTCCACCTTAAGGCACACCTGATCAACCCCGACGAATCAGAAAACTCCAAGCGGGATCTGATAAATCACTGTCGTCGCTCCAAAAACCGCAACGTAAAGTTGGGAATGGTACCGGACAAGGGAGCCCAAACCGGACCGCAATACACAACCTTGCTCAGGCAATTCGCCCAGAAGAATTGGTGTCCGGAGCGGGCGGCGAAACGGTCACCATCTTTGAAACAGGCACTGGCCGCCATCGACCGGCTGACCGCCGAAGGCATCTGGCGGTGATTGCGCCCCGGACGCCGGCTGGCGGGCGCGGATGGGCATCCCGGGGTTCTTGAGGGCGGAACCTTAGCCGGTCGGCTTGTGTTATAATCGGCGAATGCGCATCACCCGCCTGCAACTCAAAAACTGGCGCAACTTCAGAGACGCCGACCTCGCCCTGCGGGACCGGGTGTTCATCATCGGCCCCAACGCCTCCGGCAAATCCAACCTGCTAGACGCCATCCGCTTCCTGCGGGATACGGCCTCCTCCGGCTTCGGGCAGGCGGTTAACAGCCGGGGCGGGCTGACCCGCGTCCGTTGCCTGGCCGCTCGCAACTACAACCACGGCCATGTAACCCTCGCCGTCGGCATCGGGGATGACGACCATCCGGAGAGGTGGCGATACGAGCTGACCTTCAAGTCCGAGGGCAGGGGCCAGCGGCGACCTATCCTGCATAAAGAGAAAGTCATCGCCAACGGTGATGTAATCTTGGAGCGTCCCGACCAAAGTGACATAAGCGACCCGGAACTGCTTATCCAAACTCATTTGGAACAGGTTACCGCCAACAAAGAATTCCGGGAAATATCGGGGTTTCTTGCTTCAGTCCGGTATCTGCATCTCGTTCCCCAATTCGTACGACAGCCGGAACGCGTGGCGACGGTTGACAATGACCCCTATGGAACAGACCTTTTAATCCAGATGGCCAAAACTCATAAACGATCCCGGGAAAAGCGGTTGCATGCCATAAATGAATCTTTGAGAATAGCAGTACCTCAATTAGACAAACTAGAATTAACCCAAGATGAAATAGGCAAATGGCATCTCCAAGGACGCTACGACCATTGGCGGGCTCACCCTGCCTTTCAAGACGAACGGGATTTCTCCGACGGTACCCTCCGTCTTATCGGCCTGCTATGGGCTTTACAAGAAAAAAAGGGGCCGGTGTTGTTGGAAGAACCCGAGTTATCCCTGCATACAGAGGTGGTTCGCTGGATACCAACTTTAATTTATTTCGCAAGGAGGCTCAAATCCCAAGTCATCCTAACTACTCATTCCACCCATATGTTGGAAGATGAAGGAATAAATCCGCAAGAAGTTGTTCTGCTAAAACCGGGGAAAGAGGGTACGAATGCTATCACCACTAACAGTATACAACAAGTTAATGAAACTATAGAAATGGGGCTCCCAGTTGGTAGTTCTGTTATACCACTATCACAGCCCGAAAACGCTCATAAAATAGCCCATAAGTTCGCATAATGAATATAATCAAATATATGGTAGAAGGCCCAACCGATGTTCCGGTGGCTGAACGACTTATCAGCAGAGTAAATCTGCAACCCTCGCGCTTAATAGTAGGATTGGGCAAAACAAAAATCGACGCAGTATTGAGTGAAGGCTCCTTACGGGGTAACATTCTTATCCTCCGTGATCTTGACAAAGATGCAGAATGCGCTCCAACTCTAATCAATCAATTATTACCTTTCGAGGTACCGCAAGGGTTATGTCTCCGTATACCAGTCCGGGCTATAGAGAGCTGGCTTTTAGCGGATGTGGAAGGATTCTCTAAAGAATTCGCGGTTCATCTCAAATCACATGAGATCAAACCGGATGAATCAGACGATCCCAAGCGCGACCTAATCAATCACTGCCGCCGCTCTAAAAGCTCCGAAGTTAGAAAACAAATGACAGATTTATCAACCATGGGAGGACAGACCGGACCGGGATATGTGAAACGTATCATAGACTTTGCCTTGACGGGGTGGGATCCGGAGCGGGCGGCGGGGCGGTCGCCTTCTTTGGCGCGGGCGCTGGACGCCATCGACCGGCTGACGGCCCGTGGTTATTGGGGGTGAGCCGCTTACGGGTTACGGGGTTGGCGGGGGCTCCGGCGGGATGATGCGGGGGCCGGGCCAAGAGGGAGTTTGCAAACGGCGAATGTGCTGGTCGGACAGGGCGGGGAGCAGGTCGGAGATCAGGGTTCCGTCCGGGTGACGGGCCTGCGGCCATGCCTCCGCCAGCGGCTCCGCCACGAACCGCCGGGCGCGGTAATGCGGGTGGGGCACGGTGATCCACTCCTTGCGCACAGTCCGCTCCCCGTACAGGATCAGATCCAAATCCAGGGTTCGCGGCCCCCATTTCCGTCCCCGCACCCGGCCGAAGCGGGCTTCTATCCCGTGCAATGCCCCCAGCAGGAAAAAAGGGTCGCAGTCCGCGTCCAGCACCAGCGCCGCGTTGTAGAAGTCGTCCTGCTCCACCCCTCCCCAGGGCGCGGTTTGGTACAGGGACGACAGCCCCGCCGTCTCCCCCAGCTCCCCCAGGCGCTCCACCGCTTCGGTCAAATAAAACAGGCGGTCGCCCCGATTGGAGCCGAGGGACACTGCCGCCCGCGGCATCGCTCACGGAGCCCAGGGCCGGAGCCGGGAGCGGGTTATGGAAACCGACACCTCCTCCACCGGCTCCGCCACCGGCGCCTCCGGTTTGCGGACGGTCACCTCCGCCCGCTCCACCAGCGGGTTCTCCAACACCAGCTCCGCCACCCGTTGCGCCACCCGCTCAATCAGGTTCCACCGTTCCTCCCGCACCCGGCGGCTGATGGCCGAAATCAACTCGCCGTAATCCAGGGTGCGGGTCAGGTCATCGGCGGCGGCCGCGGCGGAAACGTCCAGGTGGGCGGTTACGTCGATCAGAAAATCCTGCCCCCGGAGGCGTTCCGACTCCAAAACCCCATGCCGGGCGAACACCCGCAGGCCGCGGACGGCGATCCTGTCCAAGCCGGCCTCAATCGTCGGGGGGGATCAGCCCACGCTCGTCGGGTCCGAGCGGACGGCCCAGGATTCCTTCGATAACCCGGGCGGCGGTCATCTCGTCTTCCACCAAACCGGCGTGTTTGATGTATCCGGCCAGCATCCCGGCCATGGTTCCGTCCACCAAGTCCTTGTGCGCCAGCACCCGCGCCGCCGGGTCGGTCAAGGCCTCGTCCAGAACGGGAAACACCCGGAACACCGCCTCCCGGTCGTATTCCGCTTTCACCGGGGCGTGGTAGGCGACCAGCCCCTCCTCCTTGTTGTACACCTCGATGTTGTGCACGCTGGGCAGAAGGGACACCACCGCCGTGAACCCGTTTTCCCGCAACCAGGTAATTTCTTCGCGCCGGCGCACCGGCCGGTGCTCAAAGCCGTGCCCGCCGATCCGGCTGGAAACGGCCAACCGGCCTTTCATCACCCACGTGAAGTCACGCGGTTGCAGTCCCGTAGTCATCCTCGCCCTCGCCGACCTACTCGGATGCCTCAACCATAGCGTAGGCCACCGCGGCCGCATCCGCGGCGGCGGCCGCGTTGTGCGTCCGGATCACCGACGCCCCGTTGCGGACGGCCAAGGCGGCCGCGGCCGCCGAGGCCGTATCCCGGTCCTCCACCGGCCGTCCCGTTATGCGGCCCAGAAACGACTTGCGGGAAACACCCACCGCCACCGGACGCCCGTCGGCGGCCAACGTCCCCAACCCGGCCAGCAACTCCAGGTTGTGGGAGAGCGTTTTGCCGAAACCGATTCCCGGATCGACGACGATCGCCCGGCGCTCCACCCCCGCCGCCTCCGCCGCCTCCGCCCGGGCCCGCAGGAAATCCCGCACTTCGGTCACCACCTCCCCGTAGCGGGGACGGATTTGCATGGTGCGCGGATCGCCCTGCATATGCATGAGGACCACCCCCGCCCCCGCCTCGCCGCACACCCGGGCCATGCCGTCGGCGGCCAACGCGGTCACATCGTTCACCGCCGCCGCCCCCGCCTCCAGGCATGCCTCCGCCACCCGCGGACGGTAGGTGTCGATGGAAACCGGCCCTTCCGCCGCCAACTCCCGCACCACCTCCGTCACCCTTCGCAACTCCTCGGCTTCGGCGATCTCCTCCGCCCCGGGCCGGGTGGACGCCCCGCCCACGTCGATGATATGGGCCCCCTCCTCCCGCAACCGCCGCCCCCGGGCCGCGGCCCGCTCTGGGCTGAAAAACTTCCCCCCGTCCGAAAAAGAGTCGGGGGTGACGTTGACCACCCCCATGATCAGGGCCGACCGACCGGGGTCCAACAGCCCGCCCCGCACCCGCCACGCCGGCCGCGCCGGGCGCGTCAAACGCGCCCCCCGGAGATCAGGGAGAAAGCCTCGGCCCGGGTGGCCGGATTGGTGGCGAACAAGCCCCGCACCGCCGAAGTCTGGGTGACCGAACCGGGTTTCCCCACTCCCCGCATTTCCATGCACAAATGGCGCGCCTCCAACACCACCAGCGCCCCCCGCGGTCGCAGGGTTTCCATCAAAGTTTCCGCCAACTGGGCGGTGAGCCGCTCCTGCATCTGCGGACGGCGGGCGAAGCCCTCCACCAAACGGGCCAACTTGGACAAGCCGGTGACCGTTCCGTCCGGCAGGTAGGCGATATGGGAGCGTCCGTAGAAAGGCAGAAAATGGTGCTCGCACATGGAATAGAAAGTGATGTCGCGCACCATCACCATCTCCCGGTGGCCGTCCTCCGCGAACACCCGGCGCAACTCCCGGCGGGGATCCTGGTCCAAGCCCTCGAAAATCTCGGCGTACATCCGGGCCACCCGCTGCGGCGTTTCGGCCAGGCCCTCCCGGTCGGGGTCTTCGCCGATGGCCAGCAGAATCCGGCGCATCGCCTCCGCGATGGCCGGCTGGTCGATAACCGGGGACACCGTCTTTCCCTGGTTGGGCTTTCCCGGCGCGGCCGCCCGCCCGTCAACCCGAAGCCGGGGCCGGCGAGGGGGACGGGGGGCGGGCGGGAGGAGAGGCGGGAGCGGGGGCGGCGGGGGCTTCCTCCACCGCGGCCGCCGCCGCCTGCTCGGGCAGGGATGGGTTGGGCGGCGGGGCCTGGATGCGCGTCTCTCCTTTTTTGCTCATCTCCCACTTGTGCACATCGTGGAAAATCTCCTCGATTTCCTCCGCCTGCAGGGTCTCCGCCTGCAACAACCGGTCCGCCAGCCGGTGCAGGGCCGCGAGGTGGGTGGTGAGAATCCGGTCCGCCTCCTCGTGGGCCTGGTTGAGCAGGGCCCGCACCTCGTCGTCGATGGCGGCCGCCACCTCGTCGGAATAGTCCTGCTGGCTGGAATAGTCCCGCCCCAGGAAAACCTCGCCGTGTCCTTTCCCGTACTTCATCGGGCCCAGGTTGTCGCTCATCCCGTATTCCATCACCATGCGCCGGGCCATTTCGGTGGCTTTTTCGATGTCGTTGGAGGCCCCGGTGGTCGGATCGGCGAAAATCAACTCTTCGGCCGCCCGCCCCCCCATCAGCATGGCCAACTGGTCGGTCAACTCGGAACGGCGCATATAGTTGCGGTCCTCGGTGGGGAGGGCCAGCGTGTATCCGCCCGCCCGCCCCCGGGGAATGATGGTCACCTTGTGAATGGGGTCGGCGTTGGGGAGGGCGTAGCCGACTAGGGCGTGCCCGCCCTCGTGATAGGCGGTCACCCGGCGTTCCTGGTCGGTCATCACCCGGCTTTTGCGCTCCGGGCCGGCGATCACCCGGTCGATGGCCTCCTCCAGCTCGGAACGACCGATCTGCGCCTTGTCGCGCCGGGCGGCCAACAGGGCCCCCTCGTTGATCAGGTTGGCCAGGTCGGCCCCGGTGAAACCGGGAGTGGAACGGGCGATCACCTCCAGATCCACTCCCTCCTCCAACGGTTTTCCTTTGGCGTGCACGCCCAGAATCGCGGTCCGGCCTTTCAGGTCGGGACGGTCCACCACCACCTGCCGGTCGAAGCGGCCCGGGCGGAGCAGGGCCGGATCCAGAATGTCCGGCCGGTTGGTGCCCGCGATCACTATCACCCCGCTGGAAACGTCGAACCCATCCAGTTCCACCAGCAACTGGTTGAGGGTCTGCTCCCGCTCGTCGTGGCCGCCGCCCAGGCCCGCCCCCCGGTGCCGGCCCACCGCGTCGATTTCATCGATGAACACGATGGCCGGGGCGGCCGACTTGGCCTGTTCGAACAGGTCCCGCACCCGGCTGGCCCCCACCCCCACGAACATCTCCACGAAGTCCGACCCCGAAATGGAAAAGAACGGCACCCCGGCCTCGCCGGCCACCGCCCTGGCCAACAAGGTCTTGCCGGTGCCCGGCGAACCGTACAGCAACACCCCTTTCGGGATTTTGGCCCCCATGGCCCGGAATTTGTCCGGCGACTGCAGGAACTCCTTGATTTCCCCCAGCTCTTCGATGGCCTCCTCCAAGCCGGCCACATCCTCGAAGGTCACTTTGGGCTGATCTTTCTGCACCTGCTTGGCCTTGGCCTTGCCGAACTGCATTATCCGGCTGCCGCCGCCCTGCATTTGCAGAAAAATGAACACCATGAACCCGATAATCACCAGCCAGGGGAGGAAACTGAGGAAGAAATCCCAGAAAGTGGGCGGCTCGGCGTCGGTGGTCACCTCCACCCCGTTGTCCAACAGCAACCTGGTCAGCTCGTCCCCGTACTCCGCCGGGTACAGCACCCGGAACCGGGAGGTGATTCCCACCGGGGCGATCTCGCCGTCCTTCAGGGAACCCTCCACCGCGTGGGAGCGTTCCAACAAGGTCACTTCGGCCACCACCCCGCTCCGCACCGCCGTCTCGAATACGGTCAGGTCGGTTTCCTCGTACTCGACGGAAGAACCGAAGAAGCGCTGTCCCATCAGCACCAGCATCACGATGGCCAGTCCGTAGATGATGATGGTGCGGGCCGTTTTTTTCATTGCGTTATTTTCCCGTGTTTTCCTATTTCGGTGTTTTTCAAGCGTTCCTGAGTTTTAGTTTCGCCGCGCTCCCGCCGCATGTTCGCCGGATGCGCCCGGCCCCGGTTGGGGACGGACGAGGGCGGCATCGTATATTTTACGACATTTCCAAAATTACGCCCGCCCGCGCCCCGCGACGGGCGGCCCTTCCGCCAAAGATACACCATCCGGCCGCCGGGCGCTATTCCTCCATCACTCCCACATAGGGTAGGTGACGGTATTTCTGGGCGTAGTCCAATCCGTAGCCGATCACGAACTCGGGGCCGATGGTGAACGCCAGGTAACGCACGTCGAGCGGCTTCTCCTGCATCCCCTCCTTGAGCAGGAAAGCCGCCAACTCCAAGGAGGCGGGCCGGCGCACCCGGAGCATTTTCAACAGATAGTCCAAGGTGAGGCCGGTGTCCACGATGTCCTCCACGATCAGCACATGCCGCCCGGAGATTTCCTCGTCCAGGTCTTTCAGGATGCGCACCACCCCCGAGGAGGCGGTTCCGTCGCCGTAGGAGGAAGTGGCGATGAAATCGAAGCGCACCGGCAACCGGACGCAACGGGCCAGGTCGGCCAACGTGATGAACCCGCCTTTGAGAACGCCCACCATCAGCAACTCCTCGCCCCGGTAGTCGCGGGTGATGCGCTCCCCCAACTCCCGCCACCGGGCGGCTATCTCCCGCTCGTTGATCAGTACGCGACCGACTTCCATTGTTCCTCCCGCACCGCCGTCGCCTCCAGAAACCCGTCCGCCTCCCGCGCCACCCATCCGCAGTCGGCGCGCCGGGCACCCGGAACCCACACTACCCGCCCCCCCGCCTCCAAGACCGGCCACCGGTTCCGCACGCGAGCGGGAATGCGGGCTTCGGCCAGCACGTCGGCGACGGTCTTATGGCCCGAGGCGAAAGGGATGCGGTCCTGCGCGGTCCAGCTCCGGATGACGGCCGGGCCGTCCCGCAACAGGTCCAGGGAGAAAAACTGCCGCCGCGCCGACAAGGGAAAGGCCCGCACCGGGCCGGTGCGCCGCCGGGCCTCCCAGGTCCATTCCCCCCAGCGCCCCGTCCCCTCCCATTCCCAAACCGCCGGCGGCGGGGGCCGCTCCTCCTCCTCCGGGCCTCCGATCACCAGATGCGCGCCTTGCCGTTCCGCCCGCCGGCCGCCGGACAGTCCCGCCGCCGGACCGCCCCGGGCCGCGGCCAGGGCCGCCTCCGCATCCCGGCGGGTCCCGGGACGGCCCCCGCCCGTCTCCCGCAACCCCCGCCGCACCGCCCGCAGGGCCAGGGCGTCCGGCAGGGTGCGCAACATCCCCAACGGAATCCGCGCCCGGCCCCCGTCGCTTTCCACCGGGACGGCCCCCGCCCGCTCCCGCAGGAAGTCAAGGTCGGCCTCCGCGGCCGCGGCCAGGTCGGCCAACCGGTCGGTCATCCCGGCCGACAGGGACCGCTCCCAAGCGGCCAGGGCGGAGCGGATTCGCACCCGCCGGAAACGTTGTTCCTCGTTGGCCGGGTCGTCCCGGAAAGGCAGGGAAAGCAACTCGGCCAACTCCCGGGTCCGGGAACGGTCCACCTCCAGCAGGGGGCGCACCACCCGGCCCCGGCGGCGGTGAACGCCGCGCAACCCGTCCAGTCCCGCCCCCCACATCAGGTTTCCCAGCACGGTCTCCGCCTGGTCGGTGCGGGTATGACCGGTGGCGATCACCTCCGCCGGTCGGCGCATTTCCTCCAAAGCCCGGTAGCGGGCGATGCGGGCCGCCTCCTCCGGGGAACCGGCCCCGTCCGTCTCCACCCGCCGCACCTCGCACTCCAATCCCAGAAAGTCGGCGACGTCCCGGGCCGCCCGCTCCATCCGCTCCGAGGCGGGCCAGCCATGATGAACATGGGCCGTCCGGCATTCCCGCCCGGCCCGGCGCACCGCCCAGGCCAGAACGGCGCTGTCCGCCCCTCCGCTCAGGGCCGCCAAGACCGGTTGCCGCGCATCCGTAGCCGCCGCCGCGCCCGCTACCGCCGCCTCGGCCAGCCCGGTCAGGCGACGCGAGACAACCACCGTTCCGGTTCCTCGATCTCGGCCAGGGTGGGCAGGGCCGCCGCCGATTCCCAAGCCCGGTCCACGGCCCCCCATCCGGCCCGTTGCTCCACGTAGGAGATGAAAGCGGCCCCGGTCTGGTACTGTTTCAGTTTCATCCCCACTCCGGCCAAGCGCAACAGAAGACCCAGTTTTTGATCCTTCCCGTCGCCGGAGCCGTCCAGCAGACGGGACATCCGCTCGCCGGTCACCAGGCAACGGGCCCCGATCCGGTCCATAACCGCATGTCCGTGGCCCTCCAGCAACGTCATCAGGGCCTGCAGGCGGTCCAGGACCTCCCGTTGCCCGGGGCCCGCCAAAAGTCCCGGCAGGCCCGCCTCGTCCAGAATCGGGCGGCCCTCGGCCAAGGCCCGCCGAATTCCCGCAACTACGTTCAGCAACCGCCCCTCCTCCCCCACCAGCATGGAAGACGCCTCTTCCAACAGCCCCATGAAATAGGACCGCATCCAGGGAACGCCGGTGAACTGCAAACGATGGGTAGCCTCGTGCAGGCAGATCCAGAACCGGAACTCATCGGGGCGGAACTGGCGGCGGCGCTCTATCTCCAGAATGTTGGGGGCCACCAAGCAGACCGAGTCGGAGTCGTCGTCGCCGGAGGGAAGGGCCAGTTCGTACTGTCCGAGCACCCGACGGGACAACAATCCCAACACCGCCCCCGTCTCCGCCTGCAACAGGCGTTTGGCCGCCGTCCCCCGCCTCCCGGATTCCCCCCACCGGCGCTCTATTTCTTCATGCAACGGGGACATCACGCGGGAGAAAAAAGAGAGGCTGCGCTCCACCCAGCCGGAACGATCCACCACCGCCGCCGTCACCCGGCCGGCGACGGGCAGTCCGGTTTCCTCGGCCGCCATCCGGTAGGCGCGTTCCATCATCACCGCCGCGTCCGCCTCCAAAACCGCCCGGTGGTAGGAGTTTCCCAGCGGGGAGGCCGCCCCGCCGGTGCGCGCCGCCATCCGGACGGCCATCTCCCATCCCGCCTCGTCGAACGTCACCGGCCCCGCCCGGCCCGTCCCGCCCGGCGGCGGACGGTCACTTGATGACCCGGTAGCGGTTTCTCGTCACCCGCACAAAGTACATAATGATGGCCCCCACCACCGCCACCGTGCCCAGAACCAGCGCGGTCGGAACCAAAAACCGGTAGGACCATTCCGGGTCGGGTTCCTGCGGGGCGTCGTCCGGGACCGCTACGGCGGGTTCGGGAGCCTGCGCCGCCGCCCCGGCCTCGCCCCCGGTCTCGGTCTCGGCCTCCTGCGCCCACGCCGTCCCGGCCGCCAAGGCCGGCGATAACATCAACAGCCCCATCATCAACCCCGTAACAAGGCGGCGGGCGCGGGCGTTGCCTGCGGTGCGGGCGTCGGCGGACATGCCCCGATTATACCAATCCCCGGCCGGGCGGGGGCAATCCGTTCCCGCCCGGCACCGCTTTTAGTCGACAAACCGCCGTTTTGGTTTTGACAGGGGACGGGGACGGTTCTAAATTGGTTAATTTGCTAAAGGGCGAGGCGGAGCTCTTGGAGTTTTAGGTTTGCCGCCCACCGCCCGAATGCAGAGGCGACAGCAACCAAGCAAAAGGAGAACCCATGAAGCAACTACGTCTGCTGGCCCTAGTGTCCGTATTGGCGTTGGTGTTCGCGGCTTGCGGAGGCGACTCCGCCGACGACGCCACCACCACCGACGCCCCCGCCGGAACCGAGGCCCCCGCCACCACGGCGGACGCCCCCGCGGCGGAGGCCACCACCACAGAGGCCCCCGAGGCCACCCCCGTCGACCCCACGCAAAGCATGGACCTGACCTTCCATATGGTCACCCACGCCGACGACGGCGTGTTCTGGTCGGTGGTGAAGCGGGGCGCCGAAGCGGCGGCCAAATCGCTGGGCGTGAACATGATTTGGAGCCCGTCCAACAACGACCCCGAACGCCAAGTCCAGGATGTGAACGCGGCGGTGGCCGCCGGCACGGACGGCATCGGCGTTTCCCTGGCCAACCCGGAGGCTCTGGGCCCGGCGGTGAAAGAAGCCACCGACGCCGGCATTCCGGCCATCACCCTCAACTCGGGGGCCAACGACTACCAGGATCTGGGGGCCATCACCCACATCGGCCAGACCGAGATCGTAGCCGGCAACGGCGCCGGGCTCCGTTTCAACGACTTGGGGGCCTCAAAGGTCATGTGCGCCCAGCAGGAGCAGGGCAACATCGGCTTGGAGGAACGTTGCGACGGGCTGGAAGCCACCTTTAACGGCGATGTTGTGACCCAGTTCGTAGGTCTGGACTCCAACCCGGAGGAGCAGGCCGCTACCATCGCAGCCGCGTTGCAGGCCGACCCCGAGATCGACGCCGTGCTGGGCGTAGGCCCCAACGTGGCGGTGCGGGCGGTGGAGGCCGGCACCCAGGCGGGACGCGAGCTGTTCATCGGCGGGTTCGATATTTCCGCGGACCTGATCACCGAAATCGAGGCCGGGAACGTCCACTTCACGGTGGATCAGCAACAGTACCTGCAGGGCTACTTGACCATCGTCGCCCTGTACTTGTACGCCACCAACCTGAACACGGTGGGCGGCGGCCTGCCGGTCCTCACCGGACCCGGCTTCGTCACCACTGCCAACGTGGCCCAGGTCAAGGAGTTGGTGGACGCGGGCACCCGCTAAACCAAACCCGGCTTAAACTAACGAGAGGGGCCGCCCCGGGGCGGCCCCTCCGTTTTATGGCGGGAAAAAAAATTTGCCGGATTTCCCGACCTGCGCAATTAAACCGTGTAGCATTCCCCGTTCATATGACCGGTATTGTCAGTTCGGCCGACTATGGTAATTGTCGTAATGGTCAGCGCCGGGCTAGGAAGGAGGCACAGGTGAAGCGGGCGACTGTTCTTCTGAACGCGGGAGCGGGGCAATGGCGGAGGTAGCCAACGGAACCGACGTCCCGGCCGTAGCCGACGGCGACAACGGCGCCGACGTCCCGGAGCCGGCTCCGGCCGCGACCGGCGGCGACGAGCGCCTCGCCTATCGCGGACCCATCCAGCGGCTTCTCACCCGCCCCGAGATCGGGGCCCTGATCGGCACCGGGGCCATCTGGATTGTTTTCTGGGCGGTGAGCGACGTGTTCGGCACCACCGCCGGCACCAACAACTATCTGGACGTCTCCACCTCGCTGGGAATAATGGCGGTGGCGGTGGCCCTGCTGATGATCGGCGGCGAGTTCGACCTGTCCTCGGGGGCGATGACCGGGGCCACCGGAATGTTGGTGGTGTTGCTGGTCAAGGACGTGGGACCGCTGGGCGGGGCCGGCTTGCCCCTGACGGTGGCCATTCCCATCACCTTCCTGTTCGCCATGGGCATCGGATGGGTGAACGGAACCCTGGTGGAAAAAACCGGGTTGCCCAGCTTCATCGTCACCCTGGGCACGTTCTTCGCCCTGCGGGGGGCCAAGCTGGGTTTCTCCAAACTGTTCACCGACAAGGTGATCGTGGAAGGTTTGGACAACGCCCCCGACTACGACTTCTGGGCCAACATCTTCGGCGGGGTATGGGTGCGCAACAACCACCTGTGGGAAACCTTCCTGGGGGGCCGGGACGTTATATTCGCCATCCTGGCCGTGCTGGGGGCGGCCGCCCTCATCCTGGCCATTCTGGAACAGAGCCTCACCCGCAGCCCGCAGCTGAGACCGGCCAGTTTCATCACCGCCGGAATCGGGGCGGCGGCGGCCCTGCTGGGCCTGATCATGCTCACCCAAACCGACGGCGTAGGCGCCAACTGGACTTGGGGGTTGGTGATGGGGGCCGGGCTGGTAGTGGGAATCATGGGCTACTCCCGGTTGCGGTTCGAATTTTCCTCCGTCGCCAAAGGATCCTTAAAGATGGACGGCGCCATCGTCGCCCGGGTCCTGATCGGTTTGGGCCTGGTCGCCCTGGGCGTCGTCTTGGGCATGTCGCTCAGCTCCGATTCGGAAACCGTGCTGGGAATCCTGCTCACAGTGCAGGGCCTGCGGGCCATCCTGTTCAGCGGCCTGGTCATTCTCGGGGTGCTGATGTTGCTGATCGCGGCCCGCAAAGCGGACTCCTCGCCCATCACCCGGTTTTTGATCACGGTCCTCACCTCGGCGGTGATCGCCGCGGTGGGTTTCGTCATTCAGTCGGAAGCCCTCTCCCGCAAGTTCCGGGCCGAGTTCTTCGCCTGGATCATGCTGTCCGCCCTGGTGTTGCTGATCGCGGCCGTCATCCGGTTGCTGTTCGAGCAACGGCGCCGCACCGACCCGGCCGCGGACAAGTTGGGGCGCATCCTGGCCGTAGCCTCCATTTTGCTGTTTGCGGGCGCCATCGCCCTCAAACTGTTGTGGTCCACCGCGGCCGAAAACGAAGGGGCTGGAATCACCACCTATCGGGTGTCCATCCTCTACTTCTTCCTGTTCTCCATCTTCGCCACCTGGCTTCTGATGCGCACCAAGTTCGGAAGCTGGACGTTCGCGGTGGGAGGCAACAAGAACGCCGCCCGGCAAGTGGGAGTCCCGGCCGCCCGCACCAAGACCCAGTTGTTCATGATGGTGTCGGGGGCGGCCTGGCTGGTGGGAATGTTGATCGCCTTCCGGCTCAACTCGGTGCAGGCCAACGTCGGCGACGGCAACGAATTTCTCTACATCATCGCGGCGGTAGTGGGCGGCAACCTGCTCACCGGAGGCTACGGCTCGGCGGCCGGGGCTTCCATCGGCGCACTGATCATGGCCATGTCCTTCCAGGGCATCCCGTTCGCGGGATGGAACTCGGACTGGCGCTGGCTGTTCGTGGGCGTGATACTGCTGTTGGCGGTGATGGTCAATAACTACGTCCGTGGAAAGGCGGAGGCGACAAAATGAACGACAACACTCTTCTGGAGATCCAGGACATCTCCAAGTTCTACGGCAACATCATCGCCCTGCGGGACATCACCACCTCGGTGCAGGCGGGGGCGGTGACCTGCGTGCTGGGAGACAACGGGGCCGGCAAGTCCACCTTTATCAAGATCCTGGCCGGCGCCCACCAGCAGAGCGAGGGCAAGTTGTTCGTGGAAGGCGAGGAGGTGATGTTCGACTCGCCCCGCCAAGCCTTGGCCCGCGGCATCGCCACCGTCTACCAGGACCTGGCGGTGGTGCCGCTGATGTCGGTGTGGCGCAACTTCTTCCTGGGGTCTGAACCCACCAAACTGGGTTTCCTGAACGTGGTGGACCGGGAGAAAGCGTCCGGCATCGCCAAAGGGGAGCTGGCCAAAATGGGGATCGACATTCGGGACACCGAGCAGGCGGTGGGCACCCTGTCCGGGGGCGAACGCCAGTCGGTGGCCATCGCCCGGGCCGCCTACTTCGGGGCCAAGGTGCTGATCTTGGACGAGCCCACTTCCGCCTTGGGCGTGAAACAGTCGGGGGTGGTGCTCCGCTACATCGTGGAAGCCCGCAACCGGGGGTTGGGGGTGATCTTCATCACCCACAACCCGCATCACGCCTGGCCGGTCGGGGATCGGTTTATGATCCTCAACCGGGGCCAGTCGCTGGGCGACTTCGCCAAGGACGAGCTGACCAAGGAGGAGTTGACGCAACTGATGGCGGGCGGCACCGAGTTGGCGGACCTGCAACACGAGCTGGCGCAGGCCACGGCGGGCGGAGGCGGCGACTCCTAACCGGGCTCACCCGAGCCCTCGTCGCGCCCCGGAGGATCCCGTGTCCGCGCCCCCGGAATCCCCGGAACCTCCGGAGGTGATAACCATCGGGCGGGTCAGCGTGGACTTGTACGCCGAGCAGTTGCATGCCCCGGTGCGGGAGGTCCGCACCTTTCGCAAGTCCATCGGCGGCACCTCCACCAACGTGGCGGCGGCGGCCGCCCGCCTGGGAAGACGGGCCGCGACGGTAACCAAAGTGGGCGACGACCCGTTCGGCGACTACATCCGGCGCGCCCTGCCCGAAACTTTCGGGGTGGATGCCCGGTGGGTGGGAACCGATCCCGATCTGCCCACCCCGCTGGCGTTTGCGGTGCTGGACCCTCCCGAGGAGCCGCAGATCCTGTTTTACCGGCGACCGCGGGCCCCCGATATGAACCTGCGACCGGAGGATGTGGACCGGGAGGAGACCGGGCGGGTTCCCATCCTGTGGATCCCCGCCTCCCGGCTGTCGGACGAACCGAGCCGCTCCACCGTGCGGGCCGTTTTGGAAAACCGGGGCCGCCGCCCGGAGACGGTCCTGGACCTGGACTGGCGCCCCTCCTTTTGGGAGTCGGAGGAAGCGGCCGGGCGGGAGGTGCGCGCGGCCCTGCGATACGCGACCATTGCGGTCGGCAACCGGGAGGAATGCCGGATCGCGGTGGGAACCTCCGACCCGGATCGGGCGGCCGACCGGCTGTTGGAGGCGGGTCTGCGGGCCGCTTTCATCAAACTGGGCGCGGAGGGCGTTCTGGCGGCGGGCGCGGACGGGGAGCGGACGCGCATCCCCCCCTACCCGGTGCGAACGGTGTGCGGGCTGGGGGCGGGCGACGCCTTCGGAGGGGCGTTGTGCCACGGGCTCCTGTCCGGATGGAGCCTGCCGGAATGCGCCCGCTTCGGCAACGCGGCGGGGGCCTTGGTCGCCTCCCGCCTGATGTGCGCCGACGATATGCCCACCCTGGGGGAAATAGAAAACTTCCTCGCCTCCCGAACCGGCGGGCGACCGGATGAACCCCGCCCCGAACCCGGCGAACCCCCGACGAGCCCCTCTAAGGAACAACCATGAAACCGATCAACTTGGCCATTCTCGGGGCGGGACGCATCGGGTCGTTGCACGCCGAACTGATCACCCACCGATTGGAAGACATCCGGGTGGCGGGAATCTACGACATCGTCCCCGAGCTGGCCCGGGCCACGGCCGACCGGCTGGGAATCCGGGCCGCTCCCGACGCCGAAGAGTTGATAACCGACCCGGCGGTGGACGCGGTGGCCGTGTGCTCGAGCACCGACTCCCACATGGAGCATCTGACGGCGGCGGCCGCGGCCGGCAAGGCGGTCTTTTGCGAGAAGCCGCTGTCTTTGAGCCTGGAGGAAGTGGACCGGGGCTTGGCGGCGGTGGCGGAGGCCGGAGTACTGTTGCAAGTGGGGTTCAACCGGCGCTTCGACCCTTCCCACCGGGCGGTGGCGGAAGCGGTGCGCAACGGGGAGGTGGGCGAGGTGCAACTGGTGCGCATCACCTCCCGCGACCCCGCTCCCCCCGCCCTCTCCTACATTAAAACCTCGGGCGGCATTTTCCTGGATATGACCATCCACGACTTCGACATGGCCCGCTTCGTGACCGGCAGCGAAGTGGCCGAGGTGTACGCCAAAGGGGCGGTGATGACCGACCCCGCCATCGGGGAGGCGGGCGACTTGGACACGGCGGTCATCCTGCTCACCCACGACAACGGGGCCCTGACGGTGATCGACAACAGCCGGCAAGCCTTGTACGGATACGATCAACGGGTGGAGGCTTTCGGCTCGGCCGGGATGGCCGCCTCCGACAACCCGCCCGTCACCACTTCCATCGTCCGCACCGCCGCGGGAGGCCGCTCCTCTACCCTCCCCTGGTTTTTCGTGGAACGTTACATCCCCAGCTACCTGGAAGAATGGCGGGCTTTCGTCGCCATGATGCGGGGCGGGCCCTCTCCGGTGACCGGCCACGACGGCCGGGAGCCGCTGGTTATGGGCTTGGCCGCACAGCGGTCGGTGCGGGAGGGGCGCCCGGTGGCCACCTCCGAAATCAGGGACGGCGGCTGATGCGGGTGCTGGTCACCGGCGGCGCCGGGTTCGTGGGCAGCAACATCGTCCACCGGGCCGTGCAGTCCGGCCATGTCGCGGCCGCCACCTACTCCTCCTACCGGCCCACCGGCGAAGAACCCTATGAGATGTACGCCGTCGACCTCCTGGACCGGGCGGGGATGGTCGCCGCCGTCTCCGACTTCGGGGCCGACCTGGTGGCGCACTGCGCTATTTTGAACGACCACCGGGCTATGTACGAAAACCGCCGGGCCGGATGGGACGCCTACGTGGAGGCCACCCGCATCGCATGGGAGGCGGCCGCCGCGGCCGGGGCCGGGTTCGTGCTGGTCTCCACCGACTGGGTGTTCGACGGAACCCAGGCCGGAGCGGACGAGGAAACCCCGCCCAACCCGATCAACATCTACGGGGTGCTGAAAATGGCCAGCGAGCTGGTGACTTTGGAGCGGGGCGGGGCGGTGGCCCGGGTGTCGGGGGTAAACGGGGTGCACCGGGCCCGTCCCGCGGCGCCCCGCGCCCAGGACCCCGGTTTTGGATACTTCGCGGCGACCATCGTGGACGCCCTGCGCCGGGGGGAGCGCTTCACGGTGTGGGAGTCGGACAACATCAACATGGCGGCCACACCCTCCCTGGCCGGCGAGTGCGGCGACCTGATCCTGGAAATCGGCGCCCGGCGCCTGGACGGAATTTTCCACTGTTGCGGAGCGGACGGGATAGGGCGGATGGAACTGGCCCGCCTCACCTGCGAGGTCTTCGACCTGGACCCGGACTTGCTGGACTCCGGCCCCCCCGACCCCCGGTTCATGCCGCAGGGCCCGGTTCCCTACGACACCACCATCACCTGCCCCCGCACTTCGGAACTGCTGGGGCGGCGCCCCACGCCGCTCCGTTCCTTGTTGGAAAGATTTCGCGGGGAATACGAATCCGTCTCATGACCGGCCGCGGGCCGCGGCCGCGCAGCCGGGTGCGGGGAGCGGCGGCCTTGGCCTGCCTGACCGCCCTGTTGGCGGTGGCGGCAAGCTACGGCGGGCAGGCCGCCGACCCGTACCGGTCGGTGGCCCAGGTGCGGGGCATGGTATGCGGGCGCGACATGCTGGCCTCGGCCCTGGTAGTCGGCCCGGGACTGCTGGTGACCTCCGCCCACAACGTGGCCGGCTCGCAAGGCGGACTTACCGTTCGCTTCGAAGACGGCGCCGACCTGCCCGCGGAGGTGGCGGGCATGGACTTCGACCGCGACTTGGCCCTGCTCTCCGCTCCCGGCCGGGACCGCCCCGTCCCGGGTTTCGCCCCGGTGCGGGAAGGCGGGACGGGACGCATCATCCGGCTTCTGCCGCATGGGGAACGGGCGGAAATCCCCTTCGCCGACGCCGAACTGGTGCGGGCGGTGGGCCGGGACATCTACGACCAACGCAACGACGTCCCCTGGTACAACACCCGGGTGCGGGCTTTCTCGGCCGGGTCCGGTTATTCGGGGGCCCCGATCTTGAACGAGCGCGACGCCGTCATCGGCCTGGTGTACGCCAAAGCCCGCTTCGTGGAGCACTTTTACGCGGCGGCCGCCTCCGAGGTGGAAGCCTTTATCGCGCGCATGGGCGACGTTGCCGGGCTGCCTCCGGCGAACACCGGGGAATGCCCTCCCTGACCGGGCCGACCGGACCGACCGGGGGGACGACGCGTTGCGGCTTCAGGCCTCCAATCCGGCCAGGTATTCCATGCTGGCCCGGGCGGCGTCGATCGGCCCCGTCCCCGGCGGAGGGGGCCCGTCCAGGGCTATGTCCTGCTCCAGCACGTACCACCCCCGGTAACCGGCGGCTTCCAGATGGCGAACCAAACCGGCGATATCCACAAAGCCTTCCCCCAAGGGCCGAAACAGGCCCCGCCGCACCCCGTCCCGGAAGGTGGCTTCCCCCGCCCGCACCTGTTCCGCCAGCCGCTCGTCCATGTCTTTCAGATGCACATGCGCCACCCGCTCCCCCGCCATGCGTGCCACATGCAGGGGGTCGCCCCCCGCCAAGGCGATATGGCCGGTGTCGATGCACATGTCCACCGTGCTGTACTCCAGCACCCGCTCAATCTGGCGGGGGTTGTCCACCGCGTATCCCCAATGGGAGTGCAGGGCCGTGACCAGCCCCCGTTCATCGCATATTTCCCGCAACCGGCGCAGGCCGTCGTCGAAAATCTCCCAGTCGGCGGCGGACATTTCCACCCGCTGGTCGTATCCGTCGTACACCGAGGCCGGCCCGAGCACGAAGGTTTTAGCCCCCCGCTCGGCCAGGGTGTCCGCCGCCCGCGCCGCGTTGGCCAACTCGGCTTCCAGAAGCGACCGCCGGTACAGGCGCACCGGCACGAAACCCCCAACCAGTTGCAAGTCCCGGGAACCCAGCATCCGCTCCAGATTCTCCGGGTCGTCGGCCAAATATCCGTCCGGCCCCAGTTCGGTGGCCGCCAATCCCGCCTCCCGCATCTCGTCCAGCACCCGGTCCGGGTCCATCAGATACCCCCACCCGGGGGCGTCGTCCACCCCCCACGTGATGGGCGCCCCGGCGATGCGTCGCAGAAAATGCTTGTCGGTCATCGGGCGAAGAATACCAAAAGTCGCCGTCGCCCCGCCTACCCTTTACCATCAATATCAAACCCGCCCCCGACCCCCGGCAAGGACCCTCCCATGACCCGACCTCCCCCGCCGCCGCCGCCCTTACCGCCCCGGAGCCGGCCCCGGTGAGCAGGCCCACCTTCGCCGAGGTGAACCTGGACCGGTTGACCGGCAACTACCGGGCCATCGAGCGGGCGACCGGCGGAGCGGGCATGTTGCCCATTCTGAAAGCCAACGCCTACGGGCACGGCCTCCGGGAGGTGGCCCTCCATTTGGAAAAGCTGGGTCCGGCCGCCCTGGGGGTGGCCTTTTTGGAGGAGGGGGCGCAACTGCGGGAGGCGGGAGTGAAATGCCCCATCCTGGTGATGGGGGGGATCGACGCCGACCAGATACCGGATTTCCTGGAAAACGACCTGACCCTGACCGCCTCCTCCGACGCCAAACTGCGGGAAATCGACCGGGTAGCCGGGCAACGGGGAGTGCGGGCCAAGGTGCACCTGAAGGTGGACACCGGTATGGGTCGCATCGGCATGCGCCCGGAAACAGCCCCCGCCATGTTTGAAACCGGCTTGCGGGCCGAGAACGCGACGGTGGAGGCGGTTTACAGCCATCTGGCCTGCGCCGACGAAGCCGACCGGGACTTCACCCTGCGCCAGATCGAGCGGTTCCGGGAGGCGGTCTCCTTCTATCCCGACCGGGGCCTGCCCTCCCCCCGCCTCCACCTGGCCAACTCGGCCGGAATCCTGATGTACCCGGAGTCGCACCTGGACCTGGTCCGTCCCGGAATTCTGCTGTACGGGGTGTATCCGTCCCGGCAGGCGGAGCGGACCATCCCGGTGCGACCGGCCCTGTCCTGGAAATCGCAAGTAGTGTTTTTCAAAGTGCAACGGGCGGGCGATCCGGTCAGTTACGGAGCAACCTGGCGGCCAAAGGCCGACACCCGGGTAATAACGGTGCCGGTGGGCTACGGAGACGGCTACTTCCGCTCCCTGTCCGGCCGGGCGGAGGTGCTAGTGGGCGGCGAGTTGAAACCGGTAGTGGGACGGGTATGCATGGACCAGCTGATGGTGGACATAGGCCCGCAAGCAAGCGCCTACAACGGAGACGAAGTGGTTTTGCTGGGCGAACAAGGCGCTTGCTCCATAGGGGCCCTGGAGCTGGCGGAGCGGGCGGGCTCCATAGCCCACGAGTTGCTATCCAACATCAACGTCCGCGTCTCCCGCCGCTACACCGGCGGCTAACCCTCACAAACGCCGGCATCCCCGCCCCTCGCCGCAACCCCCGCGCTCACCCATCCCCCGCCCCAAAAAAACAACCCCTAGAAATTTCCCAAAAACCCCCTTAAACTGTGGGCGGGAGGGCGGGGGGCGGGCGGGACCCCCAAATTTGAAAACGCGAAAAAAATCCTTAGATCGCGAAAAGCAAACCTAAAACCTAGACACGGAAGCCCCCACCCGCTATGCTGACGGCGGAACAGCCCCGGAAGTTTCACAGCCCCGGAAGTTTCGACGACCGGGCGTCAGGTCCGTCCCTCTCGGGGGACGGACCTTTGTATCACCCTCCCCCATCCCTTAGCTTGACGACGTACCATAACCCTGCTATCATAGAGGCGCACGTTCCCAGCCATTTCGATGGTCTGGGCGCCAGGCCCGCTCTTCGGGGTGGGCCTGGTCACGTTAATCACCATTCAGGCGGTTTATGGAACGACCCTTTTCCATCTTCCAATCTGTTAGGTAATTGCGAACTAGCAAGTATACCCTCATTAATCTGGTCATAACTTGACGCTTTCAACCCACGAGCACGTCTGCCGTGACGATTAGGGTTGACAATTAATACTTTGACTTTCGCTTTTTCCTCAACCATACGAATGGCGGGTGCAATATCGGAATCATTAGTAATGACAACAGCAAGATCACATGGTTCTAGAAATGCATCACAAAGAAGATGGGAAGCCAGATTTACATCTGTTTCCTTCTCTTGTGTCTCATATATTAGCAGGTTTGTTGGCCCACCTAAAGATGGGTAAACTAATCTTCTCCATCGCTTTCTTTTTTTCATCTTCCCCTCATATACACTCACATTAGGTAAGGTTTTCAAAGCTCGTAAATATACATTCTGTCGTTGAGATGTGCCCGGATTACCTTCCGCATCTATAACAATAGAAGTAAAATACTTTATACCATTAAGGTCATATTCGGGCAACAGTCGCTGACATAGTTGCTCCAGATCAAGCCACTTATATGAAGTTTTTTTGACGGCGCCATAGTATAAATTTAGGCCGTCGATATATACTATCGCACGCCGGTTGTTGTCTTGTTGCGTCATTGTATCTCCCTTTCTTATATTTCTGTAGTCAGTTAGTTGCGGGGGCGGTTAGGAAGCGGTGGAGGGTTTGGTAGGCTTTTTCCAGGTTTTCCAGGGGGACGCTTTCGGCGGGTTGGTGAGCTTGGGCGGTTTCACCGGGGCCGTAGTTGACAGCGGGGACGCCGTAGGCGGCTAGGCGGGCTACGTCCGTCCACGCCTGTTTGGGTTCCACCGGGGCGGCGGCGCACCGGCGGAGCCGCTCCAAAAACGGATTGTCCTCCGGAACGGGGGCGGCGGGGGCCGTATCCGTAATCTCCGCCTCATCCGCCCCGGCCGCCACCTCCAACAGGCGCTCCCGCGCTTCGGCGACGGTGCGATGGGGGGCGAACCGGTAGTTCAGGTTCATAACAAACGAGCCGGGGATCACGTTGTTGGCCACCCCGCCCGCGGCCCGCGTCACCGAAAACACCTCGTAGAAGGTCAGGCCGCCCGACTCATGCGACTCCCGCTCCCGGCCATGCATCCCGGCCAGCCACTCCCCCGCCTTGGTCACCGCGTTCTCCCCCAACCAGGGCCGGGCGCTGTGAGCGGGGCGCCCCGTAAAGCGCACCGCGGCGTTCACCACCCCGGTGCACCCCAGTTGCAACGTCAAATCGGTGGGTTCGCACACCACGGCGAACTCCGCCTCGGCCAGCCACCCGCATTCCCGCAACACCCGCTCCAAACCGTTGCCGGCGAACGGCCCCTCCTCGCCGTCGTAAAACACCCCCATCGTGTCGCAGGGTCCGGCCAAAACCCCGGAATCCTCCAACAGGTGCGTCATCACCGCCAAACCGGATTTCATATCGGAGGCCCCCAACCCGTGCAGCCTCCCCCCCGCGATCCGGGCCGGGCCCTGCCCCTGGTTGGGCACCGTGTCCAGATGGCCGACCAGCAGAACAAGGGGGCGGCCGGTGCGCCGTCCCGCCACCAGGCTGTTCCCCACCCGGAGCAACTCGTCATCCCGGTAGACGGCGGACAGCCGTTCCGCCAACGCGGCGCGCAACGGCCCCTCCTCCCCGGTCACCGACGGCGTATCCACCAGTTGCGCCAGTGTGTCGACCAGGTTCACACCGGCACCTCGAAAGTGCGCAGGGCCTCGTTGAGGGAGGTGCGGTCATCGGTGCCCGCGGTGCGTCGGCCGATGATGTAGGCGCAGGCCAGGGAAGCGGTTCCGGACGGAAACTCTTTAGGACGGGTTCCGGGAACCACCACCGACCGGGCGGGCACCCGGCCCCGGTACTCCACCCGCTCCGAACCGGTCAAATCGATAATGGGGGTGGAGGCGGTAATAGTCACGTTGGCGGCCAGCACCGCCCCCTCCTCGATCAGCGCCCCTTCGGTGACGATGCACCGGCTGCCCACAAAAGCCCCATCCTCCACGATTACCGGGCGGGCGTTGGGGGGCTCGAGCACCCCGCCGATCCCCACCCCGCCGGACAGGTGAACGTTCGCCCCGATCTGGGCGCAGGAACCGACCGTGGCCCAAGTGTCCACCATCGTCCCGGCCGCCACGTAGGCCCCGATGTTCACGTAACCGGGCATCACGATCACCCCCGGCTCGCAGAACGCCCCGTAGCGCACCGCGCCGGGGGGGACCACCCGCACCCCGGCCTCGGCCAGGTTCTGTTTAGTGGGAATCTTGTCGTAGTACTGGATGTCGCCGGATTGCATCACCCGCATCCCGGCCACCCCGAAGTAGAGCAGGATGGCCCGCTTCACCCACTCGTTCACCACCCACTCCCCGTCCGTTTTTTGGGCCACCCGGATCTCCCCCGCGTCCAGCCGGGCGATGGCCTCGGCCACCGCCGTCCGGGCCTCCCCCAACCGGTCGCGGTCCGCAAACGCGGCCTCGATCAACTCTATTAGTTCACTGTCAAGCATTTCCCTATCACCTCCATCGCCCGCTCGCATTCTTCCACGGTCGGCACCAGCGCCAACCGAATGTAGTTCCGGCCGCCCGGCCCGAAGGCCCGTCCCGGGGTGACCGCCACCCCGGCGTCCAGCAACCGGTCGGTCGCGGCCAGGTCATCGTTCACTTTCAACCACAGGTACATTCCCGCCTCCGAACCCGCCGCCTCCGCTCCCAGTCCGGCCAGCCCCCGGCGCAACGCCGCCCGCCGCTCCCGGATCGCCTCCCGCACCCGGCCCGCATGCCCGTCGTCCGCCCAGGCGACGGCCGCCGCCCGCTGGACGAACTCGGGGGAGGCGGTGCCGGTGCCGGAACGGAGCAGTTTCAGGGCGGCGATGGCGGACGGGTCTCCCACCACCGCCCCGCTCCGGTATCCGGTCATCCCGCTCCGTTTGGACAGGCTGAAGTAAACCAGGACGCTGGCGGTTCCCCCCGTCTGCAACAGGGAGGGCGGCGGCTCCGTTTCGTAGATGTCGGCGTAGCACTCGTCCGAACAGAGCAGAGTATCGGAGGCGGCGGCCCGCTCCCGGAACCGGGCCAACTCGTCCATCGGGATGACGGAACCGGTCGGGTTGTGCGGGGTGCACAGCCACAGCAGGCGGGCCCTCTCCCAAACCCGGTCGGGGGCATCGGAGGCCCGGAAGATGAAATCGTCCCGCACCGGAACCGGAACCGACTCCGCCCCGGCGAACAGCGCCCCCCGCTCGTAGACGGGGTAACCGGGGGTGGACCACGCTACCGCCTGCCCCGCCTCCCGGTCGATGAAAGCCAGCGGGGTGGAAAAAATGGCCTCCTTGGCCCCCGAGACGGGAATTACTTCGGCGCCGGGGTCCACTTCCACCGCAAAACGGCGCCGCACGTAGTCGGCGATGGCGGACCGCAACCCGGGGAGGCCGGCCACCGTCGGATACTGCGAGACGGCCGGAACCGCCTCCCGCAACGCTTGCGGAACCGCCTCCGGGGTGGGTATCCGCAAGTCGCCGATGGAGAAGTCGGCCAGCAGGCGCCCCTCCTCCCGCAAAATCCGCGTCCGCTCCGCGACGGCGGTGATGGGGTTTTTGCCCACCTGTTCCAGAACCGGATTTAATAGCATCGTCCCAGGATAGTGCCCGGCCGCATCTAATCAGTCCGGCCCGGCCCCGACGGGCAGGAAAGCCCGCACCAGGTCCAGGTTGGGAACTATTCCCTCCGGGGTGCGGACGATCAAACGTTTCTCTTCCAACAGGTTGAGGTCCCTGGTAACGGTTTTCGAGGTCTTGCCTGCGTATTCGAGAGTGATGCGGGGCGTAATAACGGTGATGCCGGACCGGGGGGCGGGCGCCTCGTAATCCAGATCAAGCAACAGCCTTTGTCGCCTTCGTGCGGCATTGGTGTTCTTGTCGGCAAACTGCTCGTGCACAAAACTTTCCCAGGCGAGTTGCAACTGCTGACGCTCAATCCACTCAATCTGTTCTTGCAGGCCATCGACTAATCCCCCCAGCGCATAAGAAAAAAATTCTCGGATGGAGTACGGCTCCACCTTGCTGGAACTATCCATCACCCGGTAGTACATCCCCCGGGTGCGGTTGTAGTGATTTGACAGCAGATGTCCGACCGGAAAAGGCAGGCCCGACTCCACCAGGATGCGGAACTCCACCAGCCGGGCGGTGCGGCCGTTGCCATCCCCGAACGGGTGAATCCAAGCCAGGTAGAGATGGGCGGCCAAGGCTTTAGCCGCTACTTTGACGAAACCGGGCGCATCGTAGATATTGCCCGCAAAGTCGGGCCCGTTCAACCAGTCGCACATCCGTTCCAACAGATAACGGCAGTCCTGGGCGGGGGCGGCCCGGTAACGGCCCACCACTACGTTGTGCCGACGGATCTCACCGGGAACCGCCTCTTGCTCCCGCAGGTTAAGTCCCTCTAAAACCTGCCCGTTATATCGGCAAATATCATCAACTGTAAGAGGTTGAGTACCCTTCTCCAAAACCTGTTCGGCGATAGAGTTGCACGCCGCGATCACATTATCGACCTCTTGGGCCAGATACTCCTGGCTGGGCGGCAACCGTAACACACCGGTGAGCAACCGGCTGACCTCTTCCTCGCTGAGGCTGTTACCTTCGATGGCGGTAGTGGCATGAACGCCCTTGGCCAGATAGAGCTCGTGTAGCCGGTCCGCGACTACCGGCGTAAGCGGCGTCCCGGCAATTTGGTCGCACTTGGCGCGCGCTTCGCCGAGGAGCATCCAGTCAAGGTGACTCAGCTCGCCCAGATCAACCCGAAAAGTTATCCAGGGATGTGTCCCTGTATATTCCTGCTTGGAGTTGGCGTATTTGTCCTGCATATTGCTTATATTATATGATTTAGGGAAATTGTCAAATTAGAATTCTATAATTAAAATGTCCCTGCTACTGTCCCCCAAGGTGTCCCTCAACGCGGTCGATGGGCAACCGACGTCGCGGGGTGGTAGCATTAGGCTCCCATACGGCGGAAAGGAACCCTATGACCAAGAAATACCAGCTGGGCCGGCTGGAGAAGGTGTACCTGCGCGAGGTGTGGGCCAACGCGGCCCGCGACTTCACGCCCTGGCTGGCCCGCGAGGAAAACATCGCGTTGCTCTCCGAAGCCATACACATGGAACTGGAGGTCGAGGAAAGCGAAAAGAGCGTGGGCTCTTTCGCCGCGGACATCGTCTGCCGGGAAGCCAAAACCGGCCATCGCGTCTATGTTGCAACTCAGTTTGACGAAACCGATGATGAACGTCTCGGAAAAATCATAAACTATGCCACGCAAATGGATGCTGTAACAATTATCTGGATAACTAGAAAAATTAAGAAAGCACACCGGCTTGCTTTGGATTGGTTAAATAATAATACTACTAAAGAAATCAATTTTCTGGGTATTGAAATAGAATTCTATCGTATTATGGATTCTCCTATTGCTCCTAAGCTTATGTTGTCTTTAAAATCAAAGCAATGGATTAAAAAAACCAGAGAAGTAATAGATTTATATAAGATAAGACGGGAATACTGGTCTATATTTTGCAATTTAGTAAAGCAGAGGGGCGGCTTGGTAAAACCAGCAGTACCTACTGATAATTGGATTAGACATTCTATACTACCTCACTTTAAGTTAGATATGGGAAATGATAGTAAAAAAGAGACAATTCATGTTAACGTTCATTTAACAGGACCTAACAGTGAAGAAACTATAAAAAACCTCGCCAAAGAAAAGGCTATCATAGAACAAGAGGTAAATGATAAATTGGATTGGAGAAGTCAAAGTGGAAATATTTATCTTAAAAAATATAATTGTGATATATATAACAAAGATGGTTGGGCGGAGCAACATGAGTGGCTGTATGAGAAACTGCAAATTTTCCATAAAGTGTTCACGGAGAGAATCAAAAACTTATGACAAATAGGCAGTATCGGGCTTTGTTTTTGCTGTTGGGGGCGGCGGGGCTGGCGGTGGTGGTAGTCGCATTTTTATACGGGTCGCCGGAACGGGAGCGGGAACCGTTACCCGCCGTGCTGGAAGCCATAAGCCCGCAACCGGGAAGCCAGGTTCCCCGGCAGACGGCGGTGGAAGTGGACCTGCCGGTCGGCTATCGGCTGGAAATGTTCGCGGACAACTTCCGGGTGCCGGAATCGGAAGTGCGCTTCGTGGAAGGCACCGGCGTCTACTCTTGGTCGCCCTCCGCCTCCTCGGTTGTCATCTGGGACGCCGGGGAACACCGGGTGCTGGTGCGCTGGCACCGCCTTAGCGGGCTGGCCGACGAGGGCGAATACTCCTGGACTTTCCGGGTTTTCTGACCCGCCGCCCCCCCTCGCCTTATTCAGGGGCGGCTTCCTCCTGCAAAACATCCGGTCCCTCCTCCAGCAGGCGCAGAAAAAGTTCTTCGTCGAGCACAGTCACCCCCAGCGACTCCGCTTTGGCCAGTTTGCCGCCCGGCGCCTCCCCCGCCACCAGGGCTGAAGTTTTGCTCGACACCCCGGACGTGACCGCCCCGCCCCGCGCCTCCACCGCCGCCTGCGCCCGCTCCCGGCTCATCGTCTCCAAGGTCCCGGTGATCACCAGCCGCACCCCGGCCAGCAACTCCTCCCGCCCCGGGGGACCCTCCGGCTCCGGGTCGGCCAGCCGCACCCCTCCCTCCCCCAGTCGGGCGACCAGACGCCGGTTTTCCCCGTCGGCGGCCCATTCCGCCACCGACCCGGCGATGATGGGCCCCACCCCCTCCACGGCGGCCAGCGACTCCTGATCAGCCTCCAACAGGGCGGGCAGGGAACCGAACCGGCGGGCCAGCAAGCGGGCCACCGTCCCCCCCACATGCCGGATCCCCAAAGCCGCCAGCAACCGGGCTACGGGCCGATCCCGGGCCGTCTCGATCCCCTGCATCAAATTGGCCGCCGACAGCTCGGCCAGCCGTTCCAGCGGTTTCAGTTCCTCGGTCCGCAGGAAGAAAATATCAGCCGGCCCCTTGATCAACCCCTCGTTTAACAACTGGTCGATGCGTTTGTAACCCAGGCCCTCAATATCCATTCCGGCCCGGCCCGCGAAGTGAAACAGCCATTCCCGCAACCGGGACGGGCAGGACAGCCCCCCCGCGCACCGGGCCACTTTCTCCCCCTCCGGGCGGACGATGGGAGCGCCGCAACGGGGGCAGGCGCCGGGCATGACCCAGGGGACTTCCTCCCCGGTGCGGCGGCCCGGAACCGGCCCCACCACTTCCGGGATAACGTCCCCCGCCCTCCGCACCACCACGTAGTCGCCCACCCGCACATCCTTGCGGGCCACTTCGTCGGCGTTGTGCAAGGTGGCCATCCCCACATTCGCCCCCCCCACGAACACCGGTTCCAGCACCGCGAACGGGGTTACCGCCCCGGTGCGGCCCACGTTGATGGCGATGTTCCGCAAGCGGGTGATCCGCTCCTCCGGCGGGAACTTGTACGCCACCGCCCACCGGGGGGCCCGGGCGGTGAACCCCAGGTCTTGCTGCTCGGCCAACCCGTTTACTTTGACGACCGCCCCGTCCGTCTGATATTCAAACTCGCCCAAGCGGGATTTCATCTCCTCCACGTAGGCGGCCGCTTCCCGCGGGCCGGGGACCACCCGGGTTTGGGGATTTACCCGCAACCCCCAGTCCCGCAACATCTCCAAAGTCTGATAATGGGTGGACAGCCGGGGCCCCCCTTCCATAAAACTCAACTGGTACATCCACACCGCCAGCCCCCGCCCGGCGGTCACCGACGGGTCTTTCTGCCGCACCGACCCGGCGGCCGCGTTGCGGGCGTTGGCGAACAGGCGCTCCCCGGCCGCCGCCTGACGCTCGTTTAATGCGGCGAACGCCTCCAGCGGCATGTAAATCTCCCCCCGCACTTCCATCCGCTCCGGGGGCTGCCCCAACAGTCGCAACGGAACCGAGGCGATGGTGCGCACGTTGGCGGTGATGTCCTCCCCGACGGCCCCGTCCCCCCGGGTGGCGGCCCGGACCAGCTCCCCCCGCTGATAAATCAGGGAGGCGGCCAACCCGTCGATTTTCGGCTCGCACACCAACTCCCCCGCCTCCCGTCCCAGATGGCGGGCGGCGCGGGCCGCCCATTCTTCCAACTCGCCGGGCGTATCGGCGTTGTCCAAGGAAAACATGGGGCGCACATGAGGGGCGGGCGCGAACAGTTCCGAGGGGGGCACTCCCACCCGGCGGGTGGGGGAGTCCGGAGAAACCAACCCGGGGTGGGCGTCCTCCAAGGCGGCCAACTCGGCGAACAGGTTATCGTATTCGGCATCGGATATCTCCGGCGCGTCCAGCGCGAAATAGCGATGGGCGTGATATCGGAGCCGATCGCGCAGAACATCCACCCGGCGGGCGGGGCCGGAACCGGACTCTCCGGAGGAGTCGGACATACCGGACAGGGTAGCGACGGGCCCCGACCGCTTCGCCAAGTCGCCGGTCACCGGGCGCCGGGTCAAGCGGCGGAGGCGATGATCCCGCCCCCCACCACTTCCTCCCCGTGATAAAATGCGGCCGTCTGCCCGGGGGCCACCCCCGGCGCCGGGCGCTCCAACCGCACCCGCCACTCCCTGTTCTCCGACTCGCGCAGACGGGCGGGATGGGCCTCCCCATGCGCCCGGTACTGCACCAGGGCCGGACCCGGAGCCGGGGCGTCCACCCAACTCACTTCCCGCACCGTCATCTCCTCCACTTGCAGATGACGGCGGCGGCCCAGGGTGACGACGGCCGCCTCCGGATCAATGGCGGTCACGTAACGGGCCTCGCCCACCGACACTCCCAGCCCCCGGCGCTGGCCGATGGTGAACCCGGCCACCCCCCCATGCTCCCCCAGCTCCGTCCCGTCGTAGTCCACGATCGGGCCGGGCCGGGAAACGGCCCCCCGCTCCTCCAGAAACCGGCGGTAATCTCCCTGGCCGACGAAGCAGATGTCCTGGCTGTCCGGCTTGGCGGCGGTGCGAATGCCCAATTCGGCCGCGAGCCGCCGGGTCTGCGCCTTGGTCATCCCCCCCACCGGGAACCGCACCCGGCGCAACTCCGACTGACCCAGCATGG
Source organism: Candidatus Spongiisociaceae bacterium (assembly GCA_965243835.1). GTDB lineage: Bacteria > Actinomycetota > Acidimicrobiia > Spongiisociales > Spongiisociaceae. Next base: position 2,474,551 of record OZ251578.1, read on the forward strand.
ACAGCACATAAGACTGGTCCTTGTCCGGGTCCGCCCCCCGTAGCAGTCTCCGCCGCTCCCCGTCGGCCAGGTTGCGGGCGTAATGGCCGGTGACCACTACCTCGCATTCCACCTCCGCCGCCCGTTCCAGCAGGCTGGAGAATTTGACGGTGCGGTTGCATTCCACGCACGGGTTGGGGGTGCGGCCGGAGACGTAATCGCCGATGAAACGCTCCACCACCCCGCCCATGAACTCCTCGGTGTAATCCCACACGTAATAGGGGATGTCCAGGCGGGCGGCCACCCGCCGGGCGTCTTCGGCGTCGGACACGGTGCAGCACCCGGCGACGGGGGCCTCCCCGTTCGGGCCCTGCCACAGTTTCATCGTCACCCCGATCACCTCCCACCCGCGGCGGAGCATCAGGGCGGCCGCCACCGACGAGTCCACCCCGCCCGACATGGCGGCCAAGGCCCTCATCGCAGGGCCTCCGCCTGCTCGGCCACCACCCGGGCCGCTTCCCGCCCCTCCCCGGGCCGGGTGGACCAGCCGAAGGAAAACCGCAGGCACTCCCGGGCCGCGGCGGGCGTCAAACCCATCGCCGTCAGCACATGCGACACGGCGGCCGCCCCCGACTGGCAGGCGGAAGCCGCCGACGCCGCCGCCCCCGCCCGGTCCAGGCGGGCCAGCAGGGTTTCGTTGCGGACGCCGGGGATGCGCACATGGCTGATCTGGACGGCGCGGGGAACGTCGGCCCCGGTGACGACCGCCTCCGGCAGGCGGGAAGTCAAAACCCGTTCAAACTCGTCCCGCTCCCGGGACACCCGCGCCCGGAAGTCGTCCCGTTCGTCTTCGGCGGCCTGCATGGCGGCCGCCATCCCCGCCGCTCCCGGCACGTTGTGCGTGCCCGACCGTCTTCCCAACTCCTGGCCTCCTCCGTGCAACAGCGGCTCCAACGGGACGCCGTCCCGCACATAGAGTATCCCCGTCCCCGGCGGGCCGCCGAACTTGTGGGCGGACAGGGTCAGCAGATCCACGCCCAGCTCCCCGACGTCCATGGACCGGGACACGAACCCCTGCACGGCGTCGGTGTGCACCGCGACCGACGGATGGGCCTCCCGCACCGCGGCCGCCGTCTCCGCCAGCGGTTGCTCCACCCCGGTTTCGTTGTTGGCGGCCATCACCGAGGCCACCGCCGCATCGGCGGTCACGGAGGAGGCGAGCCGGGCCGGGTCCACCCGTCCGGCGCCGTCCACCTCCGCCATCGTCAGCGGACAGCCCCGGTCCCGGCAGAACCGGGCGGCGGCCAGCACCGCCTCATGCTCCACCGGGGCGACCGCCACCCCCCGCCGTCCGCCGCCGGCGAAGGCCGAACCCTTAATGGCCAAATTGTCGGATTCGGTGCCGCCCCCGGTGAAAACTATCTCCAACGGGCGGGCCCCCAGCAGGGCCGCTATCTGTTCCCGGGCTTCCTCCAAGGCGTTTTTGGCGCGGCGGGAAACGCTGTGGGAACCGGAGGGGTTGCCGTAGCAGCCGCAGTCGCCGTCCCGGTAGTCCCGGTAGGGGGCCATCGCCTCCCGGGCCTGCGGACGCAGAGGGGAGGTGGCGGCGTGATCCAGGTAGAGGATGTCCCCGCGCTTCATACGTTCCATACTGCCCTATTGTCGCGCGTCTCCGCCGTCCGCCGGTACCCGGATCTCCCAATCAGCGGTTTCGCGCATAAAGGGCGAGGACGCCTATCGGGAAACGGGTTGGGGACAACGGGGGGTTCGCCGATGCGCCGGAGCGGTTGACCGCGCCCCGCTTCGCCAAAAATCTCTTAATCCCCAAGGCTTCTACCCCGGGGTTTGCGATCCCCGAAAACAACCCCCTTGTTTGGGTTGGAAATACCGGGTATATTAAGGGCGGGAGGGCGGGGGGCGGGCGGGTGGGTTGAATTTTGACGGCGAAATTTTGAGGTTTGGGCGGAGGGCGGCGGGCTCCCGGTTATTGCGGGCAAAGGGCGGACGCGCAGTCGGGTTCCCCGCCTTGTTAAAAGCGACCGCAACCTCTAATCTGGTGGGCGTGCGGACCGAGGCGGTTATTGAAATCGAGGCCCCCATGGAGCGGGTGTGGGAGGCGGCGACCGACTTCCCCTCCCATGTCCGGTGGATGCGGGACGCCCGTTCCATCAGGGTGGAACCGCCGGGCGAGGCGGGAGCGGGGTCGACGCTGTTCATCGACACCCGGGTGGGGCCGTTTCGCACCACCGACCGGTTCGAAATCACCGAGGTGGTCCCGTTGCGGCGGGTGACGGGACGGCACCGGGGACTGTTCACCGGAGAAGGATGTTTTGAACTGTCCGAGGCCGGGGAGGGCCGCACCCGGTTTGCGTGGCGGGAAAACATCGTCTTTCCCTGGTATTTTGGAGGCGGAGCCGGGGCGCGGGCCGCCAAACCGATCCTGACCCGCATCTGGCGCTCCAACCTAAAAGCCCTGAAAGCGCTGTTGGAAGAGTCCTCCGGGAACTGATCCCCCGCCCCCCGGACTGCGCCTCCGCAACCGCCTCCCCCGAAAAGGGTTCTTCGCGAAGGAGGCGGGGGCGTGCCTGCTTGCCCGTTTAGGTGAGACCTCGGCGGAATCGGGGCGGTAAATCATCCATTCGAGGAGCCTCGTATGTCGGAGGTTTCGGTTGCGTCGGTGCGGGAGCGGTCGCCGTGTCCGGCATGCGGAAGGAGCGCCGGAGGGTGCGGGCGTATCGGGAGTCGCGGGTGCGGGATAATCCGGTGGGAGAGCTGGTTACGACGCGGGCGCGCCGCCGTCGGTTTGAGCGCGATGGGTGCGGCCGGACGCATTTGGAGACGCATCCGGAGGTACGGGGAAGTTCACTGTGCGGTTCGCCCGCCCGTTGACGGCGGAGGTGGAAGACGAGCATCCGGGCGGTGTCCCTCCGTAGGAAGGTGGGGTGGCACATGCTCCGGGCTTTGGCGGATCGATAAGCGGGCGAAACCAACACGTCGGCGGGCGTCGCCGAGCCGAACGCTCCCGGCGAATGAGCCCGCATGAGCGGAGGCGCAAGCATATGACGGGCTCTCTTTCTCTCTCTGTAACGGGGCTATGGGAAATATTTCCCCGTTACAGCGGGAAGGATGCTAGTGTAGGGGCGATGGCGCGCAAAAGAATATACTCCCCAGAGGCCTTGGCAAAGACCCGTAGCCGCCGGAGCCGGAAGGGCGCCTATCGGAGAAACCCCGACCTGCGGCACTTAGCCAACATTTACAGCAACCGCGGCTACGAGGCGGTGGACGCGGTGCGCCGCGCCATTGAGGATCTTTTCCCCACCAGCCCCGGCGATCGATTGGAGTTTCCGGGCCTGGGTGTGTGGAGCATGGGCCCCGAACGACTTAGCCACCGGATAAGCGACAACCTGCGTTGCCTGCGCTCCCAGCCGGGGGCGTGGTCCGGAGATGCCCCCAATTCCCCCGAGGCGGAAACGCCGTAACCGCCTCCCAAAAAATTTTCGCGACCTGTTCAGCCCACCCGCCCGCCCCCCTCCCTCCCGCCCTTAATATACCCCGTATTTTGAACCCAAACAAGGGGGTCGTTCTTTCAAGAAACGCAAAACACCAAGTGGAAAGCCTAACTGGGCTAAAGAAATTTTTCGCGAGGCTGGGCGAACCCGCAACGCGGTCAACACCGGACATATCAAACCGGTCAACCGCCCCGGCGCAGACACCCGCCTCGTCCTCGCAACCCAACCGCAACAGCCACCCAATCCCTTCGCCCACAGGCCCCGTGAAGCGCCCAAATCCGAGGCGGAGTCGTCGCAACCGTCTCCCCTGGAAAATTGGACAAATCACCAGCCCGCCCTAACGCCCAACCACCCCGGCGCAACCGACGCCCGCCCCCGACGCAATCCTCCCGCCCCGTCTTTCGCAACCCAAACCGCAACCCGAGACCCTCCCCGTCGTGCAAACGCAACCGCCGACTCATGTTCCCTCTCACCGCAAAACCGACCCAAACCATCCCCTTACCGCACTGTGTCCGCCCCCCCGGGCCTAAGCCCGCGAAACGCCCAAACCCGGGACTGCGCCGCTGTAACCGCCTTCCCTCCAAAAATTTTCGCGACCTGCTCAGCCCGCCCGCCCGCCCCCCTCCCTCCCGCCCTTAATATACCCAACATTTCAAAACCAAACAAGGGGGTCGTTCTTCAAGAAACGCAAAACACCAGGTAAAAGCCTTATTGGCTCAAGATTTTTTCGCGAGGCTCCATGCCGTCCGGCTGTTCCGGCGGAAACGGGAACCGGTTGCTTCGGCCCTGGTTCGGGCGGGTTTGGAACAACTGCAACTAGGAGCCGGGGACTCCGCGGGCGGCGAAGTCGGGGCATCTTTCAATTTTGTCTACCGCGAATGTCTCCGTGGGGAGTTCCACGACGCTGAGACGCGCCACTTCGGCTCCGCCCGTCACTATCGTCCCGGTACGGGCGTCGATGACGTGAATCCCGTAATCGTTCGTCCCGTAGCGGGAAATCAGGGCGTCCGCTTCCGCCACCATGGCTTCGAACGGGGTGCGGGCGCCTTCCGAGTCGGAACCCCAGTTCCGGTTGACGATCGATTCTCCGCCCGTCTCCGGCGGGCAGTCCAGCTCTCCGTCCGGGGCTCCGGCGGGCGGCGGGTCGGAACCGCAGGCGGCGGCCGCCAGGGACAAGGCCAAGATAAGAGCCGCGGCCCGTTTCACTCGCCTGTGAACTCAGGTTTGCGCTTCTCCAGAAAGGCGGACACTCCCTCCCGGGCGTCCCGGGTGTAGAAGCATTCCCGAAAGGCCTCCGCCTCCGCCGCCAGGGCCTCGTCGATGGGGCGGCCCCAGCCTTCGTTGACGGCCCGTTTGGCCGCCCCCAGGGCCGCGGTCGGGCCGGAGGCGTAGCGGGCGGCGTCGTCCAGGGCCGCTTCCAGCAACTCGCCGGCGGGGAAAACCTTGTCGGCCAGTCCGATGGCCAGCGCCTCCCCGGCCGGGACGTGCCGGCCCGAATAGACCAGTTCCTTGCCGCGGCTGAAACCGACCAACCGGGGAAGGCGCTGGGTTCCCCCCGCCCCGGGGATGATCCCCAACTTGATTTCCGGCTGCCCCACTTGGGCGTCCTCGGCCAAGTAGCGGAAATCGGCCCCCATCGCCAACTCCAACCCCCCGCCCAGGGCGTATCCGAACACGGCCGCGATGACCGGCTTGGGAACCTGCTCCAACCGGCGGATGACCTGGTCGATGGCGTTGTCCTCCAAGCCTTCTTTGCCGCCGGCGTGGGCGGTTTTGAAACCGGAAATGTCGGCCCCGGCCGCGAAATGGGGTCGGCCGGTGATCACCACCGCCCGCACCGGGGACGCCGTCGCTTCCGCTATCGCCCGGTCCAGGTCGTCGGCCAACTCCCCGGACAGGGCGTTGACGGGGGGGCGTTTCAGTTCGATAATCCCCACCGCCCCTTCGGCGTCGTACGAAACCAGTTCCATTAGTTCATCCTCCTCGGCCCGCTGACTCGACCCGCCGGGCCCTCCTGGCCCGCCCGCGTAAGAATAGAGGTTGCGCCGCCCGCGTGATTTCCTTACCCGGCCAAACGGGCGGCGGCCGTCCACGGGTCGGCTTCCCCGGCGGCCACCCGGGCCGCGGTTTCCTCCAAACCGGGTATTCCGCCGCTTCCCAGACGGCGCACCGCCGCTTCCCGCACCGCTTCTTCCACGGCCGCCCGGGCCCGGCGGAGGCGGCGGGCGGCCAACTCCCCCTCCCGCAGATGGGCGGCGTGCCCCTGCAGGGACTCCCATAATTCATCCATCCCCGTCCCGTCCGTCGCCGCCGTTTCCACCACCGGCGGACGCCACCCGCCGGCCTCCCCCATATCCAGCATCATCTCCAGGTCGCGCCGGGCGTTGCCGGCCCCGGGACGGTCCGCCTTGTTGACCGCGAACACATCCCCGATTTCCAAAAGCCCGGCCTTGCCGGCCTGGATTCCGTCCCCCCAGCCGGGAGTGACCACCACCGTCACCGTGTCCGCCTCCAGCATAATGTCCACTTCCGCCTGCCCCACCCCCACCGTTTCGATAATCAGAAAGTCGAAACCGGCCCCGTCCAGCACTACCGCCGCTTTGGGGGCGGCCGCCGAAATCCCGCCCAGGCGCCCCCGCCCCGCCAACGACCTCACATACACCTGCGGGTCGTCTATGTGCTCTTGCATGCGAATGCGGTCGCCGAGAATGGCCCCGCCGGTAAAAGGGCTGGACGGATCCACCGCCAACACCCCCGCCGTTTCCCCCCGGCGCCGGATGATTTCTATCAGCCGGGAGACGAGGGTGCTTTTGCCCGCCCCGGGGGCCCCGGTAAGTCCGATGCGCCGGGCTCCGCCGGCCGCGTCCCAAAACAGGCGCAACAGGTCGGGGGCGCCGGGCGAGCCGTCTTCCACGGCGCTGACGGCCCGGGCCAGTGCCCGGCGGTCGCCGGCCCGGGCTTTGCGCACCGCCTCCGCCGGGGAATCCTGGTTCATAGGGGGAGCGGAGCGGCTCAGGCGGCCCGCACCGAGGTGACGCCCGGCACCCGCTCGGTGAGGATGCGCTCAATGCCCGCGGTCAAGGTCATCATGGACAGGGGGCAACCCGCGCACGCCCCCACCAACTGCAGGTCGACGGTTCCGTCCGCATCCACCCCGTTCAGGATCAAATCGCCGCCGTCGGCTTGCAGGGCGGGGCGGATGTATTCCAGGGTGGCCTCCAGCAGGTTCCGGTCCACGGCCCCGGCCCGTTCCGTCTCCGACTCCGGAGCTTGCGGCCCCCGGTCGGCGGCGGACGGCTCCGTCTCCCGGCGGCCGGGCGGGACGGGCAGGTCCAAAGTCACGGTGGAGGGCGAGGAGGTCACGGGCGTCATGCTACCAGTCGGGGGCGCTGGCCCGAATCTCCAGGGACAGCCTCTCGGCGTCCAAGCCTTCGCTGCGAACCCGCAACTCCAGGTAAGCCACCGCCAACGCGGTGAACAGAAACACTTCCAACAACCCTCCCGCCAAGGCGGACCACAGTATGAAAAAAGGCCGGCCGGTGATGAACAGGGCGGGCAGAAGCGTGGCCGCCGCGCCTGCGGCCATGATGATGAGGATCGCCAACGCCGCCACTCCGAACAAGTGCCACCAGCGGGAATGCGCCAGACGCCACGCCCGGCGCAGGCATCCCCGCACTCCCTGGTTTTCCACCGCCAGCGGCCCCGGCCACACCGCCCAGGACGCCATCAGGAACACGCCGGGCAGGATGAACAACACCGTCCCCAGCGCGACGGCGAGCAGAATAACCGCATAGGCGCCCAGGATGGGAAGCAACCGGGAGAAGGCGAAACCCAGGGCCGCCCGCCATCCCTGCTCCACCCCGGCGTAGGCGGCGGCCGTCAGCCGGAAAACGGCCACCGCGGCCACCACCGACGCCAGGGAGGTGACCAGAAACTGAAAGAAAACCACGGGGGCGGCCGCCGCTATCCAGTCGGCCACCTCCTGCAATGGGGCTTCGGCGGCGGGCGGGGCGGGGACTTCGATCAGGGCGGCCAGGGCCGCCGACACCGGCGCCGGCAAAACCAACCCCACCGCCGCCAGCGACCCGAACCGGCTGCGGATGACCGCCATGGCGTCAGTGAAAACTCCCCCGATATCCAGTTGCCGAAGTCGCAAAGTTTCCACACCCGAATGGTAACCGAACCGCCCCCTCCCCAAAAATTTTCCCGCCCGGCGGCCCCGCCCGCCCCGCCCCCGCGCCCGCCCACCCGCAATTTAATCGATTTTTTCGACCCAAACAAGGGGGTCGTTTCCCCAATTGACCGTTTTGCGGTACTGGGGATACGGCCGGTTTTGTAGAGGGCGGCGAACCGGGCCGGCACCTAGTAGGCGTCCTCCAAGTCGGAGCGGTTGCGGCCATCGCCGCGAAGTTCTTCGGCGCCTTGACGCTTTCCGCAAACAAGCAGGCGTACTGCGCAGTGAACTTGCCCTCTATGGCCGGAGGCGTCTTCATATAAGCCGGTATAACATTCGACATACCAGGCCTCCTCGAATCGATGATGTTTACAACAGCGTTCCAGCGAGGCCTCACCTAAATTGCAAACACTTCACCCCACCACCACCTTACGCGGAGAGCCTCACATATTCCTTATTAATCTCTATTCCGATGGACTTGCGTTGCAGTTGTTGCGCCACCCGGCACGTAGTGCCGCTGCCTAGAAACGGATCCAATACAGTGTCTCCCCGGTCGGTGAACAACTGTATGAAGAACTCCGGCAACCATTCCGGGTAGGCGGCGCTGTGGCCCGTGTTATGGCAAACGGGCGGCTTATACAGCACGTTGGAGGGATACACCTTGTCCTTGCCTTCCCATGCGGCTATCCTCTGCCCCACCCCGGAACGGGTGGAGGACTCTTGACGGCTTCTGTCATTATCATTCATATTGCGTAAGCGCGCCTTGGCCCAGTCGCCGAATCGGCACTTTGACCGCCTCCTGGTTCATCTTGAAATCTTTAGTTTTGGAGAAATGCAGAATTCTTTCCCATGCATCCCGGAAACGATATTTCCACTTGCCCGGCGCCGACGTTGTCTTATGCCAAATATATTCCTCCACCCAGCGAAACCCGGCCTGCTGTTTCAAGGCTAAAATCAACTCCAACACATAGGTGTGCCGTTCCCCGTCAACCGCCTTCTCCTTGATGTTCAGCACGAAAGAACCGGTTGGTTTCAGGACGCGGCGCATTTCCGCCGCCCGCTCCAAAAACCATTCCACGTACTCGTCGGGGGCTATCCCGCCGTAAGTGTGCGACCGGGCATCGGCATAGGGAGGGGAGGTAACGATCAAAGCGACGCAGTCGGACGGCAAGCCCCTCATCACCTCCAAGCAGTCGACATGGTGAATGATCCGCTCCGCAACCCGGGCGGCGTCGTCCTCGCTCCGCTTCCCCGCCCGCTCCGGGGCGATCAGGGCGAGGGTGTCCAAAGTCATCTGTTTTCCTCCCTTCGGCGTACTGCCCTGCAAGATAGGACGCGCCTGTGACATTGGCGCCGCCGCTCATCGTGCGGTTCCGGGGGGCGGGGCGGGCGGTGGCGATTCTAAGGCGGCGCGGTGGGCATCGGTTATCGGGGGGGAGGCGGGAAGCAGGATGGGGGTGACGGCGATCTCCCTGCCCAGGCTGACGGCGGTGTCGCATCCGGCGGCGGCCAGCATCTCCCCCCGGTCCGCCCGGTAGCGGTGACTGAAAGTTCCATCCGGGTTGCGCCGGTGCAACTGTCCGTAGGAGACCGGGGCCAGCGGAGCCAATCGGCGGGGGGTGTCCGGCCCGGCCTCCCAGGGCACGTTGACGTTGATCACGTCCCCGGGCAGATCAGCGGCCAGGATGTCGGCCAGCAACACCGCGCACAGCCCGGCCAGCCTCTCCCATACCGGGGCCGAGTCGGGGGAGGCGGCCCGTTCGTACCATTGCAGCCAGTCGCCCCGGCCTTCGGCGGAGAAGGCGACCCCCGGCGTCCCCAACGCCCGCGCCTCGAAGGCGGCCCCGATAGTGCCCGAGGCCAGCGCCCCGATGGCCGAAAAATTGTATCCCAGGTTGATGCCGGAAACCACCAAGTCGGGGGGTTCGTCAAAATAAACCGACCCCACATGCACCGCATCCGCCGGAAAGCCGGAGACGGTCACCACCGTCACCCCCGACCGCTCCGACTGCGCGACCCGCAACGGGTCATGGCGGGTTATGGCCTTGCTGGACCAGCTCCGCTCCCGATCGGGGGCCACCGCCCGCACCTCCCCCAGGGCCTGCAAAGCCCGGGCGAAGGGAATAAGGGCCGGGCTGGCCGGGCCGTCGTCGTTGGTGAGCAGAATCCAGGACATACAAGACGGCAGGGTAGCCGCCGGGCGCCTATTATTTAAACATGACCAGACGAGCGGCGGCGGTGACCTGCAGCGACGGGGTAACGCACGGAACCAGAACCGATGAATCGGGGGCTTTGCTGGAAGAGTTGCTCACCGCATTCGGGCCACAGGTGGGCGGCTGGGAGGTGGAACGGCACGTGACGGCCGATGAACGGGAGCGGATAACCGAACTGTTGGCCGGGCTGGCCTCCGACTGCGCCCTGATCGTCACTTCCGGCGGCACCGGATTCGGGCCGCGGGACGTGACTCCGGAAGCGACCGCCGCCCTGCTGGATCGCCCCGCCCCCGGATTGGCGGAACTGATCCGCGCCGAAGGCCTCAAGCACACCCCGCTGGCCGCCCTGTCCCGGGGAACGGCGGGCGTCATCGGGTCGTGCCTGGTCATCAACCTGCCCGGCAACCCCAAGGGGGTGGCGGAAGGTTGGGAGGCGGTGGAACCGTTGCTCCCCCACATCCTCGACCTGCTGGCCGGCCGCACCGTCCACTGACCCTCCTTCACACGATGCGGCGGGGGTGGGAGTAAATGTTGAACCCCCCGGGTCGCACGAACCCGGCCACGGTCACTCCCAACTCCTCGGCCAGCTCCGCAGCCAGGGAGGTGGCGGCCGACACTCCGGCCAGCAGGCTCAGCCCGGCGGCGGCTGTTTTCTGCACCAGTTCGAAGGAAACCCGCCCGGACACGGTCACCGTCATCTCCCCCAGCGGCCACCGGTCCGCGGCCAGGGCCCCCACCAGTTTGTCCATGGCGTTGTGGCGGCCCACGTCCTCCCGCAGGGCGGCCAACTCCCCGTCGGGGGTGAAAGCGGCGGCGGCGTGCAACCCTCCGGTCTGGGTGAAACCGGACTGGGCCTCCCGCATCGCCTCCATCAGTTCCGGCAACCGGTCGGCGGCCACCTCCGGCCCGGGGGGCGGGGTCGGGGAAGCCACCCGCACCGCGTCGATGGAGGCCTTGCCGCACACCCCGCACGAGGAAGTGGCGTACAGGTTGCGCCGGAACTGTTCGGGGTCCACCATCGTCCCCTCCGCCAAAACCAGGTCGTAACGGCCCTCCCCCTCGGGACCGCCCGCCGCCCGCACCTCCGCCAGCTCCGAAGGGCGAAGAATTATCCCTTCGGTGAGGGCGAACCCGCGAGCCAGCTCCCCATCGTGCCCGGGGGTGCGCATCAGCACCGCAATCGGCACGCCGCCCAGCCGAAACTCCACCGGCTCCTCGGCGGGCAACCGATCCTCCCGCACCCGGCGCCCGGCCTCCTCCACCCGCACCAAGCGCCGAACCGAAACCGCATCCATCCCCCCAGTATACCACACCCGCACTCCCTACCGGAGAATCTTTATCAAACAAACCACATGGCGAACCGGAACGTACGCATCTGCTATAGTGGTGCTCATGACTGAACATATTCAAACTCCAGAGCAATACGAAACATTTGCAATCGGGGAAGACGAACACGGCAACCCGATAATGTATACTTGCGATCCTATGGCACTCCGCGACCAGGGTAACCCCTCCGCCCCTAGCCATAGCAAAATGGTTTTTTTCGAAAGAACAGTTCTAGAAAAATATTTTGCGAATCCAGACAAATATCATTTCGAAGGGTTCTATATTAAATCTTCAGAATTTTGGTTAAGTATATCGCAAATGTCATTAAGTCATGTATCTGTGTTTCTCGGCGACTTAGGCGAGAACTTACCATACAAGGAACAACGACACTGGCAAGCCTTGAATATTATACCACAAGCGGCACAACATGAACCAGACTTGTGCAGTTCTAAAAACTATGCCTACATAGAAAAATATTTTTACGCAAATTATAATAATCTAAATCAGATTTGGCATTTACGCTTTGGATGGCCTCTATTCAAGAAGGATTTTCACGACGATGACACCTACTTGGAACAATCTATACGCGTACCTACAAACGACAGTACCAAGCAATTCGATGAGCAAATAATGCATCTAGCAAGATTTATTATCGATAATCTTAATAAAAATAAATTAGATATAACGATAGGCAAAATAAAGGACGAAAAGAGTATTAGTACGTTGGAACGCTTTCTAAATAAGCATAAAATAAAATCACCGATTTGTAAAATATTTCGAGAGATCCAAAATTTTAGAAGTAGTGGATCTGCACATCTGAAAGGTGAGAACTACGATAAACTCAAAGAAAAACATATGCCTTCCGCCAACCGACAGACATACTATGCCGAGCTCCTAAAAAGACTGGTAGATGAATTTACTATGCTCGCCGGTGAACTATGGCACACCAGGAAACTGGTTGTTGACACAGATGAGATAACCGGCGGATGCGGTTAGCCTGGGAACGGAAAGGAGGCAAAATGAAGGGAACAAGCGAAGTGCCTTTTGGGCGTTACAGCGCCAGGGAGGTTTCATATTTGACGGGCGTCCCGCCGCGGCGGATAGGCCAGTGGGCGCGACACGGATGCATCCTGCGCTCCCATCCCGACCTCCCCAAATACCCGTATTCATATCAGGATGTAGCCGAGACCTTGGTGGTGTGCAAACTTTTGGAAAAAGAGTTCCGATTTTCCGATGTACGTCAGGTCATGACACGATTGCGGGACGACTTCGGCGCTTGGCCCTTGCAGGCCGCCCCGCTTCACTTGGATGAATATCGCAGAATCCTGCTGAAATCCGATGATCTCTGGGATTACACCTCCGGCCTGCAGGCGATAAGTGCGGCCCTCGCCGATGGAGGGTGGGCGTCCGTGGAGGAAAAACTCACGCAGATTGCGGTGGACCCGGCGGTAATGTCGGGGACCCCTACCATACGCGGCCGTCGTATCACCGCTATGTTCGTCGGGGGGATGGGGGCGACCGCCGAAGGAAGACGGATACTGGAAAACGATTACGGATTGGGGGCGGAAGAGATCGACCAAGGCCGCCGCTGGCGCGCCAAGGCACTGGAATACGCTTAAACTGGCGTCATGCTGATGGACGATCGATCGCAAGGTCAACAGGACGAGAACGCCCCGCCGGGAGGGTGGCGCCGGGCGGCGTGGAATCTTTGCTGGCGACACGGCCTGCCTTCCCCTTTCCCGCACCGCGCCGAAACCGTGGCGCGCATACAAGAAACGGTACTGACGGATCTCCGGGCAAAAGGCGCGTCGAGCGCAGGCGCGGATGCCCTCGCGGAGTGGGGGATGAACCATTATATACGAAAAAGAACCTTTCAAACATCACTGGCGGAGGTCGATAAGGCGAGCGACCCCCTTCGGACGCGGCCCTACCTGCTGGTGCCCGATTTGCCGGATATGATGATGAAGCCCAACGGCCGCGGGCGGTACCGACCTCTGATCCAATACTGCAAAGACTGGGGGGATCGGCCCGCCGACCGGCCCGCAATGATGGCCGACCCCCCGCCGCCGGACGCCATCCCGGGTATCGCCGTCAGCATCGCGGCGGTGGTGCATGCCCTCTGCGACCAAGACGAACACCAGACTCCGGAATGGGTGATGCGTTATCGGTCCGCCTCCCCCCATCGACTATGGGGATTCCGTCCTTACGATCCCAACTCGGCTTACGACCAGCGCGTCTTGTCCAACTCTCCCCCCGCCTGCCGTTACCATCAAACTTACTTCACCCGCTCTTTCATCGCAGGCAGCCTCTGGTTGAGAGAACCCAACGACCAGCCTCACCCGACTACCTCCCCCATGAAATGACAATCCCCGTCGAGTCCGCTAGCGGTTCGGCATAGCGGAATTGAGTTATCCGGGTGTGAATTTTGGTCGAAATTGATGAAAGTCGACTCGTCAATTTGTCAAAAATTTTTAAATAATGATAAATATAATTATTAGTAGTATTTATAATGCCGTATTAGCCTATGATTTTATAACTAAGACAGGGAACTTAACTATTGTAAAGCAACGATGCTACCCAAAATGCCCTTAATGTTTTAGGCCGCTGACCAGGGTATTTTTAGATCGCCTTTTCATAAACTATTATAAACTAGCAAGTTTCGTGCTCGGTCACGGGTTAAGTAGAAGGGCAATTGCAACTAGTGTCGTCGTCGAACCAAAGAAAGGAGAAGCCACAATAGATAATTCAACTATTAGATAGACGGTGCGACGAGAAACCCGCCCAAACCATAACGACTAGCGAGCCAGCCAGTAATCGACATCAAATAGGAAGGAACAGAATGCACAAAGTATTTCGCATCAAATTCGACTCCGGCCTCAAATGGTTTGGCCATACCAGCGGCAGTATCGGCAAAGCCGCCGCGTCGATAGCCGCCGAGAGGGGCTTCTACGGCCCCTACAAAGTGGAGCAGGTGAACGAATTCAACACTGCGGACAAGGCCGCCGCGGAGGTAAAGCGCACGTTACGACAAATAAGGATTCATAAGGAGCGTAATATCGAATATCGTCTCCTCGTTTGGGAAAAGCCCCCTCACTCCATACGCGCTTGGCGCGGCTAATCAACCGTAACGGAAGGTCGCCCGCCCTTCGGTTCGGTGCGTCTACCAAGGCAACTCACCCAACGCTACGGTCGCCTGGGCCGGAATTTGAATTGTGACGGGCGGGGCGGGGCGGGGGGCGCGCTATAATGGGGGGTAGCGAACACGGGAGCTCCGGTATGGGGCTGAGAGGGAGTTTCGGCTCCGACCGTTGGCACCTGATCCGGGTAATGCCGGCGCAGGGAGACGCCCCCTCTCCTCTCCACCGCCTCCCGGAAGACAAGGGACATAGGAGAGAACCAATGCGCAAAATCGTTCCCCCCGCCTTGGGGCTGATGTTGCTTATCGCCGCCTGCGGCGGGGCGGGGTCCGGCCCGGACGAAGGACCGCAGACCGTCCGGCTCATCACCCACGACTCGTTCTCGGTCAGCGACTCGGTCTGGGAGCGGTTTACGGAGGAAACCGGCCACACCGTGCGACTGCTGGCCTCCGCCGACGCCGGTTCCATGGTCACGCAGGCCATCCTCAGCAAGGACAACCCGTTCGGCGATGTGATATTCGGGGTGGACAACACGTTCCTGGGCCGGGCCCTGGAAGAAGACCTGTTGGAGGAATACGTCTCCCCCTACCTGGTCAACGTGCCGGACTCCCTGAAACTGGACACCCGGGCCACCCCCATCGACTTCGGGGATGTGTGCCTCAACTACGACAAGGCCGGCTTGGCCGCCCGGGGTTTGTTCCCACCGCGGACCCTGCGCGACCTGACCCGCCCCGAATACCGGGGCCTGCTGACCGTGCAACATCCGGGGACTTCCTCCCCCGGCTTGGCCTTCCTGCTCTCCACCGTGGCCGCTTTCGGGGAGGACGGCCCCTACACCTGGCGGGATTTCTGGGCGGAGTTGGCGGACAACGACCTGCGGGTGACCTCCGGCTGGGAGCAGGCCTACTACGAATCCTTCTCGGGCGGGTCGGGGGCGGGCGACCGGCCGCTGGTCGTCTCCTACGCCTCCTCGCCCCCCGCCGAAGTCATCTTCGCCGACCCCCGCCCGGAAACGGCCCCCACCGGAGTGGTAGAAGCGGGTTGCTTCCGTCAGATCGAGTTCGCCGGGGTCGTCAAAGGCACCCCGGTTCCCAACGCCGCCCGCGCCCTGGTCGACTTCATGCTCGGCCTGACTTTCCAGGAGGACATCCCGCGCAACATGTTCGTGTTCCCCGCCCATGAGGGGGCGGCCCTCCCCCCGGAGTTCGTCGAGCACACCGTCATCCCCGCCGACCCGGCCCGGCTGGACCCGGAAAGTATCGACGCCAACCGCTCCCGGTGGATTGAAGAATGGACCGAGACGGTAACCGGCTGACCCTGCGCCCCGGGCCGCTCCTAGCGGCCGTCCCGTTGCTGTTCCTCGGGCTTTTTTTCCTGTATCCGCTTATCCGGATCCTCGTCCGCAGCCTCACCCTGGACGGGGGTCTGGACCTGTCCCCGTTCCTGGAAATCGCGACCAAAGGGTCGTTGCGGCGGACGGCCTGGTTCACCCTGTGGCAGGCGGCGGCCTCCACCCTGCTCACCCTGGCTTTCGCCCTGCCCGGGGCCTACGTCATCGCCCGCTACCGTTTCCCGGGCCGCAACCTCCTGCGGGCGGCGGTAACCGTCCCCTTCGTGCTGCCCACGGTGGTGGCGGGAACCGCCTTCCTGGCCCTGCTCGGTCCGGGCGGGCCGCTGGGGTTCGACCTGCGCGACACGGCCTGGGCCATCCTGGCCGCCCATGTCTTCTTCAACTACGCGGTGGTGGTGAGAATGGTGGGAACTTTCTGGGAAATGCTGGACCCCCGTTTGGAGGAGGCGGCCCGCGTCTTGGGGGCGGGCCGCCTGCGGGCTTTCCGCACGGCGACCCTGCCCCTGCTGGCCCCCTCCGTCTACGCCGCCGCCTCCATCATCTTCCTGTTCTCTTTCACTTCCTTCGGGGTAGTTTTGATCCTGGGCGGATTCGGCTACGCCACCCTGGAAGTGGTCATTTGGCAGGAGGCCGTAATCCAACTGGACCTGGCGGCGGCGGCCGCTTTGGCCGTCCTGCAACTGGCGGGAGTGGGGGCCGCCCTGGCCGCCTACGGCCGCTTCGCGCGCCGGCGCGCCCGCCGTCTGCGCCTGCTGCCGGGCGGAACGGCCCGCCCCCCCCGCGGAGCGGCCCAGAAACTGACGGTGGCCGTCGTCCTGGCCTCCATGGCCGCTTACCTGGGGGCCCCCATCGCAGTGTTGATTTGGCGTTCCCTGCGCACCGGGGGCGGCGGCTGGGGCTGGGACAACTACCGGAACCTGGCCCGGGGGGGGACGAGGTTCGTGGAACCGCTGGCGGCGATGGGCAACTCCCTGTGGTTCGCCGCCGTAGCCGCCGCGGGGGCCCTGCTGATCGGGTTGACGGCGTCGGTGGTCATCGCCCGCTTCCCGGGACGGCTCGGCCCCCGGCTGGACTCCCTGCTCATGCTCCCCCTGGGGGCGTCGGCGGTCACCATCGGCTTCGGTTTCCTGGTGGCCTTCGACCGGCCCGTCGACTTGCGCGCCTCCGCCTGGCTGATTCCCCTGGCCCATACGGTGGTGGCGGTCCCGTTCGTGATCCGGTCGGTGGTTCCCCCCCTGCGGGCGGTGCGGGCCGACCTGTGGGAGGCGGCGGCCACGCTGGGGGCCTCCCCCCGCCGGGTGTTCCGGGAAATCGACCTGCCCGTCATCAGGAAGGCGGCCCTGGTGGGAGCCGGATTTGCGTGCGCGGTGTCCCTGGGGGAGTTCGGGGCCACCGCCTTCCTGATCCGCCCCGACCGGCCCACCATCCCCACCGCCATTTTCCGCCTGCTGGGCCAGCCGGGGGCGGCCACCCTGGGGCAGGCCATGGCCCTGAGCGTGGTCCTGATGGTTCTCACCACCGCGGTGATAATGCTGATCGAAAGCCGCCGGACGGGAAATTTGGGAGACTTCTAGATGCTGGAAATAGACCGGGTTACCCTCTCCTACGAAGACTCCGGGGCGCCCGCCTTGCGGAGCGTGAGCCTGACCGTGCGCACGGGGGAGATCGCAGCCCTGCTGGGGCCGTCCGGGTCGGGCAAGACCAGCCTGTTGCGGGTGGTGGCCGGTCTGGAACGCCCGCAGGCGGGGCGGGTGGCGCTGGACGGACGGGACTTGACCGGGGTGGCCGTCCACCGGCGCCGCATCGGGATGATGTTCCAGGACTACGCCCTGTTTCCCCACTTGACCGTATTCGAAAATGCGGCTTTCGGACTGCGGATGGCGGGCCGGGATCGGGAAACCATCAACCGGCGGGTGCGGGAAGTTCTCTCCTGGGTGGAAATGGAAGATTTCGCCGACCGGGAAGTGGAGGGTCTGTCCGGGGGGGAGCGGCAACGGACGGCCCTGGCCCGGTCGCTGGCCCCGGAACCGTCCCTGCTGCTGCTGGACGAACCGGTGGGGGCCCTGGACCGGGCCCTGCGCTCCCGGCTGATCCCCGACCTGTCCGCCCTGTTGCGCCGGGTGGGGGTGTCGGCCGTCTACGTGACCCACGATCAGGACGAGGCCTTCGCCATCGCCGACCGGGTGGCCATCCTGGCCGCGGGCCGCATCCGGCAAACGGACGCCCCCCGCGCATTGTGGACGGCCCCCGCCGACCGGTTCGTGGCCCGCTTCCTGGGTTTGGACAACTTCATTCGCCTGACGGTGCGGGGCGGGCGGGCGACGGGCGACATCGGAACTTTCCCGGCGCGCCTGCCGGACGGGGAGCATACGGCGGTGATCCGCCCCGAGGGAATCCGCCTGGACCGGAACGGCCCCGTCGCCGGGACGGTGGAAACGGCCGTTTTCACCGCCGGGCGCACCCGCCTGGGCCTAGCCTGCGCGGGACATCCCCTAACCTTTGAAACCGCGGAACCGCCGCCGGCCCCCGGAACCAAAGTGCGAATAACGATCGACCCCGCCGCCCTGCACATCTTGGCCGACGACCGGCCGCTCCCGGACGGAGACGATGGCCGATGACCCTCTTTCATCGTTTCCGCCGCCGCCCCGGCCCGCCTGTCCGCGACGCCGGACCGCCCCCCTCCCCCAACGGGGCCTCTTCCTTTCATTTCTGGTGGGACATCGCGGAGCCTTTGGCCTGGATCGCGGCGGACCTGGAGGTTTCCGTCCCGCCCGGGACGGACAGCCTGGCTTTTTTCGCCCTGCAGGCTTCTTTCTGGTCCGCCGACCGTTGCGAGGGGGGAGCCCATGCCGGATTGCAATGGCATCCCGACTACCCGGGAGGGCGGGCGGTCAACTGGGGCGGATACGACCGGGACGGGGCCCTGCTCCCCGGATCCGATTCGGAGCTGCCGTCGGCCTTGGGCAACCCCAATACCCGCAATTTCCCCTGGAAGACGGAGCGTCGCTACCGGTTGACCATCGGCCCCCGCCTGGTCCGCCCCGGCCATACCGCCTGGCCGGCCCGCATTCGAGACTTGGACGCGGAGCGGGAGATAGTCATTCGGGAACTGTTCTGCCCCGGCGACCGCCTGCGGGACCCCGTAGTGTGGGCCGAGCTGTTCGGCGACTGCGACGCCCCGGGCGCAACCGCCCGCTGGACCCGGCCCCGGGCCGCAACCCTGGACGGCCGGTTGCTCCCGGTGACGGGCGGGAGGGTCTCCTATCAGTCCTACGAGGGCGGCGGATGCTCCAACACCGACGTCTCCATCCGGGAGGGAGCGGTGGTGCAGCAATCCAACTGCGACCGCCGCACCCCCCACCAGGCGTTTCTGGCCTGGGAAGACACCGCCCGGGAAGACACCGCCCGGGAAGACAACGGCCCGGGGGAATAATGGCCGGCCCCGCCCCTCCTCCGATTGTCCTGACCATGGGCGGCAGCGACTCGGGGGCGGGGGCGGGCGTCCAGGCCGACCTGAAAACCCTGTCCGCCCACCGTTGCTTCGCGGTGACCGTCGTCACCGCGGTCACCGCCCAGAACACCCTGGGGGTGGAAGCGGTCCGGCCGGTGGAGGCGGAAATGGTGGAGGCGCAACTGGAGGCCCTGTTGTCCGACCTGCCCCCGCAAGCGGCGAAAACCGGTTTCCTGGGCCGGGCGGAAATAATAGAAATGGCGGCCGCGGCCGCCCCCCGCCTCCCCCGCCTGGTGGCGGACCCGGTTTTGGCGGACCGCGCCGGACGGCCCATCGCGGAGCAATCGGCGGCGGAGGCCTATCTGAAACATCTGATGCCGGCGGCCGTCCTGTCCACCCCCAATCACCGGGAGGCGGCCCTGCTGACCGGCCGGCCGGTGACCGACCTGGAGGAGCAAAAGCGGGCGGCGCGGGACTTGGCGCAAACGACCGGGGTTCCGGTACTGGTAACCGGAGGCAAACTGAGGGGCCCCCGGCCGGTGGATGTGCTGTCCGACGGGCAAACGGTGCGGGAAATAGCCGGGCGGTGGGTGCGCAGCCGCAACGTGCACGGCTCCGGCGACGCCCTGTCCGCCTCCATCGCCGCCCGGCTGGCCGCAGGCGCCGGCCTGGAAGCGGCCGTCGCCGAAGCCAAAGCCTGGGTGAGCCGGGCCATCGCCGGGGCCGCCCCCTGGCGCCTGGGCGGGGGGGAAGGCCCGCTGGATCCGTTCGGCTGGGGCTGACCGAACCTTACGTTCCCGCTCCGGCGCGGGAGGGACGGACTTCCCGGCCGGGTCGTTCGGGTGCGGCATCCCGGATCTGCGACGGGAAACCGGGGGCGCGCAAGTCGGTGGCGCACTCCTCCTCCAGCAGGCGCACTATCCCCGGGGACCAGGCGCGGGGGCCGTAACGTTCCATCCCCCGGCGGAAAATGTCCAAAGCCAACGGCGCCACCTCGGCGGGAACGCCATGTTCCTCCGCCAAGGCGCAGAACAGGGACATGTCCTTCACCACCAGGTCCATGGTGAAATTGATGTCGTAGCTGCCGTTCAAAATCACCTGCGACTCGGTTTCGTGCACAAAGGAGTTGCCGGAACTGATGCGGATCGCCTCGTAGGCGATGTTCAAGTCCGCTCCGGCCCGCTTGGCGGCCATCAACGCCTCCCCCAGGGCCACCAGATGCACCGACGCCAAATAGTTGGTAACCACCTTCAGGACCGACGCCGAACCCAGCTCCCCCACATGCAGGATGTTGCGTCCCATAGCCGACAAGGCCGGGAAGGCCCGCTCAAAATCGGGGCGGTTGCCGCCCACGAAAATGGAAATGTTGCCGGTGGCGGCCCGGTGGCAGCCTCCCGACACCGGCCCGTCCAGGGGGCGTCCCCCCGCCACCCGCACCGCCTGCCCCAAACGGCGCACTTCCCCGGCGTCGGTGGTGCTCATCTCCAGCCAAATCCGGCCTTCCCCCAGAGCGGCCGCCGCCCCCTGCGGCCCCTCCATCACTTCCCGGACCGCCGCCGGAGAGGGCAGGCAGGTGATGACCAGTTCGCTGCGTTCCGCCAGGTCCCCGGGGCTGTCCGACCATTCCGCCCCCGCCGCCAGAAGCGGGCGGGCCGCCTCCTGATCCAGGTCCCGCACCACCAGGGAATGGCCGTTGCGCAACAGGCTGGCCGACAACTTTCCGCCCACGTTCCCCAAACCGATGAAACCGACCCGCATCGTCTCTCCCTCCCTGATTGGCCTAACCCGGAGTTTTCCCTCCCGCCCTCACAGGATTCCGTGGCGGGCGAATACTTCCCCGATGTCGTCCCCCCGCAAAATCTCGTCCCGCACCCGGCTCTCCCCCGCGTCCTTGGCCTCCGCCGCCTCCACGGTCGCCGCAACCAAATCCCGGGGGATGACCACCGCCCCCATCACGTCGCCCACTATCCAGTCCCCCGGGTTGACCAGGGCCGCCCCGCACCGCACCGGTCGGCCATGCTCCACCACCTCTTGGCGGCCGGAGGAGTCCAAGGGGGAAAACCCCCGGGAGAAAACCGGAAAGCCCATCTCCAGGATTTGCTCCACATCCCGGACGGCCCCGTCCATCACCGCCCCCGTCGCCCCCCGCACCCGGGCCGCGGCCGACAGCAACTCCCCCCACATGGCCGATATCCGATCCCCGCACCGCATCACCACCACCGCCCCCGGCGTAATGTCCCGGAACGCGGCCAGCAGATGGGAATAGGGGTCGGCGGCGGGCCGCTCCATCGGCTCGCACCGCATGGTGAACGCCGGACCGGCCACCCGCTGGCCGCTTTCCATGGGGCGGATATCCACTCCCAGAGCCGAATCCCGAAACCCCAGCCCGTCCAACACATCGCACAGCAACGCGGTGTGCAATCGTCCCAACCGCCCCGCCCAGTCCTCCCCGCTCATCCGAAACCTCCTCCTTCGCCGAATCCGGCCCGCGTTGCCCTGGCGGACAATAACACATTAGCAAGTTCTCACCCGGTCGGCATTACGCAGTATAATATTATTTATGACAATTCAAAACGGGTTATCATCTCCCAACTTGGTCAATGCCCCGGCTGGCCGCGGCGGGTGGCCCGGCCCGTCGGAAGCGCCCGATGTCTGGCGGGAAATCCTAATCGAGGAAACGCATCACTCCACCGCTTTGGAAGGCAACTCCCTGTCCCCCGCGCAAGTCGCGCAACTGCTCGCCGGCCGCGCCGCCGCGGAAGGCGAACCGCCGGGCGACTGTAGGGAAGTCGCCGGTTACGCCCGGGCCGCCCAATGGGTGCACGCCCAAATCGCCGGCGCGCGCCGGGATGAACCAATCGGCCCGCTCTTGTCCCTGTATGAGGTCCGAACCATCCATCACTGGGTTCTGGAACCGGTTTGGGCGGTCGCCCCCCATTACGCCGCCACCGATCAGGAACGACCCGGCTCCTATCGCCAACACGAAATCCGGCATTTTCCCGGCGGGATGAAACCCGTCACCTGGCCGCTGATACCGGCCGAAATGGACGCCTGGATCGCGAATGTCAACCGCCTGCCGGCAAACCCCGCGGCCCTGCTGGAGCAACTGGCGGCGGCGCATTGCCGTTTTGAGCAGATCCATCCTTTCCTGGACGGCAACGGACGCACCGGACGACTCCTGCTCAACCTGGTTCTGGTGCGGCTCGGTTACCCGCCGACCGTCATTCGGGTAGAGGAGCGCGAGCAATACCTCCGGGCTCTCCAAAACGCCGACCGCGGCCGACCGGAACTGCTGGTCCGGCTTATCAACCGGGGGTTGCTCGCCAACCAAACCCGCTTGCTGACGCCGGCGGATTCCCGAAAGAGTTTTGTGCAATAAAATTCCCCAAACTAAACAAAAACAGGACACACCCCGCCAGCCCCCCCGGACCAGGGCCCGACCGAGGGTCAAGCGACGGAACCGCCCGCCGCCCAAAAAAATGGCGAAACCGGGCAACCAACCGGGACTTCCTCGAACGCGACCGCCCAAGCGCCGAGAAATGCCAAGCAAACCGATACTGCCGAAAACCGGAAACCCGGGGACGACCAAAAACGCCCGAAAGAGTTTTGTGCAATAAAATTCGCCAAACTAAACAAATCCCGCATAACCCCGCCAGCCCCGCCGGACCGGGGCCGGGTCGGGGGTCAGGCGATGGACTGCCCGGCGTCCAGGAAAATGGTGGAGCCGGTGGCCAGCCGGGATTCGTCGGAGGCCAGGAACACCGCCGCCCCCGCCACATCCTCGGGAACACCGATGGTTTTCAGGGGGATCAGCGACAACCGGTGCTCCCGAAACTCCGGGTCGGCGATGTCATCCCGGTTGAGGTCGGTTTCGATCAGCCCGGGGGCGATCCCGTTGGCCCGGATCCCGTAGGGGGCCAACTCCAGGGCCAACTGCCTGGTCAGCATGCGCACCCCTCCTTTGGCGCAACAGTAGTGGGCGAGGTCAACCACCGCCGACTGCTCGCAGACGGAGGAAATATTGATGATGACCCCCGACCGCCGCTCGACCATTTTCCGGGCCGCGGCCTGCGCGCACAGGAAATACCCTTTCAGGTTTACGGCCATGATGCGATCCCATTCCCGCTCGGTAATCTCGAAAAAGGGAGTCCGTTTCAGAACGCCGGCGTTGTTGACCAGAATGTCGATCCGTCCGAATCGGTCCGCGGCCGCCGCCATCAGCCGCTCCGCTTCCCCCGGCGCGGAAACGTCGGCCCGCACCGCCAAGGCCCGCTGTCCCGTCCGCTCTATCTCCGCCACCGCTTCCCCGGCCTCCGCCTCGCGCACCCGGTAGCCGACCGCCACATCCGCCCCCTCCCGGGCCAACCCGACCGCGATGGCCCGCCCGATGGAACGGGAGGCCCCGGTCACCACCGCTACCTTGTCCCGCAATCGCATCATTCAGCCCTCCCGTCTCACTGCTCCGACCCGCCGCAAACCCAACGAACTGTAGTCGGCTATCAGTTAAACAGCTAGCAGGGGAAGATGCCCCGCCGCGCCGGGAAAACCCGCGTTTCCCCCCCGGGGCGGGCGACGAACCGGGTATAGTGATTTTTTGACGCTCGCTCAAGGAAGGAGACGCTGAGCATGTTCGGGACGAATTCGACGGGGATGACCAGGCGGCAGTTTTTGCGCAACGGTTCGCTGACCGCTTTGGGGTCGGTGGGCGGTTTGTCGGCGCTGTTGGCGGCCTGCGGAGGCGATGACGATTCGGTGCCGGAGGCCACCATGCCCGGGAACGACCTCACCGGAGCGGTGAGCTTGTTGCTGGGAACGCATATGGACCCCGTCAAGCAGATCATCGACGGCTATCCGGCGCAAAACGGAGTCACCCCCCAAGTGGAGGAGATCACCACCCCCGATCTGCGCAGCAAACTGACCACCTCCTTTTTGGCCGAAAGCTCCCCATGGGATGCGGCTTTCGTAACCGCCGAACTGGGGGCGGAGCTGGCGGACCGCAACTGGCTGACCAACGCCTCCGCCTGGGTGGAAGAAAAAGTCCGCTCCCGGGGGAACCTGCTGGAACGGGGCATGGGAGCCGTCGAATCCCGGGGCGCCACTTGGGCGGTGCCGTGGACGATGGGCAGCCAGTTGCTGCACTGGAACCGGGGGTTGATGGAGCAAGCGGGCCTGGACCCGGACGCCCCCGCCGCCTGGCACGAAACCCCCAACTCGTGGGACATGTTCGTGGAATACGGCAAAGCCATGACCGCGGAACGCGACGGGCAACAGTACTACGGCTACACCGACGCCTGGGCGGACACGCATGTCCTGTGGACCTGGGGCGGGATGTTGCACATGCACGGCGGGGATTTCCTGGACGAGGAGGGCCAGCCGGCCTGGAACTCGGAGGCCGGGGTGGCCGCCACCGAAAAGTTGTACGACCTGTTGCACACCCATCGGATCATCGACCCGGCCGCCCCCACCTACACTTGGGTGTTCGACGCCGCCCCCGGTTTTCTGGAAGGCAACCGGGGGATGTTCATCAGTTGGCCGTTCATCGCCGGCATCGCCGCCTCCCCCGACTCGCCTTTCCGCAGCGGGGTGGCCCCCAACCCGGCGGTGGAGACCAGCGGGTCGGTGGACGGATCCGAGTTCTTCGGAGTGCCGGTGTTCGCCGACAACCCGGACGAGGCGTGGCGCTTCCTGGAGGCAATCGTCTCCCCGGAGGGACAGCGGATCGTGGCTTTGGGCGGATGGGCCTCCATCTACCGCGACATCCTCAACGAGCCGGACATCGTGGAGGCCTTCCCCTTCTACCCGGCCTTGGCCAAGGCCTACGAGTATCCGGTGGACGGCGGCTGGTCGGCGGACCGCCCCCGGTGGACGCAGTTCCTGGCCGACAAGATCCACGATGTGTTGAACAACGCCGCCTCCCCCCAAGAGGCGCTGGACGATGCGGCGCGGTTGACCACCGAAGCCCGGCAGCAGGACGAGTGAACCGCCGGCGATGACCGGCGGGCGGCCGCGGGGGCGGGCGCGCCGGGGGGACCCGCCCGGAATGACGTTGCGCCGCCGGGAAAGGCGGCGGGGGCTGTGGATGGCTTCCCCCGCCTTGGCCTTGGTGGCCGGGGTGTACGTCGTACCGGCCCTCGCCACCCTCCTGTTCAGCATCAGCCGGGTGGGCGTCTCGCCGTTGCGCATCCGGCGGCTGGCCGGGTGGGGCAACTTCGTCAACATCATCACCGGCGAAGGTTTCTGGTCCATCACCGTCCGCACCCTCTATTTCGGGGCGTTGCTGACCGCCGTCACCATGGCGGCCGCTTTCCTGATCGCCTTGTTGCTCAACCGGCCTTTCCGGGGGCGGGCGCTGGTAGCCGTGGTGGTGCTGTTGCCATGGGCGGTGCCGCCGGTGGTGTCCGGGGTGCTGTGGACGCAGATGTTCCACGCCGACTTCGGTTTCATAAACGGCCTGTTGCGCTCCTTAGGCGGGGAGGGGAACATCATCTGGCTGGGGAACCCGCAACTGGCCCTGCTGGCGGTGCTGGCCGCGGAAATCTGGCGGTGGATACCGTTCGCGGCCCTGTTCCTGCTGGCCGGTCTGAAAACCATCCCCCCCGCCCTGCGGGAAGCGGCCGCCATGGACGGGGCCGGGGCGTGGGGGACATTCCGCCGCATCACTTTTCCGTTGATGGCCCCGGTGACCGTCCCGGTGGCCATTTTCCTGTTCGTGTGGTCGATGAAAGTCTTCGACACCATTTTCATCCTCACCCGGGGCGGGCCCAGCGGCAACACCACCACCCTCAACTATCTGGTCTACCAGCTGGGTTTCGAACAGTTCGATTTCGGTTCGGCCTCCGCCGCCGCCTACCTGCTCACCATCCTCACGGTTGCGGTCATCGCCGGACTGGTTTACATGCGCCGCCGGGCCCGCGCCCTGGCCGGAGGGGGCGTCCGATGAGGCGCCGCCGGCGCGCCGCCGCCCTGCTCACCTACGTCGGGGCGGCCGTAGTGGTGATCGTAATGGGTTTCCCCCTGTACGGGATCGTGCTGACCAGCATTCAGGAGGAGAGCGACATCCGCTCGCGGGATGTGCGGTTCGTTCCCCAATATGTCGTCACCGAACATTACGAGCGGGTTCTGTCCCCCGACAGCGGAGTCCCGGTGCGCCGCTCCCTGGCCAACAGCCTCATCGTGTCCTTGGGCGCGGCCGCGGCCACGGTGTCCCTGTCCCTGCCCGCCGCTTACGGGCTGACCCGGTTCCGCCCGCCGGGAACCCGACTTATCAACGGGGCCCTGGCCTCGGTCTATATTTTCCCGACTTTGCTGTTCGTCATCCCCATTTTCCTGGTGTGGAACCGCCTGGGATTGTTCGACACCTACCTGGGGCTGATCATCCCCTACACGGCTTTTATGATTCCGTTCGTGGTGTTTATGCTCAGCGCCTTCGTGCGGGCCATCCCGGCCGAGGTGGAGGAAGCGGCCCGGCTGGACGGGGCCAACCAGCGGCAGATCCTGTTGCGGGTGGTGCTGCCCCTGCTCCGCCCCGGCATTTTCGCCTGCCTGTTGCTGGGGTTCATCCTGGCCTGGATCGAGTTTCTGACCCCGCTTTTGTTCACCAGCGAGTTGACTTTGCTCACCGTGGCCCTGGGGCTGTTCCGTTCCACCATCGACATCCAAATCGGGCAGTTGGCGGCGGCGGCGGTCATCACCGCCCTGCCGGTAATTTTAGTAACCGCCCTTTTTCAAAGCCAGATTCGCCAAATAACCACCGCCGGAGTGGAACAATAAGGATGGCGGACTAGCGAGGAAAGGAAGGAACCATGTCCAACCAGGCGGACATAGCCAACAAAGTGGACGTGCTGGTGCAGCCGGTGGTGTTGCGGTTTGCGCTGGTGGGCGACGAAATCGCCTACTTCTTCGCCGGCCACGCCGACGGCCAACTGGACGCCATGGAACGCCACTTCGGGATCGACCCGGCGGAGCAGATGCTGTTCGACGCCAACCTGGGGTTCCTGCCGGTGTCCACCACCGTCCTCATCCGGGGGGAGCGCACCATCGTGGTGGACCCCGGCAATCATCATGTGGGCTTCTACGGGCAGTTGGGGGTCGCCTTGCGCCGGTTCGGCCTGACCGTCGGGGATGTGGACCTGGTGGTGTGCACCCACTGCCACCACGACCATATGGCCAGCGTGTTCCGGTTTCCGGGGGTGGAACTGGTGCTGGGCGAAGGGGAGGCCGAGTTCTCCAAAGTTTTGTACGGGCCGGAGGAGGCGGGGGCCCGCCTGGCGGTGATAGGCAACCTCACCGAAGTGCCTTTGGGAGGCGAGTTGCAACTGTGCGCGGGGGTGCGGGCGGTGTCCACCCCCGGCCACACCCCCGGCCATATCAGCGTGGTGGCGGACACCGCAACGGAGCGGATCGTGATCACCGGGGATGCGGCCATGACCCGTTCCGAATACATGGGGCGGGCTTTCTCCCACTGGTATACGGACGATCAGTTGCGGGAGTTGAACGCCAGCGTGGACCGGATGGCCGCCTTCTCCCCCACCCTGGTGATGCCCGGCCACGACCGGGCGTTTGCGCCCGGCCCCGTCCCGCCCGCCCCGGTCCCGGAGGAGGTTTCCTGATATGAAAAAACTGCGAACGGGGGTGGTCGGGGTGGGGATGATCGGCTCCCTGCACGCCCGGGCCTACGCCGAACACGACTTGGCGGAGCTGGCGGCGGTGGCCGACGTCGACCCGGAGCGGGCGCAGGCTGCGGGGGAAATGTACGGCGTCCCCTGGTTCGGCTCCGCCGGGGAAATGCTGGACGGGGCGGAGGTGGATGCGGTCACCATCGCCGTCTCCGAACATCACCGGCGGGGGCCGGCCCTGGCCTGCGCCCGGCGCGGCGTGCATCTGCTGTTGGAGAAACCGCTGGCCCCGGACTTGGCGGGGGCGGAACGGCTGTGCGGGGAGCTCCGCCCGTTTGGGGTGAAAATCATGGTCAATTTCATTCTCCGGTTCGACCCCCGGTTCATGGCCGTCAAAGAAGCCGCCGCCTCGGGTCGGCTGGGAACGTTGCACTATCTGTCCGCCCGGCGCCGGGGAACCGGCTTGGGGGCGGAAATCTACGGGCCGTGGACCGACCTGCTGATCTCCACCGGCATCCACGACCTGGAGGCGATGGCCTGGATCGTAGACGCCCCGGTGGAGCGGGTGTACGCGGAGGGGGTGTCCCGGCGGTCGGCGGAGTGGGGGCATCAGGATGCGGTGGCGGTGCTGATGAGGTTCTCCGGGGACGTCATCGCCGCCCTGGAAACCAGCTGGGTGTTGCCCGCCGGGGCCCCCGCCCCCCTCGATGCCTCCCTGCATGTCATAGGAGACGGCGGGTCGGCGGTGATCGAGGGTTCCAACAGCGGACTGTCCATCCTGGACGAGCAGGGATTCTCCCACCCCGACTTGGTGCACTGGCCGGTGAACCAGCGGGGCCTGGGCGGGGACCTGGCGGCGGCGGTGGATCATTTCATCCGCTCCGTCCTGGCCGACCGGGACCCGCAAGTGGGCTTGGAGCAGGGCCTCTACGCCCACCGCCTGGTAGACGCCGCCGACCGCTCCCTCCGTGAAAACCGCCCCATATACCTGGAATAAACCGTCTCTTCGGAACCGAGAAGCGACAACCGCGGCGGCAACTATGGGATGGCGGAGGGGGTTCACCAGAGGGGGGAGGCGCGGGCGGGGGGTTTGTCCGGCCGCCGCGCGGGGGGAGGAGGCGGGGGCGGCCCGGCGCGGGGGCGGGTTTGCCACTTGTTTCCAATTTTTACCAGTTCCCGGTTATGCTCCCCCAACTCTCGGTGATGAGGCCCGCACAAGGACGCCAGATTGTCGATGTCGGTGGGACCGCCGTCGTACCAGTCCCGCAGATGGTGCAACTCGGTGCGGTGAACGGGGGCGTCGCACCGCACGCATCCCTTGTCCCGCACCGCGGCCGCCAGCCGTTGCGCCCCGTTGCCCAACCGCTGATTGCGCCCCAACCACAGGACTCGTCCTTTCCCCCCGAAGATGATCCCGCACACGGAAGAGTCCGGCGACAGATTGCCCAACACGGAAGGCGGAACGGGCCCGGTCCCCAAAATCTCGCAAGACCCATCCGGGCGGGAGCCGTCTAGCAACCCGAGGTCGGCCACTACCACCACTTGCGTTAGGGCCGGTCCCGGTTTCCCCTCGCCGTCGGGGAGGGGTTCCAAGGTGTGCGCCCGGCGGCCGGTAAGCAACTCCGACAAGGCGTCCGCCCGACGTTGCTCATTAGTGCGAATGTCATCGGGGTGAACCTCCCCACCGGAATCATCCCGCCGCAACAAGTCAGTATGCTTATCCAAGGCTTGCCGCACCTGCCCGAAGCTTATGTAATCCAACTCGGCATGCAGGACTCCCATCTCCAACTCCTTGCTCCAAAACAAATGCGCCTTGCGTCGCTTCTTCTGCCGCTCCAGCAACTCCTCGCCCCGATCCGGGCTACGGGAGTTGGCCCACCGGCGGGACCGCTTGCGGAAATCATCCGGATTAGACGCCGCCGCCTCCTCCAAAAACCCCCGATCCTCATCCACCCGCTTGCTTCCGCACTCACCGGCGGCCGCGGCCAGGGCCGAGGCGTTCTGCAAAGTAATCTCCCCCGCCTCCAACTTGGCCCGCGTGTTGGGCATCTCCTCCAAGCGGCGGGCCACCCGCGACAGGCGCTTGGCCTGATGATCGGTAACCCCCAACCGATCCCGCAACACCTCACCCGCCCCCGCTCCCCCATCGGTGCGGCTGAGCCGACCGGCCAAATCACATTTCAATGAAGACATCTGCGACTCCATACGACGCAGGGTCTCCGCCACCTGCCCCAACTCCTCGCGGGACGCCCCCGCTCCCACCAACCGGCGCAGATCGGCTACGGCCGCGGCGTTGGCGGCCTCCGCCCGCCCGCAAATATGTTGCGGCGTCTCAATGGAGGTGCGTGGGTTGTGCTGCATGATGTTCACCTTAGAAAGAGGGTGTGACATTCTTTTTTCGGCTTGTGCCAAGGTATAACCGGATGTTTAGAAACCGAATCGCGTTTCCGGGAAGACACTTGGGCTTCCATCTGCTTGACGGTTTCCACTACTTCTCCCAGCTCGCTCCGGGACGCTCCCCGACCCGAGTTGCCCGCGCAGGTCCGTCGCACAATGGCAACAGCGGCCCTTCTGGCCCGCTCGCAGGCGTGTTGGGACGTTCCGACGGGGGCGCGGGTGTTGCGTTGCATGGTGTTCACCTTAGAGGGAGGGTGTGACATTCTTTTTTCGGGGCTTGCATACCGCGTCGGACCGCCCGCACCCGACCAGTAAAACAGGCGGCGGGTCAGGAGTCGAATGCCTGCTGGGAGGGCCCGCCGGCTTTGGCGGCTTCCAACAACAGGCTGTTCCACGCCGCTACCAGCGAGTTGTAGGCCACCGCATCCTCGGTGCGTCCGGCGGCATTGGCCGCCTCATACAACAAATACGACAGGCGGCGGGCGTAATCCCCAAACCCGCCCATCCTCGCCAACAACTCCCCCGCCCTCGCCTCCGACATATCCAAACGCGCCACCAAGTGCTGGGTCAACTCCCAAACGGTCGACTTCCAATCCTCGGCCGGGTCCCACTTCGGATCCAACTCCTCCCGGGTCAGCAACCGCACTTGGCCGCCCTTGGACTCCGCCACCCCCGCCTCCGCCACGCCAGCCACCGACGTGTTCATCGCCTTGGCCAACGTCTCCGCATCCCCGAACGGACCCGGGTCGTGACCGAACTGACGGTACCAGGTCAGGGCGAACCGGCTTTCGGAGTCCAACTCGGCCTCCTCCTCCGACCCGATATCCTCCAACACCTTGTTGATCAGGGCAAGCGCGGTGCGCACCCGCATCGTGTCCCCGTTGGCCTCCACCACCCGCCGATACCGGGAGAATATCCGCATCCCCGGCCCGATAGCCGCCTGCGCCATATCCACCGGCGGAATAGCCTGCTCCTGCAACAACCCCACCGCCGCCGGCAACTCGGAGCGCAACGCCTCCAAAAACCCGCCTCGCGTCTCCAACAAGGCATCATCCGCCCGCGGCCGACAAGCCAACACCACCGACGACGCCAACGCGGCGTTTCCGATAGCCACCATCCTGTTTCCCATTTCGGTCCGGATCGGCCAAGTGGCGCTCACCTGCAATCCTGAATCAACCAGACCCTGCAGGAAAGTCTCCCAACCGGTAGAGGAAACATCCCCATCCTTAGATTCTTGTTGCTTGTAAGCGTAAAAGACAGTGGCGGGAAACTCGGGGTGATGAACCCGCGCTATCTGCTCCATAACTTTCGTCATCCCCGCTTCAAAATGTTCCTGCGCCGCCTCCTTGGAACCGGCCCGGTATTGATGAGCTACCAACTCTTCCTTTTTGGGCGTAACGAGGGTTGCGCACTCATCCGGCCACACTTCGGATAAGTTACGACGTAACCACACGTAGAAAAAATCAGAGATATCCGCATATTGAATATTATCATAATAAGGGGGATCAGTACAAATCACAGGCTTATCAATTTCCCTCAAACGGGCTACCGCATCCCTCTGCAAAACTTCGCCGCTACGCGAAGCAGGCAAGCTCGCAACCGCTTTCACTACCCAATCCACTTGCCCCAACCAATTGCCCGTAGACGAGGAAAATGGATTCGCTTCAGCAAAATCCCAAACCATGGGTATAGATTGCCGTACTAAGGTATGTGATACTAATTCCCTAGTGCCTTCCCAAGTAGCAATAACAGACCATTTATCAACGCACCGATCAATAACAAAAGCCAGATATGTAATCAAGGCCTCCGCGTATGCAATTAACCCGGATCCTCCCTCTCGTAATTGGTCTTCCTCGTCAGATAGCCCTGCAATACTCGCATCGGATATCACCTGCTTGCGCACATTATCCAGCAAATCAGAGAAGGTAGTTAGCGCAATCATCTGGCGATCAGTAAACAAGGAGTCGGTAGTTTCCATTCCGTAAAGCGGGGTCTGAAAATTGCGCGGGTTATTTGCGAGTCTAACCGACGGTACTTTATCGGGCAAGTCTAGTTTTGGAATATCAGTATCGCTAGAGTGATATAGGCGCTTCCGTTCCCCCTCAGATACAATCCCTACCGGCATCACCCCCAGCTTTCCCTGTTTGCCCTGCTCCCGGATATATTTGAAAGTAATAGGAGCGCCGGTTGCTACGCAGACGCCGCCACCTCGGCCAATGGTACCCGTATTCGGGGTTCCGCCCTCCCTCACCTTAAACATCACGATTGGAGCATCACGGTCTACAACCGGCTCCGCCCACACCACCGGTTTACCCGGCCTGTTACGCAATATCCCGGACTTGAGCAGGGGCACATGACCCTTCCACGACGGGTCCGGGGATAGGACGGTTCTAGCCCACAACCAGGCAATCACCGTCTTGTCATCGACCCGGGGATATAAATGACCGATACGCTCCCGCGCCCGGTCCCGCATCCACTCTCCGTAATAACGAATATCCTCCGCCAAACCCTGCGACCCCCGCCATGTCTTCAAACCCGAATCCGCGCGGCTCCTCGGATTCACCGGAGGCCGTCCCGCAAACCGCGGCGGTATCTCCACCATCGCCTTGGTTATCAGAACCGCAACCGGATTCAGGTCACCCCCGTACGCCGGCAACCCTAATTGCTGAGCGGCCAGGGGGCCTACCCCCCCCCCCGGAGAAGGGGTCTAATACGTTGGGCAAGTCATCCCCGCACGACGCCCTAATCTCCGCCCGCGCTTCCGCCAACACCTCCCGGTCATTACCGCCCTCCCATGCCGCCAAACGTTCCAAAATACCGAACAGTCGTTTGCGTTCCGTCTTTTGGTCCTCCGCCGTCGGGAACCGGTCCGGATGAGCGGACGGATCATCCACCAAAGACGACCACAACACGGCCCGCACCGCCGCCAAGGGACGGCGCGCCCACCACAGATGCAACGTGGACGGATGACCGTGCCGAATGGACTTCTCCCGCGCCGACTCCCGGCTGATCGTATCCAGCGGCAGGGATACCTCGATCAACTTCGTTTTGGCCATTCGCCAACCATAGCCGTCCGGTCGGGGCGGGTTAGCCGGAGGGGGCGGGCTTATCCAGGGGCCACAGGGGGCGGGGGGCGCGGTGGAAAGTCAGGTGTTCCAAGCGGGGGGAGGCCGCTCCCGGAAGGTCGACGGTGATAGCGCGGGCGGAGGTGGGGTAGTTGGGACGGAAGTCGCTGCAGGATTTGACCACGATGATGTCCGCCTCCTCGGGGGGGAGGCCTGCGCACCGGAAAGCGGCCGGGTCGGAAGTCCAAGCGGGACGTTCGGAAACCAGCAGGCGCAGGTTGGCGACGGCCAAGACCGCGAACCGGCCCATGGACACCTCCATCCCGTGGAACCCGACCCCCTCCAACCGGTGGGAGCCATCCCCCGTCCTAGTCACGGTTCCGGTCACTTTCACCGGCGGATGCCAGCGGCCGTCCAAGCCCGCTCCCACCGCCAGCGCAACCTCCGCCCCCGCTCCGGCCCGGTGGCAGGCATCCACCGCCGCCGGGTCCACCGCCGTCACATAGGAAACCAGGCCGGGGGCCAGGGTGAGCAGGGGTTCGATCAAGGCCGGGCTGTCCCCGGATGCCCCGGCGGTGGGGGCGTCGGCGGACTGGGCCAGCAGAAACGGACGCACCCCGCTGTCGCGGGCGGCGGCGATGGCCGCGGCCGGTTCCAGGAAATTTTCCATCACAAAATCTTCCCGCCGCTCCCAAATCCGGTCGGCTACGTTGTTGACGAAATCCGAAACGAGGACCGGGTCGCCGTCGGCGGCCGCCGCTACGCCCAGGCCCAGTTCCGGCACATCCAGCCAGGGTTGCGCCGGAAACAGCAACAAGTCCGCCAGCCCCGGCGGGGCTTCGGCCAACGCCCGGGCGCGGATTTCCGCCAAGGGGCCGTGGTCGGTGTTCATCGTCTCCGCCGGGATCAACATAGGCCGTTTGGCCATCTCCACCGTCAGGCGTTCTCCCGCCAGCAGATGCAACATCTGACGGGCGGCCCGCTCCCCGGCGGCCGCCATGTCGATGTGCGGGTCGGTGTGGTAGGCGCTTAAGCCGTCCGCTTGGCTCGCCATTCGGCGGGTGAGGTTGGCGTGCAGGTCCAGGCAAATCACCAACGGACGGTCCGGCCCCAGCGCCTCCCGCACCTCGGTGATGATCTGCCCGTCGGCGTCGGGAAAACCTTCGGCGGCCATCGCCCCATGCAGGGACAACACCAAACCGTCCAACTGCCCGGCCTCCGCCAACCGGGTGAGCAACATTTCCCGCAAATCCCGGAAGGCGCCGGCGGTGAGCGGACCGGAGGGCATGGCCCACGCCCGCAACAGGGGATGGGGTTCCGCCCCGCCCGCCCGCAACCCGTCCATGATTCCGGCCATCTCCGTGTTGGTCCCCGCCGCGCTCTCCGCCGCCGCCTCCCCCGTCGCCAACGTGAAATCAGACAGCCGGCAAGGATTCAGCGAGAACGTG
Source organism: Candidatus Spongiisociaceae bacterium (assembly GCA_965243835.1). Lineage (GTDB taxonomy): Bacteria > Actinomycetota > Acidimicrobiia > Spongiisociales > Spongiisociaceae. Next base: position 2,509,216 of record OZ251578.1, read on the forward strand.
TTGGTCTCCTGCACCACGGAAGCCGCCCCGATACGCATCCCCCCATCCTACCACCCGTTTCCTAGTCCGCGCTTTGTCCTCTAAACATCGTGAAATATCCCAACCTGGAAAAATGTCACACTGCCTCTTTATATTAACTAATATGAAATACCGCCCAACCCCCATATCAGCCGGAAGCGAGCGGCCATGATCTATATGCCGCCCTTTTCCCGACACGAGGTGCGCAGAATGACCCACCCGCCCCGCGGCTGGAAGGTAGGCTGGTGGATAGACACCGCCTTCAAGCACAACGCCTCCGAAGCGAGCATCCTCTCGGTCCTCCGCGACCCTGAAATCCAAGAATGGGAGGAGACCACATTATTCGGCGAGAAATGGATGTTCCTCGGACCATACATTGACAACCTCGTCTTGAACCTGGAAGTGGTCTTCGAGGAGTCCCCGGATGGTAGGATGGGAGCGGTGTACCATGCACTACCCATACGGGTAAGATAAAGGAGGTATGCAGAAGATGGCATCCGAACCTAAAATACAAGACGAAACGGTGGACATTTACGCCCCGCCCTCCCCCGAGGAAGTGGAGCGAATGGTAGCCGACCTCGAAAGCGGGGCCCTCGACGAGGGTCGTCGCCGAGCCCGCTTGGCGTACAACAAAAAATTCCCGCACCGGCAAATGGACGTCGAATACGGACTGAAACCGCGCCCCGAATGACCCGGCGCGCATCCAACGAGCCACCGCCGATTGACTCGCAGACGGCCGAGCGCGTCTTGGAGCAGTTGCTGAGGCAGTTTCGCGAAAAGCTTCCCGAGGGCTATCACCTAGACGAGAAGGGGCGGGTGGTGCGCTTGGATCCGGACCTTCCCAACCCCGTCGGGATACGCTCCGTCGCGGGAAACAGGCAGTGGATTCCCGCGCCGCTGATCAACCGACGCCCTAACCCGCCCATCCCCGCCGCGGCGCAAGGCGCATAATGGAGGACATATACGCCCCGCCCTCGCCTGAGGAAGTGGAACATCTGATCGCCGAACTCGAAAGCGGGGCCCTCGACGAAGCCCGCCGCCGGGCCCGCCTGGCGTACAACAAAAAATTCCCGCACCGGCAAATGGACGTCGAATACGGACTGAAACCGCGCCCCGAATGACCCGGCGCCGCTCCCCCCGGCCCGGCACGGCGCACCCCGGTCAGGAATCTTCGCGGGCTCGGCAATCGGCGGCCGGTACTGACAAAGGCCGCCGCGGCGCAAGGGGCATATGGAGGACATTTACGCTCCCCCTGCCCCGAGGAAATCGAACGCATGCTCACCGAGCTCGCTAGCGGCGTCGATGACGAAGCCCGCCGTCAGGCCCGCTTGGCGTACAACAAGAAATTCCCGCACCGGCAAATGGACGTCGAATACGGACTGAAACCGCGCCCCGAATGACCCGGCGCCGCTCCCCCCGGCGCAACACGGCGCACCACGCTCCGGAGGCTGAAGCGGACATTTACGCCCCGCCTCCGCCTGAGGAAATCGAGCGCATGGTCGCCGAACTCGAAAGCGGGGCCCTCGACGAAGGACGCCGCCGGGCCCGCTTGGCGTACAACAAAAAATTCCCGCACCGGCAAATGGACGTCGAATACGGACTTAAGCCGCCCGCCGACTGACGCAAACGTCAGGAGGTTTCGCGGGCTTGGGATTGGCGGCGGGTTATTTCGGCGACGAGGGCGGGGATCACCTCATGCAGGTCGGCGATCACCGCCCAGTCGGCCTTGGTCACCATCGGGGCCTCCCGGTCCAGGTTGACGGCCAACACCCGCTTGGAGTTCATCATCCCCACCCAATGCTGGATAGCCCCCGAAATCCCGCACGCTATGTACAGTTCGGGGGCCACTACCGTTCCCGTCTGACCCACCTGGAACTTGTGGTTGCGCCACCCGTTGTTGGTCACCACCCGCGAGCATCCCACCGCCCCGCCCAGCAATTCCGCCAACTCCTCCAAGGCGGCGAAACCCTCCGGGCCGCCCACCCCCCGTCCGCCGCTCACCACCACCGGGGCGGTGGCCAGGGTGATCCCCTCCTCCGCCGTCACCCGCTCCCGCACCATCGTCACCGTATCCGCCTCCGACAACCCCGGTTCGAACACCGCCTCCTCCCCCGCCGCCGGGACCTCCAAGGCCTCCGCTTCCACCGCGTGCGGGGCCAAGGTAACCAGTTTCATATCCGCCGACAGGCGGGCCCGCTCCAGCAAACTGCCCCCCCACCGCACCCGGGTCATCAGCCAGTCCTCCCCGCCGTCCGCCCCCGGCGCAATCTCCAAACAGTTGGCGACCATCGCCAAACCGGTGCGGGCCCCCACCCCGGCCATCACTTCGTTGCCCCGGTCGGTGCCCGACGCCAACACCGCCGCCGCCCCCACGGAGCGGGCCAGCCGCAACAGGCTTTCCGCCCAGGCGTCCGGGCCGTAGTCGGTCAACAACTCGTCCCGCGCCAGATGAACCGTCTCCGCCCCGTACGCCCCCAGCGACCCGGCCCCGCCCGCCGCCTCCTCCCCCACCAGGACCGCATGCAGGGAAGCCCCGGCCGCGGCGGCCACGCGGCGGGCGTGGGTCAAACCCCCCGGGACGGTTTCATCCAGCGTCCCCCGATCGTGCTCCGCCAGAAACAAAAAGACGCTCACAGCAACCCCAACTCTTCCAGGATGTCCGCTACCGCCGGGGCCGCCTCCGGCCCCTCCCCCAGAATGGTGACCGAGCCGCCCGCGGCGGGCGGGGTTTCCAACCGTATTTTGGACTGGCCGCTGCCCGCCGGCGTCACCTCCTTGATCGTCGGCTCCGCCTTGCGGGCCGCCATCCTTCCTTTCAAAGTCGGATAACGGGGCAGGTTGATCCCTTCCTTCACCGCCGCCGCCGCGGGCAGGGGCAACCGGTACTCTTCCCATCCGGAGGCCGTCTCCCGGCGGGCGGTCGCCCACCCGTCGGCGATGTCCAACCCTTTGACGCCGCTCACGATGGGCCTTTCCAGCATGCGGGCCGCCCGGATCCCCACCTGATAGCCCCCCGCATCGGCCGACTCGGCCCCGAACAGGATCAGGTCGTAGGGCTCCCCCGCCTCCAGCCCGCTGATGGCGCAGGCCAGGGCCCCGGCGGTGGACACCGGATCCCAATCCGCCTCCTCCGACTGCAACAGGACGCCCTCCGTCGCCCCCACCGCCGCCGCCGCCCGCAACTGCTCGACGGCCTCCGGCGGTCCCAGGGTCATCACCGTCACCGTCCCCCCTTCCCGCTCCGCAATCCGCACCGCCTCCTCCACCGCGCACTCCTCGTGCGGGCTGATCGCGAACCCCAGCAGGGCGTCGTCTATATCCTGTTGGTCGGGGGTGAGCACGATCCGCTCCCCCGGGGCGGGCACCCGCTTCACGCATACCAGAATGCGCACCGCTACCCCATCCCGGCGTGGGCGGAGGGCACCGGCAACCCGGCTCCCCGACCTAGCATTTCATCCGCCGGTCGTCGGGGTCGAACAGCGGCCGGGACCCCGCCCGGGCCACCCGCACCGCGAACAACTCGTTTTGATACATTATCCGCAACTCCCGCCCCTCCTCGGCCATCTCCGCGGGCAGGTAGCCGAGCAACAGGTAGGAGTCGAGGGAGGGGGCCGCCCCGGCGCTGGTCACCCGCGACACCCGGCCTTTGCCGTCCACGATCCGCTCCCCGTCCAAGGTGAGAATCGGTTCGTTGCCTCCCATCGGGAAACGGGGAATCCCCCCCGAAACGGAACCGGAACCGGCGCCGGAAGCCGCTACCGGCAAATGGCTTTCCATCGTCAACGTGCAGCACACCGCGGCCGGCCCCGCCTCCCGGGCCGCCAAATAGGCTTGCTTGCCGATGAAATCGGCCGACTTGACTTTGGGACGGGCCAGCCCGGCCTCCACCGGGTCGTACTCCGACTCCAACTCCGCCCCCATCAGCCGGTAGCCCTTCTCCAAGCGTCCGGTGGTCCCGTACACCCCGGCCCCCACCGCCGTTACCCCCAGGTCCCGGCCCGCCTCCCACAGGGTCTCCCACAGCAGGGGCCCGTGCTCGCCGTCCGCGTAAATCTCCCACCCCAGATCCCCCACGTAGGAGATGCGGAACATCACCGCCGGCGTCGACCCGATCGTAACCCGGCGCCAGGTCCCGTAGGGGAAGCCCTCGTGGGAGAGATCGTCCCCGCGCCCCGCGACTTTCTCCACCAGCCGCCGGGCGTTGGGCCCCCACACCCCGATGGTGACCAGGGCCGAAGTCATATCGGCGAAGTTCACCGACCCGTCGTCCGGAGCCCACTTGCGGAACCAGTAGGCGTCCCGGGCCCCGTCGAAGCCGCCGGTGACCACCCGGTAATGACGTTCCCCCATGCGCAGGATGGTCAAATCCGATCGGAAGCCGCCCCCCTCGGTCAAAAGCGGGGTGTAGACGCCCGTCCCCGGGGGACGGTCCATCTGGTTGACCGCCAGCCGCTGCACGTAGTCGACCACCCCCGGCCCGGTCAGGTCGAAGATGGCGAAGGCGCTCAGGTCCACCATCCCCGCCCCGTCCCGCAGGGCCAGATGCTCGGCGTTTTGGATGGGCGACCACCAACGGGAATCCCACTCGTGGGGCCGCTCCGGAATGCGCTCCCGGTATTTGTCCGCCAGGTGCGCGTTGGACTCGTACCAGTGGGGGCGCTCCCAGCCGCCCGCCTCGAAATAGACCGCCCCCAGCGCGGAGGTAATCCCGTGCAGGGTGCTTTGGCGGCTGTTGCGCCGGGATTCCCACTGCTCCCGGGGGTGGACTATCCCGTAGGTCTTGTTGAAATGCTCGGCGCACCGGGCCAGGATGTGCGGGGAGGTTTTCATATAGGGGTAGAAACGGGCGATGTCGGAGGCGTGCGGGTCCACCTCCGGATACCCGTCGGTCATCCACTCCGCCAACGCCCGCCCCGTGCCCGGCCCTTCCTTGATCCAGATGGCCGCGCACGACCACAGGTTGCGCACCTCCGGGCATTCCCCCACCAGCGGCATGGCGTCCGGGGTGAGGGACAGCAAGCCGTTGATCCCGTATTTGATTTCGGCGTCCCCTAGGAACGGCATCAGTTCCACCGCCTGCTCCAACTGCGGATCGAAGTCGTCCATGGTCAGCGGCAACTCGGTGGGCGACAGGCGGGCCTCGGCGATGGAGGGAATGTCGTCCGGGTGATGGAAGATGGGGCGGTGGGCGTAGGAGCCGACCTCCATGGAGCCTCCGGTCTGCCGCTCGTAACAGAAAGTGTCCATATCCCGCACGATCGGGTAGCCGATCTCGCGGTTGGTGTCGGCCAAAACCTGCAACGGCCCCACGTCGATCATCTGATGCACGGCCGGGGTGAGGGGAATGGAAGCCCCGGCCATCGCCGCGATGCGGGGCGACCACACCCCGCACGCCACCACCACGTATTCGCAGGCCGTCCGCCCCCGGTCGGTGACCACCGCCGCTACCCGCCCCCCCGACGTTTCGATGTCGAGCACTTCCGTCATCGGATGCACCGACAAGGCCCCCCGTTCCTGTGCGTACTCCCGCATCAGGGTGCCCGCCCGCAACGAATCCACCACCGACACGCCCGGCGTGTACCAGCCGCCGACGATCACCGACGGGTCCAGGAAGGGAACCAGCTCCGCCGCCTCCGCCGGGCTCACCAACCAGCTGTCGATCCCCCAAGCTTTGGCGGAGGTCATTCGCCGGTTCAACTCGTGCATGCGGGCCGCGGTGCGGGCCACTTCCAGCCCGCCCGAGGTGACGCTCACCCCCATCTCCTCGTACTGGCGCTGGCTGTCCAGGGTGAGATGGGCCATTTCCTTGTTGTGATCCACCGGGTAGATGAAGTTGGAGGCGTGACCGGTGGATCCGCCCGGGTTGGGCAACGGACCCTTGTCTACCTGCACGATGTCGCGCCACCCCAGGGCGGCCAAGTGCTTCACCGCCGAGTTGCCGACGATCCCGGCCCCTATCACCACCACTTGGGCGCTGGTTGGGAGGTCGCTCACTGCCGCTCCTTCCTGCCTGCGGACCTGCGGTTATGTTACCCGGTGAAATCTTTGGCATACCCGCCGCGGCCTGCTAGTCTAATACCACGATGCGGTACAGTTCCGCATTGTGGAACACCAACCGGGCGGCCGGCCGGAAACGGACGGCCGGGGACGCAACGGCATGGAATGACCGAACAGGAACTGGATCTTCGCACCCTCGGCGACGAGGACTTGGTAGCCCAGATGCACGACGACTTGTACGACGGGCTGGCCGAGGAAATCGACGAAGGGGTGCGCATTCTCCTAGAGCGGGGATGGGACGCCTCCCGGGTCCTCAACGACGCCTTGGTGGAGGGGATGCGCATCGTGGGGATCGACTTCCGAGACGGGATCCTGTTCGTGCCGGAGGTGCTCTTGGCCGCCAACGCCATGAAAGCGGGGATGGCCCTGTTGCGGCCCCTGCTGGCGGAAACCGGGGCGGAAACCATCGGCAAAGTGGTGATCGGCACCGTCAAGGGCGACATCCACGACATCGGCAAAAACCTGGTGGGGATGATGCTGGAAGGGGCCGGGTTCGAAGTGATCGACCTGGGAATCAACACCGACGTGGAGGAGTTTCTGGAAGCCCTGGCCGCCCATCAGCCGGACATTCTGGGAATGTCGGCCCTGCTCACCACCACCATGCCCTATATGAAAGTGGTGATCGACACGCTGGTGGAGCAGGACAAGCGCAACGACCACATCGTCATGGTGGGAGGGGCCCCGCTCAACGAGGAGTTCGGTCGGGCCATCGGGGCCGACGCCTACTGCCGGGATGCGGCGGTGGCCGCGGAAACCGCCAAAGACCTGGTGGAAAAACGGCGCATCCTGGCCAGCGAGCATGTCTAGGCATGTCCGGGCATGCCTAGGACCGCCGCCCCCCCGTCCGGGCCGGAGCCGACGCTGGTGATCGCCTGCGGGGCCCTGGCCGGGGAAATCAGGCGGGCGGCCCGCCTCAACCACTGGCGGCACCTCGCCTTGGAGTGCCTGCCCGCCCGCCTGCATAACACCCCGGACCGGATCGTCCCGGCCGTGAAGCGGTTGCTGGAGGAAAAATCGGGAGAATACCGCCGGACGCTGATCGGGTACGCCGACTGCGGCACCGGCGGCCTCTTGGACGCCCTGCTGGAAAACTGGCCCGACGTGCGCCGGTTGCCCGGCGCCCACTGTTACGAGTTCTACGCCACCTCCCCCCTGTTCTCCGAACTGCATCAGGCCGAGCCGGGAACCTTCTACCTGACCGACTTCCTAGCCGCCCACTTCGACCGGCTGGTGTGGGAGTTCCTGGGGCTGGACCGCCACCCGCAACTGCGGGACGACTACTTCCGGGCCTACCGCCGCCTCGTTTACCTTTCCCAGTCGGAAAACCCGGACCTGATGACCGCCGCCCGCCGGGCCGCCGCCCGCCTGCAACTGGATTTCCAGCATATTCACACCGGGATGGGCGAGCTGGCCTCCGCCCTGCGCGACCTCGCCCAACCGGCCCGGGCCGGGTAGTGACGGCCCGCACCCGCCCCGGCCGCAACCGGCGGGCCGCAGACGAGTTGGTGGTCATCTTCTGGCGGGACATCCCGGCCCAGGTCACCGTCCGCTACCGGGGCAAAACCGCCGCCCTGGAACTCCCCGTCCGGTTCCGCACCGCCATCGACCGGGCGGCGATGAACGCGGGCAAAAAAACCTACGACGAGTACATCGGCGAATGGCGCCGGGAAACGTCTCCCATCGCAGCCCCCGGCCCCCCGGCGGCGGGCGCCGAGGGGGAAGACCCGGCGGAGGCGGCCCGGGCCCTGGCCGGAACGGAATCGGAACGGCTGCAGGCCGACTACCCCGGTCCGCGGGTGGTGCGCCTGGTGCGCAACGGCGGCTTCGAACCGGACGGCGACGCCCGCGGGACGGATCAATGACCGACACGGTAGTTTCCTCCGCCTCCCGGGAAGTGGTGATCGGCCCCCGCCGTCCGTTTACCATCATCGGCGAGCGCATCAACCCCACCGGCCGCAAAGCCCTGGCGGCGGAGATGAAAGAGGGCGACTATTCGCGGGTGGAGGCGGACGCCGCAGCGCAAGTAGCGGCCGGGGCCCGCATGCTGGACGTCAACGCCGGCATCCCCCTGGCGGACGAACCCCGCATCCTGGCCGAAGCCGTGCAACTGGTGCAGAAGCTGGTGGACGTTCCGCTGTCCATCGACTCTTCCATAGTGGAGGCCCTGGAAGCCGGGCTGGCCGTCTACCAGGGCAAGGCCCTGCTCAATTCGGTCACCGGAGAGGAGGATCGTCTGGAGACGGTGCTGCCGCTGGCGGCCAAGTACGGGGCGGCGGTGGTGGCCATCTCCAACGATGAAACCGGCATCTCCGAAGACCCCGACGTCCGGTTTGCGGTGGCGGCCAAAATCGTGCGCCGGGCGGCGGATCACGGCATTCCCAAAGAGGATGTGGTGGTGGACCCGCTGGTTATGCCCATCGGGGCGTTGCGCTACGCGGGACGGCAGGTGTTCCACATCCTGCGCCGGTTGCGGGACGAGTTGGGCGTCAACTCCACCTGCGGGGCCTCCAACATCAGCTTCGGCTTGCCCAACCGGGCCGGGATCAACAGCGCCTTCATTTCCATGGCCGCCGCCAACGGCCTCACTTCGGCCATCGCCAACCCGTTGGAACCCGAGATCGCGACGGCCGTGAAAGCGACGGACGTGATGTGCGGCAACGACCCGGACTGCGCCGTCTGGATCAGGGCCCATCGCACCCCGGGGGCCGCCGGGGAAGGGGCCCGGCGGCGGAGCGGACGGCGCCGGCCCCCGCCGGGCTCCGCGGAGCGATGATGAGCGAGGCCGCCCTGTCCGTGACTTTCACCCCCTCCGGCCGGCGGGGGACGGTTCCGGCGGGGAGCACGGTGCTGGAAGCGGGACGGATGCTGGGGGTGGACATTGATTCGGTGTGCGGGGGACGGGGACTGTGCGGCCGGTGCCAGATCGCCATCGGCTCCCAGCCGGGGACGCCCGCCGACCCGGACCGCCTGTCCCCGCCCGGACCGCTGGAAACTTCCTACCGGGGCCGCCGCCCCCTGCGGGACGGACATCGCCTGTCCTGCGCCGCCCTCCTGCTGACGGATGCTGTAATCGACGTCCCCCCGCACAGCCAGGTGCGGCGGCAGGTGGTGCGCAAACGTCCCGAGGTGGCCAACTTCACCATCGACCCGGTGGTGCGCCTCCACTACGCGGAGGTGGAAGAGCCCACCCTGCGCCGCGCCTCCTCCGACGCCACCCGCCTCCGGGAGGCCTTGGAAGCCCAATGGGGCCTGGAGGGACTGACCGTCGACCCCCGGATTTTGGACTCCATGCAGGAAACTTTGCGGGCGGGAAAATGGGCGGTCACCGCCGCCGTTTACCGCCGCCGGGAAATCGTCGGGGTGTGGCCGGGCTTGCGCGTCCGGGCCTTGGGGGCGGCCTTCGACGTGGGCTCCACCACCGTGGCCGGGCATCTGTGCGACCTGTCCACCGGGGAAATACTGTCCTCGGAGGGAATAATGAACCCGCAGATCCGGTTCGGCGAAGACCTGATGAGCCGCATCTCTTTCGTGATGATGAACGAGGACGGGGCGGACCGGTTGACGGAGGCCGTCGTCGACGCCCTCAACGGGTTGCTCGGGGACCTGACCGCGGCCGCCGGAGCGGAGCCCGCCGACGTTCTGGAAATCGCCCTGGTCGGCAACCCGATAATGCATCACCTGGTGCTGGGGATCGACCCCCGGCGCCTGGGAACGGCCCCTTTCGCCCTGGCCACCGACCGGGCGGTGCGCATCCGGGCGGAGCGGGCGGGGATCGTCGCCCATCCCGGGGCCCGCCTGTACGTGTTGCCGTGCGTGGCCGGGCATGTGGGGGCGGACGCGGCCGGGGCCATGCTGTCGGAAGCCCCCCACCGCAGCCGGGGAACGCAACTGCTGGTGGACGTGGGCACCAACGCCGAAATCGTGCTGGGCGACCGGGAGCGGTTGCTGGCCGCCTCCAGCCCCACCGGCCCCGCCTTCGAAGGAGCGGAAATCAGTAGCGGGCAACGGGCTTCCCCGGGGGCCATCGAACGGGTGCGGGTGGACCGCGCCACCCTGGAACCCCGTTTCAAGGTGATCGACGTGGAGCCGTGGTCGGACGAAGACGGGTTCGACGCGGCCGTGCAGGACTCGGGGGTGACGGGAATTTGCGGGTCGGGGATCATAGAAGCGGTGGCCGAGTTGGCCTTGGCGGGGGTGGTGTCCGCCGACGGGCGCATGTTGCGGCGGGAAACCCCCCGCCTGCGGTGGGAGGGGCGCATCCCCTGCTATATTCTCTACGACGGGCCGACCCGGATCGCGGTCACCCAGACCGATGTGCGCGCCGTCCAGCTGGCCAAAGCCGCCCTGTATGCGGGCATCCGATTGTTGATGGACCGCTTAGGCGTGGAAAACGTGGACGAAGTCCGGTTGGCGGGGGCGTTCGGCTCCCACATCGACCCGCTCTACGCCATGGCCCTGGGAATGATCCCCGACTGCGACCCGGCCCGGGTGCGGGCGGCGGGCAACGCCGCCGGGGCCGGGGCGATTATGGCCCTGCTGAGCGGGACCGCCCGCCGGGAAGTGGAGGAGTTGGTGCAAAAAGTGGAAAAAGTGGAAACGGCCACCGAGCCGCGCTTCCAGGAACATTTCGTGCAGGCCATGGCCATCCCCCACGCCGCCGCCCCCTACCCGCACCTGTCCCGGGCGCTGGATTTGGGGGGCATCCCCGCCGCGGCAGCGGACCGCCCGGAGCGGCGCCGTTCCCGACGCCCGGCCCGGGCGGGCGTCGGCGGGAGCGGACGATGAGCCCCGGCCGTCGGGGGGGGCGGTCCGGGGGACGGGCCGCCCGGCACGCCGCCCGCGCCGCCAAGGTCATCCGCCAAGATCCTTTCCTGACGCGGGCCCTCCGTCCCTGGGAGGTGCTGTCCGAGGAGGGGGCGGAGTTGATCGAACGCAACGCCGACACCCTGCTGTGGGAAGTAGGGGTGGAAATAATGGATTTCCCGGAGGCCCTGCCCGTATTCGCCGCCGGCGGGGCGGAAGTGGACGGGACCCGGGTGCGTTTCCCGCGGGGAATGTGCCGGGAGATCATCACCCGCTCCGCGCCTTCTTCTTTTACGCAACACGCCCGCAACCCGCAACGCACGGTCACCATCGGCGACCCGCACAGCGTGTTCGTCCCCGCCTACGGTCCGCCGTTCGTGCGGGACCTGGACGAGGGCCGCCGCTACGCGGCTCTGCGGGACTTCGTCAACTTCGCCAAACTGACCCATATGAGCCCCTCCCTCCATCATGGGGGCGGCACCTTGTGCGAACCGGTGGATCTGCCGGTCAACAAACGCCACTTCGACATGCTGTACTCCCACATCCGCTACCACGACAAGCCTTTTATGGCGTCGGTCACCGCCCCGGAACGGGCCCGGGATTCGGTGGATATGGCCAAAATCGTGTTCGGGGAGGACTTCGTGGCCGACAACACGGTGCTGGTCGGCCTGTGCAACGCCAACTCGCCCATGGTGTGGGACCGGGCCATGCTCGGCTCGGCCCGGGTGTTGGCCGAAAACAACCAGTGTTCCCTGATCACCCCTTTTATCATCGCCGGGGCGATGTCGCCGGTGACGGTGGCCGCCACCGCCACCCAAACCCTGGCCGAAGCCCTGGCGGGAATGACTTTCACCCAGCTGGTGCGCCCCGGGGCCCCGGTCATTTTCGGATCGTTCGCTTCTTCCATGTCCATGTCCACCGGCGCCCCCACCTTCGGCACCTCCGAAGCGGCCCTGATGCTCCTGACGGTCGGCCAACTGGCCCGGCGCTTGGGGGTTCCCTTCCGGGCGGGCGGGAACAAAACCGCTTCCAAAATCCCCGACGCGCAAGCCGCCTACGAAAGCATGATGACCTTTTTGCCCGCGGTGACGGCCGGGGTCAACTTCGTGTTGCACACCGCCGGCTGGCTGGAAGGGGGTCTGACGATGGGATACGAGAAGTTCATCCTGGACGCCGACCAGGCGGGGATGATGGCCAAACTGACCGGCGGGGTGGACCTCTCCGAAAACGGGCAGGCCCTGACCCCCCTGCTGGAGAACGGACCGGGCAAACACCATCTGGGCACCGACCACACCATGGCCAACTTCGCCGCCGCCTTCTGGACGTCCGACTTGGCGGATGCGAGCAGTTTCGAGCAGTGGGAGTCGGAAGGGTCGCGGGATTCCATCGCCCGGGCCAACGAGGAGTGGAAACGGAAACTGGCCGAATACGAACCGCCGCCCCTGGACGAGGCGATGCACGAGGAGCTGACCGCCTGGATCGCGGCCCGCAAAGCCTCCTTCCCCGACTCCGACGTTTAAGCGACGGAGGGACGGCGATGCGCAAACGAGGGCGGCCCGACGAGGCGGGACGGGCGGCCATCCGCGCCCTGCTGGAGCGTCCCAAGTTCGAACTGATCCCGTTGCGCAACGTGCTGGAGCAGGCCCGGTTCCTGCCCGCGGGGGCCACCGTGTCGGTCACCGCCTCCCCCACCAAAACCTTGGAAGACACGATGGAGTTGGCGGAGGGCCTGTCGGAGATGGGTTTGGCGGCCATCCCCCACCTGTCGGCCCGCATGACCAAAGACCGGGCCCACCTGGCCTCCCTCCTGGAACGGATGGAGCGGGCGGGCCTGCGCCGTATTTTCCTGGTGGGCGGGGACGCCCGGCATCCGGGCGAGTTCTACGACGCCTACTCCCTGTTGCGGGCCATGAACGAAATCGGGCATCACCTGACCGAAATCGGGGTTACTTCCTACCCGGAGGGGCACCCGCTGATTCCCGACCCCAAGTTGCATCAGGCCCTGCGGGACAAGCAACCCCACGCCTCCTATATGACCACCCAAATGTGCTTCGACCCGCAGGCGATCGGCGGTTTCATCCGCGGGCGGAGGGCGGACGGGATCGCCCTGCCGGTGCATCTGGGGTTGCCGGGGGTGGCGGAACGGTTGAAACTGATCAGCATCTCCACCCGCATCGGGGTGGGGCAGTCGGTGCGCTTCCTGTCCAAACACCGGGGCCTGGTTGGCCGCTTCCTGAAACCGGGCGGCTACACCCCCGCCCCCCTGCTGGAGGGTCTGGCCCCGGTGCTGTGCGACCCGCAGGCGAACGTGCGGGGCCTCCACATTTACACGTTCAACCAGTGCGAAACCACCGAACGGTGGCGGACGGAATACTTGGAGTCCTTGCGATAATGCCGGGGCGGGGGCGGGGGTTTGCCAGATTTTTCCAGGTCGTCCGGCACCCCCAATTCGATAGCGTAGCGCCGGTTGGCGACGTGAAAATTTTCCGGGCGGTCCGGGGCGGGGCCGCCGGTCGGGCGGGTTCCGAGACGGCGGGTTCCGGGGCGGGCGGGCGATGAACGGCGTCGCCGCCCGCTTTGACGACTTGCGGGAGGGGGGCCGGGGCGGCTGGGAGCTGTTGGAACCGCACCAAACCTGGTGCGCCTGGGAGCCGGAGGAGGTTCCGGCGGCGATAGCGCGGGCGGAGGCCGCGGCCGCGGCGGGCCGGTGGGCGACCGGGTTCATCTCCTACGAAGCTGCCCCCGCCTTCGACGCCGCCTTGCCGGTGCGCGACCCCGTCCCCGGTTTGCCCCTGACCTGGTGGGCGGCCTTCCGGTCGGCGCGCCCCGCCCCTCTCCCGGAGGGCGGCCCCTGCCGGATGTCGGCCTGGGAGCCGGAACTGGGCTTCGCCGCTTACCGCTCCCGCATCGAGGCCGTCTCGGAACGCATCCTGGCGGGCGACACCTACCAGACCAACTTCACCATGCGGTTGCGGGGGCGGGTGGAGGGCGACCTGCGTTCCTTCTACCGCCGCCTGGCCGAGGGGCAACGGGGCGGTCACAATGCGCTGTTGCTCACCGGCCGGTGGGCGGTGGTTTCCGCCTCCCCGGAGATGTTCCTCCGCTGGGACGGACGGCGGGTGGAAACCCGGCCTATGAAAGGCACCATGCCCCGGGGCCGCTGGGAGGGGGAGGACCGCCATCGGCGGGAGCGTCTGTTGGCCTCCGGCAAAGACCGGGCGGAGAACGTAATGGTGGTGGACCTGGTGCGCAACGATCTGGGGCGGGCCTCCCGCTTCGGGACGGTGGCGGTGGAGGAACTGTTCGGCGTGCAACGTTTGGAGACGGTGTGGCAGATGACTTCCACGGTGGCCGCCGAAACCCGTCCGGGCACGGAACTGGGCGAATTGTTGGCGGCCATGTTTCCCTGCGGGTCGGTGACCGGCGCCCCCAAACCGGCCACGATGGGACTCATCCGCTCCCTGGAAACCTCCCCCCGGGGGGTGTACTGCGGGGCGGTGGGACTGCTGGCTCCCCCCGATGCGGGGCGCCCCCGGGCCGAGTTTTCGGTGGCCATCCGCACCGCGGTGGTGAACCTGGCCGACCGCTCCGCCGAGTACGGCGCGGGAGGGGGGATCGTGCACGAGTCCACCGCCGCCGGGGAATACGCCGAGGCGCTGGCCAAAGCCCGGGTGCTGACCGTCCCCCGCCCGCCGATCACCCTGCTGGAGACCATGCGCCGGGATCCGGGAGGGGGGATTTGGCTGCGGGAGCGGCATCTGAACCGGATGCGTTCCTCCGCCCGTTACTTCGGTTTCCAACTTCCGGAGACGGAAATCGCCGCCCGGTTGCGCGAGTTGGAGGAGGAGGGGCCGCAGGTTCCGCTCCGGGTGCGGTTGCTGGCCGCGGAAGGAGGGGGGACGTCCCTGGAATGGTCGCCGGTGGCCGCCGTCCCCGCGGTGGCGGGCTTGGCGGTGGACGACCGCCCCGTGGACCGGTCGGACCGGTTCCGCTATCACAAAACCACCCGGCGCGGCGCGTACGAGGAGGCGGCCCGCCGCCACCCCCGGGCCGATGACGTGATCCTGGTCAACGAACGGCGGGAAGCGGTGGAAACCACCACCGCCAACCTGGCCGTCCGGCTGGACGATGAATGGCTGACCCCTCCCCTGGACGCCGGGTGCCTGCCCGGAACCTACCGGGAAGAGTTAATCGACCAAGGGGCGTTGCGCGAACACCCCCTGTTGGCGGCGGACCTGGCCGACGCCGACGAGTTGGCGGTAATCAACTCCCTCCACGGCTGGCGCCCCGCCAAACTAACCTACGACTGACCCAAAGGCAAGACCGAAAGGGTCGTGTCTAGATAAACCAGATCCCCATCCATTTATCATACAACAGAACCACGAAAGATATAGACACGACAATAGCTAATATTATCGATATTACCTGCACAGCCGTTTGGTTTATGCTATTTTCTCTCTCAGGTTCATCAGTAGGCATCTCTCGATATAATCTCAGATCTACAAGGTTTATAGTCATAAAACATATTCCAGCAGAAAATAGAAAAGCAAGCATATCAATTAATAACGCATTCCAGTCAGAGGTAACGGCAGGTCGGGTGCCCATTGTAACCATGATAGTTACCAAGGCAAATATATAGAGTACCAGGTTTTCTGCAAGATATCTACCTCTCTCCTTACTCTTGCAAAGTAGACGAACGTCTAACTCTAATTCATGAGCAAATTTTTTGAAATCTTTATCATCATTTTTACTTAATTTCGTAAATAAACAACCAAATTGCTGTCTCAAATTATCAATAGCCGAAGGTTTAGAAGACTGATCTAGCTTCTCCAGTAGCGGCTTTAGTTTGCCTACCGTTACAGTATCATTATTGATTTCCATCATTCGCGTCACTAACACATTCATCCGTAAAAATTGATCTTCTTCTTTATTAGTCCTTTCAACTAATCGGGATATTCTAAATGATAATATAAGTATAAATATGGTAGCAGACACGACTATTATAGAATAATAATCGACCGATCCAACACCCCATTCCCAAGGTGAGTTATCGGCCAGCCAAGGCCATTGAATCCATTCTTCTCTAAAGTAAGTTAGCACACCTACACTCCATAAGGATACAATAAGTCCTCTAAAACCTTTCCTACCCGTACGCTCTTCTATAGCTATCAGGATACAAGTGGCAATAATAATTAGAGCCCCTATAATGAAGTAATCCCATCGTTCCAATTGAGTTAACCCGAAAGGTATTAGCCAAATTATACTCAAGAAAGGAGTTAAGTAATATATACCATTGACATCTAAGGTTTTGGTTATAAGGTTACCCTCTCTAAAACTCCATACTCCTATACCACTCGCAAAACCACCTACTATACATATTAACCAAGCTATCTCATTCGTAAACCAACTTGTTTGATTAGTCGTAAAGGTTAAACTCCAGGAAACGCCTTGAAAAATTAAGGCAATTTTCCCTATTATAACCAAAATAATAACAAAGATATTTGCTATTATAACGCCTGAAAAAACAAACATCAACTCAATTTTATTGCGTTCCTCATCTCCTAGTTTGTTTAGTTTTTTCTCGGATTCCATCTCGTCCGTCATCTTCTCAGCCCAATCTAAAGACCTTTCCATTCTAATAGCACTTAATACTACATATACTGTAATCAACAAGAGGCCTATAATGTTAAGCGATGAACTAATATTATTATGCGATAGATTAATATAGATCACTCCAATCAAAGCAAATACAAATAGAATCCATACTGAATTGCTCAATTTCAGATCGTCTTTTGATTTTTTCTTAGCATAATAACGAAGTAAAACAAAATTCACAATCCAAGTTTCGCCAAGGATAGATGCTACAGCGATATCTAAATAGGCGGTGGACCAAGCGAAAAATAACCAGGCAAAACCCCCTATTATAACAAACAATAAAGCATATTTATTCCAAAACCCAGGTGGTTTATACCATTGTCTCCGTAGAAAAGAAAACAAATTTACTTTCGCGTCTATTATATCTTTTTCTACAGATTTTACAACAGTTTTTAATTTAACAGACATCACAATTGTTATACCAATCAAAATTAGTATCACGGACAGTGCTGGGTTGCTTCTGCTGTTGCTTAATCCAATCGCGAGAGGTACCAAGGAATAACCCAAAGTAGCAATAACGATAAATAGGGTAGCCTTAGACTTACCTTTAGGTTCGTCTCCAGCCTTGCCGCCGCCGGATGCATCGTCGGTCGCACCGGCACTCTGCTTGCTACCTAATTGGGGGTCTGGGGGGGGGGGTGGGGTTATTCATGGCGTGTAGATTAACAGGTTAAACGGCAGGGACCGCATCTGTTGGCAGTCCGCTACCTGGGTGCGACTATTCATGTCGTGTACCTGGGTGGGGCGTTTCATGGCGTGTAGGTTAGCAGGCTAAACGGCTACCCTGTCAAATTGGGGCAGGGCATCCACGGCTGGGCGCCCCGCCAAACTAACCTACGACTGACCCTCCCTCACACCTCCAAGGGCAAGGACGGTTGGTCCATCTCCGGCAAATCCGGGCCCCACAGTCCGGCTATCGGTACCGCGTAAACGCCCTCGTCGATCCGGTAGCGGTGACGGCCGGCGTGAAAAATCACCGCCCCGCCGAATCGCTCCTCCGCTACTTCGTCCCGGAACCACAGCAAATGACGGGCGTCATGTTCGTCGGGCTCCCGGCCGGCCTTGAACTCAAAAGCGATCAACTTCCGTCCGCGCTCGGCCACCAGGTCGATCTCGCGCTGGCCGCCCCGCGTTCGCAGGTGGTACAGGGCGACCGGAGTTTCGGAAACATCCGCTTCCACCCGCAACTGGGCGGCCGCGAACGTATCAAAGAAGCGACCAAGCAAATCGTCGTTGCCGTAGATGTCGTCCAAGGTCAACCCGGCGGCCGCGGCCGCCAAACCGGGATCTACGAAATAGCGCTTAGCCTGCTCCGTAATCAAGCGCCCCCGGCGGCTGTCCGCCCAGGGAGGGACTTCATCCACCAGTCCCATTGCGGCCAGCACCTCCAGGTAACTGTTGGCGGTGCGAACCCGCAAGCCGTCAATAGGCCGCATTATGGTCTGGTGCGGAACCACCCCGGCGGTGTTGAGGGCGTAGGATTTGAGATACTGCTCAAAGGCGCGCGGCGTTCGTTTGCGTCCGCGCGGAGGGTCGTACGTCGGCAGATCCCGCCTGACGACCATATCCATATAAACTTTGAGACGACGCCTCCGTTCGCCTTCGTCGGCGATAGCCGCGATCTCCGGCAAACCGCCCGCGAGGGCGATCTGCAGATATTCCCGCAAGGTGGGGGGGCGGGCGGGAAGGCTGAACCGGGCCTCTTCGTCATCCCACCGGTCGAAAAGCGAAACCGCCGACGCGGAACCAAAACGCTCCCGCCCCGTCAATCCCCGCAGTTGAAGGTTGATCGCCCGGCCGGTAAGCGGCCACTGGTCGGCGAACAGGTCGTTGCGGGCGGATCCGGTGATGATAAAACGGCCCGCTCCCCGCTCGTTGTCGACTTTGCGCTTCACCGCCCACAGCACTTCCGGCAGTATCTGCCATTCGTCAATGAGCAAGGGGGGCTCGCTCGTGATCGCCCCCGTCGGATCGGTCTCCACCAGTCTGCGATCGCCCGAATCGTCGAGAAAAAGACGAGAACGGGCATGCGCAGACCCGGTCATGGTTTTGCCCACCCCCCGCGGGCCGGTGATTATCACCGCCGGATGCCACAAGAGAACCTTCTTGAGCAGGTTATCCAGTATGCGGGGAATATATGCGACTTCGGCCATCCTGTCCTCTCCTAGGCGTTTCGCCTATTACAGCACCATACGCACACCCATTATAACACCGTACGCACACCCATTACAGCACCATACGCACACCCATTACAGCACCATACGCACACCCATTACAGCACCATACGCACACCCATTACAGCACCATACGCACACCCATTACAGCACCATACGCACACCCATTACGACACCAAACACGCGCCTATTGCGATAGTTAATACTACTAAAATAAGTTTATCGTTGTTATCATCAACAGGGCGGCGGCGGCAACCGGGGGTAGCGCAACCAGGAGGGAGCCCAGGCAACCGAGGCGTTTGCGGGGGCGGGGCTCCGGCTCCGGAGGTTCCTCGGCGGCGGGGGGCGGCTGGTGTTCGCGGAGGACTTCGCTGGTGATCTCGGTCAGCTCGCGCTGTTCGGCCCGGGCCTCGGATATCTGCCGGCCGAGCCGGTCCAGTTCCTCCCGCTGCTCTTCGTTCAACCAACGCCGCTCCACCCTGGCCAACTCTTGTGCGGCCCGCGCCGGATCCAGCCCGGACAGGGCCGCGGAGGCGGCGTCTATGTGCCGCCGGGCCGCCTGTTGGCTGCGTTCCTGCCGCCGCCGGGCCCCGTCCAGATGAACCTTCGCTCCCCGGCGCAACTCCGGGGCGAGCAGATTCAGCAACCGGTCGGTGTCCGGATCGTCCGCCAAAGCCAGCAGGCCCTCGTAATGGTCGGCGCGGGCCAGCGACTGGATGCGCCCCGCCAGTTGCCCGGCCCGTTGCCCGGCCTCGGCCCGGGCGCTCTTGATACGCTCCCGCATTTCCGCCCGCGCCCCGGGATCGCACCGCTCGGCGATCTCCCGCGCGGCGGCGAAGTCCAGCTCCCGCAGGGCCTGCTCAAATTCTTGATCGGCGGCGTCCGACATCACCCCGACAGGCTACCCTCTCTAGAAACTTATCCCACCCGGAGTCCCCGGAATATGACCAGGTAGACTAGGCTATGAAGAGAAACCGCCGCCGACGGCGTCGACCCCGAACTGT
Source organism: Candidatus Spongiisociaceae bacterium (assembly GCA_965243835.1). Lineage (GTDB taxonomy): Bacteria > Actinomycetota > Acidimicrobiia > Spongiisociales > Spongiisociaceae. The sequence continues at coordinate 2,528,927 of OZ251578.1, forward strand.
GGAGGATTACCCAATGGAACCACCAGCCCCGACCGCCATGACCGGATGGATCACCCTGGGCAACGGCGAACAGATGGAGTTGGCCGGCATGGGACGCAGGCTGTGGGCCCGGATCATTGATTGGATGCTGATGGCCGTTGTCGGCCTGATCGTATTGATCGTCGTATTCAGCGGTCTCAACGACAACGAATGGGGGCTTCTGGTTGCGTTGCTCGTCATCACCCTGGTGTTTTTAGCCGTGTTGCTCCTCTACGAAGTTTCGATGATCGCCGCCCTCGGGCAGACATTGGGCAAAAAATGGGCGGGGGTGAAAGTGATACGGGCGGACAACGGGGCCGTACCCGGATGGGGCAAATCCTTTGTCCGGTGGCTTATCCCGTCCGTGGTCAGCGTGATTCCGATCATCGGCAACGCCGCCACCCTGGTGGTTTACCTGTCCCCGGTGTTTTACCCAACCCGTCAAGGATGGCATGACATGGCCGCCACCACCGCGGTGGTGAAAGCTTGACCAGCGCTCCGGGCGACGGGGCCCGCGCCGGGGAGGGAGATGTGAACAACGGGGACTCCCGCGCCGTGACCCCGGCCGGTTTGACCGGCTGGACTACTTTGGGAACCGGCGACCGCCGCCCCCTGGCCGGGTTCGACCGGAGGCTGGGGGCCAGGATCGCGGACTGGGCCTTGACGGGGCTGGTCACCTATCTGCTGTGGAGGGCGTTCGCGTCCGGCGACCGGGGCTGGTTCGCCACCCTGTTCTTCCTGGCCTTGATTTTCTGGCTGGTCGGCATCCTGTACGAGGTTACTTTGACCTCCATCAGCGGGCAGACGGTGGGGAAGATGCTGTTCGGGGCGAAAGTGGTGCGAGCCGACAACGGGAAACCCCCCGGCTGGTGGAGGTCTTTCACCCGCCACCTGTTGCTCAACGTTCTGAACCATCTGCCGGTCCTGGGCAACCTGGCCACCATGCTCATCTACCTCTCCCCCGCTTTCTCCAACACCTTGCAGGGTTTGCACGACCGGGCGGCGGCCACGGTGGTAATCAACACCCGCCCCCGGGGCGGCGGCGAACCCGACCCGGCGGCGGCGGACGGACCGCTTCCCGGGGCGGCGTCCCACGCTCCGGCGGCGATGACCGGACTGGTCGTTTTAGGCAACCGCGAGCAACGCCGTCTGGCCGGACTGGGCCGCCGGTTGAGCGCCCGGGTCATCGACTTCATAGTGATGCTGGCGGTGGCCGCCCTGTTGCTGATACTGTGGTTCACCCGTTCCTTGAACACCATCCAGACGGTCATCCAGGACGCCCTCAACGAGTTGACCGCTTCCCTGCAAACCGCCATCGACTCCTTGGGCGACCTGGGCGACATCAGCGACCTCGACTCCGTCGGAGACACCCTCCGCTCCCTGTGGGATTCGGCCCGGTCGCTGTGGAACCTGTTCGTGCAAGCCCTCAACGACGTGCTGTCCGCCTTCCTGTCCGCGTTGCGCCAACTGCTGACCACCATCATCTGGATTATCGTCATCGCCGTCCTGTATCAGATAGTCCTGATTGCGCTTTGGGGCTGGACGGTGGGCAAACTGGCGGTGGGAATCAGGGTGGTGCGGGTGAACGACGGCCGGGCCCCCGGATGGGTGAAGTCCATCGTCCGCTACATCGTCATCAACCTCCCGTTCCTGTCCTGGCTGGTGCAAATGTCGCCCCTCTTCTACGACAGCCGTCAAGGGTGGCACGACCGGGCCGCCTCCACTATCGTGATCCGGCGCCCCCGCCGGCAACCCAAAACCAAACCGGACCCGCAGGATTCCGCCGGGTCCCCGAAAGGAGAAACAAATGACCGATAACGCAACTTCGGGCATGCCCCGCCCACTGGCCAAAGGCGGAGTGGTAACCCTCGCCAACGGCAAAACCCGGGAGCTGGCAGGTTTATGGTCCCGCTTGCTGGCCCGTCTCCTCGACGCCATCGTCATCGGGGTGGTGGTAACCATCCTGTTCGCATTCGGCTTCCTCGGCGAAGCGGGCGACGAGGCCTTCGCAAACGCATTCTTCGTCGACGGCACGGAACAGACATGGAGGTTGATACTGGTCAGCTTAATCTACGAAGTGCTGATGATCGCCTTCTTGGGCCGCACCGTCGGGAAAATGATTATGAGAATCAAGGTGGTCAAGGTCAGCAACGGCCATGTCCCGTTGCTGGTCAAGGCGTTCCTGCGCTATGTGGCCGTCGTCGGCATCTGGGCGATAATCAGCCGCTTAGGCCAACTCCTCGCTCGGCTGGGCGGACTGGCCAACCTGTTGGTTTTCCTCTCACCGGTGTTCAACAAGGCCCGCCAAGGCTGGCACGACATGCTGGCCACCACCGTAGTAATCAAAACCCGCTCCGAGTAAAACCAAGAGGCCGGTAGCGGGTGCGGTGGAAACGGACAACTGTTGCCTTAGCTTTGTCGACAATGGCTTGCGGCGGATCGAATGAACCGGCTACCACGCCATCTTTCACGACCGCCAACCCGTCCGCAACGACAGACGTACCCGCTACTATCACAACCGAGGCACTGGCCCCGCCCCCTTCCGCCAGCACAACCTCAACAACAACACCAACTACGGCCGAATCGCCAAAGGCGGCAGTTCCGTTGGGTCAACCAGCTCCCATTGGCAACTGGGAAATAAAAGTCGTTGGCTACGACCTGGATGCCACCCAGAGAGTTCTTGACCATAGATCGAGGACCGAGCCGCCTGTCGAGGGAAACCGCTACGTCCTCGTGAACATAGAAGTTACCTACCGAGGGGAGGGTGTAGCACTTGCATCAGAACTTGAATATCTGGCGTTGGGTTCCCGCAATACTTATGAGCAATGCTCCTTTATAGGCGCGATAGAGGCATGGCCTATTCGGTTGCCCGTACCTAACTTCTTCAGTTACTTAGACCAAATCCACGGATCGGTTAACTCCGGTAACGTGTGCTTCGAGCTCTCTCACGAGGATGCGAATTCCTTGATGTTCTTGGTCACGTACCAAGACGATGAGTATCAGCTGATGTCCTTAGAATAAATACGGAACCAGACGAAAACCACCAACGAACCGACTAAAAATTACCACCAGCTTGATAGATTACTCGCCTCGTAACCATAAATCAAGTGCCTGTAGTAGGTATTTGTCAAGCCAAATCTTGAACCTGACTTTTATATCCTCTAGTGATTCTCTATAATTTATCTGGAAAAAGGTTTTGCTAACTGTATGATGGTCATCGTGTGTATATTGTCTAGTATCAGTTTGGTCCTTCCTATAAAACACAAGGGAAACACCAATAATTCCTCTAAATTCTTTCCCCACAACATGAAAAGACAAGAGTATTTCTGACCGCCCGCTTTCGGTTTTTATAACCATTCTCTGCCATGCCGAAAAGTCAGATAGGTTCGCAAAATATCTAAGGTCTTTCGCTCCTTTAGATACTTGCCATTGATACCAAATGCGACGATCAGTATCGTCTGGATCTGCCTCATCACTATAAACATGTCGATAATCATTCTCCGTCGTATTGAGGCTTTCCTTTAAATGATACTCCGCTTCTTGAAACCAACCACCTGCATCTTTCCACAAGGTTCGGGCATACTCTTTGGCCATGTCTCTATCGCCAGCACGCTTTTTATCTCGTTTCCGGAATTGGTCGCCAATAGCTTTATATAGTTGATTAAATTCACTGGCTTTCTTAACATTACGAGCAATACCTAAAGCGTTGACAAAGGCACTTCTCTGGGCTGAAACAAATAGATCTACAAGGAGTGAAAGGTCGTTATTATCAGCCCTTTCTAAGGCCTCCAAGTATTCTTTTCTTTGATCCCTATTTATTACAAGTGGGAACCAATCAGCCTTAATAAATACTAAAGTGGATAGTGCTCTAGCTACTCTTCCATTGCCATCTTGAAAAGGATGTATCTGCGTAAAACGGTGATGCAACCAAGCGGATAATACCTCAGTTGGCACATCATCTTGATACTTCAGATACCATTCAACAAGACGTTCCATTTCCACTGTTACCTGTTCAGGCGGACAGTATTCATGAACTACCCCATCCGGCCGGGTTGGGTTGTTGGAATGAATCTTATACTTGCCCCGGCATAGCGGTATCTCCTGGTACCGACCTAATGTATCTATTCCTGTAGCCGTTTTTTGACTACGGACAATAAGGGAGTGCGTTTCCTTGATAAAGGATTCCGAGAACGGTCGTTCCGACTTGACAATTTTATATAACCACTCCACCGTATCTTGATGGTCAAGTAAATGCGCCGCCACCTTCTCAGGCGTACTGTTAAAATCATCATGGGGAATTATCGATGAGTCAAAACCCCTCTCTATCAAAAGCTTAGTGGTCCCTCGGTCAATGGTGTAAAGCCGTTCCAATATCCCGGTCTCAATGGACCATTCCCTTGCTAATTCATCATTGAATTCCTTGAGTGCCTGATCGTCCAAAGACTGGCGTTGCTCCTCCCATACGCTGGCCAGCGGCGGCAACTCCTTGCTGGCCAGATCCTGCCAGTCTCCGAGTTCGGCGATTGGTTCCCATTTCATAACGCGTATTATACCATCAAACAGATTTATCTACACCGAGGCAGAGCCAGCCGCCGCCCCCGGTCCCTCTAGAGCCTCTCTCGGACTGGGCGGGGGGGTTAGCTGCAACCGGTGGTTTCGCCGCAGGTCAGGCAGATGAAGCAGGAGCCGTTGCGGATGGTCATATGGCCGCACGAGGAACAAACGGGGGCGTCCCCCATCAGATTCTCGGTGGCCAGGTGGCGGACGACGCGGGCCGCCGCCCCCATCCCGACCGGGGCGGTCATCGCAACCGGAACCGCCCTTCCCGGATCCGGGGCCGGTTGCGGGGCGACGGGAACGGCCGGGTTTTTGGCCCGGTAGGCGACCTCCAGCGGGGAAGCGTCATTCCCGTCTCCCCCGTCCGCGAAGCGGGCGGCCGCGGCCTGGGCGGTGATTTCCGACTCTTTGACCGCATCCGCCAACTCCATCTGGGTGCCGGACTCGGTCGCCACCCCCTTCGGCAAACCGGGCAGTTCCTGTTGCCGGTCGGGGGGAACCTGCGCCAAGTCGTCCCGGTGCAGATACTCCACCCCCAACGCCCGGAACACGTAATCGACGATGGAGCTGGCCATCTTGATGTTGGAATGCCCTTCCACGATTCCCCGCGGCTCGAACATCTGATGGGCGAACGTGTCCACGAACTCCTCCAGCGGCACCCCGTACTGCAGACCTTTGCTGACCGCGATCGCAAAACAGCCCAGCACCCCCCGCAGGGTGGCTCCCTCCTTGGCCAGGTCCAGGAACACCTCGCCCAGGGTCCCGTCCTCGTATTCCCCGGTGCGCAGATACACCTTGTACCCCCCGATGCGGGCCTCCTGCGTCCAACCGCCCCGGCGGGCGGGCAACAGGAAACGGGGGCGGGGATGGTTGACATAGGCCTCGGTGGGGGAAATCCCCTCCGGGAACCGGCCCAGGAAAAAACCCGCCTCCTCGTCCAGGGCTTCCTGCGCTTCGGCGGCCAACTCTTCGGATTCCCCGTCGGAGGAAGAAGCCGACAGCGGCTGGGAGGCCTTGGAGCCGTCCCGGTAGAGGGCCATCGCCTTCACCCCCGTCTGCCAGGACTGCAGATAGGCGTCGGCCACTTCCTCCACGGTGACATCATGCGGCATGTTGATGGTTTTGGAAATAGCCCCGGAAATGAACGGCTGGACGGCGCCCATCATGCGGATGTGCCCGGCGTGGTGGATGAACCGCACCCCGTAGCGGCCGTTGCGCCCCGCGCAGTCGAACACCGCCAGATGCTCCTCCCGCAGATAGGGGGCGCCTTCTATGGTCTGATGCCCGCACACCCGATCGCCGGCGGCCCGGATCTGCTCGGGCGTGAAACCCAGGGCGGACAGCAGGTCGAAGCCGGGCGCGGAATATTGGGACTCCCCCAACCCCAGCCGCTCCATCGCCTCGGTCCCCAACGTGAGGACGTTGAATGCGTGGCCCAACTCGAACGCCCCCGGCAAGGCCTTCTCCAACCGCCCGATGTCCTCCGCGTTCAACCCCCGCCGGGCCAGCGTCTCATGGTTGATGTAGGGGGCGGAGGCCAGGGTGGAGGCCCCCGCCGCGTAGGTGAGCATCTCCCCGATCTGGTCTTCTGTGTATCCGAGGCGGCGCAGGGCGGGGGCGATGGACTGGTTGGCGATCTTGAAATAACCGCCCCCGGCCAGTTTCTTGAATTTGATCAGGGCGAAGTCCGGCTCCACCCCGGTGGTATCGCAGTCCATCACCAGCCCGATGGTGCCGGTGGGGGCCAGCACCGTCGCCTGGGCGTTGCGGTAACCGTGGCGCTCGCCCAACTCCAAAGCCCGGTCCCAGGCTTTGCGGGCCGCTTCCAGCAGATAGGGTGGGCAGACGGAGGCGTCCAAACCGGACACGCGGGTGGTCACCCCCTCGTAGTCGGAGGAGTCGTAGGCGGCCCGGCGGTGATTGCGGATCACCCGCAACATCGCCTCCCGGTTGTCGGCGAACTTGGGAAACGGCCCCCGCACCGCCGCCATCTCGGCCGATGCGGAGTAGGCCTCCCCGGTCATAACGGCGGCCAGCGCCCCGGCTACCGCCCTCCCCTCCTCCGAGTCGTACGCCGCCCCGGACCGCATCAGCAGGCTCCCCAGGTTGGCGTAACCCAATCCCAAAGTCCGGTAGTCGTAGGAGCCCCGGGCGATGGACGGGGACGGAAAATGGGCCATCGTCACCGAAATTTCCAGCACGATCGTCCACAGCCGGATGGCGTGCCGGTACGCCTCCACATCGAATATCCCAGTTTCCTCGTCCCAGAAGGACACCAGGTTGATGCTGGCCAGGTTGCAGGCGGTGTCGTCCAGGAACATATACTCCGAGCAGGGGTTGGAGGCCCGAATCTCCCCCCCGGACGGGCAGGTGTGCCATTCGTTGATGGTGGTGTGAAACTGCATTCCCGGATCGGCGCATGCCCAGGCCGCCTCCGCGATCCGGTTCCACAGCCGGCGCGCTTTGACCGTGCGGAGCGTTTCTCCGCTCACCCGCCCCGTCAGCCGCCAGTCCCCATCCTCCCGCACCGCGGCGATGAACTCGTTGGTCACCCGCACCGAGTTGTTGGAGTTCTGGCCGGACACGGTGGAGTAGGCCTCCCCGTTGAAATCAGCCGGGAAACCCCCCTGTTCGATCAGCAACCGGGCCTTGGCCTCCTCGTCTTTCTTCCAGTCGATGAAATCCTCGATGTCGGGATGGTCGGCGTCCAGGATGACCATCTTCGCCGCCCGGCGGGTGGTGCCGCCCGATTTGATGGCCCCGGCCGCCCGGTCGCCGATTTTCAAAAACGACATCAAACCGGAGGATCGCCCCCCGCCCGCCAACGGCTCCCCCTCCGCCCGCAGGCTGGAGAAGTTGGTGCCGGTGCCGGAGCCCATTTTGAACAGGCGCGCCTCCCGCACCCACAGATCCATTATGCCCCCGTCGTTGACCAGGTCGTCGGCCACCGACTGGATGAAGCAGGCGTGGGGGGCGGGGCGGCCGTAGGCGTCCGGGGAGGAAGCCAGCTCCTCCGTTTCCTCGTCTATGAACCAGAAACCCTGCGGGGTGCCGGCGATCCCGTACTTGTGGAACAGGCCGGTGTTGAACCACTGCGGGCTGTTGGGGGCGGCTATCTGCCGGGCCAGCATGTATTTGACCTCGTCGCAGAAGGCGTCGGCGTCGGCCGCGGTGTCGAAATAGCCGTGTTCAAAGCCCCAGCGGCGCCAGGTTTCGGCCAACCGGTCGAACACGGCCTTGGCGGACCGCTCCCCGCCCAGCGTCGGGGAACCGTCCCGGTCGGTCAGCGGGGCCCCGTTTTCGTCCATCTGGGGAACCCCCGCCTTGCGGAAATACTTGGAAACGATGATGTCGACGGCCACCTGCGACCAGTCGGCGGGGACTTCGGCGTCGGTCATTTCGAACACCACCGACCCGTCCGGGTTGACGATCCGGGAGTCCCGCCGCGCCCACCGCACCGTCTGGTAGGGGTCCCGCCCCTCCTGCGTGAACCGGCGCCCGATCGCCAGCCCGCGCCCGCCTCGTCCGCCTCCGCCTCCGTCGTCCCGGCCCGCCTCGTCCGCCGCCGCTCCTACCGCCGCTGTGCCAATCGTCATCTCTCGCCTCTCTTCCCAGTGGGGCCGTCTTGTCGGCCCTCCGCCCCCGCCTCCCCGGGCTTTCCTTCATCGCCTTACGGGGGGCAGGCTAGCGTAATACCATTAATGTAGTTTGTCAAGCACCGACTATAGCCGGGGCCTGCGACGAACCGTACGCGGCGGAATCAAACGTCGTCCGGTAGCCCGCGGGCGGCCATGGGGAAGTTGCGGGGAAGAGGGGCGCAGACCGCCCCCGGGGATTACAGAACCATAGCCCGGTATTTTTCGGCTTGCGCAATCAAACGGGAATTTTTTTCCGAGAGCGGGCGGGATTTTCCCCGGACGGTCGGAGCGGGCGATTAGGATGGGGCTATGGACCTCTATGCGCGAGTGAACATCCTGGACGGGCGTGCCGTGCGCCTGCGGCGGGGGCTGGTCTCCGACGCCATGACCCTGGACGAGGACCCCATCAACCGGGTGCGGGGCTGGGTGGAGCAGGGCGCGGAGCACATCCTGGCGGTGGACCTGGACGCGGCCGCCTTCGGCTCCTACAAGAACCGCCCCATCATCGACCGGATGCTGCAGGAGGAGCCGGTGCGGACGGTGGTGGCGGGCGGGGTGCGCTCCGACAAGGAAGCCGAACGCCTGATCAAGCAGGGGGCGTGGCGGGTGATGATGGGCTCCGCCGCCATCGAACGGGACAACATGGTGTGGGACCTGTGCCGCGACCATCCCGGCAAAATAACGGTTTCCCTGGACGTGCTGGAAAACGAGGAGCTGGTCACCCGCGGCTGGACGCTCAACTCGGGCCGGTTCATGGAGGAGGTGATGCTGTCCATGGCCTCCTGCGGGGTCGCCGCCTTCTTCGTGACCGACGCCCGCCGGGACGTGCTGTCGGAGGCACCCAACACCGACATCCTGCGGGCGGCCATGGAATACGTGGACGAGCCGATCATCGCCGCCGGGGGCACCCGCCACTTGGAGGACGTGTCCCTGTTGCGTTCCATCAAGGTCAACGGACGCACCCTGGAGGGCTTGGTGGTGGGGCGGGAGGTGACCGAAGGCCGGTTCACGATTCCCGAAGCCCTGGCCGCCTTGGAGGGGCCGTCGCGCCCCACCGCCCCCGCCCTGTCCCAGATGAGGGTGGTGCTGCAGTGCCGGGATTTGCGCCGCAGCGCCGCCTTCTACGAGGAACTGCTGGGGTTCCGGGCGTTGCAAACCTGGGAGGGCGGGGAGCTGTTGGAAGCGGTGGATGGGTGCCTGGTGGAGTTGACCGCCACCGCCGGCGGGGGGGCGGGCGGGATGTCGCTGTCGCTTCTGGCGGACAATCTGGACGCTTGGGCGGAACGGCTGAAAAACCACAAGTTGCCCCTGACTTGGGACAACTCCGAATCGGGCCGCCGCCTGATCATCGAAGACCCCGACGCCCGGCCGGTGATCCTGGCCGAAGGCTCCCCCGACTTCCACACCCCCACCGGCCACTTGGCCCGCCCCTACCGAACCTTCACCCCCTAAACCGCACCCGGCAAGACACTCACGGGCTTGTCAACGCAAGCCGCGCCCAAGCGATCCCGCTTGCCAAGTCGGTACCCGGAGTTTTGACCTCTACTTGAGGTTAACCAACAACCCCAGGTCCTTCTCGGCGGCCTCATATGCGGCACGCAAAGACTCCGCCAGTCGCCCAGGGAGATGCTTGGGACGAATCGGTACAGTCTTCATAGCGTTGTAAGGCTCAAACCCGTCAGAGAAACATATGTTGACAGCCCATTTCTCCAGATTCCCAACTTGGTCATCCGAAGGACTACCCAACGGGGAGAATGTGAGCATCCGGCATTCTCTCATCTGACGGTCGGTGGCCACCGAAACCCCCACTTTCTGCTCCAACCATCCAATGTTGCCGGAAAGCTCCAGCTCTATTATGCACGAGGCCACATGATGGAACATCCTCGCGAGGGGATCCCCATCCCCGGAGTAGAAAATTTGATGGTCGCCATCCATTCCCCAACAGCCGACCCAGTCCCCGTTCGGCGCAAAGGGGCCGAAGAAACACAATCGCTCCTCCTTCCCGTCGCCTTTCCACCAGACATTGACATCCCGGCGCGTAGGGGCATCCCGCACGAACGCCAACGGTGCAGGTGCATTATCTGCCATTATTCCTTTCTCCTTTCCGCCTAGTCGATCATCGAACGGCAATTCATAAAGCCATGTTAACGGACCAACCAACCAAACCTTCCTCCCGTTTATCCCACATCTAGCGTCGAACCGTAATTCAAGATACGCAAACCGCGCCGAATTGCCAACGTTCGTCTATTTGCCGCACCCGCCGCCGGTATTCGGCAACAGGTGTTTCAGGCGAGGGCGGCGTCTCCGGCCCGGCGGGCGGCTATGTGGATCAAATCCCAGACGCCGGAGAAAGGCGGGGCGTAGGCCAGGTCCGCCCACGCCAGATCCTGGGCGGTCATCCCCGACCAGATGGCGGCCGCGAACACGTCGATCCGTTTGCCCGCCCCCGGCCCGCCCACCACTTGCGCCCCCAGCAGGCGCCCGGTTCCCTGTTCGGCGGCGACCCGGATGGTCATCGGCGAAGCGGTCGGCCAATACCCGGCGGTGGTGGTTCCCCGCGCCTCCCCGGTGACCGCCCCGTAACCGGCGGCGGCCGCTTCGGAGGCCCGCAACCCGGTGGAGGCGATCTCCAACTCGCACACTTTGGTGATGGCGGTCCCCAGCACCCCGGGGAACCGGGCCTCCCCCCCGCCGATGTTGATCCCCGCCACCCGGCCCGCCTTATTGGCGATGGTTCCCAGGTGATAGTTGACCGGAGCCCCGGTTAACAGGTGCCGGGCTTCGGCGCAGTCACCCCCCGACCACACCCCGTCCCGGTCGGTGCGTTGCCGGTCGTCCACCGCCACCGCCCCGGTGTCCCCCACCGCCACCCCCGCTTCCCGGGCCAGCCCGGCCTCCGGACGAAACCCCAGGCCGAGCACCACCACTTCCGCCGGATGGGTTTCGTCATCGCACCCCACGCTGGTTGCCCGCTCCTCCCCGTTGATGCATTCCACCCGGGTTCCGGTCACCACCCGGATGCCCATTTTTTCCATCGCCTCCGTCACCAGCCCTCCCAGGTCGGCGTCCATGGTGCGGTCCAGCACCGCCTCCCCGGAGGTGAGCACCGTGGTTTTCCAGCCCCGGCTGTGGAAGGCCTCCGCCGCCTCCAACCCCACGTATCCTCCTCCCACCACCACCGCATTCCCCGGCCCCCGGTCGGCGGCGGCCCGCAACAGGGCGGCGTCGTCCAGGGTGTGCAACCCGTACACGCCGGGCAGGTCCGCCCCGTTGATGGGGGGGCGCAACGGGCGGGCGCCGGTGGCGATCATCAACTGGTCGAAGCCGAGGCTGAAGCGCTCCCCGCCGTCCAGGTCGGCGACGTCCACGGCGCGGCGGTCCAGGTCGATGGCTACGGCTTCGTGCCGGGTGCGCACCTCGATGTCCATTTCCGCAAAGGCTTCGGGGGTGCGGGCCACCAACTTTTCCAGGGGATCGACGTATCCGGCTATGTGATAGGGCTCGCCGCAAGCCGAGTAACTCACCCAGTTGGAGCGCTCCAAGGCGATGATTTCCAGGTCCGCGGGCGGGCGGCGGCGGCGGGCCTGGGAGGCGGCGGACATCCCGGCGGCGTCCCCGCCGATGACGACCAGTCTTTCCACGACTTTCCCCACTGCGGGCTGTTGCGCGCCGGGACCGGCGCCGGTCAGCGGCGGGCGGTCTGGTTGAGTCGCTGACGCTTGCGGCGCCGCAACCAGAAGGTGATGAACTCGTCGGCTACCACCGACAGCAACACCACCAGCAGAATCAGCACCACCAGCGGCATCCGCCAAGTCCAGAACAGGAAGTTGACGTCGGTGGACGCTATGTTCTGGACGGAGAAGATGGCGATCAGCACCACGGCCGCCAGGCTGGCGACCAGCCCCCAGCGGATGCCCGACCGAAGAGTTTCCTCCTCCGCCTTATCGCCGGAGCCGACGGCGGGCGGGGCGGCGTCTTTCGGTTTGGGCAACGGGTCGGGTTTGCCCGGCTGGGAGGGGCGGGGTTTGGGTTCGGGGGGTTTGTTGGGTTTGTCCATGCCGGTCAGACTACACTAAACAGACCGCCGCCGCTAGCGGAAGGCGGATTATCGTCAACCTCAGTCCGACTCGCGGAAAGGAAAGAAGATATGGCCGACGCCGTTCGGGAACGGGTGCGGGAGGAGTACGCGCAGACGGCCCGCTCCGCCCTACATCTGACTGATGGAAACGGGGATGCCTGTTGCGGAGAGCCGGGCGGGGCGGAGATAGCCCACCGGCACTATTCGGACGATGAGTTGCGGGCCCTGCCCCCGGCGGCCGCCGAGGCCTCCCGGGGATGCGGCAACCCGCTGGCGGTGGCCGACCTGCGCCCGGGGGAAACGGTGCTGGATCTCGGTTCCGGCGGAGGGATCGACGTGTTGCTGTCCGCCCGGAGGGTGGGACCGGACGGCTTCGCCTACGGGCTGGACATGACCGAGGAGATGCTGGACCTGGCCCGGGCCAACGCCGCCCAAGCCGGAGTGGAAAATGTGGAGTTCCTGGCCGGTCTGATGGAAGAGGTCCCCCTTCCCGACGCCAGCGTGGACGTGGTGATTTCCAACTGCGTGATCAACCTGTCAACCGACAAGCGGGCCGTGTTCCGGGAAATCGCCCGCGTGCTCCGCCCCGGCGGCCGGTGCGGAATATACGACATAGTGGCCGAAAACGGAATGAGCGGCGAAGAACGCCTGGAACGCGGCTCCTGGGTGGGGTGCATCGCCGGCGCCCTGACCTTCGACGAATACCGCCAAGGCCTGGAGGAAGCCGGCCTGACCGAAATCGAAATCACCTCCCACCACCTGGAAACCGACGGCATGCACTCCTGCACCATCCGCGCCATCCACCCCCGCGACGGTGACTACACTAATTCTTGATTTGATAAATATGTATACTAGTGGTATAGTGATTTAAACCATGACAGTCAACGTTACCCGCGGTGCAACCCAAAAAATTAGCTCAAGCGAAAGCTTGTCTGATGTGCTATCAAAGCAGGATAAAGTATCTGGTGAGCTCTTTATAGCCTACCCGATCATAAACACGCCAGATGGCCCATACACATTCGATGCTCTTTTTGTTACCAAAGAGAAAGGAATTATTATCTTTAATCTTATAGAAGAATCAAAAACTGAAGGCTATCAAGAACAAGAAGATAAAGCGGCAAACTATTTAGAGTCTAAATTAAGGGGTCATCTTGAGCTAATGGATGGCCGAAAATTAATAGTATCACTAAATACTCTTTCCTTCGATCCAAAAATGTATGATCTTGATCCTAACCCAAATAGCTCACTCGTCAATATTAACACTCTTGTAGAGTATATAACAAAATTACCAGACGATAAAGACTCTATAGCATACAAAAATGTATTATCTGTTGTTGAAAATGTATCACGAATACGTAAGCGTAAAAACCCTCGTAATGCTCAGAACAAAAACTCCAGAGGAGCTAAATTAGAAAAATTGGAGAATCAGATTGCCTGGTTGGACGATCGTCAAAACAGAGCTGTAATTGAAACTGCCAATGATGTACAGCGTATCCGCGGACTTGCCGGATCAGGTAAAACAATTGTTTTAGCACTTAAAGCAGCTTACCTACATACACAAGACCCTAGTTGGCGTATTGCAGTGACCTTTTATACTCGTTCACTGAAAGATTACTTCAAAACCCTTATTCGTCATTTTTTTATTGAAAAAACTGGAGATGAACCAAACTGGGATAACTTACGTATCCTGCAAGCATGGGGATCTATGTCAAGTGGAAATCAACCAGATGGTATCTACGCTGAGTTTTGCCACGCATACGACCTTGAATTTTTAAATTACAGATCTGCTAGATCACGCTTTGGTAGAGAAAAAAGTTTTTCGGGTGCATGTGCCGAAGCTCTCAAAGAGGCTAAAGAAGACATATCTCGATATGATACTATACTAATAGACGAAGCTCAAGACCTACCTATATCTTTTTTGCAACTCTGTTATAAATTACTAGGCAAAGAGAAAAGGCTAGTTTATGCTTATGATGAACTACAAAAACTTTCTGGCGATTCTCTACCACCACCCGAAGAAATATTTGGCAATAGACTTGACGGGTCACCAAATGTTACTCTGGAAGACTCAAATATTAATAATCCTCAACGTGATATTATTTTAGAAAAATGTTATCGCAACTCACGACCCGCTCTCGTTACCGCTCATGCCTTAGGCTTTGGTATATACAAAGAACAACAAGATGGAATAGGAACCAACCTTATACAAATATTTGATCATCCACAGCTATGGGAAGAAATAGGCTATAAAGTTGAAAAAGGGAACCTCCAAGAGGGATCACAGGTTACTCTATCACGGAACCACGAAACAAGCCCGCCATTTCTTGAGGATCACTCCGAGATTAATGATTTGATACAGTTTGAGATTTTTAATAACGAGACTGACCAGATGGAATATTTAATCGAAGCACTAGTATCTAACATCAGAAACGAAGAATTGCAATATGATGACATAATTGTAATAAATCCAGATCCCATTACTACAGTACAAAAGATGGGACCCATTAGATCACGCTTATCAAAATTGGGAATAAAGTCTCACGTGGTTGGGGTAGAAACTAGCCCTGATGTATTTTTCCAAGATCATTCAATCCCTTTTACCGGTATCTACCGTGCTAAAGGAATTGAAGCTGGGATGGTGTATATAATAAACGCTCAAGATTGTCATGCTGAACATAGATATTTGGCCAGTAAACGCAACAGGCTTTTTACTGCTATAACTAGGAGCAAAGCGTGGGTTAGAGTATTTGGAATTGGTGATAGTATGGCGAAATTAATGGAAGAGTACCGAAGGCTAAAGAATAATAGTTTTCGTCTAAACTTCAAATATCCTACAGCGGATGAACGCGAGCATATGCAAATTTTACATCGTGATATGACTGCTAGCGAAAAGAAAAAGACAGAAAGCAGTCAGAGAAATATTAGTAATTTAATTTCGAGGTTACAAAATGAGGAAATTCACTTAGAAGATCTAGACCAAGATTCTATTAATAAGCTAATTTATCTATTGGATAAAAGATGAACGAATCTTCTATTAGCAAGGGTATAGAGAAGGAAATAGCGGATTGGACTGACTTTTTGGTATCTGTTGGGCTTACGCAGTATGATAGAGTTTACTTCCCCAGAAATAAGATGAACATTATCACCTTCCAGAACAGTAACTTGTTTTCTTCGGCAAGGAACTTATATTCTTACTATGATATATATAAACAATATTTGGAAAAAGAAATTTATAATATTTTGACAATAGATAGGGCAATAATACAAATAGAGTACAGGTTCCTAAACGAGCAACTTATATACCATAGATTGGCATTTTCACCTGCCCCTAGTCTCAATATTCCTTGGAATACTTTTGAAACAAACCTACCCGACTTAGATAGTGAATTACAACAAATCGATGAAACGCTATCACATTTATACGAAGATGTGACCGAGCAGACTGTTGTACGCTTTCCTCTGCGTTTTGACTATGATGACAGATCTAAAACTGATACTGACCCTTTTCATCCAAAGGTTCATCTAACACTGGGGGAATACTCTAACTGTAGAATACCTGTACTAACACCGTTGACACCGAGTATATTTTTTGATTTTATTCTACGGAATTTTTATCACAGAACTTTTCGCAACGCTTTCTTAGAACATCGCAATGAAATACCTAAATCAGATCCAAATTTGTCTGAATTCTTTGCCAAAATTTCTACTACTAAAACAGATAATAAAACTCTTTATATATCAGTGTCTTAACAATACAATTGGTTTTATTATTCTAGTTGGTTTTGCCAGTTTTGTAGGGTGGTTTCTATTTGTTCTACTAGGGGTTGGATTTGGCTTTGGGGGGTTCTGGTTTCTTGGCGGGCTACTATTCGGCAAATGTCTAGGGTGTTTCGGCCGATTTTTTCTGACAGTACGCTTAGTTTGTTCTTGGCTATCTCCGATGGGGTGTCCGAGGCGATTTTGAAGATAGCATTCAAGCGAGTTATCTGATTGGTTAGGTCTGATGGGTTTACGCTTAATTCCCGGGCCGTATCCTGAGGTCTCTGTTGCATCTGTTGCCATACCCAAACTTCTGGTGCGTGGCGGCCGGGGAGAAATAGCACCGGTACGTTGCTTCCACCGGCCTCTCGGATCTTTTCCGCTACTCCGCTGTCTCGCTTGGTGCCGTCTAGGACAAACGCAAAGTTGTTTATCTGTTCAAACTTTTTGAACGCGACGGCTTGTGCGGGGAACTCTTCCACACCTGTGTTGCGACCGATGCGCACCCAATCGAAACCTAGCCGTTGCCGGATTAGTATCTCGTCTATAATGCCCCGCACAACGCCCTCGGAATTTTCATCTTCGCACAGTAGATTCAGCTTGTCTGCCGAGCGGCCGTATAGCGCATCTTGAACAACTTGGCGATAAGGAGGCACCGCCTCGACTTTGCCCTCCTTGTCTCGTTCCAGAAAAATGCGGCCCCAGGTGGGAACGCTGTCAATCACTACCGGACTGTGCGTAGTCACGATGACCTGCAGGTCGTTGCGTAAAGCGAGCTGTTGCAGATGGAGCATTAGAAGTTTTTGAACACTAGGATGAAGCCCGGCCTCCACTTCGTCGATCAAAACCAAGGCCCCTTTGATCTGGGCGATTTCCTGGGCCAATCTTAAGATGACGCGTTCACCGGCCGCCATGTGCAACTCCGAGTATTTAGCACCGCTCTCCTGTTCCGCAAAAAGCAGGTTTTTCTCGTCGCTGGAAAGGTTGACCACCTCCGCATACCGGAAGGGAAGCATTTGTTGGGCGAAGTTGATCTGCGAGGCGTTCAAGGGCGTAACCTGCGGCTCGGTGGCACGATGCGACATACTCGCGCTTCGCAACCCGGAAGGATTGCCGAAGGCTCGGAGATAAACCGGTCGTTCCGGCTGACGGGCGCTCTTGCGTCCGAAGAAACTCCTATTCCAGTCCTTGGCGAAACGCCAGCGCATAGCATTGTTTCCCTCCGGCGTCCGGTAGTCGAATTCGAGGACGATCAGATGCTTGGTATCCTGTCGTACGCCGGACTTGGGCCGGTAATCGGGGAACAAGGTTGCGGGCGCAAAATCCCTGACCCCGGCGCCGGGGACTTTGTAGGCGCAGGCGGCCGCTGACAACACCGTTGATTTTCCGCTGGCGTTGCCGCCAGCGATTACGCTTACCGGATAGTCGAAAGCCACCTGCAGATCCTCTATACCTCGGATGCCCTGCAGGCGGATTCTCGACAGAAAATGCGGCATATGGGGCTTTTTTGCCTGCAGTCGACTCCAAATAGCCCGCAGAGGCCTTTCCGTCATTGCGCAGTTTCCTCCCATCGGCTTGCCGGGCGCCGGCCGGGGCTCATCCTAGCGGGTTTCGGGGGTTGTCGCGTTGTGTCTCAGGGGAGTGGTAGCCTGCGATATTATCGCCTAAAGGAGGTGACCATGAAGAAAACGGGATTGCTGATGGGGGTGGTTCTGGTCGCCCTTTTGGCGACGGCCTGTGAGATGCGGTTCTATATGGACCTGACTGTGGAGGAAGACGGCAGCGGCGCGATGTCGTTCGACCTGACCGCCGACCGGGAGTTGCGCGGCATGGCCGGGGACCAGTTGGGCGGGGACCAGATCGCACAGTTGCTGAACGCCGACCCTTCCCAACCCTGCGCCGTGGATACGCTGTCCGATGGGGAATTTCAGGGGGCGCGGATGACCTGCCCCTTCGCCTCCTTGGAGGAGCTGATGGAAATGGTCGCCCCGATGGGGATGGGAGACGACCCGGGGTTGCCGCAACCGATGAGCGGATTCCAGCTGGAACGGGACGGGGACGTTTTCCTGTTGCGGCTGGACGCCTCCGACATCAACGCATCCTACAATCCGCCCCCCGGCGATTTGATGGGCGACATGGACGACATGGACATGATGGAAATGGACGACATGGAGGGCATGGACATGTTCGACATGAGCTCCTTCTTGGACATCAGGTTCACGGCTACCCTGCCCGGCGACATCATCTCCCACAACGCCGATGTCGTCGAGGACACCACCCTCACTTGGACGTTCCCCACCGACGAATCCTGGCTGATGGCCGAATCCCGGGTGGATAGCGGAATGAGCCCGATAGCCATCTGGTCGCTGATCGCGATCGGGGCGGTCATCCTGGTAATGATCATCCTGCGAATGATGTCCGATCGGGCCAAGCGGACCGGGCAAGACCCCGCCCCGCCGGAACCCGACCCCGGCCAACCGGACGACGCGGCCGCCGCGCCGGAAGACGGCGGGGAAGCGCTCACGGCGTCCGACGGCGAAGACGTTTCCGCCCTGCCGGAACCGGAACCGGAACCCGACCGACCGGACGACGCGACCGCCGAATCCTCACCCGGGCCGGACGAACCAGGGGAACCGACCGCCGAACAACCGGCGTCGGAACCCGAAGAGGATGACGAAACCGAAACCGGGGAAACCAGGGACTGACGGGCAAAGCCCCGCCGTCCCCGTCGTCCCGCCAACCCCGGCCAACAGGGGCTAAAAGGTTCGCCGCGACCCGGTAGGAAGGTCGCGGCGAACCAAGCGGTTGGGTAAAACCCGGCGTCAGCTTGGCGGGGTGTAACGGTCCGCTATTAGTCGATTGCGGATGCTGTCGGGCATGGAGGTTTCCTCCAAGGTTATGCAAGGGGCCTTGCAACTGACGCTGGCGATGGTAAAGGGCTCTTCCCGGTGCGAAGGCCAATAAGGATATGGGTCATCCGCGGCTATGGAAGCAGTTCCTCCGTAACTCATAACCAGATCCGCTTTTTGCGAAGCCGACCCCCAATTTCGGCGCTCCCACCACACGATGCTGAACGGAACGTTCGCAGGAGCGGGGCCTATCCAGCCATCCTCCTTGCCGTAAGCCAGCGTACGGGTCGGCGCTTGCTCGGTTGGGGCAATGGTGGTGGTAGTAGTGGTGGTGGTGGTAGTAGTAGTGGTGGTAGTGGTAGTAGTAGTAGTAGTGTCTGGAGCGGTGACGGCAGTGGTGGGCGGGACGGTGGTGGTAGTAGTTGTAGTCGGCGGGGCGATCTTGGTGTATCCAATATCATTCGCCCAACGAACTGCGGTCGTGTCGTCCAAATCGTCCTCCGGCTCGGCGCAACCCTCACTGATGCCGCACTCTATCGTCACGCTTTCAATGTCGTACGGTATGAAGAAGATACGGTCGTTTGGCTCGTTCCAAGTATCCTCTTGAGTTCTGCCGTTCTCATCCGTACCCGTTAATGTCACGATGACGGACCCGTTCACCCGCCACCAGTGGCGCAGATAGAAATCCTGCGAGGAACGGTAATCCGCTATGGCGAACTCCATCCAGAAGAGGGTGCCGGTCTGATTGTCGTCGTCCAGCCAACCGGTCTCATAACCGTACCGGACCAGGTTGCGTTCCCCTATCCCGTCCGGAGCCGGAAGAGTGATGACGGTGGTCGTAGTCGGCGCGGTGGTGGTCGGAACCTCGTTTACCACCGGCGGGTTCGGGTCAACCGGACCGCCGACGCCGGGACCCCCCCTCTCGGTAGCCGGGGCGGTGGTCGCAACGGCCCTGGTGGTAGTCGTGATCGGGTCGATGCCGGCCGCCCGCAACCGTTCCATGCCTCCCCGGAGGAAAACAGCCGCGTCGCCCCGGGTCAGACCGGGCTGGGCCCGCCTGATCACCCGGGCCAATTGCTCCTCGGTGATCGGCCGGTCGGGACGGAAAGAACCGTCTGGGTAGCCCCGGAACCACTCCTGACTCGCCACGTAGGCGATGTCCCCCAGGCGGGGATCGTCGGACGGGACGTCGGTGAATGGGCTCTGCCCGAGCACCACCCCCACGCCGATGCCCATCAGGACCGCCACCGCTACGGCGGCCGCCCGGGCCGGGTTCTTAAACTTCGACCGCATCTTGAGTTCCCTCCTTGCTGGACGCGGGCATAACCGGAGTCAGGCCGACCCCAAGGGACAGCCTATACACGTTCCGGATTTATGTGTCAATCCGCCCCGCCCCGACGGCGGCGCCAAGCCGCTCCGCCGGAGGTCAACCATCCTCCGCCGGGGAGGGCGGGCCGCTGGTGAACAGGTCGACGTACTCCCGGTACAGAAAACGCCGGTTGCGCTTCTGGCCGGTCACCTCCGCCAGAATCCCCTGCTCCGCCAACCGGGTCACCACGTTGTTGGCGGGGGGAAAGGTGGTTCCGATCAGTTCCTGAACTTCGGGAACGGAAATAACAGGCATGCCGTACAGGCTTTCCAGAACCCGATGCCCATGGGCGGCCGCCCGGCCTAAAAAGTCGGTCACCCGTTGCCGGTGCAGCTCGCGCAACTGGAGAATGGAGCGGGCGGTGTCGGCCGCCTGCCGACTGACCTCCAAAACCCCCTGCAGGAAGAACGCCAGCCACTCTTCCCAAGCCCCTTCGTCGCGCACCGCCTGCAGCAAATCGTAATAGCGCTGACGGAGTTGCATGAAATAATCGGACAGGTACAGCACCGGCCTCTGCAGAATGCCCCGCTCGCACAGCATAAAGGTGATCAGGAGGCGTCCCAGCCGTCCGTTCCCGTCCAGAAACGGGTGGATGGTCTCAAACTGGGCGTGCGCCAATCCCGCCCTGACCAACAACGGCGCCGACGAATTCCTGTGCAGGTAACGCTCCAATTGGCTCAGCGCCTCGGCCGCCTCATAGGGCGGGGGAGGAATGTAAGCGGCTTCGCTCAGGGGCCTCCCCTCCGCGCCGATCCAATTCTGCGTTCTCCGCAACTCGCCGGGGGTCTTGTACTGCCCGCGCACGCCTTTCATCAGCTCGGCGTGGATTTCCCGGAGCAGGCGCACCGAGAGGGGCAACTCCGACAAGCGGCGCAAGCCGTAGTTCATGGCGCGGATGTAATTGAGCACCTCGTCCACGTCTTTGGGCCGTTCCGGGGACGGTACGCGAGCCTCGGCGGTCAGCAAATCCTCCAGCGAACTCTGGGTGCCCTCTATCTGGCTGGACAGCACCGCTTCCTTGCGCACGTACATAGCGACGAAGAGGTCGGTGTACGGGAGGATGTTTATGGAACCGTCCAATTTGCCCAAGGCTTGGTCGGCCTCGGAGAGCAGGTTCTGTATCTCGCCCTGCAACCTGACCGGGGGTTTGGGCGGCAACGGGTTGGGAATGAACGCCCGGTAGCCCGCGGGCTGCTGAATGTAGCGACCCGCCCGGGTCTGCTCTTGGGTTTCCGACATCAACCTGTCCCTTTCATACTAACGCCAGCCTATACTACAGGCCGATCGCACCCGCCATACTAACGCCAGCCTATAACACAAACCCGCCACCACCCCCATACTAACGCCAGCCTATAACACAAACCCGCCACCACCCCCATACTAACGCCAGCCTATAACACAAACCCGCCACCACCCCCATACTAACGCCAGCCTATAACACAAACCCGCCACCACCCCCATACTAACGCCAGCCTATAACACAAACCCGCCACCACCCCCATACTAACGCCAGCCTATAACACAAACCCGCCGACCCCGCCATGCTAACGCCGGCCGATACTATGGCAAAAAAACGCCTAACACAGACAAATAGCGCCCTTTGCCGCCGAAACCCCGCGAGCGCTTTCGGGTTTGACGCGGGGAGGAGGTGGTAACCTGGTACGCACATGATTAAAGTGCGACTGTTCGCCGGGTTGCGGGAAACCGCCGGAACCGCCCAACTGGACATGGAAGGGGAAACCGTCGGGGCGGTGACGGCCGCGTTGGAATCCCGCTTCGGACCCGGGTTCGCCCGGCGGATGGAAACGGCCCGGGTGTGGCGCAACGGGCGAGAAGCCGCCCCGGACGACCCGGTGGAAGACGGGGACGAGCTGGCCCTCATCCCCCCCGTCTCCGGGGGCACCGCCGCTTTCGGGGCCATGGCCGGTTCCGAACCGATGTTGTTGGCGGTGATCGTGTCCGGCCTGCTGGCGGCCAACTTCTTCGGTTCGGCGGCCCTGTTCGCGGCCGCCCTGGTGGCGGTTATGACGCTGTGGGCTTTGGACTTGTCCCGCACCGCCTCCGCCACCGGCCTGGCCATCGACCCCCATCCCCTGCTGGCCGCCCTGGTCATTTCGGTAGCCTCCTTCCGGTTCGAGTTGGCCGGGCTGGGAATCGGGGCCATGCTGTCGGTGGCGGCGGTGATGGCGTGGGCGATGGCGCGCCCCGCCGCCCGCGACCTCACTTCCCTGGCCTCCTCCGCCTTGGCCGCCCTCATCGTTTCCCTGGGAACCGGTTCCCTGTTGATCGCCCGCCTGTCCACCGGCGGCGATCGCAAAGTGGCCGGTTTCATCATCGTCGTAACCGCCGGAACGCTGGCCTCCAGCCTGGCCGCCCGTTGGGGAAACCGGGTCATCGACCCTTCCATCGCGGTGGTGCCGTCGGCCTTGCCCGCCGCCCTGCTGGTGGCCTGGCTGGCCGACTTCAACCTGCTGGGATGGTTCTTCATCGGACTGCTGATGATCCCGGCCTTGATCGCCGGCCAGGGCATCGGATCCGCCTTCCGCACCGGCCTGGCCCACCCCACCTCCCCGGCGGGGGGCACCCTCCCGTTGCTGGACGGCCCGCTGGCCGCGGCGGGCCTGTTCGCCCCCCTGCTCTGGTTGCTTACTTAAGCCAAATCCGGCATCCCGTGTCCCCAAACGTCCCATGCCCGTCCCGCCCCCGCCGCCCAAGACCCGACCGGCCGGCCGATTTTTCTTGAAAATAAATACCGGGCCGGGTTAGCCTAAGCGGGTAATGTCGAAGAAAGCCCGCGCCGGGGCGTCCGCCCTGCTCCTTATAATCGGGGTGGTGGCCGCCTCCGCCCCCTCCGATGCGGTGACCCAGGCCGAGGTGGACGAGGCCTGCGCCGTCTATCGGGAAGCCAAAGACCGCTTGGACGCGGCCACCGCCGCCCGCGACCTGGCCACCGCCCGCTACGTGGAACTGTACTCCGACTTGGAGCAAACCTCCTACCGGGAGGAGCAACTGACCGAACAGTTGCGGGAGCGGGACGCGCTGGTGGAAGTGCGGGAAAGCCAACTGGTGGAGCAGGCGGTGGAGTTGTATATGGCGGCCGGGGCCGACCAGGGCCTGGAGGCTTCCCTGCTGGACGCCCGCTCCGCCGACGAGCTCATTCTCCGTCAGGAGTTTCTGGCCTCGGTCACCTCCCGCGGCCTGTCCGCCATCGACGACATACTGGCCTTGCAGACCCGCACCGAAGCCATGCGGGACGAGTTGGCGGCCAGCGCCGACCGCTTGGCGGTGTTGGAGGCGGAAGCGGGCGCGGTGGCGGAGGCCCTGTCCGCCGCCCAGCAGGAATCGTTGGCCGCCGCCTCCGAACTGAAAGGGGAATGCGAGCGCCTTTACTGGCAACGGCAACGGGAGTTGGCCCGGCAACGGGCGATAGAAGCGGCCCGGGCGGCCGCCCGGCGGGCGGGAGGGGCGGCCGGGGTTTCCGCCAACGTCACCCCCGGGTTCGTCTGCCCGATAAGCCCGGCCGCCTCCTCCTTCGTCAACGACTGGGGCAATCCCCGTTCCGGGGGGCGCACCCACAAGGGCAACGACCTGTTCGCCCCCATGGGGCAGCCCTTGTACGCGGTGGCCAACGGGACCATCACCCTCAGCAACGGAGGCTTGGGAGGGCTGGCCGTCTGGCTGTCCGCCGACCACGGGGTGGACTACTACTACGCCCACCTGAGCGGATACGCGCCGGGGATCAGCCAGGGGACGAGGGTGGGGGCGGGGCAGACCATCGCCTACAACGGCGACAGCGGCAACGCCCGGGGCGGGGCCCCGCACCTTCATTTCCAAATGCATCCGGGGGGGCGGACCAGCAGACCGGTCAACCCTTACCCGACCCTGGTGCGGGCCTGCAGGTAACCGGTGGGCGGCGGCCGGTCCGACGCGCCGGGTTTCCCCGACGCCCCCCCGGCGGCCGCCCCGTTCATCGGCCCCTTCGCCGACCCGTTTTTTCTGGAAACGATCTGGGAGCGCACCGCCCGCCCCGGCCAGCGCCTGGTCGCGCTGGCGGACGACCGGGGAGGGATGAGCCTGGTCGAGGAGGAGGGGACGGCCTCCCTGGTGGGGCACGAAGACTTGGTGGACTACCGCTCTCCCCGGGGGGAAGTGGCCGGCCTGTTGGCCGACTACCTGCGGGGGCCGGGACGGGGGCGGCGGATACGGTTCGATTCCCTGCCCCGGGAGGCGGCCCTGGTTCTGGCGGCGGCCCTGGAGGAAGCCGGGGTGGCCCACGCCGTGTCCCCGCACACCACGGCGGCGGTGATGCGCCTGCCCGACTCCTACGAGGACTACCTGTACGACTTGGGCAAAAAGCAACGTCACGAAACCCGGCGCAAACTGCGCCGCTTCCGGGACGGGCTGGGAACCCCCCGCCTGACCACCCATCACCGGCCGGGCCCGCACCTGGAACGGTTTTTCGAGTTGCACCGGATGGCCGACGGCGCCAAAGGTTCGTTCATGACCCCCCGCATGCAGGCCCTGTTCACCGACCTGCTGACCGGGGAGGGGTGGCGGCTGGACGCCCTGTCCGGGGAGGACGGGGAGATGGCGGCCGCCTCCTTCGGATACGCCGACCGGCAGGGGTATTACCTGTACAACTCGTCCTACGACCCGCAGTTGCGTGACGAGTCGCCGGGGGCGGCGCTGCTGGCTTTGCTGGTGGAGCGGGCCATCGGGGAGGGACGGGCGGTGTTCGACTTTCTGAAGGGGGACGAAACCTACAAGTACCGCATGGGGGCGCGGGCCCGCCCCCTCTATCTTATTGAAGGCGCAACGTAAGCCCGCAACCCCGCCGGCCCGCAAGCGCATTAAGCCGGACAGCGGGGCGGCGGGCGCGTAAAGTTTCGGGATATGGGCGGAACGAACGGCAACGGCGCCATCCGGCGGGTGGCTTTTCTGTCCATGCACACCTCCCCTCTGGATCAGCCGGGGACGGGGGAAGCGGGGGGGATGAACGTCTATATGAACGATCTGGCGGGGGCTTTGGCCGGCCGGGGGGTGGAAACCACCGTGTTCACCCGGCGCAACGACCCTTCTCCGCCGGAGACGACCCGCACCGCGGGCGGATACCGGGTTTCCCTCGTCGATGCCGGGCCGCCCCGCCCCGCCCCGGCGGCCGCCCTGGCGGAGTGGGTGGGGGACTACGCCGGACAGGTGATCGACCGGATGCGGGAGGAGGGGGGCTACGACCTGGTACACAGCCACTACTGGCTGTCGGGCTGGGCGGGACGGATGGTGAAGCAGTCCCTGGGCCTGCCGCTGGCCAACTCGTTTCACACTTTGGGGCGGGTGAAGGACGCCGCCCGCCGCCCCGGCCAGCCCCCCGAACCGCTGAGCCGCATCGCCGCCGAAAATGAGGTGATCGCCGCCGCCGACTGCGTGATCGTGTCCAGCGAATACGAAGCCGACGAGCTGATCGGGCATTACCGGGCCGACCCGGGGCGGGTGTGCATCAACCCGCCGGGCATCGACCTGCGCCTGTTCCGGCCCGGCGACCGGGCGGCGGCCCGCCGCAAGTTGGGAATGGGGGACGAACCGCTCATCCTGTTCGCCGGGCGCATCCAGCCGTTGAAGGGGGCGGATGTGGCGGTGCGGGCTTTGGCGACGGTTCGGGAAAGCCTGCCCGGGGCGAGGCTGGCCCTGGTGGGCGGGCCGAGCGGCCCGGACGGGGAGGCGGAACTGGCCGCAGTGCGCCGGGAGGCGGCGCTGTTGGGCGCGGAGGGGGCGGTGACTTTTTACGGCCCCCGCCCGCATCGGGAAATGCCCCTGTTCTATCAGGCGGCGGATGCGCTGGCGGCGCCGTCCCGCAGCGAGTCGTTCTGCCTGGTGGCGGTGGAGAGTCAGGCGTGCGGGACGCCGGTGGCGGCCGCCAATGTGGGCGGGTTGCGCTACGTGGTGTCCGACCGGCACTCGGGGATTTTGGTGGACGGGTGGGAAGCGGCCGACTACGGGCGGGCCCTGCTTTCCATCTTGCGTTCCCCCGCCCGGCGGGAGGAACTGTCGGCGGGGGCGACGGCCAACGCGGAGCGGTTCGGATGGGGGCTGTCCACCGAACGGCTGCTGGAATTGTACAAGGGGATCATGGATGGCGCGCGCTGACCGGGCCGGGTTGACCGAACGGCTGGGCGTCATTTTCACCGCCTGGGCGGAGGACCCGGACAGCGATGTGGAGGCCGCCGAACTGGTGGACGGGAAGTGGGCGGTGCGGATGGCCCAGCACACCCGGGACTGCACCACCGTGTGGGTGACCCCCGGGGAGAGGACGGCTTCGTTTGAGGCCTACGTGTCGCCGCCCCCGCCCCGCAACCGGGAGGAGGTGTTCCGCCTGCTCCTGTTCCGCAATCTCTCCGCCTGGCGGGTTCATTTTGCGGTGGACCGGGCGGGCGAGATTTACCTGCGGGGCAAACTGGAGGCGGAGCGGGCCGACGAGGAGGCGCTGCAATACGTGTTCGCCGAGATTTACCAACTGGTGGACCTGACCTTCCGCCTGATCATCCAAACCGGCTTCGTCCGGTGACGGGCCAGGCGGGCCGGGGACTTAGGGGGTTGGGCGAGGGCGCGAAAAATATCTTTCCAAACTTGTCTACAAGAGGTGTGCACAAACCGGGTGGAAAACGTGGATAACTGCCTAAAACCTTTTATTTAGCCAAAGATAATAGAGTTTAGAAGGAGTTTAGAGCGGTTTTACATAAAATTTCAGATAGGCTATGGTGTAATTAAAGCAAGCCCGAGGTGCCTGCGAGCGGTCCAATCCGTCAGGGGAAGTGCGGACAAAACCGAACAAGGGTTCCTCGGGCTTTGCCTTTATGCCCTTGCGTCGGGTTGCGGCCTGTAGTTTGGAGATTATGACCGAATACCCGCCCCACCGCCCCATCACCTTCCTGTCCGACTTCGGCTCCGACGACGAGTTCGCGGGGGTGGTGCGCGGGGTGATCGCCACCATCGCCCCCCATTGCCGGATAATCGACTTGCACCATCGGATACCGGCCGGCAACGTGCGTGCCGGGGCGCTGGCGTTGTTGCGGGCCATCCAATACATGCCGCCCGGAGTGGCGTTGGCGGTAGTGGACCCGGGGGTGGGAACCGGGCGCCGGGCGGTGGCTTTGGAAACGGAGTGGGGGCACCTGGTGGGCCCGGACAACGGCCTGCTCTCCCCGGCGGCGGCCCTGACAGGCGGGGTAACCGCCGCTCATTCCATCGAAAACCCGGAGGTGATGCTGCCCGCGCGGGGAGCGACCTTCGAGGGCCGGGACCGGTTCGCCCCGGCGGCGGCGGTGCTGGCCTCCGGGGAGGCGACGTTGGCGGATTTGGGCCCGGCGGCGGACATGCATTCCCTGGTTCCCCTGTTGCTCCCCTTGGCCGAAGTGGAGGAGGGCCGGGTGACGGGCCAAGCGTGGTGGGTGGACGGGTTCGGAAACGTGCAGACCAACATCTCCCCCGAGAACCTGGCCGAAGCGGGCATCGCCCCCCAAAGCGGGAGCGAACTGACGGTGCGGATCGGAGCCGCCGAACACCAGGTCCCCTGGGCGACGGCCTACGGCGAGGTCCCCGCCGGCCGCCCGCTGGCGCACGTGGATTCCTCCGGCCTGATAGCCCTAGCCGTCCGCGGCGACCGCGCCGACCGCCATTTCAACCTCCAAGAAAAAACCACCCTCACCCTCACCCGGGAGGAATAGCCTACGGCCGACCCGTGATACAATGCTCTTGTCTCGTCACGAGCATTCTTTTACTTTAACGGCTGTCGCTCTCTTCGTCATCTGGATCCGGCTGAATGGCAACTGCGATCCCTTTCAACAGATTATCGCTAAGCCCACTATCTTTAGCTGCGATTGTAGTTTTCAAGCGCAATGCCTTAGTCTCGTACTCCTTTTCTGTTTTTTCCGCGCGACGCAAGGACGTACGTAAAGTAAACAGAGCAACACCAAGTATCGTGAGGGTTCCTGCACGTGTCTCCAGGAAATTTACAAAAGAATCGATTGCTCTTGCATCAACCAGAGAACTTTCGGCACGAATGAGTGAAACTACCTCTGGTGTGATAGTTATTAGAAACACTATACCCGTCAAAACCCAAAAGCCTTTCCACAAGTTCCGGTATCTAGTGGAAATACGTTCCCTAGCACCCTCATAATAATCACTAACGGCGACCTCGGCAAGCCCAACAACTATCTCATCGATGACAACTAACTTTGTTTCAATATCCTTAGCCAAAGTTACCCATTGCTTAGCATAAGTATCTATACGCTCATGCTCAATTCTATCTTTAGTTATAAATTTTTTAAGATAATCGATTTCTTTTCTAAGACCTCTCAAGCTTTCTTTGCCATCGCTACTACGGACAAACGCCACTACATCCCTGGCTGTACTGATTTCTCCTATCGCCCCTTCAAGATCACCCAACCGTACAGATAATGCGTTAATCATTTCTTGCACAGCCTCAGACCATTGTTCATCAGCGTATAACGCCTTATCAAGCTCGCTCACGGCCTCCTTAGCCCACCTTTGGGCTTTACTGGCCAGATCCCTCAAGCCTTCCAACTTATTACGTAGCGCATCTAGCTGTTTGGTATCAGACGGTGCGTCTGTTGCTTGCCTAACCGTAGTTTTCCTTTTTACTATCATTGTTTTTTCCTCCTACTAAAATAGTAATGTACCTATTATCACCTGCCGGGGGTGGGAAGCCGGACGGGCCCTAGGCAGTTAGTGTTAGTCCTGCTTTTTCCGGTCGCTCAAGTCCGTTCCGCTCATTGCTCCGCCGCTACCGTGCCCCCGCGTCCATCCTTTTCGCAGAATCTCAAAAATGATATCGTACACAGTAGAAGCGATGGTCTTATTCACAGGAACATGCCGTACTATGTTCTGCGGCATTAAATCATTCCTGCCCCCAGAGTAAATGATCACCATGTCCTTCTGAACGACCAACATGTTATCCTCTCCTAAAGCAAATCGTTCCATCCACCGGAGGTTCACTTCTACCTGTAATAGAGAATCCAGAGAATCTAAGAAAGAAGCCTCCACCAAGTCTCCCACAGTCACGCAAAAACTGCGGGAGTCGCTGATAGTAATTTGCGGCACGCCCCTATCACCCACCAGGTAGTTCTTCTTAGGCGGAATCGGCCCTATCAAGACCAGCTCGACACGCTCGCCTCCCTCCTTGCGGAAGGCAACTATCATAACGGGAAGATACTTGCCACCTACTTTACCGAAATCGATAACCTTAACACCAGGAACCATCACTTTTGTCCTTTCCCGCCGGGTCATCTCCTCCCGACGATGCTCTAATGTCCAATTACCACAGCACCCAGGGTATCCATCGGCGGAGACCAAGGCGGTCTGCGCCCGATCCGCCAACGTCTTCATCCTCCGCCTCGCGTAGATCTCCCCGGATAGTCCGAAGAAACTGGGGTCACCGCCTCTCGCCACCGGGCTAAGTCTGTCCGCATAGCCCCCTCCGACGCCATCATTCACCTCCCCCATCATCATCGTCGCCATTGTCGGGGCCTTCGGGGAGCAACGCCGCGTAGTTGGCTTCCGAAACCCCGGCGGCCTTCTACGCCAGACATGCAACCTCCAACTCCATCGGGTCGAACCGGGGTCGATGGCCAGGCCGAGCTTGGTGGCTTTCTTCCTATCATTGTCTTTCCCCCTTGCTAAAGGTAACGTCCCTATTGTAGTTACAAACATGTAGGTAGTATATCGTATCAGACGTGATGCGTCAAACCGGGTATCCGTCATACACAGGCATCAGCCCATCTACTTGGGTGGGAGGAGGGTGAAGTGGGCTTTTAGGGTGCCTATGGGTTGGGTTTGGGCGGTTATGGTTGCTTCTAATTCTAGGCGGGCGGGGGCCTCGGTTTCCAGGGCGGGTTTTAGGTTGGCCCATTGGCGGTCGGTTAATTCTGCTTGGGCGGTGGGGTCGGATTTGGCGGGGCGGTGGTAGGAGTATTCGCTGTGTCTGACTACCAGTATGTGCTTGTAGCCCGCCGGGCGCAGGCGGGTCATTACGGCAACGGCGGCGGTTAGCAGTCCCAGGGCGTTCAGGCTGCCGCCGAATACGGTGCCCATGTGGTTGACGTTGGGGGCCAGCGGCATGGTCAAGGTTGCAGTTCCTTCCTCCAGTCGGAGGACGCGCGCCTCCATCGCCGCTGACAGGGGGACGGTGCGGTGCAGCCATTCGGTCATTCCGGCGGGCGTCGTCCAAGCCCCGTCCTCGGTGTGAAACTCCATTGCCCGGCAAAAACTAGCGGGCCGGGTAGCCTGCCCCCTATGAAAATCGGATATCAGGGCGAGGGCGGATCCTATTCGGCCCGCGCCGCTGGGGAGCTGTTTCCCGGGCGGGAGTACATCGGATACCCCGGGTTCGCCCACGCTTTCAACGCGCTCGACGACCAAACGGTGGAACGACTGGTCCTCCCCATCGAAAACTCCACCACGGGAAGCGTGTTGCCGGTGCTGGACCGCCTCACCCGCTACCGGGTGACCATCATCGGCGAACATCTCATTCAGGTTCGCCACGCCCTGATCGGGTTGCCCGGAACCGACATCGCCGGCATCCGGCGCATCACGTCCCACCCGCAGGCACTGGCCCAGGCCGAAGACCGCATCGAACGGAGAGGCTGGGAGCCGATTCCCGCCCACGACACGGCCGGGGCGGTGCGCCGGGTGGCCGCCGCCTCCGACCCGACCCTGGCCGCCCTCGCCCCCCCGGAGTCGGCCGCCGAGCACGGCTTGGCGGCCCTGGCCGCCGACTTTATGGACCGGGACCACAACACCACCCGGTTCGTGGTGCTCACCTTGGGGGATCATCCCGTCGCGGAAGACGCCGACAAGACCTCTTTCGTGTTCGCCACCGCCCACACCCCCGGCGCCCTGGCCCTGGCCTTGGCCGAACTGGGCTTGCGGGGGGCCAACCTGACCCACCTGGAATCCCGACCCGGACGGGAAGCCTGGAAATACTATTTCTACGCCGACATGCTCCACCCGCCGGGCCCGCAGGGCGTGCGGGAAATGCTGGAACCCCCTTTGGCCACCGTGTCCGATCTGCGGGCGCTGGGGACCTACCGGGCGGCCGACCTCAACCAGCCGCCCCGGTAAGCCCCCGGCCCACCGGCCCCCCGGCCCGCAACCCATCCAAACGGCCGACGCCCTCCCGCCTCGTCGAATCCGCCGGAACCCCGGGAAATCCGTCCCGGAACCGCCGCAGGGCTACCAGGCCAGGCTCTCAATGTGGAACAGGGCCAGGTCCACCGGGCGGTCCTCGGTCTGGATCTCCACGAAGTCGATCCCGACCTCGGTGGGGATGCCGTCGAACCGGGAGCCGGACGCGGTGACGACCGCCAGAGGGTGAGAAAGCTTCTCAGCCTCCAGGATCCGATCTCGCAGTGTGGGTCGCATGGTGCGCCTCCAATCGCTAGGTTGCGTTACACCGACAATGTGCCTAATTTCCGAATGAAAAACAACCCCCCTGTTTATGTTTTGTTTCGCGTTCTCGGAAATGGCGCCCCGGCTTCCCTAAAACCGCCTTCTACCAGGTGTTTCACCCGGCCGCGGGGAAGCCCGGGCGGGCGCGCCGGGGGCGAATTCGAAATAGGGCGCCGGGTATGGTAGAAATATCGACGATGAACCCCGTAGCAGGCCCGACGGCCCCCGCCGTCATCGACCGACCGGACACGGACGATATCGTCGTCGACGACCATGGCTGGAACGTGGTGGTGTGGAACGACCCGGTGAACCTGATGTCGTACGTGGTATTGGTGTTTCGCCGCCTGTTCGGATATTCGGAGGAAAAAGCCACCAAGTTGATGCTGGAGGTTCACCACCAGGGCCGCTCCATCGTCAACACCGCCCCCCGGGAACGGGCGGAGATGGACTGCTACGCCTTGCACCGCTACGGCCTGTGGGCCACCCTGGAACGGGCGTGAACTTCCCTTTCCATCCCCACCCGGACGGGGTGGAGGTGCAGGTAGGCGCCGACCCCCTGCTGGCCTTGGAGTTTATCCCCGACCTGCTGGACTCGGTGGGGTCGGCGGAGGGCGACCCGGCCGTGCGCCGCCTCACCCCCTCCGCCTACCCGGATGACCGGGAAGCCCAAGAAGAATACGGGCGGATGATAAACCCGGAACTGGAACGGGAACGGGGGGCGGACCGCCGCATCCTGGGCAACCTGCTCGCCGCCCGGGAGCGCGTCGCCGTCTCCGGGGAGAAAGGCGAAAAAACCGGAGCGACCGGGACAAAGGTGCTCAGCTCAGAGGACGCGGAGGGTCTGTTGCGGGTGATGAACGAATCCCGGCTGACGCTGGCCGCCCGTCTGGGAATCAAAGACGAGGCATGGGAAAAACCGCCGGAGCGCCCCGACCGGGAATCGCCCCACTTGATGCTCCTGCGCTACCTGACTTTCCTGCAAGAAGTCCTCATCGAAGCCCTGACCTCCCCCTCCCCCGCCTCCGACTGAAAGTTCTTCCCGCGTCCTACCGACGCTTCGTTCTCTTAACTTTTCCCGGCGCCAAGTTTCCGCCCGTATTTTGCGATGCGTTTCCCATTGGCCCTTTGCATGCGCTCATGCGCCCACCGGCGGGCCCGGTTGTTCACTCCCAAAGGATTCCTCGCATAAAGCTTGATCTCGCGCGCCTCCCCGACCGCTTTGAAGCCTGGGTATCCGAGACTGATTACCGCATCAGCGATCTCTTTGGGAAAAGCCGACTCCCAGGGCAGGCCCGGGATCATAAAATCCGCCGCTTGGAGGTGCGGGGGGCTGCTCATTTGCCACCCGCTCGATATGACGTACCGCTTGCTTGGAGCAACTTGCCCGGACCATCGGGTATGACGCCTTGCCTCTGCCCCTCAAGGCAAAATAGCGCGCCATGCCGCGTGTCTTCTTGGGGTCCCCGAACATGCTCCAAAGTAAGAGCCCGATGGTAACCATGCCAAAAACGACCTCCGCCCTCATGAGAAACTCTTGGGCTGGGGGAAGTGTTGGTTGGGGTGGGGGGTTGGTTTTGTCATGGGGGCGCGGCGCGGGCGGGGGGTCGGGCCGGTCGGCGCGCCGGGGGCGGCGGAGGGGGCGGGCCGGAGCGGGGGCGGGTTTGCCATTGTTTCCAACTTTTACCAACTCCCGGTTGTGTTCCTGCAACTCCCGGTGGTGGGGGCCGCATAGGGACACCAGGTTGTCGATGTCGGTGGGGCCGCCGTCGTACCAGTCCCGCAGGTGATGCAACTCGGTGCGGTGAACGGGAGCGTCGCACCTGACGCACCCTTTGTCCCGTACGGCGGCCGCCAGCCGTTGCGCTTGGTTGCCCAGTCGCTGGTTGCGTCCCAGCCACAACACTCGGCCTTTGCCGCCGAAGATGATCCCGCACACGGAAGTGTCGGGCGACAGATTTTCCAGCACCGAAGGCGGGACGGGCCCCGTTCCCAGGATTTCACAAGACCCATCCGGGCGGGAACCGTCTATCAACCCCCGGTCGGCTACCACCACCAACTGCGTGGGGTCTTTACCCGCGCCCCCGCCGTCGGGGAGGGGCTCCAGGGTGTGGGCGCGGCGGCCGGTGAGCAACTCCACCAAGGCATCGGCGCGTCGCTGGTCGCCGGTGCGGGCATCATCGGGGTGGACTTCCCCGCCGGAGTCACCCCGCCGCAACAAATCGGCGTGTTTATCGAGGGCTTGTTGCACTTGCCCGAAACTTATGGAATCCAACTCGGCGCGCAGAACTCCCA
The DNA here is from genome assembly GCA_965243835.1 of Candidatus Spongiisociaceae bacterium. Lineage (GTDB taxonomy): Bacteria > Actinomycetota > Acidimicrobiia > Spongiisociales > Spongiisociaceae. Next base: position 2,562,947 of record OZ251578.1, read on the forward strand.
TCTCCAATTCCTGGCTCCAGAACAGGTGCGCTTTCCGCCGCCGCCGTTGCCGCCTCAATAGTTCCTCGCCCCGGTCCGGGCTGTGAGCGTTGGCCCACCGGCGGGACCGCTTCCGGAAATCATCCGGATTGGCGGCCGCCGCCTCAGCCAGCAACCCCTCGTTCTGGTCTACTTGCTTGGCGCCGCACTCCCCGGCGGCCGCGGCCAACGCCGAAGCGTTCTGCAAAGTGATCTCCCCCGCCTCTAGTTTGGCCCGGGTGTTGGGCATCTCCTCCAAACGGCGGGCCACCTGCGACAGTTGCTTGGCCTGCTGGTTGGTAACCCCCAACTGATCCCGCAACACCTCGCCCGCTCCGGCTCCGCCGTCGGTGCGGCTGAGATGTCCGGCCAGGTCGCATTTCAGGGAAGACACCAGGGCTTCTATCTGCTTCACCGCCTCCGCTACCTGACCCAACCGGGTGCGGGACGGCCCCGCTTCCAGCATGCGGCGCAGGTCGGCTACCGCAACGGCGGCGGCCTTTACCGACCGGGCGCAGGTTTGCTCCGGGGCGGCGGGCGAGGTTTGGTGGTTGTGTTGCATGGTGTTCACCTTACCGGGGGGGTGTGACATTCTTCCCTTGTATAGGGTATAACCCGGATTGATTGCTCTTTATTCCCATATTCTACACTATTTAAACGATGTCAAATTAGACCGATCCGCTGCCGGTCGCTCAAAACCGGTTGAGGAGGCGCGGGCTGCCGGGGAGAAGAATTTCTGACCCGAATTGCCGGGTTCGCGGGCGGGGGACTGATATTTTTTCCATATCAAGCCGTTTGTCGGCTTGTGCTCACCCGACTGAAACAGGAGGGACCTGGATGAGGAAACTAATTTCAGCCATCGCCGCCATTGCGGTGCTGGCGGCAGGGGCGACGGCCTTCGCCCAGAGTGCGTACCGGGATGTTCCCGATGGCCATCCACGGGCGTCGGACATTGACGTTGCCACCGCCCTGGGCGCTTTCCAAGGCGGGACGGACGGGTCGTTCAATCCCGATGGGCGGATAACGACCCGGCAGATGGAGCGGGTGCTGAGCCGCCTGTACCCGGAGGGCATTACGCGGGCCGAGTTCGCTTCGTTCGTGGTAGCGGGCAACAAGGTTCTGGACGCCCCAATCACCGCCCCGGCCGCTGCCCCGGCCGCCGCCCCAATCACCGCACCGGCCGCTGCGCCGGCCGCTGCGCCGGCCCCCTCAACTACTACTACGACGGCGGTCGAGTTGGAGTTGCCCCGGCAAAGCGCGGAGGTCGATCCGGGTAGTTACATCCGGAGGACCTGGTATAGCAGTTGGCCGCGGTCGGTGGACACCGCTTTGCGATGGCGGACATCGGAATGCAAGTGGGCGTACTATTCGGCACGACCGCCAGCGTGCAACGTCAGCCGAAACGACCCGCACCGCGACCACCTGGTGGCCCTCAAAGAGGCCTACGTGTCCGGCGGCAGCAGATGGTCGAATGACCGGAAGTACCGGTTCGCTACTGATGTCAACAACCTGTGGGTTCTATCCGCAAGCGAGAATACGTCGAAGTCGGATTCGGATCCGGCGGAGTGGCTTCCCCGCGGCCGGCAAGCCCAGTGCCGGTATGTCAGGGACTGGGTTGGGATCAAGCTCGAATACAACCTGACCGCCGACCAAGCCGAACTGCGGGCCATCCGCAACGTGTTGGCCGCCTGCTAAAGACAACCGCCGTCGGCGGCTGGGCCGGGCGGCCAAATCGGGAAGGACGAGGGCCGGTTTAGGAGTCGAGAGTCTGCTGGAGGGGACCTTGAGCCTTGTGGGCTTCCAGCAACAGGCTATTCCAGGCCGCTACCAGGGAGTTGCAAGCCACCGCGTCCTCGGTGCGCCCGGCGGCGTTGGCAACTTCGTACAACAGATACACCAAATGCCGAGCCTGGTCCCTCCGCTCGGGCGCCTTGGCCAGCAACTCGCCCGCCCTCACCTCCGACATATCCAAGCGGGCCACAAGGTGCTGGGTAAGCTCCCAAGTGGTCAGGCGCTGATCCTGAGTCGGGTCCCATTCCGGGTCCAGCTCTTCCCGGGTTAGCAAACGAACTGAACCGCCCTTGGATTCGGCCATGCCCGCCTCCACCACCCCAGCCACCGATGTGTTCATCGCCTTGGAAAGGATCTCCGCGTCTCCGAACGAGCCCGGGTCGTGACCGAACTGACGATACCAAGTGAGAGCGAACCGGCTTTCGGCATCCAAGTCAGTTTCCTCCTTCGACAGTATCTCCCCTAGCACCTCGTTTATAAGGGCCAAGGCGGTGCGCACCCGCATTGCGTCGCCGTTGGCTTCCACCACCCGCTGGTAACGGGAGAATATCCGCATACCCGGACCGATAGCCGACTGCGCCATATCCACCGGCGGGATAACTTGCTCTTGCAACAACCCCACCGCCTCCGGCAACTCCGCCCGCAATGCCTCCATAAACCCTCCCCGCGTTTCCAACGGCGCATCCTCCGCCCGCGGCCGACAAGCTAACACCACCGAAGACGCCAACGCCGAATTGCCGATAGCCAACATCCGGCTCCCCATTTCGGTACGGATAGGCCAAGTAGCTGTCACCTGCAAGCCAGCATCAATCAGACTCTGCAGAAAGGTCTCCCATCCTGTAGAGGAGACACTCCCGTCTTTGGTTTCCTGTTGCTTGAAGGCATAAAAAACGGTAGCCGGAAAATCGGGATGTTGAGCGCGATACAGTTGTAGCATAACTTGTGTCATACCAGATTCAAAATGCTCTTTGGCTAACTGCTTGGAACCAATTCGCCATTGATTAGCGACTAACTCTTCTGTCTTGGGTGTCATAAGGGTAGCACACTCCTCGGGCCAAATTTCCAACAAATTATAACGCATCCATATATAGAAGAAATCAGATAAATCCGCATATTGAATATTATCGTAATAGGGAGGATCGGTACACACCATCGGTTGACACACTTCTTGAAATCGAGTCATAGCATTCCCTTGTTTCACTTGCCCAAAACCAAAACCAGGTAAACAGGAAACCGCCTTCCGCACCCATTCTACCTGACCTGACCAGTTGGCTGAAGAAGAAGAAAACGGGTTAGCCTCGGCATAATCCCACAACATAGCTATTGCTTGTCTGCTAAACACGCCTTCAATTTTTTCACCACCATTATTCCATCTAGAAAAACTATTCCATTGGCCTGCACAACGGTCAACTACAAAGGCCAAATAAGTGGTCAAGGCATCCGCATAAGCCGTTACTTTCGAACCACCATCGTGCAACCTAATTCTATCATCATCCCATCTGATTTCTTTACAATCTTCTATTATCTTTATTCGAACCTCCGCCAACAAATCAGAAAAGGTATTCAATGCTACTAACTGACGATCCGTAAACAAATCTCCCCAAACGTAAAATCCATAACCACGACCACTAACTATATCAGGCGATTCCCTATTCATAGGTTGCTCCGGTTTCCACACAGGTTCAGCAACCTGAATTCCCATCGGGTCAACATACAAGCGACCTTTATCACCCTCAACCACCACTCCTATACAATCCTCGCCCATCGACCCGCCAAGGCTCTTCTCTCGTATATAATCCATACTAATAGTAGCCCTCGTGGCCAAGCACACTCCCCCACCCCGCTCCTTAGTGCCCGGTCCCGGGGTTCCGCCCTCTCGTATCCGGTAGGTCACGGTTTGGGTGTCGCGGTTGACGATGGGCTCTACCCACACTACCGGCTTGCCTTTTTTGGGCTTGCGCAAAATGCCCGATTTGAGCAGGGGCACGTGACCTTTCCAAGACGGGTCCGGGGACGGGACGGTTCTGGCCCACAGCCAGGCGATCACCGTTTTGCCGTCCACTTGCGGATACAGGTGGCCGATGCGCTCCCACGCCCGCTCCCGCATCCACTCCCCGTAATACCGAATGTCCTCCGCCAAACCCTGCGCCCCCTGCCATGTCTTCAAATCCGCCCTCGCCCGGCTCCGGGGATTTATCGGAGGCCGCCCCGCGAACCGGGGCGGAATCTCCACCATCGCCTTGGAAATCAGAACCGCTACCGGATTCAGATCACCGCCGTAGGCGGGCAGGCCCAGCCGTTGCGCCTCCAAGGGGCCACCCCCCCCCCCCGCAGAAGGGGTCTAGTACGTTGGGCAACGTATCCCCGCACGAAGCCTTAATCTCGGCCCGGGCTTCGGCCAGCGTCTCGGGGTCGTTGCTGTTCTCCCACACCACCAACCGTTCCAGGATGCCGAACAGCCGCTTGCGCTCCAACTTCTGATCCTCCGCCGTCGGAAACCGGTCCGGGTGAGAAGACGGGTCGTCCACCAAAGACGACCACAGCACTGCCCGCACCGCCGCCAAGGGCCGCCGAGCCCACCACAGGTGCAACGTGGAGGGGTGGCCGTGCCGCAGGGACTTCTCCCGGGCCGACTCCCGGCTGATGGCCTCCAACGGCAACGCCGTCTCGATCAGCTTCGTCTTGTGCGGTCTTGCGTCTTCGGCCATCCGCCAACCATAGCCGCGCCCCCGACACCAGAGGCGGGCGAAATAAATTTGCGAAAACGGGGGCGCGTGTCACACGAACCTGGTATGTTGGCCGCAACAAGCGACAAGACCGAAACGCGAGAGGAGGTCCTTGATGAAGGTGTCCATGACGGTCAACGGCCGGCCGGCCGCGGCCGACGTTGAGCCGCGCACGCTCCTCGTCCATTTCCTGCGGGAGAACCTCAACCTGACCGGCGCCCATGTCGGATGCGAGACCTCCTACTGCGGCGCCTGTACGGTCAAGCTGGACGGCAAAGCGGTCCTGTCCTGCACCATGCTGGCCGCCCAGGCGGAAGGGGCGGACATCACCACCGTGGAAGGGCTGGCCGCCAACGGCGAGTTGCATCCCGTCCAGGAAGGGTTTTGGGAGCGGCACGGTCTGCAGTGCGGGTTCTGCACCCCCGGAATGATTATGTCGGCCGTGACCCTGCTGGAGGAAAACGACAACCCCAGCGAAGAAGAGATTCGCCGCGGCATTGAAGGAAACCTGTGTCGTTGCACCGGTTATCACAACATTGTGCGGGCCATCGAATACGCCGGAGCCAAAATGCGCGGCGAAGAGCCCGCCCCGGCTGAATGGGAGACAGCATGAGCAGTACTACCAGCGTGCTGGGCGGCGTCGTCCGCCGCCGCGAAGACCCGGCGCTCATCCAGGGACGGGGACGCTACACGGACGATGTGAAACTGGCGGGGACCGCCCACGCCGCCTTCGTCCGCAGTCCCTTCGCCCACGCCAAAGTCCTGTCGGTGGACGCCTCCGCCGCCCGGGAAATGGAGGGGGTGCTGGCCGTGTACACCGCCGCCGACGTGGAGCATCTGGGCACCCTGGTGGCCCAGGTTCCGGTGGGCAAAGTCCGCCCTCTGCTGAACGGGGACGTCGTTAAACATGTGGGGGAGGCGGTGGCGATGGTGGTGGCCTCCGACCCCTACCTGGCCCGGGATGCGGCCGATGCGGTGGAAGCGGACTACGACCCGCTCCCGACCGTCATCGACCTGAAAGAGTCGCAGAGCGACGCCTCCCTGGTGCACGACGACTTGGAGTCCAACATTCTCATTTCCTGGGTGGGGCCGTTCGGGATGGAACCCGACGCGCAACAGGAGCACCGGGCCGCCATCCAGGCCTCCAAGGAGGAACCGGGGGCGGTGGTGATCTCCCAGGAGATGCTCAACCAGCGCCTGATCCCGGTCCCCATCGAACCCCGTTCGGTAATGGCCGACTATCAGGCGGGCTACGACCGGTTCGACATTTACTCCTCCACCCAGATTCCGTCCGCGTTGGCGGGGGCCATCGGCAAATACTTCGGAATGGGTTTGAACCAGGTGGTGGTGAAAGCCATGGAAGTGGGGGGAGGGTTCGGTTGCAAACTGAACGTGTACAACGACGAGGTGCTGGTTTCCTTCGCCTCCAAAGACCTGGGATGCCCGGTGAAATGGACGGAAACCCGGCGGGAGGCGGCCAACTCCACCATCCAGGGGCGGGGCTGGGTGGCCACCGCCACCCTCACCGGCAACCGGTCGGGCGACATCCTCGGCTTCGAGTTGGAGGGCGTGGCCGATATGGGGGCCTACTCGCAGAACTTCACGGTGGCCATCCCCTTCCTGGGGTTGTTCGTGGGTTCCGGCCAGTACAAGTTCCCCACCTACTGGAAGATGGACTGCGTCGCCACCCACACCATGACCACCGACGCCTATCGGGGGGCGGGGCGCCCGGAAGCCGCTTACTATCTGGAGCGGATCATCGACATGTTCGCCCGGGAGATCGGGATGGACCCGGCCGAGGTGCGCCGCCGCAACTTCATTCCCGCCTCCGAATTCCCCGGGGCGGTCTCCCCGATGGGGTTCGCCATGGACACCGGCGACTACCAGGCCAACCTGGACGCGGCCCTGGAAACCGCCGGATGGCCGGGGCTGTTGGCGGAGCGGGACGCGGCCCGGGCCGCGGGACGGCATGTGGGAGTGGGCCTGGCCACCTACGTGGAAGTGTGCGGGTTCGGCCCCTCCGGCCTGGTGGATCTGGGTTTCTCCTGGGCCGAATATCAGATGCCGTCCGCTTTCAACGGCTCCGGCCTGGTGCGGGTGCACCCGGACGGGACCGCCACCGTGTCCATCGGCACCGGGCCCTCCGGCCAGGGGCATCAGACCACTTGGGCGCAGATCGTGGGGGACGGCCTGGGCATCGACGTGGAAAAGATCCGGGTCATCCACGGCGACACCGAGGAGGCCCCGCCCAGCATCGGCAGTTTCGGCTCCCGGTCGGCGGCGGTGGACGGTTCCGCCTGTTACGAAGCCACCCAGAAAGTGCGGGGCAAGGCGGCCAAAATCGCCGCCCACCTGCTGGAAGCCTCCGAAGCGGACATCGAGTTCGCCGACGGGAGGGCGAACGTGGCGGGGACGGACAGCTCCGTGGCCTGGGAGGACATCGCCCGCACCGCCTACCAGCCCCATCTGTTGCCGGAGGGCTTGGAAGGGGGCTTGGAGGCGCACGCCATTTTCAGCCCCGGCAACGCCACTTGGCCGTTCGGAACCCACATTGCGATGGTGGAAGTGGACCCCGCCACCGGGGACGTGACCATCCTCCGCTACATCGGGATGGACGACTGCGGCAACGTGATCAGCCCCATGATCGTCGACGGGCAGATTCACGGGGGCATCGCCCAGGGAGTGGGGCAGGCCATGTTCGAGGATGCGGTGTACGACGAGGACGGCAACCTGCTGGCCGGGTCGCTGGTGGATTACATTCTGCCCACCGCCTCCGACCTGCCCTCCTTTGAACTGGCCCGCACCACCACCCCCACCGACGTCAACCCGTTGGGGGTGAAAGGCATCGGCGAGGCGGGAACCATCGGCTCGGCGCAGACGGTGGTCAACGCGGTGGTGGACGCGTTGCAGCCGCTGGGGGTGAAGCACATCGACATGCCGTTGCGGCCGCGACGGGTCTGGCAGGCCATTCGGGACGCCTCGGCGTAGGGAGGGAGGAGACCATGTATCCCAGACAGTTCGACTACATCGCGCCCGCCACCTTGGAGGAAGCCTTGGAGGCTTTGGGCTCCAACCCGGGGGCCAAGGTGCTGGCGGGCGGGATGAGCCTGTTGCCGATGATGAAGTTGCGCGTCCTCTCACCGGGGACGGTGGTGGACATCGGACGGATCGGGGGGCTGGATCAAATCACCGACAAGGGAGAAACCATTTGCATCGGGGCCCTGGTGCGGCACGCCGATGTGGCGGCTTCCTCCCTGGTGCGGGAGCATGCGTCCGCCCTGGCCGCCGCCGCCGCCTGGACCGGGGATCGGCAGGTGCGCAACCGGGGCACCTGTTGCGGGGCGATGGCGCACGCCGATACGGCCGCCGACCAGCCGGTGGCCGCCTTGGCGTTGGGGGCGACGATGGTGGCCCGCTCGGCGCGGGAAACGCGGCGCATCTCCGCCGCCGACTTCTTCGTGGACACTTTCACCACCGCCTTGCGGCCCGATGAAATCCTCACCGAAATCCACCTTCCCAAAACGGGCCCCGGGGCGGGCTCGGCCTACGACAAACTGGGGAGGAGGGGAGGTCACAGCGACTATGCGGTGGCGGGAGTGGCCGCCCGGGTGGACCGCTCCCCCTCCAACGGGAATATCGCCTACGCTTCGGTGGCCCTCACCGGGGTGGGCTCCCGCCCGACGCTGGCCCGGGGGGTGATGGAGTCCCTGACCGGCTCCGACGGTTCCCCGGAGGCGGTGGCCGCGGCCGCGGCCCGCGCCGCCGAAGGGGTGGAGGCGCTGGAGGACTTGTACGGGTCGGCGGAATACAAAACTCATTTGGCCGAAGTGTTCACCGTCCGGGCCGTCACCCGGGCCTTGGCCGCCGCCGCCTGAGAAAATCCGCCGGGCGAGCGGGGGCGGCGGAGGCGCGGAGGCCGCCAAGTTCGGACGGGCGTTTCCGGTTGTCGGCCAGCCGGTCTATACTGGTGTTGCGCCGTGGGCGGCGACCCGGTCTGAAACGGGCGCTAAGATGGCGATTGCCCTTGGGGGCGTGGTGAAGCTTGGAGTTCACGCCGGCCTGTCAAGCCGGAGGTCGCGGGTTCAAATCCCGTCGTCCCCGCCAGCGGAGCGACCCGTCGGTCGGCCCGCGTGCGTGGGGCCAGGTAGCTCAGTCGGTAGAGCACTGCTCTGAAAAAGCAGGGGTCCCCGGATCGACGCCGGGCCTGGCCACAATGTCAACGGTCATCAACGTTCAGGATCTGGTCAAACGTTACGGCGAGGTAACCGCGGTGGCGGGAATCAGCTTCACCATCGACGAGGGGGAGGTGGTGGCCCTGCTCGGACCCAACGGGGCGGGCAAAACCTCGGCCGTGGAAGTGATGGAAGGGTTCCGGCAAGCCGACGGAGGCCGGGTGGAGGTGTTGGGGCACAACCCCGGGACCGCCGGCCGCGGGTTCCGGGACCGGATCGGAATCGTGTTGCAGGAAACCGGCATCGAACAGAACCTCCGGGTGCGGGAAGCCTTGGAATATTACGGAGCCCCCTATTCCCGCCGCCGGCCCGCCGCCAACCTGATCGAGCAGGTGGGTTTGAGCGAGAAAGCCGACGCCAAAATCAAAACCCTGTCCGGCGGCCAGAAACGCCGCTTGGATTTGGCCTTGGGGTTGGTGGGAGATCCCGACCTGGTTTTCCTGGACGAGCCGACCACCGGGTTCGACCCGGCCGCCCGGCGCAAGTCCTGGGAGTTGGTGCAGGGGCTGACTTCCCTGGGCAAAACCATCCTGCTCACCACCCATTACCTGGATGAGGCGCAACATCTGGCCAACCGGGTGATCGTCCTGTCGCAGGGGTTGATCGTGGCCGAGGGTGCCCCGGACACCATCGGGGAGGACCGCCTGCTGACCACGGTCTCTTTCCGGGCCGACGACCCGTCCCTCCTGCCCCGGACGGAGGAGGAACCGGAGGTGGCCGGGGAAACGGTTTCTTATCAGACCAACCGCCCCACCGCCCTGTTGCACGCCCTGACCGGCTGGGCCGCCGAGCGGGGGATGGAATTGGACGGTTTGGAAGTGACCCGCCCCAGCCTGGAGGACGTCTACTTGGACATCGTGGGCGATGAGGAAGCGGAGGGCGGGCAATGAGCGCCGCCGCCCTGCTGTGGGGCCAGATTCGGCACGCCAACCGGGTGTTCTGGCGGGAGCCGTTGGCCGCCTTTTTCACGATGGCTTTCCCGGTGATGTTCCTGCTCTTGTTCGGGTTCATCTTCAGCGATACCTCGTGGGTGAGCGGATTGTCCTTCGCCCAGTTTTTCACCCCGGCCATCGCCGTGTTCGCAGCCGCCACCGCCACTTTCACCAACCTGGCGATCGGAATGTCCATCTACCGGGACGAAGGGGTGCTGAAAAGGGCCCGCTCCACCCCCATTCCGCCCTGGCTGTATATGTCGGGCAAAATCCTGTCCTCGGTGTGGACGGCGTTTTTGGCCATCGTCATAATGTTCGTCCTGGGATGGTTGCTGTTCGACTTCGTGGTGGTGTGGCCGAACGCGCCCACGGCCCTGCTGTTGTTCGCAGTGGGGACGGCCACCATGTCGGCCATGGGGCTGGCGGTGTGCGCCCTGGTGAAAACCGGCACCACCGCCCCGGCGGTGGCCAACGCCATCATCCTGCCCATGGCTTTCCTGTCCGGCATTTTCATCCCGCTGGAGGACGCCCCCGGATGGCTCCTGGTAATCGGCGACATCATGCCCCTCAAGCACTTCGCGGCCCTGTTCGGACGGGCCTTGACCCCGCCCGAAGCGGTGGATTTGATGAACCTGGGCCCCATCCTGGGCTGGGAGCGCATCGCGGTCATGCTCGGCTGGTGCCTGCTCAGCCTGCTCCTGGCCCTCCGCTTCTTCCGCTGGGAACCCCGCGGCGCCAAATAACGCGGTCTGATGGGCAAACCAATGAACACGAGAAAAACCACCTTGCCGCCGGGGATCAGGGAAGCCACCGCCGAGGAATACGACAACCTGGAATGCTGGTTTACCGACCCCGCCAACCAGGACATCATCGACCAGTGGATAGCCGAGGCGGAGGAGATGGCTGATTCCCAGGAGGGCTGGATACGTGTACGACGAGGGACGAGCATCCCCATCTGAGCAGAAGCATCGGAAAATGCTCCATTCCCTGTTGGGCTTGGAGAAGGTTTGGGTGTGGGGTCTGGAAGAGGACGAAACGGAAGGGTTGCGGTTGGAGGTGGCGACCATCGGGGAGGGCTCCGCCTGTCCGGGGTGCGGAACTGAATGCGACCGGGTGTGGGAGCGGCGGTCGATGCGGGTGCGGGATTTGGAATCGTACGAGCGGAAGTTGGTTCTGGAATGGTTGCGCCGCCGGTTCGTGTGCAACGAATGCGGGAAAACCCATTTTGAGGTTCATCCGGAGTTCGCGGGGGAGGTGACGACCCGCCGGGCCCGCTGGCTGAGCGAAACCGAAACAAGATGGTAATCCGCCGATGAACACGGGCAACGTAACCATCCGACGGGGGGACTTGTTTGAGTCGGAGGCGCAGACCCTGGTCAACGCGGTCAATACGGCGGGAGTTATGGGCAAGGGCATCGCCCGGGAATTCAAACTGCGTTTCCCTGATATGTACCGGGACTATGCGGAGCGGTGCGCGGCGGGGCAAGTCAAGTTGGGCGAACCCTACCTGTTCACCGGGGAGTCCTCCACGGACAAATGGGTTCTCAACTTCCCCACCATCGGCGACGACTTTGCCCCGACCCGCCTCGCCGACATCCGGGACGGCCTGGCCCACCTGCGCCGGCATTACCGGGAATGGGGGATCACGTCCCTGGCCATGCCCGCGCTGGGGTGCGGCATCGGCGGGCTGGACTGGAAAGATGTGGAACCCGTCCTCCAAGAAGGCTTGTCCGACTTGGACATTCCGGTGGAGTTATACGCCCCCTACTGATACGGGTTGGGTTCGGGGGTCGCTTTGATTGCCCGGCGTACTCCCTCCCCTAACCACCGCGCGGGGGTCCTCCGTGGAGGACCCGCGCGGCATGTTGGAGGGGCGTTTGCGTTATTGCGGGGTGATCTGGTAGATGCGGATGGCTCCGTTGTCCTCGGGGTTGGCATCGGCCGCGTAGATTTTGCCGGTGGCTTGATCGAAGTGGGTGCGCCACCCCAGAGACGACTTTGGTTCCACTCCCAGGTACTCGACCGAGGAGGCGGGGGCGTCGGCGGTGACCGCCGACCAGCCGCCCGCCGGTTCGGTGAAGACCAGCACGGAACCGCGCAGGTTGCCCTCGGTGCGGAAAGTGCGGGCGGCCAAGATTCGGTCGCCGGCGTCGTTCATGTCCATCCATTCCCCGAATACCTCTCCGATGTTGCATCCCAGCACCGGGCCGGCGACGGGCAGGCATGTGTCGGGAGCATCCGGGTGTTCGGGACCGTGCAAAACGGCGGTCGGCGTCGCGGTTTCGTCCGGCCAGTCGTCGTTGGCGGGGCGGCCGGACTGGTCGGGACGCTCCCACACCAGCACCTTGCCCCGGCGCAGCATATTGGGTCGGGAACCGGCCGCGACCGCCACCGTGGACCCGTCGGCGGACACCGTCACCGACCGTCCCAGTTTCTCCGACGCATACCCGGTGGGGGAAAACAACGTGGAGTCCGGGTCGTAAGCCTGCGTGGCCCATCCGGCGTCGGGCTCGGTGAAGATAAAGGCCCCGCCCGCCCACTCATACCTGACTCCGTCGACCACCAGGTTGAAAAGGTTGGCCCCCGCCACCACCGTGGACCCGTCCTCGGAGATGGCCAACTCCCGATCTGCGGCCAGATGCCAATGCCAACGGTTCTGGTTATAGTTCACATAATTATTCGCCGGCTCCAGCCGGGGCGAGGTTGCTCCATCGTCATCGTCCCACCTCCCGTCGGCGGCCGTGTCGCGGCCGGCCTGGTCGGGACGCTCAAACAAGAACACCCCGCTCATTCGCTTATGGTTCGTAAAATACCGGGAGGCGCTGGCCGCAACGTAGGTCTCGTCTTCGGAAACGGCCACCGCCCGGCCAAACTCAAACCCTTGAGCCGCGTTGTTGTTCAACGCGATGTATCCCCCGCGCAACGTTGAACCCGCCACCGTCAAGGTGGCGTCCAGATTCCAGTCGCCGGAATCGTTCCTGACGTAAACGTAAACCGCCCCGTCCGTAGCCGGCCCGTTCTGGGGGCTGGGGTTTGCTTTGTTAATAACGCGACTGCCGTGCCGACCCGGCTCGCCGACCACCAGGGTGTCGCCGCGGATATCCACCGCCCAGCCGAACCATCCGCCGGAAGTAGCCAAGTTCTGCGACCACGGCTTGTTCCACCATGCGGTAGCGGAGTAGTCCCCGGTGAATGTGCCGGGTTGCGGGGTGGGCGCCGTCAACTTGGTCGGCGTCGGGTCGTCCACTCCGTCGTATACGTACACCGCTCCGGCGTAGTTGTTCTCGTAGTAGGAGCCGATCACAATTGTGTCCCCGTCCGTCGCGTAGTGCACGTGGCCGTTGTTCAGGCTGGAAATGGTCAGCCCGGTGGCTTCCGGCACCGGTACGGCGGACAGGTCCACTTGCGGCCATTCCGCCGAGGCGCCGATGGAGCTGACCTTGCCGGGATCGTCGGTGTAGGAGGTTACATCGAGGTGGGCGGCGGTTTCGTCCAGGAATTTCTCGAAGTCGGCCATCACCTGCGGGGCCCCGTCGATGCGGAACTGGTCGTTGTCGTCGTAGGCGATCCTCCTCACCCCTCCCTCCTCGTCGGCGAACACCACCCGCCGGGCGTCCATCTCTTTCACCAGAATCCGACCGGAGGCCGCCTCCCCGTCGCCCAGATCGCGGGCCCAGTAGAACGACAACTTCTCGCTTAGCAAGTCCGGCGGGTCTTCACTGTCCACGGTGGTCAGGTCGTCGTCTCCCCGTATCAGCCGCGCCCGCACCGTCTCGATCACGGACGTGTCGGCATCGCGGTTGTAGGACAATACGGCCTGTCCGGACCGGTTGGTGGTGCGCTGGTAACGGGCTTCGCTGATCAGATTGTGCAGTATCGTGAAATGCAAACGGATATGGAATCCGCGCGCCTCCCCGGCCAGAACGCTCCGCATCCAAGGCAAATACGTGTCTTCGGACTCTTCGCCCACTCCTACCGGGTCGTCCGACCAAAAATGAATGGTCTGACCCCGTATAGGAGCGCCGAACTGATCGGTGAGGGTGGCGGTCAGGGAAGCCCCCGCCCCCGGCCCCTCATCGGAGGCCTCGGCGGAATCGAACCGCTGCTCCAACACCAGGTGGGTGGGCTCGGGATCCTCGTCAGCCCACGCGTAAGTCTTGGCGGTGAACGTTTGGCCGTCTTCATCCCGCAACGGCAAATCAGCGGGCGGGTCGCTGAGCGTCAACGACACCGACGCGCTGTCCCCCACCCTCTCGTCGGGGTCGGTCTGGGTGAACTCCAACGCGATCTTCCCGTCCCCATCGGTGGACATCGTCTGGGAAGAAGTGGTGAAATCGGCGCCGACGGTTACCTCTTGGGCGACGGTCACCCGATGGCCGCTTTCCGGCACCGCCTTATCATCCTCATCCACCACCTGAATGACAACCGAGGCGGTCTCCCCGAACCCCAGCTTGGTCTGCCCCTCCGCCAAATTGTCGGTAACCAAAAGCCCGTTGGCCGCTTTGGCGTACCCCACCGTCACCTGCCCAGCGGCGGTGTCGTCGGAGTCATAGTCGTCGCCGATGTCGCCGGTCCAGGCCCACACCGTCGTGTCCGCCGTAACCCCGCCCAGACTCAGGGCGGTTACATCCCCGGAGAGGTCGGTTTGCTCATCCCCCACGTCAATCCGGCACTTGCCCGAACCCGTCAACGACGCAACCTTGTCCGAGGCGCAGGCGCCGTCCTCCCGGAAGGGGCTGTCCTCCGCCGTAGCGCGGAATACGTCCACCGGGGCGTCCACTACCGGCTGGAACGCGGCGTCCCGCACCGACACCACCAACGCCGCCGAATCCCCCGTCCCTTTCAACCCGTCTTTCTCCGCCTGAATCGACACCCCCGCTGGCCGAGCCGCGGTATGCGCCAACGCCCGGGCGATGAACGCCGCCATCTGCGCCCGCGTCACCAACCGCTCCGGCCCATACTCATGATCCCCCACCCCCTTGGTGATCCCCAACTCGTAAATACGCCCAATCGCGTTATACGTAGACAACGACACCCTGCTGATGTCGTTGAACACCCCCGGGTTGTCCCAAACCACATCCGAAAACCCGTCCGCGCCCCCAAACGCCCCCGCCCCCGGCCGCGCCTCCCGCACCAACGCGTCCAGCAACACCGCCATGGAACCGCGGGTGACCGACGCGTTGGGGCTGAACGTCGTCGGCGACGTCCCCGCCATGATCCCCGCCTTCGCCAAACCATTAATGGCGTTGCGCGCTGAGGAACTCACCCCGCCGATGTCGGCGAAGCCCTGATCCTCCGCCGGGCTCTCCAACATGATCCCCGCCGGACCCGCCGCCCGGGCGATAAACAGGGCCATCTGCCACCGCAATACCGACTCCCGCGGCGCGTACACCGTCGCCGACCGGCCCGTCGTCACCCCGTAATGCGCAATGCAATCGATTGCCTCCTCCGCGGCCGTCCCCACCGTGTCCTCAAACCCAAACGACTCCGCCGCCGCGCCCACGCACGCCGAATACAACGGCTCAAAATCCACATCATCGTCCTCCCCATGCGCACCCCACGCCCCCTCCGGGCCCGCGCCCAACAAACTCACGATCAAACCCAACACACCCAAACCAATCACCAAACGTTTCCAAAACACGCGCGCCATAACAGCACACCTTCCTTTCCTATAGATATTTCCAGCCGGCTCCAAGTGCCCGGCCCTATCAGCCGCCCGCCGAACACACGCCGCCAGCGGGCAACAGGCAAATACGCTACCCCCCCCCCCTATTTGTCAAGTCAATCCCCAAAACCGCCCCTCCCCGGAGCCTTTTTAATCAGCCGGGACGCGGGTTTTCCAAGGCGATGTTGATATGCCGGCGGAGGCGGAAAGGGCCTCCGATACCCCCGCTACGGGGCTAATCCAGGGCGGTTTTGATTTCCCGGTGGATGCGGTCTGCGGAGGGAAGGGCCATGTCCTCCAGGGCTTCGGCGGCGGGCAGGGGGATGTGGGGGGTGGTGATGCGCAGGGACGGCCCGTCCAGATCCCAGAAAACCTCCTCCCCAACGATGGAAACCAACTCCGCTCCCCAACCGCACAGACGGGGGTTTTCCTCCACCGTGAACAGGCGCCCGGTCTTGGAAACCGAGGCCAGTACCGCCGCCGTGTCCAACGGAACCAACGTGCGCAAGTCGATCACCTCCGCCGACACCCCCTCCCCGGCCAGCCGCCGGGCCGCCTCCAGCGCCCGGGGAACCATCAACCCCAACGCGGCTACCGTGCAGTCGGAGCCTTCCCGCACCACCGCCGCCTTGCCCAACTCCTCCACGATCTCCCCGTCGGCCACCTCCGCCTTGCCCGCCATAAGCGACTTGTGTTCGAAGAACACCACCGGGTCGGGGTCCCGCACCGCCGCCGCCAACAGGCCCACCGCATCGTGCGGGTTGGAGGGGGCGGCCACTTTCAAACCGGGGATCATCATGCACCAGTTTTCCACCGACTGGGAATGCTGCGCCCCGAACCGGGAGCCGCCGCCGTTGGCGGTGCGCACCACCACCGGCATGGCGACCTGCCCGCCGGTCATATACCGGGTTTTGGCAATTTCGTTGGCCAGGATGTCGAAGCAGACCGCCAGGAAATCGGAGAACATTATCTCGGCGATCACCGGAACGCCGGTCATGGCCGCCCCCATCGCCGCTCCCAGAATGGCCTGCTCCGAAATGGGGGCGTCCCGCACCCGCTCCGGCCCGAACTCCTCCAAAAGCCCCACCGTGGTTTTGAACACCCCGCCCGCGGCCGCTACGTCCTCGCCCAACATCACCAGGCGGGGGTCGCGCCGCATCTCCTGGGCGATCCCCCGGGCCACCGCTTCCCGGTAACTCAGTTGCGCCACGCCGACCCCCCGTCCGCCCACACGTCGGTCATCAGATAGGACCGGTCGGGGGGGACCCCGTTTTTGGCAAATTCGGTCGCCTCCTCCACCCGTTGCGCCACCCCCTGGGAAATCCGGGACAGATCGCTTTCCGGGGTTCCCAATCGCAACAGCCGCTGGTGATACACCTTCACCGGGTCGTAATCCAGCCAGGCTTCCACTTCCTCCGCCGGACGGTACTTGCCGGGATCGGCCCGGCTGTGGCCGCCGCTCCGATAGGTGACCGCCTCCACCAGCGACGGGCCTTCCCCGGCCCGGGCCCGTCCGACGACCGACCGGGCGACGTCGTGCACCGCGTCGGCGTCGTTGCCGTCCACCACGATGCGCTCCAACCCGTAGGCGGCGGCCCGGTCCGCCGCCGGATGCTCCACCGCCGTCACCAGGTCGATGGGCGTGTATTCCATATACAGGTTGTTCTCGCACACGAAAACCACCGGCAAATCCCACACCGCCGCCAGGTTCAAAGCCTCGTGGAAGGCCCCGATGTTGGAGGCCCCGTCTCCGAAAAAGGCCGCCGTTACCTGGTCGGTTCCCCGCAACTGCGCCGACCAGGCGGCCCCGTTGGCGATGCACAGGTGGGCCCCCACTATGGCGTAGGAACCCATCATTCCGTGCTCGACGGAAGTCAAATGCATGGAACCCCCTTTGCCCTGCAACACGCCGTTGGAGCGTCCCAGCAACTCGGCCAGCAACGGACCCATCGGAGCCCCCCGGGCCAGGGCGTGGGCATGCCCCCGGTAGGTGGCGAACGTGTAATCGTCGGGCCGCATCGCCGCCGCAAACCCGGCCGCCGGGGCTTCCATTCCCAGCGACAAATGGGAGGTGCCTTTCACCAGGTTCTGCAGGAACAGGTCGTAGGCCCGTTTCCCGAACTGGCGCAGTTCGTGCAGCAGCTCGTACATCCGGAGACGGGTCTCCGTCTCCAACCGCACCTCGTCGCCCTCCGGCCCGGCGGGGCGGGGCAGACGGGGCGGGCGCCGGGAGTAGTCGGTCCGTTGCGGATCGAAAACCGGCGGGTCGGTCATGGCGGTTTCCATTTCGGCCTGCTCAATACTCGTTGGCCACCATCAGTTCTTCGCAGGGGAACAAGGTGATAATCTCCGCCCCGTCGGCGGTCACCACCAGCTCCTCCTCGATGCGGGCCGCCGACCGCCCGTCCGTCGCCGGAGCGTAGGTTTCCAAGGCGAAAACCATCCCCTCCTTGATCTCGATCGGGTCGTCCAGGGAGTTGAGCCGGCTGATGATGGGCCGCTCATGCAAACCCACCCCCACCCCATGCCCGAACTGCAAACCGAAAGCGTCCATTTCGTCCTCAAATCCGAACTCGCGGGCCTGCGGCCACACCCGGGCGATCTGGTCGGTGGTCGTTCCGGGGCGCACCAGGGCGATGGCGGCGTCCATCCACTCCCGGGCTTGGCGGAAGGCGTCCCGGTGGGCCTGGGAGGCCCGCCCCACCGCGAATGTCCGGTAGTAGCAGGTGCGGTAGCCGTTGTGGACGTGAATGATGTCAAAATAGGCCTGGTCGCCGGGGCGGAGCAGGCGGTCGGAGAAAACGTGCGGGTGGGGGGAGCACCGCTCGCCGGCGATGGCGTTGACCGCCTCCACGAACTCGGAACCCATCTCAAACAGGCGGGCGTGCGCCAGGGACACGATGTCCGACTCCCGCCGTCCCGGTTTCAGGGCCTCGAACACGTCCTGGTAGACCCCGTCCACCATGGCGCAGGCCTGGGTGAGCAACATTATCTCGTCCGGGTTTTTGATTTCCCGGGCCCGCATCATCGGTTGCTGTCCGTCCCGCACCGGCAGGCCCGCCTCCTGCAACTGCATCAGGAAAACCGTCTCCGCCACGTCCACCCCCAGCGGCATGCCGTCCGCTCCTTCTGCGGCCAACACCGCCCGCAACTCCGCCACCGCCCGACGGGGCAGTCCCCCCGCCGGGTCGATGGCCCCCTGCAATCCCAGGTTGCCGGCCCGCGAGTTGCCCGCGTCGTACATGGAGGGGAGTTGCAACCGGTGGGCTTTGGCCGCCGACCCGAAGTCCCAAATGTAGGGGGCGCCGGAGCGGGTCACCAAGGCGTAACGCTCCGTTTTGTTGAACCCCCAGTAGCCGATGTTGGTGGAAGTGGCGTAACGGATGTTGGAGGTTTCGAACAGGAGAACCGCTCCCAGCCCCCACAGGTCCAGTTGCTCCCTGATCCTGCCCAAGCGGTAGTCGCGCAACCGGTTGAAGTCGACCCGCTCCTCCCAATCCACGGCCATCAGCCCCGGGGCCGGGGTGGTGGCGACCGGGAAATCGCTCACGATAAATCTCCTCCTCGTCGGTTCGCGGGTTCGCGGTTCGCGAACTTTAGTCGTCCGCCCGGTTGCCCGGGCTGGTTCTATACTAGAATACAAACGATTGCGAAAAGCGGGAAAAGGGCCGGGGGAAACGGCCGGCCGCCCCCGCCGGGAGGAACCATGCCCCGTATCTCCTACCCCGATCTGGACCGGATCGACGACCCGGAGACGCTCGCCATCCTGGACCGGGCCCGGCGGGCGGGCGTCCCCCGTCCGGAAAGCCAGGCCATCCGCGCCCATGTCCCGGAGTTGCTGAAAACCTTCACCGCCGCCTGGACGGCCTGCTTCGTGAACGGGACGCTGGATCACGACCTGAAAGAGGTATGCCGGGCGTACGTGGCCCAGACCGTGGACTGCGGCTACTGCGCCGGCCAGCGCTCCGCGGACGCCGGGGCCGACGAATCCCACTACGGGGACCTGTTGCAATACGCCCAATCCGATCGCTACAGCGACCGGGAGAAGGCGGCTTTGGCCTACACCGACGCCGTGGTGTGGGATTCCAACCTGGCCGACGACGAGCTGTGGGAGGAGTTGCATCGCCATTTCACCGAACCGGAGCTGGTGGAACTGGGCTTCTTCGTCGCTTTCACCAGCGGACAGCAACGTTGGATCAAAACCCTGCAACTCGGCCACCGGGAAATCCTGGCCGACACGGACGCCGGACTGGTCGGGGCCGCCCGATGAGCTCCCGGGTTGCGGAAACCGGGGACCTGTCCCGGCCCATCGTGCGCCGCAAGACCCTCGCCGCCCATACCGATGCGTCCATGATGACCCGCATCGACTTCGGCGAGTACGGGGAGTTCGCCACCGACGAACCGATAGCGCACGGGGGCGGCGGGGAAGGGCCCTCCCCCCTGCAGACGGTGCTGGGGGCCCTGTGCGGATGCGAGGCGGTCACTTTTCGGCGCACCGCCACCGAAATGGGGTTCGAGTATTCGTCCATCAGTTTCGAAGCCGAGTTCACCATTGACATCCGGGGGCGGATGGGAGCGGCCGAAGTGCGCCCCCACTTCCAGACCATCCGGGTGCAGGCCGTGGTGGACACCCCCGAAACGACGGAACGCCTAGCCGAAGTGGTAGCGGAAACCGAACGGCGCTGTCCGGTGTTCAACCTGGTAACCGACGCCGGAGTAAACACCGAAATGACCTGGTTGCGCCGCCCGCCCGCCTAAGGCGCCGCCGTTATCCGTTCAAATCGCAACCTAAAAAGTATCGATCGCTTAGCAGACAAGCATCCATTACCGAAAAACCGCCTGCCGCCGGGTCAATAACTATATCGCCGACATTTGATACGGCTTCAATCAATTTTGCTTGTAATCCCACAGGTTTCTTATGCGCATGTCCCTTTCTTTGAACCTGCTCACGCCAGACATCCGGTATCGTATGAATTTTCCACACTCCTTTGGCTTTACGCGGTCTTTTCTGCAATATCACCAAATACTCCGCCGTTCGTCTGGTACGGTATCCCATGCCGATTCGTCCCTTGTCCCAAGTAATCATATCAACCACATCCAACTGCGAACCGGTCAGCCAATCGGAAAATCCCGTACAAAGATGAAATTTATCCATCCAAAGGAACAGATGACCGCTTGGTATCAAGACGGAAGATATTCTCCGGATAAACTCCCCGATTAATTTAGCGGACATTTGTTCTAACGCGCTCCGCGCTCGCCCTCGGCTTTGACCTTCATTGCCATACTTAAGTTTATCCAACACGCCCCTGTATTGGGGATCGAAAAAGGCGATGGGAATAGCGTCGCCAGGCAGGCTATCCAAGAAATGGATGCCGTCCATCCGCAATCGCGCATTGAACTCCAAGCCGGGCGGCAATGCCAAAGCCGGGGAAATCAAATCACGATTCACTCCTTGCAGAACAGGCTCTGTTGGTGATATATCAAACAATTGTTGCCGCACGGTTTTTCCTCCTCTTCGTTCCGACGCGGCGAACGCCTTATTGCGTTTTGACGCCCATCAAGGTAGTGACCGCTTGTGACAAAATCAGCGACGGAGGACAGCCCCGGAGCGTGCCAGGACGGGGTTCCAGAATGCCGGTGGTGACCGCCGCCGTCGCATAGCGGGGACTGCGCCCGGCGGCGAAAGCCCGGGGCTGGAGGGAATCGATAATGCGAGGGGACCGTACGGCATTGCGACGAGGGCAACCCGGCGGCGGACGGTGAAACGCCCCTTCTCCTCAGTCGCCCCCGCCCTCCCGTTTGATCGGAATGCCGCACCTCTCCAAAAACTCCCTGGTAGGTATCCAGGCAAGCCCCAAACGCCGGCAAGCGGTAGCCAAGGAAAGGCGATACCTATCTACGAAGTCCTCGGCCACAACGCATACAGAACGACCTTCGGTTTGCAACTGCAGGGCGAGGGCGAGGACATAGGGATCAGCGTCCTCTACGCGCTTTTTGTGATCAATTACCCCACTGGCAACCTCCATCACGCGCTTTTGGTGCCGGTCAGCGACACGGCCGGCGTGTCTCATCTTCGGACGCACCCCGGGAGCCCAAGCACCGGGGAGATCAGGATGTTTAGTATTGGTGATTTCATCGATCACCTGATTCGGCATGGCGATACGTCCGTCCTCCACCATTTCCTCCAGACGCTTGAACGCCTCCCACTGACGGAATATCGAAATTTCCCTCTTGGATTTGATGAGAAAGGAGGTATCCAATACCCAGACTTCCACGTTTTCAGGCTCCAACCAACTCTCCCCTCATGTCGTCCACCTGCCCGGTCGTGAGTTCCAGGTAATCGGTCAGGTCGTGTTCGTGGAGCCGGCCCCGGTCGGCGGCTGAGAACAGCAACTGCGGCAGGAGCCGCCCCAACTCGGTGATCCTCCTCCGGGGAGCGGTTTGCCCTCCGCCGCCTCCGCCGCCGGACGGCCAGTCTTGGTTGGGAAACGCGGAAACCACCGCCCCGTACAG
The DNA here is from genome assembly GCA_965243835.1 of Candidatus Spongiisociaceae bacterium. Taxonomy (GTDB): domain Bacteria; phylum Actinomycetota; class Acidimicrobiia; order Spongiisociales; family Spongiisociaceae. The sequence goes on from OZ251578.1 coordinate 2,584,824, forward strand.
GCCCGCCTCGGCTAGGCCGATGGCCTGCAAGCGGACGGCCATGGCCCGGGTGCTGACCGAAAACCGGTTGGCCAAGCGGCGCGCCGTCCGGGGATCATCCAGTTTGGACTGCTCGGTCACCCCCTGCCGGGCCGCCTCGGAACGCAACCCGGCGGCGGGAACCAGGTAGGAGGCGGCGAACTGCTCGCACCACCGTTCGGCCCCCGTCTCCGCCTCCCCGGGGGCTACGAACCCCAGGCAGGAGCCCTCCGTTCGCGTCAAAAGATGCCCCACCTCATGAAACAAGGTGAAAATGCGGGCGGTGGGATGATAGGCGGTGTTGACCGCCGCCACCGGCGCATAGTCATCCCAAATGCTGAACCCCCTGATGCCGTCCTTGCCCAGCCTCATCTGAAACGCCAAAATCCCCCTGTCCTCCAACACGCGCCGCCAGTTGCGAAAAGCCTCGTAAGCAGTGGGCCAGCCGGTCTGCTCGCCCACCGGAACGCCGGACGCGGCCCGCTCCTCCTCCCCGACCCGGGAAGGATCGCGTCTCCGATCCACCGGAGCTATCCGCACCGGCCCGGCGCCGCTGTCCTCCACCACCCAGGAAACAACCTCCTGCAACCGTTGCGCCTGCCGAATCTGCCGCAACTCGTTGCGTCCCAGACGGTGCCCCACCGGCCCCGGCGCCCGGCGGAATTTGACGGGAATACCCCCCTCCTTCGGCGCCTCGGGCAGGTAAAAAATGGCCGTGGGGCGGGCCAAGGCTTTTGCCAGCTTCGTAAACTGCCCGCGCGTCGGATAATCGTCCCCCGCTTCCCAGGAGCGAATATCGTCCACCGGCACCTTCATCAGGTCGGCCAGTTCCCCGGGCGTGAGCCCGTCTTCCCGCCGCGCCCAAGTCAGCACCGACCCGTTGATTGAAACCTTGCGCGCCGCCATCCCTGCCTGTTCCCGTCCGCTGTCGCTTTCCCCGGAGGGTTCACCCCCCTATATTAACCCTCCCTTCGGACATAACCGGAACGGAACCCGGCCTTACGCCCATCCAACGCGAAGGGGGCGGGGCGGCGGGGTCCAGCAGGGCGACGGCCCCGGTGATGCGCCTCCCCGGGGACTATGAAGCCCAGGCAGGAGCCCTCCGTCCGCGTCAGCAGATGCCCCGCCTCATAAACAGGGTGAAAATGCGGCTCTTCTCGTTTAATGGGATTAGACGGTGATCGGACGGACCGGTATCTTGCGCTTTGACAAACCCCGAGACCCGACCCTATAATACGAAACATCCTCGCAAGAGGTGGTACGAGTACGGTTCCCTTATGGGGAATCAGTTGGGGGCCTCCCCACGGAGGCCCCCTCGTTAAATTCAGTCTGCGCGGCGCCGACGGCCACGAAACGACCATCCCCACCGCCCCCGGATAATGACCCCCGCCAAAACGACGACGTCCACCTCCCCTAAACCCGGTTTCGCATTCCAAAGCCCTCGGAAACCGGTCCCTGCCAACCGCTTCGACCGCTCAGCCGCATCCGCATTACCCACCCCCCACCGTACAAGCCGGGGACCTACGGCACCTATATGCCAACGCCGGGCAACGCTCGGCGTATCTCAATTTGACAAACCCTGAGCCCCGACCCTACAATACAAACATCCTCGTAAGAGGTTAAGTAACGGTTCCCCTATGGGGCACCAGCTGGGGGCCTCCCCACGGAGGCCCCCTTTTGTTATATTCTCCCTGCACGGCGCCGACGACCAAAAAACGCCCCCCCCCCCCCGCTCCAGAAAATTCCCTAACCCGGTTCCGCATTTCAGATCCGCCCAAGAAACTATCCCCGCCGACCACCTCCCCGGTCAGTCGCATCCGTATTTTCCCACCCCCCAACGCACAGGCCGACGCGATGCTCAAAGCAACCGCCGGGCAACGCTTGGCGTATCTCAATTTGACAAACCCTGAGCCCCGACCCTATAATACGAAACATCCTCGCAAGAGGTGGTACGAGTACGGTTCCCCTATGGGGAATCAATTGGGGGCCTCCCCACGGAGGCCCCCTCGTTAAATTCAGTCGGGGAAACCTATCTCCGAGGTCAGGAGGGTCACATGCTATCAGCCAGCTACGCTGTTTTTATCGATGTAGGTTTCCTGCGAGCAGAGGGCCTCAAGGTCATTGGTAAGCCTTCATCAAAAATGCGACTGAACGCTCGGGGGATTGCGGATTGGTGCAGGAGTCTAGCAAGTCTTGACCTGATAGAAGGGCGTTTCATCCGTGCCTACTGGTATGATGCCGCTTTTCACCCCGCGCATAAATTGGCAGAAGCGCAAAGAAGGGTTTTGTTTGCAATAGGAAAGGTCCCTGGAATTCAGCTCCGACTAGGGCACATTGCCGAAACCAAGCCAAAATACGAACCACTTATAAGAGAATCCCTTAGAAAAACGGCCTCCGGATTAGGGGTAGCGCCAAATAAACTCATCACAGAGTTTGAGCGTCATTGGACTTTCAAACCGGAACAAAAACAGAAGGGGGTGGATACCTTGCTGGCGTTGGACTTGGTCCGGTTAGCGGGGCGGAGAGTGTGTGATGTGGCGGTGCTGATCTCGGGTGACCGGGATTTGGCGGAGGCGGTGCGGGCCGCGCAGGATCTGGGAACCCAAGTGTTGGTGGCGACTCCCAACCGGCGTAGCGTGGCCCGTGAGCTGTCTGATCTAGCGGACGATATCATTGATTTGGACCTGGAAACCCTGACAAAGATGCTTCATCGCCGATAACGAAACGCGTTTACGGGGGAGCGTTAGGCGGTAGTCGGACGGGCCAGGCATCATGCGCATACATTCCGACATAGGGCTGGACGGAGGCGCGGACCGGTAAATAAGAGTAGTGAACGGAGGATGATATGGCAGACGCAAATATCCGCAGGCCTGTATCCGAGATGCAGTTACTACGGCACCAAGGGCTGGCAGGATGGTATGGCGGGTCTGCCCATTGATACTGAGGACGATGCAGACTGGCAGAGGGGCTGGCAGGGTGCAGACGGGTATCAGGCGCAACAGGCGGGACATCCACTGGACAATGGGCAGGCATTCCGAACTGGCAGGACGGATTGCAGACAGGCGCGAACGTTGCTCATCCTGCATGCCCCTGCGCAACTACCGGCCGCAGCATGGCAACGGGCGACGGACGAACGACCTGACACACCTAGCTGGCGACTGCCATCCGCCTTGTCTGCTCCGGGTCCATACCATGCTAGGATATAGTTCGCCGCGCACAGGTTTAAAGGTCGGGGCAACGACAGAAAGGGGCGACATGGAACAGATTGGGGAAAACCGGGAAGGTCCGTCCGCAGGGCAGACAGACAGACAGGCGCAGACGCAACCGGTTGCGTCCGACGTAAATCCGATGCCCGACCTGTCGCAGGTCGCGGCGCAGGCTGTGGCGCAGGCAGAAGGCATTCCGCCTGACCAAGCCCGCGCGTTGTTCAAAGATCACCTGCAGTATGTTGAATCCCGCACGCGGGGCAGACTGCGCGATTACGAAGCCAAACATGGTACTGTCGCAGGGTTTGACTATTCCGCGATGGCGCAGATATACGCAGAAGCGGCAAAAGAGGTTACGGATGACAATGAAAGGCGCAAGCATTCCGGGCGCACTGACTTTCAACCGGTCGGCATTGAATGTTCGGCGATACTGGGCAGACTATTTCTTGCCAATAAATGGTCAAAAAAAGTTAGCAAGGAATTAACCAGAACCATCGATTTATTAACCTATGATCTGCGCCTGCCCGACGAACAAATGTCCGAAATGCGTCAAGCATGGCAACCCGTAAAGGAACTACTTGACGATATACATAGTCAGGCAGACTTGATTGAAATGGCATTCGACAGGTTAGACGCAAACCTGGACAGCCTGATTGAAGAAATCAGAAAGGAGGTATAACAATGGCAAACGAGGGGACACTTAAGAAGTTCATAGCGGACTTGTCCGCCGAGTTGAAAAGAACGACAAACCATAACCGCGTCGCAACCTGCCCGCAACGATTGCCCCGTCTGTATTACTCTTAAACTATCTGACCCTTGCCCGCATCTGAGACAATCCGGCACAGGCGCACAAACTGAACCACGCGGCGCAGACATAATCTAGCAAGGCGCAAACCCGCCGCCTGTCCTGTCGCCGTAATATGAATACTTTACAGGGTGCCCGGCTTGACCCCGATTTGTTCTATGCCTATCACCTTGCTTGCCGTTGCCGGGATAAGTTTGCCAATGGGCGGCGGGCCATCTCTGGCTCCAAAACGAGCCGCAAAGGGAGGGTTAATACCGGGAAGCCCCCCGGGGGTGGGGGGCTTCCTCGGCGTGCTGGAGTTGCGTGAAACGACTTACCGGATGATGTGCCAGATGGGGAGCGCATCCGACTCTGCGTAGAAGGGGGCTTCGGACGCGGCGGCGTACAAGTCATTGTTGGTCTTGTCGAACGTGACTTCCACCCCCAAATAGGCGCTCCTGTAGGTGCCCAGGTGGGTCTCGTCGGGAGTGCCGTCGTCGGCCCATCCCCCGGCGGGACGCCTGTATACCAAAACCGCGCCCTTCAACTCCACGCCCGGTCGGCGTTGCTGGCTGATGGCTATCGCCGAGCCGTCGCTGGTAATCGTCACGAAGTGCCCGAGTATGTCCGTCGGCGCGGTCACCGCCTCCGGGCCCGTCAACTCAAACCCGATCGGGTTCTCCGTATTGGCGGGGGCGCCGATCGTGTCGACATGCCTGGCGTTCCAACCGCCGGAACCCCTGGTGTATACATAGGCAACGCCCCGCTTGTTGGCGCTTATGTGATAGTGCCCGGAAACGACCACGGTGTTCCCGTCCCCGGAGACAGCCACGTGCTTGGCGTACTCCTGCCGGGGCATGGCTCCGCCGTTGGCCCAAATACGGCCCGTACCGTCGTTGGCGTCCGCCCAACCGCCGCTGGGCCGCTCGTAAATATACAACCAACCCCGGCACAACTGGGAAGAGCCCTCATAGTTGCAACCGCCCGCGACGATCACCGAACCATCCCTGGAAATAGCCACCGACCGCTCGTTGTTCCAGCCAGCCCCGTCGCCGCCGCCGCCTTTCAGCAGGGGGTTGTTCGTGGAGTCGTCATCGTTCGTCCAACCGCCGCTGGGTTTCGTATATACCCTCACGCCGCCCAGCGGTTGCGTCGGACCGGGGGCCACCACCGCGATGGTGGAACCGTCGGAGGAGATAGCCACCCCCTCCCCAAAACCAAGGGACTGCGGGGTGCCGGTCGCCGTAACAGTCGAAGCGGTGGGCGGCGTCTTGGAGGGATGGCTGGTAAACGTGGCGGTGGGAGAAGTGGGCCAGGTGTCGCCGCTCCGCACGTATACGTACACCTGGTTGTTCCCGAAGCTGTTGCCGGCCCGGCGGCCGTTGCCGACCACGATCGTGTCGCCGCTGATGTCCACATCCCATCCGAAGTGGCCGCTTCCCAGCAGATACGGGGGAGCCAGCCGAACGACATCCCCCGCAGCGGTGGACGCCCCATCCGGATAGATATATACCGCGCCCGCCCACAGGCAATCCTCAACCGGGGTGGTCCCGCCATCGTTGTCGTGGTCGCAATCGTCCTCCGGCGTCTCAAAGGGCGCCCCCACCACCAACACACCATTATCCGCCGCCATAGGCCGATCATCGTTCTCGGTCCGCGCACTCGATTTGGCACTCGACTGGCGATCGGGTTCCGCGATAATGAGCCAAGACGGCAACAAGGCGAACTTGCTTACTTTGCCCGCCTCCGACTCGTATCTGTCAACCCGCAGGCTGCCCGCCGCCGGATCGGCGTCTTCCTCCAACGGCTTCTCAAACTCGGCCAACACGGTAGCTTTCCTGTCCAAGTCGTTGAACTGGTCGTTGGAGTCATACTTGATCAGCATCACCCGACCGCTGGATTCCACCACCACCTGATCGTTGTCGATATCCTTGACCAAGATGCGGCCGGTGAACGGAACCCCGGACACATCCTCCGTCCAGTAGAACCGGGCCGGACTATCCGACGGCGTACGCAACGTTTCCGGAATATCATCCCGCTCCGTGCACAGCACCTCCGGATTGTCCGGAGCGCCGTCATGGTCCCACTCCTGCCCATCGGCGCACATGCCCCGCATCCCGAACTCCCCTTCATTGAGAGTAAGGGAAGCCGTGATGGTCTCAATCGCGCTCTCGTCGGAATCGTAGAAGTAAGTGAGGTCGGCCCGCCCGTTCCGGCGGGTAGTAGCGGTCCGTTCACTGCCCACCCCCGGCGGGGTGCACTCCTCCTCACCCTCCTCGGGTTCGCAGTCGGTGTCGGAGGTGAAGGTAATCACCCTGCCCCGCACCGGATCGCCGAACTGATCGGTAAGCGTAGCCGTCACCGAAACCCGAACCCCCTGCCCCTCATCGGACGCCGCCTGAAACTCAACATCACGGGTAATGGCGATCATCAACGAGGCGGGAACCGGAGCCGCGTCCGACCAGTGGTAGGTCTTGGTCATAAACGGCTCCCCGTCCTCGTCCTGCAAGGGCAACGCGTCGGCGGCCCTGCTCAAGGTCAACTCCACCGAAGCGTCCTGACCCACAGCGGTCGTATCGGAATCAGCCTGGATGAACTCCAACACGATCTTCCCGTCGGCGTCGGTGGTATACGTGCTGCTGCCGGAAGTAACAGAATCATCGGCGCCAATAGTTTCGTGCGCCACCGTCACCGCCTGCCCCTTGTCCGCCACCGCCTTGCCGTCCTCGTCCGCGATCTGCAAAGTCACCGTAACCGTCTCCCCGAACTTGGAATGGGTCTTCCCCTCCCCCAAGTCATCGGTGACCAGCATTTGACTGGCCGCCTTGGAGAACCCGATCGTCAACTGCGCGGCGGTCGTGTCATCATTGTCGAAATCATCGTTCACATCCCCCGTCCACGCCCACAACGTCACATCCGCATCCTGCACCTGAACCGACAACTCCGTCAGGTCCCCGTTGATGTCGGTCTGCTCATCCCCCGAGTCCACCCGGCACTCCCTGCTCCCCGCGCCCCCTACCTTGCTCACATTCTCCGAATCGCAGGCGCCGTCGTCCCCAAACGCCTCATCCGGATCAGTGGACTTGAACACATCCACGGGAGCATCCACAACCGGCTGGAAGGTAGCGTTCCGCACCGACACCAGCAACTCCACCGACTCCGTACCCAACACCGAATCCTTGGCCGACTGCACCGACACCCCCGCCGGCCGCGCCGTCGTGTGCGCCAAGGTGCGCATGATAAACGCCGCCATCTGCGCCCGCGTCACATTACGCTCCGGCCCATAAATATGATCCCCGATCCCCTGGGTAACGCCCACCTCGTAAATCCGATACACGGCGTTGTACGTGGCCAACGGCACCGTGTCCAAATCAGTAAACACACTCGTATTATCAGCCTTCACGTCGCCATACGAATCCACCTCTTGCCCCAAAGCCCCCGCGCCCAGACGGGCATTACTCAAAAACGCGTCCAAAATATTGGCCATCGACCCCCTAGTCACCGACGAATTCGGAGAAAACTGGGTCGACGACGACCCCGGCATAATCCCCACCTTCGCCAAACCGTTGATGGCGTTCCGCGCCTCCTCCGACACCGCCCCTATGTCCGTGAAGCCCTGATCCTCCGCCGGGTTCTCCAACACAATCCCCGCCGCGGCCGCGGCCCGGGCCATGAACAACGCCATCTGCCAACGCAAAACAGACTCCCGCGGCGCAAAAGTCGTCGCCGTCCGGCCCTGCGTAATCCCGTAATGCCCCAGGCAGTTAATCTGATCCTCTGTATTCAACCCCACCGTGTCCTCAAAACCAGCCGCCGCCGTAGCCGCCCCCGTGCACGCCTGGTACACGGCCTCAAAATCAACATCCGGGTCCTCCCCATGCGCACCCAACGCCCCCTCCGGCGGCGGCGCCCCCAGCAAACCCGCCACCAAACCCAACACGGCCAAACCCGCCAACCACGCCTTCCGCAACGACTGCGCCTTCATCGTACTATTCCTTTCTGCCTAAGCTTTGCCCCTGAACGGGGCCTCACCGAGCCGCAACGCGACCCAACAGCGAATTATCCTACCCCCCCCCCCATCGTTGTCAAGGCAATCGAAATTTCACCTTGCCCGACCCGTCAAGTTCGCCGCCCTGACGCAGATTGATTGCGGCCGGTTGCGCATAGCGGCCTGCGTCCGCCTGCACCGCAAGGCGCGCTAACGCCGGTTGCCTGCGGCGGAATGGGCCGGGGCAAAGCGGGTGCGGGGGGACCGGTTGATGAGGAGGCGGGCGGCGGGATGGGGTTAATACCGGGAAGCCCCCCGGGTGGGGGGCTTCCTCGGCGTGCTGGAGTTGCGTGAAACGACTTACCGGATGATGTGCCAGATGGGGAGCGCATCCGACTCTGCGTCGAAGGGGGCTTCGGACGCGGCGGCGTACAAGTCATTGTTGGTCTTGTCGAACGTGACTTCCACCCCCAAATAGGCGCTCCTGTAGGTGCCCAGGTGGGTCTCGTCGGGAGTGCCGTCGTCGGCCCATCCCCCGGCGGGACGCCTGTATACCAAAACCGCGCCCTTCAACTCCACGCCCGGTCGGCGTTGCTGGCTGATGGCTATCGCCGAGCCGTCGCTGGTAATCGTCACGAAGTGCCCGAGTATGTCCGTCGGCGCGGTCACCGCCTCCGGGCCCGTCAACTCAAACCCGATCGGGTTCTCCGTATTGGCGGGGGCGCCTATCTGGCCGACATGCTTGGCCCGCCAACCGCCGGAACCCCTGGTGTATACATAGGCAACGCCCCGCTTGTTGGCGCTTATGTGATAGTGCCCGGAAACGACCACGGTGTTCCCGTCCCCGGAGACAGCCACGTGCTTGGCGTACTCCTGCCGGGGCATGGCTCCGCCGTTGGCCCAAATACGGCCCGTACCGTCGTTGGTGTCCGCCCAACCGCCGCTGGGCCGCTCGTAAATATACAACCAACCCCGGCACAACTGGGAAGAGCCCTCATAGTTGCAACCGCCCGCGACGATCACCGAACCATCCCTGGAAATAGCCACCGACCGCTCGTTGTTCCAGCCGGACCCGTCGCCGCCGCGGCCTTCCAGCAGGGGGTTGTCCGTGGAGTCGTGATCGTCCGTCCAACCGCCGCTGGGTTTCGCGTATACCCTCACCCCTCCCCGGGTCTCCACCCCATCGGGGGCCACCACCGCGATGGTGGAGCCGTCGGAGGAGATAGCCACCCCCTCCCCAAAACCCAGCCTTTCGTCGGTGCCGGTCGACGTAACAGTCGACGGGGACGGAGGCCTCTTGGAGGGATGGCTGGTAAACGTGGCGGTGGGAGAAGTGGGCCAAGTGCCGCCGCTCCGCACATACACGTACACCTGGTTGTTCCCGAAGCTGTTGCCGGCCCGGCGGCCGCTGCCGACCACGATCGTGTCGCCGCTGATGTCCACATCCCATCCGAAGTGGCCGCTTCCCAGCAGATACGGAGGAGCCAGCCGGACGACATCCCCCGCGGCGGTGGACGCCCCATCCGGGTAGATATAAACGGCGCCCGCCCACAGGCAATCCTCAACCGGGGTGGTCCCGCCATCGTTGTCGTGGTCGCAATCGTCCTCCGGCGTCTCGAAAGGCGCCCCCACCACCAACACCCCATTATCCGCCGCCATAGGCCGATCATCGTTCTCGGTCCGCGCGGACGATTTGGCGCTCGACTGTTTGTCGGGTTCCGCGATAATGAGCCAAGACGGCAACAGTGCGAACTTGCTTACTTTGCCCGCCTCCGACTCGTATCTGTCAACCCGCAGGCTGCCCGCCGCCGGATCGGCATCTTCCTCCAAAGGCTTCTCAAACTCGGCCAACACGGTAGCTTTCCCGTCCAAGTCGTTGAACTGGTCGTTGGAGTCATACTTGACCAACATCACCCGACCGCTGGATTCCACCACCACCTGATCATTGTCGATATCCTTGACCAAGATACGGCCGGTGAACGGAACCCCGGAAACATCCTCCGTCCAGTAGAACCGGGCCGGACTATCCGACGGCGTACGCAACGTTTCCGGAATATCATCCCGCTCCGTGCACAGCACCTCCGGATTGTCCGGAGCCCCGTCATGGTCCCACTCCTGCCCGTCGGCGCACTCGCCCCGCATCCCGAACTCCCCTTCGTTGAGAGTGAGGGAGGCCGTGATGGTTTCAATCGCGCTCTCATCGGAATCATAGAAGTAGGTGAGGTCGGCCCGCCCGTTCCGGCGGGTGGTCGCGGTCCGTTCACGGCCCACCCCCGGCGGAGTGCACTCCTCCTCACCCTCCTTCGGCTCGCAGTCGGTGTCGGAGGTAAAGGTAACCACCCTGCCCCGCACCGGATCGCCGAACTGATCGGTGAGCGTGGCCGTCACCGAAACCCGAACGCCCTGCCCCTCATCGGACGCCGCCTGGAACTCTATATCACGGGTAATGGCGATCATCAACGAGGCGGGAACCGGAGCCGCGTCCGACCAGTGGTAGGTCTTGGTCATAAACGGCTCCCTGTCTTCATCCTGCAAAGGCAACGCGTCGGCGGCCCTGGTCAAGGTCAACTCCACCGAAGCGTCCTGGCCGACAGCGGTCGTATCGGAGTCGGCCTGGATGAACTCCAACACGATCTTCCCGTCGGCGTCGGTGGTATACGTGCTACTGCCGGAAGTAACAGAATCATCGGCGCCAATAGTTTCGTGCGCCACCGTCACCGCCTGCCCCTTGTCCGCCACCGCCTTGCCGTCCTCGTCCGCGATCTGCAAAGTAACCGTAACCGTCTCCCCGAACTTGGAATTAGTCTGCCCCTCCCCCAAGTCATCGGTGACCAGCATTTGACTGGCCGCCTTGGAGAACCCGATCGTCAACTGCGCGGCGGTCGTGTCATCATTATCGAAATCATCGTTCACATCCCCCGTCCACGCCCACAACGTAACATCCGCATCCGCCACCTGAACCGACAACTCCGTCAGATCCCCGTTGATGTCGGTCTGCTCATCCCCAGAATCCACCCGGCACTCCCTGCTCCCCGCGCCCCCCACCTTGCTCACATTATCCGCATCACAAGCCCCATCGTCCCCAAACGCCTCATCCGGATCAGTCGACTTGAACACATCCACTTGCGCGTCCACAACCGGCTGGAAAGCGGCGTCCCGCACCGACACCAACAACTGCACCGACTCCGTACCCAACACCGAATCCTTCGCCGACTGCAAAGACACCCCCGCCGGCCGCGCCGTCGTATGCGCCAAGGTACGCATAATGAACGCCGCCATCTGCGCCCGCGTCACATTACGCTCCGGCCCATAAATATGATCCCCGATCCCCTGGGTAACCCCCGCCTCGTAAATCCGATACACAGCGTTATACGTAACCAACGGCACCGTATTCAAATCAGTAAACACATTCGTATTATCAGCCTTCACATCGCCATACGAATCCACCTCCTCCCCAAACGCCCCCGCCCCCGGACGCGCATTACTCAAAAACGCGTCCAAAATATTCGCCATCGACCCCCTAGTCACCGACGAATTCGGAGAAAACTGCGTCGACGACACCCCCGGCATAATCCCCACCTTCGCCAAACCATTGATCGCGTTCCGCGCCTCCTCCGACACCGCCCCTATGTCCGCGAAGCCCTGATCCGCCGCCGGGTTCTCCAACACAATCCCCGCCGCGCTGGCCGCCCGCGCCATGAACAACGCCATCTGCCACCGCAAGACAGACTCCCGCGGCGCAAACATCGTCGCCGTCCGGCCCTGCGTAATCCCGTAATGCCCCAAACAGTTAATCTGATCCTCTGTATTCAACCCCACCGTGTCCTCAAAACCAGCCGCCGCCGTCGCCGCCCCAGTGCACGCCTGGTACACAGCCTCAAAATCAACATCCGGGTCATCCCCATGCGCACCCAACGCCCCCTCCGGCGGCGCCGCCCCCAACAAACCCGCCACCAAACCCAACACGGCCAAACCCGCCAACCACGCCCCCCGCAACGACTGCGCCATCACCGCACCGCTCCTTTCTTACTAGCCACGCCCCCAAACAAGGGGCCTTACCGAGCCGCAACGCGACCCAACAGCGAAATATCCTACCCCCCCCCCCCATACCCTTGTCAAGTCAATCGGGATCTCCGCCGGGCCGCACCTAGGGAACCCGGCGGAGCAACGCGCAGGGGATTAAAACGAAATAGCGCGTCGGGCGGCGTGCCAACGACCTAGGAGGTGGTGAGCCGGTAAATGGTCAGCAACCGGTTCGAGGACGGTTCCGGGATTTTGGTCTCGCTGCGTATCCCGGAGTACAAATCGTCGTTGGTCTTGTCGTAGGTGACGGCCCAGCCCATGCGGGCGTTGGGGTAGGGACCAAGGTACTCGACATCCATGCTGTCGTCGTTCGCCCATCCGGAGGAGGGACGCGTGAACGTCGCCACTGACCCCAGGAAGTCGCCTTCGTGCCGCTCATGCCGGCTGACCGCTACCTCGGAACCGTCGCTGCTGATCGCTATGTATTGTCCGAAGACATCGGGGGTGCGGGCCTCCGGCGTCGGCGCCGACAGCTCCACCCCCCAGTTGGTGTCCGAGATCCGGTCCACATGCGTGCCCGGCCAACCTCCGGAGGGCTTGACGTACACGAACGCCACCCCGTTCTTGCCGGCCGCTCTCTCGTAGTGCCCGGAGGCAACCAGGGTGTTTCCGTCTTCGGAGAGGGCCAAGTATTTGCCGAATCCCTGACCTTCGTTGGGGCCGTTCTCGTTGCCGCCCTGGCCGTTGGCGCGGATGCGGGAGGTGGCGTCCGTGACGTTGGTCTGCGCGGCGCCGTCGCGGTCCAGCCAACCGGCCCCCGACGGGTTCTTGACGTACAAGTAAACCCATCCGTTGCAGAAGCCCCCGCCCGGGTTGCAACCGGCGGCGGCGATCACCGAACCGTCCCCGGAAATGGCCACGGAACGCTGGTTGTTCCAACCGGCCCCATCGCCGCCGCCGCCCCGCAACGTGGTGTTGTCCGCGGAGTTGGCGTCGTCGACCCAACCGCCGGTGGTGGGCTTGTCGTACACCACCACCCCTCCGTTCCCGCCATTGCCGGTAGCCACCACCGCGATGGTGGAGCCGTCGCCGGAGATGGCCACGCCCTCCCCGAAGCCCTGGTTGTGGGCCCCGATGGTCGATTCGAAAGTGGCGGTGGGCGAAGTGGGCCATCCGGAGGAACCGCGCACGTAAACGTAGGCCTTCTCCCCGGAGGCGCTCCCCGTAATGGTGGCGGTGCCGACCACGATCGTGTCGCCGCTGATGTCCACATCCCAACCGAAGTAGTCGGCGGCGGCCGGGGAGGGGGCGGTCAACTTGACGATGGAGGCGGCGGCGGTGGCGGGCCCGTCCGGGTAGATGTAAGCCATCCCCGCCCTTTCGTCTTCGCCTATAGTTTCGTAAGGGGCCCCCACCACCATCACCCCGTTGTCGACCGCAAAGGACGCGCCGAACCGGGCGGCGGCCCCCGCCGCCTGCCCATCGGGATGGTCCACCGAAGCCCAAGTCTCATAAAGGACGAAGGCGCTCACCTTGCCCGCCTCGCTTTCATATCTCCTCACCTGGACGCTGCCCGCGGACGGGTCGGCGTTGGCCCCCAAGTCTTCCTCGAAGCCGGCGAAAACCCCGGGGCCGTCCAGGTCGTTGAACTGGTCGTTGGCGTCGTACTTGACCAGTATCAGCTTCTCGTTGGAGGCCACCACCAACTGGTCATTGTCGAGGTCCTTGACCAGGATACGTCCGGTGAACGGAACATCGCCCACCTCCTCCACCCAGTAAAAGTAGATCCGATCCGAGGTGAGCGTGCGTTCATCGTCCGTCTCCTCGCAATCCGCGTTCGAGTCCCGGCAACCAACCACTATCGCCTCGGCGGCGCTCAACCCGTAGGTGGCCCAAATGGTCTCGATGGCACTGGCGTCGGAGTCGTATCTGTAGTTGAGGCCGGCCTGTCCGTTGCGGCGGGTGGTGCGCTCCCTGTGCCGGGTCTCCCCGGTCAGAACCCGCATCCCGTTGCTCTCCTCGGCGGCAACGCCCCTTCCCATGGCGCCGATCCCGGTCGTGGTGCATTCGGTCTCGCCTTCCCCGGGCTCGCAGAACGTGTCGGAGAAGAAGGATATTCCCTTGCCCCGCACCGGGTCGCCGTACTGGTCGGTGAGCGTGGCCGTCACCGCCCCCTGGGCCCCGTCCCCCTCATCGGAGGCCGCCGCGAACTCACTGCGGGTGGAAAGCACAAGATTGCGCGGCGCCGGGGCCGCGTCCGACCATTGGTAGGTCTTGGTCGTGAACGGGTTCCCGGCTTCGTCCTGCAGAGGGAGCCCGGCGGGAGCATTGCTCAGTTCCAACACCACCATGGCTTCTTGGCCGGTAGCGGTCGTATCGGAATCGGCGAGGGCGTACTCCAACACGATCTTCCCGTCGGCGTCGGTGGTGTACGTGCTTCTGCCGGAGTTACTAGTTCCATCGGCGTTGGTGGTGGTGTGCCCGACCGTCACCGTTTTGCCCTTGTCGGCCACCGCCACACCGTCCTCGTCCGCGATCTGCAAGGTCACCGTAACCGTTTCCCCGAACTTGGAATGGGTCTGCCCCTCCCCCAGAGTGTAGGTGACCAGCGTTTGGCTGGCCGCCTTGGAGAATCCGACCGTCAACTGCGCGGCGGCGGTTTCATCGTTGTCGAATTCATCGTTATCGTCCCCCGTCCACGCCCACACCGTCACATCCGCATCTTCAACCTGAACCGCCAACTCGGATATATCCCCGTTGATGTCGGTCTGCTCATCCGCGGTTTCCACCCGGCAAGCCGTACCGCCCGCCACCCTGCTCACATTGCCCGCATCGCAGGCGCCGTCGTCCCCAAACGCCTCATCCGGATCAGTGGAACTGAACACGTCCACCTTCGCATCCACCATCGGCTGGAAGGCGGCATCCCGCACCGACACCAGCAACTCCACCGACTGGGAGCCCAGCACCGAATCCTTAGCCGCCTGCACCGACACTCCCGCCGGCCGGGCCGTCGTATGCGCCAAAGCGCGCATGATAAACGCCGCCATCTGCGCCCGCGTCACATTACGCTCCGGCCCATACAAATGATCCCCGATCCCCTGGGTAACCCCCGCCTCGTAAATCCGATACACGGCGTTGTACGTAACCAACGGCACCGTATTCAAATCGGTAAACACATTGGTATTATCCGGCTTCATATCGCCATACGAATCCAGCTCTTGCCCGAGCGCCCCCGCCCCCAGCCGCGCATTACTCAAAAACGCATCCAAAATATTGGCCATCAACCCCCTGGTAACCGCCGAATTCGGAGAAAACTGCGTCTGCGACACACCCGGCATAATCCCGACTTTCGCCAAACCATTAATGGCGTTCCGCGCCTCCTCCGACACCGCCCCTATGTCCGCGAAGCCCTGATCCCCCGCCGGGTTCTCCAACACGATCCCCGCCGCGCTGGCCGCCCGCGCCATGAACAACGCCATCTGCCACCGCAACACCGACTCCCGCGGCGCAAAAGTAGTAGCAGTCCGACCCTGCGTAATCCCGTAATGCCCCAAACAATTAATCTGATCCTCGGTATTCAACCCCACCGTGTCCTCAAAACCAGCCGCCGTCGTCGCCGCCCCCACGCACGCCCCGTACACGGCCTCGAAGTCAACATCCGGGTCATCCCCATGCGCCCCCAAGGCTCCCTGCGGGCCCAACGCGCCCGGCGGGGCCGCCCCCAATAAACCCGCCGTCAAACCCAAAATAGCCAAACCGGCCAACCACATCCGAACCGATGCTTTCGCCATCACAATACCCTCCCTTTTGTTAAGCCGGAACCCCTCCAACAGGGCCTGGCCCGAACCGCGACCGCGATCCGGTTTCCACATCATACCCCCCCCCCCCATACCTTGTCAAGTCAATCGGGATTTCCTCCGGGTCGCGCCGAGGGGATCCCGTCGGAGCAAACGCCGGGCGAGTTGCCGCACGCAGGCGCGTCGGGTTGCGTGAAACGCCCTAGGAGCCGGTGAGCTGGTAAACGGTCAGCAACTTGCCGCTGGGCACATCCGGGAATTTGGTCTCGTTGCGTATCCCGGTGTACAAGTCGCCGCTGGTCTTGTCATAGGTGGTGGCCCAACCCATATGGGCATTGGGGAAAGTACCGATGTATTCGGCGTCCATGCTGTCGTCATTCGCCCATCCGGAGTCGGGACGCGTAAACGTAACCACCGAACCCAGGAAGTCGCCTTCGTGCCGATCATGCCGGCTGGACGCTATCTCCGAACCGTCGCGGTTGATCGCTATGTATTGTCCTAAAAGGTCGGGGGTTCTGGCCTGCGGCGTCGGCACCGACAGCTCCACCCCCCAGGCCTTGTTCGATATGTTGTCGTAATGCGTACTCGCCCAACCGCTGGAGGGCTTGACGTACACGAATATCACCCCGTTCCTTTCGGACGCTCTCTCGTAGTGCCCGGAGGCGACCAGGGTGTTTCCGTCTTCGGAGAGGGCCACGTACTTGCCGAACGTCTGCAAATAGTTCGGGGCGTTCTGGTTGCCGCCCGAGGGGTTGGCGATGATGCGGGACGTGGCGCCCGTGACGTTGGTCTGCGCGACGCCGTCGCGGTCCAGCCAACCGGCCCCCGACGGGTTCTTGACGTACACATGAACCGATCCGTTGCAGTGGTAGTTATCATCAGCAGTTGGTCGTCCCGCGTTGCATCCGCCGGAGGCGATCACCGAACCGTCCCCGGAAATGGTCACGGAACGCTCGTTCTCCCAGCCGCTCCCATTCCCCCAACCTTGGGATACGCCGGTGCCGGGTACGAGGGACGGCCCGGTGTCCTTCAGCAGGATGTTGTCCGAGGAGTCGGCGTCGTCGACCCAACCGCCGGAGGGCTTGTCGTACACCACCACCCCGTTGACCGCGGTTACGTTGCCGCCGTTCGCCACCACGGCGATGGTGGAGCCGTCGCCGGAGATGGCCACGCCCTCCCCGAAACCCCAGTCGTGACCGCTGACGGTAGATGTGAAAGTAGCGGTGGGGGCGGTGGGCCATCCATCGGAGCCGCGCACGTAAACGTAGACCTTCTCCCCGGCGGCGCTCCCCGTAATGCGGGCGGTGCCGACCACGATCGTGTCGCCGCTGATGTCCACATCCCAACCGAAGTAGTCGGCGGCGGCGGGAGTAGGGGCGGTCAACTTGACGATGGAGCCGGCGGCGGTGGCGGGCCCGTCCGGGTAGATGTAAACCGCTCCCGCCCTTGCGTCTTCGCCCACGGTTTCGTAGGAGGCCCCCACCACCATCACTCCGTCGTCGACCGCAAGGGCCTGGCCGAACCGGGCGGCGGCCCCCGCCGCCGGACCGTCGGGATGGTCCACCGCGGGCCAAGTCTTGTAGAGGACAAAGGCGCTTACCTTGCCCGCCTCGCTTTCGTACCTTCTCACTTGGACGCTGCCCGCGGACGGGTCGGCGTTGACCCCCAGGTCTTCCTCGAAACCGGCGAAGACCGCCGGGCCGTCCAAGTCGTTGAACTGGTCGTTGGCGTCGTACTTGACCAGTATCAGCTTCTCGTTGGAGGCCACCACCAACTGGTCATTGTCGAGATCTTTGACCAGGATGCTTCCGGTGAACGGAACATCGTCCACCTCCTCCACCCAGTAAAAGTAAACCCGATCCGAGGTGAGCATGCGTTCATCGTCCGTCTCGTCGCAGTCCGCGTTCGAGTCCCGGCAACCAACCACTATCGCCTCGGCGGCGCTCAATTCGTAGGTGGCCCAGATGGTCTCGATGGCGCTGGCATCGGAGTCGTAGGTGTAGGAGAAGTCGGCCTCTCCGTTGCGGCGGGTGGTGCGCTCCCTGTGCCGGGTCTCCCCGGTCAGAACCCGTATCCCGTCGTCCTCCATGGCGGTAACGCCCCTTCCCATGGCGCCGATCCCGGTCGTGGTGCATTCGGTCTCGCCTTCCGCGGGCTCGCAGAACGTATCGGAGTAAAAGGAGATGCCTTTGCCCCGCACCGGGTTGCCGAATTGGTCGGTGAGCGTGGCCGTCACCGCGCCCGGGGCCCCATCCCCCTCATCGGAGGCCATGGCGAACTCGTTGCGGGTGGAAAGCACAAGATTACGCGGCGCCGGGGCCTCGTCCGCCCAGCGGTAGGTCTTGGTCAGGAACGGGTTCCCGTCTTCGTCCTGCAGGGGGAGAGCGCCCTCGGCCCTGGTCAAGGTCAACTCCACCGAGGCGCTTTGGCCGGTAGCGTTGGCGTTGGAGTCGGTTTGGTTGTACTCCAACACGATCTTCCCGTCGGCGTCGGTGGTGTACGTGCTGCTGCCGGAGGTCTCGGAATCATCGGCGTTAGTGGTGCT
Organism: Candidatus Spongiisociaceae bacterium; assembly: GCA_965243835.1. Taxonomy (GTDB): domain Bacteria; phylum Actinomycetota; class Acidimicrobiia; order Spongiisociales; family Spongiisociaceae. The sequence goes on from OZ251578.1 coordinate 2,603,185, forward strand.
GTGCGCCACCGTCACCGTCTGCCCCTTGTCCGCCACCGCCTTGCCATCCTCGTCCGCGATCTGCAAAGTCACCGTAACCTTATCCCCGAACCTGGAATGGGTCTGCCCCTCCCCCAAGTCGTCGGTTACCAGCATTTGACTGGCCGCCTTGGAAAACCCGATAGTCAATTGCGCGGCGGCGGTGTCATCGCTGTCGAAGTCATCGTTCACCTCCCCCGTCCACGCCCACAACGTTACGTCCGCATCCGCCACCTGAACCGACAACTCCGTCAGATCCCCGTTGATGTTGGTCTGCTCATCGGCGCTGTCCACCCGGCACGCCCTGCTCCCCACGCCCCCCACCTTGCTCACGTTGCCCGTATCGCAAGCCCCGTCGTCCCCGAACGCCTCATCCGGATCAGTGGACTTGAACACATCCACTTGCGCGTCCACAATCGGCTGGAAAGCGGCGTCCCGCACCGACACCAACAACTCCACCGTCTCCCTGCCCAGCACCGAATCCTTAGCCGACTGCACCGACACCCCCGCCGGCCGGGCCACCGTATGCGACAAGGCGCGCATAATAAACGCCGCCATCTGCGCCCGCGTCACATTACGAGACGGCCCGTACATATGATCCCCGACCCCCTGGGTGACCCCCGCCTCGTAAATCCGATACACAGCGTTGTACGTGACCAACGGCACCGTGTTCAAATCGGTAAACACATTAGTGTTATCCGCCTTCACATCGTCATACGAATCCGCCTCCTGCCCGAAAGCCCCCGCCCCCGGACGCGCATTACTCAAAAACTGATCCAAAATAAGGGCCATCGACCCCCGCGTCACCGACGAGTTCGGAGAAAACCGGGTCGACGATACCCCCGGCATAATCCCCACCTTCGCCAAACCATTAATCGCGTTCCGGGCCGCCTCCGAAACGGCCCCTATGTCGGTAAAGCCCTGATCCTCCGCCGGGTTCTCCAATACGATCCCCGCCGCGGCCGCGGCCCGGGCCATGAACAACGCCATCTGCCACCGCAACACCGACTCCCGCGGCGCAAAAGTAGTAGCCGTCCGGCCCTGCGTAATCCCATAATGCCCCAAACAATTAATCTCATCCTCGGTATTCAACCCCGCCGTGTCCTCAAAACCGGCCGCCGCGGTAGCCGCCCCTACGCATGCCTGGTACACAGCCTCAAAATCAACATCCGGGTCATCCCCATGCGCACCCAAGGCGCCCGGCGGCGACCCCCCCCCCCCCTAACAAACCCGCCACCATACCCAACACGGCCAAACCCGCCAACCACGCCTTACGCAACGACTGCGCCATCACTGTACCTTTCCTTTTACCGACCAAACCCTTAACGGGAACTAACGGAGCCGCGCCGCAACGCAACCTAACTCCGTATCATACCCCCCCCCCCATATCTGTCAAGTAAATCAGGATTTCCGGGCGACACCGCGTCCGGTTCCCGACCCGTCCCGTTCGTCGGCTTGGCGCAGGTTGTTTGCGGCCAGCTGCGCTTGGCGGTCGGCATCGATCAGAAATTCCGCCGCCACCTCGTTGCCCGCAGGCAGGTCCGCCGCCCGGCGACGCAACCCTGCTTCGCAGGCCTTGTGAAACCCCGCGGCTCGCCGGTAATCCTCCGCGGTCGCAGTCTGACCGGAGGCGGCCTGCCCCGCCTGCGCCCTAGGTGCGTTCGGCATATCCGGCGCTCCTTTCTACATTGGTTAATGGCGGCGGCCAGTATAAGCGCCGACGCCGACAAACCTGCCGGCCCCGGTGCGCCGGAGGCTCAGCGGGCGATCTTGTACACGGACATCAGTCTGGCTCCGGGGGGCGGGTCCGCCAGGGAGGCTTCGTCGAATACGCCCGCGTACAGGTCGCCGTTTTCCCGGTCGAAGGCGGGTTGCCATCCCAGCCGGGCTCCCGGAGCGTCGCCCAGGTACTCCTCGTCGGGGGAGTTGTCGTCGGCCCACCCGTCGGCGGGGCGTTTGAACACCGCCACCGAACCCCGGAAGTCGCCCTCCTGCCGGTAATGGCGGCCGGCCGCTACTTCCGAACCGTCGGCGGTAAGGGCGATGTACTGGCCGAACACGTCGTCCGCCCGCGCCCGGGAGACGCTCAGCTCCGCCGCCGCCTCCCCGCTTTCGTCCAGCTCGGCCCAGCCGCCGTCGGGCTTGCTGAACACGTAGGCTACGCCCGGCTCGTCGGCCAGCCCGGCGTTGAAACTACCGGAAGCCAAAATAGTGGACCCGGCGTCGTCGACGGCCACGTATTTGCCCATGCTCTGCGCCGCCTGCGGGCCGCCCCTGGCCACCAAAGTGGCGTCGGCGTCCGCCGCGTCCGCCCAAGAGCCGAAAGCCCCGGGCCGGACATGCACGTTGACCGCCCCCGGACATCCCGTCTGCCAGCTCCACTCGCAGATCCCGCTGACCAGCACCGACCCGTCCCCGGACAGGGCCACCGCCCGCACCTCCTGCCGCAAATACGGATGGCTGGAATCTTTCAGCTCGGCGTTGTCGGCCGCGTTGGAGTCGTCCGCCCATCCGGTGGCGGGCTTCTCGTAGACGACCACCCGGGGAATGTCGGCCCGCCAGCCGTTGGTCATGGCCACCGCGATGGTGCTCTCGTCGCCGGAGACGGCCACCCCTTCGCCGAACCGCCAGTCATCGGCCCGGGACAAAGTGGCGGTGGGAGCGGCGGGCCATACGCCGTTGGCCCCTACGTAAACGTAGACTTCCCGGCCGATTCGGGTTCCCACCACGATCGTGTCGCCGCTGATGTCCACATCCCATCCGAAGTAGCCGCTGGGCACCCCCCAGTTGTCGCCTATGGTGAGGGGCGTTCCGGCTTGCGGGAGGGGAGGGGAAAGTTTGATGACGTCCCCGGCGACGGTGTCCGCGCCGTTCGGGTAGATGTAAACCATGCCCGCCACCGCCACGTCGTCGCTTTCGTCGTTGGTCGCATCGGCGTCATCGTCCACATCGCCCGCCCCGGTGTCCGGGTCCAGGGCGGTCACGTTGTCGCGGGGGGCGCCCACCACTATCACCCCGTTGTCCGCCGCCATGGATTCCCCGAAGCGGGCCGTCGCTCCGGTTTCCCGCCCGTCCGGGTGGTCCAGGCGGGCCCATTCCGGCCGCAGGACCAGGCGGCTGACTTTGCCCGACTCGGAGGCGTAGGGGCCCACCCGCAGGTGGGCGGCGGCCGGGTCGGCGTCCTCCGCCAAGTCTTTTTCGAAGTCGGCGAAAACGGCCGGGCCGGCCAGGTTGTGCAACTGGTCGTTGTCGTCGTACCGGACCAGCATCACCCGCTGGTCGGCGGCCACCACCAGCCGGTCGTTGTCGGCGTCCCGGAGCAGGATGCGCCCGGTGAAGGGCGCCCCGGATACTTCTTCCGGCCACAAGTGGTAAACCCGCTCCGCAACCAGGTGGGTTTCATCATCCGGGTCGTCCTCCGGGCGGTCGGCGGCGTCGTCCGCTACTCCCCGCACCCCTTCCGTCCCCGTAAATTCGTAGGAAGCCCAGATGGTTTCGATGACGCTGTCATCGGAGTCGTAGCGGTAGGTGAGGTTGGCCGCCCCGTTGCGGCGGGTGGTGCGCGTGAAGTTAGCCTCCCCGGTCAGAACCCGCCTCCCGTCTTCCACGCCGGAAACAACGCCGGTCCCTTTGGCTCCGATCCCGGGCGTGACGCATTCCGTCTCGTCCGCGGCGGGGGTGCATACGGTGTCGGAGAAGAAGTTGATTTGCTTGCCCCGGATGGGGTTGCCGTACTGGTCGGCGAGGGTAGCGGTCACCGCGTTTTGGGCGCCGTCGCCTTCGTCGGAGGCTAGGACGAACTCGTTGCGGGAAGTTACCGTCAAGGTAGTGGGAACCCCCGCCTCGTCCGACCAGGTGATGGTCTTGGAAGCGAACGCCTCCCCATCCTGGTCTTGCAGGGGCAAACCCTGCGGGGGGTTGCTGAGGGTAATCTCCACCGACGCGGACTGGCCGGCGGTGGCCGCGTCGGGGTCGGTTTGGACGAACTCCAACACGATTTTCCCCTCGGCGTCGGTGGCCATGCCCCTGGTCGAGGAACTGGTGGACCCGTCGTCGGAGGTGACGGTCTGCGCCACGGTCACCATCTTGCCCTTATCCGCCACCGCCACCCGGTCCTCGTCGGCTACCTGCAGGGTCACCGCAGCCGTTTCCCCGAACGGCAGATGCGTTTGTCCTTCCTCCAGGTTGTCGGTTACCAAAAGTTGGCTGGCCGCCTTGGAGAACCCCACCGTCAACCGGGCCGCCGCCGCATCATCCGCGTCGAACTCGTCCCCCAGGTCCCCCGTCCATGCCCACAACGTCACATCCGCGTCCCGCACCTGCACCGACAACCCGATCACGTCCCCCCCGGCGTTGGTCAACTCATCCCCCCCGTCCACCTCGCACGCCGCCACCCCGACCGCCCCCACCTTCCCCACCTTGCCCGCAACGCACGCCCCCTCCTCGCCGAACGCGTCGTCGGGTTCGGTAGACCGGAACACATCCACTTGCGCGTCCGCCACCGGCTGAAACGCCGTATCCCGCACCGACACCGCCAACTCCACCGCATCCGCCCCCAACACCGAATCCTTCATCGCCTGCACCGACACCCCCGCCGGCCGAGCCACCGTATGCGCCAAGGCTCGCATAATAAACGCCGCCATCTGCGCCCGCGTCACATTACGCCCCGGCCCAAACATGTGATCCCCCACCCCCTCCGTCACCCCCGCCTCATACAACCGGTAAACAGCATCATACGCCAACCGCGACACCACCCCCACATCGTTGAACACGTTGAAATTATCCGCCACCACATCTGAATACTCATCCCCGTCCATCCCAAACGCCCCCGGCCCCGGACGCGCCCGCCCCAAAAACGCGTCCAAAATCACCGCCATCGACCCCCGCGTCACCGCCGCGTTCGGAGAAAACAGGCTCCTCGACGAACCCGGCATAATCCCCGCCCCCGCCAACCCATTAATCGCGTTCCGCGCCTCCTCCGACACCCCCCCAATATCCGTGAAACCCTGATCATCCGCCGGGCTCTGCAACACAATCCCCGCCGCCCGGGCCGCCCGGGACATAAACAACGCCATCTGCCACCGCAACACCGACTCCCCCGGAGCAAAAACCGTCGCCGACCGACCCCGCGTGATCCCGTAATGCCCCAAACAATTAATCTCCTCCTCCGCAAACAACCCCGCCGTATCCTCAAAACCCGCCCCCACCGCCGCCGCCCCCACACACGCCCCGTACACCGCCCCAAAATCCACATCCGCCTCCCCACCATGCGAACCCAAAACCCCCACCGGCGCCGCCCCAAACAAACCCGCAACCAAACCCAACACCCACAACACCCCCAACCACTTCCTAACCAACACGCGCGCCACAACGCACCTCCTTCTATCGCTAATACGAACCCGGCCAGCGCCTACCTGCGCCTACCTAAACAGCCGTGGTCTCAAAACGCTACCCCCCCCCCCAATTTGTCAAATCAACCCCCGACAACCCGCCCGGCGGGACACACGCTACAATCGGGCAACGGCGCCAAGAACCAAACCCGCCGCCGCCGCAAAACACGAAAAACAAACAATAATTAATCTTCTCCTTCGCAAACAAACCCGCCGTATCCTCAAAAACCGCCCGCCCGCCCACCCCCACCCACCCCCTCCGCCGGTGGGGGTGTTGGGTCCGCAGGCGGCTGTGGGGGCGCACGGGGACGACCCCGATGTCGACTACGAGCCCGTGTACCAGGCGTGCGTGGGGGCGGCTACCGAGTCGGCCGGTTTCGAGGACACGGTGGGTTTGTCTACCGAGGATCAGATTAACTGCTTGGGGCATTACGGGATCACGCAGGGCCGGACGGCTACCACGTTCGCGCCGCGGGAGTCGGTGCTGCGGTGGCAGATGGCCCTGTTCATGGCCCGGGCCGCCAGCGCGGCGGGGATCGTGTTGGAGAACCCGGCGGAGGATCAAGGCTTCACGGACATCGGCGCCGTGTCCGAGGAGGCGCAGAACGCTATCAACGGTTTGGCGAAGATGGGGATCATGCCGGGCGTGTCGCAGACGCAGTTCTCACCGAATTCGTCGGTGACGCGGGGGTCGATGGCCAATATTTTGGATCAGTTTTTGACTAACGCCCGTCTGGGCGCGGGGGCCTTGGGGCAGGAGCTGGACTCGTACAGCGACGTGAAGTCCGACAGCACGAACGCGTTTACCGATTTGAACACGGTGCCGCTGCTCACGTACAACGCCGTTTTCCGGATTTACGAAGTGGGGGTCACCCAGGGCACGGGGGATCATCAGTACAGCCCGGGGGATTTGGTGACGAGGGCGCAGATGGCGGCGTTCATCATGCGCACCCTGGCGCACACGGTGGCCCGCCCGGCGGGGGTGTCGGTGCAGGCGGCGCAGGATTCGGTGCTCGGCGCCCAGAACGTGGAGCTGCTGGTATCGGTGCGGGACACCGCCTTCCAGCCCATGGTGGACGCGAAGGTGGACGTGTTCAGCTCCACCGACCCGGACGAGGCGTTCAAAGACGACGGCACCTGCGACACGGGCAACGTGGCCCGGGTGTCGGTCGGGAGCACGGCCTGCCGGGTGGAAGTGGGAGACGACCAGACCGACTTCAACGGCGACATACTCGACCTGCAAGCCAACATCGTCGACGCGGACGTCACGGTGTGGGCGTGGACGGGAGACGAGAACGACGACTTCGACAACGACGACACCACCGCCGCGCAGTTGACCGTCGGGTTCTCCAAAGCGGCCAGCCAAACGCTGGTCACCGACACCCTCGGAGACGGGCAGACCCACTCCAAGTTCGGGGAAACCGTCACCGTGACCCTGCAAATCGCCGACGAGGACGACAAGCCCGTAGCCGACAAAGGCAAAACGGTGGTCGTCGCGCACAGGACCACCAACGCCGATACGTCCAGCACCTCCGGCAGCAGCACCTACACCACCGACGCCGACGGGAAGATCGTGGTGAATTTCACCCACGCCGATTCCGACACGACCGCCGTCGGTCAAACCGCCACGGTGATGCTGACGCTGAGCAACCCGCCCGCCGGGCTTCCCCTGATGGGCAAAGGCGGCGAGCAGGAGGAAGACAGCGCGATGTTCGTAAAGACCTACCGCTGGTCGGACGCGGCTCCGCTGGCCACCTCCTTGATGATCGCCGCCACCCGCGACAAAGAGTTCGAGGCGGCGTCCGACGAGGGAGACGGCGCCCAGGGTTCGGTGACGGCCACGCTCACCGACCAGTACGGCGACCCCATCCGGGGCAGCAGCATCGTCTTCACCTCCGACACCGAATGCACGCCGGAGGACGGGGAAACGGAATGCGATGAGCCGGGGGTGGGTCCCGCCGGAAAACGCGCGACCACCCGCCGGGACGGACGGGCCGTCCTCAACTACGCGTACGACTCCGACGAAAGCGCCATCGAGACCATCAAAGCCTCCCTCAGCCTCACTCCGGTAAGGGAAATGGGCGAATGCCTGGACTCGGAAGAAGACTGCACTGAGACGGACGACGTGTCCTCCATCGACACGCCGGAAGACAGCCCGGTCGAGTTCTACTGGGTAGGCGACGCGTCCGACGCCCCGTTCACCGCCCGCGTCCTGGTCAAAGACATCGACAACGACCAGCTGGTGGTGCAGGACAAAGCCAACGACAACGTAATGCTGATCAAGTACGACGCCAACGACCAGTTCAACGACCTGGACGGCAACCCCGTGCTGATGGCCGACTTCGAAAAACCCCTCGAAGCGGACGCCGACCCGGCCGCCGGCCAAGTAATGGTCGACGCCTACGAGTCGGAAGCCGGCAAAGTCAGCACCTTCACCCTCCTGCCGCCGGAACCGCCTTTTGAGACCTTCGGCGACGGAGGCTTCATTCTCCGTCCCGACGAACAAACGGGCGGCAACAACAACCGGCCCATGGCGGCGGACAACGGAGTGCTGGTAGTCGGAGCCCCCTACGAGACGTACGACTGCGATCACGACAACGACGGCGGCACCACCGCGGAGGAGGAATGCCAGTCGGCGGGAGCGGTGTACATCTACCCGCAGGGAACCTCCACCGACATGGCCGACAGGGTCCGGCTGACTCCCCCGTACTTCCTGGCGGAAGGCTACTTCGGATGGGACGTGGACATCGCCGGCGACACGATCGTGGTCGGCAGCGGCCGCATAGGCGCCGTCGGAAACAACCAAGTATACGTGTACGTGCGCGACGCCGACAACGCATGGCCCACCACCCCCACCGCCACATTCACCACCGCCACCGCCAAAGCAACGCCTGGTAGTGGGACCGTCGGCGATACCGGCGCCCCGCAAAACCAAGGTTTTGGAGAAGGGGTGGCCATCTCCAGAGACGGCGACACCATCGCAGTGATAGCTCCCAGCAGTAACAACAGAGGGGTGAGGATATACGAGAAGCCCAGCGGCGGCTGGGCGGACGATACCGATTCCACCTCAACCAACGTCCTGCTCAGCGGCAGCGGCTGGAACAACGCTCGTTCGGTGGCTATTAACGGCGATGGTTCCGTGATCGTCGCCGGCCACTGCTCCTTAAACAGTCTCCGTAACCATTGCAATGGTTGGATGTATATTTACGAGAGGAGCGGCAATACTTGGACGGCCCTCAGCGACGCCACGGCCCGTGTTTGGACTAACGGCGGATTTCAGGCCAACGAAGGTTGGGACTACGCCAGGAGTGTTGCCGTCTCCGATGACGGGAACGTCGTGGTCGCTTCCACGGCCTTTGATTCCAGAGTCACCGACAAAGCGGGGCTGGCGCAAGTATACGTAAAGCAGTCCTCTGGTTGGATGCCTACGCATGTCGATCACTTGCCAGGCGGCCGCGACAACACGGCTCTGCCGTTAGGGTTTGAGTTGATGGCCCCGGACTCGTCGGATGCGGACCGATTCGGACGCTACGTGGCTATTTCCAGCGACGGTTCGAAGATAGCCGTCAGCCACCAAAACCGAGCGGATGTGGACGACAGGGGCGCCGTGTTGGTCTTCAACATGCCCGACGGCGGATGGCCCGGCCTCACCGATCTCGACGACGGCACCGACAACAAGCCCGACAGCGACAACACTCCCGACATGACGTTCGCAGGCCCCTACGACGGCCTCATGTTCGGGCTGGAAGTCACCTTCGACAAGTCCAACGATGACCTGTACGCAGCGGCTTCCGCGGTCGGAGACGGCACCTACGAGTACAACGGCGTAGCCAGCACCAGCGACGACCCGCTCCCCATCTGGGGGCTCGCCTCCGACTCCTAAAGTCGTTTCACGCAACCCAACACGCCAGAAGCCTCCCCGCCCAGCGGGGAGGCTTCTCGTTTAACCCCCCATCCCGCGGCCGTGGCGGCGCCCCGGGTTCGGATAAAGCGAGCAAAAAATGGTGCGCCGTGGCGCGCGTGTTAGTTAGACGTTGGTTGGCGGGATGGTTGATGTTGGGTTTGGTTGCGGGTTGTTTATAGCGGCTCTTTACGGTTTAAGGGGAAGTAGTGGTTTCGGGGTGGGGGGGTGGGGGGTGTTTGGTTTTATGGATGGGGGCCTCCATAATCGGGGTTGCAAACGCTTCCGAGTAGCAGGAGGACCCCTTGCGGAGGATCTTAGTCTGGCGAAGGAGACGCGGGAGGTGGTTTTGGCGGATCTGCCGGTGCGCCTGGGCGGTCTCGGGTAACCAGCCGGGCGGGCGGTGGGCGACGGAGCAGGTCGGGAGGCGAGGGCGGACGGCGGCTGAGGCGGCTAAGTATTTGGGGTGCGCGTGGGACACGATCGACAGGGCGGCGAACCGGTGGGGGGAGGCGTTGCTGGCGGCGGACACAGATCGGGTGGGGGCGGTGGACGCGTTGGGGTTGGACGAGACGTTGTTCCAACACCGCGGGAAGCGGCGTACCAGGATGTGGATGACGTCGGCGGTGGATGTCCGCAAGGGTCAGCTGATTGACATATTCCCTGGCAAAGACGCTAAATCCGCCATCCGATGGCTGCTGTCCCACCCTGCCGAATGGCGGGAGGGCATCCAATGGGCGGCGCTCGACCTGTCCCCGGGCTTACCAGCCCGCCTACAACCAGGCGCTGCCCTGGGCGGAGCAGGTCGCGGACCCGTTCCGCGTCGTCGGGATAGCCAACCGAAGGTTGACGGAAACCGCCGCGTGCAAGAAGAAACCCTCGGGCGCCGCGGACGGAAACAAGACAACCTTTACCAAGCGCGCAACCTACTCACGCCCGCCCGCGAGAAACTAGACGGCAACGGAAAGGAAACACTATGGAGACTGTTTGATGCGGGCGACCCCTTGGGGGGGAAGTCCGGCTGGTCTGGCACTCTAAAGAAACCGTCCGGCAAAAATTTACCAAATCACCGACCCCAAGACGCGGACGAGTTCACCCGCCTGCTCGCCCAGAACCTGCAACACGAATCCTGCCCCCCGGTGCTCAACCAACTCGGCAAAACCCTCCACACCTGGCACCCCCAAATAGTCGCCTGGCACCGCGCCCGGGTCAACCAACGCCTCCACCGAAACCGTCAACAATCTCATCAAACGCATAAAACGCGTAGCGTTCGGGTTCCGCAGCTTCCGCAACTACCGAACCCGGCCCCTCCTCTACGCCGGCAAACCCAACTCGAACCTACTCCCTACCCTCACCCCCCCTTAAAACCTGAAGAGCCTTTATAACGCGGGCGGCGGCCGCGACGGGGATTGTGTTGAAGAGCCCGGCCGACGATCAGGGTTTCACTGACATAGGCGGGGTGTCGGAGGAGGCGCGGAACGCTATCAACGAGTTGGCGGGGGACGCAGGGGTCGGATGGCGGTGATTTTGGACGCATTTTTGGGGCAGGCGGGGCCCGGGGGCGTTTGGGATAGACGGGGAGGCGTATGCGGATGTGAAGGTGGATAATTTCAACGTGTTCAACGATCCCATGCCCGCCCGACACCCCCACCGGCGCCACCCCAAACTAACAGCCCAACCCTCAGAACCCCCCCTATTGTCAAATTCAGCCCCCATTAACCGGGGGCCCCGCCGGGGCGGGTCTTAGCGGGGGCTTTGCGGGGTGGGGGTTTAAACGAGAAGCCTCCCCGCTGGGCGGGGAGGCTTCTGGCGTGTTGGGTTGCGTGAAACGACTTTAGGAGTCGGAGGCGAGCCCCCAGATGGGGAGCGGGTCGTCGCTGGTGCTGGCTACGCCGTTGTACTCGTAAGTACCGTCTCCGACCGCGGAAGCCGCTGCGTACAAGTCGTCGTTGGACTTGTCGAAGGTGACTTCCAGCCCGAACATGAGGCCGTCGTAGGGGCCTGCGAACGTCATGTCCGGAGTGTTGCCGCTGCCGTCGGTGAGGAGATCGGCGAAGGTGGGCCATCCGCCGTCGGGCATGTTGAAGACCAACACGGCGCCCCTGTCGTCCACACCCGCTCGGTTTTGGTGGCTGACGGCTATCTTCGAACCGTCGCTGGAAATAGCCACGTAGCGTCCGAATCGGTCCGCATCCGACGAGTCCGGGGCCATCAACTCATACCCGATTGGCTGATTCTTGTTGTGGCGGCCGCTTGGCAAATGGTCGATGTGCGTAGGCCTCCACATAGTGCCCTGCCTTACGTATACGTGCGCCAGCCCCGCTTCGTCGGTGACTGAAGGATCAAAGGCCGTGGAAGCGACCACGATGTTCCCGTCATTGGAGACGGCCACATTCCTGGCGTAATCCCAACCTTCGTTGTCATCCAGCCCGCCGTTGGCCCATACACGAGCCGTGCCGTCGGTGAGTGCCGACCAATTAGCGCCGCTCCTCTCGTAAACGTACATCCAGCCATTGCAGTGACTAGAACCGGAATTCCAGTTGCAACCGCCGGCGACGATCACCGTACCATCGCCGTTAATAGCCACCGAACGTGCGGTGTTCCAGCCGGCGCCGTCTCCGCCGCCTCCGCCTAGCAGGGCGGTGCCTGTGGAGGAATCGGCAACGTTCGCCCAGCCGCCGCTGGGCTTCTCGTATACAACCACTCTTCCGTTGCTACTCGTGCCCGGAGCCACCACTGCGATGGTGTCGCCGTCTCTGGAGATGGCCACCCCTTCTCCAAAACCATTGTTTCGGTTGTTACCGGTATTAGCAGTGGTCGTAGGAGAAGGCGCTGCGGCGGTGGCGGTGGTGAATGTGGCGGTGGGGGTGGTGGGCCATGCGTTGTCGGCGTCGCGCACGTACACGTATACTTGGTTGTTTCCGACGGCGCCTATGCGGCCGCTGCCGACCACGATCGTGTCGCCGGCGATGTCCACGTCCCATCCGAAGTAGCCTTCCGCCAGGAAGTACGGGGGAGTCAGCCGGACCCTGTCGGCCATGTCGGTGGAGGTTCCCTGCGGGTAGATGTACACCGCTCCCGCCGACTGGCATTCCTCCTCCGCGGTGGTGCCGCCGTCGTTGTCGTGATCGCAGTCGTACGTCTCGTAGGGGGCTCCGACTACCAGCACTCCGTTGTCCGCCGCCATGGGCCGGTTGTTGTTGCCGCCCGTTTGTTCGTCGGGACGGAGAATGAAGCCTCCGTCGCCGAAGGTCTCAAAAGGCGGTTCCGGCGGCAGGAGGGTGAAGGTGCTGACTTTGCCGGCTTCCGACTCGTAGGCGTCGACCATTACTTGGCCGGCGGCCGGGTCGGCGTCCGCTTCGAGGGGTTTTTCGAAGTCGGCCATCAGCACGGGGTTGCCGTCCAGGTCGTTGAACTGGTCGTTGGCGTCGTACTTGATCAGCATTACGTTGTCGTTGGCTTTGTCCTGCACCACCAGCTGGTCGTTGTCGATGTCTTTGACCAGGACGCGGGCGGTGAACGGGGCGTCGGACGCGTCGCCTACCCAGTAGAACTCGACCGGGCTGTCTTCCGGCGTGTCGATGGAGGACACGTCGTCCGTCTCAGTGCAGTCTTCTTCCGAGTCCAGGCATTCGCCCATTTCCCTTACCGGAGTGAGGCTGAGGGAGGCTTTGATGGTCTCGATGGCGCTTTCGTCGGAGTCGTACGCGTAGTTGAGGACGGCCCGTCCGTCCCGGCGGGTGGTCGCGCGTTTTCCGGCGGGACCCACCCCCGGCTCATCGCATTCCGTTTCCCCGTCCTCCGGCGTGCATTCGGTGTCGGAGGTGAAGACGATGCTGCTGCCCCGGATGGGGTCGCCGTACTGGTCGGTGAGCGTGGCCGTCACCGAACCCTGGGCGCCGTCTCCCTCGTCGGACGCCGCCTCGAACTCTTTGTCGCGGGTGGCGGCGATCATCAAGGAGGTGGCCAGCGGAGCCGCGTCCGACCAGCGGTAGGTCTTTACGAACATCGCGCTGTCTTCCTCCTGCTCGCCGCCTTTGCCCATCAGGGGAAGCCCGGCGGGCGGGTTGCTCAGCGTCAGCATCACCGTGGCGGTTTGACCGACGGCGGTCGTGTCGGAATCGGCGTGGGTGAAATTCACCACGATCTTCCCGTCGGCGTCGGTGGTGTAGGTGCTGCTGCCGGAGGTGCTGGACGTATCGGCGTTGGTGGTCCTGTGCGCGACGACCACCGTTTTGCCTTTGTCGGCTACGGGCTTGTCGTCCTCGTCGGCGATTTGCAGGGTCACGGTGACGGTTTCCCCGAACTTGGAGTGGGTCTGCCCGTCTCCGAGGGTGTCGGTGACCAGCGTTTGGCTGGCCGCTTTGGAGAACCCGACGGTCAACTGCGCGGCGGTGGTGTCGTCGTTGTCGAAGTCGTCGTTCTCGTCTCCCGTCCACGCCCACACCGTGACGTCCGCGTCGACGATGTTGGCTTGCAGGTCGAGTATGTCGCCGTTGAAGTCGGTCTGGTCGTCTCCCACTTCCACCCGGCAGGCCGTGCTCCCGACCGACACCCGGGCCACGTTGCCCGTGTCGCAGGTGCCGTCGTCTTTGAACGCCTCGTCCGGGTCGGTGGAGCTGAACACGTCCACCTTCGCGTCCACCATGGGCTGGAAGGCGGTGTCCCGCACCGATACCAGCAGCTCCACGTTCTGGGCGCCGAGCACCGAATCCTGCGCCGCCTGCACCGACACCCCCGCCGGGCGGGCCACCGTGTGCGCCAGGGTGCGCATGATGAACGCCGCCATCTGCGCCCTCGTCACCAAATCCCCCGGGCTGTACTGATGATCCCCCGTGCCCTGGGTGACCCCCACTTCGTAAATCCGGAAAACGGCGTTGTACGTGAGCAGCGGCACCGTGTTCAAATCGGTAAACGCGTTCGTGCTGTCGGACTTCACGTCGCTGTACGAGTCCAGCTCCTGCCCCAAGGCCCCCGCGCCCAGACGGGCGTTAGTCAAAAACTGATCCAAAATATTGGCCATCGACCCCCGCGTCACCGACGAATTCGGTGAGAACTGCGTCTGCGACACGCCCGGCATGATCCCCATCTTCGCCAAACCGTTGATAGCGTTCTGCGCCTCCTCGGACACGGCGCCGATGTCCGTGAAGCCTTGATCCTCCGCCGGGTTCTCCAACACGATCCCCGCCGCGCTGGCGGCCCGGGCCATGAACAGGGCCATCTGCCACCGCAGCACCGACTCCCGCGGCGCGAACGTGGTAGCCGTCCGGCCCTGCGTGATCCCGTAATGCCCCAAGCAGTTAATCTGATCCTCGGTAGACAAACCCACCGTGTCCTCGAAACCGGCCGACTCGGTAGCCGCCCCCACGCACGCCTGGTACACGGGCTCGTAGTCGACATCGGGGTCGTCCCCGTGCGCCCCCACAGCCGCCTGCGGACCCAACACCCCCACCGGCGGAGCCGCCCCCAGCAAACCCGCCACCAAACCCAAAACGGCTAACACCACCAGCCATACCCGAACCGACGCTTGCGCCATCACAGCACCATTTCCTTTCGCTAATCCGACGCCCTCCAACAGGGCCTCACCAAGCCGCACACGCGACCCAATGGCGCCATCATACACCCTCCCCCAAACCTTGTCAAGTCAATAACCGAATTTTTTTTTGAAACAATTTTTTCACCCCCCTCGCCCCAGGCACCCCGCCGCCCTCCCGCAACAACCGCCGCCCAACCCCCAACCCCGCCCGAACGAATACGCCCAACGCCGCCCGCGCCGGGAGGATGTCCGCCAAGCCGCCGCCCGCCCCGCCCCCGCACCCAAACGCCTTCTTATATATAAAGGATCCCCAAGCGCCGCCCGGCGGGAAGGTTCCCCGCCGATGGGGATCCCGCACCGGGTTCCGGCCAACGGTCCAAAACCCGACAGGCCAAACCGGGCGAACCGCCACGAGCCGGATTCTGCCTTCCCCCGACGCCGCCCGCACATTCCAATCCCGCCCATCACCCCGATCGAAAACGACCCGAAGCGCCCACCGCCAAACCCGCCAACCCGCCACCCGGAAACACGCCAACAAACCACCCCCCAACCAGTACCAGAAAACCCCAACAGACCCTCCACCCGTCCCAACAGACACCAACCCCACCCAACACCCCAATCCAAAACGACCCGAAGCGCCCACCGCCAAACCCGCCAACCCGCCACCCGGAAACACGCCAACAAACCACCCCCCAACCAGTACCAGAAAACCCCAACAGACCCTCCACCCGTCCCAACAGACACCAACCCCACCCAACACCCCAATCCAAAACGACCCGAAGCGCCCACCGCCAAACCCGCCAACCCGCCACCCGGAAACACGCCAACAAACCACCCCCCAACCAGTACCAGAAAACCCCAACAGACCCTCCGCCCGTCTCAACAGACACCAACCCCACCCATCACCCCGATCCAAAACGACCCGAAGCGCCCACCGCCAAACCCGCCAACCCGCCACTCAGAAACACGCCAACAAACCACCCCCCAACCAGTACCAGAAAACCCCAGCAGACCCTCCGCCCGTCTCAACAGACACCAACCCCGCCCATCACCCCGATCGAAAACGGCCCAGAGCGCCCACCGCCAAACCCGCCAACCCGCCACTCGGAAACACGCCAACAAACCACCCCCCGACCAGTACGAGAAAACCCCGGCAGACCGTCCGCCCGTCTCAACGGACACCGCCCCCGCCCGCGGACCGCCCAAACCACCCCCGCCCAACCGCCCACCGCCCAACCACCGTCCCCCGGGGAAACCCCACCCCAAAACCCCGCTACCCTATTCAAATTGGGGGACTCAAAAAACCTGGAAAAATCTGGCAAACCCCGCCCCCGCCGCCCCCCGCAACCCGCCGCCCCGTCACACCCCAGGCGGATCACCCCCCGGTCGGCACGAGAAGACACCGGACAATCCGCAACCCGCCTCGCCCCCCACCCAACCGCGTCCCTCCACAATGGAAGATCCCCGCGCAACGGACAGCCCCAGCCGATCATCCCGCCCACGCCCGCACCAAAACGCCCCAGCCCCCAACCGACCCGCCAAACCCAAAGAGCCCCGCCCCCACCGATCCCAACCCCGCCGCCCCGACCCCCGCTAAACGATGAACCCAACCCCGCCCGCCGCAAACCCCCGCCCCCGACTCCGCCAGGCAATGAACCCAACGCCCCCCCGCCGTCCCAGCCCAACAACCAACCGCCCCCGCGCCTCCACCGCCGCCAAACCAAAAACCCCAACACCCCCCACCCCGACAACCCCGCAACAACCGCCCGCTGAAACCACCCCCGCCCCCGCCGGCACCGTCAAACAACCTCCGGGCCCTCACCCCGCCAAGCAATCAACCCAACGCCCCCCCGCCGTCCCAGCCCAACAACCAACCGCCCCCGCGCCCCCGCCGCCGCCAAACCAAAAACCCCAACACCCCCCACCCCGACAACCCCGCAACAACCGCCCGCTGAAACCACCCCCGCCCCCGCCGGCACCGTCAAACAACCTCCGGGCCCTCACCCCGCCAAGCAATCAACCCAACGCCCCCCCGCCGCAACCCCCGCGCCCCGACGAATCGCCCCCCGCCGTACAGCAGAGAGCACGCCCGGCAAACCTCCGCCCAACCGCCCTAAAAATCTCAACGCCCAACCCGGCGCTACGCTCTCAAATTGGGGGCGCAAAACACCTGGAAAATTCTGGCAAACCCCGCCCCGCCGCTTATCGCCCGAAACCCAGCATCCGAGAAGAACCCCGCCCCCAACCCCCGCAACCACCCCCGCCCCGTCCTCCACCCCGTCCCCGCCCCGACGGACCGCCCCCGCCGTACAGCAGAGAGGACACCCGGCAAACCCCCGCCCAAACCCCGCCCAACCGCCCCGCCCAACCGCCAAACCAAAAGCCCCCACCCCCGCCCGCTCCGTCAAGCAACCCCCGCCACCACGACCCCGCCAAACAATGAACCCAACAGGCCCCCGCCGCAAACCCCCACCCAACCGCCAAACCAAAGAACCCCAGCCCGCTCCGCCAAACCACCTCCGCCCAACCGCCCTAAAAACCTCAACGTCCAACCCGGCGCTACCCTCTCAAATTGGGGGCGCAAAACACCTGGAAAATTCTGGCAAACCCCGCCCCGCCGCTTATCGCCCGAAACCCAGCATCCGAGAAGAACCCCGCCCCCAACCCCCGCAACCACCCCCGCCCCTGTCCTCCACCCCGCCCCCGCCCCGACGGACCGCCCCCGCCGTACAACAGAACAGCAGAGAGAACACCCGACAAACCCAAGGCAAACCCCCGCCCAACCGCCAAACCAAAAGCCCCCACCCCCGCCCGCTCCGTCAAGCAACCCCCGCCGCCAGCCGGTAGGCTTCCGGCCGTAACTTAGTCCCGGACCCCACCCCCGCCCGCTCGTCAAACAACCCCCGCCGCCCCGACCCCGCCAAACAATGAACCCAACAGGCCCCCCACCGCAACCCACCGCCCAACCGCCAAACCAAAGAACCCCAGCCCGCTCCATCAAACCACCTCCGCCCAACCGCCCTAAAAACCTCAACGCCCAACCCGCCGCTACCCTCTCAAATTGGGGGCGCAAAACACCTGGAAAAATTTGGCAAACCCCGCCCCGCCGCTTATCGCCCGAAACCCGGCATCCGAGAAGAACCCCGCCCCAGCCCCGACGGATCGCCCCCCGCCGTACAGCAGAACAGCAGAGAGGACACCCGGCAAACACCCGGCAAACCCCCGCCCAACCGCCAAGCCAAAAGCCCCCACCCCAACCCGCTCCGTCAAGCAACCCCCGCCACCCCGACCCCGCCAAACAATGAACCCAACAGGCCCCTCGCCGCAAACCCCCACCCAACCGCCAAACCAAAGAACCCCAGCCCGCTCCGTCAAACCACCTCCGCCCAACCGCCCTAAAAATCTCAACGCCCAACCCGCCGCTACGCTCTCAAATTGGGGGCGCAAAACACCTGGAAAAATTTGGCAAACCCCGCCCCGCCGCTTATCGCCCGAAACCCGGTATCCGAGAAGAACCCCGCCCCCAACCCCCGCAACCACCCCCGCCCCTGTCCTCCACCCCGCCCGCGCCCCGACGGACCGCCCCCGCCGTACAACAGAACAGCAGAGAGGACACCCGACAAACCCCCGCCCAAACCCCGCCCAACCGCCAAACCAAAAAGCCCCCACCCCAGCCCGCTCCGCCAAGCAACCCCCGCCACCACGACCCCGCCAAACGATGAACCCAACGGGGCCCCGTCGCAACCCACCGCCCAACCGCCAAACCAAAAAACCCCAGCCCGCTCCGCCAAACCACCTCCGCCCAACCGCCCTAAAAACCTCAACGCCCAACCCGCCGCTACCCTCTCAAATTGGGGGCGCAAAACACCTGGAAAAATTTGGCAAACCCCGCCCCGCCGCTTATCGCCCGAAACCCGGCATCCGAGAAGAACCCCGCCCCCAACCCCCGCAACCACCCCCGTCCTGTCCTTCCACCACGACTCCGCCCCGACGGATCGCCCCCGCCGTACAACAGAACAGCAGAGAGGACACCCGGCAAACCCCCGCCCAAACCCCGCCCAACCGCCAAACCAAAAAGCCCCCACCCCCGCCGGCTCCGTCAAGCAACCCCCGCCACCACGACCCCGCCAAACGATGAACCCAACAGGCCCCCGCCGCAAACCCCCACCCAACCGCCAAACCAAAGAACCCCCGCCCGCTCCATCAAACCACCTCCGCCCAACCGCCCTAAAAATCTCAACGCCCAACCCGGCGCTACGCTCTCAAATTGGGGGCGCAAAACACCTGGAAAAATTTGGCAAACCCCGCCCCGCCGCTTATCGCCCGTAACCCGGTATCCGAGAAGAACCCCGCCCCCAACCCCCGCAACCGCCCCGACGGACCGCCCCCGCCGTACAACAGAACAGCAGAGAGAACACCCGACAAACCCCCGCCCAACCGCCAAGCCAAAAAGCCCCCACCCCCGCCGGCTCCGTCAAGCAACCCCCGCCACCCCGACCCCGCCAAACGATGAACCCAACAGGCCCCCGCCGCAACCCCCCGCCCAACCGCCAAACCAAAGAACCCCAGCCCGCTCCATCAAACCACCTCCGCCCAACCGCCCTAAAAATCTCAACGCCCAACCCGCCGCTACGCTCTCAAATTGGGGGCGCAAAACACCTGGAAAAATTTGGCAAACCCCGCCCAACCGCTCATCGCCCGAAACCCGGTATCCGAGAAGAACCCCGCCCCCAACCCCCGCAACCACCCCCGCCCCTGTCCTCCACCCCGCCCGCGCCCCGACGGACCGCCCCCGCCGTACAACAGAACAGCAGAGAGGACACCCGACAAACCCCCGCCCAAACCCCGCCCAACCGCCAAACCAAAAAGCCCCCACCCCCGCCCGCTCCGTCAAGCAACCCCCGCCACCCCGACCCCGCCAAACAATGAACCCAACAGGCCCCCGCCGCAACCCCCCGCCCAACCGCCAAACCAAAGAACCCCAGCCCGCTCCATCAAACCACCTCCGCCCAACCGCCCTAAAAACCTCAACGCCCAACCCGCCGCTACGCTCTCAAATTGGGGGCGCAAAACACCTGGAAAAATTTGGCAAACCCCGCCCCGCCGCTTATCGCCCGTAACCCGGTATCCGAGAAGAACCCCGCAACCGCCCCGACGGATCGCCCCCGCCGTACAGCAGAACAGCAGAGAGGACACCCGGCAAACCCCCGCCCAACCGCCAAACCAAAGAACCCCCACCCCCGCCCGCTCCGCCGAACAACCCCCGCCACCCCGACCCCGCCAAAAGATGAACCCAACGGGCCCCCGTCGCAACCCCCCGCCCGCCCCGCGCCAACCCGCCCCCGGACCTCGACGCCCCCAAAGCGATGACGCCAACACCGCCCGCCGCAAACCACCGCCCCGCCCCCGACCAACCGCCAAGCCCCAAAGAGCCCCCGCCCCGCCGCCCCGACAACCGCGAAACCACCGCGCCCATTGAAGACGCCCCAACTCCGCAATCCACCGCTCCCCGCCCGCCCCCTGCCAACCCGCCCCTCACCCAACAGAGGAATCCCATGCCAAGCCGGCAGGCCGCCCGCCGCTGCAGATGCCGACCCCCGCCCAACCGCCTCCGGAAATCCCACCCCCAAAACCGCGCTGCCCTATCAAAATTAGGGGGTTCAAAAAACCTGGAAAAAACTGGCAAACCCCACCCCCGCCCGAACCGGGCGAACCTCCACCCCCGAATCGGCCTCCCGTGGCCAACGCCCCCGTCGCCCATCCCCGGCCAAGGCCCCTCAAGCAACATCCCCTAACCCGATGCGCTGGACGGGCGAGGCCGCTGTCAGCCGCGCAAAACGCCGACCGGGTACGCCCCGGACAAACCGCCCCGCCCCCGCCCGCCGTCCTCACCCGCTTCGCCGAACCGCCCGCCATCCGCCGTCCGCCGGAGATATTGAAGTTGAAACCCGGCGCTACGCTCTCAAATTGGGGGCGCAAAACACCTGGAAAAATTTGGCAAACACCGCCCCCGACCCCGCAACCGCCCGGAACCCGCTCCGCCTCAACCGCGCCGCCGTCAAAAGAACCGGTAGGCCAAACCGGGCCAACCGCCGCCGCGGAATCGGCCTTCCGCCGGAAACGCCCCGCCGCCCGGCCCGGCGATTACCCGCTTGTACCCGCTTGCCGAACAGCCGGGGCCGCCATCGCAGGACAGCGTGCCTGATACGCTGAACGGATGAGGCCGCTGTCAGCCGCGCAAATCGCCGACCGGGTGCGCTCCGGGCGGCTCGACCCCCGGGCGGTGCGGGAAGACGTCGGGCGGGCCGCCGCCCGGCTCAACCCGCGCCTGAACGCCTTCCTTCATTTAGAGGATCCCGAGGCGGCGGACAGCGGGGATGGTCCCGGCCGGCGGGGGATATTGTGCGGGGTTCCGGTGGCGGTCAAAGACCTGATAGACCAGGCCGGGCGGATCACCACCGCCGGGTCGGCTTTCCACCGGGGACGCCCGCGTGCATCGGCCCCGGCGATAACCCGGTTGGAAGCGGAGGGAGCGACCATCGCGGGGCGCACCAACCTGCACGAATTCGCCTTCGGCTTCTCCTCCGAAAATCCCTGGTTCGGTCCGGTGCGCAACCCCTGGGACCCCGCCCTGTCGGCCGGCGGCTCCTCCGGAGGGTCGGCGGCGGCGGTAGCGGCCGGGATGGTCCCCGCCGCGCTGGGAACCGACACCGGCGGGTCGGTGCGCACACCGGCCGCCCTATGCGGAATAGTCGGTTTGAAAACAACCAACGGGCGCATCCCCCGGGACGGGGTGTTCCCGCTGGCCCCCTCCCTGGACACGGTAGGTCCGATGACCCGCACCGTCGGGGACGCCCGCCTCCTCTACCGGGCGCTGGCCCCCTCAGACGGGTCCGACCCGCCGCCGGGCCCGGCGCTGGCCGGAATACGGGTCGCGGTTCCCATGACCTGGCTGGAAACCATCCCCCGCAGCCGCACCGTCCGACGGGGTTTTGAAGGATTCTGCGACGACCTGGCCGGCCTGGGAGCGGAAGTGCGACGGGTGGCCGCCCCGGAACTGGTCCCCGACCGCAACATTTTCACCATCGTGGGAGCCGAAGCCGTCCGCATTCACCGGCGGTGGCTGACGCAGGGCCTGCCCTACGGGGGAGACGTAGCCGAACGACTGCGGACCGCCGCGGCGGTAACCCCGGAGGAATACCAGACCGCTTTGGCGCGGCGGGAAACGATGCGGGCCCGGGCCCGGGAGCTGTTCGCCGACCATCACCTGCTGGCCACCCCTACCGTCGGCCACCCCCGTAAAACCATCGGTTTGGACGACATGGATATGGATATCGCCGGAACCCCCGTCTTCTACCGAACCCCCCTAAGCGGCTTCACCGCCCTGGTCAACCACCTGGGATGCCCCGCCCTGGCGTTGCCCCTGACCGCCCCCGGAACCCCGCCCCCCTCGGTGCAACTGATAGCCCCCTGGCGCCAAGAAGAGCAACTGCTGGAAACGGGCATCGCCCTGGAAGAAGCCGGCCTAGTCGGCTACCGCCCCCCGCCTCTATCCGCCGGCGCCTAACCGCCCAAACCTCCGACCGCCCCCGCCCCGCCCGGAAAATCTTACGTCCCAACCCGGCGCTACGCTCTTCAATTAGGGGTGCAAAACACCTGGAAAAATTTGCCAATCCCCGCCACCGGCCGCACAACCTCCCCACCCCCAGCCCGACCGTAGTCCGGGCCGCCCACGCAAACACCGCTGGCCCGGACTACATGTATCCGGACCACATGTATATTGACGGACCCCCCACCTCCCACCCGAACCCCCCTAAACGGCTCCACCGCCTTAGTCAACTACCCGGCAACCCCCGCCCCGGCCGCACAACCGCCCGATACCCGCCCGCCGCTCCGTCCCGAAACCCACCCGACCGGAACCTGCCCGACCGACCGTTCCGACCCGACCACCGCCGACCGCCCCCGCAAAACACCGGCTCGGGGACACACATGTATATTGACGGACCCCCATCTCCCACCGACCCCTCCAAACGCTCCACCTCCCCTAAACCACCTGGGATGCCCCGCCCAAGCGTTGCCCCTAACCAAACCCCCGGAACCCCGCCCCCCTCGGACACAGCTGATAGCCTCTTGGCGCGGCAACGGAGGCGACGGAAAATTAGTCGTCGCGTTGCGCCCGTCTACGCCTTCGCGACGGCCTCGTTGATAGCCCGGCGGACCTCACCGTCTTCTACTATCTCCCTCCGTCGGGCGGCGATGGCGCCCTCTACGAGTTCCCCCAACCGGGCGTTCCAACCCTCGAAGTCGGCGACGGCGTTGTCGAACCATTGCCCGATCCTTTTTTCTATCTCCCTCCTCTCCTCGGTAATGTGCGCCGCCACCGTCTCCGGTTTGGACTTGAGAACATAAAACTCGGCGCTGATAAACCCGTCTTCGATGCGACCCTCTTGCCGCCCGGATGGAAACCAGTGGGAGGGGGTGTGTTTAAACACGCGGCCGTCGCCATCGAAGGGAATCTCCAAGGTGAATGAGTATCCCGGTATGGGGGTGTCGGGGGAGCAACCTCGGGAGAAGGCCTCCCTACCGGCGGGGAAGGCTCCCTCTCCGGTCTTTTTGATTCTGGGCTCTCCCAGCCGGGGAATGTCAACCCGCAACCTCTCCATATAGACCTCCGGGCTGTCGAAGCACACCGGGTTATGAACCTTCGCCAACTCCTCGGCGAGTTTCCTCTCCAAAGCGTCGATGGCATCGTAATGACCGAAGAGTTTGGAAGTATCGTTCGGCAACCTCATTCTCTCTTATCCTTCTTTCCCCGCCGAACCCTTATCCGGCATCGGCGGCTACGGCCTTCACCGCCGCCCCGGAGCACCCCGGCGGCTCGGCGGCTTTGCCTATAGCCCGCTCGTGGTCGCCGCTCTCGTCCCGTTTGCGGAGACCGGCGGCTTCCTTCTTCAAGTCCGCCGCCTCTTTGATATGCCCCCGCAACTCCCGGAGCCGGGCGTCGATGGCCTTCCGGAGGCGGATATGCGGGCCCCGGCCGCCATCAGCCGTCCTCCCCGACGCGGGCAAAATCTCGGCGTAGGCGGCCATCTCTTTCGCCCAGCGGACAACCTCCCGGGCGTTCCCTCCCAGCCCCCGCCGGATGCGGAACCGGCGCGGGCGCGGCCTAGGTGGGACGTGATCCATCCCAAGTGCGTATCCCGCATATGGAAGAAGCGCCTCCACCGCGTCGATGCGCTCCAAGGCGCTGTTTATATGGTCCACGAACTTCCAGCCGTCAAAACCGGACTCCAACTCCGAGTCGTAGCCCATCTCGGCGAGGGTGAAGACATCCCCCGCCTTGTACTCCAAGATACGGCCAGAACCGGGCGGGCCGACGACGCACACCCCTTCGTAGCGGCTTCTTACCCTGATGAAGTCCAAAACGCTCTTATCCATACCCCGGAGGCTACACGGCGGGAAAGACAAATCCCCGAGCGGACGAAACGTGCGTTACTCCGCCCAAAAAAAGGGGGACGGCCGGGGGCGGAAGTGAACCACCGCCGCCAGGCCAGCCCCGTTGCCGGAGCGTCCGTCATCCGGAGGCGATGGTTACTCCGAACTCGTTTCCCAGTGAGGCGGACGACCTCACCGGGGCGTCCGGGGAGAAGTTGGTCTGCCCCTTGAGGAAGGGGGACCCCTTCCTTAGAACGGCGCCGCATACCAGCGAGCGCGGGTCGGGCCGACCGCCGCCGTTCCCTCCGGGTCCGGATCCTCCGGCACCATAAGCCCCACCCCGGACCTGACCGCCCGCCCCCGTCCGCCAACCCGCCCCGCCCGTCCCTGACCGACTCGCCGCTATCGGCCACCCCCGCCGTCGCCCATCTCCGCAAAACCATCGGGTTGGACAACATGAATAATTGACGGAACCCCGTCCGGGATGCCCGACCCCGGCATTGCCCCCGCCCCCGGAACCCCACCCTCGGCGCAACTGATCGCCTCTGGAGACCGGAAGAGGCTTTGTTGGAAGAGGGCCGCCATCCGCTGGTTGTCCGTCCGGGCGGTCATCGGAGGGTTGTTTCCGCCGTCCGGTCGTAGCAACGGATTGCGGATTCGCATTCGGCGACCCGGAGGCGGGGGGCTTCTGCGGCGGGCGGGGTGAGCGGCGGGGTCGTCTAGTTCGTCCGCACGCCGGGGACAGCGGTCGGCGTCTGTCGCTAGGTGTAGATGGCCGGGGGCGGTCGGCGGCGGGCAGGCGGTTTGGCGGGCGGGGTCGGGGGTTGGCAGATTTTTCCAGGCGTTTTGCTCCCCCAATTTGAAGAGCTTAGCGCCGGGTTGGACGTAAGATTTTCCGAGTGGGGCGGCGGTCGGAGGCTCGGGCGGTCAGGTGTAGATGGCCGTGGGCGGGCGAGCGGGCGCGCTGGGTCGGTTTCTGCCGGGGATTCGTTGGCGCAGGCGTTGTTCCCGGTGGTCCCGGATCGGGTTGCGGAACGCGAACCCGGTTGCGGCGGGGGAGCGCCGGGTGGCCGATTTGACATCTGTTTTTAAATAGTGTAGAATATGGGAATAATATTTACTCTATTCGGTTATACTCTATACAAGCCCCAAAAAGAATGTCACACCCCCCTCCTAAGGTGAACACCATGCAACACAACAACCAAACCCCCACCGAAACCCGACAGGAAACCTGCGCGCGGGTGAAGACCATCACCGCCGCCGGCCTGGCCGACCTGCGCCGACTGGCCGAACCGGACCTGTCCCCGACGGAGCTGGGGGAGATAGCGGAAACGGTAAAACAAATCGACGCACAGGTGTCTTCCCTGAAATGCCACTTGGCCGGACGGCTCAGCCGCGCCGACGGGGGAGCCGGGTCGGGCGAGGCGCTGCGGGATCAGCTGGGGGTCACCAACCGGGAAGCCAAACAACTGTCGCAAATGTCCCGCCGACTGGAGGAAATGCCCAACACCCGCGCCAAACTGGAGGCGGGGGAAATCACCATGTCCAACGCTGCTGCGTTGGCTAACGCCGCCGGGGAGTGCGGAGCCAAACAGGTGGACGAAAACAAGGGATTGCTGGCGGAGGCCGCGTCCTCCAATCCGGATGATTTCCGCAAGCGTTCCCGCCGGTGGGCCAACGCCCACAGCCCGGACCGGGGCGAGGGGTTGCTGGGGCGGCAGAAGACGCAACGGAAGACGCACCTGTTTTGGAGCAAGGAACTGGAGATGGGAATCCTGCACGCCGAAATGGACTACGTCAGCTTCGGGCAGGTGCGGCAAGCCTTGGACAAGCACACCGACCTGTTGCGGCGGGACGACTCCGGCGGGGAAGCCCACCCCGACGACATCCGCACCGGCGACCAACGCCGGACCGACGCCCTGGTGGAACTCATCACCGGGCGCCGCGCCCACACCCTGGAGCCCCTTCCCACCGGTAACGGGGCGGGGAAAGAACCCACCCAGGTGGTGGCAGTAGTCGACCTGGACTTGCTGAACGGATCCCGACCGGACGGGAACTGCGAAATCCTGGGCGTCGGGCCCGTCCCGCCCTCCGTATTGGGCAACCTCTCCCCCGACGCCTCGGTGTGCGGGATCATCTTCGGAGGCAAAGGCCGCGTGCTGTGGCTGGGACGCAACCAGCGACTGGGCAACCGGGCCCAACGCCTAGCGGCCGCGGTGCGGGACAAAGGATGCGTCAGATGCGACGCCCCCGTTCACCAAACCGAGTTGCACCACCTGCAGGATTGGTACGACGGCGGTCCCACCGATATTGACAACCTGGTCTCCTTGTGCGGGCCCCACCACCGAGAGTTGCAGGAACACAACCGGGAACTGGTAAAAACCGGAAACAAATGGCAAACCCGCCCCCGCACCGGACCACCACCCCCGCCTCCGCCCCCGCGCAGGCCAGCCAAACCCCCCGCCCGCGCCGCGCCGCCCTGACGCGGCGCCCGCTCCCCGACCCGCCCACCGGCCAAACCCGACAGCGAGAAACCGGGCAACCCCGACGCAGATGGGGTGATGACGGCTGACTAAAACCGGGACGCGTCGGCCCGGTCTCCACCCGCACGAGGTTGCGCGAAGTCGGGTACCGGGCCCGTCCCGCCTTTCTGTGCTGGACAACCTATCACCCGACTTTCCGCGTGCGGGATCATTTATGGCCGGGACGCGACCAGCGACCGGACAACCGGGCGCAAGGCCCGGCGGCCGTGGTGCGGGACAAAGGATGCGTGCGACGCTCCCGTCCGTCAACCTGGTTGACATCACCAGCAGGATCGGTACGGCGGCAAACCCGCACCGGAACGCCGCCGCGCAGACCGACCAAACCCCCCGCCCGCGCCGCGTCGCCCTGACGGGCAACCGCGTCCCGACCCGCCTACCGGCCAAACCCGACAGCGAGAAATCGAGAAATCTCCGAGGCTGTCGGGGTGATGATCGGACAATCAACCGACGAGAGCTGAAGATGATGACCGAGGAGCACTTGGTAGAGGACGCTCTAAAGAGGAACGCGGGTCGGGGAGAGCGGGCGTGTTCGACCTACGAGGAGGGCCGGCAGGATGCCCGGAAAGCGGCCGAGGCCGGCGCGCCTCAAGGCGACAAGGGCACTGGAAATCTGACGGGAGATCGCCCGCTACGAGGGCGTAGGAGCCGACTACCGGGCGGGCGCGGCGTCGGCGTAGCCGGAGAGGAAGAGAACGGGCCTCGGCGGAATCCTGTTCGCGGCGGTTGTTCTTCGCTGTCCTGGGGTTGGCCGTCGTCGGCGATTGGACGATGATCCGCCTCTTCCTTCCCTAAAACGGAGCCGCGCCCCAGCGAGCGCGTGCCCGGGCCGACCGCCGCCGCTCCCCTCCGGATCCGGATCCTCCGGCCCCGTCGCCCCACCCCAACCTGGCACATCATACTGACGCTTTTCAAGCCTTCTTGACCCGGCGCAAGGCCTGCCATCAGGCGCATATACTTGACAGACCCTCCGGACATCTACATCTGGCAGACTGCCGGGTATAATCAAGCCGATGGCGAACCTACGAACGAAAGGGGCGCAAACTCAATGGCGCAGACGGACCTTGCGACATACTTGCCGCAAGTTGCGGCGGAAGCGGTGGCAAAGGCGGAAGACACTGATATTGACAAGGTCGATGACCTATTCAATGACCGCGTGCAGTATGTCGCTAGCCGAACGCTGGGCGAACTGCGCGAATACGCAGGCAAGTATGACACCATAACAGGGTTTGACTATTCTGCGACTGCCTTGAAATTCGCATGGGCATACAAACGAACAGAAGGCAGGCGGAAAATCAAACTGCCTGACCCGTCAAACGCAACACTGACAGATATTTTGAATGTCATATATGCGGCAAGGCAAGGCGCGGACCTGGCTTTACGGGCAATAACGAACTGCCTTGAATACTTTGAAGTTCACTCTGCCATACCCGACGCTATGACTGACGAAATAAGGCGGGCCTGGCATCCTGCCAAAAGCGCACTTGCCTATATAATACACAAGGCCGACCTGTTTGAAATGGCAATAACCAGATACGGCACTGATATTGACAACCT
This sequence comes from Candidatus Spongiisociaceae bacterium, assembly GCA_965243835.1. Taxonomy (GTDB): domain Bacteria; phylum Actinomycetota; class Acidimicrobiia; order Spongiisociales; family Spongiisociaceae. The sequence continues at coordinate 2,631,562 of OZ251578.1, forward strand.
TATTGACCTGCTACAGAAAGACGATGACAATGACTGACTAAGAAAGCCTTTGAGAACTCTTACCCATACCTTTTTCAAAACACATCGAGATCAACTTTATCAACTGACCGTAGACAGGCCTGACGAGTCATGAATAGATAAGACACTGGCAGAATCTGCCAGGCAAGTATGACCAAGATGTGAAGGTAATCAAGGCCCGGATATCAAAGGGCGGGGATACAGGCCTGCCTATTGACTGGAAACGATTGTCCATCGAGCAAGGTGGCAGAATAATACGGGTGGACTTTCTGCGATTTGTTACTTTTGACAAACAAAGGGCAAAAAATTTATTATGAACACGGGCGCACAGTTACCAAGGTATAGACCGCTGTCAGAAGAATACTGACAAACGGCGCACTTGACAGAATGCCATTGCCTGACACTAGGTTGTTTCCGGTATTCCGCCGACGGCGTTCCTGCGGGAAAGGACAGGGACCGGAGGCGATTGCCAAATTTTTCCAGGTCGTCAAACGCCCCCAAATTGATAGCGTAGCACCGATTTTGAACGTAAAAACCTTCGGGACGGCTGGGGCGATGGGGGGACGGCGTCCGGTCGGGCCCGCTCTCCGGGACCGCCCGGTTATTCCGGCAATCGACGGGCGGGACTATGCAGTAGCCGCCCTAACCTTAACAGGCCCTGCTACGGCGCAACTGCGCCGATATGTCCCAGCCCCGGTACGACCAGCCGACTGCCGGACGGTGTTCGGATAACCCGCCGCCCGATGTTGCAGGACCGTCGCCGAGCTACGGGCGGCCGACGAGCTGGACGACCGGAACGCCCGCCGACTATCGTTCCCACCGGTCCGAACTGGCGGACGACCCGCTCGGACGTCCGCCGCCGAAACGGATACCGCCAACCGACGCCGCATATCGCCGCCCGGGACCCGGCCGTCGGGCCGCCCGGACATTTTTTGGGTTGAAATCGGCGCTACGCTATCGAAATTAGGGGGTTCGAAAAAACTGGAAAAAAATGGCAAGCCCCGCCCTTGGCCGCCGCAGCGCCCGGAAACTGGCCACCGCCGGGAACTGTCCGTCTGACCGCCCGGAATTTTTATGTTGAAAATCGGCGCTACGCTGTGTAGTCTGGGGGTTCCAAAACAACCTGGGAAAATCCGGCAAGCCCCGCCCGGTTTGCGCGTCTGGCAGGAAAACGTGAATCAGGAAACAACAACTCAGTCAGCGGCCGGGACCGGCGCAATCGGCTCCCCGCCCAACGGGGAAGCGGGGGCCGGCGAACCGGACCGCATGGACAAGGCGGTTATCCGCTTCGCCGGCGACTCGGGGGACGGGATGCAACTGGCGGGAAACCAGTTCACCCTGTCGGCGGCCCTGTTCGGCAACGACCTCAACACCCTGCCCTCCTTCCCGGCGGAAATCCGGGCTCCGGCGGGCACCCTGGCCGGGGTTTCCTCCTTCCAGGTGCAAATCTCCGACTGGGACACCCACACCGCGGGCGACCAGCCGGACGTGCTGGTGGCGATGAACCCGGCCGCCCTCAAAACCAACCTGGACGATTTGGCGCCCGACGGCATCCTCATCGTCAACCGGGAAGCCTTCGACGAACGCAATCTGCACAAGGCCGGATACGAAACCGACCCTTTGCAGGACGGGGCGCTGGCCTCCTACGACCTGCATGCCGCACCGATGGAAACCCTGACCATGGAAGCGGTGAAAGACACCGGCATCAGCGGGCGGGGGGTGCTCCGCTCCAAAAACTTCCTGGCCCTGGGGATGATCCTGCAACTCTTCGGAAGGGAACTGGCCGTCACCGAAGACTGGATCAAAGGCAAATTCGCCAAAGCCCCGCAGGTGCGGGACGCCAACCTGGCCGCCCTCAAAGCCGGATACAACTACGGGATCACCGTGGAAGGCTACGCCCGGCGGCTGGAAGTGCGCCCGGCCGCCCTGCCGCCCGGCGTTTACACCAACGTGACCGGCAACACCGCCCTGGCCTGGGGGCTGATCGCCGCCGCCCATCAGGCGGGCCTGCGCCTGTTCTACGGCTCCTACCCGATCACCCCCGCCTCCGACATCCTGCACGAGTTGTCCCGCCATCCCCACTTCGGAGTGAAAACATTTCAAGCGGAAGACGAGATCGCGGCCGCCGGGTCGGCGGTGGGGGCGGCCTTCGCCGGCTCCTTGGCCGTGACCGGAACCAGCGGCCCCGGCCTGGCCCTGAAAAGCGAAACCATAAGCCTGGCGGTCACCGCCGAATTGCCGATGGTGATCGTGGACGTGCAGCGGGGCGGGCCCTCCACCGGATTGCCCACCAAACCGGAGCAGTCCGACCTGATGATCGCCCTGCACGGGCGGCACGGGGAATCCCCCCTGCCGGTGGTGGCCGCCACCTCCCCCGCCGACGCGTTCGACACGGCCATCGAAGCCTGCCGCATCGCCCTCAAATACATGACGCCGGTGATTCTGCTGTCCGACGCCCACATCGCCAACGGGTCCGAACCGTGGCGCCTGCCGGACCCCGCCCGGCTCCCCCGCCTGGAAACCCGCCTGGCCCGGGAGCCCAACAGCGACGGGGGGTTTCTGCCCTATCTGCGGGATATGGACACCATGGCCCGCGAATGGGCGACGCCGGGAACGGCGGGGCTTGAACACCGCATCGGCGGGTTGGAGAAAGAAGAAGCCACCGGGGCCGTGTCCTACGACCCGGACAACCATCAGCTGATGACCGACATCCGGGCTTGGAAAATAGCCAACATCGCGGGCGACATCCCCGATTTGGAAGTGAACGACCCGGAGGGGGCCGACCTGCTGGTTCTGTGCTGGGGTTTCTCCTGCTCCACCGGCCGGGCGGGGGTGGCCCGGGTCCGCGCCGACGGACATCGGGCGGCCTACGCCAAACTGCGCCATCTCCATCCCCTGCCCTCCAATATGGCCACCGTGCTGGCCTCCTATGAGAAAGTGCTGGTTCCCGAACAGAACAACGGGCAGTTGGCCCGCCTGCTGAAAGCGGAATACCTGAAGCCGATTATTTCCATGAACGCGGTGCAGGGGCGGCCTTTCAAAGCGGCGGAAGTGAAGGCGAAAATATTGGAGGCTCTGGGAGCATGACCGTCGCCGGCGCCCGTTACACGCGGGCCGACTTTCAGACCGACGAGGAAGTGCGCTGGTGCCCCGGATGCGGGGACTACACCATCCTGGCCTCGGCGCAGACCTTTATGGCCGGGTTGGACGTCAAAAAAGAGAACATGGTGTTCGTGTCCGGCATCGGGTGCGCGGCCCGGTTCCCCTACTATATGAACACCTACGGGTTTCACACCATTCACGGGCGGGCTCCGGCGGTGGCCACCGGGATGGCGGTCGCCAACCCCGACCTGTCGGTGTGGGTGGTGGGCGGGGACGGGGATATGACCGCCATCGGCGGCAACCATCTGATACACGCCCTGCGCCGCAACGTGAACCTGAAACTGTTGCTGATCAACAACCAAATCTACGGTTTGACCAAAGGGCAGTACTCCCCCACTTCGGAGCGGGGCAAAACCACCAAGTCCTCCCCCACCGGCCTGCTGGACCACCCGTTCAATCCGGTCAGCCTGGCCTTGGGAGCGGAGGCGACTTTCGTAGCCCGCACCCTGGATATGGACCGCCCGCATACCATTTCCATGCTGGAGGCGGCGTTCCGGCACCGGGGGTCGGCTTTGATCGAGATTTATCAGAACTGCAACGTGTTCAACGACAAGGCGTTTATCAACCTGACCGGCAAACAGGAACGCACCGTCAACCGGATAATGCTGCGGCACGGGGAGCCGGTCGTGTTCGGCCCCGGCGGGGAGAAGGCGGTGGTGTGGGAAGGGGGGGAGGCGGTGATCAGGAACCGGGCGGAGGTTGATCCGGATCGCATCATCGTGCACGACGCCCACGCCGACAACCCGGCGGCGGCCTTCGCCGTCTCCCGCCTGTCGCACGGGCCGTACGGGCCGACCCCGCTGGGATTGTTCCGCATGGTGGAACGTCCGGTCTACGACCAGGCGCTGGAGGCCCGCGACCGGGAGTTGACCGACTCCCGCGGCCCGGGCCGGTTGGAAGACCTGCTCAAATCCCACGGCACCTGGACCGTGGACGTCCACCCCGGCCCCGCCCCTCCCCCCACTTCCTGACCCGGGGCGGGGGCGATTAGGGGGCAGACAACGGGTCCCGACCGACGGGGCGGCCGATTTCGCTTCCCCGTTTCCCCGAATCCCGCTCCACGGGCGTTTTCGGAGGGCCTGGTCCTGATAGCTCCGGATGGGGTTTACCATGCGAATTATGCGGCGGCTGGCAACGCCGTAGCACCCTTTAGGGGGCCCGACCCGGAGAGGAGAAATCACATGGCTGACAGAAGAGAATACATAGAGGCACTGGAGGGCCTGCGCGGCTCCCGCGTGATCACCTACATTACCGGTGATCGGGATCATTGCCGCGCCCAGATCAGCGGGGATGCGGTTCGTCCGCTGTTTGACGTTCTGCGTCAGATGGGCCCGGTAGAGAAAATAGACCTCTTTCTCTACTCCAGAGGCGGCGACACTGAAGTGCCTTGGCGTATTGCGTCCGCTCTACGTCAATACTGCGAAACTTGGAGCATACTAATACCATTTAGAGCCAACAGCGCCGCAACGCTATTGGCGCTTGGAGCCGACGAAATTGTCTTCGGCAAACACGGTGAATTGGGCCCCATTGACCCTACCCGGTACTTTCGGAAACGAGGAAGTGCGGTTGAAGAAGGTATCAGCGTCGAAGATGTAATGGCATATTTACGATTTACGCAAGAAGAAGTCGGGCTTTCCGATCAGTCGGCCCTTACCGAAAGTCTCGCACACCTATCTGAACATATAGGGGCAGTTTCTTTAGGATCCGTCCACCGTATCAGATCCCATATTCAAGATGTAGCCCTCCAAATGCTAACCTCGCAGAAAGAACCATTGAGTGAGCACATCCGGCAAAAGATAGTAGATACTCTTGCGACCCGCGTCTACGCTCACGGACATGCAATCGGTTGCAAAGAAGCTCGCGAAATGAACCTGCGCGCGGTGGCCGCTCCGGATGATGTAGAAATCGCAATGTGGAACCTATTCTGTAAGTACGAACAGTATCTCAAACTCAGAGAAGCCCCTGATATAGAGGCTAGCATCACTGAACACGGCAAGACAACCGAGGACATAGCAATTGCCGTAGTAGAGAGCACCGAGACAGTCTTTGAATTTCTAGGAAGATTTGAAATCAATACGGTGCGCCAAATCCCACAAAGTCTTCAAATAACTCCCAACCTGCTTATACCATCTAAATGGGAACCAGAGAGTTACCAAGACATAATAGAGGAGATTTTACAACAGATAAAACCCGCAGTTGATCAGGCGGTTCAACAAGCATTGGCAGAACAGGCTTCTCCTAAGCAGATCGTAGCCGAGTTCAAGGGCGGGAAATGGACCAAAATATCTCCCTAAAACCGTCCAAACAACCTTGAGGCTACCCTATGACGGGCAACGGGGGTGTATGTCATGGATGGGTATAGGGAAGATACTTGATAGGAAAACCGCGATGAAACTTCGGCGAGTCTACTGATGTGGAAGAGCGCCTGTTGAGCGGGTGATCCCAGAACTCGCGCTTCCGCTTATCAGCAGGCCGATCCTCCTCCTCATTCGGGATGGGCGCAACCGGGGGCCGAACCTCCCACGACGGCAACCGTATGACGCGGTAACCGTCCGGCAAAGTGTCCTGCGGCTGGACGCCGGGATCGGGATCCGGTGACGGAGAATCATGCTTTGCCATTGCCTGTCCTGCTCCTAACGCTAGGGCTCCCCTATCGGCGGGAACGTTGCTTACGCCATCCTAACCCCGATAAATTCGCTACGCAAACCCAAGCCCAGATACAGGGGAGCAACATTGCGCCGCGACGCCCGCGCTGGCAACCCGGCCGCGACCATCGCCCTCCCCCGCCTGTCGCACGGGCCCCCCGCCCCGCCGGGACCGGTTCCGCAGGTGAAACGAGCCAGGTCCCGCCATAGCACCGTATATAAGTTACAAATACGAACTATGCCAAAACCGACAAACCCTGAGGGACAACCTATGACGGGCGACGGGAGTGTATGTCATGGACCGAGACCGGGATCATGCTTGATCGGAATACCGCTACGGTACATTAGCGGATTTACTGCGGTGGAGGAGCGCCTGTTGAGCGGGTGCTCAAAGAACTTTTCCTTGCTCTTTTTGGCGGGCCGATCCTCCTCCTCGTTCGGGATGGGCGCAACCGAGGGCCGAACCTCCAACGTCGGCAACCGTATGACGCGATAACCGTTCGGCAAAGAGTCCTCCGATGGAACGCCGGCATCGGGATCCGGTGGCGGAGAATCTTGCTTTGCCATTGCCTGCTTGCTCCTAACGTAAACGTAGGGTATCCCCGTTCGGCGGGAACGTTGCTTACGCCATCCTAACCCGATAAATTCGCTACGCAAACCCAAGCCCAGATCACAGGAGAGCAACATCGCACCGCGATGCCCGCTATGGCAACCCGGCCGCGACCGTCGCCGTCTCCCGCCTGTGTCGCCCGGGCCTTACGAACCGGCCCCGCCGGGACTGGTTCCGCAGGTGAAGCGTCCGGTCTGCGACCAGGCGCTGGAAACCGCGATCGGGGGTTGACCGACTCCCGCATACCGGGCAAGATAGGGGACCTGCGCAAATCCCGCGGCGCAGGGACCGCGGACACCCGACCCGGCCGGAGGAGACATTAACCATCGAGGCGGGTATCTTTATAATTTGGCATTAGGATGATGAATAGGGGGCGGTAACAACAAGAGGAGGACTAAGGCAATGACATTGGTAGCGGTGGAGGACGTACGGCCCGCTGGGGACTGGAAGTTGTGGGTGAAATTTGAGGATGGAGTAGAAGGGGAGGTGGATGTCAGCGACCTGCGGGGCAAACCGTTGTTCAAGCCGCTGGAAGACCAAAATTTCTTTGACGCCGTTTACGTTCACCCGTGGTCAAAATTGGTGTGCTGGGCCGACGACATAGAGTTGGGTTCCTGCGGCATCTACGAAGCCCTAACCTACCCAAACGGATGAATGGCAACGCTAGCGAGATTTCATGGGATGGTAATAACCGTTTTGTATGAAAGCACGAAACATCACCCCTCATATCCATGTTCGCAGTTGACTTCTGCACGATAGGCGGTGGAGATCGTACTGCCTCTGTGTCCATCATCTCCGTTTAGCGTTACGTACGATTGGGTTTCCAACCCTTCCATATATACCGGGCAACAACGCCAAAAATATATATGGGAACAACCACAAAACCTCCCATCAATAAGGCATAAATAATTGTTATCCCTAACAAAACAAGGGATATTATAACATCATCTGCATGTGGAAATCCGACAACATCAAAGGTGGCCGCAAGCGTTGCTAACAAGAATAATGCGGACAACACGATGGATGACCAGCGCGGCCACCCATCAAACAGGATAATAGCCGCGGCCATCAGATATCCGGTAGCGAATATACGACCCCAAGTATCGTATATCCATTTGTCTTTGCTTTTGGTCATATCTTTGCGGTCGTACGGGTTTCCGTTTGAGGATTTTCGCTAGGGGATGATGTCCGATGCTTGCGCGCCCGGTTGGCAAACGCCCGGCGAATTAGCCGTTCCGCCACAATAGCGGCTAGCATGATAGCGGCAAAACCGGCTATCGCCGCCATGTTCGGACGTTCCGCCCCCCAATCGGTGCCGATCCCCATTGACACGATGACAACGGCGGCCAACACCAAACCGGTCAATGCTCCGATGATGATGCGCTTCACGTTCTTCCCTTTCGTTCCGTTCGGTCGGATGACGCCAACCGGACGACAGCTTGCCGCCTTGCGTAACAATATCCTACACCAGTTTCCACCGCTCATGATCCAGGCTTGCGTCGGGGCTTATCAGCCGGCCGCCGCGCACCGAACCGTCCCCCACCGAGCAGGCGGGGGTGCCCGGGGTGGGATTCGAACCCACATGCCCTGATAAGGACAACGGATTTTAAGTCCGCCACGTCTGCCAATTCCGTCACCCGGGCTTGCCCCCCATACTACCGGCCGGCGCTCCAGCGGGGGTTGGGAACCGCCTTTCCGTCCTGTTCGACGACGCACGGGACGGCGCAGTCCAGCGGTTCCGCCCACGGGGCGACCATCTCCCCCACCGGGTTGGAACCCCCGGCCAGGAAATGGGCGTAGTGGGCGTGCAGGCATTTCACCCCCCGCGCCGCGCCCGCCACCCCCCCGGAGGGGCGGGGAACGACGTCTGCGGCGAGCAGGCTTTCCCGGAGGGCCGCGTAGTCGGCGTGCGCCCGCTCCAGGGCCTCCCCGAACTCCGGGAGCGACGCAACCCGTCGTTCCATGGCCCGCACCCCCCCGGCCCCCTCCAGGCGGCTCACCCGTTTCACCGCCAGCGGGCAGCTCAGCCAGAACAATGTCGGAAAGGGGGTTCCGTCGTCCAGAAGGGGCGGAACCCGCACCGTCGTCGGCAATCCCAGATGGCAACGGGAGGCCGTCTCCACCCGGGCCCGCAACGAACGTTGGATTTGGACCGCGACCGCCCGCTGGTCATCCATCGGTCAGGTCGCGGCCTGTTATGAAACCCCACACCGCCGACCAGAAGCCGGTGGAATCATCCTCGTTCCCGGGTTCCTCCGGCGGAGGGTCCCCTTCCCCGGAAGCGGGGGTCTCCTCCCCGTCCGCGCCCACGATCACGTAACTGATGTCGCCGGGGCGCACGTAGCCGTAGTCGGCGCGGGCGATCCGCTCGATCTCGGAGGGGGAGCGGAGGGTTTCCACATCCCTTTCCAAACGCTCGTTCTCGGCCTGCAGGGTCTCCAACTCCATGCGCGCCTCCTCCACCGCCCGGTTCTGGGCGATGGTCTGCCGGAACGGGAAAACGTTGAAAATGGCGACCCCCATCCCGACCACCAACAGCCCGGTGATGATGAAACCCCGCTTGCGGGATGATCCACCCATCGCTTTACTCCCCCGCCCCCCGCCGTCCGGGTCCGGCCAGGGCCGCAAATCCCCGATAGCGGGCCTGCCCGCCCAGGCGTTCTTCGATGCGCAACAGCTCGTTGTATTTGGCGGTGCGTTCGGAACGGGCGGGAGCCCCGGTTTTGATTTGGCCGGCGTTGACGCCCACCGCCAAGTGGGAGATGAACACATCCTCGGTTTCGCCCGACCGGTGCGACACCACCCGCCCGTAACCCGCCCCGCGGGCCGTATCCAACGCGTGCAGGGCTTCGGACAGGGAACCGATCTGATTGACTTTCACCAGAATGGCGTTGGCCGCTCCGCACGAGACGCCCTTCCGCAAAGTCGCCTCGTCGGTGGCGAAAAGGTCGTCCCCCACCAACTGCGTCCGCTCCCCCAGGCGGGCGGTCAACTCCGTCCAGCCCGCCCAGTCGTCTTCGGCCATTCCGTCCTCTATGGAAACGATCGGATAGTCGTCCGCCAAGCCTTCGTAAAAATCAATCAGGCCCTCCGACGAGAGGCGCCGGCCGTCCAGATGATAACGTCCCTCCCGATGGAATTCGGTGGCGGCCGCGTCCAGGGCCAGGGCGATTTCCTCCCCCGGCTGATATCCGGCCCCTTCGATGGCGGACAGCAAAGCATCGAGGGCGTCCCGGGTGAGGGGCAAATCGGGGGCGAACCCGCCCTCGTCGCCCACGTTGACGCTCAACCCCCGTCCGGCCAGGGACTTCTTCAGATGGTGATACGTCTCCACCCCGGCCCGCAACGCCTCCGCAAAAGACGGAAACCCGCCCGGAACCAGCATGAACTCCTGGATGTCCAGCGCGCCCGAGGCGTGCGCCCCGCCGTTGACGACGTTGAGCATGGGGGTGGGAAGCGTCCGCGCCGACGGGCCCCCCAGGTAGCGAAACAGGGGCAGTCCGGTCTCGGCGGCCGCGGCCCGGGCCAGCGCCAAAGACACGGCCAGGATGGCGTTGGCCCCCAAGCGGGACTTGTCGGGGGTTCCGTCCAGGTCGGCCATCTCCTGGTCCAGGGCCTCCTGGTCGACGGCGTCGCGGCCCTGCAAGGCGGGGGAGATGGTCTCCGTTACGGCGGCTACCGCCCGGGACACGCCCCGGCCCGCGAACTTGGGCCCGCCGTCCCGCACCTCCGCCGCCTCCCGCGAGCCGGTGGACGCCCCGGACGGGACGGCGGCCCGGCCCAGCCTCCCCGAATACAGCAGAACCTCCGCTTCCACCGTGGGATGGCCGCGGGAGTCCAAAATCTGCCGGGCATGCACCTTGTGAATGAGGGTATTCACCCAACCTCCTGCCGGTTTTAGGGGGAATCTATCACGGACGGGGCGCTTTTCGGCGCACCCGCCCCGGGGAGGCCCCGCTCGCGCTCGGCCTGTTTGGCCATCTCCCACAGGCGGTCCAACTCCTCCGCGTCGGCCTGCTCCAAGTCGGCGGCCTCCTCCATGAAACGGAACCGGGACTCGAAACGGCTCACCGCCCGGCGCAGAACCAACTCCGGATCCGCCCCCAGATGGCGGGAAAGGTTGGCGGCCGCAAACAGCACGTCCCCCATCTCGTCGGCGGCCCGGGGATGGTCGATCACCTCCTCCAACTCGGCCAACTCCTCCTCCACGTCCCCCACCACCGAGCGGGCGTCCGGCCAGTCGAACCCCACTTGGGCGGCCCGGGTTTGCAGTTTCACGGCCCGGGTCAGGCCGGGCATCCCCTCCGGCACCCCGTCCATCAGCGAATCCCGGGGGCGGTCGGCCCGCTTCATTTCCTCCCAGTTGGCCATCACCTGCCCGGGGGTGTCGGCCCGGACGTCGCCGAACACATGCGGGTGGCGGCGCACCAGTTTGGCGCGCAGGGTTTCCGCCGCCTCCTCCACCCCGAACCATCCCGCCTCCCCGGCCAGGTTGGCGTGAAAAATCACCTGCAACAGCACATCCCCCAGTTCCTCCTCCAAGTCGGCGTAGGAGCCGTCGGCGGGTTGTCCGGCGTCGTTGTCGTCATGCGGGGCGGACGCCGGGGCTCCGGCGGGCAGGCGGCTGATCGCCTCCGCCAACTCGAAGGTCTCCTCCAGCAGGTAGGGGAGCAGGGAATCGTGGGTCTGACGGCGGTCCCAGGGGCATTCCCGGCGCAAACGGCGCATGACCCCGATGGCCCCCGCCAGGCCGGACGGGGGCGGATCGAAGAACAGGGTGGCGCGCGACCCGGCCGCCGCCGGGGGAACCTCGGCCAGCGGGTAGGAGGTCGTTTTCTGTTGCGGGGAGCCCAGGTCGGACAGGACCGTTATCGGGGCCGAGGCGGGCAGGATGCGGCCCAGGCGTTCCAAGACGTCGGCCAGCACCAGCTCCGTGTCCACCTGAAATACGACGGTGGGCAGGTGGGGAAGCAACGGATCGGGCAGGTTGCGCCCGTCCCACACCGTAAAACCGCGTGCGGCGGGGTCCGCCCCCTCCGCTCCCAAAACCCTAAGGGCGGCGTCCAGGAAAGAGGGGGCGTCCAGTATCTCCGGTTTCTCCTTCTCCCGCTCCCGCAACAGGGCGACGGAGCGCTCCCCGTACCAGGGACTGCCCGGCACCGCGTAGGCGACGGGACCGGCCGCGGCGGCGTCCAGGACCCGCCCCGCGATCCCCTCGTAGACTTGCTCGAAAGTCCCGCCCCGCTCGTACAGGTCATCGCAGTCCCGCACCGGCCGCCGGTCGGCCAACCCGTCCGCCGCCGGATGACGGCGGGTGCGCAGGATGACGGCCCGGCCGGGGTCCAGCAAGGCGGCCCGGTTGTCGGACGGAACCCCCTCCCACCCGCCGGGGCCCAACCCGACGATCAGCAACCGGGGGCGGCTCGGGCTCAGGAGGCGGGAGGGATCACGAACGGCTGTTGCGGCGTCCACTGGCCGTATTCCGGTTCCACCTCCACCGCCGCGCCGGTGATCACCCCGCCCCACCACTCCGCCCACAGGGCGCCCGGATCCGACACGCGGGCGGACTCCAGGGCGGCCCGGGCTTCCTCAAAGGAGGGGACGGTGCGCTCCGACACCAAAATCACGTGCCAGCCGAACTGGGTTTGCACCGGGCCCACCGCCTCCTCCAGCGGTGCGGTGATGGTCGCTTGGGCGAACTCGGTTACATAGGTGTCGGCGGTTGTGCATCCGAGTTCGCCGCCGCCGGGACCGCTGGGTCCGATGGACAGCTCCATGGCCAGGGTTGCGAAGTCCTCCCCGGCTTGCGCCCGCTCCAAGACGGCCTGCGCCTCGGACTCGGATTCCAGCAAAATATGGGAGGAGCACACTTCGGTGTAGGAGGCGGGTTGCGAGTCGTACATCTCCCGGAGTTCCTCCTCGGTGGCCGGGGAGTCGGCGGCGGCCAACTCGTCGACGATGCGTTCCACCAGAATGTCGGTGCCGACGAAGTAGGCCAAGCCTTCCCCGGTCACCTCGTTTTCTTCCAAGAACTGCTCGCGGCTGACTCCCGACTGCTCGACCATTCCGGCGATCCGCTCCTCCGTTTCCTCGTCGGTGAGCGTGATGCCGAACTGACTCTGCGCCCGCGCGTAGATAATTCGTCCCAGAATTACCGAGGCCAGCACACTGGCGAACTGTTCCGGGCTCATGGTGTCGCCGCCCACGGTCACCAGCCGGGTCACATCGTCCATACCAATCGGCTCCCCGTTCACCGTCGCCGCCTGCAGATAGACCGGCCCCCGATTGTCCGACTCCGCCGGAGCAACGGTAGAAGCGGAGGCGGCGATGGAAGTCGGGGTAGCGGCGGAGGTAGTCGGGGCGGAGGTGGAATCGGGTGCGACGGTGGTTGGGGCGGGTTGGGAGTCGCCGCCGCAGGCCGCGGCCGCCATCGCCAAAGCGGCCAAAGCCGCCGGGAAACGTTTGAGCAAAGAAACCTCCTACCGAACGGGAGGCCGATGGTAATAGCAATTCCCGTTTTTTACATATTCATCAGCCAACCAACGGCGCCCAAGACGGCGTTTTTCGGATGCCCGCTCGCCAGCCTGGCGCCGCCGACGCCCCCGGGCAGGGGAGCCGAGTTTGCGGGCCGGCGGAGGGTCGCCATCGGGAGGCAGTCCCCAAGAGCGCGTTTGGCGCCTCCAAAAACCGGGGAGCTCCGCACCTGGCGCGGCGCGGCCGGACGGCCCCCGGAAAGGGGGCGCGGTAGTTTCCGAGACGGGGGCGGGGGACGAATAAATCTTCGGCATCGCCATTAGAAATCCGGCCCGAAAATAGCCGGAACTCTCCGGGGGCGTTGAGGCAAAGAGGGAGAGGCGCGCGGAAGACGCGGCTAGATGCAGATGGCCAGGCGCCGCCGGGTTAATGCGCCCGGGCGACGGCTATTTACCACCCCCCGAAGATGTGGGTCCGAGCCTCGGAAAATAAAGGGCTCTTCGCGTTTGAGCGTGGAGTGGGTGGTTTGGGGGTGTTGGTGGGTGGTGCTTGGTTTTGGGGGTGGGGTCCTCCATAATCGGGTTGTAAAAGCTCCCTAGTAGCAGGAGGACCCCTTGTGGAGGAGGATCTTAGTCTGGCGAATGAGGTGTGGGTGGGTTTGGGGGATGATGTGGAGGTGGTGGGGTGGAAGAAGGGGGAGGATGGGGTGTTGCGGGTGGTGGTGTGCTTGCGGGAGCGGCCGGTGTGCGGGGGGTGCGGCGGCGGGGTGTGGGCGCATGGGAGGGGGGATGTGCAGCTGGCGGATATGCCGGTGTTCGAGGCGCCGGTGCGGTTGGTGTGGCGGAAACGCCGGTGGCGGTGTCCGTCTTCGGTGTGCGAGGTGGCCACATTCACCGACCAGGCTGGGTGGATCGCTCCGGAGCGGTCGCGGTTGACCAGTCGGGCGGGACGGTGGGCGACCGAGCAGGTGGGGAGGTGGGGACGGACGGTGGCCGAGGCGGCGAAGGAGCTGAGGTGCGCGTGGGACACGATCGACAGGGCGGTGGACCGGTGGGGGGAGGCTTTGCTGGCGGCGGACACGGAGCGGGTGGGGGCGGTGGACGCGTTGGGGTTGGACGAGACGTTGTTCCAACGCCGCGGGAGGTGGCATACCAGGATGTGAATGACGTCGGCGGTGGACGTCCGCAAGGGTCAGCTGATTGACATATTCCCTGGTAAGGACGCTAAATCCGCCGCCCGGTGGCTGCTTGCCCGCCCTGCCGAATGGCGGGAGGGCATCCGCTGGGCGGTGCTGGATTTGTTCCGGGCTTATCAGGCCGCCTACAACCAGGCGCTGCCTTGGGCGGAGCAGGTCGCGGACCCGTTCCACGTCGTCGGGGTAGCCAACCGAAGGTTGACCCAAACCCGCCATCGGGTGCAGGAAGAAACCCATGGGCGCCGCGGCCGGAAACAAGACCCCCTCTACCGGATACGCAACCTCCTTACCCGCGCCTACGAGAAACTCGACGACAACGGCAAAAGGCGCCTGCGGAGCCTCCTCGACTCGGGCGACCCCCGCGGGGAAGTCCGCCAAGGCTGGCACGCTAAAGAAACCGTCCGGCAAATCTACCAAACCACCGACCCCCAAGACGCCGACGACTACGTCCGCCTGCTCGCCCAGGACATCCAACACGAATCCTGCCCCCCGGAAGTCAACCAACTCGGCAAAACCCTCCAAACCTGGCGGCCCCAAATCGTCGCCTGGCACCGCGCCCAAGTCACCAACGCGTCCACCGAAGCCGTCAACAATCTCATCAAACGCGTCAAACGCGCCGCGTTCGGGTTCCGCAACTTCCGCAACTATCGAACCCGGGCCCTCCTCTACGCCGGCAAACCCAACCCGAACCTACTCTCCACCCTCACTCCACCCTAAACCGCGAAGAGCCATTAAAGGTTGCCACCGGAATATTCGGGGATGGTAGGCAAAAAGGGTGAACCGACATTCGATGGGCGGCAACACCCAAAAGCCGGGCTTTGTCCGAAGCGCGCACCAAACCTCCTCGACCGCCCTGCCTATCATCGGGCTAAACGGATATCAATACTTAAGAAAGGAATATCAAATGGCTACAGATGGCCGGTACTCCGATGGCAAGTTACGCTACAACACCATCGGGGAAAAGGCGGCCAAGACGCTCAAGTCTTTTACCGCCGTTCGCGTGAGGACATCGACCGCCGTCCCGGATGGGGTACGAGTAAGCATCTGGAACGACACCGTGTTGCGGAAGGTGGATGGGTCAAGGGTGGCGACCAGCGACCACATCCCGTCGCGGTACATCCGAAACCGAGATGGGCGTTGCGATCGTTGCGGCGGGACGGAATGGCCGCCCGGCAGTCGACGAGAGACAGAGACGGAAAGTTTATTCGGCGGCTCCGTCCTCCGCACCGCGGGGTGCGGGCCACATCTCGGACAGGAAACGCAACAGATAATCCAACGTTTTCCCGCCCCCCTCGCCCCCCTCTTGCGGGGCGGGCAGGATTAAAACACCGCTCGCCGGGCCCGGCTTCACGAAACCGGTGGGGGCCAGACGCTGCAGACGCACCTGCTCGGAATCGGACAACTCCACCGGGCCCAGGCGCAACTCGCGGCGGGCGGCCAGCGCCTGCTCCAAGCCGATGCGCAGGGCCTCCACCCGCAGGCGGGCCGTTTTGATCAAAAGCCGGGCCGGAAGCGGGAGCGGGCCGTAGCGGTCCCGCCATTCATCGGCCATCTCCTCCACTTGCGCGGGGGAGTCGGCGGCCGCCAAACGCCGGTAAGCCTCCAGCCGCACCGACTCCTCCCCCACGTAACCGGCGGGCAAATGAGCGTCCGCGCCCAAATCGATCCGCACTTCCCGCACCGGCGGCGCCGCCCCGGCCCCTCCCGTCCGCTCCGCCACCGCCTCCGACACCAGTTCCACGTACATATCGAAACCGACGGCCGCGATGTGGCCGGACTGCACCTCCCCCAGCACCGAACCCGCCCCCCGGATTTCCAGGTCGCGTTGCGCCAGGGCCAGCCCCGACCCCAGGTCGGTGTGCTCCCCCACCGCCGCCAACCGGCGCAGGGCGGTCTCCGGCAGGGAAAGATGGTCGGGATGGAACAGGTAGGCGTAGGCCCGGCGGTCCGAGCGCCCCACCCGCCCCCGCAACTGATACAAACCGGCCAGGCCCAGCAGGTCGGCCCGCTCCACGATCAGGGTGTTGACCGCGGGCAGGTCCAGGCCGGATTCGATGATGGTGGTGGAAACCAGCACGTCGTAGCGCCCGTCCCAGAAGTCCAGCATCACCTGCTCCAGGCGGCCTTCGCTCATTCGCCCGTGGGCCACCGCCAACCGGGCCTCGGGGGCCGCTTCCCGCAGGCGGGCGGCGGCGTGTTCGATGGACCCGATCCGGTTGTGCACGTAAAACACCTGGCCTTCCCGGAGCAGCTCCCGGCGCACGGCGGCCGCCGCCGCCTGCGGATCGTAGGGACCCACGTAGGTGAGGATGGGATGGCGGTCTTCGGGCGGCGTTCTGATGTGGCTCACCTCCCGGATGCCGGTGAGTGCCATTTCCAGGGTGCGGGGAATGGGGGTGGCGGTCAGGGTCAGCACGTCCACCCCCACCCGCATCCCCTTGATCTTCTCCTTGGCGGCCACCCCGAAGCGGTGCTCCTCGTCCACCACCAGCAACCCCAACTGTTTAAACGCCACCCCGTCGGAGAGCAGGCGGTGAGTGCCGATGACGACATCCACTTCCCCGGTGCGCAACCCGTCCAGCGCCCGCCGGGTTTGGGAGGGGGTGAGGAACCGGCTCAGCATCTCCACCCGCACCGGATAGGGGGCGAACCGCTCGCGGAAAGTCTGATGATGCTGCTGGGCGAGCAGGGTGGTGGGGCACAGCACCGCCGCCTGGCAACCGTCGGTCACCGCTTTGAACACGGCCCGGATGGCCACCTCGGTTTTGCCGAATCCCACATCCCCGAAGACGAGGCGGTCCATCGGGGAATCCGACTCCATGTCGGCTTTGACGTCCGCCGTCGCCGCCAACTGGTCGGGGGTTTCCTCGAACGGGAAAGCGTCCTCCATCTCCCGTTGCCAGGGGCCGTCCGGGGCGAAGGCCCGCCCGGGCGCCAAAGCCCGCCGCCGGTGCATTTCAATCACATGGTCGGCGATGGCGGAGGCCTCTTTTTTCACCCGATTGCGGGCGGCGGCCCAGTCCCCGCCTCCCATTTTGCTCACCCGCGGCGACTCGCCCCCGGTGTATTTTTTCACCGCCGCCAACTGGTCGGTGGGCACGTACAACTTGTCGCTCCCCGCGTAGCCGAGGACGATGTAATCCCGCTCCACCCCGCCGATGACGCGGGTGGTCAAACCTTCGAAGCGTCCGATGCCGTGGCGGTGATGAACCGCGTAGTCGCCGGCCGCCAAGTCCTGGTAGAGGCGGGCCGGGGCGCCCGCCCCCCGGGGGCGGCCGGGGCGGCGGTGGGCCCGGCGGCGGCCGGCGATTTCCCGCTCCCCCAGCACCGCCAAGCGGGCGGCGGGCAACACCATTCCGTTGTGAACGCCGGCGGCGACCACCCCCGATCGGTCCCCCGACCCCATCCGTTCCCGCACCGGCAGGGCCAAACCGTTTTCGGCCAGGATGCGGGCGGTGCGTTGCGCGGCCGGCTCCCCGTCCATGGCCAAAACGGTGGTGAAACCCCGGTTGAGCAACTCGCGCAACCTGTCCGCCACCGACTCGGGTTGGCCCGGGGAGGCGGAAAAGGTCCCGGTTTCCAGTCCCGGCTGGCCGGGGGCGGAAGGCAGAACGGGGCATTCCCACACCCGGCGCAGGGACTCGGGGGGACGCAACTCCAAGAACAGGGCCGGGTTGCCCTGCGGGCCGCCCCCGCCCCAGGTGCCGGCCAGATCCCGGGCCAGATCCCGTTCCTCGTCCATCAACTCCCGGGCCCGGCGCCGGCATCCGTCCGGGTCGAAGAGGAGCAACGTCCCCCGGGGGGAAAGTTCGTCCAACGCGTTGCGCTCCGGGGCCAGCCACGGCAACCAGGATTCCATTCCCGGAAACCGCATGCCGGACGCCAAACGCTCCCAGGCGTCGGATGCCCACGGCTGGTCGCGGGTCAGGCGGCGGGCGGCCTCCCGCACTTTATCGTCGGGGCGGAACTCGCGGGCCGGATGGACCTCCAGCCGTTCCGCCCGCCCCACCGATCGCTGGGAGCCGACCGCGAACACCCGCAACTCCTCCACCCGCTCCCCCCAGAAGTCGGCCCGCACCGGGCGCTCCCCCCCGGCGGGGAAAACATCCAGTATGCCGCCCCGCACCGCGAACTCCCCCCGGGCTTCCACCCGGTCGGTGCGGACGTAGCCCAGCTCGTCCAAACTGCGCACCAGGGCCTCGAAGTCCGTTTCCCGGCCGGGGACGAGTATCAGGGGCCGGGGGTCGGAGGGGCTGACCCGCTGCATCACCGCCCGCGCCGCCGCCACCACCACCGTCCCGGCGCTCTCGGCCAGGGCGCGGCGGGCTTGGGCGCGGCGGGCCATGGTGGAGGCGTTGGGGGACACCCGCTCGAAGGGAAGCGTTTCCCAGGCGGGGAGCAACAGGGCCTGGTCCGTAAACAGGCGCAAGTCGGCCGCCAACTCTTCGGCTTCCCGTTCGGTGGGGACCACGGCCAGCAATGGCTCCCCGTGGCGGTGGGAGGTTGCCAGCCCGGCGGTTGCGAAAGCGCGGGCGGCGACCGGAACCGTCGCCCGTCCCGGCTCGGCCGGAAACAATCCCGGACGCCAGCGGTCCAGCAGGGAAGCCAACGGCGCCGACGCCGGCTGGGGCGCGGAGGCGGATGCGGGAGCGGGCGCGGAGGCGGGCGCGGGGGCGGATATGGGCATGGCGGAAGGCGGCGGTCGGTCCAGGCCCGGCCTCAGACCGGGGTCAGGCCCTCCGCTCGCAACCAGTCCAGGGTCTGGGCCAGGGTCTGGCGGATGGTGCGGTAGGACAATCCCAGTTCCCGGGCGGCCCGCGACCCGTCGTAGCGGGCCCCGGCCCGGGCCAGGCGCATCGTCTCCGCGCACACCGGAGCCGAGCGGACGAACCCGCCCAGCAAAGCGGCCGCCGGAGTCAGCGGAAGCAACGTCCAACGCGGCAGATAACGTATCCGGGAGCGGCGTCCGATCATATCGTCCAGCAGGGCGGCGATTTCCCGCACCGTGCCGGTGAAGCCGCTCAGCACGTACCGGCCCCCGGGTTCCCCCCGCTCCCCGGCCAGAATGTGCCCGCGGGCGCAGTCGTCCATGTCCACTATGGAAAAGTAGGAGTCGGTCAGCACCCGGTAGCGTTCGTTGATCAGGTTGAGCAACAAGCGGCCGCTGCCTTGGGAGCGGCCCGCGCCCTGCACGGAAGCGGGCAGGACCGCCACCACTTCCATATCCCCCGCCTCGGCGAAGGCGGCCGCCTCCCCCTCGTATTTGGAACGTTCGTAGTGGGTCATGAACCACCCCCGGTGCACGGAATCCTCCGAACCGACCGCGCCCGGTTTCTCCCCCAAGGCCACCACCGAGGAGGTGTACACCACCCTTTGCGCCCCGGCCCGCCGGGCGGCCCGCATCACGTTGCGCGTCCCTCCCGCGTTCACCTCGTACAACAGGTGCGGGTCGCGGGGGCAGAACTCCACCATCCCGGCCACGTGATAAACCAGCTCGCATCCGGCGAAGGCCTCCGGCAGGGAATCGGCTTGCATGATATCGCCCATCACCGGGGTGGTTCCGGCCCGGGACAGGGTTTGCGCCGCCTGCTCGGAGCGGGCCAGGGCCCGCACCTCCCGTCCCTGTTCCAGCAGGCGGGCGATGAGCGAGGAACCCACCACCCCGGTCCCGCCGGTGACCAGGACCGGGCCGGCGGTCACGGGCGCCCCCCGCCCGCGGTGCGCACCGACTCCCGGAAGCGGACGAAGTAATCCCAGCCGGAGACGATGGTGATGACCGCGGTCAGCCACATCCAATACTGGTCCAGGTAGAAGGGGCCCCAGGGTTCGGGCAGGCGCAACATCGCCAAACCGAGGGCTATGAACTGGAACAGGGCCTTGGTTTTGCCCGCCAGGGAGGCGGGAACGGTGCGGCCGTCGATGGCGGCCACGCTGCGCACCGCCATGACCGCAAACTCGCGGGTCATTATTATGCAGGTGACCCATACCGAAGCCCGGCCTACCGACACCAAGGCGATCAGCACCCCGCTGACCAGAATCTTGTCGGCGGTGGTGTCCAAAAAGGCCCCCACCACGCTGGTGATGCCCCAGCGGCGGGCCAGGAAGCCGTCGAAGAAGTCGGACAGGGCGGCCACCGCCACCAGCGCCGCCGCCGCTCCGAACAGGTTGTCCGCTTCGGTGTTCTCAGTGGCCAGCACCAAGGCGATTATGACCGGGACCAGCAGGACCCGCAACAGCGCCAGACGATCAGGTACGGTAATGGCGTTTCCCTTCTCCCCGCCTCCCCGTAAGATTACACGCCTCGCCGCCGATAATCCCGGGGGAGTCCCTTTGCGGGGCGCGGCGGCCCTTTTCTCCATGCCCGCCCTCTCCGCCCGGCCCGCATACCCGTCGGGCAACCCGCCCCCTCCGATAATCGGGGACCGCCGCCCGCTGGGATTTGCCGGCGGCGGGAGTTTGCCGGATTCTTCTTGTACTGACCGGGGTGGTTTGTCCGAGGGGCCCGGGTGGTGGTTTGCGCGGTTGGCGTTGGTCTCATCCGCTCAGCCCGGGATGGTCTCTCCGGTTGCTTGGCGGTCGGGTGATCGCCGGGCTGGGCAACGGGGGCGTTTGCGGTGGGAGGCCGATCCGGTGGTAGCGGTCCACCCGGTTTGATCCGTCGGGCGGCCAAGGGCGGAGGCGGGGTTTACCAAATTTTTCCAGGTTTTCCGAACCCCCAATTTGATAGAATAACACGGGTTTGGCGTAGGATTTTCCGAGAGGTGGTCGGGTTTCAGGGGTCAGACAGGAGCGGGAGGCGGGATCGGTTGGGAGTGGCGATTTGCCGGGTTTCTCCTCTTACCGTCTCAAAGGGTCGGATATCCGGGTGCAACCGAGCGGCAGTTTGCGCGGCCGGCATTAG
Organism: Candidatus Spongiisociaceae bacterium; assembly: GCA_965243835.1. GTDB lineage: Bacteria > Actinomycetota > Acidimicrobiia > Spongiisociales > Spongiisociaceae. Next base: position 2,652,567 of record OZ251578.1, read on the forward strand.
TTCATCCGTCCAACGCGTCGGGCTTCAAAGGGGGTTGCTCAAGTTCACTGGCCCGGAGCGGGGCGGGGCGGGGATATTTGCGGTGATAAGACGATCCGATGGCGACGGTCCATCCGGTTCGATCCGTCGGTTTCGCCGGGGACGGAGGCGGGGTTTACCAGATTTTTCCAGGTTTTCCGAACCCCCAATTTGATAGAATAACACGGTTTTCGGCGCGGGATTTTCCGAGGAGTGGTGGGCGTTCGGGTGGTCGGGTTTTCGAGGGGTGGTCGGGCGGGGACGGTGTCCGTTGAAGCGGGCAGCGGGCGGGATCATCGGTTCCGCCTTGGCCCGGGATGCGGCCGGCGGGGGTTGAGAACGTCCCTAACCCGGGGAGACCTTAATACCGGCAGTCGCCGCAACCCAACGGGGGCGGGATGTCCGCTGGGAGGGGGCGGGCAACGGGAACGTGTCATCCGCTCCGCCCCGACCAGAAACGCGGCGGGACGGAAGACGGGGATCGGCCCAACCGGAAACCGGATTGGCCGCGGCGGCGACCAGAGCGAAAACCGCCCAACGGCCGGTGAAGGGTGCCTCCCTTTCCGGTCCGGTCCGGGGAGGGCGGCGCTTCGTTTCGCCGGTTTCCGTCTCCCCGGACCGCATACCCGTCGGGTTGCCGCACCGGCTCCCCTAATCTGGGGGCATGCCTTCCTACTCCGCCGAACCGGGGGGAACCGCCGCGGGCGGCGTCCTGTGGACCCGGGAACGATCCCGGCGGGAGCTGGCGGAGGATATCCGCTGGGATTTGCTGGTGGCGGGGGGCGGGATCATCGGTTCCGCCCTGGCCCGGGACGCAGCCGGCAGGGGCTTGCGGACGGCCCTGGTGGAACGGTCGGATTTCGCTACCGGGGCTTCCGGCAAATCCACCAAACTGCTGCATGGGGGGATCCGCTATCTTCCCCATTTCCGCATCGGGCTGATCCGGGAAAGTTTGCGGGAGCAGTCCGTCCTGCGCCGCACCGCCGACTTTCTGTACTCGGACCTGGATTTCGTCATTCCCCTGTTCCGGGGGTCGGGCCTGGCCGATCTTCCCCGCTGGGTTTCGTCCGGGCCGGCTTCGTCACCGTTGTTGCGGGCCGGGCTGGGGGTTTACGACCTGCTGGGCGGGCGCCGGGGAGCCGCCCGTCATCGGCGGTTGCGGGCCGGGGGGGTTTCGGAAATGTTTCCCGCCTTGCGCGGGGAAGGGTTGCGGGGCGGCTTCGTTTACGGGGACGCCCTGACCGACGATGCCCGGCTGACGGTGTGCGTGTTGAAAACGGCGGTGCTCCGGCATGGGGCGACGGCCGTTTCCGGGGTGACCGCCGAGACCGTCACCCCCGACCGGGAGGGGTTCCGGGTGGGTCTGCGGGACGAGGAGGGGAGTTTCGAGGTTTTGACCCGCAGCGTAGCGGCCGCTACTTGGGCTTTCGACCCTCCCCGACTGGCCGGGGAAGAGGCCGGGGCGGGATTGCGCTTGTCCAAAGGGGCGCATGCGCTGTATCGGGCGGAGGATCTGGGGGTGCGGGAGCGGGCGCTGGTGTTGCCCGAAACCGGGGACGGGCGGATAATGTTCGCCGTCCCCTGGCGGGGGATGGTCCTGGTGGGGACCACCGACACCCCCTATGCGGGAGATCCCGGCGCCGTCCGGGCGGAGGCGGCGGATGTTGAATATTTGCAACGGGGCTTGGAACGCTATCTGGACGCGGGCGGGGCGCAACCGGTGTCGGCGTTCGCCGGGTTGCGGGCTTTGGCGGACCGGGGAGGCTCCACCGCCTCCGCTTCCCGGGAACACCGGTTTTTGGAACCCGCCCCCGGCTACCTGCGGATAGTGGGCGGCAAACTGACCTCGCACCGGGCCATAGCCGAGCAGGCGGCGGACCGGGTGTGCGCTTTTCTGGGGGTGGACAAACCGTCCCGCACCGCCGAGGAGAGGCTGGCGGGGGCGGGCCTGGACGGGGCTTTTGCGGCCGGGGCGGTGCGCCGGGCGGAGAACCTGGGCCTGTCCGCCGCCTACGGACGCGACCTTATCTCCCGCTACGGCCGGGAAAGCGCGGCGGTGCTGCGCTTGGCGGAGACCATCCCGGACGGGGCGTCCGCAACGGGGCCCAGCGGAATAATCCGGGCGGAGGCGGCCTACGCAGCCCGTTGCGAGTCGGCCTGCTCGGTGGCCGACTTCACCCTGCGCCGCACCCATCTGGCCTGGACCGCCCCCGACCGGGGCCGCGCCGACGCCGCCGCCATCGCCGAGGTACTGGCCCGGGAACTGAACTGGCCCCCCGGCCGCATCCAAACCGCCCTGTCCGACTACGAACAAGCCCTATCCGCCGAAGGCTTGTAGGCATCCAGCCGTCAGCCTTTCCCGCCGGACCCGTCACACCGATCGCCTATAGTCTAGAAATAATTCAAAATGAAGCAACGTATTATTGTTCCGCCTATTAAGTGCCAGGGTATCAAAACTAAACTGGTGCCGTTGATACGTCACTTGTTACCAGAGAACCTTGAAGGTAAATGGATAGAGCCTTTTATGGGTTCTGGAGTAGTTGCCTTTAATATTCAACCACAAAGGGCTTTGTTAGCAGATACCAATCCTCACCTAATCAATTTTTATCAAGCAATATCTAATGGCACTATTACACATCATTCCACACGTGAATATCTCCAGAGAGAAGGACCTTTGCTGTTGGAATCCGAAGGGGAGCACTACTATTTAGTAAGAGAAAGATTTAATCAATACAACGACCCACTGGATTTTCTTTTCTTAAATCGCTCATGTTTCAATGGCTTAATACGTTTCAATAATAGCGGAGAATTCAATGTGCCTTTTTGCCATAAACCTAATAGGTTTATGAAGGCTTATATTACAAAAATTTCGAATCAGGTTCGCAACATTTCTGAGATTATTGAATTAAATAAATATGAGTTTCGTTGCCAAGAATTTTCGTATACCCTCCAAGATGCTACTGGCAAGGACTTGATTTATTGCGATCCCCCTTACATTGGTCGACACACCGACTACTACAGCAAGTGGGGCGAGAGCGATGAAGAACTTTTATCCAATTTATTGTCCATCACATCTAATAAATTTATTCTTTCAACTTGGCATAGTAACAAATATAGACGAAATGATTATATCGATAAATACTGGGCTCAATTTTTTCTGAGGTTACACGAACACTATTACCATGTTGGAGCAAGGGAGAATAATCGTAATTCAATAATTGAAGCATTAATCACCAACTATAAAGCACCGGAAGCTAAAAAACAAAGTGCTAACAGCGGGCGACAGTTATCGATAACCGCAGGGTGATGCGACGCCTGCTTGCGATTCGGCCAGCCCGGAGACCGACTTCGCCCTGCGTCGCACCCATCTGGCCTGGACCGCCCCCGACCGGGGCCGCGCCGACGCTATCGCCATCGCCGAGACGCTGGCCCGGGAACTGAACTGGCCCCCGGGCCGCATCCCAACCGCCCTGTCCGACTACGAACAAGCCCTATCCGCCGAAGGCTTATAGTCCTCCCGCCGTCAGTCTTTCCTGACCAATTCCACTTTTTCGATCCGGAAAGAAGGCACGGTGTTAGTTCCCCCCAGTGTCTCATATGTATAGCTACCGAGAACAGTGCCCCACACTTTTATGTAGTCATCGCCGTCAATATTGTCTAATTCAGGGCAATCAGTCTCCAAAGACGACCAAAGCACGTCATCAGCGTATCCAAAAGTGCTACGGATATCGTAGTCATACCAGCGCGTGGATCGATTACGCGAAATATTGGCATGGAAACTACACGGACCTGTGACGGCATCATATTGAACGATCCAGGCGTACAAAACGAAGCACTCTCCCTCTAGGCCGTCCGGGTTTTTTTCTATTTGGTCGACGCTGATTCGCTCGCAGTTGTCGAGGAACTCGGCCCGTTCCGCCGCTTGGGAGCGTTCCGGCTCAGCGCAGTCTTCCACCGCCGCCGTCATCTCGTCGCGGGACATCACCGATGAGTAGGCCGTCCGCCAGCGAATCAGCGAGGATACGGCGGTGCGGTAACGCTCTATGGCCGCGCCGCACGCCCGCTCGATCTCCTCCTCCACCGCGGACGCGTTGACGCGTCCCCGCTCCGCGCATTTTGCGACATCCGCCACCAAGCCCTCCTCGGTGGTGACCGGCGACCAGCTGTTGTTCCACCGGACGCTGGACTCCACCGGAGCGTTGTAACGTTCCACGGCCGCGCCGCACGCCCGCTCGATCTCGGCGTCCGCTTCGGCCCGCAACTCTATGGACCGCGCACGTTGCGGCCCGGCGCATTCCTCCACGGCGGCCTCCAACTCCTCCCGGGACATAACCGTCGACCAGGCTGACTGCCACTCCACGCTGGCCGCGACCGGGGCGTCGTAGCGTTCTGCGGCCGCGCCGCACGCCCGCTCGATTTCCGCATCCACATCGGCGGCGTTGGCGCGCCCCGGCCCGGCGCATTCTTCAACCGCCGCCGTCAAGTCGGCGTTGGCGATCACCGGCGTCCAAGAATCATTCCACTGGATGCTCGCCGCAACATCTTCCTTGTAGCGTTCCACGGCCTCGTCGCAGGCCCGGGCGATTTCCGCGTCAGCCTCCGCCCGCAGGTCGGCGCGAATCTGCTCGTCGTATTTGGTCAATAGCTCCTGCACCCTGCTTTCCGCGTCCTCCAAGGAAGCGCGGGCCCCGCTCAGGTCGTCTTGCGAGCCGCGCAACTCTCCCTCCAGATCGGCGACCCGGGCATCGGCCTCCTGGTTGGCCTCCGACAATCCGTCCCGCTCGGCGGTGACGGAATCCAACTCGGACAGCAAATAGTCGCGCTCGCTCATGAGCATGTCCCGTTCGCCCCGGGCGGACTGCAGGTCATTCCGCAAACCGTCCCGCTCCGCGGCGGCGGACTGCAGGCTCCCGCGCAGGTCTTCGCTCTCCGCTTGGGCGGCCCCCAAATCCCGTTGCAGGTCATCCCGTTGGGCGTAGGCGCTATCGCGCTCCGCCTCCGCCTGCAACACGTTCAGACGGAGCTGTTCCTCCGCCCCGGAGTCGGAGCAGGCCCCCAGCCCCAGCAACGCCAGGCAACCCAAGCCGGCCAGCGCCCACCGCAACCGGCGCCGTCCGGAAAATGTCGGCTTCTCGATATCGGCCACTTGTTTCCTTTCCATAGGAAATTGAACTATGACAACAAAGGTATCAGGTGCCTGTGACAAAAACCCGGAGGAGGGCGCAATCGGATGTCGCAGGCGGCCGCGCTGGTAGGATGCGGGCATGGCCGAGCGGGTTCCTTTTTACAAGCGGCGGGGAGTGATCATCGGGGCGGTGCTGGTCGCCATCCCGGTGCTGGCCGCGGCGTGGTGGCTGGGGTCGCCGCTGTTCATCGACCGGGTGGTGGACGAACCTTTCCCGCGGGCGGCCATGGCGGTGATACCGGATGATATGACCGAAGAAGAGGTCGAGGAGCAGATGGAGGAGGCCGAAGCCGAGGATGTGATGGTGGAGGAACCGATGCCGGAAATGCCGGATGCGGCCACCGTCACCGCCGTCGCCGAAACCACCCTCGCCGCCGATGTCGCCGCCGAGACTACGGAGGCGCCCACTACCACCGTCGCCGCTACCACAACCACCCAACCGGCGGGGCCGGTGCTACTCTACCGGGGAGTATTCGTGGACGGCGACTCTTTCCACACCGGGTCGGGGGATGTGCTGGTCTACCGCCTGGAAGACGATTCGCTGGTGTTGCGGCTGGAGGACATCGAGGTCAAAAACGGCCCCGACTTGAACGTGATCGTCACTCCCAGCCCCACCGTCGCCGGCCGGGACGATGTACGGGTGGAAGGCCACCTTGACCTAGGCGACCTGAAAGGCAACATCGGCTCCCAGAACTACGACCTGCCCGCAGACTACATCCCGCCCGACGAGTTCTCGGTGGTGGTGTTCTGCGTCCCCTTCCAGGTAGTATTCGCCTCCGCCGAAATGCGCCCCGCCTAGCCAAACCGGGCCCCTAGATGCACGTCGGATGGCGTAGCGGCGGAAGCGGGCTATAATAGGCGGTGGAACTAGCGGACGAAAGGGGAAACGAATGATCGAACGGAACCGGGCGGACGAACTAGCCGACTATTTTCGCCGACAAGCGGAACAGCGGGCAGCTGAAGCCGCCGAATACGACCGGCGGGCGGACGAATTGGCCGATGCCGGGTACCCCCGGACCGCTGAAATCGTCCGGCGGCGGGCGGCGGACGAGTGGGCAGCCGCTGCCGAATACGAGCCGCTAATCCGACATAGGATGGCCGGGCTATCCCACCGATGACGGACGACCTACGGAACTAACTGCTAACCGAACAGGCCCGATACGCGGCGGATAAATCCCGGATAAACGCCGAATGGGATGAAGCGTTATCCGGCTACGAAGGGATAGAAACCCGGCTGGCTAGCACGGAAGCGGAATGGACCCGGGTTGAGGCGGAATGGAAATGGATAGCCGCCCGACGGGGACGAACGGCGACCGAACGGGATGGTATCGCCGCTCGGCGAAACCGAGTAGCGACCGACCTGCTACAGAAAAACGCCAAACGGACGGCGGCGATGACCGAATGGTTGGAAATGAACGCCGAACTATCCCGGTTGGATAACCTACGGACTAACCGGGACGCCGAATGGGCGGCTACCGAATACCGGTTGTGGACCGCCCTGGAAATAGCCGACCCGTCAGGGGACCGCTAGATAGCATAGGAATGAGAAGACGAAGGATGCCAATGGCTGAACAATAATGCGCCCCGCCTAGCCAAACCGGGCGCCCAGACTGCGCAACATTCCGAAGGTGTCCTCCCACGCCACGCCCAAATGATCGCAGGCATCAGGAATTTTCACCTTTCGCTTCCGCCTGCCCGCCGGCGTCTCCAAAGTAACCACCGTAAACCCGCCCTCCGCCGCCGCACCCACCAGGAACGGGTCGGCGCCGCTCATAAACTCCTCTAGCGTATGCGGATGAAAACCCTTCCCCTTTGCCCAAGCCGCCAATGAATCAACGTAACTTGCCACCACCTCAGATGAAGATTCCAGGTAGAAAAGCGACTTACGTCGTTCCCTTGCCCAAGCAGCCAACTCGTCCTCGCCGTCTTTCAACTCATCGTAAACCATATCGGTGGAGGCGACGGCGCCCGACTTGGCCTGATCGTCCAACCACGACCAAAAGGCGGGGACAATCTCCATTTGGTAATAGGTGTTTTTCGCGGTTATGAGCACGTTTGCGTCCAGCAAACGCAACTGTGTCTTAGCCAAGGTTCATCGACTCCTTGAGGCGGAATAGTTTGGCCGGTTTGACGCCCAACAGTCGGGAGGCTTCCCGAATGGACGTAGACGCCGAACCCATATCGGTCAGAACCGCTTCCGTCAGGAGACGGCTGTTTCTGACGGGAACTGTCCGGTAAAAATTTCCGCCCGATGAGGGGCTCTTCTTGGTCCAGTTTCTTTTTTCAATGTCGTAAAAAGCAAAAAATTGTCCGCGGCCAATGGCGCCCTCTTCCCATAGGCGACGGGCGACCATAACCGTCGACAACCGGAACTTGATCGCCGTTTTGCGAATCCAGTCCGGCGCGGGCGACTCTTTGGACGACCACGACTCCTCCACCAGATTCCAAGGCAACAGAACCTGGCCGGCTACCGCGTTGCAGAATTCCTCCGGGCCCGCCCTATGGTCAATGCCGATTGTAAAATCCGCGTCCGACACCCCGCCCGCCCCGATCCAGATATGGGCCAACTCGTGAACCAAGGTAAAAATCTGCGCGGTGACGCTGTCGACTGCGTTTATGAAAACAACCGGGGCCAAAGGGTCGGCGATGGAAAACCCGCGGAACTCCGCCACGGCCAACGGACGACGGGGGTTATGGCCGACCACCCCGCTGCGCATCACCAGAATCCCCGCTTCCTCGGCCTTGCGAACGAAACCTCTCAGGAATCCGTCGGCATCCGGATAGTCGGCTCCGATTCCGGGACGCAGATGTCCGACAATGCCGGACGCCACCTCCGATACCGAAGGGCCGTCCGGGAAAGCCCCCACCACCGGAAGCGGAGAACCGTTGTCGTCCAACCGGTAATCCCGATACCAGTCTTGTTTGCGCAATACATCGTACACGACCGTCCGCAGATTTAAGGAGGCCTCGGCGTCCGACCCGCCGGGGGAACGGCGGAAGTCGGACAACGGCAACGGTTCCTCCGGAGGGGAGGACAGGAACAAGTATCCGAACGGAACCCACAACCGGCGGGCGATGTTCTGGGCCTGCTTGAAAGTGGGCCGGGAAACCCCCTCCAGCCACCCTTCGACCTTATCCGGCGGTTGCCGGAGGGCGACGGCCAAGTCAGCCGGTTCTTTACCCGCTCTGGACAAAGCCCAGCGCAATACGACGGGGTTCAGGTGAGCGACGGCCATTTCCCTCTCAAAGAATAGCAACCGCTGGTTTTCCGCCTCGCCGAACTCCCTAGAGGAGGGTTTCTTTTACGGCGGCGGTTATGCGGGCGGGGGTGATCAGGGCGTGGCGTTCGGTGGCGAACTGCGGCCAGGGGGCGTCGAAGCCGGTTACCCGGACGATGGGGGCGTCCAGGAAAAACAAGCCCTCTTCGGCCACGGTGGCGGAGATTTCGGCGGCCACGCCCGCCGTGCGGGGGGGTTCCTGAACCAGAATCAGACGGGCGGTGCGCTCCACCGACTCCAGCACCGTCTCCCGGTCCCATGGCTTCAACGTCCGCAGGTCGATGACCTCGCATTCCACTCCCCCGGCGGCCAACTCATCGGCGGCCGCCAACGCGGTGGGAACCGAACCGCCGTAGGTTACGATGGTCGCGTCGTCCCCCGTCCGCCGCACTAGGGCCCGGCCGATGGGCAAAGCGTAATGGTCCACCGGCACCGGCTCCCGCCCCGACCGGTAGAGTACCTTCGGCTCCAAAAACAGCACCGGGTCGGGACTTTCAATGGCCGCCGTCAGCAGGCCTTTGGCGTCGGCGGGCGTGGAAGGAACTATCACCACCAACCCCGGGGCGTGCGTAAAAAACGACTCGGGGCTGTCGCAGTGGAACTCGTGGGCTCCGATCCCCGCCCCGTTCGGCCAACGCACCACCACCGGCATTTCCACATTGCCGCGGGTGCGGAACCGCATCCGGGCCAGGTGGCTGACAATCTGGTCGAAGGCCGGATACACGAACCCGTCGAACTGGATTTCGGCGATGGGACGGGCGCCGGCGGCCGCCATCCCCACCGCCGTCCCCACAATCCCCGACTCGCACAGGGGAGTATCGATCACCCGCTCCGCCCCGAACTTGCGTTGCAACCCCTCTGTTATGCGAAACACCCCGCCCGCTACCCCCACGTCCTCCCCCAGCACGATGGCCTCCGGAAACCGCTCCATCGCCTGATGCAGGGCGTCGTTTATCGCCTCGGCCATCGTCCAGTGGGCGGTCTCCCCGGTCTCCCCGGTCGGCGTCCGGTCATGCCCCGGCCTCCACATTTCCCCCGGCTCGAAGACCGACTGCTCCTCCCCTTCCCGCCGCTGGGCGGTATGCAACTGCCGGACCAGGGACTCCGGCAACCGGGAGTAAACATGCCGGACGGCTCCATCCCGGGTGTGCGTTTGGGCTTCCACCGCCTCCGCCGCCTCGTCCACCATCCGGTTCATCTCCGCCGTCGGGCCCTCGTGCAACTCGTCCGACCACAGGCGGCGGGAGACTAGGAAACGGCGGAACCGGTCCAGCGGGTCTTTCTCCCGCCAGGCCCGCACCTCCTCCTCCGTCCGGTACAGGCTGGGGTCGTCGGCGGTGGCGTGCGGGCCGTAGCGATAAGTCAAAGCTTCCACGAAAGTGGGACCTCCCCCCTCCCGGGCCCGCTCCAAGGCCCGGCGGACGACGGAATAAACGGCCAGGGCGTCCATCCCGTCCACCTGCACCCCCGGCATACCGTAGCCCTCCGCCTTGGCGGCCAAAGAGGGGGCGGCGGTTTGCCGGCGGAGCGGAACCGAAATCGCCCAGCGATTGTTGCAGCAGATGAACACGACGGGGGCGTTCCACACCCCGGCGAAGTTCATCCCGGCGTGGAAATCCCCCTCGGAGGTGGCCCCGTCCCCGAAGTAGGTGACGACGGCCGCCTCGTCCCCGGCCATCCGGGTGGCGTAGGCGTGCCCCACCGCGTGCGGAATCTGGGTGGCGATGGGGATGGTGTTGATGTGCATCCGGTGGCGGCCGATGTCCCACCGCCGATTGGGGCGCCCGCTCCAAAAAGAGAGTATCGCCTCCACCGGCAAACCCCGGGCCAGTTGCACCCCGTGCTCCCGGTAGCCGGGATAAAACCAATCCCCGGAAGCGGCCGCATAGGCGGAACCGATTTGGGAGGCCTCCTGGCCTTCCAGCGGGGGATAGGTTCCCAACCGGCCTTTGCGTTGCAAAAGCATGGCCCGGCGGTCGAACTGACGGGAGAGGGCCATCAACCGGTATATTTCTACAAAGTCCTCGTCGGTCAGGTCGGGCAGGTCGCCCACCACCCGGCCCGAAGGGTCGAGAATTTGCAACATCGCCCCCCATCCTACCCCGTCGGGCGGCTCCGCCTCCCGTTATCGCGCTCCCGGCCCGTTTCCGGTTTGCCGGTTTGCCGGCCGGTTTGTCAGTCGGGGCGGTTATCGTAGGGGGAATGTTGCGAATACGCCCCGAAATAGAGCGGATCACTCCCTACCGGGCCGGGGCCGGGATCGAGGAAATAGCCCGCAGGCACGGGCTGTCGGAGGTCGTCAAATTGGCCTCCAACGAAAACCCGTACCCGCCTTTCCCGGAAGTGACGGAAGCCGTCGCCGACGCCGCGGGCGGCCTCAACCGCTACCCGGAGCAGGGGGCCGGACAGCTGACCGCCGCCCTCTCTGAGGCGACCGGCGTTCCGCCCGAATCCCTGTGGTGCGGGGCGGGCTCCTCGGAACTGCTGACCGCCATGGCCCGCGCCTTGGGCGGGGAGGACCGCAGCTTCGTCTACCCATGGCCGTCGTTCGTGATGTACCGGGTCAACTGCCTGCTGGGGGGAGCCCGCGGCCGGGAAGTCCCCCTGGACGCCGACCACCGCAACGACCTGGAGGCATTGCTGGCGGCCATCCGGGAGGACACCGGCATGGTGGTGGTGTGCAATCCCAACAACCCGACCGGAACCTACCGCTCCGCCGCCGACCTGCGGGACTTCCTGGACCGGGTCCCCGACCACGTTTTGGCGGTGGTGGACGAGGCCTACGCCGAATTCGCCGTCGCCCGCGATTACGGCTCGGCCATCGCCCTCGCCCAAGAGCGCCCCAATGTGGCGGTGGCCCGCACTTTCTCCAAAATCTACGGCCTGGCCGGGTTGCGGGCGGGATACGTCATCGGCCATCCCGACACCCTGACGTCGCTCCGCAAAGCCCAGATTCCCTTCTCCGTCAACCGGTTGGCGGGCGTAGCGGCCATCACCGCCCTCCGTTTCCCGGAGCGGGTGGAGGAACGCCGGCGCCGCAACCGGCAAGGCGCGGAGTTTCTGTCCGCCGCCCTGCGGGAACGGGGAATCGAGTTCGCCCCCACCGAAGCCAACTTTTTGTGGATCCGCCTCGGTCCCGACACTTCCCGTATTCTGGAGGACATGGAACGGCGCGGGGTTCTGGTGCGGGCCTTGGCCGAGGAATGGACCCGGGTGTCCATCGGTTCCGAACGGGAAAACCGCCGTTTCCTGGAAGTCTTGGACGAGGTGCGCCCCGAGGGGGGGCGGGCGGCGATTACCGCTAACTTCCCGCCCTCGTATAGAGTGGGGGAGCAGTGAAAGCCGCCATCAACTTTCTGGCCGAATCGGTCCGGCGCATGCCTTGGGCGGTCCTGGCGGTGATAATCGTAATCACCCTGGTTCTGGGACCGCTGTCGGCGAGGTTCCAACCGGAGCAGGACAACAACGAATCTTTCGCCCCCAACGCTCCGGAGCTGGCCGCGAGCGAACGCATCACCGAGTTGTTCGCTACCGACTCCACCGACAGCGTCCTCCAGATCATTTTCACCTCCGAAGACGGCAACCTGTTCAGCCGGGACGGGCTGGAGGCGGTGGAAACCGTCACTGAAACGGTGTCGGCGGGCGCGGCGGCGGACCGGTTGCAGGGCCAGGGTTTCATCAGTTTCATGAGGCCGGCCTTGATGGAACTGGAGGATGGGGCGGCCCGCCCGACGACGGACGGGGAAGTGGAAGACCTCTATCGGAGGGGCCTGGAGGAAGCGAGAGGGCCGCAGAAGGACTTTATGCTGGGGATGTTGCCGGAGGCGGCCGACCCGCTCCTTCCCTACGCGGGCAAGGGGCTGATGCTGGTCGGATTGCAGGGGGAGGATGCGGACAACGACCGGTTCGACGCCTTCGTGGACCAGCTAGCGGAAGCCGCCGACCAGATCCGGGAGGCGGACCTCCCCGCCGGAGTGCGGGCTGAACCTTTCTCCTTCGAATTGTTGCTCGGAGACACCGAGGATTTCCAGGCGGAGCTGGGCCGCCTGTTCGGAACGGCGGCCATGATCATCGTGCTGGTCCTGACCTTGGTGTTCCTGATCAAGCCGTCCCGCAAAGGCCCCCGCCGCCTGATGGCGGGCACCATCGCCGCCGTGGCCGCCGCCTTGGCCCTGGTGATACTGCCCACTTTGGGCATCGTGTTAGACAGCGTTTTCCCAGATGCGGTGAAAAACCTGGACAGCAACCTGTTTTTCGCCATCGCCGGGCTGATCCTCACCGCCGGGTTTTTGGCTTGGACGTTCACCGACCGGAGCCTGCGCCGTTCCACCGCCGACACCCTGCTGACGCTGATCACCATCTTTTTCGCCATCGCCTGGATGAACGGAATCGGATACCTGCTGTTCGGCGGGGCCAGCCCGATGACCCAGATTCTGCCCATTCTGCTGATCGGGCTGGGGGTGGACTATTCCATTCACGTAACCTCCCGCTACCGGGAGGAGCTGTCGTCGGGGGCGACCGTGGACGCCTCCATCGGGGCCGCCATTCGCACGGTGGGGGTAGCCTTGGTGTTGGCCACCGTCACCACCGCGGTCGGGTTCCTGACCAACGCGACCAGCAGCATCCCGGCTTTGCGCGAATTCGGGATCCTGGCCGCGGTGGGGATCGTCTCCTCGTTCGTGCTGATGCTGACCTTCATACCCGCCATGCGGGAGTTGCTGGACCGGCGGGGCGCCCGCCGCGGAACCCTGGAGCCGCATACCTTGAAAACCGGGGAGGCCCGTCTGCTGGGCCGTTTGGCCGGGGGGGCATCCGTGATCGCCAACCGGGCGGCCGCCTGGGCCGCGGCGGCGGCGTTGCTGTTGGGAGGAGTGGGGGCGTGGGGATGGTACAACCTGGAAGCCAAATTCAGTTTCCTGGATTTCATACCGGTCACCTCTCCCCTGCGCACCGCCTTCGAGTCGTTGCTCCAAGACTTCGGGGGAGGGTTCGGCGAGCAGACCCAGGTGCTGGTCGAAGGCGAGGTGGCGCAGGCCCGGACTTGGAACGCAATGGCCGCCGCCAACCGGAACCTGGCCGACACCGACAACGTGGTGGCCTTCGGCGGGGATGTGCAGGGGACCTCCCCCGTCAACGCCATCGCCCTGCTGGGCGGGACGGGCCCGATGGGGAATGAAACCGTGCGCCGGGTCCTTACGGAGCAGGGGTTCGACTTCCAAACCTCCGCCTTTCCGGAGGGGGCGGATGTGCGGGCGGTGTACGACGCGGCCTGGGAGGCCTCCCCCGATGATATTTCGGCGGTGCTGCACCGCACCGGAGGCGAATACGACGCCGCCCTGTTCGCCTTCACCACCCAGGCCGGGGAAGCGCAGGCGGGAAAGTTTCGGAGCGACCTGGCCGCCGATTTCGCCCCGGTCGCCGCCCTCGGCCTGTCGGCCGTGCCCACCTCCGCCGAGATCATCAACGACGTGGTGGTAACCACGTTGCAAAACTCCAGGTGTGGTCGCTGATCCTGACCTTGGCCGCCGCCTTGGCGCTGTTGGTGATCAACTTCTGGGTGCAGGCCCGGCGCCCGTTGCTGGGAGTGGTGACCACCCTGCCGGTCATACTGGTGGTGCTGTGGTCGTTCGGGCTGATGGCGGCCTTCGGCATTCCGTTCGGACCGGTCACCGCCACCATCGCCGCCATGGCCATCGGGTTCGGCATACCCTATATGATCCACATCACCCACCGGTTCCTGGAGGATCGAACCCGCCTGCCCGACACCGAAGCGGCCATCCGCTCCACCCTGACCCACACCGGCGGGGCCCTGTTCGGGTCGGCCTTGACCACCATGGCCGGGTTCGGAATCCTGGTCACCTCCACCACCATCCCCTTCCGGCAGTTCGGTTTCGTAACGGCCTACACCATCGCCTTGGCCATGTTGGCCGCCATCCTGGTTCTGCCCTCCATGTTGCGCTTGTGGGTCCGCCTGCACGACCGGCGGGAGCGCAAACTGGCCGCCGGCCCGTCCGGGGAACTTTCGCCCGCCGCCGAATCCGGCTCCGATTAATCGGAAATCGGGTCCGCGTCCTCCAACCACTCTTCGGCCTGCTCCAAAATCCAGGCGCTGACCCGGTGGGCGCAGTCCAACACCTCGCACAACTTGGTTTCCCTCAGATACAGGTCGCGCAGGGACAGGTTTATCTCCCCCACCAGCGACAGGCTGCGGGTGGCCGGGTCGGTGGCCGACATGGTGTCGGTGGCCAAGACGGTGATGGGAATGATGGTGCCGGAAATATCCACGATTTCGGTGGACAGGATCAGCAGGTCGGGCGGGTGGGTGAGAGGCGGCAGGCCCCATTTGAAATAGAGCGGCAAATGGAAAGAGTCGGAGTTCAGATCGTCCTCTTCCCAATCTTCCTGGGCGGCCAAGTCCTCAAACGCCAATAAGGGACGGGGGTCGGCTTCCAGCACTATCTGCATTTCCATCGGACCCATGCACGCTTCCACGGGATGCACGTCCACCTCCCAATGCTGAAACAGGGAATAGGACTCGATGAAATGCCGTTCGTCGTGGACATGAAATCCGTGCTCGGTAGCATGGGCTTTGACTTCGGTGATGAACCCGGCCAGATCGATGCGCATTTACCGGCCAGCCTAGTAGCAACCCCGGATCAACCGGATCAAGCCCGCGCCTCGTAGTAGAGATGCACCGGGTCGTCCTCCAGGTCGATCATCCGCACCGAGGAAAAGCCGGCCTCCCCCGCCAGCCGCTCCACCGCCGACGGCGGCATACCCAACGTTCCCAGAGCGGCCCCGCCCGGCTGGGAGGTGGCGGAGGCCAGGCAGGAGGTGACGCTGTATCCGTACTGCATGGCCAGCACCGGGTTCTTCAGGTTCTTCTCGTAATCCTCCGAACAGCGCATTTCCTTGATCAGCCAGGTTCCGTCCGGGGCGACGGCCCGGCCGATGGCGGCCGCCGCCCGGTCGGGAAAAGGCATATCGTGCAGGCAGTCCAGGGTCATGACGAAATCCAGCGGCGGATGGGCGGGCAACTCCTCGCCCGGTGCTTGGACGATGCGGACGTTGGGCAGGTCGGCGGCGCGGTCGCGGGCCCGGGCGGCGCCGGGGGCGGAGGGCTCGTAACCGGTGAAAAAAGAGGCCGGATAGCGCCGGGCCAGGGCGGCGACGGCGATGCCCCCGCCGCAACCGATGTCGGCCGCGGCGGCCCCCGCCTCCAGTTTCTCCCGCACCCCCTCCAAGCGGGGAAGAACCCGCTCGGGCAGAAACCGGGACAGCCAGGGGAAGTTCATCCGGTCGATCTGACGGGCCACCTGCTCGCCCTGTTCGCCGTAGGGGGCTCCCCGGCCGGTGCGGAAGTTGTCCGCCATGGCGGCGATCCGTTCCGGGGCGAACCCGCCGATGAACGCCCCGGCCGCGAAGGACAGGGCCTCCTCGTCCACCAGCGTCGCCTCCCCTTCCGCCTCCAACCGGAACTCGCCCTCCGGGGAGCGTTCCAGGAGTCCGGCCGCGGCCTGCCCCAGCAACCACTCCCGGACCAGGCGTTCATCGAGGGCGACCGCCTCCGCCAAGCGCTCCGGCGTCCAGGAGTCCCCACCCGCCATGGCCCGGTACAGGCCCAGCAGGTCGCCCAAGTGGATCATCAGGCTGACCATTTCCCCCTGCTTGTACTCCCATACGCGGAGGGCGTACCGTTTGAGCAGGTCCGGATCGGGGGGGCGCAAACTCATCAGTAACCCAGTTTACCGGGGCCGCCTCCCGCTCAGTTCAAGCGGGGGTCGGAGGGGAAGGTGGCGAACCAGGCGTGTTTGCCTCCCGCCCGGCGCAAGACCCGCTCCCACAGCAACTCCGGGGCGGCGGTGAACACGTCCTCCGCCTCGGCCGCCAACACGAACCAGGAACGGGAAGCCAACTCGGTTTCCAACTGGCCGCCCGACCAGCCGCTGTAGCCGGCGAAAATGCGGGCTTCCACGGCGTCTTCGTTGCCCGGCTCGGCGGCCAGGTCCACCGCCTGCACCCCCAGCACCTCCGGCCAGCCCGGCAAAGCGGTCAACTCCCGCCCCCGGGCCAAACCCAGCCCGCCCCCGTTTCCCACCGGGCCGCCCAGGAACACCACCCGCGGGTCGGCGGCCGCCGACCACCAGCCGGGCAGGTGGTCCAGCAGGTCGGCCCGGGTGGGGCGGTTGAGCACCAACCCGGCCGCCCCCTCCGGGGTGTGTTCCATCATCAGCACCACGGTGCGGGCGAAGTTGGGGTCGGCCATCCCCGGCGTCGCCACCAGCAATCGTCCGGCCGTCGACCGAAACTCCGGCTCACCCATCGGGGAACCCGACATCGGGGAGTCTGTCGCAACGGATCATTATTCTCCTATGTTGGCATAAACCGGCGCCCAAACCGCCGTCCTCGGGCCAAAATCCCCAACGGCGCCGCCTATGCGATGGTCCTTCCGGGTCCGGGGGCCGGGTGAATCTATAATGTCGGGACGAGGAGGGAAATGGAAACGATGGAAATAGCGCAGGCGGCGCGGGAGGCGCAACGCCGTTACGCCGCGGCCGGGGCGGAGGTGCGCGCCGGGGCGTTGGCCAACCTGGAACGGCTGTTGGCGGAACGGGAAGAAGAGTTGCTGGCCGCCAACCGGCGGGATCTGGAAGCGCCCGACAACGAACGCCTGCCGGAACAGTTGCGCAAACGGCTGTCCTTGTCCGCCTCCAAACTGGAAATCTTGCGGGAAGGGGTGCGGGTGTTGCTGGCCGGCCCCGATCCGGTGGGGCGCCCGCTTCTGCGACGGGAACTGGACCGGGGGCTGATTCTGGAGCAGGTGCGGGCCCCGTTGGGGGTTTTGCTGATCATTTTTGAAAGCCGGCCGGATGCGGTGATCCAAATCGGATCGCTGGCCCTGCGCACCGGGAATGCGGCCCTGATGAAAGGGGGGTCGGAGGCCGCCCATTCCAACCGGGCCCTCACCGACCTGTTGCGGGAAGCGGCGGCGGGGGCGGGGGCCGACCCGAACGTAATAACTAACATCGAAGGGCGGCGGGCGGTGGCGGAGTTGCTGGCCCTGGACCGCCACATCGACCTGGTCATCCCCCGCGGCTCGGCGGAGCTGGTGCGTTCCATTCAGGACGCCTCCCGCATTCCGGTGCTGGGGCACGCCGACGGCGTCTGTCATGTGTACGTGGACGCGGACGCCGATCCGGACACGGCGGTCAAAGTGACCTTGGACTCCAAAACCGACTACGCGGCGGTGTGCAACGCGGCCGAAACCCTGCTCATCCATCGCGACTACCCGGAGACGGGGAAACTGATCGGGGCTTTGCAGGCCGCCGGGGTGGAAGTGCGGGGAGATGAGACGGTGCGGGAAGCGGCCGCCGGGGTAACGCCGGCCGCCCCCGAAGACTTCGGGCGCGAGTTCGGGGAGATGATCATCGCGGCGGCGACGGTCGCCGACTGGGAGGAGGCCGTGGCCCACATTCACCGGCGCGGTTCGGCCCACACCGAAACCATCGTCACCGAAAACCGGGAGACCGCGGAGCGGTTTCTGCAGTCGACGGACTCCGCTTCCGTGTTCTGGAACGCCAGCACCCGCTTCGCGGACGGGTTCCGCTACGGGTTGGGAGCGGAAGTGGGGATCGCCACCGGCCGGGTGCACGCCCGCGGCCCGGTGGGAATGGAGGGCCTGCTCACCGGCAAGTGGCTGTTGCGCGGCTCCGGACAGGGAGCGGGCGACTACGTCCCCGGGGGGCGGTCGTTTACCCACCGCGACCTGCCCCTGTAATCCCCCGCCCGGAGCCCGGGGATTTCCCTTACAGGAACAGGCGGACCAGGGTTTCGGCCACGCAGGCCGGCCGCTCGCTTCCCTCCAACTCGATAGTGACGTTTTGTTTCAGTTGCACCCCGCCGGGGACTTCGGTCACCGACTCCAGCCGGGAAACCACCCGCACCCGCCCTCCGCTGGGAACCGGGGTTATGAACCGGACCCGGTCCAACCCGTAGTTGACGCCCATCGTCACCCCCGGAATGTCCAACGGGGCGGAATGGCCGGCGATCAGGGCCAAGGTCATAAAACCGTGGGCGATGGTGTTCCCGAACGGCCCGGCCGCGGCCCGCTCCCGGTCCACATGTATCCACTGGTGATCGCCGGTGGCGGCGGCGAACAGGTTGATCGCCTCCTGGGTGACCGTGTGCCATTCCCCGGTTCCGATCACCTCCCCCACCCTGGCTTCCAGTTCCCGCGCCAAATCCATCACGACCTCCCTCCGTCCCGCTTCGGCCTTACTCCGGGTCGGCGAGGGCCAGGCGAATGCGCCGGAACCCCCTCCCTTTGGACTCCACTTTCGTTATTTTCACCCCGCCCACTTCCCCGGTGGAAGAGACATGGGTGCCGCCGTCCGCCTGCCGGTCCAGCCCTACGATGTCGATCACCCGAATTTCCCGCACCGCGGGGGGAATCAGATTCACCTTGGTGCGGATCAGGCTGGGATCAAGGTCGGCTTCCTCCCGGGGCAGGAAGGACACCGCCACGGGCAACCTGCGGCCGATGGCCCCGTTGAGGGCCTCCTGCAACGGATCCCGGTCTTCGGGGTCCCAGTCGGGCATCTCAAAATCCAAACGTCCGTAACCGGGTTCCATATTGCCGCCGGTGACCGGGCTTCGGTATCGCTCCCACACCACCCCGCACAGGGCGTGCATGGCGGTGTGGGTGCGCATCAGCCGGTAACGGCGCTCCCAGTCGATGGACCCGGTGACCGCCGTCCCCGCCGGGGGCGTCCCGCCGGACAGCCAATGCCACACCCCGTCCGCATCGGCGGTGACCCGCACCACCGGCGCCTCGTCCTCCCCCACCCGCAACGACCCTTCGTCGACGGGCTGGCCGCCGCCTCCCGGATAGAAGACGGTGCGGTCCAGCAAAACCCGGCCGTCATCCTCGTCGACGGCCAGCACCGTCGCTTTCATATCGGCGGCGTAGGAGTCGGTGGAATAGATGCGTTCGGTCATCGGTCTGCCCGTTATGTTACCGGATGGGGCGGGGGCTCCGCCTCCGGAAGGTAGGGCCAGCCCGGGGCGGCCCCCACCCCTCCTTCCTTGTCGCCCCGGTAGAAGCGGGTGGTGGGATAAGCCAGCTCCACCCGCGGCTCGTCGGCGAAAGCCCGGAGCACATCGCTCCAAATTTGGGTGTCGAAGTGGCGGCGGGAACGGGCATCCACCAGCAGGCGCCCGGTCAGTTCCACTCCGAAGTCGATGGCCCGCACGTAGACGGTGGGCGTCAGGTATTTGTAGCGAATGAAATACTGCGTGGCGGCCCGCTCCATACCTTCCGCCGCTCCCGCTTCCTGCGGGTCGGGAGCGTGCCGCTCGATCACTTCCTGCACGATGCCCTTGGCCCGCTCCCAGTCGCTTTCAAAGGTGACCACCACCGGAATTTCGTGCCAGATAAACGGGAAGCCTTCGGTGAAGTTGGCCATCGGATCGGTGAACAGCAAACCGTTGGGAATGTGCAGGATGCGGCCGGTGGACTGGTCGGCCATCACCCAGTTGCGTATTTCCAGCAGGCTGAACCGGAACACCCGGATGTCGATCACGTCCCCGGCGTGGGGGCCGATCTCGATCCGGTCCCCGGCTTTGAAAGGGCGGCGCACCAGAATGTAGGCCCATCCGGCCAGGTTTTTCAGCACATCGGACAAGGCGATGGCCACGCCCGCCGACAGGATTCCGATAAACGAACCCACGCCGCCCAAAGTGTGGGTCCACACCCAGCCCAAGCCGAGCAGGATCATCGCCACCGAGGCGTAGAGGCTGACTTTGCGGGCCCGGAAAACCGATTCGGAGTCGTCCAAGCGGGGAATGAGGGCGCGCAGGATGAGGGAGCGCACCGTCAGCACCACCGCCAAAATCAGCAGGCTGAGACCCAGATTGCCCAACTGGTCGAGGAGAAAATCGAGAAAGGCGCGCATCCGCAAGCCAGGCTACCCGCGGCGCCGGAATTTCCGCGGTCATTGCCGGTCGCGCCGCCATACGATCACAATCTCCCGATAGGGGACCGGACGGGAGATCCCCCGGTTTCACCCGGCGGGACTCAAGGGTCCATTTGGTAGGCGGTGCAGATCTGCCGGCCAAGCACCGCGTCCAGGAGTTCTTCAAACTTTCTCAGCTGGGCATCGGTGAATTCATGCCCGCTGCAGATGACCGACCGGGAGGTTTGGCCGCCGAAAAACAACCGGTCGCGACTGGAGTACAGTTCCCGGCCGACGCGGAGAAAGGCGTAACTGCCCGGGCCGAAGGCGCGGAAGCCGACCGGCTTGTCCGCCAACATGGTTTCGATATAGAACTCCAATACCCGCGCTTGTTCCTCGTTCATCGACCCGCTGGACACGATGATCGTCTCGTACCTGGAGCGAAGGCGGGCGGCCCCGTGCACAATCTCGCCGCATTTGATGGTCTGGATCGCGTGCGCAGCCGCTCCCGGAGTCGGGGGGATATAGGGACCGGCGCCGGTCGCTTCCCTCTCTTGAAAGCGGTCGTGCAAACTACTCAGCAAAGGGTCGGGCTCAGGGCGGGGTTGCTCAAGACCCGTGCCGCATTCAATCACATCCTCCCAATCGTCGGGTGCTTGGTCGGACGGGCTCTTCCCTGCGGGCGGGGCCCAGCCGCACGAGATCCCCTCCACCAAATCTGCGGCCTCTCCCGACCCCCAGGCAGGCGCGCCCTCCAACCTGTCCAGCCGGTCGGACAGTCTCCGCATGAGGGCGACCTCGTAGGGGTTGCCGTCGCCCTGGTCCTCTAATCTGTCCAGCCGGTCGGACAGGCTCCGCACCTGCCTCATCAGGCTTTCGTAGTCGCTCCCGGCGAGCGGGTTTGCATAAGCGGTCATTTGGTTTTCCTTCCTCCAGGGTTTTACGACGTCATCAACAACTGCTCCGGCGATGCCCTTTGTCACGAACCAGGCGGACAAGGCGGGCGCGGCGTTAGGACAAGTCATCAACCGCGACCGGCGGCCTCTGGCCGCGGCCCGACCCGCAAACGGGGGCTCAAGTCAAAACTCCGGCGAATCAGCCGGTTTTTCCGTCCGCATCCACCAACCCGTCGCCGGCGGGGGTTGGCAAACGGCGCGGGCTATCCGGCTTCCCGCAACCGACGCATCCGGCGCCGCCTTATGCTGCGCCGCTCATAGGGGGTGAACCCGCCCCAGATTCCTTCCGTCTGGTTGGTTTCCAAAGCCCATTCCAGGCAGTGTTCCGCAACGGGGCAGGAGTCGCACACTTCTTTGGCGCGCGCCGCCGCCGCGGCGTCCGCCTCGTCGGGGAAGAAGACGGAGCTGTCGAATCCCAGGCAGGCCGCCAAGTCCCGCCAAGTCGTATCCTCCGACCCGGCCGCCGTGCGGTCCGCCACGAGCGCCAATTGTGCATCCATATTCCGTATAACCCTCCTTTTCGTTTTTTATTCCCGCCCGCCCCAAATTTTTCCGGGGCGGTTGATTCAAGACGCCTCCCAACCAAGCAAGGTAACCGGCGGGTGTGACAAATCCCCCGGACCGGCTCCGCCCGAACCCGGACGGCCTGCGGTACTGACACGGGCGCGGCTCCGCTACGATTGCGGATGTGCCGAACGCCGCGCCTCCCGGCCGCCCTGAATTTCAGAGGACGATACCGACCAAGAACACGGCCGGCTTGGGCCTGGTCTGGGTTTTGTTCGGGGGGTTCAGCTGGTTCATCGCCGATGACACGCCCTGGATTGCAGTGGGGGTGACCGTCGCCGGCGCAACTTTAATGGCCGCCGCGGGCGTCATCCGGCTCTTTCGGCGACAAACGTGATTAGAGCCATCCCGACCGGCGGCGCCCTGACCTCCCTTTCGGGCAACTGAGCCCGGGGAGGGTCAGAAGGGGTAGGGGGCGGGGGTGTGGCCGGGTTGGTAGCGGCGCAACTCCCGGCGGGCCAGGGAACGTTGATGCACCTCGTCGGGGCCGTCCACTATCTGCAGGGTGCGGGCGTGGGCGTACATTCGGGCCAGCGGAAAGTTTTCCGTCACCCCGGCCGCCCCGAACATTTGGATGGCCCGGTCCAGCACCAGTTTCGTCATGCGGGGCACCGCCACCTTGATGGCGGAAATCTCCACCCGGGCGGACCGGGCGCCTGCGACGTCGATCAACCAGGCGGTTTTCAGCACCAGCAACCGGGCTTGTTCGATGGCCAGCCGGGAGTCGGCTATCCACTCCTGCGCCACCCCGTGTTCGGCCACCGCCCGACCGAAGGTTTCCCTGGCCAACGCCCGGGAGCACATCATGTCAAACGCCCGTTCCGCCATCCCGATGGCCCGCATGCAATGGTGAATGCGGCCCGGCCCCAGGCGGGCCTGGGCGATGGCGAACCCGCCCCCCTCCTCCCCGAGCAGATTGTCCGCCGGCGCCCGCGCCCCGTCGAAATGGATGGTCCCGTGCCCGCCCCGGTCGTGGTATCCGAACACCCCCGAGTCCTCCTCCACCGTCACCCCCGGCGCATCCATCGGAACCAGAACCATGCTCTGCCTGCGGTAGGGTTCGGCCTGCGGGTCGGTCACCCCCATCACGATCGACACCCGGCACCGGGGGCTGAGAGCCCCGGTGGAAAACCATTTCCGCCCCCGGATCACGTACTCGTCCCCCTCCCGCTCGATCCGGGTGCGGATGTTCATGGCGTCCGAGGAGGCGACATCCGGTTCGGTCATGGAAAAACAGGAGCGGATCTCCCCTTCCAACAGCGGAAACAGCCACCGCTTCTTCTGCTCCTCGGAGCCGAACATATAAAGGGCTTCCATATTGCCGGTGTCGGGGGCGGAGCAGTTGACCGCCTCCGGGGCGATCTCCATGCTGCGGCCGGTGATCTCCGCCAACGGGGCGTACTCCAGCACCGACAACCCGGCCCCCAGTTGCGGGTCGGGCAAAAACAGGTTCCACAGCCCCCGCCGCCGGGCCTCCGCCTTCAGTTCCTCCATAATCGGAGGGTGGTAATGGGGATCGCCCGCCGCCGCCATCTGCCCGGCGTAAACCTCCTCGGCCGGATACACCTTCTCCTCCATAAAGCCCGACAACTCCTCCCGCAACCGCTCCGCCCGGGGTGAATATTGGAAGTCCACACCTCTCCTGTTCGTCGACTTGTTACACGATAGCCGACCGCCGCGGCCAACTATGATTTCACTTGTGATCCCCTCCCCCGCCGACTCCGCCCGCTCCGCAACCTCCGCCGCCGAGTTTCCCGTCCTCCCTTCCGGGATGGACCCCGCCCCTCCGGAGGCGGCCCGCAACCGGGAGGCGATGCTGGAACGCGTGGCCGAGCTGGAACGGCATTTGGCCGAAGCGCGGGCCGGGGGCGGTCCCAAATACGTGGCGCGTCATCGGCGCCGGGGGAAACTGCTGGTGCGGGAGCGCATAGAACTGCTTATCGACCAGGACTCCCCGTTTCTGGAACTGTCCCCCTTGGCGGCGGTGGGAACCGGCTTCCCCGCCGGCGGCAACGCCGTCACCGGGATCGGGGCGGTGGCGGGGGTGGAATGCGTCCTGCTCGGCCACGACCCCACCTCCCGGGGCGGATCCATGAACCCGTACACCACCCGCAAAACCCTGCGCGCCCAGGAAATCGCCTACCAGAACCGACTGCCCCTGATCAGCCTGGTGGAGTCGGGCGGGGCGGACCTGCCCACCCAGGCGGAAGTGTTCGTGGAAGGCGGGAAATGGTTCCGCAACCAGACCCGGATGTCCCGCCGGGGCATCCCCAACATCGCCCTGGTGTTCGGTTCTTCCACCGCGGGCGGGGCCTACGTGCCGGGAATGGCCGATTATTCGGTGATGATCAAGGAGCGGGCCAAAGTGTTCCTGGGCGGCCCGCCGCTGGTGAAAATGGCCACCGGCGAGGACAGCACCGACGAAGAACTGGGCGGGGCGGAAATGCATTCCCGAGTGTCCGGCCTGTCCGACTACCTGGCCGCCGATGAATACGACTGTCTGCGCATCGGGCGGATGATTGTGGCGCATCTGAAGTGGGGCAAACTGGGTTACGGCCCGATTTGGAAAGCCGATGAACCGCTCTATCCGGCCGAGGATCTGCTGGCGATAGCGTCCGCCGATTTGCGCATACCGTTTGACATGCGGGCGGTGATCGCCCGGCTGGTCGACGGCTCCCGGTTCGATGAATACAAGTGCCTCTACGGTCGGTCGCTGGTTACCGGCTGGGCTTCCCTGCACGGCTTCCCGCTGGGGATTATCGCCAACCAGCAGGGGGTGCTGTTCTCCGAAGAGGCGCAGAAAGCAACCGAGTTTATTTCCCTGTGCAATATGCACGACGTTCCCATCCTGTTCATTCAGAACACCACCGGCTATATGGTGGGGCGGGAATACGAACGGCGGGGAATCATCAAGGACGGAGCGAAGATGATCAACGCGGTCACCAACTCCGCCGTGCCCCACCTCACCCTGATGGCGGGGGCCTCCTACGGAGCGGGCAACTACGGGATGGCGGGGCGGGCCTACGACCCCCGCTTCGTTTTTTCCTGGCCCAACCACAAAATTGCGGTGATGGGGCCGGAGCAGTTGGCGGGCGTGCTGGACATCGTGTCCCGCAACGCGGCGGCCGCCAAAGGGGAGGAATACGACGAGGAGCAGGCCGCGGCCCGGCGGGAGGCCATCGAACGGCAGATAGACGAAGAGTCGAGCCCCTATTTTTCCACGGCCCGGGTGCGGGACGACGGCATAATCGACCCCCGCCATACCCGCACCGTGCTGGGCATGGCCCTGTCGGCGGTCCATTCCGGCGAAGTGGCGGGCACCGGTCATTTCGGCGTGTTCCGGATGTGAAGCGGGGCCGGCGAGCGTGGAACGGGAGCGGATGATACGCCGGATACTGGTCGCCAACCGGGGGGAAATCGCCCGCCGGGTGTTCCGCACCTGCCGCCGCCTGGGAATCGGAACGGCGGCCGTCTACTCCGATGCGGACGCCGACGAACCCTTTGTGCGGGAAGCGGGAGTCGCCGTCCATTTGGGCGGTTCCGAGCCCGCCGCCTCCTACCTGGACATCGCCAAAGTGACGGCGGCGGCCCGGACGGCGGGGGCGGACGCCGTCCATCCCGGATACGGGTTCCTGTCCGAAAACGCCGACTTCGCCGCGGCATGCCGGGAAGCGGGGCTGGTTTTCATAGGCCCGCCTGCGCAGGCCATCCGGGACCTGGGCTCCAAGGAGGAGTCGAAACGGATCGCGGCCGGGGCCGGGGTTCCGACTTTGGCGGCGGCCTCCCTGGCGGACGGGGCGGACCCGGAGCGGGCGGCGGAGGAGGTCGGCTACCCGCTGTTGGTGAAAGCGACGGCGGGGGGCGGCGGCAAGGGGATGCGCATCGTGCGGGAGGCGGCGGACCTGGCGGCGGCGGTAGCGGCGGCGGGCCGGGAAGCGGCGGCGGCTTTCGGGGACGGGTCCCTTCTGCTGGAACGTTTCCTGGACCGGGCCCGTCATATCGAAGTGCAGGTGCTGGCCGACCGGCGCGGCAACGTCGGTTCCCTGTTCGAGCGGGAATGTTCGGTGCAACGGCGCTACCAAAAGGTGATCGAAGAAGCCCCTTCCCCGGCGGTGGACGATGACCTGCGGGAACGGCTGGGGGAAGCGGCGGTTTCGCTGGCCCGGGCCGTTTCCTACGAGGGGGCGGGCACGGTGGAGTTCCTGGTGGAGGAGGACGGGTCGTTCTGGTTTTTGGAAATGAACGCCCGCCTGCAGGTGGAGCATCCGGTGACCGAGCTGGTGACCGGCCTGGACTTGGCGGAGTTGCAGATTCGGGCCGCGGAAGGGGCGGACCTGTCCGGGGTTTTGGAAACGGCCCGGCGGCGGGGGGTGCGGGGGTGGGCCGTCCAAGCCCGGCTGTACGCGGAAGACCCGGCCGCGGGCTATCTGCCGGGGACCGGAACCCTGCATTGCTTGGAGTTCGGGGAGGAGGTGCGGGTGGACGCCGGGCCGGAGTCCGGTTCGCGCATCTCCGTCTTCTACGACCCGCTTTTAGCCAAGGTGATCGCCGGGGCCGATGACCGCGCCGGGGCGATCCGCAAGTTGGCGGCCGGTCTGCGGGCGGCCCGCATCCACGGCCCGGTTACCAACCGGGAACTGCTGGTGGGGATACTGGAACACGATGATTTCCGGGCGGGGCGGGCGGACGCCGGCTGGCTGGAACGCCGGGATGCGGCCCGGCTGGGGGCGCCCCTGACGGAGGGGGAGGAATGGGAGGCCATGCTTGCGGCGGCTTCCCTGGCCGGGCAGGCGGAGCGGCGGGCGCAGGCCCCGGTGCTGGCTTCGGTCCCCTCCGGCTACCGCAACAACCCCTCCCAACTGAACAGCGACCGCTACCGGTGCGGGGAACGGGAAGTGAAAGTCGGCTACCGGATAACGGAGGGGAGGGTGACGGTGGAGTTGGACGGCCAACCCCGCCCGGAAGCGCAGTTGCTGGAGGCCGCCCCGGATCGGGTGCGCCTGCGCTGGCGGGGGCTGGACCGGGTTTATCGGGTGGCCCGGGCGGGCGACCGGGTTTTCGTAGACACGGCCACGGGGTCGGTTGCGTTGACGTTGCTCCCCCGTTTGCCGACCGCCCCCGCCGCGGCCGAAACCGGTTCGCTGAAAGCGCCGATGCCCGGCAAAATCCTGCGGGTGGAAATAGCGGAAGGCGACCGGGTGGAGGCCGGAGACCCCTTGGTGGTGATGGAAGCCATGAAAATGGAGCACACCGTCTCCGCCCCCCATCCGGGAGTGGCGGCCTCGGTCGACGTCTCCCCCGGCGACCAAGTGGAATCCGGCCAACTCCTAGCCGTCCTCAACCCCTGAGCCCCCGCCCGCCCCTGCCCAAACCGCCGTTTACGGACCGGTTCGCCATCCGTCCACGACCTGTAAATACGACATTCAACAACGCCCATCGCCAAGCGGGGCAATGCCCGAACTCTTAGCGGGCGCGCCCTCTAAAAGGGCTCTTCGGAACGAGAGACAGGGGAATGGATCCTCCATATCGGAGACGGTAAAAGTTCCGAGTGGATTGAGCCCTGTGGAGAAAAATCCGGAGCGGGTGAATGAGGTGTTGAGTGGTTTTGGGGAATGTGGTGTGCACAGCGGAAGCGGTGAATCATCTGTTGGGGGTGGTGTGTTGAAGGTGGTGCGCCTAAAGGGGGCACCGCGGCGGTGGGGTAGGGAGAAGCGGGAGGTGCGGTTGGCGGACCGGACGGCGTTTGATTATGCCAGAGTGGGTGTTTAGTGTGGCGGAAACAACGGCGGCCCCTGACACCGGGAGCGAGGTGGGTTCATTCATAGAGCAGGCAGAGTGGATATCTCCGGAACAAACCGGTGGAGCGAGGGTTTGCCGGGGGGCGGACTGGGAACGGGCGAGGCGGTAAACGCGTGGGGGGCAGACGATACCCTGCTCCAACGCCGCGGAAACCGGAACACCGGGATGCGGGTGACTTCGGCGGTGGGTTACGCCGTAGTTTCCTTTTCGTTACCAGTTACGCTATTCACTTGGTCGGACCCTTCCTGTGACCGGTCGGGTTTATCCCCCTCCAACAAGTCGGCGGCATCGGATAGCTTATACGCCGCCTCCCTCATCTGGTCGGCTTGGGCTTCTAGTTCTTCCTCCCGCCGGACAAGCTCTTTATACCCTTCCCGCAACGGGTCGGGTATGCCCTCGTCCAACAGGTCGTCGGCATCGGATATCTTTTCCGTCGCCTTCCCTATCCGTGCGTGTTCGTTTTCCAGCTCTTCCGCCCGCTGGTGAAGCTGGTCGGCATGTCGGCGCAGGTCGGCGGCCAGTTCCTTATCCAACTGGTCGGCGGCGGTTTCCGGTTGCTCCGTGGCGGTAGCGGGTTCGGCGGTCATGTGGGTTCTCCTTGTTCGGAGGTTGGTTCCGGTTTCAAACCTACCCTTTATCCGTTACCGGTCGGCGGCGTCATCCCGGATTTCCCCCCTGACCTCGGCGAGAGCGCGGGCGCTTGCCTCCGGGGGAATGCCGTACGGCTCGGGCGGACCCAACCCCCGTAGACCCTTCCTCTCCGGTGGCAACAGGGCGTCACGCAACGTCTTCTCGGCCAACCCGGACAGATCCAGGTTGGCGGCTTCGGCCCGGGCGACCAGATCGGCGGGCAACGTTACTGTTCCGGCAACCATACAGGGTCATCGTAGGGCGGTGAGGGCCCGGACGAAGAAGGAGGCCATCTGGGACCGGGTAACGGGCTGGTCGGGGCAGAACCGCAGGGGGGTAGTGGAGCAACCCCGGGTAACCCCCGCCCGATGCAAGGCCCCCGCCGCCCGGGCGGTGGGCCCGGAGGCGTCCAGATCGCCGAACGTTCCCACCGCCGCCGACCCGTCCGTCAGGGCGGGGAAAGCCGCCGCCAGCATCACCGCCATATCCCCTCGCGTCACCACCCCGCCCGGGTCGAACTCCCCGCCCCGGGCCGACATCACGCCCGCTGAAACCGCCCACCGCGCAAACACTCCGTACCAAGCTCCCTCCCCTACATCGGACAGGCTTACGGCGCGTGCCGCCGACGGGGGGACGCCGGAGCGGTGCGCTACCGCCCGATACAGGAAAGCCGCCATCTGACTGCGGGAAATAGACAAACCGGGGCAGAACCGGCCCTCCCCGCACCCGTTGGTGATGCCCCAATCAGCCGCTTGCTCGATGTTGGTTTGATGCACGCTTCCATCCTCATCGCAGAACCGGCCCACGCATGTCTCTTCCTCCGGAGGCGCAGGAGGAGCGGGAGGCGGGGCGGACCCGGCGTCGGGCGGAGGCGCAACCCCGTCGGCGCCGCCGGCGGGCGGAACAGGGGGGCCGGGCGGGGCGGGAGGCACCCCATCGGCGCCGCCGGGCGGAGGCGGATCAACCACAACCGGAGGGGAAGGCGGGGTGGACCCGTCGCCGCCGGGCGGAGGCGGATCAACCGGCGGGGAGGAGGGAGGCGGATCAACCGCAACCGGAGGAGAGGGAGGGTTGGCCGGCGGCGGAGACGGAGGGGCGGGCGGGGTTACGGGAGGCATCCCATCGGCGCCGCCGGGCGGAGGCGGATCAACCGGCGGGGCGGGCGGGGGCGGGGCTTGTTGCTGAGCGGCCGCGCCAGTCGGTCCCGGGGGACCTACGCCGTCGCCGGGGACGCCGCCGTCGCCGCCCGGGGAGGTGCCGGTTTCCCGGTCGTCGTCGTTGATGGTCAACGACGTCCCCGACACCCGGTAGCCCAATGCGGCGCCCGTTATCGACACCGACTCCGGCCCCTCCGCCGCATCATCATCGGTAACGCTCAGCCGGAAATCAACCCATCCGCTCGACTCGCCCGCCGCGATCTCCGCCAACAAGCCGTCCACCCGTCCATAGTCCGCACCCGCCGTAGCCGAATCCCCCACTCCGCCCACCGACACCCCCACCATTATCCCGCCCGCCGGAGCCGTTGTTCCCGGCGGCAACGAGGCCGACACCCGCACCGTCGCCGTCCCGCCGTCCTCGTCCACCGACTGCGGCGACGCCGCCAGCGCCACCGCGCTCTCGGTAACCACCACCGCGTCGTTATCCGTAATCGCAATCGACGCCCCGGACACCGTAAACCCGGCCGCCGTATCGCAAATGATCAACATGTCACCACCCTCGCCCCGGTCGAAATCGGGGCAAGCATCCGTAGATCCTTCCGCCGTACCGGAAACGGTCAACGACTCCGCGGCCTCGGTCGCCTCGTCATCGGTTACCGTCAACACGAACTTGCCCGAACCGCTCTCCTCCCCCGCCGCAATCGTCACCGAGAAATCCTCCACCGCCGTGTAATCAGTCCCCGATGTCGCTCCGTCGCCCTCTTTACCCACCGACACCGTCACGGTCGTGTCCGAAGCCAACACCGCCGACCCGTCCGGGAACCCCGCCGTCACCGTCACATCGGCCGAACCCGAACCCTCCCCCACGCTGTCCGGGGATACGCTCAAGCCGATCCGGGCGGGGACCGCGTCCCCATCGGTTATGGACACCGACGCGTCCGTGATTGCGAAACCGGCCGCTGCGCCCGACACCGACAAACTCTCCGCGCCCTCCCCGGCCACATCATCATCGGTCCCCGCCAAAACGAACTTGCCCGAACCGCTCCGCCGACCCGCCGCAATCGTCACCGAGAAATCGCCCACCGCCGTGTAATCGGTCCCCGAAACCGCCGAATCATTATCCCCGCCCGCCGATACCAAAACCGACGTGTCCGAGGGCAACACCGCCGACCCGTCCGGGAAAGCGGCCGTCACCGTCACCGTGACCGCCGCCGCGCTCTCCTGCGCCTTGGCCGGGGAGACGCTCAAGCCGATAGCGGTCGGAGCGGCGTCGTTGTCGGTGATGGCGATGGAGGTTCCGGCGATCTCGTATCCGGCCCGGGTTCCGCTCAAGGTCAAAGACTCGGAACCCTCGGCGATGCCGTCGTCGATCACCCGCAAGTCGAACGTCCCCGTTCCGCTACGATGCCCGCCGGAAATGACCACCCGCAAATCGGACACCGTCCGGTAGTCGGTCCCCTCCGCCGCCCCGTCCCCTTCTCCGCCCACCGCCACCATCACCGCCAAATCCTCGTCCAAAACCGCCGACCCGTCCGGGAAAGCGACGGTGACCGTCACCCGGGTGGTTCCGCTCCCTTCCGACACCCCGGAGGCGGAGGAGCGCACCGCCAGGCGGACGGGGTCGGCATCGCCGTCGGCGAGGGTAACCGAGGTCCCGGTAACCGAAGTCCCGGCCAAAACCCCGGTTACGCTCACCGTCTCGGCGCCTTCCCCGGCCGCATCGTCATCGGTGCCCGCCAGACTGAACCGGCCCGAACCGCTGGTTTGGCCGGCCGGGATGGTGACGGCGAAGTCGTCCACCGCCGTGTAATCCACCCCGGATTCCGCCCCGTCCCCCTCCGCCCCCACGGACACCGTTACCGCCAAATCGGCATCGGGCAAGGCGGGCCGGCTGTTTCCGCTCACCCCGAACAGGGAACCGGCGTAGGAAACCCGCTCTCCGTTGCGGACCCACGCCGCCGGCCCGCTCACCCCGTAGCCGACCAGGTCGGCGGTCACCGTCACCGAGGCCGCCGCAGCGCTTTCGGTCACGCTCGTCGGCCGGACGCTCAAATCGACCGCCCGCCGGCAGTTGCCCAGATCATCGTGGTCGGCGGCCGCGACATCCAACCAGACGACTTGCAAGCGCCCGGAGGCGCCGTCCCCCGCGGTGCGCAAATGGGAGGGCAGGCCGCCGGACAGGTTGTTGCCGCACACCCGCAACCGCCGCAACGCCGAAGCCGGACCGTCCGCCGCCGACCCGGTTACGTTCCCCGGTTGAACCACCCCTTCCACCCGCAATCCGGCGACCGGGGCCCCCAACCCGGCGGGAACGGAACCGGTGAACATATTGTCGTTCAAATACAATTCTTCCAGCGCCGTCAACTTCGTCAACCAGTCGGGAAAGGCGCCGGACAGGTTGTTGCCGTCCAACCGCAACCAGCGCAACTTGCGCAAATTCCCCAACCGGGAAGGCGCCTCCCCGGTCAAGTCGTTCCCGTCCAACCGCAACCAGCGCAGGTTGGTCAAATCCCCGAAACGGGGCGGAATCTCCCCGGTCAAGTCGTTGCCGTCCAGCAACATCCATTCCAGGTTGCTCAAGTCGCCCAACCGGGCCGGCAACAACGCGCCGCTCAGCCGGTTGCCGCTCATGTCCAGCCAGCGCAGACTGCTCATCGCCCCGAACCGGGGCGGAATGAAACCGGACAAGCGGTTGTCGCTCAAATCCAAATCCCACAGCCCTTCCAACGCCCCCAACCGGTAGGGCAACTGGCCGTGCAACAGGTTGTCGTTCAACCACATCATCTCCAGGTTGTCCAAGTCTCCCAACCGGGCGGGGGTGGCCCGCGGCCGGGGTTCCACCGGCTCCGGCAAAGGCGCCCGCCCCACCAGCCGGTTGCGATCCAACAGCAACCAAACCAGGTTGTCCAACCCGTCCAACCGCGAAGGTATTTTGTCCGACAGCAGGTTTCCGCCCAGGTTCAAACGGGTGAGGTAGGAAAGTTGGCCCAACCGGGACGGTATCCTGCCCGTCAACTGGTTGTCGTTCAGGAA
This sequence comes from Candidatus Spongiisociaceae bacterium, assembly GCA_965243835.1. Taxonomy (GTDB): domain Bacteria; phylum Actinomycetota; class Acidimicrobiia; order Spongiisociales; family Spongiisociaceae. The sequence continues at coordinate 2,685,141 of OZ251578.1, forward strand.
CAACTCCCGCAAACGGGACAGCAACCTGAACCCGGTGGGGATGGAACCGGACAGCCGGTTGTGCCCCAACCACAGGTGGGTGAGATTGCTCAAAGCCTTCAACTTGTGCGGTATATCACCCGACAAATCGTTGTTATTCAGCCGCAACTGCCGCAGGCTTCCCAAACTTCCCAACCAGGAGGGAATGGAACCGGACAGGCGGTTGTGATCCAGCCACAAATGAGTCAAAGAGGACAGGGTCTCCAAGGAGGGGACGGGCCCGGTCAAATCATTGTTGTCCAGTAGCAAATGGGTCAGTCCGGTCAGAGCCCCCAACCGGGCGGGGACGGTTCCCGCCAACCCGCTCCGCTCCCCCGGTTGCCGGCGGTAATCGCCCCGCAAGATCAGTTTGGTCACCCGCCCGCCGCTGACCGTCACCCCCGGCCAAGAAGCGACCCGCCCCCGCCCCCAGGAACGCAGGGAGTGATCGGAGGGCAACCCGGCGTTGGCCGCCACCCCCGCCCAATGATTGCGAACCGCCACCAGAATCTGGCAGTCGACCGCCAACGCCCCGTTGGACTGCGGAGCGGCCACGAACGACCCGTCCGAACAACCATCGGCCGACAAGTCGGCGAAGGCGGCAACCGCGCCGTCCCCGAATTCCCCCGCGGAAGCCGAACCGAGAACCGGCGGGGAGGAGCCGGCCAGTTTGTTGTCCGACAAGTCCAACTCCGTCAAGCGGGCGGAGACCGCCGCGCGGAGGTTATGCGACCCGGACAACCGGTTGCCGCTCACGTCCAACACCGCCAAACCGGACAACCCGCCCACCCGCGCCGGCCAGGCCCCCGACAAATTGTTGTCCGACAAATCCAGCAGGGTCAACTCGACCAGCCGGCCCAGGGCCTCCGGGACGGCCCCGGACAAAGAGTTGCCGCCCAGGTCCAGGTAGGCCAGGCTGCGCAACCGGCCCAACCGGTCGGGTATCAGCCCCCGCAGGCCGTTGTCCGACAAATCTAACACCCGCAACCCGGTCAGGTCGCCCAACCTGGTCGGAATGGAGCCGGTCAGGTTGTTGTCCGACAAGTCCAGCCGGGTCAGATTGACCAGCCCGCTTATCCGGTCCGGGATCGCCCCCGACAGTTCATTGCCCGACAAATCCAAGTCGGCGGCGGAAGTCAAAGCGGTCAAACCGGCCGGGATGGAACCGGTCAGTTCGTTTTCCGACAAGTCCAAGCGGGTCAAACCGGTCAGGTCGCCCATCTCCGCCGGCATCGTCCCGCTCAGGTAGTTGCCTGACAGATCCAGGACGGTCAAACCGGTCAGGCCCCCCACTTCCGCCGGAAGGGTTCCGGCCACCCCGCCGCCGGCCAGCGACAGGCCGGTCACCCGTCCCTCGGACACGGTCACCCCCGCCCAGGACGACGCCCGGCCCGAGCCCCAAGCGCGCAACGGATGACGGGCGGGCAAATCGGCGTTGTCCGCCTGCCCGCCCCAATGGTTGCGCAAACCGATCAGCGCCCGGCAGTCGGCCGCCAAGGCGGTGTTGGAAGCGGGTTCGTGCACGAAAGTCCCGTCCGAGCATCCCGTCGTCGCCAGAGTGTAGAAGGGGTCCACCAGATCCACTCCGGCCCCGGTAATCGTATAACCGGTCGCGGTTCCGGACACGGCCACGGCCTCCGTTTCCCCATTGATATCGTCCGCCGCGGCCGTCAGGCGGAAAGAGCCCGTCCCGCGCAACTCCCCCGCCGGAATGGTTATCTGGAAGGAGTTCGGCGCGGCCGCGTAATCAGCGGGGGAAGCGGAACCCGCCCCCACCGTCACCGCCACCGTCGTGTCCGTCGCCAACGGGGACGAGCCTTCCGGGAAAGAAGCGGAAACCGCGACGGTTTGGGCGCCCGCCCCTTCCACCACCGCCTCCGTATCCACCTCCAAACGAATGGTCTTCGGCGGCGCATCCCCGTCGGCGAGCGACACCGCGCCGTCGGAGACCGCAAACCCGGCCGCCGCCCCGGACACGGTTATCGACTCCGCGCCTTCCCCCGCCACATCGTCATCGGTCCCCGCCAGGCTGAAAGTGTTGGAACCGCTGGTTCGCCCGGCGGGAATGGTCACCGCAAAGTCGTCCACCGCCGCATAGTCGGTCCCGGAAACCGCCGAATCATTATCCGCCCCCACTGACACGGTCACGATCGTGTCGGTCGTCAGATGGGCCGACCCGTCCGGGAAAGCGGCGGTAATCGTCACCGTCCCGGTTGTTGCGCTTTCCGTCACGGCGGAGGGGGAGGCGCTCAAACCGATCACGGTGGGAACGGCGTCCCCATCGGTGAGCGACAGCCGGGCGTCGGACACCGCGAACCCGGCCGCCGCCCCGGACACGGTCACGGTTTCCGCGCCCTCCCCGGCCAAGTCGTCGTCCGTCGCCGTAAGACGGAAACTGTTGGAACCGCTGGTTTTTCCGGCGGAAATGGTCACCGCAAAGTCGTCCACCGCCGCGTAGTCGGTCCCCGCAACCGCCCCGTCCCCGTCTCCGCCCACCGAAACCGTCACCGTCGCGTCCCGGAGCATGGCGTTGGAGCCGTCCGGGAAGGAAGCCGTCACCGTAACCGTGATCGCCCCCGCGCTCTCCGCCGGACTCGCCGGATCGACGCTCAAGCCGATGGCGGTGGGCGAGCCGTCCCCGTCGGTGAGAACAAAGGACGCTTCCGACGCCGTAAACCCGGTCGCCATCCCGGACACGGTCACGGTTTCCGCCCCTTCCCCGGCCAAGTCGTCATCGGTACCCGACAGAACGAACTTGCCCGTCCCGCTCCTCCGCCCGGCGGGAATGGCGATCGTGAAATCGTCCACCGCCGCATAGTCGGTCCCCGCAACCGCCGTATCGGAGTCTTTGCCCACCGAAACCGTCACCGTCGTATCGGCGGACATAACATCGGACCCGTCCGGGAAGGAAACGGTTGCCGTCACCGCAATCCCGGCGGAACTTTCCTCCGCCCGGACCGGGTTGAGACTCACGTTAATCCCGGTCGGAGCCGTATCGCCATCCGTAATGGACACCGTGGCGTCGGAAACCTTGAAACCGGCGGCCGCGCCGGACACCGTCAAACTTTCCACCGCCTCACCCGCCGTCCCGTCGTCCGTCCCCGACAAAACGAAAGTCCCCGAACCGCTCAGCCGACCGCCGGGGATGGTCACCGTGAAATCGTTCACCGTCGCATAATCGGTCCCCGCAACCGCTCCGTCGCCGTCTTTGCCCACCGACACGGTCACGTCCGTGTCTCCCTCGAACACCCGGGAACCATCCGGGAAGGAAGCCGTAACAAGCACCGCGGCGTCGGCGCCTTCGGTAATGCCGGTCGGGGCTCCCGCCCTGTCCCCGTTGGCGTCGACGCTCAACGTCACGGAAGTCGGCCCCGTATCGTTATCGGTGATGGACAACTCCGCTGACGTAACGGCCATTCCGGCCGCCGTGGTTGTTCCCGACACCGTCAACGCCTCCGTCCCCTCCGCTGCTTCGTCATCGGAGGCGGTCAAAGTAAACGACCCCGACCCGCTGGTCGCGCCCGCCGCAATGGTCACGTCAAAATCTTCCACCGCCGTAAAATCATCCGCTTCCGCCCTTCTGTCCCCGCCCTCCCCCGACACCGAAACCGAAATCACCGTATCCGACGGCAACACCGCCGACCCTTCCGGAAACGACGCCGTTACCGCTATCTCGTTGCCGATGGAACCCTCCGCCACCGCCGTGGGAGCCCCGGCGCCGTCCCCATTGGCGTCCACCGTCAAAGCAACAGTCGCCGGAGGGTAGTCATTATCGGTGATGGAAATGGAAACGCCCCGCACCGACAACGCGCCCGAAGAACCGGACACCGACAGCGACTCCGAACCTTCCGCTACATTGTCGTCGGCGACCGTCAAATCAAACGACCCCGACCCGCTCCGCTCACCCTCCGCAATCGTAATAGTAAAATCACCCACCGCCGTATAATCCGACCCCGCCGTCGCCGAATCCGCAACACTGCCGACCGACACCGTAACCGACCGCCCTCCCACCGAAGCCGCCTGCCCCCCCTCCAACGAAGCGGTAACCGAAACCGAACCAGCGCTATCCCCCTCGTCTACACCATGCGGGGCCACCCTCAAGGTAATCTCGGCATCTCGTTGGCAAGTAGCAATATCATCTGCTCCGCCTCCAAAATCAAGCCTTATCATCTCCGTACGAAGAGGTGCCGGTAATGATCCAGACAAATAATTTCCGCAAAAACTAAAAACCCTTAGAGAAGGTGAAATGGATGAAGGAAGAGTCCCTGTAAGAGAATTACATATTAACCCTAATCCAGAAAGGTTAGATAAATTCAACAGCGAAGGGGGTATAGAACCAGAAAAGCCATTTTGACTTAAATCCAAGAATTCTAGATACGGCAAATCGCCTAAAAAGGCAGGTACGGTGCCAGAAAGCCCTTCATTTATTGGAGAACACTGACCTCCTTCTCTCGGTAAGTAACTGTGATAATAGAAAAGGGAAAGTTGACGTAGTTGTACCAGACGGCTAAAAGATGAGGGTATCGTACCTGAAAATCTATGGGCACCTAGTGACAAAGTCCTCAGTTGAACCAAATTGCCAAGTTCATCTGGAATAGAGCCGGTAAGCAAACTACCCAGACTCAAATATCTTAGGTTTGTCAAATTACCTAGAGACGCAGGAATTTCACCCGAAAAACGACTACTAATGAGAGATAACCTTTGAAGTTGTGTCAAGTTGCCAATTTCATCTGGTATTGAACCGGTAATAGTATTATGATTCAAATCTAAAAATATTAGGTTTGTCAAATTACCTAGAGACGCAGGAATTTCACCTGAAAAACGATTTTGTTCTAATCTCAGTTCCTTCAAATTGAAAAATTTTCCAATAAAAGAAGGGATAGAGCCTGATAAATTATTATCGCTAAGATCTAAGGTAACTAAACTAGTTAAATTCTCAAAAGATGCAGGAATGGAACCTGAAAGCGAATTACTCTCTAACTCTAAAACTCGTAAATTAGTTAAATTTCCAAAGGATGTAGGAATAGAACCTGATAAAAATTCATTAAATCCAAAACGAAGGGTGGTCAAGTTTTCAAAATTTCCTAACCAGGAAGGAATGAAACCTGAAAGCAAATTATTTGTAAGGTTTAAATACTCAAGTTGTGTCAAGTTACCGAGTTCATCTGGTATTGAACCGGTAATAGTATTATGATTCAAATCAAGGTAGTTTAATTTAGATAAGTTACCTAATGAAACTGGTATTGATCCTGATAGCCTGTTGAATGACAAGTTAAGATGTCTTAATTCAGATAACTCCCCCAACTCATTAGGTATGGTACCGCTAATTTTCCCTAACACAGAGGGGAAAAGAGTAAATTTTTCCACGCGACCCGAACTATTCCAAGTGATACCACTCCATGAAGTAACATCGCCATTCCAGGTTCTTAAGAGATGATTAGAAGGTAAATCAACATTATCAGGATTACTCGTCCAATGATTCCTTATCGCAATTAGTGCCCTACAATCGGATACCGATCCTAGATTTATAGAAGGATCAGTAATATAAGTTCCATCGGAACACTCAGCATCATTTAAAGCAGTAAACGCAACTCCACCACTCTTAGTAGTAGATACTATATCATTTTGATCCCCATATATATCAAATGACATAGGGAAATTAAAATTAGAAGCAAAATCACTATTATCTTCTGTGGCAACCTCTTGTTTATCGCGTGATGATATAGAATCTATAACTACACTACCACTATACAGCTCATTGCCTAAATTATCATTATCTATAATCGAAATCCTAGTACCTAAAACATTAAATAAACTAGTAGAAAAACCATCAATATTCAACTTTTCGGTATCCTCTATATTATCATCATCAACAATATTTAAATGAAAGTTGCTCGAAGCCCTAAACTCTCCCTTCGGAATAGTCACTTGCAAATCAACAGGTACGAAATCAACCTCTTCCGTTGCCAAACCACTAGACGTGAACACCCAAACGGCTATCTCTTCAGACAACGGTTCTTTGGGTAAAATCTCTGCTGTAATTATAACCGGAATGCTACCGCCCCCTTCCAGCACAGTAGCGGGACTGACGCTCAACTGGATAACAGGCAACTCATCCGGCCCCTGCGCCAACGCCACCGAAGAACCGAATAAAAACAGGGCCATAACCCCAAACAAACCGGCTGGTAGTAATTTACCAAGTGAGGATTTCGATCTAGTCATTATCCGTTATCTCCACTTCTGTATTATTCACAGCAAATCCATCGGCCGAACCGGAAACTATCAGTTTTTCCGTATCCTTATCATTACCTTCAACGTAGCTTCCATCACTTAAATTACCAAATACCAAAATGGTTTCCGGGTTTTCTACTATATTATCATCAACAATAGAGAAGGGAACGTCCACAAAACTAGATCCACTTGTAAAAGTGAGGGACAAGGAAAAAATCGAAGGGAGAGGAGGAGAAGGCATAGACGTAGGTGGAGGCGGAGGCATGGAAGAAGAAGAAATCGAGTAATCTCCGCTAGAATCGGATGTACCCAAGGTAGCTGAACCGCCAAACGTAACTGATGCTGTTCCATAACGATCAGCATTCTTCGCTACTATACGAGCCCTCAAGGTACCAGTACTACCTTCCGATATAGTAGTCTGTCGAATATCTGTTATACCATTACCTACTCCTCTAAAAGTATAGACAAATAGATCTATCCAAAACTGTTGAGGTTCCTCGATTGTAAGTAGTGCTTTATCTATACCATATTTGCCGATATTGGTTACATCGGTGCTCCTAAAATTTCCATGGAACGTTACTGATTCATTTGTATCATATATCCTATCATCCAACACCGTAAAATTAAAGCCTACAGAACCAGTTTTTTCTCCATCTGGGATAGTCACTACAATATTCTCAAGTCCAGTAAAATCCATTCCTTTAGTCGCTATATCACCCTCCTGCCCTGCAGAAATATTCACTGGAATGGCACCCCCTGCTACGCTACCTTCGGGTAAAGTAGCAACAACGGTTAGTCTTACCGTTCCGGCAGTTTCATAAACTTGTCCAGGAGTAACACTTTATTTTATATCGTTATCCCTAATAATCAACTCCGCGTTTCCTACATGGAAATCAGATGATAGGCCAACAAAACTAATGGTCTCGTCATTTTCATGTTTGGTGTCATTATTAAAGCTCATAGTAAAATTAGTAAAGGCTTCCGAACTTCCTGCCGGAATGGTCACAGTATAACTCGAAGGAGATAAAGGATCAGTTACTGTATAGTCGTTATCAACCCCTTTTATAGCGGAATCGCTTTCTTTGCCAACTGTAATTGATATAACTGTATTGGTACTAAGTGTATTTGATCCTGGTAAGCTAGCAGTTATCCTTACAACCTTTGTATTAATATCCTCACGTACTGTATTTTGATTTCCAGTCGTATCAGTATCAGCATCTAAACTAAAGGTAATATCATTATCAAGAAATGTAATCTGTGTAGTATTTATAGTAAAACCTGATGCCGTAGCAGAAACATTTATATTTTCACCACCCTCAACAATACTATCTTCTAGTCCTGACAGGTCGAAAATGGTTTTACCACTGGGCTTACCTCTTTCAATAATTACACTGAACGGCGATACTGCTGTAAAATCCGTTCCGGAAATGGCGGTACCGCTACTCAGTGTTAACGTCACGGTTGTGGTTGATGCCAGCCTAGCTGAACCATCAGGGAATTCGGCAACCGCCGTTAATTTCTTTGTATCACCTTCAACTCCGTTACCTTCTATGCTCAAATTGATGGAAGTCGGCGGAGAATCATTATCTGTTATTGTAAGATGTGTATACGCAGTTGCAAAAAAACTTCCAAAAGACCCTCCTGTGCTAAGCATTCCTTTACCAGTAATAGTGATAGTTTTGGATAGTTCGCCAGCTATATTGTTATCCGTGCTAGATATTTTAAATGTTCCGGTTCCGCTAGTTCGTCCCGATGCGATAGTTAAGTCAAAATTATCAACCATCGAGTAATCTGTTCCCCTCCGCGCCGTATTTCCAAACCCACTACCCACCGTCACCTCTACCGTAACCGCTGACATCTTGGATTCGGCCAGCGTCGCCGTTACGGTCACCTCTACATCGCTACTGCCCTCCGTTATCGTGGCCGGGTTGATGTTCAAGGCTAATCTCGGCAGTTCGGATGTTTGGGCGGAGGCGGGCGGCGGGAAGGCTAGGAGGAGGGCGGCTCCGATGGCCAAGGTGGACAGAAGCATGACCGAATAGAGGACGCGGGCGACCGACGACGGGCCGCTCGTTGCCGTGCGCCGAAAACCAGAACATGAACTTGCCAGCATAAAGCCTCCTTTCCCCCTACTTGGCATTGACTATACATAATATCCGGAGAGGGGGCAAATTTAGCGAAAGAATATTTGAATCACAACGCCTCCGGGGAAGGGCGCGGCTAGAATCCGTTGCCTAAACTGTAGATGGCCAGAACGTTGTTGACAGTTTGGTTGTTGCATAGGTGAAGGCCTCCTGGTGTCATGGGGTGTGAAAGCAACCCTTGACACGGGAGGAGGCCTTCGTGGTTCATGGTAACGCTCGGCTAGCGCCGAAGGGACGGTGGGAGATGGTGAAGCGGGTGTTGGTGAAGAAGGAGGCGGTATCGCGGGTGGCGCGGGATATGGGGGTGTCGCGGGAGACGGTGTACAAGTGGGTGCGCCGCTACGAGCAGGAGGGCTGGTACGGTTTGCTGGACCGGTCTTCCCGTCCCCATGTTTCCCCTGGGCGGGTCGCTCCGGAGACGGAGCGGGCGGTGGTGGACGCCCGACGGCGGCTGCGGGCAGGGCCTGCTCGGATAGCGGCCGTTACCGGGGCGGCGGAACGGACGGTTACCCGCATCCTGCGTCGGAACGGGGTTCTGCGCCTGTGGGACTGCGACCCCCTTAGCGGGGAACCCAAACAGTCCCTCCGCAAGGGTTTGGGGATACGGTATGAACGCCCCTACGCCGGAGACTTGGGGCATATGGACGTCAAGAAGATCGCCGCCATCCCCCCCGGCGGGGGATGGGCCGTGCACGGGCGGGGAAACGTCGCCCAGCAGGGAGTGGGCTATGTCTTCGTGCACTCCATCGTCGACGACCACACCCGCCTGGCCTACTCCGAGCCTCTCCCCGACGAGAAGGCCCCCACCGTGGTCGGGTTCCTCACCCGGGCGTTGGAGAACTACCGGCAACACGGCATCCCCCATGTTCGGGCGATCATGACCGACAACCACCCCGGCTACAAACGCAGCCTCCTGTTCAAAGCGCTCCTCAAACGCCACGGGATCAAACACATAACCATCAAGCCCTACAACCCCCAACAGAACGGGAAGGTGGAACGCTACCACCAAACCCTGAAACGAGAGTGGGTCAACCAACAGGCCTGGCCCAACGAAGAAACCAGAACCCAAGCCCTCACCGACTGGCTCCACCACTACCACAACCACCGACCCCACACAAGCCTCGGAGGAAACCCACCAACCAGCAGACTGTCAACAACCTAGTGGCCATCTACACCTAACCTCCTGCCTTCTCCTGGACCCGCCGATATGAGGTTGCTCCAGCGGTCGGCGATCCTTGTTAGCCGGACCTGCTGGACGCATCCTGTAGTCGGGTGGACGAGGGATTATCTATGCTTTGATATTCTTATCACTCACTAAGAAACGGTAAAGGAGGGGGTGTCGGGGGATAGGAGGGCGGTGCGCAGGCGGGCGGCGGGTTGGTGTTCGGCTAGCAGGGCGGTGATATCCGCTACGGCTCGCTCGATGTCGGCGGCGGCGGTTGCGTGGTGGGCTTCCACCGTGAACAGGGCGGCGACGGTGTCGGGACCGGTGGCGGATGCCGCGCTCTGGCGCCAGCACCAGCGGCGGGCGCTCACTTCCCCCGCCTCGTCGACGAACACCACCTCCCCCGGGTCCGGGGAGGACGGGCCCGCCCCCAGGCCGGTGAAACTTTCTGAGCCGTCGGCGAACCGCACCGTTAGGGAACCGGCAATGGCCGCCGCGTCCAGCACGGCTACGGGCAGACGGCGACGAACGGCGACCAGATTGCCCAGGTCGACCAGCAGGTTCAGGGACGGGATTTCCCCCTGCTTGGTCAAACGCCGCAACAGGGCCTCGGCCGCATTGCGGTACTGGGTGGGCTTGGTTCCGAAACCGGCGAATACCCGCCGCCAAGCCGCCAACGACGGGACCTCGGCCAAGGCGACGCCCGCCAACGCGGCCCGGGTTTCCCGTTGCGCGTCCCGGCAGGCCTCCAACAGGGCGGGCGGGGAGGGGCCGTTGCGCAGGCCGTCGGCCCGCACTACCCCGGCCCGGATGGTCGGAAAACGGGCCAGAACCGCCGGGTGGTAGGAAAACAAATGACCTAGCCGGGCGGGAAGGTGAACACCCGCACCGGGGCGATTTTGACTATCACCCGCTCGGACACGATCGGGTTCGGATAATCGTCCACCCCCAAATACTTGCGGGCCAAGGCGTCGATGTGGGCGCGGGCCTCCGGGCCGGTTACCGTGTCCGCTACCCGCCCCCGCACTTCGGCGTAGTTCCACGGGTTGTCCCGGTCCACGATCAAAACCGTCGCCGCCGGATTGGCTTGCAGGTTGCGGAACTTGCGGCGGTGGGTCTCGGTGTTGATCAGGATGTGCTCCCCATCGGAGTCCACCCACATCAAATGCACCTGCGGCGTCCCGTCCGGCAACAGGGTGGCCAGCGAAGCGAAGTTGGGGCCGGAGGCCAGTCCCCGGGTCTTGTCATCCAGCATCGGATTCTCCTTTCTCCCGCTCGGCGGCGGCTAACAGTTTGCGGTTTATCTTACCGGTGGAAGTCTTGGGGAGCTCCTCCGCGTACTCCACCAGGCGGGGATATTTATAGGCGGCCAGTTGCGTCTTGACATGCTGTTGCAACTCGGCGGTCAACCCGGGGCTCCCCTGAAAACCCTCGGCCGGGACCACCATCGCCTTCACCACCTGCCCCCGCAACCGGTCGGGGGCGGGAATGGCGGCCACTTCCGCCACCGCCGGATGGCGCACCAGGCACTCCTCCACCTCGGCCGGGCCGATGCGGTATCCGGCGCTGGAAATCATGTCATCGTCCCTCCCCAGAAAACGGAGGTAGCCGTCCCCGTCCCGCACCGCCTGATCCCCGGTCATAATCCAGCCGTGTCGCAGGCGGTCGGCGGTAGCCTGCGGGCGGCCCCAGTATTCCAGCATCCCGGTGGGATCGCCGGGGCGCACCCCGATTTCCCCGATCTCCCCGTCGGCGGCGACCGACCCGTCCTCGTTCAACACGGCCACCGTCCGCCCCGGATAGGGCGGGCCCATCCACCCCGGACGCCCCGGCCACAAGGCCGAACATCCCCCCGCCAGATGGTTCACCTCGGTCAAGCCGTAGAACTCGTTGATAACCGCCCCCAACTCCCGTTCGCTCCACCGGTGCAACTCGTCGGCCACCGACTCGCCCCCGGAGGCGATGACCCGCACATCCAGGTCGTAGGAAGCGGCCGGGCGGGGAACCTGGGCCATCACTTTCAAAGCGGTGGGGGTCAGAAAAGCGTGGGTGACCCCGTAGCGGGCCATCACCGTAAACGACCGCTCCCCCAAAAACCGGTGCTCGTCGGCGACCACCGGATGGCCGAGATGCAAAGCGGGCAGCAGAATGTCCAGGAGCCCCCCCACCCAGGCCCAGTCGGAGGGGGTGTAAAACACGGTGGAGGAGTCGAACTCTATGTTGAAAAAGAGTTTGAACGTCAGCAGATAGCCTTCCAGGATGCGGTGGGCGTGCAAAGCCCCTTTGGGATGGCCGGTGCTGCCGGAGGTGTACAGCAACAGGGCCGGGTCTTCGGCGGCGGCGTCCGCCGGGGAGAAAACGGGCGGGAAGCGGTCCGCCTCCCCCAGGCCGACTTCGCCCTCCCCCGGCCGGCCGCTGATCACCGCCGTAGCCAGGTCGGGCAGGTCGTCCCGGATGGAACGGATGGGGCCGGCGAACCGCTCGTCCGCTACGATCAACCCCGCCCCCGAATCGGACAGGATGTGGCGGTAGGTGTCGGGCCCGTACAGGCTGGACATGGGCAGGGCCACCGCCCCCAGCGAATACACAGCCAGGTGCAGGGCGGCCAGCTCCGCCCCCTGCGGCATAACCAGCGCCACCCGGTCCCCCCGCCCCGCGCCCAGGGAGGCCAGAAAGTTGGCGTAGCGCTTGGCCAGCCGGATCAGCGCCCAATAGGACCACGTCTCCCGCCCCCCGTCGGCCTTCTCCACGTAGAGGGCGACCCGGCGGCGGTCGTTCTCCCAGCGGTCGAAGATTTCGGCCGCCATGTTCATCCGCTCCGGAATGTCCCAGGCGAACCCGTCCGTTATTTCCCGGTAACCGCCGAAACCCAAAAGGTCGCATTCATCCACCCGCATTATCAGATCCTCCTTTCCGGATCGCCCGCACGTACCATCCCCCCGTCCACAAGGCCCCGGCCGCGGCGCAGGCCGCCAGGAACAGGAAAGCCGAACTCCACGATCCCCGCCCCGCCAAACCTCCGATTACGGGGGCCGCCGCCCCGCCTCCCAGGTTGAAGGCCAACACGAAAATACCCGCGGTGAATGCGGCCTGATCCGCATCCAGGAGGCGGGGGAACAACCCCAGGACCACCGAGGAAGCCGCCCCCACCAAGGCGGTGGCGGCCGCCATCGCCAAAAACCCGGCCCCCAAACCCGAGGCCCCGGCCACCGCCGCCAGCGCGGCCGCGGCCGCGGCCAGCAGGGCCCCGCCCCGGAGGGCCGACCGGGGGCCCTCCCCCCGCCGGAACCAGCGACCGGCCAACGCGATGACGACGAGGGCCGCGCCCGGCAGCAGGGCCGAGAAGAAACCGGCCCGGGACTCGGACAGGCCGTGCGCCGCCGCAAAATAGGCGGGGGTCCACACCACCAGGGCCACGAAGGCGGCCCCGATGGCGGCCGCCGGGAGCAACAGCGGGGCCGCCCGACGCACCCCCGCCCAGGTTGCGCCGGCCGCGGCCGGGGTCGGGGGGGAAACCGGGTCCCGCACCGTCGCCCACCACAACGCCCCCAAGGGGATCAGCACCGCGGCCGCGGCCAGGAACGCCATCCGCGGCCCGGCCCGCTCCGCGATCAGCCCGCCCAGGGCCAAGGCGAGAGCGGTGCCGGCCACGAAACAGGAACCGAAGGAGGCGATGACCCGGTCGGCCCGCTCCGGGGGGATCCAGCGTCGCAAAGCTCCCAAGAGCGGCGTCCATCCCATGGCCTGGAACACCCCGTTGACGGACCAGGCCGCAAGGGCGGAGGCGAAGGAGGCGGAGTAGGCGAACCAGACGTTGGCCAAGCCGCTGCCCGCCAGACCCAACCCGACCAGCCAGCGGGTTCCCGTCCGGTCCGCCAACTTGCCGACCGGGGCCACCGACAGGGAATACGTCCAGAAAAAACCGGTTGCCATCACTCCGATCTGGGCGGGGGTGAAACCCGGCTCCGACTCCAAGCCGGGCACCGCCGCCGAAAAGTTGACCCGGCCCAGGTAGTAAAGGGCGTAGACCGACCATCCGGCCGCCGCCAAGCCCCACCGGGCGTCGTTCCCGGTCAAAGGTCAAGCGGGCGGCGGGTCGGAGTCGGCCCCGTCCGGGTCGGGGGTTCCGTTGGGGCCCAGCACCCAGATTTTGTCCGGGTCGAAGCGCACCATCACCTCGTCCCCGTCCGAGAAGTCCTTGACCCGCCCCGGCTCGGTCACCGCCTCCACCTCGTAGTCCCCCAGGGAAATGCGGAAACGGGAGAACCGGCCCACGTAAACATGGGAGCGGATCACCCCCCGGGCCGAGTTGTAGCCGTGCCCGTCCAACTCCACCGATTCTGGACGGATGCTGAGCACCGCCGGGCCGTCCCCGGCCACCCCGTGCGGGGCGTTGAAAGTTCCCACTTCGGTGGCGATTTCGTCGCCGCTTTTCACCCCGGGCAGAAAGTTGGCGCCGCCGAAGAACTGGGCGATTTCCACGCTCAGGGGGGTTTCGTAGAAGGCATCGGGGGAATCGAACTGCTGCAGGCGGCCTTCGAAGAGGAGGGCGATCCGGTCGGCTAACACCACCGCCTCCTCCTGGTCGTGGGTGACGAACACGGTGGTGATCCCCATCTCGGTCTGGATGCCCCGGATCAGGTCCCGCATTTCGTCCCGCAGGTGGGCGTCCAGGTTGCTGAGCGGCTCGTCCAACAAGAGCACGTTGGGCTGGATGATCAGGGCCCGGGCCAGGGCGATGCGCTGTTGCTGGCCGCCGGACAACTGGCTGGGTTTGCGGCCTTCGAAACCGGGCAGTTGCACCAGGTCCAGCATGTCCCCCACCCGTTGCCGGATTTCCCGCCGGGGCACCCCCCGCATTTTCAAGCCGAACCCGATGTTGTCGGCGATGCTCATATAGGGGAACAGCAGGTAGTTCTGGAAGACCATCACCGCCCCCCGTTCCTCGGGGGCGATGCCGATGATGGACTCCCCGTCGAACAGGATGTCCCCGGAGGTGGGGCGCAACAAGCCGGCGATCATTTTCATAGTGGTGGTCTTCCCGCACCCGGACGGCCCCAGCAGGGCGGTCAGTTTGCCGGATTCGATGTCCAAGTCGAACCGGTCCACGGCCGGGTCGGACTTCTCGTCGAAAATTTTGGTCAGTTGGTCAAGGCGTACCTGGGTCATATGTTTCCGATCCCTCCTACGGCGGCGTTGTCGCCGGACAGATAACGGGAGCTGAGCAACAGCACCAGCACCGCGGGCAGAATGAACACCACGCTCAACGCGCCGGCGATGGCCGGGTCGGAGCGGACGAAACTGAACAGGAGCAGGGGCAGGGTTTGGATGCGACCGCCGCCGATGAGCAGGGTCAGCACGTACTGGCTCCAAGAGATGATGAAGGCGAACAGGGCCCCCACCACCACTCCGGGGAAAATAGCGGGCAAGGTTACGTACCACTGGGTTTTCAAGCGGCCGGCCCCCAGGGAGCGGGCCTGCAGTTCAAAGTCGGTGTCGTAGTTGGCGAACACCCCCGACATCACCAGCGTCATATAGGGCAGGGTGGGCACCAGATGCACCAGTATCACCCCCAGCAGGTTGTTGGACAGGCCGGCCCGGATGAACAGGACGTGAATGCCCAGCACCACCGCCAAACCGGGGACGATGATGGGGGCCAGGATCATCCATTCCACGATCCGCTTGCCCCGGAACTCGTACAAGCCCAAGGCACGGCCCGCCGGCACCCCGAACAGGATGGACAGCAGGGTGACCACCAGGGCGATGAGGGCGGTGTTCCAGGCCACCCCCACCACGTCGTTGTTGGGGTTGAGCACCTCCGCCCACGCCCGGCCGCTGTACTCGGTGGGGAGGATGGCCGGGTAGAACCAACGGAAACTGATGGACCAGATGAACAGGGGCACGATGGGGGCCACCAGAAACGCCAACAGGCCGGTGATGCCCACCCAGCGCCCGGTCACCCGCCACGCCGCCCGGCGGGGGGCGGGCGCGTCCATAGTGGTGGTGGTGCTGGTACTCACGTTCAACTCCTGATGTAGCGGCGGGACAACTTCATATAGGCGAAGATCATCAGCGAGCTCATAAAGGCGATCACCATGGCCATGGCCATGGCCTGCGGACGGGCGGCCAGGTCCACGTCGGTGTAGGACTCAAAGGCCAGCACCGGCAGGGCTTTGGGGAAAGTGGCCCCCAACAGCCACGGAATTTCGAAGGCCCCGAAGGTGAAGGCGAATACGATCACCGAGGCGGAAACCACCCCCGGCATTATCAGGGGCAGGGTTACGTGCCGGAAGGCCTGCCAGCGGTTGGCTCCCAGGGAGCGGGCCACCGACTCGTAGTCTTCCCCCACCGACAGCAAAATAGCCAGCACGATCACCCCGATGAACGGAATTTCCTTCCACACGTACTGGATGATGATCCCGATCGCCCACGGGTCGAACACCATGGCCGGGAACTCGGAGGGGGCGTCGATCAGGCCCGCCCCGGTGACCAGGCGGGACATCAATCCGCTCCCGGAAAACAGGTACAGCACCCCCACCGCCCCCACCAGATGGGGGATGGTCAGGTTGAGGGAGAACATAAAGTGCACGAAGCGTTTTCCCCGGAAAGCGGGGCGCAACAACATGGCGGCGGCGATGGCCAGAATGCTGGCGATGAAGGTGGACGTGAAGGCGATGTGAAAAGTGAGAATGAAACTGCGAATGAAGCCGTTGTCGGTGAAGATGGCGACGTAGGCGTCCAGATTGAAATCGTTCAGTCCGATGAGCGGGAAATAGCCCAGACTGCGTAGAAAACCGCTTACCAGGCCCCCCATGAACAGGAGAAGGATCAGGGCCATGGCGGGGGTCAGCAACAAGGCGATGTTGAGCCGCCGCGCCCCTTTTTCGGACAGGCGGGGGAGGCCCGTCCGAGAGGTTTTGAGAAGTTTGGAAGTCATAGAAACAAGCCGATGGGCGGGCCGGGCGGCGCGGCCCCGGAGGGCCGCGCCGCAGGCCGATTGCGGTTTATTGCTCGGCTACGTTGGCTACCCAGCCTTCCTCGATCTTGGGAACCCAGTCGCCCTGCAACTCGGGCAGGCCGACGATGTCGGCCGGGTCCACCACCGACGGATGACGGGGAACGTCCGCGAACGTGGACTGGCTGTCCGCGTTCAGCACGTTGATCTGGCCCCACACGTCCGGGTAGGCCTTCTCCAACTGGGCGGGAACGCTCAGCAACAGGTCCGCCACCACCAAGGTGGCCGCCTTGTTGGGGGAGTTGTAGGGGATGGCCACGAAGTTGGTGTTGCCGATCTGCCCGCTGCTCAACCCGTAGGTGCGGGTGGTGTCCGGGAACGTGCCGTTGTCCACTTTGGAACCGGCGGAAGCCGGGCCGTAAGCCAGGAAGTGGGTCACTTCCGAGTTGGAATACAGCGACTCCAAAGCGGGCTGATCAGTCGGATAGGTGGCGCCGCCCCGCCACAAGCACGGCTCCAGCTCGTTCAGACGATCCCAAGTAGCCGGGGCCACTTGATCGAATAAAGCCTGATCGAAGGGAATGCCGACCATATCCGAATAACCGCCGGGCAGGATGTCGTTGGCCACGTCGTAGAACACGTGACGCACGAACACGCTGCCGGTGAAGTCCGGCGGGGCCGGGTAGGTGAACGTCTCCGGGTTGGCGCAGGCCGCTTCCAACAGGGCGTCCATATCAGCCGGCGGCTCCGGCACCAAGGCGCTGTTGTAGAACACGGCCGACTGGGCCAGGTTCCACGGCACCTCGCACTCATCCACCGGAGTACCGAAGTCGAAAGCGATGTGCCCCGCCTCCTGATCCACGTTCTGCATGCTGGGCATAATGTCCCAGTAACCGCAGAAGAGCAGACCCGCCTGCTTCATCGTCTTGAAGTTCTCCCCATTGATCCAGATCAGGTCGATGGAACCGGAAGTGAACTCACCGGCTTCGGTCTCGCTGAGCACCGTGTCCACCGCGTTCACCGTGTCGGTGATCCGCACCTGGTTCAGGTCGATGTTGTACCTCTCCATGGCCTGTTCGGCCACCCAGTCGTTGACGTAGGCGTTGATGACCGCGCTGCCGCCCCACATAAACCAGTTGACCCGGCTGCCGTCGGCGGCGGCCACTATCTGCTCCCAGGTCATTCCGCCGATTTCGGAGTCGTCCAGATCCAGCAGTCCGGCGCCGGTGGGACCCATCGGGGCTTCGGTAGTGGCGGGGACCTCCACCTCCACGACGGAGGTGACCACGACGGTATCACCGGGAACGGTGACCTCGACGGTCTCCCGTTCGGTCACCACCTCGGTAACGACCACCGTCTCGCCCGGCACCGTGACCTCCACAGTCTCGGTCACGGTGGTAGTGCACGCCGCCGCCGCCAAGGCGAGGACGAAGACCAGCACCGCGGCCCTTAGCAATTTTCCGTTTCTCATTTTTGATTCCTCCTTCAAGTTCGCCGGTTGAAAGCGGCCGGCCTCCGGGAAAACCTTTCTCATACTATCCCCGCTTAAAGGCCGCCGTCCTGTTTAATATGATATTTTCTTTCCTCCTTTTTTCCAGTCGCTTGTAACAGGTTGTCGTCTTGTTTTAAATCTCTTCGTCCACCGCCCCCGCCCGGCCCAACACCCGGTACAAGCGGCGTTCGGCGGCCCGCATGGGATGCGCCATATTCCCGGACCGCACCCGGTCGAACTCCGGGAAACCGGCCGCCTGCTCCGCCGACCAGTTGCGGGCGAAAGTTCCGTCCTGAATGCGGGCGATGATCCCCCGCAACCGCTCCCGCTCCGCCTCCTCGTCTTCCTCGGTCAGGCGGGCGGTCACTTCCTGCCCGTACTGGCTGGTGCGGGAATGGAGCGTTATCTGATCCCACAGACCCAGGTCCCGATAGGCCTTGGAGGTTTCCACCAGCTCCCCGGAGGCGTAGAACTCCAGCATGGCGGCCTCCGGGCTGCATCCCGCCTCCACCAGGACCTCGCAACAGCGGCGCACCGCGTAGAGGTAGCCCACCTGCTCGGCGAACAGGTCCACGGTGGCCTCCTCCAGGAAACTGGACTCGATCACCCCCATGCGGGTGGAACCGATGCCTCGGCACAAGGCCAAGGCGCGCTCCCAGGCCAGGTCGGTGGCCGCCTGGTGCACGGCCGCCAGGCTGGGGAAGCCCCGCCCGTCCAGATAGGTTTCCCGCACCCCGGCCCCGATCATCCGGGGGGCGATGAGGACCACGTCCACATCCGGCGGCGGGGTTATGAGATTGAAAGCGATGTTGTAACCGCTGGCGAACACCAGCATATCGCCCGCCCGCAGGCCGGCCCGGATGTCCCGCTCGAACACCTCCGGCATGACCTCGTCCGGGACCAGAAAGAAAATAACGTCCGCCCGGGAAACGGCTTCCGCCACCGGAAGCACTTGGAATCCATCGGAGGCGGCCTGCTCGTAGGAGGAGTCGGGGCGGCTGCCGACGATCACCTCCAGGCCGGAGTCGCGCAGGTTGAGGGCCTGGGCCCGGCCCTGGTTGCCGAAACCGACCACGGCTATCACCCGGCCCCGGATGTGGGCGGGGTCGGCGTCGTCGTCGAAGAACATGCGGGCGGTCATGACTCGCCGTCTTCCCGGCTGGGCCGGATCATCATCTTGATGGGACCGTCCGCCCCGGCCGCCGCCATCTGCATGGCCAGGCCGGTCTGCTCCAGCGGAAAGGGTTCCCCCAACAGGGCTTCGCCGTCCACCTCGCCCGAGGACAGCAACTCGATGGCCTCCGGGAAGGCGTCCCGCCCCAGGAAGACGGGGATGACGGTCGCCTCCTTGGACTGGGCCAGCATCAGGTTGAACGGAATGCGCTCCTCGGCGCACACCCCCACCGCCACCACCTTGCCCCCCGGTCGCACCACTTCCAAGGCGGTTTCCAAAGTCACCGGGCCTCCCACCGCCTCGTACACCACGTCCAACCCGTCCGGCTCGGTTTTGGCCAGCAGTTTCTCGGTGGAAATGTCCCGGGAAACATCCACCGGCCATGCCCCCATCCGTTCCGCGGCCCGCAAGCGGTTGCGGTTGATGTCCAGGGAAAACACCCCCGCCGCCCCGTAGGAGATGGCCACCGCCGCAATCAGCAGTCCGATGGGGCCCGCACCGATCACCATGGCGATTTCCCCTCCCCGCAACTCGCTGCGCCGCACCGCATGCACCGCGATGGAAGTGGGTTCCACCAGGGCCCCCATTTCCATGGACATCCCGGGAGGCAGGTGGTGAACGGAGGATTCGGGCACCGACACGAACCCGGCCAGGGCCCCGTCGGTGTGGGGGGAGCCGATGAAACGGAAGTCGGAGCACAGGTTGTAGAGGCCGCCCCGGCACGAGTCGCAATCCTCGCAGGGGATGATGGGCTCCACCGTCACCCGGTCGCCCCGCCGCACCGAATCCACCCCCCGTCCCGCTTCTTCCACCACCCCCGCGAATTCGTGCCCCAGAATGTGGGGGTTTTCGATCACCCAGTTCCCGATGCGCCCGTCCCGGTAGTAATGCAGGTCCGAGCCGCAGATGCCCACCGCCCGCGGGGCCACCAACACCCGCCGGGCGCCGGGGAAGGGGCGGGCTCGCTCCTCCACGGTTATGTGCCTCCCGTCGCCGGGATGAAGCAAAGCCGCCTTCATCTGTACACCTCCAGTATCCGGTCCTGATCGTCCAATTTGACGAGCAGGTCTTTGAAAATGGCGTCCCGGTCGATTTCGTACGCTTCCATCATCAAGGGCCCGTCCGCCCGGGGCCGCCACCGCAGATCCTCCCCCAGCAACGGGGCGGGGGCGGCGCGGGAGGGAACCCAGTCTCTTTCCAGGAGCCAAGCCACGTTGATCAGATCCCAGATGACCCATGACTGGCCCGGGAAAGGCCGTATCCCCCGCTGGGCGTGAATGGGGTTGTGGGCGTACAGGTGGCAGAGGTAATCGCCGATCGCCCCCTTGCCCGCCACCCACGCCTCCATCTCCGGCCGGGAGAAGCGCAGTTGCGCTCCGATATGATAGCCGGGCAGGTATACCAGCGGAACCCCGGAGGAGAACAGCAGGCGGGAAGCGTGCGGGTCCTGCACCAGGTTCAGGGACGGCTCGTTGGACAGGTCCATCCAGGTCGGGTAACCGGCGGTCCAGGTAACCACCATCCGGGTTGCGATTTCGGGGGCCAACAACAGGGCCGAGGCCACGTTGGTGACGCACCCGATGGCGACCACGAACAGGGGGCGGTCGTCGGCGGCCAGGGCCGCCTCGATGATGCGGTGCGCCCCTTCGCTTTCCACCGGAACGTCGGGAGCGGTCAGGTAACGGTCCGCCCCCCGGAACACCAGGCCCTCGGCGGGGACCCCCAACTTGTCGTAGACGGTCAGTATCTCCCGATGGGAAAGTTCCATCCCCTCGTCCGGGGGGGTGAATTTCAACGAGGCCGGGTCGATGCCCTGTTGCAGAAGGTTGGAAGCCCAATTGCCCACCTTGTCCACGGCCGCGGTCTGGACCCCCCGGCGCTCGGCGGCGGCCGCCTCCAGCAGTGCCGGGCGGAGATGGGCGAAAGAGAAGGGTTCCGCCACCGCCGCTTCTATCTGCAGGCGGTCCGGAGACAGCAACGCCCACGCCAAGGCGAACTGGTCGTCGATTTCGTTGGCGGCGTCGGTGTCGAACAGGACCCGCACCGGGCCGGGACGGTCCGCGAACATCTCCCGCCGGGCGGCTTCGTCCGCTACCGGAAAATCGGTCATCTTCCTTCCTCCGTCGCATGCGTTGAACGGTGCGCCGCGGCCGGGGTTCTCCCCCGCCAGTCGGCTCCTTCCTCTTCGGCGATGGCCCGCAAACCGTCCAGCCGGGCGGCGCAGGTTTCCATATCGCCCTCCCCGGCGGCCGCTTCCCGCCACACCGCCCGGCCCGCCATAAAACCGGAAGCCCCGGCCCGGCACGCGACGCGCAGGCATTCGGCGAACAGCCGGTAGTCGCTCCCCTCCGACAGCACCGTCCAGGGTACCGGACTTAGGGAGTTAAGTTCCCGGCACGCTTCCTCCCAGGCCTCCCGGGAGGCGTCGGGGCGCATTTCCCCCGGAAATTGCACCTTCAGCACGTCCGCCCACTCCCCGAAGCGGCGCACTCCTTCCAGCACCGTCCGGGCCCGGGAGCGCGGGTCGCCGGCGACGGCCAACGGCTCGCAGAACAAGGGAACGCCCGCCGCCCGGCACTGGGCCGCCACCCCGGAGACGAACCGGCGGGGGGCGGCGTCGTCGTCCTCCGGGTCGTAGTGGAAGGAAATCTTGACCGCGTCCGCCCCCTCCCCGACGGCCCGTTCCGCATCCCAGCCGGGCAACAGGCGGGGGGCGGTGGCCGCCCGGGAGTAGTCGCCGTCTTCGATGCCCAGCACGATGCCCGCCCCGTTGGACAGTCGCCGCCGTTCGGGGGGCAGGGCGCTCCAGAAACCGGGGTCCACCAACACGGCGCTGGCCCGCTCCCCCAAACCGGACAGAAGCCGGGTTTTGGCTTCCCGCAGGAACCCGGGAGTGACCGAATCCGGGTCCCGGGGGCGCACCGCCTCCGCAAAGGAACCGACATGGTCCATGGCCAAAATGGCGAAGCGGCCGGTGTCGGTGGCGGCGCGGCGCAAGCGGTCGCTCATGCGTTCACCTCCGCTATTTGCAGGTGGTCGCGCATGGGGATGGGGCGGGTCACGTTCATCCCCAACCAGGCGGCCACTTCCGCCAGCTCCGAGGACAGGTCGCCCTGGGCCACCGCATAGTGATGTTCATGCCCGCCGACGACGGCGGTGTTGACCAGGTCCATCAACCCGATCGGCTCCCCGTTGAGCCGGAACTGCGAGAACCAACCCCGGGTGCCGTCGAAGCCGGGATTGCCGGTTTCCACCACTTCCGCGGTGGCGATGAACAGCTCGCGGAACTGGTCGCCAGCGTAGGCGATGGTAGTGGTCTGGGGGGCGAACAGGAGGTCCCCCGACACCCCGTAGCGGACATCCGACTTGCGGCCCAGGGTGACGTGTTCCACCCAGCGGATGCCGTTGCCCGCCCCGAAATGGCGGGGGGACACTCCGCAGTGCCAGAACAGGATGGAATCGTTGGCCGGATCCAGGGACGTCAAGTCCAGCAGGGTGGCCGACCCGTGCGCGGGGGACATGGAGTTCATCAGCAACATGGACACCGAACCGGGCACGTCCCCCTCGCAGGAAACGGCCATCCCGTCCTCGGAACCGAGCAGGCTGTAGGCCATGCAGGGGGCTACGTGGTATTCCTCCTGGAAGGAAGGCCAGCACTGCACGGCCAAGGCGTCGTAGCCCCGCTCCGCCGCCAACTCCTGCAACGCCAGGTAGAGGCGGGCGTTGCGCTCCATTCCCAGCTCGGGGGCGGTGACCTCGTCGGCCACGGCGGTGGCCGCCCGCACCACGGAGGCGGCCCGGGCGGACCCGAAGGCCTCCGCCCGTTCCACCACTTCGGCGATGGTGTGGGTTCCGATAGTTACCCCGAACCGTTCCCGCAACAGGTCTTCGTCGAAGTTCATGTTGTAGAAACCGGGGGAGACGCCGCCGATCCATCCGATGCGGGCCGAACTCATCGCCTTGATGCCTTGCAGGGCACGCACGGTAACCCGCAACCGGCGGTCGAAGTCGGGGTCTTCGACATGGCCGAAGAACCACTTGAAGGGGACGCCCCGCTCCCGCAGGTGGCGGCGGATAAGGGAGGCGTAATGGTTGACCGACACCAGGGAATGCAGTTGGATGGAGCCGGCCAGGGTCGGCTCGGGGGTGGCCCACAGGCCCAGGCGGGGCGCGACCGCCGCCAACGGTTCCAGCATCTCGCCGGAGGCGCAGGCGGCCGCTTGCAACATCAGAAAATCCACCCCGGCCTCTGACAGGCGGGCGGCCGCGGCATGGGCGTCCGGGATGTCGGCCACCGCGCCTTCCACCGCGATCAGCTCGAAGTCCATCTCCGCGGCCAGTGTCTGCAAACCGCCGATAGCCCGCCGATACTGGTCGTGCTCGTCGGCGTAATAGGTGGGAAACGCCACCCCCGCATACCCGATGCGCAGTTTCTCTTTCATACCGCCTCCTCCTCAACCTCAAACGAGAACGCCCAAGTCGCCGCCCCCCGATCGGGCAAACCCCAACCACACTCCGGAGCGCAACAGACCCGCCCAACCCCGGCCCGCACCCCGGAAACAACCACCACCCCCCGCCGAACGGCCCAAGCACCCGCCCAAACAAACCCCGCATACCCAAAGCGCAACCTCCCCTTCATACCGCCTCCGCCACCCGGCCGCAAGCCGCCCCCGCCCAAGCCCCGAACAGAAAAACGCAGAACCACCCCCAGGTCGGGCAAGCCTTGACTGCTATCCGGAGCGCAACAGACCCGCCCAACCCCGGCCCGCACCCCGGAAACAGCCACCGCCCCCCGCCGAACGGCGCAAGCACCCGCCCAAACAGACCCCGCCGCCCCCGCATACCCAAAGCGCAACCCTTCTTTCATACCGCCTCCGCCACCTAGCCGCAAGCCGCCCCCGCCCAAGCCCCGAACAGAAAAACGCAGAACCGCCCCCGGGTCGGGCAAGCCTTGACTGCTATCCGGAGCGCAACAGACCCGCCCAACCCCGGCCCGCACCCCGGAAACAGCCACCGCCCCCCGCCGAACGGCGCAAGCACCCGCCCAAACAGACCCCGCCGCCCCCGCATACCCAAAGCGCAACCCTTCTTTCATACCGCCTCCGCCACCTAGCCGCAAGCCGCCCCCGCCCAAGCCCCGAACAGAAAAACGCAGAACCGCCCCCGGGTCGGGCAAGCCTTGACTGCTATCCGGGGCGTAGCGGGCCCGCCCGGCCGCGGCCCGCATCCCGGAGGCGGCCACCGCCCCCCGCCGAACGGCGCAAGCACCCGCCCAAACAGACTCCGCCGCCCCCGCATACCCAAAGCGCAACCCTTCTTTCATACCGCCTCCGCCACCTGGCCGCAAGCCGCCTCCGCCCAAGCTTCGAACAGAAGGGCGCAAGTAACCGCCCCCGGGTCGGGCAAGCCTTGACTGCTATCCGGGGCGTAGCGGGCCCGCCCGGCCGCGGCCCGCATCCCGGAGGTGGCCACCGCCCCCCGCCGGGCGGCCCGGGCGGCCGCCTGAATGGTTGCGGCCGCGTCCTCCCCGGCGGAGGCGGCCGCGGTCGCCGCGTCCACCGCCGGGAGGAGGGCGTCCAGCATGGTCTTGTGACCGGGGGCGGCCCGTCCCGCCCGGCGCACCTGTTCCGCCCCTTTCCGCCAAGCGGCGGCCAGGCTTTCGGCGTCCGGTTCCGTTTGGCCGGACAGCCCGGAGGCGACGGCGGCGAAAAACGCCCCGAACAGTCCGCCGGCCGCCCCGCCCACTTTTTCCAGAAAAGCCCCGCTGACCGCCCGCCACGCCCCGGCCGGGTCGGCGGGGGGGTCCCGCTCCAGGCGCCGCCGGGCCTCGGCGAGGGCGGCGGTCATGTTGGCCCCGTGATCGCCGTCTCCGGCCGCCCCGTCCAATCGGGACAGCTCCTCTTCCCGCTCCGCCACCCGCCGGGCGGCCGACTCCACCATCTCCACCGCCAACCCGACGTCCATCTCCCTCATCGCCCGCTCCCCGCCGCTGCGCAGGCCCCGCTCCGCAAACCAAGGCGCGCCCCGTACTCGGCGCCTGTCCGACCACCCGCCGCGCAACCAAAAGCCTCGTTGCCCCCCCGTTGCGTCAAGCCGTCCCCCGCCCGACGACTTTCGGAACCAAAACCGGCCTCCCCCGCTTTCCGTTTCCCCCGGTCATCCATCGCCTCCCGCGCGGCGCAGGCCGGACACGCCGCCGCCTTCACCTGTCCGCTAGCGAACGGCGGTATGGTCGGCAACCTCCCCCCGAACGGGCCCACCGCCCGGCGCCGGTCTGCATTCCCCCCGCAAACGCCCAACCGGCGCCCGCCCGCCAATCCGGTTCGATCATCAAGCCGATATCCGCCGGCAACATCCCGACGCCGCGCGCCGCCCCGAAGCCGTTTCTCCATCCCGCTCCGCCCGGCGGAGAAAACAGGCTCCGGCGGGATCTCCGACCCGTCGACCATCAGGCTTCGTCCCTCCGTCATCAGCAACCCTCCCCCAACCGTCCAAGACGCGGGCCGCCAACCCTTGTCTCCAAGCGCCGCATTCCGCTTCATCTCCTTCGCCCTCATCGTCCGTTCCCCCGCATTGTGAAACCGGCCCCGTCGGCCGGGGCGTCGTACAAGGCCAAAAGTTCCTCGTCCATGCGGCACAGGGCCAGGGAGAAACCGGTCATATCCAGGGTGGTGGCGTAGGGGCCGATCCAAGAGCGAGCGGTTTCCACCCCCCGCCGGGCCAAGGCGGCCGCTACGCCCCGGTGCAGAACCGACAACTCCATAAGCGTCAGGGAGCCGGCGTTGTTCAACAAAACCCCCGCCCGGTCCCCGGCCGCCAAACCCAAGTCGTCGGCCAGCCGCCCGACCAGCATTTCGGCGATCTCGTCGGCGGACGCCTCCTCCCCCACCCGCGTTCCCGGCTCCCCATGCACCCCCATCCCCACCGCCAACGCGGCCTCGTCCGCATCGCCCAGGGGGATTCCGCTCACCGGATGGGCCACCGAACCCATAGCGGCCGCGATGGAACGGATGTTGTCGCGCACCTTCTCCGCCACCCGCGCGCACTCCGCCAAGGGGCGGCCCTCCTCGGCCGCGGCCCCGATCATCTTCCAGGCGAAGAACAGCCCCGCCCCGCCCCGGCGCTCTTCCATCCGTTCCGGGGGGGCGGAGGCCACATCGTCGTAGAGGACCGCCGTCTCCACTTTCGCCCCGGCCGCTTCGGCTTCGGCTACGGCCAGGTTGGCGTTGATAATGTCCCCGGCGTGGCTGGACACCAGCAACAGCACCCCCGCCCCCCGGTCGGCGGCTTCGATTCCCCGGGCGATGGCGGCCGGACCGGGCGAAGAAAAAACCGGTCCGGGCACGTTCACGTCCAACAGCCCCTCCCCCACCCAGCCGATCATGGCCGGTTCATGCCCGGAGCCGTTGCCGATCACCAAACCCGTTTTGCCCTCCGCCTTGGGACGGGCCCGCACCACCATCCCGTCCGCCAGCCGGATCTTGTCCCGGTGAACGGCGGCGTAGCCTTCCAGCATCTCCGGCACGGCCCGCTCCGGGTCGTTGAGGAACCAGCGGGTGCGGACGGTCATGCCAGACGCTCCCGGATGAAAGAGGCCGCCTGCGCCGCATCGCGGTCCGGGTCGTCGGTCAGGTCCCGCCAGGCGTAGGTGGCGCGCCCGGTCTCGGCCCGCGAGTTGGGAAAGGTCTCAAACACCACCCATCCCCCGTAGCCGACCTCGTCCAAGGCGGCGGCGAAGGCCGTCCAGTCGATGTGCCCGTATTGGGGGGCGCGCCGGTTGTTGGCCGCCACCTGGACATGCCCGATGCGCTCCCCCGCCTGTCGCACCGCCCCGGCCAAGTCGTCTTCCTCCATGTTCATATGGAAGGTGTCCAGCTCCACTTTCACCGCCGGGTCGTCCACCATCCCGATGAAGCGCAGGCAGTCGGCGACCGTGTTGAACATGAACGTCTCGAACCGGTTCAGCACCTCCAGGCAAATGTCCACCCCCAGACTGCGGGCGTAGGGGGCGATCTCGGCCAGCACCTCCGCCGACCGCTCCCGGTATCCATCGTGATCCCGCTCCGGGAAACCCATCCAGGTGGCGTAGGTCACCCCGCCCAGGATGGGGCTGCCCAACTCGGCCGCCTGCTCCAGGCTGCGGCGCAGATGCTCCGCCCCGGCCCGCCGCACATCGGCCACCGGGCTGGAAATGTCCATCTCCGGGGACAGGCCGGTGCTGCACAGCACGGTCAGATCGTGTTCGGCGGCGGTGCGGGCCAAGAGGGGAATATCCATCTGCAACCCGGCCACCAGCGAAATCTCCACCCCGTCGTATCCGGCGGCGGCCGCCTTGTGAAAAGCCGAGGACTGCTCATCGGACCAGCTGTCCAACCAGTAGAAAATCTCGATTCCGACCGGGCGGCTCATTTCTCCTCCTCGCTTGCGAATTCCCCTGCGACCTCAAAGAACAATCCCAACAACGGATGCGCCTCCCCCTCCGGGGCCCCGAACCGGGCCCGCACCGCCGTCCCATGCCGGGGCGCCTCGTCTCCGGCTATCCGATGGGTGATCCCGCCCTCGGTCCCGTCCAACCGGATGGAGGCCAGAACGTAGGGGGCGTCCCACCCCCCGAAGGGCGGGGGGCTGTGTACGACCACGGATGATATTACCCGCCCGGTCCCGGGCAAGTCGTACCAGTCGGCGGGGCCGAGGTCGGCGCGGCAGTAACGAGCGGGGGGGAACCAGGCCGCCCCGCATTCCCGGCACCGGTTGGCCCGCAACCTGCCCTCCGCCAGGCCCCGGTAGAAGGGGGCGGAGGAGCCCAGGGCATGCCGGTATCGTTGCGCGGTTTCCCATTCCAGAAAATCGTTCCGGTCGGCGCCCCCCGCCTCCCCGACGGCCAAGACGCGCATCAGACGGCCCCGCCCAACACGTCGACCGCGCGCAAAAAACCCACCCCGACGCGGGCATCGGTAATGCCAACCCGGGCCGCCGCCTCCTCCCGCGGGCCCGGCGCTTCCCCGCGCAACCGGGAAACCATCCCCGCAACACTCAATGCGCGCCAACCGGCGCCGCCCGCCTGCGCGGTAACCAAGACGCGCATCAGGCAACCCCGTCCAGCATGTCATCCGCGCGCAAAGAACCCACCCCGACGCGGGCGTCCGCTTTGCCAATGCGACCTCCCGCCGCTGGCCGCGAGCCCAACCGGATAACCGGGGCGCGCATCAGACGGCCCCGCCGATCATATCGACCGGTAAACGGGAAGCCCCACCCCAAGACACCCGGCGCGCGCCGGCCGGAACCGCCCGTCTCCCAAGTAACCGGAAAGCGCATCAAACGGCCCCGCCGAACACGTTGACCGCGCACAAAAAACCCACCCCGACGCGGGCCGCCGGTGATGCCAATACGGGCCCCCGCCACCACCCGCGGGGCCGGCACTTCGCCAAACAACCGACAAACCACTTCCACCGCCCCCGCGATTCCGGCAACCCCCACCGCCAACCCCCGTCCCAACAAGCCCCCGGACGAATTAACCCCAAACGCCCCATCCAACCCGAACCGACCCCCCGCCCCCACCCGCCAACCCGACCCCTCACCGCGCAACCGGCAAACCACCCCCGCCTCCAAAACACCCCAACCGGAACCGCACCCCTCCCGAACAACCGGAACGCCCATCAGACAACCCCGCCGAACACATTGACCGCGCACAAAAACCCCACCCCGACGCGGGCGCCGGTAAAACCGATACGGGGCCCCCGCCACCGCCCGCGGGGCCGGCACTTCGCCGCGCCCCCGGATGCCCGGCGCGCGCCGGCCGGCGCCGCCCGTCTCCCAAGTAGCCGGGGCGCGCATCAGGCGGCCCTGCCGAACACGTTGACCGCGCACAAAGAACCTACCCCGGCGTGGGTGTCGGTGATACCGATACGGGCCCCCGCCACCGCCCGCGGGGCCGGCACTTCGCCGCGCAACTGGGAAACCACTTCCACCGCCTGGGCGATTCCGGTGGCGCCCACCGCCGACCCCCGTCCCAACAAGCCCCCGGACGTATTGACCGCCGGCGCCCCGTCCAACCCGAACCGGCCCTCCTCGGCCGCCCGGCCCCCCTCCCCCGCCGCGCACCAGCCCAGGTCCTCGTAGGCCTGCAGTTCCGCTCCGCTGAACGAGTCGTACACCTCGGCCACGTCGATCTGGCGGGACGGGTCGTCCAGTCCCGCTTCCCGATAGGCCTGCTGCGCCGCCCGGCGTTTGGCTGCGAAATGGGGAAACATTTCGGGCGGGCGGTCGGCCAGCCGGGGGTGGTCGGTGGCGCAACCGGCTCCCCGCACCTGCACCGGCGGACGGTGCCGGAAGTTGGCGCTGTGCTCCTGCGCCCATTCCCGGTCGGCCAACACCGCGGCCGCCGCCCCGTCGCTGAGCGGGCTGGCGTCGTACAAACGGTAGGGGCCGGCCAGGGGCGGGGAGGAACGCACTTGGGGCACGGTGAGCGTCATTCCCTTGTGGGCCCGGGGATTGTGCAGGGCGGCGGCGCGGTTTTTGACGGCGATGCGGGCGAACTGGTCGGGGGTGGTTCCGTAGCGGCGCATATGCTCGACGATCATCAAGGCGTAGGGGGCGGCGAAGGTTCCGAACACCGGCGTTTCCCATTCCAAATCGGCGGACATGGCCATAATTTCCACCGCGGTGGGGCGATCCACCCCCCGGCCGTTGGTTTCCGCCCCCAACGCCAAGGCGGAGCGGACCCGGCCGGAGGCCACGGCCGCGGCCGCGGTTTGCACCGCCAAGGCCCCGGTGGCTCCGCCCCCCTCCACCCGCAGGACCGGTTTGCCCGCCAAGCCGACCGCGTCCTGCAGGATCGGTCCCGGGCTCAGCTGGCGATTGAAGTGATCGCTTTCACAGGCGACCACCGTCAGGTCGATTTTGTCCGGGCCCGCCCCGGCGTCGCGCAGGGCCTCCCGGGCCGCTTCAGCCGCCATATCGCGCAGGTTGGCGTCCTTCCGAAACCCACGGAAGGGGGTCATCCCCACCCCGACCACCAGCGCCCGGCCGCTCACGGGGTTTCCCCAAGCAACCGGCGGGCGGTGTCGGCGTCGGTGATCAGCACGTTGAAATATCCGCCCCGCAGGGCCGCCCGGATGACCCGCGCCTTCTCCCGCCCCCCGGCCACCAAGGCGCTGGTGGGAAGACGACGCAGTTCCTCCAAGGTGAGGCCGATGTGAATGTCGTCGGTGGGCCAGGGGATGTGGCGGCCGTCCCGATCGAAGAAATGACCCAAGGCGTCGCCCACCGCCCCCGCCTCCCGCAACCGCACCAGGTCCCGGTCGCTGAGGGTGCCATGCTGGTAGAGGAGGGCGTCCCGGTCCACGGTGCCCACGCTCTGGATGACCAGGTCGGCCCCCCGGGCCCGCTCCAGGGAGGCCCGCACCGCCGGTTCGGCGAGCAGGAGATCGCGGGTGGCCGGTTCGCTGACGAAAGTGGGGGCGGTGATTATTTCCGAAGTGGCCCCCGCCGCGTCCGCCAGCCGGCTGGTTACGTTGTAGGAGGCGTAGGCGGCGAAGCCGGCCCGGGGAGAGGCCCCCACCCCCTCCACGGTCACGAAAGCGCACGCCACGGGGCGGGCGGGGCGGAAAGTCCGGGGGATGAGGGCCACCGTCCTCCCCAGGCCCACCCCCACCGTCAAGCCGGGACGCAACTGCTCCATAAGCCAGGCGGCCGCCCCCGCCGCCAGGGAGGAACGCAGGGAGGCCCCGGCGGGCGGGGCGGCCGTCACCCGCACATCCCGCAGGCGGTACGCGGTCAGCAGTTCGTGTTGCAGGACGGCGTAGGGCTCGTCCGGCCCGGTGACCTGGAACCGCACCACCCCCGTGCGGCGGGCCAGGCTGAGCATGCGGTTGACTTTCATCCGGGAGATGCCCAGCGCCTCCCCGATCTGCTCCTGGGTCATTTCCGACTCGTAGTAGAGGCGGGCGATGCGGGCGCACAGGCGATGGCTGGGCAACGGGAGGTCGATGTCCCGTTCCCGGACCGCCGAGGAAAGTATCATTTGCACATAGTCATGGGCTTTTGTTCAACCGACTATAACGGGCCTGAGGACGTAGCGCCCCCCGAATCCAAAATTTTTTTGAACGCCGTCGACGGCGGGGATCCGGAACGTCCATTCGCCCCCCGACGCCCTCGTGAATTTCAGTTCCGAAACCGGAAGGGGCCTCCCCTGCCGTTCCAGCACCGACCGGGGACGGAAGGCAACCGACTCCGCACGCGCGGGCCCGTCCCCGGGGAACCCTGGTCGCTACCCGGCCCGGGTTGCTGCCCCGGCTGCTCTCGGTTGCTCTCTACTACGACCGGTTGCGCCTCCGCTGAGAGGCGGTGTAATGGCATCCCGCATAGGGCGGGCAGTCATCGCCAAATTGGTCCTTCACAATCGCATGGCTCCCGCTCCTCCTCCTCGTCCCGCCACCTGTCCGCCGCGGCCAGAGCCTCCCGCAGGTCCCTGAAACGTTGCTCGTGGTTGGGACCGCACACGGTATGCATGTGCATAGTCTCGTCATCCCACTGCATTAGAAACCACTCGCCGTTGACCTTGGACAAGTACTGCGTCTGGTCGTCAAACTCGCGGGTTATGCACCAGTCGTTTTCGGCGGAACAACTTTTAATCAGTTCCGCAATAATCTCCGCCTCCCGCGTGGTCAGTTTTTCGGACATTGCCTTACCTCCCAATTCCGGGGCCTTCTCGCAACCTTGATTGCTCCGACAGCGGTATATCGTCCTATCCCGGTCAGGCGGGGAGCGGGCCCAGTTCGAAGTCCACCCGCCGCACCTGTCCGGTAAAGGGGAACTCGCCTTCGTAGCCGGAACCGGCCGGGGACAGGGTGTCGGCCCCCACGCTCAACGACCCCCACGAGAGCATCCCCCGGGCCATGTCGGTCACCTCCCCCTCGGCCAGGGTTTCCCCGTCGGCCTCCAAGCGTCCCGTCCCCCGGTAGTCGCCGCTCCGCTCAAACCGGAAAACCAGACGGCGGGTCCCGGCGGGAACCGGGCGGGCGGCGACGATGATCTGCCGCCGTCCCAGATAGTGGTATTCAAAGACGAGCCGGGAGTCCTTTACATAGAGGGAGTAGCCGCCGCTCACGTCACCCGCCGCCGTCAACACCCCCTCATCGTCCGCGGCGGTGGGAGCGGTGCGGGCGGCGATGGCGAACGAACGGTTGAAAATGAGCGGGGTGACCCCGCCGGGAACCCGCACCGACCCGCCCAGGTAGGAGAAGGCGGCGCGGGCCCGGGGGGAGCCGGGGGTTTGAAAAGTGGAGGCCCGCACCGCCAGATAACGGTCGTCCAACGGGAACACCGCGTATTTGGCGGCTTCCTCCTCCCACAGTTGCGCCATTTCCCGGAGCCGGTCGGGATGGACGGCGGCCAGGTCCTCGCATTCGGAGAAGTCGGAGTCGATGTGATACAGCTCCCACGGGTCGTCATCGAACGGCTGGTTGCGCCGGTGGCGGGTGAGGGCTTTCCACCCGTCGCGCCAGATGCCCCGATGGCCGATCATCTCGAAATACTGCCGGTCCCGGGGGGTTTCGTCCGGCTCGCCCGCCGGGTTTTCCAAAACGGAGCGGATGGTGGCCCCATGGTAGGGCATCTGCTCCACCCCGTTGTAGGAGGGTTGCGGGGTCACCCCGGCCAGGTCCAGCAGGGTGGGGGCGATGTCGATGGCGTGCACGAACCGGGAACGAACCGCCCCCGGGTCGGATATTCCCTGCGGCCAGGCGACGACCAGCGGGGTGCGCACCCCTCCGGCGTAGGTGTTCTGCTTGTACCAGCGGAGCGGGGTGTTGGCCGCCTGCGCCCACCCCCAGGGAATGTTGGTCTGCGAGCGGGGTCCGCCGATGGTGTCGAATCGTTCCAGGTTGAACTCCGGCGTGCAGAACCGGTCCTCCTCGTAGGTGACGATATCCGCCCCCCCGTCCGGCCCCCCCTCCTGGCTGGCCCCGTTGTCGGACAGCACCACCGCGATGGTGTTTTCCAGCCGTCCGATGGAGTCCAGGAAATCGATCAGGCGCCCCAGTTGGGCGTCGGTGTGATCCAGCATGGCGGCGTAGGCTTCCTGGAAACGGGCGAACAGGCGTTGCTGATCGGCGGTCAGTTCCGACCATTCCGCAACGCCGGGGTTGAGGGGGGCCAGTCGGGCGTCGGGGGGGATGATCCCCATTTGCTTTTGACGCCGGAAGCGACGGCGGCGGATCACGTCCCACCCTTCCCGGTAGCGGCCCCGGTATTTCTCCAGGTAGTCGGGCGGGGCCTGATGGGGGCAGTGGGCGGTTCCGAAGGCCAGGTAGGTGAAGATGGGCTGCTCCGGTTTGACCGAAACCTGATCCCGGATGTAGGAGACGGCATGGTCGATCAGGTCTTCGGTGAGGTGGTAGCCGTCTTCGGGCCGGCCGGGGGGGTCCACCCGGTGGTTGTCCTCCACCACATCCGGGTAAAAATGGTCGGTGAGGGCGTCCAGAAACCCGTAGTAGCGTCCGAAGCCCCGTCCCAGCGGCCACTGATCGTAGGGGCCGGCGGCCGTGGTTTCCTCCAGCGGGGCCAGATGCCATTTGCCGATGGCCAAGGTGGCGTATCCGGCGCGCCGCAACACTTCGGCCAGGGTGGCGGCCGATTCGGATAC
This sequence comes from Candidatus Spongiisociaceae bacterium, assembly GCA_965243835.1. Classification (GTDB taxonomy): domain Bacteria; phylum Actinomycetota; class Acidimicrobiia; order Spongiisociales; family Spongiisociaceae. The sequence continues at coordinate 2,718,964 of OZ251578.1, forward strand.
CCGCCCCCGGTAGCCGGGGAAACCGGAGTCCACGTTGGCCAGGTAGGCCATCCCCACGCTGTGATGGTTGCGCCCGGTGAGCAGGCAGGCGCGGGTGGGAGAGCACAGGGGGGTGACGTTGAAGTCGTTGAAGCGCAGGCCCAGCTCGGCCAGCCGGTCGATGATCGGCGTGTCGATTTCCGCCCCGTAGCATCCCAGGCCGGCGAAGCCCACGTCGTCCAGCACCACCAGCAGGATGTCCGGTTTGCCGCGGGCGTCGTTGTCCGGGGCGGGCCACCAGGGGACGGAGGTGCGGAAGTCGGGGCCGATCACCCCCGGGAAGTCCGGTGCGCCGGGCGGGTTGGTATTTTGAGCTGGCATGCACGATAACTTTACCGGCGAAGGCTTCTTTCTGCGAAAGGTGACAGCCCGGGTGTTTCGGGCGCCGATCGCGCGGCCGGTGCGCACCTCGTTCGGGGCGATGACCGACCGTCCGGCGGTGACGGTGTGCGCCGAAGACGGGGACGGTGTGCGGGGCTACGGGGAGGCGTGGTGCAACTTTCCGGCGACGGGGGCCGAGCACCGGGCCCGGCTCATCGAGTCTTTTCTGGGACCGTTGATTGCGGGACGGGAGTGGGAGGGGCCGGAGGAGGCGTTCCGGTTTTTGACCGACCGGGCCCGGATGTTGGCGGTGCAAGCGGGGGAGCCGGGGCCGCTGGCGCAGGCCATCGCCGGAGTGGACATCGCCTTGTGGGATTTGGCGGCCCGGCGGGCGGGCGCGCCGCTGTGGAAGTTCCTGGGCGGGTCGGGTGCGGGGTCGGCGGCGGCCTACGCCAGCGGCTTGGGACCGGAGGAGCCGCTGACCATGGCGCGGCAGGCGCGGACGGCGGGGGGGTTCGGCGCGTTCAAGTTGAAAGTCGGGTTCGGAGCGGAGACGGACCTGGCCAATCTGCGGTCGTTGCGGGAGGGTTTGGGGCCGGAGGTTGCGGTGGCGGTGGACGCCAACGGGGCGTGGTCGGCGGAGGAGGCGGGGGAGATGAGCCGCCGGTTGGCCGAATGGGAGGTCGCCTGGCTGGAGGAACCCGTGGCGGCGGACAGCCCGCCGGAGGCATGGCGGCGGCTGGCGGAGGAGTCGCCGATTCCCCTGGCGGGCGGCGAGAACCTGCGCGGGGAGGCGGAGTTTGCGGCCGCCCTGGAGGTCGGAGCGTGGGATGTTTACCAGCCGGACATAACCAAATGGGGCGGTTTTTCCGGGGTATTGCCGCTGGCCCGCCGCATCCTGACCGCGGGCAAACGGTTTTACCCGCATTACCTGGGGGGCGGCATCGGCCTGCTGGCCTCCGCCCACCTGCTGGCCGCGACGAGCGGCGGGGGACTGCTGGAAGTGGACGCCAACCCCAACCCCCTGCGGGAGGGCTTGGCCCAACCTTTCCCCCCGATCCGGGACGGCCGCCTGACGCTCCCCGAAACCCCCGGCCTCGGCGCCTCCCCCTCCCCCTCCGTCGCCCCCTTTCAAGTATTCCCTCCGCTTTGAGCCTCACATTGGAGGCGCCTGGTTATTTGACTCGGGGTACGCAACGTGCTAACATGGGTCTTGGAGCTATAGTGATCTCATTGTCCAACCTCAAATTCGATAAGTCCGATAAATTTGGTTTCGTCGCTGTTTTCTCGTCTGCGCGCTCCGAGCGGGGCTGTCCCTGCTCCCGGGTGGTTTCCCGAGCGTCCGTTCGACGCTCACGGTAACGCCGCCGCCCGGGAGGCGCAACCCCGGCGTTCCCCATCATTTGCCAGGAAACCGGCCGGACGCGCCCGTTTCCCGTCACTGAAAGGAACAGCAGACAATGACAACCAACCTGAACGTACAGTTGAACGATGTCGATCTGGAATCGGTCGGATCGCTGATTTCCGCGGTCGCCGAGGACCCGGACAAGGGACAGACCGAATGGAAGGCCGCCGTCACCTGGAAGGGGGCTTTCCGGTCGGAGGCTTCCATCCGGGACTTCGACCCCATCCCGTCCGATGAACCGGAGGGGCTGGGCGGCACCGACACCGCCCCCAACCCGGTGGAACAGTTGCTGGCGGCGCTGGGCAACTGCCTGGCCGTCGGCTACGCGGCCAACGCCAGCGCCGCCGGAATCAAGATCAACGATCTGCGCATTGACCTGAGCGGCGATGTGGACCTGGGGACTTTCCTGGGCCTGAAATCCGACCACGCCGGATATCAAGGCTTGCAAGTCAAGGTGCACCTAGACGCCGACGCCACTCCGCAACAGTTGCGGGATGTGCACGACAAGGTGATCAACAGCTCCCCGGTGGGACACACGATCAACCGGGCCATCCCGTTAGATGTTGCCCTAGCCTAAAATCCAGGCAGGCAAAGGCAACAACCAGGCTGGGGGCGGCAACCCGCAAAAACCGCCGCCCCCAGCCCTCCATTAAAACAACCGCCCCTCGCGGGCGACCAGCGACTGCCGCCAAACCTCTGGGTGCTTCGCGAGATGAAGTATAACCTTATAGTAAAGGTTTAAGCATGGCATCGGGAGCGGGGAAACCGGTAGATGTGGGTGGGTTGGTCGGTTCCGTAGTCGGAACGGGCCATGCCCGACCATATCCTTTGGAACCCGGCTTTCTCCAAGGCGCGCCACGAGGCCGGATTGTCGGCCAACACCGCCACTATTACGGACGGGGCGTCCGGGTAGCGTTCCCACAACCCGGCGACGAAGAGCCGGATCATCGCCGAGCCCATCCCCCGCCCCACCGCGTCCGGCTCCCCGATCAGGTAGTCGATGCTAGCTTCCTCGGGCGGCGCCCCCACCATCCACATGTCATCCAAATATTCCGGATCGTCCCCGATGCGGTAGCTCTGGATTATCCCGATGGGACGTTCCCCTTCGCTGACCAAAAACACCGTTGTCCCGTCTTCGCCGTCCACGCTGCGCCCGAACTCCCCCTCCGCCCCGGCAAGCGAGGCCTCCACCATCCCCCATTCGGTAGCCGCCACATGCGGCTGGACCAGCCACCGGACCACCAGCGGGAAATCGTCCCTAAGCAACGAACGAAACCGCAGATTTGTCATGACGTTGCCAACCTGCTTGTTCCGCAATCTTGCGAATATACCGTACCGCCTCCAACTCTTCATCGTGGGGAATATGCGGCTTAGCATCGCAAACCATACGGGTAACTTCTTTGTCTCCCTCTACGCCCTTAGTCAAAAAATAGAAAGCGGTTGAGACTCGCTCTAGTTGCTTCGACTTCATCGGACCGATATTTTCGGCAACAAACGTCAGGGAGTCATCATACTTCGCCATGAAATTGGGGAGTTCGCCGCGCAGTTCCTTGCTGAACGGAGTAGAGGCGAGACTCGGTGAGTATTGCGGAGAAGAGCGGAAAATCCATTTCAAGATTCCTTCCCCCCGCAATCGTTCGAGCTCGTCCTTCAACTCAAAGGAGAACGGCCCGTGCCGATAGACGACGAACTCGTAGCCCAACTGGACCTCCCGCATCTCTTGCAGAAAGTACAGACCCTTCTGCAAGTGGACCGCCGTAGCCCAGCTACCGTTATCCCGCATCCGGTCCAGCAGTTCCGTAATAAGGACCGCCCTTTCAAGCCGTTCCATACTCACTCCTTTCTTGAACTCTTTGCGCTTTATAGCGAGGTGATTTAACCTTGATGCACTTTGCTCTTAATAATAGAAACCAAATCATCACATATCTTATTTAGTTCATTCTCGAGATGATAATAGGTAAAGGGTTCCAGAGCCTCGGGCATCATTTCCTGATAATAAGTAGTAGTCATATGATTTGGACTTTCCCTATGCTTTTTTAGCGTTCTCCAAGGAGTACCCTTATTATCCTTGATACAAACGGCTACTACAAACCTAGAAAAATCTCTAATAGTATCTACTGTCTGTAAAATACACCGACAAAACTGTAAGTAACTATACAAGCGAGACGTGACCTGTTCTTCAATAATAACGTGGAGGCCATTTATGTGAGATAAATTATTCTTTGAAAGATCCTGGGAAATATAGATATCACCCTGTTGATTAATAGATAACAAACCAAATGATTGCCTGATAACAAGGGCTTTATTTCTATATTCAACCGATATTTGTTCCCTGTTTAATATTGGAAAATCTCCATTTTCGCCGCAACTATGTATTTTATTTCTAAAGGAGGGTCCATCTAAATCAGAGGGGCGAAATATTTGTTTTTGGGGGCTAACTACTAGCCCGAACAATAGACGAGGTTGATAATTAATGTTGTAAACAGATAGCAAATTTTTCGCTCTCTCGTTTGCATCATCTTCCAACACAAGATTGGTTTGTTGAAGAGCTAATTGATGTAACGATGTTGTAATTTGAATCTTAAGTTGTTCTGAATCAGAAAATTTTTTTATTAAATGCCCTGAAGTCCAACTATCAACTTTTTTTATGAATTCTGCCTGATCGAATTCAGGTTTAATATTTGACTCAATAAATACCAGCACGGGTTTATTACTATTCTTTGCTTCGTTATATTCTTCTTGTGTAGCAGAGAAGCCTGATTCTTGCTTTATTCCGTATCTTTCTCCCAGCAACAAAATAACCACATCAGAGTCACGAACCTCGCGGAGACAAGCCTGTTGAGGAGTGTCGGGTTGGGCAGACAAATTTTCCGAACGCGACACTTGATAGCCTAATGCTTTTACACCCTCTGCCGCCGCATCGCGGTATTTTTCATAGCCACGGATTATTGAACTGATGAAAACCTTCATTATATTTCCTAGTGCCTCCAGCGGGAAATCGTCCCTATGCAACGGACGAAGCGGCAGATCCTGCATTAGGCCGCCAACCTGCTTGTTCCGCAATCTTGCGAATATGCCGTACCGCCTTCAACTCCTCCTCGTGGGGAATATGCGGCTTGACCTCGCAAACCTTACGGGTCACTTCTTCGTCTCCCTCTACGCCCTTCGTCAAAAAATAGAACGCGGTTGAAACCCGCTCTAGTTGCTTCGACTTCATCGGACCGATATTTTCGGCCACAAACGTCAGGGAATCATCATACTTCGCCAAGAAATTGGGAAGTTCTCTACGCAATTCCTTGCTGAATGGAGTAGAGGCGAGACCCGGTGAGTATTGCGGCGAAGAGCGGAATACCCATTCCAAGATTCCTTCCCCGCGTAGCTGTACCAGCTCGTCCTTCAACTCAAAAGAGAACGGCCCGTACCGGTAGACAACAAACTCGTAGCCCAACGGAACCCTCCGCATCTCTTGCAGAAAGTACAGACCCTTCTGCAAGTGGACCGCTCCAGCCCAGCTATCCTTGGCTCGCATCCGGTCCAGTAGCTCGGTAATCAATACTGCCTTATGCAAACGGTTCATTGCTCATCCTTTCCTTTCATTTGCTTGCTAATCACTTGCTTACGATGTTTTTGTAGCCATTTTTGGGCCTTGTCGAATATTGCCTCGTCGGCATAAACGTAGCCGGGGGTTGCGACAGGAAGAGAACTGAGTACATCCGACACGGCGACCGACGGTACGACATCTTCATTCTCCATCAAAACAGGGAAGTCCAGCTCCCCTTCTTTGGTCAGGGGGTGGGCGGCGCGCACTTGGTCCACCCCGAACTCGGCTTGCGTTGCCCGGCAGATGGCCTCGGCGTCTTGCGGGTTCCGCCCTGCATCTTGCGGACGGCCCGGATCAAGCACCCTAAAGTGCTTGCGTTCGGCTAGACGCTTCGCCCAACTGTGGCCAGACATATTCACATCGTAACCAGCTTTTCGTATCGCGGCGATGATTTCGCTATCTGTGAGCGAGAGATGGTCATCAATATCAGGCCGGAACTGCCCGCCGGGAAGCCATTCCTTTAGAAAGTCAATAAGGTGAATATCATAAATCATTCTTATTTTATGAAAATAGACTTGTGCGAACATAAAATATCGCGTCATCAGGAGGGCCTCCACTGACTGAATCCCACCCCATTCCACTCCCAACATCGGCTTATCCGTGTCTTCATCGTCCAGCGACCGCCAAGGCAGTATTCTGAGAGTGCCGATCAAGCGGTGATGGTCGAAACGGCCGTAGGCCACTCCCGCGTGCAGCGAATCCCGCAACAGGTAATCCATTCGGTCCGCCCCGAAGGCGTCTCCGCCGATGATTTCGGACAGTATGGTCTCCCAGGGGGTGAGAATCTTGTCTATCCACGGCTTTTGGCCGACGGCGATCCGGGCCACATCCTCGGAGCGAACCGGCGGGGTCATCTGCAACAGCGCCTCGGTCATCTCGTCGGAACGGATGATCTCGTAGGAGAGACGCTCGTGGCTCCACCCCGACGGGAGCAGCTCGTGCTCGGCGGCGTGGGAGAAGGGCAGGTGGCCCAGGTCGTGACACAACCCCGCCATCCGCACCACCCGCCTCCAGTAAGATCGCTGTTCCTTATCCCGCAACTCCGGCAAGGCCCGATGGAGAAAGCCGTTGGCGCGCAACGGGTCGGTCACCGTATCGTAGATCCGACCCGCCATCTCCATGGCGCCCAGCGAATGCTCGAACCGGGTGTGGGTCGCCCCCGGGTACACCAGATGCGAGGTGGCCAGCTGGCGGATGTAGCGCAAGCGTTGCACCGGCCGGGAATCGATCACCCTCCGCTCGCCCGCGTCCACACCGATGAACGAATGAACCGGGTCGCGGAACTCGTGTTTTTTGACCATCGCCAACCCCTTTCCGTTTATGGCAAAGGGCATTATATACACATAAATATCATACCTGGAACATCGGCAAAACCCCAGCGTACGGCCACATTCGGGCCGAAACGGGCAAGGGGGAAGCATGCGGTTGGGATTGGTAGCGGGGGCAGGATTTGAACCTGCGACCTTCGGGTTATGAGCCCGACGAGCTGACCAGACTGCTCCACCCCGCGTCGCCGTCCGCCATTGTAGCGCCGCCTGCGGCGGGCGCAAACCCGGTCATCGGATCATGGACTTGACACTCCGGGGCGAATGTGGGAAACTGGGGCTTACCAGAGAAAGGAGGTGGTCCCACTTGACAACTGGTTTACGTAGGACTCTGGAGGTGGCCGAGCGCTAAGCGGCCACAAGGGTCGCTTCCACGGGCCGTTCGGTTCGTGACAGGTGGCGACTCCAACTCGGACCACCCGGTCCTCCCTACCTCATGCCAAGTCCTCATGAGGCGCCCTCGAAACGGCGAAGCAAGGGGCGGGTTGAAAGTGAAGAGAGGTCCCCGATCGGGGGCCTCTCTTCTGTTAATTCAGGAATACCCTCCGGCGGGGCGGCCAAAGCAGTAGCTGTCCGGTCAGAGCGGGTCAAAGCCGTGCTCGGCCAACCACTCTTCGTTCCAAATCTTGGACAGGTAGCCCCGGCCCGAGTCGGGCAAGAGAACCACCACCAACCGGTCGTCCTCGGACGCCACCTGTCGGGCGGCGTGAACGGCCATCCCCCCCGAACCGCCCGCCAGCAACCCTTCGGTTTCGGCCAGACGACGGGCGGCGGCGAACGACTGCCGGTCGTTGACCATTATGTACCGGTCCACTATTTCCCGGTCCAGGGTGGCGGGCCAGAAATCCTCACCCACACCTTCCACCCGGTACTGATGAATGTCCTCCTCGCGGGCGGCCGTGTAGATGGAACCTTCCGGGTCGGCCCCCACCAACTCCACCTCCGGTTTGCGTTCCCGCAAGTAACGGCCCGCTCCGGTGATGGTGCCGCCGGTGCCCACCCCGGCTACGAACACGTCCACTTCCCCGCCGGTCTGCTCCCAGATTTCCGGGCCGGTGGTCATGTAATGGGCTTGGGGGTTGGAGGGATTGGAGTACTGGTCGGGGGAAAACGCCCCCTCGATTTCGGCGGTGAGGCGGCGGGCCACCCCGTAGTAGGAGTCCGGGTCGTCCGGCTCCAGTTCGGTGGGGGTGACGATCACCTCCGCCCCGTAGGCCCTGAGCAGGGCGATTTTCTCCGGGGAAACCTTATCGGGAGCGATGCAGATCACCCGATAGCCCCGCACCGCCCCCACCATGGCCAATCCGGCCCCGGTGTTGCCGGAAGTGGGTTCCACGATGGTCCCGCCCGGCCCGAGCAGTCCCTGTTGCTCGGCCCGGTCGATCATACTGACCGCGATGCGCTCCTTGACCGACCCGGCCGGGTTCATATATTCCACCTTGGCCACCAGATTCCCCGCCGGATGCAACCGGCCCAGCCGCACTATGGGGGTTCCACCCACGGCCTCAAGTGCGTTTTCGCGTATCATCCCCGCCATCGTAGCGAACCGCCGCCGCCCGTCCGTTTCGTTACAGGGACAACAGGCCGCCCATGCCAGCCAAGCCCATCAAGAACAGCACCGGCCACACCAGTCCCAGTACGCTCAGCCACAATCCTCAGTGGCTCATCGCCCGCCGGGGCGGAGCCTTGCTGACCCCGATCGCCCCGAACACGATCCCTAAAATCGCCAACACGAACCCGACGAACGGAATCACCAAAGAGAGTATGACGAGCACCAAGGCGGCAACCGCCATCGGATTGGTTTGGACGGGCTGATTATACGTCATTTACGCCTCCTTCCGAGCCTGCCCAATTCTACCACCCCGCCGCAGGCATCTCGCCCCATCGCTAAACGATGGTATACGCCAATACCCGACCGGGCATCCTACCGGGCTGACAACAAGTATAACTTAACAACCCTATAAGGCAAACTATTACGAAATGTGTTAATGGGGGGAGCATCAAATTTCTACACCCACCTTTCCTTAAAGTAACCTATAGTCCTATTATGGCATCCTTAGTTTTTTTGATCGCACCAACAATCAAAATTGTAGCATCCACAGCACTGTAATCTGTTACAGAAACAAGAACATAAGCGTCGGCGACCTCTTCCCAAGCGTCTGTAACATCCTTCCAAGCTGGGTCCTCAAAAGTTTCTTCGGCTAGAATAGCCACCCGAGCGAACTGAGTAGAAGCCTCGCCTACAGATTCCCAAGCCGCGTTGCCTGCGGTCTCCCGTTGTGCGGTCTTAACATCGTAAATTTTTGAAACGGCTTCTATAGCGGCATCCCCGACGGCGTAGGCAATTCTCAAATCACTAGAACTTACATTATCGTATGCTTCAAATAGAGCACGCCCTACTTCACTGTGAGCTAATAAAGCTGTTCTCCAAGTAACCAAAGCAAGGATAGCTGTTTCTCTAGTTTTAGCGGCAGATCGTGCTTGTAAAGCACCTGACCTAGCAACTTCTGCCATAGAAAACCCAACTTCTTCCTCCCACATATTAGCAACGGCATTCCACGCATCAGATGTAGATTCCCAAGCAGCTTCCAACGCTTCAAATGTGTCCTCAACAGCATCCAAAGTGTCATCTAACATAGTCTTTGCTTCCCCAAAAATTGGACCACCTCCCCAGTCATCGTATCCCTTTTCATTCGCTTCCTCCCAAAGGGATACCCAATTTCTGTAGGCGACTTCAACTACTTCCCAATTTGTCACAGCAGTTTCCCATGCATCTCGGATTCCTTCACCAACGGGCAAAGTGGTGGTCGTGGCAGGGGGCAGGGTGGTGGTGGCAGGGGGCAGGGTGGTGGTCGTGGCAGTAGTGATAGTGGTGGAGGTGGTGGTTGTGGGCGGGGCGGTGGTGGTCGTGGTGGAAGTGGTGGTGGAAGTGGGGGTTGTGGTCGGCGGAGGGGACCCTTCTCCCCCCAGATTATCAGTACTGGTGTCACAAGCAACGGAAGATAGTAAAGCTATGGTTATTATCTTTGCAATAGTAGGGCGCATGCGGGTATTATAGGCACCAAGGTTCAAAATAGTCAAATCCAACTCGCCGCGTAAGCATTATATCCGATCCGAGAGAGATCAATATCAGAGCAACGGGGGTATTTGGTCGTAGGAGTCGACGGGGGTTTGGCATACTCCCCGCTCGCATACGTAGGCTAGGGTTTTGCCCTCTTGATAGCGACCGGCCAGCAGGGGGATTTCTTCGTTGGGGGCAGTGGAGAAAACCGTTATCACGTTTGGACGGTAGGTGCGGGACAGGCGGCGGGCCCAGTCGGGGGCGTCGGGGCCGAGGATCGCCACCTCTTGGCAACCTCGGCGGGCCGTGGTCAGGACCGCTAGCAGGTGACCGGCCGCGGAGGGGGCGGCCTCGATCAGCCGGGCGCCCGCCCGCGCTATTTGCTCGAACTGCTCGTGATAGGAAAAATCTCCGGTCAGGTGTCCCATCAACAGGAAACATTCGGCGGCCAGCGAAGCTCCGGACGGGCTGGGGTTGTCCTGCTGGTCGACGGGGCGCACCACCAAGTCGGCCTCGTCCGCCGCCGCCGCGAACACCACCCCCCGCTCCCCTCCGAAATGCTCCTCCAGCAAATCCGTCAACTCCCGGGCCGCCCGGAACCATTCCGTCTCGCCGGTGGCCTGATACAACTCCGCCAGCCCCAGGGCGTAGGAGGCGTGGTCCTCCAAGAACCCGCCCACCGGGGAGGGGCCGTTGCTCCAGGTGCGGGCCAGCCGCCCGTCCGGACGCCGCATCCGATCCAGCACGAACCGGGCGTTGCGCCGGGCCGCCTCCAAGTATCGTTCCTCCCCCAGCACCGTCCCCGCCGCCGCCAAAGCCCGCACCGCCAACCCGTTCCACACGGTGATTATCTTGTGATCCAAACCGGGACGCACCCGGCGGTTGCGATGAGCCAGCAACGCCCGCCGGCTCCGCTCCGCCGCCTCCCGCGCCCGCTCCCCGGACATCCCGAACCGGGCCGCCGTCCGCTCCAGGGAAGCCGCCCGATGCAGAACGTTTTTCCCCTCGAAATTGCCCTCCGGCGAAGCCCCGAAGTAAAAAGCGGCCAACTCCCCGTCCTCCTTCCCCGCCGCCGCCCGCAACTCTTCGTAATCAAACACGTAAAACTTGCCTTCCGCCCCCTCCGAGTCGGCGTCCTCCGCCGCATAGAACCCGCCCTCGGGAGCGGCCAGGTCCCGCAGTATGTATTCCAAAGTTTCCACCGCCGTCCGCCGCAACTCCGGGCGGCCGGTTATCTGCCAGGCGCGCAAGAACAAGCGGGCCAAGTCGGCGTTGTCGTACAGCATCTTCTCGAAATGGGGCACCAGCCAAATACGATCCACCGCATAGCGGGCGAACCCGCCTCCCAAATGATCGTAAATCCCGCCCCGGGACATCCGCAACAGGGTTCCCGTCAGCATCTCCTCCGCCTCCGGAGCCCACGGCTCGCCGGCCGCCCTGGTCAGAAACTCCAGCGCCGGGGCCTGCGGAAACTTGGGGGCCCCTCCGAACCCGCCATGCTCCCGGTCGTAGCGGTCGGCCAGCGACTGATAGGCGCGGGCCAAGTCGCCCCCGTCCGGCGTCGCTTCGGCCGCGGGCAGGACCGGGCCGATGGATTTGGTCAGGGCGGCCGCCTGCTCCTCCACCTCCGGGCGGCGGGACTCCCAGGCATGGGAGATGGCTTCCATCACTCGCCGGAAAGAGGGCATCCCGTGCCGGTCCGCGTTCGGAAAATAGGTGCCGGCGAAGAACGGCTCCCCGGCGGGGGTCAGGAAAACGGTCATCGGCCAACCGCCGCGGCCGGTCATGGCCGTCACCGCGTCCATATATACGGAGTCGATGTCGGGGCGTTCCTCCCGGTCCACTTTCACCGACACGAAATGCCGGTTCATAAAGTCGGCGGTGTCCCGGTCATGGAAAGATTCCCGCTCCATCACATGGCACCAGTGGCAGGTGGAGTAGCCGACCGACAGCAGAACGGGGCGATCCCGGGCGCGGGCCAGCGCCAAGGACTCCTCCCCCCACACGCGCCAGTCCACCGGGTTGTCCCGATGCTGCAACAGGTAGGGGGACAAACCCCGGGGGTCCGCTTCACGCAACAACATGGGAACTCCCGGCGCACCCGCGTGTCACAGGCCCCGGATAGGGTGATATGGTTGAAAGGATGACAACCCCCGATCGGCGACTCCCAGTATAGGCGGGTTCCGACGGGAGCGGCTTCATCCAAAAACCGGGTATGTTCCAAAGGGAGCCGGAATATAACCGGCGGCGGAGAGGTTTCACTAGTAGAAGCATATCCACCGCATAGTACGAACGATGCGTAGTATGTAAAGAACGGCACCGGGACCGTGCAGCCCCCTGGAGACCGGGCGGCGCGACGCCGAATCAAGGATCGCGCGCCCCACCGGTCAAACGGCTGTAGTGTTGCCCGCAGGGAATGGAGGGAACCCATGGCGACTACCGGCCACGCAGTACAAACCGACATCTCAAACGGGCGCAGCCGCGAACTGAGTCGTCTCACCGACGAGCGGGGCCGCCTCACCACCGATCTGGTCGGCCAATACCTGACCGGCATCGGGGAGTACGAGTTGCTCACCGCCGACCAGGAAGTGGAGTTGGCGCAGACGATCGAGTCCGGCCAGGAAGCCGCCCGCGAGCTGGAGGAGAAAAACCCCCGGCGCAACACCAAAGCGCGCACCGCTTTGGAACGCAGGATGCGCAAAGGCCTGGAAGCCAAAGACCATTTCCTGACCGCCAACCTGCGGCTGGTGGTGTCCAACGCCCGCAAGTATTCCAACACTTCCGGGATCGACCTGCTGGATCTGATCCAGGAGGGCAACCTGGGACTGATCCGGGCCGTGGAAAAATTCGACTGGCGCAAGGGCTTCAAGTTCTCCACCTACGCCACTTGGTGGATACGGCAAGCCATCACCCGCGCCATCGCCGACAAGTCGCGCACGGTGCGCATCCCCGTCCATCTGCACGACACCCTGGCCTCGGTGCGGGCCGCCCAGGCCAGCCTGAAAGCGGAGTTGGGCCGGGACCCGAACCCTTCGGAGATCGCGCGGGAGGCGGGAGTGACGGCGGACAAGGTGGAATTGGCCCTGAGCGTGTCCGACACCGCCTCGCTGGAAAAACCGATCGGCGAAGACGGCGCCCTGTTGGGCGACTTCATCGAAGACGAAGAGGCGGTGGACCCCCTGCGCCACACCGAAGACCAGGACGTGTACGGGTCGTTGCTCCAATCCATCAAGCGCCTGCCGGATCGGGAAAGCGAAATCCTGTCCCTGCGTTACGGATTCAACGGCGGCATCCCCCTCACCCTCGAGGAAATCGGCAAGCGGTTCGACCTCACCCGGGAGCGTATTCGCCAACTGGAAAAACTGGCCCTGTGCCGGTTGCGCCACCCCTCCTTCGGGATTCGCGAGCAGGACCTCTGGTAACCGCGGGGGCTTCCCCGACCGGGTTCAGGGGTCTTGGTACACCGTCCCGCCGGGGAAGAAAGCCGCCCAGGCGAACCAGAACTCGTTGCGGTGGTCGGCCAACCGCAACCGGGCGCCGGCCAAGGGGCCGTCCACCGCCACGCCGAGCAGGTTCCAGGCGGAACCGGTTTCGGCGTCCCGGAACGACTCGCCTTCTTTGGAGAAGGTAAGAACCCGGCCGTCCGCCTCGGCCAGAAAAGCCACCCCGGTGCCGATGGTGCGGCTGTCGGAGATGAGGCCGCGGTCCAGGGCGTCGGCGGTTTCCCCGCCCCAGAATACGGCCACCGGAACGCCCCCCACCGCATCGTTGACCGCCCCCGCCCGGGAAATAACCGAAAAGGGATAAGCCCGTTCCTCGCCCCCGGCGGTCACCCCCACCACCCGCTCCAAAGCCGGGAAACGGGGATCGGGCTCCCCGGTGAAAAAACCGTACGGCCGGGGGCGGCTCGAATAACCCTCATAGGGGTTGCTCTCGTATCCGCTCCCGTAACCGGTGTCGCGGGAAAGCGACCGGCCCTGCGGGTAAGAGAGGGCGAAGTCCCCGAAAGAGACGATGGCCGCCGGAAGGCGGGTCAGCTCCGCTCCTTGATGACGGCCCACGATCCCCTCCCCGGTGGCTTGTTGCCATAAGGAAACGGTGCGGTCGTCCCACATCACCAGGTCGGAGTGGCGCAACAGGCCCGACACTCCCAACCTGATCTCCTCACCGTCCAAACGCCGGTCGAAAATCAGGGCGGTGTTGCACAGCGGACAGTAGGTGACCGCCACCGGGACGTCCCCGATGCGGTCGTTGACGATCTCGTGGCGGTGCAGGATGCCCAGCGGATAGAAACGGGCCTCCCCCCCGACCAGGGCCAGCATCCCCGGCGCCCGGTCGTCCAGCCATTCCCCCGCCTCGGCGACGGTTTCGAACGCCGGGTCGTCGATCGGGGGAATGGCGTCCCGGGGATCCGACCTCGGGATGCCCAACTGCAACTCGCCCAAGTCAATGGAGCTCCTGCTCCAGTCGGTGGGCCAGTCGTCGGTGGCCGCCGCCACCGACGAATCCAGCCGGCCGATGTCCGGGCCGGCGGCGGCAGTGGTGGAAACCGCATCTCCGGCGGAGATCGCGTCGGCGGCGGATACGGTCGTGGAAACCGACTCCGCGGCGGGGGGCATGGTCGTCGTCGCAACGCCGGAGGTCGACGACGAACGGGAGGCGGCCGCGGTGGTAGAGGGAGCGGCGGACGATTCGGAGACGGGCGCAACGGCGGAGGCAGGGGCGGAGTCGGGGGCCGTCCCCGTTTCCTGTCCGCAAGCCGCCGCCGTCCATGCCCAGACCGCCAGCATGCCCGGCAGGAACCAACGCATCGCTCCAGTTGACATGGTCTCCAAACTAACCGCAACCCATGACAAACGGCCCGCGTCCGTCAAACCCGGCGCACCCCGCTCGACGCCCCGGACCAGGCGACCCGCATCCCTCTTGCCCGCCGGAGTCCGCAAAGTTCGGTATTATTCAGTTTATGGCCGACCTAGAACCTGCGGAAACCGCTCCCGGACGGGACTTTGGCCCCAACCAGTGGATGGTGGAGGAAATGCTCCGCCGCTACCAGACGGCTCCCGAATCGGTGACCCCCGCTTGGCGGGAATTTTTTGCGGGGGACTCTCCCGCCCTCTCCATCCCGGAAATGGGAGGACCGGCGATCCGGGAGGCGGAAGTGGTCACCGCCCCAGCCCCGCCCGTCCCGCCTCCGTCCGCCCCCGCCGTCTCCCCCAACGGTCCGGCCGCGGCGCCGGAGGAACCAGAGGCGGAGGGAGTGGAGAAACTGACGGGCATACCGGGCCGCATCTCGGCGGCGATGGACGACAGCCTGGAAGTTCCCACCGCCACCTCGGTGCGCAACATGCCCGCCAAACTGCTGGAGGTCAACCGGCGCATCCTCAACAACCAGTTGCAACGGCGCATCAAGGGGGGCAAGGTCAGTTTCACCCACCTGATCGGCTGGGCGGTGATCCGGGCCCTGCGGGAAATGCCGGAAATGAACGTCTCCTATCACCCGGTGGGGGGAGCTCCGGGCCGGGTGATCCACAAGCAGGTGAACCTGGGACTGGCCATGGACATGGAAGGCCGGGACGGGGGCCGGATTCTGGTGGTGCCCAACATCAAAGGCGCCGAAGGGATGGACTTCGAGGATTACTGGCAGGAATACCAGTCGCTGGTGCGGCGGGTGCAGGGGGGCAAGGCGACTCCCGACGATTACGCGGGCACCACCGTCACCCTCACCAACCCGGGCACGGTGGGGACGGTGCATTCCGTTCCCCGGCTGATGAAAGGCCAGGGGCTGATCGTGGGGGTGGGGGCCATCGAGCATCCGCCCGAATATCAGGGGGCGGACCGGGGAACGATCGCCCGGCTGGGCATCGGCAAGGTGATCAGCATTTCCAGCACCTACGACCACCGGGTCATCCAGGGTGCCCAGTCGGGCCGTTTCCTGTCGCTGGTCAACGAATTCCTGCGGGGCGGACGCAACTTCTACGATGACATTTTCAACTCCACCCGCATGCCGTACACGCCGGCCCAGTGGGCGGTGGATGACAACCCCCCCTTCGGCACCCCCGCCTGGGCGGAAAAACAGGCGCAAGTGTTCAGCATGATCAACGCCTACCGGGTGCGGGGGCATCTCATCGCCCAGTTGGACCCCCTGATGCAGGAGCCCCCTTCCATGCCGGCCGAGCTGGATCCGCTCACCTACGGGCTGACCATCTGGGACCTGGACCGGGAGTTCGCCACCAACGGGGTGGGCGGGGAAAGCATCCTCACTTTGGGGGAGTTGCTGGGGCGGTTGCGGGACGCCTACTGCCGCACCATCGGCATCGAATACATGCACATCCAGGACCAGGATGAAAAAACCTGGTTGCAACACCGGCTGGAACGGCGCATCCGACCTCCCTCCTCCGAGGAAAAAATAGAAATCCTGACCCGGCTCAACCAAGCGGAGGCTTTCGAAACGTTCCTGCACACCAAATACGTGGGGCAGAAGCGCTTCGGGCTGGAAGGGGTGGAAAGCCTGATTCCGTTGCTGACCTCCCTGCTGGACGAAGCGGCCGGAGACGACATCCTGGAAGTGATCATCGGAATGTCCCATCGGGGGCGGCTGAATGTGCTGGCCAACGTGGCGGGCAAAAGCCATTCCCGCATTTTCCGGGAGTTCGAAGACGAAGACCCGCAGACCATCCAGGGTTCCGGCGACGTCCGTCACCATCTGGGGGCGGTGGGGCGGTACCGATCCCGGGACGGCAACGAAGTGACGGTGCAGCTGATTCCCAACCCCAGCCATCTGGAGGCGGTGGATCCGGTGTTGGAGGGGATGGCCCGGGCCAAGCAGGAAAACCTGGGCAAACTGGGTTACACCCAAATCCTGCCGGTGCTGATGCACGGGGACGCCGCCTTCGCCGGACAGGGGGTGGTGCTGGAAACCCTCAACCTGTCGCAACTGATGGGTTACCGCACCGGCGGCACCATTCACATCATCGTCAACAACCAGGTCGGGTTCACCACCTCCTCCATAGACGCCCGTTCCAGCCATTACGCCACCGATGCCGCCAAAGCGGTGGGGGCGCCCATCCTGCATGTCAACGCCGACGACCCGGAGGCGGTGGTGCGGGCCACCAGCCTGGCCTTCACTTACCGGCAAATTTTCGCCAAAGACGTGATCATCGACATGATCGGCTACCGGCGCCGGGGGCACAACGAGGGGGACGAGCCGTCTTTCACCCAACCGTTGATGTACCGGAGAATCGACGAGCGGCCTTCGGTGCGCCGGCTGTACCTGGACCGGCTGGTGAACACCGGGGAGTTGACCGAAGAGGAGGCGGAACGCATCGCCGCCGATTTCCACAACCTGCTGCAGGCCGAGTTTGAACGGGACGCCGCCGCCGAAACCCGCCCCCGCCGTTTCTTGGCCGCCACCCGGTTGCGCGCCGAGTTCGAACAGGACGCGGCCGCCGAGCAAATCGCCTTGCAGGAGGCGGAGCAGGAAGTGTCCGACCCGCCCACCGCGGTCCATCTGGAGTTGCTGGCCGAGTTGAACCGGTACGTGAACACGCCCCCCGTCGGGTTCACGGTCCATCCCAAACTGCAACGGGTGCTGACCGGCCGCGACAAACTGTTCGAGGAGGGGAAAGCCGACTGGGCCATGGCCGAATACTTCGCCTTCGGGTCGTTGGCCGAGGAGGGAACCTGGGTGCGGGTGGCGGGAGAGGATTCGGCGCGGGGCACATTCAGCCACCGCCACGCCTCCCTGGTGGATTTTGAAACCGGCGAGGAGTGGATGGCCCTGGCGGAGCGCACTTTTGACACGGCCCGGGTGCGTTTCGTCGATTCCCTGTTGTCCGAGTTCGCGGCCATGGGGTTTGAATACGGTTACTCCCTGGAACGGCCGGACAGCCTGGTGGCCTGGGAAGCGCAGTTCGGGGACTTCGCCAACGGCGCCCAGGTGATATTCGACACTTTCCTGTCGGCGGCGGAGGACAAATGGGGGCTGGCTTCGGGGCTGGTGGTGCTCCTCCCCCACGGCTACGAAGGCCAGGGACCGGAGCATTCCTCCGCCCGGATTGAACGCTACCTGCAGATGGCGGCCGAGAACAATATGCGCATCCTGTATCCGTCGCAAGCCTCCCAAATGTTCCACCTTTTGCGCCGGCAAGTGCTGGCCCGCCCCCTGCGGCCGGCGATTGTGTTCTCCCCCAAGTCGCTGTTGCGCACCCATCCCTCTTTCAGTCCGTTGACCGATTTCACGCACGGCCGCCTGCAGGGGGTCATCCCCGACCCCGACCCGCCCGGGGAAGCGCGGGTGATAGTGTTCTGTTCGGGGAAGGTTTTCTACGAGATCCGCCGACTGCGGGAGGAGCGGGAGGTTTCCGGGATGGCGGTGCACCGCATCGAGGAGCTGTATCCGCTGGACGAGTCCCACCTGCGGGAACTATTGGAGGCCTCCCCCGGGGCGCGGGTGGCCTGGTTGCAGGAGGAACCGGCCAATATGGGACCCGCCTTCTACATGCAGCCCCGTCTCTCCCGAATAGCCGGGCGGGAAGTCGCGGCGCTGAGCCGTCCGGAAAGCGCCTCCCCCGCCGCCGGTAGCCACCGCCGCCACAAACAGGAACAGACCCGGCTGATGGACGAACTGTTCTCCCTCTGAACCGGGGGCGGGGGCGGTCCGGGGGCCGAGGCTGATGCGTCAGGAACCGGGCGGGGCCAGGTAGTTGGAAGCGACGGTGCGGCCCTCCGCCAAGTCGAACACCCAGGTGGACCCCTTCTGAACGGGCAGGCCCGCCCAGTCGCCCAGCATTTCCCGCAGGGCGTTGATCAGATTGGGGCCGTGTGAGCAAAGCAGGGTCGTCCCCCGCCGATGGGCGTCCAGCAGGGCGCGGGTCTCCTCCGGGCCGGCCATCTCCCACAAACTGCGGGTCACGGTGCGGTCCAGGCCGCGGGACAAAGCCAACGGGTCCACCGTCTGCTGACAGCGCACCGCCGGGCTGGTCAGGATGCGGTCGATCTCAAATGCGGCCAGCTGGGACGCCATCCCCCGGGCTTGGCGGTCCCCTTTTTTGGACAGGGGGCGCAACGAGTCGTCGCCGTCCCAGGTTCCCCGCACCCCGGCATGGGCGTGGCGGGTGAGCAGAATGCGGTCCGCAGGGGCGGTCCAGTCTCCGGGCAGGCCGGCCGCGAACTCCCGGTCCACCTCATGGGTGAGATGTTTGACCAGTTTGCCGGGGCGCACCCAGCGCACCCGGTCCACTTCCCGACCGGGGCGGAACTTGCCTTCGCCGACCCGCATCGCCCAATAGGAAACCTCTTTGTGGCGGCCGGAACGTTTAACGTAGCGGGTCATTCCCAAAAAGCGCCCTAAGACAACGGGCAGGGAGGTTTCCTCCGCCGCTTCCCGGGCCGCGCATTGGATCAGGCTTTCGCCTTCCTCCAACCTGCCTTTGGGGAAAGTCCAGTCGTCGTAGGCGGGACGATGCGCCAACAACACCTCCGTTTTTCCGTCCCTGGCGCGCCACAGCACGCCGCCCGCGGCCAGCTCGATCAACTGGTCGTTCATAGGGTTCGGTCCCGGATCAGGGACACCGCCTGCGCCGGGGAGTCGGCGAAGAGCACCAACCCGGCGGGGACGGAGAGGAGGTTTTCCAGGTGTTCCACCAGCGAACGCCACGGGCCGCCCAAGGCGACCACCGGCGGGGACGGGGCCTGCCGCAACGGGGCCAGATAGGCGTCGTTCCAGTAGACGGCCAGTTCGGTAAAGGTGCCGATGGAGCCGGGCAGGACCAGGGCGGCGCAGGTGCGGAGCCGCATCTGGTGCAACCGTTCGGTAAGCGAGCCGGTGCGGACTTCTTCGGTCAGGAACCGGTTGGCCCCCACCCGGCCGGGAAAGAAAGGGGGCACGGTCACCCCGATCACCCGCCCCCCGGCGGCGGCCGCCCCTTGCGAGACGGCCGCCATCAATCCGTCGTAGCCTCCGTTCACCACCCCGAACCCGGCCTCGGCCAACAGGCGCCCCGCCTCCATAGCCATCGCATAGTCCCCATCACCCGGCTCCGTCCGCGACGACCCGAACACGGCGACGTTGTTGCCCTCCATCACCCTCCCATCCTACCCGCCCGTTGCCCTCCCGCGCGACTAGGCGAAGTCGCATACACGCAGTGTAATGTGGTCAATATTACGGCAAGCAGGCCTCGGCTGGGACGGCCGAGGCAGGAAAGGGAAAGGTGATTTCTATGAAATACGACGCCTTGATTGAACCTACCCCGGAGGGGTGGTGCGGATGCGCGGTCGGTCTGCCGGTCATCGGCGTCGGGGACACCATCGAAGATACCTTGCAGGATGTGGCTGAGGCGGCGGCTCTCTACGTAGAAGCGATGACCGGGGACAACCAACCCATACCCCCGCCCGCACAGTACGATGGCCCGCCTCTGGAGCCGGGCGGACGCATCCTCCCCCAAGCCATCGCCGTCGAAATACCCGTTTTAGCCCCGTAACGCGACATATCGCATAATCTCCGTCACCGGGCTCCGGTCGCGACGACCCGCGAACCATGGCGAAGCTGGAGGGAAAACACTCCGCGTACAATGTGGGATGTGATACGACAAAAGGCAAGGCCTCGGCTGGGACGGCCGAACCGGGGAGGAAAGGTGATTTCTATGAAATACGACGCAGTGATTGAACCTACCCCGGAGGGCTGGGGCGGAACAGTTTCCGGCTTGCCTATCCTCGGCGTCGGGGACACCGTTGAAGAAACCCTGCAAGACCTCGCGGCGGCCGCCGCCTTCTACGTGGAACTGATGACCGAGGACAACCAACCCATACCCCCTCCCGCGCCGTACGAAACGCCTCTGGAGGCGGGCGGACGCATCCTCCCCCAAGCCATCACAGTCGAAATACCCGCTTTAGCCCCGTAATGCGACGCAGGGACGGGCTCCCTAATCATTCTGGTTGCGCTAACACACAACCAGTAAATACATATCAGTTGAAAAGGGTGCTGGTATCTTGTTGAAATGGAGAATGGTTGCGGTGTTTTCCAACGTTCATACCGCGCGATTTGCGCTCACTGAACGAGGTGCCCACTCCGTGTAGATCCAATTCTTTGCGGATTTGGGTTAATTCGTTTTGAGCGTTATCCAGCCTCTCTTGGGCCATTGCCAAATAAGTCGCACTGCTATCAATACCTAGATAATCATGGCCTAACAGGGTCGCCGCTACCGCAGTGGTGCCGCTCCCTACATACGGATCTAATACAAGACCGCACTTCTCGGTGCCGAGAATGGCGATAATAATCCGAGCGGGCAACCACAATGGGAAAGGGGCCGGGTGCGGATTTTTACCCTCCGGAACCCCCCGCCAGATGGAAGTTAATTTTGCATCCTGGGATCGTAATTCTTTACCAATTAAACGACCATCAATTGGTTTATAAAGCCAGTAGATTCTTTCATCCACTTGCCAAAAACGCCAACCCCGTATGTTGGCGGCGATAACCCGGTCCCAAATTATCTCCTGTTTTATTGTCCAATTTGTTCGGCGAAGCCAATCCATAGGATGGAACATTTGACCTTTATCCCAGCGAGTTTTATGGTTATAAAAAAAGGACCCCCCTGGGATAGTGATACGATAAATTTCATCCAGCACTTTTACCTGACTATCCTGATAATCAGGCTCTGGTATAGCATCATTATAAGTATCGTATACTACGTTCTTGACTAGCCAACCTTTGTTTTTGCCCTGCTTATTATAGGGTGGTGAAGTAATACCCGCGCCCACACATTCATCGGGCACATTCCGCAATACAGCTAGCGTATCACCTTGAATGAGCTGATTGAAATCCATCACTGTGTGAAGTCTTGTAAATCTGTTAAAGCCGCTGGATTTCTTAAATGAGCAAGTATCGGTCGCGTGATACGAGCCCTTAGTTGCTCTAATTCTGGAACAGGTATCGGGCAATAAGTTTTCAAGGTTTGCGCGTTCTTGAAATTGTTGAAACCAAATTTTGCTGATCGTAACCATTCTCCTGTTACATCTCCGTCGGGGAAGCGTCTAACAAGTTGCTCGCTTAAACGCTCGGTAAACCCTTCCTCGTTGAAATCGAATTTAAAAATGTAAACTAAACGACCATCTATAAATCCAGCTACCAGCATCTTAGGATTTTCTTCTTTATGCCGTTCAAATTTCGCCCAAGTATAATCATTGAAACCGCCGCTTCCATTAAGTTTTTTGCTTTTGGGAGAATTGGAACGTATGTTTTTGGGCTTAACTTCACAGTACGCTGTTTGATTGGTAACGGCATCATGACGGTAACCGTTATAACCCATCTTTTCCAATTGTGGAATATAACCGGCCAACTTGACTACCACCGTTTCCCGCAACGTTGACGAGTTCAAGTCGTTGTAATAAGCCGTCAGCAAATCTAATAACATGGCAACGAGGTTAGGCTTGGACATGTTGAGCAACTCATCGCTCACCTCGCTATGCTCCCTCAGGGCATAGCTCTCGATAAGGTTCATCAGGTCTTCATTCATTTTCTACCTCGCTGTCGGTTAGCGGCATATCCTCCAAATATGCCGCATGACAATATAGCGCCTTACCGGGAGGGTGCAACATAGGTGCCGCCGTCGTGTTTGTCTTTATAAGCAAGTCCCGCCATCGGCTCTACAGGGCGGCGGGGAAACCTTGTTGGCGCCAGGCCTCGTACAGGACGATGGCGGCCGCGTTGGCCAGGTTGAGACTGCGGCGATCGGGCAACATCGGTATTCGCAACACCTCCGTCACCGACGGGTGGGACAGGACCGAGGCCGGCAGGCCGTTGCTTTCCCCGCCGAACAACAGCGCATCGCCCGGCGCGAACCGCGCCTCCGCGTATCGGACCGAGCCGGAACCGGACAGGGCGAACACCCGGGCCGGAGCGGCGGACGCTAAATACTCCTCGTATCCGGCGTGCTCCGCCACCCGGGCGTGCTCCCGGTAGTCCAAGCCGGCCCGCGCCAAGCGGGAGTCGTCCATCACGAACCCCAACGGATGAACGAGGTGCAACTCCGCCCCGGTGTTGGCGCACAACCGGATTATGTTCCCGGTATTGGGCGGAATCTCCGGCTGATGCAGAACCACCCCGAACATCGTCCGCCGCCGCCGCCACTACCTCAGAACAGGCGCAGGCTGTTGGAGGGAAGCCCCCGCAACCGGTCGTAGTCCACGGTCACGCACTTAATGCCCCGCGCCCGGGCCAGCACCGCCGCCTGCGGAGCCAGGGACAGCGCAACCAGCATCCCCCGCAACGGATGCAGGCGGGGGTCGTTGGCCAACCGGTCCAGATAACGGGTGATCTGCTCCACCCCGTCCAACTCCCCCCGGCGTTTCACCTCCACCGCCACCGTGTCCCCGTTGGCCGCCCGGCACAGCAGATCCACCGGGCCGATGTCGGTCGGGTATTCCCGCCGGATCAGCGACAGCCCCTCCTCCAAAACCTGCGGCCGCTCGGCCAGAAGCCGTTGCAGGTCATCCTCCACCCCGTCCTTCTCCAACCCCGGATCCGGCCCGAAATCCTCCTGATGCTCGAATAGCGTCTCGGAAATGTTGATGACCAGTTCCTCCCCCCGGGGGTTGGTCACCACCCACCGGCCGTCCTCCTCCGCCAGCGTGTTGGGGGCGTTCATCCAGTTGAGCGGCTTGTACGCCCCGCCGTCGGCGTGCACCGCCACGCACCCGTCCGCTTTCACCATTATCAAACGGACCGCCTCCGGCAAACGGGCGGCGAGGCGTCCCTGATATTCCACCGAGCAACGGGCGATGAGCAGGCGCATAGCCGCCAGAATACCGGACCATCCCTCTCCCGCCGGGCGTTTCCACCCCCTGGTCCAAGTAAAAACCGGGCGGCGCTAACTTGGGATTGCGGGTTCGGATTGACGCCGTCCCGCCAACCGGGCCAACCGCCCCCGACCCTCCATGCAAACCCCCGGAAAGGATTTAATATGACCGCGCCCGCCCCCGGCCAACCGAATCCCCCCGCCGCCCCTGCGGAGGGAGAACCCCGGCCCATCGCCGCCCGCGCCGAGCGGATAACCAAAATCTACGGTTCGGGAGACACCCGCGTCACCGCCTTGCAGGAAGTCTCGATCGCCTTTCCCGCCGGAGAGTTCGCGGCGGTGATGGGGCCGTCCGGCTCCGGCAAATCCACCCTTATGCATTGCATGGCCGGGCTGGACGAAGTAACCGGAGGCTCGGTGTGGATCGGCGACCAGGACATCTCCACCCTCACCGACCGGCAACTGACCCGCATGCGGAGGCAGCGGGTGGGGTTCATTTTCCAGGCCTTCAACCTGGTGCCCACCCTCAACGCCGGGGAGAACATCACCCTCCCCTCCGACCTCGCCTCCTCCCAACCGGACCGGGAATGGCTCAACCAGGTAGTGGAAACCCTGGGACTGACCGACCGTCTCAAACACCGCCCCACCCAACTGTCCGGCGGCCAGCAACAGCGGGTGGCGGCCGCCCGGGCCTTGGCGGCCCGCCCCGACCTGATCTTCGCCGATGAACCAACCGGCAACCTGGACTCGTCGGCCAGCGGCGAGTTGCTCAACTTCCTGGCCATGGCGGTGCGCGACTTCGGACAGACGATCGTGATGGTCACCCACGACGCGGTGGCCGCCAGCTACGCGGACCGCATCGTGTTCCTGGCCGACGGACGGATCGTGTCGGAAATGACCGAACCCACCCCGGAGCGGGTGCTGGACCACATCAAGGGACTGGAGCGGTAAATGTTCCGCACCTCGCTTAAAAGCCTGTGGGCCTACCGGGCCCGAATGACCCTCACCCTGATGGCCATCGTGCTGGGAGTGGGCCTGATCAGCGGCGTCTACATCTACACCGACACCATCAACCGGGGGTTCAACGAAATCTTCGAGGAGTCTTTCTCCGGAGTGGACATCGTGGTGCGCACCGAAACCGACTTCGAGTTCGGGGAGGGCGTTTTTATCAGCGAAGAGGACTTTGACCAATTGACGTCCGTCTCCGGCGTGCAAAGGGCCTACCCTTCCCTGGCCGGGCTGGGCGTGTCGTTGCTGGACCGGGAAGGGGATGTGGTGGGCGTCCAGGGATCCCCCACTTTCACCGCCAGCCTGGAGGAGGGGGACACGGCCGGGTTCGTCATCGACCAGGGCCGCTACCCGGTCGGGCCGGACGAGGTGGTCCTGGACCGGGGGGCGACCGCCGCCGCCGACTTTGAAATCGGCGAGCGCATCACCCTCATCTCCGAGCAACTGGGCCGCATCGAGCCCGTGCTGGTGGGAACGGCCGGGCTGGCGGAAATCGACGGTTTGGGTTCGCGCTGGATCTTGTTCGACCTGCCCGCCGCCCAGCAGGCGCTGGGACGTCCGGGAATGGTGTCGGGCGGCAACGTATACGTGGAATCCGGCACGCCGGTGGAGGAAGTGATCGCCGCCATGACCCCCCTGTTGCCCCCCAACGCCACCGCGGTATCGGGTCAACAGGCGGCTGAGGCGCAAGCGGCCGAGTTGCAGGGCAACCTGGGTTTCCTAACCACCTTTCTGACCGTGTTCGGCTACATCGCCTTGTTCGTGGGGGCCTTCCTCATTTACAACACCTTCCGCATCGTGGTCAGCCAGCGCACCCGCGACCTGGCCTTGTTGCGGGCCATAGGAGCCGGAAAAGCCCAGGTGATGACCATCGTGCTGTTGGAGTCGCTGTTCCTGGGAGTGATCGGGTCCCTGATCGGCATCGCCTTCGGACTGCTGATAGCCGTGGGTTTGCAAGCCGGGCTGTCGTTGATCGGCCTCACGTTCCCCTCCACCTCCCTGGTGATCGCGACCCGCACCATCATCATCGGCATGGCCGCCGGCACGCTGGTAACCGTCGGTTCCTCGCTGGCCCCCGCCCGGCGGGCCTCCCGGGTGCCGATCATGGCCGCCCTCAACGAAGACGCCGCCCGCCCCGTCCGGAGGAGCCTGCTGAAGCGGGCCGTAACCGGAGGGGTGATCACCGCCGCCGGGGTGGGAGCGGCCTGGCTGGGCCTGTTCGGCGGAGGCGGGCTGGGGTTCAGCGCCATCGTCTGGGTGGGAATCGGCGTGGGAATCGTCTTTTTCGGGATGTTCGCTCTCAGCCCCCTGTTCGCCGAGCCCACCACCAGCCTGCTGGGGTGGATTTTGGAACGGACCGGCGTGGCCGGGAAACTGGCCCGCCGCAACGCCATGCGCAGCCCGCGCCGCACCGCGGCCACCGCCGGGGCGGTGATGATCAGCATCACCCTGGTGGCTTTGGCCTCCACCATGTCCGGGTCGTTGCGGGCCACCATCGACGAAGTCCTGGCCGACAACATCGAAGCCGATGTGATCATCACCTCCACCAACCAGTTCGACCCCACCGCCGGGTTCACCGTCCAGCTGGCCGACCAGATCCGGGAACTGGGGGAAGTAGGGGAAATGACCCGTCTGCAGATCGCCCCGGTGCGCACCTTGTCCGTTCAGGAAACCGCTGCCGGGCCGGTAGAGAACACCAACGACCACAACATTACTTCCATAGAAGACAACTTCGCCCTTTTTCTCCCCCCCGAGTCCAGCGCCGGGACCCTGTTGCCGGGAGAAGGCGAAGTGGTGATGGAGGAAAGCATCGCCGCCGACAACGGATGGATCATCGGCGGGCAGGCGACCCTGCAGTTCGAACAAGCCGGGGAACGTACTTTCACCCTGGTGGGGACCGCGGGCGGCCCGGCCTGGAGCGGGCTGATCGCCGTCAGCCGCTCCGCATGGCCCGACCTGTTCAGCTCCCCCTCCGACTCCCAGATTTACATCCAAGCCGCCTCCGGAGTGAGCCCCGAAGATTTGAAAACGGCCATCGAAGCCCTGCCCCTCGTCGACGAGCTGGCCACGGTCAGCGTGCAGACCGAAGAAGATCTGCAAAGCGCCGCCGAGCGGGGCATCAACCAGTTGCTCAACCTGATCCTGGCCTTGCTGGGCATCACCGTGATCATCGGAATGTTGGGGGTGACCAACACCATGGCCCTGTCGGTGTTCGAACGCACCCGGGAAATAGGGCTGTTGCGGGCGGTGGGGCTGGACCGGCCCACCACCCGCTGGATGGTGCGCATGGAGGCCGTCATCGTATCCGTGTTCGGATGCCTGCTGGGGGTGGGGCTGGGCATCCTGTTCGGATGGGCCATAGTCCGTTCCCTGCGCGACATCGGCGTGACCAGCTTCCTCATCCCCTGGTTGCCCGGCTCGTGGTCGGTTTCTTCCCTGCTGGGCAGTCTGCTGTTCTGGGTGATCGCCACCGCCGTCCTGGGCGTGGCCTTCGCCTCCTACCCGGCCCGCCGGGCCGCCAAACTGAACGTGGTGGAAGCCATCGCCCGCCTCTGACCCCGCTCTGACCCGCCGCACCTCGCCGCAGTCAGGCGACGTCGGACGGCAGGCGGGCGGGTTTGGTGGGCAACGTCAGAATGTAGATGATCAAACCCGCCCCCAACGCCGCCAAAAGCCCCCGCACCAAGAGAGGACGAATGAGAAACCCGACCGTAACGGTAAAAGTAAGGGCGATGGCCGCCACCGCCGTCGTCTTCAATCGGACGGTGAAGCCGCGTCCCGCCCGCCAGTCGCGCACCAACGGTCCGAACACCCGGTGGCGGAGCAGCCAATTGTCGAATCGCTCCGAAGACAGCGAAAATAGGAAGGCGGCCAGCAACACCGGGCCGGTGGTGGGAATCAACGGAACGAACAGCCCGATGAGCCCGATCCCCACCATCAGCCAGCCGCAACCCATCAGCAGGAGGCGCGCGAAGCGATTTTTTACCTTGGCCATGCCCCCCAGGTTAACCGGAGGATTTAGCGACGGGTAATCGGAAAAACCGGACCCGCCCCGCCTCCGCCCTCATGACCGTTTCCCGCCGGACGAAATCGCTAATATGACCGAAATGCCCAACCGCCCTAAAAACTGGATCTACTCCGACCGCTTCCTGGCGCGGAAATTCGTGTTGCCCGTCCACCAGTTCACCAACGTGGCCGCCTCCTCCGGGATGGCGTTGCTGGGAGCGGCGGTGCTGGCCATGTTATGGGCCAACCTGGGGGTCTTCGGCGACAGCTACTTCGCGTTCTGGGAGGACTCCTACCTGGACATCGACCTGGGGTTCATCCATCTGCACGAAAGCGTCCGCGACTTGGTGGACGACGGGCTGATGGCCGTTTTCTTCTTCGTGATGGGACTGGAAATTAAAAGGGAAATGGTGCTGGGGGAGTTGCGGGATCCCCGCAAAGCGGTGGT
The DNA here is from genome assembly GCA_965243835.1 of Candidatus Spongiisociaceae bacterium. Classification (GTDB taxonomy): domain Bacteria; phylum Actinomycetota; class Acidimicrobiia; order Spongiisociales; family Spongiisociaceae. The sequence goes on from OZ251578.1 coordinate 2,746,968, forward strand.
GCCGGTGGCGGCCGCGTTGGGGGGAATGGTCTTCCCCGCCCTCTTCTACGTGCTCCTCAACTGGGGAGACTGGGGCGCGTTGCGGGGATGGGGGGTGCCGATGGCCACCGACATCGCCTTCGCCATCGGCATCCTGGCCCTGGTGGGGCGGGGCCTGCCGGTGGGGGTGCGGTTGTTCCTGCTGACGGTGGCCATCGTGGACGACGTGGGGGCCATCCTGGTGATCGCCCTTTTCTACACCCAAAATCTGCATCTCGGCTATCTGACCCTGGGGGTGGGGGCCCTGATCGCCACTTTCGGCGCCGCCCGGGTCAACATCCGCTCCCTCGCCTTCTACATTCCGATGGCCCTCATCGCCTGGTACGGGTTCGTGGAGTCGGGCGTGCACGCCACCCTGGCCGGAGTGGTTCTGGGGCTGATCACCCCCGCCCGCCAGCTGTACGACGCCGAAGAGTTCGACCAGGGGGTGCGACGGGTGCTGGAAATCTACCCCACCGATCCCAAGGACCCGCAATACAAGGACAAGGTGGAGCACGAAGCCTTGAAACTGGCCCGCATAGCCCGCGAGTCGGTGTCGCCCCTGTGGCGCCTGGAACGGCAACTGCACAAATGGAGCGCCTTCGTGATCGTCCCCCTGTTCGCCTTGGCCAACGCCGGGGTGCGGTTGACGGGAGCCGACCTGCTCACCCTGGGAACCACCCGGGTGGCGGAAGGGGTGGCCCTGGGTTTGGTGTTCGGCAAAGTAATCGGGGTGGGCGGGGTGGCCTGGCTGATGGCCCGCCTCGGACTGGGACGATTACCGGACGGCGTAACCGGGCGGCATGTGCTGGGAGTGGGGATGCTGGCCGGAGTCGGTTTCACGGTGGCCTTGTTCATCACCGACCTGGCTTTTATGGACCAGATGTTGCTGGACCGCGCCAAACTGGGAATTTTCATCGGCTCCGCCGTGGCCGGGGTGGCGGGGGCCCTTTTCCTGCGGTTCTGCTCCCCCCACCCGGAACTTGAGCGCGGGACGGTTTGATCCGAACCGGGGCGGTGGTGGTGGGGGCGGGGCCGAACGGTTTGGCGGCGGCCATCACGTTGGCGGAGGCGGGATGCGATGTCCTGGTTCTGGAAGCCCGCCCGGAAATCGGGGGCGGAACCCGCACCGCTCCGCTGACCCTGCCCGGTTACCTGCACGACGTGTGCGCCGCCTTTCACCCGTTGGGGGCGGCTTCCCCTTTCTTCGCCGGGCTGGACCTGGAAGGGCGGGGAGTGCGGTGGGTGCGACCGGAAATCGCCGTCGCCCACCCCTTGGGCGGGGAGCGGGCGGCGGCCCTTTGGCCGTCGTTGGAGCGAACCGCCGACCGGCTGGGACGGGACGGACCCGCTTGGCGGCGCCTGATGCGACCCTTGACGGAGCGCGGTGCGGAGTTGGGCCGGGACCTGCTGCAACGGCGCCGGGGGCGGCCCGCGGCGCCTCCTTATCTGGCGCGGGGAATCCTGGCGGCGATGCGGGGCGGTGGGTTGCGCACCCCGGCCGGGCGGGCCCTGTGGGCCGGGATCGCCGCCCACGCCATGACCCCGTTGCGTTCGCCGGCCGCGGCCGCGACCGGCCTGGCCTTGGGGGCCTTGGCCCATGTGCGCGGATGGCCCCTGATCGCCGGGGGGACGCAACGACTGACCGAGGCCCTGGCCGGCCATTTCCTCTCCCGGGGCGGAGTGATCGAAACCGGACGGCCGGTACGGGGGCCGGGCGACCTCCCGCCGGCCCGGGCCGCGCTGTTCGACCTCCACCCGGCCGCCTTGGCCGGAATATACGGCCGCCGACTCCCCCGCCGGGCCCGCCGGCGGATCCGGCGCGGCCGGGACGGGCCGGCCGCCTACAAAGCGGACTACGCCCTGGCCGCGCCCATCCCGTGGACCGCTCCCGAATGCCATCGGGCGGGGGTCGTGCATCTGGGAGGCGAAGCCGGGGAGGTAGACGCCGCCCTGCGCTCCGTAGCCGCGGGACGGGCGGCGCGGCCTCCCTTCGTTCTGGTCGGCCAGCAAAGCCTATTCGATCCCGGCCGGGCCCCGCCGGGGCGCCACACCGCCTGGGTATACGCCCAGGTTCCCAACGGGTATCGCGATGAGTCCCGGGAGGGCCCTGCGATGTGGGAACTGATCGAGGGGCAAATCGAGCGGTACGCGCCCGGCTTCGGCGACGCGATATTGGCCCGCAACGTGCTGACCCCCGCCGACCTGGAGGAATACAACCCCAACTACCGGGGCGGGGACATCGCCGCCGGGGCCTTGGGCCCCGCCCGCCTGCTGGGAGGGAACGGACCGCTCCTCCGCCCCTACCGCACCGGAATACCGGGCGTCTACCTGTGCTCGGCGGCCGCCCCTCCCGGCCCCGGCGTGCACGGAATGTGCGGTGTCGGAGCCGCCCGCCAAGCCCTCCGCGACCTCTTCCGGTAACCGGTCTCCAAACTTAGGGAATTATTTTTCCGACCTGGTTGTCTATAGCCGCCATCAGGCCGCTTTCGTCAGGCTAACCCGTACCATCGTTGGCCGGAAGGGTCGGCGGAGGGGGATCGTCCTCCCCGGGAGCGGGAGGCGGCAAAACCGCAGCGTTGTCCCCCTCATAAACGGCGCCGACGGTGGTGTAAAACTCCCGAAGTTCGTTGGCATCCGTTACCAGCATCGGCAAAGCGGGATCGGTTCCCATACGACCACCGGTAATGGCAAGACGTTCCACGGACGCTTCCTTGATATCTTTAATCATCTCATCCAAAGGCAAATCCAGTTTGCTACGCATCTCATCATTCCTAGCCAACCAAATATTTTGCGCCACCGCCCGGATCCCGTCATCCGTCTGTTGCGCAAACCACCTACTACCTTCACCTAAAGTTCCCATACCCTCTACTGCTATAGAAAGAGGTATACTCAGAAAAAGGATCATTTCCTTACCCTCATAAACCGAAGCAATATCCGACTTTATACGCTCCAAAATAGAGAGAACATCGGGGAACAAATTACCCGAACTGTCTACGAGATCCCACATATTCCTACGTTCCATTATAACAGGCAGAACAGGGGGACCTTCTCCCACAATATATTCCTTCACAGCCACATCCACAAAACAAAAATAAAAGGCTTTGGGTTCATAAATTGTTTGTATATAATATGGCAATATACCTGGAAATATCTCACATCTAGTAGTACCACTTTTCACAGTACCTCTAACAACTAGATGTGTAATACCAAGAATATGCCCATCACTAACCAACCTCTCAGTAAAAGTAAGTACCTTACGTATAGACCGAGAAGCCAAAACGCCCGTATCAACCCTCGACGGCAAACCCACCGGGCACGGATCCGGCTCCGACTTGGTAGGAACACACGGCGGAACCACCTCCTCCAAATACACCACACCGGAGTTATCCGCCCCCCCGAACACTCCATTTCCGCAGGCTTGCAGAAACAAAATCAACACCAAAAACCCTCCCGTCGCTACCCACCCAAACCCCGAGGGTTTGTTATCCATCATCAGACACCAAACTGGTTATGGGGCTAACCGTACCATCGTTGGCCGGGAGGGTAGGCGGAGGGGGATCATCCTCCCCGGGAACGGGGGGCGGCAAAACGGTAGCGTTGTCCCCTTCATAAACGGCGCCGACCGTGGTGTAAAACTCCCGAAGCTCGTTAGCGTCCGTTACCAGCATAGGCAAAGCGGGATCAGTGCCCATACGACCACCGGTAATAGCAAGACGCTCCACAGACGCTTCCTTGATGTCCTCAATCATCTCATCCAAAGGCAAATCCAGCTTGCTACGCATCTCGTCATTCCTAGCCAACCAAATATTTTGCGCCACCGCCCGGATCCCGTCATCCGTCTGTTGCGCAAACCACCTACTACCTCCGCCTAAAGTTCCCCAACTCTCCACCGCTATAGACAACGGTATACTAAGAAAAAGGATCATTTCCTTACCCTCATAAACCGAAACAGTATCCGACTTTAGCTGGTCAAAATAATAGGACGCCCAAGAGAACAAGTTACCCGAACTGTCTACAAGATCCCAAACATTCATACGCTCCATAATAACAGACAAAACCGAAGGACCCTTTCCTACAATATATTCTTTCACAGCAATATCCACAAAACAAAAATAAAACCCCTCAGGCAACACCTGCAATTGTACATAATGGGGCATCACATCAGGATACCGGTCGCATCGCGTCGAACCAGTTTGCACAGTGCCCCTAACCACTATGTGCGGAATGCCAAGCACTCCCTCTTCCTGAACTAACCTCTCGGTAAAAGTAAGAACCTTATGCATATATAGAGAAGCGAAAACACCTGTATTGATATCAACCCTCGATGGCGAACCCACCGGGCAGGGATCCGGCTCCGACTCGGTAGGAACACACGGCGGAACCACCTCCTCCAAATACACCATACCGGAGTCGTCCACCCCTCCGAACACTCCGTTACCGCAAGCTTGCAAGAACAACACCAGCACCAAAAACCCTCCCGTCGCTACCCGCCCAAACCCAGAAGGTCTGCTATCCATCATCGAACACTGCACCGTTTGCGGGCTGGCCACCCCCCGGATCACTATCGTCAGCAGGAGGTGGGGAAACCTCGTCTTCGATCGGCAAAGTGGTCGTAGCAACCTGCTCCCCTCCCGCGGAGAGTTCTTCGCTCACCGGCGGGGAAATCTCCCCACCCGAACCAACAGTCGTTGTGGGAGATTCAGGCACCTCGGCGACAGTGGTCGTCGGGAGCTCCGCCAAGGTAGTAGTAGTCGCCTCCGTAGTTGTAGTCGAAGCAAGTACATCATCCTCCGGTTGAACAACCGGGTCCTCCTCCACAGGAATCACAGCAGAAGTGGTGGTTATAGGTTCCGTACCCTCAACGGTGGTGGTAGAAGTAGACGTATCCTCAACAGCAGTAGTCGTCGTCGACGACGCAAGGGTGGAGGTGGTTATGCCTGCGTCGTCAGCCGACGACGGCACCGCCGATTCCCCGCCCGGAATCGGCACCGTCGGGCTAACCGTCCCGTCGTTTACCGGGAGGGTGGGCGGAGGGGGATCGTCCTCCCCGGGAACGGGGGGCGGCAAAACGGTAGCGTTGTCACCCTCATAAACGGCACCGACCGTAGTGTAAAACTCCCGGAGCCTGTTGGCATCCGTTACCAGCATCGGCAAAGCGGGATCGGTCCCCATACGACCACTGGTAATAGCAAGACGCTCCACGGACGCTTCCTTGATATCTTCAATCATCTCATCCAAAGGCAAATTTAGTTTGCTACGCATCTCGTCATTCCTAGCCAACCAAATATTTTGAGCCACCGCCCGGATCCCGTCATCCGTCTGTTGCACAAACCACCTATCAATTCCACCCTGTGTTCCAAATCCCTCCACTGCTATAGACAATGGGATGCTTAGAAACAGTATCATTTCCTTGCCCTCATAAACCGAAACGGTATCCGACTTTATTTGATCAAAATAATAGGATGCCCAAGAGAACAAGTTACCCGAACTGTTTACAAGATCCCAAACATTTCTACGTTCCATAATAATAGACAAAACCGGAGGCCCCTCTCCCACAATATATTCTTTCACCGCAATATCCACAAAACAAAAATAAAACCCCTCAGGCAAAACCTGCATCTCTATATAATTAACTACCACATCCGGATATAGATCACACCGCGTCGACCCAGTTTGCACAGTACCCCTAACCACTATATGAGGAATACCAAGAATATCCCCATCACTAACCAACTTCTCAGTAAAAGTAAGAACCTTACTTATAGACTGAGAAGCCAACATTCCCGTATCAACCCTTGATGGCAAACCCACCGGGCAGGGATCCGGCTCCGACTCGGTAGGAATACACGGCGGAACCACCTCCTCTAGATAAACCTTACCTGAGCCTAAACTAGTAAAGGACGCCTCGTTGCAAGAGGTCAAAGTAACCAACAACATAGTCAGAGCGAGTAGGAAATATTGTCGAGGCATTCGCGTCATCCTTTCATCGGTTTTGGTAAAGAGCAACAATGGCTGATATGTCACCGAGAGTAGGATAACATTTGTAGCCATTTGAGATATCGTATGACATAACCGATGGTTTATATACCAATATATCACCGAGTCCGAAAACGTGACCAATTTCGTGTACTGTCGTCCACATTAATTTTGAGCAAGTAGAGTCATTATCTAAGGCTTTACGAATCCATACTTGGGTCTTTTGTATGGGATTGGAACGAGTAATTGGTTCGACTACCGGATAGTGAAGCGCGCAACCATATACATCTTCATTACCTCCGCAATGCTTTCTTATTTCTCTTAAAGTGGCCATTCGTATCAGTTGTATACTGCTCGATTCGTTTGGAAGTTTCTTTTCTGCGTCTGAACAATCGTCGGTTCGTTTTATTTCTTCGGTTTCCAGAAAGCCGATTTTATTTTCCCAGCGTCGCACGGCTTGATCTATTTGTTCGATAGCGGTGGCGCGTTCGAAAACAATATCATCAGTGCAAAAGGTGTAGGAAAATTTAACGGTGTTATTCGTCTTGCGTCGGAAATGCACGATGGGCACACCTTCAATTTCACTGCCCGGTATTACTAATAAATTAACTGTGTAAGCCAATGCATATTCTGACCATTCTGATGTTCTTAGACCGTTGACTGCTTGTATTTGAATTCTGTAGAGTACGTTCTTTTTTAAGTCCGTCAGGACTGCGGAGAGGTTGCTGGTGGACACTCTTGACATTGCGGCTTCCAGGTTGGCGGGTGGGTATGGTATGTAATAGTCTATGTATTTGAGTCGGTACATTGTGGCTCCTGGTACCGCATCCCACTCAACGGTAATAGTTCCGACGGTGGACTGGCCGGGGCTATAGCCGTTGGCTTTAGTTATAGTCGGCACCGCCAGTGCGGTAGAGGAACCGGGGTTGGTCGGGGAGGTGGTGGCAACCGTGGTTGTAGTAGTCGGAACGGTTGTCGTTGTGGGGCTAGTTGTGGAAGGGACTGTGGTGGTGGTTGTAGTCGTGGAGGGAGGGCTTGTGGTGGTGGTAGTCGTAGGTCGAGTAGCGAGTAGGGTGGTAGCAGTAGAGCGACTATAGTGACAGGTCGGGCCGCCTTTGGGATTAGCCGAGGCGTGGCTAAATGAAAAAGTAGCGGGAGATCCGGGACAGGTGTAAGGAGTCGTAACGGAGGCCTTGAGGGTCGTCGTGCCAGAGCGGGTATAAAGACATGTGGTACTGCTTTGGGAAGAGAAAGAAAAGGTATCGGGGGCGGAAGGGCAGGTGTAGGATGTAGACGATTGCGCTGTCCTGGTGGTAGTCTGCGTCTTGGAATAGCGGCAGGTGGCACCGGTACGGCCTAGGTATCTGTATCCCGGCACCGACGGGCAAGTATAAATAGTACGAGAAGAAGCAGAACGAGTAGTCGTCAACGTCTGGGAATAACGACACGTAGAACCAGTACGACCCGTATTCCTATATCTCGGCACTGACGGACAAGTATAAGTAGTACGAGAAGAAGCAGTACGAGTAGTCGTCAACGTCCGAGAATAATAACAAGTACGCCCACTACGACGATTATTATTATACCCCGGCACTGACGGACAAGTATAAGTAGTACGAGAAGAAGCAGTACGAGTAGTCGTCAACGTCCGAGAATAATAACAAGTACGCCCACTACGACGATTATTATTATACCCCGGCACTGACGGACAAGTATAAGTAGTACGAGAAGAAGCGGTACGAGTAGTCGTCAACGTCCGAGAATAACGACAAGTGCGCCCACTGCGACTAATGTTCCTATAGCCCGGCACTGACGGACAGGTATAAGTAGTACGAGAAGAAGCGGTACGGGTGGTGGTCAACGTCCGAGAATAACGACAAGTGGTGCCGGTACGACCCGTATTTCTATAACGGGATACAAGTGGGCAGTGATAGCGACGGGTTATTATATTGTAGGTGGCGGTACGGGTAGTGGAGATGGTACGGGAGTATCGACAGGTCCGTCCACTGCGTCCGGTGTATCTGTACCCCGGCACCGACGGACAAGAATACGTAGTACGAGAAGAAGCCGTACGAGTAGTCGTCAACGTCCGAGAATAACGACACGTAGAACCAGTACGACCCGTATTCCTATACCCCGGCACCGACGGACAAGAATACGTAGTACGAGAAGAAGCCGTACGAGTAGTCGTCAACGTCCGAGAATAACGACACGTAGAACCAGTACGACCCGTATTCCTATACCCCGGCACCGACGGACAAGAATACGTAGTACGAGAAGAAGCCGTACGAGTAGTCGTCAACGTCCGAGAATAACGACACGTAGAACCAGTACGACCCGTGTTCACATACCCGGGCACCGACGGACAAGTGTAAGCAGTGCGGGAGGAAGCGGTACGGGTAGTCGTGGTGGTCTTCGAATACGAACACGTACCACCCCGACGACCCGTATTCACATACCCCGGCACCGCCGGACAAGTATATGTGGTCCGAGACGGCGCTACGCGAGTCGTAGAAGTCGTCTTGGAATACGAACACGTACCACCCCGACGACCCGTATTCACATACCCCGGCACCGATGGACAGGTATAGGTGGTATTGGAAGTTGCGGTGAGTCTGGTGGTAGTGGAACGCGTGTAACTGCAGGTAGTCCCGTTCCGGTTGCTGAACGTGAACGAAAGGGGAGCAGACGGACAGGAGTAGACGGGGGAACCGGGCACGGACGCCAGGGTGGTGGAACCCGACCGGGTGTAATGGCAGGTAAGCGTCCCGTCCGATCCGGTCGTCTGGCGGCTGTAAGAGTAGGTGGGCGGAGCGGGCGGGCATTCATAGGAAGATGAAGAAGATCCGCTGTCGCCGGCCGTCCCCGAACTTCCGCTTCCCGCCGACCCTGATCCGCCGCCGGACTCCGCAACCGCCGACGTCCGGTCGCCCACCGGCGACTCGGAAAAAACGAACCCGGTAGCCAGCAACATAAAGGCAATCAATCCGGCCGCCAAGGCGGACGACCCCCATCCCCACCCGAACCGGCGGGGCGATCGCGAAACTGCTCCCACTCCCAACGTGTCCACTCCCGTATCAAATCAAGCGCGTGCGCCCTGGTGCGGCCGCCCGCGACACGGCACCTGATCGTTCCCCGCTCCGGCGGGCCCCAGCGGTTACCAGCACCGCGAGGCGCAAAACGGCCCCATAGCCGGAGGCCCCGTTTGCGGCCGCCCCCCGCTTTGTCTTCCGAGTTGCGATAAGGGAAAAGAGCCGCCACCGGCCTTCCTCCTCCATCGTGCTTCCTCTTGCTCCCCGCAATCCTACATCAGCGAGACGCCCTCCGGGGGACGAAGATCAGAAAAATCAGAATTTTCTCCGCCCGCCGCGGCCCTCCCGGGAACACCCCCGGCAAGGGGCGGTCAGGTTACGGCGCCGGCCAACAGCTCCCGGCGCTGGGATTCGGTGCGTCCCCCCCAGATGCCGTAGGGCTCCTTGATGCTGATCGCAAAGTCCAGGCATTCCTCCTGAACGGAGCACACCCGGCAAATGGCCTGGGCGCGCCGTTCGCGGTTCTCGCGCTCTTCTTTCCGCTCAAAAGTAGAGCGGGGGAAAAACAGGTGCGCGTGGTTGTCCCGGCAACGGGCCCGCGCCTGCCAAGAATCTTCGTGTGCCATGAAACCGCCCTCCTCCTTGTCTCCGCCTTCCAGGTTGGCAACCGTCAAACTACCCCCAAATCGGGCGGCGTGCACAATTTTTTCAAAAATCAAGAATTTTTTCGCGTTCTCCGTCAGCCTCCTCGTCGGCCTCCTCGTCGGCTTCGTCGGCTATGGGCGCTACGGGAGGGGCGGGGGCCACGGCCAGGAACGCCCCTTGCACCTCTTCCACCACCACCGGATCGCCCTCGGACAGGCCCGCCTCGCGATGGGCGGTGGCGCGCCACCGGGCCCCGTCCACCTCCACCGCCCCGTCCGGGGAGAACGGAGAAACCGCCCGGCCGGTGCGCCCCACCAAGTATTGGCGACCGACGGCGGGGGTGGAAAAACGCGCCCGGGCTACGGTGCGCATGGCGAACATGTAGAAGGCGACGACGGTTGCCGTGATCAGGGCCGTAATCCACCAAGAGGGAATAATCTGCGGGGCGGCGTCGGTGAAAAACAGCCCGCCCGCGAACATCATCCCCGCCCCCAGGACGGTGAGAAGTCCCGTCCGCCCCCGTTGAAAGTCGGCGGTCATCGCGGCTACGGCGGCCAAAATCAGGGCCAGGGCCCACCACCGCAAAGGCAACGACCCCAACCCGTAACCGGCTATCAGCAAACACAGGGCAGCCACTCCGGCCGCAATGCCGGGCCCCAGCGCATAGAACTCGAAAGCGGCCACCGCCAGTCCGGTCACCAGAAAGAAAAAGGCCGCCTCGGCGCCGACGGCGGTGCGCAGAACCCTGGTTCCCAAACCCGGTTCGGAGAACACGGCCGGCAAAGCGGCCGTTCCGCCGTCCGTTTCCCGAACGGTGTCCAAAGTCACCTGCTCCCCCCGCACCGTCACCGTCAGCCCGTCCATTTCCACCAGCAGGTTGTTAAGGGAGGGGGCGGTGAAATCCACCAACCCGGCCACCGGGCCGGCGACGGTCGCCGACCGGTCCCCGTAGGAGGAGGGCGGGCCGGAACCCGGGGCCGCCCGCCACCCCCCAGAGCCGGAGTCCCCCGCCACTACCGGATAGGCGTATCCGATGCGCGCCCCCGGAGCGGCCGCCCGGATGGGAGCCGCCGCCAGCAGATGGACGGCTCCGCCGTAGGCGAAGGCGGGGGCGGGACCCACCCACACCGCCACCGGCAACGGCGGGTCGGCCAGACGGGTGATCAGGTGATGCACGTCCCGGGACAGGGAAGCCCGGGAGTCCAGTTGAATGATAGCCGCTTCCGACCGGGCGGCGGCTGCGCGGTCGAGCCGGCTGTCCAGAAAACGCACCGCCGCCCAGTCCAGATGGCCGGTGATTTCGATCACATCCACCCGGGCCGCGTCTTGACCCGGAGCGGGGGAGGCCGGTAAAAACAAGAGGCCGGCCAGCAGGAGAAGGGGGAGGGTCCGGCGCAACATCGCCCCTGATGTTAGAGCATCGCCCCCGGTCCGGGGCCGCCCGACCGCCGGCCCGGCGCCGAACGGGTCCCGTATCCGGCTAGAGTCGGGGGGGTGAAAGTAATGGTCGTCGCCGACGCCCCCTGGGTCAGCAACCGGGTGCGGGCCGCCTTGGGCGGGCGGGCCGAGATATGGGAAATCACCGATCCGGGGCAGATTGAACAGATGGAATCCCCCGCCGCCGACGCGGTGATCGTGGACATGCAGGTCGGCTCCATGGGGGGGATGGCCGTCATCCGGGCCTTGAAAGGGGAAACCCCCGCCGGGACGCCCATCATCCAGTTGCTGGACCGCAGCGCCGATGAGTTTCTGGCCCGGCGGGCCGGAGCGGACGCTTGGCTTTTGAAACCTTTTACCGCCCGGCAACTGCGCTCCGCCTTGGAGGAGGCGTCGCGGAGCGGAGCGCAAGGCTGAAACCGATAGGGGCCTGCGGGGGAACGCCATGACCGACGCGGTGCGCATCGTCCTGCTGGTCGTATTCGGACTGTGCCTGCTCGCCTCCGGGTTTTTGTCCGGCAGCGAAACCGCCCTTACCGCCGTCCCCCGGGAGCGCATACACCAGTTGGCCGAAGGCGGAAAACGGGGGCGGCGGCTGGAATCCCTGGTCAACGACCTGGAAGGTTCCATCAGCGCCATCCTGGTGGCCAACAACTTCGTAAATATTCTCGCCACTTCGCTGGCCTCCGCCATCGCCATTTCCCTGGCGGGGGAAGCGTGGGGGACCATCATGTCCACCCTGGTAGTTACCGCCCTGGTGCTCGTCTTCGGAGAAGTGACCCCCAAAACCCTGGCCGCCCGCCGCCCGGAACGGTACGGGCTGATCGCGGCCACCCCCATTCGGGGGCTGGTGGTCGGGATCGGCCCGCTTTCCCGGCTGTTCGCGGGCTTGGGAAAGGGATTGTTGCGCTTGTTGCGCATCGAACGGGGGGCGGAACAGTCCATCACCGCCGACGACATCCGGGCTTTGGCGGCCCTGGGCGAACAAAGCGGCGACATCGCCGCCGGGGAGCGGCGGATAATAGAGCGCCTGTTCGAAGCGGCCGACCAACCGGTGCGGGAAGTGATGACCCCGCGGGTGGACATTGTGAGCCTCCGCCCGCCGGTTACCTCAGAGGCGGTGCGCCGGGCGGTGGAAAAAACCGCCCACTCCCGCTTCCCGGTGGCGGAGGCGGAGGGGGATTTGGATTCCATCAGGGGGGTGTTGTACGCCAAGGACGTTCTCCATCGCCGCCGGGATCTGTCCGAGGAGGAGGTGGGGGAATTGCTACGCCAACCCCACTACGTGCCGGACAGCGCTTCGGTGATGCGGGTGTTGCAGGACTTGCGGGCCCGGCGCACCGGGATGGCGGTGGTGTTGGATGAACACGGCGGAGTGGACGGCCTGGTGACCGTCAAGGACCTGGTGGGAGAGTTGGTGGGGGACCTGGCGGACGAACACGACCCCCGCCATCCGACCCTGCTTCCCGTCGGGCCGGGGGTGTGGATCGCCGACGGGGGCATTCCGATCGACGATTTCGGGGAGACGGTGGGGGAGGAAATCGAAGACGGCCCCTATTCCACCCTGGCCGGGCTCTTTTTCTACCGGTTCGGGAACATCCCCAAACCGGGGGACCGGGTCGAGTACGGAAATCTGGCCTTGACGGTGCTCGTCATGGAGCGCCGCCGCATTGGCAAACTGCGGGTTCGGCGAACCCCGGACCCGGTTTGATCCCGCCCGGCGACCCCCGCCCCTGCCCGCCCTAGCCGGGGCCTCCCCCGCGTCCGGGTTTGTCGCACCCCCGCCCTACGCTAACCGTCGTCAAGAAAAATCGGCCAAAAGCCGGACAGCCCCTCCGAACCAACTTACAAGATGTAAGTACGTTCGGAGGTCGGGCTCGAATGTCGAGCAAGGAGGTGAACACGTGAAACCGCTGGAGACGGATCGTTTTCAGGTGGGCGACTGCGCGGAGGTGATGCGCGCCCTCCCCGCCGGATCAATTGACCTGACCGTAACCTCGCCCCCCTACGACGGGTTGCGGGACTATCGCGGTTATCAGTTCGACGCCGAGCGCGTAGGCCGGGAGCTGTTGCGGGTGACCAAAGAGGGCGGAGTGGTGGTGTGGGTGGTGGGGGATCGCATCCGGGGAGGCCGGTCCATGACCAGTTTTCGGCAAGCGGTGATGTTCCAGGACCTCGGTTTCGTGGTGCATGACGTGATGATCTATCAGAAGCGCAACACGCCGTTTATGCGCTCCAACGCCTACACCAACTGCTGGGAGTTCATGTTCGTGCTCTCCAAGGGAGGCCCGCCCCGAACTTTCAACCCGCTGAAAACCCCAACCGTCCGCAACGGAGAGGAGTTGCTGACATTTAACAAACGGCCGGACGGGATCAATCGCAAGCGCAAGGCGACCTTGAACAGTGAAAAAACCCGCACCAATATCTGGACCTATGCGGTGGGGGCCGGGGGAACCACCAAGGACAAGATTGCTTTCCGGCATCCGGCGGTCTTTCCCGAAAAACTGGCCGCGGAACATATTCTGTCGTGGACGAACGAGGACGATGTGGTGCTGGACCCGATGTGCGGTTCAGGAACCACTTGCAAAATGGCCATGTTGCACGGCCGGCGCTACCTGGGGATTGACATTTCCGAAGAATACGTCGCCATCGCCCGCCAGCGCATTAAGGACGCGCAACAGGCGATGGGGTTGCTCAGGGAAACGGCATGAAACGCTACCCAGTGGGCGAACGACTTTCCCAAAAATCAGATCGCGAAGGGCGGACGCATAGTCCGCCGACCGCGTTGCAAAACCTGTTTTGACAATGACAGCGGCGTCAAGATGAAGGCCGAAGTCCGCGACCGGTATCACCAAGAAAACGCCCCGGCCAACGGCGAACCATGGCAATGCCCTATCTGCGAGAAGATCAGCATCGCCGGGGTCAACGTCAAGATTGTCGTGGACCACGATCAGGAGAGCGGACAGCCGCGGGGGTTGCTGTGCGAGAGTTGCAACACCGGCCTCGGTAGGTTCAAAAACGGCGAGGACCATCTCCGCAACGCCATCGCCTACCTGGCGGGGCCGTTAGCGGCGACGGGTGAGACGGCGCCGGCCTAAACACATCCGGGCGAGGGTAGGCGCGCCGGAGACGCGGGCGGCGGGAAACGGGTTTAGAATGGGAGACACGGGCAGTGGCGCAGCTTGGCAGCGCGCTTCGTTCGGGACGAAGAGGTCGCGGGTTCAAATCCCGCCTGCCCGACCGGACTTTTAACCGACCGCCTCCGGATCGGGGATCAGGGACATCAGGGCGTGCCGGTAGGCCAACAGCGCGTTGGACAAGTGGCCGATCTCGGCAGCCGCGACCGCGGCCGCCTCGTCGCTGATCGGTTCCGCCCCCGGGGCTTTGATATGCACTTCCGCCGCCCGCTCCATCAGCAGGAACCAGCCGACGGCCTCCTCCACCGACCGGCCCACCGTAACCGGGCCGTGGTTGCGCAGGATAACCGCCTTGCCGTCCTCCAAAGAGTGGGCGATCCGCTTGCCCGTATCAAAGTCCATCACCTGCACCTCCTCCCCCGGAAAAACGTAATGGTCCTCGTAGAAAGCGGTTGCTTCCTGGCAGATCATCCGGAACCGCTCCCCGCGGGCCGCCCAGGGGGTGCCGTAGGCGGTGTGGGTGTGGGCCACGGCCGCTACCTCCGGGCGGGCCTCGTGAATGGGGGCGTGAATGTAGTAGGCCGTCATATTAATGGGCCCCTCCCCCATCAGCAACCGACCGTCCGGCCCCACCAACACCAAGTCGGAGACGGCGGCCCGGTTGAAGGGTACGTCGTAGCGGAGCAACCACATCGCGTTGGGGATTATCGGGTCGCGGGCGGTGATATGGCCGTCCCCCAAAGTCCCCCATCCCAAAGCGGCGAAAATCCGGTAGGAGAGGGCCGTCCGCCGCCGGCGATGCTCCCGCAACTCTTCGGCGGAATCAAATGCCGGTTCGGGAGGGGTTTCCCCGGTAATGAAATCCCCGGACCCGGTCACAGCAGCATCTCCGCGATCTGCACGGCGTTGAGGGCCGCCCCTTTGCGCAGGTTGTCCCCCACCACCCACAGGCTGATCCCCCCCGGCTCGCCCAACGTGGCCCGGATGCGGCCCGCCAACACGTTGTCCGCCCCCGCCGAGTCCAAGGGGGTGGGCGTCCGATCATCGGACCACACTTCCACGCCGGGGGCCTCCCGCAGGGCGGCCGCCGCTTCCTCCGGGCGCAACGGGCGGTCGAACCACATCACCGCCGACACGCCATGCCCGACCAGCACCGGCACCCGCACGCAGGTGGCCTCCACCGCTATGTCCTCCCGTTCCAGGATTTTGCGGGTTTCATGCACCAGTTTCCATTCTTCGTCCGTGTAGCCCTCCTCGGCGACGGAACCGGCCAGCGGCACCACGTTGAACCCGATCGGGCGCTGATAGGGACCTGGATCCGGTTCCGTCCAACCCCCGGCGGCCAGGCTTTCCCGCTCCTTTAAAAAGGCCCCGGTCTGCTCCCACAGGGCCTCCATCCCCGCCATCCCCGAACCGGAAACCGACTGATAGGAGGCGACCGTCATCCGGGCCAAACCGGCCCGCCGGTGCAGAGGGGCGGCCGCCGCCATCAACGCCATGGTGGTGCAGTTGGGGTTGGCGATCAGCCCCGAATGGCCGTGCGCGGCGCGGTCGTTCACCCCGGCCACCACCAGCGGAACATCGGGGCGGCGGCGAAAGGCGGAGGAGTTGTCCACTACCACCGCCCCCGCTTCCGCGAAACGGGGGGCGTGGGCCCGGCTCCGCTCTCCGCCCGCCGAAAACAGGGCTATGTCCACCCCGGTCGGGTCGGCCCGCTCCAAATCCTCCACCTCCACTTCCCCCCAGCGGGTGGAAATTGCGGAACCGGCGGAGCGGGAGGAAGCCAGAACCCGCAACTCCGCCACCGGGAAGTCCCGCTCCTCCAAGATGGCCAACATGGTGCGGCCCACGGCTCCGGTGGCCCCCGCCACCGCCAGCCTGCTACCCATCGGCGCCCGTCTCCTCGGTGATCAGCGGCGGACGGAACTCCGCGTGCAGGGCCCGCACCGCCGGCTCCGCGTCCCCCCGCATCACCACGCAGGAAATGCGAATGGTGGAAGTGGAAATCATCTCGATGTTGATCCCGGCGTCCGCCAAGGTCCGGAACATGCGGGCCGCCACCCCCGGGCTGGTTTTCATACCGGCCCCCACCAGCGACACTTTGGCGATGGCCTCGTTTACCGACACCCCGGCCGCCCCCAAACGCTCCGCCAAGGGTTCGGCCACCGACCGGGCCCCTTCCAGGTCGGCTTGGGGCACGGTGAAGCTGATGTCGGCGGCGCCGTCCCTCCCTACGTTCTGCACGATCATATCCACGTTGACGTTGGCGGCGGCCATCCCCTCGAACAGGGCGGCGGCCACGCCCGGGCTGTCCGGGACCCCCCGCACCATCACCTTCGACTGGGAAGTGTCGTGCGCGATTCCGCTGATGATCGCTTGTTCCATAGTCTTCTCCTTGACCCGGGTGCCCTCCTCGTCCGTAAACGAGGAACGCACATGGATGGGCAGGTTGTAGCGGCGGCCCACTTCCACCGAGCGGGCCATCAACACCCCCGCCCCGGAAGCGGCCAACTCCAGCATTTCCTCGAACGAAACCTCGTCCAGTTTGCGGGCGTCGGGAACCACCCGGGGGTCGGCGACGTACACCCCGTCCACATCAGTGTATATCTCGCAAACATCCGCCCGGTGCGCGGCCGCCAAAGCCACCGCGGTGGCGTCGGAACCGCCCCGTCCCAAGGTGGTGACCTCCCGGGAGGCGGGGTCCACTCCCTGGAACCCGGCCACTATCACCACATTCCCCTCGTCCAGGCCTTCCCGCACCCGGGTCCCCTGGATGCCGGTGATTTTGGCGGAGCCGTGGACGGCGTCGGTGAGGATGCCCGCCTGCGACCCGGTCAGGCTCAGGGCGGAAACACCCCGGTCGTGCAAGGCCATGGCCAACAGGGCCATGGAGATGCGCTCCCCGGCGGTGAGCAACATATCCATCTCCCGGGCCGGGGGGCGGGCGCTGACCCGGGTGGCCAAGTCGACCAGGTCATCGGTGGCGGAACCCATGGCCGACACCACTACCAGGACCTCGTTTCCGGCGCGACGGGTGCGTGCCACCCGGCGGGCTACGTTGCGGATGCGCTCCGGGTCGGCCACCGAAGTGCCGCCGTATTTCTGCACCACCAAAGCCATTTCCGTTTCCTTATATCAGACGGGGCGTCGACCGCGGACCGCAATCCGGACCCCGGGCCTTTCCCGCCAGTCTATTGAACGGGCGGGACAAACTAGGCGGCCGCGGCGGTCGAGCGTCTAAACTGGGGCTAATGGGATCGGAGAAACGAACTCGCCAACGGGAGAACCGACAGGCGAAGCAGGAGGCGCAACGGCGGCGGGAAAAGTCGGCCAAACTGCGCCGGCGGTTGATCATCGGGGCGGCGGCGCTGATCGTGTTAGTCGCCATTTTCTGGTTGGGCAACCGCGCCTCCGGCGCGCCGGCCGCTTCCGCAGGCTGGTCCGGCGCCGCTCCCCCGCCCGCGATCGGCGCCTACTCCTTGTCGCCCGACGCCGCCCGACCCGGGACCGCCCTCGCGACCGTCTTCTAGGGGCGGACGCCCCGATGGCGGTCGACCTTCATACGCATTCCACCGCCTCCGACGGAACCAGCCCCCCGGCGGAGGTGGTGCGACTGGGGGCGGAGGCGGGATTGACGGCGCTGGCCCTTACCGACCACGACACCGCGGAGGGCGTAGCCGCGGCCCGGACGGCGGCCGAGGAGGCGGGCGTGGAACTGATCGCGGGGGTGGAATTGTCTTGCGAGTGGGAGCCGGGGACCATGCATCTGCTGGCGCTTTTTCTGCCGCCCGGAGACGGGCCGTTGCAGGATCGGCTGGCGGAGTTGCGGGCCGGCCGCGACGACCGCAACCGGCGCATCCTGGAACGTCTGCGGGAGATGGGAATGGACATTCACCGGGACGAGTTGCGGGCCGAGGCGGGAAGCGGGAGCGCCGGGCGCCCCCACATCGCGGCCCTGTTGGCCCGCAAGGGTTACGCCGCCGACATCGCCGACGCCTTCCAACGGTTCCTGGCCCGGGGACGCCCCGCTTATGCGGGCCGGCCCCGACTGTCTCCCGAAGAAGCCATCCGACTGACCCGGGCCTCCCGGGCGGTGGCGGTCCTGGCCCATCCCCACACCCTGGGGATCGACGGGGCCCGTCGCTACGGGGACATCCTGGAACGGATGGCCGACTGGGGCTTAGGCGGTATCGAGTGCCATTACAGCGAATACGAACCCGCCCTGCGCCGGAAAATGACCAAAACCGCCGCCCGATTCGGACTGGCCCCCGCGGGCGGCTCCGACTACCACGGGGAATACCGGCCCGGGGTGCGAGTGGGAAAAGGACGGGGCGACCTGTCGGTTCCCGACTCGGTATTGGACGAACTGCGAGACGCGCTCCCGGATGGCGGTCCATGAGATTCCCGCCCGCCGCCGCAACCGTACCCTTCGCACCCGACGCCCCGACACTGCCCATTCCGTTGCTCAAACCGACGCGCCCCCGGTGGAGCGAAACCGAAACCGCCGAACGCGGCGACCCCCCGCTCCCCGCCCCCCTAATCAAACCGACGCGCCCCCGGGGGGGCGAAACCGAAACCGCCGAACCAGACACCCCCGCACCACACCCCCAGCCCCGCAACACGGGAGCCAACCAACCCGCGCCCCACGGCGCCAACCCACCACAACCACCAACCCGGGAACCCGGCCAACACACAACACGCCCCCACCCGCTAACCAAATCGACGCGCCCCCGATGGAGCAAAACCGGACCCGCCGGACGCGGCGCCGCCCCGCTCCCCGCCCCGCTAACCAAACCAGCGCGCCCCCGGGGGACCGAAACCGAAACCGCCGAACTAGACACCCCCGCACCGCGCCTCCCCCTACCGGAACACCCCCGCAACACAGGGGCCAACCAACCCGCGCCCCACGGCGCCAACCCACTACAACAACCAACCCGGGAACCCGGCCAACACACAACACGCCCTCGCCCACCCACCGACAACCCGACAAACGGGACCCCCAGACGAACCCCGCACCACACCCCCACACAACAGGCCCCACCCGCAACAGGGAGACCAACCAACCCGCCACAACCGCGCCCCCAGGCCCCAACCCACCGCAACAACCAACCCGGGAACCCACCTAGCGACAACCCACCCCGACGAACACCACCCCCGCGCCACGCGGCCCCAACCCACCACAACCACCGACCCGGGGAACCCGGCCAACACACAACACGCCCCCACCCGCTAACCAAATCGACGCGCCCCCGATGGAGCAAAACCGGACCCGCCGGACGCGGCGCCGCCCCGCTCCCCGCCCCGCTAACCAAACCAGCGCGCCCCCGGGGGACCGAAACCGAAACCGCCGAACTAGACACCCCCGCACCGCGCCTCCCCCTACCGGAACACCCCCGCAACACAGGGGCCAACCAACCCGCGCCCCACGGCGCCAACCCACTACAACAACCAACCCGGGAACCCGGCCAACACACAACACGCCCTCGCCCACCCACCGACAACCCGACAAACGGGACCCCCAGACGAACCCCGCACCACACCCCCACACAACAGGCCCCACCCGCAACAGGGAGACCAACCAACCCGCCACAACCGCGCCCCCAGTCCCCAACCCACCGCAACAACCAACCCGGGAACCCACCTAGCGACAACCCACCCCGACGAACACCACCCCCGCGCCACGCGGCCCCAACCCACCACAACCACCGACCCGGGGAACCCGGCCAACACACAACACGCCCCCACCCGCTAACCAAATCGACGCGCCCCCGATGGAGCAAAACCGGACCCGCCGGACGCGGCGCCGCCCCGCTCCCCGCCCCGCTAACCAAACCAGCGCGCCCCCGGGGGACCGAAACCGAAACCGCCGAACTAGACACCCCCGCACCGCGCCTCCCCCTACCGGAACACCCCCGCAACACAGGGGCCAACCAACCCGCGCCCCACGGCGCCAACCCACTACAACAACCAACCCGGGAACCCGGCCAACACACAACACGCCCTCGCCCACCCACCGACAACCCGACAAACGGGACCCCCAGACGAACCCCGCACCACACCCCCACACAACAGGCCCCACCCGCAACAGGGAGACCAACCAACCCGCCACAACCGCGCCCCCAGTCCCCAACCCACCGCAACAACCAACCGGGAAAACCCGGCCAACACACAACACGCCCCCACCCGCAAACCAACCGGCAAACTGACCAGCGGAACCGCCGGACAAACCCCGAGCCGCGCCCCCGCCCCCGCAACACAGGGGCCAACCAACCCGCACCACGCGCCCCCAACCCGCCGCAACCGCCAACACGGAAACCCGGCCAACGCCAACCCCACCTGACGAACACTCCGCCCGCCCCGCGACCCCGCCCGCAAACCGAACAGCGACAACCAACCGCGCAAGACCCCCTGAGGAACACCGCGCCGCGCCGCCGCCCGCCCAAACATCCCCGCAACGCAATATCCAATCAACCCGGACCCGCGCCCGGAACGCGGACGGGAAACGGAGCGGGCGTCCCGTCGGTTGCCGTTCCGGCCGAGGGGCGGGGGGCGGCGCCGGGCGGGAGCGGATGACCTCCCGCGTCCCCGGCGGGTCCGGCACGGGGCGGCGCATCGCCCGCGCCGCCGCGATGGTCTCCGCCGGGATACTCCTCTCCCGCCTGTTGGGATTCGCCCGCAACATTGTTCTGGCCAACCGGCTGGGAGACACCCCCTTGGCCGACGCCTACGAAGCCGCCTTTATCATCCCCGACTTCCTCAACTATCTGCTGGCCGGAGGGTTTTTGGCCATCACTTTCATTCCCATCCTCAGCCGCCACTTGGCGAAAGGGGACGAGGAAGGCGGCGAGCGGGCTTTCAACGCCGTCTTCTGGCCGATAGCGGCGGCGGTGATTTTGCTCACGATAGCGGCGGTGGCCGCCGCCGGGTGGATCGTGGAGTTGGTGTTCGGGTCGGGCGACCGGCTAGACCCCGACCAACTGCGGGAGGTGACCCGGCTGACCCGGATGGTTCTGCCCGCCCAGGTTTGCTTCGTGGCGGGAGGGCTGTTCATGGCCGTGCAATACGCCCGCGGACGGTTCTTGATCCCCACCTTGGCGCCGGTCATCTACAACCTGGGAATCATCATCGGCGGCTGGGCCGGCATCGCCCCCGGGGGGACCTCGGCCGACGGCTTCATCCTGGGAGCGGTGGGCGGGGCGGTGGCGGGCAACCTGGCCCTGCAATGGTGGGGGGCCCGGCGCACCGGCCTGCGGGTGACGGCGGGGCCCTTCAACCTGCGACATCCGGCCTTGCGGGAATATCTGGTTATGGCCGTCCCGTTGATGATCGGACAGTCCATCGTGGTCCTGGACGAATCCCTGGGAAAGGTGGTGGCCGCCTCCGCCGCCGACGGTTCTATTTTCGCCCTCAACCTGGCCCGCCGCGTCAATATGGCCCCGGTGGGGGTGATAGCCCAAGCGGCCGGGGTGGCCGCCTATCCCTACCTGGCTCGACTGGTGGCCGAAGGGCGCCGCCAGGAACTGTCCCGATCCCTGGGAAACACGATGCGCACCGCCGTTTTCATCGGCGGGGCGGCGACGGCGGCCACGATAGCGGTCAGCCAGCCGGCGGTGCGGGTTTTCTTCCAGCACGGCGAATTTTCCTCCGCCGGGACGATTCTGACCGCGGCCGCCTTGATCGGATATTCACTCAGCATTCCCGCCTGGGTGGTGCACCAGGTGCTGGCCCGCGGTTTTTATTCGCATCGCCAAATGTGGGTTCCGGTGCTGGCCGGCACGGCCTGGATGGTTCCGGCGGTTCCCATGTTCCTGATCGGATTCCGGATGGGAGGGACGGCCGGAATCGCCGCCGCTTCCTCGGCCGCCATCACCGGCCATGCCCTCACCCTGGTTTGGCTGTGGCGAAGACGGCATTCCGGGGCGGCGTTGGCCGGGTTGGCCCGCACCGGCTGGCAAACGGCGGCGGCGGCCGCAGTAGCCGCAACCGCCGGTTGGCTGACCGCCTCGGCGCTCACCGGCGGACGAATCCCGGATTTCGGGACCGGGGCGGGGGCCGTCGCAGTCGGGCTGGCTGTTACCGCCGCCGTCTACATCATCAGCGCCCGCCTGCTGGGAAGCCGGGAGGCGGGCGCCCTCCTCTCCCGCCTACGGAAAAAATAGGCCGCCTTCATCTGCGACGGCCTCCGCATTAAGGGAATAGGGAATACGGCGCCGGACCGCAACGAAATCGCCGGGGCGGTCGGGATCCCGTGTTTATCGCGGATCGCCGGGGGACCATCGTCCGCTACCCCTCGACCGCTTTTCGCGCACCGGCGACTATCACCCGCTCACCTCGCACCTCGGACAAAACCGCCGGCAACCATCCGCCGAAGGGCCAATAAACAATACGACGGAAACCGCCACCCCAACCGAGGGCGGACGGGGAAACCGGGACGAGACGGAGCCCCCCGACGACGGAACGATAACCGGCGCGGAAAACGCCACCCAGACGAACCGGCAACCGCCGACCCGGAACGGGAAACCAACACCCAATTAGAAAACCGGCCGCACACCGGAGCGGCCGCCCGCCGCTACCGCCCGACAACCACCTTCGCACCACCGCGAAAACGGCGATCTCATACGCAAACCGCCCGCCCCGCCAACCGGCGACAACCACAGAACCAAAACCGAACGACCTCCCCGCCGACGGCTGCCACCCCGGCGCCGGTCCTCGGACAAACCGCCACCAACCCAAACGCCAAAAGCCAATAAGCAAAACGAAAACGCCCTCCGCCTCAATCAACCAGCCACCGCCGGAGAACCGGAACGGAACGGGACTGCCCCGACCGACGACGGAACGGCTGACCCGACGCGGCAAACGCCACCCAGACGAACCGGCAACCGCCGACCCGGAACGGGAAACCAACACCCAAATTGAAAAACCAACCCCGCACCGGAACAACCGCCCAACGCTCCTGTTCGACGACCACCTCCACCACGGCCACGAAAGCGGCGGTCTTATAGGAAGAGCGCCCGCCCCGCCAACCGGCGACAACCACAGAACCGAAACCAAACTACCTCCCCGCCGACGGCTACCATCCCGGCGCCAGTCCTCGGACAAACCGCCACCAACCCAAACACCGAAAAACCAACAAAACAATACTACGCAAACCACCACCCCAATCAACAACCGGGGAACCGGGACGGGACGGGCACCCCCAGCGGCGGGGCGGTTGACGCGACGCGGCAAACGCCACCCGGACGAACCGGCGGCCGCCGACCCGGAACGGGAAACCAACACCCAATTAGAAAACCAACCCCGCACCGGAACAACCGCCCAACGCTCTTGCCCGGCGAACCGTCTCCGCCACAGTTGCGATGACGGCGGTCTATACGGAAACCGCCCGCCCCGCCAACCGGCGACAACCACAGAACCGAAACCAAACGGGCTCACCGCCAGCGGCTATCGCCCGGCCCATGTCCCCTCGGTCAAAACCGCCAGCAACCCATCCGCCGACGAGCCGGAAACAAATACGGCGGGAGTCGCCGACTCAATCAATCGGCGACGGCCGGGGAACCGGGACGGGACGGGCACCCCCGGCGGCGACGGGACGGTTGACGCGGCGCGGCAAACGCCACCCGGACGAACCGGCGGCCGCCGACCCGGAACGGGAAACCAACACCCAATTGGAAAACCGGCCCCGCACCGGAACAACCGCCCGGCGCTCCTGTTCGGCGACCAGCTCCACTACGGCCGCGACGGCGGCAGTCTCATACGTAGACCGCCCGCCCCGCCGACCGGCGACAACCACGGAACCTGAACCAAACGGGCTCACCGCCAGCGACTGTCACCCCGGCCCATGTCCCCTCGGGTAAAACGGCCGGCTAGCCGTTCGCTTATCAGATAATCAACAATACGGCGGGGGTCGCCGACTCAATCAATCGGCGACGGCCGGGGAACCGGGAGGGGGCGGGGCTCCCCCGGCGGCGACGGGACGGTTGACGCGGCGCGGCAAACGCCACCCGGACGATCCGGCGGCCGCCGATCCGGAGCGGGAAACCAGCACCCAGTTGGAAAACCGGCCCCGCACCGGAGCGGCCGCCCGGCGCTCCTGTTCGGCGACCAGCTCCACTACGGCCGCAATGGCGGCGGTCTCGTAGGGACCGGCCCCGCCGGTGATGCGCAAGGGGGGCGTCCCGGAGCCGTTGGCGGCGGGATTACTCATACGGGTGTTCGACCAGTTCGATCAGAGTTTGGTTACCGCCCTGCGGGTGCACAAAGGCGATTTTGGTCCCCCGGCCGCCGATGCGGGGGGTTTCATCCACCAGCCGGGCCCCTTCCCGCCGCAGATGGGCCAGGGCGTCGGCAATGTCGGTCACCGCAAACGCCAGATGGTGCATCCCCTCCCCCCGTTTGTCTAAAAATTTCCCCACCGGCGTGTCCGCGCCCAGGGGAGTCAGCAACTGGACGAAGGAGCCGCCCACCGCCAGCATGGCCTCCTCCACCCCCTGCCCGGCCACCACCTCGCGATAAAGCGGCTCCGCCCCGTAGCGTCGCCGGTAGTCCTCCAAGGACGCATCCAGGTCGCGGACGGCTATGGCCACATGATCCAGATTGAGAAGCTTCATCAAACTCCCTGCATACCGGACACTACTGTAACCGGGCGCGGGCAAATCACCCGGTAAATGACGCATTCACCCGTCGGTGAGCCACTTTGCCGGAAAGCAACACCGGAGTCCGTACCGCATCACGTCGGCTCCCGGAACCCGGTAATCCGTTGCGGGGCGTCCTCCGCCCGGCAGGTCACCCGGTCGGCCGCGGCCCGCGGGCGGATTTCCGAGGACGACATCGGCCTCGTCTAGATCGGGAATCATCTGCCCTCTATTTGCGCTGTGTTCGCCGTTGGCCTGGACCGGGTTTAGACGCCCCTGTTTCGGGCATTCGGCGGTCTCCGGGTGGTGTTTGCTTGGGGTTGGGTTGGCGGTTGCTGGGAGGCAATTTGACAAATTGGGGGGGGGGGTAGCGTTTTTTGTACATCGGGTCGGTTGGCTTGATGGGGAGTGTCCGCGAGGCCGGTGCGGGACCGGAAAGGAGGCGATATGCGGCGGGTGTTGGTTTCGTTGTCGGCGTTGGGTTTGGCGTCGGCGCTGGTGTCCGCTCCGGTTCCGGCGGCGGGGCAAGCGACGATCACCCTTAGCTTGGTGGACGCGTCGAATACTTCCACGACGGTAACCGCGATCGGGGAGGATGGCGGTGCGCAGACACTGCGGGTGAAGGCGGTCGCTTCTACGGCACCGGGGGCCAACGTGCCGGTGTCGGTGACGGTGGGGGCGTCGGGCGGCACTGCCACCGAGGGGGCCTCCAATGATTACACGCGGAGCCCGAGTTCGGTCACGGTGACGATCAATTCGGGTGCTACGGAGGGTTTTTCGCCTGATGTTACGATCACTCCGGTTAGCGACATGATTACCGAGAACCATGAGACGATACGGTTTACGGGCACGGCGACCGGGTATACGGTGTCGTCGGTTAATTTGACGATTACGGATCAGGATCGAGTGATTAGGGTGGATTTTGATAAAACGGTGCTCGACGAACCGTCCGCCGCAAGTCAAGTGAGTGAGGTTATTAGGGGCGGTTCGACTTTGGGCGGTATTACAAGTGGGGTCTTTACGGCTTCTACCAGCTCCACGTATAGCGTTAATTTAAACGCGGGCGTCTACGGTGTTCACCAAGGACTAACATACGCACTCGGAGGAGAGACCGCTTCGGGTTCTGATGTATACTTTGAGGATAATAGTTATGTTGATCGAGAAGCTGCGCAAGCGCGGATCAATGCCGGTGATACTACGGGACGGTTTACGGGTCCCCTGGGTTTTGTTGCCGTGACCGTTTATCGTGATGCGATAGTGGAGCCGGATGAGTATTTTCATATTACTTTAGATACGCCGGATGTGCCGGGGTTTACGGTTCAGCCGGCAAGGGTTACGATTAAGGATGTGGATACGCGGGTAGCGTTGACGGTGGATACCGACAGCGGCGAGGATGGAAATCAGAGTACGTTGGCGGAGGGGGCGAGCGGAGCCGGGGTGAGCGTTTCGGGTAGTTTTTCCGGTACTTCTTCTGTGATCGGGTCGGCGACCGAGATTACGTTGTCGGCGGCGGGGGCGGCATCTCCTAGCACGGGGGAGGCGGGTACCGGTGATTTGTCGTATTCTCCGTCGTCGCCGAATACGATTAGCATTCCGGCTAATACGGTGGCCTCATCGGGTTCGACGACGTTGGCGGGGTTGACTATTACCGATGATACGGTGGTGGAGGGTCCGGAAACCTTCGAGGTGGGGGTTTCCTCGGTGTGGGGGACTAGCGGGGGCGCTACTTTGACGATCACCGATGATGATGCGGATATTGCGTTGTCGGTGGATGAGACGTCGGTGAATGAGGACGACGGCGCGACGACGGTGACGGTTACCGCCCGGTTCGCGGGGCAGACATCGGTGTTGACCTCGGCGACGGACGTGACGGTAACGGTGGGAGCCGGCGCTAGCAACGGGGCTACCCCGGATACGGATTTCATGACGTCGGGGATGGGGGTTTCGGGCAATGAGTTCACGGTGAGCATCCCGAAGGAGATGACGGAGGGGACCAAGGAGTTTACGTTGACGCCCATGGCGGACAACGACGCGGAGGGGGTGGAGAAGATAGCGGTGTCCGGGTCGGCGACGGTGGGGGGGAGCGCGGTTGCGGTGACTCTGGCGGAAATCGATCTCCGGGACTCGACGGTTGCCTTGAGTTTGCACCAGGCGACTAGCGACGCTCGGGCGTTGTCGGCGGTCAGCGAGAGAGGGGGGGCGCAGACGGTGCGGGTGAAAGCCACCGCCGAGTTGGCGGTGACCTCGGATACGACGGTGACGGTCCAGGTGGGAGCGGCGGGCGGCACCGCCGTCTTGGGGGCCTCGGGTGATTACACGCGGGGCGCGGCGACGGTGAATGTGACTATCCCGAACGGGGCTACCGAGTCTAATACGGCGGATGTGACGATCACGCCCCGGGATGACGGGGTGGCGGAGGGGCCGGAGACGATCCGGTTCAGCGGGACGCTCAGCGGATTTAAGGTGACCCCGGCTGATTTGGAGATTACCGAGACGATCGAACTCGTGTTGAGCGCAAGCGCGGTGGGTGAGGGTGACACGAACGCGGGGGCGGTAACGGCTACGGCCCGGTTCGCGGGGGCGTCTAGTACGAGTGTGACGGGGGCGACGGATGTGGTGTTGTCGTTCGCGGCGGGGGCTAACGCGGAGGCGGCGGATTTCTCGGCTCCGGCGCCGGCGGTGACGTTGACCATCCCGGCGGGTAGTACGGCTAGCGGCGCTTCTGCGTTGTCGGGGTTGGGTATTACGCAGGATATGATTGCGGAGGGAGCCGAGGCGATCGCGGTGGGCGGCTCCGTGACGGGGTTTGTGGTGAGCGGGACATCGTTGGGGATTACTGATGATGATTTGAATGTGACGTTGACGGCGGATACTGATGTTTCCACCCCGAACGCGCCGTTTGAGAAAACCTTGTCGGAGGGCGCCGCGGCGGCGGTGCGGGTGCGGGCCGCGTTCGCAGATGGGGTGACGAATGATTTGACCGCGGGTTTGGCGGTGTCGGTCACGGCCGGGGAGGCGTCGCCGAGGTCGGCGACGGAAGGGGATGATTTCACCGCTCCCGCCTCGCCGGTGACGGTGACCATCCCCACCGGTTCCGGTACCGAAAGTTCGTGGGCGAATCTTACCGGTTTGGCGGTGCCTGAGGATACGGTGGCGGAGGGGGATGAGACGTTTCTGGTTACGGGTACGGTTCCCGGCGGAACGGTTGTTGCGGATACGCTCACGATCGGGGCTAATGATAAGGGGTTGGAGGTGTCGGTGTCGCCGGGGACGGTGGTGGAGCAGGCGACCGGGCAGACGACGGTTACGGTTACGGCCGGGTTCAGCGGGGCGTCTGCTTCGGAGTTGGCGGCGACGACGGTGAACGTGGCGGTAGCGGCCGGTGGTGGTGCCAATGGGGCTACTTTGGCTACGTCGTGCCCGGATGCCAGCATGGACGCGTGCACGGATAACGCTGCGTTTACTATTAGCATTCCCGCCGGGCAGACCTCCGCTGACGGCACGTTCAGCCTGTCTGTTCAGGCGGATGGCACTGTGGAGTCGACGGAGACGTTGACAGTAACCGTCACCGAGGCGGGTGATTCTACGAATACGGCGTCGGCTACGTTGAACGTCGTGGACTCCGGGATAGAGGTGGAGTTACTGAACCCGGCCGACGACAGCGCGCTGACATCGCTGGGGGAAGACAGCGGCGCCTCGCAGGTGAAAGTAAAAGTGACTATGCCCACGGCGGTGGCCGCGGAGACAGTGGTGGGGCTCAACATAACCGAAGGGTCCGCCACCGAAGACACCAACAATGCTTGGACGGTGCGGGAGGACTATCGGATAAGCGGCCTCACCGCCCCGACCGGGACCCCCGCCAACCACGAGCTGGGGGTAGTGGTGGCTGCTAATGAAACGACCGGGGAAGCGACGTTCACGATCACCGTTCAGGACGACAACGCAGACGAAGGCAACGAAACCATCCGGGTCACAGGAGCCGCGGTTAACTTGTTGCCCGTATTAGGAGCCGCCCTCTCCATCACGGACAACGACGACCCCCCCAACGTGGTCTTGGCTTTGGAAACCCCCGACGGCGAACCCTTGACCGATGTCCAGGAGGACGACAGTCTCAGCACGACGGTGCAAGTGCGGGCCACCTATCAGGGAGAGGCCCTGTCCGCCAAAAGGGTGACCATCCCGATAACGGTCGGGAAGGCCGGGGAAACCGGAGAGGCCACCGCCGGGACCGACTACCAGACGGTGTCCGGGGTCAGCGTAGCCGTGGACGCTTTTGAATCTACCGGGACGCAAACGTTCCAGCTGGTGATAGACACCGAGGATGACACGGACGCGGAAGGGCCGGAAACGGTGACCGTCGTCGGGGACGACTCCGGGGACGATGTAGGGACGGTAGGGGAAGCGCAGTTGACGATCATCGACGACGACGCCGCCATCACCCTGGCGTTCCTGAACGCCGCCGACGAACCGCTGGCGTCGCTGACGGAAGGAACCGGAGCCACCACTGTTAAGATACGGGCCTCCTACCCCCCGGGAAAAATGCTGTCCTCCGCGCAGACCATACCAATCACCCTGGAGGCGGGAACCGCTTCTCCCTCTGACTACCAAACGACCAGCGTTCCCGACCCGTTCCAAGTCACTATCAGCGCCGGCCAGAACAGCGGTACCGCGACTTTCACCCTCGACCTGAGCGGGGCCCGCGATGACAACATCGACGAACCGAATGAAACCCTGCGCGTAACCGGCTCCCTAGCCGGGTTCATCGTCAACTCCGGCACCTTGGAGATCACTGATAACGACGGCCCGCCCACCGGGATCGCCCTGACCGCAAACCCGAACACGGCCCCTGAGAACCGGGGAACCAGCCCCCTTACCGTGCGATTAACCGCCTCCCTGGCAGGCAACCGAAGTTCCCTGCCCACCCAGGTGCGGGTAACGGTCGACCGCTCGGGAAGCACCGCTACCAGCGGCAGCGACTACCGCGACCTGCGCCTGTCGTCTTCGACTATCACCATCCCCGCCGAAGCGCCGAGCGCTACGGGAACCTTCCGGGTGGTCATCCTCAGCGACACCGAAACCGAATCAACGGAACACATCAGAATAGCCGCCACCAGCAACTACGGCCGCGCTAACGCCGACTTCCGCATCACCAACGTAAGCCCCGCCCCCAACACCGGCGGAGGAGGCGGAGGAGGAGCCCCGCCCCCCAGCGGCGGCGGAGGAGGAGGCGGTGGGGGTGCGCCTCCCCCCGCAGGGCCGCCAGCCCCGCCCCCGCCCCCGGCGGAACCGGTATGCCAAGGGCGGTTCTGCGATGAGGACGGCAGCGTCCACCAAGCCAACATCGAACAAATCGCCGCCTGGGAAATCACCCTGGGATGCGACGCCGACGACGCCACCAAGTTCTGCCCGTCGGCGCAGATCACCAGAAGGCAAATGGCCGCCTTCCTCTACCGCGCCGTCAGCCGACTCGGGACCATCCCAGATCCCGCCGGCATAGAAATCAGCGACGTCCCCGCAGATGCCTGGTACCGCACATTCGCCGAATGGGTGGTCTCCACCGGGGCGTTCGCCGCCCCCGACGGGGTGTTCAATCCCGGCGGGGTGGTTACACGCGCGGATATGGCGGTGATGATGATCGCTTCCTTCCCCGACATAAACGCCGTCGACGAACCCGAAGGCCTGTTCAACGACGTAACAGACGCGGACCCGGAGGTGGTGCGGGCCGTGGAGGGGATGTATCACACCGGGGTCACCAGGGGATGCAGCGCCACCCCTCTCAACTATTGTCCCGACCAGCCGGTCACCCGGGCGCAGATGGCTTCCTTCTTCGTGCGCGCCGTCAACTACACCCCGCCCGCAGACAACTAGATCAACACCCCAACCACCTGGCCCCCCCGCCCCAACACCCGGGGGGGCCGGGCCCTTTTCCCAAGACGGCACACCACCGTGCAGGGTTATTCGAACTAGTCGGGGCGGGCATCGCCGTCCTCTAACCCGGTTTCCCGCCTTTTAAGCGCGAAACCTTCCGCAGGCCTGATTGTCTCCTTGGCGTTTCCTTGTTAATAGCCGGGGGAGGACTTGTTGCAAGATTCATCGTGTTCGCCGCCGGCCCGGACCGGGTTTGGATGCCCCCGATGCGGACATCCGACGGCCTCCGGGATGGGTTTCTGCCCGGGCCCGGGTTGGCGGCCGTTGGGAGGCAATTTGACAAATTGGGGGGGGGGGGTAGCGTCTTTAGAACATCGGGTCGGGTTTGGCCCGATGGGAATGTCCGCGAGTTCGGCGTTGAGCCGGAAAGGAGGCGACGATGAGGCGGGTGTTGGTTGCGATTTTGGCGGCGGGGTTGGCGCTTCTGTCCGCTCCGGTTCCGGCGGCGGGGCAGACGGTGACGATTACCCTTAGTTTGGTGCTTTCCTCGGATACCGCGACGGATATTACGGCGATCGAGGAGGACGGGGGTCAGCAGACTTTGCAGGTGAAGGCCGTCGTTGCGTCGGCGCCGTCGAGCAACGTGTCGGTGTCGGTGGCGATAGCGGCGGGTACGGCGACGGTTACTACGGATTATACGATTTCGACGACGTCGACGTCGGTGACGATCAACTCGGGGACCACGCAGGGGTTGTCTGCCAGTTTTACGGTCACGCCGGCTACCGATACGATAACCGAGCAACATGAGACGATCCAGTTCACGGGCACAACCACAGCCTCCGGGTATGATGTATCGCCATCGCCGGTTGATTTGGCGATTACGGATCAGGATCGGGTGATTAGGTTGACGGCGGAGGGGGACCCAAACACGCCGAAGAAGACGACTTTGACGAGGATCGAGAATCATCAGCATGAGGGTTTTTGGGTGTACGTGCATGGTGCGTTGGGGGGTGTTACCAATGGAGTGTTTACGGCTTCTACTAGTAACACATATGGTTCGCAGTTGGATACGGTGTTTAGATTCCATAATGGAACCACTAACGGTATTGATGGTTCTGCTTCTGATTTAGATCCAGATGAAGATTGGGCTTCTGATCACCATACTGGTAATACATCGAATTTAGGTACTATTATTATTTCGGCTAACGGTCTTGGGGCGGATGCGCTTTACAACAGACAAGAAGAAACTAAAAATATGTCTGTTGCTATTGCTAATGATAACATAGCGGAGGGGAATGAGGTGTTTTACGCGGGGTTGAAGACCAACCCGGCGGGTTTTACGCATCGTAGTGTGCCGATTACGATTTTGGATGATGATACGCAGGTTGGTTTGACGGTGGATACCGACAGCGGGGAGGGCGGGAATCAGACGGTGTTGACGGAGGGGGACAGCGGGTCGGGGGTGGAGGTGTCGGCCAGGTTTTCGGGTAGAACGCGGTTTGACGGAAACGGTAATAGTGATCCGCGGTCTGTGGGGTCGTCGGTGATTGGGTCGGCGACGGTGGTGCGTTGTCGGCGGCGGGGGCGGCTTCCCCGAGTGCGGGGGAGGCGGGGACGGGTGATTTGACGTATTCGTCGACAGCGGATACGGTTACTATCCCGGCTTCGACGGTGGCTTCGACGACTGCGGGTACATTGGCGGGTTTATCCATTACCGATGATGATGTGGTGGAGGGTCCGGAGACGTTTACGGTGACGGGTTCGTCGACGTTTGGGGATGCGACGGCGGCGACGTTGACGATCTTGGATGATGATGCGGATATTGCTTTGTCGGTGGATACGGAGAGGGTGACGGAGTCGGGGGGTGCGGTGGAGGTGACGGTTACCGCTTCGTTTGCGGGGTCGTCGTCGGTGTTGTCGTCGGCGACGGATGTGGCGGTGACGGTGGGGGCGGCCGCTAGTAATGGCGCTACTCCGGGGACGGATTTCACAACCGGGGGGTCGGGGGTGACGAATAATGCGTTCACGGTGAGCATTCCGGCGGAGGCTACGGAGGCGAGCAAGACTTTTACTTTGACGCCCACGGCGGACAATACCGCGGAGGGGACGGAGAC
The DNA here is from genome assembly GCA_965243835.1 of Candidatus Spongiisociaceae bacterium. Classification (GTDB taxonomy): domain Bacteria; phylum Actinomycetota; class Acidimicrobiia; order Spongiisociales; family Spongiisociaceae. The sequence continues at coordinate 2,779,829 of OZ251578.1, forward strand.
GGTAGCGGTTTCCGGGACGGCGACAGTGGGGCGGGCGGTTACGGTGACTCCGGCGGATATTGACATCCTGGACCCGAACAGCGCCGAGTTGATTACTTTGAGTTTCCATGAGGCGTCCAGCGGCGACCCGGCTTTGTCGGCGGTCAGCGAGCGGGGCGGGGCGCAGACGGTGCGGGTGAAGGCCACCGCCGGGTCGGCGGTGTCGTCGGATACGACGGTGACGGTTACGGTGGGAGCGGCGGGCGGCACCGCCGCCTTGGGGGCCGGGGGTGATTACACGCGGGGCGCGGAAACGGCGGATATTACCATTGCCAGCGGGGACACCGATGGTACGGCGGATGTGATGATCACTCCCCGGGATGACGGGGCGGTGGAGGGGCCGGAGACTATCAGGTTCAGCGGGGCGGGCAGCGGGGTGTTGGTGATCGGGGCTGATTTGGAGATTTGGGAGACGATTGAGTTGGTGTTGAGCGCAAGCGCGGTGGGCGAGGGGGCGGGGGATGCGGGGGCGGTGACGGCTACCGCCCGGTTCGCGGGGGCGACTAGTACGAGTGTGACGGGAGCGACGGATGTGGCGTTGTCGTTCGCAGCGGGCGCTAACGCGGAGGCGGCGGATTTCACCGCTCCGACACCGGCGGTGACGTTGACCATCCCGGCGGGTAGTACGGCTAGCGGCGCTTCTGCGTTGTCGGGGTTGGGTATTACGCAGGACACGATTGCGGAGGGAGCCGAGGCGATCGCGGTGGGCGGTTCCGTGACGGGGTTTGTGGTCAGCGGGGCGGAGTTGGGTATTACCGATGATGATTTGAATGTGGTGTTGGAGGCGGATACTGATGTTTCTACTCCGAATTCGCCGTTTGAGAAAACCTTGTCGGAGGGCGGCTCGGCGGCGGTGCGGGTGCGGGCCTCGTTGGCATCGGGGGTGACGAATGATTTGACCGCGGGTTTGGCGGTGTCGGTAACCGCCGGGGAGGCGTCGCCGAGGTCGGCGGAGGAGGGGGATGATTTCACCGCTCCCGCCTCGCCGGTGACGGTGACGATCCCCACCGGTTCCGGTACCGAAAGTTCGTGGGCGAATCTTACCGGTTTGGCGGTGCCCGAGGATACGGTAGCGGAGGGGGACGAGACGTTTTGGATTACGGGCACGGTTCCCGGCGGGACGGTTACTCCGGATACGCTCACGATCGGGGCTAACGACAAGGGGTTGGAGGTGTCGGTATCGCCGCAGACGGTGGTGGAACAGGCGACCGGCGGGCAGACGGTTACCGTTACAGCCGGGTTCAGTGGGGCGTCCGCTTCGGAGCTGGGGACGGCGACGACGGTGAACGTGGCGGTGGCGACCGGTGGCACCAACGGGGCTACTTTGGCTACGTCGTGCCCGGATACCAGCATGGACGCGTGCACGGATAACGCTGCGTTTACTATTAGCATTCCCGCCGGGCAGACCTCCGCTGACGGCACGTTCAGCCTGTCTGTTCAGGCGGATGGCACTGCGGAGTCGACGGAAACGCTGACGGTTACCGTCACCGAAGCTGGTGATGCGACGAATACGGCTTCGGCTACGTTGAACGTCGTGGACTCCGGGATAGAGGTGGAGTTACTTGACTCGGACGACAACGAGCTGACATCGCTGGGGGAAGACAGCGGCGCCTCGCAAGTGAAAGTAAAAGTGACGATGCCCACGGCGGTGGCCGCGGAGACAGTGGTGGGACTCAACATAGGCAGCGCTTCCGCCATCGAGGACACCGACAACGCTTGGACGACACAGGAGGACTACCGGATAAGCGGCCTCGCCGCCCCGACCGGCACCCCCGCCAACCACGAGCTGGGAGTAGTCGTAGCCGCTAACGAAACAACCGGGGAAGCGACCTTCACCATCACCATTCAAGACGACAACGCAGACGAAGACGACAAAACCCTACGAGTAACAGGAGCCGCCGTTAACTCACTGCCCGTATTAGGGGCCGCTTTCTCCATCGCGGACAACGACGATGCCCCCGACGTGGTCTTGGCTTTGGAAACCCCCGCCGGCGGCTCCCTGACCGACGTCCAAGAGGACAACAGCAACCCGACGACGGTGCAAGTGCGGGCCACCTACCAAGGCGGCGCCCTGTCCGCCAAAAGGGTGACCATCCCCATAACCGTCGGGAAAACCGCCGACGGGGAGGCCACCGCCGGGACCGACTACCAGACGGTGCCCGCGTTCAACTTAGCCATCGACCCCTACCAAACCACCGAGACCCAAACATTCCAGCTGATAATAGACACCGAGAACGACACGGACGCGGAAGGGCCGGAAACGGTGACCGTCACCGGAGACGCCTCCGGGGACGATGTAGGGACGGTAGGGGAAGCGCAGTTGACGATCATCGACGACGACGCCGCCATAACCCTGGCCTTCCTCAACGCCGCCGACGAACCGCTGGCGTCGTTGCCGGAAGGGACTGGAGCCACCACCATTAAAGTACGGGCCTCCTACCCCGGCAGCAACGACTTGGACGATGCGCAGACCATACCCATCGCCCTGCAGGCGGGAACCGCTTCCGCGTCCGATTACCAAACGACCAGCGTTCCCGACCCGTTCCAAATCACCATCCCCGCCAACCAGAACAGCGCCACCGCAACTTTCACCCTCGACCTGAGCGGGGCCCGCGATGACAACATCGACGAACCGGATGAAACCATACGCGTAACCGGCGCCCTAACCGGGTTCATCGTCAACCCCGGCGAACTGGAAATCACGGACAACGACGGCCCGCCCACCGGGATCGCCCTGACCGCAAACCCGAACACGGCCCCCGAGAACCGGGGAACCAGCCCCCTTACCGTGCGATTAACCGCCTCCCTGGCAGGCAACCGGAGTTCGCAGCCCACCCAGGTGCGGGTAACGGTCGACCGCTCGGGAAGCACCGCTACCAGCGGCAGCGACTACCGCGACCTGCGCCTGTCGTCTTCGACTATCACCATCCCCGCCGAAGCGCCGAGCGCTACGGGAACCTTCCGGGTGGTCATCCTCAGCGACACCGAAACCGAATCAACGGAACACATCAGAATAGCCGCCACCAGCAACTACGGCCGCGCTAACGCCGACTTCCGCATCACCAACGTAAGCCCCGCCCCCAACACCGGCGGAGGAGGCGGAGGAGGAGCCCCGCCCCCCAGCGGCGGCGGAGGTGGAGGAGGAGGCGGTGCGCCTCCGCCCGCCGGGCCACCAGCCCCGCCCCCGCCCCCGGCGGAACCGGCGTGTCAGGGGCGGTTCTGCGATGAGGACGGCAGCGTCCACCAAGCCAACATCGAACAAATCGCCGCCTGGGAAATTACCCTGGGTTGCGATGCCAACGACGCCACCAAGTTCTGCCCATCGGCGCAGATCACCAGAAGGCAAATGGCCGCCTTCCTCTACCGGGCCGTCAACCGACTCGGGCCCATCACACCCCCCGACGACATAGAAATCAGCGATGTCCCCGCCGATGCCTGGTACCGCACTTTCGCCGACTGGGTGGTCTCCACCGGGGCGTTCGCCGCTCCCGACGGAGTATTCAATCCCGGCGGGGTGGTCACCCGGGCTGATATGGCGGTGATGATGATCGCCTCCTTCCCCGACATAAACGCCGTCGACGAACCGGAGGGCCTGTTCAACGACGTGGCGGGCGCAGACCCGGAGGTGGTGCGGGCGGTGGAGGGGATGTACCACACCGGAGTAACCAGGGGATGCAGCGCCGAGCCTCTCAACTATTGTCCCGACCAGCCCGTCACCCGGGCGCAAATGGCGTCGTTCTTCGTCCGCGCCGTCAACTACACCCCCCCGACCGACAACTAAATCAACACCCCCAATCACCCGGCCCCCCCGCCCCAACACCCGGGGGGGCCGGGCCCTTTTCTCCAAGACGGCAAACGGCCATACAGTTTTTCAGAGGGACGAACCGGGCATCCACAGCTTCATACGGACCGGGTTAGTCGGATGCGCCCGCGCCCTAAACTGGTGCCAACGTCCCGGGCGAACGGCGACTAACGGAATAGCGGAAACCGGATAGGGAGGGAGTATGGAACGGAACAATCATTCGGTGGTTTTGGGGGCGGCCCGCACCCCGATCGGGCGATTCGGCGGGGGACTGCTCCGGTTGCGGGCGACGGATCTGGGCGCGGTCGCCATCCGGGCCGCTTTGGAGCGGGCGGGCGTGCGACCCGAACAGGTGGACGAAGTGATAATGGGGCATGTGATCGGGGCGGGGGCGGGGCAGATCACCGCCCGGCAAGCGGCGGTGGCGGCGGGGGTTCCGATGACCGTCCCCGGCACCACTCTCAACAAGGTGTGCCTGTCGGGGATGGCGGCCATCGCCGCCGCCGACCGTTCCCTGCGCCTGGAGGAAACCGCAGTGGCGGTTGCGGGGGGAATGGAATCCATGAGCAACGCCCCCTATCTGGCCCCCGCCGCCCGCTGGGGGACCCGTTTGGGGGAGTCGACGCTGGTGGATTCCCTGCAACATGACGGGCTGTGGTGCGCCTTCGACCAATGCACGATGGGAGAGTCGAGCGACCGGAAAAACGCGGACCTGGGAATCAGCCGGGCCGAGCAGGACGCGTGGGCGGCGGAAAGCCACCGCCGGGCGGCGGCGGCCGCCGCCTCCGGCCTCCTGGACCGGGAAATCACCCCGGTGGAAGTTCCCCAAAAACGGGGCGCGCCCGAGCGGGTAACCCGGGATGAAGGCATCCGACCCGGGACCACCGCCGAATCCCTCGCCGGGATGCCCCCGGCTTTCACCGAGGGGGGAACCATCACCGCGGGCAACGCCTCCCAAATCAGCGACGGTGCGGCGGCCCTGGTTCTGGCTTCCCGCGCGACGGCGGAGGCGGCCGGCCTGACCCCCCGGGCCGAGATTCTCGCCTACGGACAGATCGGAGGCGCGGACCCCACCTTGCATGAGCGGCCCGCGGAAGCGATCAGGGTCGCCCTGAAACTGGCCGGGTTGTCCGTCGCCGACCTGGATGTGATCGAAATCAACGAGGCTTTTGCGGCGGTGGCCCTGTGGTCGGCCCGTATGCTGGACCTGGACCCGGCCGATGTCAACCCCAACGGCGGGGCGGTGGCCCTGGGCCATCCCATCGGTTGCACCGGGGCCCGGTTGGCGGTGAGCCTGATCAACGAATTGCAACGACGGGGCGGCGGGGTGGGCGCGGCCGCCCTGTGCGGCGGGGGCGGCCAGGGGGACGCCTTAATTATCCGGGTTCCGGGCTCCGGCTGACCGGCGGGTCGGCCTTCTCCCCTTCTTCGGGCAGGGTCAGATACAGGCGGCGCACCGCCAACACCTCGCGCAGTTGGGCGGCGATGTCGGAGAAAAAACGTTCGCGATATACGGCGTCGGTTATGGAAGCCACCGCGAACTGCAGACCGGAGAAGGCGGCGATGAATCCGGCCACCATCAGCAACGGCCCGGTCAGGACCACCTCCGCCCCGAAGAGGGGAAAGGCGGCCAACTCCCCCATCTGGTCGGCGTCCAGCCATTGCTCGATAGTGGTGCGGCGCACCGCCAACAATCCGAAAACCACGAAGAAAACCCCGGTGACCGCTCCCGCCAACGCCACCCGCACCGTCTGGCCGACGAACATCAGCAACCCGATGTTGAGCGCGGCCCGCCTGCTCAGGGGCTCCCCCCGGAACTCCCCGGTCGGCCCCGGCGGGAGGTCCGCCAGCGGCGAATCGGAGGCGGCCGCCAACGCCCGCACTTCCTCCCACGAGGAGAAACGTTCCAACGAGGCCACCTCCCCCGGGATTTGCACGATCAGGAACCCGCAGGCGCCCGCTCCTATCAACCCGAGGACCGCCCCGTACAGCGGCAGGGTGAAGTTGGCCGCCACCTGCCACATCTCGGTGTTCAGGAAAAAGAAGGCCGCGAACAACAGCAACAACGGCAACGAGCGGGCTATCAGCCGGAACACCGAACGGATCTGGTCGACCATGAACTCCAATCCCCACCACAGCATGGGAAGCAGGCCGTAGCTGACGACTATGTATCCGACGCCCAGCAGGGTCAGGTTGAGGAAGATCACCGACGCCAAGTCGTCCACTACCCGGCCCACGGCGGACAGCATGGTGAGCAGGGCCGGGACCAGCACAAAGGCCGCCAACTCCAAAACGCCCACCCGGTCCGGCAACTGAAAGGCCCGGCGCCCCCGCAACCTGTTCACCCCGGCCGCCGTCCCCGTCAGCACTCCCGCGAACAACACCGCCACCGCCGCCTGCGCCCATCCCCGAAACCGGTCCCCGAAGGCGAACATCATCTCTCCGAAAAACACCAGCACCAGAAAGGGCGTCATCCGCGTGAACACATCGGTGCGGGCGGAATAGTCTTCGATCAGATGCGGCAGACCTCGACGGCGCAACCACCGCTCGGTATCGGGACGAAGTTCCCCGGGCCGAAATTTCACAATTTTCCTCCCATCCGCCAACCTGTAAGGGCGACCCCCGACAAGGAGCATAGATGAGAGTGGGAATTCTGACCGGCGGCGGGGATGTCCCCGGCCTCAACCCGGCCATCAAGGCCTTCGTCAACCGGGCGACGGAGCATGGCCATACGGTAACGGGATTAATGCGGGGCTGGGGGGCTTTGCTGGCCATTAATCCGGAGGACCCGGACACGTTCGGCGAGCACGCCCGGACGTTGCATCCGGCCGCGGTGCGCACCATCGACCGCACCGGGGGCACCGTCCTGCACAGCAGTCGCGCCAATCCGGGGAGGGTGGCCGCCGCCGACCTGCCCCCTTTCCTGGCGCCGCCTCCGGGAACGAAGCCGCCCTACGACTTCACCGGGCATGCGGTGCGGGCGACGGAAGCCCTCGGCTTGGACGCCCTGGTCGCCATCGGCGGGGACGACACCCTCTCCTATGCGTTGCGCATGCACCGGGAGGGGGTGCCGGTGGCGGCCATCCCCAAAACGATGGACAACGACGTGCCCGGCACCGACTACTGCCTGGGGTTCTCCACCGCCGTCACCCGGTGCGTGGGGTTTATCAACAACCTGCGCACCGCGGCGGGCAGCCACGAACGGATCGCAGTGGCGGAACTGTTCGGTCGTTACTCGGGGGCCACCAGCCTGGCCGCCGGTTACCTGGCCGGCGCCGACCGGGCCGTCATCGCCGAGGTCCCCTTCGACCCGGACCGGCTGACGGATCTGTTGGTTGCGGACCGGGCGGCCAACCCCAGCCGCTACGCGATCGCGGTCATTTCGGAGGGGGCGGCGATGGCCGGGGGAGCCCGGGTGGAAAGCGGGGAGGCCGACGCTTACGGCCACCGCAAACTGGGCGGGATCGGCCGACTGACCGGCGATCATATCAAGGCCCGTACCGGGATCGGCGTTATGAATCAGCAGATCGGATACCTGATGCGCAGCGGGCCGCCCGATGTTTTGGACCTGATGGCGGGTTTCAACTTCGGCATTATGGCGGCGGACCTGATCTCCTCGGGGACGAGCGGGCGGATGGCGGCCCTGCGGGGAGGGGCGTACGCGGTCGCCGACCTGTCGGTCTTGGCCTCCGGGGCCCGGACGGTGGACGTGGAGGCTTACTACGACGCGGAGGGCTACCGGCCCCGCATCAAAAATCCGTTGGCGAAGCCCATGTTCCTGTGACCGCGGGCGGGCCGTCGCCGGGTCCGGGGCGGCCTCCGCCGGTCGAAAAACAACCCCCTTGAATCGTCGCCGAAAATTCGTATCTTGTTAACCGTAGGCGCCCCCGCTGGAAATCGGGGAGCGAAAACAACGCGCCGAAAGGAGGCGACAATGCCGATACGCGCCGACGGGAACCGGATCATCGAGGTGGGGCGCAGCTTCGCCGTGTGGAGCGGGGAGATGCAGGACCTGTTGGGTTCCATCACCGCCGCGGTGTCCACCCTGCAGGACAGCTGGGAGTCCAAGGCGGCCCGGGACTTCCAGGCCATGACCGAGGAGGCCCTCCCCCACCTGCGGGGCCTGGCCGAGTTCATGCAAACCCACTCGGATGGGTTGGTCCGCTACGGAACCGATCTCAACTACATGGCCGACACCTACTACGTGTCGGCGGGCTGATCCGACCGGAGGGGGCGGGGTCATGACCTCGGCGGAGTTCCGGGCGGCGGCCGGGCGGATGGAGGACGTTCGGCGGGAGTTGCTGGCCGTCAGCCGGGAGCAGGCGTTGGCGGCCCGGGAGCGGGTAGCGGCGGTTCTTTCGGGGGCGGCGGCGGGGTTCCTGGCCGACCGCTTGGAACAATGCGGCCGGGAGTTGGCGGCGGCGGCTCGTGTCTTGGAGGAGGCGGCCGCCGCCGCCCGGCGCACCGCGCAAACGTTGGAAGCGGCCGAGGTTATGGCGGCGGCCCCGGCTCCCGCCTCCGACGAGGACGGGGAGGAGGAACCGGTTGCGGAGCGGCAGGCGCCGGTCGCCAAATCGAACTTCGAGGAATCCCCGGACGACGACTTTCCCGTACCGGATCTGCTGAGCCGCATCCGCGCCAAAACGATCCCGCCCACCTACGTCCCATGAACCCCCGCCGACCGCCCGCACCGGCAGGGAAACCGCCCACGCCCGGAAAGCCGACGCCCCCGCCCGACGCGGGACGGCACGGGAGACGGGCTTCCGCGTGCAACATAAACACCGCCGCCCCGGGAAGCGCGCCCCCCACACGGGAAAAACCGCCTATCTCCAACAGATTCGCCAACCCCGGCACTACGCAAAGGACCAACAATGACAAACCCCGCCCAACCCCATCGGTCCCCGGTCACCCATCGTCCGATGAACAAACGCACCTCCGCGCAAAACGGGCAACAACCCGCCACCGGAAAGCAAACGCCCACCCGCCGGGAACGACGCGGGGAAACGAGCGCAACGCGAACGCCTCCACCGGGAAGCGACCCCCGTTGCCCGACGAGACAGCCGCACACCCGGAATCCGCCAACCCCCGTCAGCGACGAGAGCGCAACGCGAACGCTCCGCCGGGAAGCCGGGCATCCGCCAACGGAACAGCCCGCAACCAACCGAACGTGGAAAAAGCCGACTATCTCCAAACGGATTCGCCAACCCCGGCGCTACCAAAAGGACGAACAATGACAAACCCCGCCCAAACCCGCACCCGCCGCCCCGCCGACCCCCAGCGGCCTCCGGCTATCCATCATCCTATGAACAAACGCACCACCGCGGTAAGACGGAAACGACCCGCCGCCGGAAAACCAACCTCTTGCCCACTGGGGACAACACGGGAAACGAGCGCAACGCGAACGCCTCCGCCGAGAAGCGACCCCCATTGCCCGACGAGACAGCCGCACACCCGGAATCCGCCAACCCCCGTCGGCGCCGGGGCGGCCATAACCGCGCCAAGAACGACCTACCCACCGGACGCGCAAGGAGAACGCACAACGCGAACGCCGCGATCGGGAAAGCGATCCCACCGCATACCCGGAATCCGCCCCACCCGCCCGTCGCCGAGGAAAACGCATCACCCGCCGACAGGAAAACAACCCGCGACCGGGGAAGCGATCCCGCCGCACGCCGCCGAGTGGACACGGGAGGCGGCTCCCGCCAACAGATGGCGACGCGAGAACAAGCGAAAGGACAAAATGACCGCCCAACGCAACGCCGAATCCCGCCGACCCCCGTCGGCGGCGGACCATCCATCGTCTGATGAATAGGCGCGTCACCGTCCAAGACGGGGAAACGAGCCGCGACTGGGAGGTGAGCGGCCTGCCCGACGGGGCGACCGCAGCCGACCTGTTGGCGGCCGCGGGAGCGAAGGCGGCGGATTGGGGGGAAACACCGGCCGACCGGATTTGGGACGGATCGATCCTCTCCCCGGACGCATCCGCGCTGCAACCGGGAAGCGGCGGGGAAACTCCGATCGCCGCCTTGTACGCCTTGTCCGGACCGCAGGCGGGGCGGGTGTGGAAGCTGTCCCCGGGCCGCTATACGGCGGGCGGCTCTCCGGCGGCGAACATCCGCTTGGAAGGGACCGCCCCGGCCTCGCTGACGGTGGACGGCCGCGGCTCCGCCTCTTGGAACGGTCGTCCGTTTCCGGCCGGCAGTCTGCGTGCCGGACCCCACCGCTTGCGGATCGCCCCCTGGCCATGCGGAACGGCCCCGGACCCGCCCGCCCCGAGGGGGTTCTTCAACCGGCCGCCCCGCCACCTCCCGCAACGCTCCGCCCCTCCGCCGGAGGCGCCGGGGAGGGAGCGGGTAGACGGAAAACCGAGACGGATGGGAGCGGTGATGTTCGCCCTTCCCGTCCTGGCGGGGGCGGGCATGGCCTTGTTCTTCGGTCGGTTGATGTTTCTGGCCTTTGCGCTGATGAGCCCGTTGATGATGGCGGGGCAGTACATAGAGGACCGTCGCCGGCGTCGCCGGGAAACCCGCCGCGCCGGGCAAAAGTTCGCCGCCGACCTGCGGGAGTTCGACCGCCAATTGCGGCGCCGCGCCCGCCGCGCGCAGGCCCAAGCCCATTTGGACGACCCCTCGGTGGGGGAGTTGCTGGCCTGGGCGGAGGCCGGATCCCGGCGCCTGTGGGAGCGAAGGCCCGCCCACCCCGACTTCCTGCGGGCGACGCTCGGCTACGGAACCGTCCGCTGGACCCCTCCCCCGGTCGGTGAGGAGGAGCCGGAGGCGGCGGAGGCTCTGCGCAGGCAAGGTGTGATGCAGGGGGTTCCGATAACCGCGCAACTCGCTCCGGGGCGCATTCTGGGAGTGGCCGGACCGCGGGACGAGGCCGGCTCCCTGGCCGGGGCGGTCCTGTGCCAAATCGCGGTCGCCTCCGGTCCGGCCGATGTGCGCATCGGGGTGATCACCGACCGTCCCCAAGTCTGGGATTGGGTCAAATGGACGCCGCATTCCCTGGCCGACCCCCGCTCCGATGTCCGGTTGCTGGCCTGCTCCCCGGCGGAGACGGAGGCTTTGCTGGGCGCCCTGTCCGCCCCGGCCGCGGAGGGCCCGGCCCCGGTGACGGTTATCGCGGTGGACCACCCCCGCCTGTCGGAGGAGCACCGTCGTCTCCTGCGGCGAATTTTCCTGGGGGCGGAGCGCCCGGCGGCGGGAGTGTGGTTGGAGGAGCGGGCGGAGGGGTTGCCCGCCGCGTGCCCGGAGGTGGCGGAACTGGGGGCGACGGCCCGCCTGCGCCGTCCCGGGCGGGGCGCGGCCGCGCTGGAAATGGAAGTCGCCGGCGCGGCGGAAGGGGTGGCGGAGGCCGCCGCCCGGCGCCTGGCCCGCTGGGAGGACCCGGAAGCGTCCGCCCCCGGATCCCGCTTGCCGGAGCGGGCGGGGCTGCTGGAACTCCCGGAGCTGGCGGACCTGTCCGGCGAGACGGATCCGGACGGTTTGGCCGGGGCCCTGTCCGCCCGCTGGTCCGCCGCGCCCTCCGGCCTGGCCGCCCCCATCGGGGTTTCCGAAGCCGGCACGGTGCAGGCGGACCTGGCCGCGGACGGACCGCACTGCCTGTTGGCGGGCACCACCGGCTCGGGCAAAAGCGAACTGTTGCGCACCCTGATCGCCTCCTGGGCCGTCCGCTACGGTCCCCAACTCCTCAACCTGATCCTGATCGACTACAAGGGAGGGGCGGCCTTCGACGCCTGCGCCGACCTGCCGCATGTCACGGGGCTGGTGACCGACTTGGACGAGGGGCTGGGGGAACGGGCCCTGCGTTCGCTGGAGGCGGAACTGACCCGGCGGGAGGAGCGAATGCGGGCGGCGGGGGTTTCCGACATCGACCAACTGCGCCGCGCCCGCCCCGACCGGCCCCTCCCCCGCCTGGCGGTGATCGTGGACGAATTCGCCCTGCTGTCCCGGGAGTTGCCCGACTTTATGGAGGCGCTGGTGGATATCGCTCAACGGGGGCGCAGCCTGGGAGTGCATCTGGTTCTGGCCACCCAGCGCCCGGCGGGGGTGATCAAGGACTCCATCCGGGCCAACGTCAACCTGCGCATTTGCCTGCGGGTGCAGACCCCGGCCGATTCCAGGGACGTGCTGGGGACGGGGGCGGGGACCGCTCTGGCGGCCGGGATCCCCCCTTCCCGGCCGGGACGCGGCTACATCCGATCCGGCCCGGAGGCCCCCGTTCCCTTTCAGACGGCCCTGGTTTCCGGCTCCGGGAATTGCCGACCGGCGGTCCGGGCCGTCCCCTTCCTGTTCGCCATGCGGCAACCTGCGACTCCCCCCGCCCCGGACCGCAACCGCCCGTCGGAAACCGACCTGGCCCGGCTGGCGGCGGCGGCGTCCCGCGCCTGGAAAGCGACGGGCCGGCCCGCTCCCCGCCGGCCTTGGAGCCCTCCCTTGAACCCCGACTTGGCCTTTGGGGAGTTGCCCGCCGCGGACGGCGGCGCCGACGACGAGCCGGAGGCGGTGATCGGCGTCGCCGACCAACCCGACCGGCAACGGCAAGTCCCCTGGAAGTGGCGCCCGGCCGCGGACGGGGCCCTGTTGCTGATCGGGCGGTCGGGGGCGGGCCCGCAGGACGGGTTGCTGGCCGTCGCCTGTTCCCTGGCCTCCGCCCGGGACCCCGACCGGTTGCATATTTACGGGCTGGACGGCGGGCGGGGGCGGCTGGCGGAACTGGAAAAACTGCCTCATGTCGGCTCCATCGTTCCCATGGACGACGAGGAGCGCCTGCCCCGGTTGCTGGAGCTGTTCCGGCGCCGGATGGAGGACCCCTCTTCCCCGCCGGAGCAACCGTGGCTGGTGTTGCTGGCGGACGACCTGGGCGGGTTGCGCTCCGTTTTGGACCAGTCGGGACTGACGGAGCTGTTCGGGGAGATATGCCGGGCGGGACCTTCCCGGCGGATGGGGGTGGCCGCCGCCGCCGACGGGTCCCGCGCCGTCCCCCCTTCCCTGTCGTCCGTCTTCGTCTCCCGTCTGGTGTTCTCCCTGGCCGACCCGCTGGACTGGTCGCTGCTGGGAGTGCGGGCCGCACCCGACGATCCGCCGCCGCGGCGGGCGGTGGATGCGCGCACCGGGGAATGCGTGCAGGCGGCGGCGGTGGCGGCGGACGATGTGCGGAGGGCAGGGCTCCGGGCGGAGGGGGGCGGACGGGCCCCGGCCATTCCCTCCCTGCCCCGCCGGGTTTCCCTGGGCAAGGTGGCGGGAGCGGGGAAGTCGACCGACCGGGAATGGCGCCTTCCCCTCGGCCTGGACGGGAAAACCTTGCAACCGGCCGTCGTCACCCTCTACGGGGGCGACCACCTGCTGATCGCCGGTCCCCGCCGCTCGGGGCGTTCCACGGCCCTGTGGGCGACGGCTTCCGCCGCGGGGATGCTGGACCCGGGCGCGCGCCTGGTGGCGGTGTGCCCCCGCCCCTCCCCGCTGGCCGATCATCCGGGGGTGCGTACCGTGTTGCGCCGCATTGAAGACCTGGACGACTTGACCGACTTGTCCGATGAGGAGGGGAACGGCCCCCGCACCGTGGTCCTGATCGACGACGCCGAAGAAACCGCCGACCACGGCCCGCCGGACCGGATAATCGAACAGCGGGCGGAGGGAATTACGGTGGTGGCCGCGGGGCGGAACGATGTGTTGCGCGCCGCCCATCGTCATTGGACGCGCGCCTTGCGGACCAGCCGCCGGGGGGTGATACTCTCCCCGGAGGAGCGCGCCGACGGCGATCTGTTCGGGGTGCGGCTCCCCGCCCCCGGCGCCGGCCCCCTCCCCGGCCGGGGCTTTCTGGTGGAGGGGGGAGACGTGCGGATGATCCAGATGGCGGTAGCGTAATATTCGGCGAGGGCCGCCGGAGGAAAGGAGCGGAAATGAAAGCGCAGGTGGTGCACGAGTTTGGTTCGTTGGAGAATTTGTCCTATCAGGATTTCGACGAGCCGTCTCCGGGGGCGGGACAGGTTCTGATCGGGGTGGAGGCGGTCGGCCTCAACTTCCCCGACCTGCTTATGATCGAAGGCAAATACCAGTTCCGGCCCGACCTCCCGTTCGCGCCCGGAGCGGAAGCGGCGGGGACGGTCCTGGCGGCGGGGGAAGGCGTAACCGGGGTGGAGGCGGGGGACCGGGTAATCGGCTCCGGCCTGTACGGGGCGATGGCGGAACGGTTCGTCGCCCCCGCCGCCAACGTTTACCGGTTGCCGGCGGAGGTGTCCATGCCCGCCGGGGCGTGCCTGTCCATGACCTACGGCACCGGATATCACGCCTTGGTGGACCGGGCCCGGTTGCGGGCCGGAGAAACGTTGCTGGTCACCGGGGCCTCCGGCGGGACGGGAAGCGCGGCCGTGCAACTGGGCAAAACCCTGGGGGCGCGGGTTATCGCGGCGGTGGGCACGGACGCCAAAGCGGAAGCGGCGCGGGAGTCGGGGGCGGACGAGACCATCAACTACTCCTCCGAGTCGTTGCGGGAGCGGACCAAGGAACTGACAGAGGGACGGGGGGCGGACGTCATCTACGAGGTGGTGGGAGGAGACGTTTTTCTGGAATGCCTGCGTTGCGTAAACTGGGAGGGGCGCATCCTGGTGGTCGGGTTCACTTCCGGACAGATTGCGGCCGCCCCCGCCAACCTGCCCCTGCTGAAAGGCTGTTCCATCGTGGGGGTGTTCTGGGGGGCGTTCGCCTCCCGCGCGCCGCGCCGCAACCGGGCCAACCTGAAACAGGCGCTGGCCTGGGCGGCGGAGGGAAAGATCAACCCCCGCATCTCCGCCGTCCGCCCGCTGGCCGAAGCCAAGCAGGCCCTGGCCGCCTTCGCCGACCGGAGCGCGGTGGGCAAAATCGTCTTGTCGGTTCCCTGACCGGCCCGGGGAACGACCGCCCGCTTTCGGACTGATATCGCATGTCGCAACCGGTCGTTACCATCCGGGCCGGACATCCCGATTTCCTCGATTTGGACTGGCGCCGCCCGCTGGCGAGTTGGAGCGGGGGGCGGCTGGTGGAAGTCCCCACCGGCATCCATCGGCATGTGGTCCGATTCGCGGCCTACGGGGAACGCATCTACGCCATCAAGGAACTGCCTTTGCACCTGGCCCGGCGGGAACGGGACGTTCTGCGCCGACTGGAGGACAAAACCCGCTCCTCCTCGCATGTGGCGGGAATCGTGGAACGGGGCTGGGTGGACCCGGCCGAGGAATGGGCGGCGGCCTTGATCACCGAGTACGTCCGCTACGCCTTCTCCTATCGGGAACTGGTGGAAGCGGGGGGCTTCGGGGACAACCGGGGCCGGATGCTGGACGCCTTCGCGGGCCTGCTGGCGGAACTGCATCTGGTGGGGTGCTTCTGGGGGGATTGCTCGCTGTCCAACGTGCTGTACCGGTGGGACGCCAACTCCATTCAGGCGATAATGATCGACGCGGAAACGGCGGAGATGCACGACCGCCTGTCGGACGGACAGCGCCGCCACGACCTGGACATAATGCGGGAGAACGTGGCCGGGGGGATGGCCGACGTCGCCGCCGCGCAGGGTATTCCCCTGGAGCGTGCCGATCTGACTTTGGGGGACGACATCATCACCCGCTATCGGGCCCTGTGGGAGGAGTTGTCGGAGCCGGTGCGCTTCGGGCCCCGCGAACGCTACCTGGTAACCGAAAAGGTGACCCGGTTGCACAACCTGGGTTTCCACATCACCGACATGCAGTTCCGGCCCGCGCCGGACGGGGAGGGAACCGAAGCCCGGTTCCGGGCGGCGGTGGGAGGGCGCAGTTTCCATTCCAACCGGCTGTGGGAGTTGGCCCGGGTGGAGGCCTCCGAACACCAGTCCCGTTGGATCATCCGCGACCTACGCTATTTCCAGGCCAGCCTGGCCGAGCGGGAAGCCGGAGGCGAGCCCGTCGGGGCCGCCTTGGCCGCCATTCGCTGGCGGGTGGAGTGCCTGGAGCCGTTGCTACGGCGCCTGGGCGCGGATTTTCCGGACCGGGACCCGTTGCAGGGATACACGGATTTTCTGCATCATCGTTATCTGATGGCGGTGGAGCAAAACCGGGATGTCGGAAACGAGGAAGCCTACGACCACTGGCTGGCGGCGGGGGCCCCGGGCATGGATCGCGATACGGACGACCCGGCGGTGGAGCCGTATTAAGGTATTCGTCTTGCGCAGGCGGGCGGAATGTTTTACAATGGCCGGGTTCCCTTGGCGAAAACAACGGGGTCTGAGAATGTCCAACATCTGCATGGTTACCGGCAAAAAGCCCACCTTCGGCAAGAAGGTCTCCTTTTCCCATAAGCGGTCCAATCGCCGCTGGACGCCCAACGTTCACAAGCGGCGTTACTGGGTGGCCTCCGAGCGGCGCTACGTTACGCTCACCGTCAGCACCAAGGGAATGAAGACCATCGACCGCAAAGGCATCGACGCGGTGTTGTCCGATATGCGCCGGCGCGGCATCAAGTACTAAATCCCCTTTATCCCCTTTGCCCCGTCCCCGGCGGGAGGCGGGGGGATGGGGAGCCCGGCGGCCCGGAAACGGCCCTGGCGGTATTCCACCCGCAACGGGTAATCGTAGAGTTCGCTCAAGGCGCGCCCGGTCAGGGTTTCCCGAATATCCCCGCAGGCGGCCACCCGCCCCCGGTCCAATATCAGAACCCGGTCGTAGCCGGGGGGAATTTCCTCCACGTTGTGGGTGACCAGCGCCACCGTCGCCTCCCGCTCCCGTTCCGCCATTTCCGACAGGGAGGCGATCAGACGCTCCCGGGCCCCCAAGTCCAGCCCGGCCGCCGGCTCGTCCAACAGCAACAACTCCGGGTCGGCCATCAAAGCCCGGGCGATCAGCACCCGTTTCATTTCCCCCGCGGACAGGGTGGCGAACTCCCGGTCGGCGAAGTCGGCCATTCCCATTACGGCCAGGCGCCGGTCGGCCCGTTCCCAATCGGCGGCGGCATAACTATGCCAGCGGGCGTCCACGAAAGCGGCGCGGCGGCCGGTGACCACAATGGTGCGGCACGGCAGGCGGCGCCGCACCAGGGCGGCGGGGGCCATTCCCACATACCCGATCCGGGGGCGGAGGGAGCGCACATCGGTGCGTCCCATGCGCTCCCCCAGGATGCTGGCTTCGCCGTAGGTGGGGAACTGGTAGGTGGAGGCCACTTGCAACAGGGTGGTTTTGCCCGCCCCGTTGGGCCCGAACACCACCCACCGCTCCCCCGCTCCCGCCCGCCAGTCCACATCCGACAGCAAATGACGGCCCGCCTTGAGCACGGAAACGCCGCGCAGGTCGATCGACAAGGGGGTTGTTTGAGGGGCGGTTATCACTTATGTTGGAGTATATGCCCGTTACAGTCCGAGAGGCCATCAAAATAGTGAAGCGGGACGGCTGGTACTTCGTGCGAATGAAGGGATCCCACCGCCACTTCCACCACCCGACCAAGAGCGGGACGGTAACCATACCCGGTCCTCCCAAAAGGGACCTGGATCCCAAGGTGTGGAAAAGCATTCAGCACCAAGCCGGACTAAAGTAGGAGGCATGATGCGATTTGGAACCATCATCGAAAAGCAGGATGGGGATTACCTGGCCTGTCCGATGGGGATCGTGGAATGCGAGACCCCCGGTAGCACCATCGACGAGGCCGTCGCCAACATGCGGGAGGCCGTGGCCCGTTTCCTGCAGGGCAAACCCGGCTACCCGGACCGCATCCGCCCCTCCGACATCACCGCCGACATCCTGGAAGTAGTCGAATACACCGACGAAGGCCTGCCCCCGCTCACCCCCGGCCAGAACCCGCCCATGCACTTCGGGATAGTTGTTTTCGACGGTCCCAAAAACTGCAGTGCCTACGCCCCCGCAGTACGCGGTTGCGTAACAGTGGGCGACACAGTGGAGGAAACCGCGGACAATATGCGGGAAGCCTTGGCCTCTCACCTAGAGGGGCAAACCGGCTACCCCGAAACCATCGACCCCCAAGAAATCACCGTCACCATCCGGGAAGTAGTTCGCTACGACGAAAACTACCTGGTCATCGCCGAACCAACCCCGGCCCTGGCCGTCTGAACCAAGCGTCGCCGTTTACCGGATACCAACGCAGGGGACGAAGTTTGTCGAGATGGTTGGGATAAAGTAGGAGATCATGTTGCGGTTTGGAACCATCATCGAAAAGCAGGATGGGGATTACCTGGCCTGCCCGATGGGAATCGTGGAATGCGAGACCCCGGGCGACACCATCGCCGAGGCCGTCGCCAACATGCGGGAAGCGGTGGCCCGTTTCCTGGAGGGCAAACCCGGCTACCCGGACCGCATTCGCCCCTCCGACATCACGTCCGACATCCTGGAAGTAGTCGAATACACCGAAGAAGGCCTGCCCCCGCTCACCCCCGGCCAGAAACCGCCCCTGCACTTCGGAATCATCATCGAATCCATCCCCAAAAACTACGGCGCCTTCGCCCCCGCCGTGCGCGGTTGCGTAGCAGTGGGCGACACGGTGGAGGAAACCGCCGAAACTTTGCGGGAAGCCTTGGCCTCTCACCTGGAAGGGCAAACCGGCTACCCGGCAACCATCGACCCCGAAGAAATCACCGTCACCGTCCGGGAAGTGGTGCTCTACGACGAAAACTACCTGGTCGTCGCCGAACCAGCCCCGGCCCTGGCCGTCTGAACCCGGCGCCGTCGTTTCCCGTATTCGACCGTTTTGTCGGCGCTTTGCCCTAGCATTGACGGGTATGTCAAAACGCACCGACGCTTCCACCGTCCGCGTGTACACCTCCCGGGAGGCATCGCACCTGTCCGGATTAACCCCCCTTCGTCTCGGTCAGTGGGCGAGACGCGGCTACATACCCTCTTGCTTGGAGGAGGGACGGCGAATGTTCTCCTACCGGGATGTAGCTGAGGCGATAGCGGTCCATAAGTTGCTATTGGCCAAGTTCAATCCCCAGAAGGTGCGGAGGGCGATCAAGTACCTTCGCGAGGATTTCGGGGAGTGGCCTCTCCAAGACGCCCCTCTCTCCCGCTCCGACAAAGGGGCCTGTCTGGTGTTGGAAGACGGACCGCTCTGGGATGCCGCCTCCGAAGTGGCCGGAACGGGAGTTATAGAGGCAGCGGTGGGGAACCTGCGTTCCGTGCGAGACGATCTGTCCAGGGGCGGCTGGGCCTATGTGGAGTTGGGCGACTTGCAACACATCAGCTTGGACCCGGAGTGCATGTCGGGAACCCCGACGATACGGGGCACCCGCATCCAGGCGATGTTCGTCGGAAAAGAAGCCCGTTCCGAAGGGGGACAGCGGATATTGCGCGGCTACAGGCTTAGCGATGAACAGATAAACGATGCCGCCCGGTGGCGAGATAAAGCCCTGAGTTACGCCCAAGCCGCCTGCTGCGGCCCGGCAACCTTATCGTCTTGGACGAGAATCTCAACCCAGAACTGGGGGAAGAGTTGGCGAAACGCGGCTACGAAGCCACCTCCGTGCGCGACTTGGGCCTGTTGTCCGTAAAAGACGAGCATCTACTACCCCGGTTGGGAAACTTGTACCGGGACCGCCGGTGGACGCTGGCTACTACTGATCTAACAATGCCTAAGCGTCACACGCGAGCTGTGGACGATTCCGGTTGCGCGTTGGCGATACTGGAAAACGCGGCGGAGGACGGACGAGCGAAGAACGACCGCGTGCACCGGTGGGCGCACTTTCTCTCCTCGCAATCTCCCGGAACTGTGTATCAGTATTTCAGGGACACCACTCGCGAGGGTCCACCACCCCGACGCCCAAGCTCAAATCCTCACCGCAGGACAGGTCTTCCGAGAAGCCGCATCTACACCTAGACGCCCGGACCGCCCGGCGAATAGTTTCCGGCGACCGGGACGGGCTAGCGGACGAACCCGCCCGTATCGCCGCCGGCGCCCGAACGGGCCTACCCGACACCGCTGACCTACGGGGTATTCCGTAGCCGCCGCCGGTATCCACTATTCCGAATCCCGCCGCCGGCCGACCGGATTAGGCGGCGGAACGCCCTGTTATAGTCGGCGGTATAGGAACCGGTTACCGGGATGGAGCGCCCGTCATGACGAATAATCCGTCATCGCCAGATAGCCGACCTGACCGGGAAACCCGCCGGTCGGACCGGGAAATCTATGTCCGCATGAGCCGGGATATTATCCGGGCGGTAGAAACCGCCGAGCGGATACTTGCTAACCAGGACGCTATGATCCGTCGGTCCGGGCGAACAGAACGATAACCGATACCTGTCCGATATTCGGGATTTTTCGTTACGATATTCGGGTATTCGGGGAGATTATTAGAGATGCGGCGGAAGGCCCGTCAAGCGATACCGGGCTATGCGCCGGTTGCGTAGGCAGGTTCGGGGGCGGTGGTGGCAACCCTGACCCGCTCACCGCTCCTAAATCCTCGCTCGCGCCGCGGCGGGTCAGTCCGTTTAGACGGCGTCGGGGCCGAGGCGTTCCCAGAGGCGGGACATTCCTCTTAGCCAGCGGTCGCGGTCGTCCGCTTTGCGGGCTATGTATTCGGCCACTTCGGGGTGGGGCAGGATGAGGAAAGTCTCCTCCCGGATCCCTTCCACCGCCGCCTCGGCCGCCTGGTCCGGGGTCAGTATCTGCGAGGTGGCGGCGTCCCGGTTGAACCGGTCCACCAGCGGAGTGTCCACCACCATCGGGCACAGTGCCGACACCCGGATGCCCGACGACCGGTAGGTGATGGCCAACCATTCCGCCAAGGACAGGGAGGCGGTTTTGGTGACGGTGTAGGGCAGGCTGGTCAGTGAAGCCAAGAGCCCGGCCGCCGATACGGTTTGCAACAGATAACCGCCCCCGGCGGCCTCCATCCCCGGAATCACCGCCCGGGCCGCGTACACATGCGCCATCACATGCAAATCCCACAACATCCGCCAGCCCTCATCGTCCACTTCCAAGCCGCCGTCGATGGAAGTCCCGGCGTTGGAGACGAACAGGTCGACGGGCCCGTATTCGTCCGCCGTCCAATCCACCAAGCCCTGCACCGCGGACGGGTCGGTCACGTCGCATTCCAAACCGACCGCTCCCAACTCGTCGGCCGCGTCCGCGGTGCGCTCCTCCCCCAAGTCGGCGATCACCACCGTTGCCGCCCCCTCCGCCCGCAGGCGCCGGGCCAGCCCGTATCCGATCCCGCTGGCCCCGCCGGTCACCACGCACACCCGGTCCTTGATTTCCATAAGCAGAGGGTAGCGGACGGACGCCCGCCCTCCCCGCCGGTGCGCAAGGGGGCCGGGTAGATTATGGAGATGCCCCCGACCTCCCCCCTCCCGGACGACGGCGGCCCTCCCGCCCCGCCGGAGAGCTGGCCGGAGGACTTCGTATGGGGGACGGCCACCGCTTCCTTCCAAGTGGAGGGGGCGGTGGACGCCGACGGTCGGGGGGAAAGCATCTGGGACCGCTTCACGCGCACGCCGGGGGCCATCCTGGGCGGCGATACGGCCGATGTCGCCTGCGACCACTATCACCGCTGGCCGGAAGACATCAAAATAATGCAACGGATGGGGGTGGGGGGATACCGGTTTTCCATCGCCTGGCCGCGGGTGGTTCCCGGGGGGAGGGGGCGGGTGAACCCGGCCGGGCTGGATTTCTACGATCGGCTGGTGGACGGACTGCTGGAGGCGGGAATAACCCCCTACCCCACCTTGTATCACTGGGACCTGCCCGCCTCCCTGGAGGACGAGGGGGGCTGGCCGCACCGCCCCACCGCCTACGCTTTCGCCGATTACGCGGCGGCGGTCGCCGAGCGGCTGGGAGACCGGGTCAAAGCCTGGTGGACCATCAACGAACCCCGGTGCGTGGCCGAACACGGCTACCGGAACGGACGGCACGCCCCCGGCCGCCGCGAACCGCGGGCCTGGCTGGACGCCGCCCACCATGTGCTGTTGGCCCACGGCTTGGGAACGGCAGCCGTGAAAGGGGCCTCCCCGGACAGCCGGGTGGGCGCGGTTCTGAATGTGGATGCCCATGTTCCCCGCTCCGGCCATCCGGCCGACCGGGCGGCCGCCGAGCTGGCCCACGACCTCGGCAACCGGTGGTACCTCGACCCGGTGTTGCTGGGCCGTTACCCGCCCGCCGCCCTGGATCACTACCGGTGGGATCGGAAAACGTTGCGGGACGGGGACCTGGAAATTATTGCGACCCCGCTGGATCAGCTGGGAATCAACTACTACTTCCGGGAGGTGGCGGCCGACCCGGAGGTGGAGGACCGGGAGCGCCCGCCTCCGCTCATCGATGCCGACCTCCCCCGCACTACGATGGGCTGGGAAATATATCCGGACGGCCTGCGGGACCTGTTGCTCCGCTTCCACCGGGATTACGACCTGCCCCCGGTGTTCATCACCGAAAATGGGGCCGCCTTCCCGGACCGGGTGGAAGAGGGGGCGGTGCATGACCCGTTGCGGCGGGATTTTCTAAAAGCCCATTTCCGGGCCGCCCATCAAGCTTGGCGGGCGGGAGTCCCCCTGCGCGGCTACTTCGCGTGGTCGTTGCTGGACAACTTCGAGTGGGCGTACGGTTTCTCGCAACGGTTCGGCTTGGTGTGGGTGGACTTCGACACCGGGGAGCGCATCTGGAAGGACAGCGCCCGCTGGTTCGCCTCCTACATCGCCGGCGGGGGGGAAAGCGGGTGACGGTCGGGGCGGCTCTGGTGGGGGCGGGGCGGATGGGGGCCATGCACGCCGGGATTATGCGCGACTCGGAGCTGGTGGAGCTGACGGCGGTGGTGGATGTGAATCGGGAAGCGGCCGCGGCCGCGGCCCGGGGGGCGAAAGTGTTTTCCCGGGTGGAGGAGGCGTTGGCCTTGCCGGAAGTGGAGGCTTTGGTGGTGGCCGCCCCCACCCCATGGCACGCCTCCATCGTGGAGGCGGGGCTGGATGCGGGGCGGGCCGTCCTGTGCGAGAAGCCGCTTTCCTTCCGCCCCTCCGTTTCCGTCCGCTTAGCGGAGCGGGCGGCGGCGGCCGGGACGACGCTGGCGGTGGGGTTTTGGAGGAGGTTTTCCCCGCCGTGGGCGATGGCCCGCCGCCTGTTGCGCGAGGGGGCGATCGGGGAACCGCTCCTGCTCCGGCTGTCCCAATGGGACGCCCATCCCCCGCCCGTTGCTTTCTGCGCCCGGGAAGTGAGCGGGGGCTTGCCCGTCGACTGCGGGGTGCACGAGTTTGAACTCATCGAGTTCCTGACCGGGCGGCGGGCGGCGAACGTGCGGGCCCGCGCCCTCCCCGTCGCGGACCCGGAGGTGGCGGCGGCGGGGGACGTGGACAACTGCCTGATCGAAGTGGAGCTGGAAGGCGGGGCGGCGGCGGTGATCGACCTGTCCCGCAACTGCCGCTACGGGGATGACGTGCGCACCGAGATTTTGGGAACGGAAGGGGCCTTGTTCGCGGACGGCTTGCCCGTCGGCCGTCTGCGCATCGGCGATCGGAAGGGCCTGCGGGAAGTGGCGGGCGCGCACACGGACGATTTCATGGCGGCGGGAGTACGGGGGCAGTTGGAGACCTTCGCCCGGGCGGTACGGGGGGAGGCGCAGGAGCTGGCGGACGGGTTCGCCGCCGGACGGGCCGCTGCGGCCGGGCTGGCCGCCTGGCGCTCCATCGACCAGGGGGGGACGGTAACCCTCCAACCGCCGGATAAAACCGGTCAGTAGCCCAACCGGGGATCAAACAGCGGGCAGGGGTCTTGGCCGTTTTGGATACGGCGAATGTTGGCCGCCACCGGCGGGGCGGAGGTGGCGGGGCGCAACTGGCCCGACATGTGGGGGGTGATATGCACCCGGGGATGGTCCCACAGGGGGGAGTCGTCCGGGAGCGGTTCGCGGACGGCGACGTCCAGCGCGGCCGCCCGCAACGGCCCGTTCTCCAGGGCCTCCACCAAGTCGGCTTCCACGGTGGTGGCCCCCCGCCCGAGGGAAATGTAAACCGACTCCGGCCGGCAGGAGGCGAACCGCTCCCGGTTCATCAAGCCTTCCGTGGCCGGAGTGCGGGGCAGAATGTTGATCACCGCCGCGCAGGCCCCCAGCATTTCCCGCAACCCGTCCGGGCCGTAATGAAAACGGGCCGCCGCTTCCCCGGCGCGGGCGGTGCGACGCCAAGCATGCACCGGATAGCCCCACCCGGACAGGGCCTCCCCTATCCGCCGCCCGATGACCCCGTAGCCGAGCAACCCCACCGGAAAGGCGTCGGGCAGGGGGGTAAGGAGCGCCTCCCATGCCCGGTGCGGCTGGTCGGCCAGATGCACGTCGATGCGCCGCTGGAAATGGATGACCCAGTGCAGGGCGAACAGGACCATCTCCCCGGTCATCGCCTCGTCCTCCAGCCGCACGATGGGAACATCCGGGTAGCCGTCCCGCAGGAACTGCTCCATTCCCGCCGTTACCGACAGGATGGCCTGCAGATTCGGGTAACGGCGCAGGTCGGCGGGGTCGTGTTTCCACACCACGGCGAACTGCACCGCCTCCGGATCGGTCACCTCCGGCCACATCTGAATGGGGAGGTCCGGCAACAGTTCGGTCAAGGCGGCGCGCCACTCCTGCGGATGAAAAGTCGGATTGAGCAGAATGGACATTTACCGGCTGACGCTTCGCGCACTCATTTCAATCCTTCAGCCATAACCATGTCCAAATCGCCTCTTTTCTTAACTATTATATTCATAAGAAATGGTTCCCAATCATCGTCTCTGGTCCAAATAACAATAATAAGAATTTCTTTCTTAGGGAGTATCTCGATAACAAGCATATAGCAGTCATAACCTACATATTGTACTGGAATACTGAAACGAATAGCATGGGATTGGTTACCCTTGACTGCGTCCAACGCATAGTCAATCGCAGGGCCATATCCCTGCTTTACGAGACTGTCGTATTGCTCTTTACATACTCTACCGGTGGGAATATCCCTTATTTTTA
This sequence comes from Candidatus Spongiisociaceae bacterium, assembly GCA_965243835.1. Lineage (GTDB taxonomy): Bacteria > Actinomycetota > Acidimicrobiia > Spongiisociales > Spongiisociaceae. The sequence continues at coordinate 2,804,592 of OZ251578.1, forward strand.
GCATATCCCCTTTCCCTTCTTCTTGTAATTTGACAACCTGACAACACTATAATAGCCTACCTAGCGTGGTAAGCGGTACGAAAGGTCGCCCATGAAGAGTAGAATAGTTGATGTCGGTTCTCTGCCGATCCGCGTTCGCGAAGAACTGATACGGGAAGCGGAACAGGCCATAGAAGCGGCGGCTCCCGACCTGGCCCGACATAACGAAAGCCTGCGGCGCCGGCGGTCGCGCGAGCAGGCGGAGGCAACGGCAAATCCCACCGCCGGCGGGGGGCTTTCCCTACCCTGGTAACCCTCCGTCGGGGGCGGAGCGGGTAGGATGGGGGTATGACCGACCACATGCCGCAGGCTCTGCATTGGACGCAGTCGGAGGGGGCCAACCGGTTGCTGGCTGAAAACCCCCTGGCTTTGTTGATCGGGATGTTGCTCGATCAGCAGTTCAAGATGGAATGGGCCTTCCGCTCCCCCTTCGTGTTGCAGGAGCGGCTGGGCCGCCCCCTGGAGGCGGCGCACATCGCCTCCCTTCCCGAAGAGAAACTGGAGGAGATTTTCCGCGGGCCGCCCGCCCTGCACCGTTTCCCCAACTCCATGGCCCGGCGCACCGGGGCCCTGTGCGCGGCCATCGTCGAGAGCTACGGGGGAGATGCGGCCGCCCTCTGGCGGGAAGCCGCCGACGGGCCGGACTTGTTGCGCCGTCTGAAAGCCCTGCCCGGATTCGGGGACGCCAAAGCCCGAATTTTCACAGGGGTGGTGGGAAAGCGGTTGCGGGAGGGACCGGACGGATGGGAAACAGCGGCCGCCGACTGGCCTTCCATCGCCGATGTAGCCGAGTTTGAGCAGATCGAGGAGTTGCGGGAGCACAAAGCCCGGATGAAGGCCGCCGCCGCACGGTGACGGACCCCCAGCTCCCGCACATTCCCGAAAACCGCCCCTACGTGATCGGGCTGTCGGGAGGCACCGGTTCCGGCAAAACCACCATCGCCGAAACCATTGTGGAACAGGTGGGTCCGGACCGGGTGGCCCTCATCGCCCACGACGCCTATTATTACCACCGGCCGGACCTGACCTACGAGGAACGAGCGGCAGTCAACTACGATCACCCCGACTCCCTGGAAACCCCGCTTCTGCTGACCCATCTGTCCGAGTTGGCGGCTGGTAAACCCGTGGCGGGGCCGGTGTACGACTTCACCCGCCATCTGCGCGGTGCTCAAACCGTCGCCGTCTTCCCCCGTCCGGTGATCCTATTGGAAGGAATCCTGATCTTGGCGGATGCGGACCTGCGCCGGGCGATGGACCTGAAAGTGTTCGTGGACACCGACCCCGACATCCGGGCGTTGCGCCGGGTGGAACGGGACATACGGGAGAGAGGCCGGACGTTCGAGTCGGTGGTGCGCCAATACCACGCCACGGTGCGTCCCATGCACCTGCAGTTCGTGGAACCGTCCAAACGATACGCCGACCTGATCATACCCGAAGGATACAATCGGGAAGCGGTGGGAACGCTATTGACCATGGTGCGGGAAGCGGCCTATCGCACCGTACCCGGCTCCGACGACGGCTGACGCCTCCTTTATAATCGCGCTTATGGAAGAGACGGAACCCCGGCGCCCCGCCATCGCCATTATGGGCGTGGGGGCCATGGGCGGAGCGTTGCTGGGCGGTCTGCTCAACTCCGGATGGGAGGCGGCGGACATTACCCTGATCGAAGCCCGCCCCCCGCGGGCCGACGAGTTGCGGGAAACCACCGGATGCCGCACGGTTCATCACCCGGCGGAGGGGATTGACCAGCAACCGGTGGTGGTTCTGGCCGTCAAACCCCAGCATATCGACCCGGCTTTGGAGCAGTTGGCCGGGGCGGTCACTCCCCAATCCCTGCTGATCGCCTTGGTGGCCGGGGTGAGGATCGCCCGCTACGAAGCGGCCCTGCCCGGGATTCCGGTCATCCGCGCCATGCCCAACACCCCCGCTTTGGCGGGAGAAGGGGTTACCGGCCTCTCCCCCGGCTCCCGGACCGGCCCGGCGGAGGTGCGTCTGGCCCGCGCCGTGCTGTCGGCGGTGGGGAAAGCGGCGGAGTTACCCGAACCGTTGCTGGACGCGGTGACCGCCCTATCCGGGAGCGGACCCGCCTACGTCTATCGGCTGGCGGAAGCCTTGGCCGAGGCGGGAGAGGAGGCGGGGATGGACCCCGACGTCGCCCTCATGATGGCCCGCCAAACCATCAAAGGGGCCGGCGCCTTGCTGGACTCCTCCTCCGAACACCCCGCGGAGTTGCGGAGGCAGGTTACCTCCCCGCAGGGGGTAACCGAAGCCGCTTTGGCGGTGCTGGAAGAAGGCGGGTTCGTCGAGTTGCTGAAAAGGGCGGTGGCAACCGGCGCGGAACGTTCCCGTCGGTTGGGAGACTAAACCGGCCCGCCGGGGCTTCCCCGACTCGCCCGTCGCCCGGCCGCGCCGGCGACGGTTTCCGCTTTCCGGGGACCCCCGACCCCGGGGCCCGAAAAAGGGCGGGAGACCTCCGAGGAGGTCTCCCGCGTGATGGTGCGCCAAAATCTCAGCGGGTAATGAGCGTTACCTCGCCGCCGAAGCGGTCCGCGGCCACGACGGAGTTTCCGCCCGCGTAGGTCGCGTAACGGCCGAAGCCTTCGCCCGGGTCTCCCGGCAACCCGCCGCCGGCGCGCCACGCGGAGCCCGACTTGGCAAACACTTGCACCGCACCGCGATAGTCGCCCGCGGCAACCAGGTGCCGATCCGCGATCACTTCCTTGCCGTCCCAGTTGATATCGACCGAGACGCCGAACGTCTCCCCCTCCGCGAGGTCGGACACGGTCAAAGTGTTATACGGGGCGCCGTGCCTCCAGCCGGTGTCGGGTTTGGAAAACACGTACAATTCCGGTTTCTTTTCCCCCACCTCGGGGTGATTGCCCGAAACCACCACTGCCGAACCGTCTCCGGAGACGCGGGCGCCGGGACCGATCCACCCGAACCACTCCATATCGTCCTCGTCCAGGGTTAACACGTAAGCGGGGTTGTAACCGGAGCGGGTTCTGTCCCATCCCTCCTTCGGCCGCTCCCACAAGAAGACCCCGCCCGCTTCTTCAACTACAACCTCGTCTCCCATGTCGTCCTCGTAGGCGGCCACGCGATTGGTGTCGCCGGCTACCACCACGGAGCCGTCATAGGAGACGCTCACCGCCCGGTGGTTGCCCACGGAGCCGGTATAGTCCAACGTACCCAAAGCGGCGGAGTTCATGGCGGTGGGGGGCTGGACCAGGTTCGGCGTACCGCCCGCGCCCCATCCGGTGACGGGTTTGAAGAACAATTGCACGTACCCAATTCCAAAATCTTCCACGTAGGTTGTACAATCCGGCAAACCTAAGTCAACGCACTGTCCCAAGAAAACACCAGCGGCGGGGGAAGCAACGGCAAGCGTGTTGCCATCACCGGAAATGTCCAAGCCGGCCCCGAAATAACTGCTGTGCTCGCCGTAGTAGCCATTGTTCAAAGTAGCGGCCAGCGCGAACTCGCCGTCGAAACCGCTTTCGTCGAAGCTTCTGGTGTAAACATAAACGCGGCCCGCGAAGACCTCAAAAGAATTAGGCGGCGTTCCAGCACGGCGCCACTCTAGATACTGGGGATCGCTGACGACGATCGTGGAACCGTCGGCGCTGATAGCCACATCCCAACCATATTCACCCGTGGAAGAGTCGCTGGTAAGCGTCTGCGGCGTGCGGTCGCCTATGCCGTCGAACACGTAGACCTTGCGTTCCGACGAATTGCCGATCACGATCACCCCGTTTTCGGAAGCGGCCAGATCGGATCTCTCGTCCATCCACTGGGCCATGGCGGCGGGGGGCTGGAAGCTGTGGGAACCGCCCAGCGACACCTTGCTGACGCCGCGGGAAGCCGACGAATAGCTTCCTACCGTCAGGTAACCGGGGGGGCCGGAGTCGGCGTCCCGTCCCAAATGCTTGTCAAAGTTGGCGTACGTGTCCGGTCCGTCCAAACTGCTCAGCTGGTCGTTGGCGTCGTATTCGACCAGCTGGGGCGCCAGGCCCGATCCGGGGTAGATCACCACTTGATCGTTGTCGGCGTCCGCCCGCAAGATGCGGCCGCTGACCTTTCCCTCGGGCTCCTCCACCCAGGGGTAGTAGAGACGGTCGGTGAGCAACGTTTCCCCGCCGCTCTTGACGTAGGAGGCCCATATGGTTTCCAAGCCGCCATCCCCGGAGTCCCGTTCGTAAACGAACATGGCCTCACCCCGGCTGTTGGTGGTGCGCCGGCTGTCGGTGCGCGGGTCCCCCACCAGACACCGGGCCGGGTACACGTCCCCCGGCAGGAAGTCGCTGCCCCCCAATTGCGAGTAGGAGCCGCAGGGAACGTTCCGTTGGATGCCGTCCTGGCTGACCACCGTCAACTCGTCGTCCTCCACGATGGTAATGCGGGCTTCCTGGACGGACGCCTGAAACCATGCGGTGGGCGTCGTCCCCGAGCGGGGCGTAAAACCGCACGACGCCGAGTTGACGATTGAAGCCTCGCTCGGTCCCGTTAGTCCTCCCGTGTCCACGCAGGCCCCTACTTCGCCTGCGACCGCGATGTAACGGCCCACGGCGTCTTCCAACCCGGACAGGGTCAAAGCGGGATGCTCGACGGAAACTTGATTCTGCCGGGTTATGGTGCCGTCGGCCTCCGTCCTCGCCGCGGGGAGCGTCACGGATCCAGTAAGGGTTTCGGGGGAAGCGGTCACCCCGAGGGGCAACTCAATGGTGTAATCAATCCTGAAGTCCCCGGACCCGAGGTAAAGCGCCGCATCGTTTATGTAGAAACCGATAGTTAAGTCGACGGTGGCGGTATCGGAGGACAGCTCCGCGGGAGAAGCCACCATTACTATGTCACCCGTAGGCACCGGCCGCGCCGGCCGGGTGGTGTCGGTGAGTACCGTCTCCAATCCGTCGCCGGCGGCTCCTATGCCCTCCTGATCATCGGAGCGGAAGAAAATCCCCGCTCCCCGCACCGGACTGCCGTATTGATCGGTCAAAGTGGCGATGACCGAGGCCGACGCCCCATCATTTGCGTCCGAAGCCAGGGTGAACGGGCGGGCGGACCGCAGGGACAGGGTGGTGGGCTCCGAAGACGCTTCCGACCAGTTGACCACGTACCGGCCCGCCTCCTCGCCGGTTTCCATCGCCTTGTTGGTGGTTTTGTCCACCACCGGCAAACTTCCGGACACTCCGCTCTTGGTAGCCACGTCGTCCGTAGTCGCGGGGGAGTTTCCGATCTGGACGCTGACCCGGGCCGTATCCCCGGCAGCGTCGGTCCCCTCTTTGGTAAAGGCCAGTTCTATCCGCCCCGAGGCGTCCGTCGTAAAGGTTCTGGTATAACCGGTGACGCCGGTGCTTCCCGCCTCCGTTTGGCTGACGCGTATGGGAACCCGCCACCCGCTCTCCGCGGACGGCGCATCGTCCTCGTCCGCCACCTGCAACCGGAAGGTTACGGTTTCCCCGAAACGCAACGTTTGTTGATTGTCCTCCAAATCATCCGTAATCAAAACCTTGGCCGGGGCTTTGAGAAACCCGACCGTGGCCGAGGAGGCGGCGGTCTCGGAACCGTATTCGTCGCCTATTTCACCGGTCCATGCCCACACCGTGGTAGCGGAGGAAATGCCCTCCACCGCCAAGGTGGTGATATCCCCCATGGCGTCGGTCAGCTCGTCGTTCGCATCGATCCGGCACTTGGCGGAGCCGATGAGCCCGTTTACGTTGTCCGTAGCGCAGGAACCATCGCCGGCGAAGGCCGCGGTGCCCTCGGCGGCGCGGAACACGTCCACCGATACATCCGGCAGGGGCCCGAAAGCGATGTCCCGCACCGAAATCAGCAAGTCCACCGAGCTGGCCGCCCCTTGCAACGTTTCGGAGGCGGCTTGCACCGAAACCCCGGCCGGACGGGCCCTGGTGTGCGCCAAGGCGCGGGTGATAAACGCGGCCATCTGCGCCCGGGTCACCAAACCGTTGGGCCCGAACTGATGATCCCCCACTCCCGTGGTAACGCCCGCCTCGTAGATGCGGCCGATGGCGACATTGGCGAGTCTCGAAACCGTGCTTATATCGTTAAAAACCTGGTTGTTGTCCGATTTCACCTCCGAATACCGGTCGGCGTCCGGCCCGAAGGCCCCTGCTCCCGGCCGCGCCTTGCTGAGAAAGGAGTCCAACAGCACCGCCATGGAAGCCCTGGTCACCGCCTGGTTGGGGGAAAAAGCGGTGGCCGAGATCCCGGGCATAATCTCCGCCCGGGCCAAGCCGTTAACCGCGTTGCGGGCCTCTTCCGACAGCCCGCCGATGTCGGTGAATCCCTGATCGGACGCCGGGTTCTCCAATACGATTCCAGCCGCGACGGCCGCCCGGGCCAAAAAGAGTGCCATCTGCCACCGCAACACCGAATCGCCCGGGGCGTAAGTGGTTTCCGTGCGGCCGGTGGTGATGCCATAATGGGCCAGGCAGTTGATGGCGTCCTCCGCGAAGGAACCCACCGTGTCCACAAATCCCGCCGATTCGAGCGCCGGGCCCACGCACGCCGAATAAGTCGCCGCATAATCCACATCGGGGTCGTCCCCATGCGCCCCGCGGGCGGAATCCGCACCGGGCGCCAACAAAGAGGCGGTCAATCCCAACAAAATCAAAATGGTCAACCAAACATTGCTCGCTACACGCGGCATTTTTATCCTCCTTAGCCGGATTTGAGAAGTTTGAATATTTTACACGCCAACCGGCGCATTGCTCCGTTATTCGCTTTAGGCGGACAACGCACCGATGCCCCCCAGCCTACCCCCCCCCCCCATCTTTGTCAATAATAACCCCCCGGCGACGTCTTGCTCTTGCCGGGGGTCCGCCGGTATGCGGTGAGACAACCGGCCGACCGGATTGCGGCAAGCCGGCGGGGCCCTCCGCAGAGGACCCCGTGCGGCGTGTTGGAGTGGCGTGAAAACATTACGGGGTGATCTGGTAGATGCGGACGGCGTTGCCGGCGTCGGGGTCGGAGGCCGCCGCGTAGATCTTGCCGGTGGCTTGATCGAAGTTGTTGCGCCACCCCAGAGCCGACTTCGGCTCCACTCCCAGGTACTCCACCGAGGAGGCGGGGGCGTCGGGGGCGACCGCCGCCCAGCCGCCCGCCGGTTCGGTGAAGAGAAGCACGGACCCCCGCAAATCGCCCTCGGTGCGGAAGACGCGGGCGGCCAGGATCCGGTCGCCGTCGTCGCTGATGTCCGTCCACTGGCCGAAAATTTCCCCGATGTTGCATCCCAGCACCGGGCCGGCCGCGGGCAGGCAGTCGGCGGGCGCATCCGGATGGTCCGGGCTTTGCAAAACGGCGGTGGGCGTCCCTATTACGTCTTCCCAGTCGTCGTCTGCGGGACGGCCGGCCTGATCGGGACGCTCGTACACCAGCACCTTGCCCCGACGCAACATATTGGGTCGGAAGTGGGCCGAAACCGCCACCGTGGAGCCATCGGCGGACACCGCCAGCGACTGGCCCAGCAACTCCGCCCAGTAGGAGTCGGGGGAGTTCAACACGGCGTCCGGGTCGTAAGCCTGCGTGGCCCATCCGGCATCGGGCTCGGTGAAAAGGAAGGCCGCGCCCGCCCAAATGTACTTCACTCCTTCCACCACCCGGCTCAGGGTGGCCGCCCCCACCACCACCGTGGAGCCATCCCGGGAGATGGCCAACTCCCGCTCCGCGGCCAAGCCCTCGGACCATCGGTTCTGGTTGTTGTTCACCCAATCGCCCTCCGGCTCCAACCGGGGCGCGGCGGATCCATCGTCATCGTCCCACATTCCGTCGGCGGCTATATTGCGACCGGCCTGGTCGGGGCGCTCAAACAAGAAACACCCGCCGATCCTCTTCTGGGCGGTCATAAAATTGCCCGCGCAGGCGGCAACGTGGGCCTCGTCTTCGGAAATGACCGCCGACCTGCCCAACACGTACCCCCTGAATCCGGCCGGTCCCCCGCGCAAGGTTGAACCCCCCGCCGTCAAGGTGGCGTCCAGATTCCAATCGCCGGAATCGTTCCTGACGTATACGTAAACCGCCCCATCCGTGGCCCTCCCGTCGCGCGCGTTGCCGTGGCTGAGCATGCGGTTGCTGAGCCGGCCCGGCTCGCTGACTATCAGGGTGTCGCCGCGGATGTCCACCGCCCATCCGAACCGTCCGCCGGCAGTGGGTATGTTCAACGCCCACGGTTTGTTCCACCATGTCGTGGTGGTGTAGTCGTCGGTGAATGTGCCGGGTTGGGGGGTGGGCGCGGTCAACTTGGTCGGCGTCGGGTCGTCCACCCCGTCGTACACGTACACCGCCCCGGCGTAGTTGTTCTCGAAGTAGGAGCCGACCGCGATCGTGTCCCCATCCGCCGCGTAGTGCACATGGCTGTTGGTCAGACTGGAGGCGGTCAGACCGGTGCCTTCCGGTATCGGCAGGACGGACAGGTCCACTTGCGGCCATTCCGACAACGCGCCGATGGAGCTGACCTTGCCGGGATCGTCGGAGTAGGAGGTTACGTTGAGGTGGGCGGCGGTTTCGTCCAGGAATTTCTCAAATTCGGCCACCACCTGCGGGGCCCCGTCGGTGCGGAACTGGTCGTTGTCGTCGTAGGTGATCATCCTCACCCGTCCGTCTTCGTCGGCGAACACCACCCGCCGAGCGTCCATCTCTTTCACCAGAATCCGACCGGAGGCCGCTTCCCTATCGCCCAGTTCGCGGGCCCAGTAGAACGACAACTTCTCGCTTAGCAGGTCACGGGGGTCTTCGGCGTCCACGGTTGTCAGGTCGTCTTCTCCCCGTATCAGCCGCGCCCGCACCGTTTCGATTACGGAGGTGTCGGCATCGCGGTTGTAGGACAAGATGGCCTGCCCGGACCGGTTGGTGGTGCGCTTATAGCGGGCTTCGCCGACCAGGTTATGCAGAACCGTGAAATGATACCTTCTGTAGAATGAGGAGGACTCCCCCTCCAAAACGGCGCGCGCCCGGGACAACAGGGTGTCTTCAGACTCCTCGCCTACTCCTACCGGGTCGTCCGACCAGAAATAAATGGTCTGGCCCCTTATGGGAGCGCCGAACTGATCGGTGAGGGTGGCGGTCAGGGAAGCCCCCGCCCCCGGCCCTTCGTCGGAGGCTTCGGTGGAGTCGAACCGTTGCTCCAATACCAGGTGGGTGGGCTCGGGGTCCTCGTCAGCCCACGCGTAAGTCTTGGTAGTGAACATGTCGCCGTCTTCGTCCCGCAACGGAAGTTCGTCGGGTGGGTCGCTGAGCGTCAACACCACCGACGCGGTGTCCCCCGTCTCGGTATCGGGGTCGGTCTGGGTGAACTCCAAGGCGATCTTCCCGTCCCCGTCGGTGGACATGGTCCGGGAAGAAGAAGTGGAACTATCCCCCGCGGTTACCTCTTGGGCGACGGTCACCCGGTGGCCGCTTTCCGGCACCGCCTTGTCATCCTCATCCACCACCTGAATGACAATCGAGGCGGTCTCCCCGAACCCCAGCTTGGTCTGCCCCTCCGCCAAATTGTCGGTAACCAGTAGCCCGTTGGCCGACTTGGCGTAACCCACCGTCGCCTGCGCGGCGGCGGTGTCGTCCGAATCGTAGTCGTCGCCGATGTCGCCGGTCCAAGCCCACACCGTGGTGTCAGCCGCAACCCCGCCCAGGGACAGGGCGGTTACATCCCCGGAAAGGTCGGTCTGCTCATCCCCCACATCAATCCGGCACTTGCCGGAACCCGTCAAGGAAGTGACCTTGTCGGAGACACAGGCGCCGTCCTCCCCGAACGCGTCATCATCGGCCGCGGCGCGGAATACGTCCACCGGGGCGTCCACTACCGGCTGGAACGCGGCGTCCCTCACCGACACCACCAACGCCGCCGAATCGCCCGTCCCCTTCAACAAATCCTTCTCCGCCTGAACCGACACACCCGCCGGACGAGCCGCGGTATGCGCCAACGCCCGGGCGATGAACGCCGCCATCTGCGCCCGCGTCACCAACTGCTCCGGCCCATACTGATGATCCCCCACCCCCTTGGTGATTCCCAACTCGTAAATACGCCCAATCGCGTTATACGTAGACAACGACACCCTAGTAATGTCATTAAACACCCCCGGATTGTCCCAAACCACATCCGAAAACCCGTCCGCGCCCCCAAACGCCCCCGCCCCCGGCCGCGCCTCCCGTACTAACGCGTCCAGCAAAACGGCCATGGAACCGCGCGTGACCGACGCGTTGGGGCTGAACGTCGTCGCCGACGTGCCCGCCATAATCCCCGCCTTCGCCAAACCATTAATGGCATTGCGCGCCGAGGAGCTCACCCCGCCGATGTCGACGAAGCCCTGATCCTCCGCCGGGCTCTCCAGCACAATCCCCGCCGGACCCGCCGCCCGGGCGATGAACAACGCCATCTGCCACCGCAACACCGACTCCCGCGGCGCGTACACCGTCGCCGACCGGCCCGTCGTCACCCCATAATGCGCAATGCAATCAATCGACTCCTCCGCGGCCGTCCCCACCGTGTCCTCAAACCCAAACGACTCCGTCGCCGCGCCCACGCACGCCGAATACAACGGCTCAAAATCCACATCATCGTCCTCCCCATGCGCACCCAACGCCCCCTCCGGGCCGGCGCCCAACAAACTCGCAACCAAACCCAACACCCCCAACCAAATCACCAAACGCTTACCAAACACGCGCGCTGTCATAGCACACCATCCTTTCCTGATCAGCGATCCACAGCCGGCCCTTAACCGGCCTTTACCAGAGCCGACTCCAAACCCGGCCCCATCCAGCCACCCACCACCAGCGGGCAACATGCAAAAACGCTACCCCCCCCCCCTATTTGTCAAGTCAATCCCCAAACCACCCCACCGCTCCGCGCTCGCCAAGCGAAGACGACCGCCAAACCGGCCGGCGATCCGCCCGCAAGCCGGTTTCCTCCGCGGCCGCCGCGGATCCACCGGGACGGCGCCCAAAGACCCGCCCGCCAACCCCAAACCCGCCGTCAAACGTTTGCCGAACACGCGCGCCGACACGGCACACCTTCCTTTCCATAAGCGATCCAGCCGGCTCCAGGTCCCGGTCCTGTCAGCCGCCCGCCGAACACAGGCCGCCAGCTGACAACAGGTAAAACGCTAACCCCCCCCCCCTATTTGTCAAGTCAATCCCCAACACCCGCCCCCCTTGCCCAGCCCGACTGCGCCAGACGCTCCCCCTATTTGTCAATTCTCGCGCCGCCGACCGGCCCCGGCCCGGTATCTTGCTCCGCGAGTCCCGATAGCCTGGGCGGATGCGCAGAATGATCCTGCTAGCGGCCGCGGCCGGGATGCTGGCCGGGGCGTGCGCGGAACCGGAGCCTGATGTCCCGACCGCCGCCCTCTCGACCGCCGCCGCCCCGCCGGCCTCCAGCGCGCCGACTTCCGCCGCGCCCGCCCCGATTGCCAGCGCGGAAACCACCGCGCCTGCGGCCACCGCGCCCCCCGCCCCGACAAACCCCACCGACCGGGTAACGCCGGACCAGGGGGAAGACCCGGCGCCGACCGCCGCCGCCCCGCCGGCGACGCCCCCGTTGCGTTCGTTGCGCTACCGGCCGGTAGCGGAAGTCCCCTTCCCCATCGACCTGGCCCCGATGCCCGGAGGCGTCCCCCTGGTAATCGCGGGCAAGGACGGCCGGTTGTGGGCCCTGGAGGAGGCCGGGTTGCGCCCGGAGCCGTTGCTGGACCTGGGTCCGTTGCTCCGCAATCAGGGCGAGCAGGGCCTGCTGGGGATCGCCTTCGACCCCGCATACGAAACGTCCGGTCGCTTGTTCGTCCATTACACGGCCCGCAACGGCGACACGGTTCTGGCCGAATACGACCTGGCCGCCTCCGATCCGTCCGCCTCCGGCCGGGAACTGTTCCGCACCCCGCAACCCGCCGCCAACCACAACGGCGGGGCCTTGGTCTTCGGCCCGGACGGTTTTCTGTATCTGGGATTGGGCGACGGGGGGGCGGCCAACGACCGGTTCGGGCACGGTCAGAACGACGCCTCCCCGCTGGCCGCCCTGCTCCGGTTCGACGTCGCGACGCCGGGCGTCGCCGCCCCCGCCCCCGGCAACCCCTTCCCCGCCCCTTTAGTCTGGGCGATAGGCCTGCGCAACCCCTGGAAATTCACCTTCGACGCCCCCTCCGGGCTGGTGCTGATCGCCGATGTGGGGCAGGACGCCTACGAGGAAATCTCGCTGGCCCCGGCTACCGCCCCCGGCCTCAACTACGGATGGCCCATCACCGAAGGCAAGCATTGTTTCCGCCCCCGTACCGGATGCGAGGCCGCCGGTCTTACCCTGCCCGCGGTGGAGGTGGAACACGGCGACGACGGCACCTGTTCCATCACCGGCGGGGTGGTCTACCGGGGAGGGGCCATCCCAGAACTCGACGGGCATTATCTATTCTCCGATTACTGCGGGGGGTATCTGCGCAGTTTTCCGGTGGAGGACCCCGAACAAATACGGGACTGGACCCCGCAGGTGGGCAAAGCGGGGCAGGTCACCGCCTTCGGGACGGACCACGCCGGGGAGGCGTACGTGCTGACCTCCGCGGGACGGGTTCTGGCCTTGACCGCCGAGCGCTGACCGCGGCCTCCTCCCCGAAAGGGGAGCCGCCTCCGCTACCATTACCCTCGCCGTCGCGCCGGACGGAGACGGGAGGAGAAATGCGTCGCAAGTTCACCGTCGCGCAAATTCTGGTAGGTCTGGGGACGCTGGCCGCGCTGGGCACCCTGGCCAGCGGGGTGGCGGGCCTGTTCCCCGGATACGCCCCGGATCCGGTGTCGCGGGCGGTCTTCGGCAACATTCCCGGCTCCCTGCAAGTCCTGTTCTACACGGCGACGGCCGGGTTTTTGTTCCTGTGCTTCTACCTGTTTTCCCTGCGGGCCCGCAACTGGAGCCGGGGCGCCCCCGAGCGGCGCGCCGGAATGTGGAGGAAGCGCCTGGCCGCTTTGGGGGCCGGGTTGCGTATGAAGACCCTGATGCGGGAGCGGGCGGCCGGATTGTCCCATTCCATGGTGTATTACGGGTTCGTGGTTTTGTTCCTGGGCACGGTCACCCTGGAGGTGGACCACCTGTTGCCGGCCGGGTGGAAGTTCCTGCACGGCGATGTGTACCGGGGGTACTCTTTCATTCTGGACTTGGCGGCCCTGGTTTTTATGGGCGGGTTGGTTTGGATGGGACTGCGGCGCTGGGGCCTGGCTCCATGGCGGTTGCGCTCCAAGACCCGCCCCGAGGACCTGTGGATTCTGCTCACCTTGGCCCTGATCGGAGCGTCGGGGGTGGCGGTGGAGGCGGCCCGCATCGCGGTGGAGGGCCGCCCGGCGCACGAGGTATGGTCGTTTGTCGGCTATCCGCTGTCCTATCTGGTTCCGGCGGGGGCGGCCTCCGGCGTCCATCAAGTCCTGTGGGTGGCGCATGTCGTGTTTTTCCTGGCTTTTCTGGTGATTCTGCCCGTCACCAAACTGCGCCACATAATCACCTCCCCGGCCAATATGTTCCTCTCCCCCCGCCCCCGGCCCAAGGGGGCGATGCGGGAAATACCCAACCTGCTGGAGGCGGACGACATCGAGTCGGTGGGGGCGGGGACGATATCGGAGTTCACCTGGAAGCAACTGTTGGACACCGACGCCTGCACCGTCTGCGGACGGTGCACCTCGGTATGCCCGGCCAACGCCACCGGCAAAGCCCTGGACCCCCGGGAGATAGTGCTGAAACTGGGGGAGGTGGCGGCCGCCTCCGGACAGCCGGCCGTGGCGCCGCCGGTAACGACGGACGGGGAAATAACGGTGACCGCCGAGCGGGTTTTCGAACGGATCACCCCCGAAGAGTTGTGGGCGTGCACCTCGTGCCGGGCCTGCGATGAGATCTGCCCGGTCAACATCGAGATCCTGGACAAGATTCTGGATATGCGCCGCTATCTGGCCCTGATGGAAGCCGACTTCCCGGCCGAGCTGGGCAAGGCCTTCGTGTCCATGGAAAACTCTTCCAACCCGTACGGGATGGGGCAGGCCAACCGGACGGACTGGACCAAAAAGATGGACTTTGCGGTTCCGGTGCTGGGACGGGATGTGGAGCGGGCCGAGTACCTGTATTGGGTGGGGTGCGCCGGGGCCTACGACGACCGCAACGCGGCGGTGACGGTGGCCGTGGCCCGCCTGTTGCGGGAAGCGGGGGTGGATTTCGCCATCCTGGGAGCGGCCGAGCTGTGCACGGGGGATCCGGCCCGGCGCTCGGGCAACGAGTTCGTGTTCCAACAGTTGGCCTTGCAGAACATCGCCACCCTGGGGGAGTTGGGGGTGGAGAGGGTGATCACGCAATGCCCGCACTGTTTCAACACGCTCAAAAATGAGTATCCCCAGTTCGGGGGGGAGTATCAGGTGATACACCACAGCCAGTTGCTGTCCGACCTGGTGGAACGGGGGTTGCTCACCCCGGGCAATGGCGACTCCCGCACCGTTACCTACCACGATTCCTGCTATCTGGGACGGCACAACGACGTGTATCTGGCCCCGCGGGGGGTGGTGGCCTCCATCGGCGGCGTCGAGGTGGTGGAGATGGGGCGGTCGGGCACCCGCTCCTTCTGTTGCGGGGCGGGGGGGGCGCAAATGTGGATGGAGGAGCACACCGGCAAAAAGGTGAACATAGACCGGGCGGAGGAGGCGGTGGCCGCGGGCGCGGACGAGGTGGCGGTGGCCTGCCCGTTCTGTTACGTGATGCTCGACGACGGAGTGCGGGAACTCGGAGCCGACGACCGGGTAGCGGTCAAGGACATCTCAATGATCCTCGCCGACTCCGTCTTCGGCGACCAATAACCTGCGAGCGCACCTTAGATAATCGTATAAGATAACTTTTATGGCGATTTTACGTATTGACGTACCGGATGCGCTCTACGAACGTTTGCAACAGCAATCTCGTAGAAACGGACGCAACGTTGACGAAATTGTAGTCGACGCGGTGGAAAAAGAGCTGGGAGACAACTCTTATCTCACGCCGGAGGAGTGGAAAGAGCGCATTGCGGGGCGTTCCAAAACCGACATTGAAATAGATGCGGAAGCGTTGCTGAAAGAAACCTGGTCCGTTGGATAGATAATCTCGGCGGTATTGAAAATATTGTCGCGTATACGTCGGGGAGTACTCCACCAAGCCACCGCCTCGCGGGTCACCCAGTCCGCTTTCCTGCCCAGAATCCCGGACAGCTCGTCCTGGGCGCGGAGGCGGTCAAACCGATCCAGCATCAGGTCCTCTTCGTAAGTGATGAGGACATCCACGTCGCTGTCGTCCGCAAAGTCATCCCGTAACACGGAACCGAACAGGCCCAGCTCGGCAATATGCCACCGACGGCAGAAGTCTTCCACCGCCGCCATATCGGGGTTTATGTTTTTGATGATCTGCGCTCGCATCAGCCCATCATAGGCGCCGTCAACCGGTTACGGACCAGACGGCGCCGGTGCGGGGCGGTAGCGACACCCGGACGGTTTCCCGGTCCGGGCAGGCCTCTCCCTCTCCCCACACCGCCTCCCAGACCGACCCGGTCCCCTCCCGGCCCAGAACGGCTGGCGCCCGCTCATCGCCGGCGTTGACGGCCGTCACCAACCGCTCGCCCTCGTATTCCCGCCCGAAAATGTAAAGCCGGCCGCCGGGCGGGGCATGCCAAACCCGGTAGTCGCCGCGGCGCAGGGCGGGATGCTTCCGGCGGAGACGGCCCAACGTGGTGAAAGTTTCCAGCAACTCCCGGTTCCACCCCCCCTCCCTCTCCCAGGGGAAAGCGGCCCGGCACCCCGGGTCCTTGCCCCCGGCCAATCCGATTTCATCCCCGTAATAGACGCACGGAGCACCCGGGGAGGTGAACATCAAAAGGGCGGCCAACCGCACCGCGGCGACATCTCCGCCCGCCACCGACAGGATGCGGGCCGTGTCGTGCGATCCCAGCAGGTTGAGATGGGCGGCCTGCGTATGGGCGGGATAAAGGTCGGCCAACCCGCCGACGGCGGCCGCGTAGCCGGCGGCGTCCAGCGGCTCCACCCGGTACTGCAGACCTTCCGCGGCCTGCGGGTCGATGCGGCCCCCGGAGGCGAAAGACACCATGTATCCGCACAGCAGATAGTTCATCGTCCCGTCGAAGCGCTCCCCGGTGGCCGTCCACCAGCTGGCGTCCCCCCAAATTTCCCCCACCAGGTAGGCCTCCGGGTTGCGGGCCCGCACCCGCCGGCGGAACTCCTCCCAGAAGCCCTCGGTTTTGATCTCTTCGGGAACATCCAGCCGCCAGCCGTCTATCCCCTGCTCCGTCCAGTGCTCGCCCACTTTCATCAGATATTCCCGCACCGCGGGGTTGTCGGTGTTGAATTCGGGCAGGGCCGGCATGCCCCACCACGCCCCGTAGCGGGGCGGACCATGCCGCTGATCGTAGGCGTTGAGCGGAAACCCGTGGATGTGAAACCAGTCAAGGTAGGGGCTGTGCTCGCCTTGTTCCAAAACGTGGTTGAACTGAAAAAAGCCGCGGGCGGCGTGGTTGAACACCCCGTCCAGCACCACCCGCATCCCCCGCCGATGACACTCCTTGAGCAGATGACGGAAAGCCCGGTCGCCGCCCAGCAACGGTCCCACCCGGTAGTAGTCGTGGGTGTGGTAGCGATGGTTGGCCGCCGACTGGAAAATGGGGTTCAAATACAGGGCGTTGGCCCCCAAATCGGCGATCCAGTCCAAGCGCTCGGCCACCCCGATCAGGTCCCCGCCCTTGAAGCCGAACAGGGTCGGCTCGGAGTCCCACGGCTCCAAACGGTGCGGTTGCTCCACTTTCCCCGACCGGGCGAACCGGTCCGGGAACACCTGGTAGAACACCGCATCCGCCACCCAGGAAGGCGGCCGGTGAAAGGGGGCGGTCATTTGATTCTCCTATGCGATGAAACAGCCCCGCCTGCCGGACGGGGCCGTAATCCCGGAACGAGGCGCCGGGCGCTTTCCTCCATTATACCGGGGGTACCGGAGGTACCGGGGGTCATCCTCGCCGGGTTAGAAGCCGCTCGCGGTTGAAGAGACGGGTCAGCAGGCGCCATCCCGCAACATCCAGAACGACCAGCGCCGCCGCGGCGGACGCGACGGAGAACGGGGTGACATCGATCACCCCGAAAGTGAACAGGGCCGCCGCCCCGATCACCGGCAGGGTGCAGAAGGCCGCCAACTGCTGGGCCACCCGCACATCGGCGGCGCGCTCGGAAATCAGCAGGGAGACCACCACCGCGAAGGCGGCGATAACCGGGACGGCGCCCAACACGGCCGCCGCCGCCGGCGCGGCCATCCGCTCCGCCACCGCCTGCGGCGCCCCGAAGGAAACCAACAACAGAAACAACCCGAAAATTCCCCAAGCGGCCGCCACCGCGGGCAACCCCGCCGCCAAAGCCTTGCCCCAGAGCAGTTCCCGGTCGGAAATGGGCGTGGACAATAGCGGCTCCAGACTGCGCTGATTGCGCTCGCCGATGATGGAGTGGGCGGAAATAGCGGTGGGCAACACTACCGGCACGATTAGGAAAATTAACGTGAACTGGGCGGCGAGGAACCGGGCGGCGGAAGAGGGAATATCATCGGGCAGGCTGAACAAGGTTCCCACCGGGATGGCTACGAAGGCCACCGGCAATATCAGCATGGTCAGCAAAATGAACCGGTGGCGGCGGTAGTCGCGGAACTCCTTGCGGATAACGGCCCGGACGCGCGGGTTCACGACTCCGCTCCCACCAAATCCAAATACGCCTCCTCCAGGGTGGGGGCCGCTTCGGTAACCGAATAAACATCCTCACCCCGGGCGGCCAGCAACCGCACCGCCTCCGGTACCGCCTCCCGCGCTTCCGCGTGCAACACAACCCCGGAGCCGTCGGCCGCGGCCGACGCAACGCCCCGCAGGGCGGTCAGGGCGGCCAGCGTCTGCGGGGAGGGCGGCCCGCCCAGGGCGATGTTGATGGACAACGTTCCGGCCCGGCTCAGCTCGTCGGGGCGGCCGATGGTGAGCAGGCGGGTGTTGAGGATCGCCACCCGGTCGCAGACCCGGGCCGCTTCCTCCAAGCGGTGCGTGGTCAGAAAAACGGTCGCTCCCGAACGGCGCAGGTTTGCGAGCAGTTTCCGCACGGCAACGGAAGACTCCGGATCCAACCCGGCGGTCGGCTCGTCCAAAAACAGGATATCGGGGGACCCCACCAAAGCCCGGGCCAGGGCCGCCCGTTGCCGGAGTCCTTTGGAAAGGGTTCCCACCCGGTCATGCCTGCGCTCTCCCAAACCGGCCCGCTCCAGGCACTCGTCGAATCGGGCGGGGCGGACTGCGGCCTCCACCCCGTATAAATCGGCGAAATAAGACAGGTTCTCCTCCACCGTAAGCGACTCGTACAGCCCCGGGGTTTCGGACATAACCCCAATTCGGCGGCGAAGGGAGTCGTCGGAACCCACTGCTTGTCCGTGCAGGCGGGCCGTCCCCGAGCCGGGTTTCAGCAAGCCGATCAGCATGCGGACGGTGGTGGTCTTGCCCGCCCCGTTCGGACCTAAAAACCCGAACACCTCGCCCGAACGCACCGTAAAACTTAAATCTTCAACCGCGGTCGCCTTTCCGAAACGCTTGGTGAGCCCCTCGGCGGCTATGGCGGGGACGTCCCTCCTCATCCGGGGGCATCGGGGGGTTCCGGGGCCGGCGGATAACGGTCCGGGTCCAACTGATGGAGGAAAGTCGCGCATCGCCGATGTTCCTCCCGCTCCCCGATCCGCGCCGCCATTCTTCCCAAACCCTCCAAACACAACAGGAACCCCCGGTTGCTCCTATCCTCCCATTTCACCGCCTCCGCCCCTCGCCAACCGGCCGCCCGCAACGCGTCCAGACCCCGGTGATAACCGACGCGAAAGCAGGCGTAGGCCCCGATTACCGCCATCACCGAGGAGTCCGCCTCCGACTCCCACCGCTCCCCCAACGCCGCCCAAGCCTGCAAGCAGGAAGGGTTGGCGATGGTGATCTTGGCTAACTTCTCTTGGCGTCCCCCCGCCTCCCGCAACAGGCGGGCCGCCATCACATCCGGCGGGGGCAGAACCACCCGCCCCGGCCCCTCCGGGCTGAACTTGACTTCTTGCGCGCTCATAACCCCCAGCCTAAACCAAAACCGGACCTGCCTCAACCCGGTCCGGTTTCCGCCCCGCGCGGCAAGCAAAGTTGATACATATATATCGCTTTAACGTTCGGGCAATGCCGGAACGGTGGTAAAATCCCGTGAATGTTACATATAGCGCGCCGCCCGACCCGCTCCGTCCCGGAGGAAATCGGGGCCGAAATCCGGCGCCGGCGCCGGCGGTTGCGTCTCACCCAGCAGGATACGGCCGACTTGGCGGGCGTGAACCGGCGGCTGGTCTCGGAAGTGGAACGGGGGCGGGCCGCGGTCACCCTGCGCCGTCTCATCGCCATCTGCGACGCGGTGGGACTGGAACTGGCGTGCCGTCCCCGCTATCCGCAGGGAAGGCCGTGAACCGACTCCCGACGGAATTCGCCAACATGGACGCGGCGGATGTTTTCTGCGGCGACCAACTGGCGGGACGGTTGCGACGCCGGACGGACCACATAGAGTTCGCTTACCGCCCCGCTTACCTGCGGGAGGGAGGCCGGGCGGCCGCGGTCACCCTTCCCCTGCGGGAGGAACCCTATCGCACGCCGGGAGGATCGGTTCCCGCCTTCTTCGCCGGGTTGTTGCCGGAAGGGGTGCGACTGCAAGCGGTCATCGCCGCCTGCGGAACCTCCCCCGACGATGAACTGTCCCTGTTGCTGGCGGTGGGCGGGGATGCGGTGGGTTGGACGACCGTGGTCCCGGTGGGGGAGCGACCCCGGGACCCCGGCGCGGTTTCGGGAGCGGAGGGGCCGGACGGGGTTTCCTTCGGGGAGTTGTTCGCCCGCTCCGTGGCCGCGCCCCGCCCGCAACTGGACGCCGCCCTGCCCGGCGTTCAGGAAAAACTGTCCAACGCGCTCATCTCCTTCCCGGTGCGGGCCGGAGGAGGTCCCGCCCTCCTGAAACTCTCGCCGGAATGCTATCCGCGGCTGGTGGAAAACGAGGCCTTTTTTTTGGATATGGCCGAGGCGTGCCGGTTCCGCGTTCCCCCCCGCCGGATAGTCGCGGACCGCACCGGCGCCGCCGGCCTGCTGGTGGAGCGCTTCGACCGCGTGCGGGAAGGCGGACGGGTAACGCGCCTGCCGCAGGAGGATGTCTGCCAGATGGCCGGCCGCTGGCCGGCCGACAAGTATCGCCTGTCGCTGCGGGAGGTCGTAAAGACGACGACGGCCGCGGTCAGCACCCCGGCGGCCTCGGTTTTGGAACTGGTGCGGTTGACCGCTTTCTCCTATGTGATCGGCAACGGGGACATGCATGCCAAAAACATCAGCGTGCGCTGGTTGCCCGAGGAACGGCTGGCGGAGTTGACCCCGGCCTACGACCTGCTGTCCACCGCCCCCTACGGGTTGGACGATCGTCTGGCCCTGCACATGGACGGCCGCACGGGGCGCGTGCGGGGCCGGGACCTGGTCCGGTTCGCGGAATCGTTCGCTGTTCCGCCCCGCCTGCTACGCCGCAAACTGGCGGAAATCAGCGAGACGGCGGGCAAATGGGCCGACCGGGTGGGGGAAATCGGCCTCGGGGAGCGGGCTGCGGCGCGCTTGGCCCGCCTGATGCGCTCCCGGGCCGAAGAGTTGCAAGAGGGTTAGCCGAACAGGTCGGTGGGGTCCAAGACGCTGCTGCGCACCATAATCTCACGCGGGCGGGACTGGCGGACCGGGCCCGCCGACTGCCCGGTTTCGGCCAACTTGCGGCGCAGGCGGCGCACCTCGGCCCGCAAAGCAGCGTTTTCGGCGTCCAGCCGCAGAATCCTTTTCGCCCCCTCCAGGTTGACCCCGGCCCCGGTCAGCTCGGCGATCAGCGCCAACCGTTGCAGGTCGGCTTCCGAATAGCGACGGGTGCCGCCCGGGGTGCGGAACGGTTCAATCAGACCCCGCCGTTCGTAAATGCGCAACGTCTGCGGGTGCATCCCGGTCAGGGAGGCCGCCACCGAAATGACGTACACCGCCTCCGCTTCCTTGGACATTCGCTTTTTGGTCATCGCCCCTCTCCTTTGATGAGGTTTTGCGTCTCTTCCCGGGTTATCTTGCGCCGCAGGTGCAGGGGACCGTCGGCGGAGGCGGTGATGAACGGCAGGTTGACCTCCGTCTCCGCAACCTCGTCCAACTCCCGCCTGGCCGCCGCGGCCGCGTCTTGGAGCCGTTGCATTGTTTGCCGGCCTGCGGGCGACTTCTGGTCCGCCGACAGGTCCACCCCATGTTCTTTGCGGAATTCGTCGACCAGATACTCAACCAGGGCCTGATCCATGTTGCGGTCGCGCCGCCGGTCGCCGGCCTCCTCCCGCTCCGGTTCGGGGGGAGCGTTTTCAAAACGCCGCCGAAACTCCTCCAGCATTTTCCGGGCTGCCCGGGGCAGTTGGGAGGGGACCGTCACCGAGGTTTCCACCAAAAGATCCCCCGGTCGGCCGCGTTGGCCGGCCACGCCCTGTTTGCGAACCGCGAAAATCCGCCCGGAGGGGGTGCCGGGAGGAATTCTCAGGGTTACCGATCCGTTCAAGGTGGGGACTTGCACCTTGGCCCCCAAGGCGGCGTCGGTGAAAGACAGCGGCAGTTTCAAATGCAGGTCCTTTCCCCGGCGGGTGAAAACGGGATGGTCGTCCACCCGCACCTTGACCAGCAAATCGCCGGGCGGCCCCCCTCCCGAACCGGGCCCCCCTTTGCCGGGCAACCGGATGGTCCCGCCGTCCGACACTCCGGGCGGAACTTTCACCTTGATGCGCCGGGTGCGCCGCTCCCGGCCCGCACCCCGGCAGGAGACGCAGGGCGAGGAGATGATGCGACCCGAACCCCGGCAACCGGGGCAGGGGTTGGCAAAAGAAAAAACGCCCTGATTGGAGGCCACCGTGCCGTCCCCCCCGCACTGCTCGCACACCTCCGCCCCGGTCCCCGGCTCCGCCCCCCGCCCCCGGCATCGGGAACAAGCGGCTTCCCCGTCCGCTTCCACGACGGCGGCGGCCCCCCGCACCGCGTCCTCAAAAGACAGCCGCAGGCGGGCGGTCTGATCTTCGCCGGCGCGAGCGCGGTTCCGGCGCCGTCCGAACCCGCCGAATATTCCCCCCAGGTCCACCGCCCCTTCTCCGAAAAGGTCCTCCACCCGCACCCGTTGTCCGCCAAATCCCCCGCCTTCGCCGAAACCGCCGAAAGCCCCGCTCCCCATGGCCCGCACCTGGTCGTACTCCCGGCGCTTGGTTTCGTCCGACAGCACCGCATAAGCCTCGGAAACCTCTTTGAAGCGCTCGGCGGCCGCCGGATCATCCGGGTTGGCGTCCGGATGAAATTTCTGGGCCAGCTTGCGATAGGCCTTTTTAATTTCCTCCTCGTCCGCCTCTTGGCCTACGCCCAGCAACTGGTAGAAGTCCCGCTCCAGCCATTCGCGTTGCATGGCGCGCCCCGGTCAGGATTCCGCTTTCGCTTCGGACCCCTCCCCCGACCCGGCTCCCTCCCGGTCCCCGTCAACCGACGCCGTCTCCTCCGGGTCCTCCCCGGTCCGCTCCCCGTCAACCGGCGCCGCGGGCGCGGCATCCGTCTCCTCCGACCCGGTGAAACCTACGCTCACCAAAGAGATCCGTATCACTTTGCCGCTCCGAAACCGGTACCCGCGCCGGAGTTCCGCATGCACCGCCATCTCACCGGAGCCCTCCCCGGAACCTTCCGCCATGAGGGCCGCTTCATGCACCGCGGGGTCAAAAGGCGTTCCCGGCGCCGCGTCTATCGGGATCAACCCTTCCCGCCCCAAGGCCGCGAGCAACAGATGGCGGACGGCCTCCAATCCCTCCCGCATTTGTTGCTCCGCCGGAGTTTGAACCTCGATGGCCAAGGCGGCGTCCATGGCGTCCAGAGCGGGCAACATCTCCCCCGCCAACCGCTCCGAGGCCTGGTCGACCCTCACCTCCTTTTCCCGCTGCAGGCGTTTGCGGGAGTTGGCAAACTCGGCCACGGCCCGCAACTGCTCATCCCGGGCGACGTCCCGCTCCGCCACCGCTTGGTCCCGTTCCTTGCGGGACTCGATCAGGGCGGTCGCCAACTTGCGCGCCGCTTTCACCGAGTCTTTCGGCACCTTAATGCCCAAGGCCTTCAGGATATCGGCC
This sequence comes from Candidatus Spongiisociaceae bacterium, assembly GCA_965243835.1. Lineage (GTDB taxonomy): Bacteria > Actinomycetota > Acidimicrobiia > Spongiisociales > Spongiisociaceae. The sequence goes on from OZ251578.1 coordinate 2,827,846, forward strand.
CCGACTATCTTCCTCCCGTCGGCCTTCCCCTCGCCGGGCTCTTCCGCGACGGGCTCCGCCGGAACTTCGGGGGTTCCAGTCGCGGCCCCGGCGTCAACCTCCGCCGCATCCGGGGAGGGTTGCGGCGCGGGTTCCCGCTCCGCCATCAGCGATCATCCTCCTCGACGATTTCGGCCTCCACCACATCCTCGTCGTCGTCGAACGTCGCCGCGCTCCCGGAGGGTCCCTCCTCGCCTTGGGGGTAGATCTTCTCGGCCAGCGCTTGGGAGGCGGCTAGAACCTCCTCCACCTTCTCCTGGATATCGGCGGCGGTGGCCGATTCGCTGTCGGCGGCGGCCTGCAACGCGGCCAGGGACTTGCGGATTTTCTCCGTTTCGGAGTCGTCCAGTTTGTCGCCGTGTTCTTCCAACAGTTTCTCGGTGCGGTTCACCATCTGCTCCGCCCCGTTGCGGGCTTCGGCCAACTCCCGCCGTTTCTGGTCTTCGGCCGCGTGGCGTTCGGCGTCCCGCACCATCCGGTCGATCTCCTCCCGGGAAAGGGCGGAACCGCCGGTGATGGTCATGGCCTGCTCGCGGCCGGTGCCCCGGTCTTTAGCGCTCACCGAAACGATCCCGTTGGCGTCGATGTCGAACGTGACCTCGATCTGGGGCACGCCCATCGGGGCGGGAGGGATGCCGGTCAGGTTGAACTTGCCCAGGCTCTGGTTGTCCGCCACCATGGCCCGCTCTCCCTGCAGGACGTTGATCTCCACTTCCGGTTGGTTGTGGGCGGCGGTGGTGAACACCTCGGAGCGCTTGGTGGGGATGGTGGTGTTGCGTTCGATCATTTTGGTCGTCACCCCGCCCTTGGTTTCGATGCCCAGGGTGAGCGGAGTAACGTCCAAAAGCAGGATGTCCTTGACGTCCCCGGTCAGCACCCCGGCCTGCAGGGCGGCCCCGGCCGCCACCACCTCGTCCGGGTTCACTCCCCGGTTCGGTTCCTTGCCGGTCAACTCTTGAACCAATTCCTGGATGGCCGGCATACGGGTGGATCCCCCCACCAACAGCACGTGATCGATGTCCTCGATCTTGATCCCGGCGTCCTCGATGGCCTTGTTGAAAGGGGTGCGGGTGCGCTTCACCAAGTCTTCGGTAAGTTTTTGGAACTCGGCCCGGGTGATCTTCTGCTGCAGATGCAGGGGGCCGGACGCATTGGCGGTGATGAACGGCAAGTTGACCTCGGTCTCGGGAACGGAGGACAACTCGATTTTGGCCTTCTCGGCCGCCTCCTGGAGACGTTGCAGGGTCTGCAAGCCCTGGGAGGACGACTTGTCCGCCGACAGGTCCACCCCCTGCTCCTGCCGGAAAGAGTCGACCAGATGCTTGATCAGGGCCTGGTCCCAGTCATCCCCGCCCAGCCGGGTGTCCCCGCTGGTGGATTTGACCTCGAACACCCCGTCGGCGATCTCCAGCACCGACACGTCGAACGTCCCCCCTCCCAGGTCGTACACCAGGATGGTCTGCTCGTCTTGCGATTTGTCCAAGCCGTAGGCGAGGGCGGCGGCGGTGGGTTCGTTGATGATGCGCAACACTTCCAGACCGGCGATCTGACCGGCCTCCTTGGTGGCTTGGCGCTGGGCGTCGTTGAAGTAGGCGGGGACGGTGACCACCGCCTGTTTGACGTTGGTTCCCAGAAAGGCTTCGGCGTCCCGCTTCAGTTTCTGCAGGACGCGGGCCGCCACCTCCTGGGCGGCGTACCGCTTGCCGTTGGCCGTGATGCTCCAATCGGTTCCCATTTCCCTTTTGACGGAGCGCACGGTGAGTTCCGGGTTGGTGACCGCCTGCCCTTTGGCCGGCTTGCCCGCCAGCTCGGCGCCGTCTTTGCTCCACGCCACCACCGAGGGGGTAAGCCGGTCCCCTTCGGCGTTGGGGATGATGGTCGGTTCTCCGGCTTCCATCACCGCGATCACGCTGTTGGTGGTCCCCAGGTCGATCCCTACGGGCTTGCTCATTTTGATTCCCTTTCTGGTTGAGGTCGTTTTGGTCCATTATGATTTACCGGTGTGACAAAGAATAGTCCAACGGGCCGGCGCCCATCGTTCCTTTAGCATATCCGATAGTTATAACCTGAGTCAACCCGTATCATATTCCCACCGCCCCGGCAATGGGAGGCCGGTTAACCGGATCAAGACGCGGCTACAGTCGGATCAGTTGGACGGCGAACACCGCCCCGGCCGTCACAATGGCGGCCAACAAGGCCAACAGCATGATCACGGTGCCCGGCCGCATTCAAACCAGCCGCCGGTTACGCTTCGGCGGGGGCGTCGTCCGGGGACTCCCCGGCGGCGGCTTCCCCCTCCGGGTCGGCCAAGCCGCAGTCGGTCACCGCCGCGGCCGGGTCCTGGCCTCCGAACACCACTCTTTCGAAGAACACGACCGCCGTCAGTTCCTCCTCGGTCAGGTTGTCAAAGGCGGGCATCTGCCCCCCGGCCCCCACCGGCTTGCCCGTATCCCCGTAGGTGGTGCGGTTGGCCGCCTCGAATCCGGTGGTTCCCAACCGCACCCATTCCAAATGGTCGGTGCACATGGCGAAGGTGGACAGTACCTCCCCGGCCAAGGCGGGACCGGTGCCCCCGCCTCCCCCCGCCCCATGACAGGAACTGCAACTGGAGGGGGCCCCGTACACGGTCTGCCCTTGGCCGATCACCGCCCGGATGTCCACTCCCCCGGCCCCGCCCGCGGCCGCGAACTCGGAACCGTCGCAGTTCTCCACCGCCCCGGTGAGGCGATCCACCGCCAACGCGCCGCCTTCCCCGCAGGTCGGCCCGCCCGCGAAGCTGATCAGATAGGTGAGCCCCACCAGCGGTACCGCCGCGAACAGCAACCCCAGCCAGCGGGGAAGGGCCGCCGATGTCCGCTCCAGAATTCCGGCGGCGGGGACCGTCGTCACCGCCCGGTAGTCGCCGGCTTCGGCCACCCCCACCCGCTCCGGAACGGGAGGCGCGGCAACGGAAGCCGCCGCCGGGACGGGGGCGGGAGCGGCGGCCGGGACGACGGGGGACGGCTCCGCGGGAGGGGCCGGGGCGGCCGCCTCCGGGGGGACCGGAGCGGGGGACGGCGCGGCCGGGGCGGTCCCGGCGGGAACGGGGGCTCCGCCCGCCCAGGCGGCCAATATTTCCTCCGTGCTCACCCCGGCCGCGGCCGCCCGGGCCGCCGCGGAACGTTCCACCAGCTCTTCGGGTGTTTCCATGGCGGCGGCCGCGGCCGCCAACAGCTCGCTCATACGGTCTTCCCCGTCATTTCATCTCCGTCAGATAGGCGGTCAGCGAATCCAGGTCGCGGTCCGACAGATAAGCGTAGGAGGGATGGAGTGCACCGGGGGCGGCTTCGGCGGGATGGGCCAGGAAATCCCGCATCCGGGCCGCGGTCACGGTCCCCTCCTCGTCTCCGTAGGCGGGCCGCCCCCCCACCCGGGACAAGTCGGGTCCGAGGCGGCGAATTCCGAAGGAGGCGTTCTTCAGGGAGTCGGTGTAGGTCTCGGTGGCCGGACCCAGCCCCACATCCGCCAACACCGGGCGCACCAGCTGGGTGTGGCAGTACCAGCACCCTTCCCGCAAATAGATTTCCCGCCCCGCTACGGCCTGCGCCCCCAACACCGGGTCCCCCACCAGGTGGGTGAAGTCGCCGCCGGTGCGGGCCGGCACCGCCATCGTCGCTATCACGGCCACCGCCGTCAAACACAGGATGGCCAACCAGGTACCCAACCAGCGGTAGGGGCGGCCCACCAAGACTGGAGTAGCCGAACTGCGGGCGGGCGGGGGAGGAACGGGAGCGGGCGCGGGCGCCGCGGCCGGAGCGGGGGCCGCAACCGGAGCGGGCGCGGGGTCGGCGGGCGCCGCGGCCGGAGCGGGCGCGGAACCCTCCTCCGCCGGGGCGGAGGGCGGAGGGGCCGCGGGCAAAGGGGCGTCTCCCGCCCAAGCGGCCAACACCGACTCGGTCGTGGAACCGGCCGCCGCCGCCCGGGCCGCGGCCGACCGTTCCACCAGATGTTCAGGAGCCTGCAAAGCGGCGGCCGCGGCCGTCAAACGATCACTCATCCCCGCCCCCGTCCGCCGCCGAAACCGAAGCCGTCCCCGCGAGCAACGCGCGGAAACCGGAACCGCCCAGCCCCCGCACCGCGGCCGACCATCCCGCCGCATGCCCCCCGGAACCCCGCCGAACAACGGACGCGGCAACTAACCGAACGCTCATCCCCGCCCCCGTCCGCCGCCGAAACCAACTCCGCCCCCGCCGCAACTCCCGCCCCCGTCGGTCAGCATGCAGAAAGCGCAACCAGTCGCCGGCCGCACCGCGGCCGACCCCTCCGCCAGAGATCCCTCGGGAGCCCGCCAAGGCCGCGGCCGCCGAACGATCACTCATCCCCGCCCCCGTCCTCCGCCGATTCCGGGACCGTCCCCACCGGGACCAGCGCTTCCACCGGGGCCGCCTGTCCCGAAACGTAGGTGCGCAACACCGACCACGCCAAGAGGGCCACCCCCGTTGCGGCCGCAACCGCCGCCCCGGCGGTCAACGTGTAAAGGGGGGCCACCCCGTCCAGGATGGTTCCGAAACCGGCTCCGGTGTTGCGCAGGGCCCCGGCCGCGTTGGCCCAATTCCAGGACAGGCCGGTCACCAACCCGGCGATCAGCAACAGGGCACAGGCCCCCGCCCCGCCCCACAGGGTGAGCCGCATCCCGATCTGCACCGTGCGGGGCGCAAACACTTCCCGTCCCGTCAGCCGGGGAAAGGCGTACAGGACGAACCCCAGTCCCAGCAACGGAACCGCCACCAGCGCCAAACCCAGATCCAGGCCTTCCTGCCAGGCGGTCAGACCCACCGCCGCCGCCGCCGAGCGAAACCCGGACAGCCCGGTCAATCCGATGACCGCCGCGTAGGTCATCACTCCGGCCATGGTCACCGCCAGGGCGGGACGGGTTTTCGCCTCCTCCCAGCCGCCGTGCACCGTCATCGTCAAATTGACGGCCACCGCCAACGCCGACAGCCCCAAGCCCATAGCGGCCACCGTGGCCGCGGCCTCCATCCACGCCGGAGCGGGACCGCTCATGTAACGAACGGGGGCGGCCAGCAACCCGGCCCCCGCCAAGGTCCAAAAACCGGCCCGGGCCAACCCTCCGGAAAACAGGGGGCGTCCGCTGTCGCGCATCACCGTGTAATAAGCCGCCCCCAAGAGGGCGGCCGGAAAGGCGACCGTCAACATCCCGGCCGAAACCAGCCCGGCCTGAAAAAACGTCCCGATCCCGACTAGGCCGGGAAGGGAACCGATCGCATACAGGACCGGATACCACCACAGCGCGGCCATCACATAGGACAACGCGACGTAGGACCCCGTTTCGGTGCGCCTGCGGCCAATGTCCGCAACCAACAAGGCCGCGGTCAGCATGCAAGCGACCAAGAGCCAGTCGATCACCGGCGGGAACTCGGACAGTTCCGTTCCCGACGGCCCCCGCAACATCACCAGGGCCGACCCGACCGCCGTTAGCCCGGCGTAGGCCGCGCCGTTGAGCAGGGCGATCCGTTCCCCGCGCAGGGGAGCCCCCGCCAGCCGGGGAACCAGATAGTAGGCGGCCGCCTGGACGAGGGCTCCCCCCGCCCCGTACACCAGCAGGTTGTAGGCGGCGGGGCGCAGTCGTCCGTAGGAAAGGGGAGGCACCGCCTCGAACAGAACCGGAATCGCCAGCTTGATCATCAGCAGGGCGAGCAACGCCGTCCCCGCCGCCAGGAACAGGCAGGCGATCAACATCATGGCCGCGGCCGCGCCCGGCGCGCCGGTGGGATGGTCTGTGGCGGTGACCTGCGTCAAGCCCCGACTCCTTAGCTTATTCTTGAGCTTATCCTGCCGCCCGGGCCCGCCGGGCCCGCGCCCGCCCGAACTTGCGGTTAACATATCAGGAACCGGCCCGGACATCCTCTATCCTAATGACTACGCCCCCGGCATACGGCAAGGACCGGTTTAGCCGTTGCGGTCATATATGCTATCAATAGCCGAACGCGGCGGCGGGGGCCGCGTCGGGCAAGCGGAGACAACGGAGACGGAGACAAGCCACCAGATGTTGCAACGCAAGCTTCGGCAAATGAGCAACCGGGAACGCTCCCGCTCGGGCTGGGCGCTGTTTACCCTGGGTTTGGCCGCCTTCGTCATCGGCGTCTGGTTCAACCACTATTCCAACTTTCCCTCGGTGGAGACGGTGACCATTCCCACCGCCGAGGCGACGGGCGTGCAGGCGGGCGACGTCATCATCTACGACCGGCAACCGCAGGTGGTGGACCGCACCCCGGTGATCGACTCCTCCCTGCCGCAGACCACGGTGGACCTGCGCATCGAGGTGGACTACTTCGGGTGGGTCCCCCGGGACTGCCTCTTCCAGGGCGGGGACTGGTGCCTGCCCTGGTTCACGTTGGGGCATCTGGCCGCCTTCGCCGGCTCCCAGATGATGCTGGCGGGATTGGTTTTGGCCCTGATCCTGGGACGGCGCATGACGTGGGCCTTGGCCTCCTTCGCCGCCTTTTTGGCCATGCTGGAGTTGGTCATCCTGCTGGGCACGGTGGCCTCGGAGTGGCTCAACCTGGCCCAGGGGCCGCTCAACTGGACCGAACAGAACGACGCCTTCACCATCTGGACCCCCCTGGTGCTGGGCAACGACGTCGGGATCAGCTGGGGGGCGATCAAGGACTTCGTGTCCATTAATTATAATATGGGGGCGCTCACCTTCATCGTCCTGTTCGCCCGGTTCGTACAGAAACTGGGCGGCCCCGCCCCGGCGGAGAAGGCGGCGGAGACGGTCTCCCCCTACGGGCGGCCGCTGGTCAAAGGAGTCAAATAATGGCCAAAACAGAGGTCTGGTTCGAGACCCCCCCCTTCCGGGACGACTACCAGTTGGCCATGGTGGAGGCCGACTACGTGAACGACCAGGTGCGGCCCAAGCAGTTTTTGCACATCAACCAGGCGGAATGCATCATCTGCGAGGGGTGCGTGGACATCTGCCCCTGGAAGTGCATCCACTACTTGTCGCTGGACGCCATCGACGAGGCGTACGGGGTGGACCATCCGGCCGAGGGGTCGGACAACCTGGGGTTCTTCGTGGTGGACGAATACGAATGCACCCGTTGCCAGCTGTGCATCGACCGTTGCCCCACCAACGTGATCTCCATCGGCAAGTTCGAGGGGTCGGTGACCGACAACGCCCTCAACGCCGGGCTGATCGACTCCGCCCCCTGGGACATCGACACCGGAGCCCGCGATTTCAAAAACGGCTACACCTACGGGATGAGGTGGTGAGGAGGTCGAAATGGCGAACGGCAAACGGGTGAGCCTGCGGGAGCGGGCGGCGGCCGCGGCCGAATCTTTCCGGGGCAGCCCCTTCTGGGAGTCCATGTTCCGGCCCGGCTCCCCGTTCAAAAAGGGCTACAGCGACAGCCCCCGCAACCGCTCCTACGTGATTATGAACAACGTGCTCTACCACCTGCATCCGGTGAAGGTGAAGCGGCACGGGGTGCGCCTCTCCTACACGTTGTGCCTGGGGGGTTTGAGTTTTTTCCTGTTCATCCTGCTCACCATCACCGGCATTTTCCTGATGTTCTACTACCGTCCCACCTCCCCCGCCGCCTACATCGACGTGGAGGCCCTGTCCACCTCGGTGGCTTTCGGGTCGCTGGTGCGCAACCTGCACCGCTGGGGGGCGCACCTGATGGTGCTGACCGTGTTCCTGCATATGTCGCGCGTGTTCTACCACGGGGCCTACAAGCCCCCCCGGGAGTTCAACTGGGTGGTGGGGGTGGTGTTGCTCCTGCTCACCCTGCTCCTGTCCTTCACCGGCTATCTGTTGCCCTGGGACCAGTTGGCGCTGTGGGCGGTGACGGTGGGCACCAACATGGCGGGGTTCACTCCCCTGTTCGGCAACCAGGTCAAGTTCGCCCTGCTGGGCGGGGTGGAGGTAACCGGCAACACGCTGTTGCGCTTCTACGTATTGCATGTGCTGTTTTTGCCTTTCATCATCGTTATTTTCATGGCCGTCCACTTCTGGAGGGTGCGCAAAGACGGCGGGATTTCGGGGCCGTTGTGATCCGGCGGACGCCGCAGGGCGCGAACTAGGCGGGACGATGGCGGAACTGCCCGAACATCTTCTGGTCCGTTCGGCGGAGGCCCGGGCCAAGGCCCTGGGGGTGCCGGTGGAGCAGGTGTTGGCCGAAATGAGAGGCGAGTCCCCTCCCCCGTCCCCTCCGACGGCGGAGATCGCGCCGGACGAACCCGCTCCGGAAGAGGCGCCCGCACCCGCGGCGGACGACGGCGCACCGGACGAAGAACCCGCACCCGCTCCTACGTCAGAGGCCGCCGCGCCGGACGAAGAACCCGCGGATGTCACGCCCCCGGTCATGGAGGAGCCGCCCGCACCCGAGGCCGCCGCGCAAGCGGAACCGGAGGAGGCGGCGGCCGCGGTGACCACGATGGATCCGCCGACGGAACCCACTCCCGCAACGGGAAACGGAGCAACCGCCTCCTCGGTGTCGCCCCGGCCGGTCATCCCTCCCGCCGGAGTCCCGGAGGGGGTGCGCCCGCAACGTCTGCTGACCGTAGTCAAAGCCCGCGCCATCCAGCAGGTGAAAAGCACCCCCACCGACAAGGTGAACACTTGGCCGCACCTGATGATCTCCGAGTTTTCGGCCTTGATGGTGATCACCGCCGGCCTGATCGTGTTGTCGGTGATCCTGCAGGCCCCCCTGCTGGAGTTGGCCAACTTCAACGCCACCCCCAACCCGTCCAAAGCCCCCTGGTACTTCCTCGGCTTGCAGGAACTGCTTTCCTACTACGACCCGCAGATCGCGGGGGTGATCATCCCCACCATCACCGGCCTGGTCGGGTTTATGGTCATCCCCTACGTGGACCGCAACCCGTCCACCAACCCCGCCGACCGCAAGTTCGCCATCATGCTGTTCACGTTGTTTTTGGCCGGTTCCGCCACCCTCACCCTCATCGGCACCCTGTTCCGGGGACCGGGATTCAACTTCACCTACCCATGGGCGGACGGCATCTGGTTCGACGACTTGAAAGACTGGGTGCATTTCGAATGACCGCCTTTCAACTGTTGGTCTTGGCCGTGGCCGCGATAGCGGTGGCGGGGGTGCTGGGGGCGTTCGTGATCGCCTACCGCCGCACCACCGGGGCCCCCCGGACCGGCCCTTCCCGGCCCCGGTTGCGGGTGTCCCGGGAAACCCGCCGCGCGGACCGTTCCCGTCTGGATGAACCGGTAGTCGCGCAACCGGAACCGGCCGGGGAGGCCCCCGCCGCGGCCGAGGGAGAACCGGCGGAGGAAGAAGTAGAGGCCCCCGCCGCGGAGCCGGAGCCGGAAACGGCGTTGGCCGCCATGGAGGTGGCGGCGGTGGAAGAGCTGTCCCCGGAGGAGGCGGGGGTGAACCGGCGGCAGTTTTTCACCCGGGCGCTGGGCATCACCTTCGGGGCTTTTTTGGGTTTGAACGGCATCGCCTACCTGGCTTTCCTGTGGCCCCGCCTGTCGGGCGGATTCGGCTCCGACATCGACGTGGGCGACATCACCGAGTTGCGGGCGGAAGTGTTTTTATCGGACGGCTCCATCCTGCCCAAGTTCGTCCCCGAAGCCCGGGCCTACATCGTGCCCTTCGCCGAAACCGATATTTCCCGCTCCCAGTTCGAGGGCATGCCGGTGGTGGTGGGAGGCCTGACCGCCCTTTTCCAGCGGTGCGTGCATCTGGGGTGCCGGGTGCCGTGGTGCGAAACCTCCCAGGGGTTTGAATGCCCCTGCCACGGCTCCAAATACAACTATGCGGGCGAATACGAGGCGGGCCCCGCCCCCCGCAACCTGGACCGGTTCGCCTTGTCGGAGCAGGAGGGGCGGCTGATCGTCAGAACCGGGACCATCCTGCAAACTTCGCGGGCCATCGCCAAAACCGTCCGCTATCCGCAAGGTCCGTCCTGCATCGCCTTGAACGCGGGCGAGGAGGCCTAGCGGGTGGCCACGCTGGTCGTCACCATCATGGCGCTGGGGGCCATCGGCTGGTTCGCCTACCTGGTCGGGTCGGGTTCGCGGCGGGAGCGGCGGGATCCGGTTCCGTCCAACCTGTCGGCGGCGGCCACCGATGACGAGTTGGAAACCACCCGCCTGGACCGCACCCTGATGGGGGCGGTGGTGGCGGCCGGGTTCCTCACCCTGGCCATGCCCATCTACTACTTGGGGGAGTTCGGCCGCCAAGAGGGGTTCGTGGAGGAGTTCGCCGAGGCTTCCTTGGAGCGGGGGCACGAGGTGTGGGACGAGTTCGGATGCGGGGACTGTCATGGGGCCGAGGGGGGAGGCGGGGTGGCCGCTTACCTGGAGGAACGCTCCAAGGTGAACGTATCCGGCTGGGCGGCCCCTTCCCTGAACGACATCTTCTTCCGCTACGACCGGGACGAGGTGCGCTTTTGGATCGCTTACGGACGGGCCAACTCCCCCATGCCCGCCTGGGGTTTGGAAGGGGGCGGGGCCCTCAACTCGCAACAAATCGACGACCTGCTCAACTACATCGGCTCTTTCCAGGTTTCGCAGGAGGAGGCCCTGCTCCGGATCGAAGGGACGGTGAACGGGGCCCGCAACCGTCTGGCGACGGCGGCCGATTCGGTGGCTACGCAGATCGACGACCAGCGGGCCCTAGTGGAGGAAATCGCCGACTCCGGGTCGTCGTCGACGGTGGTTTCGGACATAGCCGGCCGGGGCCGGGACATCCTGGATGGGGCCGGGGACGGGATCGACACCGACGGGGACGGCCTGTCGGACACGGCCGAGTCCGGTCTGACCGACTTGGGGGAGGAGGCTTTGCAGGCCGGTTTTCTGGCGGTGGCCTCCTCCTTCGACCCCCGCAACTCCGAAACCCTGATCGGAACCTCCGATTCCCGGTCCGCCGCCCGGATGGTGAGCGACTTGGAGTCGCGGGCCACTTCGTTGACCATAACCTCCCAGAACCGGGAAACCCTGCTGGAGCAAGCCGAGTTCGGTTTGTCCTTTTTGGAGGAGGCGGCGCAGGCCTCCCGCTGGGAGGTGGACCTGGAGGCGGTGGCGGACGGTTCTTTCGCCGGCAACCGGGAGGAGGCGGATCGGGCGACGGCCCTGTTCAACGGGTATTGCGCCCGATGCCACACCGCCGGTTATTCAGCCGGGCCCGCCTTCCAGCAAGTGCAAGCCGCGGGGGCATTGGGTCCGTCGTTGCGGGCGGGCCGCTCCCGGACCCAGTTCCTGGAGGCGGAGGATTTGGCCGAGTTCGTGGAAAAAGGTTCGGTTTCGGGGGAGGGCTACGGGGTGAACGGGGTCGGTTCGGGCCGGATGCCCGGCTTCGGACAGGTGCTTTCCCAGGAAGACATTGACCTGATCGTGGGTTACCTGCGGGGGCCCACTTTGGACGGAAGGGAGTAACCGGTGCGGGAATTGTTCCGGACGATTCTGTCCCAGAACCTGTTGTTCACCGGGATCGTGTTGACGTTGGCGGCGGTGCTGGTGTTTTTCGGCACCATCTACCTGTTGAACTACACCAACCTGGGCCGCCGGTTGGCGGTGCTGATGCTGGGGGCCGGGGTTTTCGGATGGACGACCATCAACTCCATCCTGTTCGTGCTCTACGCGCCGCGCGGCCCGCGCCCGGTGGACTTCGAAGGCTTGAACGCCTTTGAGATTCGCATCATCCCCGGCGCCTTCACGGTCGCCTCCGGCATCCTGTTCGCAATGTTCCTGGTAGCCCTCCACCGCTACGAACGAGACCAAGAACGCTCCTGAATCCCCCCTCGGAAAAAATCCGGTTTTGGGCGGCGGGGCCGGGTTGGGTGGTGTAGGCTGGGCGTTAGTACTCGCTGGGGAAGGGTCGGTGCGTAGTCGTTTAGCCCGTTGGAGAAGCAGGAGCGGTCGGGGGAGGCCGCGTCGCGTGCGGGGGGTGGTGCGGGTGCGGGTGGTGCGGGGTCGTCATGTTCCGTATCGGCGGGATTTGTTTTTGGAGTGTTTGGGTTGGTGGGGGCGGGAGTTGCGTCGGGGGCGGTGGGGTTTGTCGGTTGTTTTGCTGGTGGCGGTGGGGGTGTCGGGCCCGTGGCTGATCCCGGGGGCGGGGGACGGGTCGGAGACGGCAGCGGCGGAGGCTGGGCAGGAAGCGGACAGCGATGGAGGCGGTACGGCGGGGTCGTCCGACGGCGCGAGCGGCGCCGGGGGGTCAGGGGGTTCGTATGTGTGTCCGGATGCGCCGCCTACTTATACGTTTAGCAGTAGGACGACGGGTTCGGATGGGGTGGTGTCGTGTTCTTTCACCCGGTCGGGATCTGCGAGCGTGTCTGCGGATTCGGTTACCAGTTTTTCGTGTCCGGCGGCGCTTCCTACGTTTAGTTTCCAGTCTCGGGTGGGAACGACTTGCAACTACACTCGTGACGCCAGTACCAGTTTGCCGGTGAGTTCCCGAACTTCTTATTCCTGCCCGCCCGCCCCGACGGGAGGGTTCGGAAGCGGAGTCCGCAACGGCGACACCTGCACCTACACCCGCAGGGGAAGCACCACCCTGCCCGCCAACACCCGAACCTCCTACTCCTGCCCCTCCGCCCCAACCGGGGGTTTCGGGAGCGGGGTCCGCAACGGCGACACCTGCACCTACACCCGCAGGGGAAGCACCACCCTGCCCGCCAACACCCGAACCTCCTACACCTGCCCCTCCCCGCCCTCCGGAGGTTACGGCACCGGAGTCCGCCGAGGGACCACCTGCACCTACACCCGCTCGGGAAGCACCACCCTACCCGCCAACCGCACAACCCGCTACTCCTGCCCCTCCGCCCCGTCGGGAGGCTACGGCACCGGAGTCCGCCGAGGGACCACCTGCACCTACACCCGCTCGGGAAGCACCACCCTACCCGCCAACCGCACAACCCGCTACTCCTGCCCCTCCGCCCCGTCGGGAGGCTACGGCACCGGAGTCCGCCGAGGGACCACCTGCACCTACACCCGCTCGGGAAGCACCACCTTGCCGGCGCGGGTGCGGTCTTCTTCTTACTGTCCGTCGTCGCCTTCTACGTTTCGTTACTCGCGTCGTAATGCGGGGACCTGCTACTACACCCGCTCCGCGTCTACCACCCGCACGGCTACCTACAGCATCATCACCCGCCGCTACCACTGCCCTTCCACTCCGTCCACTTTTCGTTACAGCCGCCGGAGCGGGTCCACTTGCTATTACACCCGCTCCGGGAGCACTACCCGCTCGCCCGTGGTCAGAATCTATTATTCCTGCCCCTCGGCTCCCTCCGGGGGCTACGGCGCCGGCGTACGCAGGGGAAACACCTGCACCTACACACGCTCCACCCAAACCACCCGCCGGGCCAACGCCCGAACTATCTACACCTGCCCATCCGCGCCCGCCACCTACTCCTACAGTCGACGCAACGGAGGAACCTGCACCTACACACGCACCCCCAAAACCACCCAACCCGCCAACACCAGAACCATCTACTCCTGCCCGCCCAGGCCCTCCGGAGGCTACGGACCCGGCGCCCGCAACGGCACAACCTGCACCTACACACGCACCCCAACCACCACCCAACCCGCCAACACCAGAACCATCTACACCTGCCCATCCGCGCCCGCCACCTACTCCTACAGTCGACGCAACGGAGGAACCTGCACCTACACACGCACCCCCAAAACCACCCAACCCGCCAACACCAGAACCATCTACTCCTGCCCGCCCAGGCCCTCCGGAGGCTACGGACCCGGCGCCCGCAACGGCACAACCTGCACCTACACACGCACCCCAACCACCACCCGCCCCGCCAACACCGCCATCGTGCGCTTCTGCCCGACCGCGCCCGACACCTACGCCTACGCCAGCAAAACATCCACCACCTGCCGCTACACCCGCACCGGCACAAACACCCAACCCGCGCAAACCAACACCACCTACTCCTGCCCCGCCGCCCTCACCGGAGGCTACCAATTCACCCAACGCAACAACGCCACCTGCCACTACACCCGCACCCCCACCTCCACCACCCTACCCGCCACCTACACACTCCCCACCAGCACCACCACTACTACCACCACCACGACCACCGCCCCGGCAACCACGAGCACTACTACCACAACAACACCCGTAACAAGAACCACACCCACCACCGCTCCTTCTGCAACCACTACTACAAGCACCACTACGACCACCACTCTCGGCGCAGTCTACAACCCGAAAGCCAACGGACACAGCCCCACCACTACCATCATAACCAACCCCACCAACGGTAAAAAAACCACCTATGGGCAAAGCCTAATAGAATGGCTAACCGTACCAACAGCCACCAAATACAAACTAATCTACGAAGCAGAACCATTCACCGGCCAAAACGAAACAGAACACAACATACCCCGCCCAACCAACCAACAACTACTGAGAGGCATCAAACTAACAACACTATACAAAATAACAATAGAAGCCTACAACCACAACACCCTAATAGCCAAATCACACCCAATCTACACATACCCAACTGACGTTGAAACCAGTGTTGATAAAGGCGAAACTGTAGCTGGTATCCCTATTATGGGATACCGTCGAACGAATACTTATAATTACAAAATATGCCAAAATGGCATGCCATCCGATAATCGCGGTCGAATAGTACAGGAAATAAAAAGGGGTACTGGAGTTTGGAAAACAAGTACCCAATACTTCCTCACAGGTATTGGAATTATTAAATATCAATGCACGACCGCTAATCGAAACTTTAACTTCCTGCTTGGCGAGAGAGCAAACTTTTTGTTCTTATTAAATACTGCAGACATGGCGGAATACTGTAAATCGGATGATTTACCATTGGGGTGTGCCAAAAAGGCACCTAAAACTCGTAATATTTTAAGTTATACAAATATTGCTATTGAAGATAATCATGCCAAACATCTTGAATGCGTTGCAGAAGACCATGAGACCGAAAATAATAAAAGATGTAAAGAAGACTTGAAGAAAGGATGTACATTATTGTCTAGAATAGTTATGCATGAAACTGGTCATGCTTATGGTCTGCATCATCCAAAGGTGGCCGAAATTTCAGTGATGCATACTATTAAAGACAATTTCTGCCGACCAACCCAACTTGATGTTGTGGCAGTCAAAACTATATATCAATCGCGTTGAAAATGGAGGGCTCATGAAAAGCAGGACTACTATAGCTCTAATGATACTACCACTTTCGTTACTTATACCGAGTTGCGGAGGAGAAATGGATAGTGTTTGGGAAACCGAACCCACTGGGGTAGTTTCTATTTCTCCTGGTGTTGAACCTTCCTCTACTATCATATCTTTGGTTCCTATTATTGATATAACAGTAGTGACAACCTTGGCAAATACTGTACGATATAATGAAATGGGAAGACCAACAATATCCTACCTAAAGGATACTATTTCGCCATGTATTCCTATAGATAAATCAAGCCAGAATCCTTGCGAATTCGGTACTCCTCCTGTAGTAGAGACCGCTTCATCTGAGGGATCGATTCCTGGCTGGCCCTTGCGTGACGATATGCCTCCTTCTTTTACCGGAATGTTATTAGGTGAGGTGGCAAGTGAGTACTACCCTCAAGCTGTTCCTCATATAGTAGTGAGAGGTACGGTAATACCAAATACAACCCGATGTGAATTATATCCGTTAAGAACCTTCCCATATAGTACCAGCCAAATTCAAGGAGTTGAACATTATCATTGCTTTGCTAATGTTAAAATAAATGAATACATTGTAGGAACAGGGCCCCCTGAATTAACAGTATCGCTTCACCGTGAATCACTGGTGGGCCTCGACGTAGATGATTGGTCGAATATCAAAGATGATGTTGAAATGAATTACCTTGATAACCCCCAATTGAGAACTGCGGTAGCATATGAAGGTAGAGAACTGATAATATTTCTTAAACCGCCATCCACTATTGCCGTGGAATCCTGGACCCGAGGTTGGCTATTTGCCATATGGTTTGTACAACGTATGGGAGACGAGATAAGAGCTGTTGCGTCAAATATCAGGTACGCTAGGACAGAGGAACAAAGGAATCGTTTGGACTTGCCTCTAAACGAATTTACAAGACAGGTTAAGCAAGCGGCAGAAGAAAGGGTAACTATTACTGGAGGTAGACTTGGAATCAACGCTTCCCTCCCTCTACTGATAACAGATGCCAATCATTTGCGAGAACATTATCTAGAAGCGGGTGCCCTCTATAACGATACAGATAGAGCCACCGTCCTACCCCCACCGGTCCCGGGCGAAGACGACCCCGATCCGGGCACCATCCAGACCGACGAGGGAACGACGGTATCTTCGACTCCGGAACCGGGTGAGGAAACAACCGCCCCGCCCGCTACCGACGACGCCAGCCTAACAGTGGAACAGAACACAACCACCACAACCGCTCCCACCACTACGGAAACGGAAACACCAATCACAACCGAGAGTGCTCCCACCGTCACCACCACTACGGAAGCAACGGAGATCACAACCACTACTACCGAACCTGCCCCTACGGAACCAGTAACCGGAACCACCACTACCGTCCCGGTTGCGGATCCAGGCGAGGAAGAAGTCGCCCCAGCACCGAATGAACCACCCGGAGAAGAAACAGAAACCACAACATCGCTCATGCCGACGGAAACCACCACTACGCCAAGCAATGACGACGGTGCACCCAGCGAGGAGTCCGCTGACGTTGCCCCAACTGATGATGACGATACCAAGCCCGAGATTACCGATAACCCCGGCGAAGCGCAAACCACCACTACTACCCTAGTTGTTGAATGATTATGCTAGGATTATGAAACGAAATAGAGATTCTCGGGGCCTTGTTTGCCTGGTACCAGTGCTGGCTTTCTTCGTACTTGCTTGTAGCGAGAGCCTTGGCGAGGTATCGGATAGGGCTGAACCGTCGTATTTGGAGGAGGTGATTCCTCCTTGCGTTCCTGTTGGAACCGGAGATCCTTGTCAACCGATAACATTCACCCCTTATGAAGAGGATCATAGCCCTGACAGTGGAACACATCATTCTTCTTTGATAGTCTTTCCGCCAGATGGTTCTGATCCTGATTTTGTGCAAGTGCTAAACTCATATGGAACTCAACTAATGCCCGTTCACATAGTCATCAGAGGAGTAGTAAACCCTAACTCCACTAGATGTGGGATCCACCCTATTAAACCGGCTAACTATGCGCCTGAAGAAGTACACATAGTTGATTGGAGCGATACCCAATTCTATCATTGCTTTGTCGATGTAGCAGTACGGGAATACATAGTAGGCGAGGGCCCACCACTATTAACTGTTGCCTTGAGGAGATATAATATCGATTCTACTATCGCGGAAAGTTACTCCGCTCAGGAGTTAGAGGAACGTTATAGGAATCGAAAATCTAAAGTAGCCGCTAGCTTCGAGGGTAAGGAATTAGTTGTATTTCTTACAACACCTTTAACTCTTACGGTAGAGTCGTGGTACATTAAAGGTTTCTTCACTTTTTGGTATGTACAGAAAGGGGACAACGGTGAGTACCGGGCTGTGTCCGCGAACATTGTTTATGCCCAAACCGAAGAAGACCGGCAACATCTGGATATGCTTCTAACTGATCTGGTTCAGGAAGTAAAAGCCGCCGCCCTCAAAAGAAACGAACTAACGGGCGGAAGAGTAACCGACGACCCTTCCACGCCTTTGCTAGTCACCGACGCCAACTACTTGAGCGACTTCTACAAATCGGCGGGAGCCGTCTACGATGATTCCGAATACGCCACCGTCCTACCCCCGCCGGTTCCGGGCGAAGACGACCCCGATCCGGGCGCCGTCCCAACCGACGAGGGAACGACGGTATCTTCGACTCCGGTACCGGGCGAGGAAACAACCGCCCCGCCCGCTACCGACGACGCCGGCCTTAGGTCAACTGGAGAGACGCCACTGGAAACCTATTCTTCCGCAGGTGGGATACCGTACTGGCTCAATTATGATAGAATACCTACGTTCACCGACATTTTACTAGGGCAAGGTAGTACTTCCGCCGTACCGCACTTGGTAGTACGAGGTGTGGCGTAACCTGATTCGACTCGGTGCGATATCTATCCTATAATAGTGCCGAATTATGTGCAACCCAACGCAGATTACTTGCTCGATGATCTATATCACTATCACTGTTTTGTTGACATCGGCATTGCTGAATATATAGTCGGTGCCGGTCCCGCTAAAGTAACAGTATCTTTACACCGAGAAAGTCTATATCTAAGCCAGTTGACAGATTGGCATAACCACAAAGATGAATATCTTAGTTCTTGGAACGATCCGGCATCTCGTACTGCATCTACATTTGAGGGCAAGGAACTGCTACTTTTTCTTAGTTTGCCAGGTACCTTGGGAGTGGAGACTTGGGTAACTAGAAATCCGTTCAATCTGTGGTTCATAGAACAGAATCAGGAGAGCGAGTTAAGAGCCATCGCACTAGAAATAACTCTAGCTCAAACTGATGAACAACGTTCTAAAATGGATTTACCCTTGGCGGAGATGATTAAAGATATTAAAGAGGCGGCAGAGGAAAGAAGCAAGATAACCAATGGCAGGATCGGGGCGGAATCATATCTACCATCATTAATCACCGATGCCGTCTATCTGCGGGATTTTTATATAACAGTTGGAGCAACCTACGGCGTTACGGAAAACGCCACCGTCCTGCCGCCTCCGGTTCCGGGCAAAGACGATTCGGGTATCGCCCCGGCTGACGAGGAGACGGAGCCGGTGGAGGACGGAGCCGCCGGCGGGGGGAACGAACTGATCCTCCTCCCGCGGCTCCGGAACCGGGTAGCCAATGACCCCGCGGCGGGTCGGGTCGCCGGGTCGGCGGAGGGGGTTGGGGGCGGGCGTAAAATGCGGGGGATGACGGAGCGCATAGCATCCAACAACAACCTGCCCGCGGCCACGGTGGAGCGGTTGCCCCGGTATCTGCGGTGTCTGGAGCAGAGGCCGCCCGCCCAGGCCACCATCTCCTCCACCGAACTGGGGGCGGGGGTGGGGATGAACGCGGCCGGGGTGCGCAAAGACCTGTCGCGCCTCGGCTCCTACGGCAAGCCCGGCACCGGCTACTACATCGAAGAGTTGGCCGCCGTCATCCGGCGCCGACTGGGGCTGACCAAGGACCGGTCGGTGGTAGTGGTGGGGGCGGGCAACCTGGGGTCGGCCCTGGCGGGCTACGGAGGGTTCGCCCGGCGCGGGTTTCGCATCGTCGGCCTTTACGACTCCGCCCCCGGCAAGATCGGAACCGAAATCGGCGGGATACCGGTGCGGTCGACGGAACGGCTGGTCGCCGACTCCGCCCGCTCCCCGATCGCGGTGGGGATCATCGCCACCCCGGCCGCGGCGGCCCAGGAAGCGGCCGACCTGCTGGTAGAAGCGGGGGCGTCTTCCATCCTCAACTTCGCCCCGGCCGCCCTCGACATCCCGTCCGGCGTTCACCTGCGGCAGGTGGACCTGGCCACCGAACTGCAAATACTCAGCTACCACCTGGCCGGGTAAAACATTCCCGGCGAGCCGGGCGGGTAAAATGCGGGCATGGCCATCGCAACCCCCGGTTCACCGCCGCCCCGCCCGCCGGGTGCGGACGAGCCTGCGGATATGCCGGACAAGAGCGAAGGGGAACTCGCCTATTGGAGCGGGCGCAAGCAGGCGGAAGGAGAGTTGCTCAACTCCTGGTACGAGGGTTTCTACACTACCCATTTCGGTTTGACCCCCGCCGACTACGCCGACCAAAAAGTGCTGGACATCGGTTGCGGCCCGCGCGGTTCCCTGGAATGGGCCGCCGGGGCCCGGGAGCGGGTGGGAGTGGACCCCTTGGCCGACCGTTACCTGAAACTGGGGGCGAGCGACCACAAGATGACCTATGTGACCGCCCCCGCCGAAGCCATCCCCTACGCGGACGGCCACTTCGACATCGTGTGCTCCTTCAACTCCCTGGACCATGTAGACGACCTGGAGGGGGCCATCGGGGAGATCAAACGCCTCACCCGCCCGGGCGGGCTGTTCCTGCTGATAACCGACGTGCACGACGAACCCACTCCCCAGGAGCCGATCTGTTTCGACTGGGACATCACCGACCGGTTCGCCCCCGAACTGATCCCGCAGTCCATCCGGTGCTGGGAGAAAGGTGCCGGAATGTACGCCAGCGTGGCCGCCGCCGTCCCCTTCGACCATTCGGACGCCGCCCGGCGCTACGGCGTGCTGTCCGCCCGCTTCGTGCGAATGGGGCGGCCGGGCGCGGCGGAGGAGGCCGAACCGGCCGCCGATGGTTTGGCGGAAACGCCCGGCGGCTCTAACCTGGGACGGCTCCCAAGAGGAAGGCCGTGACCCTTTCCGACTACCTCCCCATAGCAGTGATGTTCGTCTTGGCGACGGCCTTTGCGGGCGTTTCGCTGATTGTTTCCTATTTGCTTTCCTACCGCCGTCCCACCCCCGAAAAACTGGAGCCCTACGAGTGCGGGATCGTCACCGAAGCCGAACCGATGCACCGCTTCCCGGTCAAGTTCTACCTGGTGGCCATCCTGTTCGTCATTTTCGACGTGGAGATCATTTTCCTGTTCGCCTGGGCGGCCGCCTTTGCGGACCTGGGCTGGTTCGGGGCGGCGGCGGTGGGCGTGTTCACCCTGCTGATCGTGGAAACCCTGGGTTATGCGTGGAAGCGGGGGGCTTTGGACTGGAACGAGTCCCGCCGGGCCCGTTACCGCCCCGCCCGCCCGGCCCGGGATGCGGCCGCGACGGAACCGGCGGGGAAGGCCGCCTGATGGCCCGCCTGTCCTCCCCTCCCAATCTGCTCACCACCACCCTGGGCAAGGCCATGCGCTGGGCGCAGACCCAATCAATGTGGCCCGCCACCTTCGGCTTGGCCTGTTGCGCCATCGAAATGATGGCCACCGGCACCGCCCACAACGACTTGGCCCGCTTCGGGATGGAGGTGTTCCGGGCCTCCCCCCGCCAAGCCGACCTTATGATCGTGGCCGGACGGGTGTCGCAAAAAATGGCCCCGGTGTTGCGCCAAGTGTACGACCAGATGGCCGATCCCAAATGGGTGATATCCATGGGGGCGTGCGCCTCCACCGGCGGAATGTTCAACAACTACGCCTTGGTGCAGGGGGTGGATCAGGTGGTTCCGGTGGATATGTACGTGCCCGGATGCCCGCCCGGACCGCAGTCGCTGATGCACGGCATACTCACCTTGCAGGAACGGGTGATGAGCGGAGAGGCCGCCCGGTGACGTTCCCCGCCCGGACGCGCCCCCGCCCCGCAGGCGGCGAATTATGAGCCGGACGGCGGGCGACAATCAGCCCTCCCCGGAGGCGGACCCCATGGATCTCAAAGCCGCCGCCGAGTCCGCAACGGAGGAACGGGAGACGGTCCCCGCGCCCGACCAAGAATTCTTGGAGGCCCTGCTGGCCGCCGCCCCCACCGCTACGGCCGGGGAGTCCCTGGGGGACCGCACCATCCGGGCGCAACCCTCCGACCTGCTCCCCTTGGCGCAGGCGGCCCGGGAGGCCGGTTTTGAGATGTGCCCGGACATCACCGCCGTCGACTACCTGGGCAAACGCCCGGAACGTTACGAGCTGGTAGTTAACCTGCTGTCGGTCTCCCGCAACCGACGGGTGCGGATTTTGGCCGCCGTCCCGGAAAACGACCCGCGCGTCCCGTCCCTGGTCGCCGTGTACCCGGGGGCCAACTTCCTGGAAAGGGAAGTGTTCGACATGTTCGGAATCCGGTTCGAGGGCCATCCCGACCTGACCCGCATCCTGATGCCCGACGACTGGCGGGGGCACCCGTTGCGCAAAGACTTCGCGGTGGGGGAAGTGCCGGTGCAGTTCAAGGAAGCCCCGCAGGTTCTGTGATGACCGACACCGGAACCACCCGCGCCGATGAGCTGTGGCTGACCGGCACCGAAGTCCCGGAATGGATGACGTCCGGCACCGACGAGGGCGCGCAGGAAATGGAACGGGCCGAACCCGAAGGCCGGGCGGTGGAGCAACGCGGCAGCCGGGTGGTGGACGACTGGGTGATCTCCGAGGAGCCGGCCGAGGACGAGCGGATGATCGTCAATATGGGCCCCCAGCACCCCTCCACGCACGGGGTGCTCCGCCTTAACCTGGAACTGGAGGGGGAGATCGTCCGCCGCATCAAACCGGTGATCGGCTACCTGCACACCGGGATGGAAAAAACCGCCGAAACCCTCACCTACCTGCAGGGCGGGACCAACGTGACCCGGATGGACTACCTGGCCCCTTTCCACAACGAACTGTGCTACTCGCTGGCGGTGGAGAAACTGCTGGGGGTGGAAATCCCGCCCCGGGCGCAGGCCATCCGGGTGCTTTTGACGGAACTGAACCGGATTTCCTCCCATCTGGTGGCCACCGCCACCAACGGCATGGACATCGGGGCCCTGTCCATGATGATGTACGGGTTCCGGGAGCGGGAACTGATCTTGGCTTTCTTCGAGAAAACCACCGGGTTGCGGATGAACCACAACTTCATCCGTCCCGGCGGGGTGGCCGCCGACCTGCCCGACGGGTGGCAAGAGGACGTGGAACGGATCCTGGAAAGAATCCCGACCGCGATGGAGGACTACGAGGATCTGCTCAAGGAGAACTCCATCTGGAAGGGGCGCACCCGGGGAGTGGGGATCATCACCGCCCGGGAATGCCTGGCCTACGGGATCACCGGCCCCATCCTGAAAGCCAGCGGGGTGGACTGGGATCTGCGCAAAACCCAACCCTACTCGGGCCTGGAGAAATACGATTTCGACACGGCGACGGGGCGGGAGGGGGACGTGTACGACCGTTACCGGGTGCGCATCGAGGAAATGCGCCAGTCGTTGCGCATCGTCGCCCAGGCCGCGGAGCGAATGCCCGCCGGGGACTACAAAACCGACGACCGCAAGGTTTCCCCTCCCCCCCGGCGCCGCCTGGACGAGTCGATGGAAGCCCTCATCCACCATTTCAAGATTTACACGGAAGGGTTCACGGTTCCGGAGGGGGAAACCTACGTTGCGGTGGAGTCCCCCCGGGGCGAGCTGGGCTGTTATCTGGTATCGGACGGGGGCGGACGCCCGTTGCGCATGCACACCCGCGGCCCGTCTTTTTCCAACCTGCAGGCCCTGCCGGTGATGATGGCCGACTCGTTGGTGGCGGACGTGGTGGCCTGCATCGCCTCCCTGGACCCGGTGATGGGAGACGTGGACCGGTAATGGAAACGGCCGCTCCCCCCTACGCCTGGTCCGAACAGGCCGAGAGCCGGGCGGCGGCGATAATGGCCCGCTACCCGCACCCGCGCTCGGCGGTGATGCCCCTGCTCTACATCGCCATGCGGGAAGACGGGTACCTGACCGAAGCGGGGATGCGCAAGGTGGCGGAAATGACCGGGATCACCCCGGCCCAGGTGGCGGCGGTGGCCGGGTTCTACACGATGTACAAACGGGCCCCGGTGGGAAAGTACCTGGTGTCGGTGTGCACCTCTCTTTCCTGCTGGTTGCTGGGAGCGGACGATGTGCTGCAAGCGGTGGAGGAGGCGGCCGGGGTCCCCTCCGGGCAGACCGACCGGCGGGGGCTGGTCTCCCCCGAGCATGTGGAATGCATCGGGGCTTGCGGAGGGGCCCCGGCCTTGCAGGTCAACTACGAGTTCGTGGAAGGAGCCACCCCGCAGACGGCCCGTTCCCTGGTGGAGTGGCTGCTGGCCGAAAGTCCCGACTCCGTGAACGGGGACGACCTGCAGGAGCGGTTCGGGGGGGGCGCCGGTTTCGACTGGGGCATCCCGGACCCCGCCCGGTCGGAGGGGCCGATCCCCGCCTTCGGGCCGCTGGGTTCGACGCCGGGTGCGGAGGAGGGGCGATGAGCGCACCGCTCATCCTCACCTCCCGGATGAGGGAGCATCCCCGCCGCAGCCACGCCTTGGCCTGCTACGAAGAGTCGGGCGGCTACCGGGCCCTGCGCACAGTACTGGGCGAGGACGGGTCCGGGCCGGGGATGACGGCCGCCGAAGTGACCGGGGAGGTCAAAAACTCCATGTTGCGGGGCCGGGGCGGGGCCGGGTTTCCGGCCGGGATGAAATGGAGTTTCCTGGCCCCCGCCCGCCCCTCCTACCTGGTGGTGAACGCCGACGAGTCCGAGCCGGGCACGTTCAAGGACCGGCAACTGATGGAACGGGATCCCCACCAGCTGGTGGAGGGGGTGATCATCGCCTCCTACGCCAACGAGGCGCATCACGCTTTCATCTACATCAGGGGGGAATATCCGAAAGCGGCCCGCCGGGTGCAGGCGGCGGTGGACGAAGCCTACGCGGCCGGGTATCTGGGGACGGACATTTTAGGGAGCGGGTTCGACTTGGAGGCCGCCATCCACTTGGGGGCGGGGGCCTACATCTGCGGGGAGGAGACGGCCCTGCTCAACAGTCTGGAGGGGCGGCGGGGGGAACCCCGCCTCAAGCCCCCCTATTTCCCGGCCGCCAAAGGCCTGTACAACCAGCCCACCATCGTCAACAACGTGGAAACCCTGTCCAATCTGCCCTGGATCATCAACCACGGCGGGGAAGCCTACGCGGCCATCGGCCCCGCCGACTCCCCCGGAACGCGCATGTGCTCGGTGTCCGGACACGTGGCGCGGCCCGGCAACTACGAGATCGTGGAGGGAATGACCTGGCGTCATCTGATCTACGAGACGGCGGGGGGAATCCGGGACGGCAACCGGCTCAAGGCGTGGGTGCCGGGCGGGGCCTCCGCCCCCTGGTTCGTACCGGACCTGCATTTGGACACCGAAGTCACCAAGGCGGTGATCGACTCCCTGGGCTCCATGGTCGGGTCGGGAGCGGTGATCGTGATGGATCACACCACCGACATGGTGGCGGCCGCGGAACGGCTGGTGCGCTTCTTCGCCCACGAGTCGTGCGGGCAGTGCACCCCCTGCCGGGAGGGGACCGACTGGCTGGACGGCATTCTGCGCCGGATAATGGACGGGCAGGGCCGGGCGGCGGACGCCGATCTGCTGTACGACGTGTCGGACAACATTTCCCCCGGGATGACCTGGCCCCCCAAGATGACCACCATCTGCCCGCTGGGGCCGTCGGCGGTGTCGCCGGTGGATTCCCTCCTCAAATATTTCCGGGAGGAAGTGGACGAGTATCTGCGGGCGGCCCAGCTGACGCCGGTGAGCATCCGGACGCCGGCGGGAGCGGCGGTATGAGCGGCGCCGGGAAGGAAATGGTCACCGTCGTCATCGACGGGCGGGAGGCGTCGGCGGCGGCCGGGGAGTTGCTGATCAAGGTGGCCGAAGAACACGGGACCCACATTCCCCGGTTCTGCTGGCATCCCCGGATGAACCCGGTGGGGATGTGCCGGATGTGCCTGGTGGAAATGGACACCCCCCGGGGAAGGGCCCTCATCCCCGCCTGCATGCAACCGGTGAGCGACGGGATGACGGTCCACACCCGGTCGGAGACGGCCCTCAAAGCCCAGGAGGGGGTGCTGGAGTTTCTGCTCATCAACCATCCCCTGGACTGCCCGGTGTGCGACAAGGGCGGGGAGTGCCCGCTCCAGGACCAGACCATGTCCTACGGGCCGGGGGAAAGCCGCTTCGTGGAGGAGAAACGCCATTTTGAAAAACCCATCCCCATCAGCGACTTGGTGCTTTTGGACCGGGAGCGGTGCATCCTGTGCGCGCGCTGCACCCGCTTCTCCGATGAGATCTCCGGCGACCCGCTGATTGAATTCCAGGGGCGGGGCTCCCACACCCAGGTTCTCACCTTCCCGGACGAGCCTTTCCATTCCTACTTCTCGGGCAACACGGTGCAGATCTGCCCGGTGGGGGCCCTGACCGCCGTCCCCTACCGTTTCCGGGCCCGCCCCTGGGATCTGCGCATCGTGGAAAGCACGGGCGGGTTCCACACCGAAGGCTCCCGCATTGCGGTGCACGCCTCCCACAACCGGGTGTTGCGCTTTTTGGGAGTGGACAACGGGTCCCCCAACCAGGGATGGCTGTCGGACAAGGAACGGTTCGGGTTTGAGTACATCAACTCCCCCGACCGGTTGCGCACTCCCCTCATCCGGGGCGCGGGCGGGGAGTTGCGGGAGGCGGACTGGGGGGAGGCCCTGGACCTGGCGGCGGAGCGCATCAGCCGGGCCGGGGGGCGGGCGGCCGCCCTGGGCGGAGCCCGGGGAACCAACGAGGACGCCTACGCCCTCTCCAAATTCATGCGCATGGCGGCCGCCTCCCACCATTTGGACTGCCAGATGGGGGACGGCCTGCGCCCGGAGTTCCTGGCCGGGATGACCGGGCGGGGGCGCATCGACGACCTGGAGCAGGCGGGAGCGGTTCTGGTGTGGGGCCCGGACCTGAAAGAGAGCCACCCCATCCTGTACCTGCGGGTGCGGCGGGCCGCCCAGGAGCTGGGGGCGCGGTTGGTGATCCTCCATCCCCGGCGCACCGGGCTGGACGACCGGGCCTCCCACAAGTTCACCTATCGTCCCGGACGGGGGGCGGAGATGCTGCAGGCCCTGCGGGACGGAGACGGAACCTTGGCCGGGGCCCGCCGGGCCTTGGAGGAGGGACCGCTGACGGCGTTGGTCGGCCGGTGCGGGTTGGGAGAAGACCCCCGGCTGGCGGAAGGGGTCGCCGCCTTGGCCCTGGAGCTGGGCGGGACGATTCTGCCCTTGGAGCACCGGGGGAACGTGCATGGGGCGTTGGATATGGGCGTCTCGCCCGGGCTCCTGCCGGGACGGACGGCCGTCGGCGACCCGGCCGCCGCCGGGCTGTGGGGAGGCCCGCCCGCCGCCCCGGGTCGGGACGCGGCCGGGATGGCGGAGGCGGCCGCGGCCGGGGAACTGGAAGTTTTGCTGCTGATGGGGGCGGACCCGGTGCGGGACCTGGCGGGAGCGGACGGACGGGCCCTGGTGGAAGGGGCCGGTTTCACCGTCGCCGTCGACCTGTTTTTAACCGACTCCTCCCGCCGGGCGGACGTGATCCTGCCCGCGGCCGCCTTCGCCGAAAAAGAGGGAACGGTCACCAACCTGGAGGGTCGGGTGCAGAAAGTCAACCGGCTCATCTCCGCCCCCGGCCAAGCCCAAGCCGACTGGTCCGTCCTGGACGAGCTGGCCTCCCGCCTGGGGAGCCCCCTGCATCTGGACTCCCCGCAGGCCATCGCCGACGAGATTGCGGAAACGGCCCCCGCCTACCGGGGCGTCACCTGGTCGTATCTGGAAAAAGAAGCCCGCCGGGGGGCGGTGGTTCCGCTGGAAGGGGCCGAGCAACCCCTGCAGAGCCCGCCCCGCCCCGCCCCGGCCCCCGCCAACGCCAACGGGGACGGCCCCGCCCTGCACCTGGCACGCACCCTCTACGACGACGGGACCGCTATGCGCCACAGCCCCTCCCTGCATCCCCTGGCCCCGGGCGCGGTCTGCCATCTGCGTTCCGATCACGCCGCCGCCCTGGGAGTGACGGAGGGGGAGCGGGTGACGGTGCGGTGGGACGGGGGGGAGGCGGAAATGCCGGTGCGCGCCGACGACTCCTTGGCCGAGGGAACCTTCTACATCCCGTTCAACCAGCCGGACGCCCCCCCGTTGGGAGGGGCGGTCGGCGGCGCGGTGAAAATATCCCCGGCTCCGCAGGCGGAAGCGGCCGGGGAGGGCGCGCCCGGAGAAGGGGAATAGATGGACGGCTGGGATTTCCTGCTCATCGCGGCCCGGGTTTTGGTCGTCTTCGCCTTGTTGATGGCGGTGACCATCCTGCTCATCTGGTTTGAACGCAAAGTGGTGGCCGACATGCAGAACCGGGTGGGCCCGGACCGGGCCGGGCCGTGGGGAATCCTGCAGACGGTGGCCGACGGCCTGAAGCTGTTCTTCAAGGAACAGATCACCCCCCGCAAAGCGGAGTTGGGGCTGTACCTGGCCGCCCCCATGCTGGCCGCCGTGCCCGCCTTTCTGATGTTCATGGTGGTTCCCTTCGGACGACCCTTCACCCTCACCCTGGGCGGAACGGAACGCACCGTCCCCCTGCAGGGGGCGGACCTGAACGTCGGGCTGTTGTTCGTGCTCGCCATGTCCTCCATCGCGGTGTACGCGGTGGTGCTGGCCGGCTGGGCCTCCGGCTCCAAATACCCGTTGCTGGGCGGGGTGCGGGCCACCGCCCAGGCCATCTCCTACGAGGCGGCCATGGGCCTGTCGCTGGTCCCGGTGGCCCTGTACAGCGGTTCGTTGCGCATCTCCGAAATCGTGGAAAACCAACGCCAAAGCCTCGCTTTCCTCAATTGGGGGATCGGCGTCCCCGCGTGGAACGCGCTGGTCCTCGCCCCCTCCTTCGTCATTTTTTTCATCGCGGCCGTGGCCGAAACCAACCGGGCTCCGTTCGACTTGGTGGAGGCGGAGCAGGAAATCGTAGGCGGCTTCCACACCGAATACTCCGGTTTGCGCTTCGCCCTGTTTTTCCTGGCCGAATACATCAACATTTTCACGATGTCCGCCTTGGCGGTCACCCTGTTCCTGGGCGGATGGGCGGGCCCCACCTGGGACGGGACCCTGCCCGCTTTCATCAGCGGGGCCCTGCCCACCGTCTGGTTCCTGCTGAAGACGATCATTTTCCTGTTCCTGTACGTATGGTTGCGGGCCACCTTGCCCCGTCTGCGCTACGACCAACTGATGACGCTGGGATGGAAGCGCCTCATCCCCGCCTCCCTGGCCTGGATCGTGTGCGTGGGAGCGGCTTTGTCGGTGCGCGAGTTCGGTCTTCCCTGGAGTTGAAATGAATCCGATAAGAGCATTCCTGAAAGGCATGGCCGTAACCTGGCGGCAGTTCATCGCCACTATGGGCGGCAAAGGGCTGGTCACAACCAAATACCCGGCGGAGATGCGGGACAAACCGCAACGTTTCCATGGCCGGCATGTCCTCAACCGCTACGAGGACGGCATGGAAAAATGCATCGGGTGCGAGCTGTGCGCCGGGGCCTGCCCCGCCCGTTGCATCTACGTGCGGGGAGCCGACAACCCCGAGGAGTTGCCGGTAAGCCCCGGGGAGCGCTACGGGTTCATCTATGAAATCAATATGTTGCGGTGCATTTTCTGCGGGTTGTGCGTGGAAGCCTGCCCCACCGAGGCCATCACCCACACCCAACTGTTCGAAATGTCCGCCTCCAACCGGGAGGACGCCATCTACACCAAAACCGAGTTGCTGGTCAACCGGGACGGCGCCCCCAACCATATGTTCGCCGCGGACCGCTTCGCCGACCATGACGAGTTGGCGGCGGCTGACGGGTGGATGCGGGCCACCTCCCCGCAGGGACGGGCCGCCTACGAGGGGGTGGTGGGCTGGACCGGCTCGGCCGGCGTCGGGGTGCGTCCCCCCGAGGCGGGACAGTCGTCCGAGGCCCCGGCCTCGGCGGCGGACGGGGAAGACTGATGGTGGAACTGGTCATCTTCGTGCTGATGGGAGCGACCGCCCTGGCCGGGGCGCTGGCCGTGGTTCTGGGGCGCAACCCGGTGTACGGGGCTATGGGCCTGTTGGCCACCCTGTTCTCCCTGGCCGTTTTCTACGTGGTCCATCTGGCCCATTTTGCGGCCGTAGTGCAGGTGATCGTCTACGCCGGAGCGGTGATCACCCTGTTCCTGTTCGTAATTATGTTCATCGGGGTGGACCGGGCGGAGCGGATGTCCCGGAAACGGGCCGTGCCCCGTCCGCTGGTCCTGCTCATCGCGGCGGGGGCGGTGGTTGCGGTCGGGGCCTTGGCGGTCACCGGACGTTTCGACCCGGTTATCACCGACGGGGGCCCCGTCGAGCAGACGACGGGGTCCGTGGAAGAAATAGGAAACAACCTGATCAGCATCCCCGCCCCGGAGGGGGGGCGCACCGCTTCTCCGTGGTTGCCCGCTTTTGAGGCCACCGGGGCCTTGTTGGCGGTGGCGGCGGTGGGGGCCATCGCCCTGGCCTTCCGGCGGGCCCGGCCCGGGAACCAAACCGCCGCCGAAGAAGGGGACGGGCCGGAGGCGGAGCGATGATCGTCACCGCCGGCTGGTACATAACCCTGGCCGCGGCCCTGTTCCTGATCGGAACCCTGGGGCTTCTGTTGCGCAGCAACGCTTTGGTTATGTTCATGTCCATTGAACTGATGCTGAACGCCGTCAATCTGACTTTTGTGGCCGCGGCCCGGGCGCACGGGGTGTTGGACGGGCAAATGGCGGTGCTGTTCGTGCTGGTGGTGGCCGCGGCCGAAGTGGCGGTGGGGCTGGCCATCATCGTTTCCGTGTTCCGCACCCGGCAGACGGCTTCGGCGGACGAACTGACGGAGTTGGCCGGATGACCGGGACCCTGTGGGCGGTGATCGCCCTGCCCCTGGCGGGGGCGGTCGTCAACCATTTCGCCGGACGGCGCTTGGGCGGGCGGTGGGCGTCCGGGTTGGCCGTAGCCGCCGTAGCGGGGGCCTTCGCCTACGCGGCGGCGGCCGCCTGGCCTTTCCTGGCGGGCGGAGAAACCGCCTCCGGGGCGGTAACGGTCGTTCACTTGTTCGACTGGATACCGGGCTTGGGGGCCGCCGCGGAACTGCTGTGGGACCCGCTGGCGGCGGTGATGACGCTAGTGGTTACCGGAGTGGGTGCCCTCATCCACATTTACGCGACGGGCTACATGCATGACGACCCGCGCCGGGCCCGCTTCTTCACCTACCTGAACCTGTTCATCGCCTCCATGCTGATCCTGGTGTTGGCCAACAACTTCGCGTTGCTGTTCGTGGGATGGGAACTGGTGGGGCTGTGCTCCTATCTGCTCATCTCCTTCTGGTACGTCCGTCCGACGGCGGCCGCGGCCGGACGCAAGGCCTTCGTGGTGAACCGGATCGGGGACTTCGGGTTCATGATCGCCCTGATGCTGATCTTCGTCTCCTTCGGAACCCTGTCCTACTCCGCGGTCCTGGACGACCCGGGGGAGGTGATCGGCTCCTCCACCGCCGTCGCCATCGGGCTGTTGCTGTTGGTGGGGGCGGCGGGCAAATCGGCCCAGGTCCCCCTGTACGTGTGGTTGCCGGACGCCATGGAAGGCCCCACCCCGGTTTCCGCCCTCATCCACGCCGCCACCATGGTCACCGCCGGGGTGTATATGGTGGCCCGCACCGGGGCCATCTACGGCTTGGGCGACTTGGCGGGCGAAGCGGTCGCTACCGCGGGGGCGGTCACCGCCCTGTTGGCGGCCGTCATCGCCGTCGCCCAACGGGACATCAAACGGGTGTTGGCCTACTCCACCATCAGCCAGCTGGGGTATATGTTCATGGCGGTGGGGGCGGCCGGCTACTCGGCCGGCCTGTTCCACCTGGTCACCCACGCCGTGTTCAAAGCCCTTCTGTTTCTGGGGGCGGGTTCGGTCATCCACTCCCTGGGCGGCGAGCAGGACATGCGCCGCATGGGCGGCCTGGCTAAAAAAATGCCCCTCACCCACCTGACGATGGCCGTCGCCGCCTTGGCCATCGCCGGCGTCCCGCCCCTGGCCGGGTTCTGGTCCAAAGACGAAATCCTGGCCGTATTGTTCGAGTCGGGCGGCTACTTTACGCTCCTGTGGGCGGCGGGGGTGGCCGCCGCCCTGCTCACCGCCTTCTACATCGCCCGCCTGTATTTCCTGGTCTTCTGGGGGGAACCCCGTTGGCCGGACGGGGCCCGCCCCCACGAGTCCCCCCGGGTAATGACCGGACCGTTGCTGGCGTTGGCGGCGGGCGCGGTGGGAATCGGGTTCGTCAACACCCCCTTCCGCCTCGCCTTCGAGCACTTTCTGGACCCGTCCTTCCACGGGGTGAAACAGGCCCACGCCCCGGAAAGCGGAATGTTGCTGGTCGCTTTGGCCCTCGTTTCCATCGCGGCCGCCGGCGCCGGAATCGCCATCTCCTACCTGTTGTACGCCCGGGCTTCCGAGGAGGGGCGGGAGCGGTTGCTGGCCCGCCTGCGGCGTCCGCTGGCGGCTATGGAACGCGGCTTCTGGGTGGACGATATGTACGGGCGGCTGTTGGTCATCCCCGGCCGGCGCCTCTGCGAGTGGAGCGCCCGGGTGGTCGACCAGCGGATAATCGACGGGGCGGTGACGGGGACGGGAGCGGCGGTGCGGAGGGCGGGCCAATGGTTGCGGCCGGTGCAATCGGGCTACGTCCGCGCCTACGGGGCCCTGCTGGCCGCCGGGACCCTGGCCCTGCTGGTTTGGATAGTGATCCGGGGACTGTGGTGATGCGTCGCAGCCGTTGTCAGCGACGGGGAACCGCCCTGCGCCGGGTCGGGCGGGCCGTCCGGGGACGGCGGTGATGGACTTCCCCATCCTGTCCGCCCTCATCATCCTCCCGGCGGCGGCGGCGGGGGCGATCATGCTCCTGCCGGAACGCCGGGCCGAAATCGTGCGCCCGCTGGGGATCGTGCTCAGCCTG
The DNA here is from genome assembly GCA_965243835.1 of Candidatus Spongiisociaceae bacterium. GTDB lineage: Bacteria > Actinomycetota > Acidimicrobiia > Spongiisociales > Spongiisociaceae. The sequence continues at coordinate 2,860,304 of OZ251578.1, forward strand.
CTCCCGGTGGGGCTGTCCGGATTTCTGCTGTGGCGTTTTCCGCGGGGGGAGGCCGGCTTCCAGTTCGTGGAGCAAGTGGGGTGGATCGACCGGCTGGGTGTTTCCTGGCATCTGGGAGTGGACGGCATCTCCTTGCTGTTGGTGGTCCTGACCTCGCTTCTGGTCGCCGTTTCCCTGGGGGCGTCCGCCGCCGTCACCCATCGCCTGCGCCTGTTCATCGCCATGATCCTGCTTTTGGAAGCCGGGCTGATCGGGGTTTTCCTGTCTCTGGACCTGTTCCTGTTTTTCGTGTTCTTCGAGGTGATCCTGATCCCGATGACTTTTATCATCGGCATATGGGGTTCCGAAAATCGGGTGTACGCGGCCGTCAAGTTTTTCCTGTACACCGCGCTGGGCTCGGCCCTGATGCTGGCCGGGATCATCTCCTTGGCCTTCATCCACCAGAACCAGACGGGAACGCTCGGCTTCTCCTACATGGACATGCTCAACCTGGAGCTGGGGACGGAAACGCAACGTTGGCTGTTTGGAGCATTCGCCCTGGCCTTCGCCATCAAGGTGCCCATTTTCCCTTTGCACACCTGGTTGCCCGACGCCCATGTGCAGGCCCCCACCGCCGGTTCGGTGTTGCTGGCCGGAGTGTTGCTCAAACTGGGGACCTACGGGCTGTTGCGGTTCGCCCTGCCCCTGTTCCCGGAGGCGGCGGTGGACTTCGCGCCGCTGATGGCGACGCTGGCCGTGATCGGGATCATCTACGGGGCGGCGGTGGCCATCGTCCAGAAAGACTTGAAGAAACTGGTGGCCTACTCGTCGGTCAGCCACTTGGGGTTCATCGTGCTGGGAACCTTCGCCCTCACCTCGCAGGGACTGTCCGGTTCGGTAATCCAAATGATCAACCACGGCCTCACCACCGGGGCCCTGTTCCTGCTGGTGGGACTGCTCTACGAGCGGCGGCATACCAAACTGATCGCCGACTTCGGAGGGGTGGCCCAAGGGGCTCCCCTTTTGGCCGGAATGTTCCTGTTTATGGCTTTCGCCTCCATCGGCCTGCCCGGCCTGAACGGGTTCGTCGGGGAGTTTCTGATCCTGATCGGCTCCTATCCCTCCCTGCCCGCCTTCGCCATCGCGGCCGCGGCGGGCGTGATCCTGGCCGCGGTGTACCTGCTGTGGGCTTACGAACGGGTGTTCACCGGGGAACCGTCCCGGCCCGCCAACCGGGAAGTGCGCGACTTGTCGGCGGGTGAAATCCTGCTGTTCGCGCCGCTGGTGGCGTTGATCATTTTCCTGGGCGTCTACCCCAAACCGGCCTTGGAAGTGATCGGGCCGTCCACCCGGGCCGTGCTGGAACGAGTGGAGTCGGCCACCGGTTACGTTTCGCCGGAGCCGGTGACGGACTTCCTGTCGGGAGACGGGTAAATGGACGTTTCCTACCTGGCGGCGGCCCCCGTAATCCTGTTGCTGGCGGGGGCGTTGGCGGTTTTGATGGTGGACGTGTTCGCCCGCCCCCCGGCCCGCGTCCACGCCTGGTTGGCCGCCGTCTCCTACCTGGCGGCGGCCGGGGCGGTAGTCGGGCAGTGGAGGCGTGTGGCCGTCGACGGCGGCTCCCTGTCCTTCGGGGAAACGGTGTTGCTGGCGCAACACACCGTGGCCCTGCAGGGGATTCTGCTGACGGCCGCCGCCCTGGGAACGTTGGCCGCTTGGCGGATGCTGGCCAGTCTGGGAGGCCGCACCGCGGAAGGGGTTTGCCTGGTTCTGGCGGCGGCGGCCGGGTTTGTTTTGATGTCCGTCTCCATCCACTTGGTGCTCCTGTTCATAGCTTTGGAAATCGGCTCCATCGCCCTCTACGCGCTGACCGGAATAGTGCGCAACTCGCCGGCGGGCGGGGAGGCGGCCGTCAAATACTTTCTGCTGGGGGCGTTCGCTTCCGCCATTTTCATCTACGGGGGGGCACTGGTGTTCGCCGGAACCGGGGAGATGGACCTGTTGGGCGTCTCCTCCTTTTTGGGATCGAATGTGGTGTTGCGCCCGACGGTGATCCTGATCGGGGCGGGACTGCTGGTGGTGGGGATGTCGTTCAAAGTAACCGCCGCCCCTTTCCACTCCTGGGCCCCCGATGTCTATCAGGGAGCCCCGGCCGGGGCGGTGGGCTTTATGGCGGCGGTCGCCAAAGTGGGCGGGTTCGCCGCTTTGCTGAACATCCTGTTCCTGGGCTTCAGCCGTTATCAGGAGGCGTGGGCGGACGGGATCGCGGTTTTGGCGGCGGCCTCCATGGCGGCCGGGACTTTGCTGGCCATAGTGCAAAACGATGTGCGGCGCATGCTGGCCTACTCGGGGGTGGCCCACGCCGGTTTCATCCTCACCGGAATGACCGCCGGGCTGGTCGGGATGGGAGGGGTGCTCTTCTACCTGGCCGTGTATTCGGTGATGGTGGTGGGAACTTTCGCGGCGGTGTCGGCGGTGAGCGGCGACCCTCCGCAAGGGCCCTCCGCCGACACTTTCGCCTTCTACCGGGGCCTGGGACGCCGCTCCCCCTGGGTGGCGGGGGTCCTGTCCCTGCTGTTGATCGGAATGTCGGGGATGCCGCTCACCGCCGGGTTCATCGGCAAGTTCGAGGTGTTCCGGGCCGCGTGGAACGGCGGATTCCGATGGCTGGTGATAGTGGGCCTGCTGGCGTCGGTGGCGGCTTTCTTCTTCTACCTGCGCTTGATCGTCCTGATGTACTTCGGGTCCGACGAAACCGATGAAACCGCGGAATCCGCTGAAGAGGAGGGTTGCCCGGCGGGACGGACTCCGGCCTCGGTGCGGTGGACGTTGGCGGTTGCGGCGGCGGTCACTATCGGGTTGGGCGTATTCCCGGGCCCGTTGCTTGATTTCCTGGGCTGACCGGGCCGGGCCGGTATGAGAGGCGGTCTCCTGCGCTCGGCCCTGGTTTTGGTGGCGGCGGCAACCGGGCTGGCGGCAACGGGAGCGACGGGGGCCGGGGCGGCGGGAGCGGAGCGTCTGGCCTCCCGGACGGCGGCCGACGTAGTGCTGGTCGCGGAGGGGGACGTGGTGGCCGACGACCTGTACGCGGCCGGGCAGGTGATCATCATCAACGGGACGGTGGAAGGCGATCTTCTTTTCTGGGCGGGGAACCGGCTGGAAATCAACGGCGAAGTGACCGGGGACGTGACCGGAGTGGCGGGCAGGGCGCGCATCAACGGACGGGTGGGCGGGTCGGTGCGGGTGGCGGGCTGGGATGTGGCGACCGGAGGGGAGGTGGCGGGGGATATGTTCGGCGTCGGATGGCGGGTGGCGGCCGCAGGAACGGTGGGACGGGACGTTCTGGCCTGGGCGCGCAACCTGGCGGCCGCCGGGGAGACGAGACGCGACATCGCGGGCCAGGCGTGGGGGACGGCCTTGTTGTCCGGGCGGGTGGGGAGGGACGTGGAAATAACCGTGGACCGACTGCGGGTGACATCCGGGGCCGAGATCGCCGAAGACCTGGTGTACCGCAGCCCCCGCCCGGCGGACATTTCCCCGCAGGCGACGGTGGGGGGCAACCTGATCCGGCGCAACCCCCTGCTCCCCAACCTGAGCGTGCGAGCCGCCCGCACCAGCGTGCTGGCCGCGGCCTGGCTGGCTTACATCCTGGTCGGCCTGTTGTTCATCCGCTCCCCCCGCTGTCAGCAGGCCGCCCAACGGCTGCGCATCCGGCCTTGGGCGTGCCTGGGTTGGGGGTCGACGTTGCTGTTGGGGACTCCCTTGTTGGCCGCGATCTCCCTGGGGACGGTGATCGCCTTCGCCGGTTGGAACTTGTGGGTGATGTTGGGATACGCCCTCCTCGGGGCGTTTCTGGTTGCGGTTTGGGGATTGACGGCCGTCTTCGCTTCCGTTCCGGCGCTGGCCGCGGCCGGACGCCGTCTGTCCCGGGGACGGCTGGGCCCCTACGGGGCGTTCGCGGCGGCCGCCCCGGTAGCGGGGGCCCTGACCGCCTTCCCCTACTACATCGGACCGGCCTTGTTGTTGGCGGCCGCCCTGTTCGGGGCCGGTTCCCTCGCCGGCCGCTCCTCCCCCCGGTAACCCGCGCCGGCTCACATCGGACTAAAACCGGAATCAAACCAGATAGAAGAGGTTTACTTCCCCGTTGCGGATGCGGGCGGTGATGTGCGTAAAGTCTTCATCTTCCGCTTCCCGCAAGAATTGGTCATAGGATATGGGCCCCCCGTCCGGGTCGAAGTACTGGTCGTTGACGTCGGGGAGCAACAGCAACACCTCGGGGTCGTCGCCGCCGGTGGTCACCACCAGGGCTTCGTTGTCGGGGCTCTTGTACAGGATTTCAACGTTTTCATAGGAACCTACGTCCGGTTCCTCCCCCCACCAATGACGGGCTGATTTGCTGAGCGCCCCGTCGGCGGTGCGGGCCACGAGTTTTTCGATGGTCCCGGCCCGGGAGTCGCGGGAGTAGGAGAACCGCAACATCCCCCGGCTGTTGGTGTTGTTGCTCACGGCCGGGTCGCTCGCCGAGCCGCCCAGCCCGTTTTCCCGGTCGGACCAGACGTTGATCCTCGCCCCCCGGATGGGGGTCCCGTACTGATCGGTCAAGATCACGGTCACATCGTTGGTCGGCCCCGACCCGGAGGAGCTGGCCCGGTGGTAGGCCGGTTCCTGCTCGATGAGAAGGCTGGTGGGAACGGCGGGGGCGTCGTCCCAGTCCACCGTCCGCCGGTTGCTCACCACGCCCAACGTGGATTCGTCGTCGATGCGCAAGGTGGCGGAAATGTCGCTCACGTTCAGTTCCACTTTGGTGAAATCATTGGCGAAGGAGGAGGGGTCGTTGTAGCGCAGGGTGCGCACCGCCCGGCCCGAGGAGTCGGTAGTGAGGGTTTGCGTTCGGCTGGCGGCAACCCCGGAGGCGTTGACGTAGAGGCGGAGCCGGAAGGTTATTCCCCGCCGGGAAATCTCCGTTCCGTCCTCGTCCACCACCTGAAAGGTGAAGCGAACCGGGGAGCCGTAGGCCATCCGCAGGGCCCCTTCCGGCATATCGTCGGTTATGCGCAGGGCGGCCGCCCCCTTGTCGGCCGTGAACCGCAACCGGGCGAAGTCGACATGGTCGGCGTCGAACACATCCCCCGCATCGCCCGCCCAGGCCCAAACCGTCAACGAGTTGGGCAGGGGCAACGTAAAAGAGAGGTTGCCCTGCCGGTCCGTGTAGGCGTCGCCCTCGTCGATTACGCAGGTTCCGGAACTATCGGGGAAGCCGGTGACCAGACTGGAGAAGCATTTACCGTCCCGGGCGATGGCCTGGTTGGCCACCCGGGCGGTGAAAATGTCCACCGGCCGGTCCTGGAAGGGGGCGTGGTCATCGGTGCGCACCGAAGCCGTCACCCGTACCCGGTCCCCCGCGGTAGCGGACAAGGTTTCGGTCTGCAAGGTCACCCCGGCCGGGCGGGCGGCGGTGTGGGCCAAGGCCCGGGTGATGAATGCCGCCATCTGCCCGCGGGTGACGGGTTGTCCGGGGGAAAATGCGTTGTAAGCGGTTCCGGTGGTGACCCCCATTTCATACAAGCGGCGAATGTCTTCATATGTCCCCCGGTTCAATCCGCCGAGGTCGGTGAAAATTTCGTCATCGGGCCGGACGTCTTCAATAGCGGTTCCGCCCGGCCCGACCGGGGCCGCCCGCAGAAAACGGGCCAGGAATTGGGCCATCTGCGAGCGGGTTACCGCCTCCCCGGGAGCGAAGGAGGTGAGGGTCCGGCCCCGGGCGATCCCCAACGCCGCCAGCTGGTTGATGGCCCGCACCGTCCCGGCGGGCAGATGGCCGATATCGGTGAAACCCTGGTCGGGGACCACCATCACTTCAATCCCCGCCGGCAGGGCCGCCCGAATCAGGAACCGGGCCATCTGCGCCCGGGTGACCACATCCCCCGGCTCAAACCGGTCGGGGCTGCGGCCCAGGGTTATCCGGTAGTGGGCCAAGCAGTCCACCGCCTCCTGAAAAGCCCGGGGGACATCGGTGAAACCGGCGGGCTCGGCGGCCGGCCCCACGCAGGCCGAATAGAGGGGCAGGTCGTCGGGGCTCCCGTCCCGGGCGGCGACCGGGTGCAGAGGAGCCAAGGCGGCTATGGCGACGAGGAGGGCGGCCGCTGACAGGCCGATGATCCGGGCGGAGGTTGCCCTCGTCGGGGTTGATCCGTCTTTCACACCGCCCAAATTACACCCTTTCGCCGATTATCGGCGCAGTTCCGGTTCGGCCCGGCTATCTTTAGCGGCGAAACAAGGCGGCCGGGGAGGTAAGGGAATGCGGGCAACGGTGATCAGGGAACATGGAGGTCCGGAGGTGTTGCGCACCGAGTCGGTGGAGGAACCGACGGCCGGGCCGGGACAGGCGGTGGTCAAAATAGCCGCCGCCGGTCTGAATTTCATCGACGTCTATCACCGGAACGGCCTCTATCCCCGCGAGATGCCCTTCACCCCCGGTATGGAGGCGGCCGGGGTGGTGGAGTCGACGGGCCCCGATGTTTCCGGGACGGCGGCGGGCGACCGGGTGATGTGGTGCACCTCCCCCGGGGCCTACGCCGCGGCGGCCGCGGTGCCGGCGGAAGCCCTGATCCCGATACCGGACGGGGTTTCGTTGGAAACGGCGGCGGCCGTCGCCCTGCAGGGCCTGACCGCGCAATATTTGGTGCGGGATACTTTCCCGCTGGGGGAGGGCGATTCGTGCCTAATCCACGCCGGAGCGGGCGGAGTGGGATTGTTGCTGACGCAGGCCGCCAAACGACTGGGGGCGACGGTCTACGCCACGGTCGGCTCCGAGGAGAAGGCGGATCTGTCCCGGGCGGCCGGGGCGGATCACGTAATCGTCTACACACGGGAGGACTTTGCGGAGCGTGTGCGGGAAATCGGCGGCGAGCAATGCCTGGATGCGGTGTACGACGGGGTGGGCAAAGCCACCATGGCCGCCGGGCTGGACCTGTTGCGCCCCCGGGGAGTGATGGCCGCCTTCGGCAACGCCTCCGGCCCCCCCGACCCGGTGGATCCGCTGACCCTGGGCAAGGCTTCCCTGTTCCTGACCCGCCCCAGCCTGTTCCACTACGCCCGCACCCGGGACGAACTCCTATCCCGCGCCCAAGAAGTGTTCACCTGGATCGCCGACGGCCTGCAAGTCCGGATCGGCGCCCGTTACCCCCTAGACCAAGCCGCCTCCGCCCACCGCGCCCTAGAGTCCCGCTCCACCACCGGCAAAGTCCTACTAATCCCCTAACCCGCCTATGTCACAACTAATAATGGTGATGTGCCTAATAAATTTAGACATCCTGCTAATCAAAAAACGGGGATACTCTTTTCGTAAACCAGAGACAAAGAGTAACACAAGGTCAAGATTTGGCGGTCGGTGACCTTGTGCAACGCCTTGTCTCCTTGCGTACACCGCGCCACGGTATCCGTATCCCTTTTTATCAACCGGGCAGTCTCCGCCAAGTCATATATTCCCTCGCCAAAAAGAGGCGGGCCAGTGTCAGGATTATTGGCTCTTCAGGTTTTAAGGGGGAGTGAGGGTGGGGAGTAGGTTCGGGTTGGGTTTGCCTGCGTAGAGGAGGGCCCGGGTTCGGTAGTTGCGGAACCCGAACGTTGCGCGTTTTATGCGTTTGATGAGATTGTTGACCGCTTCGGTGGACGCGTTGGTGACCCGGGCGCGGTGCCAGGCCACGATCTGGGGGCGCCAGGTTTGGAGGGTTTTGCCGAGTTGGTTGACTTCCGGGGGGCAGGACTCGTGTTGCAGGTCCTGGGCGAGCAGGCGGACGTAATCGTCGGCGTCTTGGGGGTCGGTGGTTTGGTAAATTTTTGCCGGACGGTTTCTTTAGCGTGCCAGCCTTGGCGGACTTCCCCGCGGGGGTCTCCCGAGTCGAGGAGGCTCCGCAGGCGCCTCTTGCCGTTGTCGTCGAGTTTCTCGTAGGCGCGGGTAAGCAGGTTGCGTATCAGGTAGAGGGGGTCTTGTTTCCGGCCGCGGCGCCCGTGGGTTTCTTCCTGCACGCGGCGGCGGGTTTGGGTCAAGCGGCGGTTGGCTACCCCGACGACGTGGAACGGGTCCGCGACCTGCTCCGCCCAAGGCAGCGCCTGGTTGTAGGCGGCCTGGTAAGCCCGGGACAAATCCAGCACCGCCCATTGGATGCCCTCCCGCCACCAAGCGGGGCGGGAAAGCAGCCATTGGGCGGCTGTTTTAGCGTCTTCTGCCTGGGAATATGTCAATCAGCTGACCCTTGCGGACGTCCACCGCCGACGTCATCCACATCCTGGTATGCCACTTCCCGCGGCGTTGGAACAACGTTTCGTCCAGGCCCAACGCGTCCACCGCCCCCACCCGCTCCGTGTCCGCCGCCAGCAACGCTTCCCCCCACCGGTCCACCGCCCTGTCTACCGTATCCCAAGCGCATCCCAGATCCGCGGCTATCTCAGCCGCCGTCCGACCCCGCCTCCCCACCTGCTCGGTCGCCCACCGCCCCGCCCGGCTGGTCACCCGCGACCGCGCAGGAGCGATCCGCTCCTCCTGCTCGGTGAACGAAAGCCACCTCGCACTCCGAAGACGGACACTGCCACCGGCGTTTCCGCCACACCAACCGCACCGGCGCCTCGAACACCGGCAGATCCGCCAAAACCACCTCCCGCGTCTCCTTCGCCCATACCCCGCCGCCACACCCCCCGCACACCGGCCGCCCCCGCAAGCACACCACCACCCGCAACACCCCATCCTCCTCCTCCCTCCACCCCACCACCTCCACATCCCCCAAACCCACCCACACCTCATTCGCCCGACTAAGATCCTCCTCCACAAGGGGTCCTCCTGCTACTCGGCAACTGTTTACAACCCCGATTATGGAGGACCCCACCCCTAAAACCAAGCACCCCCCACCAACACCCCAAAACCCCTACTCCCCCCTTAAACCGAGAAGAGCCCGTATACAAATCCCACTCCGGCGGGATGTTCCTCATATTGTCCGAACGACTATGCGCGGAGGAACACGGTTCGGTCGCTCTCGTGTATCCGACCGCTAGTTGCGGGGCGCCTTCCGCCAGCGGCGTTTGGAAATACCTGTTGGAACGGTTCCATCTGGAAACGGTGGTTACGTCCCTTACGACTACAGCAAACAAACGACGCTGTACGATCCTCCCTAGACGAAACGCTTTGTTTAACAATGGGCTGGAACCGGGAAATGGTACAAAAAGCCCGGTTCGCCTTAGCCGAAGAACCCGCCATAACCGGCCACCCAGCCGGAGACCAAAACAGCCCCCCAAGTCGTGCCATCACGTTCGCGTCCTAATCCCGCCTTGCTCCAATATCAATAGTATCTGCGCGGCGGCCGTCTCCTACGGTTGCGCGATCCGCCCGACGAACGGCGACGGCTGGACCTCCTTTTTCGCTTTTCTCCCCTCAATATCATCGCCAAAGCAACCATTGTTGCGCCGATGATCGCTACCGTGAACGCGGACACGACCACCGTCAGGATGACGCACCACATCACCGCTCGGAATGCGCCGTAGGCAATGTCTTCTCCGCTAGTCCGGTGTTTCCAACTTCCGATGAACAGCAGGGCAATCCTAGCCACCGCCCACACCGCCAGCGACACCAGCAACCCCGCCCGGTAACCGGCGGTGGCTACCAAGTTAGCCCCAAGGCCAAGCATCAAGGCCGCTCCCAGGGCTTGCCAACCAGTCCAGCCCAAAAAGAGCCACTCTTTAATCAATTCCAAAAGGCGACGCCGCCCATGGATCGGTTGGGGAGGGCCTTCGGAGGAGCACTCGCACCCGTTGCGAATGTAGGAACGGGCCATCGCCTGTAGGCGCTGGTTGACACGTAGTCGGGTTTGGCCTTGCTCCAACACGCCCACTACCCAATAGTTGCAACGAGTGCACAGCAAGCCGCGCACTTGGTCGCAGGCGTGGCAGTGGTCGATGTTGTCCAATCGCCGGTCGGGTTCTCGACCATACCGATTGCGGTAGACCTCTTTCACCTCCGCCCATGTCCGTTTGCATATTTCACAGCGGGGTCGGCTTCGAATTTCCCTTACCTGCTCCGAGGTCAGTCCGTACTTTTCCTCCGGAGTGTGGTAACGGCGACTTCGCATAGCGGTCAGAGGCGGGTTAGCAGGTATTGGGCGGACATCAGGTCCAGGTGGCCGCCGCCGCCGTTTTTGAAGAGGGTGATCCGGTGGGGGTCGGTGCGGCCCGGTACGGTTCCGACGGCTAGTTGATAGTGGTCGGCCCGGATATCGGCGGGGGTTATCAGTCCGGTGGCCAGCGGGATGGCCAACTCTCCGGTTTCGGCGGCCGAATCCCGGGAGTCCACGTAAATATCCGCTCCGGCGACGGCCGCATCATCCGCCTCCCGCATGTGGGGCAGGTAGGAACCGACCAGATCCAGATGGGTTCCGGGAGCCAGCCACTCCCCTTTTATCAGGGGTTGCACGGTCATGGTGGCGCAACTGATGATGTCGGCGGCCCCCGCCGCCCCCTCCAAGTCGGCGGCGATGGTGATGGCGACGGGGAGGTTCTCGCTGGCGAGTTCATCGGCCAGACGTTGCGCATGGGCCGGAGTGCGGTTCCAGATAGTCACCCGCTCCAAAGAGGGGCGCGCGGCCAGGTGGGCCTTGATCAGGTGGGGGGCCATGGCCCCGGCTCCCGCTATCAGCAGACGTCTGCTGTCGGGGCGGGCCAGGTGACGGGAGCCCAAAGCCGAGTCGCAGGCGGTTTTGAACCAGGTGAGGGCGTTGCCGATGATGACCGCCTCCTCCTGTCCGGTCACCGGATTGAACACCGCGTAGACGGTGTGGACAGTGGGGAGATCCCGGTTGCCGGGGAAGATGGAGGCCAACTTGGCGCCCAACCCGGACCCGGCCGCAAACCCGGTGCGGGACAACAAACCGTTCCCCCGCCCGTCCCCCGTATAAACATCCCCCACTTCCGCCGCAGGCAACCGGTGTTGCTCCTCAAAAAAATCAATCAACGGCCCGTAATCCAACAGCCCCATAGCCTCCTCATGCGTAACCACCTTCATATCTTCACTCCCATCGGTATCTTCGCCTCCATCGGTTCCCTCTTCAACGCTTTCCCCAAAACGTTCATTTGGTGGATTAGAAAGTAGGTCAGATCGTTGTCGCCGGTCTCGGAGTAGAGGAAAGCGCGGGCGTATTGAGCGGGGGCTTCCAGTATGACAGCGGAGATGGAAATCAAATCTATGAAATTGTAATTATCACGGGTGGCCGACCAATAGAACAAGGCGCGGGCGCATCGACCGTTGCCATCCGCAAACGGATGAAGGTAGGCGAGCCAAAAATGCAGAATTACGGCGCGTAGCAACGGATGAGGAGACTCATCGCCGGTATCGTTGGCAAACTCACAGAGCCGCGCGATGCGCTCCGGCAACTCCGCGGCCGGAGGCGGCATGAACATCACTTCGCCATCCCGGGTGTCCATAACCTGCACCCTGCGGTCCTGCGGTCGCTGAAACCTGCCTCCATCGTCAGGATCGGCCAACGTACCTCCGGTGATCCTCTCCTGCAACTCGCAGATCATATCAGGGGTCAGCAGTTCGTCCGCCATATCCTCGGCCACTATCAGGGCTTGATAATTGTTGTGAACCATCAATTCGGAAACGCAGGGAGAGGCCCCCGGGCTCACCAACACGGCTTGGGCGTCCTCCAGAGAAATTTCAGCCCCCTCCAATTGCGCAGAAGTTATCGATTCTTCAACGAACCCAACCATCCGGTCTAAATAATAGTCCGACCGTAGCAGGTCGCGCTCGATTACTTCGCGTTCGTCGAACATTTGGTTCAGCCGATGCAACCGATCCCGAACCGGTTCCGAGTGAGAGTAGAAAAACGGCTTTCCCTCCTTGTCTAGAATAGGGGTGGTGATGGCCTCCACCTGCCGGGCGAGGGACAAACCAGCCCACCATTCCTCCCGGGTGAACCCTTCGGGGGGAGGTCGACGGCGCACCTGGTCCCAATGCAGATATCGGCCATTCGCCTCAGCCCCCAACTGCCGAATGGTCTCCAAGCGTTGCGGGCTAACGCCCTTCAATGCTGTGTCGATCACAGGAGGTTTGACCGGTGTCCGGGCCATATTTAGAGTCTCCCTTATTCTTGGATGAACATCTGTATCAGGCATCTTACCATCAACAGTGAGCATTGGCAAATGGCAAATAAGTTCCAACTGCTCATTTGTCAGGGTTTGACAGCCGATTAATACTTGAGTATAATAGAAACCATGACGCTAGCAGACAGCAAACTAGCAGACAGCAAAAGCACCAAGGCAATGACAGGGGCGAGGGAAGTGCTGGCATCCCGACCCAATCCTAACCTGGCATGGGCTAAAGGAACATTGACCGAACGGGATGCCGCTGAAAAGGTCGGTGTTTCGCTAAGCACTTTGCGTATGGCGACAAGGGTACTAAGGAGAGGCACACCGGAAATCATCCAGGCGGTAGATGAAGGTCGGATCAGTATATCCACTGCGGACAGAATTTGCTCACACGAACCCGATCAGCAAATTGAGATGCTGAATAAAGACGGCAAGGTAGCGGGTATAAAAGGCCCCATTCTTCTCTACAAAATCGACTTTCTAGACGGCTCTACCTACATTGGCATCACCGCTAAAACCTTGTGGGAGCGTCTCCAAGAACACGCTAAGGGCTACGGTAAAGTAGGAGCGAAAATACGTACGCAGAGCTTCTGCGTACTGATAATAGGCAAATATTCTACTTGGGAAGGAGCAAGGGCGGCGGAGAAGGATCAAATCGCATTAGGCGGTGTAAATCTTATGAACAAAACAATTTGATATCACACTTCAGGCCGGGGGGAGGTCGAAGGATAGGATCAGCTCGGAAGCGACGCGGGCTTGGCCGTTGGCGCCGGCGCGCAGGCGGGGGGTTACTACGCGGGAGGCGTCCGTCAGGAACAGTCCCAGGGCGAGCAGGGTTTGGGCGTGCCAGGAGGCTACGTATTGGCGTCTACCGCCCCGGATGTGGTCGGAAATGTTGAGGAGCAACCGCCCGCCGGGGCGCAACACCCGGGTCGTCTCCCGCCAGGCCCGCTCGTGGAAATCCCGGTATTTGTCCCCCCAGTGCAACATCCCCGAGTTGCCCTCCGACAACTTTCGCCCCAGGTCGTGGGTGTAACTGCGGCGCAACGACCCGTCCCGGGCGTTGTGGTGGTCGGCCAGCCGGTTGCCGTAGGTCGGCGAGGTGGCCACCGCATCAAAGGAAGAGTCCGCAAACGGGAGAGCCAGGGCGCTGGCCACCAGGGTGTCCGAGTGGAGGCGCGCCCACTCCGGTTCCAACTCCACCCCCCAAGTGCGCATCTCCCAGTCCACCATTCCCCGCAACTCGTGCGCCCGCCCCACCCCGGCGAACGGGTCCAGCACCCGCCGATGCTCCGGCCCCAGCAACCCGGCCATCTCCGGCAGGATGGCTTGCGAGAATACCGCCGGATGGGCCACGCCCGTCTCGTATATTTTCTTCACCGGGGGCCGCCCGCTCATAGGTCGGAGCATACCCTCCCCGCAACTCCCGCTCCCCGCCTGCCGATGGCAAAATACCGGTATGGCGAAAATCACCAAAGAATGTTTATGCATCTGGTGGGCGGCGGCCCGGCCCCGCACCCTGTGGGCGGCGGTCGCCCCGGTGCTGGTCGGAACGGGACTGGCCGTGGGCGACCGGGTTTTCCGGCCGGATGCGGCGGCGGCGGCCCTGGTCGGGGCGCTGGCCATTCAGATCGCGGCCAACTTCGCCAACGACGCCTCCGACGCCAAACGGGGGGCCGACCCGGCGGAGCGGGTGGGACCGCCCCGCGCGGTAGCCACCGGGGCCCTCCCGGAAGGCCGGGTCTGGTACGGGGTGTGGATTATGTTCGGGCTGGCGACGGCGGCGGGCGCCTACCTGACGGCCGTCGCCGGCTGGGTGATCCCGGTGTTGGGCGCGGCCTGCATCCTGGCGGCCCTGGCCTACACCGGCGGCCCCCTCCCGTACGGCTACCGGGGTCTGGGGGAGGTGTTCGTGTTCGTCTTCTTCGGTTTGGCGGCCACCGTCGGCTCCCGGTACGTGCACGATATGTCCGCCCCCGCCGCCGCCTGGTGGGCGGCCGTTCCGGTGGGGATGACGGCCGCCGCCATCCTGACAGCCAACAACGTGCGGGACGCCGCCACCGACGAAGCGGCCGGCAAACGCACCCTGGCGGTGATCTGGGGACCGACCGCCGCCCGCCGGCTGTACGTCCTGCTGACAGTCGGGGCCTTGGCGGCGACGGCGGCGTTGGCGGCCTCCGGACTCCTCCCCCGCTGGACCGCTTTGGCGCTGGTTGCGGCTCCGCTGGCGGTGCGGCCGGCGCGCGCCATGCTGTCCTCCGCCGACGGGCCCGAACTGATCCGGGTTCTGGAAGCCACCGCCCGCCTGCACCTGCTACTCGGCCTCGGCTTGGCGGCGGGAGCCGCACTCGGCTGACCCGCAACAGGTCGCCGAAGAGCAACCGGACCTGCGCCTCGCGGGTCCGCCGAACTCTTCATGCAATCACCTCTTCTTGCGTTGCCCGCATTTGCGTTATTCTGAAGCCCAGTTGCCAGTAATAGTCTTGGTACGGGTCGAACATTTGCCCCGACCCGGCGGCCAGCGCGCCCTGCACCGTCCTGTAGCCGTATTGCCAGTGAGGGTCCGCGTCCGGATCGAACGCCCGCCCCGACCGTGCGGCGCGCTCTCCCTGCTTCATTAGATGGCCCTTCTGCCCGTCAAGGGGCGGATCATCGTCATCGCGCAGGTCTTCTATTGCGTCCAGCGCCTCCTGCGTCATTCTGTAGCCCTTTTGCCAGTCGCGGTCTGCGTCCGGATCGAACGCCTGCCCTATTCCGGCGGCTCGCGCTCCCGCCGCTTGACGCCTGCCTGATTCCTGCGTCAATCTGTAGCCCGTCTGCCAGTCAAAGCCCGCGTCCGGGTCATACGCTCTCCCGAACCGTGCGGCGAGCGAGCCTTGTTCTTGTCGGTAGCCCGCCTGCCAGTCGCGGTTTGCGTCCGGGTCGAAAGGCAAACCGGACTGTGCGTCAAGCGAGCCCTGCATATGCAGGTAGGACCGTTGCCAAAGAGGGTCCGCGTCCGGGTCGAACGCTTGCCTTGTCTTGGCGGCGATCATGCCCTGCGCGCCCAGGTAGCCATGTTGCCACTCGCGGTCTGCGTCCGGGTCGAAAGGCAAACCCGCCCACGCCGCTCGCATGCCGGCCGCTTGCCTGCCTGTCATTCGCTCGTTCCTTTGCTAGCCGAATGCGCCGGGGATGATGATAGTCAAGGCCCGCCGGAACGCAGACGAGCGGAAAAACGGCGGGACGAGCGGGCCGACCGGCCGGAGGCGGGGTCGCCCTACCGGGGATCAGCCCCGAAACACCGGCGGGTCAGACAGCGGCGACCGGCCGGAGGGGGACGGGTTCCTTGTCGGGGCGGGGTTCGCCGGGAAGGCCGAGGGCGCGTTCGCCGAGGATGTTCTTCTGGACTTCTTCGGTGCCGCCGCCGATGGTCAGGGCCCGGCTGAACAGGAACCCGTTCATAAAGCGGCGTTCCTCCCCCTCTAAAGCCTCCTCCCACAGCAGGCCGGCGCCGCCCATAATGTCCACCGCCAGGTTCATCACTTTCTGGGCGAACCGGTCGGAAACCAGTTTCTGAATGGCCGCCTCCGTCCCCGCCGCCGCCCCGACCACCCCGCCGCCCCCCGCCGCCGCCAACGCCCGCTCCTCCAGACAGTCGATCACGACCCGTTCGATGAACACTTCCGTCAACCGGTCCCGCACCAGGGGGTCCGGCGCCGGACGGGAAGCGGCCCACTTCCAGAAATCGGCGAAGGGCGGACCCAGGCCCCACAGCATTCCCAAACCGGTGGACAGGCTGATCCGTTCGTTGGCCAAAGTGGTGACCGCCACCCGCCATCCCCCGTCCACTTCCCCCACTGCCATTTCCGCCGGAACCCGCACCTCGTCCAAGAATACCTCGCAGAACTCCCGCTCCCCGGTCATCTGCCGAATGGGGCGCACCTCCACCCCCGGCGCATGCATGTCCAGCAGAAAATAGGTGATGCCGTCGTGCTTGCGGGCGTCGGGGTTGGTGCGGGCCAGGAGGATCCCCCAGTCGGAATCATCCGCCCCCGACGTCCAAATCTTTTGACCGGTGACGACGAACTCGTCCCCGTCCCGGACGGCGCCGGTGTTCAACCCGGCCAGGTCGCTGCCCGCCCCCGGTTCGGAAAACAGCTGGCACCAGTGTTCCCGCCCGGCCAGCATCGGCTCCAAAAACCGTTCTTTCTGCTCCGGCGTCCCGTGCGCCAAAATAGCGGGACCCGCCCAGCCGATTCCGATCACGTTGGAAGGGGCGGGGGCCCCGGCCCGCGCCAGCTCCTCGGTCACCACCCGCTTGTGAAGCAACGTCAGCCCCCGTCCCCCGTAGCGGGACGGCCAGTGGGGGGCCGTCAACCGGGCCTCCTGCAGTTTGGCGTGCCACGCCCCCAGCGGAGTGCCGGCGGCGGTGGTGAAATTGCCCGCCTCCGCCGGGTAGCGGACCGGGTCCCATTCCTTGTCCAGAAACTCCCGCACTTCCCGCCGAAACTCATCCAGTTCGGGGAAATCCGGGTTGGGGACGGCGCTCATCGCCGGGCTCCTCTTCTCGCCGACCCTCCCCATCCTACAGCGAGCGCAACAGGTCGGCTGTCTCGGCCGCCACCAGGTCGGGCCGCTCCATCACCATCAGATGGCCCTGCCCGGTCAGATAGGAAGTGACGATGTTGGGGAAACCGGAGGAGATGGCGGGCATGGTTTCGCTCAACATGCTTTGCTCGTCGGAGACCAGCAACCGCACCGGGGTTGCCACCTCCCCCATCCGGGCGTGGATTCCGCATTCGGCGCTGGCCGCAAACACTTCCGCCTCCAGCTGGGGGGGCAGGACCAGGGC
This sequence comes from Candidatus Spongiisociaceae bacterium, assembly GCA_965243835.1. Classification (GTDB taxonomy): domain Bacteria; phylum Actinomycetota; class Acidimicrobiia; order Spongiisociales; family Spongiisociaceae. Next base: position 2,877,249 of record OZ251578.1, read on the forward strand.
CGCGCCCTGCGGATGAGAGCGGAATCCGCCCTCCAAATATCCGGCGAAGGCGTCCGGGTGCCAACCGGCGAACAACGGCTTGGAACGATAGGACTCGGCCGCCGCCTCCCGCGACGGGAAAACGGGACGGCGCTTGGCGGCCAGGACGGACAGCGGGTTGTCGGGCCGCCTCGTGTAGGGGGGAGGCATAATCACCGGCTCCGCCAACACCATCCCGGAGAAAGAACCGGGGGACAGGGTTTCGGCCATCGCCACCGTCGCCCCGCCCATGGAATGCCCCACCCCTACCAGGTCGCCGGTGAAACCAGTCTCCCCGGGCAGGGCGGCGATCAGGGCGGCCAGATCGCGACCGAAAGTCCACCAGGTCACCGGCGATTCCAAAGCCGGGGACGACCCGTGGCCGCGGGCGTCCCAGGCCAAGGCGGAAGCTTCCACCCCCAACTCCCGCAACCCGGCCACCGTCGGGCGCCACACCTCCTTGCAGAACCCGGTGGCGTGCCCCAAAAGCAACAGGACATCCGGCGACCCCTCGTACCAGTCCGCGGACAGGCCGGCGATGACCCGGGATTTAACGTTCATCGGCGCCGGTCCGAAGGAAAGCGATGAACTCGCGGGCGGCCCGCTTGCCGATTACCGCGCTTCCGTCCCCGGCCGTGAAGGCCGCAACTATCGGAGACCGGTCCATGTCGGAGGGGGAGGGGGCGGCGGGAAGCGACTAGGAGGACGGCCATTCCGAACCCGATGGGCCCCGCCATTCGATGTGGGCGAACCGGTCGGCCGCAGGCGCGGGCAACGACCGCGCGGCGGGCGCCTCGGGGGGGTCGATGCCCGTCGCCGCAAACCGCACCCCCGGCGGGAGCTGGGTGGTGTGCACCGCCCGGTCCAGCACTAGGCGGAGGCAGGCGTGCATCACCGACGTCGAGGCCAGGTTCAGCTCCTCCAAGAACACCAGGCGCCGCTGGTCGGGGGTCTCCAAAATGCCGCGTAGCCAGTCGGGGGCGGCGTACCAGGTGCGAAACCCTGCCGCGTCGTCGGCGCTTTGGAAAGGGAGGCCGAGCAGGTCGGCGGGGTCCAGAACGGAGGGAGTGAGCTCCGTTAGCCGATAGTCCCGCTCCGCGGCCCATCGCCTGACTGCGAAAGATTTTCCGGAGCCGGGGGATCCCCATAAAAAGACGGGGATGTCGGCGGCGATGCAGGCGTCCATGGTGCGCAGGTTCAGGACGTAGCGAGATGTCATTTGGTTTCTCCTCCCCGGTTGATTGCGCTCCCCATCGCGATGGTCGTAGACGTTCATCGGCGCCCCGTCCCAAATCGGACCCGCCGACCCGGCCCGCCGACCCGGCCTCCGGTAGACTGACGGGCTATGACCTCCCCTATCGCTAAAACGGTGCGGCTCACCGGCGAGGCCGACACCATCGAAGATGCCGTCTCCACCGTGCTGGGCCGGGCCGCCCACACCATCGAGCGCATCCGCTCCTTCCGGGTGGTGGAAATCGGGGGGGAAGTGGCCCCGTCGGGGGTGGCGACCGGATACCGGGTGACCGTGGACATAACGTTCGAGGTTAAACCCGGAACCGAAGCCCGGTAAACCCCCGCCCCTATTCGCCCGTGAACCGGGGCGGGCGCTTCTCCAGAAAAGAACGCACCCCTTCGCGCCCGTCGGGGCTGACCGACAAGGCGGCGATAGAGCGGGCCTCCATCTCCATTTGCGTCTCCAAAGAGGTGGAGAAGGAATCCGCCAATAGCCTTTTCACCGCCCCGTAGGCCCGGGACGGCCCGGCCGCCAAACCCATCGCCAACTCCCGGGCTTCTTCCAGCAGCCGGTCATCGTCCACCACGCGGGTGATCAGCCCCCATTGCGCGGCTTCGTCGGCGCTGAGCATGCGGTTGGTCAGCATCAACTCCGCCGCCCGGCGCATCCCCACCAGCCGGGGCACGAAGAAAGTGGAGGAACCGTCGGGGGACAGGGCGGCGGCCGTGTATTGGGAGGCGAACCGGGCCGAGGAGGCGGCCAGGGCGATGTCGCAGGCGGAGACCAGGCTGAACCCGGCTCCGGCGGCCATTCCGTTCACGGCCGCGATCACCGGCGCGTCCATCCGGTTGAAACGGGAGACGGCGGCGTGGAAATAGACGGTCATCTCCTTGATGAGCGCGGCCGGGTCGTCCGTCTCCCCGAAGGAGGACAAATCCCCGCCGGCGCAGAAGAAACGCCCCGCTCCGGTGATGATCACCGCCCGCACCCCGGGGGACTCATCGCAGTGCAGGGAGGCGTGCATCAACTCCCTCATCACCTCCAAATCCATGGAGTTGCCCCGCTCCGGGCGGTCAAAGGTGATAGTCGCCACCCCGTCGGCGGTTTCCATCCGAATCGTCTGATAATCCATTGTTTGTCCTCCGTTTCCCGCGTTGTCCCGCGTTGCGCCACGCGTCGCCGCGCCCCCCTAGTCGTCGGCGTGCCAGGGGTCCACCGCCTCCGGGTCGATGCCGTACCGATGGATCGCCTCGCTCACCGCCGACCGCTCCACCTCCCCCGAGTCGGCCAGCCGGGTGAGCAGGGCCGTCACCAGGTGCGGGCCGTCCACCTCGAAGAACCGGCGCAGGGACTCGCGGGTGTCCGACCGCCCAAATCCGTCCGTCCCCAGCGAAATATAGGGTTGGCTGATCCAGCGCGACACCTGATCGGGCACCAGCCGCATATAGTCGGTGACGGCGACCACCGGGCCCGTCACCCCGTCCAGATTCTCGGCGATCAACGGGCGGCGGGGGGGGCTTTCCGGATGAAGCCGATTCCACCGCTCCGCCGACAGGGCGTCGTCCCGCAACTTCCCGTAGGAGGTGACGCTCCACAACTCGGCTCCGATCCCGTAACGCTCCCACAACTCGTCCCGGGCCCAGAGGGCCGCCCCCGCGGCGGGGCCGGAGAACAGAATCGCCGTCCGCCGGGAGCCGTCCCCGGGGGCGGCGGCGAACCGGTACATACCGTTGATGATTCCCTCCCGCGCCCCCTCCGGCAACGGGGGCTGCCGGTAGGTCTCGTTGTAGATGGTGATGTAGAAAATGATGTCGTCGTCGTCCACGTACATCCGATGCAGGCCGTGCTCCACTATCACCGCCAACTCGCAGGCGAAAGCCGGATCGTAGGAAACCACCCCCGGGTTGGTGGCGGCCAGGATGTGGCTGTGCCCGTCCTGGTGTTGCAAACCTTCCCCGGCCAGGGTGGTGCGACCGGCGGTGGCCCCCATCAAAAACCCGCGGGCGCGGGCGTCGGCCGCCTGCCAGATAAGGTCGCCCACCCGCTGGAAGCCGAACATGGAATAGAAGGCGAAGAACGGAACGGTGGGCGTCCCCCGGTCGGCGTAGGAGGTGCCGGAGGCGGTGAAACTGCACATGGAACCGGCCTCGGTGATCCCCTCCTCCAGAATCTGTCCGTCCTGGGATTCCTTGTAGGAGAGGAGCATGCTGGCGTCGATCGGCTGGTATTTCTGCCCGCCCGCGGCGTAGATTTTCAACTCCCGGAACAGGGCGTCCATTCCGAAAGTGCGGGCCTCGTCGGGGACGATGGGCACCACCCGCTCCCCGAAAACCGGATCCCGGCACAGGGCCCGCAACATACGGGCGAAAGCCATGGTGGTGGAGGCGGGCAGGGCGCCGCTCCCCTGGCGGAACTCTTCGTACACGGCCGGGTCGGGAAGGGCGAGGGGGCGGGTGATGCGCACCTGCCGCCGGGGCAACAACCCGTCTAGGAACTTGCGGCGCCCCATCATATATTGGTATTCGGGGGAGTCGGGGCCGGGACGGAAATAGGAAAGCTCCCGGCCGTCCTCCAAGGCTTCTTCGGGGATGTCCTCTTCCAGCCGCAGGCGCGTCCGCAACTCCCGAAACTGCTCGTTGGACATCTTCTTGACCTGGTGGGTGGCGTTGCGGCCTTCGATGTCCGGTCCCAACGTCCAGCCTTTGATGGTTTTAGCCAGGATGACGGTGGGGGCTCCCTCCTGCTCGGTGGCCGCCTTGTAGGCCGCATACAACTTTTTGTAGTCGTGGCCGCCCCGGGGCAGTTTCTCCAAGTCGGAGTCGGACAGGTGGGACACCAACCGGCGCAACCGGGGGTCGGGGCCGAAAAAGTTTTCCCGGATTTCCGCCCCGGGGGTGTGGCTCCACCGCTGAAACTCACCGTCCACGGTGGTGTTCAGCCGGTTGAGCAACACCCCGTCCACGTCGCGGGCCAGCAACTCGTCCCACCCCCATCCCCAAACAACCTTGATTACGTTCCACCCCGCCCCCCGGAACACGGCCTCCAACTCCTGGATGATTTTGCCGTTGCCCCGCACCGGACCGTCCAGCCGTTGCAGGTTGCAGTTCACCACCCAAATCAGGTTGTCCAACTGCTCGCGGGCGGCCAGGGTGATGGACCCCAGGGTTTCCGGCTCGTCGGCCTCCCCGTCCCCCAAGAAGCACCACACCCGGGAGTCGCTGGTGTCGTCCAGCCGCCGGTGATGCAGATAACGGTTGAAGCGGGCCTGGTAGATGGAAGAGATGGGCCCCAGCCCCATGGACACGGTGGGATACTCCCAGAAATCGGGCATCAACCGGGGATGGGGATAGGAGCTCAGCCCGGAGCCGGACAGCTCCCGGCGGAAATTGTCCAACTGCTCTTCGTCCAGCCGGTGCTCCAGATAGGCCCGGGCGTAGACGCCGGGGGCGGCGTGCCCCTGGAAGTAGACGTGATCGCCCGGCTCCCCGTCGCTTTTGCCCCGGAAAAAATGGTTGAACCCCACCTCGTAGAGGGCGGCCGAGGAGGCGAAGGTGGACAGGTGGCCGCCGATGCCTTCCGCCGCCTTGTTGGCTTTCACCACCATCACCGCCGCGTTCCAGCGCACAAAACGCCGGATGCGGCGCTCCAAATGTTCATCGCCGGGGAACCAGGCCTGCTCCTCGGCGGGGATGGTGTTCACGTAGGGGGTGGAGATGGCGGCCGGGTATCCGATCTGCAACTCCCGCGCCCGTTGCAGAAGGGAGGAAAGCAGGAACCGGGCTCGGGTGCGGCCGCGCTCCCCCGCCACCGCCTCCAACGACTCCATCCATTCCCTGGTCTCGTCGGGATCTATATCCGGCAGTTGATGGAAATATCCGTCGATCATCATAAGCCCGCGCTCCTTGGCCGGCACCCCATCCCGGGACGCCCTTTTGGTTCGGTATTTTACCCGCCTAACCATAACGGTCCGTCCGCCGCTCCCCCCGGCGGGCGCGTCGGGCGGATTCGGGTAGTTTTAGGGAATGGAATTCTGGGCTCTGGACCCGGCGGTCAGCCATCTCAACCACGGCTCGTTCGGGGCCGCTCCCGTCCCGGTGTTGGAAGCCGGCCGGCGGCTCCGCGAACAAATGGAGTCCAACCCCACCCGCTTTATGCTGGAAACCTACCAACCGTTGCTCGACGAGTCCCGACAGCGGCTGGCCGAATACACGGGGGCCGACCCGGAGGGGCTGGTGTTCGTCAACAACGCCACCGCCGGGGTGAACGCGGTCCTGCGGTCTTTGGAGCCGGAGTTGCGGCCGGGGGACGAAATAGTAATCACCGACCACACCTACAACGCCTGCCGCAACGCGGCCTTGGTGTCGGCCGCCCGCACCGGGGCGACGCTGAAAACCGCCCGTTTCCCCTACCCGATCGCGGAGCCCGGGCAGGTGACGGAGGGGGTGATGGCCGCCGTTACCGACCGCACCCGGCTGGTGATGCTGGACGCGGTGACTTTTTCGTCGGCCATCGTAACGCCGCTGGCGGAAATCGTTTCCCGGCTGGAGCCGGAAACGGCCACCCTGGTGGACGCCGCCCACGCCCCGGGAATGGTGGACTTCAACGTGACGGAAATAGGGGCCTCCTATGTCACCGCCAACTGCCACAAGTGGATGTGCGCCGCCAAAGGAGCCGGGTTTTTGCATGTGCGCCCGGACCGCCGGGACCGCATCTACGCGGCGGTGATCAGCCACGGCTACAACGGTGCCTGGCCGTCCGCCGGCGGCCGGTTGCATCAGCAGTTCGACTGGACCGGCACCGACGACCCCGCCGCCTGGCTGACCGTCCCCGCGGCCATCGACGCCATGGCCTCCCTGCAACCGGACGGGTGGGCGGGGGTGCGGCGCGCCAACCGGGAGTTGTGCCTGCAAGGGAGGGATTTGCTGATCGACGCCCTGGGCATTCCCCCGCCCGCGCCGGACGGGATGCTGGGTTCCATCGCCTCCTTTCCGTTGCCGGGGAAGGCCGGGTCGGAGGACGGGACGCAAGTTTTCGATCCCTTGATGGCCCGGTTGCGGTCGGAGTGGAACATCGAAGTTCCGGTGTTCGCGCACCTGGACCCCCCGCAACGGTTGTTGCGCATCTCCGCCCAGCAATACAACCACCGCGCCGAATACGAACGGCTGGCGGAGGCCCTGGTAGCCGAGCTGGACCGGGAAGCGGCCCGCCGGTAAGCGGCGGCGGACGGTTTAGATTAAAATTTTACCGGTGGTAGACTGGGCGGAGTAATGACAACCCCCCCTGAGATCACCGCCTTCATCGACGACTGGTTGCAAGAGCGCCGCGACCAGATTTCGGACCTGACCGTCGACTTTGCGCTGGATGTGCGCAACATGGTCCTGCAACTGGAGGAAATAGAGATTCGGGAGCCGGTGCGGGTCTGAAGCGCCCTGCGCCAGGCCCGGCGCGCCCTCAGCGCAGTCCGGCGAACAGATCGTCTTCCCGAAACGGGGCTTCCACCGTGGAAAACACCCGCTGGAAAGTTTCGCTCCCGAGCGTCTGCGGCCATTCCTCTTCCGGGACGCGCAACATAAACCAGTCGTCGGGAATCTGCGTGCGGTGGGCGCGGGCCGCCTCCACCTTCCGCCGAACCCAGGGCAGGACGTCCACGACGGCGGAGATCTCCTCGTCGGGAGCGCCGCCCTCGCGGGCCCGCTTCGCCTCCTCTTCGGTCATCCGGCCCTGTTTTACCCAGTCATCCACCATCCTCCGCACCCGGGAGCGGGACCAGGAGCTCATATACAACTTGGCCGCCCGCCGCTCCGGCTGGCCGTCCTCCAGCGGAAAGCGCCGCAGGTCGCGGGAGCCGAAGAAGGCGGCCATCCCCACCCGATGCACCATGATGTGGTCGGGGTGGCCGTATCCTCCGTACGGGTCGTAGATGGTCATCACCTCCGGCTGGTAACGCCGGATGAGGGCCACCAGGCGGCCCACCGCCTCCTCGAAATCGGCCTGCCAGAAGCAGTCGGGATGGCTATTGGGCGCGGAGCCCATCATCCCCGAATCCCGGTAGCCGAGGAAATGGTGATGTTCCACCCCCAACACCCGCAGGGAGGCGGCCATCTCCTCCCGGCGAATTTCCACCAGCCGGGGCTTGATCTCGTCCGGGTTGTCGTAGTTGTGCACTTCCCCCTCGGCCCCGTCGGTGGCGGTGACCACCACCACCTGCTCGCCGGCGGCGGCGTATTTGGCCAGCGTCCCGCCGGTGGAAGTCACCTCGTCGTCGGGATGGGCGTGAAATGAGAGCAGTCCGGCCATGGCCTCTCCATTAGGGAACAGGTGCGCGAAAGGCCCAGGATACCCCAACCCCCGCCCTGCTAAAACCGCTCTCCCGCCCTCCCGCCGGTTCCCCCGGCCGCCCGTCCGGGGGGTCAGCCGCCTATGTAGCTCATTTCCACTTTGGGGAAGTCGACGGTGGCCGCGGAACGGATCTCGGAGTAGCGGTCGGTGCGGGCCTCCCACACCGCGGCCGCGGCCGCTACGATCCCGTCTTCTCCGCCGCCGGCGCGCAGGATGGTGCGCAGGTCGGTTCCGGTCGCCGCGAACAGGCAGGTGTAGAGCATCCCCTCCGCCGACACCCGGGCCCGGGTGCAGGAGGAACAGAAAGGGCGGGTGACCGAGGAGATGAACCCCACCTCGCCCGCGTCGTCCCGGTACCGCCAGCGGCGGGCCACCTCCCCCGGATAGTTGGGCTCCGCCGGCTCTAAGGGAAAACGGGCGTTGATTCGCTCAATCAACTCCGCGGAGGGGACCACGTCGTCCATCCGCCACCCGTTGGTCGCCCCCACGTCCATATATTCGATGAACCGAAGGATGTGACCCGTCCCCCGGAAATGTTCGGCCATCTCCACCGCCCCCTCGTCGTTCACCCCCCGTTTGACCACCATGTTCACCTTCACCGCCAACCCGGCTTGCGCGGCGGCTTCGATCCCGGCCAGCACCTCCGCCGCCGGAAACCCGACGTCGTTCATTGCCTGAAACACGGCCTCGTCCATCGAATCCAGGGAAACGGTGATCCGGGACAGGCCGGCCGCGGCCAAGGCGGACGCTTGCCGCGCCAAAAGCGACCCGTTGGTGGTCAGCGTCACCTCGCATTCGGTGGAATCCGTCAGCATTTTGACCAGGCGCGCCAAGCCTTTGCGCAACAGCGGCTCCCCGCCGGTCAGCCGCAACTTGCGCACCCCCAGCCGCTCAAAAGCCCGGGCGATGACGGTCAACTCTTCGAAGGTGAGCAACAGGTCGCGGGCCAGGAACTGGTACTCCCGGTTGAATATCTCGGCGGGCATGCAGTAGCGGCACCGGAAGTTGCACCGGTCGGTCACGGACAGGCGCAAATCCCGCACCGGGCGGCCGGCGACGTCGACGGTGTTTTTCATACCGGACAGGATACACTTTTTCCCCGAAATTAGCGTCCCCGAACCCCTTTCCGGACCGCTTTTAAAAATTTTTTTGCCGCTCTGACCTGGGCTTTTGCGAGAACGCGAAAAAACACCCTTGAATTATTTTCAAAAATTCATATCTTGGGAATGTAGCGATGAAAATCCTACGACTTTTCAGTTCCGGCGACAGGGACGCCCGCGTTCATCCCGTCCCCGCCCGACGGCGGGGTTTCAGGGGGGCGTCCGTTCGCCGGCTCGCACACCCGGCGGCGGCGGCCGCCGGTTACCGCGCGGGCTTGCTTGGGGGCCAGCGCGGGGCCGCCGCCGTAGGGGTGCTGCTGTCCATCGCGGTGGGACTGCTGTTCACCCTCACCCTGACCGGCGCCCTGTTGATGCTGTACGGACGGGCCGCCCTGCAACATGCGGCCGACGCCGGAGCGCGGGCGGGGGGCCGGGCGGAACGGGGAAGCGAAACCGCCTCCTGCCGGCAAGCCGCGGAACGGGCCGTAGCCGACCTGGCCGCCCTGTACGCCAACCGCGTTTCCATCGCATGCCAACGGACCACCGGCGGCGGGGGCCTGGTGACCGCCGTGGTGCGCGCCGACCTGCCGCCGGTGTTCGCCGGGCTGGGACCGGGGTGGAAATTCACCATCCGCTCCACCTCCGTCCGGGAGCGTCTCCAATGATGGCCGCCCTCTTCCGCAACGACCAGCGGGGAAGCGGCGCGGTGGAGTTGCTGCTGGTCGTCGCCGCCCTGCTGGTCCCGGCGGCCATGTTGCTGTTGGGCCTGCCCGTCCTGCTGGAATACCGCTCGCTGGGGGACGCCGCCGCCCGGGAAGCGGCGCGCGCCTGCGCCGTCGCCCCCGGCCCGGCCCTCGGACAGCAACGGGCGCAGTCCGCGGCCCGCCGCGTACTGGGGGAGCGGGGCCTGAACCCGCAACAGGTGGAAATCAGCATCGACTGTGAGCGGGCGTGGGCTCCGGGAAGCGAAGTCTCCGCCCGCGTCTCCTACCGCATCCCCGCCTTGCGCATAGTGGGAATAGGCGAGGCGGGAAACATCGCCGTAAGCCGCTCCTGGCGGGAAATAATCCACCCCTACCGCAGCCGATGATCCGCCCCCGCTCGCTCCCTTCGCTCCGTCGCCGGGCCCGTCCCGCCGGCCGCGCCGGATTTCGCATCCCGGTTCTGGCTAAGGGACTGACGGCCCTGGTCGGGGCGGCGGCGGTGATCCTGTCCCTCCCCGTCCCGCAGGCGGGGGCGACTGACGAATGGACTTCCGTCACCTGCGAGACGGTGAACGGGGCGCAGGTGTGCCGTCGGTGCGAATACGTCGACTTTTCCCTGCGGTGCGTCGTGGAGGGGACCTACCGCCCCGATTCGGGTCCGCGCACCTACTGGACCCCCTGGAAGGTGACAGGACCGTGCGACGGGTCCGTCTGGAACTCCTACGACGTCACCTCCGGGGTGATGTGGAAGCGCACCCTCTACCGGGAGGAAAACGGCCGGCGGGAGTTCATCCGTTTCCAATCCGAATGCGTGGACGACGGCGCCGAACAGGCCTGGAACGAGTTGCGGAGCAGGATCGCCGCCCTGCCCGGCCCCAGCTTCGACCGCTCCCCGCGCCGGGCGGGCGTTACCGGGTTGGAAACCAGGCTGTGGTACGAACCGCCCGCCCGCATCCCGCCCGTCACCGCCGACATCCAGCGGCCCAACGGCATCCGCTACCGGGTGCAGGGGCGGTCCTGGATACGTTCCCTCACCTGGGACATGGGAGAAGGGACGGTCGCCGGCCATGTCTCCTCCTATGCGGCATCCGGCGACCGGGGATACGGTTCCGCCGGACGCTGGCTGACCGGCCACACCTACCGCACCACCGCCCGCCGGGCCGGGCACGCCGACGGCGAATACCCGATCCGGGTGACCGTCTCCTGGGCCGGGCAGTACCGGACCGACATGGGCGCCGGATGGAGCGCCTGGGCTCCCATTCCCGAAACCTTGCAAGTGAGCCGTTCCTTCACCTACCGGGTGCGGGAAATCACCTCGGCCCTGGGCCCGGTAGGCAGATGAACATCCGGTTTCCGTCCGTGCCGCGCCTGTGGAAACCGGTCGCTGAGGAACGGGGGGCGATGGCGATCTGGGCGATGGGGCTGATGCTCCTGCTGTTCTTCACCGGCGGCATGGCCCTGGATCTGTGGCGGGTGCTTTCCCGGCACGGAACGGTGTCCGCCATCGCCGACAAGGCGGCGGCGGCCGGGGCGGGGGCGGTGGACGAAGAGGCCTTGCGGGCGGGCGACCTCCGTTTGGCGAACGGGGAGGCGGAACGGACCGCCCAACGTTTCGCCCGCCGCCAACCGGCGTGGGACCCGGACTCCATGACGGTGCGGGCCCGGTCGTCCCCCGCCGCCATCGAAGTAATCGTAAGCGACCGGGTGGAACTGACGTTGCTGGCCATGTTCGCGCCGCCCGCCGGGATAACCGTGCAGGCGGCGGCCACCGCCCACCCCCGCTGGTCGGGGTGAAGCGATGCGCAAGGCACTCCCTGAAGCGAAACGGAGGTTATTCATGAACCACGTCTTTACTTGGCGACGGTCGACGGTCGGCGCGTTGCTGACGTTGGCGATGGCGGCGGCCGCGTGCGGCGGCCCGGACGGAGAGGCGATCCCGCCGACCGCCACCGGGATTCCGGACGCGGCCCCGGCGTCCGCCGACCCGCCCCCCGTAGCCGCGCCCGGCGCCGAAGATGGGGAGGAGCGGGATACGGTGTCCTTGCAACCCGTCAGTCCCTCCACCACCTGGCTTACCACCACCACCGCCGCCCCGCCGACGACCGGCGCCGCACCGGAGTCTCCCGCCGCCGGGGAAACGATGACCGCTATCGAGGCCGCCGCGACCAGTCACGCGACAACCACCATCCCCGCGACAACCACCACCGTTGCGGCCCCCGCGACCAGTCACGCGACAACCACTACCACCATCGCAGAAACTACGACCACCGCCCCCGCCCCAACCACCACCAAGGCCGCAACTACCACCACCGCCGAGGCCCCCGCCATCGCAACTACGACCACCGTCGCCGCAACAACGACCGCCGCCCCCGCCCCAACCACCACCAAGGCCGCAACTACTACGACGACCGCCGCTCCCGTCGCCGCCGCAACTACCACCACCGCGCCGACGACGACCACGACCACCGCGGCTACCACATCGACCACCGTCGTCGCCGACGACCGGCCGGTGATTTCCGTCCCCCGCCCCGGCGACGACGTCCCCGTCCGCAACGACTTCGGGCGGCGCGTGGATCCGGCGGTTTTCCCGCAGGTGGCGAACATCATCCCTTACGAAAGGTGGAATTCCGAAGACTTCGACAGTATGCCCGAGTGGGCGTTTCTAAACGTCGACCCCGACCGCCCGAATCGCACGGTATCCGGATTGGTGCCCGGGGCCTGGTCCAAACCGATGGACCTCCGGATTGGAACGGCGGTGTACGGGGCGCAGGCGCTGATACCGATACACCCCACGCCGCCCGGAGTCCTGGAAGTCTTCGTCGTAACCGGCATATACCTCGATCCCCTGGACTCCGACCATTACAAGCGGAACGCCGAGGTTTACCAAATACGGGTATGCGGCGTTACGCCCGAAACTATCAGCTGGGGAATTGAGTGGGGGCGGCACGCGATTGTGAACGAGGACGGCCTGTACCAACTAATCGCGAGCGATCCCTACGGGGAGGACGGAACTTGCAATGGCAAACTTTAGTTTCCCGCTCCGGTTTATCATCCCCGCCGTCGCGTTGAGCGGGCTGATGCTGGCGGCGCTGAACGGCGACGCCGATGCGGACCTCACCGACAGAAACCACCGGCATGCGGGTACCTGGGACAAGACGTACGTCCATACCAATTGGTGGAGGCCGATAAGAGGAGGCTCCTCCGAAACCACCACTTGCAGTAACGCAACGGATTGCGGCACCCACACGCGGCGCGGCTACCAGTGGCTGAAGCACAATACCTCCGTCACCTGGACATGTTCCTATGGGGGAAGGGCCTGGAAGACCTACCACGACCGCGCCTACGCCGGGCCGTCGGCGCCTCCCCGCGACGCCGGGGGCGCAACGACCTGCCGCAGCCCGTTGCACATCGCCACTACTACTACGACCACCACCACGACCGCCCCTACTACCACCACCATCCGCGTAGGCGACCCTCCGCCGCAACCGCCAACGCCGCCGAAAAACCCGGAGTCGCCGACACCGCAACCGCCGCCGCCGCCGACTACGGAGCCGCCCGCGCCCCCGCAGCCTAGGCCGAATCCGCAACCCACCACCACTACCACCACCCTGGCGCCCGTTTCCCTGGGGTGGAACGGCAACTGCGGTCCGTTCAACTTCACCCAAAACAGGCGTATCTCCGAGACGGAGTTGCCGTCCTACGGAGCAGGTCGGCACTACTTGTCGGGCAGTCTGCCGCCCGGCCTTACCTGGCGCACCGTGCAAATAGACCCGCAGGACCGGAACTGGCGGTTGGTGAGGGTCAGCGGCAAACCCACCCGGGCGGGCAACTGGACGGTTCGTTTGCGGAGCGCCGTTACGGGCCCCGACCCCTCCATTAACTGCACTTTCCGGGTGGCCGGCCCGTCGTGGAGCGACAGGTGCTGGTTCTATTTGACCAAGGGGACCTACGCCAACCTCGCATTGCCCCGTTACGGGCCGGGCAATTACCGCCACGAGTTCGGCTCCGGACGGCTCCCGCCCGGTATGAGCCTGCGGGGAATGACGTTGCGCGGGCGACCGAGGCAGGTTGGATACTTCATCCTTCCCTGGCGAGCGGTAAGGGGCCACCGGTCGGTCCTCACCTATTGCCGGTTCATAGTGACCGCCCCGCCCACCACCACGACCACAACGACCACAACGACCACGACCACCATCACTACAACCACCACCCCCACCACCACTACCACGATCGCCGCCGACCCGCCGGTTTCCTGCTCCTGGCAGGTGAACGCGGCCGCGGCGCGGGCGGTTACCGGTGAAATCGGTTGGGCGACGCGCGTGCCCCTGTCGGAGACGGGTCAGGCAAACCCGCCCCATCCGGATACGCCCGGCGGAGGAGAGTTCCTGGTGGTGACCGGCGACCTCGGCGCCGGGGCTTTCCCCGATGTGTGGCCGACGTGGGAAGACGCCGCCATCTTGGACGTAACCGACACCGGCGGTTGCGCTTGGACGGCGCAGACCGTGATCACCCGGGCGCGGCAACTGTTTATGTGGAACGAGTCGGAGGCGGCGCTGATCAGACAGGCGGCCCCGGTGGAGGCGGAAAGATGGGATCGGATGGACGCCGGGCAACGCGCCCGCCTGCAACGGCAACTGCGGGGAGCGTGGCGGGGATTGGGCGGCGCAGGAGCGGACAACCGGTTGTGGGTGGGCGCGGCTTGCCCGCTCACCACCCCCGCCGCCGACCGGGACCGCCTCTGCCAATGGGGGTTGCCGCATCCCGGGGTGTACCAGTGGGAAACGACGGTGGCCTATTCAACAGTGGAGGAGTCAACCGGAAACGAACTGGAAAGCGAACTGATCATCGCCTCCGGAGTCAACCGTTTCCTGCGGCTGGCGGACTACGCCTCCTTTCAGGGAAGAAGATAAGGAGACTCTTGATGAAAGAACATAGCAACCGGCCAACCGCCAACCGGGGGTTGCGCCTTCGCCTGGCGGCGGCGGGGGCGGTGACCTTGACGACGGCCGTCCTTATTCTGACTTTCGGCAGCTCGGCGGCGGAGCCGCTGACGGAGGTGGCGGTCACTTCCGACAACTGGGCGATGGGCGAGGCGGGGGAATATACGGCCTTTCCGGTCCCGCTGGGCTTGGCCCCCTTCTTCGTCACCCCGGCCGAGCTGGCGGGACGGGTGGCCGCCGTCGAACTGCAGGCGGGAATGTTTCTGAGCGAGTCCTTGTTGCGGGAGGGCGATCCGGAGCTGGCGGAAGGAGCAGCTCCGGATCCGCCCGGAACCACCCGGGTGCGGCTGACGATGGACGTCGGACTGTGGCCCCAACCGGGTCCCCGGGCGGGAGAGACGGCGGTGGTGGCCGACGCATGGGGCGGATGCGGACTGGCGGTGTTGGAATTGCTGGAAGTGGAACCGGAGGGGGTAATGACCGTCCGCGTCACCCCCGGATTGGCGGCCACCCTGTCGGCCGCGCCGCGACTGCTGGCCTGGCCCCCCACCTCCGACGGATGGCCCCTGTGCGAAGCAGGGAGCGCGTAAATGTCGCAACGCATCCCGCACCGGCCCCTCCCCGCGAACACCGCGGCCTGGACAACGACGGCGTTAATGGAAAGGGCGACCGCCCGGGCGTCGGAGATGTCAACACCCGCGCGGGACGCATGCGCCCCGGCAACGCCGGAAACGCCGAAAGCGAAACCAGACGAGGCGATCACCGCCCGCGCCATCCCCGAATTGGCGGCCAACCCGCCAACCGCGCCGCGACCGCCGGCCTCCGATGGACGGCCCCTATGTCAAGGCAAGAACGGAGAACAGGCAAACGTCGCCCTGCATCTCAAACCTGTCTCTCCCCGCGAACGCCGCGAACTGAATTACGACAACCACATTGGAAAGAACCACCCCCCGAAAGAAGCGACGGCGGCAACCAATGCAAGAAGATGGCACAGCCCGGCAACGCCGGAAATGCCGAAAGCGAAACCAGACGAGGCGATCACCGCCCGCGTCGCCCCCGAATCAGCGGCCAACCCGTTTGCCGCGCCGCGGATACCGGCCTCCGATGGATGGTCCCCATACAAAACGGGGGACGTGTAAATGTTGCTGTGCATCTCGGATCGGCGCCTGCCGGCGGACACGGCGGACTGGATTATGGCCGCGTTGATGGAAGGGGTGACTGCCCGGGCGCCGGGGGTGGCCTTCGCCCGGTCGTCCGGCGAGGGCGGACTGCGGGGATCGTCTGGTTCGGTGCTGTCCCTGACCGATGACGAACCGATGGAGCGACTGCGGGCGGCGGCGGCCGGAGCGGCCTGCGTGGTGCATCTGACCACCGGAACCGGCGAGGGGGCGCGGGCCTGGCTGGGATTGGATTCGGGAAGGGGGTGGCAAGTGCCGATGGCCGCCCTGATCGTTTCCGACGAACCGCTCCCGGACAAAGCCGGGTTGCGGGAACGGGCGGGAGCGCAGTCGCTGCGGAGGATACCCACCGTCCCCGACCGCCGCACTTTGCGGAGCCTGCGCCGACTGGGCCGGTGGGCTTCTTCAGCCGCCTCCGCCCCCCGCCGCTTCGACAGCGCCGACCGGCGCACCCGCCGGGGAGCGGCGGCGGGACGGGCCGAGGAGCGCCTGCGGGGCCTGCTGGCCGAACCCGGGGTGGAGGAGTTTCAAATCCGGGCGGGCGAGTCCATGACCGTGCAGTTGGCGGGCGGGCAAACCGAGAGGCGGGAGTCGCCCTTTCGCTCGGAGGAAGAGTTGATCGACGCGGTTCGTTTCCTGGCGGCTTTCAACGCCGGGGACCGACCGCAACGTTTCGACCCGATGAACCCCCGACTGGATATCCGGGTGGGCGATCATTGGCGGTTGCATGCCGAAGGGTTCGTGGTGCAACCCGCCCATCTGGTTCTGCGTTCCAATATGGCGGGGCGGATGAGCCTGGCCGAACTGGGCTTGGCCGAAGATCGTCTCAACCGGATCCTGCTGGAAGCCGTGACCGGACGGGTGCGGGCCAACATCGTCATCGCCGCCGCCATGGGCGGGGGCAAAACCACTCTCTGCCAGGCCCTGCTGGCCCACCTCCCCGACCACGAACGGGTGGACACCATCGAGGACACCCCGGAACTGCGCTTGGCCGAATACGGCATCCACAGCTCCGCTTACGAGCGGCTGACCCGCGACCCGAACGCGGACGGGGTGGGCAAACACAGCATGGCCGACCATATTCGGGACGCCAAACGGGCCAACAGCAACAAACTGGTGGTGGGCGAAGTGCGGGGCGAGGGGACCCTGGCCCTGCTGGACGCGATGTCATCGGGAATGAACGGTTGCCTGGCCACCCTCCATTCCCAGCCGGGAGCCGGGGTCTTGGAGAAACTGGTGGCCTACGCCTGTTCGGAGGGGGCGGAACCGGATTACGCCCGCCGCCAAATAGCCTCCGGGGTGCATCTTCTGGTGTGGCTGGGCCGCAACGACCAGGGCAAGCGGGTCATCGCCGACGTAACCGAACTGGCGGGCATCGACCGGGAAACCGGCCAGATCGAAACCCGGTGCCTGTGGCAACTGCCCCCAGGGGGCCTGTGGGCCAAGCCCATCGCCCAACCCAACGGACGGATGGGCCGCCTCTATCAGTCGGCGGGGGTGGTGGTGCCGGACGCGCAAACCCTTTCCCCCTCCGCCCTGCGCATCGTGGACAACCCGCCGCAACCGGCCAGGGAAGAACGGATATGAACCCGACCGTGCTGACGCCGCCCGGGGCCCCGCCGCCCCGGGGAAGCCTGACACCGCAGGCCGCCGACCATGGCCCCCGCCCCTACCCAAACCCCGCTGGAACGGCAGGCGAACCAACCGCCGCCGTCCACCAGCGGGGAGGAGCCAAACCGAACCCGCCCACCGGTACGCAGAACATAACCCAACCACCGACATCGAGCCTGACATCACGGGCAACCAACCCCCGGCTCACCCCCAACCGCCCAAAGACCTCCAACCCTGAACCACCCGTCGCAATGACCCAGGGAGGAGCGGACGCGAACCCGACCAAACGAACACCGACCGAAGCCCCGCCGCCCCTGGGAAACCGGACGCTACCGTCTGACGTGGCTGGGCCGCAACGACCAGGCCAAGCGGGTCATCGCCGACAGGACCGAACCGGCGGGCACCAACCGGGAAACCGGCCGGATCGAAACCCGGCACCTGCGGCAACCGCCCCCCGGAGGCCCGTGGGCCAAACCCATCGCCCAACCCACCAGACAGATGGGCCGCCTCCGTCAGTCAGCGGGAGTGCTGGTACCAGACGCGCAAACCCCTACCCCCTCCGCCCTGCGCACCCCCAACAACCCACCGCAACCAACCAGGAAACGGACACGAACCCGACCAAACAGACGCCACCCAAGACCCCGCCGCCCCAAAGAAACCGGACACTGCCAGCCGCCGACCCCGGCCGCTACACAACCGACCCCCACCCTCACCAAAACCCCGAGGGCGCATCTTCTGACGTGGCTGGGCCGCAACGACCAGGCCAAGCGGGTCATCGCCGACAGGACCGAACCGGCGGGCACCAACCGGGAAACCGGCCGGATCGAAACCCGGCACCTGCGGCAACCGCCCCCCGGAGGCCCGTGGGCCAAACCCATCGCCCAACCCACCAGACAGATGGGCCGCCTCCGTCAGTCAGCGGGAGTGCTGGTACCAGACGCGCAAACCCCTACCCCCTCCGCCCTGCGCACCCCCAACAACCCACCGCAACCAACCAGGAAACGGACACGAACCCGACCAAACAGACGCCACCCAAGACCCCGCCGCCCCAAAGAAACCGGACACTGCCAGCCGCCGACCCCGGCCGCTACACAACCGACCCCCACCCTCACCAAAACCCCGCTGGAACGATGGGCGAGCAAACCGCAACCGCCCACCAGCGGGGAGGAGCCAAACCGAACCCGCCCACCGGTACGCAGAACATAACCCAACTACCGGCGTCGGGGCGGACGCTACGGGCAATCAATCCCAACCGCCCCACCCGAACCGACGCCGCTCCGGCGCGCCTGCGCGCCCTCAACAACCCACCGCGACCGAAACCGCCGCGACCCAACCGGCGCAACCGCGAACCAGGACTTCGACGCAGAAAAACAAACCCCAACGCAACCGTATGGACGCAAACCGTCGCCGAACTGCTGGCCTTGGGACGGACGCTACGAGCCGCCCGCCCCAACCCCCGCGCCCGGTTCGCCGCCAACCGCAACCCCGCCCCCACAGGACCGCGCACCCTCAACAACCCACCGCGACCCCAGCGGCGCAACCGCGTCCAGAAACCGCAACGCGGAAAAACGAACCTAAACGCAACCGGGCGGACGCAAACCACGGCCAAACTGCTGGCGCTGGGACGGACGTTGCGAGCCGCCAACCCCAACCGCCGCGGCTGGTTCGCCGCCTACCGCCGCCCGACTCCCAAAGGACTGCGCATCCTGGACCACCAACCCCATGCGACCGGCGCGGAGGAACGGAAATGAACCCGACCGGATGGATGCTGACCGCGGCCGGGTTGCTGGTGCTGGGCCTGCTGGCGTGGCCGTCGCAACCTGCCGGAGGGGGCTGGTTCGCCGCCTACCGCCGCCCTTCCCGTTCCGGCCTGTGGTGGACGGCCCTCCCCTCGCTGGCGGCTGGAGGGGTCGCCGCGTGGCGGGTGGGGATTCTGACCGGCCTGGCGGCGGCGTTGTTAATGGGAGTGTGCGCGACCACCGTGCGGGTGATGTCGGCCAGCCGTCGGGAGGTGAGCCGCACCGAGGCGATGTCCCGCTTGGCGGCCGTGCTGGCCAACCAGGCCATGGTGTCCTCCACGGTGGCCGAAGCCCTGTCCCGATCGGCTCCGCTGGTCACCGGACCGGTAGGACAGGCGGCGGCCCGCATGGCGGAAGAGTGCGCGGCCGGGGATGTGCCGGCCGCCGCCGAAGCTTTCGTGCGGGCCGTTCCATGCGCCCCCGCCGAGTGGTTGGCGGACATCGTGGCCATCACCGCCGCCGGGGGCGGCCGGGTGGGGGACGCCCTGTCGGTGCTGGAAATCCGCACCGGTGAGCATGCCGCCACCGTGCGCCTGTTCCACTCCAAGGTGGCCGCCCTGCTCCCGCAACTGATAGCGGTGGTGGCGTTGGGAGCGGGAATGGTGATGGCGGTGGCCGCGGCCGCGGCGGATGTGGGGGCGTGGCTGGCCGGTCCCCAAGGCCAGATGATCACCCTGCTGTCGTCGGGATTGACGGTGTTGCTGGCGGCCCGGGTGTTGCTCCCCGCCTGGAAAGGAGTGAACTGATGACTCCGCTGCCGACGACCGACGCCGCCATCGGAGCCGCCGCACGCACCGGGAAGTCGACCGCGCCGGAAGGGATGCCCTCCAGCCCCCGCACTATTCCGAAAGCGGAACCACTCACCGCCGCCGCCGCAACCCACCGCACCGGCGACCGCCCGGGAGACAAACCGCAAAGTCGTCCCATAGTTCCGCAGGGGACGGACATAACTTCGGCGACCGAAACCGCTCAGCCCTCGCAACCCCGCCGCCCCCGCCCCATCCGCCCATTCCCACCACCATTCGGCCTCATCGCGTCACAACTGCTCCGCCCGTATCCCAACCCGCACTCCGGCTTCCCGCACCACGATCGGCTAATCGCCGAGCCGTCGCAACCCGCACGTTCCGCCCATCCCCTCCAGCCCGACCCGCACCGCGACCACCCAACCGCCGAACCGCCGCGACTGCGCCGCCCCAAAAAAGCCACCACGCCGGAACCAACCACACCCGCCGCCTACTGCACCGACAACCGCCTGGGAAGCAAACCCCAAAGTCATCCCATAGCTCCGCAGGGGACGGACATAACTTCGGCGACCGAAACGGCCGAACCGTTGCAACTGCTCCGCCCCCACCCCAAAAAAGCCGCCACGCTGGAACCAACCACACCCGCCGCCTACTGCACCGACAACCGTCCCGGAGACAAACCGCAAAATCATCCCATATATCCACAAAGGACAAACATAACCTCTGCGGCCGAAACCGCCCAACCCTCGCAACCCCGCCGCCCCCACCCCGACTTCCTACACCGCGACCACCCAACCGCCGAGCCAACGCGCCAACCCCGCCCTCAAAATACCAACGCGCCGGAACGAACCGCACCCGCCAACCGCGCATTATTCGCGGCAACCAACACGCCTCCGCCAAGCCTGCGACCAACGACAAGGGCCCATCCTTGCAACGGCCGGAACCGACCGATCCCATCCTCGGGTTGTCAGGCCGCTCCGGAGGGTCGGACGGCGGCCGGGAAGGGAGGCACCTGATGGTTCTGCTGTGGGCGGCCGTCGCTTCCTTGACGGGGGCCGCCGTGCTGTTGATCGTGCGCGACCCCCGCCCCGACCTGCACGCCGAAGAGTTGACCGCGCTGGGGTGGACCCCGTTCGCCATCCGCACCGTTTCCGGGGCGGCCTCCCTGCTCTTGACGGCGGGGATGACGACCGCGGGATGGCTGATAGCGGACGCCCGGGTCGGATTGGCGATCGGCGCCGGAGCGGGAGTGTGGTTGCCCCGCCTTTTGCCGGTAATGCTACGGTCGGCGGCCCTGGCCGGCTACCGCACCGGCCGGGACCGGGCCCTGCTGGTGTGGCTGCAAAGGGTGCGCCTGTATTCGGCGGTGGGAACTCCTTTGGCCGTTGCCGCAGTGGAAGCCGCCGAGCAGGTCCCCGACCGGGCCTTCGCCTCGGTGGCCGCCGGCATCGACGCCGCTTTGGAGGACGGCCGGGACCCGATCGCGGCCGCGTCCCGCAAAGTGGCCGGGTCTTCCGCGGAAACCCTGCTGGCCACCATCACCACCGTGGAACGTTCCGGGGCGGGAAGCGCCGACCTGATCGACCGCATCGTGGACCGGGCCATCGCCACCCTCACCTCCGCCCGTCGTGAAAACATTGAACGCCAAAGCCGGTCTTTGGTTACCACCACCACCCTGATCGCCCTGCTCAGCGGCCTGCTGATTATGGCCGCGGTGGCCCTCACCCTGCCGGGGCTGGTATGAGCCCCGGCCGTTTTTCCACACGCAAGCAAGCAACAAGACAAGCAACGAGAAAGGAGACTCCGTAATGGAATCACCTGTAGTTCGGATCATGCTGATCGCAGCCGCAGTAGCGGCCGCGGCGGCGGTCGTCGCCATCATGTGGACGATGCTGAACACCAACGCCCCGGACACGGGGCCTGGTCAGATCGACTACGGCCGGGTCACCACCGAGAAGCTGTGCAAGGCGGTGGGCGGCACCTGGACCTCCGGCACCAGCAAGTGCACGGCCTAAGCTAATCATCGGCAGGCTCCCGGGAAGACCCTGATGGAAGCGGCGCTGGCGGTTCTGAAGACGGCGGGGGTGACGGTCGCCATCGTCGCCCTGACATTCACGTTGTTCGTGAAGCACACTGCCCGTATCGCGGCCGCCTCCGCCGCCGACCGGGCCGCGGCCGCCGCCGCTTCCCTACTGGGTTCCGACTGGGATTGCCGGGAGACGGGCCCGGCCTGGGAGGAGGCGCAAGCGCAGGCCTCCCGGGCCGCGGCCGACCGACTGACGGGGCTGGGTTCGGTGACTCCCGTCGCAGTGCGGGTAACCGCTTTGCCGTCGTGCGTAGTAACGGTCGCGGTCACCGCCGCCGCGCTGGGGACCCGCTCTTGGTTGGGAGCGGAGGCCGTGCGGTGCTCCGCCCCCCCGGCCGCGGAACAGGTTCCCCTGCGGGACCTGTGTTGAGAAAGGAGAGACGGGAATGGACGAAGCGATCGCCCTGGTAATTCTCGCTCCGGCGCTGATTCTGGGCCTGTGGCTGATGGACTTCACCGGCGGGGCGGCCCTGGCCGACGGGCGGGCGCAACTGGCGGCCTACGAGGGGGCCGAGGCCGCCGCCGAGGGCTTGGGGCGCACCGGGGTGGAGTTGGCATACATCGGCAACGCTATCGACAACGCCCGCAACGCGGCCGCCGTCGTTATGTTGGACGCCTGCCGGGATCTGGACCGGAACCGGGTCGCCGTGACGTTCGTCGACGCCGCGGGCAAGGAATGGAACGGAAAAGCCTGGTCGCAGGCCCCCGCCGGAACGGTGTTGGACGCGGTGCGGGTCAACGTGCGGTGCCGCATCGGGGCCTCCCCCCTGTTCGGGCAGTGGCGAACCGGCCAGTCGACGGTGAAAATTGACCGGGCCGATTCTCCGGCCAGGGCGCCCGCTTCAACCAGAACGTTGGGAACGGTCGGCCAGTGACCACTCCCCTGCTCGCCCTGGCCCTGGCCGCGATCACCGCCATGATGGTGATGACCCTGGACGACCACGCCCGCCTCGTCAGCCATCAGGAACTGGCCTTCGCGGTGGCGCAGAACCAAGCCGAACAAATGACGACCGACTGCGCGGCGGGCGACTGCGCCCTACCCGCCGGCGCCCGGGCGTGCCGCATCGGCGGCTCCGCCCTGCAGGTAACGACGGAGATGCCCTGGCGGCCACGCTTGTGGACCGGACTCACCCCCGCCGTCGGCCGCTACCTGATCCATCTGGAAGTAGCGACCAACCCCCTGCTGGAAACCCTCGCCCCCTGCCCCCCTTAAGCACCCGACCATCCTACCGACCGAAATCTTGCGCTTCGGACAGCAAAGTCAGAAAGTCGCGCCCGCTTATAATTTCTATCTCATTGCCTATTGAGCTGTAGGCCATTGCCGTGTGATACCTTTTTTGACTGGTTGCATTAGGCAACGGTTTGTTTGTCTCCCAGTCACCGATTACCAAGAAATTCGTTTTGTGTGTTATATCGGATTGCGGATAGCCGCCTAGTGTGGCAACTATGCCATAGACAGTTTGCTTTTTGTAACCGAAGGGCAGTCTGCCTGTTATGGCAAAGTGTTTGTCGCTCACAATATTGCGAGGGTCTGCGTAAGGATTCTTGTCAGGCATGCCGCCATCGTCGCTTGCGCGTTGGCAAGGGTTCCAACCTGTAGAGTACAGAATACCTTGCTTAACCTTCTGCTTTTCCAGCAGTTCATCTAGGCTTGACGCATTTGCTTTGTCGCACAAGGCGATCACTATTTTTGCGGCGCAAATCGCGTCCGCCTGCGCATTATGATGGTCTTCCAATATCAAGTTTAGCTGGCTTGCCACATTGGGCAAACTGTACTGTTCGAGTTCCAGCATGGTGCGGGACATAACTATTGTGCACAAGTAGGTCAGGGTCGGCCATTCAAGACCCGACAAACGGCAGGCTCCCCGCAGTACGCTCAAGTCAAAACCGGCGTTGTGCGCGACAACCGTCCTATCGCCTATCCTGTCCAGCAAGTCCGGCATTATCTCACCGAAGCGGGGCTTTGACCTGACCATCCCGGATGTTATGCCGTGTATGCCAACATTGAATGGTTCAAAATAGTCAACCGTTGCGGGCGGACGCATCAGGTGCTCTTCCGCCCTGATTATCCTGCCATCTTCAACAAACGCCAAACCCACCGAGCAGGCCGACCCCCGGTTTGCGTTGGCGGTTTCAAAGTCAATAGCGACAAAGCTATCGGCGAACCCGGTCATTTCCAACATTGCCGTCACGGAGCCGGAAGCGCGGCTAACGGCTCTCCCACCTGGCCGTAAACTCACCGGCGTGCTTCTTGACGGCGGTAAATCGGCCTTGACCGAAGGCGGCGGACGAAAAATCGGCCTTGGGAAAGCCTTCCTTATGCCAGTCCACCCGTCGCCGATGCCGATAGCAACAATCAACGTAGAAGTAGTCGCTCCGCACCACACCTATGTAAACCTTCTCTTCCGCCTCTAATGTGGCTGGATAAACCACCAAGTCCCCCCGTTTTATATCGTTTACGAACTTGAACAGATGTGCGACATATTGGCCTACCCGCTGGGCGTCCAAATGGGTATTCTGGGGCCGATACACCGCCTTGTACATCGCCCGCGTCTGCCGCAGTTGCGACAGGTCGGGCATGCAAGCCTCGTCCAGAGCCACCACATCCTCGGTCAGAAACAGGTAGTGCCCCAACCAATCCTGGTTCCCTCCCCGAATACACCAAACATTCCGTTCGTTCGTATCAGCCATTTTGGTCTCCTTTCATTGCGTCCATCTTTACCCGAATTCCCCTTGTGATAATTTTTCTCCTCCTCCAAATTTCCACTTATTAATAACCTTGACAGCTAGGTCATTATTAACCGTTATAAAACCCAACATCGGACCAAATAGATTGGGTAGATTGCCTTTGGCAAATCTCTTCCAATTCACCCGACGCCTATGCTGGAAGCAACAAGCAACGTAGAAATATTCACTGACGATTTCTCCGATACAAACTTTATTTTCCTCTCTCTTCTTGTCCGGCTTAAGGTCGTCTGGGTAAATCACCAGATCTCCCTGTTTCGCAACGTTTGCCAACCTTACCAAATGACCGACTTTTTGACCCAACGCGGCCATACCCATTGGGGGATCATCTGGCTTATACATCTTCTTTACCGCTTCGTAGATTTTCCCGTACATCCTCCTAGTGTTAGCCAACGTCACCCCATTAAGCGGTAAAAGGGGCCATTCCTTGCTCCTCTCCCGGGCGGGAGGTATCTGCGATAGATCAGGCAAGAAAGGGTTATCTAGAGCCACCACCTTCTCGGTTCGAAACAGGTCATGCCCCGACCAATCCTTCGTTTCACCCCGGACACACCAAACCTTCCTGTTGTTAGGCATAGGCCTCCTTTCGGTTGCGCTCAGCCTACCAGAAAAGATTAATTATGCAAGCATTTCCGTCCTGGCTCTCTGAATTCGTTGTTTATCGTGCTTTTGCCTTTCTCGATTACTTACCCGCCGCTCGGATGACCCTTCTGATGTAGTCCGCCATCCCCGGAGCGGTGAAATCCACCCGGCCGCGCTCTGGGGAATAGATGAGTCCTTTGTTTATTAGCTCGCGGCGGGCGGGGCTGGCGTCGCTATGGGCCTTGCCCAAATAGTCAACCACCTCTCTGGTGGAAACAGTACCATCGCCCGGCCCCGCCATTGCCATGGCCGTCAGGTATTCCCGCTGTGAGGGTGTCGCACGCTCCCAGCGCGTCCTGTAGAAACCTTGTTCCAACCCGCGACATCCCGCCGCCACGCCCGCTTCGGCGTCAGCCAGCGTCAAGTCATCCGGCCCGGGAGCGCACTCCCAAACTTTGCTCCCAAAGGTTTGCAGGAAAAAGGGATACCCGGCGGAGGCTTCAACCACATAGGCCAGCGCCTCCTCCTCCCAGACCACCCCGCGACTCTCGGCGGGCAATCGCAACGCCCGGCCCGCGTCCTCGGCTCCCAAAGCCCCTATGCTCCGATAATCGAACAGCCTTTCCGCGTAGGATTTAGCTTCGGTCAAAACGGCCGGAAGGTTGGGAAGCCCGGCTCCGACCACCGCCACCGGGAGTTCCAAACGGTTGGTCTGATGCACCGCCCCCGCCACCGCCGTAATGTCGGCCAGGGGCAAGTCCTGCACCTCATCCACAATCAACAACACCCCCGCCCCCAGCCCGGCGGCCGCGCCGCCCAGATCGGTCAGCAACTCGGACAGGTCCATTTCCAAGTTGCCGGTATCGGCCCGGCCTGCCCGTGCCTCCACTTCTATGCCGAAGCTGACCGACCCGTCAGGCATGGACTTCAAGGAAAACGACTTGAACACCCGCAATGCTTCACGCAACCGGGCCGAAATGCGGTGACGCAACGAAATCACCCGTAGCGACTCCGTCAAGGACCAGGTAATCGACAAGCGGAAGGAGCTTTGCAGACCGGCTTCCACGAACGCGTACACCCATCCCCGTTCGTCCGCCATTCCTCGCATCTCTTCCAGCAACACCGTCTTGCCTACGCCCCGCAATCCCGTCAAGATGATCCCCCGCTCCGCCCCGCCCTCCTCCATATAGTCCAGCAAGTCCCTAAATTGGGCCTGCTCCGCCTCCCGACCGGCCATCTCCGGAGGCCGCCGCCCGGCCCCGGGGCGATAAGGATTTCGTTTCCGCATCAGATACATTATAAGGGATCCTAACCTTGTATATGGAATTTTCTTATACTGAGTTATAAAACCTTATACTTGCGCGCAAAGACAGTGGGCGGCGGCGGGCGGGTTACGATGGGGGCGACGCGAAACGCGGAAAGGAGGCGTGATGGCGGAGCGGGTGCTGGTAACCGGAGCGGGGGGATGCCTGGGATCGTGGGTGATCCGCCAACTGGCGGCGGAAGGGTCGCCGGCGGTGGCCTTCGACATAGCGGAGGACCGGCGCCGGTTGCGTCTGCTGTTGGACGAGGAACAAATCGGCGGGGTGGTTTTCCGGCAGGGCGACCTGCGGGACTTCTCCACCGTGGAATCGGTGGTGCGGGAGGAGGGCATAACCCACATCGTCCATCTGGCCGCCCTGCAAATTCCGTTCTGCGCGGCCGATCCGGTGCGGGGGGCGGAGGTCAACGTGGCGGGAACCGTCAACATTCTGGAAGCCGCCCGCCGGTCGGACGGCCAAGTGCGGGGCGTCGCCTACGCCAGTTCGGCGGCGGTGTTCGGCCCGGCGGAAATGTACGAAGACGGGACCGCCTACGACGACTCCCCCCTGTCCCCCCGCACCTTATACGGCGTCTACAAGCAGGCCGACGAGGGCGCGGCCCGCGTCTACGCCTCCGACTGGGGGGTGGGGTCGGTGGGCCTGCGCCCGTGCATCGTCTACGGCCCGGGCCGGGACCAGGGGCTCACCTCCGACCCGACCAAGGCCATGCTGGCGGCGGCGGCGGGAGCGTCGGCCCATATCGCCTTCGGCGGCTCCTCCACATTCCACCATGCCCAAGACGCGGCTGACTCTTTCCTGGCCGCGGCCCGGACGGAAACCGGGGACGCCCGCATCCACAACATGGGCGGGCCCACCGTCCCCATCGCCGAAATAGCCGCCGCCATCGAAGCCGCCGCCCCCGGCGTCCGCATCACGGTCGACGGCGACCCGCTCCCGCTCCCCCAAGCGATAGACGGGGCCCCATTGGACGACCTGCTCCCAGTCCGGCACCGCCCGCTACGGGAAGGGATCGCCGGGTCCATCGACGACTTCCGGCGCCTGCTGGCCGCGGGCCGGATCGACCCGCCCGGATAACCCTCCCTCCAGCGGCGCCCAT
The DNA here is from genome assembly GCA_965243835.1 of Candidatus Spongiisociaceae bacterium. Taxonomy (GTDB): domain Bacteria; phylum Actinomycetota; class Acidimicrobiia; order Spongiisociales; family Spongiisociaceae. The sequence goes on from OZ251578.1 coordinate 2,904,746, forward strand.
CCAACAACGTCCGGTCGGGTTCCCAACGGCGTTCATCCGGGCATAGTCTACGGCGCCCCCGCCCGGAGCCGGTCGAGCAGGGTCAGGTGCAGGTTGTTTTGCGTTTGGAGCGCGGAAAGCCTTTCCCGAACGATTTCGTCATCGGGAAACCGGACGAGGTGCTCTTCCAATTTGTCGACGGCATCGGCGGTGCGGTTCATCGCCGTCCAGATTGCGTAGTAGCAAAAATCAATGTCAGCCGCTTGAATGGGCCACGCCGCGCATCGACCCTCGTTCCAATCGGAGTGGTTCGCTTCGAGCGCGGTGTTCGCCATTTCCAACAGACGGGACCATTCCGAAAGAGAAATGGCGGCAGGCGGGCGGGTTGCGGGCGCCGCAACCAGGGTCGTAGCGGAAGTCGTCGTCGTGTCAACTACGACGGCGGGGAGCGTTGTCGTCGGGGCGGCGACGGGAGCGGGCGGGGGAGGTTCAGCCAGCGGGCCCCGAACCAGCAACAACGACGCGACCAACCCGCCGATTGCGCCGATCGCGACCGCACCGAACGCGGGGAGTAATCGTTTCATCGGATTTGTTCGTCAAAGTCGACGGCGGCGCCCCTCTCAGGCGACCAGGGCCGGGGCGCGGGCGGAAGGGTAAGAGGCCCGGAAGTCGGCGGCGGCCTGCGGCGACCACCGCTCCCCCAACGGCGGCGTCAACTCGTGAATCCGTCCTCCCGCGCAGGGCGCCCCCTGCCGCACGTACAGCGCGGTTTCCCCGTCCCGATGATGCAACACGTAGCTGTACACCGTCCGGTACAGGGCGTGGTTGCACACCCCGGTGTCGCCGTCGTCATGGGAGCCCAGCAGGGCGAACACGTCCTCCACCGACCCGGCCCTTTCCACCTGATACTGGGCGGAGTCCCATCGGGTCTGGCTGGTCACCGTGTCATCCTGTTCGGGATGCGCTCCCCACCGGGGATGGTGGTTGGTGCGGGCGGCCGGCCCGGGCAGGGGCATAACCGCCGTCCGGCGTCCGCGCACTTCCACCGCCGCCGCCGCCGCCCCGTCAATCAGCAACACATTGCCCCACAAGTAAGGCTCCTTCTCCGCCGCCGCTTGCACCGCCGCCGCGCCGGAGGCGACATCCGACCCTTCCCGCAAGGCGATTTCCACCAGGTCGTCGTAGTTAGCGTGGTCGGGAAGGGTGCGCACATTGGAGTCGCAGGCCAGCAACCCGGCCGAGTTGGCCCCCAGCGAGAACCCGGAAAACCGGTCCTGGTCAGGGTCGGAGCCCGCCCAAGTGATAATCCCCTCCACCCCGAACACTTCCCGCTCCACCACGATCCGGTCTTCAAAATGGGCGCGCCCGAAATCCTTGTTTTTGAACAGGACGTATCCGTCCCCGTCGGGCCCGCCGGGTTCCCCGGGCCGCAAGCAACCGATGGTGCACATTCTTCGCCTCCTCCTCGTCCCAAGCCCCCTGCCGAACAGGGAAATACTAACCCTTGAGCCGCCCCCGCTCCCGCCGGGCCCGTAAAATAGCCGTATGTCTTCCGCCGGCCGCCCCCGCCCCCGTCCCCGGGAAGGAATGGTATGAAAGCGGCGGTGATGCGCGGCCTGTCCCCCGACCTGACCGGGCCGTTGCTGAGCATCGAGGAAGTCCCCGATCCGGAAATAACGGAGCCGGACCAGGTGGTGGTGCGGGTGGCGGCGGCCGGGGTGTGCCGCACCGACCTGCACTTGCTGACCGGCGAAATGGAAGCCCCGCTCCCCCACATCCCGGGACACGAAAACGCCGGTTACGTCCACCGGACGGGCGAGGGGGTCACCGGCGTGCGGACGGGCGAGGCGGTGGTCTGCTACCCCTTCCAATCGGACGGCCTCAGCCGGGCCGAACGACAGGGGACGGATTCCCGCGCCCCGCACCGGATCACCCCCGGCTTGGACGCTCCGGGCGGATACGCCGAATATCTGCTGTGCCGGGAACGCTCCCTGCTTCCCCTGCCCGCCGGAACCGACCCGGCCCCCTACGCCCCGTTGACCGACGCCGGGCTGGCCGCCTACCGGGCCTGCACCCGCCCCGACCTGCGCCCGGGCGATACGGCGGTGGTGATCGGGGCGGGCGGGCTGGGACATCTGGCCGTTCAGATACTGAAAGCCGTCACCCCGGCCCGGGTGGTTGCCATCGACCCTCGTCCAGCGGCCCGGGAACTGGCCCAAGAATGCGGAGCGGACGCAACAGCGGCCCCCGAAGATATGGCCGACGCCGTAACGAACGAAGCGGCAGCGGTCTTGGACTTCGTGGGTTCCGATGACACGATGGTTGCCGGGCTGGGGGCCCTGCGGTTCGGGGGCCACTTCTTGGCGGTGGGGGTGGGGGGGTCGTTCACCCTGTCCGCCATCGACCTGGTCGCCTCCGAATACCGGATAGAGGGGGTGTACGTGGGCACCTACCCGGAGTTGTTGGAAGTAACCGCCCTGGCGCAGGCCGGCCTAGTCGTTCCCCGCACCGTCTCCTATCCGCTGTCCGAGGCCGACCGGGCCCTCACCGACCTGGCCAACGGGGAAATCACGGGACGGGCCCTCCTCATCCCCGGAGCCTCATCCCCGGAGCCTGATCCCCGCCCGCCGCCGTCTCCCGTCGCCTATACTCCAGCCTGATGACGAACCACCCCACTCCGGCAGGCGACCGGTGAGCGACCGGCGGGCCTTGGTGACCGGTGGGGCCAGCGGAATCGGCTTGGCCTGCGCCCGGCGGTTAACCGCCGATGGGTTGCAGGTGATAGCGGCCGACCTCTCCGCCGACGGGTTGGAAAAAATCCGAAGCGAGGTGGCCGGGACGGCGCAGTTGGACATCACCAACCCGGCGGCGGTCAACGCCGCCATAGCGGCTCACGCCCCGCTCGATGTGCTGGTCAACAGCGCCGGGATCCTCGGCCCCAACATGCCGGTGTGGGAAGTGTCCGACGAGGACTGGGCGGCGGCCATCAACACCAACCTCACCGGGACTTTCAACACTATCCGGGCGGTCCTGCCCGGAATGCGGGAGCGGGGCTGGGGGCGGATTGTGAACATCGCCAGCATCGCAGGCAAGGAGGGCAACCCCAACCTGGCCGCCTACTCGGCCGGCAAGGCGGCGGTGATCGGACTGACCAAGTCGGTGGGCAAAGAGGTAGCCGGCGACGGGGTGCTCGTCAACGCGGTGGCCCCGACCGTGATCGCCACCCCCATGAACGCGGTCACCGAGCCGGAAACCATTAAATACATGGTGTCCCGCATCCCGATGGGACGCATGGGTCAACCGGCGGAGGTGGCGGCCCTGGTGTCGTGGCTGGCGTCCGACGAGTGCAGTTTCTCCACCGGCCACACCTACGACATCACCGGCGGACGCGCCACCTACTGATCCCCCCGCCGGGCTGACCCGCCGGGCGCAAGCCCCGCGCTCAGGCCTGTTCGCTGACGATGCCCCGGTCGTCCACCGGATGCTGGCGCAGATACTGGAGCAATTCCTTGCGGAAAAACTTGTAGTTGCGGCCGCCAGGCAACCGGTAGGCGGGAAGACGCATCTCCCGGGCGTACTTGCGCACCATCTGGACGTTCATATCCAGCAACTCGGCCACTTCCTGCGCGCCGAGGACCTCGTCGTCGCCAATCGGAATATCCGCCATTGTCATACCTCCTTTCAGTATGCGTTCCATATTAGCATACAACCTAAGAATAGTTTACACTATTCCACATCCTTTTCCAAGACCCTTGCCAACCGGTATCGGGCCAGCATGCCCCGGTAGGGCGAAAACAACCGTTAACCTGCGGTTTCTTCCGCAACCGGGACTGCGATGGGGGCCCCATCGGGGGCGTCGTCCGGGGCGCCATCCAGGTCGGAAGAGGGGGCATCTGCAACGACCGGGACCGCAACGGAGGTACCATCAGGGGCAGAGCCGGGAACGCCCTCAGGACCGGAAGAAGCACCCGACGCAACAGGAACCGCAACAGGAGCGTCATCGGGGGCATCGCCGGGAGCGCCCTCAGGACCGGAGGCGGCGGCGTCTGCGGCCGCCTTGACCTTCGCCTCCTCGGCAACGGCCGTTGCGTAGGCGACCACTTCGCTGCGGAAGAATTTGTATTTGCGGCCGCCGGGGATCCGATAGGCGGGGATGCGCCCCTGCAGGGCCAGCCGCCGCACCTTGAGAATGTCTATTCCCAGCAACCGGGCCGTCTCCTCCGCGCTGAGCACCTCATCTTCGCTGAGCGGAACCTCCGCCATCTGCCCTCCTCCTTCTGTCGAGCCTCCCACGACCCTCCCATTTTGGCAGACGCCAGTGACAATCCTGTGCTTTTACTCCCGCGCCCACAACGGATCCCCCTGCGGAAAGATGTTGTTGACCCGTAGCCACCACCGAGAAACCACCCCCTGCGGAGGCCAAAGCCGCCCCAACCCGAAAGATACAAAACAGTTGTCCAGCCTGTCCCTTATCCTGTTAACCACATCCGTCGCCGGGGTGTCGTGATCGCCTTCCCACAAACGAAGATCGTAAACCCTGAGCCCCAAATGGCCCATATCAGGATCATCGAACCAACAACGTAGAACCGGCTCACGCCTTTCCGTCAGCTTATTCTTCCACTGACATTTAATAGACAGTTGCGCCTTCCGCAATTTGAGAACGCCCAGCGAAGCTGTACCCTTGCCTTTCGTCAAGAAAACTCCTGTCTTAGTCGGGGTTGCCTCTAGCGTTGGGCCAAAAATCGACCGGAGCGAAGAACCGGCCGACTTCTCAAGCCGGATCCAGAACTCCCGAGGATCGAGGACATCAACCAGACCGGCCCTCTCCAAATCAAAACGAACGTTTTCAACCTCCGGCGGCTTCCCCCAAGATCGTACATCTCCCAAATCCACCACGGCCCCCAACTGGAAAGGTCCCCTTCTGCTACAGAGCAAACTTCGGCCCAGCGGCACGTTTTCCCCGTTGGTGGTCGCTAAAACAGGGCGGCGGTGAACCCCGGACGCGTCTACTCCAGCCACGCCAATATACGGGTGGCTCATTTTCGTCAGGTGGTTAATCGTTATCCTCATTGCTTACTCCCGCACCCACAGGGGGTTCTCCCGCGGGTAGATGTTGTTGACCTGCAACCAGTGCCGGGGACCCGGATAAGAGGATGACTCATATACTCCGGTGAGCCCAACTGTGATTAAACAATCCTCAATTTCGTCCTGTATACGCTTTATTCGGTCGATCTTCGGGCGATAGTCATCCCATAAACGCAGGTCGGTCACCTTGAGATCCATCTCCCCTAAGACGGCATCCTCAAATATCAAGCGAACCTCCGTCTCGTCGCGCAGTTCAAGTTCGGCCCCTCTTAATCTAAGAACTCCTAATGAAGCATCCCCTTTACCGGCTGGCGTCGCCGTCGCCGTGGGGCTCAATTTTTCCAGTTCCTCCCCAAAAATAGATTCCAGGGAACCCTCGGTCAACCTGTCAAGAATTTTCAGAAAACGCGAGCGATAAAGATACTTAACGAACCTAGCCTGTTCGAAGTCAACCACCATGTCTTCTTTCTCGGGCGAAGTGGGCATAGGTTGAACATCGCCAAACTCGATTACCGCACCCACTTCCAAAAGTCCCCCTTGACTGCGAAGCCAACCGTGATCGAGCTTCCAAACATCTCCGGATTTCCGCGAGGCAGCAACCGGACGCCAATGTCTCCATTTCTTATCGATGCCAGCCGCGCAAATATACGGATGGCCCATTCTGGTCAAGTGCGTTATGGCAATCTGCATTTCTTGCTCCTCAAATGTGGATGGCTCGAACAGCACCCCAAGTCCTGTCCAGGTACTCTACCACCAACCGACGGTGGCATCGGTCTGGTTTATTTTCGCTGCACAGCAGGACCGTCCGCTCCCCAAAGTCTTCTGGATGGATCGCTTCCTCCACCTGGCGTTCGGCCATTAATTCCAGAAACTCCCGTTCGTACTCCTCCCAGGACTTTTCCTTCTTCCGATAGGCCTTCAGCAACTCCGCAGTGGGTGCCAGCATAGTCTGGTGCTCATAGCGGGCGCCCACCAGCTCCTGTAGAAAATATTCCAGGTCGTCCCGTTTGGCGAACCCGGCCAGTTGCGAAGTGTTGTTGAGCCGAACATCCACCAGCCGGATGATGTCGTGTTCCTGCAACGACTCAAAAAACTCGCGGGCCGGTTTCTTCGTAAATCCTATCGTAAAAATATCCATTAGCCTGCCTCCCCTCTCAGAAGAGAACCTGTTGCGACCACAGGTCCCGCACCTCCGCAAAGGTGTGAACGTCCTCGGTTTCCAACACCAGCCCCTTGCCCAGAATATGCAACACCGGTATTCCCCTCTTGTACAGATGCCAGTTTATCAACCAGTAGCGATGGCATTCGGACGGTTCCCTTTCACTGCACATCATCGCCGTCCGCGTCAGCGCCGCCAACGACAGCAACCTTTCCAGGCCGTCCTGAAACCCGGATGATTCGGCCCTCCTCAAATACCAGCTCCCCCGATCGGCGTCTACCTCCGGCGGCTTGCCGCCCAACTTCGCTCCCAGGTGAACATAACGCACACCCCTCGCCGTCAACGCGCCCTCCAGGTCCCGTTTGTTGAAGTGGGGATTGTATTTGGAGTAAGGCGCCAGACGCACATCCGCCAACACCTCGATCTCAAACTCCCCCAACATGTCCAAAAACTCCTTCATAGCCTGGTTGGAGTGGCCGATGGAATACAGGTTAGTTTGGGACACGGGGGTTATTCTACCGGCGGGCGCGGTAAGTAGGCTGGGGCAATGAGATTTTCCACCGGCGGCGGGCGGCCAAGGCGGGCCCGCTCCCGCTACACCCTGGTGATTTTCATTCTGCTGGCCTCTTTGGACAACACCGCCGGGGCCCTCTACCCCGCCTTGGCCAAGCCGATGGCGGCCGACTTGGGGGTTTCCGAAACCTGGATGGGAGGCGTCACCGCCCTCCTCATCCTGGTGGCGGCCTTGACCGCAGTGGGCTGGGGATACTTGGGGGACCGCTCCAACCGCCGCCCGCTGATGTTCTGGGGAACCCTGCTCTGGGCGGCGGCCCTCCTGATGGCGGGCCGCTCCGACACCGCATTCGGGCTGGCCGGATGGACGATCGTGCTGGGATTCGGACTGGGTTCCATCACTTCGGTGGGATTTTCCATCGTCTCCGACCTGGTATCCCCCCGCCGCCGGGGGCTGGCGATGAGTTTCTGGGGGCTGTCGCAAGGGGCGGGCGGGTTCGTGGGACTGGTGGCGGGGGGCCTGCTGGGAGCGGGCAACTGGCGCATCCCCTTCCTGTGGACGGCGGCGGCGGGGATCATCATCGGAACGGTTTACCTGCTCACCACCCCCGACATCCTGCGCGGCGGTTCGGAACCGGAGATCGCCCGGGCCCTGCAAGCGGGGGCCGTCTACGACTACCGCATCGAGTTCTCCGACCTGCCGAAACTGCTCACCACCCGCACCAACGTCTGGCTGATACTGCAAGGATTGACCGCCCAGATCGCCTACGGGTCGCTGATTTGGGTGCCGCTCCTCTACCAGGGCAAGGTGCTGGCCGAGGGCTACGACCTGCCCACGGCGGTGGCGGTCGGTTCCGTGTTCGGCGGGGTGTTCCAACTGGGGGCGCTCACTTCCATCCTGGCCGGCCATCTGGGGGATCGCCTGACAGTGCGCCGCCCCGACGCCCGGGCCTTGGTGGCGATGGTCGGCATCCTGGGGGCCATCCCCTTTTTCATCGCCTTTTTCAACCTACCGCTGACCGGATTGGACATCCCCGCGGAACAGGGAACGGCGGCCATCGTCTGGGCCGCGTTGGGAGCGATTTTCACCAACCCGTACGCGGCGGGGGCGTTCGCCCTCTCTTTTCTGGCCTTGATGTTCACCTCCGCCGACTCCCCCAACTGGTTCGCCCTCATCTCGGAAGTGAACCTGCCCGAACACCGGGGCACCCTGTACGGGTTGGGCAACCTGTCCAACGGGGCCTCCCGGGCCCTGGGAACCTGGCTGACGGTGCTGGCCGCCTCCCTGTTGCAGTCCCGGCTGGGCGCGCTGGCCGGCTATGCGGTGGGCTTGACCGTCTTCCAACTGTTTTTCATTCCCACCGGCCTGTGCTACTGGCGGGCCGCCAAATCCTGCCCCCGGGACATACAGTCGGTGCGGGCCGCCCTCGCCCGGAGGGCCCGCGAGTCCCTCTCCCCCCCGCCGGAGCCGGACCCCGCCGGCCCCTCCCCCGCTTAGGGTTCGCCCGTCGCCCAACCAAGGCCCCCGCCCGGCTGGCCGCCCCGCCGTCGGGTTTGTCGTTACGCTCCACTACTCTTATTAATTAGGACGGCCTTCCCGACGGAGGCCGCTCCGCCCGACAACGCCAACCAAAGGAGGGTTCTTGCCGAAAGACGACGTACTGCGGGTTCAGGGAAGCGTGTTGGAAACGTTGCCCAACGCCATGTTCCGAGTCGAGATAGACGGCGGCTTGGAAGTCTTGGCCCGCGCGTCCGGAAAAATGCGCCGGGGCCGCTTCATCCGCATCCTGCCCGGCGACCGGGTGGACCTGGAACTGTCCACCTACGACCCCAGCCGGGGCCGCATCGTATGGCGGTACAAGTAAAACCCGCCATCCGCCCCGCCCGCCGGCGGAACCCTCAGAAAAAGGCCATGCGCGCCGCCGCTCCCAAGGCGGCGACGACGAAAAACCACCGAATCAGGTTCTCCCCTTTTCTAACCGCCAGCAGGGCTCCGGCGTAGGCCCCGAAGATGTTGCCCACGGCCATGGCCGCCCCCAACCGCAGGTCGACCTGCCCGGCGAGCAGGAACACCGCCAGGGTGGGAACCGTGTAAGCGCCGACGATGGCCACCTTGGCCGCGTTGGCTTCCACCAAATCCATCCCGCCCCCCCATACCAGGGCTACCAGCAACAACAGGGCCGCCCCGATCTGGATGAAACCGCCGTGCACCCCGATCAGGAACACGATCGTCCCCATCCAAAACGGGGGCAAACGAGGCACCCCCGCCCGCATCCGGCGTTGGGGGCGAAAGACGGCGGCGGCCGCCACCGCCACCATCACCACGGCGAACACCCCCCGCAATCCGGCGGCGGGAACCAGTGTGGACAGCCATGATCCCAAAATCGCCCCCGCCAGGGCCGCCGGCACGTAACGGACCAAGCCCCGCCAGGGAACTTTGCCGCGCCGGTGGAAGGCGTAGGTCCCGGACAGGTTGGCGGCCAGAATGGCGATGCGGTTGGTGCCGTTGGCCACCGCCGCCCCCACCGCCTCGGTGAGGATGGGGATGGTAAGCACGGATCCCCCTCCCGCCATAGCATTAATGAACCCCAAGCCGCCCCCGGCCAGGAACAGCCATAGCAATATCCAATTGTCGTCCGTGCGGCACCGCCCTTTGTATCATCCGACAATACCGCCCCCGCCCCCAAAACCCGGAATTGAGGCGAACGCCCGACGCCTCCCCGCCCGCCTATCCGCCAAATCAAACGCGCCATAAACCGATTACGCACCGTGTTTCCCGAACCCCCAAGAAACGGAGCGACGCCCGGAAATGCCGTCCGTTCGTATGGACGACCCCGCCGTCGCCCCAAAAACCGGAATTGAGGCGGGCCCGACGCCTCCCCGTCCCGATATTCCCCAAACCGAACGGGCATGAAACCGGGCGACGCACCGTAATCCGGATACTCAAGGAACGAGCGACGCCCAAAAAGCCATACGGACAGCCGACCCCAACACCGTCGCCGCCAACCAACCCCCGGCGCAAACCCGCCCATAATCAACATCCACACGTCAACCATGCAACACCACCCCTTGTCCAACCGACAACGCCACCCCACCCCAAACCCAGCCTCGAGAAAGACGCCCAACGCCTCCCCGCCCCCTCCCCCACCGCCAACCAACCCCGGCGCAAACCGCCACATCCAACACCCACACATTTCAACCTGTGACACCACCCCTTGTCCAACCCGACAACACCGCCTCCGCCCCAAAACCCGAAACGAGACGAGCGCCCGACGCCTCCCGTCCGTACTATCCCCCAACAGGACGCGCCGTGACAATTAGGCGACCACCGCGTTTTCCGAACCCTCAAGGAAACATGAGCGGCCCCCTAGAAAAACGCCATGCGGATGGCCGACCCCACCGCGGCCGTTACCAGCACCCAGCGCGCCCAACCGGCCCCTTTTTCCACCGCCAGCCGGGCCCCGGTGTAGGCCCCGCTGACGTTGCCGGCGGCCATCACCAACCCCAACAGCAAATCAACCTGTCCGGCGAACAGGAACACGGGCAGGGCCACCAGGGTGTAGGCGGCGATGATCACCACTTTGATCCCGTTGGCCTTGATCAGTTCCAACCCGCCTCCCAGCACCAGCCCCGCCAACAGCAGAAAACCCACCCCCACTTGCACGAACCCCCCGTAGGCCCCGATCAGGAAAAACACCACCGTCAGCCAAAAGGGGGACAGCCGGGCCGGGCCTTCCTCCATCCACCGGCGGGGGCGGATAACCACGGTGGCCGCCACCAGGAAAATCACCACCGCGAATATTTCCCGCATCCAGTCGGTGGGCACCCGGGTGGCCAGCCACGCCCCCGCCCCCGACCCGGCCACCGCCCCGGGCAGAAAGCGCCCCACCGCCCGCCACGGGACTTTGCCGCCCTTGTGGTAGGCGAAGGTTCCGGCCAGGTTGGCCAGCAAAATCGCCACCCGGTTGGTGCCGTTGGCGACGGTCGCCCCCACCGCCTCGTTGAGAACGGGCACGGTCAACACCGACCCGCCCCCCGCCATGGAGTTGATGAAACCGGCCCCGAACCCGCCCGCGAACAGCAACAAGAAAATCAGGTAGTCGTCCGTGCGCCACCGCCTTCCGGTTGGTGCGGACCATGCCCGGCTACGGAGTCCGCCGCCCCCGGGACATCGGAGGCGATAGGGCCCGTGATGGCGGAGATGAACCGGAGGTAGGCGGCGGTTTCCACCAACAGTTGCGCTCCCGGGGCCCCGGCGGAAACCGCAATCCGCTCCCACTCCAAGGCGGATTCGTCCACCGCCGCCGGGTAGGAGCGCTTGGCCCCGGGGACGGTCACCGCCCCCCGCCGGTATCCGGTCAGGCGGAGCACATCGGCCAGCGGGGCCATCTCCAAACGCCTGTCCCCCAACAGACGGGCCAGTTTTTTCAAGGACAGGACGCTCCCGGCCGGGATGAGGGCGAACACCGGACCGCGGGCGGAACCCACCGTCGCCAAAGTTTTGAACACCTGTCCCGGGGGAAGGCCCAGTTGGTCGGCGACCGCCTCCGCCGAAAACCGTTCCTCGGGCAGGTCGTACGGAAGCGTGCGGCAGGGGACGCCCGCCGCTTCCAGCAAACGTCCGGCGTTGGTTTTCACCGGCGCCGGTCCGGGGGGATCAGAGGTACAAGCCGCCGCCCGCATGCGGCGGTTCCTCGCGGGGCGCAACCGCTTCGGCCCCTCCCCCGGCCCGAATCTGCTGCAGTTGGGCGCGGGCGGCCATCTGCTGGCTGACGATCGCCGCCTGGATGCCGGAAAACAGTCCTTCCAGCCATCCCACCAGTTGCGCCTGCGCCACCCGGATTTCCGCCTGGGTGGGCACATCGTCGGTCAGCGGCTGGAAATATTCTTCAAATTCTTCGGTCAGGTCGTCAGTGAGCACGCTGCGCAACTGTTTGAGCGTGGCCTGGTAGACATCGTTGAGGCGGGCCCGGCCGTCCTCGTCCAGGGTGGCGGTGCGCGCCTCGGCCAGCATGGAGCGTGTCATGGTGGCGATGCGCAACAACTTGGCCGGCTCCCCGATCATCTCCCCCCGGCCCTCTTCCTCCGACTCCCCGGCGCGCACCACCACCAGTCCCGGTTCGCCGCCGTCCGTTTGTCGGTTATCCTCATCCATGGGAACCTCCTTGATTCCGGGATTCTGCCCGGCGCCAGTTCGGTTCATCATACCCAAACCGGATTTCCGCCCGGGATGCCCGGAACGGCGCGACGGGTGCGCGCCGCAACGGCCCCGGTCGCCGGAACGGGGCGGATTCCCGTCATAATGGCGCAGGCGCGACCGCCCGGTCGCGGATTTCCAACCGCGCATGCCAAAAGCAAAGGAGAAGCCATTGGGTTCGGCGGCCATCGTAGTCGAATCGGTGCGTAAAGCCTACGGGAGCATCCAGGCCCTGGACGGGGTGGACCTCGTCATCGAGGAGGGCACCGTGTTCGGGTTGCTGGGGCCGAACGGCGCGGGCAAAACCACCCTGGTGCGGGTGCTGACCACCCTGCTCAAGCCGGACAGCGGACGAGCGGTGGTGCTGGGATGCGACACGGTGCGGGATGCGGTGGCCCTCCGTTCCCGGATCGGCCTGGCGGGCCAGTACGCGGCGGTGGATCAGACCCTGACCGGCTATGAGAACCTGGAAATGGTGGGACGGCTCTACAACCTGGGGGCGGCCGAGGCCCGGCGGCGGGCCGATGACCTGCTGGAGCGGATCGATTTGACGGAGGCCGCCCATCGCCCGGTGCGCACCTATTCGGGGGGCATGCAACGGCGGCTGGACCTGGCGGCCGGGCTGGTCGGGCGCCCGGAGGTGCTGGTGATGGACGAACCGACCACCGGCCTGGACCCCCGCAGCCGCCTCGAGTTGTGGAAGATTATGGAGGAAATGGTGACGGAGGGGGCCACCCTGCTCCTCACCACCCAGTATCTGGAGGAGGCGGACCGCCTGGCCTCCCGGGTGGCGGTGATCGACGCCGGACGGCTGATCAGCGAAGGCACCCCCGACGAGTTGAAAGCCCAAATGCACGGGGATGTGCTGGAAATGACCATCCTGGAGGCGGGGGAGTTGGAACGGGCGGCGGAGATTCTGGGACGGCACGGGCGTTCGCTGGAAGTGGACCGGGCGGCGCAACGGGTGGGGATGACGGTGGCGGGCACTTCGCAGGCCCTGTCGGCGTTGCGGGACATCGACGAAAGCGGGGTGGGCATCTCCGACCTGCAACTGCGCCATCCCAGCCTGGACGACGTGTTCCTGGCCCTCACCGGGCGCGCCGCCGAATCCGGGGAGGAGGAGGCCGGCCCGCGGCGGGGCTCCGGACGGCGGGGAATATGGGCGGCGATGTCCGGGGGACGGCGCGGGGGGCGCGGCTGATGGGCGCCGCCCCCGCCGCTCCGGCGGCCCGCTCCGCCCCTATCACCCGCATCGGCCCGGCGTTGACCATGCGCCACACGGCCATCCTCACCCGCCGCAACGTGATCCGCATTTTCCGCACCCCGCAACTGCTGCTGTTTTCCACCATCCAACCCATAATGCTGGTGTTGCTGTTCACGTTCGTGTTCGGAGGGGCGATCCCCTTGCCGGACATCAACTACATCGACTACCTGTTGCCGGGGGTGATCATCCAGACTTCGGCTTTCGGTTCCACCAACACTTCGGTGGGCCTGACCGAGGATCTGCAGGCGGGGATCGTGGACCGGTTCCGCTCCTTGCCGATGGCCCGGTCGGCGGTGCTGGCCGGGCGCACCCTGGCCGATGCGGTGCGCAACTCCATCGCCATCCTGCTGATGCTGGCCGTGGGGCACATCATCGGATTCCGCTTCGGGGCGGGAGCGGCCGCGGCGTTGGCGATGATGGTTCTGGCCCTGGTGTGCGGGCTGTGTTTTTCGTGGATGTCGGCCTGGGTGGGGTTGAAGACCCGCACCCCGGAGGTGGCGCAGGCGGCCTCCATCATCGTGGTGTTCCCCTTCATTTTTGCGTCTTCGGCCTATGTGCCGGTGGGGTCCATGCCCGGCTGGTTGCGGGTGTTCGCCGAAAACCAGCCCATCACCCGGTTCGTGGACGGGTTGCGGGCCTTGTCGCTGGGCGGACCGACCGCCCGGCCCCTGCTGTTGGCCCTGCTGTGGGTGACAATCATTCTGGGGGTGTTCATCCCCATTTCGGTGCGCGCCTACCGCCGCAGCGCCGAATAGCCGAATAAACGACCGGCTTCAGAGGCCGGACAGGTTTCTCCCCCGTTGCGGCGGGGGCTTTCGGAGCGGGCCGGAGGTCAGTGATCCGGTTCCAGCTCGGGGGACCATTCCTCGAGGGTGAGTCTGCGCTCCCCGGTTTTCCCGCCCGGATTTTCACCGGCGGCCAGCGCCGTCAACCCGGCCCACAGGGCGGGAGCCACCCCTTTCAGGAACCGTTGGCGGGTGGGAATGAGCAGGACGAGGATGGCCCCCACCGGAATCCACCACCAGCTGTCTTCCACTACGAAGACGAGCAACGTCATTCCGGTGAGGGCCCCGTAGCCGATCATCACCGGGGCGGGGTTGGTAAGCAGGACGGACCCGAAGAACACGAACAGGGACAGCGGGCCGGCTATCCACCAGGTGAGGTAGCCGCCCAACCCCATTCCGATTCCCAACCCGGAGGCCAGCCAGGCGTCCGCCCGCAGGTCCCATCCGTTGAGCCGGGTGGGGCGGTCGGCGGAGCGGGCCATCCGCCCGTCGAAGAAGTCCGTGAACCAGGCCAGGGTGAGAAACAGGGCCGCCGCCTCCAACCGCCCGCCGGCCAACAGCGCCACCAAAACCGGCGCGGCCAAAAGCCGGGAAAAAGTAAGCAAATCAGCCAACTGCGCCCTATCCATGCCCCCCATTTAACCACAACCCCCCGCCCAACGCGGGAAACCCCGTCGGTCGGGCGAAACAAGGGTCTTGAATTCCCTCCGAAAATTCGCACACTGTTAAAGGCGGGAACTACAGGATGGGGGCGGGAGCCCGCCTCCCGGGACATTGCCCGCAAATGCGACCCTCCGGTGCAGGTGTGGGAGGAATCGGTAGGTAAAGTATCGGCGGTCCACGTAAGCGAGAGCAAGGTAAAGCCGGTGCAATGCCGGGACGGATTTTTCGCACGGCAGGGAGCGATGATGCAGAAACTCAACCGAGACGAAATTCTCGGTTTCTTCCAAGCGGAGGGCGCGCTCGATTTCGACCGCTCCTTCTGCCCGCGCTTCCAATACCCGGAGGACTTTGATCAGGCAAAGTTCGACGACTGGTTCCGACGCTCCCGCATCACCAACCTCGACTCCGTAGAAAACACGCTGGTAAACCTCGGGGTAGCGGAGCGGGCGGGGGACCAACTGTTGCTCCGCAACGCGGGCGTGCTGTTCTTCGCCAAAAACGTGCGCCGATTCTTCCCCGATGCGTTCATCACCTGTCTGATGGGGCAAGGGGCCGACAAGGTGCACATCCTGGACCGGAGCGACTTGGAGGGGGGAGTTGTGGCCGACATCGAAAACGCCATGGCCTTCATCGATCGCAACACCCGCACCAAATACCGGATTGAGAAGTTGCAACGGGAGGATATTAAGGAGTATCCGATGAAGGCTCTCCGCGAGGCCATCACCAACGCGGTTATGCATCGGGACTGGTATTTCACCGGAGCGAACGTCTTCGTTGAAGTGTACATCGACCGAATTCAGGTGATCAGCCCCGGCTCCTTGCCCCCCGGCGTGACGCTCACCAACATCGGGCGCACCAGCAAGAGGCGAAACTCCCTGATCGCCGATCTGCTTCATCGTATCGATTTCATAGAGCGCGCCGGGACCGGCATCCGGCGCATTTGGGAGGAGGCCGGTGAAATGGGTTGCCCGGAACCCGAATTTGAGGCCGACCATTTCATAACCATCACCTTCTACCCCAACCCTGAAGTCAGATCTCTCGACCTAACCACCCCCGGGTCTGCATCGCCCAGTGCCGCCGACCAAGATACCCCACCCACCGACCCAGTCACCGACCAAGATACCCCACCCACCGACCCAGTCACCGACCAAGATACCCCACCCACCGACCCAGATACCGACCAAGATACCCCACCCACCGACCCAGATACCGACCAAGATACCCCACCCACCGACCCAGATACCGAAGTAGCCGAATTGCTGGCGGCCTTCTCCGGTGAAATGACCGGCGAGCAACTAAGGCAGGGGTTGAACCTGAGTCACAAAGGCCACTTTCGCCGCGCCTACCTGCAACCCGCCTTGAAATCGGGCCTAGTGGAAATGACCATACCGGACAAGCCCACCAGCCGCAATCAACGCTACCGCCTCACCCCTAGCGGACAGAAGCACCTGAAACAGCTACGGCAATCGCAGTAACCGGACGGGAGCTACTGTTCGGCGCCTACGATCAGGGGCGGCTGGTCGGAGGACGGGATACCGAGCAACCGGGCCGAATCCGCATCCGAGGGCATTTCCTCCACCTCCCGAAGCGTACGCTCCATAGCACGGGTCCACACTCCTGTTGCATCCACAGTTCTGGAGGCGGTGGCCAGTTGCCGCTTCAACTTGTCAAGCACACCGCCGAACTTGCCGATATTGTCTACGTACCGTCCGCTGACGGACGTGAACTGAAACGCGGCACCACCATGGCAATATTTAAGCAAGCAGGTTTAGAATGGGATCCGCAGGGGGGCAAGAAAAGACGCGGCGGCCCGGTACCCATACAGAAAGGAACATGATGAGGTACGACTACATTTTGGAAGCACCCGGTGACACGCCCGGTTGGGGCGGGTGGATTCCGGATGTGCCGGGTGCGATCGCCAAAGGCGACACCGAACAAGCCACCGTCCACATGCTGGAAGAAGTGCTGGAGGGCGTCTTGGAGTTCCGCAGGGACAATGGACTGCCCATACCAGAGCCTGCTCCTTACATCGGCCAGGTGCCCGCCGGTTGCCGCCTCTACCGGGCGGAGGAAAGGGTAGTTTCTGTTTCGGAGCGTCGGCGGGCACAGGGAATTTCCTTATAGGCAACTATTGCTCCGGACGGTTTGGACCGACAACGAGCACCCATTGCTCCTCAAGCTGGCATATCTCTCAGTTGCCACCGTAGCTTCGGGACCGGCATCCGGCGCATTTGGGAAGAGTCTGGTGAAATGGGTTGCCCGGAACCCGAATTTGAGGCCGACCATTTCATAACCATCACCTTCTACCCCAACCCTGAAGTCAGATCTCTCGACCTAACCACCCCCGGGGCCGTATTGCCCAGCCCCACCGACCCAGTCACCGACCAAGATACCCCACCCACCGGCCCAGATACCGAAGTAGCCGAATTGCTGGCGGCCTTCTCCGGTGAAATGACCGGCGAGCAACTAAGGCAGGGGTTGAACCTGAGTCACAAAGGCCACTTTCGCCGCGCCTACCTGCAACCCGCCTTGAAATCCGGCCTAGTGGAAATGACCATACCGGACAAGCCCACCAGCCGCAATCAACGCTACCGCCTCACCCCTCGCGGACAGAAACACCTGAAACGGCTACGGCAACTGCGGTAACCGGACGGGAGCTACTGTTCGGCGCCTATGATCAGGGGCGGCTGATCGGAGGGCGGGATGCCAAGCAACTGGGCCGCATCAGTATCCGACGGCAACTCCTCCACCCCACTAAGCGTACGCTCTATAGCGCGGGTTCGCGCTCCTGTGGCATCCACCGTATTGGAGGCTCTATTCAGATGCCCCCTCAATGTGTGAAGCACACCACCAAACTTGCGGAATTCGTTCTTCACCGCGGCTAACACCTTCCACACCTCGCTGGACCGCTCTTGAAGAGCCAAGGTGCGAAACCCTATCTGCAGGCTGTTCAAAATGGCGGCCAAGGTAGTAGGACCCGCCGGTACCACGCGCTGAACTTGTTGCAGACGGTCCAGCAATCCCTGATTACGTACCACCTCGGCGTACAACCCTTCGGTAGGAAGGAACAGGATTCCAAAATCCGTGGTGTAAGGCGGAGAAAGATACTTGTCACGGATATCCGTCGCCGCGTTTTCCACCGTACTCGCCAAAGCGGAAACGGCTTTCTCCACAGTCGCGGAATCACCTGATTCCGAGGCATCCAGCAAACGCTGATAATCCTCCTGCGGAAATTTGGCGTCGATGGGCAACCACACCACGCTCTGTGGGTCGTCATCAGGTCCTGGTAACTTGATTGCGTACTCCACCATCTCATTGGAGTCGGGTTTCGGTTTCACGTTGCGTTCGTACTGTTGCGGTATCAAAACCTGTTCCAGCAAGGCCCCAAGTTGCACCTCCCCCCAGGTACCGCGGGCTTTGACATTGGTAAGCGTCCGCTGGAGCCCCCCGACATCGGCGGCCAACTTCTGCATATCGCCTAGCCCCTTGTGCACCTCGGCCAATTGCTTGCTGACCAGCTCGAACGATTCCCCGAGTCGTCTCTCCAACGTGCCCTGCAGTTGTTCGTCCACCGTCTTTCTCATCTGCTCCAGCTTCTGCTCGTTGCTCTCCCGCATCTCCTTCAAATTCTTCTGAACCTCCTTGCCTAGGTCGCCGATGTGCTTTTCGTTTGATTCCGTCAGTGTTGTGAGTTGGGTTGCAAAAACGCCGAAACGATTATTCTGCGCATCCCCGATCTTGTCCAACAACTCCGTAAGGTGTTTGGCATCCGCCTCCTGCGCCCCGATAACACCCTCCCGCAATGTTTTAAGTTGCGCCGTAAAATCCGTGAACCGCTCGCCCTGCGCCTCGCCCATCTTGCCCAACAACTCAGTGAGGTGCTCGGCCCCCGCCTTCTGCGCTCCGATAACCCCCTCTTGCAACTGCTTGATGTCCCTGTCGTTGCCTTCGCGTAACGCCTTGAGTTGCCCCAGAAGTAACTTGGTGAGCGTCTCTGTGCTTTGGGCGCCGGCGGTAGCCAGCTCCGTACGCAAATTGCCGGCGTCGCGGGCGGCCTCGTCCCGCGCCTTGCCCAATTCCTCGCGCAGGATGGGTTCCAACGATTCCTGGCCAACCGGCGCAGACCTCCCTCTCAGGAGGATCAGCAGGCAAGCCAGCGCCGCCAGATGGAGAACGAGCGAGAGTGAAATCAGTATCAACATAAGAGGGCACTATAACAAGCCGCAACCAGCAAACGGACACCCCCTGTCGGAGAGTGCCTGGATGCGCTTCACGCCGCCGCTCCGCACCGCCAAACCAGCGTCGCCTCTTACCGGACCGACTCCTACCCGCCGTCCCCTCCGGCTGGATCGGTAGCCGAAAACAAGGGTCTTGAATTCTTTCCGAAAATGCGGACAATGGAATGTAGGCGCCCATGGAGGCGCATCACCGGAGGACGAAAAGCAACAACAATGACCTTTCCCGCACTGCGGCCGCAACCTGAATCCCGTCGCCGGGCGGAGCAACCGCGTCGTCCGCAACGCGGCCAGCGGCTCCGCCAACGCTTCCTCAAGACCGGGTTGGCCGGGTTTGACGACCATGAGGCCATAGCGCTGCTCTTGACCCTGGCCTCCCCCGCCGCCGACGCCGAGCAGGCCGCCCGCGACCTGCTCCGGCGCTTCGGCCACCTGCGCGGCGTCCTCGACGCCTCCGCGTCCGAGTTGCAGGCGGTCGGTCTGAGCGAAAAGTCCGCGGCCGCCCTGCGCATCATCCGCGAGACGGCCAACCTGTATCTGCAACAGACGGCGGAGGGCGCCAACGTGCTGCTGGAACCGGAGAAAATCAGCAACTTCTGGCGGATGCGCATCGGCCCCCTGCGCTACGAGGTGTTCGCGGTGGCCTACCTGGACTCCGGATACCGCCTGCTCCCCGACGGCGTGGAAATCCTGCAGGAGGGAACGACCGACCGGGTGGCCGTATATCCCCGCCGGGTAGTTGAAGCCGCCCTCCGCAACGGGGCAACGGCCTTGGCGCTGGCCCACAACCATCCGAACGGGGCGGTGGAACCGACCGAACAGGACAAAGTCATCACCCGGGCCATCGTGCTGGCCGCCGAAACCATTAGCCTGCGGGTGGCGGATCACCTCATCGTATCCCCCCAAGAAATCTTTAGCTTCAGGAGAGCCGGACTGCTATGACCATCGCTCCCGCGATAACGGAGCGCTACCCGCAACTTAACCCAAGCCAGCAGGAGGTCGTCGGCCACAGCGATGGACCGCTCCTGGTAATCGCCGGTCCCGGTTCCGGCAAGACCTACAGCATCATCCTGCGGGCCTTGAACCTGCTCTTGCGGGAGAAGGCGGAACCGAAGGAGATGCTGTTGTGCACTTTCACGGAGAAGGCCGCCTACGAAATGCGCGACCGCCTAACCGCCGCCGCCCGCCAGGTCGGTTACACGAACGACCTTTCCGACCTGACCGTCTCCACCATCCATGGGTTTTGCAACCAGGCGTTGACCAAACACCGCCACCGGACCAGCCTCGGACACGGCTACCAAACCTTGGACGAGTTGACCCAACTGTTGTTCATCTTTGAGCATTTCGACGAGATCATCGACCAACGGGAGAATGAACGTTACCTAACCCATTGGCGAACCCGCTGGACGGCCATACACGGAACGCGCGGGTATTTCGACAAGATAACCGAGGAGTTGGTCGATCCCCGCCAGATGGTGAACTCGGACGATGACTTCATCAGCTCCATCGGTTCCGCCTACCTCGCCTACCAAAAGGCCCTGCTGGAGAACAACCGGGTCGATTTCGCCCACCTGCAACGGCATTTCTACGACCTGCTGGAGGACCCGGCCGTGGCCGAGGAGGTGTGCGCCGACCTCCGCTACCTGCTGGTGGACGAATATCAGGACACCAACTACATTCAGGAACAACTGTTGCTGAAACTGGCGGGGGACGAGCAGAACCTGTGCGTGGTCGGGGACGAGGATCAGAGCATCTATCGCTTCCGGGGGGCCACCGTACGCAACATCCTGGAGTTTCCGCAACGGGTTTCCGACTGCCGGATCATCAAGTTGACCGCCAACTACCGCTCCCATCCCGCCATCGTGGAACGATACGACCGCTGGATGGCCGCGGCGGACTGGTCCAACCCGGACGCAACTTCCCTGTTCCAGTGGACCGGAACTGACTGGTCGCCCCGTTCCGAATCGGACTGGTCCAACCCGGAGGGCGGATCGTTCCGGTTTGACAAGACCATCACCGTCGACCCGGAAAGCGAACACCCCGATTATCCGGCCGTGGTGAGCATTTGGGGAACCGACGCCCGGGATGAAGCCGAACGGTTCGCCGACTTGGTGGAGTTTCTGAAATCCAACGGGGTGATTGAGGATTACAACCAGGTAGCTCTCCTGCTACACAGCGTCCGGGAAGAGCATAGCGGCCACTATCTAGACGCCCTAAGCGCCAAAGGCATACCCGCTTTCTGCCCCCGCGCCCGGGGCTTCTTCAAAATTCCGGCAATTCGCCATTTGGTGGCCTGTTACGCAATCCTGTTCGGCTGGTATGAAGACGGGCGCAAACAGGTCAAGGGATGGGTGGCGCAAAAGTTGACCAGCGAGGTGGACGAGGCCATCTCCCAGCTCGGCAAACAGTTCGGGCATCCTCATCCTCTATCCGGCTCCCTTCGCGAGTGGACGGAGGAGATAGCCGCCCTCCAAGAGGGCCAGACGCTGGACCTCCGCCCCGCCGACTATTTCTACCGTCTGCTGGCCTTGGAGCCGTTCCGGAGCGCGGCCCGCGACGAGAACACGGCCCGCAACCTGGCTATTTTTTCCCAGTTGCTCAATATTTTTCAGTCCTTCTACGACTACTCGGTCATCACGTATCGCAATCGGGAGTGGTTGCCCATCCAGTTCTTCAACAGTTTTATGCGCTTGCTCCACGATGGCGGCATCAACGAATACGAGGACCCCGACCAGCCCTTCCCGAAAGGCTACGTGCAGGTGATGACCATTCATCAGGCCAAAGGACTTGAGTTCCCGGTGACGGCGGTCGGCTCCCTCTCCGTGCGGTTGAATACCGCCAAACAGGTTGATCGCCATCTGGCCCCGTTCTACCACCGCCCGCAGTACGAACCCGAGAAACGCGTTACCGGATTCGACCGGATGCGCCACCACTATGTGGCCTTTTCCAGGGCGCAAGATGTTCTGGTGCTCACCGCCCACAAGCGGCCCAAGCCCCACTTCGCCTCCATCTGGCAGGGCCTCCCCCAATGGCCGTACGCTGACCAGGATGTGCTGGGCGCCCAACGTTTTGCTCCCCAGGAACGGATGCCGATCAAGAAAACCTACAGTTTCACCAGCGACCTGAAGGTGTACGAGACCTGTCCCCGCCAGTACCAGTTTTTCCGGGAGTACGATTTCACGCCCTCCCGGTCGGCGGTGTTCTTTTTCGGACAGCTGGTCCACCAGTCCATCGAGGCCATCCACCGCAAAGCCCTCGACGGCCAGTTGCCCGCCCTCGACGAGAAACGCATCCGGGATCTGTTCGAAGCCAACTTCCGATTTCTGAGCCTCACCGACCGGCGTCCCATCAGCGGGACGGCCAAGGAAGGGGCGTTCCGGCAGGTGATGAACTATTTCCGGCAGAACCGGGACGAGATGAACCGGATCATCGAAACCGAGGTGGATGTGTCGGTGGAGAAGGACGGATACATCCTCTCCGGCAAGGTGGACCTGCTACTGGGCGGGGACGGCAAGTTGGAACTGCTGGATTTCAAGACCTCGCCCCGCCCCACGGACAGCCCGGAGCTGATAGACGCCTACGAGCGGCAACTGTGCACCTACGCCCACATCGTGGAGCAACGGAGCGGCAGACAGGTGGATCGGTTGCTCCTCTACTGGACTTCGGAGGAACGCAAACAAGACGCTCTGATGGCGCTACCCTACAGGCCGGAGCGGGTAGAGGAGGCAGGCCGACACTTCGACGCGACGGTGCGGCGCATCCAGGCGGGCGAGTTCGCGGTGGCCTCCCCGCCGGAAGCGGACATCTGCAAAGAGTGCGACCTACGGAGGCTGTGCCGCACCGAAGGAATCATCGGAGGAACGGAATGACCAAGGTTGACATCACCAAGACCGAACTGGTCTGGCCCGGCAAATACAACGAAGACGGCACCCTCAAAGAGGCGCCCCGCGTCAGCCTGCCCTTCCAGGTCATAGAAACCGTCAACGAAAGCCGCGCCACCCGTGAAGCCCAACAGAAGAAAGGGATTTCGCTCTTTGATGTCTACCAAGGAGACGAGGGGGACACCTTCGAGGAGGGCTGGAAAAACAAACTAATCTGGGGTGATAATCTGTTGGTGATGAACTCCTTACTAGACAAATTTGCCGGAAAAATCGATCTTATATGTATTGATCCTCCTTTTGCGACAGGAGCAGATTATTCATTTAAAACAGCACTAGGAGAATCATCGGATGAACACACTAAGGAGCCCTCCATTATAGAACAACTTGCTTATAGGGATACTTGGAGATTTGGTATAAGAAGCTATCTAGATATGATACAAAAAAGATTAATTTTAATGCGTGAACTATTAAAGGATACCGGCTCAATATATGTTCACTTAGACGCAACCGTTGGTCATTATGTAAAAGTATTAATGGACGAAATATTTGGAATCGAAAGTTTTCAAAGGGAGATAATTTGGAGAATAGGCTGGATATCTGGATATAAAAGTATAGCCAAGAACTGGATCAGAAATCATGACACCATCCTTTTTTACGTCAAGACACCCAGTAAATTTACTTTCAACAAAGAGTATACGCCTTACTCAGATAACTATACAAGAAGAGGGGATGATAGTATAAGTGCTAAGGGATATCCTATTGAAGACGTTTGGAATGCCAATAGCCATGAATTGTCATTGAAAGGTGAACATTCTTTGGACTCTATTCAGATCAAAAGCTTCTCACAAGAAAAAACAGGTTATCAAACTCAGAAAAACGAGAGTGTACTAAGGAGAATAATCAAAGGCTCTTCCAATCCGAATGATCTTGTAGCCGATTTTTTTGTGGGCTCTGGCACTACTTTAGCAGTTTCCGAAAAACTTGGGAGAAGATGGATTGGTTGCGATCTTGGGCGTTGGAGCATTCACACAACTAGAAAGAGGTTGCTAGATATGGAACAAAGTAAACCTTTTGAGTTACTTAACCTTGGTAAATATGAACGGCAACACTGGCAAGTAACTGTGTTTAACAAACAAGCCGAACAACGGCTTTATGAATACTATGCCTTTATACTTCAGCTATATGGAGCCAGCCCAATATCTGGTTTGAAAACTTTACACGGCAAAAAGGGCAGAGCATTAATTCATATTGGAGCTGTGGATGCTCCTGTTACTATTGATGAAATCGAAGGATCGATACAAGAGATTATTATATATCAACAAAGTGATCTTCACATATTAGGTTGGGAATGGGAAATGGGCTTGTCCGGTTCTAACAGATCAAAAGGTAGCCTCATACATAATGTAGCTAGACAAAAAGGCGTCAATCTTTCTCTCTTTCAGATACCTCGTGAGGTAATGGAACAAAGGCGGGGGGGGGGGGAGGAAAAGTTCAATTTTTCGAATTATCATATATGGACGCAGAAGTCATAACCCTCCAACCTGCGACTATAAAAGCACGACTCCTAGACTTTGTAATTTCAAATACCGACTTCATCCCTGATGAAAAACGAAAAGAGATCAACCAGTGGTCCGATTACATTGACTACTGGTCAGTCGACTGGAACTTTCAGAACGATACCTTTATGCAAGGGTGGGTGGATTACCGCACCCGTAAGGATCGTACTCTCCGCTTGGAATCAGACACGCACACCTATGAGGCACCCGGCAAGTATCACGTTCTGATTAAAGTGATAGACATCTTCGGCAATGATACATCGCAAGGCTACGACATCGAGGTTGAATAACTATGGCTAAGTCCGTCATTCTTTACGATAAAGACCTACCGGCGATTGCGGATCGTCGGCCGTGGGAGCCGCCAGCTTCTCATTTAGTCAAGTCAGGGGACGAACCCACCGGATGGTCGGAAGTCCCCGGTCGGCGTTCCAGCCCACTGCTTCTAATCCCTAAAATACGCACCGAAGTAGATGCCTGGCGTAACAGTGGTTACCCGGGGGCTACCGAAGTTACCCAACGACTCTTCACATATTGGTTTGAGGATGATCATGAGATACCTGGCTTTGAACTCCCCTTCCGCTATTACTTTTGCCAACGCGAAGCCATCGAAACCCTAGCTTGGCTGGTAGAAATCAAAAATCCACAAAACGTCGAGGTTTTAATGAGGGAGTACGGCACTTCTCACAGCCCCCATCTCACCGACCAAGGTATGTCTTTTCAAACTACTATGGATGGCAAAAGACAAATTCGTCGTTACATACCGGAACGCAATGACTTCGGTGTTCAAGATTTACCTCCGGAGAACTTACATCGCTATGCGTTCAAAATGGCCACCGGTTCCGGCAAAACCTGGGTGATAGCTATGGCCGTAGTTTGGTCCCACTTCCACCGCCATCTTGTTCCTGACTCTAAACTTTCTACCAACTTTCTAATCGTAGCCCCCAACGTCATCGTTTACCAACGGTTGGAAAAGGATTTTGCCAACAATAGAATTTTCCACGAACTGCCCTTAATACCGCCGGAATGGAAGGGTAACTTTTCTCAAAAAGTCATCCTACGCGGAGAGTCCACCGAACCCGCCCCTTCTGGAAATCTGTTTTTGACTAATATTCATCAACTTTACGAATCGCGTGACCAGGAATGGACAGCCGCTAACGCGGTAGAAGCCATCCTAGGGAAGCCTGCAACCACTCTGGAAGCCTCCGGGCAACGTTCTATGCTGGAACGAGTGAAATCTTTGAAAGACCTAGTTGTATTCAACGATGAAGCCCATCATGTTCATAATGAAGACCTAGCGTGGAGCCAATCTCTCCTCTCCATCCACCAGACTCTCCCCACCGGAGTTGCCCTCTGGCTTGATTTTTCCGCTACTCCCAAAGGTCAGAACGGTATGTTCTTCCCGTGGACCGTCTGTGACTATCCGCTCGCGCAAGCCGTAGAAGACAGAATCGTCAAAGCACCCATAATCGTTGAAAACGAAGACCCGAACACTTACGAACCGGACAAAGTAACCAAAACGGACATGGTTGAAAAATACGGCCCTTGGCTTAGGGCCGCCGTAGAACGATGGAAAGAGCATCACCAAACATACGCTCCCCTCGCAACAATGCCGGTCTTGTTCATTATGGCGGAGAAAAACGCCTACGCTGACACCTTGGGAGAAGCATTATACTCCAACCCGGAGTTCGGGTTCAACAAGTCTGAAGTTCTGGTAATTCATACCGACAATACCGGTGAGGTGCGTAAAGGCGATCTCGACAAAGCTCGTCAAGCGGCTCGTGATATTGATAAGAACACAAACAAGATTAAGGTTATCGTCAGCGTAATGATGTTACGCGAAGGGTGGGACGTACGGAACGTAACGGTTGTCCTCGGCCTGCGCCCCTTTACTGCTAAAGCGGAGATTTTGCCGGAGCAAGTGATAGGTCGCGGGCTCCGCCTAATGACCGAGGTCAGTCCCGACCGAACCCAAACCCTAGAAGTCCTGGGTACGCCCAAGTTGCTTGATTTCATACGAAAGCAACTGGAAACCGAAGGCGTAAGCATCACCTCCACCAAGACGCCACCCGCCCTTCCGGTAATTATTGAGCCCATTCAAGAGCGAACGGAATATGATGTAAACATCCCCATCACCAAAAACAACCTGGTTCACAACTTACGTAATCTTGCTGATTTGGATCCAAATTCACTGAGTCCAATATATGAACACGAGGAGTTGGAGGAGGTTTACCGCCTAAGATTGAAAATGGAATTCGCCACTACCGAAACCGAAGTTCATCAAGCCGCTATATCCCCCAGTTCTACCACTACCCGAGAAATCTTGTCAAACATAACTCATAAAACTGCCAAGAAGGTAGGTCTGGCTAGCCGGTTCGCTGAATTATATCCGGCGGTGCAAACCTATATCACAGAGCGTTGTTTTGGTCAGCTCATTAATTTAGAGGATGATAAACCTCGTTCCTACCTTTCCAGATCAGAAATACAGGAGGCAATATCCAGCTACTTGGCCGCCCGGATAGGCAACTTGACCGTTGAACATCGTCGTATTGAATTCGAGAAACCCGATTACCGCCTCTCCGAAACAAAACCTTTCTGTTGGCGACGGGACCTTCCCCCGCCTATGGAGGCTAGGAAAACCATTTTCAACTTCGTGGCTACCTACAACCCGTTCGAGCGTGAATTCGCGGAGTTCCTCGACCAAGCAGAGGATGTTCTCCGGTTTGCCGCCCTCGGCACCACCGAACAAGGCGGGTCGGGAACAGCCTTTCGGGTCAACTACTTGAAACCCAGCGGAGCCATCGGCTTCTACCACCCAGACTGGGTAGTAGTCCAAAACACGGAGGAAGGCGAAGTAAACTGGATCATCGAAACCAAAGGCCGCGTCTGGGAAGGTACCGAACAAAAAGACAAAGCGATGCGAGACTGGTGCCGCCGAGTAAGTACTGCAACCGGAGCCCCCTGGAAATACATCCGCGTCAACCAATCCGAGTTCCGCCCCGAACCGGGTACGCTCCGATCGCTAATCGTGGGTATCGTCAGCAAAGAAATATTCACCGAACGCAACAACCGAGAGACCACAATGTCCGTAGAAGACATTCTCAACGCCCGCAACGAAGGTCGGGCCTGATGGCAATCATAACTGACGCCTCCAGCACCGCAACGTGGCACTTCCGCGACCGACTGGGCACAGCCGAAGCCGACGAGGTGCTGGCCCGCGTGCACAACGAACCCGCCATCGTCCCGGACCTGTTCTGGCACGAGACACGCAACGTGCTGGTGGTAGCCGAGCGCAAAGGCCGCATAGATGCCAACACCGCCGAGACCCACCTGAACCGTCTACGCAACCTACCGCTAATCACCGACCACAACCAAAACGATGCCGAAACGATAGCCCTAGCGCGCCAACACAACCTGAGCGGCTACGACGCCGCCTACCTGGAAACCGCCCACCGTCGCCAAGCCCGCCTAGCCACCCTAGACAAAAACTATCCCACGCCACCACCCAAATTGTTTGAAATTCAACGTTTGGTTAGTTTGGGGCCTACATATACTACATATAATGGCTCATCTGCTCTGATAGGCCAAGAGAAATGAATGCGAATCGGTCCTTGGGCGGATGATACCTTTCCGTGCCAAGGGGCAAAAATATACTCGCCTCGTTTGCCGGGCTTCGGAAAAGTTAGCTCTTTCTCGTATTTGGATTTCTCGGTATTCGACGAATCGGAAAACCAAGCCCGGCCGCCCTTAAAATGGTTAGTTAGTATCCAATGTCCTTCATCTGTTAGCTTACCAGATTCATCAAAGCATCCCATATAGTTCTGCAAGACTAGGAGTTGCATCAAGATACGTTGGGCTTGAGCGGGCATGAAAGGATATTCTTGAAGGACGTCAAATACCTGGGGGGAGAATATTAGGTTCATACAACGTATATATGCCATTTGCCTCAGGTCATCCCAACTATCTATAGAAGCGGGAATTTTGTCTAGGGCAAGTTCTAAATCATTTATTTCCCAATAATTCAAAATGTCTATACTAATCTTGTCACTTCCGTTTCTATACCAATCTACCGAAATTGGCGAATACTCCCAGGAAGAGGGAGACAAACTAACAAGTCTTCCATCCAAACTATCACAACAGAGAAATGCCGCTTCGCCCACCCCCGAATCAGTGACCACATCTCTGTTGCATTCCAAATAGTCATCCTCACTGTGATGTCTTTGATCCTCCCAAAATGGACCGTCCTTCGTAAGCCATGTCATAAAAGCAAGCCTACTATCCAGTTCCCATTTATTGATTGCCTGTCGCAGGTTTATATCTCTTGCTACCTGAGCATTTACAATGTTACGATGGCAATGCAGTTGGTTACCAGACCGTCTCATTATGTTACGCATTTTCATCACTTTGTCTATTGCCGCTTTAAAATCATAGGCATCAATAAACTGGCCTTCTATAGAAAGATCGTTAAATATGAACATAGCTAATCACTCCATCCGGCAAAATAATTCATATCTTTATCAAACTGATCAAAAAATCCCTCCGGCCAATGATCAATATTACCTAAATCATTTAGCATAGGGCTGATAACCTGATTAGTACCTTCAGCACGCGGCCGGAAGAAGTGGATTGCAACCTGATCCGCTGTAATACCTGTCTCCGACTTCACGGCCCGCCGCACGCCGTTCAAAACGTGATCGCTATGAGTTTCCACCAAAACTTGAATGCCAGCTTGCGCTACTTCTGATAAGAACTGCCCCATCAAAGCCTGTCCGGCAGGATGAAGGTGCGCTTCTGGATTTTCAATCAAAATTATATCACCCGGGACCGCAGATATGGCCGCCACAACGATTGGCAAACAATGGGTGAGACCAAAACCAGTATGAGTAGGCCTATGAAAATCCGTCTCTTGAGAAGTGCGTAAACCTAGAATAGCGGAGTTGGTTCTTGGTATCTGTTCCAATCTCAATTTAAAACCCGGAAAAAAACGCTGCATTCTTTTCTCAACTTGTCTAATACGATTTGTAACAACCTCTCGATCTACAAGTCCATCAACAACTGATTCGTCGCGTCCCCAATACAACACGCTAATAGTATTGTCTCCTTTAGGTCCGACGGTTATTGTTCTGTTGCTATCTTCAAGATCATAAACGGTTTGAGGAGCAGAGCGTTCCGCCGTTATGTATGTTAAACGACGAATCGTCTCGGACAATTCTAAAGATGTATCAGGTGGTAGCAAAAATCTGAGTTGGCTAGGCTCGTAATGTGATCCATTAATATGAAGACTCAGCACTTTCATAAACATATTACTTCTATCACCCTCAAAACGCCATAAATATGTATCGTCACCATATTCTACGCCAATTTCAAATTGATCCCTTCCGGTTAATTCGTCCACAACATCAGGTACCATACCCATTTGGATAATATCACCGTTAAGAAGGAGGTTCGTAGACCACTCATTGTCGTTCATTGTTTGGTTCAGTAGGGCAAGGGTTTGCAGTACAGACGACTTACCAGAAGCGTTTAATCCAGTAAGCAACGTAAGAGGAGCCACAGGCAAACGAAGCTTTTCAAAACACTTAAAGTGTTGCAAATCAATTCTAGTGAGCACCCAAGACCTCCTCTAACATTTGCTGAGTTGCGGAAAAGCGATGCTTTACTTGCTTAGTATTATTAGTACCTCGCGATATAGAATCATTGTATCGCTCGTTCTGTAACAACTCGTAAAAGGATTTTTTTAAATTTTGAGCATTTTTTACTACCAAAGGTCTAGGATATTGAGATAAACCGGTGGACATTACATCCCAAAGAGAAGCGTTTATCAAACCGCGAGTTTTTTGACCTTTGGAATGCTTACGAAAAGCGTGTTTATCAAACAAATTATAATTATTATGGAGAGAATTTCTAAACTCTTTTGACAAGTCAGAAAGCGAAGATGAAGTTAGCCTGTTCATTTCTAATAAGCTTTCGCGTAAGAAAGCATCCATATCTTTATAGTTATTTATGTCCAGTATTCGAAAAGCGCAAAATCTGTTAACAAACTCGCGATCGCGCATCTTATCCGTCCTTAAACTTCCTCCCGTTGCGTCTAAAAAGATATCGGTTTTTGATTCATCTTTTAGAAATTTAGTACCGTTCCCCATATAAAGGCAATTGCGCATCTGCTGTCGTGTCAACGGCTCGCCGCTATTAACTCTATCAAAAATATCAAGTAAAGCTCTGTCGTCTATCTCGTGATCAATAACATATACAATGAGATTGAAATCATCAAAACGATTCTGGAGTTTGGGTGAGAGGTCCTTGAATTTTTTGCGGTTTAAATCAGTACGATCGGGTAGTTTTAATTTTAGCTCGTTATCGGCAAAGCGATTCAAAGTAGATAACCGTTGTAAGCCATCTACCACTATCAAATTACCTTCATCGTCCTCAGCAAGATAAAACACAGGAAGTGGTATTCTCAGTAAAACGGACTCTATCAACTTACTCTGTTTATTAATATCCCATATAAAATCTCGTTGAAAATCAGGATCCATAATGTACGACCCATTCTTGATACGACGCAAAACATCATGCACCGTACGGCTTTCATTTCGTATTAGAAATGTGTCTATAGGATAATGACCTAAATAAGTATCCTGGTCATCATCCAAGCCTTCAACCTCCTCGGGCACGGCCTGCTTTGACTCGGTAGGTTGCTTGGGCTCGGTTTGGGTTGGCATTTTGTGTTTCCTTTCAACTCTGCCGTTGTCCTGCTACTATACACCATCGAACCGAAACCCGCAAATCCCGAAACGGAGGGAAAGGCTGAACATGGCTAACTATTTTACCGTCGGGCAGGTGATCTTCGATGAGGACGCCTTCGAGCCACTGTGGTACCACCCGTTGGGGGAGGCGCGGGATGCGCAGGGGGCGGGGGCGGCCGTCGTCCTGCAGGCCTGGTTGGAGAATGTCGGGCAGAATCTGCATTCCTACGGGCTGGAGAGGTTCGTGGGGTGCGAGATGCTGAGCATGTCCTCCCAGGGGGAGGCGGCGGTGGCCGAGGTGCTGTGCGCCGATGGGGCGGTGGTGAGCATCGGAGCTGGCCCACAGGGCACCGACTGGTGGCAAAATCTCAAATGGGCGGTGGCCTGAATCCCGACCTATCCAGCGTAAGGATGCTGGAGCGCAAGGATTCAAGCGGCGTTCAGATCATCGGCCGTATCGTACCATCAGCCAAACGAAGCCGATACTTATGGCGCGGGAAATTGAAAGCATCCAACATTTCGCGTGTTTTACGACGCGTCAGCTCGGCGTTACCGTGAGTATTCAACCACCAACCTGGCGCAACCTCAACGTTGGCGGCGACATCCTTTAGATAGTCCGGGAGCTGATCTCGCCGTTGGACGAACCACAAGCTTAGCCAAATATCGGTCCGGCCGGGATTGTCTTTGGCCACTGCCAAGGCAATATAGCGAAACGCACCAGTCCAGCCTCCTGACACTGCCTCTTCTTCATCGTTGCGTCCGATCACCGCCACCGGACGCGGGCCTGTGGCTTCCCTCTCTTTTGGAGTAGGCTTGGGTTTCGGTTTCGAGGGGAATAGGCGGTCAGGCAATTCGGACAGAAAATCTGAAACCATACCTTCATCTACTTCCACACCGGTCTGTTCCCGATACCCATCGGACAGTTTCTCGAACAACCACCCGTCCATCCGCCTGCACTCCGTTGCCAGAACCTCCTCCAGCACTCGGCGAACCTTCGCTTTCCGTTGCTCATAATCCCGCAACGCCGCCTCGGCCTGTTGCCGTTCCTGTTCGGAACCGATGCGAATGTCCATCTCGTCATCCTCCTTTCCATACCATCCAACCTGTCCCTATTCTATGTAGGGCGGGACCTAATCTTACAGCCTACGGCCCAACTGCTAGCATTAGGTTGTTGCCCGCGTAGCTCAGGGGATAGAGCGGCCGCCTCCTAAGCGGTAGGTCGCAGGTTCGAATCCTGCCGCGGGCGCAACTCACTACAGGAAGGGCGACTCGCGGTGTGTTTGGAGGTGGGAAGCCGTAGCTTGACGGTTAAATCACTCGTTCAACTAAACCGGGTTGCGGCGCGGTCAGAGAGGGGCCAGGCGATCCACCTCTTCCCGGTAGGCAACGGACAGCCGGGCGGTCACCGGGCCGGGCGGGTAAGTCCACTCCCCTATCGCCGTCACCGGGACTATTTCCTTGATGGAGGACAGCAGGGCCACCTCCGAGGCCGTTTGCAACCGGGCCAGGGGAAACCGCCCTTCCTGCACCGGCTCCTGCAGACGGGCGGCCAAGGCCAGCGCCGTCCGTCTGGTGATGGAACCCAAAATCCCCAAATCTAAAGACGGGGTTTCGATGACTCCGTCCGCCGCCCACAGCACCGACGAAGTAGGACATTCCAGCACCTCCCCGCTCCGGCTGATCAGCAGGGCGTCGTCGAAACCCCGGTCTTGCGCCACCCGCCCTGCCGCCATGTTGGGAGCGTAGGAAAGGGTTTTGATGCCGGCCAACTCCCAAGGCTCGCCCCCCGGATGCCAAGGAGCGGCCACCGGCCCCAGGCGCAAGGTTTCGGGAAGGTCGGGCAAAGGGGTTGCGAACACGTACACTTCCGCCCCCTCCGCATCCCCGGAAACCAAAATCCGCACCACTCCGTCCCCTTGGGCGGCCGCCGCCGTGTTGGCCCACCGCCCCACTTTTTCCAGGGAGGGCAGGGCGATGCCCAAGGCGGAGGCCGAGGCGGCCAACCGGTCCAGGTGCTCGTCCAACCCGAACAGGCGGCCGCCGTAGGAACGCAGGGCTTCAAAACAACCGTCCCCCCGCACCGCGATCGGATCGTCCAGGGGCATGGTCGCCTCGGACGGAACGCCGTTGCGCAACACCGGCCCGGGACCCATGCCGCTCACCCTTTCCTCCAGCCGTTGGTGATGGGCAACCGGCGGTCCCGCCCGAAGGCCTTGGCGGTGATTTTCACCCCCGGCGGGGCTTGACGCCGCTTGTATTCGTTGCGGTCTACCAGGGCGGTCACCCGTTCCACCGTCTCCCGGTCGGCCCCGGACGCCGTTATTTCCTCCACCGACCGGTCCTCCTCGATGTAGGCGGCCAGGATCGGATCCAACACCTCGTAGGGGGGCAGGCTGTCGGTGTCCAACTGGTCGGGCCGCAACTCGGCGGAGGGCGGTTTGGTCAAGATAGCCTCCGGAATCACCCGCTCCCGCCGGTTGCGCCACCGGGCCAACTCGTACACTTTGGTCTTAAACACGTCTTTCAAGACCGCAAACCCTCCCGCCAAATCCCCATAGAGGGTGGCGTAGCCCACCGCCATTTCCGACTTGTTGCCGGTGGCCGCCACCATCTCCCCGTACTTGTTGGAAACCGCCATTAATAACGCCCCCCGAATTCGGGACTGCAGGTTTTCTTCGGCCACTCCCAAGCCTTTGCCGGCGAACACTCCCTCCAATGTAGTTTGATAAACGGCGAACAGGTCGGCAATCGGGATCTCGTCCAGCCGCATCCCCAGCCGCCGCGCCAACTCCCGGGAGTCGTTGACCGAGCCGGGTGAGGAAAAATCGGAGGGCATCGTAATGCCCCGCACCGCCTCCGGTCCGAGGGCGTCGGCGGCGACGACCGCGGTCAGTGCCGAGTCGATTCCGCCTGACAATCCCACTACCACCGCCTCAAACCCGTTTTTACGCACATAATCGCCAAAACCGAGGGTAAGAGCCCGGTAAATCTGCTCTCTCGGGTCCAGCGACGGGGCGGACTCCGGGGCGGGGGCGGCCTCCCCATCACCAGGGGGGCCGAGGGGGATTTCCACCACGAAGCAGTCTTCCGCAAACGCGGGGGCCTGATAAAGGAGGCGACCGCGGCCGTCCACCGCCATGGACGACCCGTCGAACACCAACTCGTCCTGGCCGCCCACCAGGTTCAGATAAACCACCGGGAGTCCGCCGCTGGTCGCTTCCCGGCGTATATGCGCCAGACGTTGGGCGGGTTTGCCGACCTGAAAGGGGGAGCCGTTGATGTTGACCAGCAGTTGCGCCCCGGTTGCCGCCTGGCGGGAGGGGGGGCCGCCCTCCACCCAAATGTCCTCGCATATGGACACCCCCACCCGGGCCACGCCCGCATCCCACACCGCATCCGGGTCGGAACCGGGGGCGAAGTGCCGGTCTTCGTCGAACACGCCGTAGTTGGGGAGCATCACCTTGTGGTAGACGCCCGCGGTCCGCCCCCGATGCAACAAGGCGGCGGCGTTGGCCGTGCGCCGCTCCACCGCATCCGGGGCCCCCCGGGGAGCGGCGGCGGGACGGGCCCGGTCCACGAACCCGACCACGACCGCGGTCTCCCCCGACCGCTCCGCCAACCGGCGCACCGCCTCCCGGTTGGCTTCTACGAAGGCGGAGCGCAAAACCAGGTCCTCGGGCGGGTACCCGCACACCGCCAGTTCCGGCAAAAGCAAAATGTCGGCCCGCTCCGCCTCCGCCCATTCCATAGCGGCGAAGATGCGCGCCTCGTTGTATTCGAGGTCGCCGACCCGCAGATTGATTTGGGCCCCGGCCACCCGAACACTGCTCATACCCCGATTATACCCCAACCACTCCCTGTTTCCGCAACATGGCCCGAGACGGGATACTTTAAATCGCAACCAACATAATATGCTATGCTATTGCGAACACGAGGAACGCCGTACCATCAGTATGGAGCCGTTCCACTCGGCAACAGCCGGAGAGGGCAGAATGGACAAGTTCGACTTGGTAGAACAATTTTGGTCAGAATGCGATGCCGTGGAGCAGGTCCCCGGCAAGGTAAGCGGTGCTTTGGTTTTTAAGGGAACCCGCGT
Source organism: Candidatus Spongiisociaceae bacterium (assembly GCA_965243835.1). GTDB lineage: Bacteria > Actinomycetota > Acidimicrobiia > Spongiisociales > Spongiisociaceae. Next base: position 2,939,899 of record OZ251578.1, read on the forward strand.
ACCGGTTTCCGCTCTCTTCAATAACATCGGACACATGAATATTACCGAGTTTACATCGCAATTTCCCGTCGATAAACAACAAGCACAAACCGTTTTGGAGTATATATCGAAACTGTTGGACGAGACTGCTCTTATCCGCAAAAGGGATATTAGTAGTATAGTTTTAGGCGATACCGTCCCTACACTAGATTATATCAGTGCTTTGCTTAACCCAAAATTTCAAGAATGCGGCATAGAGAAAGCTATCGTTTTTGGATCACGGGCTAGAGGGGATTCTTGCCCGCACAGCGACCTTGACCTACTCGTCATAGCAGACACGCCAGTTCCGTATCATGAGAGATTAGTCGAATTCAAAGATATTATTTTGGCCTGGGTGAAAGAAAACAGTTGTAGTATTGACATGATTGTCCTAACTCCCCAGGAATGGAAAGATACCAAGAATAAGCAGGGCGGTTTTGCCTCATCCGTTATCAAGGAAGGCATACTAATATATGGCTGATATTTCTTCGAAAGTGGTTCTTTGGCAAGACAAAGCCGAGGGACATTTGATGTCTGCGGAGTTGCTTCTCTCCCATAATTTAATGGGCCCTAGTTGCTTTCATACTCATCAGTCGGCAGAAGCTTCTTTCAAGGCCTTGATAGTATGGCGCGGTAAGATGCCTCCTAAAGATCACAATCTGATGACTTTACTTAGTAACTCTTTAGATGATTATCCCCAACTTGATCATCTAGTCAATGATGCCCTCCGTTTGGACCCATACTACATAAATACCCGATATTTTGACGAAATAGAAGTTAATGTTTATAGCGATCCACTACAAGCAGAAGAGGCGATTGATTCAGCCAAACGAATACATAAAGCCGTCTTGGAAATAACCGAAAGATAACGCTCCGCCGCCCGACAAGGCGTGTCTTGAGACAGGCCAATTTGACAAATGAATCACAATAGTGTAAGATATGTGGTAGCGACGCGGACTTTAAACCCCGCAGGAAAGGACGGATAGCAAGATGACTACCCGGGCGACTACCGGAAAAGGCGATCAGAGAGGACGGCGGAAAGACCTGGGCAACATACCAGACGGTTTTGATACGTATATTGCGGATATAGAAAGTGATTATCGGTTGTTGACTGTTGAGCTAATGGAAACCTACGGTATTTCCTCTAAAGAAGCGGCGCAATGGCGGCGTCAGGCCGACAAAGAGAGGCGGCCGAGATTTCGGCCGAAGCGGTCTCGACCGAAACGGCAACCTGTTCCAAAGTTGGCTACGCCAAAAGCCGTGTGGCAAACAGTGGACGCGGATAGCATTCCGGGTCCGCAACGAAGCGTCCCCTTCGTCATATAGGATCAGACGGCAAATAGAGGGAACCCCGGCGGCTAATACAGATAAGAGGGGGTTTTGTAGGGGCCGTCGGGGTTGACTCCCAGGTAGTCGGCCTGCTTTTTGGTCAGTTTGGTCAGTTTGACCCCCAAGTGCTCCAAGTGCAACCGGGCCACCTCTTCGTCCAACTCCCGGGGGAGGCGGCGCACCTCGTTTTCGTAGTCGTCGGCGTTGCGGTGCAAATCGATCTGGGCCAGCACCTGATTGCTGAAGGAGGCGGACATCACGAAACTGGGGTGGCCGGTGGCGCATCCCAGGTTGAGCAGGCGCCCCTCGGCCAACACCAGCACCGACCGGCCGTCGGGGAAAACGAACTCGTCGTACTGGGGCTTGATCCGGTTGCGCACCACGCCCGGGACCGCTTTCAAACCGGCTATGTCGATCTCGTTGTCGAAGTGGCCGATGTTGCCCACGATGGCCTTGTCCTTCATCCGGGACAGATGCTCCACCGTAATCACGTCCCGACTGCCGGTGGCGGTGATGAAAACATCCGCCCGGGGCGCCATCTCGTCCATCGTGTTCACCTCGTAGCCTTCCATCGCCGCCTGCAGGGCGGAAATGGGGTCCACTTCGGCCACCACCACCCGGCATCCCTGCCCCCGCAGGGCCTGCGCGCAACCTTTGCCCACTTCTCCGTAACCGGCCACTACCGCCGTCTTGCCGGCCAGCATCACGTCCGTAGCCCGGTTCAAGCCGTCGATCACGCTGTGCCGGCATCCGTACACGTTGTCGAATTTGGACTTGGTGACGGAGTCGTTTACGTTCATCGCCGGGAACAACAGCTCCCCCATCCGTTCCATCTCGTACAGGCGGCGCACCCCGGTGGTGGTCTCCTCGCTCACCCCCCGCACTCCCCGGGCCATCCGCATAAAGTATCGGTCGTCCGCCGCCAGGCGCCTCCGCAACAGGTCCAGTATCACGCCCCACTCCTCCGGCTCGGTAGCCGGGTCGAAAGACGGAACCGCCCCCAAGCGCCCGTATTGGGCCCCCTTGTGCACCAGCAGGGTGGCGTCTCCGCCGTCGTCCACGATCAGGGTGGGGCCGTCGTGGCCCTCCCAGTCCAGCATCCGGTCGGTGCACCACCAGTATTCCTCCAGTGTCTCGTCTTTCCAAGCGAACACCGGAATGCCCCGCGGGTCGTCGGGAGTCCCCCCGGTTTCGGGACGGCCCACCGCCACCGCCGCCGCCGCCGCGTCCTGGGTGGAGAAAATGTTGCAGGAGGCCCAGCGCACTTCCGCTCCCAACGCGGCCAGGGTTTCGATCAGGACCGCGGTCTGCACCGTCATATGCAACGACCCGGAAATGCGGGCCCCCGCCAGCGGCCGCTCCGCCGCGTAGCGTTCCCGCAGGGCGGCCAGGCCCGGCATTTCGTGTTCGGCCAGCCGGATTTCGGTGCGGCCCTGCTCGGCCAGGTTCAGGTCGGCCACCTTGTATTCGAAGGCGGCGCCGGGCGGGTTGGACATCATCGCAGTCGTCTCCAAATCGGTCGGGGGAGCCGGTCGCCCTGCGGACCGGCCAACCCCATTATAGCGGAAAGGGGAAAATAATTCTCCCTCCGATTAGCCAATCCCGAAAAATCCGACTAGAAATATATGTTTCCGATGGACGGCCCGGCTCTTTCCGCCGGACGGCCCTCGGAATGGGCGGAGGCGACAGCTTTGGAGGAACCTGGACCAACATCAGGCCCTTTCCAACCCGGGAAACCGGTTGGGCGAGGCCGCCCCGCCCGCTGGACAATCCAACCAATATTTAAGGAGGATATCTAATGCGAGGACGAGTTTGTTTTCGTCTAGCGGCGATCTTGGGCGTGATGGGACTGCTGGCGGCCGCCTGCGGTTCCGACGACAGCACCCCGGAGACGGTGGTGGTCACCTCCATCGTGGAGCGGGAAGTGGAAGTAACGGTTCCCGTAGTGGAGATCTCGGAAGTGGAGCGGGAAGTGGAAGTGGTCCGCACCTCAATCGTGACCGAGACCTCGCTAGTGGAGGTGGAAGCCGAGAATCCCTATGAGGGTACGTCGGTGACCGTGTTCGGGCCGGAGAGTTCCAACGCCGAGGGCGGCTCGCAGACGGCGGCTCTGGACTTCCTGGAGGCGCGGACCGGGATCGACATTGAGTACACGGGCTTGCGGGGCTTCTCGGATTTGATCAACGCGCAGGCGGCGGGCGGCAACCCGCCGGACATTGCGGTGTTCCCGCAACCGGGCAAGATCGCCGACTTCGCCCGGGAGGGCTACCTGGAGCCGTTGCCCCCGGACGTGATCGCCACCATGGAAGCCAACATCGGCGGAGCGTGGAACGCGTTCGGGAACGTAGACGGCGTTCAGTACGCCATTCCCACCAAAGCCGACTTGAAGTCGCTGGTGTGGTACCGCCCGGCTGACTTCGCGGCCAACGGCTACGAAGTCCCCGAAACGTGGGACGACCTGAAGGCTCTGACCAACCAGATGATCGCCGACGGAAACACCCCTTGGTGCGTGGGCATCGAGTCCGGCGGAGCCACCGGATGGGCCTTCACCGACTGGGTGGAAGACCTCACCCTGCGCTACGAAGGCGCCGAATACTACGACCAGTGGGTGGACCACTCCATCCCCTTCAACAACCCGAAAATGAACGCCATCTGGCAGGAAATCCTGGACGTGTGGAACACCCCGGGCGCGGTGTTCGCAGTAGGCGGATCCATTTCCTCCACCTTCTTCGGGGACAACGGCCCCCCGCTGGTGAACGGCGAATGCATGATGCACCGCCAGGCCTCCTTCTTCTCGGCCTTCTTCCCGGAAGGAACCGCCTTCGGCCCGGACGGAGTGGACGTGTTCTACTTCCCGTCCGTGTCCGGCGACCGCCCGGTGCTCGGCGCCGGAACCCTGGTAGCCGCCTTCCGCGACGCCCCCGAGGTGTGGGCGGTAATGGACTACTTCGCTTCCCCGCAGTACGCCGACAACCGGCAACGCTTCCAGGCCACCATCAAAGCCGGCGACAGCGACGACCCGGTCCTGAGCGGCTTCCTGTCCCCCAACCGGAACGCCGACCTGGAACTGTACCAACCGCTGGAACAGTCCTTCCTGGACATCCTGTTCAACGCGGAAGTCGTCCGCTTCGACGCCTCGGACCTGATGCCCTCCGCAGTCGGAGCCGGCACATTCTGGACCGAAGCCACCAGCGCCGTCAACGGCGACAAAACGGTGGAAGAAGCCACCGCCGCCATCGAAGAATCCTGGCCCGCCAGCTAAACGAACCAACCTCTCCCCTGCCCGGTCCGTTCGGACCGGGTAGGGTGATGGGGGAAAGCGAGGAGGGCCGGGCTTGACAGCCATTTTCAACTGGGCGGTGAACCTGCTGACGGCGGCGTTGGTCGCGGTCGGCATCGCCTATCTGGTCAACGGCGGGCTCCGGGGACGGGGCCCCCGTCGCATCGCGGCGGCCGCGCTGGGCTTGGCGGCGGGCGGGGCGGCCCTGTGGGGGGTGGCGGCGGTGGAGAAACTGGAAAGCACCGCCCGGGGCATCGTGCTCTCCATCCTGCTCAGCGGCCTGCTGTTCATCGGGGCCAACAAGCTGTTCGACTTGGCCCCGACCCGGTGGGCCCTTTTTCGCGCCTTGGTGGGCGGGGGCGGGGCGTTGGCGGTATTCCTGTTGCTGTGGGGCAACCGGGCCATCGACCAACCGGTGTTGCGCACCTTTATCGCCGCCCTGATCGGAGCGGCGGGCGGATATCTGCTGGGAGTGGAGAAGGGAAAGTGGCGGAGGCTCCTGATCGGAGCCGGGGCGGGGGCGGCCTTGGGGGTTCTGGCCGCCACCGGCATGCGGTCGGTGATCCTGCGCTTCGAACTGGAAGAGGGAATTTTCGACCTGTGGCCGGTTCTCCCCGACCTGAACTTCGGGGTCTTGATTATTACGACCGCGTTGGGGGCGGCCGCCGGCTACCTCGGATACCTGTGGCGATCGCGACGCAAAGGCAAGCCCCCGGCGGCCTCCATCGTCGGCTGGGCCACCGTCGGTTTTTTCATCGGGGCTTGGGGAATGCCCACCCTGGGGACCGGACAGTGGTGGGAGGCTTTGCTGGCGGCGGTGGGAACCGGTCTGGGGGCGGGGGCGGCCCTAGGTCTGAAACCCGTCCCGGACGCGAATGAACGCTCCCGCTTGGAGGCTTCCTCCCGCTCCTACATTTTCGTAATACCCGCCCTGCTCTTCATCGGCGGCACCCTCATCTACCCCACTTTGCGCACCCTGTTCCTATCCTTCTACGACACGCGGGGCGAAGAACCGGTGGGGTTCGCCAACTACTCCAGCATTTTCACCAGCTCCAACTCTTTCGACGTTTCCGGTTGGGCCGGGATTTTCGGCAGCCGCCTGTTCTGGGCGGGGGCGGTGATCGCGGCGCTGGGGACGGTGGTGGCCGTCGTCATGGGCCGCCGCTCCGGCTACAAGGCCACGTTCGGTCCCGGAGCGGGCGGGGCCACCGTGCTGGGATTGTTCCTGGTGTGCATGGCCGCCTTCGCCGCCCTGCGCGGAACCCTGTTCAACAATATGTGGTGGGTGCTGACCGTGACGCTGGTCACCACCGCCGCCGGCCTGGCCATCGCCGTGCTGGCCGACCGGGCCAAAAACGAGTCCCTGGCCAAGTCCCTTATTTTCATGCCCATGGCCATCTCCTTCGTGGGGGCGGGCATCATCTGGCGGTTTATGTACCTGGCCCGGGATCCCTCCCGGGAGCAGACCGGTTTCCTGAACGCGCTGTGGGTGGGACTGGGGCGCATTTCCTCCAACCCGACCACCCGCCTGGTGACGGTTGTAATCGTCTCGGCCTTGGCGTTGTTGCTGGTGTGGCTGGCGTTGCGTTCCTGGCGGGCCGGGGAACGGGCCGTCGCCTCCGGGGCGGCGGTGTGCGCCCTGCCTTTCCTATGGTTCGCCTTCGCGGTGATGCGGGGAATCGGCGGGGTGACCGAAGGGCCGGGCGGGGAACTGGTGGCCGACACGGTGCTGTTCGTCCAGGAAACCCCGTTCAACAACATGTGGCTGATGCTGGTGCTGATCTGGATTCAGACCGGGTTCACGATGGTGATTTTCTCGGCGGCCATCAAAGCGGTGCCCGCCGAACTGATCGAAGCGGCCCGGGTGGACGGGGCCACCGAATCGCAGACTTTCTGGCGGGTGACCGTGCCCCAGATCGCCCCCACCATCGGGGTGGTGGTGACCACCCTCATCGTGCTGGTGATGAAAGTGTTCGACATCGTGAAGGTGATGACCAACGGCAACTTCGACACGCAGGTGATCGCCAACGAAATGTGGCAACGGGCCTTTACCGAACTTAACTTCGGCCTGGGTTCCGCGCTGGCGGTGGTGCTGTTCGTGGCGGTGTTGCCCATCCTCTACTTGAACATCCGGCGCATGCAGAAGGCGGCGGGCTGATGACTGCCCTGCCCGGAACCGGAACGGCCGGGGGCGGAGGCGGCCCCGGGGGCGGCTTGGGAAAGCGCATCTACGGGTTTTTGCGCTCCATTCCCACTTGGGTGCTGTGGTTGCTGGTGGTGCTGTGGACCATCCCCACTTTGGGGCTGTTCATCAACTCGTTCCGCACCCGCAACGCCCAGCGCACCACCGGCTGGTGGAACCTGCGGCTGGACGATTTCACCTTGGACAACTACGCGGACATCCTGGCCGCGGGGGCGCAGGGGGGAATGTGGAGGGCCTTGCTCAGTTCGCTGGCCATCGCCTTGCCCGCCACCGTCATCCCCATCGCCATCGCCGCCTTCGCCGCCTACGCCTTCGCCTGGATCGACTTCAAAGGCCGGGAGTGGCTGTTCATCGCCACGGTGTCGCTGTTGGCCATCCCCACCCAGATGTCGCTGATTCCCCTGTTGCGGCTGTATACGGGAGGGGGGCAGTTCACCATCCCCTTCCTGGACAAGACGATAACCCTGTTTCCCGACCTGGATTTGGCGGGGGGGGTGGCGTCGGTGTGGCTGACCCACACCGGGTTCGCCCTGCCGTTCGCCATTTTCCTGTTGCACAACTACATCAGCTCCCTGCCCAAGGACATTTTCGAGTCGGCGGTGATCGACGGGGCCGACCATTTCAAAGTGTTCTGGCGGCTGGTGTTGCCCCTGTCGGTGCCGGTGCTGGCCGCCTTCGCCATCTTCCAGTTCCTGTGGACTTACAACGACTATCTGATCGCGGTCACCATGCTGGGGGCGGTCGGGGAGAACTATCCGGCCACCGCCCGCATCGCTTCCCTGTCCGGGGAGTTCGGCCAAGCCGAGCACCTGCTGACCGCCGGGGCGTTCCTGTCGGCGGTGTTGCCCATTGCGGTGTTCTTCGGCCTGCAACGCTACTTCGTCACCGGCATCCTGGCCGGCTCCGTCAAAGGCTGACCCGCCCTCCCGCTTTATCGGCTTATCGGCTTATCGGATGAGGGAACTCCAGCCCTTCGGAGCCGCAACTCACGGGCAACCCGCAATCGGCGACGGCGACCTTGACGACTTCGCCGAAGACCTGCAAGAATTCTTCAGATACGGCTGGAGGGGAAAGTGCCAGCGGGCCGCCATGTTCATCGAGTCCGCCGACAAGTTGCCCGCCCTCTCCGAGCGGGAAATGGAAAGGCATATGGCATTCGCGGGGGCGGGGGCCATCCATTCCATATTGGCGCAGGTGCGGGAACTTCAGGGCGCCGCCCGCCGTTGCCTCTCCCCCGAAGCTATCGCCCACGCCGAGAGACGGCTTTCCAAGACGGCGAGTAAAGAGCGGCCCGCCCCCGTCGGGGACAAGCCCGAGGACTTCGCCGCCGCCCTCCGCGAGTTCGGCCGCTTCTACGGGCAACGCGGGGAGGGAAACGCCGGGCCGGCGGTGAGGTTCATCGGGATGACCACCAAGTTGCCCTTCACCCCCGGCGGAGACGCGGAGAAGCATTTGGCGATCGCGGCCGGCACGATCTTCCAAGCCGTCTTGGAGGAGCTGGAGGAACTACAGGAAGCCGCCCGCCAATGCTTCTCCCCCGAGGACATAGCCCAAGCCGAGCTGGGCCTAGCCGAAATCCCCTATGATTGACATTGACAACGCCGCGACGCAAAAGGGAGGCGGGAAAGAATGAATTCCTCACCGTTCGGAAGCCAAGGGGATACCACCGCCGGCTCGGGCTGTCCCAAGGATTTCGCCGACGCCCTCTCCAGATTCTCATATTCTTCTTCTTGGACAAGGCCTGTCCGGGAAGCCGAAGAGGTCATCAAGGTCAACTCCAAGTTCCCCATCACCCCCGGCGGGGAGCTGGAGGGCCATATGGCAATCGCGGCCGGAACGGCCATGCGGGCCATCCAGAAGGAACTGCGGAAACTCCAAGAATCCGCCCGCCGCAACTTCTCCCCCGAAGCCATAGCCCACGCCGAACAATGGCTAACCGACCACCCCCTGCGCTAACTTCGTCCAAAAACCCCTTGCCAACAGAACAGGAGACTGTCATGCCGGTCACGTTGGAGACCCTGAAACTGGAATTGGGCGCGGTGTTTGCCGACACCCCGGCCCAGGCGGCGTGGCTGTGGACGGACGAACCGCAGTTGTTCGACGACAACGGCCGCTTTACGCCGCGGCGCGGCGAGCTGGTCGGTTTGACCATCACCGCGCACGGGCTGGACTACCGCGACCCTATGACAAGCTACGAGCCGTTCCGGGATGTTGACGACTGCGCCAATGATTTGGGGGTCTACCCGGAGTTGCGAGTGTTGCCGCCGGAGCGGGTAGCGGAACTGATGGACGAGGTAGGCGCCCCGTCCTACGACGCCTGCGACTGGCGGGCCGTTTACGTTCGTCGGTAACGACCGGCGTCAAAAGCGGGGGTCGGGCAGGATTTCGGTCATCGCCACCGGTCGGCCCTCGGCTATGGAAAGTTGGGCGGCAGCCCCTGTCGCCACCGCCCATAGGCCGTCCTCTATCGACACCTGCGATGTCCCGTTTCCCAGGATGGCGTCCCGGAAGTCCAAGTGCTCCAAGTAGGAGGCCCCGTAGTGGTGGCCCTGGTAGGCGATGCGGGGGTCGGTCACTTTCTCCACCCGGGGGCTGAACCAGGGCTCCCCCCTCCCTCCGACTGCGACCTCGTTGGAGGGGATGTGGGCCTCTATTTTTCCCCGGTCGCCGACGGCGGTGACTTCCTCCTGGTTGCGTCCCCCTTCGGCGAACATGCACAACTCCAGCATGGCCCGCCGCCCGCCGGGGTAGTCCAGTATCACGTAGGCGTTGTCCAGTATGTCGGGGACGCGCCCCCCGTATCGTTCGTCCAAATGGTTCACGTCTTGGCCGCCGGAGGCGAACACCGCAACCGGCCGCTCCCCCAGGATGCGGTTCATCAAGTCGAAGTGATGACAGCATTTTTCCACCAGGGTGCCGCCGGTGTTAACGTTCCAGCGGTTCCAGTCCCCCACTTTGGGCAGGAACGGAAACCGGTGCTCGCGGACGGTCAGCATTTTCAGGTCGCCCGCCGTCCCCCGGTCGGTTTCCCGGATGAGGCGGGCGATGGCGGGCATATAACGGTATTCCATCCCCACCCACACCAGGGCTTCCCTCCCCCGGGCCGCCTCCCGCACCCGCAGGCAGTCCTCCACCGTGGCGCACAAGGGTTTTTCCACCAGAATGTGCAAGCCGGTGGGAAGCAGTTCCATCAGCGCGGCGAAGTGGGCATGGTTGGGGGAGGCGACCACCACCGCATCGCACAGGCCGGAGTCGACCAGCCCGGTCAGGGAGTCGAACAACGCGGGCTTGGGTTCCGGCGCAACCGCCCGGGACTCCTCCAGCGAGGGGGGATGCGGGTCGGCCAAGGCGGTCAGAACCGCGCCGTCCAGCGCGGCCAGGTTGCCGATGTGCTCGCGGCCCATCATCCCGGCGCCGATGACGCCGTAGCGTATGGAAGTGGTCATCCGCTCCGCATAATAGGGAGGAAACCGGGAAAAACCCGGTTAGCCGAATCCCGCGCACCCCTGACTTGCCACCGGTTTGTCCCACCGAATGTCTAATGTGGGCGTAGCAAGCAACACCGGTAACAGCCCGCCCCAGCCGCTACCGACGATAGCCGAAGGAGCAAGGCAAATGGCCAGCAGGAACGCTACCGCCGCTAAACGCGTCGTCCGCAACGGCGCGCCGACCAATGATCTGGCGCTAAGCGCCTACGTCGCCGGCAACGACATTGTTTTTCCAAAAATAATGGACCTGTATGTAAAGCCGGGCAACGTAGTGGCTGATGTGACCTTCGGCAAGGGCGTGTTCTGGCAAAACATTCCCTCGGACAAGTATCAGTTGTTGGCCAGTGACATCACCGATGGCGTCGACTGCCGGGACCTGCCCTATCAGGACGAAACTATCGACTGCGTTGTGCTGGACCCGCCCTACATGCATTCCCCGGGAGGGACCGCCCATTCCGGTCATTCGCCTTACGAGGATTACTACCGGAACAACGGAACCGGCAACCGAACAGGGAGCAAATATCACGAGGCGGTCCTGGAACTGTACGCGGAGGCGGGAGCAGAGGCTTATCGGGTGCTAAAAGAGCGGGGGGTGCTTATCGTGAAATGCCAAGACGAAGTATGCGCCAACCGGCAACGCCTCACCCACGTTGAGATTATCAAAGAATACGAGCGGTTAGGATTCGTCACCGAAGACCTATTCGTGGTGATGCGAACCAACCGTCCGGGGGTCAGCCGGGCGGTACGCCAAGTACACGCCCGCAAAAACCATTCCTATTTCCTAGTATTTTGGAAGCGCGGCACCTCCAACTCACCCTGGCTCGGTGCTGACATCTAATCTGATATCGCCCTCCGCTGTCCGACTCTAGCTACGAGGCTGGCTGTGACCCTGCCCCTGTCCACCTCGGGCTTCCCAAACCGAAGATGGCAATCGCCGAATGGCGGTAAACGAAACCGTCGGCTACCAAGAATTCCGGCTCTGGCAAACCCAGCGTCCGCGCACCGGGCGATCATATCCAAGGTGCCCATCCCCATCCGCTCGGTGCTTCACGGTCGGGTCGCCGCCAACGCTAGCTTGGCCTTGTCCGTCAGTTGGTATTTCTGATTAGGGCTGGTCGGCTTTCCCGGAATGGTCCTCTCTAAAAATCCTTCGTCAACAAGTCGCTCTATTCGCCGTCGCAAATACCCGGTTCTCCGAGAGCGGCCTACGGATTTCAGCAATTCAGCACTTGAAACGGCCTCATGCTCGCAGGCTCGCAACATAGCCAAATCTTCATCGGACAAAGAGCTTGGCCCCAGCTTGGCCCCAGCTTGGCCCCAGCTTGGCCCCAGCTTGGCCCCAGCTTGACCCGTCTGTCGGGCTGCCCACATTTCTTGCGGCATCCTGCGAATGGTGGTAACGAAACCGTCGGCTACCGAGAATTCCGGCTCCGGCAACCCGGCATCCGCGCACCGGGTGATCATATCCAAAGTGCCCGTACCCATCCGCTCAATGTATTCGGTAAGGTACAGGGACTCCGCCAACAGAGGGTTTCTGGGTACCGAATTATGAGGCACGCGCAGTTGCTCGAGGGTTAGGGAGGGCATTAGACGACCAGGGTTCCTCACTTCCACCCGATCGGAAAACAACATCACTTGGACGCTACCGTTGCTCGTGTAGTCACGGTGCGCCACCGCGTTAACCACCGCTTCGGTTATGACTTCTTTGGGGATCTCATAGGCCACGGGAGCCTGTACGCTCTCCGCCCTCGTACCCACCGACAAGGAGATTTTGCTTAGCACGAAGTCAACTGCCTGATCCACCAGTTGGAACACCGTGCCCTTGTATACCTGATAAGACGGAATCGGTTTAGCCACCTGCGTGCCATGAAAATGGGCGCACTTGATCTCAGACGAAATCAGGAAGCGTTGCGGAGCCTTGCCGAACAACAGAACCGCCGCGTTGGTAGGTCTCCCCTTGTTCAGCAAATTCAAATGCGTAAGCACCGCCTCCGGCGAAGCGTCCTCCTGCAGTGGAAATTGCCGGGCGCGCCGGGCCGTGCGAATGAACTGCGGCATTAGTTCAAAGGCAAGGTCGTCCAATTCGGCATCCCGGCAGGCGGTTGCATCAAAAGGCCCGAATCGTATCAACTCTTTTGCTTCCAAATATTCCACCAACGCCGCGTAGATACCGGTTATCAGCTCCCCCGGATGATTGAACCGTTTCCGTATCAGGCCTGTCTGAGCCTTGCCGATCAAAGACCGCATTTTGGGATGCCGCGCCTCGTCGTCCGCGCCTTTCACAAAAATAAGGCGATGCGCCCCCGAATCCGTAGCGCGGTCGAATTCCCGCTCAGTCGGGGAAATGCCCTCTTCGTCCTCCGAGCCATACTCATAACCAAACAATCCCAGATAGATGTCGCACCGCTCAACTTCATCCAGATACAGTTCATCAGGCCGCACATCCGAGGCGGGCGCCTCTTCAAACAGGGACACCTCAAAGAACCGGCGCATCAAGGGATCCGCCCGCAGATATTCACCAACCCGCACGCGCTCCTCGGCCAGTTCCTTCTGAACTCCGCTAATAAAGATACGCGCCGGAATCATGTTATGCCGCCCAACCTGGTCAGAAGGGTTGGATTACCACGCCGTCCAGAGGGGGGAGGTCGATGGCGCCGTCGACATCGGCGGGGGCGGCCGGGGAGGTGGCGGCCAGCACTTGGCCCCGGGCGGCGACGGAGGCCGGTTGGTCGCCCAGGTTTAGGTAAACCTCCACCGTCTCCGAATCGTGCGTTCGGCGGTAGGCGAACACCCCCTCGCCTTGACCCTCCAAAGTTTGGTGTGAGCCGCGGCGCAGGGCGGCTGACTTTTTGCGGAGGGCCAGCAACCGCCGGGTGAAGTTGAGGTCGGAGTCCGGGTCGTCCAACTGGGCCTGCACATTGCGGTCTCCATCCGGGTCCAGGGAATCCAACCAGGGATGGCCGGTGGTGAAGCCCGCCCCCGGGCCGGGTTCCCATTGCATGGGGGTGCGGCATCCGTCCCGTCCCAGGCCGGGCATGCGCCTCCCCCACGGGTCCTGTTGCTCTTCGGGCGGGATGTCGGCCTGCAACATCCCCAACTCGTCCCCGTAGTACAAGGTGGGGGTGCCGCGCAGGGTGAGCAACATCATCGTTCCCAACCGGGCCCGGCGGGGGCCGAGGCGGCTGGCTATGCGGGGTTCATCGTGATTGCCCAGCACGTAGTTGGGCCAAGCCCCGGGCGGAATGATCCGCTCCAGGGTTTCCACCACCTCCCGGGCGCGGGCGGCGGTCAAATCCTGGCCGACCAAGGCGAAGTTGAAGGGCATATGCAACTCGTCGTTGTCCCCGTAGTAGACCACCCATTCGTCCCAGTCCAAGTGAATTTCCCCGATGGAGAACCTGGGCCGCTCCGCCGAGTATTCGTCCAGCAGGGCCCGTATCTCCCGGAACAGGGGGTGAATGTCGGGGTGGTTGCGGTCGTAGATATGCTCCAGGCGGTCGTAGTCCCCCAGCTCCTTGTAGCCGTGCCGGGCGGCGGGCAACACCGGGTTGTCCCGGAACTGGGGGTCTTTCATGGAGTAGTGGCAGGCGTCCAGCCGGAAACCGTCCACCCCCCGCTCCAGCCAAAACCGCAACGTTTCCAGCATGGCCGCCTTGGTTTCGGGGTTGCGCCAGTTGATGTCGGGCTGCTCGGCCAGAAACGTGTGCATGTAGTACTGCCCGGTGCGCTCGTCGAACTCCCAGGCCGGCCCCCCGAAAATGGAGGCCCAGTTGTTGGGCTCCGACCCGTCCGGGGCCGGGTCCCGCCAGATGTACCAGTCCCGCTTGGGGTTGTCGCGGGAAGAACGGGATTCCACGAACCAGGGGTGTTGCTCCGAGGAATGGTTGGGAACCCAGTCCACCACCACCCGCAGGCCCCGCCCGTGAGCGGCCTCCACCAAGGCGTCGAAGTCGGCCAGCGTGCCGAACGTCGGGTCCACATCCACGTAGTCGGACACGTCGTACCCGAAGTCGGCCATCGGCGACGGGTAGAAGGGCGAAATCCAGACGGCGTCCACCCCCAACGTCCCGGCCAGGTAATCCAGCCGGGCGGTGATGCCCGCCAAGTCGCCGATCCCGTCCCCGTCCGAGTCCATGAAACTCCGAGGATAGATCTGGTAGAAGACAGCCTCCTGCCACCATTCGTATCGCATCCCCCGCATCCTACTACCAAACCAAAAAAGGGCAAGCACCGAATTCTGTGAGTAGCAGAAACAAACCTGACCAAGTGTTTGATAATCTCTCTTATATACTTTGAGACACTTCCAACCTCAGAGAATTTGCGAAGTCCAAGATTTTGTCAAGTGCGGTAGTACGCAGGTCGGGGTTACTTAGAACTTTGATTACCGCTGGACAACCAGCACCTGCCAATCGATTGCCAATATCAATAATACAGGAGGGATCATCTAATCCCTCATGGTCTGCTCCCAGCGTTCGAAAAGCAATAACGGCAAGCACATCGCATAAGCCATCAGGCATTTCGACAGCTCTCGTATCTGCAAACTTAGCACCCCATTCTGTAGCGGGACCATCCAAAGGTGGAAGGGCACATGCTGTTGCCGTCACCATAGAAAACGCCCAAAAGTCTAACTGACGGCGAAATGGAGCCCTCTCGGGTGACGGGCCACCCTTCTTATGCATCCCGACAAACCGGTGGACATCGGCCCGGCAATCCTTCGGGAAAACGAGCTGATGCGCTTGAGATGACAATAAGTTATTGAAATAGTTCATGATAAACTACCTTTCGTTTTCTCGTCTATTCCAGTCTGGCAATTCAGCCCATCCTTCTCTCTCGCAAATATCACAATAATTACGCGGGCCGCAAAGACAAATTAGAGAAACCAAACGCTGATCCTTCCAATTTATTACGTCCCCACCAGAACCAGCATCTATAGCATCCCATTGCGCAGTTATAGTATAGGTAGCACCGGCATATTTGTCGATTATGTCAATCTCTGATTGCAGTGCTAAGTCCGAGCCCGTCAACAACAAAATAGGTTGACTCGAAGTCTGAGATGTAATATCCAAAGTATTACGACGAACAGCGCCTGTCGTAAAATTCAATAGAGAATCCGCTATTAAGGGGGCAAAGGTTCGTGATTCGACACATAAGGCTAAGACAAATGATAATGCTAAAATACGCCGAGAAGCACCATTAATTGTAATAGCTGGCATATTAAACCCAAGATGATTATGCGCAAAAATTTCATAATCATTTGGCCTACCCTCAACAGGTTTAATTCCAACTCTAGCAATCATCCTTATATCTGCTTTATCAGGTTTATATTCTAGATCTTCACCTGTAACATTATACACCATTTGAGAAAATAATTCGTCCATTTTCTCTGACAACTGGGTAACTTGTTCGACTTGAATTGTGTCATATCCTTTATCCAATACTTCTGCAATAACCTTTGCCAATCCCTCGGCTTCCTGTTTATCTCTAGCATCTATTTCCTTCCGTTGCCTTTGCCCAACCTGCTTTGCTAATGATTCAATATTTTTTATAAGACTTGGAAGACGAGCTTCGTTTCCTGCCAACGTAAGCTTAACGTTGTCCATTTGAGATTTCAATGAATCTATTTCACTACGAAGTAGCTGAATTTTATCCTCATCAATAATATCTAACTTCATTTGAATATCTTTATCATCACTCTGTAAATCAGATATTTGATTATCATAATCCGCTAAATCTCTTGCTAGTATTTCGCGTTGTTCGCTCCAAACAACAGCGGGGCTATAGCCTATTAACGATCGCGTTGCGTCAAAGACATAACTTAAATAGTTAGCCCTTTTTTCACTCTCGGATGATTTTGAAATTTGCTCCAACACTTTAGTACGATATTTATTGTCCTCAGAAATATCTTGACCACATACGCAAGTACCCGACTCTAGTAGGGATCGAACATAATGAAGATGCTTAACCGGAATATAGCCACTGTCATAAAGAGGTTTTAAAATATTATAAGTCTCGGAAATATATGTATGACTTAGAGTTGCTAGCAACTCTGTTGACTCAACTTGCGTCGCCAACTGCCGCACGACTACTTTGCGCTTTTCTAATAATTTTTTGTATAATTCACGATTGCTGGCCAAACGAGTGGACAATTCTTCCGCGGCACCAATCCCTTTTAACTCTCTTTCGAGTTCAATGCTACGCTCTTGAAGATCGTCTTCTAAATCACCGAGCTTAATTGATTGGTTAATAATTTTTCTCTCCAGTTCCTCTCTTTCGAACCGAAGAGCTTCTAACTCGGATTGTAAATCATCAAGAGTCGAATCTCCAACAGCGGCCGTTGCTTCCTTACCAAAATCTCTACCAATTCTAACCACTCTATTCTGTGCCATTTTGAATACATCAAGACCTAAAAGTCCCTTTACAGCAGCTGTTGTTTTGGCGATAACCTGATTGCTATGCAAAATCTTGTTATCGTTACCTCCCCCTACAAAATCGACAACTTCATCAGCATCCATTACAAAAAAGTCGCGAAGGTCCCAAGGTAATAGTTGATCTACGACCGACCCAACACCCATAGTATGTGGTGTCCATAAGCCATCACCCTCCTGTACCATTAGTTGCGTGTGCTCGTTAATTCGGCGAAAGTTTGGTTCATTCTTATCAGCTGGTAATCTTCCGATTGTAGTAATTGATCGTTTTAGCTGATATACCATATTTCTATTACTATTAGCCTTATTAAAACGATCAGAACCATCTGTTTCGAACTCCAGAGATACGGCCGTGCTAATACCGTTATCATCTGGAGTCCACCAAGCAGGGTGCAAAGAAAATTTGACTGCAGGAGTAGGTAAACCCTTCTCACCATACATACCCCATCGAATAGCACGAAGAAGGGTAGTCTTACCCGACCCATTTTCGGCACGTACCACTGTTAACGGCTTGTTCGGATCAGTGGAGGGCTCAATAACAATTTTGTCAAAGCAGACAAAATTGCTTATCTCTATCCTTCTAAACTTTATCATTGCCCCTCCTCGTTGCGAATTTTGTCTTGAGCTACTAGGAGAATTTTCTCCCGAATTAGCTGATTAATGTTATGAACCTTCTTGGTTTGGTTCCGATGCTCGATCTCTACGATCGCCATGACCAAATCAAGTAGCAAATCCGAATCCAAGCCGCTATCTGGACCAAGTGCTTCAGATTCCTTGGAAATCTCTGCATAGATGCGATCGTAGTTATTCACCATAACCTCCCAATAGGTGTAGTAATGTCGATTCGATATTCGTTATATTGTTGCGGTAGAGTCGAAACCTCCTCACCGTTCCAATAATGCTCTCTTATATGTTTCAGGTGCTCGAATACTCCTTCCGGGCCGGAAGCGTTCCTAGCAAACTTCGCGAAGGACAAAGCCCGTTGTAATTCGGTTAATACAATTTTCCTGCTTGAGTGCGTATATTCATATCCCCGTATATTAGCTGGAGGAAGCGCGAGAAAATCGTGAACCATCGCATAGTCTTTACCTGGGTGCAAGCGCAGGACACGACCTCGGCGCTGGACCCATTCCCGCTCTACCATTGAGGAAGCCATAAGGAATGCCTCCCTTATAGCGGGAATGTCAACTCCCTCATCGAGAACCTTTTTTGCCAATAATACTTGAAAGCCACCTTCTTCAAAGGCCTGTAATGTTTGAGTCCATTGCTTAGGTTTAGCCGTGGTTTCTTGCGTTACAGGTGCCCATCTAATATCCAGTTCACTAAGTACCTTGGCAATATTGTCAAATTGCTCTGGATTCTTTGCTGAGGTGTAGATTAGAACATGTTGCAGAGATCTCGGTCCTCTATGCTCAAGTAACTTTTTCAAGAAATCGGCTTTTGCCACTGCTGTTTCAATGATACTCCGTCTCTTGATCAGAAGGCCTGTTAAAGTTTCGTCATCTATTTTACGAGTTATCGGGGCATTCGTCGTAGCAATATATTTCCCAATTTTACGAGTCAGTTCCATATATTCAAATAATTCGTCCCCGCCCAAGGTTGTCAAGTGTACGTAGTAATTATATGGTGTTAGACAAAAACCAATAGCCCTATCGAGACCGAATTCATACACAGGATAACCGAAGTAGGTAAAAACTTCCTCCGTACCATCAGGGTCATATTGTCGCTCCGGAGTAGCTGACAACGCAAGACGCTTTTCGAAGAATTGTGGCTTATTCTCTACAAACCCCTTGGCTCCTAATGTATGAGCTTCGTCTGCGATAAACATTGTTCTTATTTCAGGGTCGAGTTTTTGAATTAGAGTGGATTGAAATTTGAAAGAACAGAGTGTTCTATTAGATACTATAAGAACATAGGTCCCGCCAACTGACAAGCCCCTAAACATACTGGTCAAAGAAAGTGCTATATCGGATTCTATACTTGGCGCGATAGCCTTTATCCCAAATCTTCTGACTTCCTTAACCCACTGAGTGATTATTGGTATAGATGGTGCGGAGATCACTATCAGGAAGGGCTGATTGGAAAGTCTGTCTTGGGCTCTAGTAGCGCATATGAGGGCAGTGATAGTTTTTCCCGCCCCGGTTGCCATTGATATAATACCTCTTTCGGGGTTTGCGCCAGACTCCCATGCCCTAACCGCCTCGCTTTGGTATCCGTAAATACCTGACTGCCATTCTATGTCATCGGGAATTTCTAAACGGGGCAGCTTGGGTTCGGATGTTGAAAACCGTTTACGCAATCTTTCCGATATATCAACTGCCCATTGCGGATTATCGTCCTCTTTAGCCGCCTCCAAGTAGTCAGATTGACTAGGTTCAGTATCGGGAGCTGTCTCAATAATATCTTGCTCTATGGCCTCAGGTAAATTTACAACACAATCAATACCAGTGCTTTGTCCATTGAACCAGTCTTCGAGAATAGCAATACCTTCTTCAACTCGCTTTTTGCTATCTACCTGCCAGGTGATGTCAACATCAAGATGCTCAACGCCCGCACTTACACCTCGGCCGGTAGCATTGCCGGAACCGCGCGCAAGCATTTGTTCTGTCCCGTCATCAAATAACCACATCTTAGGATGATAATTGGAATCCGCCTTAGGTACCGCTACTTTCAATTTTAGGACATTCGTTGCCACCATCCAAGACAAGCAATCTAGAGCATGCTGGCCGAGAGCAGTCGCCTCGACCCTTCCGTCAACAAAAACATCCCGTACTCGTTGCGTGGCCTCCTCTACCGACATAAAATGTGCTTTTTCAATAGCCTTCTTTTCCGAGGCGAAAAATACGGGCGAAACCACAAAGTGAATAGGGTTAGTATCCTCACGATTAAGGTACTCGGCAAGCCCCGGTGCCAGCTTAGCGATCCAGCTGGCATTGAACCAACCGAAAGCTCCCTTAACCGAAGTGGCAACCTTGAACCCTGGGATCAGAATCTGAGGGCCAACCGGGTCATCGGGCAACCTAAAGAGAGCTGGCCGAAGAGTCGGCTCATCCATCAACATCTTACAGCGCCTTCCCGCGATTCTTAATTCGTTCAAGTATTTCTCGAGACGAAGAAATTAACGGTCTTTCAGTAGTTTCGGAACCGAGTCTCAACTCGATACTAGAATCTTTAAGGATTATTCGTATGCGATCCCCACTAACTACACCAAGTCGCTTTAGAGGCTCAGACAAATACCCGATAGAGGCACCAGAGGCAGATGACAGTCTCCAGTTTATGGATATATCCCGGCACTCTTCTGGGTAGTCAAGAGAAATCATTACCTTTCCGTTAGGTCTACACCCCAACTTATAAGCAATTTCAGGTGGAACCCCTGTCAAGCTATAGCCATCAAAAAAGCGGTCTTCCACGCGAAAGCTCCAAAATGGCAAACCGTTGTTATCTCTTCCATTAATGACATCATCTAAATTCCTAAGTCGAACTGACGAAGGATTCGCCAAACTTACGAAGCCGTCGTTCACTACAAATTGAGGAGTATTTATATAAGAGAATACGCTAGACTGCCTAACTCCAAATAGCTTAGGTATCTCATCTAAAAGTCGAGTCGTTAGAGTGGCACCATTATCTTCTTTTATCCGCTGGATTATCTCCGCCGTAATGCCCTCGTATTCATCATCGACCCACTCTGCTAAGCCCCAGCGGGTTTTGTCCGCTCTGACAACGCTCTCTATGCCTGATAGTTGGCCGCCTACACGGGCGGGGTTGATACCTGATAATTTTGCTATTTCCTCTTTTGTTGCAGGTCTGTCTATCTTCATCAGAGCGATCTTGGCCCGGGCCTTTTTGGTGTCGCGTAAAACTGGGTAACCCATAACATACTTTATTTCGCAAAAATCTATTGCTTGCGGTAAGAACTGGTGCAATTTTGGATTCAGGTGCTTGTCCTTTGCTACATCTATATCTACAATACCCACATCATCGGCTTCGATTCGTACTCCAAGCTTAAAAGCACTCCAGTTCAAGCGAGCAAAAGGATTCAAATATGCATCGCCTCTTTTTTTGTAATTCAGGCGTTCTTGTAACATATTCTTAGCTATATTAATAATCTGACTATTATCCGTTATATCAATAAACGCTTCCGATATTGTGTTCTCGAAATAATCGGTCGATACAACGGGTTCGAGTGTCTCGTTTATAAAGTGTGCTATTACTCCTAATTCTGGATCGGCGGTTTCGAATAATTCATTGCTGACCGATTTTTCAATTTGTCGAACTCTTTCTCGTGTAAGTTTCAACTCTTTCCCCACCTCTTCAAGGCTGTCTCCTCCTCCTGGGATCATCATTCTCCGCTCCACAATAACCCGTTCTCTGGGAGACATGGCATCTACTACTGATTTGAGTTTGCCGATAACCGCCTTGGCATAGCTCTTATTATCTGTCAGCATATCCAGGGCAAGCGATCTAACGCCCATCTCGATGTCGAGGGATTTGACTATTTTATACAAGTCCAGGGTCAATACATCCTTGACGGTATGAGCACCATGGAATTCTTTAGCGGCAATGAATATTTTCTCTAACACGGATACGGCTATGTTCCACTCGTAAGACCAACCGGACGGAATTCCATTACCTTTGATTACATCCAATGGCTTCTGAATATTATATACGAACTCAACGACGCACCATAAGTCAAGAAGCGACAACGCGCCAAAACCGGATAGGTTCATTAGTTGCTCTACCGTAATAGAAGAATGATCATTTGTAAGATTACCGCTCTGCAGACAATTGATAGTACGATTCCGCAACGGCAAATTAGCGAAACTAGCAAATTTGATACTCTTGGGCACGACGATCTGATCAGGCGGCGGAAGATACTTACCCGCCAACCCTGCCAAGGCCTGTAGTTCTCGCGTGTCCAAGGTTTGCCGCGAGCCCTCCCAAAACTTGTGGGCTTCGCCTACCGTCCTAATCCCGGGGCCTGCTTTCTGGACAATCCGGGGGAGAGGCAAACCAGCGTGACGCTCACGGTACCACAGGGGCAACACGGGAGTAGGTGCCTCCCCCCAAGGGGCGGCGACCCAAGTATTTCGGGTATCCCGAACCGGTGTCTGGTTATTCTCGTTCATAGTGCGCATACGTTGCAGGGGAGGGTGTCGTCTTCTTCGTCTAGGGCGTCGGCTAGGGCTTCTATTAGGGGGATGTTGGTTCTGGTTTTGGCGGCCCGTGACAGGGAGGCTTCATGGCGTTCCATTATTTCGTCGCGCCGGGCTAGGAGTTGGGGCAGGGTCTCGCCGCCGGACCAGGTGTATGGGCGGCCGCGCATTGCCTGGTCTCTGAAATCGGCGTCGCCGTTTACTCCGGCGTCCTGTAGCACCTTCTTCTCTATGGAGACCGACTTCTCGAACAGGTCGGGGTGCCGTTCGGACAGCCCCACCCATTCGGCCTTGCGTTGGAAGAAGCAGAAATAGCAACCCGACCGGGTGCGCCACTCGTAATAGGCGGGGAGGCCGATGCCGGCGTCCTCCAAAATCCGCATCACTCCATCGTGGTCGACGCCGTCCTCAATGAACGGGAAACGGGTTTCGATGTTGGTCTTGGTGGAAATGTATCCCTTGCGATTGGATTCGTCCGCCCGGATAGCCACATAAGAAACAGCTGGTTCCTCCCCGATCCATTCCTCGATCGGCTTGATTTTCATATTTCTCGTGCACCATCTCATCTGGGGGGAAGGCAACGTTCCCCGGAATACTTCGAACCAGTGGTCGAAGCCCCGTTGCGAGTTGAGGCGGACGATGGGTTGGCCCAGTATCACCTCCAAGCGGGTCAGGTATTCGTAGGTCTCCGGCAACTCGGCCCCGGTGTCGCAGAAAAAATACTCCATATCGGAGACCCGCCCCCGCAGGTAGACGGCCAAGGCGCTGGAATCTTTTCCGCCGGAAATGCCGCAAATGCGGCGCACGCTGTCAGCCAACGCGGGCCGTCCTTTCCGTTGCGGGGGCATCCGCCTCTCGGACCGCGAGGCCCTCCTCCGATGGCTCGGCGGGGAAGAGCCGATCGCCTAACAGTGCCAGCGCAGAATGCCGGGCCCGGTTGGGGGAGCCGATTATCCCGGCCAGGCGTTCCAAACACTCATCCAGTTCGCGGTCCAGGTCCGCTCGGTTCTCCTGGTCCACGCTGACCAGACGCACCTGTTCGCTGCCGTCCGGACGGGTAACCGTTATTCGCACCGGGGCGAAAGGCCCGCCCCCCTCCGCCCTGTGTTCGGCATGCAGCGCCAACAGCCGGTGGAAAGCCGCTGCCCGTTCCGGGAGAACGCGCCGGAAGCGTTGCTCGTCTTCGTCCGTCCACTCGGCGGGGGCTTTCCCGACCACCACGGTGGCCACCATCTTGGCCCAGTCCTCGTCGGACCCGGCCCCGTCGCCCGCCAACGTGAGGATGAAAGCCCGCACCTCCGGATCCAGGACTTTGTCCTCTAAAGAAGCGGCCTGGCCGGAAATCGCCAACCGGTTGGGCTCGGCGCAGGTCTCTAACAACAGGTCCAACAGGTCGGCGAGCAGGCGCGCGAAGCGCGAAGCGAGTTCGTCCAGGGCCTTGCCCGCCTGATGCGCGTAGGCGCGGGCGCGGCGGTAGGTATCAGTGTCGGTCGGAACGGGCCGGTAGCCGAAAGCCTTGGGGAGGGTTTCGAATAGCAACTCGTCCGGTTCCACCGCCGCAACCAGGGCCTCCCTGACCTTTCGGGTCGACTTGGAAAGGGCACCGGTGCGGAGAACGTAGTTTTCAAGTCGGCTGACGCGGGACACCAAATGGCCGACCACCGACAGCACGTTGGCCACCCGGTGTTTGCGGAAACCGGGCTGAATGCCCAAGCGGTCGGCCAGAGCGTCCACCACCTGCCGACGGGCGCCGGCGGTGTTGGCGAAATGCTTGATGTCGAAATGGCCGGGGTTGCGCACCATCCGCTCCGAAACCTCGGTGGTGAGCGACGGCTTAAAGGTGCCGTGCTCGTAGATGGCCACCTCCTCCCGGAAAGCGATCAGTCCGGCGGTGACGAACACCGGCGTCGCCCCCGCCTTCATCCCCACCGGCGGCGACTGCAAGGCGGCGAAAATATCGTTCAGGTTGACCCGCCTGGTTTTGGCCCGTTTGAACTCCCCTTCCAGAATCTCCCACGCCGGTCGCAACGACTCGTCTTCCGGGTTGCGGAAAACCATTGTTTGGTTGCGCTGGTCGCGCCCGTGCAATTTGGTTCGTTTCAAAAAAGCCCGATACATTGCCATTTCCGGCCCAAACCCGGTAAAGCCCAGGTCGTCCTGTTCGCCGTTCTCGATCATCGCCGCCAACAACATGCGCCGCGCTTTGGCTCCCTGGCTGGTCAAGGAGATGCGGTTCAACATCTCGTTTTGGACCAGGGGGGTGGCGGGATAGGCGATGTCCGCCGCCTCCGACAGGGCGGCGGCGCCCCGGCCCGGCGCCAGTTCCCGCAAGGGTTCCTCCCCCCTTGGCAGAAGCCTCCACCGGCAGGCGTCCGACCGGAAAGCCTCCGCCAAGGCGCCCTCCAAAGCGTTGCGCGCCTCCGCCAAACGCTCCCCCAACTCGCGGCGGGCCACCCAGTCTCCCGCCGCCGCCGGGTCGTCCAAGACCAGCGTTACGGCGGCAACCTCCCGGGCGGCGGCGTCCACTGCCGTTACGTCCTGCGGAATGGCCGTTGCCACCGGCTTGGACGCCGGGCCGGACCCGGACAGCGGCGGCAACGCGCCGTCTTCCCCGACGACCAGCAGGGCCTCGCCATCGTAAGGGGAGAACGGGCCGGGCGGCTCCACCGCCGTTGCGCCGTCCACGTAGCGGCGGGCGAACACCCGTAGAATGTCATTTTCGGCGCTGTGCCGGGCGGCCACTACCGGTCGCGGCCGGTCGATGTCCGTCAAAACGTCCAGCAACGACCGCTCTTGCGTCCGGCGACGGGCGGCTTCCAGGAGTCGGCGAATGTCAATGTCCGTTCCCTGCCACACCCGGTACTCGTCGGCGAACTCCCGATAGGTGACCAAGCCCGCTTGCTCGAGTTCGGGCAGAACCCGGTCGGCGCGGGGGGAAACCAGGTTGAGGGCCGGGCGGGAGGCGCGGATGGTTCCGGTGGTGGAAATCAGGTTGAGCAGGGCGACCGACTTGACGAGGCGGGACTGCTCTTCGGTAAGGCCATGGGCGTCGCGGATCCGGGAAACGATTTCCGCCCAACGGCCGGAGCGTCCGCCGGTGAGGGAGCCGTCCGCCGCGAAGTAGTCGTAAACCCGTTCCAAACCGAGCGACGGGAGCGGGCCGCGGGACGGCAAAACCGCATCGGCGAGGAAAGCGGGTACGCCGGACGGGTGGGGGCCGGCCAGGAAGGAAAACAGGGTTCGTTCGTGTTGTCCGTAGCGACTGCACAACTCCGGCAAGGCCAAGGAGGACAAAGGGTGGAGCGGGTAGCAGGCGGCCAGCGTGCCGGGGTCGGCGAGGTCGGGAACTCCCAGCGGGCGCATTCGGCGGGCATGGATTGCGGCCCACTTGTTTATCCGTTCCCGCAGACGGTCATCGCCGACTTCGAAGACGGTTCCGATCAGGGCGCGGGTGGAAGAAGCGGACTCCGTGAAAGAAACGTCTTCGAAACGGCCCTGCACCTTGGCCCACTCCCGGCGTTGCGCGTCGTCGGCACCCGCCAGGTAATCCTCGAACGACAGATGTTGCAACGTCAGGATGAAAATCGGCAAACCGGCGCCTTGGCCCGCCTCCGCCAGTTGTTGCAACAGGTAGGGGTCGGCGGGGCCGCCGTCGCCGATGGCCTCCAGGTTCTTGCCGAACTCGTCGATAACGAGCAACAGGGGGGCGTCCTCCGCCAAACAACGGGCGACTTCCACCAGCGCGGCCGGGGAAGGGCCGGTGCGCCGGGGGTCGTCGGAAGCCGCGTCCGCCAACGCCGCCCGCAACGCCCGCGCCGCGGAGAAACTGCTGACTGGGGGGATTTTGCCGTAGCGGTCCAGGACGGCGGCGCGGAGGGCGCGCAGGATGGTGTGACCGGGCGGCTCGCGGAGGGCGGTCGCCAGGCCCAGGTGGAACCCTTTGTTCCCGGTTCCGTGACGGCGGTGGGCTTTCCGAATCCCCTCTGCGGCCGCGGGCGAGGCCGCCTCTACCAAGCCAACGGCGGTTTTTCGCAAAGTCCCGGAGGGGCCGAAGGCGGCGGCCAGCAACAAGGCCAAAGACGACTTGCCGGAGCCGTACGGCCCGGTCAGCGACCAGGCCCCTCCGGCCGGGCCGCGGGCGGCGGCCGCCAGCCGTTCCACCACCTCCAAAGTGCGGGCGGTGACGATGTAACCGTCTAGGGGCTCCGCATGGGAAACGTCGCGTTCCAGGTTGGCGGAACGGGCGAAACGGGCCTTCGCCGCAATGGAATCCGCCAGAACGCCCATCCGCTACGCCCCCGCCTTGCGCCGGCTTTGTCCGTCAGCCGAACGATCAAGTATTTCTTCTACGGAGCGGTCTGAGCCGAGCTCCTCCAGCAGGTTTTCGTCGATGGGCCGGTCGCCATGGTATCCGGCCCGGAAATCCGGCAAATGCGGCGAGGAAGAACCGTAGTATTCAGCGAGGATGCCCGGAGCGAGGGCGGCCGGGTCCTCCGACCAGGCCAGCTGGGACGCTCCGGTGAGGGTAACCAGGCGGATATTCCGCAACGCCCCCCCCCCCCCCCGCGCGATTTTCAGCCTTTTCCAAGGCCTCCGACAGATCCGCTTCCGTCAGTTTGAAAGCGCGGGCCGGGGAACCCGGTTCGTGGGCCAGTTGGCTCAGGGTGATGGTGCCGGGGCCGGTTTCCGGGCGGGTGCGGGAAATGTAATCGAGCACGGAGTAGGCCGCGATTTCGGGCGGCAAAGTCGGTTTCGGACCCAGCGCGAACCGGTAGCGGTCCTCGGCGATGGACGCTCCGATCAGGTTCAGTTCCCGCAACGGGCGGTCGAATATTTCATCGTTGCGGGGGCGGCGGGAGCGCGCCGCCGGGCCGTAGGTGCGCAACAGGGCGGTGATGTCTTTTTTGACGGAGGACGGCACGGGCGTCTTCCACCCCGCCGCCGATTCCAATCCGGCTGTTACCGCAACCTCCAGGTCCGCGTCCTCAAACTCTACCGCGTGGAAATCGTTGAATGCAATCCACCACACCGGAAGCCGGCAACGGGGGGCGAGCAACAGCCAGTGCAGAAGCCACAAGGTGCCCGGGTCTTCCATAAAAGGATCCCAGCCCGTTTTGTCGAACAGGGCGTAGCCCAGCCGGGTGGGAACCGTGCCCGGGGCCCGGGGGTTGGCCGCTTGCGGGTCCTCCGTGATCAGCTTGGCCGCCAAACCCCAGAAGCGGATGGAGCGCACCATGTTTTTGCCCACCCCGATGTCCGCCGGGGCGTCCTCCCGCGTGAAAATCCGGGGGTCGGCGGCGGAGAAGGCGTAGGCCTTGCGGAACCATCCGTAGCGCGGGTGGAACGTCTCGTGGCGGGCGAATGTGGGCTCGGCCGCTTCGCTCAACCGCATCTTAAGCCGTGTCTCCGGTCATGCTTCTAACGTAGTCGACGGCTGTGACAATTTTGGGAACGGCCTGTTCGATCTCTGCGGAGGTGGTGAAGCGGCCCAGGCTGAACCGGATGGATTCGAAAGCCGCTTGCGGGGAAAATCCCATAGCCAGCAAGGTTTCCGAAGGTTCTATGGAACCGGAACTGCAGGCGCTGCCGGCGGAAGCAGCCACCGGATCCATGTTGACCAGCACCGCCTCGGCGTCGGCCCCCGCAAACCGTAGGTTGACGGTGTTGGGGAGGCGGCGGGAGGCGTCCCCCGCCTCGGAAACCCCGGCCAGGGCCTGTCGCAGACCGTCCCGCAACCGGTCGCGGAGCCGCCCCACCCGCGCCGACTCCGCCTCCCTTTCCACAAGGGCCAGCCGGGCGGCCTCCCCCAACCCGGCGATGCCGGCCACGTTCAAAGACCCGGACCGCAGACCCCGTTCGTGGCCGCCGCCGTGCATTACCGGTCGCAAGCGGGGCAGACTGCGGCGGGTTCCGATCAAGGCCCCGACGCCGCCCGGTCCGCAAATCTTGTGACCGCTGATGGAAACCAGGTCCACGCCGGACAGTGCCATGTTAAAAGGAAGGCGGCCCGCCAGTTGCGTGGCGTCGCAGTGCAACAGGGCGCCTGCGGCGTGCGTCCGCCCGGCTATCTCCCCGATCGGGTTCAGCGCCCCGGTTTCGCTGTTGGCGGCCGTCACCGAAACCAGCAGGACGTCGTCGCCGAGCATCGGTTGCAACTCGTCGGGGTCCACGAACCCGCCCTCCGTCACCGGGATGACATCCGTTTTGGCCCAACCCTGCTCGTTCAACCAGCGGGCGGTGCGGCTCACCGAGGCGTGCTCCGCCGCCGAAATCAGGATACGAATGCGGTGCGGCGGGGCCCCCGCCGCGGCCCCGCACAAAGCCAGGTTGTTGGCTTCGGTGGCCCCCGCCGTGAAAATGACATCGGCCGGGCGGCCGCCCGTCAAAGCCGCCGTATGCTCGCGGGCCAAGTCGACGCGTGCCGCCTGCCGACGACCGAACCGGTGGGCGGCGGAAGCGTTGCCGACGCCATCCGCGAACGACTGCGACATCACCTCCGCCACCCGGGGATCGAGCGGCGCCGAGCCGTTGTAGTCCAAGTAAATCCCGCCCGCCGCGTTATCGGCTTCTTTTTTGGAGTCCGCCATCCCGACCTCCTTGACAACCCTGGGGACCTGGACGCCACCTTACCGCCCGCCTCCGACAAATCCGGGTAATCCCCGACGAACGACGTTTCGCTCTTCCGTTATCGAGGAGATGATGGCGAAAAGGACAGAAGATGGCGCGCCATCCCTTCCGGCAACTGCGTGGTGCGGATGTCTGGAGGGCGCGAGAAGGGTAGTCAAGGAATTGCGCCCCCCGATAGGCGGAAATTTACCGCACTAGCTGTAAAGGGCCACTAAGTTGTTAACGGTCTGGAGGTTGGTGCTTTTCCTCCGAAACTTGTGCGAGAGTGATTGTTAGCGGTGGTTATTGTAGTAATTGGAGTCAGTCGGTGGAGGGCTTGGGCTCTAGTTTCTTCGTTTAGCGGGGACGGTTATCCCTGGTATTCTGGGCAACGTATACACCGGTAAGGCGGAACGCTTTGCCGAAGGGGAGCCAAACGAAGGGGTAAAAGATGGCGGTGACAAACAATGGGGGCGGTACCGGGAACGCGGCCTACATGAGGGGTATGACCTTGGAGCCGATATCGGCCGAGTTTCCCCTAGTGGGGGCGCTGACCTATCAGGGGTGGAAAATCCGCCCCGTCGGTTCCGGCTTCCTTCTGGTAGACTCCAACGAGCGGATAAAGGGCGTTTGCGATAGCCTCGAGGTGGCCTTTATGATGCTGTTGGGCGTGTTCGGTGTTGGGGCGTCGTCCGACAATTACGAAGTCGGGGCAGGTATCCGCCTGCGCTCCCCGCAAGCGGATACGGCTTAAACGGATGCCAGGCCCGGGTGGCGCAACGATCAGCGGTTTCCCCTAGCGGACGGTGATTTCGTTGGCAGGGCACTGCCACTTCAGACCACAACCCCGAAGAGCACCTCGTCATGGTCGACCCCGCTCGTTCCCGAACCAGCGGAATCGCCGAGACTGCTATTGAACCTCACAAGTATTATTTGAAGACCCATTAGCCTTGAGGCATCGACGGCGAACCGATGGTGAAATGGCCGGGGTGGTCCGCTATTCGTTGCGGCAACTCCGGGGTGAGCGACCGGAACGCGCCGCGCTCATAGAGTGCTACCTTATCGCCAACGGCGAGCAACCCGGCGGTGATGAACACCGGGACCGCGCCCGCCTTCATCCCCACGGGCGGTAATTGCAGGGCGGCGTGCGCCTCCCGCAGGTTGACGCGGCCGTACCGGGCCCGCCGGAACTGGTTCTCCAGAATCTGCCAGGCCGGTCGCAACGACTCATCGGTCGGCCGACGGAACCTCCACATCCGATGGTCGGGATCGCGTCGGTGCAGACCGGTGCGTTTCAGAAAGGCCCGGTACATTGCCACCTCCGGCCCGAATCCTTCCAATCCCAGTCCGTCCCGGTCGCCGTGTTCCACCATCGCTTCCAGTAACTTTCGCCGCGCTCTCTTCCCGTTAGCAGTGAGTGAGTTGCTGTTCAACATCTCGTTTCCGACTTGGGGAGCGTCGGGGTAGGAGATATCCGCCGCGTCCGACAAGGCGGCACTGCCCCGCCCGGGCGCCAGTTCCATATCCGCCCCGCCCCCGGCCCCAAGCAGAACCCACCGGCAGGAATCTGCTCCGAAAGCCGCAACCAGTGCTTGTTCAAAGACGCCTTGCGCCCTCGTCCGTCGTTCCCTAAGCACGCGGCGCGCCGCCCAATCTCCCTCCACTGTCGGGTCGGCCAAGGCCAGGGAAGCGGCGGATATCGCCCGGGCCGCGGCTTCCAAGTCGGACACATCCTTGGGCAGGGCGGCCACCACCGGCTTGGCCGCCGAGATTGCTGGCGGCAACCGGGGCGGGGATCCATCCGTATTCGCAACCAGGAGCACTTCGCCATCGTGAGTCGAAAAGGGTCCGGGCGGGTCCACCTCCGCCGAGCCGTCCACGTACCGTTTGGAGAATACCCGCAGGGTGTCGCGCAACGCACTGTGCCGGGCGGCCACCATCGGTTGCGGATCATCCACTTCCGACAAGATGTCCGCCAAAGAGCGGTCTTGAACCTGTTGCCCGGCGATGTCGAGCAGTTGGCGGACATCCACATCCGGGCCGTGCCAAACCCGGTAGTAGTAGTCGTCTAGAACGGCCCGGGCGATCAAAGCCGGGTTCGTCGACCAGACAAGGTGGGAATCGCCGGCCAGTGTAATCAGGCCGAACCTCCGGTTTTGCTCGACTGTCGGCTCCAACGCCGCCGCCAATTCGGTTTCGCTGAGTTTGAAAACCCGTCCGGGGGAACAGGGGTCGTGAGCCAGTTGGCGGAGGGAGACGGCGCCGCCCGCGGCACGGGTGCGAGAAAGGTAATCAAGAGCCGCATAGGCGACGATCTCGGAGGGCAGGGTCGCCTTGAGCCCCCATTTGAATCGGTAGTGGTCTTTGAGGGGGGACGGTACAATCAAATTCAGCTCGCGCAACGGGCAGTAAATCCTGCGTCCCGAATGACGCGACCCCCCCGGCGGACCGTAGGTTTGCAACAGGACGCGAATGTCTTTTTTGACGGACGACGCATTGGGCATCTCCCAATCCGACTCCTTTTCCAACCGGTCGATAACCGCCTCCTGCAAATCCGATAATGTGAATTCGGGGGCGTGGAAATCATTGAACACAACCCACCAGACCGGAAGCAGGCAAGGGGGAGCGAGCAACAACCAGTGGATCAGCCACAACGTGCCCGGGGCCTCCGCGTACCGATCCCAACCATTCTCGCCGAATAGGCCGGTTCCCAACCGGGCGGGAATGATGTCCGGCGATCGGGGGGCGGACGACTCCCGCTCAATCAGCTTGGCGGCCAAGCCCCAGAAGCGGATGGCGTTCACCATGTTTATCCCCACTCCGATCTGCGCCGGGGCGTCCTCGCGGGTGAAAATTCGCGTATCTTGGGCGGCGGCCGCGTAGGCCTTGCGGAACCAGCCGTACCTTGGATAAAAAGATTCGTGTCTTGCAAAACCGCGTTCCGCCGCTTCGCTTAATCGCATTTGAACTCTCTCTCCGGTCTTGTGGCCGACACGGGGACATACTACCGAAACGGCCTCCCGGCGGGTCGGGTCTGTCACTCGGGTTTGCTAAACTGGGGCGGATGGCGGGCGAGGGAGATGGCCATTCCGCGCCTAGGCGACGGCGGTAGAGGGGCGAGCCCGGCGGCGGGAGGGCCGGTGAATAGGTATCCTGCGGGGCAACCTCTAATATGGGAGCGGAGGAAAGCGGTCCCGCGTGCGGACCGCCGGGGCGAAACCGGCCCCACCGGGAAGAAAGGGAGAAATGAACCGTCGCCCATCGCGGCCTTCTTGGGCGCGCATCGCCGCGGCCGGCGCGACGGCCTTGTTGCTGGCCGGATGCGGGCGGGTGGAACAGCCCCTTAATTCCTTCGACTCGCAGGGGCCCATCGCCGAACGCATCAACGACCTGTTCTGGCCGGTGTTCTGGATGGCGGTGGTGATTTTCGTGCTGGTGCAGGGGGCCTTGTTGCTGGCCGTGTTCCTGTTCCGGGAACGCAAGGACGACCGCCGGCCCAACCCCAAACAGCCTTTGGGCAACCCCCGGTTGGAGCTGGCGTGGACGATCATCCCCACCCTGATCCTGGCCGGGATCGCGGTCCCCACCGTGGCCACCCTGTTCGACTTGGCCGA
Organism: Candidatus Spongiisociaceae bacterium; assembly: GCA_965243835.1. Lineage (GTDB taxonomy): Bacteria > Actinomycetota > Acidimicrobiia > Spongiisociales > Spongiisociaceae. The sequence goes on from OZ251578.1 coordinate 2,972,015, forward strand.
ATGCCCGGACGGGGCCATGGAAGTGGAAGTGGTGGGCCACCAGTGGTGGTTCGAGTTCCATTACCCGGAGGAGGGAATCACCACCGCCAACGTGCTGGTCATTCCCGAAGACACCGAAGTGTGCGCCAAAATGACCTCCGACGACGTCTTGCACAACTTCTGGGTGCCGAAACTGGCGGGCAAACGCTACCTGGTGCCCGGCCAGGAAACCGAACAGCGCCTGTACGCCGAACAGCCCGGCGAGTACTGGGGGCACTGCGCCGAATTCTGCGGTTTGAGCCACGCCCGGATGCGGGCCCGGGTGAGCGCCCTGACCGCCGCCGACTACGACCGGTGGGTGGAAAGCCAGGCGCCGCCCGCGCTGGAGCCGGAGGCGGGCAGTCGGGCCGCGGAAGGCAAGCAGGTATTTTTGGACGGATTATGCGTAACCTGTCATATCATACGGGGGGTGAACGAACCCGACCCGGCCACTCTCACCGTGGCCGCCCCCGACTTGACCCATTTCGCCTCCCGCAACGTGTTCGCCGGGGCCACACTGCCCGACGGCTTGTCCCCCTCCCAAGCCGACTGGGAGGAGGGGTTGCGCCGCTGGTTGGCCGACCCCCCCACTTGGAAACCCGGCTCGTTTATGCCCAACCTGGGCCTGACCGCCGACGAAGTCGACGCCTTGGTCGCCTATATGTCGACCCTGCGCTGAGTCAACCGAGGAGAGGACGATGACCGCCACCATGAACCCGGAGCGCGCCGCCGCCGGCAAAACGGAACCTACGGTGTTCCGCCGCCCCCGGCTCACCACCGGGTTCTGGTCGTGGATCACCACCTCCGATCACAAGAAGATCGGCATAATGTACGGCTACACCGCCTTCCTGTTTTTCATTGCGGGCGGGGTGGAGGCCCTGCTGTTGCGCATCCAGCTGGCCGGGCCGGACGGGGCTTTCCTCTCCGCCGCCGAATACAACGGCTTGTTCACCACCCACGCCGTGACCATGATTTTCCTGTTCGTGATGCCCATGGGGGCGGCCTTCTTCAACTACCTGTTGCCGCTGATGCTCGGGGCCCGGGACGTGGCCTTCCCCCGCATGAACGCGGTCAGTTTCTGGATTTTCCTGTTCGGCGGGGTGTTCATCTACTCCTCGCTCCTGTTCGGCACCTCCCCCGCCCCGGTGGGGGGCAATCTGCCGGGCGGAGCATTGGACGCCTCGGCCCTGGGGTCCATTCCCAACAGCGGCTGGTTCATCTACGCCCCCAACAGCGGCACCGCCTTCTCCCCCGGCACCTCCTTGGACTTCGCCGCCCTGGGACTGCAGATTCTGGGGGTGGCCTCCCTGATTTCGGCGGTCAACTTCGTGGTTACCATCCTCAACATGCGGGCCCGGGGGATGCGGATGTTGCGCATGCCGGTGTTCGTGTGGATGACTTTCGTAGTGGCCCTGTTGCTTCTGTTCTCGTTGCCGATCATCGCCATCGCCCTTTTTATGCTCACCTTCGACCGGCAGTTCGGCACCCTGTTTTTCGTGGCCGAAGCGGGCGGGGATCCGATACTGTGGCAACACCTGTTCTGGCTGTTCGGCCACCCCGAGGTGTACATCCTGATCCTGCCCGCCATGGGCATCGTGTCCGAAATCCTGCCCGTGTTTTCCAAAAAGCCCTTGTTCGGATACCCGGCGGTGGTGTTCGCGGGGGCGGCCATCGCCTTCCTCGGGTTCGGGGTGTGGGCCCACCATATGTTCTCTTCCGGCATCCCCACCGTGGCCCAGGCCGCTTTCGGGTTGGCCACCATGACCATCGCCATCCCCACCGGCATCAAAATTTTCAACTGGCTGGGAACGGTGTGGGGCGGACGAATACGATTAACCACCCCCATGCTGTTTTCGCTGGGATTCGTGGCCCTGTTCGTCATCGGGGGGTTGTCGGGGGTGACGCACGCCGTGGTGCCGTCCGACTGGCAGCAAACCGACACCTATTACATAGTGGCCCACTTTCATTACGTGCTGTTCGGCGGGGCCATCTTCGGCCTGTTCGCCGGCCTCTACTACTGGTTCCCGAAGCTGACCGGGCGGATGATGAACGAGGGGTTGGGCAAAACCCATTTCTGGCTGATGTTCATCGGCATGAACCTGACTTTCGGACCGATGCACTGGCTGGGACTGCAGGGAATGGTGCGGCGCACCTGGGTGTATCCGGCGGACGCCGGGCTGGGGTTGTGGAACTTCATCGTCACCATCGGGGCTTTCCTGATTGCGGTTTCGGTGCTGTTTTTTATGATCAACTGGTCCTACTCCAAGCGGCGGGGCCAAGAGGCCCCGGACGACCCGTGGGACGCCCGCACCCTGGAATGGACCATGCCCTCCCCCACCCCCGACTACAACTTTGCGGTTGAACCGACGGTTTCTTCCCTGGACGACTTCTGGCATCGCAAATACGACCAGGACGCGGAGGGCCGGGCGGTGCGCAAACCGGAGGCGGACCGGGTGGTGGCCGACCTTATCCACTCCAACGGAAACCCGAAACAGGAGATTCACCTGCCCGCCCCCTCCTATTTCCCGTTCTTCGTCGGCTTGGGGATAATGATCGCCGCCTACGGCATCCTCTACCACACCCGCCCCTTCGGAATTCCGTTGCTGGTAGCGGGGGCGGTCATGACCATCGCCGCTTTCGTCGCCTGGGGCTCGGAGCCGCTGGAGGAACCCCACCACGATGATCACGATGACGAGGGGGCGGCGCAACCGGCGTACGCTCCCGCCGGGGCGGACGATCTGGAGGAAGCCCTCCGCGAGGACCGCGCCGAGGGGGGCGGGTGATGGCGAACGCCGGCAGGTTGATACCGCATCCCGAAGACGGACGCCCCACGGGGGTTTGGCCTGCGTCCTACATCGGGGGGGAGTGCTCGGTGGGGCACGAGACCATCGATGAAGCATTGCTTTGGGTGGATGACGAGGGGCGTCTGACAGCAAACTGTCACGAATGCGAGGTCTTCGGTTTCACTCGGTTGCGAGCGGTGATGCCCGAAGAATATAAAGGGTTGGAAGTTGTCGATTTCCTGCGGAGGAAGACCGATGAGTGGTTGGCGGACGAGTCGACGGAGCGGGTGGGGTCCAACCAAATCCGGGGGAGAATGTTGCCGCATCCCGCAGACGGACGGCCGGCGTTGGTGGGAGTGGCGATTGAGGGTGATTGCCCGGTGGGGCATAAGAGGTACCGCCCGCTGACTTGGGTGAATGACCAGGATCGGCTGATAGCGACCTGTTCGGAATGCGAAATTAACGGTTTCCCCCGGTTTCGGGCGCCGCTGGACGAGGAGGAACTAAAAGGGCTGCAGACGATCGACGACCTGCGGGGGGCGACCTACAAGTGGTTGGCGGAGCGGGCGGCGAGGAAGGAGTTAGCGGATTTAGAAGACGAGATCGTCCGCTTGGACAATGACCCGGCCGGACGGGCCTTTCCCGACGCTCCCAACGGGGAGAGGGCTTCCGTCGGGGCGGCTCGGGGAGGGGACGGGATATGACCGACTTGGCCTCCGCTCCTCCGCTGACCGAGCCCGGCCCCGACCCGGCGCTGGGCGGCGATGATGGGCACGGCCCCCCCGACGGGCATGGGGACGACCATGGGGGCGGCCACCACGCCATGACCGGCATTGACAATCGCAAGTTGGGGATGTGGGCGTTTCTCTCCTCCGAGTTCCTGTTCTTCGGGGCGTTGATCACCAACTACCTGCTCTTCAAAGGGAGGGACTTCGGGCCGGACGCCCTCTATCCGGTGGAGTTGTACGACATTCCCTTCACCTCCATCAGCTCCTTCGTGTTGCTGATGAGTTCGCTGACCATGGTGCTGGCCCATTCCGCCCTCAGCCGGGACGACCAAGCCCAGACCCGCACCTGGCTGTTCGCCACCGCCGCCCTGGGGATGGTGTTCGTGGCCGGGCAGTTCTTCGAGTTCACCGAGTTCATCCTGCAAGGCCTGAAACTGAACGTGAACCCGGCCGCGTCCGCCTTCTACATGCTGACCGGCTTCCACGGGGTGCATGTGGTGATCGGGGTGCTGATGCTGTTGATATTGGGCGGCAAGTCCCTGCGTCAGGGCCGGCTGTCGGAGCGGGAAGGTTTCAATGTGGAACTGGTGGGGCTGTACTGGCACTTCGTGGACATCATCTGGATTGTCATCTTCGTGCTCATCTACCTGATCCAGTAAGCGACGGGAGAAAGGAACCGACATGGCGGACGGCGCGCATCATCACCCCACCCCCAAACAGTATGTGTCGGTGGCCTTGGTGCTGGCCGTCCTCACCGCCCTGGAAGTGGCCCTGTTCTACCTGGAAAGCGGGGTGGACGCCGTTACGCAGACGATCACCGTCCCCGCCCTGCTCATTCTGAGCGCCCTCAAGTTTTATCTGGTGGTGGCGATGTTCATGCATCTGCGCTACGAGAGGCGCCTTCTGTCCCGCTTTTTCACCTCCGGGGCCATCCTGGCGGGAGCCCTGTATCTGATCACCTTGTCGGCCCTGGGAGCGGTGGCTCTTTTCTGATGCCGGTCTCCTTGTCGGCGGAGACGCTACCCTGGCATTCCCACCCCGACGTGTGGGCTTTAGTAGCGGTCCTGGGAGGGGGATGGTGGTATGCGGTGCGTCGCCTGGGGCCGATGCTGAACATCGCCGGGCCGGTCGCCACCCGGCGGCAGGCGCTCTCCTTCTACGCGGGGCTGGCGGTTCTATGGGGAGTGTCGGACTGGCCTTTTCACGACATCGCCGAGCGTTACCTGTTTATGTTTCATATGTTGGAGCATATGGGGATCGCCCTGATCGCGGTTCCGTTGTTGATTATGGGAACTCCGGCCTGGCTGATGCGTCATCTGCTGGGCGGCCCCCGGACGGTGCGGCTGTTGCGCCCCCTGTTGCGCCCGTTGCCCGCTTTCTTCATCGCCAACCTGGTTTTCGTGGGACTGCACTGGCCGCAGGCGGTGCGTGTGATGCTCACCTCCGGCTGGGCGCATTTTCTGATCCACGGCGGTTTGCTGGCCTCGGCTTTCGTGATGTGGATGCCGGTCCTGAGCCCGATGCGGGAGTTGCCCCGTCTGCGCCCTCCGCTGGCCATGGCCTACCTGTTCGCCCATTCCCTGCTCCCCACCATCCCCGCCTCTTTCCTCACTTTCGGCCGGGAACCGCTGTACCCGTTGTATGCGGCCGCCCCCCGCCTGTGGGGAATAGACGTGATGACGGATCAGACGGTGGCCGGCCTGATAATGAAACTGGGAGGCGGGGCCATACTGTGGGGAACCATTGCGGTGATGTGGTTTCGCTGGTATTCCCGGGAACGGCAATGGGATGCTTTGGAACGAACCCTGCGCCAAACATGACCGTTGATTGGAAGCGGGCGGGGACGGGAGTCTCGGCCGGGATCCTGTTGCTGGCGGCGGCGGCCTGCGGCGGCTCCGGGGAAACGGAGGCGCCGGTCCCGGCGACGAACGCCGACCGTCCCGCTCCGCAAGCGACCGTCGCCGACCAACCCGCTCCGGTCACCTCCACTACCGCCGTCCCGCAGACGACCGCCGCCGTGACGACCACCCGGCCCCCCGCCGCCGCCACTGTCGCCCCTTCAACCACCACCGCGCCGACGACCGCCACGCCGCCGACTACCAAGCCGACGACCACCACCGCACCGCCGTCGGGAACGGTCATTGAGCTGGAAATAACGGACGGGAAACTGGAGGGCGGGGCGCGGCGGGAGGCGGCCTCTCTGGGGGAAGAGGTTACGGTGCGGGTGAGCGGAAACAGCGCGGATCACGTGCATGTTCACGGCTACGACCTTTTCCTGCACTTGGAGGACGGGGCGGGCGAGTTGGCTTTCGTCGCCGACATTCCGGGGGTGTTTGAGATCGAGTTGGAGGAGGCGGGGATAGTCCTCGTCCAACTGGAGGTTTCCTGATCCGGCGACGATGGCTTGTCCTTGTGTTGGCGGCGGGCGCCTCGGTCGCGGCCGCCTCCCCCGCCGGCGCGCATGGGGCAGGCGGGCGCCTGGACCTACCCATTCCGGCCTGGCAACTGGCGTGGGCGGCCTCCTTCGCATTGCTTTCCTCTTTCGCCGCCCTCGGTTTTTTCTGGAACCGGCCCCGGTTGGAACGGGCCGCGGTCGGGTGGGCCCTGCCCTCCTGGTTGCAGGCGGGCCGGGTGTTGCTGGCGACGGGCCGGGTGTTGGGATTGGCGGCGTTCGGAACCGTCTTGTACGCCGCGTTATGGGGAACCGCCGAGGCGGGGGCCAACATTTCCTCGTTTGCCATCTACATTATTTTCTGGGTGGGGATTCCGTTGGTCAGCGCCCTGTTCGGGGATGTGTGGGCCGCCCTCAACCCCTTCTACACCCTGGCCGACCTCGGGGCCTGGGTGCGGGCGCGGATCGGCGGCCGCCCCCTGCCGGTCGCGGACCGCTCCGACGGGCATCACTGGTGGGCGGTGGCCTCCGTTTTCTGTTTCGCCTGGCTGGAACTGGCTTTTCACAACTCCGACTCCCCCCGGGCCATCGGGACGTTCATGGCCGTCTACGCGGCGGTCATGCTGACCGGGGCTTGCATTGGCGGGCGGGGCTGGGTGCGGGGGGCGGACGGGTTCGGGGTTCTGTTCACCAAAATCGCCGCCCTGGCCCCCCTGCGGCGGGACGAGGACGGGGCATGGCGGGTGCGGGCTCCCCTGGCGGGGCTGTCCCGGTTGCCGGTCAAGCCGGGGACGGTGACTTTTATCCTGACCGTGCTCGGCTCCACCGCTTTCGACGGGTTCACCCGCAGTTCCTTCTGGCTGGATGTCACTTCGGGTCGGGGAGGGTGGATACTGACGGCCCTCAACACCGGCGGGCTGGTGTTCGTCATCGGGATGGTGATGTTCCTCTACCGGCTGGCGATTATGGCTACCGCCCGCATCACCGGCGACTCGGAGGCCGACTTGGGGGACGCTTTCGGGCCGTCCCTGATCCCCATCGCCTTGGCCTACACGGTGGCCCACTATTTCAGTTTCCTGATCTTCGAAGGGCAGATGTTTTTTTGGTTGCTGTCCGACCCGCTGGCCCGGGGGTGGGACCTGTTCGGAACCGCCTCCCGCCCCATTGACTACACCGTCCTGTCCCCGGCCGTCATCGCCTGGATCCAAACGGCGGGCATCGCCCTCGGCCACATCGCGGGGGCGGCCGTCGCCCACGACCGGGCCCTGGAACGCTACCCGGCCCGCTTGGCGGTCCGCTCCCAATACCCAATACTGGCGGTGATGATCGCCTACACGGTAGGCGGCCTGCTCCTCCTCCTCGGCGCCTGACCCCTCATCGGGATCGAGTTCACGGCGCAATCCCCACCATCACTAACGGCACGGATGGAACCCCGCGTCCTTGTCGTAATACATTGGCCAGATCCCGTTCGTAGTAGGGAACTCCCGAGGACATTTCCCGCTCCATTGCTTTCATCGGCAAAATTTCAATCCCCACATCAATCACATCCGAAACGTAGAAGGTGAGATGTTTGACAAACAGGTCGTGGGCAACAAATGCGTACTTGCCAAACTGTACCTCCACCGCCACCCTATCCTTCACAAAGTCGGTTTGGTTGTAGGACATTATCGGCTCAAAACCGGCTTCCTCAATTATCTGCTTTTGTTCAACCGAAGAATAGGCTTGTACTTTACGTAAAATTTTTTCATCGGCTGTTACCCAAAAGGTGGTGCGATGCTCGCTCCATCCCGCAGACTCAAACCCTCTCCTAAAAGCTTGATTTAATGCCACCGGAGAGAACAGCGCCTTTCCCGGCGTCCTTTTTTCCCGGGAAATCTTCGTCCTTAGTTTCGTTGCGTCAATTCCGAAGATTATTCCCTGCACCTCCTCCCATAATTTCCTACGATGGGCTAGCAAGTACTCTTCACCGTTCAAGTGTGAGTAAACCGCTGCTATACGCATCAGTGGCCTCCGCCGGGGAGGGTGGGGTCGTAGATGGGTTTGCCCATGGGGCGGGTGCGCAGCGTACCGGCGTAAAACCGGTCGATGCGTTCCCGGGCGATATCCACGTATTCGGGGACAATGTCGCATCCGTAGGCATCCCGGTCGTGCATCAGCGCGGCGATAATGGAGGAGCCAGCGCCCATATAGGGATCAAACACCGCATCGCCCGGGTTGGTCATTGACAGAACCAGCCGCTCCGCCAGCTCCACCGGGAACTGGCAGGGGTGGGCCGTTTTTTCCGGGTGGTTGCTCTTCACATTGGGGAAAATCCACACATCGCTCGGGTTTTTCCCTTTAGGGTTGCCCGACAGCCGACCCCGGTTGGGTCCCTTGAAATGACGCTTGCCCGGATATTTGGAGGGTACCCGGATCGGGTCCAGGTTCCAGGTGTAGTCATCCCCCTTGGTCCACCAGTTAATGGTCTCGTACCGCCCGGAAAGACGCTTGGCGCAGTGCAGACCGTGCCCGAAGTGCCAGATGATCCGGTTGCGGAGCTTCAATCCGAAATCGCGGAAAACCGGATACAGCAGACTATCCAGGGGAATGATTTCGCCGTTCGCTACCCAGTTGCCCACCTGCCAACAGAGCGATCCCTGCGGGTGCAACAACCGCACGCACTCCCCTATCACCTCCCGTTGCGACTCCAGATAGGCGTCCAAGGGCTCCCGGCGTTCGTATGACTTCCCCAGGTTGTAAGGCGGCGAAGTGACTATCAGCTTCATCGCCCCATCCGGCGCCTTCGCCATAAAACGCAGGTTGTCCTCGCAGGCAACTACCGGCCGGGCGGCTTCCCCCGGTGCGGGAGCCGTGCGCCCGGGGACGCCATCGAACAACGGAACGGCGGCGCTGGTCATTTCCTTCCTCTCTTTGGCTACGGGGACAATTTTAATGGAGGGGTGTGACATTTTCAGGGCAGGTCGAGGGGGTGGCGAATTTCGGTGGGGAAATCGGGGCGGTAGCCGGGGGGCTGAAGTCCGCGATGCGTCGCTCCACGATCGCTTCCAGGTCATAGACGGAATCGCTCATTTACCCGCCAGCCTTTCCTGGGCGAGCGAGCAGTACTCCGGGTTGATATCTATGCCCAACGCCCTCCGATTGAGATCGGAGGCGGCGGCCAATGTGGAACCGGAGCCGACAAACGGGTCCAACACCAGATCGTTCTCGTCGGTGAACAACCGGATGAACCAGCTGGGAAGGCTCTCGGGGAACGCGGCGCTGTGTCCCCGGTTGGAGCACTCGGTCGCCATATGCAACACGTTGGTGGGATAGGCCAGCGACCGGCCCACCCAGCTGGAAATGTTCTTGCCGAACCCGCTGCCGACTTTGGACTCGTCCCGGATGAGGTCCGTGTCGCTCAGGTTGCGCAAGCGTCCGTTGGCCCACTCCCCCACCGGAACCCGCACCTCGTCCTGGTTCATCTTGAAGCGCCGTTGCTTGTTGAACTGCACTAGCCTCTCCCAGGCATCCCGGAAACGGTTCGGCCATTTACCCGGATAGCAGTTTTTCTTGTGCCAGATGAATTCTTCGGTCCACAGCCATCCCGCCCGGCGCATTTCTTGGATTAACTCCAACACGTAGGTGTGACGCTCGCCGTTGACCGCCTTCTCCTTGATGTTGAGGATGAAAGTGCCCTGCGGGTGCAACACATGCCGCAACCCGTCCGCAATCGGCATGAACCATTCCACATACTCATCCGGATGAATACCGCCGTAGGTAGAACGACGCTGGTCGGCGTAGGGCGGCGAGGTGACGACCAGATGCACCGAGTCGGCGGGCAAGGTCCACAGGACCGCGGCCGCATCGCCTTCTATTACGCTCACCGGCGACTGCTCCGTCGGCAACGCGGGCCGCATCTCAATAGCCCTTGGCATGGAAAATCGCCTCCCTTCGCTTCGGTGACAACCTACTCATCAGGGTGTGACATTTTCAGGGCGGGTCGAGGGGGTGGCGAATTTCGGTGGGGAAATCGGGGGCGGCAGACGGGGAGGAGACGGGGGCGGGGGCGGCCTCCGGATCGGGCAGGCGCAACGACTCCTCCAACATCACCACCTCCACTCCCCCCACCACATCGGAAACCAGGTTGTAGAGGATGGCCGCCAGGGTGGTGAGCAGGGTCATCGCCGCCCCAAAGGTGAAGGCGAAGAAAATGGACACCCGCACGAACCGACCGCCGTTGTCGAACAGGGCGCTCCCCTCGTCCAACAGGCTGATCCGGATCAGAAAATCGTCCAGGGAGGCGGGAACGCCCGCCCGCGCCAGAAGCGACCAGAACATCAGCAGGCCGATCAGGACCGCCACCGCGAACACCAGATGCAGAAGCAGGGCGACCTTGAAAACCGTCCACGGATCCACCTTGCGGATCACCCTGCGCACCCGCCGTACCGTGGCCATTTCGCCTATCCCGCCGGGGGCTCGGCCGCATACGCCGGGTCCACCGGAACTTCCTCGTAGACGGTGAACTCCACCCCTCCCACCACCTCGGCGATCAGGTTGTAGAGGATGGCGGCCGAGGTGAGCAGGCCGGTGGCCATCATCATCCACCCCGCCGCCGCCAGCAAGGTGCCCCGCAAATATGTCGTGCCCGCCTGCAACAAGGTCTCGTCCGGGGCGATGAGGCTCACCCGTTGCGCGGCCCGCTCCAACGCTCCGGGGATGCCCAACCGATTGACGATGGCCCAGAAAGAAACCGCCAACAGCACCAGCCCCAAAGCGGCGATAGCGGTCAGTATCAAGGAGACTTTCAGCACCGTCCACGGGTCAAATTTGCGAATGATCCGCCGCACCCGACGACGGGTGGCGGGTACGCCCCAAGCGGTCATTCCGCCTCGTCGTTCAACACCGGAGCAAACGAGGTGAGCGTTACCCCTTCGTCCAGATTTTTGACACGCACCCCGGTGGATTCCCGCCGCTGACGGCTGATCGAGCCAATCTCCGTTTTGATCACCTGTCCGTCCGAGGAAACCACCAGCACCTCCCCCTCCGACGGCACCGCCCGCGCCCCGATCAACTCCCCCCGCACCGCGGTCAGCTTGTAGGCCTTGACGCCTTGACCGCCCCGTTTCTGCTGACGGAAAAGACCGATCTTGGTGCGTTTGCCGTAGCCGCCGGAGGTGAGCATCAGCACCTCGTCCCCGGTTTCGCTTACCGAAGCCCCCACCACCTCGTCCCCTTCCCGCAATCTGATCCCCCGCACCCCCCGCGTGCCGCGACTCAAAGGACGCAATTCATCCTCCGAGAAACGGATGGCCCGGCCATGCCGGGTGAACAGCAACACGTCGCTTTCCCCGTTGGTGGCGTGCACTTCCACCAGTTCATCCCCCTCGTTCATGCTGACGGCGATCAAAGTTCTACGGGGACTTTCGTATTGGCTGAACTTGGTGCGTTTTGCCTGGCCCAGCTTGGTGACCATTATCAGGTATTTGTAAGACTCGTAGTCGCGGGTGTCGATTATGGCCCGGATGCGCTCGTCGGGGGCGAAGGGGAGAACCGACTGCGCCAACACCCCCTTGGCGGTGCGGGACTGGCGGGGCAGCTCGTGGGCCTTGACGCGGTGCACCAGCCCCTTGTTGCTGAAAAACAGCAGGTAGGCATGAGCGGTGGTATGCAGGACATGCGTCAGATAGTCGCCCCCCTTGACGGACGCCCCTTTCACCCCTTTGCCCCCCCGGGCCTGTGAGCGGTACACCCCGGCGTCCACCGTTTTTACGTAACCTTTGGCGGAGGCGGTGACCACCAGCTCGTCGTCGGCTACCAGATCCTCGAAAGACAACTCGCCTTCATCGGGTTGAATGCGGGTGCGGCGCTCATCTCCATGCGCCCGGCGCGCCTCCCCCAACTCGGCGGCGATGATGGCCCGGCGGCGGGCCGGGTCTTCGAGAATGTCCCGCAAGTCGGCGATCAGCTCCCGCAGTTCCGCCAACTCCGCCCGCAGTTTCTCCGTCTCCAGGGAAGTCAGACGGCGCAACGGCATATCCAACACCGCCCGGGCCTGGATTTCGGTCAACTCGAAGCGCTCCATCAGGGCGATGCGGGCCTGGTCGGCTTCGGCGCTACGGCGGATGATGGCCACCACCTCGTCGATGTTGTCCACCGCCACCACCAACCCTTCCAGGATGTGGGCCCGGGCCAAGGCCCGGTCCAGCCGGAACCGGGTGCGCCGCTCGATGACCTCCATCTGATGATCCAGGAAATACTGAACCATCTCGGCGATGTTCAAGGTCTGGGGCACGCCGTCCACCAGGGCCACCGTGTTCACCCCGAAATTCTCCTGCAGTTGCGTCATCTTGTAGAGCTGGTTGAGCACCACTTGGGGAACGGCGCTCCGTTGCAACTCAATGACCAGCCGCACTCCCACCTTGGAGGAAGACTGGTTGTGCAGGTCGGCGATCCCGGTCACCCGCTTGTCCTGCACCAGGCCCGCGATCTTCTCCATCACCCGATCCTGGCTCACCTGATAGGGCAACTCGGTGACGACGATGGCGGTGCGTCCTTTGCGCACTTCTTCTATGTCGGCCACCGCCCGCATCTTGACGGAGCCGCGCCCGGTGAGCAGGGCGTCCCGGATTCCATCGGTCCCCATCACCAGCCCCCCGGTGGGGAAATCGGGGCCTTTGATGATGGAAAGGTAGGACTCGGGCGGGGCATCCGGGTGCTCCAATCCGTACAGGCAGGCATCCACCGCCTCCCCCAGGTTGTGGGGGGGGATGTTGGTGGCCATTCCCACCGCGATCCCCTGGCTGCCGTTGACCAGCAGATTGGGAAAGCGGGAGGGCAGAACCCGCGGCTCGGATTCGGAGCCGTCGAAGTTGTCGATGAAGTCCACCGTGTCCTCGTCGATTCCGTCCAGCAACACCTCCGCCAGACGGGTCATGCGGCATTCGGTGTAGCGCATGGCCGCCGGGGGGTCGTCGGTGGTGCCGAAGTTGCCCTGCGGGTCCACCAGCGGGTAGCGCAGGCTGAAACCCTGACCCATGCGCACCAGGGAGTCGTAAATGGAGTCGTTGGAATGAGGATGGTATTTGCCGATCACCTCCCCCACCACCGTGGCCGACTTGCGGTGGGAAGCCCCCGGGGTCACCCCCATGTCGTCCATGGCGTAGATGATCCGCCGTTGCACCGGTTTCAACCCGTCCCGGACATCGGGCAGGGCCCGGGACACGATCACCGACATTGCGTAGTCGACGAACGACTTGGACATCTCCTCGTTGATATCGACCGGCGGAGGGAGGCGGCGCTCGGTCATAACTCAGATATCCAGGAACCGGACATCGCCCGCGTTGCGCTGGATGAACTGCTTGCGGGCCGCCACGTCATCGCCCATCAGCACCGAGAACCGCTCGTCGGCCAGGGCGGCGTCCTCCAACTGCACTCGCACCAGGGTGCGTGTTTCCGGGTCCAGGGAGGTGACGCTCAACTCCATGTCGTTCATCTCCCCCAAGCCTTTGAAGCGGGTGGGTTTGGCCTTGGGATGGTCCCGGCGAAACTTTTCCAGGGCTTCGTCGTCGGCCAGATAGTGGACTTTCTTGCCTACTTTCACCCGGTACAAGGGCGGGACCGCGATGTACACGTTCCCGTTTTCGAGCAACTCCCGCATGTGGCGGAACAGGAAAGTCAGGAGCAGGGTGCGGATGTGGGCCCCGTCCACATCGGCGTCGGTGAGCAACACCACCTTGTCGTAGCGGCGCTTGGCGATGTCGAAATCCTCGCCGATGCCGGTGCCGATGGCGGTGATCAGGGCCTGAATTTCCTTGTTCTGCAAGGCTTTGACCAAGCGGGCTTTCTCCACGTTGAGAATCTTGCCCCGGATGGGAAGCACCGCCTGGAACTCCGAGTCGCGGCCGTTCTTGGCCGGGCCGGCCGCCGAATCCCCCTCCACGATGAACAACTCGGAGCGGTCGGCGTCCCGGGTGGCGCAGTCCACCAGTTTGCCGGGCAGGGTGGAGGAGCCGAGCAACGACTTGCGGCGGATCATTTCCCTAGTCTTGCGGGCGGCTTCCCGGGCATGTTGCGCGGAGCGGGCTTTTTCCACGATGCGCCGGGCCTCGGACGAGTAACGCTCCAGCCATTCCGGCAACATCCGGTTGAGCATTTTCTGCACGTAACTGCGTATCTCGGTGTTGCCCAACTTGGTTTTGGTCTGCCCCTCGAACTGGGGGTTGCGCACCTTGACCGAAATCACCGCCGTCAGCCCCTCCCGCACATCCTCCCCGGTCAGGTTGCTGTCCTTCTCCTTGAGCAGGCCTTTGGTGCGGGCGAAGTCGTTGACCGCCTTGGTGAGGGCGGTGCGAAACCCCTCCTCGTGGGAGCCGCCCTCATGGGTGTTGATGTTGTTGGCGAAACTGAGGACGCTCTCGCTGTAGGAGGATGTCCACTGCATGGCGACGTCCAGTTGCGCGTCCTCGGCCTGGTCCTCCAAATGGATGATGTGCGCATGCAACGGGTCGCGGGTGCTGTTCAGGTGCTTCACGAAGTCCGACAAACCCCCTTTGTAGAGAAACTGGTCGGCGCGGCCGGAGCGGTCATCCCGCAACCGAATGCACAGGTTGCGGTTGAGAAAGGCCAACTCCCGCAGGCGCCCGGCCACCGTTTCGTAGTTGAAGGAGGTGGTGTCGGTGAACACCTGCGGGTCCGGCCAAAACGTGATGGTGGTCCCGGTGCGGGCCAGTCGGCGTCCTTTGCGCACTTCGGTCTGCGCCGGCTTGCCTCGGATGAACTCCTGCGTCCAGGCGAAACCGTCCCGCACCACCTCCGCCTCCAAACGCTCCGACAGGGCGTTCACCACCGCCATCCCCACCCCGTGCAGGCCGCCGGAAACGGTGTAGGCCCCCTCCTCGAACTTGCCGCCCGAGTGGAGGGTGGTGAGCACGGTGGTCAAAGCGGAGCGGCGGGTCTTGGAATGCCGGGCCACCGGAATGCCGCGGCCGTTGTCCACCACCCGGCACCCCCCGTCGGACAGGAGCGTCACGTCGATGCGGTCCGCATAGCCGGCCACCGCCTCGTCCACCGAGTTGTCGACGATTTCCCATACCAGATGGTGCAGACCGCGCGGGCCGGTGGTTCCGATGTACATACCGGGCCGCTTGCGAACCGCTTCCATGCCTTCTAGGACTTTGATGTCTTTGGCGCCGTAATCCGACGCTTGTCTAGTAGTCACTCGTCCGCTTTCTCCCGTCGCGGAGCCCGCTGTGCGGGCTTTCGTTCACCATCGCCCCGCCCGCCGCGGGCAACCCGCAGGCGACGGCGCCTTGTTCGCGGCCGGCCTCTCCCCGGCCGCTTCCCCCTCCCGCCCGGCACTCCGCAAACCAGTACGACGACGGCGCATCCACCCGGCGTCCGCCTCCCTGCCCGCAGTGTCCATTCTAGTCGGGTCCTGAGATAAACCCAAGCCTTTCCAATCAGGCTAAAAACCCTGGTAAAACGGGGTTTTCAAGCCATCAACGGACGAGGGACGACGGGCGGGGGCGGCCACCTTGACGGAGCGGATCACCCCCGGCCCGAAATGCCGTTCCAGTCGCGCTTGCAACTTCGGGGCCGAATAGGCCAGCACCCGGACCAGGGCGGCCTCGGAGGCCCGCACCAGAAGCTCCCCATGCCGGACCGCCGCCGGGGAGCTGGCCCCCGCCCAGGGCGGCCCGGCCAACTCGTCCCACCGCCCGGTAAGTTCCTCCAACACCGGCAAGGGCGCCAACCCCAACCGGGTGAAAATCTCATCCAGTTCCCGGCGCAGGGGGGACATTTCACCGCTCATCGCACCGCCCCTTCCGCTACCGACCACCGCCTCCCCCCCACCGGCGCCTCATCCGCGCGGGCGGTGGTGATGATGGTCTGGGCCGCAGGCAACGCCCCCACCAGGCCGGCCGAACGTTGCGCATCCAACTCGGAGAACACATCGTCCAGCAGGAGCAAAGGAGCGCAACCGGTTTTGCTCCGCACCGCGGCGTGGGCAGCCAGCCGCACCGCCAGGGCCAACGTGCGCTGTTCGCCCTGACTGGCCCTGGTGCGGGAGTCCCGCTCCCCCAGCCGCATAACCAGGTCATCCCGGTGCGGCCCGGCGGTGGACGCCCGACGTTCCATGTCGTCGGTTCGGGAACGGACCAGGGCCGCGGCCAACCGGTCGGACCAATCCCCATCCCCGGCCTCCGCCCACCCGGCCCGGTACTCCAACCGGACGGCGGTTTCCGAAGCGGACAATTTCTGATACATAGCGGCGGTCTCCTCGTGCAGGGCGGCGATGGTCGCCTGCCGTCTATCCATCAGTTTGCCCCCCGCCTGTGACAAACGGCCGTCCCACACCTCCAGGGTGGCGGGATCGGCCCCTCGCCCCTGTTGCCGGAGCAGGGCGTTGCGTTGCCGGAGGGCCCTTTCGTAATCTTGTTGATCCCGGTGGGCCCCCGGCCAGATCTGCACCGCCGTCGCATCCAGCAAGTCGCGGCGATAGGCGGGCCCCCGTTTCACGAAATCCAGATCGTCGGGCAGGAACACGATGGCGCGCACCGCCCCCAACAGGTCGGCGGACCGGGACAGGCGCCGCCGGTTCAATTGGGCGCGGCGCCGCCCCGCGACCGGTATTTCCACCTCCACCAGGGACTCGGAGCCGCCCTGCTCCAACTGCCCGCGCACTACGCACCGCTCGGCCCCGGCGGACACCAACTCGGAATCGGGGACGCGCCGGAAAGACCGGAGAGAAGCCAGATAACCGACGGCCTCCAACAAGTTGGTCTTGCCGACTGCGTTGCCGCCCGTCAGCACATTAACCGACGGGTCGGGTTCCCAACGCAGGCTCCGGTAGCTGCGAAACTCCCGCAACTCCAGCCAGGCAAGACCCATCGCCGCCGCCGGGGCCGGGTCTTCAGACGCGGACCGGCATCAGCAGATACTGGAAGTCGTCCTGTTCCCGGCCTTTGATCAATCCCGGCTTGAGGCCGTCCACCACCTCCAAGGTGACCTGCTCGGTCTCGACGGCCGCCACCCCGTCCCGGACGTAGCCGTGGTTGAAAGCCACGTCGATCTCTTCCTCTTCGCCGTCGAAGGAGCCGGGGATCAACTCCGACTCGCTGCCCACATCCTGCCGGTTGACGGACAGGCTGGCCCCCTTGGCGTCCAGCTTGAGCTTGATGGGAATATGATCTTCGGCCACAATCGCCGCCCGGCCGATCGCCTCCAGCATCTGATCCTTGTGGAAGGTCAGACGGTTGGGATGACTGTCGGGGAGCAACTGCCGGTAGTTGGGGAACGTCCCGTCGATGAGCCGCAGGCTGAGCGTGCCCCGCTCGGAGGCGAACACCGCGTTGCGCTCGTCGATCGCCACCGACACTTCATCGGCCCCCACCGTACGCTCCAACTCGCTCAGACCGCGGGCGGGAACCAAACCGGAGCCGCTCAAACTCACCTCCGGAAGATCCCGCACCGCCAACCGGTAGGAGTCGGTGGCCACCAGCCGCATCCCCCCGTCTTCGCTTTCAATCTGCACCCCGGTGAGGATGGGACGCGCTTCGTCCGAGGATGCGGCTACCGTCACCTGGGCGATGGCGGCCGCCAACTTTTTGCCGGACACGGTGACCGCATCCACCAAATTGGGATCCTCCAAATTGGGGAAATCGTCCACCGACATAACCCGGACGCTGAAGCGGGGCCCGTCCTCCCCCGATCCCTGGCCGGAGATTTCCACCGCCCCCTCCGTCTCGCTGATGGTGATGGCCCCTTCCGGCATCTTGCGCAGGACGTCCGTAATCAACTTGCTGGGCACCACGCACCGCCCCTCGGAAAGCACGCTCACCTCCACGGTGGTACGAACAGTGACGTCCAAGCTGGACCCGGTGATGCGCAACCGGCCTCCGTCCGCCTCGCACAACACCCCCTGTAGAATGGGCATGGAGGTGCGGGAACCGACTCCCCGGCCCGAACGGGAGAACCCATCCACCAGTTCATCCCGGTCGGCCCGTATCTCCAACCGGTCGCCGCCGGAGACCGCCAGACCAGCCTCTTCCTCCGGCGGATTCTCTTCCCCGGCGGGTTCAGCCAACCCGGCCGACGCGTCAGAACCAGTTTCGGTGTGCTCGATTTCCACGGTGTTTCCTTTCTCCTATGGTTACTTTGTTTATATTAGCATATTATAAGTTGTCGTAGTAGACAATGTGCATATGTGGACAATCCGGTAAAAGGGCAGGTCGCGGGCGATTTGCGCCGGGCGCCGGGGGTGTGGATGGGCGTCAGGTTATGCACCGTCGCCATGGAGCGGGGGCTTTGGTGCGGGGAAAAGAGGGCGGGTCTGTGGTTCATTTTTCGGATAGGGAGTCCGCCAGGCCGGTTACCGTATCGCTGAGCTCCAAGTCGGAGGCCAAGCGGTTGCGCATCTTGTTGTAGGCGTGCATGGCGGTGGTGTGGTCGCGTTCTCCGAACAGCTTGCCGATTTTGGGGAAGGACAGGTTGATAATGTCCCGGCACAGGTACATCGCCACTTGGCGGGCCAGCACCAGTTCCGCCTTGCGGCTGGGGCCTTCCAGGTCGGCCAGCGAGAAACCGAACAAGATGGCGGTTTTGGCCGCGATTTCCGGGCCGGTGGGGGGACGGCCGGCGAAGACGGGCATCATGTCCCGGAGGGCGGTTTCCGCCAGCTCCAACGTGATGGGGCCTTTCTGCAGGTCGGCGCAGGCCGCCACCCGGTTGAGGGCCCCTTCCAACTCGCGGATGTTGTCGGTGATATTGCGGGCGATGAACTCCAATACCGCGTTGGGGGCGGGAACCCGGGCCAGCTCGGCGTTGCGGCGCAGGATGGCCAACCGGGTTTCCACATCGGGGGGGCCGATGTCGGCCATCAGGCCGGAGGTGAATCGGGAACGGAGTCGTTCTTCGATGCCCGTCAGGTCTTTGGGGGGGCGGTCGCAGGTGAGGATGATCTGCTTGTCGGCTTCCTGGAGGGTGTTGAATGTGTGGAAAACCTCCTCTAAGACTTGTTCTTTGCCTTCGAAGAACTGGATGTCGTCCACCAGTAGCAGGTCGGAGCTGCGGTAGCGTTGCTTGAACTCGTCCATCCGCTTGCGCCGTATGCTGTCGATGAACTCGTTCACGAAGCTCTCCGAGGTCGCGTAACGTATGCGGGCCCCGGGGCGTATGGCCCGGGTGTGATGGCTGACGGCGTGCAACAGGTGGGTTTTCCCCAGGCCGGCCGCTCCGTACAGGAACAACGGGTTGTAGCGGTCGCCGGGTTGCTCGGCGACCGCCTTGGCGGCTGCCAAGGCCAGTCTGTTGGACGACCCGGCGATGAAGTTGTCGAAAATGTACTTGTCGAGCAGTCGGGCGGGGCCGAGGCCGTTGCCGGAGTCCGGCGCCGGGGCCGGCGGCGTCGCGGACGGGCCGGTCGGGGCCGGTCGATGGGCGGGGACCGGAGCGGAACCGGTGACCGAGAGGGAGGCGGCCAGCTCGGCCACCGCGTATTCCACCGAGGCGGGGGATCCGAGATGTTCTTCGGCCGCCTGGTCCAGCAGGTGCTGGTAGTTCTCGCTCAGCCATTGGCTGTGGAAGGCGTTGGGCGAGATCACGCGCAACACCCGTTCATCGATTTCGAAGTGCACGGAGGAGAACCATGTGCTCCATTTCATGGTCGATATTCGGGACTGGAGGGACTCCACTAGTTGTTGATCTTCCTGGATGGTTTGTACTTGCGTCACCGCTTTGGCCTCCCGATTCTGATGCGCCGTTACGGATATCCACAACCCTTTCCACAACTTGTGGAGAAAATGTGCGGATTATGACGGCGCTGCGGCCCTTGCGGCCGAGACCGTTTATGTTCCCGTTGGGCTGGAAGCGGGGCCGGTCGCCGTCGCCCGTTTTCCGCGCCTCCCTTTTGGTGAGGAGAATACACCGTCGCCCCGGTCCCGCAAGAGCGGGAAAAACCCCGGCCGGGCTCCGTTCGCGGAGGGCGAATTTCCTAGTAGATGGCATAATGCCCTCTCCCCCGCCGCTACCTGCGGGCTAAATCGGCCTTAAAGTAGTTTTCGCGTTCTAGATTTTTTATTCGCGACCTGCTCGCCCGTCGCTACTTGCGAAGAGCCGTCTGTTGCCCCCCGTAACGGCTGCGTAACCGCTGTTTGGCGGGAGCGGGGGCGGCTCGGCTTTGACAAACGGGAGGCGATTGTCGTAGTATGGCGACCGGGCGCGCCCCGGGCCGGGATGTCGCACGAAAGACGAGGAACCTCCGCTCCCGGCCGGGATCGGGAATACAGCCGCAGGGAGATGCCATCGTGAAAAGAACCTATCAACCGAACAACCGCCGCCGTAAGCGCAAGCACGGCTTCCGTCGCCGGATGAGAACCCGGCAGGGCCGGATGATTCTGAGAAGGCGGCGCGCGAAGGGCAGACGCCGCTTGGCCGCCTAGCCGGTGCGACCGCTGTTTCGGAGCTGGTTGGTGCGCACCTTTGAACCACTGCGCGGCAAGAGCCGTTTCGACGCGTTGTTTCACAACGGCGTCAAGGCGAGGCACAAGGGAGTGAGCGTGGTCAAACTGGAGCGGGGTTCGGGCCCGGCCCGGGTCGGCTTGGTGGTCGGACGCCGGGTGGGCGGCGCCGTAGTGCGCAACCGGGTGAAGCGCCGTCTGCGGGCGGCTCTGGACCGGGTGGGGCCCTCCCCGGGGGCGGACTACGCGGTAATAGCGTATACCGGCCTGGCAAATGCGCGGTTTAGCGCGGTTTGCGATTGGTTGGAGCGGGCTTTGGACAAGGCCGGGGCGATGGTAGGACAAACGGCGGAGACGGAAAGATGAATCCCGACATGACTATGAGGGCGGAGGCGCGGATCAGCCCGCTGGCGCGGGCCGGCAGGGCCCTGATCACGGCTTACCAGAAAACGGTCGGTCCGTTGTTGCCCCCTTCTTGCCGCTTTTATCCCACCTGCTCCCGCTATGCGCATCAAGCGATGGGGCGGTTCGGGTTCTGGCGGGGATCATGGATGGGATTGCGGCGGATCGGTCGGTGCAACCCCTTCCGCGCCGCCGGCGCGGACCCGGTTCCTGAGCGAAAGGCAAGTTGATGGGTCAACTCTGGAACGGCCTGCAAGCCCTGCTGGGCGGTATTTTATCGTTCTTTTACGATATTATACCTAACTATGGGGTTTCAATCATATTTCTGACCCTAGTGGTCAACTTGTTGGTTTTCCCCCTCACCCTGAAGCAGGTGCGCTCCTCCCGGGCCATGCAGGAAATCCAGCCCGATATGCAACGGTTGCGCAAGGAATACAAGGAAGACCCGGAAACCCTCAATAAGAAAGTAATGGAACTGTACCGGGAGCGGGGGGTCAGCCCGCTGGGATGCGTGTTTCCCCTGCTGGTGCAGATGCCCATCTGGTTCGCCCTGTTTCAGGTTTTACGGGAGCCGGAACGGGGGTTGCCCGCCGGATCGGCTTTGGATATGGCCCGGGCGGACGGACCGTTGACTTTCCTGGGTCTTGATTTAGCCAAAGAACCCTCCCGGTTGGTGTCGGACTTCGGGATTTTCTCCTTGGAGGCGCTCCCCTACCTGGCTATGGTGCTGATCGTGATCGGCACCGGGTTCCTGCAACAGAAGCTGATCGCCCCCAAAGCGCCCGCGGGCGAGATGACGCCGCAGGCGCAAAGCATGCAACGCATTACCAAGATTTTGCCCTTGGCGTTCGGGGCGATTTCCTATATTTGGCCGATCGGCCTGAACTTGTATTTTGCCACAAGCAACTTGTTCCGGACCGGTCAGCAACTCCTGATCTTCAAGATCGACGGCCGTCCCGGCCAAGACAAGCAAGAGAAGGGGCTGGTAAAACAACCACCGACGGATGACAAGCCGTCGAAACCACAGGGTTCGCGCAAAAAGCGCTCCCGCCGGAGGAGAGGTTAAAGAAAAAATGGTGGAATGGGTCGAGACCACGGCTAAGTCAGTTAAATTGGCGGTTCGGGCCGCCTTGGACGAACTGGGCCTGGAAGACGAGGAGCAGGCCGAGATCAAGGTCATCCGGGAACCGCAAGGCGGATTCCTGGGGATTGGCGGACAGGACGCCATCGTCCGGGTAAAGCCCCGGCCGCAACCGCGTAATCGGAAAAAGCCCCGTAAGCAAGGGGAAAACCCCCGTGCCAAGCAAAATCCCGCGCCCGGTCGGGCTCCGGCGGGGCGCTCCTCCGCTGGTCCCGCCGAGAAACCGCGGGAATCTACCGATCGGGGACCGGACCAGCAGGATGCCAAGATCGCCAAGAAGTTCTTGGAGGGACTGCTGGACGCGTTTGGTCTGGAAGGCAAGGTAAAGGTGGAAATCAAAGGCAACGTCATTCTGGCCAACGTGACCGGCGAGCAGACCGAGGCTTTGATAGGCCCCAAGGCGAGCGTGTTGCAGGCCGTTCACGAGTTGACCAAGACCGTTCTGCAACGCAAGACGGCCAAACGGTTGCGGGTGCGGTTGGACATAGCCGGTTACGCGGCGCGCCGGGAGGCGGCGTTGGTGATTTACGCCGGGAAACTCGCCCAGCAGGCCATAGACGAAAGCACCGAGATAATGTTGGAGCCTATGAATGCGGGCGATCGCAAGGTGGTGCATGATACGATCGCCGGGGTGGAAGGGGTGCGCTCCTATTCGGAGGGCGATGAACCGCGCCGGTCGGTGGTGATCTCCCCCGAATAGCATCTGATGTTTCACGTGAAACATCGCGCCCCGCATACTTGACAAGCCGCCCGGGGCTGGCTATTATTGGGCCTATGACCCAACCCCTGATAGTAGCCATCGCCAACCAAAAGGGCGGCGTAGGCAAAACTACCACTACCATCAGCTTGGCGGCTTGCTTGGCCGTTATGGGAAAGAGGGTGCTGGTCGTGGATCTGGATCCGCAAGGCAACGCCACTTCCGGCTTGGGCGTGGAAGGCAACAGTTTGGAAACCTCCATCTACGAGGTCTTGTTGGGCGATGCTTCCTTGTTGGACTCCACAGAGCCCACCAGCGTCAAAAATTTGTTCCTAGTGCCTGCCACCATTGATTTGGCCGGTGCGGAAATCGAACTGGTATCCGTGATGAATAGGGAACGCCGTTTGGATGCGGCCCTGGCGGGGGCGGCGGGCGAGTACGATTATGTGTTTGTGGATTGTCCGCCCAGTCTGGGGTTGCTGACCGTCAACGCCCTAGCGGCCTGCCACGAAATACTGATCCCCATCCAGTGCGAGTACTACGCCTTGGAGGGGCTGGGCCAGTTGTTGCGCAATGTGGATATGATCAGGGAAAACTTGAACGACAAGTTGGAAATAGGCGGGGTGTTGCTTACAATGTACGATGGTCGCACCAAACTGTCCGCCCAAGTGATGGCCGAAGTCCGGGAATATTTCGGCGATACCGCCTACCGGGCGGTGGTTCCCCGCTCGGTTCGGCTTTCGGAGGCCCCTTCCTACGGGGAACCGATTGAAACCTATGACGCAATGAGCCCGGGGGCTATCGCCTATCGCTTGGCGGCCCGGGAGTTTATCGAGCGACATCAAGGAGGATGACAATGGCAGAGCGGAGAACCGGGCTGGGGAAAGGGTTGGGGGCTTTGATTCCCGCCGGCGCCGGGCGCAGTCTGGATTACATTCCGGTGGGGGATATTTCCCCCAACCGCAGGCAACCCCGGAGCGATTTTGACCGGGAAGCCTTGGATTCGCTAACCGAGTCCATTCGTCAAGTGGGCGTGTTGCAACCGGTGGTGGTGAGACCGCAGGGGATGGGTTATCTGCTGGTGGCCGGGGAGCGGCGGTGGCGGGCCGCGCAAGCGGCCGGGTTGACCGAAATACCGGCTCTGATCAGGGAAACCGATGAACAGGGGTCGTTGACGGAAGCCTTGGTGGAGAACTTGCAACGGGAAGACCTGGGTCCGCTGGAGGAAGCGGCCGCGTTTGCGCAACTCCAAGACGATTTCGGGATGACGCATGCCGAAATCGGCGAACGGGTGGGTCGTAGCCGGGCGGCTGTAACCAACTCATTGCGCCTGTTGCAACTGAGTCCGGTCATCCAGGCGGCCCTGGTGACCGGCGACCTGACCGCCGGGCACGCCCGGGCCTTGCTGAGCGTGGACGATCCGGCCACGGCCGAGAAACTGGCCGGACGAGCCATCGCCGGTGACTGGTCGGTACGCCGTTTAGAAGCGGAGATCGCCGCCCTTAAAGACGATAAACCTCCCATAATGCGGGAGATGCGACCGGCGGCCGTCATCGAGTTGGAAAACCGGTTGGCCGACCAGCTGGGGACCAAAGTGCGCATTCGGTTCAAAAACAACAAAGGGCAAGTAACGCTCGGTTTTTCCAGTCTGGATCAGTTGGAGTCGATCTACCGCCGGTTTTTCCCTGAACCGGGAGAAGGTCAGTTCAGCCAGCCGGAGAGCTGATTGACCATATCCGCCTTACTGCGGGCCCCTACGATTCTTTTGCGCTCCATTCCGTTTTGGAACAGTATCATAGTGGGGATGCTCATCACATCGTGCTCGGCGGGAGTTTGGGGGTTCTCGTCGATGTTCAGCTTGGCGATGGTGATCCGATCGCCGTGCTCCCGGGCGATTTCTTCCAGAACCGGGGCTACCAACCGGCACGGGCCGCACCATTCGGCCCAGAAGTCAACCAGGATGGGCCGGTCGCCGGCCACCTGTTGGGTGAAGTCGGCATCGGATAAGGTGATTATTGCGGACATTAGTCCTCCTTGTTGTTTATCGCTACTTTGCGTAGCATAGTTTCAGGATTTTTAGATGGGGGAGGGCGCGGACTCCATCCACCGTTCGGCGTCGATGGCGGCGGCGCAACCGGTTCCGGCCGCGGTGACCGCTTGACGATATACGGTGTCGGCCACATCCCCGGCGGCGAACACCCCGGGCACGCTGGTCATGGTACCCGGCCCGGGCAGGATGACGTAACCGTTGTCGTCCAGCTCCAACTGCCCTTTGAACAGGGAAGTGTTGGGGTCGTGGCCGATGGCTACGAACACCCCCGTGCAAGGATGCTCGCGGGTTTGTCCGGTTTGCGTGTCGGCCAGTCGCACCCCGGTTACGCCGTCCTCGCCCAAGATTTCCTCCACCACCGCATTCCAGATAACCTCGATCTTGTCGTGGGACAGGGCCCGGTCGGCCATAATCCGGGAAGCCCGGAACTCGTCCCGCCGATGGACGATGGTCACCTTGGAGGCGAACTTGGTCAGAAACAGGGCCTCTTCCATGGCCGAGTCGCCGCCGCCCACCACGATGATTTCCCGGTCCCGGAAGAAAAAGCCGTCGCAGGTGGCGCAGGCGGATACGCCTTTGCCTATCAACCGCTCTTCCCCCGGAACTTCCAGCCAGCGGGCGGAAGCTCCGGTAGCGATAATGATAGTTTCCGATATATAACGTTCATTCTCAACACGCACTTCAAAAGGGCGGTCCGACAGTTGCACGGCGGTGACATCGGTGGGCAACAACCGGGCGCCGAACCGTTCCGCCTGGTCGCGGAACAGGTCCATCAACTCCGGCCCCATTATTCCCTGCGGGAAACCGGGGTAGTTTTCCACGTCGGTGGTGATCATCAACTGCCCCCCGGCGCTGAACCCCTCGAACACCAGCGGCCGCAGGTTGGCGCGGGCCGCGTACAAGGCGGCGGTCAGCCCGGCCGGGCCCGACCCGATGATGATTACTTTCTCTACCGGGTCGTCCCCGGTCTCCCCCGGCGACTCCCGTTCAGTCACTGTTCTCCTCCGATCGACGGTCGCGTCTGTACCAGAACAACCATCCCAGGGCCAGAAATAATCCCCCGGCGATGGCGTAGGCCCCGATGTCGCCCACTCCTATTACCAACAGCCGGAACAGGGCCACCGACAGGAATACCACCGCCGCCGTCAGCAAGGTAACCACCCCCAAGCCGATGGTGACGAAGGTGATTCCCCGCGCCGGGCGGTCCACCGTGATGCGCCGTACGCGGGCCGTGAACCGCTCCAGCAGGTCCACGTACCAGGTTGCTGAAAGTTTCATCGCCCCCAGCCTACCCGCCTCCGGACGCTTCCGGCGCCGCCCCAGCCCCGGCTTCGTCCTCAGTGTTCGGTTATGGACAGCGGCCAGCAGGAGTCCGCGTCGGCGGAGTTGTTTTCCGTAGCGGTTCCGGGCAGGCCGCCGGGGGGCGTGAAGGCGACGACGGTTTCCCGGAGGCCGGCGTCGGGATAGTCCGTTTCCACGTAATACACCTCGTACCAGTAATCGCCGATCCAGGCCCGGCCGGCGAATAGCACCGTCGTCCGGTCATCGTCCGTCCCGGCGGCGAAATAATCCCAGCAGGCCAGGTCGGCTTCGGCCGCGTAATCCTCCAGATCGGAGTAGGGGAGCGGGAACGCGTCCGGGCGCCCGGCGGCCGTCTCTCTCGCTTGGTCGGCCAACTCCTCTTCGGAATACCCGTCATCGCCTTCCCGGAACTCCCGGAACCGGGGCAACGACTCCGCCCACGCGCGGGAGAACATCACTTCCCGCTCGGTGACCTCGGTCGGCGCCGCCGCGGGTTGCGGCGCGGCGGATGCCTGCGGTGCGTCTTCGTCCGTCTGCGGAGCGTCTTCCGGGGCCGATGCGTCGGCCGTCTCTTCGGTAACGCCGACGGCGGTCAAGTCTGCGGCGTCTTCCGGAGCCTCGGCCATCATCTCAGCGGCGGCGGCGGTGGTAGTAGGGGCGGCGGTGGTCTCTACCCGGGTAGCTGCGGCGGTAGTGGGGGCGGCGGTCACCGCTACCTGTTCGGTGACGGTGTCTCCGAGGTCGCGCAGGTTGAGGGCCACCGCAGCCAACACCGCCAGGGAGGCGGCGGCCGCCAGGGCGGGCCAGGCCCGGGACCAACGGCGGCGTCGCGCCGGAGGAGCGGGGACGGCGCGGGCCGACTCCGCGGCGGCGGCATGCACCGCCCGGCGCAAGTCCCGCTGTTCTTCGGGGGTCAATTGCGGGGAGGGCAGGGAAGACAACATGCGGCGCACCGCCCGTTGTTCCTCCACCTCGGCCCGCTGTTCCGGGGACAGCCGCGCCTCCTCCGGCCCACCGCCGGGTTGGGCGGCCAGTTCCATTATCCGTTCCGGGGTGAGTGGTTGATCAGTCATTGGCTTCATCCTTTTGACGCCCGGCGCCCCCTAAAAGGTTCTGTAAATTTCGAGCGAGTCGCTTGCGGCCCCGGAACAGACGCGATTTGACCGTTCCCAAGGGCAGTTGCAACGTTTCGGCCACTTCGTGCAAGGGCAGATCCTCCAAATCGCTGAGGACGACCACCGCCGCGTATTCGGCGGGCAGTTCGGCCAGGGCGCGTTCGATGGCGGGGCGCGCTTCGGCCGCCTCCAACTCCCGCAGGGCGGCGTGGTCCGGGGGCTGATGGGTTTCGGACAGGGGGGCCGCGGGTCGGCGTCCCTCTTTGCGCAACAGGTCGTAGCAGGCGTTGACCGCAATCCGGTACAGCCAGGTGGCGAAGGCGGAACGACCCTGGAACGTGTCCAGTTTGCGCAATACGGTGATAAAGGTTTCCTGGGCGGCGTCCAAGGCTTTCTCGCGATCGCCCAGGATGCGCAGGCACACCGCGAACACCCGTGTTTGGTGGGCGGTCAGCAAACGGTCGAAAGCATCCCGGTCGCCCGCTAAATGCCGGGCGATCAGGTCGGCGTCCGGGTCGGGTCGGCCGGTCATTAGCGAAATCTTACTTCGGACAGTTGCGTCTGATAACCCTGTTCGGTCACCGGCAAATCAACCAGCCATAACAACCACAACCCGGCCGGGCGGGCGGGGAGTTGAATGACGTTATCCTCCGGAAAGGAGCGTCCCCCCGCCACCATCTCCCACCGGCGGGGGTTTTCCTCCAAGCCGGGGGACCACATTATCTGGAAAGCCGTCCCTTCCGACATTCCCACCAGTTCCATTCGTTGCGGGACGCCGGTGACTTCAAACGCCACTCCCACCCCGTCCTTGAGCAGGGGCAGAGGGTCGTAGTAGCGCTCGGTGCGCCAAGACGTGGCCGGGTCTTCGTCCACCAGGGCCCCCACCCGGGAGGAGTTTTCGGAGCCGTCGCCCAGCGGATCGTATACCAGGGCTTGACGCACTTCCACCGGGGAGGCGGGCGCGGCAACGGTGGGGGTGGGGGAGGCGGGCGCGGCAACGGCGGTGGTGGCCGGGGGAGGGGCGGCGGCGCGGGCCGGCGCCTCCTCCAGCCGGGGGGCGGCCAGTTCGGGGGGCAGGACCGGCGCCTCCGTTTCCGGTTGCAGGAGCGAACCCAGATACAGTAAAACGACGGCGGCCACCGCCAGCCCCAAGGCCGGTATCAGCCACCGCCATGACCAGCGGGCTTCGGGGCGGGGGGGCGGGGCGTAGGGGATGGAGCGGATCAGTTCCGACAGGCGCCGGGAGTTTATTTCCCCCCGCCGGGCTTGGCGCAAGGCTTCGTCCACCGCCGCGGGCAGGGCGTCGATCATTTGCGAGGGGGCTATCTCGCCGGCGGGCCGGCCGGTAAGGGCGGTCTCCAGGGCGGAGCCCAGAGCCTGCACATCGGCGGCGGCGGACCAGGTTTGCGAACTGCGGCCGAAGGCTCCTAGTTTGGCCGGGTGCGCCCCGGCGTATCCCACCGCCGAGGCGTCGATGGATCCGTGCACGATTCCCTCCTCGTGCAGGGCGGCCAACCCGTCGGCCAGCCCGGCCGCGTTGGACAGGAACTCGGGGATGGAGGGAGTTTCCCCGGCGGCGACCCGGTTGGCCAGGGATATGCCCCCTGTCCACTCGGTCACCGAATAGGCCGTCCCCTCCGTCTGCTCCGCATCGTACACTTCGGCCAAGTGGATGTGGCTGACCCGGGCCGCGCTGCGCACCTTGCCCAGGAAACGCTCCTGCCGGTGCGGTTCGGCTTCCGGCCCCACCACCCGCACCAGCACCGGACGATCCAGGGTGAGGTCGGTGGCCAGCCATTCCTCAACGTCCTGGTCGCGTCCCAAACGCACCTCCAAACGGTAACGGGGCGGCAACGGCGGCGGCATACCAATACGCTAGACCCTCCACCATCCGTCGCAAAATACCAATTTGTCGCTGGCGATTACTAAAGTGAGAATTATGAAGCAAATAGCCCTGTCCGACCAGATGCGTCTCGGCGAGATCTCCAGACGCGCGGTGCGCCTGTCCTCTGCAGGCGCCATTAACGGCGAAGCCTATAACTGGGCCAATCCCGTTATGTTGGGGGAGTTGTTTTGCGGGGCCGGGGGCATGGCATTGGGCGCGTCTCTAGCCGGCTTCAAAGGGCGGCGTTTCGAGCATGCCTGGGTGACGGATATTGATCGGGATAGTTGCCGAACAATCGAGCAGATGGTTGCTTCAGATAGGATATACCAGCGCGATATAAAACAAATCGACTTTGACGAATTGGAGCCCATCGACGGGTTGGTGTTCGGGTTTCCTTGCAACGATTTTAGCATCGTAGGCAAGCGTAAGGGCATCGATGGAAATTACGGCGGCCTGTACAGATTTGGGGTGGAAGCTCTTGCAACGCTTCGGCCGAAGTTTTTTGTGGCGGAAAACGTAAGCGGTTTATCGTCCATTAATAAGAAAGCGGATTTCTCCCATATTTTAAATGAGTTCGAGCAGGCCGGAACGGGATATAGGGTAACGAAACACCTATACAGGTTTGAAGACTATGGTGTCCCTCAGAAAAGACACCGCTATATAATAGTTGGCTTTCGAAGGGATCTTGATATAGATTTTGCGCACCCTACGCCTACTGGCAAAACGAACACCGCAAAGATGGCTTTGACGGGAATACCATGGGATTGTTCTAATAATGAGCGAACCGCGCAGAGTGCTCGAGTCGTGGAACGTCTTAAGTATATCAAGCCCGGCGAAAATGTTTTCACAGCAGACATACCCGAGCGGCTAAGGTTAAATATGCGTAGCAAGGCGCTGATCAGCCAAATATACAGACGGTTGCTTCCAGACGAGCCTGCCTATACTGTTACCGGTAGCGGCGGGGGCGGCACCCATCTATACCACTGGAGCGAGGATCGGGCTTTAACGAATCGCGAGCGTGCCAGGTTGCAGACCTTCCCCGATGATTACGTTTTTGAAGGCGGCAAAGAAAGCGTAAGAAGGCAAATAGGAATGGCGGTACCCCCGAAAGGCATAGCGATTGTTTTTGAATCCATCTTAGAAACAATCGCCAAACAAGAAAGCGTAAGACATTACACGGGGCGGTGCTCCGGGGAAAACTTCGGGATTAAATTGGGGCCAACGAGCAGGCCGAGACCGCAATCAAGATTACATACCTGTACACTCTAACATAGCAGGGAAGGGGTTTTTCCCTGGGAGAACCGAAAGGTTTACCGTACGAACCGATGATGGGTTCGTGTTTATCGCGGCGGTAGCACAGGACGGAGATAAAGCTATACACACCCCGGAGGGTAATCATATAATCGGGCAGTACTTTAGGAAGCGGCTAGATGTTGATTCCGGGGCGCCGGTGACAAGAGGGCATCTTGATCGGTACGGCAGGACGGATGTTACATTTTATAAAATAGATGACGAAACCTATTATATGGATTTTGCGGTTTACGATTCTTCATAGGGTTCGGTAGCGGCGAACGCAGTTAGGGAGTGGTTGGCGGGGCGCAGGGCGGGGTAGAGGGTTTGGTAGAGAGGATGCAGGCGGTGGTAGATTTCCCGGTCGGGGCCGGGCGGGACGGCACCGGAAACCTTGACCATTGCGGAGGCGGATTCGCCTACCGAGGGGAACCATCCCGCCCCGACGGCGGCCAACACTCCCGCTCCGGCGGCGGCCCCTTCGGCGGTGGAAACGGAGACGATTTCCGCTCCCAGGACATCGGCCAGTATTTGCCGCCACAGGGGGCTGCGGGTTCCCCCTCCGGAAGCCCGGATTTGCCGCGGGCGGGGCATCCCGGCCCCGGTCATCGCCTCCAGGGAGTCCCGCAGTCCGAAAGCCACCCCTTCCAGCACGGCCCGCGCCAGGTGCCCCCGGTCGTGCCGGACCATCAAACCTACGAACGCCCCCCGGGCGGCGGGGTCGGGATAGGGGGTGCGCTCCCCGGTCAGATAGGGGGCGAACAGCAACCCCTCGGCCCCGGCCGGAACCCGGGCCGCCTCCGCGTCCAGCTGCGCGAAGCCCGTCCCGGGGGCCAGCGCGTCCCGGAACCAGCGCAGGGCGCCGGCGGCGGACAGCATCACCCCCATCAGGTGCCAGCGGTCCGGCAGGCAATGGCAGAAAGAATGAACCCGTCCCGCCGTCTCCGCCGTCGGCTCCCGGGTGGGGGCGAACACCACCCCGGAGGTGCCCAACGACAGGGCGACCGTCCCCGGGTCCACCGCCCCGCACCCGACGGCGTTGGCCGCCTGGTCGCCGCCGCCCGCCACCACCGGGGTTCCGGCGGCCAAGCCGGTCAGACGGGCCGCCTCCACGCTCACCGTCCCGGCGACCTCCGGCCCCTCACAAGCCCGCGGCGTCCAGTCCGGGTTGACATCCAGGGCCTCCAAGATTTCCCCCGACCAGGTGCGGGCGGCCAAGTCGAACAGCAACGTCCCCGCCCCGTCCGACTTGTCGGTGGCCAACTCCCCGGTCAGCCGGAAACGGACATAATCTTTGGGAAGCAGGAAATGCGCGACCCGCTCCCACACATGCGGTTCGTTTTCCCGCACCCACAACAGTTTGGGGGCGGTGAAGCCGGTCAGGGCGTCGTTGCCGGTTATCTCCAACAACCGGGGGCCCAGCCGACGGCGGATTTGCTCGCACTGCCGGCCGGTGCGCTGATCGTTCCACAAAATAGCCGGTCGCAGAACCTCCCCTTTCCGGTCCAGCAACACGCATCCGTGCATCTGCCCGGTCGCTCCCGCCGCCTCCACTTCCCGTCCCGCAACCCCCGCCGACCGCAGGGCGGAACGGATGGCGGCCGCCGCCCCCTCCCACCACCGGTCCGGGTCGGCCTCCGACCACATAGGCCGGGGCGTCCGGCAGGGGTATTCCGCCGTCCCGGTCGCCGCCGCCCGCCCCGCGCGGTCCATCAGGACCGCCTTGGCGGCGGTGGTGGAAACGTCCAGTCCCAGGACCAGGCTCACCGCACCCGCCACAGCGTCCGGTTCACCTCGTTTTCCAAGGCCTCTTGGCCGCCCGAGGCCGGGGCCGGATCAACGCTCCCCGCCAGGACCCGCTCGGCCAGCGACTGCAGGGTTTCCGTTCCGTCCATAATGCGCGACCCCAGTTCCTGCGACCAGCCCGCGTAACGGTCCCGGCGGGCCCCGGTCAACGTGCCGTCGGCGATCATTTCCGCCGCGACCAGGAGGGCCAGGGCCAGGGTATCCAGGCCGCCGATGTGTCCATGGAACAGGTCGGTCCGGTTCACCGACTGACGGCGCAATTTGGCGTCGAAGTTGAACCCCCCGTTTCCCATTCCTCCCCCCCGCAGGATCTCATGCAAGGCCAGCGACAACTCCTCCACCGAGTTGGGGAACTGGTCGGTGTCCCACATATTCTGATAGTCGCCCCGGTTGGCGTCCACCGACCCGAAGATGCCGGAGTCCACCGCGTAGGCCACTTCGTGGTGAAAAGTGTGGCCGGCCAAAGTAGCGTGGTTCACCTCGATGTTGAGCCGGAACTCGTCGGTCAGCCCGTAGCGTTCCAAGAACCCGTGCACCGACTGGCTGTCGTAGTCGTATTGATGCTTGGCCGGTTCCTGCGGCTTGGGTTCGATCAGCAACGTCCCCGCAAACCCGAGGCGATGCTTGTGTTCGGCCACCAGATGCAGGAAGCGGGCCAGTTGGTCGGCTTCCCGGCGCAAGTCGGTGTTGAGCAGGGTTTCGTAACCTTCCCGTCCGCCCCACAGCACGTAGTTGGCTCCTCCCAGCCGGTGAGTGGCCTCCAGGCAGTGGCGCACTTGGGCGGCGGCGCAGGCGAACACTTCCGGGTCGGGGTTGGTGGCCGCCCCCGCCGCATACCGGGGGTGGGCGGTCAGGTTGGCCGTTCCCCACAACAGCCGCCGCCCGGTGGACTCCATCTTCTCCGCCATGTAGTCCGTCATCTGCTCCAGGTTGCGAACCGTGCCCGCGAAGGAGTCCCCGTCCGGGGCGATGTCCCGGTCGTGGAAGCAGAAAAAAGGAAACCCCAGTTTGGCCATAAACTCGAAGGCGGCGTCCATTTTCATGCGGGCGGCGTCCATCGGGTCGCCCCCCGGTTCCAGCCACGGCCGGTCCAAAGTCCCCAAGCCGAACACATCCGAACCGGGCCAGTTGAAAGAATGCCAGTAACATACCGCCGCCCGCAGTTGGTCCTCCATCCGTTTGCCCAGCACCACCCGCTCCGGCTGGTAGACTTTGAAAGTCAGGGGATCATCGGAGTCCAAACCGCCGAACTTGATCGGTTCGCTCACCTCCGCGAAGAACTCGGACATCGCAAACCTCCTTTGCCAGCGGACCCGTTGCGGGGATTTTACTTGTCCCCCGCTCCGCCCGTCCGGGTAGATTGCGGACGATGAGGGTTTTGTCCGTCAGTCATCCGGCTTGCGCCCGGCACGACGCGGGCCGCAACCATCCGGAACGCCCGGCCCGGCTGGAGGCGGCCCTGGCCGGAGCGGAGGCGGCCCTGGTGGAAACCATTCCGGCGGAGGCGCCGTTGGCGAGCCGGGAGATTCTGGAACTTGTGCATGACCCCGCCTACATCGCGGGGATGGAGCGGCTGTGCGCGGCCGGGGGCGGCCGACTGGATCCCGACACCCGGGCCGGGGAGGAGTCGTGGGAGGCGGCCCTGCGGGCGGCCGGGGCGGGCCCGGAGGCGGTGCGCCGCTTGCAGGCGGGGGAAGCGGAGGCGGCTTTCCTGGCCGTTCGCCCCCCCGGACATCACGCCCGCACCGCTACGGCCATGGGTTTCTGCCTGTTCAACAACGCGGCGATTACCGCGGCCCTGTTGGCCGGCCGGGGGAGCCGGGTGGCCATCGTAGATTGGGATGTCCACCACGGTAACGGCACCGAAGAAACATTCGCCGCCCACCCCGGAGTGTTCTACATTTCCCTCCATCAGTTTCCCTACTATCCGGGCACCGGCGGAATGGCGGATGCGGAAGCCTATCCTTCCCCGACCACCACCCTGAACCTGCCGTTGCCGGCGGGCGCGGCCGGCGACCTGTATCGGCGGGCCTTTGACTCGTTGATTGGGCCCGCCCTGCGCCGGTTTGAGCCGGATTGGATGCTGGTCAGCGCCGGATACGACGCCCACGCCGCCGACCCGCTGGCCTACCTGCGGCTTTTGGCCTCCGACTACGCCTACATGGCGGCCGCCCTGCGGGAGGCGGTCCCCCCGGGCCGCACCATCTTTTTCCTGGAAGGGGGATACGACCTCGCGGCCATCGCCGATTCGGTAGCGGCCACCCTGACCGGTGCCGCCGGTTTGCCTGCGGAGGACGAACCAAACCGGTTCCGCTCCCCGGAGGCGGCCTGGACGGTGTTGGAGCGGGTGCGGGCCGGGTACGGCGAGACGGCCGGCCAAAGCGATTGGACCGGCCCCTGACGGGACGGGCCGCGTAGGGGGATTGCCCGCCGGGTTGCGGGCGATGGGCGGAGAGGGGATGCCGTCCGGAAAGGCGGGAGGTTGCTAAACGGTTCGCAACCCGGCGGGTTTCGCAGGGCGCGGCGAACGCGTTTGGAATGCGGCGACGGCGCCGCGAGGGACGTTCGGCGGTAGCGGTTGGACTGGTTCTTGACGAGTTGGGTCGTGTAAGGGGGTTGCCGGCGACGGATGGTATGTCGTCCGGGGGTTGTTTGGTTGCCAAGGGGCGTGCGGCGCCGGGTGGGTTTCGGCGCGGGGCGATGGACGCGGTCGTCGGCGGCGCGGGGATTTGGGCGGTGTTGGGAGTGGGGGTGTGGGGGACGTTCGGCGGTAGCGGTTGGACTGGTTCCCGACGGGTTGGGTCGTGGAGGAGGGTGGTCCGCTACGTTGCGGGCGCGGGGCGGGGTGTTGTCCGAGAGGGGCGTTTGATTGCTAGATGTATTTGCCGTTAGGCGTATATGGCCAGGACGTTGTTGACAGTTTGGGGGCGGGCGGACGAACCATTCGGTACTCGGCCGGCCGTTAGGGACCGGCTTCCCAACAGGAGGGCGTTCAGTTCCGCTACCGGTCGGGATGATTTATTCCGAATAACCCGGTTGCGCCGGACGGGTATGAACCGGACAACCGGCTAATCGGTCGGATATAATCAACCGCGCCGTTCGGGTAGATCTACCGAATACCCGGATGGTGCGGCAACCCCCGGGCGCGGTCGAAGGCGTTTTCCATGAGGTGGAACCCGGAGGGGTCAAACCGCCCGCCGATGCTAACCGATGCCTAGAGCCAGTTTGGGTCGCGCGGCCCCGATAGCACCTTTCTGGGCGGGTTTGCGGCTGGCGCGGGCGGCGGCCGCCGGTGGTCCGGGGGCGGGTTCGAGGTCGGTAACATCGTATCGGGGTCCGGCCTGTCCGCCGGTTTCCCGTCCTTGATGCCGTTGCTTAGCCCGATTAGGAAGAACCAACCGTGATACCCGAACGTTTCAAATGGCTCACCGAAGGGGAAGTCCGCCGTCTGAGCGGGCTGTTCGCCGCCGCCGGGTTTGAACTGCACCTGGTGGGCGGGTCGGTGCGCGACGCCCTGCTGGGGCGGGAGGTCCCCGATATGGATTTCGCCACCTCCGCCCGGCCCCCGGCTGTCAAGGCACTCCTGCGGGGATGGGCGGACAACCTGTACGCGGTGGGGGAGCGGTTCGGAACCATCGCTGCCCGCAAGGACGGCTTCCTCTACGAAATCACCACTTTCCGTTCCGAAGCCTACGATCCGGACAGCCGCCGCCCGCAGGTCAAGTACGGAGATTCCGTCGAACAGGATTTGTCCCGGCGGGATTTCACGGTCAACGCCATGGCCATCAGCCTGACCGAAGACCAGCCCCGGTTGCTCGACCCGTACCAGGGGACGGCGGATGCGGCCCGGGGCGTGTTGCGCACCCCGCTCGGCCCGCAGGTTTCTTTCTCCGACGACCCGTTGCGAATGTTGCGCCTGTTCCGCTTCGCCGCCCAGCTGGGGTTCCGCCCCGGCCCCGAGGAGCTGGCGGCGGTGGGGGAAATGGCCGACCGGTTGCGGATTGTCAGTCCGGAGCGCATCCGGGACGAGTTGTCCAAACTGCTGGTTGCTCCGGGGGCGCGGGCGGGGATGGAGGGGCTGGCGTCTTCCGGTTTGGCGGAGGAGTTCATCCCGGAGATTCCCGCGTTGGCTATGGAAAGCGACCCCGACCATCGTCACAAGGACGTACTGGCCCACTCCTTGGCGGTGATGGAAAAAACCGAACCCGACCTGGTGTTGCGGTTGGCGGCCCTGTTCCATGATGTGGGCAAGCCCGCCACCCGCCGTTTTGCGGGGCCGCGGGTCACCTTTCATTCCCACGAGGTGGTGGGAGCCCGCATGACCCGCCGGCGCCTGCGGGAGTTGCGTTATCCGAAGGAAGTGATCGCGCATGTGTCGGAACTGGTTTTTCTGCATATGCGGGCCCACACTTTCAAGATGGGGTGGACCGATTCGGCGGTGCGCCGCTACGTGCGGGACGCGGGGCCCCTGCTGGACAAACTGAACCAGCTGGTGCGGTGCGATGTGACCACCGCCAACGAACGCAAAGAGCGGGCCATCGCCCGGCAAATGGACGAGTTGGAAGAACGCATCGTCCATTTGCGGGCCCGGGAGGAGTTGGATGCCCTGCGCCCCCCCGTGGACGGCAACCAGGTGATGGAATACCTGGGCATCCCCCCCGGACGGCAAGTGGGGGAGATACTGAAAATGCTGTTGGAGAAGCGCATCGAGGACGGCCCCTACCAGCCGCAGGAGGCCTACGAACTGGTCCGGGAGTGGGCGGTCGGCGAAGGGTTGGACGACCCCGGCCCGCCCCCGCCGGATCCCCCCGCATCCCCGGAGCCGGCCCCTGAGCCCTAAGGTCGCGGGAAGGCGGTTAAATAGCCCCGGTTGTTTAAAAGCTTTCCCGGCCGCCGGGGGCGCCGCCCTTCGGGCGCCTCGTCGTATTTTGCCATCGCGCCGACGGCTCGATCCCGGGCGTGGATGCTCGGCGGGGAGGAGCCCTCGTCAGCGTGGGGAATACCCGGTGTCGCGGGAGAACAGGTCCGGCCGTTTTCGGCCGCCGCGCGGGAGTTGGCGAAAGTCTTCGGAGCCTTGATTCAAGCCGGGGGTCCGCGTGCTCCGGCAAGCCGCTCGCCGCTCCATCTGGGTTTGGTCCCCTGTGGTGATTAAAGTAGTAGGGCGGCCGTCCCCAGTTGCTATATAGCTATGCCGATACCGGGGGCGGCCGCTCTTAAACCCGATACTATAGCGTGATATTGGGATGGGCGTTGCGCTCGGGGAGTTTCCTGGGCCGTTGCGCGAGGTGAAGGGCGAATTGTCTTCCGGACCGGCAATCAGTCTGTCCCTATTAGCCGCAGGAGGTCTACGAACTGGTCCGGGAGTGGGCCCGCTCCCGCCGTATCTCCCACGCCCCCGGAGATGGCCCCTGAGCCCTGAGGTTGCGGGAGGGCGCGGTTAAATAGGTCCGGTTGATCGGCGAAGCTTTCCCGGTGCCGGGCGCGGTCGCCCTTCGGGCGCCTCGTCGTATTTTGCCATCGCGCCGACGGATTGATCCCGGGCGTGGATGCTCGGCGGGGAGGAGCCCTCGTCAGCGTG
Source organism: Candidatus Spongiisociaceae bacterium (assembly GCA_965243835.1). Taxonomy (GTDB): domain Bacteria; phylum Actinomycetota; class Acidimicrobiia; order Spongiisociales; family Spongiisociaceae. The sequence continues at coordinate 3,009,637 of OZ251578.1, forward strand.
GGGAATACCCGGCGTCGTGGGAGAACGGGTCCGATCGATTCGATTACAGCGCGGGAGTTGGCGAAAGTCTTCGGAGACTTGATTCAAACCGGGGGGCCCGCGTGCTCCGGCAACCCGTCCGCCGCTCCGTCTGGGTTTGGTCCCGGGTGGTGGTTTAAAGCAACAGGGCGGTCGCCCCCGTGGACCCTTTAGACCGGACTAGCCGGGGGCGGACGCGCTTAATCGGTACTATAACGTTGTATCGGGACGGGTGCTCCCGGGTCGGAACGAACCCGAACATCGCGGGGTCCGGCGGACAGGTAGGTAACCAGGGGAAGAAAGGGAGGCGCAATGCCTTTGCGGGAAAGACAGTTCGGTCGTTACTACGAGGACTTCGCGGTGGGGGACGTGTACCGCAGTCCGCTGGGGCGGACCATCACCGAGGCGGACAACATCTGGATGACGTTGCTGACGATGAACACCAACCAGTCCCATTTCAACGACCACTACGCGGAGACCACCCCGTTCGGGAAGGCCATCGTCAACTCGGGGGTGACCTTGGCCATCGTGCTGGGGCTGAGCGTGGTGGACACCTCCCAGAAGGTGTTCGCCAATCTGGGCTGGGACCGCATCCGCCTCACCAAGCCGGTGTTCGTGGGCGACACCCTCTACGCCGAGTCGCAGGTGCTGTCCAAGCGGGAGTCGGAGTCCCGCCCCTATGGGGGGATCGTCTCTTTCCGCACCCGGGGCCTCAACCAGGAGGGGGGCACGGTGCTGGTCTACGAACGGTCGGTGTTCGTCTACAAACGCTCCGCCCCCCAGGACAAGGGATTTTGGCCCGAACCGGACGTTCCCATCGAGGAACTGGGCGATTGACCGCCGCCGGGCTCAGTCGATTTTGACCCGTTCCGAGATCAGCCCCCGGGCGATCACCGTTTTCAGGATTTCGTTGGTGCCTTCCCCGATGGCGGTCAGGGGGGCGTCCCGATACAGACGTTCGATGTCCAACTCTTGGGAGTAGCCGGCCCCGCCGTGCACCCGCATTGATTCCAGGGAGTTCTCCAGTGCCGCCTCGGAAGCGAAATATTTGGCCATCCCCGCCTCCAGGTCCACCCGCTTCCCCTGGTCGGCCTGGGCGGCGGCCCACCAGGTTAGCAACCGGGCGGCCTGGGTTTTGGTGGCCATCTCCGCCAGTTTCAACTGGACGGCCTGGAACCCGGCGATGGGCTGTCCGAAGGCTTTCCGCTCCCGGCTGTAGGACAGGGCCTGGTCGTAGGCTTCCTGGGCTATTCCCACCGAGCGGGCGGCGATGTTGATGCGTCCGATTTCCAGCCCTCCCAGAACCTGTTGCAGGCCCCGTCCTTCCTCCCCCCCCAGCAGGTTGGCGGCCGGCGTCCGCACATCGTCGAGCAGCACTTCGCAACTTTCGGGCCCCTTGTAGCCCAGTTTGGGCAGGTCGCGGGAGACCGTGAAGCCCGGCGTTCCCTGTTCCACCAACAGCACGCTCATTCCCCGATGGGCCGGGTCGGCCTCCGGGTCGGTTTTGGCCAGCACCGGCAACGGGTCGGCGAAGCGGGCGTTGGTAATCCACATTTTGGTTCCCCGGATGACGTATTCGTCCCCGTCCCGCACGGCCCGCGTTTTGATGCCCTGCAGGTCGGACCCGGCGTCCGGTTCGGTGAGGGCCACGCCGGTGCGCCTGGCGCCGGAGGCCAAGTCGGGCAGGTAGCGGCGGCGCTGTTCGGGGGTGCCGTGTTTGGCGATCATAAAGCAGGACAGGGTGTGGCTGCCGAGGATGCCGGCGATGCCCATCCAGGCCCGGCTGATTTCCTCGAAAGCGATGGCCAGGCTGACCAGGTCCGCTCCCATCCCGCCGTATTCCTCCGGCACCGTCAACCCGAACAGGCCCATCTCTTTCATTGAGTCCACGATTTCGGTCGGGTAGCGGCCGGACTGTTCCCATTCCCGCGCCACCGGCCGGATTTCCCGGTCCGCAAACTCCCGGACGGTGTTGCGGAACAGCAGATGTTCGGGGCTGAGGTTGAAATCCATTTATCGGCCTCCTCTTTTATGGGGGACTATATGAGGGTAGAGGGTCGGGGGCGGTTTTGCCGACCGGAGGAGCGGATTGCCCCCCGCCTGCGGTAAAGTAGCGTCTTATCCCCCCTGTAACCGACCGGCGGAGGAACGGAATGAACAACGACAAGCGCCCCCAAGTGGTGGTTGCGGAACTGGTCTCGGAGACCATCTTGCGCCTGCTGGGGCGGAGTTGCGAGGTGACGGAGGCGGAGGAGGTTTCCCGAGAGCGGCTTTTGGAACTAATGGGGGAGGCGCAGGGGATCGTGGTGCGCAGCGGGGTGCGGGTGGACCGGGAGCTGATCGAGTCCGCCCCGGGACTGCGGGTGATCGGCCGGGCGGGGGTCGGTTTGGACAACATCGACCTGGAGGCGGCCCGGGAGGCGGGGGCGGAGGTGGTGAGCGCCCCGGCCGCCAACTCCATCTCCGCGGCCGAGCACACGTTCGCCCTGATGCTGGCTATGTGCCGCAACCTCCCGCAGGCGGACGCCTCGGTCCGTTCGGGGTCGTGGGACCGGGCCCGATTCCGGGGGGTGGAGCTGTACGGGAAGACGCTGGGGGTGGTGGGGCTGGGCCGGATCGGGTCGCTGGTGGCGGAACGGGCGTTGGCTTTCGGAATGTCGTTTCTGGTCTACGACCCCTATTTGACGCCGGAGCGGGTGGCCGGCCTGGGAGGCGAGCTGGTGGACCTGGAACGGCTGTTGGCCGAATCCGATTTCATCACCATCCACATTCCGCTCACCGGGGAAACCCGCAACCTGATCGGCAGGGAGGCCCTGGCGGCCGCCAAACCGGGGGTGCGCATCATAAACGCCTCCCGGGGCGGGGTGCTGGACGAGGAGGCCCTGGTGGAGGGGTTGCGCTCCGGCAGGGTCGCCGGGGCGGCCCTGGACGTGTTCGTCTCCGAGCCGATGACCGAAGGCCCGCTGTTGGAGCATCCGGCAATCGTGGTGACCCCCCACCTGGCCGCCTCCACCGCCGAAGCCCAAGACCGGGTAGGGGAAGAAGTAGCCCGAAAAATGCTGGAAATCCTATTCCCCTAACCCGGCGGACGGCTTGACCGAAGTTTTTGTTTACGACGATGAAGGCGCGATGGAGCGTACTGCGTTTTCCTCAAACAGCCGCCGGGTACCCGGTTCGTTCGTAGAGGACGATGCCTTCGGCGGTCGCCGTTTCATAAACGCGTGAGTTGCTGGCGGCGTGCTTTTCCCACTCTACGGTGGAGAAAACATCCAGGTCCAGGTCGGGGCGGCGACGGTTGGTTAGCTCCGGCGACAGTTTATCCAAGGCGTTTCCCAACGCCCAAAGGTATTCGCCGTTTCTTTCCAGCCGTCCCCGGTTGGTGTCCGCCACCACAATCAAGTCAATGTCGCTACCGGGGTGAGCATCGCCGCGGGCGTAGGAACCCCACAGAAGGGCCTTCTCGACGTCAAGCCCCCGGAGCACGGGCGTCAGGTGATCCCGTATCTCCCCGGGTGTGATCATCATAAACGTAACCGGAACCGGCATATCACCTATTGTAGCCAAAGCAGGGAGATTTGACATTTTTGGCCTGTTTGACACACAAATTGTTTCTTAGAAACTGTGCAAGTTGTACTCTAGAACACCAAATGCATCATAGACTCTGTACTTTCTGTATACTAGAAATGGTTATCGGAAATCGGACGCGGGGAGCTCGTGGACTATCAACCTAGAATCGTAGACGCCCAATTGTCCGAATGGCTGGACGCAATGCCTGCGGTGTTGATTGAGGGGGCGCGAGCGGTTGGCAAGACGGAGACCGCCCGCCGGGTGCGCGCGGACGAAATGTTGTTGGATGATCCGGACATCCGCGATTGGGCGCGGGACGACCCGTTTGCGGCGGTGGTCGGATGGCAGGAGCCCTTGCTGATCGACGAATGGCCTTTGGCTGGCTCCGTTTTTGACGGAGTGCGGCGACAGGTGGACGCCGATAGTCGCTCGGGCCGGTTCGTGCTCACCGGTTCGGCCAACCCGACGGGGATTGCCGCCCACCCGGGCACTGGCCGTTTTGTGACTTTGCGGATGCGGCCCATGACCCTCCCGGAGAGAGGGACGGGCGACACGCAGGTGTCTCTGTCGTCCCTGTTGGAAGGGGCGACCGCTTCCGTCGCGGGCCGCACCGACTTCGAACCATACGACTATGCCATGGAGATCGGCCTGTCGGGTTTTCCCGGAATCCGGCGGCATCCGGAGCGGAGCGGCCCGCAACTGGCTGAATACATAGAAAGGGTCATTCATCGCGACATAGAAACATCGGGGCGCAAATTGCGCAAGCCCGATTCCCTGCGTCGCTGGATGGCAGCGTTTGCGGCCGTTACCTCCACTACCGCCTCTTTGGAGAAAATCCGCGCCGCGTCCGCTGGCGGGGACGGTTCGGTCCCGGGCAGGAATACCGCCTTGGCCTACTATGAGACCTTGCGCAGTCTATGGCTGATTGACGATTTGCCGGGCTGGATGCCCTCGGAAAAGAAGCTGTCGCAGGTAAATTGGTCGTCCAAACGTCATCTGGCCGACCCCGCCTTGGCGTTGATGTTGTTGAGCAGGAACGCTCACTCCCTGTTGCTGAACAGGGAATTATTTGGCCGCCTCTTTGAATCCCTGGTGACGTTGAGCCTGCGGGTGTTCGCCGGGGCGATAGGCGCACGGGTCTATCACCTTCGCACCAAAGGCGGTCGCCAAGAAGTTGATATCATCCTGGAAACCGGCGAAGGCAGGGTGTTGGCGTTGGAGGCGAAACTCTCCCGGGTACCCCAAGACGGCGATTGCGACCACCTGCATTGGCTACGCACCCGCCTCGGCTCGCGATGGATCGGCGGAGCGGTCATCAACACCGGTCCCTACGCCTACCGCCGCCGGGACGGCATAGCGGTCATCCCGTTGGCGATGCTGGGTCCTTGATGTCCAGCGAGGAGTGGCTGATTCGGGTTTTTGGGTCTACTGTCCGATTTAGCGTAGGTGGGGTTCTTGACACCATTGGTCGCGGAGGATGGCTACCCGGTCCAGGACATCTTGATCCAATTTCAGCAGTTCGGCGAGAACCGCTTGGTCCAGAGCGTGCCGGGTCGGGTCTTGGCGAGCCCGGTTTGCCGGCATAAACTCCCGGCCGCGGAACCGGTCAAAGATGGTTTCGGCGAGGCGCAACTGTTGCGGGTTCAGTTCTCGCACATCCAAGACCGGCAACTCCGGTAGACGGGAAATGGTGATGCGCGACCGCCCCGACTGGGTGCGGGAACCGGTTATGTAGAAACTCATTAATCCCAGGGTGGTGTTTGCCCACAGCACCATCGGATAGATCCATTCCTGCTTTTCCACAACGGGTCCGTCCGCGGGATGGAGAATGAACGACGGCCAAGCGGTGCCACCCAGCGTCGGTTCGGGGGTGAGGCAGGCGGCCAACGGTTGGGAAGTGAACCGGAAATCCAGGGTGAAGTGGCAACGCGTGGCTGTTTTCCACAGTTTGGATGCCTGGTTTTCTTTGCCCGGTTCCGGGCGGCCGTGTTGGTCGGGGTGAACAACGAGGCGCGTTTCTTTGGCGTGGTCGTGGTTCCACAGCGCGGGGAAGTCGGTTTTTCCGCCGGGATGGGGGGAGAAGTCGAATACGCCCGCCTCGGACAACTTACTCCTTATGAGTTTGCGGTGTACGGGTCCGGTCGTTCCCAAATTCCCTAGTCGGGTAATGGGCAGGGTGACGAAAGAGTTGGTGCGGGGCAGGGTCAGGCCCGGTCGGCGGAGGTCGGCCAGTTGCAACAGTGCCGAGGCGACATCCGGGTTGCGCATCATTATGGGAGCGGCCGAGGGGCGGCAGAGCATGGAAAACCCCCATTCCCGGTCGCCCAGTTTCCCTACCGAAACACCGTCTCCGCTCTGCGACCCTATGTCAACGGCCAAGGCCAGGGCTTCCGCCGCCGTTTTGGGATTGGACCGCAGGTTCACCCACCGCCATCCTTCCCCCGAATCGGAATCTTGGTCGGCTCGTAGGCGACGGGTGGCCACCAACAGCACTTCGCCCATGTTCGTATCCGATGAAAATCTACGATCTTCGTCCTTTTCGGCGGCGGAGGAGATAATGCATACGTTTTCGTATTCCCGAGCGATCAGTTCCCGCATTTTTCTCCATCCGGAACCGGCCGCCAGCGACGCGGGCAGAACGAAGGCCGCCACCCCGCCCGGTTTCACCTTAAGGTGTGCCAGGTCAAAAAAGTCCGTACCCAGACCGGCGTATCCGTTGCGGACCGATACGGGAAGTTTGCCGATCATTTGTTTGACTTTTTGGTTCATTTTCTTCTGGGTGAGGTTGTCCATCCCGAAGGCGGCGAACTGCGGGAGGGCGGCGGACTGCCGTTCCTCCAACTTATGATTGGTGGGGCTGGTGTAGGGAGGGTTCATTATCACCAGGTCGCAGGAACCGTGCGGGACCGACACCCGCGATCGGGTGTTCCGTTGCGACTCCCGACTAGCGACCGCCCGGCTCCCGTCCCCGAACAGGGTGCCGGTTTGTTCCACCTCCAGCAAGTCCAGGGAGCCGGTCTTGATGTCGTTGTCCAGTGGGCCGTACGGCATCACATGGGTTTCGGTTTTGGTGTAATCAACCGACGGGTGCGCCGAGGACAGGGTGGCGGCGGTGATATGTACGGCGGCGGGCATAATGTCGCATCCGACGAACACATCTTCCAGCATCCGGGCGTGTAGGGCGGAATCGTCTATGCCTTGCCTGCGCACCCGGGCTGCAATGCGCCCGTAAACCGCGGACAGGAGCGCCCCGGTTCCGCAGGCGAAGTCAGCCACCCGCAAACTGGTGACCGCGGAAGGGTTGGACCAATCAACCGGCAGGCGCGCCACCGCCAATTCGGCCAGCAACGCGGCGGCGGCGGGAAGCGTGTAGAAGCTGGCCAGGAACTTGCGGTCGGACAGCAACGTTCCGAAAACCTGACCGGCCAGGTTCTGGATGGTGTGGGCGTTGGCCGAAGCCATCCGGGAAGCGGTTGCTATCAGGCGCTCCAGAAGACGGTTGGCGGTTTTCTCGTCGTCTATCGCCTGTAGCACTTCGGAGGTAATGGCGAATATCGGCCAATAGTTGATATCCAGAATACGGCTCCATTCTTTCAACAAGGACAATTTGGTGGCTTCTCCGTGATGTAACAGATTGGTCGGTGATGTTATTTCCGGATGATGGTGGGCTACCTGGTAATGAAAAATGAGGGCGTTCAGCAACAGAGAAGAAGCCATTTGATCGGTTTGCACGCATAGTTCTTGCTTGACCGTCTCCGCTACGTCGGGAAATCTCCGGTTCAAGATATGCGCCGCATCCGTTACCGCCCCGGAGAATGTCGTTACCAGGTCGGCGGATCGTTGTTCGGAGTCGGCGGCGATCTCTATGAAATCGGACAAATCGTCCAGTCCGCCTTGTAGCCAACCCTCCTCCGGGAACCTGGCCGGGTCGCCGGATGTTGTCCGCCAACCGGCGAACTTCAGTTTCGCCCCGGCCAACGCGGCGACGTAGTCATCATCGCCGATGCGACTTAATGCTTCGGGATACAGCACCGCCACCGACTGCTCGATCCGAGCACCTTCCCAACTGCGACCTATATGATCGGCGGCTTGGACCGATACAATGTGCGGGTTGCTCCCGATGTCGTATTTGGCTTCTACGACCACCGGTACGTCGTCGGGGGCAACGGCCAGCACATCAGGTTTTTTGTCCCCGCCCGCATCCAGGGTGGTACGGACGGCCTGGGGGCTTATCCTCTTCCAACCGGGAAGACGGTCTTTGAGCAACGTCGCCAACAAGGTGTTGTAGTTGGTTTCGTCGATATGACCGGACTCGGTCCCCGAAATCCGCTCTCTCTCTCTCTCTCTCTCTCTCTCTCTCTCTCTGTTGTCATTGTTCCTCCTAGTGCGGGATGGGAGAGTGGCACTCGATGTCAGATTAGACCGGCTGGACGCTCCGCGTCTCGATCCCGGGTATAACTAGGATGGGGCGGGAGGAGGCCGAAAATGGGCGATGCCGACACAACGCATTTCTTGAACCTGTTCAAGCGAGCCGTCACTTCGGACGGGGCCCTCGCCTTGGCCCGTACGCATTGGTTCCCGGAGGCAACAGGGAATACTCCGGCGGTGGGATACGCCGGGGCGCGGGGCGAGCTGGTGCGGACTGCCGGATTCTCCGACCTCGATCAACTGTGGCCGGAACGGGCCGAATATAGCGGTCCGCGGTTCGGCGAGTTCATCGAAGAGGCGGTCGTCGAGGATCTTTTCAGGGTGCTGGCGGGGTCCCGTAGCGTGTTGCGCAACCGGAAGGGCGGGCTGTCCGACCCGGCGGATTTCCAGTTCCCGTATCCGAAACTGTACAAGTTGGCCGCCCTTGCCCATGCAGACGGGGCATGGGTGATGACCGCGATGGCTTGGGGGAAATGCCAGCATCAGTATGAGAGTGTCATCGAAAACGGCCGCCGGGCGAAAACCCTGGACGGCCAACCGGTGTTCGTTCGCTGGCTGAACGGGGAGGCTTTGGGGGTTTTGTATGGAGACTTCAGCGGGCTTACGGTTGTTGTTTCCGCTCCGGAGCCCTACCGGCGATTCCGGAGCGGCGAAGCGCCGTATGAGGAGGAGTTGACTCTTCCCGTCAAAGTGGAATGGGCGGTTGCCGACCCCGCCCGTTTCGTCTGTTGGCAATGATGCTCGCAGATTCCGCCTTGAACGGAGGGTCGGCGAATACCGGAAGGACGGCTTTGGTTACCGGTACGGCGCGGGGGATTGGGCGCGCTATCGCCGAGCGGTTGCGGGAGGACGGATTGCGGGTGGCGGGGGCGGACATTCTGCCGCACGAGGGGGAGGTGGATGTCGCCATGCGGGTCGACCTGGCCGACCCGGAGGCTTGTCGGCGGGCGGCGGACGAGGCGGGGGCGGTGGATGTGCTGGTCAACTGCGCGGCACTGTTTATTCACAAACCGATCCCCGACTTCACCGTGGAAGAATTCGACCGCACCATCGCCGTCAACCTGCGGGCTATGTTCCTGCTGTCCCGGGACTTGGTGGCGGGGATGGCGGAGCGGGGATGGGGGCGGATCGTCAACGTATCCAGCATCGGGGCCCGCACCGGCGGGGTGTCCCAGTCGGCGGTGTACAACGCCACCAAAGCGGGCGTTCTTTCCCTGACCAAAAACTTCGCCCGCAACTACGGACGGTCCGGGGTGACCGTCAACGCGGTGCTTCCCGGATACGTGCACAGTCATATGACCTCCCACATCAACGAGGAGGAAAACGCAACCTACATGTCCCAGATTCCGCTGGGGCGGGGCGCTCAACCCGCCGAGATCGCCAACGTGGTGGGGTTTCTCGCCTCCGACGAGGCCGCCTACGTTACGGGGGCCTCGGTGGATGTCAACGGCGGCTGGGTGATGACCTGACCCGTTCCCCGCCCGCTCTATGAAATCTCCGCGTCGGGGACGATCTCATAGCGGCGGAACTCCTCGGGGGAAGTCACCGCCCAGGCGTAGTCGGTTGCGAAAACCACCGTTTTGTCTTTTTGTTTATAAGAAATCGGGGAGCAGGCAGCGGCTAATCCGTCTTCCAGGCTTCTGCTTCCGATGACCATTCGTTCGGGTAGCAGAGACGTTTTATGCAGGTTCACCCCGAATACTTTTTCTCCATAAGTTGGAAAACCGGGGTGTCCCCTTGCGTTGGCGTACAGCATCTTCCAAGCTTCCGTGCCGGTGAGCAGGGTGGGGAACAATCCGTTGCTAAAAACCGGCTCGGGTAATCTGCCGCTTATTCTCGGTAATGCTTCGTTGGCAGGTATCTTCTCCAATTTCAGTTGCGGAATTTCTTTTGCAAAGGTCTCCAGATGGTCGGGCAGATCCGTAATAACGAGGCGTGTAATGTTCTGAATGATTCCCTCGGCGAGTATTTTTCCTGAGTACAAATCGACGTCTTTTATCTGTTGCGAGAAAATACTCGTCGGGCAGGCTAGCTTGATAGTTCCCTTCTCAATTTTAGGTCCCGGTCGGTATTTTGCGGCGTCGCGTAGGTTGCATAGCGTCCATCCGGCGAGAGATTGGATTGCATCCTTGCCCCGCCCGCCCTTGCCCTTTCCAGCAGTCGGCAAGGCGACGCGCACAGGCATGGTCAGAGGGTCTTCAAGCAACGCAGTGGACATATCCGCCAGCCATCCGCCCCCGTTGAGAATGTACTCGGCCCGGGCGGCGGCGGTGTCCGCTCCCCGCGCTATCGGATCGGGCTCGCGGAACCCTTGATAGTAACCGCGCCGGACGCGCGGAGGGGGCATCTCCCCTCTTCTGTCCCGTATGATGGTGTCCGTCATTTACGTTTTCCTCCTGCTCCGTTTAGCCTACACCGTCCATGCCGCCAGTTCGCTGATGGCGACAGTTGCCCAACAGGCCCCCGAGATTCCTATGATTCCCCACAATCTCCGTCGGAAGCGGTTGCTGTTCACGACGGCGCTGGCTACGTCGCGTTGCATGGAATGGATAGCCCCGCCGTTTCCCCAAAGCCCTTCCAACATTATCTCCCAATCCGGTTTTTCGCTCACCCCCGCCAGGTAGCTCTCCCAAACCCCCCACAGCTCTTGGTCGGCGTTGCCGCGCGCAGGCAACGCGGGGGTCCTGTCCAGATACCATACCGCCAGTACGAAACCCGACGCCCAGACGGCGGCGGAAACTCCCACCATCAAGTCGCTGAAGTTTTCCAGATACCCGAAAGGTGCCGCGGCGTGCGCCGCGGCGATCAGCACGCACACGCCGGCTGCGCTCTGCATCACCAGTTGCATGCGATGTTGCTGGCGTTCCGCCGCCTCCATTTCCCGTCGCCACTGTTCTAAAAGCAACGAGGCGTCCTCCGTGGCCAACCGGCGCCTATGGTTCATCATCCCCTTCCTAATTAATTGGCAACGCGGAAGATTGCCAATGGCTTTGCCCTTGCGGGCTCCACTATAAAAGGGTTTCGTGACTAGTTTTCACCGTCCGCGCCGGGGTCCGTACGAAGCAACGCCAGGCGCGGGAAACGACGGGCAGGTTTGGGTAAAAGCCCAGGTCAGACGGGGGGAAGGCCGGGTTTGGTCAGCTCCACAGGCTGTTTAGGAGGTCCCGGCAACCGTTGACCAGGAGGGCTTCCGATGCGGGGGCTACCTGCTCCACCAACCCGTAGGAATGGTGGGCGTAGTCGCATTCGTAGCCCCCGTACGGGTACTCGTCGGCGGTGGGCAGATAGGAAAGAACCCCGTTGGTGTAACCGGCGAACAGGGTGGAGGCCGCCGGGGAGCCCCGCTTGACCTGTTGGCCGATGGCGCTGAACACCTCCCCCGGAACGGCCGCTATTCCGATGTCGCCGATGCGGAAGGCCTGCAGGTAAGCCGCCACCGCCGGGGAGTCCCAGCCGTCCCGGAGCTGGCGCAGGGCCTCCTCGGCCCAGTTCACATGATATTCCAACGGGTTGAGACGCTCCCGCCCCAGCCCGGCCGCGGTCGCCTCCTCCAGGGCCGCCCGGTAGCCGTCCCGTTCCGCCTCCACCTCGGCGATGGCGGGAATCTTTTTCAACGGCAACATCACTTCCCGCCCGGCGGCGGCCAGCGGTTGCGGAGGCGGGTCGTCCGTCCGGCGCCGCCGGTAGAGGGAGATGGGGGTCACCGACCCGTAGTCGGCCCGCTCCGCCGTCGTGGGATGGCACTCGATGTCGGCCGCCGCGTGGATCGCCTCCAAAGCCAGCCGCTCCCCGAAGGCGTCTTCCGGGCCGGGACGGTCGAAAAACCCTTCCAGCGGCAACACATCGCCTCCCGCTCCCTGCAGAAACAGGGCGGTGGTTCCGAAATCCCGGAAGTGATCCTCTATGGCGTCCCGCATCGGGCCGGGGAAGTCGGCGTTCACCGCCGGGTCTTCGGGGCCGACCACCACCGGATGGCAGGCGAAGTTGACCGCTATCGCCAGCGGCGTTCCGTCCGGCCGGTCCAGCCGCAACACCCCGACATCCCGGTCCCAGTCCTTGTCCGGGTTCCAGCCCAGGATGGTGCGGCCGTCCGGGGCCCGCTCCCGACGGTTCACTCCCAGCTCCAGCCGGCCCGCCCCCGCTCCCGCCCGGGCCGGTTCCAGCCGGTCCGCCGCCCGGACGGCGACCTGTTTGACCATCCCCGGCAACCCATCGATGAACGCCTCCTCGTGGGGGGACAAGCCCCGCTGGTCGCCCCCGATCTTCACCCCGCCCCGGTGCGACTGCGGGCCGCCGTGGGTGTGGCTGACGTTGAGCATCACGCAGTCCGGCGCGGTTCCGATCGCCTCCGCAACTTCCCCCCGCAAACCGGAGGCCTGCTCGGGGCGCAACGCCAGAATGTCCAGGGCGATGACGGCCAGGCGGGTGCGCCCATCGTCCAAAACCAACGCCCCCGCCGTCAACGGATGGCGCACCTCGGAGGCCGGGTCGCATCGCCGGGAATAGCCGACCAGGTCGATGGGCGTGCGGGGGGTAATGTCGGTGCGGGCGGCGCCCGCAAGCAGGTGTCCGGCGGTCATAGTCGTCTGTCCTCTCCGGCTGGTTTGCCTTTGCCCTGCCATTATGACAAACCGCAGGCGGTCCCGCCGCCCCGCCCGCTTTTTGCATAGATATTCACCATCAGGTATAATAATGCATCATGAGCATTCCCGTCGCCGTTCTGGGAGCCTCCGGTTACGCCGGGGGGGAGTTGGTGCGCCTGCTGGACGCCCACCCCCGCTTTGCGGTGGTTCACCTGGGCGCCCGCGCCCGGGCCGGGGAGCGGCTGGGAGACGTTCACCCCCATCTCCCCGGCGGGGAGCGGATGTTGGGCGGAGCGGGAACCGAAAGCCTGCCCGACATCGGAGCGGCTTTTCTGGCTCTGCCGCACGGCCAGTCCTGGAAGATCGGCCTGCAACTGGCGGAGGCGGGGACGGCGGTGTTCGATTTGGGCTCCGACTACCGGATGGACGACCCCGGTCGTTACCGGCGGGCCTACGGGGAGGATCATCCGGTCCCCGAACAGTTGGGAGAATGGGTTTACGGGTTGCCGGAACTGTTCGGCGAGCAGTTGCCGGGGGCTTCCCGGGTGGCGGTTCCGGGATGCTATCCGACCGGGGCGCTGTTGGTCTTGGCTCCGTTGCTGGCGGCGGGGGCGATCACCGGCCCCATCGTGGCGGACTCCCTGTCGGGGGCGACCGGGGCGGGACGGGGCGCCCGGGCCGACCTGACTTTCGGCGCGGTGGCGGAAGGGGCGCGGGCCTACGGGGTGGCCTCCCATCGCCATCGGCCCGAAATAGAAATGGGCCTGGAGAAAGCGGGCGGCCCGCCCCTGCCGGTGCAGTTCACCCCCCACCTGGTTCCCATGCAACGGGGGTTGCTCTCCACCTGCTCGGCCGCACTCACCGGGGAGGGCGACCCGCAACGGATTCTGGCCGCGGCCTACGCCGCCTCCCCCTTTGTGGAAGTGATCGACCGCCCCCCTGAAACCCGGTGGGTGGTCGGCTCCAACCGGGCCCTGGTGTTCGCCGCCGCCGACGCGGACACGGGGCGGGTGATCGCCATTTCGGCCCTCGACAATTTGGTTAAAGGGGCGGCCGGGCAGGCGGTGCAATGCGCCAACCTGGCCTACGGATTTCCCGAAACCGCCGGGTTGCCCTCCGCCGGGTGGTTGCCGTGAGCGTCACCGCCGCCCGGGGTTTTCGGGCCGCCGGAGTGCACTGCGGGGTGAAAGCGGACGGCGTCCCCGACCTGGCTTTGTTGGCGGCGGATGAGCGGGCGGCGGCCGCGGCCGTGTTCACCACCTCCACCACGGCCGCGCCGGTGGTGGAAATGGGAAGGGAGGCGGTAGCCGACGGGTTCCTGCGGGCTGTGGCGGTGGTTTCGGGATGCGCCAACGCCGGGGTGGGGCGACCGGGGCGGGAAGTCGCCGAGCGGGTAACGGAGCGGGTAGCGGAACTGTTCGGCGCGCCGCCGGAGGATGTTTTGCTGTCCACCACCGGCCCCATCGGAACCCTGTTGCCGGAGGAGCCGGTGCGGGCCGGGTTGGAACGGGCGCATCCCCTGCTGAACGGGGACGAGTCGGGCGGTTCGGCGGCGGCCGCCGCCATCCTCACCACCGACTCCCGGGCCAAGCAGACCCTGCGCCGGGGAGACGGATACGTTATCGGGGGGATGTCCAAAGGGGCGGGGATGGTGCGGCCCGATATGGCCACCATGCTCGCCTATCTGACCACCGACGCCCGCGTGTCTCCCGCCGCGCTCCGGGAAGCCTTGGCGGCGGCGGTGGAAGTATCGTTCAACAGCCTCAACATCGACGGTTGCCAGTCCACCAACGACACGGTGGCGGTAATGGCTTCCGGCCTCTCCGGGACGACGCCCGGCCCGGACGACTTTACCGCCCTGTTGACCGACGCCTGCCGGGAACTGGCCCGGCAGATGGTAGACGACGCCGAAGGGGCCACCCGGGCGGTGGTCCTGGAAATCAGCGGGGCGGCCGATGACGCCGCCGCCCGGCATATCGGGCGGGTGGTGGCCGACTCGGCCCTGGTGCGCACCTCTTTTTACGGAGGCGACCCCAACTGGGGGAGGCTGTTGGCCGCGGCCGGGACCGCCGGTTGCGACATTTCCCCGGACCGGATTTCCATCGTCTACGCCGGGACGGAGGTGGCCCGGGAGGGGATGGCCGTCCCCCACGACGTCGAAGACCTCTACCGGAGGCTGGAAGGTGATTTCACGGTGGAGATGGCGGTCGGCGACGGGCCGGGGCGGGCGGTGATTCTCACCAGCGACCTCACCCCCGAATACGCCATTTTCAACGGGGAGCGCAGCTGATGCCCACCGGACACAACGCCCCCACCGTGGAACGGGTGCAGATCGCGGCCACCATGGCCAAAGCCAAAGTGTTCCGGGAGGCCCTGCCCTACATCCGGGAGTTCCGGGGGCGGACGGTGGTGGTCAAATACGGCGGTTCGGCCATGCAGGACGAGCGGTTGCGGGCCGGGTTCGCCGGGGACATCGCCCTGCTGAAACTGGTGGGGATCAACCCGGTGGTGGTGCACGGGGGCGGCCCGGCCATCGACCGGGCCATGCACGAGGCGGGCTTGGAGCCGCAGTGGGTGGACGGGTTGCGGGTCACCGGCCCCGCCGAGCTGGCGGTGGTGCGCCGGGTGCTGGCCGGGGAAATCAATCCGGGCATCGTGCGGTTGTTGTCCGAGGAGGGAATAACCGGGGTGGGTTTGAGCGGAATCGACAGCGGTCTGTTCACCGCCCGCCGCTGGCATCCCGCCCTGGGGTTCGTGGGGGAAGTGGCGGCGGTGCGGCCGGAGGCTTTGAGCCGGGCCAACGGCGCCGGCCCGCAACCGGCGGTGCCGGTGATCGCCCCCCTGGCCCGGGGGGAGGACGGCGAGGTGTACAACCTGAACGCCGACACCGTGGCCGGGGCCCTGGCCGGGGGGTTGGGGGCCCGCAAACTGGTTTACCTGACCGACGTGGAAGGTTTGTACCGGGATTTGGGTGACCGGGATACGCTGATAACCCGGATGAGCCTGTCCGAGTTGCGCGACCTGCTGGAGACTGGAACCATTTCCCAAGGGATGCTCCCCAAACTGGTGTCTTGCGTGCGGGCGTTGGAGGAGGGGGTTCCCGGGGCGCATATCCTGGACGGGCGCATCCAGCATGCGTTGCTGTTGGAAGTGTTCACCCCGGAAGGGATCGGAACGATGATCACGGAGAAAGGCGAATAGTGGATATAGCGCAACGGGAAGCGGCCGTCACCATCCAAACCTACCGGCGGGCTCCGGTGGCGTTCGTACGCGGCGCCGGATGCTGGTTGTACGACCAAGACGGGGCCGGGTATCTGGACTGCCTGTCCGGGATTGCGGTGACCTCGGTGGGCCACGCCAACCCGGCGGTGGCGGCCGCGGTGGCCCGGCAGATGACGCAACTGGTGCACGTCTCCAACCTGTATTACACGATTCCGCAGGTGGAGTTGGCGGAACGCCTGGCGGAGTTGTCCGGGCTGGACCGGCTTTTCTATTCCAACGACGGGGCCACCGCCAACGAAACCGCCATCAAACTGGCCCGCCGCTGGGGACAGGCGCGGCGCGGTCCCGACTGTTATGAAATCGTGTCCCTGCTGGACTCCTTCCACGGGCGCACCCTGGCCGCGCTGGCCGCCACCGGCCAACCGGCCAAACAGGCGGTGTTCGAACCGCTCCCGCCCGGTTTTACGCAGGTTCCGGCGGGTGATATTGACGCCATGCGGGAGGCGGTGGGGGAGCGCACGGCGGCGGTGATGCTGGAAACCATCCTGGGGGAGGGGGGCGTCATCCCCTTGGATGCGGAGTATCTGCGGGCGGTGCGGGAGCTGTGCGACGAACGGGACGTGTTGCTGATTGCGGACGATGTGCAGGCCGGCATGGGGCGCACCGGCCACTGGTTCTCCTGGCAGGAGTTCGGCTTCCGGCCCGACATCGCCACTTTGGCCAAGGCCCTGGGCGGCGGTTTGCCGATCGGGGTATGTCTGTCCACCGACCGGGCGGCCGCCTTCGACTACGGCGACCACGGCAGCACCTTCGGAGGCCAACCGGTGGTGGCCGTCGCCGCCCTGGCCGTGATAGACGAGATCGAACAACGGGAGTTGCTGGCCAACTGCCGGGAACAGGGTGCGCGGTTGCGGGAAGGCCTGGCCGCCCTGCCCGGGGTAACCGGCGTGCGGGGGAGGGGGTTGCTACTGGGCGCGGAACTGGCTACGGCGAACGCGGCCGAAGTGAACGATGCGGCTTTGGAGCACCGGCTACTGACCAACAACGTCCGCCCCGACGTCATCCGCTTCGCCCCGCCCCTGGTAATAACCGCCGAAGAGGCGGACGAGGCCCTGGACCGTTTCGCATCCGCTCTGGCAACGGCCTAATGTCGGACGATGCGTAAGAGGCGGGCGGTCCGCGCAGGCCAATGGTTTATAAGAACCAGATGCCCATCCACTTATCATATAACAGGACCACAAAAGAAATAGAAATCACGACCGTTAATATTATTGATATTATCTGCACAGCCTTTTGATTTATTGCCTCTTTATCTTTTTCGTTGCCCCCTTCCGTATCTATAAGTTCCAAGGTAGACCTTTCTCGATATAACCTCAGGTCTATAAGATTTATGGTCGTAAAACATATTGCAGCAGAAAATAGAAAAGCAAGCGTATCAATCATTAATGCATTCCAATGGGAGATAGCAACAGGTCGGGTGCCTATAGTAACCATGATAGTTACCAAGGCAAATATGTAAAGTACTAAGTTTTCTGCAAAGTATCTACCCCTTTGTTTACTCCGGTAAAGCAAAGTAAACTCTAATTCCAATTCAGATAGTTGTTTAATATCATTTAATGACGAATCAGATAGGCTGTTATCAGTATCACTCGTATTATCGGGAAGGATGTACAACCTTAGTTTTGCCAAACTTATCATAAATCTGCCACCAGTTTTTGTATTAAATTGATCTAAGTCATTCAAGTCTTCTATCAAGTCTTCGAAGTACCCTTGGCGGCAAGAGCCTTGATTTTGGTATGAGTTTAGATTCCGGATTTTGTGTCGCATCCTTAAAAACTGCGCTTCTTCGCTGTTGGTTCTCTCAATTAATCGATTGATTCTGAAGGAAAAAATTAATATAAATATAGTAGCAGACAATACTATTAGTGAGTAATAATCAACCGTTTCTATATTCCATTCCCAAGGTGTGCCATCAGCAAGCCAAGGCCACTGTATCCATTTTTCTCGAAAGTAAATTAATAAGCCGGTGCTCCATAAAGATAAAATGAGTCCTCTGAACCCGAGTCTTCTTGTGTCGGTTTCTACAGCTATAAGTATACTGGTGGCCAAAATTATCAAGGCCCCGACAACGAAATAATCCCAGCGTTGTAATTGAACTAGACCAAAAGGAAGGAGCCAAACTATACCCAAAACAGGAGTTAAGTAGTATATACCATTGATATCTAGTGTATCTGTTATACTATTACTCTCTCTAAAACTCCATATTCCTATTGCAGATATAATACCACCCGCTATACATATTACCCAAGATACTGTGGTGGATATTGTTACTTCATTTGTAAGTAACAATATTGAAATAGGAGCAAAAGACAGATCCCAAACGCTACCTTGTAATATCCAAGAAATGCTTCCTAGAATAAGCAAAATAAAAAGGGTAAGAGAACTACCTATAATTTGACCTAAAAGCAAAAAAATTCTTTTTACTTTTGACTTTTGGCCTCCCTGCCATTTTTCGGTCATTAGTTCTGCCCATTTAAGGGCCCTTTCTATGCGTGCACCGATTATCAATAAGATTACCATTGATAAGAATAAGCCAGTATAACTAAAAGTTTGATTTATACTAGTATGAGACAGAGTAATATAGATCACTCCCAGTACAGCAAATATAAATAGAAACCATATTGATTTACTAAGAATTTCCTTTTTTCCGGACTTCTTTTCATCAAGGTAACGTAACAAAACATAAAATACGACCCCAAGTTCTACCATAATTGATGGTATAGCAATATCTATAAATTTGACAGCCCAAGCAAAGAGTAACCAATAAAATCCACCAATTGTAATAACAAGTAAGGCATAATTATTCCAAATACTGTAAAACTTCTCAAATAACCCGTTCCTTCCTGACGAAGATAAATCATCATCTTTCTTTGGAGGATTATCACCCTTCCAATATTGTCGGAGTAGAGCATTTATTTTCTTTCTATTTACAAGATTTTTATCTTTAGATCTATGAGACATAAGAGACAATTGTAATAGAAATAGGAGCATTATTATTTCACCAAAAACAATGAGTACATTAGATAACACCGGATTGCTTGAGCTGTTGCTTAATCCGATGGTAAGCGGTCCTGAGGAAAAGGACAAAACAGCGATAACCATAAGCCGCATAGCCTTTTGCCGGTCAGGTTTATTGTCTGTGGAGGTATTATTGCCTGTGTCGGAGGGGGGGGGGGGTCGGTGTTCATAGTAACCATGCTAGCAGGGTTGCTGGATGAGCATGCTTCGGGCTTGCGCCGGTTCTTGGTTGGATACGTGGGGTGGGCGGAGGCGGATGACTGCTGGCAGGACACTTTGCTGGCGGCTTTGGAGGCCTATCCAGGTTTGCGGCATGGCGGCAATTTGCGGGGGTGAGAGGTCAGCTTTCATGGCATCTATGGTAGCAGGGTTGGTGTAGGCCTGTCAAGCGGAGGGCGGGTTTTTGGAAAATATCTCACATTCCGGTGGTTCCGGTCGTTTAATTAAGTGATGAGCGTTCCGCCCTTTCAACGGTTGCTGGATGAGCATGCTTCGGGCTTGCGCCGGTTCTTGGTCGGGTACGTGGGGTGGGCGGAGGCGGATGACTGCTGGCAGGACACTTTGCTGGCGGCTTTGGAGGCCTATCCAGGTTTGCGGCATGGCGGCAACTTGCGGGGGTGGTTGTTCACCATCGCCCGTCGCAAAGCGTTGGATTGCCTGCGCCGTCGGGCACGGGACGCGGAGCTTGTGCCCGTGCCGGACAGGATGGAGACGGCGGCGGCGATTCCCGATTGGGATTTGTGGGTGCTGGTGGCCGCCTTGCCGGAGAAACAGCGGGCGGCGGTGACGTTGCGGTATCTGGCCGATTTGCCTTACGCGGAGGCGGCGGAGGCGATGGGGATCAGCGAGGCGGCCGCCCGCCAAAACGTGCGCGCCGGGTTGGCGACGTTGCGCAAGAAAATGTCGGGAAGGGAGACATAATGAGCGGAGTAGCGGACCGGTTGCGGAACCTGACCATTCCCTCCCCGGCGGCGGAGGGCTTCGCCGACGGGGCCTTCGCCGACGGGCGGGCCGGGGCGGTCTACGGAAAAATTTCCACCCCGGTCGGGGAGTTGACGGCGGTGGTCACCCACCGGGGACTGCTCAACCTGATTTTCGAGGAACAGGACCAAGAACGGGCCTTGCAACGGGTGGCGGACAAGGTAACCCCCCGCATCCTGGAAGCGGCGGGGGCGGTGGCCTTCGTCCGGGACAAGTTGGACGACTATTTCCAGGGACTCACCCTTCTGATCGAGATGCCGCTAGACCGCAGCCTGCTCACCCCCTATCAGGGGCGGGTGTTGGATTTCGCCTACGGCATTCCGGCGGGGGAGGCGCGCACCTACCGGCAGGCGGCGGAGGGTGCGGGCGACGCGCGGGCGGCCCGGGCGACCGGGCGGGCGTTGGCGACCAACCCGATACCGGTGGTGTTGCCCTGTCACCGGGTAGTGGCCTCCGACGGGGGATTGCGCGGCTACGCGGGCGGCCTGGACCGCAAACGGTTCTTGCTGGAGCACGAAGGCTTTCTCCGGTAGGGCCGCCGCCCCATCGGGTAGCGGGGTGCGTGGAATAGGGGGCTTCACGGGTCCCGACGCGATGGACTTAGCAGACGAAAGCCGGGGGAGGCGGCGGGAGTCGTCGGCCTGGCGTAGAAACTGATTAGCGACCCGAGACGCGCAAGCGCGGACGCCCGCTGGCGGGAGGGATTTAAGACCTGTTCGCCAAACGGAGGCCGACGGCAAGCAGAAAGGAGTCCGATTTGGACGACAAACTTGACAACTTAAACCCGGATGACATCGTCATCCCCGACACACCGGAGGAGGCGGTTCGCCTCACCAACCAATCCCTGTTCGACAAGACGGAGGCGAGTATCCGGAAACTCAACCGGGACTTGCAAGAGTTGCGGGTGAGCGACGAACCGGTGGAAGCCGCTTATGCCAGGTCGCTGGCGGAGGTGGCCTTGTTTCTCTCCTGCGCCCGCCTCTTCTGGTTCGAAGAGGAGGATTTGCGGCCCGACCAAATTGCAAGGTTGGACACCCTGGCGGACGTGATTGACAAAATGTGAAACGCTACTTTGCGATCATCCGAATTCGGTGACCCTGGATGGTGAAACATCATCATCCAATAGTCAATACCTTGAAAGGAGGTATAAAGAATGAATATCAGCATTATTAATCTGGCTTGCCGTGAGTGCGGATGGCCTGACGTTATAGGAGAATAAAATGTTCACCGTGTTTCAAATACATTTCAAAAATCCGAGATTGAACTGGTTCGGAGTGTCTAAAGGCGGTGAGCTTCTAGAGGCGACTGCGGCCCGGATTGTCAAACATAGGCAGATGCATGGAGATTACAACGTGTATTTCCTGGAAATGTTTGACAGGAAGGCGGATGCTGATAAATTTATCAGTGAACTGATTGATAAGCAAGCTAATAACAGGAGGTAAATCCCATGACCTACGAAATTGAAGTACCCGACACGCCGCAGGAGGCGGTGGAGTTGCATTTACAGGAGAGTTTTGATGACGCTCGCAGAGCGGTGGAGAAGATGCAGGGGGACCGGTTTGAAATTGCGGAGAATGCCCCGAAGCCGATTGACTGCCAATACGTGTTGTCGATACTCCGGTTGGCTATTTCGCTGTCCGAATTGCTGATGGTGAACATGGACAGGGATGCTCTTCGCCCTGACCAGAGAGACCATGCCGCCGGGATCTTTGAGAAGCGCGCTCGGAAACGCTATCGGGAATAAACTTGACATCGATCGGCGGAGGAGCGAAACCAGGACCGCGCGACCCGCGCGGGGAAAGCGAGGAATGCGGATGACGGATTTGGCGCGGCGCGGCCGGATCGCCGGGAGCGGCCAGTGCGGACTAGGACCATGCGACCCGCCGTGACCATCAAGGCGGCCCTTACCCTGGATGGGCAACTGGCTGCCGCCGACGGCACTTCGCAGTGGATCACCCCGCCCGCCGCCCGGGAGGACGCCCACCGCCTGCGGGCGGAGGCGGATGCGGTGCTGGTGGGGGCGGGGACGGTGCGGGCCGACGACCCGGAGTTGACGGTGCGTCTCCCAAATTATGAAGGCCCCCAGCCGCGTCCGGTGATAGCGGCGGGGGCCAAGCCGCTCCCCGCCGGGGTCCGAATAATGGCCCGCGATCCGATCATCCTCCGCTCGGTCGGAGAGAGCGGGCGGGCGGATCTGACCGCCGGTTTGGAAGAATTGTACGAGCGGGGGATACGGCGGGTGCTGGCCGAGGGCGGGACGACCCTGTTCGGGTCGCTGTTGGCGGAGGGCTTGGCGGATCGGGCGGTTTTCTACTACGGCCCCCGTCTGGCCGGGGGAGTGGGCCGACCCCTGTTCCCCGGAGAGTGGCGGACGTTGCAGGAGTCCCGTCCGGCGCGCATCATCTCCGCCGAAAACCGGGAGGGGTACCTGCGGGTGGAAGCGGACCTCCGGCCCTGATTCTTATCGTTCCTTGCGCTTCCGCTTCCGAGATGCCCGGCTTCTATCTACTCCAAACGAGATGTAACGAAATTGAGTACGTGCTCAACTAGGTTGTCAGGCAGGTATGCTGATGTATAATTATGGAGACGCAGATGGTACTGGCGGAGGCAGGCTGATGCATGATGAAGAAGACCTAATAGTATTACAAGCAGGCTGGCAGGCGCATATAGCAGGCCTGCCTCTAGATCCTGAGGAACATTTCCTGTGGCAGGACGGCTGGATGGAGGCATCAGGCGCAGAGGCGTATCTGCTAGGCGTTCCCCTGTCTAAAATCATACATCCATCAGCGGTTGATGGATGGCAATATGAGCAAACCATCATAGAGGAATATCGGCAGAGATGGCAAGACTATCTAGATGGTCGCGTGCAGTTAGATAAGGCAAAGGATGACCCGGATTATATTCTGGATTGCATGCTGGGTGACTGCGTAGACATCCACCTTGCGGAGGAATTGCCTGCTATGTCTGACCTATTCGTATGGCGCAGACTACCTTATTATGCGTGGCACAGGGGCTGGCGGGCGCATATGGAAGGCTGGTCTGATGACATCCGTCGGCCTGATATTTGGCGCAGGGGTTGGCAGGACGCATCAAACCTGATGTCCGGGCACCCGCAGGAGGTGGCAGGGCAGGCTGAGCTCAATACTATTGAGAGGTACGCGTTAAATATTAATAGTTACTCGGAAAGCAAGGGGAAGGCGAAGCGCAACAAAGAGACTAACAGGCGCGCGATCGCGGAGGTGATGCTCTGGTACCTGGACCACTGGGAGCACATGCATTTCGATGTAGACAAGGCCGCGTACAGGATGGCGCGATACTCGCAACGCTGGTTTTCGCGTGCTCAGTGCCGCAAGGCGTTGTCGACGAAAGCCGGGAGGGAGCAGATGATGTCTGAGCTTCGGCCTGTGCTTTTGCGCCGCCAGCTCCCCCGTTAGGCGAGGGCTTGGCGGTCGGGCGGTTTCTACTGCGGCCCCTGTCTGGCCGGGGGAGTGGGTTGGCCACTGTTCTCGGAGGGTGGCGGGCGTTGCAGGAGTCCTACCCGGCGGCGGGGCGGGTTAAACTCCCATCCGCATGGAAGCCACACCCAGGCACGAAATTCCCGCCTTGGACGATATTCGGGAAATGCTGACACCCGCCCTTCGGGAGACCGGGGCGTTGCGGGCTATCGTGTTCGGTTCTTACGCCCGCGGCGAAGCTCGCGACTACTCCGACCTGGACCTTGTGATCATCGCTTCGGTCGAGCGAAAATTCGTAACCAGGTTTAAAGACTTCTGGCCGGTGATAGACGCTTGGCGGGGAGGCATGGACCTCATTGTCTACACCCCCGCCGAATACCAAAAAATGCGCTTGGAGGAGCACGGGTTCGTCGACCTGCTGGAAACGGAAGGAAAGGTCATCTTTGAACGATGACCCCGCGGTGAAAAACCCGCCGTTTTAGCGCGCCGAAACTTAGGCGCAGATGGGGAGGCGGGCGTTGTCGTCCCAGCGGCCGCTGAAGTGCATTACGGTTTCGCCGGAGAGGATGCGCCGTTTGGCGTCCCGCCACAGTTCCGCCCAATCCCGGTGGTCGGTCACGGCCGACTCGGGACGGGCTTGACTGCGGGCGACGAAACCGGGGAAGCAGGAGCGGCCGGTGGGTTGGCCGATCGGCTGATAGCGCAGGTCGAAACTCCAGCGGATGTCATCGGTTTCGTTCGCCAACGAGGCGTGTTCGGTCATGCGGTGCAGGAGCAGGACATCCCCCGCCGCCATCTCCACCGGTGTCCGCTCGCCCCCGACGACCGGTTCCGGAATGTAGATGTCGGACGGGAAAACCTTGCCCGGGCAGTGCGGGGCGCGCTCCCCGCGATGGGTTCCCGGGGCCACCACCAGACATCCGTTGTCCCGGGTGGCGTCGGTGATGGCCGCCCACACGGTCAGCATATCGGTGTCGTCCCCCTCGGGGTCGATCACCGCCGCATCCTGGTGCCAGTCGGTGACAGACACGTTGGTGTCGGCGTTCGTCCCCGCCAGGCTGCTTTGCGGCGGTTTGATACGGGCGTGTTGCACCGGGTTGCTGTAAATCTCCGGTCCGATAACCGACTCGGCGATGTCCAACAGCCGGGGATGGGTTAGCAGGCCGAAAACGGCCGGACCGGTGTTCAAAGTGGCGTCTTCGGGCAGGTCGCTCAACAATGGCAGGGAAATGTCCAAGTGCTGGTAGAGCAGGTACATATCGTCCAGTTGCTCCATCGCCTCGATGTAACGCCCGGAGAAAGAGGCGGACCGCAACGGCCGCAACGCGCCCCGCTCCACCAAGTCGGAGCAGGCCTTCTCCAGGATCTGTTCGTACTCGGCCCGGATGCCGGCCAAGTCGGATGGGGAGAGGACGTTCTCGACTACCAGGTAGCCGTCGTCCTGGAAACGTTGGAGTTGCCGGTCGGTGAGACCTGTCATGGTACGCCTCCTGGTTATGGTCGGAGTATGCTATCACGCCTTCGTCGCGTGTGAAACCAAATTTTGGCGGATGTCGAACTGACGGGCGGGCGGGGGCGAGGAGGGGCTCAAGTCTGCGATACTGGGGGGCGGAGGGATGGTCGAGCGGTCGAAGGCGCTGGTCTTGAAAACCAGTAGATCCGGCAACGGGTCTCGTGGGTTCGAATCCCACTCCCTCCGCCCCGCGCCGCCGTCCGGGACCCCGCTGGACGGCGGGCGGCGCGCAGGTCGTCGAAACCGGCTAGAATGGGAAGGGCAAGGGGAGAGGTGGCCGAGCGGTCGAAGGCGCTCGCCTGCTAAGCGAGTAAGGGGTAAAATCCCTTCGAGGGTTCAAATCCCTCCCTCTCCGCCACGGGCCGGCCCGCCCGCAAACGCGACCGTAGCTCAAATGGATAGAGCGTCTGACTACGGATCAGAAGGTTGGGGGTTCGAGTCCTCCCGGTCGCGCCGGCGCCCGGCCCGTTTGGTTCAAGCCGCCTGCGGGCGGCGGGCGGGCCGCTCCCGTTTGCCGTTGAGCAGGGTTCCGACCGGGGTGTAGCGCACCAGGAAATGGTAGGTGACCAGCAGGATCGCGCTCACCGCCCCGCACACCAGCAGGAACTTGGCCAGCGCGGGAATGTTCCAGTCCCGCACCAGAACCTGCCCGACGATGATCAGCGGCAGGTGGGCGATGTACATCCAGTAGGAGGCGTCGGACAGGTAGCGCGCCGCCGGCCGTTCCTTGCGTAGCATGGCTCGGAACAACCCGATCAGGCCGATGCACATCCCCCACGCGTACAGGACTTGCAGGACGGAGGCGATCAGCCAGTCGGCCCCGGCGGGGTCGTAAGTGAAGTACAAGGCCGCTAGGAACATGGGGAGCAGGGTTGCGGGCAGGATGGCCCACCACCATCTGCCCAAGGTTTCCACCCGCGGGGCTCCGGAGCGTCCGGTCCGTCCGTACAGCAGGGCCCCGAAAGTGAAGAACAGGGCGTAGTAGGCCAGCACATGCCAAAGCGGTATCCATCCGGTGGAAGTGTCGGGGCCGAACACCGGTATCTCCCCCCCGCCTCCCATAAGCAGTTGCGGCGCCAGGGTGAGGGGGATCATCAGCCACATCACCGCCCTCAGCGCGCGGGAAGGAGCGCCTCCCTCCGTTCGGCCGACCCGTTTGGCCCGGGCGTCGGCGGCTAGGGCCACCAGCGCGAACCCGGCCACCAGCCACAGCAGGAACCACAGGAACCACAAGTGATGGAAGGTGAGCAACCAGGATTCCAGGCCCACTTCCTCCTGCGGTTCGGGGGCGAGCTCCGCGCCCGCGTTCCAGTAGAAAATATCTTTCCAGGACGTCCCGGCGGGGCGGGGGTCTTCGGCTCCGTTGGCGATCAACAAGTCGGCGATCCGTTCCCGACCGAAGAAAATCGCCCAGTTGACCGGCGGGTCGCCGTTGTCGGCGCGGGCGTTCGGGTCGGCTCCCTTGGCCAGCAGATGGGCGGTCACTTCGGCGTTGCCGGTGAAGGC
Source organism: Candidatus Spongiisociaceae bacterium (assembly GCA_965243835.1). Taxonomy (GTDB): domain Bacteria; phylum Actinomycetota; class Acidimicrobiia; order Spongiisociales; family Spongiisociaceae. The sequence continues at coordinate 3,035,988 of OZ251578.1, forward strand.
GGTCAGATGCAGGGCGGTTCCCCCCTCGGGGGAGTAGTCGACGACTTTGTTCAAGTTGATGTCCGCCCCCTGATCCAGCAACTCGTCGATGGCTACGGTGTTGCCGACCAAGGCCGCCGTCCGCACATCCCCCGTCTCCACCAGGTCCCGCACTACCGTTCCGGAGTCGATCGCCCACCCGTACACCAGGTTCATAGCCGGGATGACGGTTACCAGCCCGATCAGGAGCGGCAGGGCGATGCGGCGCAGACGGTGGTTGACGAGATATCCCAGGCCCCGCCGTCGCCAGAGCATGGCGGTGAAGAAGCCGCTCATCAAGAAAAAGATGGGCATGCGGAACCCGTGCACCGCCACGAAGAACTCGTCGAACGGCCCGGAGAAGTCGGCCATGTTGTCCTGCACCGCCCAGAAACCGGGTAGGAAAGCGAGGGCGGCGTGCAAGCCGATGCCCAGCAACATGGCGAAGGCCCGCAGGGCGTCCAGCCCGTGCAAGCGACGGGCGGGCGGCGGCCCGGCGGGGACGGGGGCGGTCCCGGGCAGGGCCGGACCAGAAGCGTCCGGGACGGTTGCCGGAGCAACGGGGTTGGGTTGGTTTTCAGTCATTGTTCTCCTCCATGCGGGCCGCGATCCGCCGCACTTCTTCGGCGCGGGAAACATCGGCCACCAACACCGCATCCCCGGCGTCCACCACGATCACCCCGTCCAAACCTACTACCGCCACCGGGCGCTCTCCGGCCCGCACCAAACTGCCGCTGACTCCTTCCAGCAGGACGTTTCCGGTTGCGGCGTTGCCCTGCGGGTCCTTGTCGGCCAACTCCCACAAGGCGGGCCACGAACCCACATCGCTCCACCCGGCGTCCAACAGGACCATCGCCCCCCGCGCCGTGTTTTCCATTACGGCGTTGTCGATGGACTCCGTCGGGCATAGCCGGAAGGCCTCCGGGTCCAGGAGAAAGCCGTCCGGTTGCGGGGCGGACCCGGCGTGCGCCCGGCGGACGGCGGCGGCCATTTCCGGTCGGTGGGCGGCCAGCTCCTCCAGGAAAGTCCCCGCCCGGAACAGGAAAATGCCCGCATTCCAGAAGCGGTCGCCGGCGGTCAGAAACCGGCGTGCGGTTTCCGGGTCGGGTTTTTCCAGGAACCCGCCCATGCGGTAGACGCCCGCCCGCTCGTCCAAGGGCGGTCCCGGTTTTATGTATCCGAATCCGGTTTTGGCCGAACGGGGGGCGACCCCGAAGGCGACCAGCCAACCCTGCCGGGCATGGGGGACGGCCGCGTCCGCCGTCCTCGCCCAAGCCGCCTGGTCGCGGACGAAATGGTCGGCGGGCATAACCGCCAACACTTCGTCTTCGTCCACCGACAGGGCGGCCGCGGCTACGGCAGGGGCGGTGCCCCGACCCGCCGGTTCGGCGATGACGGCTCGCAACGGCGTTCCCTCCCGCCGGGCCTGGTCGCGGACGGCCGCCCGGTGCTGTTCGGCGCACAACACGATCGGCGGCCCGGTGTCGGAGAGGGCGGCGGCCCGGCGCAGGGTTTCCGCCAGCAGGGTGCGGGGGCCGGTCACCGCCAAGAACGGCTTGGGACGGTCGGTCCGGGACAGCGGCCACAACCGGGTTCCCGTTCCGCCGGCCAGGATCACCGGAGTGGGCATCGCCGCCCGCCTACTCTCCCGTGAAATGCGGAGGGCGGCGCTCCCGGGCGGCGGCCACCCCTTCCGCCAGGTCGGAGGAACGCAGAAACGCGGCGCTCCACAGGGCGGCGTAGTCCAAGTCGGCGGCCACCCCGCGCTCCCGTATGGAGGCGAGGGCCTTTTTGGAGCCCCGCACCGCCGCCGGGGAGTTGGCCGCTACCTCCAAGGCGGCTTGCCGGGCGCTGGCGAAGAGGGAGTCGCGGTCCGGATACACCCGGTTGACCAGTCCTATTTCCCGGGCGTAGCGGGCATCGAAGTCCCGGCCCGTGCAGGCCAGTTCCGCGGCGTGGCCGGGGCCTACTATGTGCGGCAGACGTTGCAGGGTTCCCACGTCGGCCGTCATTCCCAGTCGGGTTTCCCGCACCGAGAAGACCGCTCCCTCCGCCGCCAGCCGCCAGTCGGCGGCGGTGATCAAGTCCAGTCCGCCGCCGATGCAGTGCCCGTGAACGGCCGCGATCACAGGTTGCGGGATGCGGACGGCGGAGCTGACGGCGTGCTGGAATTGCTTGACCGTCTGATACAACGCGAAGTTTTGCGCATACGGGTAGGCGGGGGTGCGCGGCGGGTTCAGCTCGTTGAACAGGGCCAGGTCCAGGCCGACCGTGAACGACGCCCCTCGGCCTTGCAACACCACCGCCCGCACCGCCCGGTCCCCGCCCAAGTCGTCCATCACCCGGGGGAAGTCATTCCAGAAGTCGGCTCCCAAGGCGTTGCGCTTCTCCGGCCGATTCAGCCACACCACGGCCACATAGTCGGAAACCTCCACCTCCAACACCGACGACCCGCCGCGTCCGCTCATCACCCCTCCCCCCCGCCCGAAATCACCCGGTTGAACCGATGAGGGTCATGCCAGTAGCACCCGATGCAGGTACCACGGTATTCCCCGTTGCCTTTGATCTGCGCCCGGGAATATCCGAGCTGGGTGGCGTCGAACCTGAGGCCGGTTTCCCGGCAGGCCTTGCAGTGTTGGCGTTTGGCGCTGTTGGCCGCCTGTGAGAGAGGTTGAAAATCATCCATCGTTACCCGTCCGGGGTCGGCAAGGCGCGGATCGTCCCGGCGACCGTCGCGGTGGTCCGCTTGTATCTGTTGGCCAATGGCCAGAACCGCACAGCGTTGCGCGCCGATTTGATTCCGGATGTGATTGGGGATCGGCTTATTCACCGGCTGTTTTTTTCTGCCCTGTAGCTCGACCGCCGTAATTTTATTGGCTTCTTTATGCCGCACGACGTTGAAATGCTTGCTGAGCGTTCCGTCTTCGCGACACCAGTCACCGCCGTTTCCAAATTGCAACCGCGCGTATTTGCCCGTGAATTCGCTAACCGGAACCTTGCGGGAGAAGCCTTCTTGGTCGGGGCGGGCCAGTTCCAAGAATAAGGCGGGTTTGGAATTGGGTCGCGGTTGATAATTTTCAGCCATGGACACGGCGGCGGGACTCCTCTACATAATGGCGGTCGATGTCGCCGCCGTAGAATTTTCGGCCAGATTCTACCGCCGCCACCGCGGTCGTGCCGGACCCTAGGAACGGGTCCACTATCAAATCGCCGGGGTTGCTGTGAACGTGTACCAGTTCGGTGAACAAATCCAGCGGTTTTTGGGTGGGGTGAATTCGGTTTCCGTTGTGGCGGGGGATGGGATACGCGTATACCCCTTTGTGGTATTCGGCGTGGAAAGTCGGTTTGCCGCCCTTGACGCCCGCTACCGCTATCTCGCGGCTGTTGGAAAGATAGGTGGACCGCATGTTCAAAGGCACGGGGTTGGTTTTCTCCCAGATCAGCAACCGCAACATTTTGAACCCGGCCGCGGTCATGGCCTCCGACAGGTGGGAAATCTTCCAGAGGTCGTACCAGACGATGGCGGTTCCGCCTTTGCGCAAGGCGGCGAACATGCCCTGTGAAAGCGCATTCAGGTCGATGGCGGAATGATCCCACCCGCCGAAGTCCATGCTGACCGCGAACCGCTCCACGCTGTTTTCGCCCACGTTGGCGAACCCGGTGGGGCGGCTGATGGCGTAGGGAGGGTCGGTAAGGATCAGGTCGGCCGCTCCGGGCGTCACCCCCCCCAGCAGATCGCGAAAATCGCCTTGCTTGATGAGAGCCTCCGTCCCCTGCGCCGCACCCTCCTGTGCCGTATCCAGGCGAAGAGATGGTACGGAAGCGGCGACGGTCATCTTTTTCCCTTTCCCCGGTTTCGGCCCCAGCGTAGGGAAAGGGTGTGACATTTACGGCATGCTTCCATGATGCCCGGTCCGGTAGGTCGGCGAGGCGGCATCATATTCGCAGGGTAATCCGCCGGCGGCGGACGGAGGCGGATTTTGACGTTGTTATCCGAAGAGGTTGCGGTGGGTTTTGATGGCGAACCGGTCGGTCATGCCCGCAACGTAGTCCACCGCCCGCACCAGATCCGACTCCGGTCCGGCGGACTCCTGCCTCCCGGCGTCGGGGATTTGATGCGGATGAGACTCGAAATGGCGCACCAGCTCCTGCACGATGGCGATGGCCCGCCTCCGTTCCGGCTCGTGTTCGGGGCGCAAGTACACCCGGGCGAACATAAAGTCGCGCAACTCGCCGAAGGCCTCCTCGATTTCCGGGTCCATGATCACCTCGCCCGCCTCCAACGACCCGTCCACCACCGCGTGCACCATGGTGGTCACCCACTGGCCGTGCCGGTCGCCGAGCAGGGCCTGCACCCGGAACGGGATGTCCCGGTAGCTGATCAGTTCGGCGCGCATGGCGTCCATCAGGTCGTGGGTCAGGTAGGCGATGCGGTCCGCGAACCGGCACAGCAGACCCTCCGGGGAGGCGGGCGGCGGTTCCACTTTCCAGGTGTGCGCCCGGATGCCGTCCAGGGTCTCCCACACCAGGTTGAGCGGTTCCAACACCGACAGCACCCGCACCGACTGTTCGGAATGGAGCCACCCGCCCGGCACCAGTTCCGCCAAGGCGTCCTCCCCCACATGCCCGAACGGGGAGTGGCCGATGTCGTGCCCGAGGCAGATGGCCTCGGTCAAGGCCTCGTTCAATCCGAGGGCGGCCGCCATGGAACGGCCGATTTGCGCCACCTGCAAGGTATGGGTGAGTCGGGTGACGAAATGGTCGCCCTCCGGGTTGATGAACACTTGCGTCTTGTGGGCCAGGCGCCGGATGGCGTTGCTGTGGATGATGCGGTCCCGGTCCCGCTCGAAAGCGGTGCGCAACGGGTCCGGTTCCTCGGGCCGGGCCCGCCCCCGGGAATCGGTGGAGCGGGTGGCCAACTGGCCGAGCTCCCGGTACTCGGCGATCTCCCGGTCCAGCCGGTCGCTTTTCTTCAACGAATCCCAAGGTTTGGATGTGCCGTTCGCCACGGGTTTACAGATTAGCCGTTCACCGAAGCTAAGAATCCGGACACCGGTCCCGGCGCGGGCGGGCCCGGCAATTTGACACTCTATGAAAGCGTATTCATAATATGGACTATGAAAGGATGCAGGCCGTGAAAGGCGAGAACGCCCCCGTTCGTCACATTCGTCGCGCCACCTCGGTGGATGTGGCCCGTGCGGCCCGGGTTTCCCAGGCCACCGTTTCCCGCGCCTTTAACGCGCCGCACCGGGTCAACGTCGACAAGCGGGAGCGCGTTTACGAGTCCGCTTCCCATTTGGGTTACGTTCCCAACGCCATCGGCCGCAGCCTCTCCCTCCAGTCCAGCCGGATCATCGCGGTGATGGTGCCCGCCGCCAGCGAGTACTACCAGAACGCCCTGAGCGCCTTAGCCCGGCAAGTGATACCCCAGGATTATCAGCTGTTGCTGTTCGAGTCGTTCGCCACCGAACATTTAGAGGTCGTGCTCACCTCGGTTCTCCGCTACCACGTGGACGGGGTCATCGTGGCTTCCAGCCTGGTCCCGGTGGTGGAAGTGCAACCGCTGGTTGCGCAGGGGTTGCCGGTTCTGATGTTCAACCAGGAGGTCGAATCCGGGGAGGCGGCCTCGGTGAGCGTCGACAACGAGGGGGGGATGCGCCTTTTGGCCGACCATCTAATAGAAACCGGCCACCGGTCGGTTTGCTTCGTGGGCGGGATGCGCGACGCCCGCACCGACCAGGCACGCTACCGGGGGGCGTGCGAGAGGCTGGCGGATGCGGGAGTCGCCTGCCGGTATTTGTTGGCCGGGGACTACTCCTACGAGGCGGGGCTGGCGGCGGTGGAAGGGTTGGCGGCGACGGGTGAATGGCCGGAGGCGGTGATGGCCGCCGGCGACGCGGTGGCTTTTGGCGTGATGGACGGGTTGCGGGAAAGGGGGCTGTCGATACCGGATGACATTTCGGTCACCGGATTCGACGGCCTCCCCCAAGCGGCTTGGAACTCCTACCGGCTCACCACTATCGAACAGCCCATGGACGACCTGGCCCGGCTGGGGATGGAAACCTTGGTGGACCGCATGGAAAACCCGGAACCGACCACCGCCGGTCACCAGCGTTTGTCCGGTCGGCTGGCGTTGCGGGACACGGTGGCGGAAAGGCGGTAGAAAGATGGTCGCCGCCTATCGCGAACCGGACGTTTCCCTGGCCGCCGCCCGGCCCGAGGATCCGGTCTCGGCCGTTCCGGGGCGGGACATCGGCGAGTTCTTCGCCGACGACGGCAAGCGCCGCCAGGACATCGACGGTTTTGAGGACGTATACGCCGACATCGTCCATTACATAATCCGTTGCACGCACCGTATCTGGGAAGAAGGCGGGATCGGTCTGCTGTACACCCATTACGCCCACAACCTGCCCCTGCACACCAGCGAAGGCACAGTCTACGGGCGGGAGGCGGTGATCGCCTCCACGCAACGCACCCAAGCCGCCTATCCCGACCTGCGGCTGTACGGCGATGAAGTGGTATGGGCGCAGTACGGGGACTCCTACCACTCCTCCCATCGTCTCAACCATTCGGGCACCAACCTGGGCTGGTCGGTCTACGGGCCCCCCACCGGCCGCAAGTTTCGCCGCTTGGCCGTGGCCCACTGCGTGGTGCGCGACAACTTCATCGTGGAGGAGTGGCTGGCCCGCGACGAGTTGGCCCTGATCCGGGCCCTCGGGTTGGACGAAGTGGAACTGGCCCGCCGCCTGGGGGCGGCCGAGCGGGAAGCGGGGGGAGACCCCCGCCTGGTCCCGGCCGAGATCGCCCGCTTGCGCGGGCAGTTGCCGCCCTCGCCGACTCCGGAGGAAACGCCGGAGGGGATGGAACCGGCCGAGCACTTGGTGCGCACCATGTTCGGGCGGGTTTGGAACTGGCGCCGGTTGGACCTGATCGGGGACTTCTACAGCCCGACGGCGGTGGTGGAAACTTCCACCGCCCGCAAATTGCATGGCCCGCAGGCGGTGCGCCATAACCTTTTGGAGTGGCTGGGAGGGTTCAGCGACCTGGCCTTGACCGTATGCCACACGATGAGCAACCGGCGGGCGGGCGGGGTGATGACCGCTGCCCGCTGGCGTCTGGACGGAACCCACGACGGCCCCGGTCGCTGGGGGGAGCCGACCGGACGGCGCATCAGCCTGCTGGGGTTCACCCATCATCTGGTCGTCGACGACCGGATCAGCGCCGAGTGGACGGTGTTTGACGAATTCGCCCTGCTCAAGCAGATTCACGCCCCCGAGCCGTTGCTGGTCCCGGATTCCGGGGCCCGGCCCCCGGAGCAAGTCCCGGAGGACCCGCTCCCCCCGGAGCCGGAGGTTGCCGATGAATGAGCGGATTTTGACCCCGGCCGAGGCGGACGCCCGCATCATTTCCCCTGCAGAGTTCGTGGCCGACGAGGAGGCTTTCGTGGATGTGCGACTGCCCGACTCGGCGGGCAAGGACAACTACGCCATAATCGGCCCGGGGGTTTCCCAGAATCCCGACCAGCATATCAACCTGACGGAGAAGCATGGATTCAACGTGGGGGCGGCGGGCGTGCCCGCGGGAGCGGTCAACAACCAGCATTTGCATTTCACCGCCGAAGTGTTCGTTTCCACCAACGCCGAATGGGAGTTTCGCATCGGCTTGGACTGCGATCAGACGTTGCTCGCCCCGCCCGGTTCGGTGATCTCCGTTCCCACCTGGATTTTCCGGGGGTTTCGCAACCTCTCCGACGACTACGCAATGTTGTATGCGGTGCTGGGCGGGGACGACACCGGCGGCATCATCTGGTCCCCCAAAGTGTTGCAACAGGCGGCCCTCACCGGCCTTTATCTGCGTTTGGACAACACCCTGCTGGACACTGCCGCCGGGGACGAGCTGGACGGCGCCCCGTTGGTGGCTCCCATGTCGGAGGAGGACATTTCCGGTCTGCGCACCTACACCGACGCCGAACTGCGGGGCCGTCTGGTTACGCAGGAGGATTTGGCGTGGAGCGACCGGGCCCTGTTGGACTCCGTCCTGCCCGGCCACTCCTCGCAGTTGGCCCCGGTGCTGGGATGGGGGATGACCATGGATCGCGATCACGTACCGCCCATAATCAACCCGCACACGTTCAGCATTGAATGGCTGAAAGTCCCGGCCGGCAACCGGGTGGGGGCGCATCGACACGCCGACGCGCAGGTTCTGATGGCGGTGGAAGGCGAATGGACGATCACCTTTAACCGGGGGGAGGCGGCGGTGCGACGCCGCCTCAGCCCGCAAACCCTGGTGTCGGTTCCGCCCGGCGCGTGGCGCTCCCTGGAGGCGGCGGGGGGAGAGGGATTGATGCTGGTGGTGAACGGGGGCGACTCCCGCAACCTTTTGGAGTGGGATCCGGAAATAACGGAGGCGGCCCGTCGGGAGGGATGGGCGGTGGACGCCGGCGGATACGCGGCCCCGGAACGGGTGTTGCTCAGGCAGGCCCGATGATGAACCGTTTGCTGATGCTTCCCGGAACCTTGTGCGACCGGCGGCTGTTCGCCGGCCAGGCCCCCGCTTTGCGGGAGTCGGGTTGGGAGGTGATCATCGGGGACATGACCCGCGACGACTCCATAGGCGGGATGGCGGAGCGGGCCTTGCGTTCGGCGGAGGGACCCTTCGCTTTGGCCGGGCTTTCGCTGGGCGGGGTGGCAGCGATGGAAATTTGCCGGCGCGCTCCCGACCGGGTGACCGGGTTGGCCTTGTTGGACACCAATCATCATCCGGTCACCGACGCCCAACGCGCCGGATGGTTGCGGATGGCGGCCTTGACGGAGCGGGGCCGGTTCGATCAGGTTGTGGGAGAGCTGGCGGGTTTGATGTCCGCCCGTCGGGATGAAGAGCACATTCGGAGTTTGATCGACGATATGGCCCGGGCGGTGGGGCCGCGGTCCTTTTTGAAACAGAACGCCGCGCAGGACACCCGCTCCGACAACCGGACTACTTTGGCCGCCTTGGAGGTTCCCGCCTTGGTGCTGTGCGGTGAACGGGATGCGGTATGTCCGGTTTCCACCCACGAGGAAATGGCGGAACTGATCCCCGGCGCCGGGTTGTCGGTAGTGGAGGGGGCCGGACATTTGTCGACCATCGACCGTCCGCGGCAGGTGACGGAGGCCCTGCTGGAATGGACGAAGAAGATTCAATCCCCGGTTCCGGCGGCAGTCGGAGCCGGATACTGATAAGCAACAGGTCGCAATAGGTTGCGACACGAACAAAGGAGAGAACAAATGAGGAACCTACGAGCCTTTCGGTTCTTGGGCTTGGCCTTGGCGCTTATGCTGATCGCCGCCGCTTGCGGCAGCGACGAGGCCGACCCGACGACCACCACCGCGGCGCCGGTAACCACCACGACCGCGGCCCCGACCACCACCACGGAGGCGGTGATGGACGACGACGGTATGGAGGAGACCACCACCACCACTACCGCCGCTACGACCACCACCGCCGCGCCGACGACGACTACGACTACTGAGGCTCCGATGGTGATGGTGAGTGATGATTGCGCTATTAGCGCGCCGGATGGTGCGGTGACTATTAATATGATCGGTTGGACTTTCGATATTATGGAGTTCTATGCTGATGAGTTGGAGAAGTGCAACGGTGAGAACGTGGAGGTGAATACGCAGTTGTTGCAGTATCAGGACGCGCGGGATCAGATGTTGTTGGATTTGACTTCGGGCGGTACTTCCGCTTATGAGATTGTGCATGGGGCCAACGGTGAGATTTCCGAGTTCGGGTCGCAGGGGCTGGTGGTCCGGTTGAACGACTTGGTGGAGAAGTACTGGGACGAGTACAACCTGGGGGATATTTCCCAGACGGCTTGGGACGGTGCTACTTTCGATGGCGGTATTTACGGTGTGCCGGTGGTGTCCAACACGCAGCATTTGATGTACCGGCCGGATTTGTATGAGAAGTACGGTTTGTCGGTGCCCGCCAGCTACGATGATGTTATCAATTCGTGTAATGTTATGCGGGATGAGGCTTCCATTGATTTGCCGTTTGTGATGAATTTGCATGCCGGTTCCGCGTGGGATGTGTGGTTCTTGCACTTCTTCCGGGGTTTCGGAGGCGGAAATTATCTGAATCCGGATAATACTCCGGCGGTGAACAGCCCGGAGGGTGTGGCCGCGGTGGCTAAGATCAAAGAGGTGATTGACGCTTGCATGGGGGCGCAGGGTCTTACTTATGATTACAACGCGGTGCAGTTGGGTTTGCAGACCGGCGGGGTGGCTTCTTCCACGTTGTGGGCCAGCCGGGCGGCGGCTATGGACAACCCGGATGAGTCGGATTTCGTGGGCGGGATTGAGTTCGCGGTGGCTCCTTCCCCGATGCCGGGGGGTCCGGCGGGGGCTTCCGCTTGGAATGATTTCTTGATGATTCCGGCCAGCACCGATGTTGATCCGGAGATTATTTTCCAGATCATCATGGAATCCACCGACGCCGAAAGCCAGCTGGGCGCGGCGGAGGTGGGTATTCCCACCCGCGATTCGGCGGCTAACGCCGGCGTCGGGGGGCGTTATCTGCCCGCGGCTGCGGAGTCGGTGGCCAACGGGATCGGGATCTTCGCTCCTAATCCGGCGGTTCGGTTGATGCGGAACGCTTTGGGCAACCAACTCCCGCTGGTGGGAACCGGTGAGAAAACCCCCGAGCAGGCATTAAGCGACGCCGTAGACGAATACCTGGTTGAAGCGAGAGCCCAGGAGTTCGTTTCCTAGTAGGCAACCGGGATGGGGGGTCGCCGAACAGCGGCGGCCCCCCGCCCGCCCTATAGGGAAAAGTCCTTATGCAACGCAAGACCTTTTACGGATTTAGCGCACCCAGCCTGGTAATGATGGGAGCCTTGATGGCGTTCCCGCTCATTATGTCCATTTGGCTGGGGATGAATTTTATGACATTTCGCAACATCCAGTCCCCCGAATTCATCTGGTTTCGCAACTTTGGGGAGGTTCTGACCGACCCCCAGTTTTGGCAGTCGATGCGCTTCACCCTCATCTACATGGTGGTGACCATCCCCATCCAGTTAGGTTTGGGATTCGGGATAGCCTTGCTTTTAGACCAGGTTACCCGGTTGCGGGGACTGTTTATGGCCGCGTTGCTGTTGCCCTTTATCGTGGTTCCGGTAGTGGGGGCGATGTTGTTCCGCTCCATGTTTGACCCATCCGGGATTATTACCTGGTTCTTCCGAGACATTTTGGACCAAAGGTTTTTCTTCACGGAAGGTTCCATCAAAGCGGTGATCATAATTCACGCGCTGTGGTACATCACGCCGTTTGTGGTAGTAGTGCTGTTCGCCGGTTTGCAATCTTTGCCCAGCGATCAAATAGAGGCCGCCGAAGTGGATGGAGCCAAATGGTATCAAAGCATACGATATGTCGTCATACCCCATCTGCGTTCGCTGTTCCTGTTCATTTCTTTGATGTTGATTATGGATGCTTATCGGGTGTTTGACAGCGTATTTGTATTAACCGGAAACAATCCCATATTCAAGGCTGATACCGTCCAGGTGTATAATTTCGAGGTAGGTTTGCAAGTGCAACGATTAGGCAAAGCCAACGCCATGGCTGTATTAACGGTCATTGGAGTGTTGATAGTGCTGATCCCGTTTTTGATTATGACCTACCGTAACCAGATTGCGGAGCGAGAATGAGACGCACCCGTAACCCTTATATTCGGGCCGCTATTTACCTAACGTTGGGCTTGGTCGCCGTGTATTCAGTTTTCCCGTTTCTGTGGACGGCGATGCAGTCCGTCAAGACGGTACGGGAAGCCAACTCGCGCACCCCGCGCCTCTTCTTCGAAGTTACATGGGAAAACTATTCCACGTTGTGGTTGGAGTCCACTCCCGAAAATCTGACTACCCTGTCGTTGACTGTGTTGGTGATAATCGGCGTGGTGGTGACGGCGATGGTGTTCGCCGAGCGTTTGCCGGTTCCGCGGTGGGTGGTGTACTGGCTGGGGATGGCGGTGTTTGCCTTTATCCTGTGGCAGATACCGCGGATAGTGGATACCGCCGAGTTTTACGACTACTTCCTGAACACGGTGATCGTCACCGTCGGCACCTTGATCGTTTCCATCACGATCGGTTGCTTGGCCGGCTATGCCCTAGCCCGCTATGGAGGGATGGCGGGGGCGATTATTCTGATCGCCGCCCTGGCCTTCCGGGCTTTGCCCCGGCTGGCTTTTATTTTCCCGTATTTATGGATCGGTCAGGTTACGGGTCTCATAAATACCCACTTGTTGCTGATCGTCACTTTGGTGGCCATAAATCAGCCCTTCACCATTTGGATGTTGCGGAGCTTTTTCAGGGACGTTCCCCGGGAGCTGGAAGAGTCGGCCATGGTGGACGGGGCCAGCCGTCTCACGGCCTTCCGCAAGGTGGTGATTCCCATCGTGTGGCCGGGGATAATATCGACTTCCCTGTTTACCTTGCTATTGGCTTATAACGAGTTCCTGCTTCCCCGGATTCTCACCCAGACCAACTGGACTTTGCCGGTGGCCATCTCCCAGTTTGCAGGAGGAGAAGATCCCGCCCACGTAACCCTGGCGGCGGCGGGGGCCGTTTCCATAACGTTGCCCATCATTTTCTTGATCATATTTTTCCAGAGGCAACTGGTACGCGGATTGGCGGCCGGAGCGGTGAAAGGATAGACCAACCGAGCGGGCTTCGTTGGCGCGACGGTCCCCTGATGCGGAAAGGACAACCTGATATGGGCAAGCACCTGCGGAACAAACTTTTAGTTCGGGAGGGACTGAACGCCATCGCCGACTCGTCGGCGGAACAGGTGGGGGATGTGTTACGCGACGTTTATCACCCGCAAGCGGAGTGGAAAGGTTCGCATCCCATGAACGTGGTGCGGGGCGTTGACTCCATTGAACGGACCGCCTGGGGTCCGCTCCTCGCCTCCTTTCCGGATCTGGAAAGGAGGGACCTCATCCTGATCGGCGGTTCCTACGACGGGTCGCGGGGCGAGACGCACGACAAGCGGGGCCCGGTTACCCGGCGCGTGCATGAGGGGGGCGACTATGTGGCCGCCCTGGGACATTTGGCCGGCACGTTTCATCGCGACTGGTTGGGCATCCCCGCCACCGGCCGCGCAATGTATTTGCGTTACGGCGAGGTGCACAAGGTGGAAGAAGGACGAATATCGCAAAGCAGCGTGCTGGTGGACGTGTTGGACGTCATCCGCCAGGCGGGGTTTTGGCCGGTGGCTCCCAGTCTGGGGGTGGAGGAAATGTGGCCCGGCCCCATTACGGCGGACGGGATGGTTTTAGAGGACAGCGACCCGGACGTTTCCGCCGCCACCTTGCGGGTTTGCCTGGATATGCAAGCGGCGTTGGGGAAAGGGCCGATGAGCCGGGAAGAGCTATTGAACGGGCCCCAGAAACCTCACTGGCATCCCAAAATGATGTATTACGCCGGGGCGGGAATAGGAACCTGTCGCGGCCTGCCCGGTTTCGTCGACCATCATCAGGTTCCTTTCCGGGTTTCTTTCCCGGATCGGATGGGCGACCACGAATACGAGATCGCCGACGGCAAATACGCCGTCACCGGCGGTTATCCGTGCGTATCGGCCACACATGGGGGCGGAGTGTGGATGGGGTTGCCTCCTACCGGCCGCCGATTGGAAATGCGGGTGATGGATTTTTATCTGGTTGACGAGGGAACCGTTAGGGAGAACTGGCTCCCCATCGACATCATTCACATTTTGCATCAGATGGATGTCGACGTATTAGCCCGGGTGCGCAACCAGTTCGGCGGCGAGCCCTACCAATGAAAACAGAATCACCGGAGGTGAACCTATGAGCGAAAACGATCCGACCAAGCGCACCGCGCTGGAGGCGGTCCGCCAGATGGCGGCCTCGTTGAACGACAATGTAGTGGAAGGCCAGGAGGCCTACTGGACTCCCGATATGGTGTGGCGCGGCCCGGCCGGGGTGGGCACCCGCCGGGGGCTGGGGGAGTTCGCCGACTACCGGGCCGATTTCATTCACGCATTTCCCGACAAACATTTTGAGGACTGGGTTCATTTCGGGGACGGCGGGGACTATGTGGCCGCGGCCGGGGCGCAACATGCCACCCACCGGGGGGACTGGCTGGGCATTCCGGCCAGCAACCAGCAGGTGCGAATAAAGTATATGGACATTTGGCGGGCGGAGAATGGTTATCTGGCTGAAAACTGGGTGATGCTGGACATTCTGGACTTCCTGGAACAGCTGGGATACGACATCGCCAAAGTGCTGGCCTACATTGGCTCCAAAGGCCCGGAATATTTCGACCGGGCGATGGACGGCTAGGGCCGGGCTGGCTTTCCAGGCGAGTTTCCGAAGGAGGAGCAATGGAGTATCTGAAAGAGCCCCGACGTTCCCCGCAACAGGTAACCCCCGAGATACGGGATGCCGTGTCGGAAATCCTGCGGGACGTGGAAACCCATGGCACGACGGCGGTGCGCAAATACTCGGAACGGTTCGACGGGTGGAGCCCCCCCGCCTTCCGGGTTTCGCAGGCGGAGATCGACCGGGCCTATGAAGAAATGGAGCCGGAGGTGGAAGCATCGGGCCGGTTCCTGATGGAGCAGGTAATCAACTTCGCCCGTCTGCAACGCGAGACGCTGGTTGATTTTGAGGCCGAAACCCTGCCCGGGGTGACTTTGGGGCAACGGCACATTCCGGTTCGGAACGTAGGGGCCTATTCGCCGGGCGGCCTTTATCCGTTGATCGCCTCGGCGGTGATGACCGTGGCCACCGCCAAAACGGCCGGGGTGGCCCGGGTGATGGGAGCGGCCCCGCCCCGGGATGAGGTGGGTATGCACCGTCCCCAGTTGTGGGCCATGCACCGCTCCGGGGCCGATGAAATTTTCTGCGTGGGCGGGGTGCAGGCCCTGGCCGGGATGGCCTTCGGTCTGGAGGACGCGGCGCCGGTGGATATGATCGCCGGGCCGGGCAACGCCTACGTGGCGGAGGCTAAACGGCAGTTGTTCGGACGGGTGGGAATCGACCTGCTGGCCGGGCCGACCGAGATTATGATCATCGCCGACTCCTCCGCCGACCCGGCGGTGCTGGCCTGCGACCTGCTTGGTCAAGCCGAGCACGGTCCCACCTCCCCCGCCA
This sequence comes from Candidatus Spongiisociaceae bacterium, assembly GCA_965243835.1. Lineage (GTDB taxonomy): Bacteria > Actinomycetota > Acidimicrobiia > Spongiisociales > Spongiisociaceae. The sequence continues at coordinate 3,051,150 of OZ251578.1, forward strand.
TTTTGGCCACCACCTGCGAGGAGACGGGTCGGCGGACCATCCGGGAGGTGGAGCGGTGGTTGGAAACTTGGCCCACCGCCGAGGTGTCCGCCGCCGCCTGGACCGATTACGGAACGGTGATCTTGTGCGGGGACGACCAGGAACTTTTGGAGACCGCCGACCGGATCGCCCCCGAACATCTGGAGGTGCACACCTCCGACCCGGACTGGTTCGCGCAACGCCTCACCGCCTACGGGAGCCTGTTCATCGGAGCCAACGCCACCGTGGCCTACAGCGACAAGGCAATCGGCACCAACCACACCTTGCCCACCATGGGGGCCGCCCGCTACACGGGCGGGTTGTGGGTGGGCAAATTCCTGCGCACGGTTACCACCCAGCGGTGCACCCCGGAGGGCGACCGGCAGGTGGCCGAGCATGCGGCGGTGGTGGCGGACGCCGAGTTGATGTTCGGACATGCGGTTTCCGCCCGCCTGCGCCTCAACCCGGAGTTTTTCCCGGAGGCCATGGGATGAAACCGGTGGCGGTGGTGACCGGGGCCGGTCGGGGAATAGGCCGGGTCATCGCGCTGGCTTTCGCCGCGGCCGGATACGACTTGGCGTTGGCAGCCCGCAACCGCCCCCCGCTGGAGGAAACGGCCCGTTTGGCCGCCGGGAGCGGAGCCGAGGCGTTGGTAATCACCGCCGACGTCGCCCAGCGCGGACAGGTGGAGGAAATGGCCGATCAGATACGGGAGCGGTTCGGGCGGGTGGACGCGCTGGTGAACAACAGCGGCATCGCCGGGCCCAGCGCCTCCTTGTGGGAAGTGGACGCCGACGCCTGGGACGAGACCTTTGCGGTGAACGTGCGGGGGGTTTTTCTGGTAACCCGGTCTCTTATTCCCATGATGTTGGAGCAAGGGAGCGGTTCGGTGACCGTGATCGGCTCCATCAGCGGCAAGCGGCCGCTGGCGGGTCGTTCCCCGTACGCCGCCTCCAAACTGGCCTTGGTGGGGCTGGTGCGCACCCTGGCGTTGGAGGCCGGGCCGCACGGGGTGCGGGTCAACCTGATTTCCCCCGGGTTCGTGAGCGGTCCCCGGATTGAATGGGTGATAGAAGCCCAGGCCAAGGAGAGGGGAATGAGCTTGGAGGAGGCGCGGGCCGAGTTCGACGCCGCCTCCCCCCTGGGCCGGTTCACGGAACCGCAGGATGTGGCGCAAGGGTGCGTTTTCCTGGCCTCCGACGCCGCCTCCGCCATCACCGGCATCGACCTGAACGTCAACGCCGGCGTGGTTATGTACTAACCGGGTTGGGTGGTTGTAGGGTTTTGCGGGGGTTGTAGGGTTTTTGCTATAAGTTCTGCAAGTTGTTATAGGTTGGGTGGTTGTAGGGTTTTGCGGGGGTTGTAGGGTTTTTGCTATAAGTTCTGCAAGTTACTATACTTAGCTTATGGACCCCATCCGCAACCCGTTCAGCCCCGGTGCGGGCAGCCAGCCGCCGGAGTTGGCGGGCAGGGATGAGGAGATAGAGAATTTCGACATCGCGGTGCAACGGCTCGGCCTCGGCCGCTCGGCGCGGAGTATTATGCTCACCGGGCTCCGCGGGGTGGGCAAAACCGTTTTGCTGGGGGAGTTCGGCCGCATAGCTGAAGGGCACGGGTGGGTGCACTTGGCGGAAGAGGCGGGCAACGACAACAGGTTCGTCGACTCGATGGCGACGATGACGCGACAGGCTATGCTCCGTTTGTCCGCAGGACAGCGGTTGGCTGACAAGGCCCAACGCGCTTTCGGCGTGCTCAAATCCTTTCAGTTGCGATGGAATTTGCCGGGCGGCGGCGATATCACCCTGGAGGCGGATCCGATTTCCGGTCTGGCCGACTCCGGCTCGCTGGAGTACGACTTGGCCGGGTTGTTTACGGAAGTGGGGCGAATGGCGCAGGATCGCAATAGGGGAGTGCTGTTTACGATTGATGAAATACAGTATTTGAGTCGCGAACGTCTCGCGGCGCTGATTGCCGGTTTGCACCGTGTCAGCCAGGAACAGATACCTTTTTTGGTTGCCGGGGCCGGGCTTCCTTCTCTCGCGGCATCGGCCGGAGAAGCCAAATCCTATGCCGAACGGCTATTTGTCTATTCAATTATTGACCGCTTGCAACCATCCGAGGCCGATGATGCATTGGCTAATCCGGCGGCTGCGGAGGGAGTTAAATGGGAGAAGTCAGCCTTACGGAGAATTGCGGAGGAAACAAAGGGATATCCATATTACATTCAGGAATACGGCAAGCACAGTTGGGATGTGGCGGAAGCGCCGGATCTTATCACCGAGGCCGATGTGGAAGAAGCCATCCCGATCGCCCTGCATGCGCTTGACACCGGGTTTTTCCGGGTTCGGATGACACGCGCCACCGGCGCCGAGCACCGCTATCTTAAAGCGATGGCGTCGCTCGGTTCCGGGCCGTACCGCACCCGGGACGCGGCTACCGCGATGGGCAAGGACACCGCCGGGGCGGGTCCCTATCGGGACGGGTTGATCAAGCAGGGGCTTTGTTACTCTCCCCGTTACGGGTGGATTGATTTTACGGTTCCCATGTTTGATCAGTTCATCCGCCGGACCAACCCGGATTTGTCGATGACGGCGGCGGAGGCGGAGTAGGCTTGCGGTACGGCTTGACGATATGACTATCAAACCTCAACCCAAACTCACCGCTCCCCTGTACCGCCTGTACGAGCGTCGGTTGCGGAGGAGGCTGGACCCGGATCGCCTGCCCCGGCATGTGGGGGTGATCCTGGACGGCCACCGTCGCTACGCCCGGGCGGAGGGACTGCAGACCTACGCGCACAGTTACCGGGCGGGCATGCGTCGCTTCGAAGAGTTTTCGGGGTGGGCGGCGGAGCTGTCCATTCCCTCCATCACCGCCTGGGTGCTGTCTACCGAGAACCTGCGCCGTCCGGCCGAGGAAATCTCCCCCTACTTTGCGGTGTTGGGCGAACTGTTCGCCCGCCTCCCCGACCTGTCCCGCCGCCACGGCTTCGGGTTGAAAGTGATCGGCAGCCTGGACCTGCTTCCCACCGGGTTGACGGCCGCCGCCAAACAGGCCGTGGAAGAGTCGGAGGAAGGCCCCCGGCAACTGACTATCGCCATGGGCTACGGAGGCCGCCAGGAGATCATCGACGCCTGCCGCGACTTGGTGGATGAACTGATCGACCGGGGAGTGGAGGCGGATCACCTGGCCGGTTACATCGACGCCGAAGGGTTGGCCGCCCATCTTTACGAACCGGATCAGCCCGACCCCGACCTGATTATCCGCACCTCCGGCGAGTCCCGTCTGTCCGGGTTTCTGCTCTGGCAGGCCGCCTACGCCGAATACGCGTTCGCAGACGTGTTCTGGCCCGCTTTCCGCCGGGTGGATTTTCTGCGGGCCCTGCGCGACTACGCCGCCGCCGAGCGCCGGTTTGGCCGCTGAGCCGGGATCAATGGCGGTGGTCGTGCGGGCCCGGACCGGGCCCGTCGGGGCCCACTCAACAGCCGGGATGACCGTGATTGCCGCAACAGGAGGCGCGGCGCCGGATTTTCAAAAGGTTGTTGCGCAGGGCGGAGCGCAGTTTCTCCGTTGTCCGGCCGGGGCCTTTCCAGTTGTTGAAGAACGCTCGGGGGGAGGGTTGCGCCATGCTCCCAGACTACCCGGCCCGACGGGGCGGGCCGTTCGCTACCATTTGCCGGAATGAGCGCCAACGACCGCCAAGCCTTGCTTGACCATCTGCGGGAGCATGCGGTGCGCACCGACGGCCCGTTCACCCTCCGCTCCGGGGAGGTGTCCGACTGGTACATCGACGCCCGGCGCACCACGTTCAGCGGATACGGCGCCCGGTTGGTAGGGGAGGCCTTCTACGGCTGGCTGGAGCCCGAGGTGGAGGCGGTGGGGGGGATGACGATGGGGGCGGACCCGATAGCGGTGGCCGTCGCCTATTACGCAGCCGGGCAGGGCCGGAACCTGTGGGCTTTTTCGGTTCGCAAGCGGGACAAGGAACATGGCGCGGGCGGGCGGCTGGCCGGTCCGGTGGAGCGGGGGGACCGGGTAGCGGTGGTGGAGGACACGGTCACCACCGGGGGGGCGTTGGCGGAGGCGATGGAGGCGGTGCTGGCGGCCGGGTTGAAAGTGGCGCGGATAGTGGTTTTGGTGGACCGCTCGGATGGAGCGGCCGAGGAGCTGGCGGGTCAATGGGGCGTTCCTTACGAGGCTTTGTTTACACCCGCGGATTTGGGGGTCGGCCCGTGACCAGGTGGGACCCGCCCTTTTTCCCGTCCCGGGAGCAACCGGAGTCGCAACCGGTCGACGAGGCCCCGGAGGAAGTCCCGCCCGCGGGGGAGCCGGAGCCGGTGGAGGAGGAGCCTGCTGCGTCGGAACCGGGGCTGGAGGAGGAGGCCGCTTCGCCCGGGCCGGAGCTGGACTTGGGGGAGGCCCGGCCGGATCTGGGGCGTTCCAATGTGCTGAAAGTCCGCAATCGCACTTGGGGATTGTGGGCGTTCGGATGGTTGGGCGTCCCCATGATTTTTTACGGGGCGGGCGTTCTGTTCGGCTTGCAACCCTTCGGGCTCCTAGTGGAACTTCTGTATCCGGGGGAGAGCCGCAACCCGCCCGCCATCGAAACCCGCGACCGGTTGTGGGGATGGATGTTGCTCATAATCGGGACGTTGCTATTGGTGGGGATGCTGTGGCGGCTATTGGTTTCCCACCCCGCCTTGGAAGTGGATGCGATGGGAATCCGGTTGCCGGTGAACGGCCCCGGTTTCTCCCGGCGCATCCTTTGGGACTGGGTGGATGAAATTTACGCCGACGACTACGTTCACGAAACCGACCGCTATCCGGTGCTGTGCCTGCGGGTGAACGAGCGGGCGCAGCTTCCCTCCCATCCATGGGCGGTGCGGGTGGGGGAGGACGGGGTGTTGGCCATTCCCGCCGGGGAGTGGGATATCAGCCTGCCGTTTGTGGTGCAGTGGCTGCAACGCGCCTCGCAGGGTCTGGCCACCGGCGAGTCCCCCACCAGCTCCCCCTAAGAGATGTTGCTGGGCGCGCATGTTTCCGCCGACGATCCCTTGCGGCACGCCGCCGCCCGGGGAGCGGACCTGGTTCAGTTTTTCCTCGGCAACCCGCAGTCGTGGAAACCCGCCCCGCCCCGTTCCGACGCCGACCAGTTGCGGTCATCTCCCATTCCCGTCTACGTGCACGCCCCCTACCTGATTAATGTGGTCAATCCCTCCAGCCGCGTTCGCATTCCGAGCCGCAAGATACTGGCCCATACCCTGGCCGGGGCGGAGGCCATTGGGGCGGCGGGGGTGATTGTGCACGGCGGGCATGTGACCGGCGGCGGAGATCCGCGGGAGGGTTTTGACAGCTGGCGCAAAGCATTGGAGCAGGTGGAGTCGGAGGTTCCCATCCTGATCGAGAACACGGCCAGCGGGGAGGGGGCGCAGGCCCGGAGGCTGGATGTGCTAGCCGCCTTGTGGGAGGTGATCGGCGACTACGGGCCGGGGTTTTGCCTGGACACCTGTCACGCCTGGGCGGGCGGCGAACCGCTGGAGGGCCTAGTGGAGCGGGTGCGGGCCGCCACCGGACGCATCGACCTGGTGCATCTCAACGATTCCCGCGACCCGTTCGATTCCCGCCGCGACCGCCACGCCAACCTGGGCCAAGGCCAAATCCCTCCGGAACTGCTAGTGGAAGTGGTGCGAGAGGCGGAAGCCCCCGCCCTAATAGAAACCCCGGGCGGAGACGCCGAACACCGAGCGGACCTGACTTGGATACGCAACCAACTAGCCGAAGGCGCGGTCCAAAAGGTAAGATGACGACTATGGAGAAAATCAAACTACCGCACGGAAGAGACTTGGCCTACGCCACCCTGCAGGCGGTGGACAAGCGGGGCGGCTCCGCCCAGTCCAAGGAGTTGAGAAACGCGGTTTCGGAGATAACCGGGCTTACCGAGGGCGAGTTGGAAAAACTATCCCTCACATCGGTCAAGATGCAAATGGGCTGGGCCAGGACTGGCCTTAAGTCCAGCGGCCACCTGGATAACAGCCAACGGGGGGTTTGGTCGTTGACCGAAGAAGGCCGCACGTTGTTGTTGCTGGAACCGTCCGTTGCTCAAGAGGCGGCCCGGCAGGCCTACGAGAGAAGCTGGGCGCAAATAAAGCGTGAGAAAGCATTACGCAAGGCAACCGGGGCGAGCCCTGATTCCGGTGAAGGCTGGAAAGACAGACTGTTGCAGGCGATCCAGAAGATGGACTCGGCGTCTTATGCCAAGCTTTGCGTGAGTTTGTTAAATGAAGCAGGGTTCAGAGACTTGGAGAACGCAGGCGGGAACGGCGAGGACGAGTTCGTCGGGGTGGGTATCTATAAGCATCACCTAATCAGCTCGCGGGTGTACGTTCAGTGCCAACGTCGCGCGGATAGTATTACGGCCCGCGAGGTTCGCGCATTTGTGGAAGAGATGTCGATTCGGGCGAACCGCGGTCTTTTCATTACCACCAGCAAATTTACCCGCGATGCGCAAAAGGTAGCCAGGGACGGAGCCCAGCCAATAGACCTCATAGAAGGCGAGGAGCTGTGCTACCTGCTCAAGGAGTACGGGCTCGGAGTTAAAATAGAGATGCGCGAGCACGTGACCGTAAACCAAGAGTTCTTCGATGCTCTTTAGTAGCATTGCCGTTTTAGCGTCGTCCCTAGGGGATACTCTATGTCAGAAGTGAGGGTTCCCCGCGCCGTTGATTTGATGTATACGACTTTGGCGGCTATTGATCAATTGGGTGGTTCAGCCACAAACCGGCAATTGGAGGAAAGTGTACCCCGGATAGGGGGTGTCTCAGATAGGCAAATGTCGGTGGTGCTCCAAAAGGGTACCAATCAGGGCAGGGAGAGAGTGTTCTACAATATGGATTGGGCGCGCACTATCCTCAAAAAGGCCGGTGCTATAGACAACCAGATAAGGGGTACTTGGTCCATCACCCCTGAGGGATATAAATATTTAAGAATGGATCCTGTGGATGCAGATAGAAAATTACGACAGAAAGATAAAGAAATTAGAGATGCCGTTAGAGGCGCAAGCAAAAAAAAGAAAGGCGGGAGCAGAAGAAGGAGTGGGGATTGGCGTAGTAATTTGTTGACTATTCTCAAAGAGATGGAATCGGGTTTCTTTGAGAGATTGATGCTCAAATTATTGGGAGCGATAGGGTTTGATGACTGGGAGGGTACCCGTCGGACGAAAGACGCTACGGTGGAAGGGGTAGGGAAGATGTCGGTGCTGAACCTTTCCGTTTTCATTCAGTGCAAACGTTACACGGCGGCGGTCGGCCCGGGCGCGATCCGCAGGTTTCGGGCGGCAATGGCCGGGCGCGGCGACAGGGGATTGTTCATTACCACCGGTTTCTTCTCCGACGAGGCCCGAACGGAAGTCGCCCGGATGACATCGGACGTTGTTTTGGTCGACGGTGAGCAGTTGTGCGACCTGCTCAAAAAACACCGGTTGGGCGTGGCGGCGGAGGAGAGGGTGATAGAGGAAGTCACCTTGGACAAGGATTTCTTCACCGGCCTGTGAGCGGCGGCGGGCCATCCATCGTCGCGCCCCGTTGCGCCGAGGGGCGACGGGTTGCTTTATCGGCTTCGATCATTCGTTTTGCTTCTTCCAATGAGTAGACCCGTCCGTTGTCGGAGTCTTCGATTCCTTCGCGGATGGCTTCTCTCAGGGCAGGGTCGGAGACCAACTCCAAAGTGGCGAAAATGGAGTCGGGGTTTTGTCGGCGGTTGGCATCGAAGATTACCTCCCCGTTCTGGGTGATGACCACATGGTCGTGCCGGTCAATCAAGTTCATCAGAACCTGACGGCTGGTTATCTCTTCGTATTCGATCAAAGTAGACATCAGCTCCTCCCGTGTATGCCCTGCTCCCCCGGATTGCCGTATCAGGGGGGAGGCTAGCGCGACCACCGGCGGGGGGCTAATAACCGGGATCGGGGGGCGGGGTGATTAGCCTGGGGAGTGATGTTTGGGAAAACACTCGCGCAAACCACCCTGACGGGATGGCGGATGGCGACGGCGGTGCTGTTGTTGCTGGTTATCGCCGCCTGTAATCGGGGGGGAGACGAGGCGGAGCCGACCACCTCGGCCGTCGTTACCACCGCCGCTGTTGTCACCACCGAGGAGGTTGCCCCGGATACGGCTGTCACCGCGCTGGGCGAGCAACCCGCCCCGGCCGGGGATGGCGGGGAGCCTGCCGCCGCGACCACCGTTCCGGCCGAAGCGGTTACCGACGTACAGGTGATCATTCCCTCCTATCAGGTGGTGAGCGAGGGGGAACCGCTGGTGGCGGTCGTGGAGCCCGGCTCCTACAGCGCGGTGGCCTTGGAGAATCTGGTGTACGACATCGTGGAGAAACATTCCCCCTCGACGGCGATCGTGGTGGACGACGCCTCGGCGGCGGAACTGGCCTTGTCCGAAGACTTGGACGAGGTGCAACAGTCGCAGTTGCGGGCCCGCACCATGTTGCGCATAGAAAGCGGGGTGCAGGTCACCTTCTACGGCCCCTACGCCGACCTGCCGGGAATAACCGTCGGCTCCTAAAACATCCCCGCCGCCCGGTTACAGGAGCAGGGAGGCCACTAGCAGAAACCCGCCGAAACCAACTACGTCGGTTATCAGGGTCAGGAAAATATTGGAAGCCAGGGCCGGGTCGAAACCGAGGCGGCGCAAAAGCAAAGGGATGCTGGTTCCCGCCAAGGCGCCGATGGTCAGGTTGGCCACCGTCGCCAACCCCATAGTCAGTCCGAAACGAAATTCACCGCCCAGCACCGTCCCGATGATCATCGCCAACAGGCCGATCGGAACCGCGTTGGAAGCCCCGACGGCCAGTTGCCGTAGCACCACCCCGGTCACCCGGCTGGGCGCGACATCGTTGGTGGCCAGACCCCGGATCACCACCGCCAGGCTTTGCGCCCCGGCGTTTCCTCCCACCAAAGCCACCATCGGCATCAGCGCGGCCAAGATGGGGCCCACGTTGTTAATCACCTGCGACTGCCGTTCGATCACCAGGGCGACGAATAAGGCCATTACCAGGTTAACCACCATCCAGGGCAGGCGCATCATCACCGAGCGCAGAATGGGAGTGAACACGGTTTCCTCCGGGCCCGCTCCCATGGCGGCGGCAAAGTCCTCCGTGGCTTCCGCTTGCACCGCCTCCACCACCGCCTCGTGGGTGACCATCCCGATCAGCACCCCGGCGTGATCCACCACCGGCAGTCCGAACAGGCCGTAACGGGTGGCCAGTTCCGCCACTTCTTCCCGGTCGGTGTCGGGGCGCACCGTGATCGGGCGGCGGGTCATCGTGTCGTCCAAAGCCACCCCGGGGCGGGCGAATACCAGATCCCGGAAGGAAACCACCCCCATCAGGTGGCGGCGGTGATCCACCACGTACACGTAGGACAGGTCCTCGATATGGTCATGCAATTGACGAAGCCTTTCGATGGCTTCCCCGGTGGTGATGCCCGAAGAGATGACGGCCACATCGGTTATCATCAGCCCGCCCGCCGAGTCGGGGGCGTGTTGGAGCAAAGCGTTCAGTTCGCGAGCGACATCCGGCTCCAGCCGCTCCAGCAGGCCCTCCCGCCGTTCGGAATCCAGCTCCCCCAGCAGGTCGGCGGCCATGTCGGCGTCCATCGTCCCTATGAGTTGCGCCGCTTGCTCCTCGTCCACCCCGCCCAGCAGGCTCGCTCCCCGTTCGGGGCGCATTTCGTCCAGCAACCCGGCGGCGGCGTTCCGTTCCAAGCCGATGAGCAGGTCGGTGGCTGTTTCCGGGTCCAGTTCCTCCAGGATGTCGGCCGCGTCGTGCGGGTCGGCGGCGGCCAGCGCTTGCCATTCCCCCGGATGGGACTGCAGATATTCTTCGACCGACTCCGGTTGCACCCGGGCCGCCCCCCGCAGTCGTTGGGCGAACTCGCGCGGGCGCAACAGGCGCATCCTCACCGTTCGCCTCCGGTTTCAGCCCTCGTAGGGCCGAACCCCCGTCACCCGGTAGGTGAAAGCCCCCCCCGGCGCCTGGTAGGACACCTCGTCCCCCTCCCGGGCCCCCAGCAGGGCTTGGCCCAAAGGTCCGGAGGGGGAAACCTGCCGGTAGCCTTCCGCCTGGTTTTCCGGGGAGGCCAGGAAATAGTCCCGGGAGTCCCCGTCGGCGTCCTGCAAGGTGACGATGGCCCCCTCCCGGACCGTTCCGTCGTCGGGGGTTTCCTCCACCACCGCGTTGTCCAGCAGGTGGCGCAGTTTGCGGATGCGGGCTTCCATCAGACCCTGCTCGGTTTTGGCCGCGTCGTAGTCGGCGTTTTCCCGCAGGTCGCCATGGGAGCGGGCCTCGGCCAGCCGGGCGGCGATGCGCGTGCGGCCGTCGGTGGTTAAATGGTCGTATTCCGCCTGCGCTTTGCGATAGGCGTCGGGGGTAAGCCAAGTGGAATTGCCGGACATAATTTTCCAGGATACCGGTTCGCTCCCTGATTTTTAAGCCGGAGCGCGGGGAAGGGCGGGCGCTTGCTCCGTTTATCGTGCCAAACTGGAGCCGGGCGACGGGGGAGAAAGGAGGTTCCGGTGTCGGAGATTCGGCTTACGTCGTTTTCGCATGGTGCTGGCTGAGGGTGCAAACTCGGCGCTGACGAGCTGGCGCAGGTCCTGCGCCCCCTGACAACCCATCCCGCCCTTTCCCACCCCGACTTGGCGCTGGGTGTGGCGGATGCCGACGACGCCGGCGTTTACCGGTTGGACGAGCGGCGGGCCCTGGTGCAGACGGTGGACTATTTCACCCCCATCGTGGATGAACCCCGCGACTGGGGCCGGGCGGCCGCCGCCAACTCCCTATCCGATATTTACGCGATGGGGGGACGGCCCTTGGCGGCACTGCAGTTGGCGGCTTGGCCCCGGGACGCCCTGCCCTGGGAAATGCTGACCGAAACCATGATCGGGGGAGCGGAAGTGATGGCGGAGGCGGCGGCCGTCGTGCTGGGCGGTCATTCCATCGACAACCCCACCCCCCTGTACGGGTTTGCGGTCACCGGTCTGGCGGACCCGGAGCGGATGACCCGCAAAAGCGGGGCGCGTCCCGGCGATGCGATGGTTCTCACCAAGCCGCTGGGGGTGGGGACGGCGGCCACCGCTATTCGCAGGCGGGTCGCTTCGGAGGAGTTGCGGGCGGCGGTGGTGGAAGTGATGTGCGCCCTCAACGGCCCGGCGGCGGAGGCGATGATCGCCGAAGGGGTGGCATGCGCCACCGACGTGACCGGGTTCGGGTTGCTCGGACACCTGCGGGAAGTGGTTTCGGCCTCGGGGACGGGAGCCCGGATCAAAATGGATTCGGTTCCGGTGTTGGACGGGATCGCCGACTTGGTGGAGGCCGGGGTGTATCCGGGCGGGAGCGAACGCAACCTGGCGTCGGTGCGGGAAATGCTGTCGTCCCGGGTGGGGGAGACGCAGGTGCGGATTCTGGCCGACGCCCAGACCAGCGGCGGCCTGTTAATGGCCGTTCCCCCGGAGCGGACGGAACGGTTGATGGAGCGGTTGGCGACGGCGGCGCCGAGGGCGGCGGTGATCGGGGAGTTCACGTCCGGGATCGGGATCGAGGTGACGTGAGCAGCCGGGACGCCCGCCTGCGGGCCATTGCCGGGGCTTTGTCCATCGGCGGTTTGCGGCGTCATATTTTTCTGTGCGCCGAGCAATCCAACCCCCGGTGCGCGCCCTACGAGGAGGGGGCGGAGGCGTGGCGGCGTCTGAAAGCGGCTACCAAGGGATTGGGTTTGGCGTCGGCTCCCCCCGGTTGGCGGGGCGACGGGCGGGAAGGCCCGGGCCCGTTCACGCCGGGGGAGGGGACGGCCTTGCGCACCAAAGTGGACTGCCTGCGGGTGTGCGAGCAGGGACCGATCGCGGTGGTGTACCCGGATGGGGTCTGGTATCACTCCGCGTCGGGGGAGGTGTTGGAGCGCATAATCAACGAGCACCTGGCAGGCGGCGTCCCGGTGGCCGAATACGTTTTCGCAACCGACCCCCTCGCCTCGCCCTGACTGTACCTAATTTGCGAAAAGCCGCCCGGCGGGCGGGACGGTCCGGCGCCGGGAATCGGTTGCGGAAAGGTTAACCTGGGGGGTATGCGTTGGCTCCGAACCTGGTCCGTTTTGGCGGCTCTGGCCGCGGCGGGGGCGGCCTGCGGCATCTCCTCCCCGGAGCGGGGGCCGTTGCAAGTCCCCGACCGGGTGACCCCGGACCGCATCAACCCCACCGACCCGGAGGCCGTGTTCGCCGGTCGCGGGGAATGCCTGTTGGCGGTGGGAGCGGGGGTGAAAGTTCTGGAAGTGTTGCCCGACACCGCCGCCCAACAGGTGTTGCAAGCCGGGGACGTGGTAACGGGCGTGAACGGAATGGCCGTCGGGTCGTTGGAAAGCCTGTTGTCCATCACCTCCGGCATGCAGGTGGGGGCCCGGGTGGATGTGACCGGCCTCCGGGGCGGGGAGCCGTTTACGGCGGGCATCTCCCTCGGTCCCGCCCCCGAAAATCCGGCGCGGCCGATAGTCGGGTTCATCCCCGAGACGAAACTGGAGGCGGCCTCCCCCGCCGATTTGAGTCCGGTGCGGGCCGCCCCCGCCGCCGACCGGGCTTCCGAAGCCTACAGCCGTCCGGTCGTTTTGGGCGGTCGCATCCTCCGCTTCAACCCCTTGGATTCGTCCTGGCATCAGTATCCGGGCATTCCCACCTCCCGCATGGCCGGGCTGGGGGCGGAACTCTACACCTTGGCCGTATCCGACCACCCGCGGGCCCTGTTGCGGATCGGCGAAGAACATGAAGTGGTGGCTTTTGACCAGACGCCGGACATTCCCGGATTGGGCGCCGCTTCGGGCGAGATGGTTTTTGAGGCGGTCCTCGGTTCGGTGGGCCGTCTGTTGCTGATCTCCGCCCGGATGTCGGAGGCCCCCGCGGCGGCGGCCGATGACGACTCCGCGCAGGCCGGGGGAGCGGGGCTGACCTACCTGATCGCGGGGGCGGACCCGGTGGCGGGGGAGATCGCCTGGGCCCGGCCGTTGCCGCTCTCCCCCCAAGGTTTCCCCTGGACGGCGGTGGCCGGATATCGCAGCCCGGCCGGCGACTTGGCGCTGGTGGGGATGGCGGAGGAGGACCCGGCGCTGTCCGCCCGCACCGCGGTCCTCACCTACCTGGTAATGGACGAGCTGGGCCGGGCCCTGCCCCGTCCCGGTTTGGAAGACCTGGCGGCGGCGGGGGTGGTAACCGGCTGGTACGACGATGATTCCCTGTTGTACGTAGAACCGGCCGCCGTTCCCCGGGTGGCCACTTGGACGTTTGATTCCGGGGAGCATGAGTTGTTGCTCACGGTGGCGGAGGAGGAGGCCCGGGATCTGCGTTTGGTCACTCCGGTGGGAGACGGCCGGCACTTGTTGCGCATCGGGGACGGCGGGGTGGCGATGATCGACGGGGAGCAACGGTCGGTGGTGCGCCCGGCGGTGAGCGGTTGCTCCTATTCGCCGATCGGCGGATTGGCGGGTTAACCGGGCGCCGGGCGCCTATGATGTTGTCTTATCAGAAACCTGAAAGCAAGGAGGAGGTATGACCTCTGACATGTCCGCCTACCCGGTTGAGTACGACGTTGCCTATCCGGAGGGCAAGCGCAACCGGTTGACCACCCTGTTCCGGATTATCCTCGGCCTGCCCGCGATGGTGATCGTCGCGTTGGCCGCCAGCGGAGCGGCCGCCTTGTCGCTCGCCGTCGGCCTGATGATATTGTTCCGCGGCAAGTACCCGCGCGCCTGGTTCGACTGGCAGGTGGAGATCGCCCGGCTGAACGCCCGGTTCGAGGCCTACCTGGGGTATTTGCGGGATGAGTACCCCGCCACCGACGACCAGCAGGCCGTAACCCTCAACTTTGACTACCCGGACGTCGCCGCGGATTTGAGTCGGGGGATGCCGCTGGTCAAATGGTTGCTGGCCGTCCCCCACTACGTGGTGTTGGCATTTCTGTGGACGGCGCAGGTGATCGTGAGCGTCATCGCCTGGCTGGCCATCATTATCGCCGGGGTTTACCCGCGGGGAATGTTCAACTTTTCGGTGGGCGTCAACCGGTGGACGCAACGGGTCAGCGCCTACGTTTTCATATTGAATACCGACCGTTACCCGCCCTTCAGCCTCAAGTAAATCAAGCAGGTCGAGCAAGGCCGCCCGTCTCCCGTATTCGGATAAACCGGCGGTCGCCGAACCCTCTGACCTAGTCGTCGGCGGGGTCCGCCGGTTGGCCGGGGGCCCGGGCAGCCGCCTCCGGAGGAGCGGATTCCGGCGGGTCGGCGGTTTCGGGTTGGCCGTTCGGTTCCGGGACGGTCAGTCCGAACATCCGGCGGTGATCCTCCACGCCCACCGCCCCGAACCCGACCGGGTTGCGGGCGGTGACCGAACCGGCCTCCAGCCCGACGATCTCGGCCACTTCCCCCCCGGAAATGGTTTTGCGTTCCTGCAGGCGCAAGGCCACTTGGAACACAGCCAGCTTGTGTTCTTCCATAACCTGCTGAATCTCGCGGTACAGTTTTTGGATGCGTCCCTCCACCTGGGCGCGCATATTCTGGGAGATTTTGTCGGTGGGGTCGGGCGGCACATCCAGAATGTGGCGGGGCAGGCCGGCCATGGAGACGATGGTGTCCCCCATTCCCCACATCCCGATCATGCGGGAGGTGATGGTGGTGGCGTTCATCAAGTCGCCTCCCACCCCCATGGAGTTGTCCCCTTCGAAGAACATCCTCTCCCCGGCCAGGCTGGCCAGGGAAACTTTGATGTCCACTTCCAACTCCGACTTCCACTGCACGAAGCGGTCTTCCAAGGCGATGTAGGAGACGAACCCTCCGGTTTCCCCCCGGCGTTCAATGGTGGCCACGTCAATATCGGCGTGGGATTTCAGCAGGTGGGCGGCCACCGCATGGCTCGCCTCGTGGATGGCCACCGCAAACTCTTCCCGCTCCACATATTCGAAGCCTTCCGCCGGCCCCATCTCCTTGAGGGTTTTGGCCCGCCAGATGTCGTCCCACTCCACGGTCAGCCGGTCATCCCGCAAAGCTAAAATCAAGGCTTCGTTGACCACATCCTTGATTTTGGCCCCGGAATAGTAGGGGGTTTTAGTAGCCAGATCCTCCACCTGCTCTTCGGTAAGGTTGTGGCTTATCTTGTCCAGGTATCCCTCAAAAGTGCGAATGCGCCCTTCCTTGGCCGGGTAGCCGACCTTGTAGATGCGGTCGATGCGACCGGGTCGCAACAGGGCCGGGTCCAGCACCGACGGCAGGTTGGTGGCCATCATTATGAAGATGCGGTATTTGGGCGGGGGTTTGGGTTTCATTCCCAGGGCTTTGCGCACCCGGTTGGACAGGCCGCGCGGCTTTTTCAAACCGGAGATTTCGGTGAGCAGGGCCTGCAGGGTGCCCATTCCCCCTCCCCCTCCCATCCCTCCCATCATTATCCGGTTTATCCGGCGGCGGGGGGCTTCCTCCCCGGAGCCGGGGTCGGCGGACGGGGCGCTTTCGGCCTCGGCCAAGTCTCGGTCGATGATGTGCAGCGCCTGGCCGCTCAGGTAATGGGCCCCGTTGCAACGGACGGCGTGCGTGCGGGGGGAGGCGGGTTGCGGCGGCCCGCCCCCTTGGGCCAGCGCCCCCCGGCTGCCCAGGGCGTCGGCTTCATCGAAGAAAACCACCACTCCTCCGTGGCGCAAGGACAGTTTGCGCAGTTTGCGGAACAGCCCTTTCACTTTGAGAATCCCCACCCCGAAGAACATGTTCATAAACGCCCCCGGTTCCACGAACACGAAGGGGGACCCCACCTCCCCGGCGGTGGCTTCCGCGATCAGCGTCTTGCCGGTTCCGGGCGGACCCCACAGCAGAATGCCGCCGGGAATGTATCCGCCTTTGGCTTCAATCTCGTCCGGTTTCTCCAGAAAGCCCACGTTTTCCTTGACCAGGTCCAGCACGTGATCCTGACCCCACACATCCGAATAGCGGGTTTCGATCTCTTCCGGCATGACCACGTCCACGCCGCCCCGGGACAGGAACCAGAACAGCGCCCCGAATTGGATGATCAGAAACAGGGGGGCGAACAGGAACCAGAGAAACTCCTGCAGGTTGCGGGCCAGGATGCGGGGAGTTTGGATGAGGGCTTCTATGGGCCCGTTCACATCCATTACGAAGTAGTCCACCACCGCGCCCAACACCAGCAGGAATATGAGAATGCGGACGTAGCGGCCCAGTCGGAACCGGGTCCATGGCTTGAACCGGCGGGCGGCGGTGCGCTCCATCCCCCCGAACACGCCGTGCGCCCAGAAGCGGTTGTAGCGGGCCCATTTTTCGGATACCAGGTAGTGGACCTGGCGCAGGACCTCGATGGGGAGCAGGACGAGCAACACCCTCCCGAAGGTCTCGTTCCAGGTGTCGGACAGGGCGTGCCAGAAAGTGATGAACGGGGTGGTGACCTTGGCGCCGACCAGAATCCCCAGCAGGATCAGGATCAACACCGAGAACTTCAGCCGGTCCCAGGTTTGGGACGGGCGCCGCACATCCGCTTTTATTGCCTTGTATTTACGATCCATGAGTCAACCGCCCGGGATATTTCGGTTTGTCGTTCCTGAAAGCAGGCCAGCGAGCAACCGGCCGCCATTGAATACAGCTGGGTGGCGTTGGGGTTGGTCACCGCCAGAATGTATATCGCCCCCTGCAGTTGCCCTTCCCCGTCGGTGATGCCCAACAGGCGCCGCACCCCTTCGTAGTCGCGGCCGAACGAGAAGTCTTCGTTTTGAATGGATTGGATGCCCAGGCCGGGCTCTCCCAGATTGAAAGCGGACAGGGTGAGCAACTGCCGGGAAAGCAGGTCTTTGTCGGCGGGGCTGATCTGGCGGATAATTTGGGCCCCCACCGGGAAAGGGGATTTGGTGATTTCCAGGGTCAGGTTGTCCAGGTTGCGTCCGGCGGCCCCGTCGAACGCCACGTAGGAGACGGGCTGGTAGCCGTTCATGTCGGGGATGAGGGGGACCTCCTCCAGCCGGCTCACCTCTTCGGCCCCGTACAGGTTCCAGTTGTCGGGCAACTCGAACAGGGAGCGGTCCTGGGCGTCCCGATAGGTGGTGACGTCGGAGCCGCCCAACCCGCAGGCGGCCGGCAACAGGGCGGCGGGCAACAGGAGCAGGACTGCCCAAGCGGCCGTGATGCGCCGGGCGGAGCCGGTCGGGGAGTGGGAGCGTGGCGGGTGTCGGAGCATTTCCTTGCGGTGGTCCGCGGTCGGGTTTGGTATGCTCTATGCTAGACCCTGCAGCGCCGTAAGCAGGCAACGAGAGTCGGGAGGGTCCGATGGACGGCATGATCGCTCATCACGCCTATGATCACATAACCGGATTCGGCATAGCCTTGGTCGGGATCTTGCTGATCTTCTGGGCGGAGCGCCGGGCGCGTTCCCGGCGCCGGTCCGACAAGTCCGACAGCTGACGCGCGGCCTCATAGGGCAACCTTGGATTGATGTCCGACCCGCGTCTTTCCGCCATAGGCCGACTGCTGGGGGGTGCTCCGGATTATCTGGTGGAGCGTTCCGTTGCCGCCCGCGCCGCCGCCTCCGGCATGGATGCGGAGGCGGTCTTGGCCGCTTGGTCGGGCGGGGAAGCGCTGGCCGCCCCCCCTCCGTCCGCGGCGGAGGAGGCGCCTGCCCCCGCTGAGCCGTCAGCCGCCGCTCTGGAGCCGGTCTCCGCTCCCGCTCCGGCGCCTCCGGTTGCAGCCCCGGCGGCGGTGATGGAGGCAGAGGAGGAACCGGAAGAGGTTGCGGAGCCTGTTCCTTGGAGACAGCGGGTGCGTCTGGGGGCGCGAACGGGGGCATTGCTGGGATCGCTTCTCGGTTTGGCGGCGCTGGCGGCGTCCGCCCCGCTGGTTCTGGGCCGGCTGACGCAGGTCACCGCGGCGGGCGGGGCGGCGGTGGAGGTCACCTGGACCACGGTGTTGGCCATAGGCGGTCTGTGGGCGGTCCTGGGAGGGGTGACGGCGGCCGCGGCCCGGGGGGCGGGACGGTTTCTCTCCCCCGCGTACGATACGGACGACTCTCCGCTGGGGTCGGCGATCATCGGATCCCTGACCGGCCTGGTGCTCGGCGCGGCTCAAGGAGGAACCTGGTACGCCATGGCGGAGGCTTCCCTGTCGGGAACGAAGTTGCTGTCGATCAGCCCGTTGGCGGTGGTAATGATCCTGGCCTCGTGGGCGGCTTGCGGAGCGGCGGTGGGGGCGACCGCCCAGTTTTTCTCCCAACCCCGGGGACTGCGGGGGGCCGCGGCGGAGGATGCGCAGGTAGTGCGGCGCCGCCTGTCCGATTCCTTGACTATCCCGCTGGTCTCGGGGGTGGTTATCCTGATTTTCGTGGTGGCGTTGGGGATTTTGCTAGTGCGTTTCCCCAGCTTCGCCCCCTGGGTGGCCATCCTGGTGTCGGTGGGCATCCTGACATTCGCCGGGATGATGGCTTCCCGCCCCAACCTGCGGGTAACCCGCAACGAAGTGTTGGTCGCCGCGGCCGGGGTGGGGGTGGTGTTGCTGATGATCACGCTCATCGCCGCCGCCGTCACCGGCGACGCCCCCGCCGAACACGGCGCCGAAGAAACCGGCCACGCCTTGGAGCTGACCCGATAATGCCCGCCCCGTTGTCACTCCCCGAACCTAGCAACGAACCCCTGCAAAACTCCCCCCTGCGCCTAGTCGTATGCGAAGTCCGCCACCATTTTTAGAAGCTGTTAAGTTATATGATGCCATTGCGGAGGTAGGTGGAGATGACTTTAACCGCTGTCTATGAGCAGGCTACTCCGTCTCTCACGCTTCCTACTATCGAGGCCCCTTATGACCAGGTTAAATTAACTGCTCAGTATCTTTTGATGTTTGATATCTTCGGACCCTGGTTTCTATTCTATATGCTGGGCATGGAAGAATCCGGTGATCCGGATGACCGCGCCATGGCGATCGATGGTACCAGTTTGCCATACCATTATAATGGTTGTAAAGAACGACTAAGATTGTTGTATAAAGTTTCACAGATGATATTATCAATTGACAGCGTACACATCCTACGTATGTGGATAATAGGTAAAAACCACGACCTTGATTACAATCCACCTGCCGCCAAAATCCGTGAGGGCGAATTCTGGCAGGTGTTGGCCGCCGCCGATTCATACCAATACGGCGGCTTCTGATAGCGTTATATTATGGAGATTGTTATTTTGTCGGTCTTGGTGTTGCGGATTGAAGCATCCGGTTACAACCGTCTTCTGGGGTGATGGAATCAGGGCGGGTGTGGATTGGGTAGGTGTATGATTGGCATTGGAGGCGGTATGGGTGGCCTTGGCAGGAGTGTTTGAAAGTTGCACCTTTTGCGCACCAGGGTATAGTAAAACTAACGAGTGATCCTTTGAAAGGAGGATGATGATGGAAACTTGTTGGAACTGCGGAGTTCCGAGGGAGCGGGACCAGTTTTTGGAATGGACGCCGGAGCCTGTTCAGGGTGATGGCGACGATATTCAAGTGGTTACTCTTGGACAACATCTTTACCGAGTGACCACTACAGGACAACATTCTGGGTCATACACTATTAGTTTAGAGGAGCATTCTGGCACTCTTGCATCAAAAGAGGACAGTATTATCCTCTCTGGCTATACGCAAATGGTTTTTGGGGCAACACCTAATCCTTGGAAAAATTTTAGAAAGCTCGTTTCGATAGATGTGTTAGAAAGCGGACAGTTTAAGGTAAATGTCACAGGCAATCCTAGGCATTGGAAAATAGTGTTTGAAATATTATAAATACTAATTGGGCTTTAGCCCCTTAAGGGGCTAGGAGGGGCGTAGGAATACTTTGGCGCCGGGTTCTACGTCGAAGGGTTGCGGGTGTTGGTAGGGTACTACGTAGCCGCGCAGGCCTTCGCTTAGGCGTTGGCGGGGGGCCGCTAGTTGCTCCTCCGCTTCCTCCTCGGACAGGTCGGTGCGTTGCGTTATGTAGCGGGTGAAGGGCGCGCAGGCTATCGCCGGTTGCGGCCCGCTCAGCTCGATGGTCTCCGACCCGCTGGCGATGCGCACCCCGCCCGCCGCCGCGGAGGGGGTGACGAACCGGTCGGCGGAGATGATCAGCGCTTCGCCCGCCGCCCCCAGCTCGATCGGCCGAAACTCCTCCCATAGGCACCGGTAGTTGGGCGTAAAACCGATCAGCAACACCCGGTGCTGTTGAAAGCGGGTCCGTTCCGGATGGGCCCGGTGATGGCTGTCCAGCACCCATCCGCTTCCGTCGTAGCCGATAATCCCCTCGGCGCTGAGGCGTAGCCGGCTCACCTCCCGCAAGGGAGAAGGGTCGTAGCGGGGGCCGTAGCGGATGCGCCGTCCGGCCACCTGCATTTTCACCACCTCCCCCGCCTTCTCCCAGTCGCCCCCCGTCTGGCTCAGGTCGTTCACTTTCTCTCCTGTTCGCGCGTTGCGGCTCCGCCGGGCGGGTTCCAAGGGCCGCCCCGGCCCCGCTCCATCATAAGTCGTTTGAGCAGGTCGGGACGGTCGGTGATCAGGCCGTCCACCCCCAAATCCAACAGCCGGGCCATTTCCGGCTCCTCGTTGATGGTCCACACCAGCATGGGAAGGCCGCCGGAGCGGGCGGCGGCCACGGTACGGGCGTCCACCAACCGGATCAGGCGCCGGACGGGTATCGACAGCGCATCGGCGGGGATGCGGGAGGGGCGCCCCAGTCGGGCGGCGGTTGCGAAACGGAGAATCTCGCCGGGGGCGGCGGCGGTGGTTACCCGTCGTCCGGCCCGGGCCCGCAACCGTCGCAAGCGCGGCCCGCCGAAGGAGCCGACTATCACCCGCTCCCACAGGTTGCAACGTTCCATAAGCTCCAAAAGGGGGTCCTCCAAGCCGTTTTGCTTGATGTCCAGCATAAAAACCGCTTCCGGGAAGGCGGTGACCGCCTCCTCCAAGGAGGGGATGCCGATTCCCCGCCCGCGTTGCGGATGTCCCTCCTCCGGTTGAAAATGATAGGCCGCGTCCAGACGGCGCAACTCCGCAAAGGTGCGTGCCTGCACCGGGCCGGAGCCGTCGGTGGTGCGGTCCAGAACCGGGTCGTGAAAGGTCACCAGCACGCCGTCCCGGCTGATGCGCAGGTCGGTTTCCAGATAACGGAACCCCAGGTTCGCCGCCCCCGCGAAGGCGGCCATGGTGTTCTCCGGCCACAGCGTCATCGAGCCGCGATGGGCGATGGCGATCGGATGCTCCCGGTCCAGGGGCGGGGGAAGGGTCAACGGCTGACCACCACCGCGCCCGCCTTCAGCACCTTCCACACTAAATCCGCACCGGGCCGGTAGGCTAGATGATCCGGATGGGGAGCGTCCAGGATGAGCAGGTCGGCCGCCGCCCCCGATCCGATCCACCCCTGGTTTTCCAGGCCGAGGGCGATGGCCGATCCCCGGGTGGCCGACCAGACCGCCTGGTCGGGGGTGAGTCCCATTTCCAACACGGCCAGGGAAACGGCCAACGGAAGCGATTCGTTCATCACCGGAGCGGGGCCGCAGTCGGTGCCGATGGCCACCGGAACGCCGCAGGCGATCAGTTCCTGAACGGCCGGGACCTCCTCCCGCCGGGCCAAGGCGGTTACGGGTGTGATGACCACCGCAATGCCCATCCTTCCCATAGCGGCCGCGGTGCGGGCGTCCACCGCATCGCAGTGGTCCACCACCGGGGCGTTGACGTCCAAAGCCAGTTCGTGCGCCTGCCCCATCGCCTGCCCCTCCCGGTGCACCCGGACTTTCATGCCCAGCGCCGCCCCTTTTTCCAGCAGGTCCCGCCCCTCCTCGTAGGAGGGAAAACGGCCCCCGTAGGAGACCCGCAGACCGTAGTCCTTGCGGGCCGCATTGGGCAGGATGGCGGCGGTCAGCCGGGCGATGGTTCGCTCCCGCTCCGAACCGAGAGAAGGGAAAACCGACAGGTTGAAAGTGGGCAGCAGATCCACCGGTTGTCGCCCCTGGATCATATCCGCTACCTGCAACAAGTTCATCTCGTCCTGATGGTTGGCGGAGAACCCGGCTGATGCCTCGGCGGTGGTGGTGCCCGATTCCAGCATGCGGTGCAACCGCCCGCTGACCACGTCCGCGAACTCGTCTACGTCCAAAGACTGGGTGGCGCGGGCGGTGGCGGCGGGTCCGCCCCCCTGCATGGCCGCTTTGGTTTCCGGCGCACCGGCGGCCAACAAGGCGAACTCCCGGCTGCGTTCCCCGCCGAACAGCAGATGGGTGTGGGCGTCGATCAAGCCGGGCATTACGGTCCGCCCCTCGCAGTCGATGCGGGGCAACCCCTCCAGCCCGGACGGGAGCCGTTCGGCCGGGCCGGCCCACGCCACCCGGCCGCGGCGGACGGCCAAGGCGGCCTCGGTGACAATGCCCAGCATTCCCTGGAAGCGGGGATTGTTGGTGGCCAGCCGTCCTATATTGTCCAGGACCATGTCTCCGGTGGGGGTGAGCCGCTCCTTGACCAAGCCGGAGGCCAGCTCCGCGCAATGATCGCAGATGACCGCTTTGCCCGGTCCGGCGACCAGCGCGGTGACCCGTTGCTCCCGTGCTCCGCAAAAAGTACAGGTTCTGGAACGCATCAGGGTTTAAGCATGCCATGCGCGGGCCTTTGTTTGGCGGCAATGCGATTTGACAGGGTTGGGGAAGGCCCGCTACAATACGACGCAACCGGCGGGGGCGCTGTAATAGGAGCCATCCCCGGAAACCTGGAACCTGGACAACCTGAGCATCGAATATCCGGGCGGACCCATCCCCTCGGAACCTTGCTTCGCAAGCACTTTAGGCTTCCGGTCCGACTGGGCCTGTGACCACCCGGTCGGACCGGCCTCCCACCGGCCCTCGCCGACTTCCGCCCGGTTCAGCGACGCACCAGATAGAAATCGACGGTCAGATCCAGGCCCGTCCCCCGGCCCAGGCCGACCGCAATGCAGGTGTTGAGCCAGGCGAAATCCTCGTTGGCCGTCTCAAAGGTGAGCAACTCGTACGGTTCCGCCGTGTTCTCGTCCAAACGGATGGACAGCCCTCCCCCCCGGTAGGCGATCACGTCCCTGCCCTCTCCGATCCGCCCCCGCATGTCCAAGGACAGGTTGTTGTCGGAGCGGATCGTTACGTAATCGTAACCCTCCACCGGCCGTTCCCCTTCCCAATGGGGGCTGACAGCCGTCCCCCGGAAAGGAATGTCGGCCCGCATGCCGCCCGGGGTGGGACCGATGATCTTCATCTCGAAAGAAACCGAGACGGTGCAGAAGTGTTCAAGGTTGGGCATGGAACTCCTTTCGGTTTGGGTTGACAAATCCGGGAAATATTTTACCAGGAGCGGGACTCGTCGCCGCTAGGCGCGGGATTTGTAGAAGGGACGCAGGGAAGCGTCGGCGGGGACGGGATCGCCCGCCGCCTCGATCTCGAACCGGCCCCCCTCCAGCCAGTCGGCGGTCACCCCCTCCTCATGTTCCACGTAGCCCATGGCCAGGCAGGCCCCGAAAGTGTGGCTGAACATGCCGGAGGTGGTGCGGCCCACCAGCGTCCCGTCCCGGAAAATGGGCTCATCGTGGTAGAGAATGCGGTCCGGATCCCGCAGTCGGAACTGCACCAGCCGCCGGGGGCGGACGGGGCGGGCGCGCCGCGCCCGCAAAACTTCCCGCCCCGTGAACCCGCCCGGCTTCTCCCAGTCGATGGTGAAGGACAACCCGGCTTGGAAAGGGTCGTCGCAGTCGGTTATGTCGTGCCCCCAGTGCCGGTACCCGGCTTCCAAGCGCAACGAGTTCATAGCGTGGTAGCCGGCGGGGGCGGCTTCCCACCGGGCGCCCTCGGCCATTAACGCGTCCCACAGCGGGCCGATCCCGTCCGGAGAGGCGTTCAACTCCCAGCCCAACTCGCCCACGTAGCTGATGCGCAGGGCCAGAACCGGGACTCCGGCCACTGTTATTTCCCGGGACCACCCGAACGGAAACGACTCATCGTCCAGCGGGTCTCCGGTCAGGGCGGAAAGCAAATCGCGGGAGCGCGGTCCCATCACCCCGATGGTGGGCAGTTGCGCGGTGGCGTCGGTCAGCCGGGCCCGGCGGCCCCGCAACGCCCGGCGCAGGGTGTGGTAATCCCGGTTGGCGACGGCCGCCCCGGTAATCACCAGGAACTCTTCTTCGCCCCGGCGGGTGACGGTCAAGTCGGCTTCGATGCCGCCCCGTTCGTTCAGCCACTGGGTGTAGACCACTTTGCCCGCCGGGACGTCGACGTTGGCTCCGCCCATCCGGTTGAGAACCGACAGGGCCTCGGGGCCGGACACCCGGAACTTGGCGAAGGAAGACTGGTCGAACAGGGCCGCCCTTTGGCGGGCCGCCGCGCATTCCCCGGCCGCGGCCGGATACCAGTTCTGCTTGCCGTAGGAGTAGCGGTACTCCCGCTCCATCCCCCCGACGGCGAACCAGTTGGGACGCTCCCAACCGGCGGCCTCGCCGAACACCGCCCCGCATTCCACAAGGCGGTCGTGCAAAGGCGAGCGGAACACGTCCCGGGCGGAGGCGAACTGTCGGAACGGCCAATGCATGGCGTACAGCAACCCCAAACTTTCGGAGATGCGCTCCCGCAGGTAGGAGCGGTCCGCTTGGGCGGGGAAAGCCCGGCGCAGGTCCACCGCCGTCAGGTCCATGGGCGGCCGCCGGTCGGCGATCCAGTCCGCCAAGGCCCAGCCGGCTCCCCCCGCCGATTGAATTCCCACAGAATTGAACCCGGCCGCAACGAACAGGCCGTCCACCTCCGGGGACTCCCCCAGGTAGTAGACCCCGTCCGGGGTGAACGCCTCCGGCCCGTTCAGGAACAGTTGGATGCCGGCTTGTTCCAAGGCGGGGATGCGGTGGATGGAGCGTTCCAGCACCGGGCCGATGTGCTCCCAGTCCTCGGGCAGGGTCCCGAACGTGAAATCCCGGGGGACTTCGAATTTCCAGGTCTTGGCGCGCGGTTCGAAGAAGCCGGCCATCAGCTTGCCGGACTCCTCTTTGAAATAGGTGAAATTGGTCGGGTCGCGCAGGGTGGGCATCCCCGGGGTTATGCCCTCCAGCGGCTCGGTGACCACGTAGAAATGTTCACATGGATGCAGGGGCACGTTCACCCCGGCCGCGTCCGCCAACTGGCGGGTCCACATTCCGCAGGCCAAAACCACCGTGTCCGATTCCACGAAGCCCTGCTCGGTTTCCACTCCCGCGGCCCGCTCGTTGCGCACCCGCACCCGCTCCACCGCCGTCCCCTCCCGGATGGTCACCCCCCGGTCCCTGGCCCCTTTGGCCAGGGCCATGGCGGTGTCCACCGGGCTGGTCTGCCCGTCCTCCGGCAGATGCGCCACCCCCACCAAGTCGTCGATGCGCAACAGGGGCCACATCTCCCGCGCCCGTTCGGGGGTGATGGCCTCCATGTGAATGCCGGCCGTTTTGGCCATGGACATCCCCCTCCGTATTTCCTCCCACCGTTCGCCGTCGGAGGCCACGGTGATGGAACCGGTGTTGCGGTAGCCGGTGGCCTGGCCGGTTTCGTCCTCCAACTCCTCGTACAAGTCGGCCGTGTAGGCGGCAAGCCTGGTCAAAGCGTGGCCCGATTTGAGTTTGCTGACCAGCCCGGCCGCGTGCCAGGTGGTCCCCCCGGTGAGAGTGTTCTGCTCCAGCAGGAGCACGTCGGTTATTCCCCGCCGGGCCAGGTGATAGGCGATGGAGCATCCGACTATCCCGCCGCCCACCACCACCGCCTGCGCCCGCTCGGGCAGGGGCCCGGTGTAGCGGGGGGCGGGCGGGACCGGGACCGCGGAGGTCGTCATACCGGGTCGGGGGACAGCGCGGCCCGCACCGCTTCGTTCACCACCCGCCCGCGGTGCGTGTTCAGACCCGGGCCCAGCTCCGGTCGGCGTTCGATGGCGGCCTCAATGCCATGGTCGGCGATCAGGCGCAGGTAGGGGAGGGTGGAGTTGGTGAGGGCGTAGGTGGATGTGCGGGGCACCGCCCCCGGAATGTTGCCCACCGCGTAATGCACCACTTCGTCCACCAGGAAAGTGGGAGCGGTGTGGGTGGTCTCCCGGGAGGTCTCGAAACATCCCCCCTGGTCGACGGCCAGATCCAGGGCCACCGACCCCGGTTTCATGGCCCGGACGTCGTCGGCGGTCAGCACCCGCGGCGCCCGGGCTCCGGGAACCAGGGCCGCTCCGATCACCAAATGGGCTTTGGCCACCGCATCCCGCACCGCCACCGGATTGGCGATCCCGGTGGTGATTCTTCCGTGATAAACCTGATCCAGAAGCCGGAGCGGGGCCGGGTTGATGTCGAATACGGCCACTTCCGCCCCCATTCCCACCGCGATCTGCACCGCGTTGCACCCGGCGGAGCCCGCTCCGATAATGACCACCCGCCCCGGCGGGACTCCCGGAACCCCGGCCAGCAAAATCCCCCGGCCCCCCTCGTAACTTTCCAGAAAACGGGCCCCCAGTTGCACCGACATGCGGCCAGCCACCTCCGACATGGGGGCCAACAGGGGCAACGCGCCGTCCGCCAAGCGCACCGTTTCGTAGCCGATGGCGGTGATTTCCCGTCGGCACAGGACTTCCGCAACCTCCGGGTAGGCGGCCAGATGAAGGTAGGTGAACAGGATGGTTCCGGGCGTCAGGGCCGTAAACTCGTCCGGTTGCGGCTCCTTGACCTTGACGATCAGTTCGGCCCCGGCCCAAACTTCGGACGCCTCCTCCGTCAAGCGCGCCCCGGCGGCGGCGTAATCGCGGTCGGTGATGAACGAGCCTTCCCCGGCCCCGGATTGAACCAGCACGACATGGCCGTCGTCGACCAGCGTCTCCACCCCGGCCGAGGTGAGGGCCACCCGTCGTTCATCGGGTTTGGTTTCCCGAACCAGCCCTATTCTCATCGCCGCCTCCTGCGCGCGACGGGTCGGGGTTCAATGGCTATTGCCCGGTTCATCGGTTCACTCCCGAGTCTTAGGGACCGCCCGCCGGGGCGGAGGTTGCCGGGCGCCGGGCCCGTTACGGAATAGTTTAGCGATTTCCGCCGGGGGCGGCGTCCGCAACCCGTATTTCCGATGGTTCGGCTTGTTCGCCGCGTGCGGTATAATGACGGCAAGTTTTGAACCAGACGGGCGGCTTTGTCGGAAGAAAGGAGTCGGTGTGGAAGACGAACCGGAGACCCTCCTCTCCGGCATCGGCTGGTGCGGTACCGGCATGAGAACAATCGGGGACCGCGAGGCGCTCGATGCAGGGGGCGGCTTTGGCGATGTTGACGACAACCGCTATTACCCGACTTCGTTGGCCCAATATCACTCAATGAACGGATTTCCCTGGTGCGTGTACTGCAGGAGAAAGACCGCGGAGCATAACGAGCGGGACTGGATGGAGTGCCGGACGGGCCTCTCCGAGCAGATGGGGAACGCGAAACCCGCTATCGGGGACCTGCTCTCCTTCGTCGGAGACCGACTCCTGTCCGCGGAGATGCCCGACGGTCCCGGGGATTTGGCGGCCCTCGGCGGCGACTTGTCCCCGGAGACGTTGTTGGCCGCTTACCGGGCCGGAATATTCCCGATGCCGGCATCCGCAGTGGGGGGAATGGCTTGGTGGGCGCCCCACCCGCGGGCCATACTGCCCATGGACCGGTTCGTTCCCTCCCGTTCCCTGCGTCGTATGATGCGCCGTTACCGAATCACCGTCAACCGGGCTTTCGGGGACGTGATATCCGGGTGCGCCGACCCGTCCCGTCCCGGCGGCTGGATTACCGGGGAAGTAGAGCGGGCCTACCGGAGGCTTCACGAACTGGGATGGGCGCATTCGTTGGAAACCTGGGAGGACGGGGAGCTGGCGGGAGGTTTGTACGGCGTCTCCATCGGCGGATTTTTCGCGGGGGAGTCGATGTTCCACCGGCGCCGGGACGCATCCAAGGCGGCGTTGGCGCGGTTGGTGGAGATCATGTCGGAGCTGCCGGAGCCGTTGCTGGATGTGCAGTGGCAAACCCCGCATTTGCGGTCTTTGGGGGTGGTGGAGATACCCCGCTCCGACTATCTGGAGCGGCTGGCCGGGTCGTTGGAGGCCCCCGGTCCCGACTGGGAGAGGTTGTCCTGCTAAACTGCGCCGGGGGGCGGCCCGGTAGCGACCGGAGCGACCGGAGGAAGCGAGGAGGCCGGATGGCGGACGAACAACACGACGCCGAAAACGAGGACATCGTCTTCGGCAAGGCGGTTCTGCGCGGCATCGCCGTATTTTTCGTCCCGGTGTTCGTGATTATGTGCCTAGTGGTGTGGCTGACCACCGATCAGAGCCTGGTCACCTCCATCGTGGCCGGACTCCTGCCCGGCTCCCTGCTGGGAGTGTTCGCAGGGGGGTTTGCGGGGGCCTTGCGGGGAATGAAGCACTGACCCGGCGGAGGGCCCGCTCGGGGGGACGGGCGGTTCAGGCGGGTTCCAAATGCACGGCCGCTATTTCGGCGGCTTCTTCATACGGCTTGTAACCGCGGGCCACAGGGGCCGTTTCACCGTTGCGGCGGATGAGCAGGGACGGGAACCCGAACACTCCCAGTGACCGGGCCTCCGTGAAGTCCGCCCAAGCGGCCTGTTGCGCCTCCGGGGTGAGCAGTTCGGCGCAGAACCGGTCGGCGTCCACCGGATACTCGGCCGCTAGCGATCGGTATGCGGCCGGTTCGGTCACATCCGCCCCCTCGGCGTAGAAAGCGTATTGCAGGTCGTAGAAGAAGCGCAGTTCGTTTCCCGGCGCCAACCGGCGCATAACCGTGACGGCGATGGCGGGCAACTCCGAGTCGAATTTCCACGGCGGCCCCTCCAGCCGGTCGGCGAGCCAGGCGGGGTCTAAAGGCTGGCCGGTGGCCTCCCGGACCTTGTTCCACGCTCCGGTCAGGTACGAAACCAGCTCCGGGTTCAGAATCTGGGAGTGCGGTCCGGGGCGCAACCCGCCGTTCACCACCCGCATGGGGATGCCGAACCGTTCCTGCAGGCGGTCCAGAACCGGGGCGAACCCCCAGCACCAAGAGCACATCACATCCCCCACGTACACGAACTCGGGACTCTCGTCGGCGGCGGGTGCGGCGGTTTCGGTTTCGATCATCGTTCCATGATACCCGATGGGGGCGCGGCCTGCGGCGGGCGGCGGTCCGGTCAGGGGAGCAGGACCAGTTTTCCGACCGCCCGGCGGTTCTCCACCAAGGCCAGTGCCTGCGGGAGTTCGCCCAGGGGCATGGCGGTGATTTTGGGGACGATGGTTCCTTCCCTTATCCACCCGCCCAGCCGGTGCAACGTTTCCCGAAACAGGCCGGGCTCCTCCTCCAGGATGCGGGCCAGGTTGACCCCGATCACCCGCACCGCTTTCAGCAACAGGAGGTTGGCCCGGAAGGCTGGGATATTCCCGGAGGCGAACCCGACTACCAGGTAACGACCGTTGTAACGCAAGGAGCGGAGCAGGGTTTCGGCCAGGTCCCCGCCCACTACGTCCACCACGGCGTCCAGGCGCCGTCCGGCGGTGACCTCGTCGATTTGCTTGCGCAGGGCGGGATCCCCGGCTCGGAGGACCGCCTCCGCCCCGGCGCAACGGGCGGCGTCCGTTTTGCGGGTGTGTCCCACTACGGCCAGCGTCTTGGCCCCGACCGCCCGGGCGATGTGGAGGGCGGAGGTTCCCACGCCGCCGGCGGCCCCGTTCACCGCCGTCCATTCCCCGGGTTGCAGGCGGGCCGCCCCCAACAGGCCGCAGGCGGCGGTCATGTAGTTGGCGTAGAGGGCGGCGGCGACGGTGGGGGAGACGCCGGGCGGGATATGCCAGGTGCGGTCGGCGGGGGCGATCACCTCTTCGGCGTAGGCCCCGTGCCAGAGGCCGCAGAACACCCGGTCGCCGGGCGCGAACCGGGGATGGGCGGATTCGGTCACCTCCCCGGCGCATTCAAAACCGGGCGTAAACGGCGGGTCGGGCCGCACCTGGTAACGGCCCTCGGTCATTAACAGATCGGCGAAGTTGACCCCGGCCGCCAGATTGCGGATGCGCACTTGGCCCTCGTCCAACGGAGGCGAGGGGAGGTCGACCCGCCGCAGTTGGGAGTAATGTCCGTATTCGTCCATCCGCCAAGCGAGCATCCTCCCATACTGCCACATCCTCCCCCTGTCGCCCGTTGGTTCATCCGCCCGCTTTTGCGACTAGGATGAGAGCGCCCTGTTAGCGGGTATTGGTGCTACCATTAGAGATGAAATCGGCGGATAATGTTAGGAGGTGTCGGCTATGCCTGAAATCGTCGCTGTTGAACTCCGGGAGGGTTGGAAAATATGGGTCCGTTTCGCCGATGGGGTTGAGGGCGAACATGATGTGTCGGATTTGAAAAACTTTTCCAGGTATTCTCCTTTGACTGATCGCGCCGTTTTTAACGGCATTTATGTAAACGATGTCAACGGAATAGCCTGGTTGAATGATTTAGAAATAGCCCCCTGTCCTATATACGATGACCTAAAAGCAAAGACAAGGCAATTGGTCGATGCCTGAAATATGCGTATTTCACGGTATGAGCCCCATAAAATTGATCCGCAGGAAGGGTCGTCGCCCTGACCGGTTGGTCAGGGATATCAAAGATGGATGGTCGGGCTGATGTGGTGGTGGCGGGCGGGGGGATCGCCGGGGTTTCGGTCGGATTTTTTCTGGCGGAGGCGGGGCGGCGGGTGGTGTTGGCGGAGGCGGAGAACGTTTTGGCGTATCACACCACCGGGCGGTCGGCGGCCCTGTTTTTCGAGAACTACGGTCCGCCGGTCAACCGGTTTCTGACCCGGGCCGGTCGGGATTTTTTTACCAACCCGCCGGACGGGTTGGCCGACGGGCCCCTGCTGACCCCGCGCGGGGCGGTGTATGCGGCCCGGCCCGACCAGTTGGACAAGTTGGAGGCCGAGGCCGGGTCGGGTTCGGGATGGCGCCGGCTGGACGCGGCCGGGTTGGAGGAGCTGGTTCCCTATCTGCGGGCGGGGAGGTTCGCGGCCGGGCTGTGGGAGCCGGACGCGGCCGACATCGACGTGGCCGCCCTGCATCAAGCCTTCGTGCGGGGAATGAGACGGGCGGGAGCCCGCATACTGACCGGCTCTCCAGTCACCGCGTTGGCGCGGAGCGATGGCCGTTGGAGGGTGACCGCCGGGGAGGTGAACATCACCTGCGAGACGGTGGTCAACGCGGCCGGGGCCTGGGGAGATGCGGTGGCGGAGCGGGCGGGAGCGCACCCGGCGGGGTTGGTTCCCATGCGACGCACCGCCTTCACGGCGCCCGGCCGGGCGGAATGGGCGGCGGCCCCGTTGGTCGCCGATGTGGAAATGAACTGGTACGCCAAACCGGATGGAGAGCAAATGCTGTGTTCATTGGCCGAAGAAAACCCGTCCCCGCCCGGCGATGCCCGCCCGGAGGAAATCGATGTGGCCCTGGCCATTGACCGTATCAACGCCGCCACCAAAATCGGGATACGCACGGTGCGTTCCTCCTGGACCGGTCTGCGCACTTTCGCCCCCGACCGCAACATGGTGATCGGTTTCGACGACCGGGCGGACGGGTTTTTCTGGTTGGCCGGCCAAGGGGGAACCGGCATCCAGACCGCCCCCGGCGCGGGCCGATTGGCGGCCTCCCTCATAACCACCGGGCATCCGCCCCCGGAAATGCGGGAGGCGGACATAACCGCCGCCCTCTCCCCCGCCCGCTTTCGCGCCGGGTCCGAAGGACCGGATTAGTGGCAGTCGCCGGCTCCGTACGCGGCGAGGGGTTGGGGCGGGGCGGGAGATGTATTAGCCTGGGCGGTAGTCGCAGAATTTCCTACCCGAAAGGTTGGCCGGTGACCGAGTTCCTGTACATCATCCATGTCTTGGCCGCGTCCGCTTGGTTCGGGGCCGCCCTGACCCGCGGCCTGGCCGGTCGTTCCATGACAGCCGACAACGCCGTCGCGGCCGCCTGGTTCCGGTTCACGGTCAAGTTGGCCCGGGTTATTCAGATGCCCGCCGCCATCTTGCTGTTTCTCACCGGGTTCGGGCTGATCGGGATACAGAGCGAGGTCTATTCGATGACCAACCTGTTTATCGTCATCGGGATTTTGGCGGTGCTGGCCGGGGCGGGGTTGGGGATGGCGGCGCTCGGACCCTCCGGCCGGGCCGCCGCTTCCGCTTATGAGCGGGGCGACCGCCCGGCGGGGGAAGCGGCCGCCGCCCGCTTGACTTGGGCGGGGTGGGCGGACGCGGGGTTGGTCGCCTTCACCATCCTGGCCATGATCCTCAAGTGGGGGGCGTAAGTCTCGTGTCCATCAACAAAACCCGTTCCTTGCTGTACAAAGTGTCCCGGCTGTTGGGGGACGCCAACGCGGTGCGACGGGGAAATATCGGGAAACGGGTGGGTCGGCGGGTGGCCGGCAGGGCTACGGGGCGCTTCCTGCGCAAACTGTTCAAATAACCTCAAATAACCTCACTGGCTAATCGTCCTTCCCGCCCGTCCCGGGGTTCCATGCGTTTATTTCATCCACCGTCCGCTCCATTTCGGCGTTGGCCGAACCCAGCATGGTCGAGGCCCGGGACATTTCCAGCGCCATACGGTCGGACGCGTTTTGCATTCGGCGCCGGGTCAATCGCCCGCCCCTGATTTCCAATGTGAAATTCGCCAACGCGGTTTGGGCGACGCCCAGCGCCTCGTTTACGTTGGCGGCCATCGCCTTGGAGGCCGCGGCCAGTTTGCCGATCATTATCTGGATCACATTGGAGGGGATCCAGTTCCCTTTTTCCAACAGCCGGTGGGCGGTTTCCGCACTCACGCAGATGACATCCTGCGGTTGCGCCACAAAAACCTCATCCCCTTCTTCGGTGAGCTCCAACACCGCCGCGGGCCGCTCGCCCGTATACTCCAGGTAAACGCTGTCGAAATGGTGAACGTGCAGGGCCATTAGTTTCTCCTTTCCCGAATTTCTCGGATGCGTCAAGCCATCGTTGTCCCGGAGGATAACGAGAGGGTGCGACAGGTTTTACCGATGGGCGTCGGCCAGGGTTTCCAGGGCCACCCGCACCATGCCGTCAAAGGTGCGTTCCCGTTCCTCGGAGGTGGTGGCTTCCCCGGTCGCCAGATGGTCGGACACGGTGGCGATGGTAAGGGCCTGCGCCCGTTCCTCGGCGGCGATCGCATACAGGGCGGCGGTTTCCATCTCCACCGCCGCAATCCCCATTCGTTGCCATATTTCCAGGGCCCGGGGGTCCGGGTTGTAGAACAGGTCGGAGGTGTGGATATTGCCCACTTTGGCGACCACCCCCAGCCGGGCCGCGGCCGCTACCGCCCCGGCCAGCAACCCGTAGTCGGCTATGGCGGCGTAGTCCCAGCCGTTGTAACGGGTGCGGTTGGAGGCCGAATCGGTGCAAGCCCCCATGGCGATCACCGCCTCCCGCAGTTTGATCTCCGGGTCGATGCCGCCGCAGGAACCCACCCGGATCAGGCGCCGGCATCCGTAGAAGCGAATCAGCTCGGTGATGTAAATGCCGGCCGAGGGGACTCCCATTCCGGTTCCCATAGCGGACACGGGCGTCCCCCGGTAGGAGCCGGTGTAACCGAGCATATTGCGCACCGCGGTCACCTGCCGGGCGTCCTCCAAGAAGTTTTCGGCGATGTAGCGGGCCCGCAGGGGATCGCCGGGGAGCAGAACGGAGGGGGCGAAGGCCCCTTCCGGGGCTGAGATGTGGGGGGTGGGGATGGGCATCGGGTCCTCCTTTGAGTTGGGGCTTTTAGCGGGGAGGCTACCCGCCGCCGGAGAGTCGGCGGCGTCCGGCCCGGATTTAGACGCCCCCCGCTTCGGACATCCGACGACCTCCTGGGTTGTGTTTCCGCCCGGGCCCGGGTTGGCGGTCGTTGGGAAGCAATTTGACAAATTGGGGGGGGGGGTAGCGTTTTTGGGACATCGGGTCGGGTTGGCCCGATGGGAATGTCCGCGAGTTCGGTGTTGGCTGGAAAGGAGGTTGCGATGCGGCGGGTGTGGATTGCGATTTTGGCGGCGGGGTTGGCGCTGATGTCCGCTCCGGTGCCGGTGGCGGGGCAGTCGCCGACGTTCTTCGTCCGCGCCGTCAACTACACCCCCCCGACCGACAACTAAAACCAACACCCCAACCACCCGGCCCCCCGCCCCAACCCCCGGGTGGCCGGGCCCTTTCCCGGAGACGACAATCGGCGTTCGAGGCGGAACCGCTTAGCGGAACAGTTCCACGATGTGGTACAATGAGCGGGTGGACAATGTGCAGTCGATTGAGCGGGCGTTTCTGTTGCTAGAGGAAATATCGCGGACGGAGGTCGGCGTTACCGAGTTGGCCGAGCAGACCAACCTGCCTAAAAGCACGGTGGCCAGGATTCTCAACACCCTGGTGGAGTTGGGGGCGGTGGAGCGAATGGAACCGGACTCCGTCTACCAGATCGGCCCCAAAGTGTTCAGCCTGTCGGCGGGGCGGGGAATGACCGTTCACCTGACCGCCCGGGCCCGGCCTCACCTGCGAATGCTGGCCCGGGAGATAGGGGAGGACGCCGGGCTGTCGGTGCCGGACGGGCACCGGGTTCATTACATCGCTCAAGAGGACGCCCAAAACGATGTTTCAGTGCGGGACTGGACCGGCACTTTGTTGCCCATGCATGTGGTTCCCTCCGGTTTGGTAGTGTTGTCCGAGTGGCCGACCGCCCAGCTGGACCTTTATCTGGAGCGCGGGTTGGAGGGCTACACGCCTTTTACGGTTACCGATCCGGAGCAGTTGCGCACCCGGCTGGCCGGCATCCGGGAGGCGGGATACGCGTGGGTGCGGGAAGAGTTTGCGGAGGGCATAAGCTCGGTGGCCGCCCCCGTGCACGATGGGCAACGGCGGGTGCTGGGGGCGTTGCATGTGCACGGCCCGTCCTACCGTTTTCCCGACGGGGGGAAAGCCGGTGAGATAGCCCGCATGGTAGCGGACGCGGCCGGGCGGGTGTCGGCGGCGATGAACAACTGATCCGCCGTTCGCCGGGTCGTACGAGCAAAGGGTCGTTACGTTGGCGTCGGGCAGGCAACGGCTGATTGTTGCGTCCCGCTTGGCGGCGGCTGTCTTGGGCGGCAGTGCGGCTTCTTTGGGGTTCGCCCCTTTCCGGTGGGCCCCTGCGACTTGGGCGGCGGTGGGGCTTTTGATCTGGCTGGCGGCCTCCGCCCCCGGGCGGGGGACGGCCCTGTGGTCGGGGTATCTGTTCGGGTTGGCCTATTTCGCCGCCCTGCTGTGGTGGATCATCCCGGTGGAGCTGGTCGGATACGTCCCGTTGGTGTTGCTGCAGGCCGTTTCCTATTGGGGGTTGGCGGCGGCCGTTTATCGTTTCCGGGAGGCCTCGCCCGCCCGACTCATCCTGGCCGCGGCCGGGTCGTTGGCGTTTATGGAGTTTCTGCGGGTGCGGTGGCCGGTGGGGGGTTTTCCCTGGGGCGCGCCGGGCTTGACGGTGAGCGCCACGCCGCTCCGGCCGGCTTCCCAATGGGTGGGGGCCACCGGTTGGATGGTAATCCTGACCGCCTTGACGGCGGCGGCGGCCCTGTGGGCGATGCGCCGGATCTCCTGGCGGATTCCGGCGGTGACGGCGCTGGCCGCGGCGGTGTTGGCCGCGGCCGGGGCGGTATGGCCGGCCGTAGCCGACGGTCCCGCCCGGACGGTGGCCATCGTGCAAGGGAACTCGCCCTGTCCGATGGTGCGGTGCGCCGGTGAGCGGGAAGCCATCTACCGCAGTCACCTGCAACTGACCCGGGCCATTTCTCCCGGCCCCGACTTGGTGGTGTGGGCGGAGAGTTCCACCGGCGGCTCGGCCGATCCGTTGCGCAACGAGCGGATAGCGGCCGAGATCGGAGCGGAGGCCCGCCGGTTGGGGGCCCCGTTGCTAGTAGGCGGGGATTTGGACAACGGACCGGGTTCTTTCATCAACGTCAATCTGCTGTTCAACCGGGAAGGAAAGTTGGCGGGCGAATACCGCAAGCGACATCCGGTGCCGTTCGGCGAGTTCGTGCCTTTGCGCTCCGTCTTGGACTGGATTCCGGCCATCGCCCGGGTGCCCCGGGACATGGCCCGCGGTGAGGGGCCGGCGTGGTTCGATCTGAGCGGGGTGCGCATCGCCTCGGTCATCTCCTACGAGGGGGCTTACGCCCGCTACGAACGGGAAGCGGCCGCGGGGGGCGCCCGGTTGCTGGTGGTGGCCACCAACGAAGCCTCCTTCGGGACTTCGCCGGTCAGCGACCAGTTCCTGGACATCAGCCGTTTGCGGGCGGCCGAGTTGGGGACGGACATCGTGCACGCCGCGGTGACCGGGCGTTCGGCGATCGTGCACGCCGACGGGAGGGTAACCGGCCCCACCGGTTTGTTCGAAGCCACCGTCCTGACCGGGGAGGCGGGGGTGCGGACGGCCGGGCCCACCCTGTACGCTAGGTGGGGGGACTGGTTGCAGGTTGCGGCCGCGGTCGGATGGGCGGGGATGTGGGTCGGCTCTGTAGCGGCGCGGCGCCGGTTATGGCACCGGGTATAGAATACGATGCCTCCCATGTCCGGGTCCGATTTCACTTTGTCCAGCGACGCGCACGCCCTGTTGGCCGCCGACCGGTTCGCCAATTTGCTGGGGGTGAGTTTGATTTCCGCCTCCGCCGGCGAGGCGGTTGCGCAGTTGACGGTGCGGGAAGAGCACGCCAACTTTTTGGGGATGACTCACGGGGGAGTGGTTATTTCCTTGGCCGACATCGTGATGGGTTTGTACGCCAATGCCGGTCAGGAGGCGGCGGTGGCGGTCGATATGCAGATTTCGTATGTGCGCGCCGCCCGGCCCGGGGACCGGCTGACCGCCCGCGGCCGGCTCCTGTCGGCTACCCGATCTTTCGGTTGGTATCAGGTGGAGGTGGAAAACGAGGAGGGGAAACCGGTGGGGCTGTTCCGGGGCACCGTTTACCGGCCGGGTCCCAAATGAGAATCGGGGTGGACTTGGGGGGCACCAAGATCGAAGCGGCGGGATTGGATGATGACGGGGCCGAGTTGGCCCGCGTGCGAATCCCGGCCCCGGCAGGCGATTACCGGGCCACGGTGGCCGCCGTGGCCGGATTGGTGGGGGAGGTGGAGTCCCGGACGGGCGAGACCGGTCCGGTGGGGGTGGGGACTCCGGGGGCCGTCTCGCCTTTCACCGGTTTGTTGCGCAACTCCAACTCGCAGGCGTTGAACAATCGTCCGTTGCTCCGGGATCTGGAGGCGGCTTTGGAGAGGCCGGTGCGGATCGAGAACGACGCCAACTGTTTCGCCCTGTCCGAGGCGGTGGATGGGGCGGGGAGGGAAGACCGGGTGGTGTTCGGGGTGATTTTGAGAACCGGGGTGGGCGGCGGAGTGGTGGTGGAACGGCGGGTGGTGGACGGACCTAACCGGATAGCGGGGGAGTGGGGGCACAACCAGGCGCCCGGCGGGGACGAGCCCCGGCCCTGCTACTGCGGACGGTCGGGGTGCGTGGAGACGTTCCTGTCCGGCCCGGCCGTGGCCGGGGAGTATCGCCGGTTGACGGGGTTGGAGCGCACTGCGAAGCAGGTGATGGAGCGGACGGGGTTTGACGCGGACGCCCGCCGGGTGCTGGACTTGTACGCGGAGCGACTGGCCCGGGCGTTGGCGACGGTAATCAACATCCTGGACCCGGGGGCGGTGGTGCTGGGGGGCGGCCTTTCCAACGTGGAGTCCCTGTATGAGGAGGTCCCCCGGCGCTGGGACCGGTGGGTGTTTTCCGAGAAGGTAGCCACCCGTCTGGAGCGCAATCACCACGGTGATTCCGGCGGGGTGCGAGGCGCCGCCTGGCTATGGC
Organism: Candidatus Spongiisociaceae bacterium; assembly: GCA_965243835.1. Lineage (GTDB taxonomy): Bacteria > Actinomycetota > Acidimicrobiia > Spongiisociales > Spongiisociaceae. The sequence continues at coordinate 3,089,059 of OZ251578.1, forward strand.
CCCCCGGGGCCGAATAGTTTGTCTTGCGATAGCGCCGTTCTCAGTCGGGAGTTGGCCTGCGCAACGTAGAGGGGATGGGAGTGTGTATTTAAGGTTTTGGGGGGTTTGCTTTATGGTGGGTGGTTGTCGTTAAGGTTTGCGTTAGGGTGGAGGTGTGTTCTTAAGGTTTTGGGGGGTTTGCTTTATGGTGGGTGGTTGTCGTTAAGGTTTGCGTTAGGGTGGAGGTGTGTTCTTAAGGTTTTGGGGGGTTTGCTTTATGGTGGGTGGTTGTCGTTAAGGTTTGCGTTAGGGTGGAGGTGTGTTCTTAAGGTTTTGGGGGGTTTGCTTTATGGTGGGTGGTTGTCGTTAAGGTTTGCGTTAGGGTGGAGGTGTGTTCTTAAGGTTTTGGGGGGTTTGCTTTATGGTGGGTGGTTGTCGTTAAGGTTTGCGTTAGGGTGGAGGTGTGTTCTTAAGGTTTTGGGGGGTTTGCTTTATGGTGGGTGGTTGTCGTTAAGGTTTGCGTTAGGGTGGAGGTGTGTTCTTAAGGTTTTGGGGGGTTTGCTTTATGGTGGGTGGATGCTAGGCTGTTGCTATGGCGCAATTCAACGTATTCGGCCAACCACGGGAGGTAAAGGACGCCGAGGGCGAAGTGTATGAAGCCTTCATCCCGAACGAAATGCCCCGGTCCCTTGACCTGTCCGCAAAAACCATTGGGCGATTGGCGGAGGCCGAGGCGGCGGTGGGGCGGTTGGAAGGCATCGGGCGCCTGCTCCCCAGCCCGGAGCTGTTGATTCGCCCGTACCTCTTTCGGGAGGCGGTCGCCTCCACGCGCATCGAGGGCACCCAGACCACCCTGGGAGAATCGTTTCTGGCCGAGGTAGCAGAAATTTCGCACGACCCTGATACAGAGGAAGTTCTCAACTACGTGATGGCGATGATCGATGGCGTGACGCTGATGGAGAAAGGGCATCCTTTTGACCTTGGCCTTGTGCGCCGACTGCATGCCGTTCTGTTGGCGGGGGTTCGCGGCCGGGATCGTAATCCGGGACAAATACGCACCCTGCAGAATTGGATCGGCCCGCCCAACACCGGGCGCAGGGGAGCGTCTTTTATACCTCCGCCGCCAGCGGAAGTAGGGCCTCTGATGGATGACTGGGTCAGGTTCGCCAACGACGATTCGGCCATTCCGGTGTTGATACAAAGCGGGATGCTTCATTATCAGTTTGAAACTATTCATCCCTTTGACGATGGCAACGGGCGCTTAGGGCGACTTTTGATCGTGTTGCACTTTATTTTCCGTAAACGCCTGTCGCGCCCCTTGTTGTACCTGTCATCCTATTTCGAAGAAGAGAGGCCCGCGTATATAAGTTGGCTGACATCGGTCAGGCAACGGGGCGACCTGGATGGATGGTTGGGGTTTTATTTGAAGGGCGTGGTAAGAGAGGCGGAGGATGCTTTACGCAGGATAGATAAGTTGGTCAAACTGAGGGAGTCGTACCGCACCCGGATAATGGACGTTACGCGCGGCGGCGCCGTAATCGGGTTGGTGGACGAGTTGTTCGCCAATCCGATTTTGACGGCCCGCAGGGTGGTAGACAGGCTTGACGTTTCCATCCCGACGGCGTTTGGAGCGTTGGAGAAGATGATGGAGTTGGAGATTTTGGAGGAAATGCCGCCCGGTCCCCGCAAACAGCGCAGGTTTATAGCCGGCGAGGTAATGTCCGCCCTCGACGATTAACGGCTCTTTAGGTTTTAAGGGGGATCGAGGTTGGGGAGTAGGTTCGGGTTGGGTTTGTCGGCGTAGAGGAGGGTCCGGGTCTGGGTTCGGAAGCTGCGGAATCCGAACGCTACACGTTTCGCTCGTTTGATGAGATTGTTGACCGCTTCGGCGGACATGTTGGCGACCCGGGCTCGGTGCCAGGCGACGATTTGAGTGTGCCGCGCGGAGCCGCAACCGGGCTTCTATAACCATCCGCTCCGTTTCCAGGCTGGTCCGGGAGGGGGAAGAGCGCGGACGCGACGACCGGTCCGCCGGACCAGCGGGCCTTCCTTCTGCCACCGCCGCCGCTTGTAGGCGCACCCCAAGCCTGTTCGGACCGGATGCGCCACCCGTTTTCTTGCGACTCTCGGGGGCGTAAGTCGGGTGTGCGGGATACGCTCAGGATCTGGTTTCGGTATTGCGTCCCGCCTTCGGCGTCTGCGGGTTTCCGCAGGCCCGGTAGCATGCCGGTCACGGCAAGGAACAAGGGAGGATGATGACGGAAGTCGGGTTTATCGGGGTGGGGGTGATGGGGCGCCCCATGGCCGCCTGTTTGGTGCGGGGCGGGCACCGGGTGCGGGCCTTTGATCTGGACCCGCAGGCTCTGCGCCGGGCCGCCGCCGATGGTTCCCATCCGGCCTCCTCGTCCGCGGACGCCGCCGCCGGAGCCGAATTCGCGATAACCATGTTGCCCCGCGCCGCGCACATCGACCAAGCCTTGTTCGGTCCGGACGGGGCCGCCCCGGCTCTCGCCCCGGGGGCCCTGGTGATTAATATGAGCACCGTGGGACCCTCCGACTTTGACCGGACGGCGGACAAGTTGGACGAGGCCGGAGGGCGGATGATGGACGCCCCGGTGGGACGCACCTCCCGCAACGCCGAACAGGGCACCCTTTTGATAATGGCGGGCGGCTCCCCCGATGATATCGAGCGGGCTCGTCCGGTTCTGGAATGCATGGGAGACGCCATCATCCACTGCGGCCCCCGCGGGACGGGGATGCGGGCCAAAATGATCAACAACTACCTGTCCATCGTATCCAATGTGGCGGTGGCCGAGACCTTGACCGCGGCGGAGCGGGCCGGCCTGCGCCGGGAAACGGTGCTGGAAGTGCTGTCGAGCACCGCCGCCGGGCAGGGGCATCTGTCCACCACCTATCCGGCCCAGGTGCTGGCGGGCGACCTGGAGCCCGGCTTTATGGTGGATTTGGCCCACAAGGACCTGGGCTTGGCACTGCAGATGGGGGAGGAGTTGCAGGTCGGTTTGGGGATGGGGGAGGAAGCCCTGAAAACCTACGAAGCCGCCCGCCGGCAGGGGAGGGGCCGTCAGGACTGGACCGCCGTCTACCCCGCCGTTCGCCAGATGAACGGCCTGGACCCTTCCCCCTGACTCCCTCCGGCCTCCGGCGATGACCGGCCGCCCCGCCTCCGCCGTCCCCCATCCGGTAGATAGCCCGCCGCCCGCCCCCGCTCCCCCCCCGGCGGCGGACCCGGCCTTGCACGACCGGCGCCGTTTTCCGTTGCCGGTGATAGACGAGGGGGGATTGCCGATCCGTTCCATGACCATCGCCGGGCTGGAGGGACGGATGGAGGCACGCATCCTGTCCAAGGACCCGTCCGGTCCCGCCACCCGCCTGGCCCGCATCCCGCGCGGTTACGGTTCCGGGATGGCGGGCGCGTTCACCGCCGACCTGGAGTTGTTCGTCGTCCAAGGGTCGCTGATCGTGGGGGGAGAGGCGGTGGGGGAGAACGATTATGCGACGGTGCGGGCCGGGCAGGTGGTGTCCGGGTTGCGGGCCTCCTCCGACTCCCTGGCCCTGGTGATGACTTCCGCCCCGATCCGTTACGACCCGTCGGCGGGGGGTTCCCTGTCTCCGCCGTTGCTGGGGCGGGCCGGGGCTTACCGTTGGGAGGAGGCGGGGCGAACGCCGGGCCGTTTCGTTATGCCCTTGGCCGACGGCCTCTTGGGACGGGTGTGGCTGTCCGGGTGCAAAGAGTGGGGCAACCGCGCCGGCCCCTGGCACGACCATCCCTCCCCCGAGGAGGTGTTCGTCTTGGACGGTTCGTTGACCATCACCGAAGTCCCCGTCCCCGCGGGCCATCCCCCGCCCACTTTCCCGCCTGATCCGGCGCAGGTGGAAACTCGCCGCTTGCGTTCCGGCTCCTATATATATCGTCCGCCCGGCCAACTGCACGCCGGACCCGGTTCCGGCTCCCGCTCGGCTCTGGCCTTCCACCGGTTGCTCGGCCCCGGTCCCGTCCGCTGGCGGGAAGCCCCCGACTGACCTGTTTGTCGGCCGACCCGGCGGAACCGGTCTGGTAGAATGACCGGGTACGGTCACCGAACCCGAGGAGATGACTATGGCCTTGCCCGAAAGTCTGGCGGAAGCGCTCAACGACCAAATCACCAACGAACTGGGGGCCTCGCTGTCCTACCTGCAGATGGCGGCCGGTTTGGAGGCCGACAACCGGCCGGGAATGGCGCACTGGATGCGGGTGCAGTCCGACGAAGAGGCGGAGCACGCCCGGATGTTCATGGAGTTCGTCCTGTCCCGGGACGGGCGGGTGACGATCGGCTCCCTGCTCGCTCCCCGCAGCGACTTCGCCCACCCGGCGGAAGCCTTCGCCGCCGCCTTGGAACAGGAGAAGACGGTCAGCGGCCAGATCCGCCGCCTGTACCAGTTGGCCCAGGAGACCGGCGATGTGGACAGCCTGCCTTTCCTGCAAGGCTTCCTCACCGAGCAGATCGAAGAGGAGTCATCGGTGGGGGCCATCCACGAACGCCTGCGCCGGGTGGCCGACAGCGAAGTGGGCCTGGCCCTGCTCGACAACGAACTGGCCTCCCGTTCCTCCGACTGACCCCCGGCCCCCAACCGCCGGGACCGTCCGTTGCTGGGTTGGCGCAACGGCCTCTTGGGAGACGGAACGGTGGGCGGGATAAGGAGTGAAAATGAGCGGGAATTCCTTGTTTACGTTAGAGCCGGTGGCGGCTTGGGTTACCAGGTGGGAAATCGAGGGGGACGATGATAAGCTGGTGTTGCGGGGCAACGGGCAGTTGCAACCCGCCGAGGTGTTCCGCTGGCCCAACCCCCTTACGATTACCGCGGAGAACATTCTCAAGGCCGCCCAGTATGTGATGGATGGCCACCTGCCGGAGACGCTGTTGCCCGGCGCCGATCGCCGACAAGTTCACTGGACGGTGGATTTTACCTCTCCGAATAGAGTGCGCATAGTATGCCGCTACCCGTTTGAGGCGGTGCGTAAGACGGGCATTGTGGACACCGGGGCCGGCAAGCGTCCGGAGGTGCACGCCGAATGGTTGATACGTCAAGTGGAGCACCCCGCCGCCGTCGGATAGCGGGCAACCAACGGGAATCGGGGCGATCCGCCAACCTCCGGCTTCGGCGTCGCATAAAATTCAGCCCGTTGTAAGATGGCGTACAGTCTCCTTGGAGACGGAACGGTTGGCAGGATAAGGAGTGAACATGAGCGAGAATTTCTGGTTCACTTTGGAGCCGGTGACAGCTTGGGTGACGATGTGGGAGGCGGAGGGGGACAGCGAAGAACTGGTGTTGCGGGGCAACGGCCAGTTGCAACCCGCCGCCGTTTTCCAGTGGCCCAACCCTCTTGTGATCTCCGCCAAGGACATCCTCACAGCGGCCCAGCAGGTGATGGGCGGAAACCCGCCGGAGGTGCTGTTGCCGGGCGCCGACAACCGCAATGTCGACTGGACGGTTAATTTCACTTCTCCGAACAGTGTGCGGATTGTCAGCCGCTACCCGTCCTCGGAAGTGCGCAAGGCGAGCGTGGTGGATACCGGTAACGGCAAACGCCCGGTGGTGCACGCCGAATGGTTGATACGCCAAGCGGACCAGCGCGTCGCTTGACAAAGCCTTTCTATTCTCTGAAATCGCGGAATGCTTACCTCCGAGTACGCGATGGGTGCTGACCGGCTACTTGTACCGGGTGGAAGTGGACAGCGGCCAAACCCGCCGCTTGAAAGGCAGGACTTGATGACCGAATTCCACGAGCGCGGGAACCGCACCAAAATCCTCACCGTCTGGTTCGTGCCGGAGGAAGCGTCGGAGATAAAGCCGCCACTCTCCGGGAAGACGTGCCTATATCCCACATCCTCCGCTCCGGCGGTCTGGAGAAAACGCGGCGGGTGTTGGGCAGGGGGCGGCGCCCATCCTGCAGGGCGGGGCGGGTGAGGGGCGGGCATGGACGCAAACACCCTGATTGTCTTTACCGCCTCCCTGCTGGGGGTGCTGATTTCGGCGGTGGTAGTTGGGGCGATATTCACTCTGGACTACATAGCGGGCAACCGGAAAGAGGTCACGCATATTATGACCGGGTTCCCCGGGACTTCGGAGATGGGCGGTTACCCGCACTGGCTCCCCTACATTAACAAACAAAAGAAAAAGTCGAACGAGCTGAGGGGCTTGTTCGTCAGAAAAGCCAAACATATGGTCTTTGTATTGGGGTTCTGCGTAACCTTCGGCGTCCTGTTGCCCGGTGCCCTTTCCTCCGCAGGTATCGAGCGGTGGCATATCGCCGGGAAGGTAGATGCACTGAACCTCGCCTACCTCGCCGTCGCTCTCCTTTCTGTTTCGTTGCTCTCTTATGTATCCCTTTCCTTTATAAGGGGGTTCCCCGGTGTAGAAAGTTTGGAGAAAGAGGAGATAGACGACCTCTCCGAGGAGTACTACCAGAAGAGGCACGGGCTTCTTTGGGATAGGGTAACCATACCCCACGCCAACCCCGACTGGGTTTGGCGGGCCACCGCAGATCCAAACAATCTAATAGTCCTCGACTCTCATGAACGAAGGATACGCTTGGATTTGGATAACCGAGGGTCGGTTGTTCTGATGCAAACCCTGGAGTCTCAAAAGGGTATCCACCTAGAAGGCGGCGGCAACTTGGGATGGAGGCTCAGCTCTATAAGCTTGTCGGGCCCCTACGATTCAAGGACGGCGCATATACGGGGCTACCGGGGCAAAATGCACGTAGAGGGGGATTACTTCGATTCCAAAGAAGAGGTTCTGCCGATCGCCGACGAATGGTTGGAGTGGGCTATAAGGGAATGGCGCAAAATAGACGCGGACATCGGCTCGGAAGGGGGCGCCGAAGAGTAGGTCCGCGCCTCAGCCGATGGTGCCCGCCGGTAGTTTTAGCTCCCCCGGCCGGTAACCTCCAACAGGCAACTGGGGAAGAGGAGGCATAACTGATAACGCACCGCAGGCGGACGATGAAGACCTTTCTGGAACTCCGGTCCGCCTGCACACCGGATCGCCTGCCGGGGGGAAGGCTTGCGGGGGTTGGACGGGGACCTCTATTTCTGGAACGCGGGGGAGGCGCGGTGGGAGACCGACTCGGAGAACATCCCGGATAGCGGACGCGGTGGCGAAGGTGATTTCCGAACGGGCCCGGAGCGGGTTTCCGACGATGGCCGCCCAAGGAGTTCTGGCGGGATACGCGTTCAGGTTATCCGGTGCTTGAGGGCGGGGCGGCGGGGTCGGGGTGGGCGGAGAGTTTGACGGGGTTGCCCGCCGCCTCCAACTCCGTTCCGTCGGGGAGGCGGAGGGGGGTGATCATATTGCGGGCCCGGACTCCGGGGTCGGCCATCACTTCCGCCATGGTGTTGATGGGGGCGCACGGCACTCCGGCCGCTTCCAGTTTGGACAGCCAGGCGGCGGCTTCGTCGGCGGCCAGGGCGGATTCGATTTCTTCCCCGAGTTCCAGGGCGCGCCGGGTGCGTTCCCGGTTGTCGGCGTAACGGGGATCGTCGGCCAGGTCCTCCCGCCCCAGGGTTTCGCACAGGCTTCGAAATAGATGGTCGTTGCCCGCCGCGATTACCAGCCAGCGGTCGGCGGCCCGGTAAGCGGCGAACGGGGTGATGGACGGATGCCGCGCCCCGAGCGGACCGGGCGGAGCCTCCCCATCGCCGGAAACGACGGAGGCGGATTGGCGCACCACCGCATTTTCCAGTACGGCCACCGCGCAGTCCAGCATGGAAATGTCCACTTTCTGCCCCCATCCGGTGCGTCGGCGATCCTCGAGCGCGGCCAGTATTCCGATCACCGCGAACAATCCGGCGGTGATGTCCCCGATGGAGGTCCCCACCCGGGTGGGCGGCCCGCCGGGGTGGCCGGTCAGTCCCATCAGCCCGCTCATCGCCTGCACTACCAGGTCGTAGGCGGGACGCGACGCATAGGGTCCGGTGTGTCCGAACCCGCTCACCGCCGCATAGATCAAACGGGGATGCTCCTCCCGCAAGTTCTCCCAGCCGTAGCCGAGTCGTTCCATCACCCCCGGTCGATAGTTTTCCACCAGCACGTCCGCCCCGTCCAGCAGTTCCTCGAAATCCGCCCGCCCCTTCCGGTCCCGCAAGTCGATCATCACCGACCGTTTCCGGTGGTTAAGCGATTCGTAGTAGCCGCTGCCCCCGCCGATGAACGGTCCGTAGCCCCGGGCGTCATCTCCGTCCGGAGGCTGTTCCACTTTGACTACCTGCGCTCCCAGGTTGGCCAGCACCGAGGTGGCGTACGGCCCGGCCAGCACCCTGGTCAGGTCCACCACCGTCAAGTCGGCCAGCGGCCCCGCCCCCCGCCCGCCGCCATTTTCTCCGCCTGATTGCCTGGTTGCCATTCCGCCCTTTCGTTGTTTCTCCGGGCATAAGATATACTCGGTCCGTCGCCCCGGCGGTGGAGTATCCGCCGGATGTCGCAACCGGGCGCTACGATGATTTTCCGAATGGGCTTGACATCCGCAGTTGCGGGGGTATGCTTTACCCCACATATAAGGCTGTTGGGCCTTCGGACCGGTCTTGACACTAAAAACTGAAGGAGTGAAACTGATGACTGGCGTGCTTGGAAGAAAATGGCTGGCGGTGCCGGCCTTGCTAGGTTTGATCGCGGCGTTGCTGGCCGTGAACCCCGATCGTGCGTTCGCCGATGCCGACAACCCCGATGTCGATAACCCGGCCATCTACTCCGCCTGCGTGGGCCCGGCCACCGAAGACGCCGGGTTCGGGGACATCGAGGGGCGCAACGGCGAGGATGCGATCAACTGCTTGGCGCACTACAAAATCGCGCTGGGCCGTACGGAAACGGAATTCTCCCCTACGGAGACAATTTCCCGTTGGCAGATGGCATTGTTCCTGTCCCGGGCGGCCAGCATCGCGGGAGTGGTATTGCCCGCTACCCCGACGGACCAGGACTTCACCGATATTGGAGCTATCAGCCAGGACGCCCAGGACGCGGCCAACAACTTGGCCGAGTTGGGGATTATGCCCGGAACTTCCACCACCACCTTCTCGCCCAACCAGTCGGTTACCCGCGGGTCGATGGCGACTATGTTGGATTCGTTCCTGTCCCAGGCCACGATCGGCGAAGGCGGCGCCGATACGACCAAGTTGAGTCCGGACGACAATGTGCTCACCGACATCACCAACGTGCCCCGTAATTCTTACATTTCCATCCGCCGCATTTACGAGTTGGGCATCACCAAAGGCGTGAACGCGGAAGGAACCCTGTATCGGCCTGCCCAGAATGTGACCAGGGAGCAGATGGCCTTGTTCATTACCCGGACTTTGGCGCACACCATCGCCCGCCCGGCCGGCGTGTCCATTCAGGCGGACAAGGCTTCGGCTACCGGTAGCGGAGCGGACGGGACGACCGGCGAGGAAATCAACCTGGTTGTCTCGGCGCGGGATGAGAACTATCAGCCGCAAGTTGATGTTTCGTTGGATGTTTTCTCCTCCACGGATGTTGAAACCGCCTTCGATGATGAAGGAGCCTGCGACGCCGCTACCGCCGCTCTGGGCGGCAGTCGCAAGTGCGAGATTGACACAAACGATGAGCAGACCGGAATCTCGGGTGACCTCATCTTGAGCGTGAACGTGGCCCAAGACACCACGATATGGGCGTGGACCGGGGATTCGGGCGCCAAGTACGACAACAATGAAACTGTCAGCGCCATGGCGGAGATCGGTTTCAACAAGGGAGCCACCAAGTTGCTGATCAGCCACGATTTGGCGGATAACCAAACCAAACTGTCGTTCGGACGGACGGTCAATGTGACCATTCAGGTGGCTGATGACGACAACAACCCGGTGGCTGAAGAGGGCCTTTCGGTCGGCGTCAACCAGGCGGTGACCAACGCGGCCAAATCGGGCGTTACCCGGTCCGCTTCCTCGTCCGGCAGTACGCTGAAGACCGACGCCTCGGGCAAGATCACGTTGCAGTTCACCCAGAGTGATCCCACCGCGGGCAACGCTGGCGATTCGGACGGCGAGGTCGTGCTGACCATTACCGACTCTAACGCTGACGACGACATTGTTCTTGCGGACGGCGAAGGCGAGAACCCGGGTGATGCGCAGGCGAGGGTCGATGAGACCAACGACGGGATGCTCCGTTACGGCGCAGCCATGGATGATGAAGGCAATACCGCTAACAACACCAATTTCGCCCGTATGGGATTCACTTGGTCGGATGATAACGCCGATCCGGTTAACCACACCTTGTCGTTGAGCCAGCGCGCCAACTTCGAGAAAGCTACGGATGAGGGCAACGGAGCCAGTGGCCAGGTGACCGCCACTCTCACCGACGAGTACGGCGGCGCGGTGAGCGGCGTCGATGTCACCTTTAATTCCAACCTGGTCAATTCCGAGGGCGAGGAAGACGGCGGCCTCGGCGGTTTGGAGGTTGGCGAGCGCCGGGTTAAGACCGGGAGCAGGGACGGCAGTCGTCGCCTCACCTACAGCCGGGACAACAAAGCAGGGGCCATCGAGGTAATCACGGCTTCGGTGGCGATAAAGCTTCCGTCCGCCAGGGAATTTATGGTGTCTGTCACCACCGTTGAGGGCTCTTGCCGCGACGGGGAAGACTGGGATGACGACAGCGACCCGATGACTGACGATGTGGCATGCACCGAGATGGACGACACGATGGAAGACGAGACGAGGAGCGCTACTTGGGTTTGGCATAACATCTACGCCGACGGCTCGGCCAAGGCGGTTCTTGGTTGCGCTCCGGATGCTTGCGGAACCAAGGAGATCGACCGGCCTGGTATGGACCACGCCGCCACTTTCTACTGGGCCGCCGCCGTCGACGGAACGGGTAGCGGCGCGATCGTTGATCGGAGCACGGAAGCCAACCGGATCGTCTTCACCACCGAGGTAGGCGAATGCCCCGACGGAAGGCTTGACGATCCGGAAACGCCGGACGACGACGAGTCGTGCACCGAAAACGACGACACCGCTTCCATCGCCGTCTACGATGACAACGACCACTTCACGGTCGGCGAAGACCCGGTGACGATGGAAGACTTCGAGAAAGCTCTGGACGAGAAGAACGACGCCGGAGACGCTCCGAAGTACGACGAGGCGTCGGTAAGCAACTACTCCGGCGCCTCCAGCGACGTGTCGGCCTTCACCATCAGCGCGTCGGAGCCGGAGTCCGACGACTCCTAAGTCGCACCAGCCCCTGACAGCAAAGGACCCCCGCCCCCCGCGGGGGTCCTTCTCTTTCGCCCACGCCCCAACGAGGAAAACCCCAACTTCGACCGCATAGCAACCGGATTCGGCATAAAATGACGGAAAACCCGCCAACAACGGAGGAGGCGCCAATGAGCAATACTTTCGTGGTCGTTCCGCTGGCCGCTTGGTACACGGTTTGGAACGGAGAAAAGTTCGGAGGAAACTCCCAACTGGACCTGGCCGAGCTGTTCGGTGGAGCCCAGCCCTTGGTTACCGAGGCGCCAAATCTGAACGCGGCGGTGGACAAGGTGGTGTCCGGCTGTCTGAACGGGTCGTGGACGATCCTTGCTCAATGGCAAGACGATCCGTCTAAGGTGCGATGGATATCCTATTGGTCCAATCCGACCACTATGCGGATGGTCAGCATCTACGATGGGGAGAAGGCCGAAAGCGTTGTTAATGTTGTGAATGGCGGCTCTCCGCAGATTATGGTGGAGTGGCAGATACAGGCCGCGGGCTGAACCGCTTGCTTTTCCCCGTCGTCTGAATGGAGCATGCTGTTGCCGTTCTGGGCAGGCTGATTGACCTGTCTGCAACCCTGGCCGGGTTCCTGATACTGGTATTGGTCCTATGGTACAACCGCTCTTCGCCCCGGGAGGGTTCGTCTCGTGGGGATTTTCCGTCTGACCTACCGGTCCCGAGCGACCCTGGCGTCGCCAATTTTAAGGTCGCCCTTGTCCGCTGGAGGCAAATCTTGGTCTGGGGCGTGGGGGTTCCCATGGGCGTATTTATTTGGTGGCCGGTGATAGAAGACATGCTGCCCCGGGAGAACGTGACGGGTATTGTGATGTTGTCATCCAGCCTTTTGTTGGGGATGCTCGTCCGGGCGATTTATCAGGTATTTAAAGGCTTCGTACAAACCGATCAAGGTTTGGCGGGCCAAGCGGCGGCATTATCTACCTCGCCGGTTGGCGGCAAATCGGATCGTCGTGCAACCGGCGGGGTGGGAGGCGATCCGTCGGTTTACTCTCCTTCACCGCCCGAGAGCGGAGGGGTTGCTGGACCATCTCCCACATCCGATTAGCCTGATTTAACTAATATTTTATTTGGCAATAAATTTAATAGTGATATATAATGATGTAAATGACGACCAAGACTGATACGCAACACAGTGGGGTTCCTGTTGCTCTTACTGAGGAAGAGGAGGCTTATTATCAGCAGTTGTCTGATGATTTCGCATCAGCTTCGGGCGAGATGTGGGATGTTCTTCTCTCCCGCATTGCTAAAGTGTTGCCCGAAGGCTACACGCTAAACGAGGACAGTCGCATTGTGCGTTTGGACCCGGACCTGCCCGACCACATCGAATTGGATGGCGTTTACGGCACAGTCCGCATTCCCGTTCCCGAGGTACAGCCCCATCGCTAGTCCGTCAACGCCGTCGACCGGCGCATTCCCCAGTGCATGGGCGGACGATCCGGTTTCCGATGCCCGCTTGGTGGAAATCGCCGAGGCGTCCGAACGCGGTGAGTTCGCAACCGAGATACAGGAGGCCGTTGACCGATTGGAGTCCGCCTTGCCGGACGGTCAGCGAATAACCGGCCCTCCTTGGCGCATAGTCGACACGCAACCGTAAGCGGCGAGGGCGGAGGTTGCGCGGTTTGGGGAGGGTTGGCGCCTACAATGGCGGATGTGATACGGGTAAAAGGTTTTCAAGCGGCCCCGGCGGTGTTGCGGGCCGGACTGTCGGCTCTGGCCGTAGCCGCGTTGGCGGTTTTGGCCTGGCAGGCGGTCCCGGCGGGGGCGGTGGACGGACGGGCGGACAACCCGGCCCGCTATTCGGCCTGCGTCGGCCCGGCCACCGTTCCGGCCGGATTTGAGGACACCGGGGGGAGCATCGCCGAAGAAGCCATCGACTGCCTGGTCCATTACGGCGTCACCAAAGGCCGCACCGTCGAGCGGTTCGCCCCCGCCGAGACGGTGGCCCGCAGGCAGATGGCCATGTTCCTGGCCCGGGCGGCCGGCCCGGCCGGAATCGACCTGCCCGGGGAAACGGAAGCCCGGTTCACGGACATCGCCGACTTGTCGGAGGAGGCGCGCACCGCCATCGGGCAGATGGCCGAGCTGGGCGTAATGACCGGGGCCGCTGGCCTGTTCAACCCGCACGGGCCGGTCACCCGCGGGGATATGGCGGTGATTTTGGACCAGTTTCTGCGCCAAGCCGAAGTGGGGCCGGGCGGGGTTGACATAGCCGAGGTGGATCCCGATGAAACCCGGTTCGCCGACATCAACGATGCGCCGCTGAACGTTTTCCGGGCGGTGCGCAACCTGGCAGAATTGGGCATCACCGGCGGCACCACCCGCACCACGTTCTCGCCGGAGAGATCGGTTACCAGAGCGCAGATGGCCTTGTTCATAACCCGAACTTTGGCGCACACCAACGCCCGCCCGGCCGGGGTGACCGTCCAAGCCGCCACCCTGTCCGTGGAAGGGTCCGAAAATGTGGAGACGGTGGCCTCGGTGCGCACCGCCGATCATCAGCCGCAGGTCGGAGCGGCGGTGGATGCGTTTCTGGCCCCCCGCGGCGAGGATTCGTTCAACTCGCGAGGGGAATGTTCGATCAACAACGTTACGGCCGCTTTCGGGGGGTCCAGCACATGCCGAATCGACGCCGGCGATCCCCTCACCGGCCGCTTGGGCAACATCACCGCCCTAGTGGAAGTGTCGCGCACCGCCGAACTGTACGTCTGGACGGGACGAACGGGGGACCGGTTCGGGCGGGAGGGCACGCCCGCCGGTCGCTTGTCGTTCGAGGCCCTCCAACGCGGGGTGGACGTGAGAGTGAGCGACGACCTGCCCCCCCGGGCGCTGAAAACCCCCTTCGGACGGCCGGTTACCTTCACTTTCCAGATGGTGGACATGGATGGGGATCCGGTGGCGGAAGCCGGTCAGTCCATCCGGGTTGCCACCGCCATCGACCAGTCGCCGATTGGCCGGGACCGCGTGGAGACCACCAACCATTCCGGTACGGCCATCGTCGCTTTCGTACAGGCCGATCCCGATTCCACCGACCGCGGTGACCGGTCGCAGATGCGGTTGGTGGTAACCCTCCCCGCCGGTTACGGAATCAGGGATGAAACCACCCTCGGGTTGGACCAGGCGATTGTGTGGGCGGACGAGGAAGCGGTTCCCTCCCAGTTGATACTGTCCCAGCAAACCGTATATCAATCCGCCTCCGAACTCAACTATGGCGAGGAGAACATTATCACCGCCTCGTTGCACGACCAGTACGGTGCCCCGATATCCGGCAAACGCATAGAGTTCTGGTCGGACGACCCGGAGGGCGTCGGGGGGGAGCGGGACGAAGAGAGTTCCTATAATCGCCGTCGCCGCACCACCGACCGGGAGGGAGTGTCCACCCTCCGCTACACCCGGGATTCGGCCGACACCGGCATTGAACGGATCAGCGCCCAATACGTGGTGAACCCCTCCCGGGCCAGCGAGGACATCCTCGCCGAACCGATCAACCATTATTGGGTGTTGCGGGCTTTTTCCCGAGACGACGGCGAGCCCCGGGAATACAAGTCCCTAGAGGTTATGCATCACGATTTGGAGCGACAGGCGATAGTGGCCCGTTCCGGCGGCGTCCTATGGTTGCTGATCTACGGGAGCGGCGACCAGTTCGTAGTGGACGGATCCCCGGCCAGCATGGCCCGCTTCCGACAGGCTCTGAACTCCCCCGGCTACGCCACCCTGACCGCCCTGATAACCGACCGCACCTCCGTAGCCGACAGCGTCTTCACCATCGGCGCTCCCCCATAACCCCCCGCCCGGATTAATCCTCCGCCCGCACCCCCACCGCCAAGCGTTCCCGCACATCCTGATAAACCGGGATATGCTCCCCCGCTTCAATCGTAACCGACAACCCGTATCGTACAGGTTTGTCGATAACGCCTGCTTGTTCTCGGCAGAAGACGTTAAAGGTCATATGGCCGTCATCAACAAACGGGGCCGCCCTTTTGCCTTCATACCGAACATGAAAAAGCGTTCCACGTTCTACGGCTATATGTGATGGCTGTGGCTTAACTCGTTGGACCTTGATTTTGTTGTTAAACTCGTCCGGTTTGATTTGCAGTTTTGCCCGTCTGTAATCCCGACGGCGAATATTGACAGGCGATAACCAGGCAAGCGTCAACGTAACCGAGCGAAACTCACGAACGTTGTCTAGGCTATTAGGTAATGGTACTCGATAGAGATGTGTTTGTTTTACATTGATTATACTGCCAAATCCAATCAAGGTAGCGCGATGGGGTGTGCAATTAATTGCTTCTTCTATATTTGGTAGTCCATATCCAAAAAGACGTGTAAGGTCGTCTTTGTAGTGTGAGTGATGTTGGTTTTTATTTGCATGGATACCCATATCTACTAGTTGTCCTAACTTATCATCCCATCTAGCTCTATGAACAAGAAGTGCCTTGATAATGACACCATAATAATTGGGATCAACGTTGGTTAGGAGACCTCTGTCCAGTAATGAATCGAAGATACGGTGGGCGGCGCGGGTGGTCAGCGCAGCGGCGACACTGGTACCCGCGGTCAGACCTACCTTATCCAGTTGCCCCTTTTCACCGGGGTGCGCAGTTTTGAGGCCATAGAGTCGATCTGATGGTATAACAACTTCTACTTCTAATTTTCCTCGGCTAGGAAGAATCCGGAAACGTTCCCGGCCGCCAGGCATAAAAATATCCGGCTTGACAGTCTTGAGATACCCCAAGCCCATAGATGAAGAAATATTTGGTCCGCCGTTTTCATAAGGTGTATGGTTGATAGAGGAGGGATAGGAGTTATGAGAGTCATCGTGCCAGGACCCAATGGTAAGGACGTTAACTGCTTCCGCAGGTGATAGTAGGGTCCGTTGTGATTGCTGTTCTTTAAGCGCGTTTAATACTGATCTTGTTAAATCGTCGGGAGATTTTTCCTCCAGCTCTTTAGTTTTTATGCAATCTGGAATCTTTAATCTCGTTGTGATATTGCCAGCACTAACGATAAACAGTATTCCGAATTGTTCGGCCAAATAATCCAGTAGCCTTGCCCAGGGACTTATGATACCAGCAAATTGCCGATTAGGGTCACACACGGAAAGATTGACTATGAAAACATCCTTGGCGGTGGGCCCACCTTCATTGTCCCTTTCCTTCATTCTAAGGACAGCTCGATAGATAGTGTCTATTGGTAGGTGGTAACGTGGGAACCTTTCTGGATGTTTATTACCGGGGGCGTAGAGTATGGGTCGGATGTAAAGAGGTCTTTGCAACACTGGTTCATCACGATTAATATCGCCGTGCAGGATCAAAGAAGCCATTTCTGTTCCATGGTAGCGTTCAGATACAACGCTCTTGGCATCGAAATTGTCAGGATCATCGATCATGATACGGCCTTTCAGTCGTTGATGATTTTGCACAGGCATGCCATCTAGCAGGGCGACAATAGGTTGTTTTTTCGTAAGTGCTATCGGCTCGACGTATTTTTCCGGTCCCAAAGGTTCCTTGCCTGTAGGGATAGATAGGGTCGTCTGGGGCCGTATCCACATGATGTCATCGCATATGGCTAGTGTTACCTCCTCCCGTCTAGACAGTTGGTAGGCTTGAGTGGCGGGCAATTCTATTAGCATCGCCTCGTAGGCTATCTGTGGGATTGAGGCTTGGGCTTTAATTTTTCCATTGGATTCCTTTACGGCCTGTTTGAAGCGTACAGCCGTGCTTTGCCAGAGCTCAACTTCTAGACGAATAGGAGAATCGGAGTGAGCTTTTAGCTCTTGCTTTATGTATGTGACCGTATCGTCAGGAATCCTATCAAGTGGTCCCCAAGGTCTCAGGTTGTGAAGTTGTTCAAAAACATCGAACCAAGGTTTAAAACCCCGTTCAGGTTGCTGGCCAGATTGGTATTTATTCCAAAGACTTAGCAACTGCCGAAGAGCTTTTATGTCAGGCATTGCTAGGTACAGCCGACCGTCTACTGGCTTATCATCGCGCCACTGTTCTCTTCGTCCCTTTCGTGTTTCATAGTAAGCAAAGTCTTCGTCGGGTTCATATGACATTTCTTCTTCACCAAGGTACTCGAGGCTTGGAATTTTTTTGACCGCCCTAGCGAAACCGTCAATTGAACCCGCCACTTCAAACACCAGTGCCCGCTCGGGAGCGATCGCTGATGGGTCTTCGCGTAAGGTAAGCGGGTCACGATCCTCATCAAAGACGTTTTGGAGCCTCTGAAAGATAGGACCTAGTCGTTGCTCTTGGCGATGGCGGCCCGGTTTCTTAAGGTTGTTGGGCCCACCGGATATTTTAGGACGGTCGCTAATCTGAGGTTCTGGTATTGGGAGTAGAGGGTATTCCGTCATTTGGTATTTCCTTGTTGTTTACCCGGGACCTTTCCGTCCATAGGGCAAGACATTCGGTGATGATTTTCCGAAGCGGTTTCTCGCCCATTGCCAGGACTTGCCGTCTCCGTACATCCAAGCAAAACTCTTCGGCTTCGGCGTAACTGACGGCGCCGAGACGCTTGGCGATGGTTTCCGGAGTCCGACCTGTGGGTTCGTCCAATGTTTGGGCGAACCGATCCAGATAAGCAGTGAGGTGCCGGCGAGTGGGTTGTTTAAGTTCCAACCGCAACTGGAAGCGCCTCCACGCCGCCCGGTCCAACAGCTCGGCATGGTTGGAGGCGGCCACCGCCACCGTGTAGCTGGGCAGATCATCCATTTGCATTAGCAGGGAGGTCACCACCCGCTTGATTTCCCCCGTTTCGCGGACATCGCCGCGTTCTTTGCCCACTGCGTCGAACTCGTCGAAGAACAGGACGCAGGGGGTGGTGCGGGCGTAGTCGAAAACGCTTTTCAGGCGTGAGGCCGTTTCGCCCAGGAAACTGCCGATCATCGTTTCATAACGGACCACCAAGAAGGGAACCGCCAACGACTCTGCGATTGCCTCGGCCAGGGAAGTTTTGCCGTTGCCGGGCGGCCCCACCAGCAACACCCGATGGCGCGGTTCCAGCGAGTGCGCCCGCAACACCCCCGCCCGGTGCTGTTCCTCGATCAGCTCCTCGCAAGCCCGGCGGGTAATTTCGGACAGGAACAGGTCCTCCATCCTCCGGCGGGGGGTGGCTTCCAGGAGGAACTCGCGGTGCCGGTGACCGTTCTGGCTGATGAAGGCGGCGGACGGCGGCTGGTAGCCGTTGCCGCGCATCGCTTCCGTCAAGCGGTCGGCTAACACATGATGTTGCTTGGCGCGTTCCTCGGCGATGATCGCTTCGGCGGCAACGCGGGTGCCCGGTTTGTCCTCGTTGGACGCGGCCTTGACGAGCGAAATTAGCAGATCGCTACGCGCCATTTTTCCTTTCCCTCCCGTTTAGCTGTGCTAAAGCCTAATGCAGGTTACTGCCGAGAACGGACATATGCCGGGAAAATGTAGCGTTCCCATCCGGGTGCGGGCAACCAAGATCGGCGTGAGGCGGCGGATGCTCTTGTCTTCCGGCTAGCCTCGGGCGGAAAGACCGGGCCGGGGACGGCGGGGTTTTCCGTCGGCCTGTCCGTGCGCCGCCGACTATGCGAGCAGGAGGGACCGTGGGTTCATCGGACATTCCCGTCGCCGACGCTTTTCGGGAAATAATGTCCAACTGCGCGGCCAGCGTGACCGTGGTCACCTGCCGGGTCGACGGCCGCAATCACGGCCTGACCGTGTCCGCTTTCACCTCGGTGTCGTTGCAACCCCCGTTGGCTTTGGTGTGCATCGGGGAGGAGGCCGTCAGCGGCGAGGTTCTGCGCCGGGCGGGCGGTTTCACCGTTAATTTGCTCCGGGCGGGCTCCGGTCCGGTGGCCGGCCGGTTCGCCTCCCCGGAGGAAGACCGCTTCGCCGGGTCGGCGACCGCGCTCCCCGCTACGCCCGGGGCGGGGCCCTTTCTGCCCGACCACGCCTGCGCCTACCTGGAATGCCGCACCGTTCGGTCCGTGGAGGCCGGGGATCACGTTATTTTCATCGGCCAAGTGGAAAACGCCGTCCGGTTGCGGGACGATCCGCCCCTGGTGCACTGGCGCCGGGCCTACGGCCGCCCCGTCCCCGAGGATTGAACCGGATGCCGGGACAAGCTGGGCCGCGGCCTGGTTATTGGGCGGTCCAGCCCCCGTCTACCAGCAGGGCCGTTCCGGTGGTGAATGATGATTCGTCGCCGGCCAAATGGAGGATGGCGGAGGCGATTTCCTCCGGTCGGGCGATGCGCCCCAGGGCGTGCCGGGCGGCCAGGGCCGCCATCCGCTCCCCGGTCAGGGGGGACAGCAGGGGGGTGTCCACCGCTCCCGGACACACCGCATTCACCCGTATGCCGTCCCGGGCGTGATCCAGGGCCATGGCCCGCACCAGTCCTATCAACCCGTGCTTGGAGGCGTGATAAGCCGCCTGTCCCGCTTGGGCTGTCACTCCCGCCACCGAGGAGACGCACACGATGGAACCGCCGCCCGCCCGGATCATTTCCGGTATCACTTGCCGCGAACACAGGTAGGCCCCGGTCAGGTTCACGGCCAACACTCGGTTCCAGTCCTCCTCCGTGATTTCGGTCACCGCCCCCAGACCGGCGATCCCGGCGTTGTTCACCAGGATGTCCACCCCGCCTCCCCCGGCCAACCGGACGGCGGCCGCTGTCATTTGCGCCGTGTCCTCCGCCGAAGTCACATCGGCCCGCACCGCGACGGCCCGGCCCCCGGCGGCGGCTATCTCCCCGGCCAAGGCCCTGGCCCCCTCCAAGTCCAGGTCGGCGACCGCCACCGTCGCCCCCTCCCTGGCGAACAGTCGGCAGATGGCCGAACCCAACCCCCCGGCCGCTCCGGTGACAATGGCCGTCTTCCCCTCCAGTCGTTTCATTTCTCCCCTTTATTTAGAGGTTAAATATTATTCCTCGCAGAGCTGGTAAGGTGGCAACCTAGCGGGCGCTTCTCTAAAGGGCTGGTACCCAGGGACGGAAGGGGTTCAAAATGGCCGGTGCGGAAATCCGTTATCAGGATGACTTGAAAGGCTTGACGCCTCGTCATATACGGGAAATGCAAGATATCGCCGTCGCCGGGTATGAAAGCTATCGGCGCGCTCGTCCTTTGCCGATGGGGGCAGTTCGGTCCGCCCGCGCTAAACTGGGACATCCCCATCGTCTACGTCGGGGAATAGGTTAATCCGAGGAGTCCCAAATGTCTGATGTAACCCTGCGCGCCGAAACCGGTCGGCCGACGGGCACCCGTCCTTCCCGGCGGTTGCGCCGGTCGGGGATGGTGCCCGCCACCCTGTACGGCCAACAGTCCGAACCGCTGTCCATCGCCGTTCCGGCCCGCGACCTGCGCCGCGCCCTGGCCACCGAGGCCGGGATCAACGCCCTGATCACCCTGGAAGTGGGGGAGGAGAAACACACTTCCCTGGCCCGCCAACTGCAGCGTCATCCCACCAAAGGCGATGTCATACATCTGGATTTCGTCAAGATTTCGCTCACCGACCGGGTGGACGTGGTGGTGGCGGTGGAAACCATCGGGGAGCCGGAGGGGGTGCGGGACGGCGGGATCATCGAAACCGTTTCCAACAGCGTGAACGTGAACACCCTGGTCACTTCCATTCCCGACTCCATCAGGGCGGACATTTCCGGGCTGGGGGTGGGCGACGCCCTGCGGGTATCGGACCTGCCCGCCATTGAAGGCTTGGAATACCTGGACGACCCCCTGCAAACCATCGTCACCGTCAGCCTGCCCTCGGCCGCCCTGGCCGAAGGGGAGGCGGAAGCCGAGGCCGAGGACGAGGAAGCGGCGGAGGACGAACAGGCCGAGGGGGAGGAAGGCGCCGGGGAGGAATCCGGCTCCGGCGACTGATCCGCCTCCCGGACGACCGCCCCCGGTTGGCGGCGCGGGCGGCTTTTACGGGGCGGCGGGTCGGACGAGGCCGATCAACCGGACGGGAATTCGCATGAAAGTGATTGTGGGCCTGCGCAACCCGGAATCGGAATACGCCGGGACCAGGCACAACGCGGGCGCGGAGGTGATTTCCCTGCTCGCCGGGCGGAGGGGGGAGCGGTTGCGCCGAGGGCCGCGGCGGGTGCGTTGCGACCAGGCACGGCTGGTCATCGACGGGCGGACGGCGGTGATCGGAGCCCCCCGGCTCAGCATGAACGTGTGCGGCCCGGCGGTGGCGGCCCTGCTCGCCTATCACAAGGCCGTCCCGGCCGACCTGTTGCTTATCCACGACGACTTGGACTTGGCGTTCGCCCGCCTGCGCCTCCACCAGGGGCGGGGGCATGGAGGCCACAACGGGGTGCGGTCGGTGATCGCCGCCCTCGGCACCCGTGATTTCTGGCGGCTCAAATTGGGCATTGGCCGACCCCCGGGGCGGATGGACCCCATTAAATACGTGTTGGGGCGGTTCACCGCCGGTCAACGTCCGGAAGTGGACGCCTTGGCGGCGGATGCGGCGGATGCGGCGGAACTGTTCGTCGGCGACCCGCAGGCGGCGCAACAGTTGGCCGGTCGGCGTATCGCCCCGGGTGATCCCCGGCCCGGACGGGAGTAGGGTGGCGGTTATGAAAGCGGTCGGGGCCATCGATCAGGGGACGACCAGCACCCGGTTTATGATTTTCAACCGGGACGGGGAGGCGCTGGCTTCCGCCGGGCGGGAGTTCCGGCAGATTATGCCCCGACCGGGATGGGTGGAGCACGACCCGTTGGAAATATGGGAGAGCGTGCAGACGACGGCGGAGGAGGCCCTGCGGAAGGCCGGTCTGCGGCCCTCCGATTTGGCGGCGGTGGGGATCGCCAACCAGCGGGAAACCACCCTGATGTGGGAGCGGGACACCGGGCGCCCGCTGGCCAACGCCATCGTGTGGCAGGACACCCGCACCGACCGCATCTGCTCCGAGCTGGCCGGAGAATGGGGGATCGACCGGTTCCGGGAGCGCACCGGCCTGCCCCTGGCTACCTATTTCGCCGGGCCGAAAGCGGTTTGGCTGCTGAAAAATGCGCCGGCGGCGGCGCAGGCGGCCGCTTCCGGGGAGGCCCTGTTGGGCACGATTGACTCGTGGCTGATGTGGAACCTGACCGGCGGGGCGGACGGCGGTCGGCACGTCACCGACGTGACCAACGCCTCCCGCACCCTGCTGATGAACCTGCGCGCCTTGGACTGGGACGATGAGTTGCTGGAGACGATGGGGATGCCCCGCTCCCTTATGGCGGAAATCGTTCCGTCGGTAGGGCGGATGGGGACGGCGCGGGGAGTTTTGGAGGGGGTCCCGGTGTCGGCGATTTTGGGCGATCAGCACGCCGCCCTGTTCGGCCAGGCCGCCTTCGCCCCGGGGGAGGCTAAAAACACCTACGGCACCGGTTGCTTCCTGCTGATGAACACCGGCCCCGACATCATCCCGTCCACCGCCGGTTGCCTGACCACGGTCGCATATCAGATTGCGGGCCGTCCGGCGGCGTATGCGCTGGAAGGGTCCGTGGCCATCGCCGGGGCGTTGGTGCAGTGGTTGCGGGATAACCTGGGGATTATTTCTTCGGCGGCGGAGGTGGAGGAGCTGGCGGCGGAGGACAATGGGGGGGTTTATTTCGCACCCGCCTTCTCCGGTTTGTTCGCTCCCCATTGGAGGTCGGACGCCCGGGGGGTGATCGCCGGCCTGACCCGGTTCGCCCACCGGGGGCACATCGCCCGGGCCGCCCTGGAAGCCGTCGCCTACCAGACCCGGGAAGTGTTGGACGCCATGCGGGCCGACTCGGGGGCGGAGTTGACCGAGTTGAAAGCGGACGGGGGGATGGTGGTGAACGATCTGCTGATGCAGTTCCAGTCCGACATCCTGGATGCGCCGGTGGTGCGGCCGGCGGTCAGCGAAACCACCGCGCTGGGGGCCGCCTACGGGGCGGGCCTGGCCGAAGGTTTCTGGTCGGACGAGGAGGAGTTGCGGGCCAACTGGCGGGAGTTCCGCCGCTGGACCCCGCAGATGTCCGCCGCCGACCGGGAATCCCTCTACGCGGGCTGGTGCAAAGCCGTGCAACGCACCCTCGACTGGGTGGAGCAACCCGGCTAAAACACACGCGGGTCTTTGTGGAACCCCGGAGCCGGAGCGCGGGTCCTCCGTTTCGGGAGGGGGCCGGTCACCGGTTCCAAAGCGGCCCATACGGTGCGGAACATCATCAGGACCACCGCCAGGTAATCCAGCCACACCAGATAGGCAATCCAATTGCCGGGCGGGAGCCGCGTCGGGAAGGAGATGAACCAGGTTGGAATCAGCACTCCGGCGATCATCATCATTCCCACCAGAAAAACAAGTATTTGCGCCCCTTCCCGATGGGATGTCTCGTCCACCAGAAGCACCCGGCAGCCAAGCGCCCGGCGACGCGTGATCTCCCGCTCTCTTTTTTTGTTTACCAGCCCCCCGATGGTGACCCGACGGCACTCCCGCCCGCACCACGGACACGGCGACGACTCCCGCACCGCCTCCACCGTCGACTCCAACACCCCTTGCCCCTCTTCCCCCCGGGGTTTCCTCCGTTCCGGTTACCCGAACCCCCCAAAACCCAACGGAGCCGATAAAATAGCCGACATACGAGGCCTCCTCGAATCGATGATGTTTACGACACCGATTCCAGCGAGGCCTCACCTAAATTGCAAGCGCCCCGCACCCCCACCACATTCCGCGGAGACTCCCCACCCTCACTCCCCCTTAAACCGTGAAGAGCCGATAAAACATAGCGTGACATTTTTGAGTTTCAGGCCGGGGCGCGGGTCATGGGTCCCGGGGGAAGAAGGCTGAGATGGCGGGACCGCATTCCGTCTCGATGTCGTCTATGACCGCTCCGTGGCGGGCCGCGTCCTGCAGTATCCCGGCCGCTTGTTCGGCGGTTGCGCCCTCCGACCGCAACTGGCGGCATGTTTCCCATACCAGATACCGCACATCGTCCGGGGAAGGATCGTCCTCCCCTCCGCCTCCGCATCCGGCGAGCAGGAGGACGGCCATGGCCGCCGCCGGGATCAGCCGTCCGGCCGTCCCGGTCACTGCTTGACGAAAGCCGGCGCGCCGTCCGTCGCCGTCACCCTGATTTTGTCCCCGGACGCGAACTCGCCCTCCAGCAGGGCCAAGGCCAGCGGGTCCACCACCGATTGTTGCAACAGGCGCCGCAAGGGGCGGGCCCCGTAGGCCGGGTCGTAGCCCTCCTCGGCCAGCCACCGGGCCGCCTCCGGGCTCAACTCCAAGGTGATGTCCCGTTGTCCGGCCGCCCGTTCCGCCACCTGGCCGAACTGCAGTTCCACGATGCGGGACAAATCCTCCCGGCTCAAGCGGGAGAACACGGTAATGTCGTCGATCCGGTTCAGGAACTCGGGCCGGAAGCGGGACTTGACCACTTCCATCACCCGGTTGCGCACCGTTTCCTCGGGCAGGTCGGGGGCGATCATCTCCGAACCGAGGTTGGAGGTCATTATCAGCACCGTGTTGGTGAAGTCAACCGTCCTCCCCTGCCCGTCGGTGAGCCGTCCATCGTCCAACACCTGCAACAGCGCCCCGAACACGTCGGGATGGGCCTTCTCCACTTCGTCGAGCAACACCACCGCATAGGGCCGCCGGCGCACCGCTTCCGTCAACTGCCCACCTTCGTCGTATCCCACATAGCCGGGCGGGGCCCCCACCAGCCGGGAAACCGAATGCTTCTCCATATATTCGGACATATCCACCCGCACTATGGCACGCTCGTCATCGAACATCAGTTCCGCCAAGGCCTTGGCCAACTCGGTTTTGCCTACTCCGGTCGGCCCCAGGAACAGGAAAGATCCGATGGGACGATGCGGGTCGGCCAAGCCCGATCGACTGCGCCGCAGGGCGTTGGCCACCGCCGCCACCGCTTTCCCCTGTCCGATCACCCGCTGGTGCAGATGTTCTTCCAACCGGATCAGTTTGGCCACTTCGCCTTCCATAAGACGGCTCAGGGGGATGCCCGTCCAGCGGCTCACCACCTCCGCCACGTCTTCTTCCCCCACTTCCTCGGAAAGCATGGTGGTCTGCGACTGGATGCGACGCAGGGTCTCCTCCCCGGCGGCCAGCTCTTTCTCCAGTTGCGGCAACGCCCCGTACTGGATTTCCGCGGCCCTTTGCAAATCGGCGTCCCGGGCGGCCCGCTCCGCCTCCTCCCGGGCGTCCTCCATTCGTTGCTTGACGGCGCGGATGGCCTCAATTTGTTCTTTTTCGGAGTTCCATTGGACGGTGAGCCGGTCCAGGTCCTCGCCCAAGTCGGCCAGCTCCTCCTCCACCGCCTCCAACCGCTCCCGGGAGGCGTCATCGGTTTCCTTCCCCAAGGCGTTGCGCTCTATTTCCAACTGGCGCTGTCGGCGGTGCAGGGAGTCGATTTCCTCCGGCATGGAATCAATCTCGATCCGCAACCGGGAAGCGGCCTCGTCGATCAGGTCGATGGCCTTGTCGGGCAGGCGGCGAGAAGTGATGTAACGGTCGGACAGCGCCGCCGCCGCCACCAGCGCCCCGTCGGTGATGCGCACCCCATGATGCACTTCGTAGCGTTCTTTGAGGCCGCGCAGAATGCCCACCGTATCCTCCGCCCCCGGTTCGTCCACCAGCACCGGTTGGAACCGGCGCTCTAAAGCGGCGTCGGCCTCCACGTATTTGCGGTACTCGTCCAGGGTGGTGGCCCCGATCATGCGCAACTCTCCCCGGGCCAGCAACGGCTTCAGCATATTGGAGGCGTCCATGGAGCCTTCGGCGGCCCCCGCCCCCACCAGGGTGTGCATCTCGTCGATAAAAGTGATGATCTCCCCGGCGGCGTCGGTGATTTCGTCCAGGGTCGCTTTCAGCCGTTCCTCGAACTCTCCCCGGTATTTGGCCCCCGCCACCATCGCCCCCAAGTCCAAGGCCACGATCCGTTTGCTGGCCAAACCCTGCGGGACATCGCCGTCCCGAATGCGCAAGGCCAACCCTTCGGCGATGGCCGTCTTGCCCACGCCCGGTTCGCCGATCAGCACCGGATTGTTTTTGGTGCGACGGCTCAGCACCTGGATTACCCGCCGGATTTCCTCGTCCCGGCCGATCACCGGGTCCAGTTTTCCGGCGCGGGCCAACTCCACCAGATCCCGCCCGTATTTGCCCAAGGCGTCCATGACGGATTCCGGGTCGTCGGTGGTGATTTTGCGGGAGCCGCGCAGGGCGGCCACCGCCTCGCGGATTCCCTCCCTGGTTACCCCGGCCGAGCGGAGCGCCTCCCCGGCCCCGGTCGGGGAAGCGGCGATGGCCGACAACAGATGCTCCACCGAGGCGTAACCGTCCCCGGCGGCCGCCATCTCCGCCCCGGCTTCCAGCAGTATTTCCAGGCAAGCCCGGGACAGCCCGACCTCGGCCGTCCCGTAGGCTTTGGGCAACTCGCCGATCAGCCGTTGCGCTTCGTTGCGCAGGGAGGCGGGTTGCGCTCCCAGCCTGGTCACCAGCGGCAGGGTCACCGTGTCCGCCTGCCCGAGCAGGGCGCTCAGCAGGTGGGCCGGTTCCGCCGCCGGATGATTTCCCTCCTCGGCCGTCCGCACCGCCTCCGCGATCGCCTGTTGCGATTTTTGCGTAAAACGATTGATGTCCATTGTCCGTTTTCCTTATTATCGTAGATTATGGTCGTCGGTTCCCCCCTCTGGGAGCTCCCACTATATATAACCGGTTTCCGCGGAAAAAAATCCCGAAAATCTGAGTCAGGTGGTATAAGATTATAGCGGATGGCGAGGGAGGGGCGCGACCCGGCGGAGCCGGTTCCGCGGTTGGCGAAAGGAGCGAGCGGGGGCCGGGACCAAATGGCGTATGGGTTGCGCGGCGCGGCGCCGGACGGGTAGGATGCGCTTATGAGTTGGACGTTTGACAACGGAACCATCCTCACCAAGGCGGCCCTGCTGGGGTCGTTCGATAACAACGTGTTCGTGGTGGCCTGCGCCCAAACCGGGCGGGGGGTGATCATCGACGCCGCCGCCGAGGCGGACCGCATCTTGGAGTTGGCCGACGGAGTGGAGGTGCAGGCGATACTCACCACCCACGGCCACCCCGACCATCTGCAGGCCTTGGACGCGGTGTTGCGGGCCCTGCCGGTTCCTTTCCTGTTGCACCCGGCCGACAACCGGATGGCGGCCCGTACCGCCTCCGCCGTCCCCGAACCGCTGGCCGACGGGCAGGTGATAGAAATCGGGGAGACCAGCTTGCTGACCATGCACACTCCCGGACACACGCCCGGTTCGGTGTGTTTCCTGAGTCCGGGAGTGCTGTTCAGCGGCGACACCCTGTTTCCGGGCGGGCCGGGGGCCACCCAATATGAAGGCGGCGACTTCGAGCAGATCATCGCCGCCATCCGGGATCGGCTGTTCACCCTGGACGACTCCACCGCCGTCTACCCCGGCCACGGCCCCGCCGCCACCACCATCGGAACCGAGAAACCCGCCCTGCCGGAGTGGATCGCCCGCGGCTGGTAACCGGCCGCCGGCGGCGTCCGGGCCCGCCGGCGTGATAGGATAAGGGGCGACCGGGGGCGGTAGGCGCGACCCGTACGGGCGGGCAGGCCGCGGTCCCGGAATTTGAGAACCTTGCCGTTCTCCGGTTCGCCGGGGGCGTCCCCCAACCGCTTGGTGGGGAGAAGAGGAGTGGAAATGTCGGATTCGCAACCCACCCGGGAGCCGGACCGCCGTCCGGTAACCGTTCCCGAAGTGCGCTCCCGCAAATTGCGGGACGACCGGCGCGCCGCGGCGTTGATAATGGTGACCGCCTACGACTACCCGAGTGCCCAAGCGGCCGACCGGGCCGGGGTGGACATCATCCTTGTGGGCGACTCGTTGGCCAACGTGGTGCTGGGCTACGAGACCACCAATCAGGCGACGCTGGACGATATGGTGCGCCACGCGGCGGCGGCGGCGCGGGCCCGCCCCCGGGCCCTGCTGGTGGGGGATATGCCGTGGATGAGTTTCCATGTCAGCCGGGAGGACACCCTGCGCAACGCCGCCCGCTTGATCCGGGAAGGCGGGGCGGAAGCGGTGAAACTGGAAGGCGGGGCGGAGCGGGCGGAGATGATCAAGGCCATCCGTTCCGCCGAGATTCCGGTAATGGGGCACATCGGCCTGACCCCGCAGTCGGTGCATGCCACCGGCGGTTACAAGGTAGCGGGACGGGGAGCGGAGGATGCCCGCAGGTTGCTCGGGGACGCCGCCGCCTTGGAGGAGGCCGGGGTGTTCGCGCTGGTGCTGGAGGGGGTTCCGACCGCGGTGGCCAAGGTGATCACCGACCGGGTTTCAATCCCCACCATCGGCATCGGCGCCGGGCCGCACACCGACGGACAAGTGCTGGTCTATCACGACCTGCTCGGCCTCCACTTCGGACGCTATCCCAAATTCGTCCGCAAATACGCCGACCTGGCCGGGGCGGCCACGGCCGCTATCGCCAACTGGATGACCGATGTCCGCTCCGGCGATTTCCCCGCCCCCGACGAGTCCTACCACATGATCGAGGAAGCCGCCGCCCTGCTCCTCAAAGAACAAACACCCCCCCTAACCCGCTTGGCCTAACCTGTCT
Organism: Candidatus Spongiisociaceae bacterium; assembly: GCA_965243835.1. GTDB lineage: Bacteria > Actinomycetota > Acidimicrobiia > Spongiisociales > Spongiisociaceae. Next base: position 3,117,861 of record OZ251578.1, read on the forward strand.
ATAATGGCCGGACCTATCTACAAGGAGGCGTAGAATGTCCGATTGGGACGAGTTAACGGAGGAACCTGATACCGGCAGGTGCGACATCTGCGGGAAAATTCGGGAAGATCACCGCGACCGGGAGTGGATAGGTACTCCATCGCCCATAGGCGGGATGCTCCGGGGAAACCACGACGAGACGGTTTGCGAAAGAATAAGGGAATTCCTCACTTTCTGCAATTGCCCGTCTTTTGAAGGGAAGGGGATGGGCGAATGCCCCAAGTGCAATCGCTGGGTAAACTGGTGCGGTACCGGACAAATCGGCGGGGTTCTCACCATTCGGTGGGCTTCACGCAATCGTGAAGACTTTATTAGGTATTAGCTGATTTAATTTATAGAGGGTAAGGAGGCGTAGATGTTTGATTGGGGAACATGTTCGGCGTTGGAGGCCATACCCGGCAAGGTAAGCGGGGCTTGGCTTTTCAAAGGAACCAGGGTGCCGGTGGAGGCTTTGTTCGCCAATATCGGCGATATGTCGGTCCAGGAGTTCTGCGACCATTTCCCCGGCGTAACTCAAGAGCAGGTTGAAATAGTCCTGGGTAGCATCGTTACCCACCTCAGAGCTGAGCATGTGGCGGCATGACTGTATTGTTTGATGTGGGCGTTCCACACGGATTACGGCGATATCTGAGTGGATATGTAACGGAGACAGCACAGTATCGCAGTTGGGGACAGCTCACCAACGGTAGATTATTGGAAGTGGCGGAGCAACATGGATTCGACGTACTTATTACAACTGATCAACGCATGATGCAGGAGTTGGATATCAGCCAATACCGGTTAGGTATTGTTGTATTGAATGATACTAGATGGGCTTATATTAGGTTGTGCGTGGATTCTATATTACTAGCGATCGAAAGCGTTCGGCCGGGCGAGGCTACTATTGTCAATATTGAGAGCTCTCGGTAAGCACAGTCAGGCGGTGGAGGCGGGGGCGGTATCAGGCGTCTATTCGCGCAAGGGCGCTTGGGGGGTGCCCGCGGCTCGTCCCTATTCGGTCGTCCCGCGCCTGCCTCATACCCCCTCCGGTGATTTGTGGTAGCGTTTCGGTAAGGAATAAAGACCCAAAGGAGGGAAATGAGCGAGGTTTTTGCGGGGAACGTGTTGCACTTTGTCCGCTATCTGCGGGCCCGGGGGTTGGACGTGACCACCGCCACCGGGATCGACCTGCTAACCGCCGCCCGACTGTTGGGACTGGTGAACCACCGGGACGTTTACGCCGGGTTCCGGGCGTTGGCGGTCACCAACCCGGAGCATATTCCGGTATTCGATGAAGCTTTTCAACTCTTTTTCGGTCGGGCAGGTCGTCGCCGCAACGCCGGGTCCTCCTCCCCGGCCGAGGCCGCCCCGGTCAAGGTTCCGGTGTTGGCGCCGGAGGGGGACGGGGAGGCGCGGGAAACCTCCGCCGGGGTGGACCAGATGGGGGCCTCCTATCGCGAGCAGTTGCGCTCCCGTGATTTCGGCGATCTCACCCCCGACGAAATCGCCGAAGTGCGCCGTCTCATTTCGTGTATGGTGTGGCGTCCGGCTCAAGCGATGAGCCGCCGCCGGCGCCCCGACCGGAAAGGGAGCCGCCCTGATATGCGCCGCACCCTGCGTAGCGCCGTCGGCCAGCGGGGCGATTTGATCGAAATGAAGTTCACTTCCCCCAAGCCCCGTCGCCGCCCGCTGGTGATACTGGCCGACGTGAGCGGTTCCATGGAAAAATACGTGGAGATGTTGCTGTACTTCGCGCATGCCGCCCCCGGCCGAATGGGACGGGTGGAAACCTTTGTTTTTTCCACCCGCCTTACCCGCATCACCCACGAACTGCGCCGGCGCGACCCGGCCGCCGCCCTGCGCCTGGTGTCGGGCCGGGTGCACGACTGGTCGGGGGGCACCCGCATCGGGGAAGCCCTGGAAACCTACAACCGCCTCTGGAGCAGGCGGGTGGCCCGGGGCGGTCCGATCGGAATGATCATCAGCGACGGCTGGGACCGCGGCGACCCGCATCTGCTGGCCCGGGAGATGGCACGCTTCGCCCGTTCCGTGCACCGCACCGTGTGGTTGAACCCGCTGGCGGGCCGGGCCGGGTACTCGCCCGAAACCCGGGGGTTGCGTTCCGCCCTGCCCTACGTGGACGACTTTTTGGCTTCCGCTTCCCTGTCCGACCTGACCGGGGTGGTGCGTTTGTTGGAGTCCATGCCCGCCCATCCCGGGAGCGCCGGGAGGCGGGCGGCGCCGGGCCGGGCCGCGGTATGAAAACCGGGAGCGTAAAATCACCTTGGGCCGCAAACCTATATAAGGAAGGGCGATGAAGGATGCGCTAACCGTATACGACCGCTGGGTCGGCGAAGGCAAGCAGGTGGCGGTGGCCACGGTGGTGAAAGTGGCCGGTTCCGCCCCCCGCCCGGAGGGAGCCAAGTTCCTGGTTTCCTCGGCGGGCGACATGGAGGGCTCGGTGAGCGGCGGTTGCGTGGAAAACGATGTTTTCCTGCACGCCCGGCAGGTGTTGGAAACGGGCCGGCCCCGTTTGGTGACTTACGGCATCGCCGACGAGGAGGCTTTCGAGGTGGGGCTGGCTTGCGGCGGCACCATCGGGGTGTTCATAGAAAAATGGTAGGGCAGGCTTCTCCGTTGGATGCGATCCGTTCCCTGATCGAGGCCGAACGTTTGGGGGCGGTGGTCACGGTGGTGGAAGGCCCCGACGCGGGTTGCAAGGCGACGCTGGACCGCACCGAGGGGCTGATCGCCGGGACGTTGCCCTCCGATGTCTCCGGGGACGTGATCGCCGACGCCAACCAGTTGATGGACGGCGAACAGAACCGCACCCTGGTGTACGGCGACCGGCACGTGTATGTGGAAACGGTGGCCCCGCAACCCCATCTGCTCATTTTCGGCGCGGTGCACATCGCCCAGGAGTTGTGCGCCATCGCCCACAGCCTGGGTTTCCGGGTGACGGTCAGCGATGCCCGGGCCGCTTTCATCACCCCGCATCGTTTTCCGCAGGCGCATTCCCTGGCGGTGGGATGGCCGGAGGATATCGTCGGCCAACTGTTGATCGACGCCCGCACCTATGTGGTGTTGCTCAGCCACGACGCCCGCTTTGAAGATCCGGTGTTGCCGTTGGTGTTGGACGGTCCGGCCAAATACATCGGGGTTATGGGCAGTCGGCGCACCCATCGCCGCCGGGTGGAGCGGCTGGCCCGGGCCGGTTTCTCCCCGGAGCAGACGGCCCGCATCCACGGTCCGGTCGGGTTGGACATCGGGGCCGAGCAACCGGGGGAGGTGGCGGTTTCCATACTGGCCGAAATGATCCAGGTTCGCTACGGGTCGGGAACCGGGGAGTCGCTGGTGGGGCGCTCCGGCCGCATCCACTTGCAACGCACCGCCGACGAAGGCGACGTGTGACCGGACCGGCGGGCTTCCCCCCCGCCGTCCCGCCCGCAGACCCCGCGCCCTCCTCCGATCCGGCCCCGTCCCGCACCGCGGCCCTGGTGCTGGCCGCGGGCGCTTCCCGCCGGTTGGGGGAACCCAAGCAACTGTTGGATTGGGAGGGGCGTCCCCTGTTGCAGTACGTGTTGGAGCAGGTGCGCGGCTTGGCTGATGTGGAGCCGGTGGCGGCGGTGCTGGGTTGCCGCCGGGAACGGATAATGGAACGGGTGGACCTGTCGGGGACGATGGTGGTGGAAAACCTGGATTGGAGGGAGGGGATGGCCTCCTCCCTGCGGGCGGGACTGGACGCCTTGCTGGCCGACCCCTCCCTGGAACGTGCTTTTGTTTTTTTGGGCGACCAGCCGGACGCGCACCCGGCGGTGGCGGACCGGTTGCGGGAGGCACAGGACGCTTCCGGCAAACCGGCGGTCATTCCCCGTTACCGCTACGCCCGCGGGCATCCGGTGTTGATCGCCCGCGCCCTGTGGCCTCGCCTGATTTCCGGACTGGGCGGGGATCAGGGGGCGCGCAACCTGTTCGCCGTCCACCCGGAGTGGGTGGAGGAAGTCCATGTGCCCCGCGACCCGCCCGACGACATCGACACCCCCGACGACCTGCGCCGGTTGCGCAACCGTTATCGGCCCGCCTAACGGGACAGGTCTATTTCCCGCACCCTCCAACGCGCTTTCTCGGCCAAGAGACCGTAGCTGAGACGCACCCGAAAATCCTCCCCCAAAGTAGGCGCATCCCGCCCCGCCCGCCAAATAGTGTCTTCGGGAGTCGGGTTGTATATATTCTGCAGTTTGCCGTTGGGTATGCAGGCGATGACTATAGATTCCAGATTTCGGTTGCCTGCGGCGGTTTCACGGTAGAGAAACTTGGCGATAACCGTCACCACGTAAAAAACACGATCGCCTCGGCGTATTTCTTGTTCCAACTTTCCTCGTTCGTTTATGATGCGACCGGAGCGTTTCATCTTGACGGTCATGGAAGTTTGTGACATCTGGATGGTGGCCGTTCGGTTGCCGTTGACCTTTTCCGCTTTGGCGTCCAACATCAGGGCAACCGGGCGCGGTTCGGGCAGGAACACGTATACGGCTTTCTTGACGTCCACCTTTCCGTATAACCGCTCCTGCAATCCGGGCAACCCCATTGCCTCAATGGATTCCCGGGTGAGGTCTTCAGCGATATCTTGCGGAAGGTCAGTCTCCTCCGCAAAAATAGTCACGGCCTGTTTTCGGTAATCGGTCATCGCCTGGACGACCATGGAGAAAGCGGTCCGTTCCAGACGTTCCGCTTCGTCAAGCGTCATGGGTGCGCCTTTGGGCGACGGCGGTGCAACGCGGGTCGATGTCGATGCCTATCCATTGACGCCCCAACCGTTTGGCGACGGCGGTAGTGGTGCCCGTGCCCACAAAAGGATCAAGTACCACTCCGCCTTCGGGCGAGAATAGGCGGATAACCCGCTCGGCCAGTTCCTCAGGAAACTCGGCTTCATGCCGGTTGTTGCGATGAACGGATCTTATATTCCACACCCCGCGCGAACCCCACTCCGCCCACTCTTCGGAGCTCAGTCGGTTCCGATCGTATTCGGTTATGCCCGGCTTCCAGAAAACATAGATATGTTCAAACTCGTCCACGGCCCGGTAGGAGTTGGAGTGCCACCGGCTGTTCGCCCAGCATGGATCCTTATGCCAAATGCGCTGGTCGTATAGATAAAATCCCGCATCCTCAGACCACTCGGCCGCCAAACACCCGGTAAGCATTATCTTGGTTGATGGATTTTGTTTTCCTCCGCGAACATTGTTGTTTTCCAGGCGACGCTGAATTGTCTGTTCGCTACATCCTAATATCCGGGCCAACTGATGGCGATTAGCTTGGGGATGTTGTTCTTGAACGGCTAATATGTCCTCTTTGGTTATTGATATTTTCTTACGCTGAAGGTTGTTGGCCTGATATTTAGGCATAGTAGGATCAGAAAAACATAGTATATCGCCTATATTAATAGCCAAAAACCCCCCCGGTTTTATTATAGAATTATGACCTGTGATAACCTTTTTTATGAGGTTCTTCCACTCATCAAAAGTAAGATGTTTCTCATAAGACTTGCCAACATAGTATGGAGGCGACCAGAAGCTGAGGTCAACGCTGCCGGGTGGCAGGTCCTTTAGCAACGCGCCTGCGTCACCGGTCAGAATTTGGTTGAATACCGAGCTCGCGCTATTTCCTCCCCCTTCGGGAGTAGCGGACACAGGGTTGTAAAACAGGGAGGAGGACCCGTGAGGATCGGTGATCGTCTGTTCCCGCATTGTCGGCTCCTTAGGGCGGTGGGCTACGCTAGCGGTCAGTATAATCCCGTCCTGTGACATTTCTTGACGCCGGACGGCGAACGGGTCGGCAAGCGGCCGTCGGCGCAGGGCAGGTTGGGATTTGCCGTCGCACCGGCTTTGCCGCGTGCGGGGTTGCTAGAGTTTTCCTTCCAGCCCGGACCCGGACCGACAATCAAGACAGCCAACGGGAGGTGGGGCGGACATGGCCGCCATTGACAATATCGCCAACTTGAGCAAGGCGCAGGCCCGCATTCTGCGCCAGCAGGGAATCCGCACCACCGGAATGTTTCTGCAGAAGGCGGGCGACCGCACCGGGCGCCGGCGCTTGGCCCGCGCCACCTCGTTGCAAGAATCCGACCTGCTGACTTGGGCGCACCGGGCCGACCTGTTGCGGCTCAAAGAACTGGGCCCCGTCTACGCGGAACTGCTGGGCCGTTCCGGGGTGCGCAAAATACGCGATTTGTCCCGCCGCGACCCGGAGGTTCTGCAGGCGAAGATGTCCCAGGTCAACGAGCGGGACCGCCTGGCCCGCCGCCTGCCCCCCGTGTCGGTGGTGGCCGGTTGGGTACGGGAGGCGGCCGCCACCGAACCGGTGGTGAAAAGCTGACCCGCCCTCCGTTGGACCGGGCCGGCCGCGGGCGGGCGCCGCGCCCCTCCTTCCGCAATCGTTCTATCCTGTTGGCAACACTCAACCGGATCGGAAACTGGAGACAACGTTGATCATCGTGATGAAACCCGACGCCACGGATGCGGAGGTCAAGGTAGTAGTGGAACGCCTGGCCGGGATCGGTTCGGAGGCGCATGTGTCCACCGGCCAGTTCCGGACGGTGATCGGGGCCATCGGCGATCGGGATCTGATCCGGGAGATTCCGTGGGAGGCGGTGGAGGGGGTGGAGCGGGCGGTGCCGGTTCTCAAGCCCTACAAGTTCGTTTCCCGCGAGTTCCAACCGGCCGACACGGTGATCAAGGTACGCAACGCGCAGATCGGCGGGGGGGTGTTCGCGCCCATCGCCGGACCGTGCGCGGTGGAAAGCCGCGACCAGCTGTTCCGCACCGCCGAAGCGGTGCGCAACGCCGGGGCCACCATTCTGCGGGGGGACGCCTTCAAACCCCGCACCAGCCCCTATTCGTTCCAAGGTTTGGGCGAAGAGGGACTGCAGTTGCTAGCCGAAGCCCGAGAAGAGTTCGACATGCCGTTCGTGGCCGAGGTGCTCGACCCCCGCGACGTGGAAATGATCGCCGGATACGCCGATATTCTGCGCATCGGAACCCGCAACATGGCCAACTTCACCCTGCTGTCGGAGGTGGGACGGGTGCACCGCCCGGTATCGCTGAAACGCGGTTTCACCGCCACCCTGGACGAGTGGTTGAACGCCGCCGAATACATCTACAAGGAGGGCAACCACGAGGTGATAATGGTGGAGCGGGGGATACGGACTTTTGAGCACGCCACCCGCAACACGTTGGATATTTCGGCGGTGCCCGCCCTGAAAACCATGTCGCATTTGCCGGTGCTGATCGACCCCTCCCATTCCTCCGGCGTCCGTCATCTGGTGACCCCGCTGGCCCGGGCGGCGATCGCGGTGGGGGCGGACGGGTTCATAGTGGACGTCCATCCCGCTCCGGACACCGCCTTGGTGGACGGCGCCCAGGCCTTGTTGCCCTCGGAGTTCGCCGAGTTGATGGAGCAGATGCGGGCCTTGGCGGACGCGCTGTCGGTGACCATCTGACCGAATGGGTCATATCGCCATTCTCGGAACCGGCCTAATCGGGACTTCGCTGGGAATCGCCCTGCGGAGCAACGGGAGGGAAGTGCGGGGATGGGATCCGGACCGGGAGACGGCGGAGCGGTCCGCCCGCCGCGAGGCCTTGGACCGGGTGTGCCGGGACTACGACCAGGCCGCCGGCGAAGCGGAGACGGTGGTGCTGGCCGGGCCCTTGCGGGCCACGGTGGAAATCCTGGGGGAGTTGCGCACCGGAGGGTTGGTGACCGATGTGGCCGGGGTGAAAACCCCGGTGGTGCGGGCCCGTCCCCCGGGGATGCGATTGGTGGCCGGCCACCCCATGGCGGGCCGGGAACGCTCCGGTCCGGAGGCGGCCACCCCCGCCCTGTTTCGGGGATCGGCCTGGATATTGTGCACGGACGGGGCGGAGCCGGAGGATTTGGAGAAAGCGGCCGGGATGGCGGAGTCGGTGGGGGCCGTTCCGACGACGATGACGGCCGCCGAGCATGACCGGGTGGTGGCGGGGATTTCCCATTTGCCGCAGATGCTGGCCGCCGCCCTGGTCAACTGGGCGGCGCGGGATGCGGGGGCGATGCGGCTGGCCTCCGGTTCTTTTCGGGATCTGACCCGGGTGGCCGACTCGGAATCGGACTGGTGGCCGGAGGTGCTGGCCGCCAACGCCGCTTACCTGGAGGAGGCCATCGACGGCCTGACCGCCGCCCTGCGGGCTATGCGGGAGGAGGCCTCCGCCGACCCGTCCGCGTTGGCCGCCCGGTTCGAAACGGCCCGGGAACGGCGCCGGGGGATGGCCCCCCCTGGAGCGCGGGTGGGGGTGGTGCTGGCCGACCAGCCGGGGGAGGTGGCCCGGGTGGGACGGGCCTTGGAGCGGAGCCGGGCGGATGTGCGGGATTTGCAATTGCGGCACGCCCTGCACGGCGGCGGGGGGGTGCTGGCCATTTCGGTGCGGGACGAGGAAGCGGAGGACTTGCGCGACGCCCTAGCCGAAGAAGGTTTCACCCTGGAATAACGGCCCCGACCCGGGCGAAGGCCCTGCCGACTATTTGCATTATTATTCAGGATAATGCATAATATAACTATGTCGGGGATGTGGGCCCGCCGCCGGGCGGTACGGGCCATTTTGGCCCAAGAGGCCGTTTTCACCCATCGGGATATGGTTCCGTTGCTGGCCGAGCGCGGCCATGCCGTGACCCAGGCCACCGTTTCCCGGGACCTGCGGGCCGTCGGAGCGGTGAAGACCGTCGCCGGGGAAGGAAGAGCCCGGTATGCGTTGCCCGACCCGGAGACGACGGACGCTCCCCGCATTTCCCCCGGCCGGGTTTTGGGCGAGTACGCCGAAACCATCCGGTGCAGCGGTAATCTGGTAGTGGTGACCACCCCGCCCGGAGCCGCCCATGTGGTGGCCCGGTCCATCGACGCCGCCGGATTGCCGGGGGTGCTGGGGACGGTGGCCGGAGACGACACCACCCTGGTGGTGGCCGAAGAACGGACGGGCGGGCGGGCGGTGGCCGACCTGCTGGAGAAACTGGGAGCGGAACTATGAAGGTGGCGCTGGCCTATTCGGGCGGTTTGGACACGTCGGTGATCCTCAAATGGCTGATCGAGGAACGGGGATGCGAGGTTGTCTGCTACACGGCCGACGTCGGCCAGGGGGAGGAGGTCGCGCAGGCGGTGGACAAGGCCCGGTCCACCGGCGCCGTCGCCGCCCTGTCCGAGGATCTGCGGGCCGAGTTCACGGAGGAATACGTGTGGCCGGCCATCCGGGCCAACGCCGTCTACGAGGACTACTACCTGCTGGGCACCTCCCTGGCCCGGCCGGTGATCGCCAAAGGCCTGGTGCGGGCCGCGCAACGGTTCGGGGCGGACGCCATCTCGCACGGGGCCACCGGCAAGGGCAACGACCAGGTGCGGTTCGAGTTGTCAGCCTACGCCCTCGACCCGGACATCAAGGTGGTCGCCCCGTGGCGGGAATGGAGCATGGGGGGGCGGGCCGACTTGGAGGCCTACGCCGTGAAACATGACATTCCGGTGCCCACCACCCCCGCCCAGCCCTATTCCACCGACGCCAACCTGTTGCACATTTCCTATGAGGGAGGGGTTTTGGAAGACCCGTGGGTGCCCCCGCCCCCCGAAATGTTCACCATGACCCGGGACCCGCAAGACGCCCCCGACCGCCCGCGGGAAGTGACCATCGCCTTTCATCAAGGCTCCCCGACGGCGGTGGACGGGGAGGAGTCGGCCCCCGCCGATCTGCTGGCCCGGTGCAACCGGATCGCCGGGGAGCACGGGGTGGGACGGGCGGACATCGTGGAAAACCGGTTCGTGGGATTGAAAAGCCGGGGGGTGTACGAGACACCGGGCGGGACCATCCTCCATCACGCTCATCGGGCGGTGGAGTCCCTCACCCTGGATCGGGAGGCGCGCCGCCTGCGGGACGGCCTTTCCCCCCGCTACGCGGAGATGGTTTACAACGGGTTCTGGTTCGCCCCGGAACGGGAGGCCCTGCAGGGGATGTTCGACGAAATGCAACGCCCGGTCACCGGGGAGGCCCGGCTGGTTCTCTACAAGGGGGGGACGGCGGTCACCGGGCGCCGGGCGGAGGGTTCCCTCTACGACCAGGAGTTGGTCAGTTTCGAGGCGGGCGGTTCCTACGACCAGGAGGATGCCACCGGGTTCATCCGCCTCAACGCCCTGCGGTTGCGCACCCTGGCCCGACGCTCCGGGACCGGTTAGGCGGCCGCCGATGACCCTGTGGGGAGGGCGCTTCGCGCAGGGCCCCGCCGATGCGCTATGGAGCTTCACCGTGGACCCCTCCGACCGGCGGCTTTTGTCCGATGATGTCCGGGGGTCGCTGGCCCACGCCCAAATGCTGGGCGAGGCCGGGTTGCTGACCGACGAGGAAGCGGCCGCCGTCCGGGAGGGGCTGGAGAGCATCTTGGCCGAGGCGGAGGCGGGGGAGTTTCAGTTCACCGAGCGGGACGAGGACGTTCATTCGGCGGTGGAGCGGCGGCTGGGGGAGTTGATCGGCCCGGCGGCGGGAAAATTGCACACCGGGCGCTCCCGCAACGACCAGGTGGCTCTGGACTTGCGGCTGTATTTGCGGCGGGCCGCCGACCGGCAGTCGGAGCGCCTCGCCGGTTTCATCCGGGTTTTGACGGAGGCGGCGGAGGGAGCGGGGGAGACGGTGGCGGCCGGCTACACCCACCTGCAGCAGGGTCAGGCGGTTCCCTTGGCGCATCATCTGCTGGCCTACGCCTGGATGGCGGTGCGGGACCGGGAGCGGTTCCTGCAGGCCCGGGCCCGGATCGACGTTTCCCCATTGGGGGCGGGGGCCCTGGGGGGGAGCGGCCTGCTTTTGAACCCGGCCCGGACGGCGGAGTTGCTGGGGATGGGATCGGCTTTCGACAACTCCATGGACGCGGTGGGGAGCCGGGATTTTGCGGCCGAGTACGCCTTCGCCTGCGCGCAGGCTCTGGTGCACTTGTCCCGCTTGGCGGAGGAATGCGTGCTGTGGGCTTCCTCCGAGTTCGGATGGGTGACCTTTCCCGATTCGCTGACCACCGGTTCTTCGGCCCTTCCCCACAAGAAAAACCCGGATATCGCCGAGCTGACCCGGGCCCGCTCCGCCGGGGCCATCGGCCATCTGACCGGCTTGATGGCCCTGCAGAAAGGCCTGCCCCTCACCTACAACCGGGACTTGCAGGAGGACAAGCGGATGACGTTGGCCGTCGACGACCTACTGGCCGGAGCGCTGGAGGCGATGAGCGCCCTGTTGGCCAGGGCCGAGTTTCATCCTCCCCGCCCCGACTCGTGGGTTACGGCCCTTGATTTGGCCGAGGCCCTGGCGGAGCGGGGGGTCCCTTTCCGGGAGGCTCACCGCGCCGTGGGCGAATTGGTGGCCGCCCTGCTGGAGGAAGGTCGCAATTTGGGGCAGGCGAACGCATCGGATTTGGCCGCCGCCCACTCCGCTTTCCGGGAGTCGGACCTGGCTCGGGTGGACCCGTCCGTCTCGGTCGCCCGCCGCCCCGCCCCCGGGGCCGCCTCCCACGCTTCGGTGCGGGAGCAACTGAAAACCCTCCGCGACCTGCTGGTTTAGCCCCCCGGCGCCGGCGCGCCGCCCCTCCTGATTCTCCTCGGCGGACCCTCCCTGAGGTCGCGAAAAGACTTAAACAAACTTTCCGGGAATTGGCGTCAAAAGCATAGACTATACTAATAATCAAGGTTCTAGTAATATGCTGAACACGAGGCGCCGAAGTCCCGCCGGAGAGGGGTGTCCGATTATGGGTAATCACATGGGTGGTTCCCCCAGGGCAGGTCCCCTTTCCATGGTGCCGGCTCTTCTGATGGCCCTGGCGATTATGGCGTGCGGGGGTTACTCCGGGTCGGTGTCGTTGAGCGATCGTCCGGCTCCGCCGTCTCCGGAGGAGAGCGCCGCGGCGGACGCGTTGCGAGAACGGAGAATTCGTCAATGCATGGAGGAGGCGGGTTTTCAGTATATAGAGCATCCATTAACTCCCGGTTTCTATCGGGCGCACAGGGCGGGAGCTCGTAATGCTTCAATAACCGTGCAGGAAAATGCGGAGTACGCGGCGCGGTATGGATATGGATGGACGGAGCAGATCATTGCGGCCCAACTTCAGTTCGGACCGGATCCCAATTTTGATGTTTACCTGAGTTTAGATGAGGCTTCGCAAATTAGGTACGGGGGTGCTAGGGATGAATGCCGGATGACAGTGATGGAGGAAGAAGGATACATGGAAAATCTAAACGAGGTATTGAGTCGCAAACTGGATGAACTGGACGGACGCATACTTACTCATCGTAAAGTGTTGGAATCACTACCTGATTGGTCCGATTGTATGAAGGACCAGGGTTACTCATACCGTACTTTAACGGATCCGGTAGAAGATATTAAGCAAAGAACCAACCGCGCTACCAGGGATGAGGATGACCATGGTCACGACCACGGGCCGGATACCCATACGCATACTGGACCAGACACCGGCAATCAAGACCATGCATTAGACGACGCAATTCTCCGGGAGCGGGCTTGGCGGGGCGCGGTGGAGCGATTGCGCGAGTTGCAACCGGAAGAGACGGCGATTGCGGCGGCTGATCTGGAATGTCGGGAACGCACCGGGTTGCTTACGGTCCTTGTGCAAGTAAGGGAGGAGTTGGAAGCCGGGTTCGATCGGGACAACGCCCTTTTATTAGCGGAAATCCACGGACGGGAGTAGGGTTTTGTTATGAGACGCGTGTGGGCGGCTTCTCTGATAATGGGAGTGGTGATCGCCGCCGCGGCCGGGGCCTGGTTTCTGGGGCGGCGATCGGTGAACTCGCAACAGGCGGCGACCCCCGAACCTCCGCCGCCCTCCGTGTTGGCCGTTCCGGTGGAGAACCGGGTGTTGGAACGGGTGGTGGTTTCCCGGGCGGCGGTTTCCCTAGAAACGTTCGCCTCCATTTCGCTGGCCGCCATGGAAGTTCAAGGCGCAGGGGTGGTAACCAGGGCCGCCGAGGCGGGGTCGGAGGTTCGGGAAGGCGACCCCGTACTGGAGGTGGACGCCCGTCCGGTATTCCTGCTCCGGGGCGAGCGCCCCGCCTACCGGGCCGTCGCCGCCGGCGATTTCGGTCCGGATGTGTCGCAATTGCAACAATCCTTGAACCGACTCGGCATCGGAGGGACGTCGAACACCGGCGTGTTCGACGAGGCCACCGGCCGGGGGGTTCTCGCCCTCTATCTGCGCTCCGGTTATCTGCCGGCGACGGGAGAAGATTGGCCCCCTGAGACGCTGACCCGCCTGCGCAACCTGGCGGTCGCCGTAGCCGACAGCGACGACCCGTCCTGCCGTCCGCCCGACACCCGCCTGTCCTGCCCGCTGGTGACGGAAGCGGCCCGCCTCTATCAGGCGCAGACCGGGTTGCGCATTCCGTTCGGGGAAATCGCGTTCGCGCCGCAGGGGCCGCCGCTGGCGGTGGGCGGCGTCCCCCCGCCCCGGGGCGGTTCCGTTTACGAGGCCGAATTGGACTTGGCCTCCGCCGAACCGGTGGTCCTGGTGGCCCTGTCCCCGTTCGACGCCGGACGGGTGTCGGTGGGGTCGCGGGCGGTTCTGGACGATGATCCGGAGGGGCGCACCGCCTCCGGCGCGGTAACCGACCTGTGGGCCCCCGAAGACGTACCGGAATACGGCGGGACCTCCACCCTGGCCCGGGTGGTCCTGGAAGAAGGCGGAACGGAGTTGCTGGGCCGCTCCATGCGGGTGCGCATCATCGGTGAATCCACCGGCCGGGCGGTGACCGCAGTCCCGACGGCGGCAGTGCGGTCGGACGCCTCCGGACGACTGTGGATTGACTTGTTGGAGGCGGACGGGGCGGGCGAATCCCGCATTCCCGTAGAAGTGACCACCGGGGTGGAAGCGGGCGGGTTGGTGGAAGTGGAACCGGTGGCCGGGATCATCCCGCCCGGGGCTTGGGCGGTGGTGGGCGGGCGGGGCGCGCAATGAACCCGGTTGCGCTGACCGGAGTGGAGCGGGTGTTCGCCGGGAATGTCCCCATTCGCGCCCTGGCCGGGGTGGACCTGACCATCGGGGCGGGGGAGTACGTGGCTTTGGCGGGGCCGTCCGGTTCGGGCAAAACCACCCTCCTCAACATTATCGGCCTGCTGGACCAGCCCAGCGCCGGACAGGTGTTTTTGGAGGGGACGGACATGACCGGGGCCGCCGAGCGGGAGCGTTCCCGGTTGCGGGCCACTCGCATCGGCTTCGTCTTCCAGGCCTTTCACCTGGTCGCCCACCTCACCGCCGAGGAGAACGTGCGCTTGGGAATGACCTACGGGATCGTCCCCCGCCGGGAGCGGTCCCGCCGGGCCCGGATGATGTTGGAGCAGGTCGGTTTGGGCGGGCGGGAGGAGTCCCTGCCGGGTCAGTTGTCGGCCGGTCAACAGCAACGGACGGCGGTGGCCCGGGCCCTGGTTTCCGGATGCCGCCTGCTCCTGTGCGATGAACCCACCGGCAACCTGGACGGGTCCAGCACGGCCGTGGTGCTGGATTTGCTGGACCGGTTGCGGGAGGGCCAGGAGATGACGGTGGTTACGGCCACCCACGATCCATTGGTCAGCGCCCGGGCCGACCGGGTGGTGCGGGTGGCGGACGGCCGGGTGGACGCGACATGACGGCCGGACGCTTCCGGGGTGCGGGACGGGCCGCCGATGTGATAGCGGACGCCGCGTTGCGGGTTTTGTCCCGGCCGGGGCGGGCCGTCCTGACCATCGTCGGGGTGGCTTTGGGGGTGGCCGTGCTGACGGGGGCGGTGGGGATTTCGCAAAGCGCGGGCAACCGGATAGTCAGCCGCCTGGAAACCCTGGAGCCCACCCTGGTCCGGGTGGAAGCCCCGCCGGGGGAGCCGCCCGGTTACGGCCTTTCCTGGGAGTCCGAGCCGGCTATCAGGCGCATAGCCGGGGTGCGGTCGACGGGAACGGCGGCAACGTTGGGGGAGGACGTTGCGGTAAGCGCCCTGCCCTCCGGCCCGGCCAACCGCACCGCCCGCCTGACGGTCCTGGCCGCCTCCTCCGGTTTGGCGGAAACGGTGGGGGCGGAGGTGGGGCGGGGGGTGTTTTTCGACGCCTTGCTGGACGACGCTCCCTACCGGGCGGCGGTGTTGGGGGCGGGCGCCGCCCTCACCCTGGAAATGACCGCCTTCGCCCCCGGCCGGGATGCGGTGTTTATCGACGGGGCGGCTTTTCCGGTGCTGGGCGTCCTGTCCGACGCCGGGGAGGAGCCGTCCCTGTCGGGGGCGGTGATCGTCTCCCGCGGGGCGATCTCCGATCCTCCGTCCCCGGGCGTGATTTACGTACGGGCCGCCCGGGGCGCGGCCGGAGTAGTGGCCGGCCAGTTGGCGACGGTCGCCAATCCCGGGCATCCCGACCGGCTCATCGTCGGTTACCCCGCGGGCGGAACCCGATTGCGTCGGGATGTGGAATCCGATGTCAACGCCCTGTTCGCCACCCTGGCCCTGGTCACCCTGGGGGTGGCCGCCTTGGGGATCGCCAACGTGACCCTGACCTCGGTTTTGGAGCGCAGGAGCGAGATCGGCCTGCGCCGGGCGCTGGGGGCGACCCGGGCCCGGATCGGGGCCGAGTTTCTGACCGAAAGTTCGCTGTTGGGCTTGCTGGGAGGGGCGCTGGGGGCTTCAGCCGGGGTGATGACCACGGCCGCGGCGGCCGCCGTTCGGGACTGGGCGGCGGTTTTGGACGGCTGGGCGGTGTGGGCCGGGCCGCTTTTGGGGATGGCGACCGGTTTGGCGGCCGGCGTATATCCATCTCTGGCGGCGGCCCGCATGGAACCCACCGCCGCCCTGCGCGGCTCCTGAAACTACTGGCGCGGACGGCGGCGAACGGGTCGGCGCGCAGGCTAGACTGGGGAAAACCCGGAGCGGAGGGAGGACGATGAATATGGACAAACGCACCGTAGAGGTGTTGGGGTTGGAAATGGCCTATACGGAGGCGGGGCAGGGGGATCCCATCGTGTTCCTGCACGGCAACCCCACCTCCTCCTACCTGTGGCGCAACATCATCCCCTATGCGGAGGGGATGGGCCGATGCATCGCTCCCGACCTGATCGGGATGGGCGATTCGGGCAAGCTGGCCGTCTCCGGTCCCGACGCCTACACCTTCTCCCAGCACCGGGAGTACCTGGATCTGATGCTGGACAAGCTGGGCGTGAACGGAGCGGTGACTTTCGTGGCGCACGACTGGGGTTCGGCCCTCGGTTTTGACTGGGCGGCGCGTAATCCGGGGGCGATGAAAGGGGTGGCCTATATGGAGGCCATCGTGACCCCCGTTACCTGGGAGGACTGGCCGGCGGCGGCCCGCGGTATTTTCCAGAGCATGCGCTCGGAGGCGGGGGAGACGATCGTGCTGGAGAAAAACGTGTTCGTGGAGCGCATCCTGCCCGCTTCCGTCCAACGCAAATTCACCGATGAGGAAATGGCCGAGTACCGGCGTCCGTACGCCGAACCGGGCGAAGGGCGCCGCCCCATGCTCACTTGGCCCCGACAGATCCCCATCGGGGGGGAACCGGCCGATGTGCACCAGGTGGTGGAGCGGTATTCGGCCAAGCTGGCGGAATGGGACCTGCCCAAATTGTTCGTGAACGCCGACCCGGGTTCCATCCTGACGGGTCGTCCGCGGCGGGTGTGCCGCGCCTGGCCCAATCAGACCGAAGTCACCGTGCCCGGCCTCCATTTCATCCAGGAGGACTCCCCCGACCTGATCGGGCAGGCCCTGGCCGACTGGTTGGAGGGACTGTCCTGACCGAGCGGCGCCCGGCGGATCGGGGTTGATGGAGCACGCCCGCCGTCGGGAACGTTTGGCCGAACTGCTCGGCGACGGGTTGGCGCTGGTTTCCGCCGCTTCCCCGGCCCGGCGCAACAACGATGTGGAGCATCCGTTCCGGCAGGACTCCGACTTCTACTACCTGACCGGTTTCGCCGAACCCGGCGCGACGCTGTTGCTGGATCCGTCCGCCCCGGAGGAGCGGTTCGTGCTGTTTGTGCGGCCCCGCGACCGGGAGCGGGAAATCTGGGAGGGGCGCCGGGCGGGAACGGAGGGGGCCCGGGAGCGGTTCGGGGCGGACGCCGCCTACCCGGCGGCCGGGTTGGAAGAGGCGTTGCGGGAGCGGTTGGCGGGACGGCGGACGGTGTTTCTTCCTTTCCGGGACGGGGGATTGCGCAATCGGGCGCTGGGGGCGGCGGCCGCGTTGGGCGGCTTGCGGGAGCGGTTCGGGGAGGAGATTCCCGCCGAGGTGCGGGACCTGACCCCGCTGTTGGCCGAACTCCGCCTGCATAAAACGGAGGCCGAGGCGGAGGTCTTGCGCACGGCCTGCCGGATAACCGCCGAGGGGCATTTGGAGGCCATGCGGTTCGCCCGGCCGGGGTTGTACGAGTATCAGGTGCAGGCCGCCCTGGAATATTCGTTCCGGATCCGGGGGGCCCGCCGGGAGGGCTACCCGTCCATCGTCGCCTCCGGCGAGAACGCGGTCATCCTCCACTACACGGAAAACGACCGGCGGTTGCGGGACGGGGATTTGATCTTGATCGACGCCGGGGCCGAATACGAATATTTTTCCGCCGACATCACCCGCACTTTCCCCGTCAACGGCCGGTTCACCGGCCCGCAACGGGCGGCGTACGAGGCGGTGTTGGCCGCCCACGCCGCGGGGTTGGAAGCCTCCCGGGCCGGTTCTTCTATGACGGATATCCACCGGGCGGCGGCGGGGGCGATCACCGAGGGCCTGGTGGAGTTGGGCTTGTTGCCCGGCCCGGCGGAGCGGGCCCTGGCCTGTCATCACTACCGGGAGTTTTTCATGCACGGGACCGGCCACTGGCTGGGAATGGACGTGCACGACGCCGGAAGCTACGGGGCGGACGGGGCGCCCCGTCCCTTGCAACCGGGAATGGCGTTTACGGTGGAGCCGGGAATATACGTGGACCCGGAGCGGGAGTCGGTGGAGTTGCCGTTGTTGGAATACGACCCGGAGCGGTGGACCCGCCGCCGAATGGCGCTGGGGGCGGAGCGGGCCCGGCAGGCCGAAGCCGGGGAGCGGGAGGAGGCCGGTTCCGTCTCCCATCCCGTCCCGGAGGCCCTGCGGGGGATCGGGGTGCGCATCGAGGACGATGTTTTGATCACCGACCGCGGTCCCGAGGTGCTGACCGCCGCCGTCCCCGTCCATCCCGACCTGGTGGAGGAAATCTGCGCCGGACGCCCTTCGCTCCCCCTTCCGTGACCGGGACCGGGTTGCTTTTGTCACAGGCGCCGGGTAGAAAACCGGCATGGCGCTCGCAACGACTCCTAAAGAAACCCTCGCCGCTCCCGGTCAGCTAGGATACGAATTTATGAACGGAAACCGTCGTTCGGGAGTCGCGGAGCGGGCGCGTGAAACATCGGCCGGGGAAGCCGTCGCCGGTGACGGGTATCGGTTCTACAACCGTTCCTGCCTGGCCATGCCGGAATGCGCCCCTGATTCCATAGCCCTGACCGTCACCTCCCCGCCCTACTGGAACTCCATCGACTACGACATTCACGCCCGCAACGGGCCCGACGCCTGGCATCGGGAGCGGGAATACGGGGCCTTCGGCGGGACGTTCGAGGACTGGCTGGAGAACATCGGACGCGCCTTCGGGGAGGTGCGGCGGGTGACGATGCCGGGAGGGTTCTGCGCGGTGGTGGTGGGGACCATCCTGCACCAAGGCTCTCACTACCCGGCCCCGATGATGGTAACCGGGCGGATGCTGGAGGCGGGATGGGAGTTTCACCAGGACATCATCTGGAACAAGGTGACCGGCGGCGTGAAGCGGGCCGGGTGCTTCATTCAGCATCCCAAGCCCGGCTACTACTACCCGAACATTATGACCGAGTACATCCTGATTTTCCGCAAACCGGGGAGCAAGCGCCGGGGAACCAAGGCGGCTCTGGACATCGACGAGCTGTTCACCCGCGACATAGCCAACAACGTGTGGCACATCGCCCCCGTCCCGCCCCGCACCATCGACCATCCGTGTCCCTACCCGGAGGAACTGGTGCGCCGCCTGGTGGTTCTGTATTCACAGGAAGGAGACGAGGTGCTGGACCCGTTTCTGGGCAGCGGCCAAACCGCCGTGGCCGCCCTGCGGCAGGGCCGTCGTTGCGTCGGATACGACATCGAACCCGGATACCTGACCCTGTCCGAGCAACGCCTCGCCGCCGCCCGCCAAGGCCGGGATGCAAGACGCCGCTACAACCTACTCCCCAAATGGGAAAAAATCGCCGCCCATGAGTAAGCAGGTTCCTCGTAGTAAAAGATACGCTCAAGAACGGCGCGTGTTCGATCGCCTACGGTCCGATTGTTCTGATGAGGCGAAGGATGAGTATGAGAAGGCTATCGCCATGTTGCTCAGTACCTATAATACAACTATCTATGAGAATCGGTTTATAGCGGGTGGGGCAGTGGAGGTTTTTACCTACGCTTTATTGCGTTCTGTTGGAATTGATTGCCATCTTTACGGCGCACAGGCTCGGTCGGGGGACATTCTGTTGACCAACGACCGAAAGTTGTCTATCAAGGGAACTTTCACCGGTGGTCCATCGAACGTGAAACTAATGAACAAACTTGGAGGCGGTCATAGGGAATGGGCTACGGCAACCCTCTTTGTGGTTTCGGGGGTAGGTTTGGTATACGGCTCGCCGGATACAGTCGCGAGGGAATATGTTAAAGACGTGAAGGACGGGACCGAACTCACGAAAGCAGGATTACAAGAGCTTATAGACAACCCGAACAACTTGTTTGAAGCGGAGATTGCCCAGAAACCGCCTACCGAGACGGCTGGATTCAGCAAGAAAGCCAGTACCGCAGTGGCGCGCCAAATATTGTCTGATATATCAGCTGAGCATTTGACGACCAATTTTGGCCTGTAAATGAATAATCATCTTCTATGCGCTCGGCGGCTACGGCCAAGGCCTCATTCCGGTTCGCGGCAAGAGTCCCCTTTTTGGCCTCCACCGCGATCCGGCGCTCCCCGATGCGGACCAAGACGTCGATGCGCTTGCCGCCAGCCTGTTCGGCTTCGCCCTCGGCGTTCAGTCCTTCCGCTCTGAGCAACTCCGCCAACCGAAGGTTGAACTTATCCTCGCGGGTGTCGACCATCATGCCTCTACCTTACCTTTTTCGTTCCTCGGGTTGGGGGATCGCCGAAGGATACGAGCTATTGACTACCGTCTCCGAATTGTCCGCAGGGCGGCTCGTTGGGGAAATGGGTGGGCGGACGACGGGGGACTCCAACCCCCGTAGCCTGGCGGGCTCCGCTTGCCGGCCCTGTCAGGTGCGTCAAGGACGCGCTGACCCGTATGGCCGGCCGTTCGCCGCCGCTCTGTCGCCCGCCGCGGTAAGCGGGCCGGCCAAGTTGAGCTACATCCGCCCGGTAGCGGGGATGGGATTTGAACCCATATCCTTCGGCTATGAGGCCGGAGGTTTACCGGTTGCCTGCCCCGCACGACCATTTTACCGCACTGCCTGGTTGGGTTCGGACCTCCGCCCGCCCGGAGTATTTTTCAGCCGCCCCGAACCTGTTACCGCCCCCGCCGCCGCGCAGTTGAAGTTGCGGACCGCCCGCCCATGGGGATAGCCGACGAAAATGGGCGGCGGTGCGCTAATATAGGGCGCGACGGTATTATCCTGCTCTCAACCCTCTTAAGCGGGGGAGGGGCGGGCCGGGAAGCCGGAGGCAACAATGCGGGACCAGGCACAGGCTGTCATCGTCGGCGGGGGGGCCATGGGGGTGGGGTTGCTCTACTACCTGGCCCACGAGGGCTGGACCGACACCCTGCTGGTGGAGAAAGACGAGTTGACCTCCGGTTCCACTTGGCACGCGGCCGGCCTCATCCCCCATTTCATCGGCGACCTCAACTACGCCAAGGTGCATCGCGACACCGCCTCCCTCTACCAGGTGATCGAGGAGGAGACCGGCCTCCACTCCGGTTGGCATGGGTGCGGGGCGGTGCGCTTGGCCCGCACCCGGGACGAGGTGGACTGGTTTTACTACGTCCAGGGGATGCTGGACTACAACGGGGTGGAATGCCACCTGCTGACCCCGGACGAGATCACCGGGGTGGCCCCCCTGCTGGATGTGAAACCAGACGTGATGGCGGGGTTCTGGACCCCCGGCGACGGCTGGACCGACCCCTCGGCCGCCGCCAACTCCATGGCCGCCGGCGCCCGCCGACTGGGGGCGGAAATCAGCCGCCGCAACCGGGTCACGGATATGAACCAGCTCCCCGACGGACGCTGGGAGGTGATCACCGAACAGGGCCGGGTCATCGCCGAGCATGTGGTGAACGCCGCCGGTTCCTACGCCCCGCAGTTGGGGGCCATGGCCGGACTGGACGTCCCCATCGAGTCGGTCATCCACCAGTACCTGGTCACCGAACGCATCCCGGAGGTGGCCGCCTTGGACACCGAGCATCCGGTGGTGCGCGACCCCCGCTCCTCCTGCTATTACCGCCAGGAGCATGACGGGCTGATCATCGGCCCCTACGAACGGGAAGGGGCCAAAGAATACGGAGTGGAGGGCATCGACTGGAATCTGACCTTCCATCTCACGCCGGTGGAGATGGACCGCCTCCTGCCCTGGCTGGAACTGGCCGCCCAACGCCTCCCCTGCTTCGCCGGGGCGGGCATAAAACAGGTGGTGTCCGGCCCCATCACCCACACCCCGGACGGCGGTTACCTGCTGGGCCCCGCCCCCGGGTTGCGCAACTACTGGTACTGCGCGGGGGCTTCCATCGGCATCACCCAGGGGCCGGGGGCGGGCAAATACCTGGCGCAGTGGATGGTGCACGGCCAGACCGAAATCAACGTGGGGGGAATGGACCCCCGCCGGTTCGGCCCCTACGCCCCCGGCCGCTACACCCACGAACGTTCCATCGACGAGTTCCACGAGATGTACCAGGTGCGGATGCCCAACGAATACCGCCCGGCGGGCCGGCCGATGAAAACCACTCCCCTCTACGACGACCTGGACGACAAAGGGGCGCACTGGCAGGAAGTGTGGGGGTGGGAGCGGGCCATGTATTTCGCCCCCGAACCGGAGGAGTACTCCTTTCGCCGTTCCTCCGCCCACGATTTCGTCGGCCGGGAAATCCGGGCGGTGCGCGACCGGGCGGGGGTGGCCGACCTGACCGCCTTCTCCAAGTTCGAGGTGACCGGCCGGGACGCGGCCGCCCTGCTGGACCGCCTGTCGGCCAACCGGCTCCCGGCCCGGGACGGGGGGATGCGCCTGGTGCATATGCTGACCGCCTTGGGCGGGATAGAAGCCGAGATGACCATCACCCGCCGCGACGGGCAAAATTTCTATCTCAACTCGGGCATCACCGGCCAATGGCACGACTACGACTGGCTGACCTCCCACATTCGCCCCGGCGAAGACGCGCAGGTAACGGACGTGACCGACCAGCGGGGGATTTTGGCCGTCACCGGCCCCCGCTCCCGGGAGGTGCTGGCCGGCCTGACCGACGCCGACCTGTCCAACCCGGCTTTTCCCTGGTTGACCGGCCGGGAAATAACGGCGGCCGGGGTGGAATGCCTGGCCTTGCGGGTTTCCTACGTGGGGGAGTTGGGTTGGGAGTTGCATCTCCCCCTGTCGCACATCAAAACCGTATACGAGGCGGTGCAGGAGGCGGGAGCCCCCTTGGGCCTGGTCGATTTCGGGAGCCGGGCTATGAACATTATGCGCTTGGAGAAAGGTTATAAGGCGTTCGGGGCCGAGCTGACCACCGAGATCACCCCGGTGGAGGCCCGCCTGGACCGCTTCGTGGACTACGGGAAAGACTTTCAAGGCAAGGAGGCCACCGTCGCCCGCCGGGATCAGGCCGGGCCGCTGGAAATGGTTTTGGTCTACGCCGAGCTGGAGGCGGACGACGCCGACTGCCTGGGCAACGAACCGGCCTACGACGGCGACCGGATCATGGGCATCACCACCAGCGGGGCCTGGGCCCATTCGGTGGACCGCAGCATCCTGTTCGCCTATGTGGACCCCAAATTCGAACCCCCCGGTTCCGTTTTCGAGGTGGCGGTGATGGGCGAGCGCCGACGGGCGGTTACGTTGGCCGAACCGGTTTGGGACCCGCACAACCGGCGGGTGCGGGGCTGAAAGGCGAAGGGGGGCGGAGAATGGCCGACCGACGCGCCGGGGGCCGGGCGGCCCGGATAGCGGCCCGGGCCGCCCCGTTGCCGGAGGAGGATCGTCCGGTGCGGCCGGGAATGACCGGCGGGGCCTACAAGCCCCTCACCGACTCCGAATGCCAGCAGGTTTACGAAACCGCCCTGCGCCTAATTGAAGAAATCGGTTTGGCGGACCCGGTGCCCGAGTTCACGGAAGCGGTCACCGCCGCCGGCGGGTGGATGGACGAGGGCGGACGCCTCCACTACCCGCGGGGGGTGGTGGAGCGGGTTATCACCCAAGAGGCGGCCCGCACCTGGGTGTGGCACGGAATCGACGAGGAACGCAGCCTGGAAGTGGGCGGCGAGAAAGTCCACTTCGGCACTTCGGGGGCGGCGGTGTTGATGTTGGACTGCGAAACCCGCACCTTTCGCCCCTCCTCCTCCGCCGACCTGTACGACGCCGCCCGGTTGGCGGACACCCTGGAGCACATCCATTATTTCGTCCGCACCGTGGTCACCCGGGACCTGGAAACTCCCCGGGAAGTGGATCTGAACACGGCCTACGCCACGATGATGGGCACCTCCAAACCGCAGGGCGTTTCCTTTTTCAAACCGGCCCATGTCTACGAAGCGGTGGAGATGTACGACCATGTCCTGGGCGGCGAGGGGGAATTTCGGCGCCGCCCGTTCGCGGCCGCCAACAACACGTTCGTGGTGCCTCCCCTGCGGTTCTCCTACGAGTCCGTCGAATGCATGGTGGCCCAGATCCGGTGCGGGATGCCCATCAAACTGATTTCCGCCGGACAGGCGGGGGCCACTTCCCCGGCCGCCCTTGCCGGTTCCCTGGCGCAGGCCCTGGCCGAATGCCTGGCCGGGTTGACCAGCGTCAACCTGCTTTCCTCCGGGCATCCCTGCTCCTTGGGAATGTGGCCTTTCGTGTCCGATCTGCGCACCGGGGCGATGAGCGGCGGGTCCGGGGAGGAGGCGGTGATGATGGCCGCCGCCGCCCAGGTGGTGAACTGGCTGGGCCTGCCCTCCGGGGTGGCGGCGGGCATGGCCGACTCCAAACTCCCCGACGGCCAAGCCGGATACGAGAAGGGGATCACCACCGTCCTGGCTGGGCAGGCGGGGGCCAACCTGATCAATGAGTCGGCGGGGATGCTGGGTTCGCTCCTGGTGTGCTCCCTGGAGGCGCTGGTGGTGGACAACGACATGCTGGGGGCGGCCAACCGCACCATCCGGGGCGTTGAAGTCAACCAGGACACCCTGTCCCTGGAGGAGATCAAGGAAACCATTTTCGGGCCGGGGCATTTCCTGGGGGCGGAACAAACCCTGCGCCTGATGCAACGCGACTACGTGTATCCGCAAGTGGGGGACCGCAACAGCCCCGACGACTGGCGGGATCAGGGCGCCACCAACGCCGCGGAGCGGGCCGCGGAACATGTCCGCAAGGTTATGCGCACCCATTTCCCCGCCCATGTCACCCGGGAGCAGGACGCCTGGATCCGGGAGCGGATGCCCATCGCCCTGTCCCAAGACGAGGTGGTCGGCCTGGGAACCCGCTGGTAGGCCGGCGGACGCGCCCCGGCGACCCCCCGGCCCCTTCCTGCCCGGGGGCGGTTGGAACCGCCCCGCCGGTTTGCTAGCCTAAAACCGGTTGCTAGCCTAAAACCTTCGCACGAAAACCCGCGCCGCAACCCGATCAGAGGAAGAAGATGACGATGGAAGCAATGGTGGAGGCGACCGGACTGGTTAAACGGTACGGGGAAGTCACCGCCTTGGACGGCTTGGACCTGGTGGTCCCCAAAGGAACCGTGTTCGGTCTGCTGGGTCCCAACGGGGCGGGGAAAACCACGGCCGTGTCCATTCTTTCCACCTTGCTGGAACCGGACAGCGGCTCGGCCCGGGTGGCCGGGTGCGACCTGCTGACCGAACCGGCCCGGGTGCGGAAAAACATCGGCCTCTCCGGGCAGAACGCGGCGGTGGACGAGCACCTGACCGGGTATGAAAACCTGGATATGACCGGACGCCTCTACCGGCTGGGCTCCTCCCGCTCCAAAGCCCGGGCCAAGGAACTGTTGCGGATTTTCGACTTGGAGGAAGCCGGTCAGCGGCCGGTCAAAACCTACTCGGGGGGGATGCGCCGCCGCTTGGACCTGGCCTGCGCCCTGGTGGCCCGCCCGCCGGTTTTGTTCCTGGACGAACCCACCACCGGACTGGACCCGCGCAGCCGCCAAGGCCTGTGGGAAGTCATTCAATATTTGGTGGAAGAGCAGGGCCGCACGCTCCTGCTCACCACCCAATACATGGAGGAGGCGGAGCGGCTGGCCGACGACATCCTGGTCATCGACCGGGGACGGGCCATCGCGCAGGGCGCGCCCGACGAGCTGAAAGCGCAAGTGGGCGGGGAGCGGGTGGAGATTTCCACCGCCACCGAGCCCGGGTTGGGCCGGGCCCGGGAGGTCCTGGGACGGATAGCGGTGGGGGAGTTGCAGGTTTACGAACGGACCCGCACCCTGGTGGCCCCCATCACCGGCGGGGCGGCCGTGCTCACCGAGGCCTTGAAAGCTTTGCAGGAGGCGCAGGTGACGGTGGTGGACGCCGGTCTGCGCCGCCCCACGCTGAACGATGTGTTCCTCACCCTCACCGGGCGGGCGGCGGAACCCGACGACGAAGAACGGGAGGAGACGCCGGCCGCCCCGCCGGACCCGGCCGGGGAGCCGGAGGAGGATCGGGAATGAAAGAGTTTCTGTGGGCCGTCTCCGACGGGGCGGTAATCGCCAAACGCAACGTGATCAAAATCCGGCGGGTGCCGGAGGTGCTGGTGTTCGTTCTGCTGTCCCCGGTGATGTTCGTGTTGCTGTTCGCGTTCGTGTTCGGCAGCGCCATCGACGTCCCCGGCGTTTCCTATCGCGAGTTCCTGATCGCGGGCATCTTCGCCCAGACGGCCGTGTTCGGGGCCACTTTCACCGGGGCCGGCCTGGCCGAGGACATGCAGAAGGGGATCATCGATCGCTTCCGGTCTTTGCCCATGTCCCGGAGCGCGGTGCTGGTGGGTCGCACGGTCAGCGACGTGGTGTACAACGTGCTGTCGCTGTTGGTGATGATGATTACCGGCCTGATCATCGGCTGGCGGATCCGGGGGAGCCTGCTGGACGCGCTGGCCGGGTTCGGCCTGTTGCTTCTGTTCGCCTACGCCTTCTCCTGGGTGATGGCCTGGGTGGGGATGGTCGTGCCCAGCCCGGAGGTGCTCAACAACGCCTCGTTTATGGTGATCCTGCCGGTTACTTTCATCGCCAACACGTTCGTGCCGTCCGACAACCTGCCCGCCCCGTTGCGGGTGTTCGCGGAATGGAATCCGATTTCGTCGGTCACGCAAGCCGTGCGCGACCTGTTCGGCAACATCCCGGCCGGAACCCCCCCGCCCGACGCTTGGCCCCTGCAGAACGCGGTCCTCTACACCCTGATTTGGGTGGTTATCATCATTTTCGTCTTCGGTCCGCTGTCCATAAACCGCTACCGTAAGGTGGGGCGCCGCTCCTAGAAACGCTCTCCCCGGCGCCGACAGGACGACCGGCGACCCGCAGGGCGCGGCAATCTATCTATAATCGGCCCGGTACAGGACCAGCGGCCCGGACCCAGGGCGCGACGGCGGAGCGAGAGTGAGCGAATACTTTCAGGACTACATAGCGGTGGCGGCTTTCGCCGCCTTCGGCCTGCTGTTGGTAGCGGCCACCCTGGGCGTCACCTACCTGGTGCGGCCCTCCAATCCCACCAAGGAGAAGGTCACCACCTACGAATGCGGGGTGGACCCGGTGGGGGAGGGCTGGAACCACACCTTCGTGCGCTACTACATTTTCGGTTTGCTGTTCGTGCTGTTCGACGTGGAGGCGGTGTTCATCTTCCCGTGGGCGGTGGTGTCCGAGTCGCTGGGACTGCCGGGGGCCATCGCCATGGCGGTGTTCATCCTCACCCTGCTGGAAGGGTTGCTGTACGCCATCCGCAAAGGGGTGTTGCGATGGGAGTAGTGGCGGAGCGTTTCGGGGGGATCAAGCCGGTTTCCTGGTTGCTGAACTGGTCGCGCCGCTATTCGCTGTGGCTGTTCCAGTTCGGCTTGGCTTGTTGCGCCATCGAAATGATGGCCGCCTCCGGCCCCCGCTACGACTTTATGCGGTTCGGGATCATCCCCCTGCCCGCCTCCCCCCGCCAGGCGGACCTGATGGTGGTGGCGGGCACGGTCACCGACAAGATGGCCCCCGCCGTCCGCCGCCTCTACGAGCAGATGCCGGAACCCAAATACGTGATCTCCATGGGTTCCTGCTCCAACTGCGGCGGCCCCTACTGGGATTCCTATTCGGTGACCAAAGGGGTGGACCAGATCATTCCGGTGGACGTCTACGTGCCCGGCTGTCCGCCCCGCCCGGAGGCCCTGATGGAGGGGATCGTGCTTCTGCAGGAGAAAATCAAGGGCGAGGATGTCCGCGAGAAATGGAAGCGCCGTGACCGACAGCCCGTCTGAGACGCCGCCGGAAACCCCCGCCCCCGGCTTGGCCGACGCCTTGGCCGCGGCGACCGGGGGGACCCCGGTGGAGATCAACCGCACCCCCAAGGTGCGG
Source organism: Candidatus Spongiisociaceae bacterium (assembly GCA_965243835.1). GTDB lineage: Bacteria > Actinomycetota > Acidimicrobiia > Spongiisociales > Spongiisociaceae. The sequence continues at coordinate 3,145,688 of OZ251578.1, forward strand.
GTGGAGCCCGCCGCTTGGCGGGAAGCGGCTACCATAGCCCGGGACGAGTTCGGCCTGGTTTTTTTCTCCTGGTTGTCGGCCACCGACTGGGCCAACCAGACCGCGGTGGGCGACCCCCCCGGCGAGGAAGTGGCGGAACGGTACGAGGTGCTGTGCGCGGTGTCGGACCTGGAGCAGGGGGAGTTGGCGATATTGTCCACCGACCTGGACAAGGCCGCGCCCCGGGTGGACAGCCTGTGCGACGTCTACCCGGGGGCCAACTGGCACGAGCGGGAAGCGGCGGAAATGTTCGGCATCGACTTCGCCGGCCATCCCGACCTGGCCAAGCTCTACCTGCCCGATGACTTTGCGGGTCATCCGTTGCGCAAAAGTTACCCGTTGTTGAGCCGGGAAGTGAAACCGTGGCCGGGCACGGTGGACGTGGAAGAAATGCCCCCCTCCTCCGAGAACCCGGAGGCGTGATGGAGCAAGCCCTGGCCCACCATCTGTCCGAGGCGGCGGTGTCGGTGGAGTTGGAAACGGAGGGGATGACCCTCAACATCGGCCCCCAGCATCCGTCCACGCACGGGGTGTTGCGCCTAGTGGCCACCGTGGACGGGGAGCGGGCCACCGACATCCGGCCCGTGATCGGCTACATGCACCGCGGCTACGAGAAGTTGTCCGAGGTGCGCACCTACCCGCAGATCACCACCATCGTCAACCGCATCGACTGGGTGTCCGGCTTCGCCAACGAGGTCCCGTTCATGGTGGCCGCCGAGCGGCTGATGGAAATCGAACCCCCGGAGCGGGCGCAGTGGATCCGCCTCATCCTGAGCGAGATGGCCCGCATTTCCTCCCATCTGGTGTTCATGGCCTCCTATCCTTTGGAGCTGGGGGCGGCCACCCCCCTCTTCTTCGCCCTGCGGGAGAGGGAGCGGGTGCTGGACTTGCTGGAGTCGGTCACCGGCGGCCGTTTCCATCCCAACTTCAACCGCATCGGGGGGGTGAAACCGGTGTACGGGGCGGGTCCGGTCACCAAAAAAACCGGCCAGGACGTCCCCTCCGCGTTCCTGTCCGACACCCGCGACGCCATGCATAAGGTGCTGGAAACCTGCGACGAGATCGAGGAGCTGGTGGCGGGCAACGAAGTGTTCCTGGTCCGCACCAAGGGGGTGGGGGTGATTCCGGTGGAGACGGGGGCCGCCTACGGGGTGTCCGGCCCCAACCTGCGCGCCTCCGGTTGCGGGTTCGACCTGCGCAAAACCTCCGACTACCTGCCCTACGACCGGTTTGAGTTCGACGTTCCCACCGGGGAGAACGGGGACTGCTGGGACCGCTGGTGGGTGCGTTTGGAGGAAATCCGGCAGTCGGCCCGCATCATAACCTCGGCCATCGACGGACTGCCGTCGGGTCCCCTGCAGGCCAAAACGCCCCGCATCATCAAGGTCCCGGCGGGGGAAACCTACGTGCGGGCCGAGAACCCGAAAGGGGAGATGGGCTACTACCTGGTTTCCCTGGGCGGCTTGGGCCCCTACCGGCTGAAAATCCGCTCCGCCTCTTTCTCCAACTTGTCCATCCTGCCCTGGGTGCTGGAGGGGGCGTTGGTGCCCGACTTCATCGCCATTATGGGGTCGCTGGACTTCGTGTTGGGAGACGTGGACCGATGATCATGGCCGGGCTGGCCTTCTGGGCCGAGTTGGGAATCAAACTGGCGGTGGCCGCGGCCGCGGTGCCCGCCATCGGCATCGCCATCGGCTATGGGGAGATGAAACTGTCCGCCCACATGCAAAGCCGGGTCGGCCCCTACTTCGCGGGCGGCCGGTTCGGGTGGGCGCAACTGATCGCCGACGGGGTGAAGTTCATCCAAAAAGAGGACATCATCCCCGAGGAGGCGGACCGCCCGGTGTTCAAATGGGCCCCCGCCCTGGTGCTGTTGGGAACGATGGCCCTGCTGGTGGTCATCCCCGTCCACCCGGCCCGCAACGGGATCGTGCGCGACCTGGAGGTGGGGGTTTTCTACGCCTTGGCCGTTTCCTCCATCAGCACCATCGGGGTGCTGATGGCGGGCTGGTCGTCGGCCAACAAGTATTCGATGATCGGCGGCCTGCGGGCGGCCGGCCAGCTGATCGCCTACGAGTTGCCGCTGGTGCTGGCCACGGTGGGGGTGGTGATCCAGGCGGGCACCATGTCCATGCAGGGGATCGTCGCCTCCCAAATCAGCCAGGGTTGGCCCTTCGCCCTCACCCAGTTCGCGGGGTTCGTCATCTTTATGATCGCCGCCCTGGCCGAGTTGACCCGCATCCCGTTCGACATGCCCATCGCCGAGTCGGAGTTGGTGATGGGATACGTAACCGAATATTCCGGGTTCCGCTTCCTGTTCTTTTTCCTGGCCGAATTCGCCAACATGTTTTCCATGTCGGCCATTGCGGTCACCCTCTTTTTGGGCGGCTACGGGCTGTGGGGGATAAACCCCGACACCCTGCTGTCGCCGGTTATCCTGTTCGCCAAGGTGGGGGTCCTGGTGTTCCTGATGATCTGGTTGCGCTGGACCCTGCCCCGGTTGCGGGAAGACCAACTGCAGACCCTGGCTTGGAAATGGTTGATCCCGCTGGCGGTGGTCAACATCATCGTTACCGCGATCCTGAAGGTGGTTCTCTGAAGTGAAAGGCTTGAGGAAAGTCAAACTGGGGATGTTCACCGGGATGAAGGTGACCCTGGTGACCATGTTCCGCACTTGGGCGTTCAACCTGTCCGGCGGACGCCGCGGGTTGCGGTCCACCGTCAACTATCCGAAGGAGAAGGAAACCCCGGTGCCCCGGGCCCGGGGGGTGATCGCCCTCGATCAGGAGAACTGCACGGTGTGCATGCTGTGCGCCCGTTCCTGCCCCGACTGGTGCATTTACATCGAAGGCCACAAAGAAGAAAAACCCCCCTCCCGCCCGGGAGGCCGCCCCCGGGCCCGGGCCACCCTGGACCGGTTCGACATCGACTACGCCCTGTGTATGTACTGCGGGATCTGCGTGGAAGTGTGCCCGTTCGACGCCCTGTTCTGGACTCCCGAATACGAGTATTCGGAGTACGAAATGGGGGCGATGATGCACAACATGGACCGGCTGGCCGACTGGATGGACACGGTGCCCGCCGGGTTGGGGGAGAAGTGAGGGGCGGGCGGCGATGACCTTCTCCGAGTGGCTGGCCGAGCCGGTCAACTGGGCGTTTTTGGCCCTGGCCCTCCCCTGCGTGCTGGCCGCGGTGCGGGTGGTCACCTCCCGCAACGTGGTGCACGCCGCCCTGTTTTTGGTGCTGACCCTGGCCGCCTCCGCCGGGTTGTTCATCCTCCTGTCCGCCGAATTCGTAGCCTGGGTTTTGGTGCTGGTCTACATCGGGGCGGTGGTGGTGCTGTTCCTGTTCGGGATTATGATCACCCGCGCCCCCCTGGGACGGGAGGGGGGTCTCAGCCACTCCGCCCGCTGGCCGGCCGCCCTGGCCGCCTTGGCGGTGCTGGGCCTCACCCTGGCCCTGATCCTGTCCGCGTCGGACATGGCGGGTTGGAACGAGCCGCTCCCGGCGGTGGGCGCCCGCACCGACACCGGAGTGTTGGGGGAGGCGTTCATCAACCGGTTCCTGATCCCGTTCGAGGCGGTGGGTTTCATTTTGCTGGCCGCCTTGATCGGGGGGATCACCCTGGCCCGCAAGGACCGCACCCCCGACGAGGAACGGGAAGAGGAGTCGGTATGATCCTGACCCAGTTCCTGATCCTGAGCGCGGTGCTGTTGGCGCTGGGAGTGTACGGGCTCCTGTCCCGCCGCAACGCGGTGACCGTGTTGCTGTCGGTGGAGCTGATGCTGGCCGCGGTCAACATCAACCTGGTGGCCTTTGAAGCCTTCTGGCGTTCCTCCATCGCCGCCGGCCAAATCTTCGCCATCTTCGTGATCACGGTGGCGGCGGCGGAGGTGGGAATCGGCTTGGCCATCATCCTGCTCATTTTCCGCAACCGGGCGGAGGGCAACGTGGACGAGTTGGACCTGATGAAATGGTGAACGGATCGCCGGTCGCGCAGGCCGGGCTGGTCCTGGCCGCCGGGGAGGGAGGCGCCGCCCAACTGACGGAGGGAGGATTCTTCGCCTCCACCGCCTGGATAATGCTGGTTCTGCCCTTCGTCGCTTTCCTGGGAATCGTGCTGTTCGGGCGGCGCATGCGCAAACTGGGGGCGGAGTTGGCGGTGGGGGCGATGGCCGTCAACCTGGCGTGGGCCTCGGTGTTGCTGGTTCAGAACATGGCGGGCGGCATCTACCGCGAGTTTCAGTTCACCATCGCCGACATCGGGGAGTTCGCCGGGCGGGCACTGTCCTTCGAGTTGGGGTTCGTGGTGGACGGCCTGTCCATAATGATGTACTGGGTGGTGGCCTTTGTGGGATTGCTGGTGTTCATCTACGCGGTGGGGTATATGAAGGGGGATGTGCGGGTCACCTGGTTCTTCGCCTCCCTGTCCTTGTTCGCCGGTTCCATGCTGGTGCTGGTAGGCGCCCCCAACCTGGTCCAGTTAATCGTCGGCTGGGAGGGGGTGGGTCTGGCCTCCTACCTGCTCATCGGCCACTACTGGGAACAGAAGGAGAACAGCAACGCCGCCATCAAGGCTTTCCTCACCAACAAGGTGGCCGACGTGGGCCTGATCCTGGGGGCGATCCTGATCGGGGTTTCGCTGGGCGGCTTCCGGTTCTCCACCCTGGCCGAAGCGGCCGCCGAACACAGCGGGGCTTTGGAGACGGTGGCCTTCGCCGGGGGTTTGCTCCTCTTCCTGGGGGCGATGGGCAAGTCGGCCCAGTTCCCCCTGCATGTGTGGTTGCCGGACGCCATGGCCGGCCCCACCCCGGTTTCCGCCCTCATGCACGCCGCCACCATGGTCACCGCCGGCATTTACCTGATGGCCCGCGCCTTTCCCCTCTATCAGAACATGGCCGCCGGGGCCCGGGACTGGATGCTCCCCATCGCCGTCGTCACCCTGCTCGTCCTGGGGTTGTTGGCCCTGGTGGCCGACGACTTGAAGAAGGTGCTGGCCTATTCCACGGTCAGCCAGCTGGGGTATATGATGGCCGCAGTGGCGGCCGGGGGATACACGGCCGGCCTCTTCCACCTTTTCACCCACGCCTTTTTCAAGGCATTGCTGTTTTTGGGGGCGGGGTCGGTCATCCACGCCGTCCATTCCAACAACATGAGCGACATGGGGGGCCTGCGCAAACATATGCCGGTCACGTTCTGGACGTTCGTAATCGGGTCGGTGTCCCTGGCCGGGGTGATCCCGCTGGCCGGTTTCTGGTCCAAAGACGAGATTCTGGCTACCTTGAACCACGAGGGCTACACCGCTTTTATGTGGATGGCGGTGGCCGGGGCTTTCATCACCGCCTTCTATATGACCCGGGCGGTGTGCCTGACTTTCCTGGGCACCTACCGGGGGAGCGGCCATCCCCACGAGTCGCCCAAGTCCATGACCGTCCCCCTGGTCGTCTTGGCGGTTCCCAGCGTCGTGGCCGGCCTGTTCAACATTCCCGGCGTTTCCTGGGGGCCGATCGGCAACTTCACCGAATGGGTGGGCGCCCGGCTGACGGCGATGGGGGATTACCATCCCACCGGCGTGGAATGGGATCTGGCCGCCTACGGGCTGGCCGCGGCCGCGCTGGGGATCGGGCTGGGATGGCTCTTGTTCGCTCGGCAGGCGGACACGCAACCGGCCCGGGACCGGTTGGAAATCCCGGTCCTTTATCCGCTGTTGCGCCGCAAATTTTTCATCGACGACCTCTATTTGAAAGGAGTGGTGGGTCCCGTCAAAGGCCCGCTGGCCCGGGGGGTGAACTTCGTCAACGATTACGTACTCGACGGGATCATCAACGGGGCGGGGGCGGCGGTCGCCTGGCTGGGGCGGTTGGTGTACGGACGGCTGGACCAGCAGGGCATCGACCTGGTTTACAACGCCGCCGCGGGCGGTACCAGCGGAGCGGGCGGAAAACTCCGTTTCCTCCAAACCGGCAAGGTGCAACAATACGCCGGGGCTTTCATTACGGGGGCCCTGCTCCTGGCGGCGGCCGGATTGCTGTTCGGATAGCGGGAAAGGTGAAGGCAAATGGGCGAGACGGGAGTTAGATAGATGGAGTTCTTCGACAGCGGATGGGGCCTCACCCTCATCGTCTTCCTGCCCGCGGCGGGGGCTTTGGCCCTGTTCGCCATCCCCAAGTCGCAGGAAGGCGCCCACAAGTGGACGGCCCTGGCGGTCAGCGGCGCCACCGCCGTGTTAGCGGTCATAGCGGTGGCCCTCTTCGACTACGGGGCGGCGGAGCGCTTCCAGTTCGGGGTGTCCCTGGACTGGATTCCGGCCATCGGGGCCGGCTATCACATCGGCGTGGACGGAATCAGTTTGCCGCTGCTGACGCTGTCGGCGGCGGTGACCGTGCTGTGCGTCATCTACTGCTGGGACCATTGGGAGGAGCCCCGCAACGTGCGCGGCTTCTTGGCCCTGATGTTGCTGTTGGCCACCGGAATGAACGGCACCTTCGTCGCCCTGGACCTGGTGCTGTTCTTCATTTTCTTCGAGCTGGTGCTGTTGCCCATGTATTTTATGATCGGCATCTGGGGGGACGACGCCGACCGGCGCCTCCCGGTGCTGGGGATAACCGTAAAAACCCGCATTTACGCTTCCCTCAAGTTTTTCGTGTTCACCCTCTTCGGCTCGGCGTTCATGTTGCTCGGCTTTTTGGCGCTCTATTTCCGGTCGGGCGACTTCTTGGGCTCCAACACTTTCGACATCCCGGCCCTGATCGCCCTCGGCTCGGAAAACGCTTTCGGGAGCGGAACCTTCGCCTGGCTGGTGTTCGGAGCCATGTTCCTGGGGTTTGCGGTGAAAGTCCCGATGTGGCCCTTCCACACCTGGTTGCCGGACGCCCACACCGCCGCTCCCACCGTCGGCTCCGTTTTGCTGGCCGCCATCCTGCTGAAACTCGGTTCCTACGCCTTCCTGCGCATTTCCATCCCCGTCCTGCCCGACATGGCCCGGGAATGGGCCCCCGCCATCGGCCTGCTGGCGGTAATCGGAATCATCTACGGGTCGCTGGCCTGTCTGGCCCAGACCGACGTGAAACGCCTCATCGCCTTCTCCTCGGTGGGGCATATGGGGTTCGTAATGCTGGGCATAGCCACCATGACCGACGTCGGGTTCAACGCGGCCATCATCGGGATGGTGGCGCATGGGATCATCACCGGGTTGCTCTTTTTCCTGGCCGGTTCCATGCATCACCGCTACCACACCCGGGAAATCGCCCGGCTGGGCGGCAACCAGAAACTTATGCCCTGGATGGGGGGCATCCTGGCTTTCACGGCCATGGCGTCGCTGGGCCTGCCCGGCCTGGCCGGTTTCTGGGGGGAGTTTATGTCGCTGGTGGGGGCCTACCGTCCCGCGGCCGGCCTCAGCCCGGGCCAGTTCCAGACGTTCATGGTGATAGGGGCCATCGGAACGGTGCTCACCGCCGGCTACATGTTGTGGATGTTGCAACGGGTCAATCTGGGCGAACCCAAGCCGGAATGGTCCGGGCGGACATTTTCCGACGTGGGCCGCTACGAGTGGCTGGCCTGGACCCCGCTCATCATCGCCACCGTGGCCATCGGGGTGTACCCCCGGTTCGTGCTGGGGGCCACCAACGACGCGGTGGTCAACCTGGTGCGCAACGCCTTCGGAGGGTGATAAGTGAACCTTGACTACCACGCCCTCGCTCCGGAGATTGCGGTTGCGGCCACCATCCTGGCGGTGCTCACCCTGGACGTGGCCCTGCCCCGTCGCCTGAAGTATTGGACGGCCTTCGCCGGGGTGATCGGCTTGACAGTGGCCGCCCTCCCCCTCGTCACCCTGGCTTTCGGAGGCGGCCCCGGGGTGCGCAGCATGTTGGGCGGGGGCTACGTGGTGGACGACTTCGCCCTGGTGCTGAAGGCGGTTTTCGTCGCCGGGGGGTACCTGGTGCTGTTGATGTCCGTCTCCTACATCGAAAGCGACCGCTACTACCAGGGCGAGTATTACCTGCTTCTGCTCACCTCCATCCTGGGGTCGCTGGTTATGGCTTCCTCCCGGGACCTGATCACCATTTTCGTGGGTCTGGAACTGGTAACCGGACCCCTTTTCCTACTGGCCGGATGGCGCAAGGGAGACCGGCGTTCCAACGAGGCCTCGCTCAAGTTTTTCATCCTGGGCGTGCTCTCCACCGCCGTCCTGCTCTACGGGATGTCGTTCCTGTACGGGCTGACCGGCGCGGTGGACTTCGAGGGTATACGCACCGCCGGCGCGGACCTGTTGGAAAGCGGGGCCTTCCGGTTGGCGGTTCTGTTCACCATCATCGGGTTCGGCTTCAAGATTTCCGCGGTCCCATTCCATTTCTGGGCGCCGGACACCTACGAGGGGGCCCCCACTCCCGTAACCGCATATCTGTCGGTCGGCTCCAAGGCGGCCGGGTTCGTCGGGTTGCTTCTTATTTGCTACCAGGCTTTCCCGTCCGTGACCGAAATCTGGGGGCCGGCCCTGTGGATCCTGGCCGCCCTGTCCATGACCCTCGGCAACTTGACCGCGCTCCGCCAGGACAACATCGTGCGCCTTCTGGCCTACTCGTCCATCGCCCAGGGCGGGTTCATCCTGGTGCCGTTCGCGGCGGCGGCGGTCACCAACGACCCGCGGGTGATACAGGAGGCGGCCTCGGCCACCATCGTGTATTTGATCATCTACGCCTTTATGAACCTGGGAGCGTTCGCGGTGGTGATGGCCGGGGCCCGCCGCACCGGAACGGCCACCATCGCCGGGTGGGCGGGGATGGCCAAACACTCCCCCCGCATCGCCGTGCTAGGGGCTATTTTCTTCTTCGCCCTGGCCGGAATTCCGCCCTTGGCCGGATGGTACGCCAAGTTCGCCATGTTTCTGGCCATTCTGCGCCCCGTCCATCCCTGGGCGATCGCCTTGGCGGTGATCGCGGCCGTGAACGCGGTGATCGCTTTGGTCTACTACGCCAAGGTGGCCAAGGCGATGTGGATGGACCCCCCGCCGGAAGAGGGCCTTTCTCCGGAGCTGACCTCCCGCCCCCTGTCCGGTTCCCTGTCGCTGGCGATGGGCATCTCGGCCCTGTTCGTAGCGGCGGCCGGCGTCCTCCCCTTCCAACTGGCCGGCGTTTTCGCCGAAGCCGCCAAAGTCATCACCTCCGGCCTCTAACCCCCTCCCCGCCCAAAATAACCCAATTCCCTCACCTGCAAATTGGGTTATTTGACAAATAACCCAATTTCGGTTTAGGCTTATTTCGTAAATAAGGCAAATGAAGGGCGGCCGGGTTGGCTTATTTGGTTTCCCGCCCCGTAGAAATAGCACAGGTGTGCGACGCGCAGAACCCCTGGCACCGGCAAGGCGGGGTGCCGTCGGCCTTCGCGCCGCCCCGCGAGCGTCCTTTGGCGCAGCTCCTGTGGCGCCGGTTGCGCAACGATCGTCCCCGGCGTTACCAGTTGATCCTCGGCCCGCGCCGGGTCGGCAAGACCACCGTGCTCTACCAGACGGTGCGCCATCTGCTCGAGCGGGGCGTCGCCCCCTCCGACATTTGGTGGTTGCGGATGGATCACCCGGTCTTGATGCAGGAGAGACTTGATTCTTTGGTGACAACGGTGGTGCGCCGATCCGGGGCGTCCGCCGACCACCCCGTGTATCTGATGCTGGACGAGCTGACGTACGCCGGCGATTGGGACCGATGGCTCAAAACTTTCTACGACGAGGAGTGGCCGGTGCGTGTGGCCGCTACCTCGTCCGCCAGTGCCGCCTTGTCCGGCGGCCGCCATGAAAGCGGGGTGGGCCGTTGGGATGTCCAGTACCTGCCCCCCTGCCTGCTTGCCGAATATCTGGACCTGATCGGACGCCCCTATGAGGTGGCCCCGGGAGCGGACCTGGCCGAAACGTTGCGCTCCTGGACTCCCGGCGCGCGGGCCTCCGACGAGTTGCGCCGCGGGCGCGAAAGTTTGATGTGGACGGGCGGATTCCCCGAACTCCTGGATCCCGGGCGGCGGATGGAACATGGCGATGAGCAGACCCGGTTGCTGGAATCGCAACGGGTGTTGCGCAACGATGCCGTGGAGCTGGCCGTTTACAAGGACATTCCCCAATCTTGCGGGATCGGCAATCCCGTGATGTTGGAACGCCTGTTATACGTGTTGGCGGGTCAGATAACCGGGTTGCTCTCGCCCAAGAACATCTGCCGGGACTTGGACGGCATGTCCCTACCCACTTTGGAAAACTATCTTTCCTATCTGTCCCGGGCTTTTCTGATTTTTACGTTGCCGAACTTTTCGGGACGGGAGTCCGCCATTCAAAAACGGGGCCGCAAGGTCTATTTTACGGACGGGGCAATTCGGAATGCGGCCTTGTTGCGCGGGCTGGCCCCCTTGGACAACCCGACCGAGATGGGCCGCCTGCTGGAAAACATGGTGGTTTCTTCGCTGAATTCGTTGGCCGTTCAGACCAACGTGCGGTTGCATCACTGGCGCGACCGCGACCGCGAGGTGGATATCATCTTCAACCACCCGCAACGCCCGCTGGCTTTGGAGGTAGCTCCCTCCCCCGATCACAGCCGCGCCGGCCTCTACGCCCTGATGGAACGCCACCCGCAGTTTCGGGGGGCCTGTTACCTGGTCGCCCCCCAGGTTTCCGTAAACCACCCCGCGGGGGACGCGGTGGGAACCTTCCCCCTGGACCTGCTCCTGTTGGCCGTCGGAGACCAAGCGGGGCAAGCGTTGGCCGGCAACTTGGGTGCGTAGGCAAGGTTGAACGCCGGTGCGGGGGACGGCGCGGTGGATGTCGGGGCGATCTTGGGCGGGTATGACTTGACAAATTGGGGGGGGGGGGTAGCGTTTGGGGCGGGCCCTGAGGGACGGGGCCGTGTTGTTGAAAGGAGGCCGGCGATGCGACGGGTGTTTGCTTGGGCGGCGGGGGTGGGTTTGTTGGCGGGGTTGGCGTTGTTGGTGGTTCCGGCGGGGGGGCAGTCGACGACGGCGATTACGTTAACCTGGGCTTTGTATGACGTGGATTCTAACGAATGGAGTGCGGTTACCAGTGTGGATGAGGGCGCCTTGGTGGAGGCGAGTGTGCGGGCGACGGTGCCGTCGAACGTGGGTTCGAATGTTACGGTGTCGGTGACGATGGGGGCGTCGGGCAGTACCGCCACGTTGGGGAATAGTTGCACGGCTACGACTGTGATTAATCCTTTTGGGTTGCCAACGGTGACGTCGATTAGTAATTGTGGTGGGGATTATGGTGTTTTGGGGGGTGGCTCTGTTAATGATGCGACTTTTACTATAACTATTCCTGCGGGGAGTGATAACGCTTCGAGTCTTGGGTGGATCAGGGCTACGTCTGATAGGGTTACGGAGGATAATGAGATTGTCCGTATTTCGGGTACGACTACGGCGTCGGGGTATTCGGTGGGTAATAATGTGGATATTACTATTAATGATGAGGATCGGTCTATTCTGGTGAGTGCGCCGACTTTGCAGTTACGGGAGGGGTGCTCCGGTTTTCCTGGTCTGTGGAGGGATAAGGTGAGGGCTACTTTGGGCGGTGGGAGCAGTAGGGATAGCTTCGTTGCTTCTCAAAGTGCTACTTATACTGGCGGCACTGGGCGTTTAACTATTGTGGCGGTGGATGGGACTGCGCGCCATGGTAGTAGCAATGGTGATCATTACCGTTTGGCTAATTTGCATGGTATTGGTGTTTTGCTTGGCCAGGGTGTTTTGACTTCGAGTAGCGCACGGGATCGTCATGGTCGGACTGGGTTTTGGAGGGATATTTACCTGACCGCAAACGCGTCTACGCGGACGTGTAACGATCAGGATACTGTGGCGGGGGATCCTAAGACTTTCCAGATTAGTTTTTCGGGTGCTCCTGCGGGGTTTACGGTGTTGGGGCAGGAGTATCTTATTTATGATGATGATGGTGTGGTTTTGTCGGTGGATACCGATAGCGGGGAGGATGGGGTTCAGTCGACGTTGGCGGAGGGGGCTAGCGGGTCGGGGGCGGTAGTGTCGGCGGCTTTCCCGGCGGCGACGACTAGTTCGACTATTAGTTCGGAGACGGCGGTGACCTTGTCGGCGGCGGGGAAGACGTCTCCGGGCGCGGGGGAGGCGGGGACCGCGGATTTGTCGTATGCTCCGCCGACGCCGAATACGATTACCGTCCCGGCTGGGTCGTTGACGGTGTCGGGGACGACCACATTGACGGGGTTGACGGTTGCCGATGATATGGTGGTGGAGGGTCCGGAGACGTTTACGGTGGGGGGTTCGTCGGCGTTGGGGGATGCGGGTGGGGCGGTGGTGACGATTGTGGATGATGATGCTGATGTTGCGTTGTCGGTGAGTCCGGGGGAGGTGGAGGAGGGCCCGGACGGGGCGGAGGTGACGGTGACGGCCCGGTTTGCGGGGGATTCGTCGGTTTTGACGTCCCCGACGGAGGTGGTGGTGTCGTTGGCGGGGGCTGCGGTCAATGGGGCGGCTTTGGGGTCGGATTTCACGGTGTCGGGGGCGGGGGTGACGGGCGGTAATCAGTTTACGGTGAGCATCCCGGCGGGGGATTTGGCGGGGAGCGGGACGGTGCGGGTTACGGCGCCGGTGGATGCCGATGGCCGGGAGGTGGTGGCGGTGTCCGGGGCGGCGGAGGTGGGGGGTATGGGCGTGGGGGTGGAGGGGGCTGAGTTGGATATTGTGGATCCGGGTATTTCGTTGAGTTTCCACGAGGCGGACAGCGGGGAGGCGGCGCTGTCGAATATCAGCGAAGGCGGGGGGAGCCGGACGATACGGGTGCGGGCCGAGGCGAGCGCGGCGGTGTCGGGGAGTACGACGGTGGCGGTGACGGTGGGCGCTGCGGGGGGGACGGCGGCGTCCTGTACGGGGAGCGGGCAGGCGCGGGTGTGCCCTGATTTCACGCCGGGGGCGGATACGTTGAACATAACTATTCCGGGCGGGCAACGGCGGGGTGCGGCGGATGTGACGATTGCGCCGGTGGTTGATACGGTGGCGGAGGGGAGGGAGACCATCCGGTTCAGCGGAACGGCGACGGGTTATGTGGTGACCGGGGCGGATTTGGGGATTGTCGAGACTATTGAGGTGACGTTGAGCGGGGGTTCGGTGGGGGAGGGGGCGGGGAACGCGGGTGCGGTGACCGCGACGGCCGCTTTCCCGGGTGCCATGTCGTCCACGCGGAGTACGGCGACGGTGGTGACGTTGTCGTTCGCGGCGGGCGCGGGGGCGGAGGCGGCGGATTTCACCGCTCCGGTGTCGGCGGTGACGTTGACTATCCCGGCCAATATGACTTCTAGCAGCGGGTCGGCGTTGTCGGGGTTGTTGATCACCGGGGATACGAGCGCGGAGGGCCCCGAGGTCATCAACGTGGCGGGCGCGGCGGAGGGGTTTGCGGTGACGGGGACGGCGTTGACGATCGCTGATGATGATTTGAGGGTGACGTTGACTGCGGATACGGATAGCGGTATGAGCGGGGAGCAGAAGGGTTTGTCGGAGGGTGGTGCGGTGGGGGTGCGGGTGCGTGCTTCGTTGGGGTCGGGGGTGGCTAATGAGTTGGGTTCGGATTTGGCGGTGTCGGTGTCGGTGGTGGAGGTTTCGCCGGTTTCCGCGGCGGGGGGCGGGGTTGATTTCACCGCTCCGGGGTCGCCGGTGGCGGTGGTTATTCCCGCGGGGGGGACGCAGAGTGGGTGGGTGTCGCTTGCGGGGTTGGGGGTGGTTGATGATTTGGCGGCGGAGGGGGAGGAGACGTTCCGGGTTGCCGGCACCGTTCCCGTTGCCGGGGGTGTGGTTGTTTCTGATACGTTGACTATCGGGGCGAGTGATGTTGAGATTGAGTTGTCGGTGTCGCCGGATACGGTGGTGGAGGGGGCGGGGCAGACGACGATTACGGCGACTGCCGGTTTCCGGGGGGCGACTAGTTCGGGGTTGTCGGAGCGGTGGCCGGTGACTGTGACGGTGGCGTCGGGGGATGTCAATGGGGCTACTTTGGATTCGTCGTGTCCGCCGACTACCGGGGATGTGTGCGTAGGCGGGACGTCGTTTGGCGACGCTATCCCCATCGGGGAGACGTCGGGGAGTAGTACGTTTACGGTGACGGCCCGGGATGACGGCGCGGCGGAGGCGGGCGGAGAGACGTTGAAGGTTACGGGTACGGTGGGGATGGGGAATTCGGCTTCGGCTACGTTGCGTGTTGTGGATTCGGGGGTGGTACGGGTGGAGTTTTTGAACCCGGCGGATGATAGTGCGTTGTCGTCGGTGGGGGAGGGGGACGGGGCGGTGCCGGTGCGGGTGCGGGTGACCATGCCCGCCGCCGCCAACACGCGGAGGGTGGTGGGTCTCAATATTTCCGGCGTGCCCGGTACCGGGGAGGACACCGACGGGGTGTTTACGATGTTGGAGGACTTCCGGGTGGGCGGTGTAACCAACCCGGCGGGGACTCCCGGGGGGCATGAGTTGGGGGTGGAGGTGGCGGCTAACCAGACCGTGGGGACGGCGGATTTCACGATCACCCTCAACGACGACGACGTGGACGAGGAGGCCGACAAGACGATTCGGGTTACGGGCTCCGATGTGGGTTCGTTGCCGGTGCTGGAATCTAGTTTGACGATCACCGATAACGATGACCCCCCCGGAAATGTTGATTTGGAGGTGGTGTCCTTCCACGACGCCAACGGCGGACCGGCGGACGCCGTCCTGGAGGACGGCGGTACCACGCGGGTGCGGGTGCGGGCTTCCTTCCAGGGCGCAAAGGTGCTGTCCAAGTCGGTGACTATTCCGCTGACGGTGGGTAAATCCTCGGACAGCGCTACATCCGGGACTGACTACCAGGCGGTGACCGGCGCCAGAGTCACCATTCCCGCCTACCAGTCGAGCGGGGAGGACACGTTTAGTCTGGTGATCGGCAACGCCGAAAACGACTCATCGGTTGAAGGCCCGGAATCGGTGACTATCGACGGGGGAACCGCTACCGGGTTTTCTTTCACATATGCCACCGCCTCTTTCGCTATCGTCGACGACGACATAAAAGTCCACCTCGAATTGTCGGACTCCTCCGATCAGCCTCTTGCCCGGTTGCGGGAAGGGGACCCGTCCCAAACCGTTACCGTACGCGCTTCCTACACCGGGTCCAACACCCGCACCACTGCGCAGACCGTACAGGTCAGCATAGGGGGAACCGTCTCCGCTTCCGATTACCAGGCCGGGTTCTCCGCTACCCCGTTTACTGTCGAAATCCCCGCCAACCAAAACGCCCACACCGGGACCTTCACTCTCGCCGCCCAAGACGACAACCTCTATGAGGGAGACGAAACCCTGCTAGTAGACGGCGCCCTGGAAGGGTACGCCGTCGTCCCCGCAGAAGTGACGATCGTCGACACCGACCCCTCACCCCGGCTCACCCTGTCCGTAAACCCCGGCAGAGTTCCCGAGAACCGGGGAACCTCCCCCCTCACCGTAACCGTCACCGCCGCCTTAGCGGGCAGTCTCCTCCCCCAACCCACAGAAGTCCGGGTAACCATCGGCGGCTCCGGGACCACCGCCTCCAGCGGTAGCGACTACCGCAGTCTCAGCACGCGCTCCCTGACCATCACCATCCCCGCCGCCAGGCCGTCCGCCACCGAAACCTTCCGGGTAGTCATACTCAGCGACACCCGCTCCGAGCAGACCGAACGCATCGCCGTACGAGGCGTCGCCGCCGACCTCAACAACGCCACCCACACCACCCACCTCCAAATCACGAACATAGAACCCGCCCCCGGCGGAAACGGAGGAGGCGGCGGAGGAGCCCCGCCCCCCAGCGGCGGAGGCGGAGGGGGAGGCGGGGGCGCGCCGCCTCCCGCCGGGCCGGTAGCCCCGCCCCCGCCCCCGGCGCCGGTATGCCAGGGACGGTTCTGCGATGACGACGACAGCGTCCACCAGGCCAACATCGAACAAATCGCCGCCTGGCAAATCACCCTCGGATGCGACGCCGACGACGCCACCAAGTTCTGCCCGTCGGCGCAAATCACCAGAAGGCAAATGGCCGCCTTCCTCCACCGCGCCGTCAACCGGCGCTGGCCCATCACGCCCCCCGAAGGCATAGAAATCACCGATGTCCCCGCCGACGCCTGGTACCGCACTTTCGCCGACTGGGTGGTCTCCACCGGAGCCTTCGCGGCCCCCGACGGAGTGTTCAATCCGGGAGGGGTGGTTACCCGGGCGGATATGGCGGTGATGATGATCGCTTCCTTCCCCGACATAAACGCCGTGGAGGAGCCCGAGGGCCTGTTCAACGATGTGGCGGGCGCTGATCCGGAGGTGGTGCGGGCGGTGGAGGGGATGTACCACACCGGAGTAACCAGAGGATGCAGCACAACCCCTCTCAACTACTGCCCCGACCAACCCGTAACCAGAGCGCAGATGGCCTCCTTCTTCGTCCGCGCCGTCAACTACACCCCCCCAACCGACGACTCGTAACCGCCCGGTTGCCCCCCGTAGGCGATTCCGTTATGTTGGCGGATGATATGATTAAATAGACGGCGGGAGAGGAGGCATGGCCGCCAAGTTAGACACCCCGAGGTTTAAAGATCCGCTCTACACAGTGGCTGAAGCGGCCCGGATCATCGAGGTGCCGCGCAACACCTTGTCGTCTTGGGCGCGCCGGTACGAGCGGTGCGAGCGCGGTGACCGGGTAGTCAGTAGCGAACCGCTCGTCACTCGTCTGCCACCGGAGCGTCCGCGCCGCCCATCCATTCCGTTCGTCGGGTTGGCGGAGGCGATGGTGTTGGCCGCCGTTCGGAGAAGCGGGGTCCCCATGCAACGCATACGGCCGGCCCTCATCGCTGTGGAGAAGGAGATGGGCCTCCGGCATGCCTTGGCCAACCGCCGCCTCTACACCGACGGGGCCGAGCTGTTGTACGACTACTCGCAACGACACCCTGACAAGGAGGGGGCCGCCGCCCTGAGTTTGGTGGTGATTCGCAACCGGCAATATGTTTTCGCCGAGGTGGTGGAGGAGTATTTGCGATGTTTGGTTTACGCCCCGGACGGCTATGTGCGGCTGATACGCCTACCCGCTTACCGGCAGGCGGAAGTAGTGGTGGACCCGGCTCGTTCGAGCGGCGACCCCATTTTTGCGAGAGGCGGTTGCCGGGTGCGTGATGTAATGCAACGTTTCTGGGCGGGGGATTCCCTCAAGCAACTCACCCGAGAGTTCGGAGTGCCCAAAGTTCACCTAGAAGACGCGCTCCGCGTCGCCTCCCGCCGAATTGCTCCGGTTCTTTCTTGACAGAAACCTGGGCCGTTATACGGTACCTGACATTCTGCGCGCCGCTGGATGGCAACTGGTTACGATGGCCGATCATTACGGTACGCCGGCGGATGAGAATATTCCCGATACGGAGTGGTTGAAGATGGTGGGCAACAAGGGGTGGGTTGCTCTTACGAAGGACAAGCGAATTCGCTCCCAGACGGAAAACAGAAAATCGTTGATGAAGAACGGAGTTCGTTGTTTCTGTATTATGGACCAAAGCCTCTCCGGCGATGATTTAGCCGCCCGGTTTCTGAATAACGAGGAGCGGATTGTTGGGGCTTGTCACCAACCAGGTCCCTTTTTCTATGCGGTATATAGCAACAATATAGTTCGCAAGTTGTAATCATAGTTAGGGAGGGGTTAGCCGGCGGTGGTCAGGTCCAGGAGGCGGGCGAAGCGTTTGCGGGCGGCTATCAGGGCGATGAGCGTCACCGCGAACGGGAGGGCGTCGGTGATTTGGACGGGGAGGCCGTTGCCCTGCAACCGGAACCCCAGGCCTTCGGCGAAGGCGAACAGCAGGCTGGCGCCCAGCACCCCCGCCGGGTGGGCCCGGCCCAGCATCACCGCCACCACCGCGATCCAGCCCCGCCCGCTGGACATATTTTCGGCGAACTGCACTACGTTGCCCAGGGCCAACTGCGCTCCGGCCAAACCGCACAGCGCCCCGGAAGCGAGCACCGCCCCGTACTTGTAAGCCACGGGGCTCACCCCCAGCGACTCGGCCGCCTGCGGACGTTCCCCCACTCCCCGCAACCGCAACCCGAGCGGGGTGCGGAACAGAAACACCCACAGTCCCGCCACCAGCAGGAGCGACAGGTAGGCGATGAGCGTGTTGGCGAACAGGGCGGGGCCTACCAGCGGAATGTCGGACAGGCCGGGAATGGCGAAGGTGTTCAGCCCGTCCACCCGCGGATGGGCGAACACCCCCCGCACGTCGAAAATCTGCGGCAACAAAAACCCGGTCAGGCCCAGGGCCATCAGGTTGAGGGCGATCCCCAGCACGATCGGGTCCCCCCGTCGGCTGACCGCCCCGAAAGCCAGGACCAGCGACACCGCCATCCCCGCCGCTACCGCAAACAGCACTCCCAGTCCGCTGGCCGCGGCCAGATAGGAGCCGCCCACCGCCGCAAAAGCCCCCACCAGCATCATTCCCTCCAGGGAAATCTGAAACACACCCGCCCGCTCGCAGATCATCCCCCCCAGAGCGGCCAACAGGATGGGGATCATCGCCCGCACCACCGAATCCACCAGCGCTCCGTCGAACAACTGGTCGAACATCACACTTCTCCCACCTGCGCCGCTTCCGACTCCATCTCCGTCGTCCGCGTTCGCCGTTTCCAGCGACCGAAGGTCAGTCGGCAAGCCACCGCCACGATTACCACCGCCTGCAGAACCTGCGACAATCGCCAGGACACGCCCGCGTTGCGCTGCATGGCCTGCCCTCCGATCTGCAGTCCGGCGAACAGCAATCCGGCCAGCAAAATGAAAACGGGCCGGTTGGCGGCCAAAAGCGACACTAAAAGCCCCGTCCAGGCCACCCCGCTCAGCACCAGTTCCCCGTCGATGAACCGGTAGGCGTCGCCGATGATCAGGTGGGTTCCGATCAGCCCGCCCATCGCTCCGGCGGCTGCCATCACCCCCACCGTTTGCCTTTCCACCTGTATTCCCCCGTAGCGGGCGAAGCGTCCGTTCATCCCCGCCATCTGCGTTTCGTATCCGACCACCGTCCGCCGGTAAACCAGCCAGGCCAGCCCGCCCAACAGAACCACCAGGATCAGCGACAGGCTCGCTCCGTCCGCCAGCGTGGTTTTGGGGATGCGGGCCGTTGCCGGGACCGGGCGGGTGGAAGTCAACGTTACCCCGTCGTCCAGGAACGGGAACCGCACCAGATAGCCGGTGATGGCCCGCGCTACGTAGTTGAGCAACAGGCTGGTGATCAGGATCGGCAGGCGCAACCGGGTCTGGCCGAAGGCGGGCAGGACGGCCCACGCCATTCCGGCTGCGGCTCCGGCCGCCATCGCTACCGGTATCACCACCGGCCCCGGCCCCGGCAGGTAGATGGCCGTCAGGGAACCGGCCAGGCCCCCTATCACCATCTGCCCTTCGCCGCCCAGGTTGATCACCCCCGCCCGGAAAGCCACCGACACCGCCAAAGCCATTCCGATAATGGGGATCGCCTGGTTCAAAGTGCCGCGCAAACCCGATCCGGTGGTCGCCCCCAAGACCATTTCCCGATAGGCCAGAAGCGGGTCGCCGCCGGTCAGGGCCACGATCGCCAAACCGACGGCGAAGGCGAACACCAGGGAAAACCAGACCGGGTTGGTCCAGGCCTTGCGCAGCGCCCGCCGCGTCTTATCCATCGCCGGCCTCCCCGGCGCCGTTCCCCTGCTCCCGGCGGGCCCCGGTCATATAAAGCCCGATCTCCGGTTCGGTGGCGGTCGCCGGATCCAACTCGGCCGTCATCCGCCCCTCGAACATCACCAGGATGCGGGAGCTGAGGGCCAGAATCTCCGACAACTCGGCGGACACCAGCAACACCGCCCCTCCCTCATCCCGGAACGACACCAGCCGTCCGTGGATGTATTCGATGGCGGCGATGTCCAGGCCGCGGGTGGGTTGCTCGGCGATGAGCAGGGGGGCGTTGTGGGATATTTCCCGGGCCGCCACCAACTTCTGCAGGTTCCCGCCCGACAAGGTGGACACCGCGTTTTTAATCCCCCCGGCTTTGATGTCGAAAGTCTTAATGAGCCGCCGGGCGTGATCGCGCACCCGGCGCAGGTTGAACCACCCCCGCCGCCCGATTTCCGGATTGCGCTGGTGGCCGAGCAACAGGTTGTCGGACACCGAAGCCCGATGGCTGCTGCCTACCCGGTGGCGGTCCTCCGGTACGTAGGCCAGTCCCGCCCGGCGCCGTTCCCCCACCCCGGCGCCGGTTACGTCCACCCCGTTGACGTTCACCTCCC
The DNA here is from genome assembly GCA_965243835.1 of Candidatus Spongiisociaceae bacterium. GTDB lineage: Bacteria > Actinomycetota > Acidimicrobiia > Spongiisociales > Spongiisociaceae. The sequence continues at coordinate 3,165,989 of OZ251578.1, forward strand.
CCGTGGCTTCCCGCAACCCGGCGATGGCTTCGATCAACTCTGTCTGGCCGTTGCCCGCCACGCCCGCCACCCCCACGATTTCCCCCGACCGCACCGCAAAATCCGCGCCGTCCACCACCGGCCGCCCATGCTCGCCCATAACCGTCAGATCCGAGACGGCCAACACCGGGTTGCCCGGTTGCCGGGGGGCGGCCCGCCGGTTCAAGTCCACCGTCCGCCCCGTCATATGCAGGGTGATCTCCTCCGGGGAGGTTTCGGCGGTCAGCAGGTCGGCCACCGCCCGCCCGTTGCGGAGCACGGTCACCCGGTCTGACACCGCCATCACCTCCCCCAACTTGTGGGTGACGAACAGGATGGTGCGCCCCGAATCCCGCAACCGCCGAATGACAGCGAACAGGCGGTCCCGCTCTTGGGGGGTGAGCACCGCCGTCGGTTCGTCCAGGATCAGGATCTGCGCGTCCCGGTAGAGGGCCTTGAGGATTTCCACCCGTTGCAACACTCCCACCGGTTGGGTTTCCGCCAAGGCTTGCGGGTCCACCGCCAACTCGTAATGTTCGGCCAACTCGCGCACCGCCCGCACGGCGGCCGCCCGGTCGATCAGCATCCTCCGGGTGGGTTCCTCCCGGAACACCACGTTGTCGGCCACGCTCAGGGTGGGGAACAGCCGAAACGCCTGATGCACCATTCCCATCCCGGCCCGGATGGCGTCCAAAGCCGAGCCGAAGCGCACCCTTTCCCCCCCGACGAAGATTTCACCTTCGTCGGGGGGGAACAGACCGTACAGGATGGACATCAGGGTGGTCTTGCCCGCTCCGTTTTCCCCCACCACCGCGTGGATGTCCCCGGCCCGCACGGCCAAGTTCACCGCATCGTTGGCGACCACGCCCGGGAACCGCTTGGTGATGCCGCGCAGTTCCAAAGCGGGGGCGGCGTCCGTCACCGGGCGTCCGTCCGCCGCGTCCCCTTTCCGCAACCCTCCCGGGGGTTTAGCCGGCCAGCGGGTCGGGCACCACTATGGAACCGTCGATGATTCCCTGCGAGGCGGCTTCCACGGCGGCGATCACATCCGGATAGTCGGCGATCAGGCATTGGCTGTCGGCCAAATCCGGATGCAGGGCCATCACCCCGGTCCCGCCTTCCGCCAAACCGAACGATTCCACCGGCCCCGCCGTGCCGTCGATCACTTTCCCCACCAGCTGGTCGACCAGCGCATCCACCAGTTTCAGGTTGTTGTCCACCACGCGGCCGGGGGCGGAGGGGCATTCGTTGATGTCCACTCCGTAGGACAAGAAGCCCGCCTCCTCCGCCGCTTCGAAGACGCCGCCGTTGGAACCGGCCCCCACCGCGAATATGTGGTCCGGTCCTTGGGCGGCCAGCGACAAGGCCAACTCTTTGGCCCGGGCCGGGTCGGCGAACGCGTTGTCGCCTCCGATGAACACCGTCGAGTTTTCAATGTCCGGGTTCACCGACTGCGCTCCCAACTCGAAACTTTTCCACCAACGTTGGAAGAAGGGGATGTCCAAGGCCACTACCGAACCGATCTGCCCGTTTACGGTGAGATTCCCCGCCATGATGCCCAGCAGGTAGGCACCTTCGTGCTCCCGGAACACCCCGCAGTGCAGGTTGGGGGCGGGGTCGTCCGGGCAGGCGTCGATCAAGATGAACTGTTGGTCGGGATTGGCCTTGGAGTACTCGTCGGCCATTTCCAGCAGGGTGAATGTGGTGAGCACCACCACGTCCGGGGCCTCTTCGATGGCCGCCTCGATGTTGGAACGTTGCGAGGCGGTGTCGTTGTTGGATTCAAATGTTTTCCAGGTGCCGCCCAACCGCTCCGCCGCCCGTTGCGTGCCCACCTCGCCCAGCGACAGGAACGGGTTGATCCCGATCGGGCCGGGGGTGATGTAAATCAGGCTGATGGGGTCGGCGGCCGCTGTCGTGGTCGTGGCGGCCGTCGTAGCGACGGTGTCGGCGGCGGTATCGGAGTCCCCCGTCCCCTCATCCTCCGCCTCACCCCCGCAGGCTACGGCCAGCATCATCATGGCCAGCGCCGCCGCGCCCGCTTTCCAAAGTTTGTTCATCTTTACCCTCCCGTTTGACGGATTTCCCGTAAATATATCATCCCGCGCACCCGTCCGTCCGTCCGTTGCGGGATTTCCGCCCGCCGGCCGGCTACGCGACAGGGCCGTTGCGGGCGGGGGTGGTCGCGACGGATGCGTTTGCCTCTCGGCGCTTGGTGGAGCAGCCGGGAGTCGAACCCGGTTACCGCCCGGTCCCGCTTAAGGGTGTTACCGGCGGTCGATCGCCGAACCTGCCCCGAAAACTCCCCCGCCCGCGTTTACAGGCCGTTGCGGGCGGGGGCGGTAGGAGGCGCATGGATAAAGATCGCGCTACTCGTCTTAACCAAGAATCCCCAAGTCGTATTCCACAAAGAATTGGCAGGTTCGTCCCTTATTGATTTCCGTCTCCTGAGTAGGAGACGATTTTTCGCGCCCGCGGCATCTTGGCCTGTGAGCAACAGTGCTGACGTCTCAGTGGAGCCAACGGTTCCGCCGCGCCGGGGTGTTCCTTTTCGAATCTTTCCAGTTAAACCACAAGCGGTACTTACGGGGCGGAGCGGAGGGGGCCGTGGGGGACGTCGGACAGGGTTTCGCCCCGGTCGAGACGTATCACCCGCCGGTCGGTGACGATGGCGGTGATGAGCGAGGCGGGGGTCACGTCGAAGGCGGGGTTGGCGACGGGCGTGTCCGGGGGGGCGATGGGCGTGCCCCGCACCGTGGTCACCTCCGTCGCTTCCCGGTCTTCGATGGGAATGTCGTCCCCGGCGGGAGTGTTCATGTCGATCGTGGATTCGGGGGCCACCACCACTAGCGGAACCCCCGCATAACGCGCTCCCAACGCCAAGGCGAAAGTGCCGATTTTGTTGGCCGTGTCGCCGTTGGCCGCGATCCGGTCCGCCCCGGTCAGGGCCGCATCCGCCCCGTCCCGCGCCAGCAGGAACGGCCCCGCCGAGTCCGCCAGCAAGCGGTGGGGGGCGCCCATGCGGGCCAGCTCCCAAGCGGTGAGGCGCGCCCCTTGCAACAGGGGCCGGGTTTCCATTACCAGGGCTTCCTCCAGACGGCCCCGCCCGAACAGGGCGCCGATGACCGCCAAGGCGGTGCCCCGCTCCACCGTCGCCAACCCGCCGGTGTTGCAGATGGTGATGGCCCGCACCGCCTCCTCCTCCTCCGCCAGGTTCGCTACCAGATCCGCCCCGTATTCCCCCATGGATATCGACGCGGCCACCTCTTCGTCCCGGATCCGCAACGCTTCCCGCAATGTCCGCTCGAACCCTTCCCCCGCCACCGCCGCTGTCCGGTCCACCATCCGCGCCAGGTTGACCGCGGTGGGCCGGGCCTCCCGCAACATCTCCACCGCCGCCTGCAACTCCCGCCCGCTCCCGCCGTGTTCCCGCACCGCCAGCGCCACCCCCAACGCTCCCGCCACTCCGATGGCGGGGGCCCCCCGCACCGACAGACGCCGAATGGCGGCCGCCATATCCGGCGCGTTGTCCACCCGCAACAGGACGTACTCCCCGGGCAGGCGGGTCTGGTCCACCATCACCACCGCCCCCTCCGCCCAGTCCAACGACCTCCCCCCAAGAACCTCCTCCGGCGCGACGGGGGAGCTCACGACGAGGTCCTGTTCTCAGAGGAGGTCATAAGAGCCGCCAAGGTGCTTGCGAAGACCTTTAGATGCGGTCCGGTGCCTTTGCGCCGCTCCATGTATTTGGCGCAGGCCCGGTCGTATGGCGACCGCCGGGCGGGCCGGCGTAGGGAAGGTCGTTGTCCCCGCCGTCTCCGCCGCCCGTTCCCGCGTCACTCCTTCACCCCTCCGCCGGCGGAACATCGTCCTGCGTCCACCGGCCGTCGATCAGCCGGAACATTCGTCCGTTCGGGTTGCGGTCGCGCAACTCGTCCGGCAGGCGCTCTTGGGGCACGTTGTCGTAACAGTGCAGGGCGGCGAACCGGTGGATGGAGGCGGGAATGCCCACCGCGGTGAAACCGGGATGGCCGGTGGCCGGATAGGGCCCGCCGTGGTTCATCGCGGACACCACCGCCACCCCGGTGGGCATCTTGTCGTTGAGCAACCGCCCCACCTTTCCCCGCAGGGCGTCCGCCACCGCCCGGTAGTCTTCTTCTTCCGTCCCGGAACGGTCCGAGTAGACGGACCCGGTCAGGGCCCCCTCCAGCGCTCCCGCCAACGTCGCCATCTCCGCCGCATCCGCCGTTCGCACCAACAGGGAAACCGGTCCGAACACTTCGGTTTGCAAACCCTCCGGGTCGGCCGCGAACCGCTCCCCGGACACCGCCAGCAAGGTGTTTTGGAAGGCGAACCGCTCCCCGGGGACCGCCCCTCCCCCCGCCAGCAACTCCGCCCCCCGCTCCTGCAGGGCGGCCGCCCCGGCGGCCAGCGGGCCGGGTTCGCCGAGCAGGGTTTGCGCCTCCCCCGACCGGAACAGGCCCGCCGCCCGCTCCGCGAAACGGTCTCCCGCCGGGGTGTCCGGCACGAACACCAGCCCCGGATTGGTGCAGAACTGCCCCGCCCCCAACGTGCCGGAGCCGTAGAACTCTTCGGCTATTTCCTCCCCCCGGGCGCGCAACGCCCCGTCCAGCAGGAACACCGGGTTGACGCTTCCCAACTCCAGGTAAATGGGCACGCCCGCCCCGTCCGCCGCCGCTTTCAGAGCCAGCCCGCCCTTTTTGCTTCCGGTGAAGCCGATCGCCCCCGCCCGCCGGTCGGCGACCATCGCCTCCCCGTCCCGGTGGCGGGTGCGGTAGATGAGTTGCACCAGGGCCGGGGGGGCTCCCGTTTCCTCCGCCGCCGCCCGGGCCCCCTCCGCCATCAATTGGGTGGTGCGGGGATGCCCGGTGTTGGCTTTGGCGATCACCGGGTTGCCGGCCGCGATCACCGCCGCAAAATCCCCGCCCGCGATCCCGTTGAAAGCCATCGGGAAATTGTTGGGGCCGAACACGATCACCGGCTTGCCCAGCGGCCCGTACATCGACCGGATGCCGGTGGCCGCGTCGATGGTGGCGGTGGTCCAGGTGCGGTCCCGGGCCGCGGACGCCGCCTGCCGGAGCTGGTCGACTGTGCGGGCCAGCTCCCCCTCTAGGCGCGGCGCCGCGGGCAGGCCGGTTTCCCGGTGGGCGACGGCCGTCAACCTTTCCCGGTCGGCTTCCAACCGTTCGGCGTAGGCCTCTAGAAAACGGGCCGTCTCCTCCGGGCCCCGCCTCCGCAGGTCGCGGGCGGCCTCCATCCCCGCCTGCAAAGCCTCCCCCGCCTCGGCCGGCGAAGACACGGGGTATTCTTCGGGTATCGGCTCCCCCCGGTTGGGGTCGGTCGCCTGAAAAGAGGCCACCGAATCCGAGGGACGCCATCGTCCGTTGATCAGCACCGGTTCCATTTTTTCTCCCTCCGCTCCGCCTCGGGCGTTTCCCCCTCTATCCTAAGTATCGCCCAAACCTTACCGGAGTCCCGCCCCCGAGAGATAAAGGAGATAACAGGAGTTCAATGGAGCGCTACCAGGCGGACCTGTTGCTCACCATGGCGGATGAGCATCCCCATCCCATCCCGGGCGGGATAGTGGATGTGGCGGAGGGACGGGTGGTCTGGGCGGGCCCGGCGGAGCGCGCCCCGTCCCGCCCGCAGGTTGCGGCGACCCGCGTCAGCGGAATCCTGATGCCGGGCATGCTCGACATTCACTGCCACACCCCCATGGTTTTGTTGCGGGGGGCGGGGGAGGGCTTGCCGGTGGAGCGGTGGTTGCGGGAAGTGATGTGGCCCCGGGAGGCCCGGCTCACCGCCGAGGATGTGCGGACGGGGATGACGGCCGGGGCCGCCGAGTTGCTGACGGGCGGGATCACCACCTCGGTGGAAATGTATTTCCATGGGGAGGCGGTGGCCAGCGGGGCGGCGGAGGCCGGGTTGCGGTGCGTGGTGACCGCCCCGGTGATCGAAGACCAGGCCCTTTCCCATATGGGTTCCTGGGAGGAGCAGTTGGAGGAGATGGCCGCCCTCCGGGAGCGGTGGGAGGACGACCCGCTGATCGAGGTGGGGATCGGCCCGCACGCCGCCTATTCAGTTTCCGAAGAGTGCCTGCGCGGGATAGCCGAAGCGGCCGCCGACGCCGGGATGCTGGTGCACATTCACGTCAACGAGGAGCGGTGGGAGGAGGAGGCGGTGCGGGAGCGCACTGGACGCTCCCCGGTTGAATACCTGGAGTGGACGGGCCTGCTGGAGGCGCGGACGCTGGCCGCCCATGCAGTGTGGATGGCCGATCGGGATATTGAGATTTTCGCCCGTTGCGATACGGCGGTCGCCCACTGTCCCTGCTCCAACGCCAAGCACGGTTCCGGGTCGGCCCGGGTGGAGGATATGAGAGCGGCCGGAATTCGCATGGGGATCGCCACCGACGGCCCCGCTTCCCACCACCGGCTGGACCTGTTCGAGGAAATGCGCACCGCCGTCCGTCTGGCCCGCCTCCGGGGGGGCGACTCCGGAATCCTTCCCCCCGCCGACGCCCTGCGCATGGTCACCTCCGGCGCGGCGGACGCCATCGGACGCTCCGACCTGGGCCGGTTGCAACCCGGGGCCTGGGCCGATATGACGGCCCTGTCCGCCGACTATCCGCCCTTGCATCCCGTTTTGCCGGGGGAGGACGATCCGGTTTCCCGCATTGTCTGGTCGGGCTCCCCGGCGGCGGTGCGGGAGGTGTGGACGGCGGGCCGCAGAGTGGTTTCCGGCGGCGAGGCGACGACGGTGGACCAGCCGACTTTGCTGGCGGAGTTGAACAAGATAGCGCGGAGGCTGGCCCAATGAATGCGGAGCGGGTGATCGAGTTGCTCGGTTTGGAACCCTTGCCGGTGGAGGGCGGGATGTGGGCGCAGACTTGGCGGGACGAACATTCTTCGGCCATCTATTTTCTGCTCCGGCCGGGGGATTTTTCGGCGGTGCATCGGGTGGAGGGGCCGGAAATGTGGCATTACTATGCGGGGGCGGCCGCCGAAATGTTGCTCTTATACGAGGACAGGTCGATGGCGCGCCCGCGCTTGGGCAGCGATTTGGAGGCGGGGGAGCGGCCGTTTGCGGCGGTGCCGGGCCGGGTGTGGATGGCGGCCGCCACCACCGGCGACTGGTCGCTGGTGGGAACCACCATGGCCCCTCCTTTCCGGGTGGAGGAGATGGAAATGGGGCGGGCCTCCGCCTTGGCGGAGCGTTACCCGTCGGCGGCCGAGGATATCCGCCGCCTGGTAAGGGAGGAGTACCGATGACGCAGTCCCCCGCGCAACTGCTGGATCTGACCGGACGGGTGATGGTTGTCACCGGGGCCGGGGGCGGCATCGGCGGGGGCATAGCCTCCCGGTTGCTGGCCGCCGGGGCGACGGTGGTCGCCCACACCCGCGCCTCCCCGCTGGACGGCCTGACCGGGGGTGTGCCGGACGAGGTCCGGGAGCGGGTGATTCCGGTCACCGCCGACCTGACCGACCCCGACGGTCCGGCCCGGGTGACAGCCGCCGCCCTGGAGGGGGGAGGGCGGCTGGACGGGCTGGTCAACAACGCCGGGATTCAGCCCATCGCCCATTTCGCCCATCTGACCGACCGCCAATGGTCGGAGATGCTGGAAGTCAACCTGACCGCCGTGCACCGGCTGACCGCGGCCGCGGCGGCGGCGATGAAAGAGGCGGGCCGGGGCGGGTCCATCGTCCACATCGCCTCCATCGAAGGACATCACGCGCCGGTGATGCACGGTCATTACGGAGTGTCCAAGGCGGGCCTGATCATGCACGCCCGCTCGGCCGCCCTCGCCTACGGGCCGGACGGGATCCGGGTGAACGCCGTTTCCCCCGGCCTGATTCACCGCCCCGGCCTGGAGGAGGACTGGCCGGACGGCGTAACCCGATGGGAGAAGGCCTGTCCGCTGGGGCGGATGGGTTCCCCGCAGGAGGTAGGGGACGCCTGCGTGTTCCTAGTTTCGGATTTGGCCCGTTGGATAACCGGGGCGGAACTGATAGTGGACGGCGGAGTTTCCGTCCAGCCGACCTGGTAGCGGGCCATGCGGTTGCGGGAGCGCGTCTTTTTAATCACCGGCGGGGCGGGCGGCATCGGAGCCGGGACGGCCCGCGCTGTCCTGGACGAAGGAGGCCGGGCGGTGCTGGCCGACCTGGATGCGGAGGCGGCCCGGGACGCCGCCCGGCGGTTGGACCCGTCGGGTACGGCGGCGATGGGAGCCGGGTGCGATGTCACCGATCCGGAACAGACGGAACGGACGGTGCGGGAAACCCTGGCCCGCTTCGGCCGCTTGGACGGGGCGGTCAACGCGGCCGGGGCGGTGTTCCTGGACGAGGCCTGGGATTCCGACCCCGATGACTGGAGCCGCACATTCGACATTAACGTGACCGGCTCTTTCTTGGTCTCCCGGGCGGTGGGCCGCCGGTTGCGGGAGACGGGCGGGGGAGCGATCGTCAACGTGGCCTCCAACTGCGGCAAGGCCGGATACCCGAACATGGCCGCCTACAACGCCTCCAAGGCGGCGGTGATCGGGCTGACCCGCTCGTTGGCCATGGAGTGGGCGGAGGACGGGATCAACGTGAACGCCGTGTGTCCGGGCGGGGTGGACACGCCCATGCTGGCGGGGGTGGCGGAGTGGCTTTCCCCCCGGCTGGGAGTCCCCGCCCCCGAACTGCTGGCCGATATGGGACCCGCCCAGCTAAGGCGCCGGGTGAAACCGGTGGAAGTAGGCCGGGTGGTCGCCTTTTTGCTGTCCGACGAGGCGGTGATCATACGCGGCCAGTCGCTCAGCGTAGACGGCGGGGACACCCCCTACTAGCCGACTGCGACCAACGGGCGGGCGGCGGTTTCCGCCAAGCGACGCAACAACGGCCGTCAGCCTCCGGACGATTTCCCCTCCCCGCGGCCGTATTGGTTCCGGGGCGCCGGTCGGGTGGCGGAAGACGGATTATCCAGCCCGGCGCTCCCGGACATAGGCGGGTTAGTCGGAGCGGGCGAGGCCGGTCGGGGGGGCAGCCGAACGCCGGCAAACCCAACCCGAACCTATTCCCCACCCTCTCCCCTTAAAACGCGAAGAGGTGCAATAACCGCTGGCCCCGCGTCAGCCGCGGAGGAACCCGCCAACCGCCGGACTGTCAACAACCTAATGGCCACCTACGGACAGCCCCCTGTATTATTCGTCAAGCAGGAGACGACTTGGGCCGCGGTTACCGGAAGAGGAGAACGGCCTTCATGAGCGGACGATAGGAGCCGGGGAGGGAGCCGATGGAAAACCGGTGGAACGACGAGGAGGCGGCCGCTTTCTCCGGGCCGTTGGGGGAGTGCGTATACGGGTCGCGCCTGTTGGGGGCCGATCCCGCTCTGGTGTTGCACGGCGGC